>JAZKJL010000004.1:0-146296 GCA_040384325.1 Gemmatimonadota bacterium | reverse complement strand
CGCGGCGCAACAATGCCGACGATGCGCACGGATTCAGTGCATGTCCGCAGCCGAGAGTGCGCTGCGATTGCGACCGGTCTTCCAGAAGAAGAGCAACGGCAGGCCGAGGAACATGACCACGGCGCTGATCAGGTAGATCTTCGAGAAGGAGATCACGCTCGCCTGTGCCAGCAGCTGCCGCTCGAGCACACGATAGGCCTGCGCGGTGGCGGTGGTGGCGTCGGAGCCGCGGGCCACGAAACCCTGCGTGAGCACGCCAAGGCGTTGCAGCACGTCCGGATCGCCGGTGCTCAGGTGCGTCGCCAGGTTGCTGCGTGCGCCCGACGTGAAACGCGACAGCAAAGTCGCCATGATGGCGATGCCAAGCGAGCCGCCGAGCTGGCGAGTGAGGTTGAACAACGCTGTGCCCTGCGGCACGTCCTCCGGTGACAGCTCCGCCATGCTGGCGTTGGTGAGTGGCACGAAGATCAGGCCCATGCCCACGCCGCGCAGGATCAGCGGCCAGAACACGTCGTCGGCGCCACCGTCGAGCGAGATGCCCGACAGCCAGTACATGCAGAGCCCGAACATCGCCACGCCGAGCACGATGGTGTAGCGGGCGTCGATGCGGTTGGCGTTGCGGCCGATCACCGCCATCGTGACCGCGCTGGCGATTGCGCCGGGGAAGATCACCTGGCCCGTCTGCCAGGCCGTGAAGCCGTGCAACTGCTGCAGGAACACCGGCAGCACGAAGATCGAGCCGTACATCGCCAGGCCGAGCACCGAGGCGAAGGTGACGCCGGCCGCCAGTTGCCGGCTCTTCAGCACGCGCAGGTTCACGATCGGCTGCTCGAAGGTCAGCTCCCGAATGATGAACAGCACGAAGCTGACGCCGCTGAGCAGCGCCAGCGACGTCACCAGGCCGCTCTCGAACCAGTCGTTGCGCTCACCGCGCTCGAGCATGAACTGCAGCGAGCCCACGCTCACGGCCAGCAGCACGATGCCCGCCACATCGATCTTCGTCGCGCGAGTACCGGAGGTGGAATTGCGCACGTACGCCCACACCATCGCCGCCGCCATCAGGCCGAGGGGCACGTTGATGTAGAAGATCCACGGCCAGTCGTAGTTGTCCACGATGTAGCCGCCGAGTGTGGGACCGAGCGTCGGCCCCACCATCACGCCCATGCCGAAGATCGCCTGTCCCTTGCCGACGTCCTTGGGTGGGAAGGCCTCGAACAACGTCGCCTGCGCGGTGCTCAGCAGCGCACCGCCGCCCAGCCCCTGCACCACGCGCCAGAACACCAGCGACCACAGTCCCGTCGCCGCACCGCAGAAGAAGCTCGCCGCCACGAACAGCAGGATGCTTCCGGTGAGGTAGCGTCGACGGCCGAACCAGTTCGACAACCAGCTCGACATCGGGATCACGATCACGTTGGCGATGATGTACCCGGTGCTGACCCACGCGATCTCGTCCAGCGTTGCGCCGAGGTTGCCCATCATGTGCGGCACGGCCACGTTCACGATCGACGTGTCCACCAGCTCCAGCACCGCCGCCAGCGTGACGGCGGCGGCGATCCAGTACCGATTCGCGTACGGATCCTCGACCGCCGCGGCGGCCGATCCGGGCAGGACTGCGGTGGCCATCTTCAGCAGCCTCGCGCGCTCGTCACTTGGTGGCGACGTGGGCGATCACGCTGAGCCCGATCCGCAGCGGACGCGTGGCGTCGAGCGCCTTGGTGATCCGGATCCGCACCGGCACACGCTGCACCACCTTGGTGAAGTTGCCGCTCGCGTTGTCGGGCGGCAGCAGCGTGAAGCGCGCGCCGGTGGCAGCGCTGATGCTCTCCACCACACCCTCGATCGTCGCGCCGTCGTACGCATCCACCTCCAGCTCTACCGGCTGCCCGACGCGCAGGTTGGCCAGCTGCGTTTCCTTGAAGTTCGCGACCACGAACAGTCCGGTGTCCGACGTGATGCTCATCAGCATCTGCCCCGGCTGCACCAGTTGTCCCACCTCCACCATCTTCTTGCTGATCGAGCCCGCCGCCGGCGCGGTCACCTTCGCGAACGAGAGCTGCAGCGCTGCATTGTCGCGCGCCGCCTGCGCCGCCGCCAGCCGCGCCTCCGCCAAGCGCACGCCCGCCTGCATGCCCTGCACGTTGGCACCCGCCGCCGAGGCCTGCCGCTGCACCGCAACCAATTGCGCACGGGTGGCTGCGGCCTGCGCCGTCGCCGCGTCGAGCTGCTGCTTGCTGACGATGTTCTTGGCTGCCAGGTCGGTGAAGCGCGCCAGGTCCGCCTCGGCCTTCACCACCTGCGCCCGTGCGGCATCGATGTTCGCGTTCTGCACCGCCGTCTGCGCCGACGCCGTCTCCACCATCGCCTGCGCCTGACCAGTGCCGGTACCGCGTCCGCCCGATGCGGCGCGCGCCGCCGCCAGGTCCGCCTCGGCCTGCGCCAGGCGCACCGCATACTCGCGATCATCGATCGTGACCAGCGATACGTCGCCGCGCACGCGGTCGTTCTCGGCCACGTTCACCGCCGTCACGAAGCCACCGACCTTCGCCAGCACCGGCAGCACGTGTCCGTCGATCATCGCGTTGTCGGTGCTCTCGTGCGCGCTGGCGTACGACAGCGTGCGGAAGGTCCAGAAGCCACCCACCAGCGCCAGCGCGCCGAGGATGAACGGCAGCGGACTTCGCTTCGTCGGCGCGGCGACCTTTCGGCCCACCACCGATGCGGGTGGTGCCGTCTCGAGGTCGAGTGACGATGCGGCGTCGGAATGAAGTGGTGCAGTCATGCGAGTCTTCCTTCCGCTCAGCGGAGCGACGAGATGGCGCCCTGCGAGCGGGCGATCGAGATGCGGGCCAGCTGGCGATTTGCCAGCGCGTCAATGAGCTGTGTGCGGGCGGTGCTGAGGCCGAGCAGCGCCGAGGTCACATCGAGGTTGCCGGACACGCCGGCCGTGAAGCGATCACGCGACTGGGCCACTTCCTGCTCGGCGAGCCGGGCGCGTTCCTGCGCTGCCGCCACCGCTTCGCTGGCCGAGGCGGCATCCAGCAGTGCACTGCGCACGTCCACGTTCACTTGTGCCAGCAAGTCGCTGCGACGCGTCGCCAACTCCTGCGCCACGAAGCCCTGTTCGTTCTCGCGCGCCTGACGGCGACCACCCTCGAACACCGGCACCGACACACGCAGCGCCCAGGTCCAGGTGTTGAGCATGTTGTTGCCGATCTTCTTGCCGATGAAGCCGTTGTCGGCCACGGCGGTCACGGTCGGCAGTCGCTCGGCGTGAATCGCGCGCGCGGCGAGTGTCGCCGACTGCAACTGCTCGTTGACCACCACCAGTTCCGGACGCAGTCGTTCGGCCGTCGTCAGCGCGAGGCGTTCTGCCGGCACGTCGATCTCGCCGCCATCCAGCGGATCGGCGATCGTGATCGGCTGGTCGAGGTCCACGTTGATGGCGCGACGGAGGTCGAGGCGTGCCTTGTCGCGCTCCACACGGGCCCCGATCAGCTGTGACCGGATGCCGACCAGCTGCGACTCGGCGCGCGTGACGTCCAGCGCGACGCCGGTGCCGGCACGCAACGTCTCGCGTGCGATGCGGAGCAGGTCGGCGGCGAGTGTCGAGTCGGCGGCGCGGGCCTCGAACACCGCCTCGGCGCGCTGCACGCGCACGTAGGCGACGGCGGCCTGCGTGGCAGCGGCGGCGCCCACCTGATCGGACTCCTTCCGAGCCGCGCTGCCCTGCTGGCGCGCCAGTCGCAGGCGCGCGATGGCGGCACCGTCGTAGATGTTCTGGGCCACGCGCGCCCGCACGTCGCTGGTGGGCACCGGGCCGAGCACTTCACCGCGTGGATCGAAGAACGGTTCCTGTCCGGCCGGCGTCGGGAAGTCGATGCCGAGCGTGGCGGTGTTGAAGGTGCGGCTGTTCGCCTCGGCGATACCACTCAACGAGGGCAGCAGGTCGGCACGGCGCTGGTGCACACGCGCCTCGACCTGCGATGCGCGCACGTTGCTGCCGATCACGGCCAGGCTCTGCTCGCGAGCACGCTGCGCTGCACCTGCGAGGGTGAGCCGAAGCGGCTGCGGGGCACCCTGTGCTCCAAGTGAGGCGGCGAGCACCAAGGTCAGTGGCAGTGTGCGTCGTGCACGAACGGTGAAGTGCGATGACATCGGTTCAGGCGGGAGAGGGCGCCGCGGGCCGCAGGGCCGCGCGGAAGAAGCCGAGCACGCGATCCAGCACGGCGTCAGCGTCGTCGAGATGGATCGCCGAGCAGAGCGTGGGATTGGCGCGCATCAGGGCGTGCTGCATCAGCAGTGCGTGGAGCATGCGCGCCGCCTCGGGCGCCTGTTCGGGGCCGAAGCTGCCGTCGCGCACGCAGGCGTCCACGCACGATTGCAGCAGCTTCTGCCACCGCAGCGACACACGCTCGGCGAAGAACTGGCTCAATTCAGGCAGGCGCGGGAGCACGCCGGTGACGAGGCGGTAGAGCACCGGGAACTGCGGCTCGGTGACGTAGCTCCAGTAGGTGCGGACGACGCGGTCGAAATCGCGCAGCGGATCGGGATCGTGCGGCGCACTTTCGAGGGCATCCAGTCGCACCACCACCGTCCGCCGGATCATCTCGCGGAAGAGCGCTTCCTTGTTCGGGAAGTAGAGGTAGATGGTGCCCTTGGCCACGCCGGCGAGGCGAGCGATGTCCTCGAGGCGGGTCTCGTCGAGGCCCGTGGCGGCGAAGGCGGTGAACGCGGCGTCGATGATCTGCGCTTCGCGTTCCTCGGCGGGGCGTCGGGCGCGGGGGTCGAGTCGGGCCGTGACCGGCAGGTCTTGCGTGACTGAAGGGTCAGTCATGTGACGCTCCAAGGAAAAGCCCGCAGGTGCGAGCGCTCCTCAGGATACTGACCAGTCAGTCATTTTACAACTCGGAACGACTGTCATGGGGCCGACCCGGTCCCGCAACCTCCGCTGGCGCCGGACGGAGGCTCCAGCCGAGTCCGGTGAGGGCGAGCCTACGGGGTGCACCCCGTCGTCCGACGCGTATCGGTCAGGGCCGCGATCTTCCAGGTCTCGCCCACCTTGGCCACGTGGAACACGTCCACCCCGCAGTGGATGAACCGCGTCCCGACATAGAGCGAGTAGTCGACCCAGACCGACGCCAGCGTGCCATCGACCAGCACCTTCGGATTGAAGATCCGCTCGTCGACCGCTTCCGCGCGCTTGGTGCCGACCGACGTCACGAACCCGTCCAGCGGCGTCGCCCGCAGCCGCGCCACGCCATCCGGGCCCACGTCGGATGTCATCAGGTAGCGCATCTCCGGATGGAACACGGCGCGTATCCGCACGCTGTCGCCCGCGCGCATCGCGTCGAAGAGCTCCTGCACCACCGCGCGTTGTGCGACCGTCTCCGACTCAGGGGCCTGCGCGCGCGCCGGTGCCGCTGTCGCGAACACACCGAGCATCACTCCCGCTGCCACTGCACCGCACCACCGTCGTGTCTTCACCGGGATCTCCGAGATCGGAAGGTGCGCGTCGGTCGCACGCAGAGGCGACCGAGACGCGCTGACATGCCGCAACCTGCAGACTCACTTGGGCGCGAACGTGCCCTTCAGCTTCGCAGTCTCGTTGCCAAGGCTGATGCTCCCTTCGGCAACGCCGTCGGTCACGGTCACCGTCACCGTGAACGGCCCCACCGGGGTGTCGCCCGTGATAGTCACCAGCTTGCCGGCCGCCGTCACGGTGCTGATCGGGACCTCGCCACTGTCCGCATTGCCGCATGCGCCGCCGAAGGCACCGGTCGCACCCTTGGTCACGGTGCAGTTCACGTCGAAGACCGGCGATCCCATCAGCGGCTGCGTGGTCTTCATCGTGAACACACCCACCGGATTGATGTCCGGTTCCGCCGCCACGAAACCAACCGGCACCGGCGCGAGGCGCTGCGACTCCAGCGTCACCGGGATCAGCGCGAGCGCGACGAACGACAGGGCGATCAGCCGAGTGACTGGAGCGGAGTGACGCATGCAGTGGACTCCCAACGAAGATGGTCGAGTGAATTGGCCAGGCGATCACGACGTGACCGGGCCGCGGCCCTGAAATCATCACTGTGGCCGCAACCGGGGCAAGCGTCCGCGACCGCCGTCGTCGCCGGCTGCGTACCGGGCCGTGACCGGAACGGCACGCACCAGTCACCGCGGCGACACATCGCCAGGGCTCCTTCCCTGCACTCACACCGAGAGGCCTGCGATGTCGCACCGACTCCACGCACCTGCCACCACGTCACCCGCGCGCCGGGTCGTCCTGCTGGTCCTCGACGGACTGCGCGCAGACCTCGTCGGTGACCCGCGCTTCCCGAACCTGGCGGCGCTGCAGCGCGAGAGTGCCTGCACCACCGACGCCACCACCGTGCTGCCGAGTGTCACGGCAGTGGCCATGACGTCCCTGCTCTCCGGCCTCTCGCCGATCGACCACGGAGTGGACTCCGATCGCTTCCGTGTGCCACTGCCGCGCGTGCCGATGACCACCCTGCCGCAGGCCGTGGCCGCCGCCGGCTTTCCGACCAGCGGTGTGGTGCGCCAGGTGCCATGGCTGATTCGCTCCACCGCGCAGCGCATCGTGCGCGCGCTCGGCCTGCAGCACGTCACGTTCGCCACCGCCAATGCACACGTGCTGCTCACCGCGGCCATGCCAGCCCTCCGCTCGCAGCGCACGGGGCTGATCGTGCTGCACTGGCCCGACTGCGACGCCGTTGGTCATGGTGCCGGCTGGATGTCGGCCGCCTACCTCACGGCCGTGGCCCGCATGGACCACGCCCTCGGCATCCTTCGCAGCGAACTCGCCGCCACGCGGCACGACACGTTGCTGATGGCGCTGGCGGATCATGGCGGCGGTGGTCGCGTGGCCACGCACCACGACAGCGCGCATCCGCACGACTGCACCATCCCGATCTTCATCGACGGTGCCGGGGTGGTGCCGCAGGAATTGCCGCCTGGCCTGACGCTGCTCGACGTGCCGGCCACGGTGTTGCACGCGCTCGGCGTGGCGATACCGGGTACCTACGCCGGGACGCCGATCGTGCAGGCGTTCCGCGCGCCGACGCACGCCCGCGAGACCGCCACCGCCGCATGACCGACATCCTCATCGCCTTCGCCGACACCGGTGGCGGACACCGCGCGGCGGCCGAGTCGATTCGGCGTGCACTGTTGGCCGGCGGTGACGACGTGCGCGTGGTGATGGCCGATCCGTATGCCGAGCAGGCACGCTGGCCGTTCTCGCAGATCGGCGGGGCGTATCCGGTGGTCGTGCGACATCTGCCCTGGCTGTGGGAGGCGGGCTTCCGTCTCACCAACAGGCCGCGCGTGGTACGTGCGGTGCAGCGCGCGGCGTGGCCGGTGCTGCGACGCGGGTTCGACGCACTGGGGGCGACGCACACGCCGGACGTGATCGTGTGCACGCATCCTCTGCTGACCGCTCCACTCCGTCGCACTTATCCACAGGTGCCGATCATCGTCGTCGTCACGGACCTCATCTCCGGACACGTGTCGTGGTACGACAGCGGCGCCGACCTGGTGGTGGTGCCGACGCCCGAGGCACGCGACGCGGCGATCGCGGCCGGCATTCCACGAGAGCAGGTGCACGTCATCGGCATTCCTGTCGCGCCGGCGTTCGTGGCGCAACCCGGTGAGCGGCGCGACTTGCTCGCGCGTCTTGGCTGGGCGGAGGACCGTGCCACGATCCTGCTGGCTGGCGGCGCGGAAGGCATCGGTGGGCTGGAAGCCTTCACGGTGGCCATCGATCGTGCCGGCCTGCCGTGCGACGTGGCGGTGGTCGCCGGCCGCAATCATGCGCTGGCGGCACGGCTGCGTGCGCGTTCGTGGCATGGCACGGTGCGCGTGTACGACTTCGTGGACAATTTCGCGGACCTCGTGCGCGCCGCGTCGGCACTGCTCACCAAGGCAGGTCCGGGCACGATCAGTGAAGCCTGCGCCAGCGGCTGCCCGCTGATCCTCACCAGCGCAATCGCCGGTCAGGAGACCGGCAACATCGCGTTCGTGACGCGTGGCCGCGCCGGTGTGTGGGCGCCGTCACCGCTGGCCGCCACGGCGGCACTGCAGGCGTGGCTGGTGGGGCGTGATGCACCGGCGGCGCTGCAGCGCGCGTCACGAGCCGCGCTGAGTCTCGCGCGGCCGCATGCCGCCAGCCAGATCGCCGCGCTGGTGCGCGAAGCCGCACACGCTGCCGCGGCATCGACAGCATTGCCCAGCACGGACGCCGCAGCCGCTTGATGCCACGCGGCGCCGACGTGCGTCAGGGACGTTGCAGCATGCCGGGGGCGCTCGCCGCGCAACTCGGATCCGATGGATCCGGAGCCCCGTAGACGCTGCGCGCGAGCGTCGGGCTGCCGGTGTTCGGCAACGTGACGCGGAACAGCTGGCTGTACTGCGAGTCGCAGAGCTCCGGCAGCGTACCGGCACCCAGCGCGCCGACGATCTGCGTCACCGTGTTGCTGTGTCCGACCACCAGGATGCCGCCCTGGCCACGCTGCTTCGCGATTGCGCGCACCGTGTCGGCCACGGCGCGGATGTGGGCCGCGGCCCCACCGGCGCCGATCGGCACCACGTGCACCACCGGCTGCGCGCGCGCGATCACGACCGACGCCGTCAGCCGCGTGCGCTGCAGGTGACTCACCACCACGTCACGGATCGGCATGTCGCGCAACTCCGCATCGAGTGCACCGGCGCGCATCATGCCCGCCGTGCTGAGCACCGGATCGTTCGCGGGCAGTGGCGCCTTCTCGGCGTGGCGTACCAGCACCACCACCGGCGCGGAGCCTCTGCTGTCGCCTTCGGCGCCATTACGCGAAGGAGCAGTGGCGCAGGCCTGCACCGCCAGCGCCAGCAGCGACGCGCGCACGACCAGCACGGCGCGCGCGATCATCGCTCGCGCACCAGCACCCGGCGCGCCCGCACCAGGTCGCCGAGAAACATCGTGTCGCCGCGGATCAGGAACGGGCGTTCCTGCACGGTGTTGCGCCAGCTTGGCCACAGGCTGCCCTCGATGCGATGCGTGATGATGCCGCGGACGGGGTCCACGGTGTAGCGACCGAACCACGAAAAGTATGCCTCGTACAGCTGCCGCAGTTCCGGCTCGGTCGCGCTGCGATCCGTGCCGGCAGCGAACATCGGTGGCACCGGCGTGCGGGTGAACTGCATCGCGTGGGTGCCGTCGGCATTGTAGAACACCAGCCCGGACGGTGCCTCGCCGAACGGTCGGCGCCACGGTCCGGTCGCACTGTCGCGGCTCTCCACAGCCGTCATGCGCCAGGTGCCGACCCAGGGCGCCGCGCTCCGCGACACGCATCCCGCACCGAGCAGCAGCAGCGCCGGCAACGCCCGCAGCACCATCACGGCAGCACGCGAGCGCGCCACTCCGCCGGCCACAGCTGGCACGCCTCCACCCGGCCGAACCAGCGGAATCGGCGCCGCGCGAATGCCTTGTACGCCGCGTCGCGAATCCAGCGCGGCACCAGCAGGCCGAGCGTCCCGAGCAATGCCCACCCGCCACCCAGCAGCCGCAACACCGACAGGGCTGCATCGGAGTGCACCTGCACCGACGCGTCAGCCGCGGGGGTGGCCGGCAGGTAGAGCACCGTCGAGTCCACGTCGCGCAGCATGTCTGCGAACGGGCCGAGCACCTGGCGCGCCGTCTCACCGGCCAGGGTAGCCACGGAAAGGCGCGCGTGGACGTCGTGCGTCATCGCGAAGCGGATCGCACGATCGCAGAACCCGCATTCACCATCGAAGAACAGGATCGGCGTCATCACCTCCGTCGCGCGCGCCGCCGTTTGCAGCGTCACGCCGGCACTCACCACCCCATCCGCGAGCGCAACGACGTGATGTGCGCGACGTGATGCCGCCCGTGCCAGGCGTAGCGCAGCAGCGAGAGGTCCAGTCGCTGCGGGCCGAGCTCCGGATGCACGAAGGGTCGCATCAGCTGCTGTTCGCTGAACCCCACCAGGCTTGCCACCCAGCGCGCGTGGATGCCGTCCAGCAACGACAGGCTGACCTCGACCGGCACCGTCGCCACGTCGGGAAGCAGCGCCCACGCGCCTTCGTCGTACGGCCGGATGGTCGGACTTTCCTCGGTCAGCGCGAACTTGGCGCGGATGTAAGCGTGCATGTGGCTGTCGGCGACGTGATGCACCACTTGGCGCACCGTCCACCCACCGTCGCGGTACGGCGTCTCGAGTTGTGCGGCGTCGAGGCCAGCCACGGCGGCGCGCATCGCCACCGGCAATCCGGCGATCTCCGCAATCGCCGCATCACGCGCCGCACCGGTGATCGTATCCGGCACGGTGAAGCGACCCACGGGATACTGCAGTGACGTCTCGGTCATGTCAGTCGGTGGCAGCGAAGTGGGCCGCCAGCTCGCGCACCTGCTCCGCGTGCCGACGTTCATGGGCCCCCACGAAGTACACCCATTCGTAGAGGTCGAGCGTGCCGAGGAACGGATGCGGGTGCAACACCGTCGAGTAGGCGAGGCCGTCACCGGCGTGCAGCTGATCGAGCAGGATACCACGCGTCTCCATCAACGCCGCGCGGGCCGACTCGGCCGACATCTCCCCTTCCGGCACCACACGATCCGGCGCCTCGATGCGATTGGCGCGATTGGCCAGCACACCGAACCGCGCATCGGTGATCGCGACCATGTCCGCCGTCTCGTGCGGCGGCTCCGGCGAGGCCTGCAACTCGCCGATCTTCAGCGCCATCAGCTTCGCCACACCCTTCTCGACGCGCACCAGGTGCTCCAGCACCTCGGCCGCAGACCAGGATTGCTCCGACGGGCGCGCCTCGCGCAACTCCTCGGGGATCGCGTCGACGGCGGCCAGCAGCTCGGCGCGCGCCGCATCGGCGTGTTCGATCACTGCGGCAAGTCGGGGATGCATCGGCTGCTCCTTCCGGCCGCGGCCGGGAGATCATGCGGTGAGGCACGCCACAGAGTCACGCCGGCGGTGCCGCTCCGGTAAAGTTAGCGCCGTGACCGCTTCGCACACTCCACCACTGCCCAAGGGCACCGAGTCGCTGCCCGTGATGGCCGTGGTGGGGCAGGTGCACGCCGCGCTGCGCGACGGCACCGCGGCGGTATTGGTCGCACCGCCCGGCGCCGGCAAGACGACCGGCATTCCACTGGCGCTGCTCGACGCGCCGTGGCTGGCCGGCGGCCGAATCCTGCTGCTGGAACCGCGACGCCTCGCCGCCCGCGCTGCCGCCAGCCGCATGGCCGCGCTGCGCGGCGAGAGCGTCGGCGCGACCGTCGGATGGCGCATGCGCGGCGACACGCGCGTGGGCGCCGGCACGCGCATCGAAGTCGTGACCGAAGGTGTGCTGACACGTATGCTCCTCGACGATCCCACCCTCGACGGTGTGGGTGTGATCTGCTTCGACGAGTTCCACGAACGCTCGATCCACGGCGACACCGGACTGGCGCTGGCGCTCAACTCACAGGCGCTGCTCCGCCCCGATCTTCGTCTGCTGGTGATGTCCGCCACCATCGATGGCGCACGGGTTGCGACGCTGCTCGGTGATGCGCCGGTGATCACCAGCACCGGCCGCGCCTTCCCTGTCGCCACCACGTTCGCGCCGCCCCGCACCGGGCAGCGCATGGAGGAGGCCACCGCAGGTGCCGTCCGTGATGCGCTGGCCGCGCACGATGGCGACGTGCTGGTGTTCCTCCCCGGTGCCCGCGAGATCCGGCGGGTCGCATCACTTCTCGAAAAAGGATCGGTGTCGGCGTCGGTGGACCTCTGGCCGCTGTACGGTATGCTCGACGCGCGTGCACAGGACGCGGCCATCGCACCATCACCGCCCGGACGACGGAAGGTGGTGATCGCCAGTGCCATTGCCGAGACGTCGCTCACCATCGAAGGTGTTCGCGTGGTGGTGGACAGCGGCTGGTCGCGCGTGCCGCGCTACTCGGCACGCACCGGGATGACGCGGCTCGAGACGGTGCGTGTGTCGCGTGCCAGCGCCGACCAGCGTCGGGGCCGCGCGGGACGTCTGGCGCCAGGACACTGCGTGCGGTGCTGGCACGAGTTCGACGACGCCGCGCTGCGGGCACACGGGTCAGCGGAGATGCTCGACGCCGACCTGGCACCGCTGGCGCTCGACCTGGCCGGCGCCGGCATCGAGCGCGCCGATGAACTGCAGTGGCTCGACACACCACCTGCCGCGGCATTCGCCCAGGCCCGCACGCTGCTCGCGGCCCTCGGTGCACTCGACACCACCGGCCGCCTCACGCCGCACGGGCGCGCGATGTCGGCCCTCGGCGTGCACCCTCGCATGGCGCACCTGCTGCTGATGGCGCGCGAGCGTCACGTGCTGGCCCTCGCCTGCGACCTGGTTGCGATTCTCGAGGAGCGCGACCCCGTGCGCGCCGTCGATGCGCGGCTGCTCGATCCCGACCTCGCGCTGCGCATCGACGCAGTGCGCAGCGGTCGCCGCGCGCTGCCGGCCGGCCTCGCCCTCGACGACGCGGCGCTGGCCCGCTGCCGCGAGACGGCGCGTACGTTACGCGATCGCATGAACGTGCGGCGCGACGACGAGCACACTGGCGATGACCACTCGGCGCTGGGTGCGCTGGTCGCGCTGGCGTACCCGGATCGCGTCGCACGCCGTCGCGATGGTGCCGGCGCGCGTTACCTCCTGCGCAATGGCAGCGGCGCGTTCCTGCGCGACCAGGGCTCGGCGCTGGCGCGTGAGGAGTGGATTGCCTGCGCCGCACTCGACGACGCCGGCCGCGACGCGACAGTGCAACTGGCCGCGACGCTCGACGCGTCCACCGTGCGCGAACTGTACGCATCGCAGCTCACCACCCGCCGCACGGTGCTCGCCGACGCCGAGACCGGCCGCATTCGCGGCACCGTGACCGAGTCGCTGGGCGCGATCACCGTGGTGGAGCGCGTCGCGGAGAACGTGAGCGCGGCCGAACGCGCCGAGGCATTGCGCGCGCTGATCCTCGATGGCTGGCCCGCATCGTTGCCGTGGTCCGACGGTGCGACGCGCCTGCGTGCACGGCTGGCGTTCCTGCATCGGCACGATCCACGCTGGCCCGACGTGAGCGACGAGGCGTTGCGCGCGGAGGCCGACACCTGGCTCACCTCGGCCCTGCACGGCGCCCGCTCGCTGGACGACGTGCGCCGAGCCGACCTCGGGGCGTTGTTGCTCGACCGGGTGGACTGGACGCTGCGCGCCACGCTGGACCGTCTCGCGCCCACGCACATCACCGTGCCCAGTGGCTCACGCATCCCGGTGGACTACGACGATCCGGCCGCACCGGTGCTGGCGGTGCGACTACAGGAACTGTTCGGCGCGCGCGAAACACCGTCGGTACTCGACGGACGCGTGCCGCTGGTGATTCATCTGCTGTCGCCGGCGCACCGTCCGGTGCAGGTCACGCGCGACCTGCCGGGGTTCTGGCGCAGCAGCTACGCCGACGTCCGCAAGGATCTCCGCGGTCTGTATCCGCGCCATGCGTGGCCGGAGGATCCGCTCACTGCCACACCTACCCACCGCGCCAAGCCGCGCGGCACCTGAGCGCCGCAGGTCGCCTGGCAGGCGTCAGGGCTGACCGTTTCCGGGCACCTGCGTGTCACGCCAGCCGGCGGCGCGGTGGCTGTTGTCGCAGAACGGCTTGCGCTGCGAGAGTCCGCACCGGCAGAGCGCGACGCGGGCATCGGAGACCAGCGTGCTGCCGTCGGCGTTCACCACGGTGATCCCACCACGCAGGAACAGCGGACCGTGGCGTGCCACACGCAGGTTCAGCGGCGCCTCCTCGAGCGGTGCATCGGCCGAGGCACCATCGCGAGCAGTGGCGTGCAATGCACCGGTCGGGCACCCGGCGACGACCTGCATCACGGTCGCGGCATCGGCGTTCGCGGGCTGCACCCACGGACGTGCGGCGGTGTCGAACACTTCAGGCAGGGTGCGGACGCAGTGCCCGTTGTGGATGCAGCGCTGCGGATCGAAGGTCACGGTCACGTCGGCGGTCTCGTACACCTGCAGTGGGCGCGCCATCACGACTCCCGGTGTGTCGGGGATGAACTCAGGACGCGACGGCGCGGCGCGCGAGCTCCGGCCGCAGGCGCAGCAAGGTGCGCTTCCACGCCAACGCGCCGATCGCTGCGGCCACCGGCATCAGCGTCCACGACGCGACGTGATACCACACCGGTGTCGACGCCCAGCGGATCGCGCCCACGAACACGGCGCTCACCAGTGCCAGCGTAGCCATCATCAGCGCATGCCCCAGCAGGTGATCCTCGGCCAGCCGGGCAGTGAGCCAGCCGCCGAACGCCGACGTGACCAGCGTGATCGACATCATCACGAACAGCGCCACCGGATTGGACGTGTGCCCCTGCGCGGTGAACGCCGCCGGGAACGCGATCGGCGTGACTGCCGCAGCGGCATACAAGCCAATCCCGGTGATGAGCAGGCCGAGGGCGATTGCGGACAGACCACGCATCTGAAACTCCAGGAGGATACAGCTGGCAAGCTATCCGGTGAGGATGTGCCGGCAAGCGCACTCGGTCAGGTGCTGCGGACGAAGAATGCGCGCGGGCCACCGAAGTCGAACGCCAGCACGTCCGCCTCGCCGATGCTGGCGGCGACGGTCACCGGATTCGAGCCGTCCTCGTGCATCGTGTGCAGGGTACCGGCATCGAGTCGCCAGCGCAGCGCCACGCGCAGCACGCCGTCACCGGTCGGGATGACATAGTCGAGCGTGCCGTCGGCACCGAACCGCATCGTGGTGCCGGGCTGGATCTCGAGCGGCGCCTCGCATCGCAGCAGCCGCCACGTGCCGACCAGAGCCTCGGACGCGCTGCGGTCAGGCGTCACGCGGCGCGACGCCGGTGGGGTAACGAGTCACGGACGCTCAGCGCCGTGCGTGACTGGCGCGTGCGCACGCGCGGTGGGCGTCGTCGATGCGACACGGTCTTCGCTCGCATCCGGCGCTTCATCCATCGCGGTGTAGGCAAGCTTGCGGATCGCGGAGCGGCGCGCGCGCTGGCGGCGTCGGGCGCGCGCGATCACCCCCGCCGCACCGCCGATGATCGCCCCGATCAGTGACGCCATCAGCAGCGACGTGGCGACCAGCAGCGGCTCGGCTTCGGCCGGCATGCGGAAGCGTCCCTCGGCCACGAAGGAGCCGATCAACCACGAGGCGCTGTTGACGATGCCGGCGATCGCGCCGCTCATCACCAGGCCCCAGAGCAGCGGCATGCGGCTGACCGTATCGTACCCGGCGTAGGCCACCAGCGCATAGCTGACCGGCACCCAGTAGAGCCGGTTCACGTCATGTTCGATCGCGAAGAAGAAGGCCGCGAATTCCACCAGCAGCATGGCCAGGACGATCGCCAGCATCCGCACGCCGTAGCGGGCGATCCAGAGCGTCATGGCGCGCCCCGCTGCGGGGCGTGCTCGGACCCGATGGTGCAGCACGGCTGGATGTCGACGAGGCGCACGGATGTGTCGGGATGCGAGTCTGCGGGAGCAACGGTGCTGCGGATCGCGGGCGGGCCCGCCTGCAACTTACCGGCGCGGACGGCTCCTGCATCACTGGAACGCGCCGAGGGCGCCTCAGGTCACGTCGGGAGGCGGCGGGGAAAGGAGATCGTGACCGGCGCGCCGTCGCAGACGAAGGCCGACCAGGGCGCGGCCCCCAGCGCGTCGCACCACTCCGGACCGTACACCGCCCGCACGTCGCACTGCAACGCCACCTCGGCCCGCTCCCACACGTTCCAGCGCGGGTGCGCGACGCGGTATTCCACCGTGCCGCCGGACCGCTGCCCGGTGTAACCCAGGTAATGCTCGGTGATGAAGCCGGTCGGGCTGTCGGGATCGATCGGGCCCGGGGCGCCGCGCACCGCCCCCGCCACTGCATGCCACGCCCCCGCCTGGCGCCACTCGTAGCGCAGCGTGCCGCCGGAGCCGGCGTCCATCGCGATCTTGTGGCGCATCGGTACTGCGCGATACGGTTCGTTGTACGCCAGGCGCGCCGTCCATGCGATCGCCGGGCGTGGCACCAGTTCGCGCACGAAGACGACCCCGCGCTCCCACCGGCCGTCCACCTTCCGTCGCGCATAGGCGCGCAGGTTCACCTCGTCGAAGTCGCGATGCCACGGCACCGGCACACCGAGCAGCCTTGTATCGAGGAAGCGGAAGCCGACGATGCTGACCAGCGCCCGGCCGTCCAGCAGGTCGAGCTCCGTGCCCCGCGGCACGAATCGCTGCACCAGCGCGCGATCCGCCTCGTAGTTCGCGAACAGCAGGTGGCGCCAGGAGGCGGTGAGGAAGGGACGGTGCATGCCGACTGAACGGCAGGCACGGCGCCGTGTTCCGGCTGGCGTGCCACACGCCTGCACGGCCAGTCCCGAAACGCATCACGGCCCGCTGGCGTGGTGCCGCGGGCCGTGATGAAGGATTCGATCAGTTGGCGAGGTGGAGCGACGGTTCCTCGCGCATCCGTCGCTCGCGGAGCCGGACCGGATCGGGGCCGCTGGGCACTTCCGGTGCGCGGGTGATGATCAGCCGCTTCACGTCCTCCATCGCCAGCACATCACCGGTACCCGGGTGCAACCGCTGCACGCCAAGCTTGTTGAGGAGTGCCAGGCTGCGCACCACGCGCGCGGGAATCTCCGCCAGGTAGTGACGTGTCGGGCGATTGGGCATCAGGCGCCCACCGAACCAGCCGCCGCTGAGCAGGTCACCCACGATCGCGTCGCCGGTCGGCAGCACCACCGACGTGGAGCCGATGGTGTGGCCCGGCGTGTGAACCACCGTACCGGCGCACCCGAACGGTTCCAGCGACAGCGTGTGACCGAAGACGATGTCCGGCGGCAGCGCATCGAAGCGGGTATCCGAAAACGTCCGCATCAGTGATCCGAACACGCCGGCATTTCCGGCGACGCGGTCGAGGCCACTGGCGAGGATCGGTGCGTCGGCACCATGCACCGCGATCGGGACGTGGAAAACGCGCTGCAGATATGCGGCATTGCCGATGGACGTCGCGTGCGCGTGTGTCGCCAGCACCAGCGACAGATCCTCGCCACCGAGCCCAAGCTGCGACAGCCCGTCGAGCAAGGCGGTGCGCGCACGCTCAGGTCCGGTATCGACCAGCACGTGGTGCGCCCCGCTGATCACGTAGGCGTTCGTCCCATGCAACGGCAAACGGTGTACACGCATGTCGCCCCCAAGTCGAGCCGGCATCGGCTGTTTCATGCCCTTCACCACCACACACTAGCCAGTGAACGTTCGCGCAACCAGCTTTATTCTCAAATTAGTGTCAATACATATTCGACACTATTGAAGAGACTGTCATATCCTCAGATCGGCTCCCGTCCCCCTGAGCCCGCGATACATCAGCGTCGACGCAGCAGCGTCCTCGGCAAGCGCATTCGGCGTGAAGTTCGTTTCATGGTGCCGAAACGACCCTAGAAGAACGCAGCGCATGTCAGATCGTTCGCAGACCGGGGTGCACCTCCGACACGACTACGGCGACTGCAGCCGTCCGGTGTCGTCGATCAGCCTGGTTCGTCGAGCTCGTACAGGTCCACCGTACCGTCGGTTCCCGTGCCGTACTGAGCTTTGCCGCCGATTTCGTGGAACACCTGCCGGCTGGCGGCCTATCTTTCCGCGGCACCGGATGGCTCCGCTTCCAACAACACACGATTCCTTCGTCATGCTTTTCACCAGACTGCGGCGCTACGCTGCCGGCCTCGCCCTCGTGTGTCTCGTCCCTGTCGGCGCCACGGGCGCGCAGCAGACAACCCCGACTGTAGCAACAGCCGTGCCCGCGAACTCGATCATACCGAGCTCTGCCGCAGACACGTTGGAAGCACTGATGATGGCGCGAGGCACGGACACCGTCCGCCTCGAGAAGGATCGGCTGCTGGGCGAGCGCCGTGATGCGGAGTCGCGGTGGGCGGCACTGAGCGAGCAGGCAGTCCGCCTGCGCGCCGCCGTCGGTGAGCTGAAGGACGGCATCTCCGCCGCGACCGCGAAGGAGAAACTGGCGCGGAAAGACAAGCGCGATGCGGACCGTATTTCGGCGGCATCCGAGAAGCGCCGCATGGAGCGCTCGCTGGAATTGATCCAGGCCCGTCTCGCGCTGCGCGAGGCGCAGGCCGAGGCGGCACGCGTGGAGCGTGACCACATCGACGCGACGATCCGCGCCGACGATGCCGAGCTCGCGATCGCCGAGCGCCGCGACCAGGTCTCACCGGAAGATACGACGCAGCGGACCGCATTCCAGGAACTCACCAGCCGCTGGCTGCAGGCGCTGCGGACGAAGGTGGCGCGAGCGTACGACCTCGAGGATCGCCGCTTCAAGGTGGTCGAGGCCCAGATGCAACTGCTGAAGCGGCAGCGCGCCTGACGCAGGGCGCGCTTCGGCCAGACGACGCGGCGCGCTCCGATCCGGATCGCGCCCCGTCGTCACATCAGGGAGTTGTCGCCCTGCCTAACACTCGCGTGCGCAGCGCGCGCGCCCGTTCGGCCACGCGCAGCACGTCGACCACCGTATCCAGCGGTACGGCGGCATCGTTGACGTTCTTCGAGGTCGCCGAGAGCGTGCCGGTGGAGTCGTAGCCGAAGGCCAGCCGCATGCGCAGCGGCGTCCCGGTGCCCGACGCCTGGATGCGATCGAGGGCCACGTACTGCAGCGCATCGCCGCGAAACAGGTACCGCGCGTTCTCCTCGGTGGTCGCGGGACCGCGCCGGGTCTCGTCGAGCACCAGCAGCGAGTCGCCAGCGAAGAACGCGAACCAGATCACGCTCGTGTCACCGCTCACGAATCCATCCGACACCCGCCGCAGCGATGGGACGCGGAGGTTCACTGCTTCCGCGTCCTTCACCAGGTACTGCAGCACCAGTCGATCCTGCGCGGCGGCCGCGATGGCCGCCTTGTGTGCCCGGCGCGCTTCCGGTGTCGGCGCGGGCTTGTCGCCGCGACCGCACGCCGCCAACAGCACCGTCGCCGCCACGCCGAGTGTCCACGTCGCCATTCGTCGCATCACGCGTGATCGCGCCCGTTCGCGACCGCTCACGCGCCCGGCGTGGTGACGGCACCGCCGGCATCGTTCCACCCACGCCAGCCACCGGTCATGGACCGCACGTTGGTGTAGCCCATCTGCTGCAGCGCATCGGCGGCCAGCGCCGACCGGTAACCGCCACCGCAGTACAGCACGATCGGCGCGGCGGTGTCGGGCACCAGTCGCTCGATGTCGCGCTCGATCACGCCCTTGCCGAGATGCGCTGCACCGGCCACGTGGCCCGCCGCCCATTCGTTGTCCTCGCGCACGTCGAACACCTGCGCGGTGCCACTGCGCAGCAGTTCCTGCACGTCGGCCGGCGAGACTTCGGTGACGCGCGCCTGCACGGCGGCGACGTGAGCGAGAAAGCGGGGTGTGTGATCCATGTGACGATGCCGATGAGGAGGAAGCCGCAGTGTAGCCGCTCCCCGCCGCACCGACCAGTGAATTGCACCGCCGGCTCGCGACCGCGCACGCGTCGGCGACGCGCACACGATCGACAGCGGCGCCCGATCGCTACCGGTATCGCCCCGATGCCATCGCCAGGCGATTGCGCTGACCGAGCGCTTCACTCACGCCCCAGAACGTGGCGACCAGCATCACCAGGAAGCCGAAGCCGTGCGCCAGCTGTCCGAACTGCAGCGCCTCGTGCAGCACACCCCAGTCGGAGAAAAGCGCGGCCCAGTCACGGTCGGCATCGGTCCGCGGGAGCGCGGCGGAGGCGGCGTTGGCCATCCGGATGCCCATGGTGGCGAATCCCTGCCCCACGCACCACGCGGCGACGCTGGCGGCGTGTTCGTCGCGGCGACCGGAGTAGAGGGCGCCGAACAGCAACGGCAGCAGGATGGGGAGCACGGCACCCCCGAGCAGTTGCATGCTGGAGCCCAGCGGCGCAAACACCAGGTGACCGGCTTCGTGGACCGGCTGGTTGAACTCGTCCAGCAGGACGCTGGCGTCCGGCGAGGCGAGCATGGCGATGGCGTAGACGGCGAGTACGGTGGTCAGTCCGATCCGAAACTGGCGCATGGCTTCCTCCCCCGAGACGACGATCCCACAGGGGACTGCCCCGGCAGGCGCGGCTGTCCCGCTCCCCCCAACGCGCTCCCCCGACCCGAACGGATGAGACTGCAAAGGCCGGGCCAGCGAACTCGACCCTTCAGGATCGGGAACGCCGCGGGTCGAAATCGCGTTCGCAAAAGTCGCTATTGACGGAATGGCACCTCGACTATACGGTTATGGCGCTGTGCTCCGCGTCGATGTGACGCGGGCTGGGTTTCGGTCCACGGGTCCGCCTCCTACAGCGCGGGCCCGTCGTCGTTTCCCAGCACTCTTTCGTGGGAGTAGTGTCTGTCCACGAGTCACGTTGTCGGTCAGTACCGGGTTGCCGGACTCCGACGCGATCAATCCACAGGAGTTTGTAGCAATGCGTACGACCGGCACCGTGAAGTGGTTCAATGACGCCAAGGGTTTTGGTTTCATCACCCCGGCCTCTGGCGGAAAGGACTGCTTCGTCCACCACTCTGCCATCCAGATGAAGGGTTTCAAGACCCTGGCTGAAGGCGAGCAGGTCGAGTTCGACATCGTCGAGGGCGCGAAGGGCCCAGCGGCTGAGAACGTCACGAAGGCTTCGCGCTAAGCGTCGCTGTCGACCTCTCCGGGGGTCGTCACTGAAGGGCCGGTTCGCCTCGCGAGCCGGCCCTTCGTTGTCTCCGTCCGGCGCCCTCCCCCCGGACTGGTTAGCTTTCCCGAATCCGTGACGGCCCCCCTCCCCGGGTGGCCGCGTTGTCGTATCCCGTCTGACAGGATGTATGGCCAAGGAAGAAGCACTGCAACTCGAAGGAACCGTGAGTGAAGTCCTGCCCAGCGCAATGTTCCGCGTCTCGCTCGACAACGGACACACGGTGCTCGCCACCATCGGTGGCAACCTGCGCCGGTTCCGCATCCGCGTCCTCGCCGGCGACCGCGTGACCCTCGAAGTCTCGCCGTACGACCTGACGCGCGGCCGCATCGTCTACCGCCACAAGAACTGACCCCCGCCGCGCGTGCCTGAGCCAGCTGCATTGGCCACGCGCACGCCGGGACCGCTGCGAACCCGCATCGCCCTCCTGCTCTTCGGCGAGTTCGCGATCTGGGGCCTGTGGTTCGTGTCACTCGGCAGCTGGCTCGGTGCCACGCTGCACTTCAGCGGCCCGCAGATCGGCATGATCTACGGCACGCTCGCCCTGGCCGGCCTCGTCACGCCGATGCTGGCCGGCGCGGTGGCCGATCGCCTCGCGCGCAGTGAACGGATGCTGGCGCTCCTGCACGGCGTCGGCGGCCTGCTGCTGCTGCTCGCCGCACGGCAGGACAGCTTCGCGGCGCTCTACGCCGCCATCCTCGCCTACGCGCTCTGCTACCTGCCGACGATCTCGCTCGCTGCGTCACTGGCGATGCGCCATCTCGTCACGCCCGCGCGCGAGTATCCGCCGCTTCGCACGCTCGGCACCATCGGCTGGATCATCGCCGGACTGGTGGTGGGCGCACTTGGCCTCGAGCTGACACCGACACCGATGCAGCTCGCCGGCTACGCGTCGCTCGTGTTCGCAGCCTATTGCCTCACGCTGCCGGCCACGCCACCACTGCGGCGCGATGCACCGCGCAGTGCCACCACCCTGCTCGGGCTCGACGCGCTGTCGCTGATGCGCGATCCGCTGTTCGCGCTGTTCGTGTGCGCCAGCATCGTGCTGAGTGTGCCCAACCAGTTCTACAACGCCTTCGCCGCGCTCTACCTCACCGACCTCGCGATCCCGCACCCCGCGATGCTGCTCACGCTCGGCCAGGTGACGGAGATCGCCGTGCTGCTCTTGCTCCCGCGGCTGTACCGACGCATCGGGTCACGGCGAGTCCTGCTGGTAGGAGCCGCCGCATGGACCGTGCGCACCATCCTCTTCTCGGCGGGCGGTGTCGGCAACCTTCCCGCGATCTACGCCGGCATCCTGCTGCACGGCGTCGCCTACGGCTGCATCTACGTGGCCGGTCAGCTGATGGTGCACGAGCGCGCCCCGGCCGAGATGCGCGCCTCGGCGCAGGGGTTCATGGGGCTGGTCACGATGGGACTCGGCAACCTCGGTGGCGCCTGGATCGCCGGCCGCGCGGTGGCGCGTTACACCGCCACCGACCTGACACACGACTGGTCAGCGATCTGGCTGGTGGCGGCCGCCGTCTCGACGGTCGCCATGGTCGGCGTGATGCTCAGCCATCGCATCAGCGACGAACCGATGCCCCTGTCGCCTCGCGGATCGCATTCACTGTGATGCGGTGGCGGGTGTGAGTCGCGTGAAGTCCGGGATCGGGTCGCCAAAGATGTAGTGGTTGAACCACGCCAGGTTGTGCTGCATCACGGCGCGCTGCGACTTCGGCTTGGTGATGCCGTGCCCGAAGCCCTTGTACACGATCATCTCCACCGGCACGCCGCGATCCTCGAGCGCCTGCCGCAACTGGTAGCCATTCGCGATCGGCACCCGGCGATCGAGCTCACCATGCTGGATCAGCGTCGGAGTCTTCGCGTTGCGCACGTAGTCCACCGGCGACGTCTTGGCGTAGATCGCGGGATCCGCCACCGGGTCGGCACCGAGGTAGTTGATGGTGAACGGCGTGATGTCGGTGTTGTAGTAATAGGTGCGCCAGTCGGAGATGCCCGCCCCCACCGACGTGGCCGCGAAGCGCGTGCTGCTGGTGGTGAGGAACGCCGAGATGTAGCCGCCCTGGCTCCACCCCATCGAGGCGACCTTCGAGGCGTCCACCATGCCCTTGGCCACCAGCGCGTCGACGCCCGAGATCACGTCCCACGCATCGCCTACGCCGAGGTTGCGATAGTTGAGGCCACGGAACCGCTCACCGTAGCCGGCGCTGCCGCGATAGTTGACCTTCAGCACCAGTGCGCCGCGATTCACCCACTCGTCCACCGGGTAGTAGCGTGCGTCGGGCAGCGTGGGGCGATCGATGCCGGTGGGCCCGCCATGGATCACGCAGAGCAGCGGATACTTGCGCGTCGGGTCGAAGTCGCGCGGCTTGATCAGCACCCCCTCGATCTCGGCACCGTCGCGGCTCTTCCACCGCACCACCTCGCGTGTGCCGAGTTTCCACTCGCGCACCTGCGTGGTCATGCTGGTGATCACCGTCGGCGAGAACGCGTCGCGCAGCTCGGCTACCGCCACCTCGGGCAACGACTGCGGCGACGCCACCATGAAGGCGGCCGCCGTCCTGGCGCGGTTCAGCGTGAAGCCGGAGAGCATCGCATCGTCGCCGCCGGTCACGCGCCGGATCGTGCCGCTGGCCGGATCCACCACGAACAGGTGCGAGGCGGTCTTCTGCGAACCGGCGAAGTACACGCCAGCCGGGCCCCAGTCCACGAAGTTCGGCTGCTCGTCGAACTGCATCGTGATCGCGCGTGGCGCGCCACCATCCGCACTCACGATGGCGAGGCGCGTGTTGCGGAAGTAGTTGGTGCGTGTCTCGCCCATCGCCGAGGCGAACACCAGCTGGCGTCCGTCGGGTGACCAGTGCGGGTCGTTGTCGGCACCGGCCTGCGTGACCAGCGGGCGCACCGAGTTGTCGGCGAGGGTGAGCAGGTGGATGTCGGCCGAGTTGGCGGCCACTGCGTCGGGCACGGTGGCGGCGCTGAATGCGATGCGCGTGCCATCCGGCGACCACTCGAAGGCGCCGACGGTGAACTTCGCGCCGTTCGGCGTGCGCGAGACCCCGGCCTGCGGCGCGATCAGCGCGGCCGCGAGCTCGATCGTGTAGAGCTGCTGCATCGCGTAGTCACGACGCACCACCTCGTAGCCTCCGAGGGTGGTGTCGCGCGACTTGCGCGCCGCCGCTGCGGGGCTGCTGGTGAACGCGATCGCACCGCCGTCCGGGCGCCACGCGTACCCACCCACACCACCGGCCGCGTTGGTGAGGCGCACCGGTTCGCCGCCCGCCACCGCGATCGCGAACAGCTGCGGCCTCTGTTCCACGCGCGAGCTGAGGAACGTGATCCAGGACCCGTCGGGCGACCATTGCACCTGCGACACGCCCGCCTCGTGACGCGTCAGCTGGACCGGCGCCGCGCGCTGCAGGTCGCGCACCCAGAGTTGCGAGACGAAGGCATCCTGCTGCCAGTCGGTGTTGGTCACCAGGTACGCCACACGCTGGCCGTCGGGCGACAGCCGGGGACTGCCGACCGACCGCAGCGACAGCAGGCTGTCGATCATCGGAACGCGCGCACCGGCCTGCGCCGACAGCGCAGTGGCGGTGAGTTGCGCGGCGAGGCACGGAAGTACCAGCAGGCGTCGCAGCATCGGTGATTCCTTCGACGGTTCAGTGGGAGGAGTGACCAGCACGAACGACCATCAGGCGACCTGTCCGGCACCAGCGCGTTGCCCGGCTGCAGCGCGCACCCATTCGCGCCACCCCTGCACCGCCATCCAGAGCAGGATCCAGTACAGCAGCGTCGAGACGTACAGGCCCTGCCGAGGCAGGATCCAGAATCCATAGACGCTGTTCACCACCACCCAGCAGTACCAGTGCTCGATCTTCTTGTGGCTCTGCAGATACAGCCCCGTGATGCCGAGCGTGGTGACGAAGGCGTCCATCATCGACTGCTCGGCACCGGTGAAGCCCATGCCCCAGCCCAGCAGCAGCGCCAGCGGCACGATGGCGGCCAGGAAGCGCAGTCGGCCCTGCGTCGTGAGGCGCGTCACCGGCAGGTCGTCGTCATGGGTCGGCCCGCGCTTCTTCCACACCCACCAGCCGTAGAACTGCATCGGCAGGTAGTACAGCACCTGCAATCCCGTGCTCGACCAGAGTCGCGACTGGTAGAACACGATCCCGTACAGGATCACCGACACCAGCCCCCACGCCCACGTCCAGATGTTGCCCTTCATCAGCAGCCACACGTTCACCAGCGTGGTCAGGGCGGCCGCGATCTCGATCGGTGACATCTCGTGCACCACCCGCTGCCAGTCGATCACGCCGCCTCACAGTGGAAGAGCAACGACAGCGGCTGTCCGGTGGCGGGATGCAGCGGCTCATCGAGTGACACGACACGCAGCCCTGCCATCGCGAACTGCTCGTGCCATGACGCGAGCGTGCGATAGTACCACGGCATCGGCGTCGGGAAGGCGACGGCGAACGCATCGAAGGCCTCGGTGCGCCACTCGCTGCGGTATGGTGCGTCGCCACGCGCCGTCCACGAGTGCACCGTCTGCACCAGCACTCGTCCACCGGGCGCGAGTCGCGCACGCAGCGCGGCCAGCAACGCATGGAGTGGATCACCGAGGAGCGCGAAGTTGCAGGCGATCACCTGCCATGGCCCGACTGCGATGAGGGGATCCGTTTCCAGTTGCGCGTACGTCGCGACGGAAAAGTCGCCACCGCCGAGTTCCCGTGCCCGTGTGATCAGCGCCGCGCTGACGTCGATGCCGGTCGCGGTGACACCACGCACCGACAGTTCGCGCACCAGCCAGCCCTCACCGCAGCCGACGTCGAGTACCGGTCCGGTGCCGTGTGACAGGCAGGCCGCGACGATGGCGGCATCGGTGCCCGCCTGTCGGCTTGGAATGAGGCCGTCACGCACCACCTGCGTCCACGCCTCGGCATTGTCGGTCCAGCTGCGTTCGATGCGCTCGTGCGGCGACGTGTCGGGCATCAGGTGGCCTCGCGGATCGTGTCGGGGACGCGATCCTGTGGCGGGTCGATGCGGACACTGGCCGTCGCCACGAAGATCTCCTGCAGGAACGCCAGCAGCCCACCCACCAGGGCCAGCATGGCGATGATGAACAGGCCCGCGATCCAGCGTGATGCGCTGACGTGCAGCAGCGCTGCCAGGAACAGCGTCACGATCACGACGCAGATCAGCAGCGCAGCCAGGGTGCACAGGGAGATGGCGGCGTTGATCAACCGCGAGCGGCGCGACAGCGTCGCCAGACGATCACGCATGTCCCGGCGCTCACTGCCGACGGGCAGGTCGTGATACTCCCGCTCGAATTGGCGCGCGCGATCGATCACCCGCGCCAGTCGGCTGGTCAGCACGCCCAGCATGGCCGCGACGCCGGAGAACAGGAAGACCGGCGCCACGGCCTGCTGGATCACGTGCGCGATGTCGATCACGGCGGCTGCCTGCATCATGCGGCGAATCCTACTCGGCGCGGGAGGGCACGGCACCGTCTCGTGCCCGGTGCGCCGATCGCGTCGGCGGTCGGCCGGCCACGGTGGCCATCGCCGCCACCTCGGCGGCACTCAGGTGTCGCCACGCGCCCTTGGCCAGGGAGCCCAGGGACAGTGGCCCGATGGCAACACGCACCAGGCGCAACACCTCCACACCACACCCCTGCAGCATGCGGCGGATCTGGCGGTTGCGGCCCTCATCGAGTTCCACCAGCAGCCACCCGTGGCGCTCCCCGGCCCGCAGCAGCTCCACCCGCGCGACGCCGAGGTCCTCGCCGTCGGCGGTCGTCACGCCGTGGCGCAACTGGTCGAGCAACGTGTCATCGGGGACCCGATCCACCTGCACGTGGTACGTCTTGCGCACGTGCGAGGCGGGGGCGCTGATGGCATTGCCCCACTGCGTGTCGTTGGTGAGCAGCAGCAGGCCTTCGCTGGCCTGGTCGAGGCGCCCGACCGGTCCGAGGAACGGCAGCGTGTCGTCGGTGAGGTGCGCATAGACCGTAAGGCGGCCACGCGGATCGTGTCGCGTGGTGAGCACGCCGCGTGGCTTGTTCAGCATCACGTAGGCGCGCTCCGGTGCGGACACGATGCTCTCATCGAGCGTGATCTGGTCCGTTTCCGGGACCACACGCAGGCTGGCGTCGGTCACGCGGCGCCCGTTCACGCGCACACGTCCGTCACGCACCGCCTGCTCGCCTTGTGAGCGCGAACAAATGCCGAGCTTCGAGAGCGCGCGCGCCAGCGACACCGTGCCGCGGGTGGCGGCCTCACGCACCGGGCGCGGATGTTGGCGGGGCGAACGTGAGGGCATCGCGAGAAAGATGCACGTCCCCTGCACCGCACGCAGCGTCGGCCAGCAAACGGGGCTGCACTCGCGTACTAGCTCCGTGCCCAGACCTCTCGCTGTTTCCGCCGTCGTCCTGCTGCTTGGCGCAGCCCTGTCCATCGCCACGCCCCGCATGGCGCAGGCGCAACCGACGGTGCCAGCGGTGCGGTCTGCGGAACGCGTGCCGAGCGACGTGGCCGGTGGCGGTGCGGCCATCGACGTGGAGACGGCAGCGCGGCCAAGCGTCCGTGCCTTCCGTACCCCGCGCATGCCGGTGATCGACGGGAAACTCGATGAAGCCGAGTGGCAGCAGGCCCCGGCGATCACGAACTTCATCCAGCAACTGCCGCGCACCGGATACCCGGCCCGCTTCCAGACCGACGTGCGCGTGCTGTACGACGCGGATCGACTGTACATCGGCGCCACCATGTTCGATCCCGAGCCGCGCAAGGCGATCACCTCGGGCAAGGAACGCGACTTCGTCTCCAGTGCCAGTGACCTCTTCGGCCTGGTGCTGGACACGTTCAAGGATCGCCGCAACAGCTTCCTCTTCCTCGTCAATCCGGCCGGTGCGGTGCGCGACGAGCAGACCTACAACGATTCGCGCACGATCGTGGAGGCGTGGGAGGGGGTGAGCCGCGCCCGCACCGCGATCAACGACTCGTCGTGGACGGTGGAGCTGATGATCCCGCTGCGCACGCTGCGCTTCGACGCGTCGCGGTCACCGCAGGAGTGGGGGGTGAACTTCATCCGGCGCGTGCGCCGCACCAGCGAGACGTCGTACTGGGCACCGCTGGAGCGACAGTACCGGCTGCACCGCATGTCGAAGGCAGGCACGCTGACGGGGCTCGACAGTCTGCGACCGGCGCGCAACCTGCAACTCAAGCCATATGCCGTGGCGGGCACCTCGAGCGGGCTGCAGGTGCCGGTGACGTCGCGCGGCGAGAAGGCGGACGTGGGCATCGACCTGAAATACGGCCTCACGCCGTCGCTCACCCTGGATGCGACCTACAACACCGACTTCTCGCAGGTCGAGGTGGACCAGGAGCAGGTGAACCTGACCCGCTTCTCGCTGCTCTTCCCGGAACGCCGCGAGTTCTTCATCGAGAACGCGGGGTCGTTCCAGTTCGGCGACGTGACGGAGCGCAACTATCGCATGGGTGCGTCGCCGAGCGACTTCACGTTCTTCAACTCACGGCAGATCGGCCTCACGCCGGATGGCCGGCCGATCCCGATCGTCGGCGGGGCACGACTCACGGGACGGGTGGGCCAGTGGGACGTGGGGGCGCTCGACATGCAGACGCAGCGTGCGTTCAGCTCACCGGCCGAGAACTTCGCCGTGCTGCGGGCGCGCCGGAACCTGTTCGGCAAGTCGGACATCGGGGTGCTGCTGCAGAATCGCGCCGCCACCGACAGCAACACCTGGAACCGCAGCGTCGGCATGGATGCCAACCTGCGACTGGGCGGCAACACGATCGTGAATGCGTATGCCGCGCGCAGCGATGCCCCGGACAGCATCAGCGACGGCACCGCAATGCGCACGCAGCTGGCATACCGCGGCAAGCTGTGGGACAACTCGCTGCTCTGGAAGCGTGTGTCCGACGGCTTCGCACCAGGCATGGGGTTCGTGCGCCGTCGCGACTTCCAGCAGTTCTACGGCACGATCGGGGCGCATCCCCGCCCGTTGCTGCCACGCGTGGCGGAAATGAACCCGTACCTGCTGGTGGACTACATCACCGACCTGCGCTCGCAACTCGACACCCGCACCATCTCCGGTGGGCTCGACGTGACCTTGAAGACGGAAGCGGTCCTCTCGATGGTGGTGAGCGACCAGTTCGACCGCATCGAGCAGGTCTTCACGCTGGTGCCGGGGCGCACGGTGGCACCCGGCGCGTATCACTGGCGCGAAGGCACGATGAAATTCACGATGGCACCGGCGAGCCGTATCATCGGCACCGCCAACGCCACCGTCGGCGACTTCTACACCGGCACACGGCGCAGCGCCGGCGGTGGACTGACGTTCCGCGCCTCTCCGTCGCTGGTGCTCGAGACCACCTACCAGCGCAACGCGATCAGCCTCGCCAGCGGCGATTTCGTGGCCAACCTGGCTGGGTTCCGCGCGCGCTATGCCTGGTCCACCACGCTGCTTGGCGCGGCCTTCGTGCAGTACAACACACAGACGCGGTCGTTCAGCACCAACGCGCGGCTGAACTGGCGCTGGGCCCCGCTGAGCGACGTGTTCCTGGTGTACACCGACCGCCGCGACAGCGAATCGTGGGCGCAGAACGAGCGCTCGGTGGCGCTCAAGGTGACGCGGATGCTGGCGTTCTGAGTGCCGCGATGCGCAAGGCCCCCCGCGCGCCGAGTTTGGCGCGCGGGGGGCCTTGTCACATGTGGCGTCTCGTAATGTTGCCGCTTACGGCGTCGGCCAGTTGTCGGCCCAGGTATTGGCCACGCGCAGCCAACCGTCGTATCGATTAAGTGCGTTGGCGATGGCGCAGGAGTTGTAGCGCACCGACGAGTTACCGTTGCCCACCGCGCCGGCCGACGGATACGTCTGCGGCAGGTACGGGAAGGTGCTGAGCGGCGAAATCTTGAGGTTCAGGCCCGTCAGCAGCGCTCCCTTCACGCGCGCGTTCGATCCGCTGATGGTCACCTCGCCACCGATCAGCACCACACCTTCCCACTGGATGTTCGAGATATCCGCGTTGCCGGTGACGATCAGCACACCCTTGCCGTTGAAATTGTCGCCGCCGGTGACGTTGCCCGTGATCCGAACCACGGGGAAGTTGGCGTAGGATGACGGGAAGGCGCCGGTGTTCGGGTTGGCGACACGGTTGATGGTGAAGTCGGGCTGCATCGACGAACCATCCAGCACGCTTTCCCAGTCCACGCGCACGGCCGCGTTGGCGGTACCGGCAGTCTCTCCGATGCCCGGCGGGCCAAGGTACGACGGCGCGTTGTCCGGAGAACCATCGATGTAATCGTTGGCCTGCGGACTGTTGCTGCCGGGCACGTACAACGCGTTCGGCACGGCCAGGCCAGGCACCATCGGCTTCACGCCGCACTCGTCGACGCCGGAGATGTTGCCGGACGTACCGTTCTTGCCAAGGCCACCCAGCGCCACGAAGGCCGCATCCACGTCGAGCGCCGGCTTCTGCCGCTGGACGATCTGCGTCAGCGTGCGCGTGGCGACCGGCACCTTGCTCGATGTACGCCGGTTCGTCACCGTGCCGACGGAACGCAGCAGGTAACTCTCGGCACTGGTCGCACCTGCGGCACGCACGCGCTCCAGGGTCACGACTGCCGTGCCGTTGCTGAACGTGTAGGTGAACGTGACCGGCAGGGTCGCCGGCGCATTGGTGGTCAGGATCAGGTATCGCTCCATGCCGGCGTAGGCCACGTTCCAGGCGTCGGCCTGCGCGCGCATGTTGGTGGTCGTGGTGTACTCGCTGCTCGAGCGTGCGAAACCCGCCGCCGCACCGAGCGACATCACCACCACCAGGATCAGGACGAGCACCATCGCCATGCCGCGCCGCGACTGCAGGCGCGACGCCGGACGGTCGGAGGGCGGAGCCGTTGCTGGGCGCATCAGTCGGGCCGGTTGAGGAAGAAGATCGACGTCAACACGCGGAACTGTTCCGCCCGCGCGGTCCCGCGCACGGTCCGCACGCTCTGGCCGGTGAAGCGCAACTCGACGCCACGGATGTTCGCCAGCGCCGTCGGCACGGTGTCGGACACCGTGCGCGTATTGTTGATGAAGAACCCGAACCGTGACGCCGAATCGAGGGGCGACGCAATCTCGTCGGACTGCGTGACGGCGTTGAGGTTGTTGAGCTGCCGACGCCAGAGCGCGGTGCGACCGGGCAGCACCGTGGACGGTGCGATCTCGTAGCGCACGCGACGCCAGAAGACGACGGGCGTTCCGGGCGTGACTGCCGTCGGGAGGCTCACCGCCGTCATGGCCATCACACTGCTCCCCGGCACGATGCTCAAGTTCGCCGGCGCGCCCGTGCACAACGTCGTCGTGCCGTTGACGGGGTCCAGCACACTGTTCGCGTAGCTGTATTCGCCGGTGGACTGCAACGCGGCGAAGCCGTTGTAGCCGAGTGACGTGGTGGCGATGGTGGTGTCCGCCGGCAGCATCGAGGCCACCAGCAGGCCGGGAATCCCGATCGTGGACGCACAGGCAACCCCGATCCGGAACGGCACGCGGATCGTCAGGCTGGTGGCCGTCGCGGCCTCGATGCCGGTACCTGCCGACACCATGCGCAATTCCGTCGCCGCCAGGTTCATCCCGGCACGCGCCGCGCCTCTCGCCTCACGGCCTGATTCGACCCGGTCGATGAAGCGGTTGCTGCTGATCATGGTGCGCACCAGTGCCGCACCGATGATCCCGGTCACGACCATCGCCAGCATCAGTTCGATGATGGTGAAACCGTCGCGCTGCAGACCCGGCCGCGGACCGCGCAGGCGCAGCATCACGGAGTTCCTCCGGACAGGTCGAGCGCACCGACGTTCGCGGCGCGGATCACCGTCAGGCTTTCGGCGCGGAACGGCGCATTGGTCGATCGTGCCGCCTGGTAGTTTGCCGAACCTGCCTGCCCCACCGCGGCCGTACCGACCGGCTGTACCACCACGGCCACGCGCTGTTCACGCGTGCTCAAGTTCGTCACGCGCGTGCAGCGCTCGAAGTTCCATGGCAACACGGGGATCGTATCGCAGCTGATGCCGACCGGGGTCGCCGCCGCCGGCACCGAGGTGGCGCGCGTGTACTCGGAGAGCATCATCGACACCTGCTGCGTGGTTCCCGCCGCCAGGCTGCCGCGCGCACTGCCACTCATCGCCAGCTTCGCGATACCGACCGCCGAGACACCGAACACCGACATCGCGATCAGGATCTCGATCAGGGACATTCCGGTGCGATTCTTCATCAATTGATCCGGACGAGGCCCGACCGCAACGCGACAACTCGCTTGGCGGACGAACCCGTGGTGAGCGTGACCGTGAAGCCCTGCGATGCGAGGCCCGAGGGGCCGATCACCACAGGCAGCGAGGTGTTGGTGGGCGTCCATTCCAGCGCACGCACTTCGAACCCGGAGGTACGTGTGTACAGCCGCTCGAAACGCACCGCGCCCGTGGCCTGGTCGGTCACCCGGCAGCGTCGCAGCGTCGCACTGCACGTGAAGACCATCGGCCGGCGAGAGCGGGCAGCGAGCGAAAATCCCGCCTCGATGTCGGCCGCCATCACGGACGCCGCGGCGTGCACCCCTTGGGAGGCGACCGCACGCGAGAGCGATGGGAGCGCCACTGCCGCCAGCAGGCCGACCGTCATGACGACGATCAGCATCTCGATCATGGTGAAACCGCGACGGCGGATACGGGGCATGGGCCTCTCTGGGGGGACGGAACACAGTACAGACGAGGCTGCCGTGTCCGCGTCACGCCCGCCGGTCACCGGAATCGGGTGATCGGCTGCGACAGGTGTTTATTTTCGGATCCCCCCCGCAGTACTAGTCGTGCCCTCCTCCGGAACGACGCAATGACGTCCCCCGTCACGCCCACCCGCCGTCGCACGGCCGTTGTCCTGTTCGCCGCGCTCTCCCTCACCGCCGCCGACCTCGGCGGCCAGAAGGCGCCGACTCGGAAGGCCAAGGCGGGTCCGCCGGACACCACCGCCCTGTTGGCCAGCTGCACCAGCGGCAAGCCCGCCGCCTGCCGCGCTGTGAGCTGGCTGTTCATGTCCGGCCGCCCGATCCCGGCCGACACCTCACGTGCCATCGGCCTGCTGGAGCGTGGCTGCCGCGCCGGCGATGCCCGCGCCTGTGGCCAGACCGGCTGGATGCTGCGTCAAGGCAAGGGGGTGCCGGCCGACCCAACCCGCGCCGCCGCCCTCTACGACGTGGGATGCTCCGCTGGCGACGCCAAGTCGTGCACCTCGCTCGGCTACCTCCACGAGACCGGCGCGGGGCGGCCAAAGGACATGGCGCAGGCGGCGACCTTCTACGACCGCGGCTGCACCGGTGGCGACCCGATCGCCTGCGCCAACCTCGGTGGCATGGCCGTGGACGGCCTCTCCCCCGGCACCGACGCGGCCCGGGCGACCTCCCTGCTGACCGCGGCCTGCACGAAGAAGAACGCCACTGCCTGTGCGAACCTCGGCCGACAGGTCGAGGCGGGCGCCGGCGTCCGTGCCAATCCTGTCCGGGCGGCCGAGCTGTATGGGCGCTCCTGTCGCGCCAACGTGCTCGCCGGCTGCCTCAACCTCGGCACGATGACGGCCCACGGTCGCGGGGTGAAACGGGATCCGGTGATGGCGGCACGGCTGTTCACGCAGGCGTGTGACGGTGGCCTGGCCGACGGGTGCGTGAACCTCGCCATCGCCCATCGGCAGGCGCTCGGCGTGCCGCGCGACACCGCCCGGGCGGTGGTGCTGTTCGCGCGGGCCTGTCAGCTGGGCGACAGCGTCTCATGCCGCTTGGCTCCGCGCCCACGCGCGCCATAGCGAACATGCACGCGGCGCCACGCCACCGCCGGCATTGGAACGAAGCCGACGGTGACAGACTACGTCTGGCATGAGACAGATCACCGCCCCATCGACGACCGCACGCCGCGTCTCGGCGCTGCTCGTCGCCACCATCGTTTTTCCGATCGGCCTGTGGGCGCAGGCGCGCACCGCACCGATCGCGAGGAGACCAGCCGTGAGCACGACCGCCAGGTTCGTCAAGCCAGCCGACGCCGAGCTTCGCGCGCGGCTGACACCGGAGCAGTACGAAGTCACGCAGCGTGATGGCACCGAGCGCGCCTTTCGCAACGCGTACTGGGACAATCACGACGCCGGCATCTACGTGGACATCGTGTCCGGCGAGCCGCTGTTCAGCTCACTCGACAAGTTCGAGTCGGGGACCGGCTGGCCGAGCTTCACCCGTCCGCTGGAACCGGCCAACGTGCGCACCAAGAGTGACCGCAAATTCTTCATGACCCGCACCGAGGTCCGCAGCGCCACCGCCGACTCGCACCTGGGCCACCTGTTCGACGACGGCCCGAAGCCGACCGGCCAGCGCTACTGCATGAACTCCGCCTCGATGCGTTTCATCCCCGTGGACAAGCTGGAAGCGGAAGGCTACGGCCAGTACGTCGCCCTGTTCCGCAACCACTCCAAGCCGCACGAATAGTCGTCTGGTCGTCGGCTACAGTAGCGGTATGACTGCAACGACTTGACGCAGAGGCGCAAAGGCGCGAAGACGCAACGCGGTCGGAGATGAGATCAGCACCGACGCGCGTAGCGGAGAAAAAAATGCTCTGGGATCGGCGCTCGCGAGGCGCCGTTCCCAGAGCATTTTGCTGTTCCTTTGCGGCCTGGCGCCTCTGCGCCTTTGCGTCAAGTAGTTGCCTTTGAGTCCTTGCGCACTGATTGAAACGTCGCAAGGACTCGAAGGCAAATGACTACATCGCGATCTTCGGACGGTTCGGCTTGATCTCCTCGGTGCTCGGTGCGAGCTCCGGCAGTCCGTTGGCCTTGAGGATCGCGTTCAGGCGTGGCAGGCGGGTGTCGAGGCTCTTCTTGATCGCCACCAGGTGCACTTCCAGCTTGCCGCTCAGCATCGTGAAGGCCTGCTGTGCCTGCACCGTCGGGCGGTATTCGCCGGAGCCCACCGTGCCGGACAACGCTGCGATCTGGTTGTTCAACTTGATCGGATAGTTGAGCGGATCCTGCGAGCTCTGGTTCTTCACCTGATACACTTCCTGCTCCGCCCCACTCAGCTCCGCCATCATCTCGTTGGCCAGAGACTGGAACTCGATCGACGGCTGGCCGGTGAGCTTGGGCGCCCGGTCGGCGACCTGCCAGCGCATGTTGCGCACCGTGCGCACCGCCATGTTGGCGTCCGTCGTGCGATCGCGGATCGCGAGCAGCAGCTTGAACTGTGCGGCCACGTCGGCATCCGTCGCATCGCTGCGCGGATCCTTCTTGATGCGGAACGGATGGCTCTGCACCACGTTGCCGGCCGTCATGCGCACCGTGTACGTGCCCGGAGGCGCGATCGGGCCCGTGGTGGAACCGGCCCACATGATCATCCCGTCAAACCGTGCTGCGTCGGGATAGCGCATGTTCCAGCCGAAGTTGTTCATGCCGACGCGATTCGGCACGCGGGCCGGGCGCGGGGCGCGGGAGAACGCCTCTTCCATGTCCACCGCGGCACCGGGACCGGAGAGTCGGGCGGTGGCGACCTTCGTCGCCGAATCCCGCGTCATGCCCGCCTTCGTCAGCGAATCCACCATCGCCGTCTTGAGGCCATCCATACGCAGCGAGTCGGCCTGCGTGTCGGGATCCTGGTCGCTGGTGAATCCGGAGATCACCTTGCCCGCGGCATCGAGGAAATCGAAACGCACCGTCTGTCCCGGATCCTTCAGCCAGTACTGGAAGCGCGCGCCGCCCGGCGGATTCTGGCCCAGCGAGCTGCCGCCGCCCATCATTTCCGCCATCTGCGCGAAGAAGCCGCCGCCCCAGTCCGTGCGCCAGGCGTCGGTCGGGGTGAAGAGGTGCGCCGATGACGCCACCACCTGCGGCGTCACCTGGCGCAGCGCGCTGATGTTGTCCATCACCCAGAAGCCGCGGCCGTGCGTGGCCGCGATCAGGTCGCCTTCCTTGATCTTCAGGTCGTGCACCGGCACCAGCGGCAGGTTGCGGCGCATCGAGCGCCAGTTGGCGCCGTCATCGAAGGAGACGTAGACGCCACGCTCGGTGCCGGCGAACAACAGGCCGCGACGGACCGGATCCTCACGCACCACGCGCAGGAAGTGCTCGTTGTCGATGCCGTTGACGATCAGCGTCCACGTCTTGCCGAAGTCGGTCGTCTTGTAGATGATCGGCTTCTTGTCACCGAGCTGGTAGCGGTTGGCGGCCACGTAGGCCGTGCCCGCGGCGTAGTTCGACGGCTCGATGATCGAGATGCGCGTAAAGTCACCGATGCCCGGCGGCGTCACGTTTTCCCAGGTGGTGCCGTTGTTCTTCGAGATGTGCACCAGGCCATCGTCGGTGCCGACCCACAGCACGCCCTGCTGCACCGGCGACTCGTCGAAGGCGAAGATGAGCGCGTACGTCTCCACGCCCGTCTGGTCCTTGGTGATCGGGCCACCCGAGGCTTCCATCGTCTTCGGGTCGCGGCGCGCCAGTTCCGGCGACACCTCGGTCCAGCTTTCGCCTTCGTTGGTGCTGCGGAAGAGCTTCGATCCGGCGGCGTAGACGACGTTCGGGTTGTGGCGTGAGAAGACGATCGGGAAGGTCCACTGGAAGCGGACCGCGATGTCCTTGGACGAGTAGCCCATCGGATTGACGGGATACACGGTGATGTTGCGCTCGAAGCCGGTGCGCATGTCCTTGCGCGTCAGCAGGCCGCCGTAGCTGCCGGCGAAGATGATCCACGGCTTGGTCGGATGCGGCGTGACGTAACCCGACTCACCACCACCGGCATCCTTCCAGTCGCTGAGGTTCACGCGCCCATCGCCACGGCTCGGGCCGCAGAGCGTGGAGTTGTCCTGCTGCGCGCCGCAGATCTGGTACGGATAATCATTGCTGGCATCGACGTGGTACCACTGCGCAGTCGGATAATCCTCGTCGGTCCAGGTGCGCGCGTTGTCGGTGCTGACGGTCGCGCCACCGTCGTTCGCCTCGATCATGCGATTCGGATCGTTGGGCGCGATCCAGAGATCGTGGTTGTCACCGTGCGGCACGCGGATGCTCTGCGGGAACGTGCGGCCACCATCGCGCGAGCGGTAGAAGCCCACGTTCAGTGCATAGATGACGTTGGTGTCCTTCGGGTCGGCCACCAGGTTCGAGTAGTACCAGGCACGCTGGCGGAGCTTGCGATCGCGGTTGATGTAGCTCCAGCTCGCGCCGGCATCGTCGGAGCGATACACGCCGCCTGAATCGTGCTCGATCACCGCCCAGATGCGGCTTGGCTTCACCGGCGAAATGGCGAGGCCGATCTTCCCCATCACGCCCTTCGGCAGGCCGGGTGCGGTGCGCGAGATGTTGGTCCAGGTCGCGCCACCGTCGGTGGACTTGTGGATGCCGCTGCCCGGGCCGCCCGACGACATCGACCACGACGTCCGATACGCCTGCCAGGTGGCAGCGTAGAGGATGTCGGGGTTGGACGGGTCCACCTGGATGTCGATCGCACCGGTGGAGTCGTCGATGAAGAGCACCTTGTTGAAGCTCTTGCCACCGTCGGTGGTCTTGAACACGCCGCGCGTGCTGCTGGAGCGGAACGGGTTGCCGAACACCGCCAGCCAGGCGATGTCCTTGTTCGTCGGATGGATCCGGATCGCCGCGATGTGCTCCTCGAGGAAGCCGAGGCGCGACCAGGTCTTGCCGGCGTCGAGCGTCTTCCAGAGGCCATCGCCACCGGCGGTGTTGCCGCGGATGTCCGTCTCACCGCCGCCCACCCAGACGATGTCGGCGTTCTGCGGATCCACGGAAATGGCGCCGATGGTGCCGCCGAAGTAGTTATCGCTGGCCGCGGCCCAGTTCTGGCCGCCGTCCGTCGTCTTGTACACACCGCCGCCGGTCGTGCCCATCCAGTATTCGTTGGGGCGCTGCACCGAGCCCGCCGCGGCGACCGATCGGCCGCCGCGCGCCGGGCCGGCTTCACGCCACCGCATGGCGCCGAAGACGGTCGAGTCGAAGGTCAGGGGGCCGGCAGGTGCGGGGGGCACCTCGCGCCGCACGGTCGCCGCCGCGGGTCGGCGCACCTGGGCGTCGAGGGCGAGGGGCAGCAGGCCGAACAGGGCGAGCGCAGCGGCCGAACGGGCGCCGGCTCGCGGGAGCGTGAACGTCACGCGGTGTCTCCTTGGGTGGGGCAGGACTCTGGGCGGCCGCAACGCCGCTGGCGTGGGCGGAAGAACATATATCTGCGGTACGGCGCGCAAGGCGAGAGTGCTGGCCTCCCACGCGCCGCCCCGTGCGCTCGCGGCGTGCGCGCTAATTCACGCCCCGCCGCGATGTCCCGAAGACGCCCTCGTAATACGGGAACGCCACCACCGGCGACTGCCGCAGCCCGCCCTGGACGGGATCGCGCACGTCGAGGCGCACCTTGCCCTTGGTCGCGATCAATTTCTTCATCAGGCGCTTGTAGGCCACGCGGGAATCCTTGATCTGGGCCCCGAACGACGGCTTCCACGCGGCGCCGACCAGGATGCAACCCTCGGTATGCGCGGAGGTGTTACCGGTGTGGATTCGGATGTGCTTGAAACCCTTCACACCATGCACCTCCGGCACCCCGGTCCCGACGCCGAAGTTCTCGTACTTTTTCGAGAAGCGCTGGCTCCAGCTCAGCGTGACGGGATAGGTGCCGCACGGAATCCGCGTCTTCGCGCTGACCTTCACTGCGCGAGGCACGTCCTCGAGCGTGAAGCACTCGAACTTGCCGTTGATCGTCAGCACGCCGATGGTCGCATCGCCGGTGACGAGGAAGCGGTTCACGGTGAGTACCAGCATCCGTCGGTCCCCCTGCGAGCCTGTCTGACACGAAAGAAGGCGTTCGCCGCGGCCGCGTCGTCGGGTCGCACCCGGGTCCGGGTTGCACCGACTGCGCGAGCACGATGGTCTCCCGACACAGTACGATTTCGCCCGTCGGCTGGCCAGTTCGATCCTGCTCGGGCGACGAACATGCCCCGAGCCGTCGGGGCGAACCGCTCCCTGCACCGATGCGGGCAGGCCAGCGCAGGTCCTCCGGCCGCCGCTACCGCCGCACGCTGAAGTCGAAGTTGTGCACGAACAGCGAGGGCACCGCGCAGCCACCGCTCCGGGCCGGTTGGTAGACGGTCGACTCCACGGCCCCGCGCATCGTGTTGATGAAGTCACGCCATTCGATGCGCGATACCTGCGTGCCACTCATGACCGCCTTGCCGTTGCTGCCGACCAGCGCGATGATCTCGCCCTTGTTCTCGACGTTCGAATAGTCGGCGCCGTCGGGATAGTAGATGCCACCTGCCTTCGTGATCCGGGCCGGTTCATCGGCGACGTACCGGGCCAGCCGCGCACGCATCAATGGCAGCTCATCGCTGCCCGGCGCCGCCGTCACCGAACGGAGCTGCACCACCAGCGTGTCGTCGCCGCGCGCCTCGCCGGCGCGCGGAATGCCCTCGAAGTCGCCTGCCTTGTCCGCTGCGGCCACGGCATCCATGACGGCGGTGGCGAGCGGCAGGGAGAACGGCGCCATCTGCCAGATCGATGTACGCACGTGCCCGTTGGGACGCATCACCAGCACCAGCTTGGCACTCACCGCGCTGTGCAGCGATGGAGCGCCTCCCCACGCCGGAATCCACGACTCCGCAATGACCGGGACCTGACCGAGTGACGGTGGCGGCGTGAAATGCTGGCGGATCGCGTCGGCGTGGAAGAGGATGCGGGTCCGCTCCTCGGCGCTGTACTCGTGGCGGTTCCAGGCCGTACCCGCACGCAACACCACCGGATACTCGGCTTCCTGCAGCTTCGGCGTCGCACCGTCCGCGCACACCGGCTGCAGTGGCGATGTGGCGGGCGCCTGCGCGCCGACGCCGGCGCTGAACACAAGGCTGGCGAGCGCGATCACACGGCGCACGTCGTCGTACCGTCTGGACATGTGGACTCTCTGCGAATCGCATCGGGGGCTGCCGGACGCCCAGCCTGGAATTTGGCGCGACATCGGTCGCGCGGCATCGCGCGCCAGCGCCTCTCGGCACTCATTGAGACTTTATCGCCGGAACTGACCCCACGGAAGCACCACGATGATGCCTGCGGTCAGCGACGCGTCATCGAGGCGGCCGCCGACAACGCAACGGGGGCCCCGGTATTCCGGAGCCCCCGTGTTCCTGCCTTCCGACGGCGTCACGCCATCAGAAGATCTCGCATGCCCCGCCGGCGCAAGCCACCGTCTCCTTCAGCGAGGTGTAGTCCGCCGCCTCGCTCATCAGGCTGTAGTCCACCGGCGCGTAGGTGAGGCCGTTCCACTTGGCGATGTCGGCCGGCGTGGTCACTTCCTCGTTCGGTGCCTGCGGATAGTCCTTGTCACCACTGGCCGGCAGGATGCTGACGCCGGTGAAGTAGCCACGGTTCTCCCAGATGAAGTCGGCCACCGCTTCCCACTCGCCGTCCTTCACCGTCACCGTGTTGCTCACGTTGTGGCGCAGGCCCGGGTTGTACTTCTCGTGCGCAGTGCCCGGCACCACCCAGTTCTCCTGCACCAGCTTCACCATGTCCAGGAACTGCAGCGCGCCAATGTCCTTCTTCAGGATCGCGCCCTCGGGGGCCTCGATCGGGAAGGTGATGACGTCGGTGGTGTCGGCCTTCATGCCGTACACCTCGGTCATCTGCGGATTCCACGACTTGAAGAAGTTGTAGACCGGCTCCGTGCGCGCCGCCTGCACGCGGCGGAAGTACCGCTTGGCGTGATGCGGGTGGATGCCGCTGGCGGTGCCGAGCAGCAGGCTGGCGGTGCCCTCCGGCTTCACGCAGGTCACGCGCGCGGCCGGCTGGATACCGATGGCCTCGGCCACCGCGCGGTTCGTCATCACGCAGGTCTCGGCACCCTTCCGCAGCACCGCCGGATCCAGCAGCACCTCCGGGCGTTCCAGGATCCCGCAGATGCTCACGCCGAGCAGCGACTCGCGCTCGTTGATGACGCGCGTGACGGGACCGAGATAGCTCATCTCGGTGTAGGCGGCCTGCATGGTGCCGATCGTGGCCGCCACCGCGCAGAGCTCGTAGAACTTCTCCGGCGTCTCGCACATGCGACCGTTGATCGTGGTCAGGTTGCAGTGCTGCCAGCCGCTGATGGTGTCACCCACCGCCACCGGTTCGGCATAGCCGTACTGCTCCAGCTTCGCCTTGGTGGTCTCGTCCACCACCAGTGCCGGGGCGAGGCCGATCTCGACGCACGGATTGGCCCCGTAATCGGCGTTCTCGGTGAAGTAGAAGCCCGGCTCACCGAACTGGCGGATGGCGTTGAACAGCGACATGAACTCGTCCTTCGTCGCGTCGCTGCGCACCAGCATCGCCGAGTTGTTGCTGTGCTGGCGCTGCGGGTTGTGCTTCCACCACTCGCCGGTCTTGGCGTTGACCATCTCCTCGTCGTCGGCGCTGAAGAGCGCGATCGTGGCCGAGCGACGGATGCCGCCGCTGATCACCGCGCTGGCGGCGAGCATCAGGACATCGTACGCCTCGATCGGGCGCATCTTGCGACCCGGCACGGCATCCAGGACGGCGCGGATCTTCTCCAGCGCCTTCTTCAGCGGCTGGTGGCCCGGGGCGCGACCACCGCTGGTGCGCAGCACGGCACCCTTGGCGCGGATCTCGGAGAAGTCGAACTCGACGTAGGTGCCCTCGTAGTAGCTCATCACGAGTTCCTGCATCGCGTCGGCCCAGCCCTCGATCGTGTCGGGGATGGTGAAGTGCTTCACCGGCAGGTCTTCGCTGCTGGCGCGCAGCGGGAACGGGGCGAGGCGCGTGACGTGCTGCTTCTGCACACTGAAGCCGACCCCGGTGCCGCTCAGGAGCAGCCACAGCGCCTGGCTGAACTTCCGCACGTGGTCGATGTGCCCGAAGGTGCAGTTGTACATGCGGGCGTTGTTCACCTCGATGGCGTCGCCACCGAACTGCATCGAGCGCATGGACGGCAGCGCCTTGCGCTCCCGCACCGCCGTCTCGGCGGCATCGATCATCTGGCCGAGCGTGCGATCGAGGCCGAAGACTTCCGTGGACAGCAGCGGGGCGAAGCGCGAGCGATGCATGTCGAACACGCGCTTGGCGGCCTCGGGCCACAGCTCACGGCGGCCGAGGTCTTCGCGGTAGCGCGCGTACTTCGACATCGCGATGTAGTCGCTGATGCCGCTGATGCCGTGCTTGGCGATGCGGGCCTCGGACTTCCGGGCGCGATAGAGCACATAGCCCTTGGCCACGTCGAAGTGGCCGGCCCCGGCGATCATCATCTCGACGATGTCCTGGATCTCCTCCACCGACGGCTTGACGCCACGCGCGGCGCGCAGCTCGACGGTGTTGGTGACCATGCTGGCGATCCGGAGCGCCTCGGCATGGTCCATCAGGCTCAGGCCGTAATGCCGGGCCTGGTTGTCACGGTTCGGGTTCTCGGCGCCGCGATTGCGGTGCGCGTAGAAGGCGAGCGCGATGGCGCGCACGATCCGCTCCGGATCCCACTCCGCCGATCGGCCGTCCCGCTTGCGCACCGCCTTGTCTGCAGCCGACGTCAGCTGCGACGTCAGGGATTCCGGATATAGCACCGTCGTCATGTCTCTCCCCACGGGTGGTTGGTCCTGCGATCTCGCGTCCGTCATGTGAGCATCCGCCGCTGCTGCCATTCCTCTGCCGTCCTGTCGCGATCACTCCACCCCACCCTTGCAGCGACCCCTCCATCCCGCTCGTGCCCCCTGACAGGGACACGAATGCGCCCGCAGCGTGCTTCTGGTCGTGCTGCGGGGCCGGCGAGCTGGACTTTCGGGGTGATGGAACGACGGGGTGCGACGTGACCGGACCGAAACAGTCGGACAGCCAGCGCGGAGCAGGAGAGTAGGCCCTCTCGTGAGTCCGCGCCAGCGTTCCGCAAACGTCCACCGGAGCAACAGTTTAGCGCGTCCGGGATCACAAATGTACTGTTCTGCAATCCACATCCTCGGTCGTCCTGCCGCCGATCCTGGCGAGGACTGGGCCCGGCAAATCGGCGGCTTCAGTGGTGTAACTCGATATACACCAGTGATTTACGAGAGTTCCTACGCTCTCGCTTGCTGGCCGGGTCGCGGCTTTCCACACTATCCACACCGCTCCACAGACGTGGACATTGCCCCCACACACGTCCGCTCGGGCGTCGCGGCGTTCGGCATGCACCGAATCGGTCAGCGTGTGACCAGGCAAGCGGTGACCCGCCACTTGCGCGTGGACGGGCAACAGGTCAGGCGAGACCGGATCGTGACGTTGTCACGTGGTAGCGCACCACCCCAGCGCGATGCGCAGCGGCCTGCCGCTGGTAGTGCAGCGCCGACTGCGCGATCCGGGCGCGCTCCTCATCGGTCGTCTGGCGCACGACCCTGCCCGGCACGCCGACCACCAGCGAATTCGGTGGGACCACCACACCCTCGGACACCAGCGCACCGGCGCCGATGATGCTGCCGGTGCCGATGCGGCAGCGATTGAGCAGGATCGCCCCCATGCCGACCAGCACCCCATCCTCCACGTGGCAGCCATGCAGGATCGCGCGGTGACCCACCGTCACCCCCGCGCCGACGTGCAGCGGCAAGCCGGCATCGGTGTGCACCATCGTCAGGTCCTGAATGTTGGTGCCGACGCCGATGGTGATCTGGTCGGTGTCACCGCGGAGCACCGCCCCACCCCAGATGCTCACCAGCGGGGCGAGGGTGACGGTGCCGCAGAGCGAGGCGGTGGGATGCACCCAGGCGGTGACGTCCACCGACGGAGGACCGCGAAATGTCGGATGATCGCTCACGGGCGCGCCCCCTCGGCGGCGAGGCTCCGGAACCAGCCCTCGAGGCCCTCCACGATCGCCAGCGCATATGCCTCCTGGAACTCGGGTGTGCGCAATGCCGCCTCCTGCTCGGGCACGATCACGTAGGCTCCTTCGACCAGCACGCTCGGCATCCAGGTGCCGCGCACCACCGCGAGGTTGTCGAACCAGGTGCCCTCGTTGGGCAGTCCGAGCCGCACCAGGAGACGTGACTGGATGGCGCGTGCCAGCCCTGCGCCGTGCGGCTGGAAGTAGTAGGTGCCACTGCCGTTGTTGCGATACGGATTGGCGCCGTCAGGCTTGGCGTTGAGGTGGATCGAGACGAACGCCTGCGCATCTGCGCGACGTGCCATCACCGGACGATCACCGAGCGGCACCGGCGCCTCGGTGGTGCGCGTCATGAACGGCTGCGCGCCGCGCTCACTGAGCATGCGCTGCACGCGCTGCCCGATGGCGAGTGTGGCCACCCCTTCGTACAGGCCGGTCGGACCGGTGGACCCGATCGGCGGATGGCCGGGATCGACGGCGATCCGCAGGCCACGCAATGGACTCGCCGCATCCACCGCGGGAGGCCGACGCAGGCGCAGCACGAATGCGTCACCGCGCCAGAACGCCAGCCAGCCGTACACGTCGCGTTGCAGCGACACGGTGTAGACGGCACGATCAGAAGACTCATTGGTCCATTGAACGTCGCGCACCAGCGAGTCGGCGCGCTGGAACCAGACGATGTCCGAGTTCCCCGTGACGCCGTGGAGCGTGAGCCGCAGCGACCGCCCTTCGGCCTCGACGCGATAGGCCGGTCGCGCCGCCATCGGCAGGACGAGATCCACGAACCCGCTGTCAGGCACCAGGCGCGCGTTGCTGGCGATGCGACGCGGCGCCAGTGAACCGGGAGGCAGCGCGGTCACGTTGTCGGCGTCGACCCAGACCTCGAGCGCGGCATCGAGCCGGACACGCACCGCGTCGCCCTGCCGGCCGGTGGCCTGCAGCACGGTGCCCGGAATCAGGAACCACTTGTAGGTGCCGCCGGGCACCGGTCGCGCGATCACCACCGCGTCGGTGTCGGCCGCCGCTGTGCCAAGCCGCACCAGGCCCAGCGAGTCGCCGTCGCTGACGGCGGGCACGGGTCGCTGGTACACGACTGTGTCGCCCGGGCCAGTCACCGCCAGCGAACCACCGCACCGGAGCAGCCGTGCCGGGATGTCGCGCGCCGCGGTCTCGCTGCCTGCCGCGATCGGCAGCGGCAGCGGTGCTGCGGCGGGAGCCGTGCCGCAGGCGGCGGGGCGGAACTCCGCGCGCGCACCTGGCGCGAGGCGAGCTGAGACACGCACCGGCTCGTCGCCGCGCCAGGCGAGGTTCGCGCGCGGCGTGACGCTGGCGGTATCGAGGAAGGGCGCGGCCGCGTCCACCGGGCGTCGTTCCGCGGGCAGGCGGATGGGGAGGGTCAGTGAGCGTGGCTCACCGCCGGGGGTCGTCGCCACCAGTTCGAACCGTTCGCGGCCGCGCGGTGGCATCGCCACCCAGGCGAGAAAGGCCCCGTTCGGGCTCACCGACACCGGCGCCCCGTTGATGGTGAGCGTGGCGTCGCCGTGATTCACGGTGCCGAGCAGGAAGGTCGAGTCGCGGGCCGCGATGACGGCGTTGGGCGACGGATACTGCACGCGGATGGCGAGCGGTCCGGTGGCGCGCGGAATGGCCGGCCAGGTCGGCGGGCCAGACGCCGGACCGGCACCGACGCCGGCGCCGCCGCTGGCACAGGCGGAAACCGCCGTCACGAGGAGCGCTGTCGCCAGCGGGCGCAGCACGAAACCGGACCGAAGCGGGGCGCGTAGCATGCTTGAAGATAGCGCGGTCGGAGGTCGCTCCATTTGACCGCCTCATGCGCGTCGTCCTAGCTTCTGTACACGCGAGTCACGTCCGGAGGGGGCGGACCCGCGGACGGTCCGTCTGGTTCACCCTCTTCACGCGCCGACAGTGCCAGTCATGACCCAGCCAACGCCGTCCGAGACGCCTGTTCCACGCTCCGGCGTGTCACTGCGGCTGGCCGGCATGTCGGACGTCGGGATCACCCGTGATCACAACGAGGATGCATTCGCATTCCTCGACCTCAGCTCCGGGCAGACTCATGCGGACGTGAGCGACGGCGTGATCGACGTCGGACTGCGCGGCGTGGTGCTGGTGGTGGCGGATGGGATGGGTGGCGCGGCCGCGGGCGAGATCGCCAGCGAGATGGCGGTGGAGGCGGTGCTCGACACCTTCCGCGCCCAGTGGATGCAGAACGTCGGTCGCGACACGGACACGTTCGTGGAGACGATCCGTGACGCGGCGGATACCGCCAACCATCGCATCTTCGCCTACGCCGGCGCGCATCCGGAACACGCCGGGATGGGCACCACCGCCACCATCGCCGGCCTGCTTGGCAACTCGCTCTACCTGGCGCAGGTCGGCGACAGCCGCGCCTACATCGTCCGCGATGGCATGGCGCAGCAGATCACCAAGGACCAGTCGCTGATGCAACAACTGATCGAGGCCGGCGAGATGACGCCCGATCAGGCCGAGGTGAGCGAGCGACGAAACATCATCCTGCAGGCGCTCGGTCCCGACAGCACGGTTCGTCCCGACTTCACGCAACAGCCGCTGGCCCGCGGCGACACGCTGGTGCTCTGCAGCGACGGGCTCACGACGCACCTGCGCGCCTCCGACATCGCGCGCATCGTGACCGCCAGCCGCGATCCCGAGATCGCCTGCGAACAGCTGATCGCGGCGGCCAATGCCGAGGGTGGCCACGACAACATCACGGTGGTCGTGGCGACGTTCGATGGCGATGGGCTGCCCGAACATGGCGACCTGCAGCGCATGATCGGTCACCAGACCTATCCGCTGCCCGACAGCGGCGTGCCGACGCTGGATCGCATGCGCGGCCGCATGCGCAGCGGCGCGGTGCCCGTGGTGACGCGCCCGCCCACGCCGGCGATGGGCGTGCAGAGCGTCTCGCGTCCGGATGGCGTGAAGCCGGTGGGCACCGTGCCGCCCCGCGACCCGGCCAAGGCATACCTCTACGTGACGCTGTTCGCGATCGTCGTCGTGGTGGGCTGGGCGATCTGGCGCTTCGGGAAGTTCGGAGCCGGGTGACCCTGCGGTCGCTGGCCGAGCGTGATGAGTACGATCGGCACGAGGATCGGATGAATCGGCGGCGGTTCCTGCGTCTCGCCGGTTCGGCCGCGGCAGCCGTGGCAGCGCTGGGCGGGTACGCACACTGGGTGGAGCCGTTCTGGCTCGACGTGACGCGGCGCCAGCTCCCGATCGCACGACTGCCGCAATCGCTGCACGGAAAGACACTCCTGCACATCAGCGACCTGCACATCGGCCCGCTGGTGGACGACGCGTATCTGAGCCGCGTGTGGCAGGTGGGGCGTGCATTGCAGCCCGACGTGGTGGCCTACACGGGCGACTGGGTCACGTGGCGCGGCACCGCCCAACTGCGCCAGCTGGAAGGGCACCTGCAGCAGGCGCCGCGCGGCCGCATCATGACCCTCGCGACGCTCGGCAACCACGACTACGGTGATCGGTGGCGCCACCCGGACGTGGCGGCGGAGGTGGCTGATCGCGTGACGCAGGCGGGCATCCGCATGCTGCGAAACGAGTCGGTGGACGTGGACGGCCTGTTCGTCGCCGGCATCGACGATCTCTGGTCGCGGCTCGCGCAGCCGCGGAAGGCGCTCCGTGCCTGGCGACCCGAGACGCCGTCGCTGGTGCTGAACCACAATCCCGACTGCATGGACGACCGGGCCGAGTGGCGCGGCTACGACGGCTGGGTGCTGTCGGGACACACGCACGGTGGTCAGTGTCGCTCCCCGTTCCTCGCACCACCCATCCTGCCGGTGCAGAACCGGCGCTACACGTCGGGCGAAGTGGCGGTGGGCGACGGCCGACGGGTGTACATCAGCCGCGGCGTCGGCTTCAACCTGCAGGTCCGCTTCAACGTGCGTCCCGAGATCACCCTCTTCACGCTGCAGCGCGCCTGAGCGCGCGCGCCGCAGCGTGCGTCAGCCGCGCTGCTTGGCGAGCCAGCGCGCGGCGGCGGACTGCATGCAGGCGTCGCCACTCCACGCGCAGAGCAGCGGGGCTTCGTCGCCGAAGGCACTCGCCAGGCGCGGATGGCCGAACCAGATGATCATCGCGTCACGGCCGGCGGCGCGCGCATCGGCGTACAGCTGCATCACGCCGTCACGCACCACCGGTGCGACCTCCATCGACCCACGCCCCTGCACCGGCTCACCGAACGCCGTGATCACCACCGTGCCGCGACTCGGACCGTCGGCGCGATCGGCGACGCGCGCGTCGACGCTGAGCTGCCGCAGCGTGTTGAGGAACATCAACCGTGCCGAGCGCAGGTCGCCATGCGCATCGCTGTCGAAGGAGCAGATCTCGAGCGGCGCGCGAATGCCGCGGGCGAGCGGGCGCACCACCTGCAAGACGCGGTCGGCGAGGCCGGCGCACCAGAGCACGTCGGTACCCGACGGACGCCGGTAGTCGTTCGGTGGCGAGACCCACTGCGCCCACTTCAGGCGGCGACGCAGGCTGAGGCGCAGGCGGTCACGCTCGATGCGACCTTCGGTGACCGCCGTCTCCAGCGCCTGCACGGTCTTCACCAGGTCGCCCGGGGCGAGCACCATGTCGCAGCCGGCGAGGATCGCACGCACCGCGGCCTCGCCTTCGTCGATGCCCTGCGTCACGGCGGGCAGGTTGATCGAGTCGCCGACGATCAGGTTTTCGTACTCACACCGCTGCCGCAGCACCCAGGTCAGGATCTCACGCGAGAGCGTGGCCGGCATGCCACCCGGATCGAGCGCGGGATAGGCCACGTGCGCGGTCATGATCGAGCCCACGCCGGCATCGATCGCCGACTTGAACGGCAGCAGGTCGTCCTGCATCAGCACCGAGTGCGGCGTGCTCACCACCGGCAGCGTGACGCTCGACGATTCGAGCGTGCGACCATGCCCGGGGAAGTGCTTGGCGCAGGCCAGCACGCCCTCACTCTGGCAGGCATCGATCCATTCCGCGACGTAATCACCCACCTCGCTCGGCTGCGCGCCGAAGCCGCGGGTGTTCATGACGGGGTTGGCCGGCTCCACATCGAGGTCGGCGACGGGGGCGTAGTTCCAGTTCACGCCCATCGTCCGCGCCTCGCGCGCCGTGTGTCGCGCCGCACGTCGCACGGCGTCGCGATCACGGAGCGAGGCGATGGCGGCGGCGGGCGGCAGGCCGGTGGAGCCGTCGAACTGCTGTCCGGCGCCCCGTTCCATGTCGGCGCCGATCAGCAACGGCGTGCGTGAGCGCTGCTGCAGGTCACGCGTCAGCGCGCGCACGGCATCGGCCGTGCCGCCGTAGAGCGTGAAGCCGCCCACGCCCATGCGCAGCGCGGCGTCGATCAGCGGGCGCGCGTCACCGTAGCCGCGGGCAGCGTCCCAGCGGATGGCGGCAATGCACAGCGACGCCGCGTCACTCATGCGGCGGCCGCCCTCGGCGTGTTCATGATGCGTGCGCCTGTCGGGCGTTGGCGGAGTTGTCGGCGGCATGCATTGGCAGGTGACCGTTCATGGCAGCGTGCGGACGCCGAGGATGCGTGGCCCATCGGCACCGGTGGCCGACGGCACGTTGCCCGGAAGACCGCGCAGGTGTTGCAGCGCGATGTATGCGAAGGCCACGGCTTCCTTGGCCTCGCCATCGAAGAACAGCTCGTCGAAGGTACGCACCGTCCGCATCGGCAACGATGCACGGATCATGCGCACCAGCGTCGGGTTGCGCGCACCACCGCCACTCAGGACCACGTCCTGCAGGTCGGTGCGCACGAATTGGTCGTAGCCCAGCGCCATGGTGCGCGCCGTGAGTGCAGTGGCGGTAGCGACGATGTCCTCGTCGCGAACGCCGGCATCGCTGGCACGGCACGCCTCCACCAGCGCGGCCACGAAGGGCGCATCGTACTTCTCGCGCCCCGTGCTCTTCGGTGGCGACAGGGCGTACCAGCTGTCGGCCAGCAGCGCTTCGAGCACCGGCTCCACCGGTGTTCCGGCCGCCGCCATGCGGCCATCCACGTCGTAGTGGCGCGACGGATCGAGTGCCGTCACCACACGATCGATGACACCGCATCCGGGACCGGTGTCGAACGCCAGCGTGGGCAGCTCGGCACCACGCGGTGGCACCACCGTGACGTTGCCGATGCCGCCCAGGTTCTGCAGCGCGCGCCAGCCGTCGCCGCTGGCGAAGAGGTGCAGGTCGGCCAGCGACACCAACGGTGCGCCCTGGCCACGCGCAGCGACGTCGCGGCTCCGGAAGTCGTGGATCACGCGCACCTGCAGTCGCTCGGCGATCACCGCGGCGTCACCGATCTGCCAGGTGGAGTGTCCCGGCTCGTGCCACAGCGTCTGTCCGTGCGATGCGACCGCCGCCACCTCGTGCGCGGAGAGCCGAGCGCGGGCCATCACGGTCGCCGCGGCATCGGCCAGCCAGTGACCGAGGTCCACGTTCAGCCGGCAGAAGTCCTGCGCCGTGCCCTGCACCATGCCGGCCGAGAGGCGCGCACGCTGCTCCGCGCTGTACGCCACCGACTCGAATGCCAGCAGTTCGGGACGATCGCCCTCATCGGTGCGATGAAAGCGGACCGCTGCGGCGGCGATGCCATCCAGCGACGTGCCGGACATCAGCCCCACCAGCACGGGCGCGTCGGCCAGCGATGCGTCGAGCGCCATCACAGCACTCCGGTGACGACGGGTGGCGGCTCGACCTGCACCGCACGACGGATCACGCCCTGTGCCGACTCGAGTGCGGCATCCGCGCCTTCCGCATCGGTCTGCAGCAGCTGCATGACGATGGCACGCTTCACCACCCCGCCGGCACGCTGCAGCAGCTCGTGGGCTGCGTCACGCGGCACGCCGCAGACTTCGGACACGATGCGTTCACTGCGATCCACCAGCTTGGCGTTGGTGGCACGCAGGTCCACCATCAGGTTGCCGAAGGTGCGACCGGTGCGGATCATGGCGCCGGTGCTGATGATGTTCAGCGCCAGCTTGGTGGCGGTGCCGGACTTCATGCGCGTGGAGCCGGTCACCACTTCGGGACCGACGACCATCACGATCGGGATGTCGATGGCGTCGAGGATCGCGGGCGGCAACGCAGTGCAGGCGATCATGCCCGTGGTGGCGCCGATGCGTCGTGCGTGCCGCAGCGCGCCGTGCACGTACGGCGTGGTGCCGCTGGCCGCGATGCCGACGAGGAAGTCGCTGGCGGAAAACCCGATCGCGGCGAGGTCGCGCGCTCCGCCCTCGGCGCTGTCCTCGGCGCCTTCCTGCGCGCGCAGCAAGGCCGGAGGTCCACCGGCGATGAGGCCGACCACGAGCCCGAAATCGGCGCCGAAGGTTGGCGGAATCTCACTCGCGTCGAGCACGCCGAGGCGACCCGATGTTCCAGCACCCGCGTACACGATGCGACCACCGGCGCGCAGCGCCGCCTCGGCGGCAGCGATCGCGGCCGCCAGCGCTTCACGTTGCGACGCGACGGCGGGCACGACGCCGGCATCCTCGGCCGTGATGATGTCCACGATCTCGAGCGGCGACGCGAGATCGATGGCCACCGAGCGCGGGTTGCGCTGCTCGGTGACCCGCGCGTCGCGGAACGCCGGTACGTCGTTGGTCACAGTGACGGGCTGAAGACATGGCATCGACACCCGGGATCGACCTGCGCTGTCGGCATCACGAGTGCCCGGGTATGCTTCCGGTCGGGCAAAGATAGTCGGTCGCCGTCGGGACACGATGGCGCCGCGCTCGACCGTGTCGCACGCACCGTGCCGTGCAAACCGCCACCCGCTTCCTCCGGTCCCATCGATGGTTGCTTCCACGCTGGTCCGTCGCCTCACGTCGCTGCCGCTGGCCGGCCTGCTGCTGTTGTCGGCATGTCGCCCGCCGCAGCCCGCCACCACGCCTGCGCCGGTCGCCAGCACTCCGCCCGCGGTGGGTGCCCGCGAGGACTCGGTGCGGCGCGATCCGGTGGTGTTCGCCGACGGCTGGCGCTTCGCGGCCAATGCGCCGGCGACGTTCGCCGAACATGGCATGGTGAGCAGCAACGCTCCGCTGGCCAGTGCCGCGGGCGCCGAGGTGATGAAGCTGGGCGGCAACGCGGTCGACGCGGCGGTGGCCACCGGATTCGCGCTGGCCGTGGTCTGGCCCGAGGCGGGCAACATCGGTGGTGGCGGCTATATGGTGATCCAGATGGCCGATGGACGCCGTGAAGTGGTGGATTATCGCGAAGTGGCACCTTTGGCGGCCTCGCGCGACATGTACCTGAAGCCCGACGGCACCACCGACGGCAGCATCGTCGGCTGGCGCTCGAGCGGCGTGCCCGGCTCGGTGGCGGGGTTGATCGCGGCGCAGGCAAAGTATGGCCGGCTCACGCGCGCACAGGTGATGGCACCGGCGATTCGCATGGCGAGCGAGGGGTTCGCCATCGATTCGGGGCTGTACAGCAGCATCACGCGCAGTCGCTCACTGCTGTCGCGGTTCGCGGCGCGCGCCATGTTCATGCGCGGCGACAGCGCACCACCGATCGGCACGCTGTTCCAGCAGCCCGCGCTGGCTCGCACGCTGCAGGCGATTGCGGCTGACGGCGCGACGGCCTTCTATCGCGGCTGGATCGCGGACAGCATCGCGGCCGAGGAGCAGCGCGGCGGTGGCATCATCACGCGTGCGGACTTGGAGAAGTACACGCCGCGCTGGCGCGAACCACTGGTGTGGACGTATCGCGGCTATACGCTGGTGGGCATGCCGCCGTCGTCGTCAGGCGGCGTCACGATGGCCGAGACGATGAACATCATGGAGCACGAGCGCCAGATGCCGGCGTTCGGCAGCCCGGCCTACGTGCACCTGCTCGGCAGCGCCTACCAGCGCTCGTTCATCGATCGCAACAGCAAGATCGCCGATCCGGATTTCTATCCGGTGCCGATCGCGCAGCTCACCAGCAAGGACTACGCGCGCGGGCTGTACCAGTCGATCGATCGAACCAGGGCCACCTCCACGCCGACCGTCACGCAGCAGATGGCCGACGGCATGCACACCACGCACTACTCGGTGGTGGATGGCGACGGCAGCGCAGTGGCGACCACCACCACGCTCAACAACTCGTGGGGCAGCGGCGTGTACCTGGCCAGCGTCGGCTTCATGATGAACGACGAGATGGACGACTTCGCAGTGCAGCCGGGCAAGCCGAACATGTTCGGGCTGGTGCAGGGCGAAGCGAACAAGATCGAGCCGGGCAAGCGCATGCTGTCCGCGATGTCACCGACGGTGGTGCTCGATGCGCAGGGGAAGGTGCAGATGGTCGCCGGCGCCGCCGGCGGTCCGCGCATCATCTCGGCCACCAGCCAGGTGATCCTGAACGTGATCGAGTTCGGCATGCCGCTGGCCGACGCGATGCGTGCACCACGCATCCATCACCAGGCGCTGCCGGACGAGATCCGGCTCGAGACGAACGGCTTCCCGTCGGCGACCATCGACGCGTTGCGGGCGATGGGCCACAAGGTGGACTTTCTTGGCGGCATCGCGAACGTGAACGCCATCCGGCGGGTGCCGGGTGGCTGGCACGGCGTGTCCGAGCCCCGCGCGTTCGGAGCGGCGATCGGGTACTGAGCCGCGGCCCGACGCCCCGTGGCAGCCGTAGAACGCAGACGCGCGAAAGGTCTCCCTTTCGCGCGTCTGCATTGCGATCGATGTCAGTGACGCAGCGTCAGCGGATGTGCGCCAGTTCGAGCCGCGCGCCGTTGTCGTCGCGCACACCCATGTAGACCACGCCCGGGCCGAAACCGGCGATGACACGGCCGAACGGGAACGAGACTCGGTCCACCAGCGTGCCGCTGCGGTTCACCACGTCGTAGACCGGGCCACCATTCGCCACCTTGCTGGTACGGATCCAGAGGTTGCCATCGAGGTCGGCGCGGACGGCGCCGGTGCCGAACGCGGGGCGGTAATCGGGGATCTCGGTGATCGGCACCATGTTGATCGGCGGCATGGCGGGCGGTGCACCACCGGCCGCAGCGGCGGGACGCGGCGGACCACCACTGCCTCCGATCTCCACGCGCATCATCGTCATCTCTCCGCCACCGGGACCGCCGCCGGCCGGTCCGCTGATCGAGACGTTGCCACCACCGACGCTCATCGTGCGCGCGCGCTGCGTCTCCATCGCGGTCTTGGCCGAGTCCACGAATGTCTGCTTCGCTTCGTCGGTGAGGCGCTGCCACTCGAACGGGATCTTGGCGGTGCTGGTGCGCGAACCATCCGGTGCCAGCCAGTCGATGTGATAGTCCGCACCGCGTACCACGGCCAGCGTGCCGTCGGGCAGCAGCGTCCAGTCATCCACCACGGGCATCGGGTTCATCATCATCGAGACCGACATCTGCCCGCGATCGTTCTGCGTCATGCTGACGCGCGTCTTCGGGATCTTGAAGAAGCTGGCGGTATCGAGCGTGCGCGTGTCGAGTGCAACGCGCAGGATCGGCGCCGAGTCGGGCTGCTCGGGAATGCGCGGCATGGTGCCCGCCGGGCTGCCGGCCGGCGGCGGCGGTGGCAGGTTGGGACGGCTGAAGCCGCGATACACGATGCGTCCCTTGCTGTCGAAGCCTGGCGTGCCGAACGGCCCACCGACCATGAACTGCGCATCGTTGGGACGCGGCACCGCCATCACGCGTGCGACCTTGCCCGTGCCATCGAGCACCAGCATCGACAACGAGGTGGGATCGATGAACAGCGTGGAATCGCCGCGATACGGGATCATCCCGGCCACGCGACCGCTGTAGGCATTGGCGGTGGCGGCGGTGGTGTCGGCGATCACCCCTTCCTTGGCGAAGGCCGAATCGAGCAGCAGCAGCTGGCGGCGTGTGATGTCGTTCACCAGCACCCGACCACCGGGGAGCGGGCGGACTGCCGCCACGCTGCCGAGTTCACCGGTGGGAGATACCCGGATCACCGTGCCGAGTGGACGCACCGGCGGCAGCGACTGCGCGCCGAGTGCGCCGGCCGCACCGATCGTGACGGCCAGCGCGAGGAAGGAACGGATGGAAGACGGCGTCATGTGCGTCAGTGGTGAATGGTGATTCATCGAACGATGATGGTTTGGCCGCCGCCCTGCGGGATGTTGATACCCCCGCCACCGCCAAACCCACCGAAGCCACCGAAATCGAGTCCGCCGCCCATCGTGCCGGAGCGGATCGACGCCAGGTAGCGCTGGTCGAGGTGGCTGGCCACGATCGGCGGCAGCTTCCGGCGCTGCTCCGCCGAGAGGACGCCGCGAATCGAGGGGGCCATGGTGCGCAGAAGGTCGATCGACGACTCGCGGGCGCGCTTGTACAGGCCGTAGGCGCGATCCTGGTCGTAGCGATCGTCGAGCTTGGCGAACTCCTTCACCACCGGGGCCCAGATGCTGCTCTGACGGATGGTGTAGAGCCGGTTGAGGGTGGCGATGCTGTCGGCCTGCGGGCCGGTGAGCCGGAGCGAGTCGGACTGCCGCAGGATCTGCGCGAGTGGGTTGATGGTCACGCCGCCGCTGCCGTACATCGCGTTCAGCAACGGCTCGCTGGCCTTCTGGCCCTGCGTACGGCGGCCGCGATCCAGCGACTGCGTGAGCACCTGCCGCTCGCGTGAGGCGCCGAGATCGAAGCGCATCTGCGCGGTCACGGTGACCGGCGCACGGAAGCTGCTGAAGGCCGGGCGGGTGGCGCCGAAGCGCTGGTTCACCTCGTAGCGATACCGCTGTGCGCTGGCGTCGAAGCCGCGGACGTAGAGCAGCGTCGGATCCGGCTGTGCCGGCTGGCCCCATCCGCGCAGGTTGTTCGAGCCATTGAGCAGCAGGTCCGCGGCGCCGAGCGGGTTGCCGACCTGCAGCGAGAGCGTGGCGCGCTGCGGCAGCCGCAGCTTGAGCGGATTGAACGAGATGCTGAGGAAGGCATTCTGCGTCCAGGCGCCCTTGCAGCTGTTGCGACCGGCCAGCGAGCCAAGCTGGCGCTCGAGACACTCGCGCGCATCGGAGCCGGCACTGGTCAGCAGCGATCGGATGCCGGCGGCTGTCGCGACATCGGCGGTGGCATCGGGATTGGTGATGAAGGCGCGATCGTTCGACAGGCCGTCGCCATTCACGTCACCACCGATCAGCGGTGTGTACGGGTTGCCGGAGCGGATGCTGCCGAACCAGCTGACGCGCACCGCGTCGAAGAAGTTGTAGCCGAGCGTGTACTGATACTGATGCCGCGAGTCGAATGAGGACCGTGACCAGGCGATGTCGCGCGGATCGCCGACGGTGCTCTGGAAGCCGCGGAACTGCTCGCGGACGTTGCCGTAGACGTACGACAGGCTCCACTGCACGCGCGAGTTGAAGCTGAGCGGAGAGAGGCGCACGCTCACCTGCCGCGACTCGCTGAGCAGGTCGGACTGATTCGCGTTCACCACGTTGAACGCCGGCGAGAGGCGCGACTCGCGCGGCGCCGCGGCGCCGGTGAGCGGATCGATCCCCGCCGCCGGCACGTAGACCGGTCGCCCCGCCTCGTCGGCGAGGGTGAAGCGCGGCGCACCGGCGAAGTTCAGGTCCACCGTGCCGGGCTGGTTCATGTTGCGCGAGTACGTCACGTCCACGCTGGCGCTGAAGCGGTTGCGCAGGATCGGGCCGTTCCACTGCAGGTTGGAGCGGAGGCTGCGCGTGGCCGCCCAGTCGGTGGCGAAGAGCGTCACGTTCGGCGCGCCGTTGGCGAACGGGGACGTGACGCTACCGTCGGCGCACTGCTGCGGGATCAGCGACGGGTTGGTGAGCCAGTTGTTCCACTGCGGCGACGGTGACGTGGCGCCGAAGCAGCCGAGCTGCTGCACCGCACCGGTCAGTCCCGAGTTGTCGATGGCGCTGCCGAGCAGGCCCGCCTGCGGCACGTTCTGGAAGATGCCGATGCCACCGCGCACCACCGCGCGAGGGCCGCGCACCGCACCGTCGAAGGCGGCGATCTGTGGCGCGGTACCGAGCGTCCACGAAAAGCCGACTCGCGGGCTGACGTAGACACGATTCGGCACTGCCGTATTGCGCACGCCAAAGAGCCGCTGCAACTCCGGATTCTCCACCGGCCCGCGGTCGAACCGGTTGCCGTCGAGACGCACTCCGTACTGGATCTGCAGGTCGTTGCTCTTCCGCCACGCATCACCCAACGACACGGCGGCGATGGCCTGGCTGCCGGTCCGCTCGCGCGGTGCCAGCTGGCGCGTGAACGACACCGCCCGGCCGGCCTCGAGGTCGGACAGTGAATTGAACGAGTACGAGCCGAAGCGGTTCAGCGTCTGGTCCACGCGGAAGCGGTCGTACCGCAGCTCACTGGTGAACTTCAGGCGATGCCTGCTGTTCTGTGAGAACCAGGAGAGCGTGTTGAGCACGCCGGCACTGGCATTCTCCTGCGACGTCGCGAGGAACGGGTTGCCACCGAACTGCAACACGCGCAGCCCATCGGTGCCATCCGAGAGCGTCGAGTTGACGCGGACGCTGGCACTCGGCAAGTCGTAGAACGGTGAGCCGTAATTGCGCGACGCGTTGAGGTTGACGTTGGTCTCGGTGAGGATGCCGCTGTTGAAGTAGGCGGAGTGACGTCCCGACAATCCCCCGTTCCAGTTGATCCGTTCGCCGCTGTGGCCAGGGAGTTCACTGACCGAACCGCTGACGGGTGCAGTGCGATTCCACGAACCGTTGCCAGTGAACGTAAAGGCCTGTCCGGTGCGCGACCCCGGTGGCGACAGGTTGATGGCGCCGAACAGGTTGCCCTGATCGCTGAGGCGGCTCTGCGGGTTGGCGGCCGTGGTGGCGGGAATGCCGAGCGATTGCATGATGCCGAGCAGTCGCGCCGCGGAATCGGGTGACACCCCGCTGGTCAGCAGGCCGTCGGCATCGGTGTTCAGCACCGAGCGCAGGTCGTTGCTGCGCCGGCCGAGTTGGTACGACAGGTTGTAGAACGCCTTGTCGGCGACGATCGGGCCGGCCAGCAACCCACCGAGCGAGGCGTTGCTGAACTCCTGTCCGAGGGATCGCGCTGCGGCGTCGGTGAACTGCAGGGCCGGCGCATCCAGGTTCAGGCTCATCGTGCGCGAGCGGAAGTTGGAACCACTCGGCGTGCGAATCGCGAACTGCGCGCCACTGAATCCACCCCGCGACACGTCGTACGGTGCGGTGACCAGCGATGTCTGCATACCCGCGTCGCGCGGCAGGTTGGACCCGTTGAAGTTCTGCCCGTTGAGCGTCGCGTTGTTCTGGTCGGGGGTGAGCCCGAGAACGGAGAAGCCCGATGGATCGCCGTCGGCTCCAGGAACCAGCTGCACACCGGGAAGCGACGCCGCCATCGCCGCGAGGTCGCCCGCCTGCCCCGCGGCCACGTTGCCGCTGTTCACCGCGCGCTCACTGCCGCTGATGTCGGGCGTACGATCGTCGCGCGTGGTGCGCGGCCGGTCACCCACCACGCGCACCTCGTCGAGCTGCTGCACGGCGCGCGAGAGCCGGGTGTCGGCCAGCAGCACTTCCTGGTCGGCGGTGCGCTTCACCTCGAACCGCTTGGGCGCGAAGCCGAGTGCGGTCACGGTGATGAAGTAGTCGCCGTCGCCACCCGGGAAGGTGATGGTGAAGCGCCCGCGGGTGTCGGTGCGGGCGTTGCGATTGACGTTGCCCGACAACGAGGTGGCGGTGACGCGCGCGCCGGCGATCGGGATGGAGTCGGGCCCGGTGATGAGGCCGCGAATGACGTCGAGTTGCTGCTGCGCCTGCAATGGGGCGGTGACGACCAGTGCCACAGCGGTCAGGAACGACAGGATGACGCGGAGACGCACGGAGGGGGATGCGAGGGGGGATGCAGCCGGCGGCACACCGGAATCAGGCATCTGACGTCCGCGCGCGGCGAACGGTTTCCTCCGGTACACGATACCGCCGCCCGCCGTCGGGCGCGCGAGCATCGCTCGGCAACGAAAAGCCGACGGGCCCACCCTGCCGAAGCGAGGGTGGGCCCGTCAGTGGTCAATTCCGGGTGAGCCCGGTCTCGACCGATCAGCCCGCGCGCAGGGTGGTGCGCACGAGCCGATTCAACTCAGTTCTTGACCGTCAGCGCGCTGCCGAGGCGGACGGTGAGCGCCGCATTCTCCGGCAAGCAGGCCAGACGGTCGCCCGTCATGGCTGCTGCCGCGGCACCGGCCAGGCCACCCGCCGCGGCACCGACCACCGTGCGCTGGGCACGGCTGCCACCACCGATCACGTTGCCGATCACGGCGCCAGCGGCGGCACCGATCGCGACCTTCTTGCCATCGCCACCCTTGCGCTCCATCACCACCGCATCGGTGGAGACGGTGCCGGCGACCGTGTAGGTCTCATCGCCGAACGTCAGGCTGCGGACGTCGAACTCGAGCGCCGCGTCATCACCCTGCGAGCCGGAGGTCTTGGACTTGGTCACGACCAGGCCCATGCGGGCACCGGCCGGAATCGAGACACCATTGCTGGCGCTGATCGCGTTGTTGGTGGTCGTGGTGACCCGATCACCGACAGTCAGCGTGTTGGAGCAGACCTTGGGGCCGTTGGTCACACTGATCGTCGTGCCGGCTGCCACGGTACCCGAGGACGACGAGGACGCGCTGGACGGCGTGCTGCCGGACGAACTCGGCGTTGGACGCGGAGCTGCCGGACGCGTTGTCGGCCGGGTGGCCGGACGCGGACGGGAGGCTACGGGCGCCGGAGACTCGCGACCAGCCACCAGCGGCTCGGCGGCCGTGGTCGGCGGCGTGGCGGCCGGCGGAATCACCTCGACGGCGGACACCGAGTCACCCGTCATGGAGCGCACGGTGTCACCGGCGGCTGAAACACCAGCGGCCAGGTCGTCGCTCTTCTTGTCGCCACAGGCGCTCAGCAGGACTGCCACGGCGGCCAGCGGCAGAAACATTCGGGGCATAACTTCACTCGATCGCATGAATTCTCCTTGTGCAGATGGTCACGCCACGACGTCTGTACGGTCGTCGTTGCAGCGCTTACCAATCTGATGAGCAAGCCTCGTACCAGCAGCCTGCGCGCCCTGCGCGCGCTCGTGCCGTTCGTGCGCGCCTACCAGGGGCGGATGGTGCTGGGCCTGGCCTGCGTGATCGGGTCGAGTGCGATCTCCAGCGCCATCCCCTGGCTGCTGCGGCGCGCCGTGGACGACCTTGCGGCCGGCGCCCCTCCCCGCCAGATCTGGCTGATCGCCGCCGCCATGACGGGCACGGCAATGGTCACGGGGGTGCTGCGGTTCCAGATGCGCAACATCCTGAACGCCGTCAGCCGCTACGTGGAATACGACCTCCGGAACGCAATGTTCCGCCACCTGATCACGCTGGACGCGGGTTTCTTCGGACGCAACCGGACCGGCGACCTGATGGCGCGGCTCACCAACGACCTCTCGGCGGTTCGGATGGTGGCGGGCCCGGCGATCATGTACCTCGTCAACACCATCGCCGGTGGCATCTTCGCGCTGGTGTTCATGGTGCGCATCAGCCCGCAGCTGACGTGGATCGCGGTGCTGCCGATGGTGCTGCTGCCGGTGGTGATGGCGGTGCTCGGATCACTGATCCACAAGCGCTTCGAGGCGGTGCAGGAACACTTCGGCGTGATGACCACTCACGCGCAGGAGAACATCAGCGGTGCGCGCATCGTCCGCGCCTTCCGACAGGAAACGGCCGAGGAGACGCATTTCGCGGCATTGAATGCGGAATACCTGCGACGCAACATGGGGCTGGCGAAACTCTACGGACTGATGTCGCCCGGGCTGCAGCTGCTGGCCGGCATCGGCGCGGTGGCGGTACTCGGCATCGGCGGCACTGCCACGTTGCGTGGCGAGATCACCGTCGGTGACTTCGTCGCCTTCGGCCTGTACCTCGCGATGCTCACCTGGCCACTGATCGCGCTCGGCTGGGTGATCAACCTGTTCCAGCGCGGTGCGGCGAGCATGAATCGCATCAACGACATCCTCAACGCCACCGCATCGGTGCTGACGGCCACCGAACCGGCGCCACTGCCGGCGCACGTGGGCGGCGGGCGTTCACTCGAATTCCGCAACGTCGGATTCCACTATCCGGTCGGGGAAGGCGGCACGCCACGCTGGGTGCTGCGCGATGTGTCGTTCCGCGTGGAGGCCGGGGCCACGGTGGGCATCGTCGGCGCCACCGGCAGCGGCAAGAGTGCGCTGATGGACCTCGTGCCACGCTTCTGGAATCCGCAGGAAGGCGAGATCCTGGTGGATGGCGTGCCCACGACACGCCTGCCACTGGAGGCGTTGCGTTCCACCATCGGCTACGTGCCGCAGGAGACGGTGCTCTTCAGCGACACCATCCTCGCCAACCTTACCTACGGCGGCAACGATGACGACGCCGCGCGTGAGGCGGCCTCGGTGGCGCAGCTCGACGCCGCGATCGTGGACCTGCCCGATGGCTACGCCACGATCCTCGGCGAACGCGGCATCAACCTCAGTGGTGGCCAGAAGCAGCGTGCGGCGATCGCACGCGCACTGGCGCGTGATCCGCAGATCGTGCTGCTCGACGATGCACTGAGCGCGGTCGACACCGGCACCGAGGCGGCGATCCTGCAGGGACTGCGCGAGGAACTGACGGGACGCACGGCGCTGATCGCGTCGCACCGCGTCAGCGCCGTGCGCGATGCGTCATGGATCGTGGTGCTCGATGAAGGACGGATCGTGGAACAGGGCACACACGACGCGCTGGTGGTGCAACGCGGCCGCTACTGGCAGCTGCTGCGACGACAGCAGGTGAGCGACGAACTCGACGCCGTGACGGTCTGACGGCGTCACGCGCGCCCGGCAGGCGTCAGATGCGCGAGCGCAGGAAGGCCGGCGTGAAATCCACCAGCCAGCCGGACATGGTGGTGAAGGCGCCGGTGAGCATCAGCAGGCCGACCAGCACCAGCAGCGCACCGGCGACGCGGTTGACCGTGCCGAGGTGGCGTCGCACGCGCTGGAACCAGCCGAGGAAGCGGTCCACCATCAGCGCCGAGACGATGAATGGAATCCCGAGGCCAAGGGAGTACGCGGTGAGCAGCAACAAGCCACGCTGCAGGTCCGCCACCGACGACGTGTAGGCGAGAATGCCACCCAGCACCGGTCCGAGACAGGGTGTCCAGCCGGCGCCGAACGCGACGCCCACCAGCACCGTACCGAGAAAGCCGAGTGGTTTGTCGGCGAGGTGCACGCGACGCTCGCGATCGAGGGCGCCGATGCGCAGGACGCCCGCCATGTAGAGACCGAAGACGACGAGCAGCAATCCGCCCGCGCGCGTGATCCAGACGCGCTGCGAGAAGAGCAGCCGCCCGAGCACGGTGGCCGTGGCACCGAGCGCGAGGAAGATCAGCGTGAAGCCGAGGACGAACAGCAGTCCATGGATCAGCGCCGTGCGACGCGAGCGCGTCACGTCATCGAGGCCGAGCCCCGTGATGAACGTGACGTAGCTCGGGATCAGCGGCAGCACACACGGCGAGAGGAAGCTGAGGAGCCCTGCCGAAAAGGCCAGTGCCAGCGAGATCGATGCGCCGGTGTTCATGTCGTCAAGTTATGACGGTGCGTTCCCGCGCATGCACCGCCCGGCCCCGGTGTCAGGCGTCAGCGACGCGGCCCACCGCTGCGCTGGCACTCCGCACACACCCCGTAGATCACGAGGCGGTGCCGCTGGCGGCTGTACCCGTGCGACTCGGCGATGATCGTGGTCATGCGCTCGAGGCGTTCGTCCCTGAACTCGTCCACCCGGCCGCAGACCGTGCAGAGGAGGTGCTCGTGGTGCGGGATGCCGCGCGATGGCTCGAACCGTCGGAACCCCTCGCCGAAGTCGCGCTCGACCACCAGTCCACTCTTCACCAGCAGGTCGAGGGTGCGGTAGATGGTGGCGGTGCCGGCGTTCTCACCCTGCGCCGACACGTCATGCGCGACTTCCTCGGCCGACATGTGACGATCGGAGGAGAAGACGACACCCGCGATGGCAAGCCGCTGCTGCGTGACCGGCAGGTTGTGCTGGCGCAGGTACTGCCGGAACTGCGTCAACTCGTCGCGCTGCTGCGACCGATCGGCCGGCTGCTGCAGGGTCACGCCGCCGGCGCCACCCGCGCGGGTGCAACCAGTGCGGCCAGCGTGTCGTGCGAAACCTGTTCCGGATCGGCCGGCTCGCTGCTGCGATGCCGTACGCCACGCAGCACCGCTTCCACCGCCTCGAGCGGCGCATCGGCTTCCTCCTGCACGTCCACCACCCACTTCCCGCGCTCGACGCCCTTGATGGTGTGCCGATAGGCCGCGGTCAGGATGCGCAGCCGCGGCGCGGCGACGGGTGCCGCCGGTGTTTGGCTCACTTCATCGACGTCGGCGACATCGTCCTCACGGTCGGCCGCTTCATCGTCGTCAATCTCCGTCTCCGCCTGCATCACCGGCGCACCATCGACGAGCGCCTCGTCAGCCGTGGCCATCATCGGCGCATCGCCGAGGTCCGCCGGTTCGTCGGCGTACGGCGACAGCTCGACGTCCGCGACGACGGCTGGCTCCCCCGACTCCGCGACGTCCGGTGCGGTGTCGAGCATCGTCAGCGGCGCCGCCGGCAACACGGTGGCGATGACGGCCACACCCGTCTCCATCGTCCCACGCCGGATGGGCGGGAACAGGTGCAACTCGACCACCGAGTCGAGCGCGATCCGTGACAGCACGGTGCGGAGAAAGCGTTCCTGCGTTTCGGTCATCCAGGATCCAGAATGGGCGGCTGCGGCGCCGCGACGAGCACACCGGGGAATTTGCCCCGGCAGGAAGCACCACGACACGCGAGGCCGAGCGGCAGATCGGTTCACCGCCGCCATGTCGTCGGCTGTCCTTTCTACACCCGGGGGTTCCGCGTGCATCGGGCCAGCTCGGCACGGCAATTTGCCTGGACGAACATACGCACTCAAGCCGCTGGCTGAGTCTGGCAGAGCCCGGATCACCAGTGCGGCACTTGCCTGTTTCGTCTGATCATCAGATGTTTGACGATGGCCACCATTGCCCGCCTTTCGCTCGCTGACGCCACCGCCGCGCAACTCGAGGCCCGGATCGCGGCCGAGGAGTGGCCGATCGGCGCCCGCCTTCCGACGGAGACCGAGCTGATGAGCCAGCTCGGCGTCGGTCGCTCCACCATTCGCGAGGCGGTGCGCACCCTCGCCCGCGTCGGGCTGGTGCAGGTGCGCCAGGGCGACGGCACCTACGTGACCGGTCGCCCCGCCGACAACGAACCGCTGCGCCTGCGCTGTCAACGCGCGCAGCTGCACGAGATCCACGACGTGCGAGAGGCGCTCGACCTGCAGGCGGCGCGCATCGCCGCGGAGCGCCGCGGCGAGGAGGACCTGGTCGCGTTACGTGAGCACCTCGATGCACGCGCTGCCGCCCTCGCCGAACGCGATGCGCAGGGCTTCGCAGACGCGGACGTGGCGTTTCACCTGCGCATCGTCGCCGCGACGCAGAACGACATGCTGATCGACCTCTATCGCGTGCTGAGCGACACGCTGGTGCAGTCGCTGACGGTGCGCAAGCGCGAGAGTGCGTTCGACGACGTGGACACCACCCGCGAGCACGAAGCGTTGCTGGCGGCGATCGCGGCCGGTGATCCAGTGGCGGCGACGCGTGCGGTGACGACGCTGTTCCGTCGTGGGCGCGACGTGTCGCATACGGACCCGTCGGGACCGGAGCTGGTGCGATGACGGCGGTGAGTGTTCCACTCGAATCGACGCGTGCGACGGCGACGTTCGACCGACCGTCCGTGTTGCGCCTGATGCTGGGCCATGGCGCAACCGATTTCTACCAGGCTGCGGTGCCGGCGCTGGTGCCGTATTTCATCGCCACCTTCCACCTCACGCTGGCGCGCGGTGCGAGTGCGGTGTTCGCGGCCACGATTCTTTCGGCCGTGCTGCAGCCGTACTTCGGCTGGCTGGCGGACCGAAAGGCGATGCCGTGGCTGACCACCTACGGATTGGTGCTCGCGGCAGGTGGTGTGGCGGCGGCACTGATGGCGCCGACGTACACGTGGGCGCTGGTGGCGGTGGCGCTGGCCGGTATCGGCGTGGCCGCGTTCCATCCCGAGGCGACGCGGGCGGTGAGCACCTTCTCGGCCGACCGGAAAGGTACGGGGATGAGCTTCTTCACCATCGGCGGCAACATCGGCTTCGCACTGGCGCCGATCGTCGTGGTGCCGCTCGCCAACCCGTCCAGTCGCGGGCTGCTGGCGGCGCTCTGCCTGCTCTCGATTCCGTGCGCGTGGATCCTCAGCCGTGCGATGGGCACGCTGCCGCGCGAACGGAAGCTGGTCGGCACGCATGCCGACGGCACGATGCCGCACGATGCCTGGGGCGCGTTCGCGCTGCTGGGTGTGGTGATCGGCATGCGCAGCATGATGTTCGTCGCGATGAACACCTTCCTACCCACTTACTGGGCGCGCAACCTGCACGTCTCGCTGCAGGGCGGCGCGGTGGCACTCTCGATGCTGCTGCTGATCGGGCTTGGCGGCGTGTTGCTCGGCGGACGGATGGCGGATCGCTACGGCGCGCGGCAGGTGATCCTCTGGAGCTTCATCGCGATCGGTCCCGCGTTCTGGCTGCTGGGCAGTGCCCACTCGGCGCTGCAGGCGTGGCTGGTGCTGCCGCTGCTGGCATTCACGCTCTTCGCGCCCGGCGGCGTGATGGTGGTGCTGGGACAGGCATACCTGCCGCGACACGTGGGCACCGCGTCTGGTGTGACCGTCGGACTGGCGGTGACGTTCGGTGGCCTCGCCGCACCGCTGCTGGGTCGCGTGGCCGACGTGTACGGCCTGCAGACGATGATCCTGCTGCTGGCGGCGTGCGGACCGCTGATGGCACTGCTGGCGTGGCGACTGCCGGACCGTCGGCACGCCTGAACGGTCGCGCCGCGACTAGTGCGGCGGTCGCGGCGCGGCGGCGGGACCGAGCTGCCGCATGTCCTGCACCAGCCCTGCAACCTCGTGATACCCGGTGACGACCAGGCGCTGGCTCGTCACCGATTGCCCGAAGATCGGCATGCGGATGAACCACTTGTTCACGATCCACTGCCCGTTCGCGAGCCGGCGCACCTGCACCTCGCCACCGGCGTGCTCGGCGAACACCGGGATCAGCTTCCGTGACGCCACGTAGCTGTACGTGATGCGACGCAGCTCGCCGGTGTTGACGTCCACGAACGCGGTGCCCTCCACATCGGCCACCTTGCGACCACGCACCGGCTTGAAGCGCAGTTCGGCGAGCAGGGCGTTCGCGTCCTTCTTCGGTGTGCTGAAGCAGTGCGTGGCGAGGAACGAGTCGCTGAGCAGCACGACTTCATCCGGTGCGAAGTAGGCACGGCTGTCGTCGGCCTCTTCGCGCACGTAGCCGAGCGTCGCCAGCGTCTCCGGATCATCGGCGGCGACCAGCCGACCCGACCCCGTCGTCTGCCGCGTGACGACGGAGTTGCGCTCCTCGAGCGTCGCGGACAGGTCGTTGCGCCGCTCGGTGACCAGCAGCGGCGGCAACGCCCCCTTGTCGCGCTGCGAGATGGTCGCGGCGCGAAGTGCGAGGGTGATCTGTTCCCACAGCCGGCCGACGCGCGTGTCGGCATCCGGCTCACGGCCACAGCTGCTGCCGTCGGCCGTGACGCGCACCGGTGGCAGCAGTTGCTGCATGCTGGCCACGTTGAGCACCAGGACCTGGCTGCTGCCGTCCAAGACGCGCACTCCAGGAATCGCGCGCGGCCGCACGCCGATGCGACGCACGGTGATCGTCCAGGTGCCGGCCGACGGCAGGCGCAGCGTGACCACGCCACCCTCACCACTCAGGCCATCCGCCCGGCGCTGTCCGGTGGAATCCAGCGCGGTGACCAGCACGCCACTGACGGGCGCTGCGCTGAGCGAGTCGCGCAGCTCCACACGCAGCACCTGCGCGGAGGCCCGCGTGCTCGCGAGCAGCACGGCAAGCACGATGGCGGCGCAGCGAACGAGCGACAGGATGGACCTTTCCACGAGGGCCAGTCGTTTGGCGGCGTGAGTAACGTGCAGCATAAGCTGGATCACGAACACTAACGTCGTCACCATCCGGACCCCACATGGCAGCGTACACCATCAAGCCGCTCGTCACCGCAGTCGCAAACGCCACCGGCGGTCGTAACGGTCACACCGAGACCACCGACGGATCGGTGAGCGTGGACCTGTCGGTGCGGAAGGGCATGGGCGGTCCCGACCTGCCGGGCACCACCACGCCGGAGCATCTGTTCGCGGCTGGCTATGCGGCCTGTTTCTGTGGCGCGCTCGAGTTCGTTGCACGGCAGCACAAGAAGGATCCCACCGGCACGGTCGTCACCTGCAGCACGTCGATCGGTCCACGTGAAGGCGGCGGGTACGGCATCGCGGTCGCCATGCAGGTGAACATGCCGGGCCTCAGCACCGCAGACGCGGAGGCACTGGTGGACGAGACGCACAATGTCGCGTGTCCGTACAGCCATGCGACGCGTGGGAACATCGACTTTCAGCTCGAGGTCACCGGCGGGGCATGAGCCTACGGTGATGTGTCAGTCACGCTGCAGCAGGTTCAGAGCAGCGTGACCGGGTCGCGATCCCACGCCAGCCGCATGCCGGCCGAGGATGGCAGCGGCCCGTGCTCCACCACGTAGCGTCCCACACGTCCCAGTGCATCGGCGTCGCTGCCCTTCACCAGGAAGTGCCAGCGCCAGCGCTGCTTGATGCGCTCCACCGGACATGGCGCCGCGCCCACCACCTCGATGCTGCCCGGCATCCGCGCGTCGATCAGGCGCCGTGTCCAAGCCGCCAGTTCGCGTGCTGCGTCGGCAGTGGCGACTTCCTCGGTGCCACTGATCACCGCATTGGCGAGGAAGAGCGTGGGTGGATACGGCGGACGCACACGACCCTCGAGTTCCTCGGCGGCGAAGCGGAGATAGTCGTGCGTCACCGCACAGGTGACGGCGTGGTGCGTGGGCTCGCGTGTCTGGATGAACACCTCGCCACCCTTGGCACCGCGCCCCGCGCGACCGGCCACCTGGCTGAGCAACTGGAAGCAGCGTTCACTGGCGCGGAAGTCGGGAAGATTGATGCCGACGTCCGCATCGACCACGCCCACCAGCGTGACGTTGGCGAAGTCCAGTCCCTTGGCGATCATCTGCGTGCCGAGCAGGATGTCCACCTCGCCAGCGCCCACCTTGTCGAGGATGGTGGCGTGCGCCCACTTGGCACCGGTGGTGTCCATGTCCATGCGCGCGATGCGCGCCTCGGGCCAGCGTTCGCCGAGCAGCCGTTCGAGTTGCTGCGTCCCGAGTCCGCGCTCGCGCAACGGTGGCCCGCTGCAGACGCTGCAATGCGCCGGCGGCGCCTCGCGATGTCCGCAGTAGTGGCAGGCGAGGCGCTCCGGCAGCCGATGATACGTGAGCGCGATGGCGCAGTTGGGACACTGCGACACGGCACCGCAGTCGGCACACTGCAGGAAATGCGCGTAGCCCCGACGGTTGAGCAGCAGGATGCACTGCTCACGCTTCGCCAGACGTTCGCTGATCGCACGTTCCAGCGGTGGCGTGACGGCGTGCGCGAACGACGCGCCCTGCGCGACCGGCGCTGCGATGCCATTCGGGAATGCGGTGCGCGCAGCCGGCTGCTCCTTGCGTCGATCCACCACGTGCACGGTCGGCAACTGTGCACCACCAGCACGCTCCGGCAGCTCCAGCAGTGCCAGCTCGCCGCGCTGCGCCTGCACCCAGCTCTCGAGGCTCGGGCTGGCGCTGCCGAGGACGAAGGTGGCGTCCTCGAAGCCGGCGCGCACGCGAGCCAGGTCGCGCGCGTGATAGCGCGGCGACTCTCCCTGCTTGTAGGTGGCCTCGTGCTCTTCGTCCACCACGATCGCGCCCAGCTGGTGCACCGGCGCGAAGATGGCCGAGCGCGCGCCGACCACGATGCGCTTGTCGCCGCGATGAATCGCCGCCCACGCGTCATAACGTTCGCCATCGGAGAGGGCGGAGTGCAGCACCGCCACGAGGTCGCCGAAGGCGGTGCGGAAGCGATCAACCGTCTGTGGCGTGAGCGCGATCTCCGGCACCAGCACGATCGCGCCCTGCCCGCGCCGCTCGATCACGTCACGCAGGTACTCGATGTAGACCAGCGTCTTGCCGCTGCCGGTCACGCCGCGCAGCAGCGCACCGGCGCCGGGCGGCAGCGCCTGCAGCCGCGCGATCGCGCTCGCCTGCGCGTCGGTCGGCACCAGTCGTTGTGATGGCGCGATGGCGCGGGTGGAGAACGGGTCGCGCACCACCGGCGCCCGCTCGACGACCACCAGTCCGCGCGTGACCAGTCCATTCAGCACCACCGTCGTCACGCCCGCCTGCGCCAGCAGCGCGCGCACGGGATGCATGCCGCCGAGTGATTCCAGCAACTCGTAGAGCACACGCCGCTTCGGCACGCGGGCGAACAGCGCGTCGCGCTCGAGCAGGCTCTCCACCGTGGTCGCGATCCGGGCCACGCGCTGCTGCTTGAGCGGTGCCACCGGCGCCGCGGCACCGGTGAGCGCGACCGGCAGCATCGCACGCAACACGATGCCGGGGGGTGCGGCGTAGTAGCGCGCCATCCATCGCCCGAGCTGCAGCAGGGCCGGGGTCAACGCCGGTGCGTCATCCGGTGCGTCGAGGATGTCGCGCAGCGTGCCCTTGGCCGGCGCCGGCACATCGATCGCCGTCACGATGCCGACCAGCTTGCGGCCGGCCAGCGGCACCACCACGCGCGCGCCGGGCACCACGCGCGCACGCAGGTCACCCGGAACCGAGTAGACGTACGCGCGTGAGACGGCGACGGGCAGGGCGACGGCAGCGAGCAGTGTGATCACGACCGAAAGCTACCGCACCACCCTGCACTACCGCCGCGTGACGCCGAGCCCCGGTGTGGTGGGCAGCGAGACCACGCCGCGCGTGATGGTGGCACCCACGAACGGATCGTCGCGCAGCAGTGCCGCGCCATCGAGGTCCACGCAGTCGAGCAGCGGGGCGAGATGCGCCGCCGCGGTGATGCCGAGCGACGTCTCGATCATGCAGCCGGCCATCACCATCATGCCGTGTGCACGCGCGGTGTGGATGATGCGCAGTGCCTCACGCAGCGAGCCGCACTTGGCGAGCTTGAGGTTCACGCCATCGACCACGCCCACCAGCTTGGCCACGTCGGACGCCAGCAGGCAGCTCTCGTCGGCTACGATCGGCAGCGCGCACCGCTCGCGCACGAACCGCAGTCCGTCGAGGTCCTGCGGTGCCAGCGGCTGCTCGATGAACTCGACGCCGAGTTCCTGCAGCAGCGGCGCCATGCCGAGCGTGTGCTTGGGCGTCCAGGCGGCGTTGGCATCGACGCGCAGGATGGCGTCCGGGGCCTCGTCGCGCACCAGCTGGATGATGCGACGATCGCGATCGCTGCCGAGCTTCACCTTGAGGATCGGATACCCGGCGCTGGTCGCCTCGCGGACGCGCGTGCGCAGGGTGTCGTCGTCGCTGGCAATGGCAATCGTGAAGCTGCTGCGCGGGCTGGCCGACGGCGTCAGTCCCCACAACTTCCAGAGCGGCACGCCAAGGCGCTTGCCCTGCAGGTCGTGGAGCGCCGCACTGACGGCACACCGCGCTGCGGCGTTGAAGCGCAGTGCCTGCGCCATCGCCACTTCCACCTGCTCGATGTCGGCGGCGTCGGCGCTTTCGATGATCGTGCGCAGTCGCTCCAGCGCCGCGAGCACGGTGTCGGCGGTCTCGCCGTAGAAGCGACTCGGTGCCGCCTCGCCCCAGCCCTCCAATCCATCGGCGTCGATCAACCGCACCCACACCACGCGCCACTCGCTGGAGCCGCCACGCGCGATCACGAACGGGTGTGTGGTGTGGACCGTGACGACCTCGGTCTCGAGCCGCATCACGAGACCAGCGCAGGGGTCATGCGTCCCAGCCGCGCGGCCCGCACGGCGGGCGTGTCGAGCGCACTCGCGTCGAGCATGCGGATCAGCGCATCGGCGAGGTCGGTGCCGCGCTGGTAGCGCTCACTGGCCGACTTGTGCAGGCAGCGCATGGTGATCTGCGACAGCATCGGCGACACGGCCGGTGCGGTGACGTCGAGCGGTGTCGGCATCTCGTGCACGTGCTTGTAGCCCACCGCGTACGAATCCTCGCCGTCGAACGGCGGCACGCCGGCCAGCATCTCGTACAGCATCACGCCGCAGGCATACACGTCGCTGCGACCATCCACCGGCTTGCCCATCGCCTGCTCCGGTGACATGTAATGCGGCGTGCCCATCGCGCGCCCGGTGCCGGTGAGTCCCTTGTGAAAGCCCGCGGTGGCGATGCCGAAGTCGGTGATCAGCGCCGTGCCGTCGGCGTCGAACAGCACGTTGTCCGGCTTCACGTCGCGGTGCACGATGCCGTGCCGGTGCGCGTGATCGAGCCCGGTCGCGATCTGCGCCACGATCGCCGCGCTCTCGGCCGGCGCGACGGTGCGGTGGCGCGCGAGGCGGTCGGCCAGTGAGCCACCACTGAGGAACGGCATCACCACGAACGTGCTGTCCCGCGTCACGCCGGCATCGAGGATCGTGCAGACGTTGGGATGACTGAGCCGACTGGCTGCCTCGGCCTCGCGGCGGAAGCGCTCCCGCATCTCCGGGTCCCGCGACAGGTGGGCGTACAGCACCTTGATCACCACCCGCCGGCCCAGCACCGAGTGCGACGCCTCGTACACGTGCGCCATGCCGCCGCTGGCGATGCGACGCACGATGGCGAAGCGGCCACCGGTGGCTCGGCGCAGCGCGGTGATCTCGGCATCCGGCACATCCACCGGCGGTGCCGAGACGTTCGGCAACGCGATGCCGCACCGCACGCAGTTGGGTGCGGCGGACCGGTTCCAGGTGCCGCAGTCGGGGCAGAACATGCAGAACGGGGGGTGGAAGCCTAGAACTGGAGTCGGACGAAATCGTACACGGGCCAGGGACCGGTCAGCCGGAGGATGAGCCCCGGAGAGCGCACGTCCTCGGCCACCACCTCCGCCGCAAAGCGCTCCCAGGAGCCTCGCTCCACGAGAAAAGCTTCGGTCGCGATCGTGGTGCCGTCGCCTACCGTCTCGGTGGAGACAGGCACGGTGGCTTTTGCGTAACGCCGAAGCGCCCGGAACGACTCGATGGCGGCCGCCGAGGGCGGCAGGACGGAGGGATCGGAGGTGACCCCCGCCAGGTCGCGCTCAGCCGTCACCCGGGCGCCACAGCGCCCGTCAACGTAAGCAAGCCCATCTGCGAGCGCGATGGCGTGGAGCTCGAGCCACTGCAGCACGCTGGCGCTGGTGCGGAAGGTGGTCAGCGGTGGGGCGGGCACGATGGTGCAGGCGCGAGCCAGCCCGGCCACCGTGGTGTGGTGCTCCAGCAGGGTCTCGTCGCTGGGCACTTCGCCGCGCGGGGCGCAGGGCCGGACCACGGCGGCCACCTCGCGGAAGGTGATGGCGGTGGCGCCCTGCCCCGCGAGCCGGACGGCATCACCCACCGACGCGTCGTAGACCACGCCGACCAGGCGGAGGGCCATGCCGCGGGCGCCGGAGACCGCACCCAGCGCGGTGCCGGGGGTCGGGATCACAGCAGCCCCCAGCGGCGCAGCAGCCAGACCAGGAACCCGCCCAGCCCCAGCTGCACCGCCAGCATGATCCAGAATCCGCCGACGTGATGCGAGAGCGGGATGTTCTCGAAGTTCATGCCCCACATGCCGCTCACCACCACGAACGGCACGCTCAGCGTGGCGATCACGCTGAGGCCCTTGGTGACCTGGCCGAGGCGGTTGGACACCTGCGAGAGGTAGCTGTCCATCACGTTCGCCAGAAGTTCGCGGTAGGTGTCCACCGAGTCGTTGATGCGCAGCACGTGGTCGTAGATGTCGCGGAACCAGACCTGCGACTCGGGCGGCAGGAACGGCGTGGGCCGGTTGGTCATGATGTTGAACACCTCGCGCTGCGGCATCAGGTGTCGCCGCATCGAGAGCACCAGGCGCTTCACCGCGAACACGTCGCGCATCACCTCCTGGTCGAAGCGCTGGTACACCCGCTCCTCGAGCCCGTCCACGAATTCGTCGATCCGGTCCAGCACCGGGAAGTACTCGTCGACGGTGATGTCCATCAGCGCATGTGCCACCCGCTCGGCGCCACGCTCGAGCTGGTCGGGGTTCGCCACCATGCGCTCGTAGACCGCCTCCACCGGCACACTGGGCCCGGAGTGCACCGTCACGAGGAGGTTGCGGGCGAGGAAGAAGCAGAGGTTGTACGTCTCGATGTCGTATGGGTCGACGGTGGTCTCGCAGAAGCGAAGGCCACGCACGATCACGAACAGCGAGTTGCGGTACTCATCGATCTTGACGCGGCTCTGCGGGTTGAGTGCGTCCTCCACCGCCAGCGGGTGGAAGTCGAAGACCTTCTCCAGCAGCGCCACCTGGTGCCGACTCTCGTTGTCGATGTCCACCCAGAGCGTGCCCGCGATGTCGCGGCTGGCGACGAGGTCGCGCAACTCCACCGGATGGAGGTCGGTGCGGACGGGCTGTCCCGGGACCGCGTACACGATCCGCGGTACGCTGCTGGGTGCGACGACGGGTCGCGACGGCGCGCCGGGTTCGACGACGACGGTCGACTCTTCGTCGAAGGTGGTGGCAGTGCGCGTGGCGTCGCCGCGACGCAGGCGGGGCAGCGCAGAACGGCTGCGGCGCTTGCCGCGGCTCACGCCGTGATCAGGAGGAGGGGTGGCACGCGCATCATGTGGGCAAGATACCCCGTGCGCCCGCCCCTATCGCAACGCCCGCAGGTGTGTCACGCAGGCATCGCCGAGTCGCACCGGGTCGTACCCCCCTTCGAGGGCCGAGACCAGCCGGCCGCTGCACCACCGTTCGGCACGTGTCACCAGTGCACGGGTGAGCTGCTCGACGTGCTCCAGCTCCAGCGTGAAGCCACCGAGCGGATCGCCGGCCAGGCAATCGAAGCCCGCCGAGACGAGCACCAGGTCCGGCGTCCAGTCGGTGGTGGCGGCATCCACGGCGCCCAGCAACGCATCCACGTAGACCTGCGGCGCGAGGTCGGGCGGCATCGCCACGTTCCAGATGCTGCCGTGCGGTCCGCGATCATCGGGGGCGCCGCTACCGGGATACCACGGGAACTGGTGCATGCTGACGAAGCGAATGGCGGCATCGTCCTGCACCAGGTCCTGCGTGCCGTTGCCGTGGTGCACGTCCCAATCCACCACCAGCACCCGCGCCGCGGCGTGCCTCGCGCGCGCGTATCGTGCGCCGATACCGATGTTGCCGAAGAGGCAGAAGCCCATGCCGGCAGCCCGCAGCGCGTGATGGCCGGGTGGACGCACCGCGCAGAAGCTGCGCAGCACGCTGCCGTCGAACGCCCAGTCGATGGCGTCGAGCACGCAGCCGGCGCCAGCGGTGGCGGCATCCCAGCTGCCTTCACTCACCACCGTGTCGGGATCGAGCCGGCCACCGCCAGCTTCGGCCAACGCGCGCACCCGCTCGACGTAGTCGGCGTCATGCGCCAGTGCGAGTTCGGCGACGGTGGCGTGGCGTCCCTCGCGATGCTCGATGGTGTCGAACAGGTCGAAGTCGTTGCGCAGCGCCCGCGGGATCGCGCGCAGCCGTCCCACGTGTTCGGGATGATTCCAGCCGGTGTCGTGTCGGCCGCAATCGGAGTGCGACACGTAGGCGACGGTCATGCCAGCCCTCTCCAGCGACGCAGGGTCCATGACACCACCAGCGACAGCAGCGCCGTCGCCAGCAACCAGCGGGGATCGAGTGATGCCGCCAGGGACGGTGACGCCATCGAGCGAACCGCGCCACCGCCAACCGTCGGCAGGCCGAGGTCGCGCGCGAGGGCGGCCACCGGTGCGGCGTCGAGCGTGTCCGATTCCGCAGTCGTCACGATCCGGCTCTCCGGTTCGCGTTGCGACACGATGCCCGACAGCAACGCGCTCCACCACCGGCGGTGCGCATCGGGTGACTGATCGTCACCGGCCATGCGCCATAGCCACGAGTTGTCGTAGCCCACCTGCATCACGCGACCGGCGCCGACGCGTCGCGCTGCCACCGCCACCCGTCCGTCACGCGACTCGAGCGCAACGCTCCCCGGTGCCAGCGTCGCGACGGGCACGAGATCGAGGCCATGTCGCGGCTCGTCGCCGGCTTCAGCGCCCACCTCGCCGCGCATCGTGGCACCCGGCGCACCGGCGCGGATCGCTGCCACGCCCGCGCTGCGCGCCGCCTCGCCGACGATCACCACCCCCCCGCCGCTGCGAACGAACGCGGGCAACGCGGCCATCGCCGACGAGGGCGCGCCCGGCAGCAGCACCACGATCGCGTGCCGATCGCGCGATGGCAGGCGGGCGGCTCCCTGCCCGATGGTGACCTTCGGTGAGAGTGACACGGCGACATCCACCGGCCATCCCGCCTCCTCCAGCGCGGCGACGAGGAAGCGTGATTCCCACGTCGCGCTGCCGAGCACCAGCACGCGCGCCTCCGTCGGTGACGTGGCGACGAGTGGCGCGACACCAGCGCGTCCGACGTGCAGCGCACCGGCCAGCGGGCCGGACCGGGTGCGCAGTCCTGCGCTGTCGATGGCGATCGAGTCGATCAGGCCCGCCGCATCCTGCGCGGCGTGCCGTGCGCTGTCGGCCGCGACGACCTGCAGCCGCGTGCCGCCGCTGGCCCGCCACTCCTCCTCGGCGGCCACTGCCAGCGCCGGGAGCACACGCGGCGCGGTGACGCGCAACACGTGCCCGCTGCCGCGCACGGCGCGGAAGAAGGCGCGCGATCGTGCGTCGGGCACAGCGTCCAGCGTCACCTCGATGGTGTCACGCCGTGACCGCAGCAGGGTGGCGACGGATTGGTCCAGCGTACCGCTGGTGGACACGGCAGCACTCAGCGGCTGGTCCTGCACCGGCGTGAAGAGGCGCCATGCGAGGAGGAGCATGCACACCACGCCGATGCCATGCAGCGCTGCGCCCACCACGCGCAGCACCTGCGTGCTCGACGCACCGGAGGTCGCCACGGGCGCGGACAGGCCGTCAGCGCGTGAGGGCATACACCACCAGGTTGACGCCGAAGCGCGTGTTGTCCACCGACAGGAACTTCTTGTTCTCCGGATGGAACGACCATTCGGAGCTGTAGTCCTTGCTGCTGTAGATCACCGCCAGGCGGCCATTGCGTTCGATGCCCTGCAGGTGATCGTGCACCAGGTTGTCGCCCCACCCGTTCAACTCGTGCGACGTGGTGGGTGGACCATCCCGGAAGGTGAAGAACGCCTTGTAGAGCGGATGTGTGTTCGGGATGTTCGCCAGCGGTCCGAGCGCTTGCCCCAGTTCCTCGGTGCAGGTCTTGTGGAACACGCCGTCCACGTCGTGGTTGTGATCGTCCACGAACAGCAGGCCGCCACGGTCGCAGTACTTGCGCAGCATCGCGCGTTCGGCGGCGGTGAAGCGCACCGGCAGGTGACCGGTGAGGTACGCGAGCGGGTAGCGCAGCAGCGCCTCCGACGACAGCGGCACGATCGCACCCGACGGTGCGACGTCGATGCTGGTGTAGCGGGCCACCGCATCGATCACGTTGGCGGCCAGCAGTGGCGCCGAATCCCAGTCACCCGACTCGTACTGCACGGTGGCGAAGGTGAACTTCACGGCGCACCGCCCAGCCACAGTGCAGCACCGGCCGCCGACTTCCACGGTGCCAGCGCCAGTCGCCGCGCGCGCAGCAACGCTGCGGTGGCATCACGGCCACGCTCCACGGCATCGATCGCCTCGCCGAGCGCGGTGGCCAAGGCGGGCGAGGCGGAGAGGGCATCCAGCCGCACCAGTCGCAGCGAGTCCAGCGCCGTCGAATCACGGGCGGTGAGCAGCGCCAGTCCGCGCAGCACGCGCTCGGCGATGCGCCGTTCCGGCGACGGCAGCGCGGCCAGCGCGCGGCGAGCCTCGAACTTCGCCGAGTCGGTACCAATCAGGCGGATCTTGGCGAGGTCGATCACCGCCGCCGGTGGTGTGCCGCGCAGGTAGATGCGCTCCGCCGAGCGTGCGCGCTGGATCGCGGCCAGTGCGCGCTTCATCGGCTCGATGGCGGCGCGCGGTGTGCCACCCTGCAGGGCGCGCGTCGCGTCCCACATCGCGTTGTAGGCTTCGAGGAGCGGGCGGTTGACGGCCACCACCGGCGTCTCGTCACCCAACTCCTCCAGTGCGCTGCTGGCTTGCGTCGCCCGATCGGCGGCGCGCAACACCGAATCCTGCACCGACTGCGGCGGCGCCTGCGCGGCGAGGTCGCTGGGCGTGTGTTCGTGCCCGTCGCCGGCGAAGTGCGCGTGTTCGCCACTGGGGTTGTCACCGAGTCGCGCGAACAGGATCTCCGACACCTGCTTGCGGAGCCGCGCCTGGTCGGTGCCGATGCGCTGCGACTCGGCCAGCATGGTGGCGCGGTCGATGCGCGGCATCCGTGCCACCAGGCGCTCCGTGAGCAGCAACAGCTGGCGCTGACTCAGCACGCTCTTGTCCACCGGCGTCGGTGGCAGCTGGTCCACCGACACCGAGTCCCGTTCGTCGGCGCGCGGAATGCGGATGGTGCGCGTCTCGCTGGTGCCGAGCGATGGACCGGTGAGCGTGTTGCCATCGTGCGCGGTGATGCGCACGTGCATCATGTCGCCGGGCTTGAGGCGCAGCGCCCCGAGATCGAGCGTGGTGGCGACGCTGATGTCGCGGCCCAGCGCACCGCGCCGTGCGTCGAGCACACCCGACTTGAAGGTGAACTGCTCGCCGCCGCCACTGGAGATGATGTACTCCACGCGCGCGTCACGGAGGGCGAGATCGTCGTGGACGGTGCCGGCCAGGCGCAGGCGTGCGGTGGTGTCGAACACCAGCGTGTCGGCGGCGGGAAGTTGCAACGTGGCGACGGGGGCGGAGTCGATCACCGGTGTCACCAGCAACCAGCGCTCACCCACCGCGTCGCGCAGTCGCAGCGCCAGCGGCGTGCTGCCGACGCGCACGTCGCCACGCCAGCCGTCACCGCGCGGCGCGCGGAACACCGCCCGCGCCGCACCGGCACCACTGTCCGACGATTCCTGCACCAGCAAGGTCGCGCGCGTCGAATCACCGGCACCATCGATCCGGATCACGCTCCCCGCCAGCGCGGTGACCGTCTCACCGAACGTCACCGGCCGCTCGCGGCGCCCCGTGTATGCGGGCGGCAGCAACGTGGCTTGCGCCAGGACGCGGCCAGCCGGCGGAGGCACGTCGTCCACTCCAACCATCCACTGCGGGGCGTTGGCGGCCACGACGCGCTTCGCCTGCCATGGATAGGCCGCCACACCCAGCAGCACGAGGGCCGCCACAACTCGGGCCGCTACGTGCAGCCGGCGTCGCTGCAGCGCCTCGCCGACGGGTACTTCCCAACCCGTGTCGGTGCTGAACGCCGCCAGTCGGCGCTGCAGCGGATCGGCGTCTCGTGTCGGCTCCTGTTCCGCCAGCGTGACCAGCGCGTAGCGCAGCGCTGGTGCGTGACTCTCAGCCCACAGCGCTGCGTCCAGCTTCTGCACGCGGTCCGGGCGCAGCACGCGCCACCGCCAGCCGGCCACGATCGCCGACACGATGATCGCCATCAGCCAGGTGAGCATCGCTGGCGGCGCGCCGACCGCGACGCGGAGCATGGCGCCCGTGGCGAGCACCAGCGCGGCAGCGGCCACCGTCCACGCCGCCACCGAGGCGACGGCCACCGCGCGCAGTGCGCGCTGCAGGCGTTCCAGCCGCGCGACGAGTTGCAGTGGCGTCATGGGCGCTTCACCGCGCGCAACGCCAGCTCGACGGCGGCGAGCAGCACGGCCGCAACGGCGAGCCACGGTGCCACGCCGGAATGCAGCGTCTGCTGCGCCACGTTGAGCGCCGATCGTGCCGGCGCGGGAGCGAACCACGCGGGCGCAGGTCGCGACGCCGACGGTTCGGTTTCGCAACTGGTGACCAGTGTGCGGAGCCACGCCTGTGCGGCCAGTGACAACGCATGATCTCCGGCGGACGGCAGCGCAGCGTGCACGGTGATGCGGCATCCCGCACTCCTCGTGTCACGCCACACCGCAGGCGTACCGTCGGCCCACCATCCGATCGGCTGCGCACCGGCTGGTACGGTGCCGGCGGTGTCTCGCTGCAGCGGGGCGATCCACGTCGCACCGCCGACCGTGATCGCCTGCAACGCCGGCACCCCGCTCACCACCCGCGCCGGCCAGTGCACGACCGCCGCACCGCGTTCCTGCACCGCAGCATCGTCGGCTGCGATCGTCGCGCGTCGATCGATCACCGTGCCAGCCACCGCTGCACTGTCGCCGAGCAGCAACGCCGTCGCGGCAATCGGATCGTCACCGTCGGCGCGGACGGTGACGGCCGCGCGCGCCGGCACCGGCTCGGCGGCGACGGTCACCGGCAGCGTGCCGATGGCATCACCCAGCAATGCGCGGACCTCGCGCGTGGCCGGATCGAGGCTGCGCTCCGCAAAACGCGACGCGGCCATGATACGCAGCTCGGTCGCGTCGAGCGCGAGCGAATCGCGCACACGCACCAGCAAGCCCAGCGCCGCGCTCAGCGACGCGCGTGACGCCTGTGCCACCGGCGCCGACACCGGTTGCAGCGTGGCCAGCGTGTCGAACGCGATCACGACGTCGGACTCGGAGAGTGTGCCGATGGCGGTGCGCTGCACGTCGACCGGCAGCGTGCGATCGAGCAGCAACACCGTGCGCGTCGGCACCTTGCTGCCGGTGAACACCGGCTGTGCCACCGCCAGTGCCAGCAACGCCACGATCAGCAGTCGCAGCAGCATCCACCAGCGATCCTGCGGCACGCGCTGCACCGTGGTGGCCTCCAGCATGCCGGGCGGCAGGAAGCGCGCAGTGGCCAGCGCCAGCGCGCGCGGGCGCTGGCGGGAGAGCAGGTGCGCGGCGACGATGCCGAGCATGCCCAATGCGCCGCCTGCCAGCGCCCACGGCGCGAGCCAGGTCATCGCACCGCGCCGGTGCCCGATGCGGCACGCACCAGCGTGCGTACGGCATCTGCCGGAGGCTGGTCGTCCACGATCTCGACGTAGCGCGCACCGGTGGCCAGCCAGCGGTTCCGCATCGTGCCGCGGAACGCACCGAACGCGAGGTCGTACGCACGCTGCGCGCCGCGCGCCAGTGGCCGCCGCAGTTGTGCATCCTCCGGATCCACCGCCACCGCGCGCTCCACGCCCGGCTGCAGTTCGCTGCGCGACACGAGGTGCACCACGATCACCTCGATACCGCGCGCGATGAGCGAGGCACCCCGCGTGAGCAGTGCGTCGGCATCGCCGAGCAGGTCGCTGATGATCACCACCCGCTCGATCCCGCGCATGCCTTCGAGCATCGGTGCCACGGCGGCCGATCCCGCCGGGTTCACGTCATCGACCACACGAATCATCTCGCGCACCACGTCACCACGGGCTCGTGGCACGAGGCGTCGCGCGCCGCTGGCGAGTGCGATGACGAGACCGACCGGATCGCCGGCGCCGCGACCCACCGCCGCCAACCCGACGCAGAGCATGCGGGCCTGTCGCCATTTCGTCGCGCCACCGAGCCCGGTGCCCATCGACGCCGACCCGTCGAGCAGGATCAGTGTCGGCGAGGTGGCGATGTCGGGCGCGAGGCGCACGTAGGCGCGATCGGTGCGCGCCAGCAGCTTCCAGTCCAGGCGGCGCGGATCATCGCCCTGGCGATACGGGCGGTATTCCGTGACTTCCACGTTCGGCCCGATGCGCTTGGCGGTGTGCGCGCCGACGTTGGTGGTACGCGGCCGCAGGCGTGCCGACCAGCGCGCGCCACGCAACGCGTCCAGCAACGCGCCGTAGTCATGCAGTCCCGGCGTCGCCATCAGCAGGCCGTGACGTCAGGTCGAGACGGCGCCGCGCGGTGGCTCGATGCGCGCCACCAGCTCCTTCACGATCGCATCCGATGCCACGCCGTCGGCCTCGGCGGCGTAATTCGGCAACACGCGATGACGCAGCACCGGGATGGCGACGCGCTGCACGTCGGCTGGCGACACCGCCACCCGGCCGGCCAGCAGTGCGTGCGCCTTGGCACCGAGGATCAACGCCTGCCCGGCGCGCGGACCGGCCCCCCAGCGCACGTAGCGCGTCACCAGGTCGGGCGCCCGCGAATCACCGGGGCGCGTGGCACGCACCAGCTGTGCGGCGTATCGAAGCACGGTGTCGGAGGCGGGCACGTCGCGCGCCATCTTCTGCAGGGCGCGCACCTGCAACGCATCCAGCACCGGCACCAGCGGCTCGGCCGCGGCACCGGTGGTGCTGCGCAGGATGCCCACTTCGTCATCCTCGCCGGGATAATCCACCCGGATGTCGAACAGGAACCGATCCAGCTGCGCTTCCGGCAGTGGGTAGGTGCCTTCCTGCTCGATCGGGTTCTGCGTGGCGAGCACGAAGAACGGTGCCGGCAGCGGCATCGTCTGGCCGGCTGCAGTCACGCGATACTCCTGCATCGCCTCGAGCAGCGCCGCCTGCGTGCGCGGGGGAGCGCGATTGATCTCGTCGGCCAGCACGATGTTGGCGAAGATCGGCCCGCGGACGAAGCGGAAGGCGCGATGACCGGTGGCCGAGTCCTCCTCGAGCAGCTCGGTGCCGGTGATGTCGCTCGGCACCAGGTCGGGGGTGAACTGGATGCGGCGGAAGTCGAGCTGCATCGCCTCCGACACCGCGCGCACCATCATCGTCTTGGCGAGGCCGGGCACGCCGACCAGCAGCGCGTGACCACCGGCGACGATCGCGAGCAGGATCTCGTCGAGCGCCTCGGTCTGTCCCACGATGCGGCGCGCCACCTGCGCACGCATGGCCTGTGCGGCGGCGATCAGTGCAGCCGGTTCGTGCGTGCCGTCGTGCGCCACGCTGGCACTCGCTGCCGTGCTCACTTGAGCGGCTGCCGGCGACGGAAATGCAGCAGCAGGGTGGAACCTTCCAGCACGCCGGCGTCAGCCAGCGACCGGGCCTCGTCGCGGATCTCGAAGCCACCGAGCTTGGTCACCACGTCGCCCGGCTGTGGTACGTCGGGCGCGAGCACGGCCAGCGCGCGCGCCTTCACCGTCGCCACGCTGGTGCCCGGCTCGGCGCGCACCTGCACGGCATCCCACGCCTCCAGCAGCTGCACCCGGAACGTGATCGCGGCGGCACCGTCCGGCGCGAGCGAGATCGCCTCCGCTGGAGTGCGGAGCTGGTTGACGAAAGGCGGCATGTCGTGGCGTCGAGGCGGGAGATCGGGACGGGCGCGCGTACCCTGTGGGCACGGCACGCACCCGGACAGTTGCTTTACGCGGCGGGGGCGCCGGAGGTTGCGTCGGCGGGCAGCGCCGGAGGCTCGGCGGCCGGTGGCGGAGCGATGTACGCCGGCAGCATGGCGAGGAACCGGGCGATCTGGGCGTCGAACATGTAACTCGATCCGGTCACACGTGTGCCGCCGGGCACCTCGGCCACGCCGACGATCACCTCTTCACCGCCCTGCCCGCGCAACGCCACGTAGGTGGGGCCGGACTTCTCGGGGAACGCGGCGTAGATGCCGTTGCGCGTGGTGAAGAAATCGGTGGCGGCGGCCAGCACGGCGGCACCGTCGAGCGCGGTGTGCACTTCCTGCTGGGTGCGGATGGGCGATGGCATGGCCGAAAATCTAGGCCGCCGGGGCCGAATTGGGATGGCCGCTGGGGATCGGCCAGACCGGTGGCGACGACGGCGGCGAACGGTGTCGCCGGCCGCGGCGCTCGCTCAGTCGTCGCGGAAGGCCGTCACGCGATGCGATCCGTCACAGAAGGGCGATTCACGTGACGCGCCGCAGCGGCAGAGCGCCATCGACATCGCCTCGCGGATCAGCGAGCCGTCCGCACCGACGACGCGCACCGGACCCTGCAGCACCAGCGGTCCGTTGTGTCGTAACCGAATGCGCACATCGTTCGTAGTGGTCTCGTCTGCTACATCCATCTCGGCAATTTACCTTGTGGCAGACCTCACTACCACGGAGCAGACATGGACGCACAGGCCTCGCGCAGGATCCTCATCTCCAGCTTTGAAACCCCGGGTGGCGCCGACGCCGCCTTGCACCTGTTGAAGGCCGCACCGGTGAGCTTGGGCAACGTGGCGATCGTGACGCGTGATGCGAACGGCAAGGTGGAGTTCAACGAGACGCAGGACTGGGGCATCGGCAAGAGCGCGCTGGTGGGTGCGATCGCCGGCCTGCTGTTGCCTGGCGTCGGCACGATCACGCTGGCCGCTGGCGGTGCGTTGGCGGCCTACTTCATCGACCTCGGCTTCCCCGATCCGCTGCTCAAGCAGATGGGCGAGGGGTTGACCACCAACACCTCGATGCTGGTCGCACTGGTGGACGAAGCGGGTGTGCAGCGTGCCAGTGACGTGATCGCGCAGGCCGGTGGCACGGTGCTGGGCACCAGCCAGGAGACCGACCTGGCGGCGGCGATGGCGACGATGAAGCGCGGGTAAGCGTCGCGCGATGAGGTGGAATGCAGAACGGCGCCCGTGATTGGGCGCCGTTCTCCGTTTCGATAGGTCAATGTCGATCGAACATGTCTCGCGAACGCGGCCGGCTCGATCGGGCACGGCACGATCATTTGCTGGTTCGCGAATGCCGAACGAACCGACTGATGCCTGGTCATCGCGGACATCAGATCGCGCAGCGGACCCCTCGCACCTTCTGCGCGAACTGGTCGTGGACAATGATGTGGCGACCGGTGATGAGGGCCGTATTTCGATAGAAGCCGCCGGTCGTGAGGATCGTACGCAGCCAGTCGAGCGCGGGGATGGGGTCAGACCTGCTGCTGCGGCCCGTCGGCACGTCGACGAACTCCAGACGCAGGTCACTCAGCACCCGCACCTGACCGGACGTGGCGCACGCACCACGAAGAAGTTCGATCCCGCTTTCGCCGGGGAAGAGTCGTTCCCGCGCACGAGAGCCGTCATTGGCGTTGACGATGATCTCACGCGCCGGTTCGGCAGCAGTGCCAGCCGAATCGAGCATGCGGGCGGTCACCCAAGCCCCGTCCTGCGTGACGTTGTAGGACGACGCCAGGCTGTAGTACCCGGTGGGTACCAGCGACTCGTACAGCGTTCGCCAGATAGTGGCACCGGTCGTCGGGTCGAGCGACGTTACTCCGGAAGACGTCGCGACGACCACCGGTGCCGTAGACGAGGCACGCCTCCCGTAGAGCGGCGTCGACGCGAAGCGGAACGCATCGCGCGACGTCGGGACGACAGTCACGCTACCGGCCTGCGTAACGCGGATGAAGTAGGAGGCGAGATTCGTGAAGCGTGTCAGGAGCAGTTCATCGCCGATGGCGTCGACCCGCGCGAATGCGCCGCAGAATGTGGTGCATGCCACGCCTGCGACCTGCCGCCGCCAGATTTCGACGCCGGAGCTCCGATCATTCCCGATCAGGAGGGAGTCGCCGAGCGAGCTGACGAGAACCGAACCCGCCGTTCCGAGGAATACACGCGCCAGTGGATGGCTGGGCACCGTGAAGAGTGCGCGGCCGGACTCTGCGTCGTACACGCGACTGGCGGCCGAATCCAGCCCGGTCTGCGTGTAAAGCACCACCACCGGGCCTGCGCGGTAGAGACTCCCGCCCTCGGACGTGGAGATTCTGAACTTTTCGCGCCCGCTTCCCGGCTCGAGGACTGCATGCGTCGTTCCGCCGAACGTCGTGACGCGAATGAGGTCGGGCGACAGCACCACGTCCACCGCACCGGTCAACCCTCGCAGTGCGGGGTCGTACTCCCAGAACTCCGCGCCGCCCGCCGGACCCGTGCTGTCCGAACACGCCATCAAGGCAGCGAGGCTGGCCGCTGCCGTCAGGCGCGCAGCAATGACACGCAAGCAGATCATCTGGTTCAGGTGACAGGGACATACATGACGCACCGTACCGCCGTTCGACGGTCAGCCGTTGCGCCATATTATCGCATGATGCCCAATACTCGCAATCGACGTCCTGCGCGTCGCGTATCGTGTCGACCTGCTGCCGACATGCGGAATCGCAAGCGTCACCGACGCTGACCCCATCAAGCCAGCACGGCGCCCGCGATGGGGCGCCGTGCTCCGTTCAGATACTCCGCGGACGAATCACCCCGCGATCCGCCCCTGCACCCACCCGCGCACCTGGTCCATCGCCACCCGCACCTGCGCCAGCGAATCCCGCTCGCGGATCGTCACGCTCTGGTCGTTCGCCGACTCGCTGTCGATGGTGACGCAGAACGGCGTGCCCACTTCGTCCTGCCGGCGATACCGCTTGCCGATGCTCCCCGTCTCGTCGTAGTCGGTGTGGAAGGCACGACGCAGTTCGTCGGCGAGCTTGGTCGCCATCTCGGGCTGGCCGTCCTTCTTGGTGAGCGGGAACACCGCGGCCTTGATCGGTGCCAGCGCCGGGTGCAGGCCCAGCACCACGCGGCCTTCGTCCTCACCCGCCACCGCCTCTTCGCGATAGCCGTTCACCAGCGTGGCGAGGGTGGTGCGATCGGCGCCCACCGACGTCTCGATCACGTACGGCAGGTAGCGCTTGTTGGCCTGCTGGTCGAAGTACTCCAGCTTCTTGCCGCTGAACTGCTGGTGCTGCGACAGGTCGAAGTCACCACGGTTGTGGATGCCCTCGATCTCCTGGAAGCCGAGCGTGCCGCCGAAGTCGAAGGTGATGTCGAAGGCTGCGCGCGCGTAGTGCGCCAGCTCGCCGGCATCGTGCTGGTGATACTGCAGCCGATCGGCCGACAAGCCGAGTGACTGGTGCCACGCCATGCGGTCCGCCTTCCACCGCTCGAAGTGCTCCATGTCGGTGCCCGGCTCGACGAAGAACTGCATCTCCATCTGCTCGAACTCGCGGGTGCGGAAGATGAAGTTGCCGGGCGTGATCTCATTGCGGAACGCCTTGCCGATCTGCGCGATGCCGAACGGCACCTTCTGTCGGCAGCTCTGCTGCACGTTGAGGAAGTTCACGAAGATGCCCTGCGCCGTTTCCGGTCGCAGGTACACGGTGCTCGCGCTCTCCTCCACCGGCCCCATGAACGTCTTGAACATGAGGTTGAACATGCGCGGCTCGGTGAGCTGACAGGCGTCATGCTGGCCCGGCTGCTTGCTCGGCTTCTGCGGGCAGCGCGCGTCCTCGAGCTTGTCGGCGCGGAAGCGACCCTTGCACACCTTGCAGTCCACCAGCGGATCGGTGAAGCCGGCCACGTGCCCGCTGGCTTCCCACGTCTTCGGGTGCATCAGGATCGCCGCGTCGAGGCCTTCGACGTCGTCGCGCATCCGCACCATGCTGGTCCACCAGAGATCCTTCAGGTTCTTCTTCAGCTCCACACCCAGCGGGCCGTAGTCCCACACGCTGCCGGTGCCGCCGTAGATCTCGGAGCTCTGGAAGATGAAGCCGCGTCGCTTGCACAACGACACGAGCTTGTCCATCACGTCGGGATGGGCACTGGCGGACATGGGCGGACCTCTGGTGTGGCGCCCCTGGATGCCGTGGCGGACGCCGCGGCTGGATGGGGTGCACTGATCCGCGCAAGCTAGCGGTCCCGGGAATGGCCCGTGACGTCACGCCGCCGCCCGCTCTCTTGTGGAACGGCGCTGCGGCCGACAGCGTAGGAGCTGCACACCCACTCGCGGCGGGGACACGACATGCGACCGATTCGTGCGACGATGCAGGCTCTCGGCGGCCTGCTGGCATGGCTGCCGCTGGCGTCGGCACAGGCGCAGGTGCTGGTCACGGGCACGGTGCGCGACAGCCTCACCGGCGTGCCGTTCGCCGGCGCCGTGGTGGACCTCGTGCCGACCGGCACGCCGTGGCTGGCCGGGTATTCCGCACGCACCGATTCGCTGGGCCGGTTCAGCGTCGCGCAGGTGGATGCCGGCACCTACCACTTCGGCTTCCAGCACCCGCGGCTCGACTCGCTCGGGATGGACCCGGTGGTTCGCACGCTGGACGTGCGGGCCTCGCGCGCACGCATCACCGCCGACCTCGCGCTGCCGACGGCCCGCACCTTCGCTCGAACGCTCTGCCGCGCACGCGCCGACAACAGCGGCCTGCTGCTCGGGCGTGTGCTCGATGCGCGTGATGGAAGCGTGATCCGCAGTGGCACGGTGCTGATCCGGTGGGGTGAGCTCAGCGTGGGTGCCGACGGCGTCCGCAACGATCAGGCCCAGCGCACGGCGACCGTGCGCGACGATGGCCGCTTCATCGCCTGTGGCGTGCCGACCGATGGGCCGATCGAGGTGCAAGCCGTCGCCGGCACGCTGACGGATCCGTCCTGGGTGCAGCCGCGCATCACCAGCGGCATCGTGGAGCTGACGTTCGACTACGACACGCCGCTCCGGCATCGCGACCTGTTCGTGGCGCCGGAACTGCGCGACAGTGTACCGACTGAACCAGCACTCGACAGCGCGCGGCACGGCGCCGCCACGGTCCGACGCGGGGCTGGCCGCGTCGCCGGCCGTGTCATCGACGACGATGGCCGACCGGTGCGTGGAGCACGCATGGTGGTGCGCGAAGCCGGCGCCGAGAGCGTCACTGACAGCAGCGGGGCGTTCCGCCTCACGCGTCTCCCGTTAGGCACCCAGACCGTCGAAATGATCGGACTCGGCCTGGTGCCGATGCGCACGGCGGTGGACGTGATGTCGGGCGCCGAGGCGAGCGTGGTCTTTCGCGCCACCAAGCGTGTCGCGACGCTGGATGAAGTGACGGTGCGCACCAATCGTGACCTCACCGGGTTCGCGCGACGGAAGCGCACCTCATCCGGCACCTTCCTCACCGCCGCCGACATCGAACGCAAAGGCGCTTTCAGCGTCGGCGAGGCCCTCATCAACGTGCCGGGTTTGCGGTATCTGGGCATCGACCCGACGACGAACAAGCCCGCGATCGGTGGGCGCTTCGGCTGCGGCCCGCGATTCTATCTCGACGGACTGCGGGTGTCGCTCGCCGACATCGACGGGATGCTCGGGATCAAGCAGATCGGCGCCATCGAAGTCTACGCCAACTCGTCCGAGGCACCGCCGCAATACACCGGCCCGGCCTTCGCCAGTGGCGCGACGAAGAACCTGGCCGCACAGTGTGCCTCCGTCGTCGTGTGGACCAAGGCCCAAGTCCCATAACTCGCGTCGGGTATATTCCTCCGCCGGTGTGCGACATCGTACACTCCGCGTGACCTGACCTGCCGAGGAGCGAATGGGATCGATGTGGTGCCGTCGTGGGACCGTGCTGACGGTCGCCCTGCTCGTCTCGGGCGCTCGACTCCTGCCCGCCCAGGCCATCGTCAGTGGCTTCGTCCGCGACAGCCTCTCTGGCCGACCGCTCGCGGGTGCGACCATCCAGCTCGTGTCCAGCGTCACGCCGTGGGCGGCCGGTCGCACCGTCACGAGCGATTCCATCGGTCGCTATCGCATCGACAGCGTCGCACCGGGCACCTACGCCCTCGGCTTCCAGCATCCGCGCCTCGACACACTTGGCATGGATGCGGTCTCACGCACGCTCGACGTGCCGCCGCGCATCCGTGTGTTGCGCGCCGACCTGGCGCTGCCGAGTGGCCAGACGTTCGTGCTGTCGCTCTGCGGGGCCAGCCGGGACAGCGCCGGCGCCGTGATCGGGCGCGTGTTCGATGCCGCCAGCAATGCCCCCGTCAGCGACGGCATCGTCACTGTCCGCTGGGCGCAGGTGCAACTCGGCAGCGGCGGTGTGGGACGCACGATGATGCAGACCACCGCCAGGTTCGGTGCCGACGGCCGCTTCGTCGCCTGCAACGTGCCGACCGGCGCACCGGTGCTGGTGAGCGCACGTGCCGGCAGCGGTGATGCCGCCTCATCGCGTGGCACCAGCAGCGAGATCGAGCTCACCTTCGATGCCCGCTCACCGCTGGTGCACCGCAACCTGCTGATCGCGACCCGCGGTGAAACGTCCGCCAGTGGAGCCAGCGCCAGCGCCGCCAGCGTCACGGCGCGCGACAGCACCGTGGCAGGCAGCACACCCGCCGTCGCACCACCGGCGGCGCCCATCGCATCGGGTGCGCCACAGGTACGCCGAGTGGAGCGCACCGGCACGGCGCGCCTCGATGGGCGTGTCACCGCGGCTGACGGTTCACCGGTGAGTGGCGCACGCGTGCACGTGGTCGACACCGATCGCACTGCGACCACCGACACACTCGGCGCCTTCCGCATCACCGGACTGCCGGCTGGCACACGCGCGGTCGAGGTCACCGCGATCGGCTTCGCGCCGCTGCGCACCTCGGCTGACCTGCGTCCCGACCGCGATGCGCGACTCGCCGTTTCCGTTGGTCCGCGTATCGCCACGCTGGCGGCGGTGGACGTGGTCGCGCCCACCGATCGCAGCGGCTTCCTCAAGCGTCGCGCGGCCGGCAACGGCTACTTCCTGGATGGCAACACGATCGAGCAGCGCGGCGCGCTGAATGTGGCGCAAGCCTTGGTCACCGCACCGACGCTGCGTGGCAATGGATTCGATCGCAGCAATCCCACGCGGCCGCTGATCTCGGGGCGCGGCAACTGCCGACCCACCGCCTACATGGACGGGCAGCGCATGCAGGATGGGCTGACAGGCATCGACGACATCCTCACCGTGCGCCGCGTCGGTGGCATCGAGGTTTACGGCAACCCGAGCGAGGCACCGGCACAATATCGCGGCAACGGTGCCTGCGCCGTGATCCTCGTCTGGACGCGCGCCTACGTGCCGTGACGTCACGGGACCGCAGGGCCCCGTCGTTCATCGCGCGGCGGACAGCTCCCGATTCCACGCCACGAACGCACGTTCATAGAACGTCGGGCCGAACAACGCCCATTGCCCCAGTGATGCCGGCAGCGTGAACGCCTTCCCTGCCTCGGGCGCCGGTGTGCCTTTCGCGAATGCAGCGCGCGCCGCCTTCTCGAGTTCGCCGAGTACGGACAGGTAACGATCGATGGCCGGTGCATCGGCCATCGCACCATGGCCCGGCACGTAGACCGTCGTGCGGTCGCGTTTCAGCGCGCGCACCTGCCGAGCCAGTTCGGTCGGCAGCGCATCGACGTAGTTCGGGATCATCCCGTTCCACACCAGGTCACCGGTGAACACCAGGCTGGGGTCATCGAGCTCGATGCTCACGTCGCTCGACGTGTGACCGGCGCGCGGCACGATCCGAACCCGGCGTGCACCCAAATCCACCACCGTCTCGGCGGTCGCCGACAGGATCGTCGCATCGCGCAGAGCCGCGGTCCGCGAATCCACCAGTGGTGTGTTCTTCGTCAGCACCTGGTCACGCGTCTCGGCACGCACCAGCACCTGCGTCGGGAATCCGTCGGCCTTGAATCCGTCCACGCCGTTTGCATGATCGGCGTGATGGTGCGTGAGCACGACGTGCGTCGGCCAGCGACCGGTGAGCTGGCGCGCCTGCGACGCCATCCAGCGTGCGCCATGCGCGGTGAAGAGCCCCTCGATCGCCATCACGCCGTTGCGCCCGGCGATGATGCCGCCGTTGGCCAGCGTGGTGCGATCACCGCTCAGCGGATCGGAGATCAGCGCCCACACCCCATCCGCCACGCGTTCGAGGCGCCCCCACAGCTCGCGCGCCACCACCGCACCGAACACCGGTGCGCTCCACGCCGCGCGCAGCACTGCAGGTGCGAAAGCAGCAGCGAGCGCCAGGTGCGCCGCGCAGCTACCTGACGCCACCACGAACGCACGACGCGACTGGATCACGCCTCGTACCGGTTCAGACACCGGCGGTCTGCTGCTGTTTCTCGAGGATCCGCGCCACGATCAGGTCACCGTGGAAGCGCCCGTTCTCGATGAACGTCTTGTTGGCGTCGAACCCCGAGGCCAGCACGCCGGCGATGAACAACCCGTCCAGCGGTGTCTCCATCGTGACCGGGTCGTGCGCAGGCACGCCGGTCAAGGCATCGATCGGGGCCTGCACCTGCCGCAGCAATCCGGTCTCCGGCATGTAGCCGAGCATCGTGAAGACGTGCTGCGCGCGCAGCCGTTCGCGTCGGCCCTGCACGTCGATCTCCACGTCGTCGCCGGTGATCGACACCACGCGCGCATTCAAGCGCAGCGTGATCGCGCCATCCTTCACGCGGCCATCCATGTCCGGCCGCACCCACGGCTTCACCTTCGGGTCGAGCGCGTCCTCGAAGTGCACCAGCGTGACGCGCGCGCCGGCACGATAGAGCTCGAGCGCCGCATCGACCGCTGAATTCGCACCACCCACCACCACCACGTCCTGGTCGAAGGCCATATGACCCTCGATGAACCGGTAATGCACGTGCGGCAGCGCCTCGCCGGGCACGCCGAGTCGATTGGGCAGGCCGAAGTAGCCAGTCGCCATCACCACCGCCGGCGTCTCCAGCACCCGCGCGACACCGAAGCGGTTGCGCGACGTCACCCGCCAGCGCTCCGGGGCCAGCTGTTCGAGCTGCTCCACCGTCTCGTACTGGTGCACCGTCACACCATGGTGCTGCGCCACCGTGCGGTAGTACGCCAGCGCATCGCGGCGCGTCGGCTTCGGTGTGGCGATCGAGAACGGCACGCCTCCGATCGAGATCTTCTCGGCGGTGGAGAAGAACGTCATCTCGGTGGGATACGACGCGATGCCGCTCACCAGGCAGTCGCGCTCGATGATCACGTTCGACAGGCCGGCCCGCTGCATCGCGATCGATGCTGCCAGCCCGCACGGTCCACCGCCGATCACCACCGCATCGACCACCTCGACCATCACGCCACCCCCGCTTCCATCCCGATCATCTGGTCACGACGCGTGCCCACGCTGACATACGTGATACGGGTCTCGCAGAGTTCCTCGATCCGGTCCAGGTAGAGCCGGGCGTTGCGCGGCAGCGCGTCCAGCGAGCGGCAATCGGCTGTGGACTGCATCCACCCCGCGAACCACTCGTACACCGGTTCCGCATTCTCCAGCAGCGCGAGGTCGGCCGGGAACTCGGTGTGCACCTCGCCATCGATGCGGTAACCGGTGCAGATCGCCACCTGCTCCAGCGTGTCGAGCACGTCGAGCTTCGTCACCGCGAGGTCGGTCAGTCCGTTCACGCGTGCGGCGAAGCGCACCACCACGGCGTCGAACCAGCCGCAGCGACGCGGACGACCGGTGGTGGCACCGAACTCGTTGCCGAGCGTGCGCATCTGGGTCTGCATCGGCTCGCCGAACTCGGTCGGGAGCGGGCCGGCGCCGACGCGTGTGGTGTACGCCTTCACCACACCGAGGATCGCGTGCAGCGAGGTGGGGGCCATGCCGGCGCCGATCGCCGCACCACCGCTGGTGGTGTTGCTGCTCGTCACGTACGGGTAGGTGCCGTGATCGATGTCGAGCATCGAGCCCTGCGCCCCTTCCAGCAGCACCGCAGCGCCGGTCTTGAGCGCACGGTGGATCTGCAGGCCGACGTCATCCGCCAGTGCCAGCAGGCGCGGTGCGATCTGCTGCAGCGCTGCCAGTGTCTCGTCGACGTCGGCGCGGGTCTCGCACTGCATCATCGCCAGGCGGCCGTTCGCATTTGCCACACCGGCTTCCACCAGCGTGCGCAGGCGCGCCGGGTTGCGCAGGTCGAGCACACGGACGCCGCGCCGCGCCACCTTGTCTTCGTAGGTCGGGCCGATGCCGCGACCGGTGGTGCCGATCGCCTTGCTGGCGGTGCTGGCACCGTCCATCAGCTTGTGGTACGGCATCACGAGGTGTGCGCGCTCGCTGACGTAGAGCCGCCCCGTCACGTCCACACCGTCGGCGACCAGGCCGTCGATCTCGCCGAACAGTTTCTCCGGGTCCAGCACCACGCCGTTGCCGATCGCGCAGCGCACGCCGGGATGCATGATCCCGCTCGGGATCTGGTGCAGCACCACCTTCTTGTCGCCGATGTGGACGGTGTGGCCGGCGTTCGCCCCGCCCTGATACCGCACCACCCAATCGGCTCGCTCGGCGAGCACATCCACCAGCTTGCCCTTGCCCTCGTCGCCCCATTGGGCGCCGACCACCACCAGCGTGCGTCGCGACGCGTCGAACATCGGATATCTCTTCCTTGGCGCGCCGCACGAGGGGCGCGCATCAGTCTCGATGGCTCAGGCGTCGGCGGGGCGGCGGCGGGCACGCCCCTGTCGCGACGCAAAACGCCACGCGCGAAAGTCGCGCGTGGCGTTGGCGAAAACTACCGTCCCGGCGGGGTGAGGCTACCCCTGCGACGAATCAGGCGTCCGGCTTGTCCCGCAGCGCGATGAAAGGGAACGCGCAGCAGAGCGCCATGCCGAGCACCGGCGCCACGATCGGGCCCAGCGCGTAGACGGCGTCCATCAGCAGCGACGGGATCATCAGGTAGAACTTCACGAAGGCGAGCAGGCCGGCGTCCATCACGGGCTCCAGGGTTCAGGGGCGGCGGGTGCGGGCGTGTCCTGTCGCCCTCGGCGGTCAAGCTAATCGCATCTCGCGCCGTTCCCGAGGGCCCACGCGGGTGCCGGGATCAGCGCCAGGCGGCCGCCAGCAGCCAGCCACCGATCAGGCACCCGGCCAGGCTCTTCAGCGCCGTCGCCACCGCGCGGCCGATCAGCGCGCCGGTGGCTGCCCGTGTCGCGGTCCGGTGGTTCTTCTCCACCGAATACTCCCCCACCAGCGCACCGACGAAGGCGCCGGCGAAGGCGCCGATCACCGAGCCGATCACGGGGATCGGGATGCCGACGAAGGCGCCCGCCAGCCCGCCCAGGATCGCGCCCCAGGCCGCCCGCTTCGAGCCGCCGTATTTCGTCGTGTACCGGCCCGAGACGGTGAACTCCAGCCACTCCGCCACGGCCCCGATGACGAACAGCACGGCCAGCGTGAGCCAGGAGATCGTGGCCGGCACCACCAGCAGCCGATGCGCCACACCCGCCACCAGCATGAGCCAGATCCCGGGCAGGCCGAGCGGAATCATCACCAGGCCGCCGAGCACGGCGGCGAGGAGCAGGACGAGGTCGATGGTCATGTCACGACCTACGGCCGCCGACGCGCCCGGTTTCCGCGGCGGGGTGGGCCGTCAGTGCAGGACGGCAGCGACGATCGCCGCGACGCTGGCGCGTGCCTCGTCGGATACCGGCAGCAGCGGCGGGCGCGGCGGACCACCGTACATCCCGGCGGCGTCCACACCGGCCTTCAAGCCCGGCACGCCATGCACGGCCGCGATCTCCATCGCGATGCGCCGCAGTCCGTCCTGCGCATCCGCTCCGTCCTCCGGATGCCCCGACGCCACCGCCTGCGCCACCCGCACGGCCAGCGTGGGCGCGAGGCACGCCGCGGCCAGCACCGCGCCCGCGCAGCCGTCACCCAGCGCCTGCGTCATTGACGGTGCATGACCGGTCATCACCGCGAACTTCGGTCCGCGCGCCCGCAGGTAGCCGTTGCGCCACTCCGCGTTCCCGCTCGAATCCTTGATGCCGATGATGTTCTCGTGCGCCGCGAGTTCACACACCACGTCGGCGTCGAGATGGTAGTGCATGAACGCCGGCACCGAGTACAGCACCACCGGCGCCGGCGACGCGTCGGCCACCGCCAGGTAGTGCGCCTTCTGCGCCGCGGGAGTCATCAGCGCGGTGAAGTAGTGTGGCCCCACCACCAGCACCGCATCGGCGCCCAGGGTGGCGGCGTGCTTGGCGCGTGCGATGGTGTGGCGCGTGCTCTCCGTGCCCACGCCCATCAGCAGGAAACGCGAGGCCGGGATCTCGTCGCGCACCGCCTGCAGCAGGCCATCGCGCTCGGTCTGGTCCAGCAGCGCCGCCTCACCGGTGGAACCGGCCAGCAGCACGCCATGCAGGCCGGCGTCGAGCAGCGCACGCACGTTGCGACGCGCCGCATCACGATCCAGCGTGCCATTGAGGTCGAACGGGGTCACCGTCGCCGCGAACACTCCGCCAAGCACTGCGCGAGTCTGTGCCATCAGTCAGTCAGCCCCATGCGCTCGTACACCTGGCGCATCGTTTCCTGTGCCGTTGTTCGGGCGCGCTTTGCGCCATCCTCGAGCACGTCGGTCACATACGACGGCTGGGACCCGATTTCCGCTGCGCGGCGACGGATGGGCACCAGCACTGCTTCCATGTTCTCCGCCAGCACCTGCTTGCATTCGATGCAGCCCCACTTCGCGCCACGGCAATTGTCCGCCACCGTGGCCTGCGTGCCGGCATCGCTGAACGCCTTGTGCATCGAGTAGATGTTGCAGACGTCGGGATTTCCCGGGTCCGTCTTCCGCTGGCGTGCCGGGTCGGTCATCGCCGGGCGCAGCTTGGCCCAGATCTGCTCGCGCGTCTCGAGCAGCCCGATCGTGTTGCCGAGCGACTTCGACATCTTCGCCTGCCCATCGAGCCCCATCAGGCGGCGCACCGGCGTGAGCAACGGTTGCGGCTCCGGAAAGTACGCCTCCTCGGCGGCGAATCGCGCATTCCAGCGGCGCGCGATCTCGCGACTCAGTTCCAGGTGCTGCACCTGATCCTCACCCACCGGCACCCGCGTGGCGTGATAGAGCAGGATGTCGGCCGCCTGCAGCACGGGATACGTCAGCACGCCGGTGAGCACGCTCTCCTGCCGCGCGCTCTTGTCCTTGTACTGCGTCTGCCGCTCCAGCTCACCCAGCGGAGTCACGGTGTTGAAGATCCAGGCCAGCTCCGCATGCTGCGGCACCGCACTCTGGAAGAACAGCGTGCAGCGCTCCGGATCCAGCCCGGCCGCCAGCAGCGACACGGCCATCTCGTGCCGGCGGCGACGCAGGTCGGCCGGCTCGTAGTTGCCCGTCAGCGCATGCAGGTCCACCACGCAGAAGAAGGTTGCGTCGCGTCCTTCCTGCAGGCGCACCCAGTTCTGGATGGCACCGAGGTAGTTGCCGATGTGCAGTTCGCCCGACGGCTGGATGCCACTGAAGATGCGAGACATGCGGCCAAGCTAGTCGGGCGTGCCCCGATGTCGATGCGGCAGCGCCACGGCAACCGTGCCCACCTGCCCCGATCCAGCGCCCTGCCGCCGCTGGTTACAGTTCTCGCATGACGACTGCCGCCTCCACGCACACCCCGCTCACGCCCGCACCGGCCGACGTGGCGCTGCTCCACGAGATCGAGACTGCCGCCCGCGCCGCTGCCGCCTTCATCCGCAGCCACGACGCCCAGCGCGCCGGCCTGACGTGGGACATCAAGGGTGAGAGTGACTTCGTCAGCATCATCGATCGTGGTGCCGAGTCGCTGATCCGCGCCGCGCTCGCCCCCGCGGGGCGCCCGGTCACGTTCATCGGCGAGGAGAGCGCTCCCGACACGCCGATCGGCGCCGGCGTCACGTTCATCGTCGATCCGCTCGACGGCACCACCAACTACCTCCACGGCTTTCCCGCCTACGCCGTCTCCATCGGCGCGCTGGTGGATGGCGTGCTGGCGGCGGCCGTCGTGATCGACATCCCGCGCGACGAGTGCTACACCGCCATGCGCCACGGCGGTGCGTTCCGCAACGGGATGCAAATCCACGTCAGCGGCATCACCGATCCCGCCCTGTCGCTGATCGCCACCGGCGTCCCGTTCCGCAAGCCGGAGCAGATCGCGCGTTACCTCGACCAGCTGCCGAAGGTGCTCGCGACCACCAGCGGCATCCGGCGCGCTGGTTCGGCCGCGATCGACCTCGCCCACGTGGCCTGCGGTCGCGTGGACGCCTTCTGGGAACTGCGTCTCGCACCGTGGGACGTGGCCGCCGGCATCCTGCTTGTGCGCGAGGCCGGTGGCCTGGTCACCGATTTCGATGGCACGCCGTCGTCGCCCGCCTACGCCGGATTCGTGGCCGGCAATCCCACCATGCACGCCTGGCTGCTCGCCACGGTCGCCTGATGCCACTCGCGACACGCGTCACATGCCGCTGATCGAGTGTGTCCCCAACTTCTCCGAGGGGCGCGACCCGGCCGTGATCGAGGCCATCGCGGCGGCCATCACCGCCGCCAACGGCCGCGTGCTCGACTGGTCGCTCGATGCCTGGCATCACCGGGCGGTGATCACCTTCGTCGCTGAACCGCACGACATCGTAAATGCCGCCTTCGCCGCCATCCGCACGGCGCGCGATCGCATCGACCTGCGCACGCACACCGGGGTGCATCCGCGCATCGGCGCGGCCGACGTGGTGCCGTTCATCCCGCTCGACGGTGCCACCATGGACCAGTGCGTGCAGGCGGCGCGCGAGCTGGCGGACCGCGTCGGGACGCACCTCGAGATTCCGGTCTACCTCTACGACCGTGCGGCGCAGCGCGACGCGTATCGCAACCTGGCCGATGTGCGCCATGGCGGAACCGCGGCGTTGCAACGCGAGATCGGCGGCACCCGCCCACCCGATGCCGGACCGGCGACGCTGCATCCCACCGCCGGTGCGGTGGCGATCGGTGCGCGCCAGTTCCTCGGCGCATTCAACGTGTTCATCGGCCACGCCGCCCACCTGCCGCAGGCGAAGGCGATCGCGCGAGAGATCCGCGCCGCTGGCGGCGGGCTACCGGGCCTGAAGGCACTCGGACTGGTCGTGAACGGACAGGCGCAGGTCTCGATGAACGTCACCGACCTCGGCGCGGTGAGCCTGCACCAGGCCTTCGATGCGGTGGCCGCCGCCGCCGCACGACACGGTATCGATGTCACGCACAGCGAGATCATCGGGCTCGTACCGCAGGCCACCATCGAGCAGGCGTTCGCCGATCGCATCCGGCTGCGCGATGCGCGGGACACCGTGTCGCTGGAGCAGCGCATCGCGGCCACGCTCCCGAGCGACGACCTCACGCGCACCGCGCACGCCATCGCGTCGCTCGAGTTGCCGCAGGCGAGTGGCACCGCGGCGGCGCTGACCGCGATCCTCGCCTCGTCCACCGTGCGCCTCGCGGCCAACGTGCACGTGGTGCGCACCGTCAGCACCACCGCCGAAGCCATGCGCCGAGTGGTCGCATCGGCACAGCTGATCGAGCAGCACCTGCACGTCGCCGCGCGCGATGATGCCGCAGCCTGGCATGCGGTGGTGCAGGCGCGGCGCACGCCGACATCGTCACCCGAGGCGTTGTCTGATCGCTTCCGCGCCATCGACGCGGCGCTGATGGGAGCCAGCGCCGTGCCTCTGCGCATCGCGCGTCTCGCGGCCGACGTGCTGGCACTGGCGGTGGAAGCCGCGGAGGCGGGCGATCACGTGACCGCGCCCGATGCGTGGGCCGGCGCCACCATCGCGCACGCGGCCGTCAGCGCTGCACTCGGCCTGATGCGCGGTAACCTCGCCATGCTCGCCGACAGCACGCTGGCCGCCGCACCACGTGCCGAGGCGCACTCGCTGGTGGTGCGCTCCGATGCGCTGCTGGTGCAGGCGCGCACGGCAGTGAAACACGTGGCCGGCTGACGCTGTTCACGTCAACCGGCCGTGGTGCGACCGCTGCTGGTGCTCAGCGCCGCGTCGCCGCGCGAGCAGGGGCAGCCTGTACGCTCTCGATCACGCCGCGAATCTGCCGCAGGTGTTCCGGAAACCGAGTCTGCAGCTGCATATAGAGATGCTGCCCGTCGATCAGCGGCGACCAGGTCACATCCACACGGTAATTGCGGATGCCGACCACCAGTGCCGTGGTGCGGACGGTGATCGTCGTGTCACCCTTGACGATCTCGCACTGCACCGTGTTCGCCGGCAGCACGGGTGCGAAGACGAATTCGCCGCCCTTCCAGACCTGCAGCTCGCTGCCGGTACGCTGCAGCTTGAACCCGACACTGTTGATCGAACCGTAGTCGGGAATCCAGCGCGACGGGACGTTGAACGCCAGCGGCTCGAACTCGATCGCACGCACCGGTGCCGGCAGCGCGCCGTTGGCCGCATCGCAGGGCGCATTGATGTCCTGAATGGTGGCGTTGGTCGTCGCAGGTGCGATCATCGGCCGCGCGCAGGCCGCGATGACGAGGAGCATTGCTGCGATCGGAATCGTCGTCCTGTGTGTCATGTCGCCCCCGCGGATGGTTTGGTTTCGTGCGAGACTGCCGTGCCGCGTCCAGCCCTTTGTTCGCGTGCTGCCGGCGCGCCGGCTTCGTCGCCACCGCGATCGCGGCGGTTGGAGTCCACCGGAAATCGCACCCGCTCCACGATCGCGCGCACCTGCTTCAGGTGCTCCACGTAACGTGTCTGCCATTGCATGTAGAAGAAGCGGCCGTCGACCTGCGGGTCCCACTCGACATCCACCCGATAGGTGAAGCCGGGCAACCGTACCGCCTCGATGGAGATGGTCGTGTCACCGCGGGCCACGACGCAGCGGATCGAGGTGCGCGCTGGCACGATGGGGAAGACGAACCGCGTACCCAGCCACACATTCAACTCGGCATCGATGCGCGTCAACTGCAGCTCCTGCGCGGAGTTGCGTCGCGTCGACCATCCCTTAGGCACGGCGAACTCGGCCGGGCCAAGTCGGAACGTGTCCAGGCGGGCGCCGTCGAGCGTGCTGAAGCTGCTGCAGGCCTCGTCGAGCGGTGTGCCGAACGGCGCCGAGACGAACTGGCGCAGGCAACCCGTCGCGGCGACCGCGCCGATCGCAATCAGTGGCCAGGCCCTGCGGATCGGCATGCGCACACTCCGTTACCCGTGCACTCGGTTCGGCCGTGCCCTGCTACGCGAGGAACCCTTCTATCCCGGAGCAGCGCCCCGGAGTTCCACCGATCGCTACGAATCCAGGTTGGTCAGGATCCGCGGCCCGTTGGCCGTCACCGCCACCGTGTGCTCGAAGTGCGCCGACCACTTCGCATCCGCCGACACGATCGTCCACTTGTCGCTCAGCGTGCGGATCGCCGAGGTGCCGATGTTGACCATCGGCTCGATCGCCAGCGTCATCCCGGCCAGCAACTTCGTGCCGCGCTTCGGCTTGCCATAGTTCGGCACCTGAATCTCCTCGTGGAGCACGAAACCCACGCCGTGGCCCACCAGTTCGCGCACCACCGAGAATCCCGCCGCTTCCACCACCGTCTGGCAGGCGTGCCCGATGTCACCGATGTGGTTGCCCAGCACCGCCGCCCCGATGGCCGCCTTCAGCGACGCCTCGGTCACGTCCAGCAGGCGCTGGTGCTCGGCGCTGATCGCCCCCACCGGATGGGTACGCGCCGCGTCGGTGTACATGCCGTCGTACTTCACGCCGATGTCCACCGAGAGGATGTCTCCCTCCTTCAGGATGCGCTTCGGCGACGGGATGCCGTGCACGATCTCCTCGTTGATGCTGAGGCAGATCGCACCGGAGAATCCGTACAGCCCCTTGAACGCCGGCACCGCACCGTCATGGCTGCGGATGAACTCCTCGGCGATGGTGTCCAGTTGCAGCGTGCTGATGCCGGGCCGGATTGCGTTCCGCACCACGTCGTGCGTGGCGGCGAGGATCCGCCCGCCACGCGCCATGGTGTCGATCTCGCGCGCCGACTTGAGTTGGATCACAGGCCGAGTGCGAGGCGCGCGCGGCCGGTGATCTCGTCGATCGCGCCGACCGCGTCGATGGTGGCGATGCGAGCCCCGTTCTGCTGGTACCACGCCAGCACCGGCTCGGTGGACTTGCGATAGGCGTCCAGGCGCGTCTTCACCGCCGTCGGCTCGTCGTCCTTGCGACGCACCAGCGTGCCGCCGCCCTGCCCACTGGCGCAGCCCACCGATTCGCACGCGGCACCCGGCTCCACCCCGGTGTACGGCGCACTGCACTTGTCGCAGGTGAGACGGCTGCTGATCCGCTCGATGATCTCCTCATCGGGAATGTCGAACACCAGCACAGCGCCCAGCGAGCGGCCGAGGTCGGCCAGCACCTTCTCCAGGCCAGCGGCCTGCGGCACGGTGCGGACGACGCCGTCCAGCACCGCGCCATGTGCGTAGGCGGGCTCGGACAACGTCTCCTTGATGATGCCGAGGATCACGTCGTCGGCCACCAGGTCGCCGCGGTCCATGAACGCCTTCGCGGCCAGGCCCATCGGGGTGCCGGCGCGCAGGGCGGCGCGGAGTGCTTCGCCGGTGGCAAGGATCGGAACGCCAAGCGCCGCGGCGAGCCGCGGCGCCTGAGTGCCTTTCCCCGCTCCGGGCTTGCCGAAGAGGACGATAACCATGTGCGAGCGGGGGTATGCGGTGAACGACCGCGAGTCGAGCGTAGGCAGCGAGCCGGCGGTCAGCCGCCGGTCGCCTGCCGTCCGCGGTAACGAACCTTGCCCTTCTTCATGAAGCCGTCGTACTGCCGCAGCAAGAGGTGCTGCTGCATCTGCGCCATGGTGTCCAGCGCCACGCCGACGACGATCAGGAGGCTGGTGCCACCGAAGCTGAACGGCACGTTGATCCAGATCGCGATCAACTGCGGCAACAGCGCGATGATCGTCAGGAACAGGGCACCCGGCAGCGTGATGCGGCTCACCACCTGGTCGATGTACTCGGCGGTCTTGGCGCCCGGCTTGATGCCCGGCACGAAGCCACCCTGCTTCTTCAGGTTCTCGGACAGGTCGATCGGGTTGAAGATGATCGACGTGTAGAAGTACGTGAAGAACAGGATCAGCACACCACTGAGGATGAAGTACAGCCACGTCCCCGGGGCGAACAGCTCGGAGAACACCTTCAGGCTCTCGTTGCCGCTGAACTGCGCGATCGCGCTCGGCACCACGATCACCGACTGCGCGAAGATGATCGGCATCACGCCGGCCGAGTTCAGGCGCAGCGGGATGAAGTTGCGCGCTTCCTGCCGCATGCGGCCACGGCTCACGGTGCGCTGCGGGATCTGGATCAGGATGCGGCGCGCCGCCATCGTGATCGCGACCACGCCGGCCACCACCGCCAGCATCACCACCGCCAGCACCAGGATCTGCAGCGGGCCGACGGCACCCGTGCTCATGAAGCTGAACGTCTTGAAGATGCCCGGCCAGAAGCCTTCGACGATCGAGAAGAAGATGATCAGCGAGGCGCCGTTGCCGAGGCCACGCTCCGTGATCTGCTCACCGAGCCACATCACGAACATCGCGCCGCAGGTCAGGAACAGGGCCATCTGGGCCTTGAACCAGAATCCCGGCGTGGCGACCGCACCCGGCAGCGACTCGGTGAACAACCCGAAGCCCCAGCCCTGGATGATGGCCAGCACCACCGTCGCGTACCGCGTCCACTGCGTCAGCTTTTTCCGGCCCTCCTCGTCCTGCTGCATCTTCGTGACCTGCGGCAGCACGGCGCCCGCGATCTGCACGAAGATGGAGGCCGAGATGTACGGCATGATGCCCAGCGCCAGCACGGTGGCGCGGCTCAGGCCACCACCGGAGAACATGTCGTACAGGCCGAGGATGCCGCCGCTGCCCTGGTTCGCGAAATACGCCGTGACGGCCAGCACATCGATGCCCGGGGCAGTGATGTGCGAGCCGACACGGTAGAGCACGAGGCAGATGAACGTGAACGTGATCTTCTGCCACAGCTCGGGCGTGCGATAAATATTCGCGACGGTGTCCGTCGCGGAGGCCTGTGCCATCCCTTACTCCTCGACGCGACCGCCGGCCGCCTCGATCTTCGCCTTGGCGCTGGCGCTGACCTTCACGCCACGCACCGTGAACGCGCCGGTGACTTCACCGTTACCGAGCAGCTTGGCCGGTCCCTTGTTCACGTTCACCAGCCCAGCCGCCAGCAGCGTCTCGACCGTCACTTCGGTGCCCGTCACCTTCGTCAGTTCGTCCAGGCGGACGATCTGGTTCACGATGCTGAACGGGTTGGTGAAGCCACGCTTCGGAATGCGACGCGTGAGCGGCATCTGGCCGCCTTCGAAGTGCGGCTTGCCGCCGCCCGGGCCGTGATGGCCCGCGCGTGCCTTCGAACCCTTGTGACCCTTGCCGGACGTCTTGCCCGTGCCCGAACCCGGACCGCGACCGATGCGCTTCCGGTTGCGGTGCGAACCCGGTGCCGGCACCAGGTTGTGCAGGCCCAGCTTCTCGTGTGTTTCGCTCATGGCTCCGTTACTCCGCAACCGGGGTCACGTCGAGCAGGTGACGCACCCGCTTGATCTGACCGCGCAAGGACGGACTGTCCTGCTGGACGACGACGTCCTGATGATGCTTCAGGCCCAGCGCCTTCAGCGTGTCCTTCTGAACCTGCGGCTTGCCGATCCCGCTGCGCACCTGCTCGATGCGCAGCTTGCCGTTGGTCATCGGCAGGGTCTTCGGCGTGTGCTTCGGGCCCTTGGTCGGGCTCTTGATGAACGTACGCGGCATTTATGCAACCTCCTTCGACTTGGCACGGCTCAGGTACTGGATCGAGCTGACCTCGATACCACGCTCGCGCGCGATCTGGTCCACCGTCACCAGCTCCGCCAGGCCGGCCATCACCGCGCGCACCAGGTTGTGCGGGTTGGTGCTGCCGAGGCTCTTGGTCAGGATGTCCTGGATACCGACGCACTCGAACACGGCGCGGACGGCACCACCGGCGATCACGCCGGCACCCGGGGCGGCCGGCTTCATGACCACCTTGCCGGCGCCATGCTTGCCGAGCACTTCATGGGGAATCGTGGCGCCCGTGAGCGGCACCGACACCATGTTGCGCTTGGCCCCTTCCACCGCCTTGCGGACGGCTTCCGAGACTTCGTTCGCCTTGCCCGTCGCGTAGCCGACCTTGCCCTTCCCATCGCCAACGGCCACGAGGGCGTTGAACGAGAAGCGACGGCCACCCTTCACGACCTTGGCGACGCGGTTGATCGCGACCACGTTCTCAACCAGGTCCGACTGCTCACGCTCGCCACCACGGCTGTCGCCGCCACGGCCACGCCCATCGCGGCTTCCGCCGCCGGGCCCGCCGTCACGCCCACCACCGCGGTTGCCACCGGGACCGCCGGGACCACCACCAGGGCCACCACGGCCACCGCCGCCGCCACGCCCACCACCACCGCCCCCACGTCCGCCACGGGCACCACCACCACCACCACCCGGACCGCGACCTGCGGGACGCGACGTCTCACTCGACGGCGCACTTACGTTCGGCTGATCTGCCATATCAGAACTCCAGGCCGCCTTCGCGGGCGCCATCGGCGACCGCCTTCACGCGGCCATGGTACTTGTAGCCTGCACGGTCGAAGACGACCTTCGACACGCCCGCTGCCTTTGCCTTCTCGGCGATCATCTTGCCGACCTGCACCGACTTCTCGCTCTTCTTGCCTTCGAGCTTGCCGCTCGTGACGGTCATCATCGTCCGGCCCGTCGTGTCGTCCACGATCTGCGCCGTGATGTGCTTCAGCGACCGGAACACCACCAACCGGGGCCGTTCCGCCGTGCCCGCCACGTTCTTGCGAACGCGCAGGTGACGACGGGCGCGCAGGTCCTGGCGCGTCTTCGGAATCCGCATCTTCGGCATTACTTGCCCCCGGCCTTGCCCGCCTTCCGGCGGATGATTTCACCTTGATACTTGACGCCCTTGCCCTTGTACGGCTCGGGCGGACGGAGACTGCGGATTTCTGCCGCAATCTGCCCGACGACTTCCTTGTTCGCGCCATCGATCACGATCGACGTCGGCGTCGGGGCGTTGAGCTTGATGCCCTCCGGCGCCTTGACCTCGATCTGGTGGCTATAGCCCAGCGACATGAGCAAGCCGTATGGCTTGTTCTCCGCCTTGTAACCCACGCCGACGATGTCGAGGTTCTTCTGGAACCCCTTCGTCACGCCTTCGACCATGTTGGCCACCAGCGTCCGCGTCAGGCCGTGCATCGCCTTCGAGGCGGTCTCGTCGTTCGGGCGCTCGACATTGATCACGGCGCCCTCCTGCTTCACCGTGACGATGGGCGGCAGGGAGCGCGACAGCGTCCCACGCGGGCCCTTCACCGTCACGTTCCGTCCCTCGAGCGTCACCGTCACACCGGCCGGCACGTCGATCGGCTTCTTGCCAATTCGCGACATCGCTCTCTCTCCTTAGTACACGATGGCGAGGAGCTCGCCACCAGTGTTGGCCCGGCGCGCTTCACGATCCGACATCAGCCCCTTGCTGGTGCTGACGATGGCCATGCCCAGCCCGTTGCGCACGCGCGGGATCTCGGTCACGCCCACGTACTTGCGCAGGCCTGGCGTGGAGATGCGCTTCAACTCGCGAATGACCGGCTGGCCGCCGGCCGCATACTTGAGGATCACCCGCAGGAGCTTGCGCCCCTCGTCGTTCTCGATCACGCGATAGTCCGTGATGTAGCTCGACTCCTTGAGGATCCGGGCCACCTGCACCTTCAACTTCGACGACGGCATGTCGACCCGGCGGTGGCGCGCGCCAATGGCGTTGCGCAACCGGGTCAGCATGTCGGCGATCGGATCTGTCATGCTCATGAATTGGTCCTGTGCGCCCTTCGTGTCCCGTCAGTGACGAGACGTGAGGACTGGAAAAGGTCTGCGACCAGCTGGACTTACCAGCTCGCCTTCGTGACACCCGGGAGGAAGCCGTTCAAGGCCAGCTCCCGGAACTTGTTGCGCCCGAGCCCGAACTGGCGCACGAACCCGCGCGGCCGGCCGGTCAACTCACACCGGTTGCGGAAGCGCGTGGCCGACGAGTCCCGCGGCAGGCGACGCAGCTTCTCGTACGCCGCATCCCGCGTGTCGGGGTCCGTCTTCGGATCCAAAATAACCTTCTTCAGCTCGGCCCGCTTGGCCGCGTACTTCACGATCAGTTCGCGGCGCTGCGCGTTCCGGACCACCTTGCTCGTCTTTGCCATGGTCTCGACTCAGGTCAGCGAGGGAATGTTCGGAGACTCGCCCTTGAACGGCATCCCCAGTTCACGCAGCAGCGCCAGTGCCTGATCGTCCTTCGTGGACGAGGTCACGAACGTGATGTCCATGCCGTGCACGTGCTCCACCATGTCGTAGTTGATCTCCGGGAAGATCATCTGTTCCTTGACGCCCAGCGAGTAGTTGCCGCGGCCGTCGAAGGCGCGGGTGCCGAGGCCGCGGAAGTCACGGATGCGCGGGATCGAGACCGTCACGAACCGGTCCAGGAACTCCCACATCCGCGCGCCACGCATCGTCACCTGGGCACCGATCTCCTGCCCTTCGCGCAACCCGTAGTTGGCGATCGACTTCTTCGCCTTGCGACGGATCGGCTTCTGGCCGGTGATCAGCTCCAGCTCCTCGCAGACCGAATCCAACACCTTCGGCGTCTTGATCGCCTCGCCGACGCCGCAGTTGATCACGATCTTCTCGAGCGTCGGGATCTCGTGCACGTTGCTCAGCTCGAACTGCTTGGCCAGGCGGTCGCGCACGGTCTGCACGTAGAACCGCTTCAGCCGCGGCTCGATCGGGGAGAGTGCCGCACCGGTGTGCGGGCCACGCGCCGCCTTCTCGGCGTTGCGACGGCTGTTCTCCGCCCCCTTCGAGCTCTTGCTGGCGCCCTGCGGCTTGCCGCCCTTGCCGGTCGGGGCCCCGCCCTTGCCGCCCTTGGCCCCGGGGGCAGCGCTCTTGCCGCCCTTCGCGCCCTTTTCCTTCGTCGCCATGATCTATCTCCTCGCGGTCAGCGGTTGCGCGGGATGACATCCCCGCTCTTCACGCTCACCCGCTCCTTCGTGCCGTCAGTGTCGATCCGCGCGCGGATGCGCGTCGCCTTGCCCGTCTTCGGATCGATCAGCATCACGTTCGACAGCGCCACCGGCGCCGGCTTCTCGATGATGCCGCCCGTCTCTTCCGGACGCGTCGCGCGCGTGTGGCGCTTGACGATGTTGATGCCCTCGACGAGCACGCGGCCCGTCTTCAGGAACACGCGCATCACCTTGCCCGTCTTCCCCTTGTCGCTGCCGCGCATCACCTGGACGGTGTCGCCCTTGGTGATCCTGGTGACCACCCGGACGGCGTTCCCGGCGTGCCGCTTCTGCAGCTTCTGGCCTTCGGTCTTCCGATACTTGAGAATGCGCATGGCTCAGAGCACCTCGGGCGCCAGCGAGACGATCTTCGTGTACTTCTTCTCACGAAGCTCGCGCGCCACTGGGCCGAAGATGCGCGTGCCGCGCGGCTCTCCGGCATCGTTGATGATCACGACGGCGTTCTCGTCGAAGCGGATGTAGGTGCCGTCCTTGCGCCGGGTCTCCTTGACCGTGCGCACGACGACCGCCTTCGCCACGTCCGACTTCTTCACCGTGCCGTTCGGGAGTGCGTCCTTGACCGCCACGATGACCTTGTCGCCAAGGCCGGCATAACGGCGGCTGGAGCCGCCCAGCACGCGGATCACGAGGGCTTTCTTGGCCCCTGAGTTGTCCGCGACCTTTACCACTGATTCCTGTTGGATCATTGTCGTCGCCTCCGATCAGCGCGCGCGCTCGACGATCTCGACGACCCGCCAACGCTTGGTCTTCGAGAGCGGTCGCGTCTCCATGACGCGCACCGTATCACCCTGCTTCGCCGAGTTCTCCTCGTCGTGCGCCTTCACCGTCTTGGTCAGCGTCATCATCTTCCCGTACTGGGGATGCGGCACGCGACGCTCGATCGTGACCACCACCGTCTTGTCCATCTTGTCGCTGGTGACGACGCCGGTCCGGATCTTCCGGGCCAGGCGTGCCTTCGCGTCAGCGGACTGCTGTGTCTCTGCCATCTATATCTCCTTACTTACCCTGCCGCTGACGCAGCACAGTCATGAGTCGGGCCACATCGCGACGGATCGCGCGCTTGCGCAGCGGATTCTCCAGCTGTTCGGTCGCACCACGGAAGCGCAGGCGAAACCGCTCCTCCTGGAGCTCCGCGATCCGCTGCTGGATCGCGTCAACGCTCAAGTCCTGAATTTCACTCGCCAGCATCGGTATGCGCCTCCTCACGCACGACGAACTTCGTCTTCACGGAGAGCTTGGCCGAGGCCAGCGCGAGCGCCCGCTCGGCCGTCTCCCGCGTCACTCCCTCGAGCTCGAACAGCATGCGGCCCGGCTTGACCACAGCCACCCATCCTTCCGGCGATCCCTTGCCCTTACCCATGCGCGTCTCGGCCGGCTTCTTCGTGATCGGCTTGTCCGGGAAGATCCGGATCCACACCTTGCCGCCACGCTTGATGAAGCGCGTCATCGCGATTCGGGCCGCCTCGATCTGCCGGTTGGTGATCCATCCCGGCTCCAGCGACTGCAACCCGAAGTGACCGAAGGCCACCGTATTGCCACGGCGAGCGACACCCGTCGTCCGCCCCTTGAACATCTTGCGGAACTTGATCCGCTTTGGACTCAGCATTGGTCAGGTATCCTCAGGCGCCGGTCGAGTAGGTCTTGCCACGCCGGTCTTCCACCACTTCGCCCTTGTAGATCCAGACCTTGATCCCGATCGTGCCGAACGTGGTCTTGGCGGTGGACTGCGCGTAGTCGATGTCGGCGCGCAGCGTGTGGAGCGGCGTGCGCCCCTCGTTGTAGCCCTCGACGCGTGCGATTTCCGCACCGCCCAGGCGCCCGCTGCACTTGATCTTGATGCCCTGCGCGCCCATCCGCATCGCGCTCTGCACCGCGCGCTTCATGGCGCGGCGGAACGAGATGCGCTGCGCCAGCTGGTTGGCGACGTTGTCACCGACCAACTGCGCGTCGAGCTCGGGACGCTTGATCTCCTCGACGTTGATGCCGATCTCCTTGCCAGTGAGCTGTGCCAGCTCATCGCGCAGCTTGTCGACTTCCGCGCCCTTCTTGCCGATAACCACGCCGGGGCGGCCCGTGTGCAGCGTCACCGTCGCCTTGCCCGGCTTCCGCTCGATGCGGATGTCGGACAGCGCCGCGTGCTCGAGGCGCTTGTGCAGGTACTTCCGCAGCAGCGCGTCTTCCTTCAGCAGCTGCGGGTAGTCCCGGTTCGCGTACCACGTCGACCGCCACGTCTTGGACACGCCAAGGCGAAAGCCGATCGGATTGGTCTTCTGGCCCATTAGCGCGTCCCCCGCTCAGTCACCGTGATCTCGATGTGGCTCGTCCGCTTGATCATCGGCGTCGCCCGCCCCATCGCCGCCGGCGTGAAGCGCTTCAACTTCGGTCCCTCGTTCACCACCGCGCGGGTGATCATCAGCTGGTCGACATCGACCGGCGTCCGGCTCTCACGGGTCGCATACTCCGCATTCGCCACCGCCGAGTCGAGCACCTTCTTGATCTCCTTGGCGGCGTGCTTCTTCGAGAACTGCAGCAGCGCCAGCGCCTCGTTCACGCTCTTGCCGCGGATCTGGTCGACGACCAGGCGCACCTTGTAGGGCGACTGCCGCGTGCCACGCTGGATGGCCTTCGCTTCGGTTGCCATGGCTTACTTGCCTCCCTTCGGCGCGCCGCCGGTCTTCTTGTCGGCCGCCTTCTGCCCCACGTGGCCGCGGAACAGCCGCGTCGGCGAGAACTCGCCGAACTTGTGGCCGACCATGTTCTCCGTCACGTACACGGGCACGAACTTGTTGCCGTTGTGCACCGCGAAGGTGTGCCCGACGAAGTCCGGCAGCACCGTGCTGGCGCGGCTCCACGTCTTGATCACCTTCTTCTCGTTCTTCGCGTTCATCGCAGCCACCCGTTCCACCAGGCGCGTCTGCACGAACGGCCCCTTCTTCAGACTCCGAGCCATTAGTCGTCGCTCCGGTTACTGGGTTGCCTTGCCACGCTTGCGACCACGCACGATCAGGCGCTGCGAGGCCTTCTTCTTGTTGCGCGTCTTCACGCCTTCCTTGTTGCCCCACTTGTCCACCACGTTGCGGCCACCGCGCGTGCGGCCACCGTGCGGGTGGTCGACCGGGTTCATCACTTCACCGCGCACCTTCGGACGCTTGCCCAGCCAGCGGCTCTTGCCGGCCTTGCCGTGGCTCAGCAGCTCGTGCTCGGCATTGCCCACTTCGCCGATCGTCGCCATGCAGGTGCCATGGATCATGCGCATCTCCGAACTCGGCAGGCGCAGCGTCACATAGTCCCCTTCCTTCGCCATCACCGTCAGGCTCGAGCCGGCCGAGCGGGCCAGCTGGCCGCCCTTGCCCGGCTTCAGCTCCACGTTGTGCACCGCAGTGCCCAGCGGCATCTCGCGCAGCGGCAGGCAGTTGGCCAGGCGCACGTCCGACCCCGGGCCGCTGACGATCGTGTCGCCGACGTTCAGGCCCTTCGGGTGGATGATGTAGCGCTTCTCGCCATCCGCGTACTCCACCAGCGCGATGCGCGCCGAGCGGTTCGGGTCGTACTCGATCTCGCGCACCGTGGCGACCATGCCGAACTTGTTGCGCTTGAAGTCGATGATGCGGTACTTGCGCTTGTGCCCACCGCCGATGCGGCGCATCGAGATGTGGCCGTGGTTGTCACGACCGCCGCTCTTCTTGAGCGGCTCGGTCAGCGACTTCTCCGGCGTCGAGCGCGTGATCACGGCGAAGTCCGACACGCTGCGGAAGCGCGACGACTTGGTCACCGGCTTGAATTGACGGATGCCCATCGCTTAACCCTCGAAGACCGGGATCGTGTCTCCGGCCTTCAGCCGCACGATCGCCTTCTTGTAGTTGGGACGCTTCCCCTTGGACTGCCCCACCGTCCGGCTCTTGCCGCGGCAGTTGAGCGTCCACACGTCGGTCACCGTCACGCCGAACAACACCTGGATGGCGTTCGCGATGCCGTGCTTGGTCGACTTCGGGTGCACCTCGAACGTGTACTCGCCGAGGTTCTGGTACGCCGTGCTGGTCCGCTCACTGATGATCGGCCGCACGATGGTCTCGTGGATCGTCGGCATCGGTTACTTCGCCTCCGCGGCGGACAGCGCCGACGCTTCGATGATGACCACGTCCGACCAGAGCACGTGATAGGTGCCGACGTCCTGATACGGCATCACGTGGGTCGACGGGATGTTGCGTGCGCTGAGGAACGTCATCGGCTTCACGCCATCCGTCAGGAACAGCACCTTGCGGTCGGCCACGCCGAGCTTGCCCAGCAGCCCCAGCATCGCCTTGGTGCTCGGCGCCTTCATCTCGAAGGCATCGATCACCAGCAGGTCGTTCTCGCGGGCGCGGACGTTCAGCGCGCTCTTCTTGCCGAGCGTGCGGACCTTCTTCTGCACGCGCTGCGTGTAGTCACGCGGCGTCGGGCCGAAGACCGTACCACCACCGGGCCAGTGCGGCGCGCGGGTCGAGCCCTGACGGGCGCGGCCGGTGCCCTTCTGCTTCCACGGCTTCTGGTTGCCACCCACCACCTTGCCGCGCGTCTTGGTCGACGCGGTGCCCTGGCGCTGGTTGGCCAGCGTGGCCTTCACCACCTGGTGCATCACCGGCACGTTCACGGTTCCGTCGAACAGCACCTCGGGCAGCGTGATCGCGCCCTTGGCCTTGCCGTCCGCGCCGAACGCGCGTGCCTGCAGTGTCGTGTTCTCTGTCGTCATCGGCTCAGCCCTGCTTCTTGACGAGGACGATTCCGTTGGTCGGACCCGCCACTGCGCCACGGATGTAGATCAGGTTGCGCTCCGCGTCCACCTTCTCGACCCGCAGGCCGATCTGGGTGTGACGATGATCGCCATAGTGACCGGGCATCTTCTTGCCCTTGATCACGCGCGACGGATCCGTGCCCGGTCCGATCGAGCCCGGACGACGGTGCTTGGTGTTGCCGTGCGTGTTGGGACCACCACCGAAGCCGTAGCGCTTCACGACACCCTGGAAGCCACGGCCCTTGCTGGTGCCGGTGACCTTCACGATCTCGCCCGGCGCGAACAGCTCGACGGTCAGCTGCTGCCCCAACTCGTAGGTCGCGATCTCGGGGTTCTTCCCCGGCGCGTCATCGATGCGGAAGCTGCGGATGACCTCGGGCGGATTGGTCAGGCCCGCCTTCGCGGCATGCCCGACTTCGGCCTTCGGTGCGCGATTGCCGCGCGGGGTGCGCTCACCCGGCTTCGACTCGCGGCGCACGCGCTGCGCGCCGTAGCCCAGCTCGACCGACGCAAAGCCGGCCGTCGCCTTCTCCATCACCTTCGTCACCGTGTTCGGAGTCGCCTCCACCACGGTCACCGGGATCTGCTGCCCGATCTCGTTGAAGATCTGGGTCATCCCGACCTTTCGTCCAATGATGCCGATCATATCTCTCTCAGCTCAGTCACTGCCCGGCGCGGCGTGCGGCCCGCGACGACAACGGCAGTTGGACTCTGGCTCCCACCGGCGAATTCCGGCGGCGAACCCGCACCGCGGGACCCGAGGGTCCCGCAGACCTGCACCTGCGCCTACTCGACCTTGATCTCGACGTCCACGCCGGCCGGCAGGTCCAGCTTCGTCAGCGCATCGACCGTCTGCGCCTTCGAGTCCAGGATGTCGATCACACGCTTGTGCGTCTTCAGCTGGAACTGCTCCCGCGACTTCTTGTCCACGTGCGGCGAGCGCAGCACCGTCCACCGCTGCGTCTTCGTCGGCAGCGGGATCGGGCCCGACACCTGCGCGCCGGTCTTCTCGGCCGTGCGCACGATGTCTGCCGCCGCCTGGTCGATCACCGCGTGATCGAATGCCTTCAGTCGAATCCGAATCTTGCCAGCCATTGAAACTCCAGAGTGTTATGCGAGGATCTTGGCGACGACGCCGGCGCCCACCGTGCGACCGCCTTCGCGGATCGCGAAGCGCAGCCCTTCGTCCATCGCGATCGGCGTGATCAGCTCGATCGTCATCTGCACGTTGTCGCCCGGCATCACCATCTCCATCCCGTCCGGCAACTCCACGTTCCCCGTCACGTCCGTCGTCCGGAAGTAGAACTGCGGCCGGTAGCCCTTGAAGAACGGCGTGTGCCGCCCGCCCTCCTCCTTCGTCAGCACGTACACCTCGGCGTAGAACTTCGTGTGCGGCGTGATGCTGCCCTTCTTCGCCAGCACCATCCCGCGCTCCACTTCGTCCTTGCCGATGCCGCGCAGCAGCAGGCCCACGTTGTCGCCCGCCTCACCGCTGTCCAGCAGCTTGCGGAACATCTCGACGCCCGTCACTACCGTCGTCTTGTCGGCATTGAAGCCGATCAGCGACACTTCCTCGCCCACCTTGATGATCCCGCGCTCGATGCGGCCCGTCGCCACCGTGCCACGCCCGGTGATCGAGAACACGTCCTCGACCGGCATCAGGAACGGGCGATCGGTCGCCCGCACCGGCTGCGGGATGTAGCTGTCCAGCGCGTCCATCAACTCCTGGATCTTCAGGCCCCACTCGCTGTTCGGATCGCCCGACTCCAGCGCCTTCAGCGCCGACCCCTTGATGATCGGCGTGTCGTCGCCCGGGAAGTTGTACACGCTCAGCAGCTCGCGCACTTCCAGCTCCACCAGGTCCAGCAGCTCCGCGTCGTCGACCATGTCCACCTTGTTCATGAACACGACGATGTACGGCACGTTCACCTGACGGGCCAGCAGGATGTGCTCGCGCGTCTGCGGCATCGGGCCGTCGGCCGCCGAGACCACCAGGATCGCGCCGTCCATCTGCGCCGCCCCCGTGATCATGTTCTTCACGTAGTCCGCATGGCCCGGGCAGTCCACGTGCGCGTAGTGCCGGTTGGCCGACTCATACTCGACGTGCGCGGTCGCGATCGTGATGCCACGCTCGCGCTCCTCCGGCGCCTTGTCGATCTGGTCGAACGCCATCACCTGCGCCAGCCCCTTCTTCGCCTGGATCGCCGTGATCGCTGCCGTCAACGTCGTCTTGCCGTGGTCGACGTGCCCGATCGTGCCCACGTTCAGATGCGGCTTGTTCCGCTCGAATTTCGCCTTGCCCATGACTGCTTCCTCTCGTCCTGTTTGTGATCAGTGCAGCCTTACGGCTTCTGCTTGTTGATGATTTCCTCGGCCTTCGACTTCGGCACTTCTTCGTAGTGCGAGAACTCCATCGAGTACACCGCGCGACCTTGCGACATGCTGCGCAGGCGCGTGCTGTAGCCGAACATCTCCGACAGCGGCACGGTGGCGTCGATCACCTGCGCCTCACCACGCTGCGTCATGCCACCGATCTTGCCACGGCGTGAGCTGAGGTCACCCAGCACGTCGCCCATGTAGCTCTCGGGGCTCACCACTTCGACCTTCATCATCGGCTCGAGGATGATGGCACCCGCCGAGCGGGCGCCGTCCTTGATGGCCATCGAGCCGGCGATCTTGAACGCCATTTCGCTCGAGTCCACCTCGTGGTACGAACCGAACACGAGTTCGACCTTGACGTCCACCATCGGGTAGCCGGCGAGGATGCCGCCTTCCAGCGCCTCGCGAATGCCCGCCTCGATCGGCTTGATGTATTCACGCGGAATCACGCCGCCGACGATCTTGTCCTCGAACACGAAGCCCTGACCCTGCTCGGCCGGCATCACGTTGATGACGACGTGACCGAACTGGCCCTTGCCGCCGGACTGGCGGACGAACTTCCCCTCGACCTTGTCGACGCGCTTCTTGATCGTCTCGCGATACGCGACCTGCGGCGCACCGACGTTGGCCTCGACCTTGAACTCGCGACGCATGCGGTCGACGAGGATCTCGAGGTGGAGTTCGCCCATGCCCGAGATGATCGTCTGGCTGGTCTCCGGGTTGGTCGCGACGCGGAACGTCGGATCTTCCTCGGCCAGCTTCTGCAGCGCGATCGCCAGCTTGTCCTGGTCGGCCTTCGTCTTCGGCTCGATCGCGACGTCGATGACGGGGTTCGGGAACTTCATCGCCTCGAGGATGATCGGGTTGTCCTCGAAGCAGAGCGTGTCACCGGTGCGCGTGTCCTTGAGGCCAATCGCGGCGGCGATGTCGCCGGCACGGACTTCCTCGATCTCCTCGCGCTTGTTGGCATGCATCTGCAGCAGGCGCCCGACGCGCTCGCGCTTGTCCTTGGTGCTGTTGTAGACGTACGAGCCGGCGGTCAGCACGCCGGAGTAGACGCGGAAGAACGTCAGTTTCCCGACGAACGGGTCGGTCGCGATCTTGAACGCCAGGCCCGCGAACGGCGCCTCGTCGGTCACGAAGCGTTCTTCCTGCTGCTCGTCCTGGCCGGGCAGGTGGCCCTTGATGGCCGCCACTTCGGTCGGCGCCGGCAGGTAGTCGATGACGGCATCCAGCAGCGCCTGCACACCCTTGTTCTTGAAGCTCGCGCCGCACAGCACCGGCACGATCGTGTTGGCGATCGTGGCCTTGCGGATGCAGCTGCGGATTTCCTCGATGCTCAGCTCCTCACCACCGAGGTAGCGCTCCATCAGCGCCTCGTCCATCTCGACCACGGCCTCGATCACTTCGTGGCGCGCCTTCTCCATCGCCTCGACGTATTCCGGCGCCGGGTCGACGACCGCGAACGTCTTGCCCATCGTCGAATCGTCGAACACGTACTGCTTGCGCTCGATGACGTCGATGTGGCCGGTGAACAGCTCACCCGAGCCGACCGGCAGCTGCAGCGGATAGGCGGCCTTCGTCAGGCGGTCGCGGATCATCGACACGCACCGCTCGAAGTTCGCACCGACGCGGTCCATCTTGTTCGAGAAGATCAGGCGCGGCACGCCGTACCGGTCGGCCTGGCGCCACACCGTCTCGGTCTGCGGCTCCACACCGGCCACCGAGTCGAGCAGCGTCACCGCACCGTCCAGCACGCGCAGCGACCGCTCGACTTCCACGGTGAAGTCCACGTGACCGGGCGTGTCGATGATGTTGATGCGGTACTCCGGCCCTTCGCCCTTCTCGTGGCTCTGGCCGTGACGCATCCAGAAGCAGGTGGTGGCAGCCGACGTGATCGTGATGCCGCGCTCCTGCTCCTGCTCCATCCAGTCCATGGTGGCGGCGCCATCATGCACTTCGCCGATCTTGTAGCTCTTGCCCGTGTAGTAGAGGACGCGCTCGGTGGTCGTGGTCTTACCGGCATCGATGTGCGCCATGATGCCGATGTTGCGGTAGTACTGCAGCGGTGTGGTGCGCGCCATGCTCGGAAACTCTCAGATGAGGCTCGAAGGCCAGTTGAGTCCAACAAAAAACCGAATGGATCCAGGCACCCCGATGGGGCCGATATCCATTCGCTGCCGCCGGGTACACGCGGACTGCGTGGGGACCCAAGGCGCGCCGCCAGTGGCGACGTCTCATTTGGTGATGTCGCGGCAGCCATAGGGCGCCAGCGCCATCTTTTGTGCGAGACAGACTGGGGAAATTAGCGGTGAGGTCCCCCAAGTCAATGCCCGGCAGTGACATCCGACGCAGGGCCGAGCCCGCCGGAATCGCCAGCGCGCAGCGCTAGCCGCGCAGCATCCGGCCGAGGTGGCGCTGCCAGCGCTGCACCCGCGCCACGACCCCGCCAGGCACCACCGTTGCCGGTGTCTCCGGTGACGCCAGCGCCGCGCCGCGACCCGCCGCCCACGGCCACCGGCCCCCGTCGTCACCCAGGCCGCGCATCGCCTGACGCCACCAGAACCGCGACCAGCGCACCGACGGACTCCCGGCCGGGGAGTGCAACGCGGCCAGCACCCACTGCCGCTCCGCCAGCCCGCCCAGCGGCCCGGCGGCACCGCGCAGCCGTCCCACCACCGCCTCGCTCACCGCCGACCCGCCCAGTCGACTCGCCGTCCACGTCGCCCACCCCACCGGCATCGCCGCCCAGATCAGTTCGGCAGACTGCACCACCGATGCCCACTCCGGCCCATCCGCCGACCACCCCTCGGTGAGCCGCGCCACGTCGTGCAGGTACTGCCAGGTGCCGACGGTCCCCTCGTGGCTCCACGCCCAATGGGCCGACGCGTGCACCACGTGCCACACCTTCGGCAGCACCAGCACCGGGCGCGTGCCCCAGTGGACCATTTCCCCCCGCGCCAGCCAGGTCGATGCCGAATCGGCGGCGAAGGGGTGCCCCGGCGGGAAGAGGCCGCTGTGGAGTTCGAGCCGCAGGCCACCCGGGCGCAGCATCGGCGCCTCGTGGTGATGGGCGTCGTAACCGGCGCCCAGTCCCGATGACCAGCCGGCTCGCGCCAATGCCTGCCGAGCCTGCTCGATCTCCGATGGGGCGACCAGCAGGTCGAGGTCGCCCATGTTGCGCACCGCGAATCCAGCCGGACTCTGCATCGCCAGCGCCGCGCCCTTCAGCCAGAGTGCGGTGATGCCGGCGCCATGCAGCACGTCGCAGGCCGAGGCGGCCGCGTCACTGAGTTCGGCCGCGCGGAATCGGGCCACCCGGTCCAGCCCCTGCGCCGCCACCAGCACGTCGTCCGGCACCACGCCGTATGGCGCCGCCAGCATCAGCCGGTACACCGGTCCCTCGGCACGCTCATAGGCCATCAGCGACACCAGCGTGGGCCAGTGCACGTCGGCCCATGGCAGCGCGCCGATCGTGGCGGGATCGGGGCGCGCGGATGCCAGCAGCACCCGGGCCGATGGCGAGAGCAGCGCCTGCGCCGCGGAGGGTGTGAGTGAGGCGGGCATGCGGCGCGGTGGCTCAGTACTGCGTCAACGTGCCGGACCGGCGCGCACGGTGCAGCGCCAGGTGGAATGCGCCGCCACCGATCACCGCACCCGCCACCGCCCATGCCAGCAACTGCAGCAGGTCGGGCATCACCAGCGCCAGCGACTGGTCGCGTAGCAACACCTGCCGCGCCGCGCGCAGCGCCGGTGTCAGCGGCACGAAGGCCGCGAATGGCGCGAACGCCGGCGGCAGCACGGTGGCCGGAAAATACACCGTGCCGAGCAGCGCCGAGATGGTGGTCACCGCCTGCGGGATGAAGAGCGACGAGCGCACCGAGAGCACCAGCGCGCCGGCCACCAGTCCGATGCCGCTGTAGGCCACCGCCAGCATCGCCATGATCACCGTGAACTCGAGCATGCGCGGCCAGGCGATCGTCGAGGTGGCCCACACCCACGCCGTCACCAGCAGCACCATCGCACGCAACGCCACCCACCCATACCCGTACGTCGTCAGGCCGCCCACCAGTGCGGGCCAGCGGATCGGCGTCGTCAGCAACTGTTCGAGCGTGCCGGAACTGATGTAGCTGTTGATCAGCGACGGGATCGCCGACACCGACTCCGCGATCACGAACGTGGCCACCGAGCCGACGATGAGGTACGTGAAGTATTCGGTGGATTCCGATGCGATCGCCTTCGCGGCCAGCGGCTGCAGCGCACCGGCCACGAAGTACACCGGGATCACCGCCAGCAGCACCGAGAGCAGGCTGACCAGCGTGCGGGTGCGATAGGTGAGCATGCCGAGCGAGTAGGCGCGGGCCACCGCGAGCAGCTTATGCATGGCGCAACACCTCGTCGCGCGGCGGGCGCGGCGCCGCGGCATCGAGCAGGTCGGCCAGCGTCACCGGCACCGGTGCGAACTCCGCCACCCGCACGCTGGCGCGCACCAGCGCCTCCACCACCACCGGCGCATGGGCGATGTCCGGCAGCGTGGCGAGCAGCGTCACCAGGCCATCCTGCGCGGGTGAAATGACGTCCACGGGCAGGTGCAGCAGCGCCCGCGCACGCGCCTCATGTGCCGCATCGACGCGCACCCGTACCCTCGCACCACCGACCGATGCGTGCAGTTGCGCCAGAGTGTCGGTGGCGACCACGCGGCCACGCACCAGCAGCGCCGCGCGATCACACAGCTGCAGCGCCTCTTCGGTGCTGTGGGTGGCGAGCAGGATCGTGGCGCCGAGCTCCGTGCACAGCACGTCGCGGATGAAGCGGCGCAGCTCACGCGCCGTGACGGGATCGAGGCTGCGTGTCGGCTCGTCGAGGATCAGGATCGGCGGCCGCGTCACCAGTGCGCGTGCGATCAGCGTGCGCTGCCGCATGCCGGACGAGAAGCTGCCCACCTGCTGGCGTCCCGCATTGCCAAGGCCGACCAGCTCCAGCGCTCGCACCACCGCGTCGTCGCGCTCCTGCCCACGGAGGCCGTACATCGATGCGAACAGCCGCACGTTCTCGGTGGCGCTGATGCGCCAGAACAAGGCGCGCTCGTCGGCCGGCACCACCGCCAGCTTGCGGCGCACCTGTGCCGGATGTGCAAGGGCATCGATGCCATCCACCGTCACGCTGCCGCGATCGGGGAGCAGCACGGTGGACAGGATCTTGAGCAGCGTGGTCTTGCCAGCGCCATTGGCGCCGACGAGGCCGAAGATCTGGCCGCGCGGCACGGTGAGCGTGACGGCATCCAGCACGGCGCGCGGCGCAGTGCCCGGCGCGCCACGCAAGCGACGGAGCAGCGCCCGATCGGCGCGGAACGACTTGGTCACGTCTTGCAGCGCGATCACGGCATCACCAGGTGCACTCATGTCGAAACGCGCGCCGACGCCGTCTCCGCACACCACGCATGCAGGGCCTGCACCACCGCGGGCAGCCGCGCCAGGTCACGCGGCACCGCGAGGTCGTAGACGGGAGTCGTGCCGGCCAGCGTCACGCACCTCGCCAGCGCATCACCGGCACCCGCCGTGCCGAGCAACTCCGCGATCTTCCCATGACTGAGCAACGCCAGCGCCGCAGCGCGTGTGCTGCGCGGCACTCGTTCCACCGTCGCATCGGCACTGGCGGCGCTGAGCAGGTAGATCGCATGCAATGGCATCTCGCGCTGCGACAGCGCGCCCTCCACGCGAACCTTGCCCCATCCATCCATCGCACCACGTTCGGCGCCGACCGCCTGCGCGGTCTCGACACGCAGCCGGAGCGGCACACCCGACGGCGTCACCGTCACCAGGCCGGCCCGCTCACGCAGCACCAGCACGTCGTCGGCCACCAGCGCATCGCCGGATTGCAGGCAGGCCGCAGCCAGCGTCGACTTGCCGGTGCCGCGCGTGGCGACGAAGGCGATCACACCCGCCTCGGTCTGCACCGCGCTGGCGTGCATGCACCACGCGCCATCGAGGTGGAAGACGAACGGCAGCACCACACCGATCAGGTCGAGCGCGACCGCGGCGCGATCGACGCCGGGTGGCGCCTGATGCACGATGGTGCGGCTCGCCACGTCGATGCTGAAGCGGCCGGTGTCCGAGACCACGATCTCCGGACCAGCGACACCCTCGGCAAGCGAGGCGACCGGGCCGCTGGAATAGGGCTGCTGGCCGAACGGCGTGGCGCCCTCGGAGTGACGCGGCGCGCCCTCGGTGTCGACGGTGCGGAGGGTCCAGAATGGAAACTGCCCGTCGCCCGCGATGGGGGCGACAGGCAGGCCAGGCAACGGGCGGTCGGTGTGCAGCATCCCGCCGAAAATGCGAACCCGCCCCGGCGCATCGTGCGCAACTGGAGCGGGCGACATCACTTCAGGAACGTGCGCCACCCGGCGGTGGCTCGCCCGGAATGCAATCACACGACGCCACCGTACCATTGACCACATTCGCGTTGAGGGCGAAGGCGCCGAGGTTCAGCGAAACCTGCGTCAACTCGCGAAATGTGCCGTAGCGCTCGAGGCGCGGACGTTCATACATGGAAGTTCCTCACAGTGGTCCACGAGAAAGTGTCGGACGCGCGCCACAGAGACAAGCCCTCTGTCGCAGCACGCCTACTCCCTGACGCCACAACTACCGCAGGGTCACACCGTCCAGCGAGGCGAACGCCCCTCGCAGAGTATCAGGCTCAGCAATTGGTGTGCCGTCCTGCTCCACCCAGGCATGCGCCTCGAATCCCGCGGCGCCGCGCCGCACGCCGATCCGGACCTCGGCTCGCGGCAGGCCGCCGGCGGCGAGCAGGTCGCGCAACGCGCTGGCCCGGACCAGGCATCCCCGGTCGCCGGGGACGACCCTAAGCGCCCGGTCCACTGCCACACCCCAGCGTCGGCCCAGATTCGCGGCCTGCGGAGACAGGCTGGGCGCGTCGGCGGGAGGTGTCGGCGATGCGTTGGACTGGACCAGCGAGCCGAGTGGCGTGCGTGCGACCGAATGGCGGGCACGTCGTACGGCGATGGCGGCCTGAAGCACGTCGGCCGCCGCTCGCGCCTTGCGGGCGAGGCGGCCAATCACCCCGCGGAGGCGACGGTATCCACCACCAGACCTTCCACGCTCAGGTCGGCGAGCAGTTCGCGCACGTGACAATAGACGTCGATGGCGGGGGCGTCGGGCCACTGCGCCACCACCGCCGCCACCAGCGCCTCCTCGGACGCGGCACCGTTCATCAGCGCAGTCCAGATCACGGTGCCGGTCTCGTTGAGGCCGAAGTACACCTCCGTGAGCGGGTGGAACAGCACGCAGCCATCCGGCAGCGTGCGGGCGATCACGTCAGGGTGCGGTACCGGCAGCAGCATCACGGCAATCTCAGGGTTCGGCATCGGACGCAGGACGCATCACGCCACGATTTGGAAACTCAAATCGCGTGCCACGCCGCCCGACTCGGCAGCGGCCTCGCCGCCAGGAGCGTCACAGGCTCGTCGCGACTCGATCGATGCAGCGCATCAGGGCGACCGCGCCGGCACCGTGGCCGGCACACCGGCGACGGGGCGCCCGTCCTTCATCACGTATCGCACCCGCTCCACGGCCGTGATGTCGCGGGTCGGGTCGCCCTCCACCGCCACCATGTCGGCCAGCAGGCCGGGGGCGATGGTGCCGAGGCGGTCGCCGAGATCGAGCACCTTGGCGGCGGTGCCGGTGGCGGACACCAGCGCCTGCGTGGGCGTCATGCCGTAGTCCACCATCAGCACCAGTTCCCGTCCGTTGGTGCCGTGCGAGAACACGCCGACGTCACTGCCGTTGGCGATCGTCACGCCGGCTGCCATCGCGGCCTTGACGCTCGCCCGCTTGGACGCGATGCGCGCGGGCTCCGGATCGCTGCCCTTCTTCCATCCGCCGTATTGCAGCACCGCGTCGCCGGCGGCGACGGTCGGCACCAGCACCACGCCGCGCTCCTTCATCAGGCGAAACACTTCCGGTGTGCCGTCATCGCCGTGGTCGATGGTCTTCACGCCGGCGAGGATCGCGCGCCGCATGCCTTCCGGTGTTGTCGCGTGGGCAACCACATGTCGACCGCTCGACTCGGCGATCTCCACCACCAGCGCCAGTTCCGATTGTGTGAACGCCGGTCGTGCCGAGCCGTTCGCACCCCATCGATAGTCGGCGTAGATCTTGATCCAGTCGGCACCGTGGCGGATCTGGTCGCGCACCACGCGCGCGAGTTCCTCGGGGCCGGCGGCTTCCTCTGCACCCTGCGGCACGTCCACTTCGGGCGCGAATCCGCTCGGCCCGTAGCTGCCGCGCATCACGATGGCGCGTGTGGTGACGATGAGGCGCGGGCCATCGATGATCCCCTGCTCTGCGGCGCGCTTGAGACCCACGTCGGTGTCGGCAGCGCCTTCGGTGCCGAGATCGCGCAACGTGGTGAAGCCCGCGCGCAACGTGCGCTGCATGTGCACCGTGGCCCGCGCCACGCGCAGCCCGAGCGACTCCTTCAGCACCTGGTCGTTCCAGCTGGTCTCGTTGTATGGATGCAGCAGCACGTGCGAATGCAGGTCGATCATGCCGGGCATCAACGTCATGCCGGGCAGGTCGACGGTGATCGCCCCCGATGGGGCGTTCACGCTGCCCGCTGCACCGACGGCAGTGATGCGCCCGTTCTGCACCAGCACCACGGCGCCGGTCACGGGTGCGGCGCCGGTGCCGTCGAACACGCGGGCGGGTCGCAACAGATACGCCGGTGCGTTCGCGGATGGTGCCGGGGCCTGCGCGGCAGCGAGCATCGGTGCCAGCGAACAGGCGAGCACGAGGCGTGAGAACGTCTTGCTGGACATCATTGAAAGCGGGTTCGTGAAAGTTCGGGGAACGACGGCGCGCGTCAACGCGCGCAGAGCGAAGCCGGCGCGGTGGCAGGAGCGGTGGCCGCTGCACGCGGCCACACGTTGTCGGATGGATCCCGGTCAGGGAAGCGGCAGCCGGGATCGAAGAGCACCTGCTCGATCGGACGCTTCCCGAAATCGAGCACCGCGTCGAATGTCCGCTTCCCCGCGAACCAGACGTCAACCGGCCAGCTCACCACCGCCGTCACACTGTCCTGCATCACCGCATTGCGCATCGGCTTGATCGCCGGGCCACCGGGGGCGAAGCGGACGCGCAGCACCACCGGTGACGGCATCTGCCCGTCCTGCCGCACCGTGACCACCGTGCGTGATCCCTGTGTGCGCTGGCCAGTGATGGAGCCGTCGACGCGATCGGTGGTGAACAGCCACGAATGCCAGAACCAGTCCAGGTCCCGTCCCAGCGCCTTGTTCATGAAGAACATGTAGTCCCACGGCGAGGGGTGCTTGTACAGCCAGGCCATGCCCCACTCGCGATGCGCACGCTGCACGGCGCTGTCACCCACCACGCCGCCCAGCATCGAGAGCATCAACGGCGTCTTCTGGTAGGTGGTGAAGCCGTACGAGGGACCGGCATGATTGGCATTCCACATCATCGGCGGCTCGGCTTCGCTGCCACTGATCGCGCCATACGACTGTCCCAACCGATCCAGCGACGCGGGACGCTTCGCGTTGTCGGCGGCGGAAAGGATGTTCATGTACTGGTTGAATCCCTCGTCCATCCAGCCGTACCAGGTCTCGTTGTTGCTGACGACCATCGGCCACCACTGATGTCCCGTCTCGTGATCGGCGGCACCGGAGTTCGAGTTGATCACCATCGGGTATTCCATGCCGGCACTGGGTCCGTCCTGCAGCGTGAGCTGCGGGAACTGGTAGGGAAACCAGAGCGCCGAGTAGAACTCGAGGGCGTGGCGCGAGAGGCCGAGCGCCTTCTCGAAGAGCCCCGCGTTTCCTGGCAGGAAGTATTGATGCACCGGGACGGCGCCCTTGCCGGGGATGGTGGCACGCGTCGCCTGCCAGACGAACTTGCGCGCGGTCGCCCAGGCGAAGTCGTTCACGCTGTCGGCGACGAAGTGCCAGACCAGTCGATCACCGGCAGCGGTGGCACGCCCGGGGCCGATTTCATCGGCGCCGACGACGGTGACGATGCTGTCGCTCTCCAGGACCCGCGCCAGCCGTGCGCGCGCGGTGGACGTCAGCACCTGCTCGGGATTCTGCAGCACGCCGGTGCCACTCACGATCCAGCCTGCGGGCACGTCGAGCTTCACGTCGTAGCGGCCGAAGTTGTTGTAGAACTCCGATGGACCGAGGTACGGCTCCGGATCCCATCCGCGCAGGTCGTCATAGACGGCCACACGCGGGAACCACTGCGTGGGCTGGAACAGCGAGTCGGCCCACCGTTGCGTCATCCGGTGCCCCGAGCCGGGGCCGCCCGGCAACGCGTGGTTCCACTCGATGTCGAGGGTGGCGGTGGTGCGAGGCGCGATCGGTGTCGCCAGCAGCACCTGCGCGAGGGTGGAACGGAGGTTGAGCACCATCGGCGCAGGGGGCCGCCCATTCGCCGGACGCGGCGCATCGAACTTCACCGCGGTGCCGTCGATGCGCATGCCATTGATCACCATGCCATCGGTGAGCTGAGACGGCACCCACGGCAGGGCGCGCGGGTTGCTGCCGATGAAGTGATTCGGGTCCAGGCGCAGCGCGATCTGGCGCAGCGAGTCCGGGCTGTCGTTGTGCAGCGTGATCGTCGCGACGCCGCTCAGGCGCTGCGCCGGCACGTCCAGGCGTGCGCGGATCACGTAGTCGGTGCGCAGCTGCCAGTACTTCGGACCCGGACGGCCGGACGAGTCCCGGGTGCCGGCGGCGTGCGCGCGGACGATCGCGTTGGTCATCGGGATGTCGCGGCGAACGGCACGTTCCGGCCAGGCGGTGCGATCCTGCGCCAGCAGCGGCGACGCGCTCGTGACGGCCAGCAGCAGCCCGGCGACCAGCCGCTGTCTCGATCCCGCGGCGGCCGCACGGCGCGGCGACGGCGGGATGACTGCCAGCGCGCCTGTCGTGCCGGTGAATGAGGCCGGCGGGAACAGGCGCCGCGTCGGTCGGGAGGGAAGCAGCATGGCAGGCAGGGAATGGGACAGCCGTCGCGAGGAGGCATCATATCCCACCGCGATCAGCCGCACTATCGCCGGCGACCGCCGCGGCCGAAGCCGCAGCCGAACGCCTGTCGTGCGGCACGCGGCACGGTCGGGTCGCGCCGGAGGGCGGCCGACGCGACAGCGCCATGCGGCGGCCGCGGGCAATGTGAGTTGCCACAACTCGCTACAGCACAACGAGTTGCAGCGTCGTGCAAAATACCGTCACAGGGCTGCGAACATTGAGGATGCGCCGAGTCGCCAGAGGTGGCAGGATGCTCCCGCGCGCGCGTGCCCCGCGCGCAGAGACCGTCTTCCCGCTCGCTCCGAGGCGCACGTGCCGGTTCCAAACTCCGTGGACATCCCTTCATGACGCTCGCCCCAGCCGGCCTCGCCGCCGCACTCGACGACCGATACCGCATCGTCTCGGTCATCGGAACCGGCGGCATGGCCACCGTCTACGAAGCCCAGGACCACAAGCACGATCGCGCCGTGGCCCTCAAGGTGCTGCACGACGACCTTGCCGCCACGCTTGGCCCGGAACGCTTCAAGCGCGAGATCCGGATCGCGGCCCGGCTCCAGCACCCCCACATCCTCAGCGTCTTCGACTCCGGAGAGTCGGACGGGCGGCTCTGGTTCACGATGCCGTACGTGCGGGGTGAGTCGCTGCGTGACCTCCTCCGACGGGAAGGCACGCTGCCGCTCGAGAAGGCGCTCCTGATCACCCGCGAGGCGGCGCAGGCGCTGGCCTATGCACACAAGCAGGGTGTGATCCATCGCGACATCAAGCCGGAGAACATCCTCCTCACCGAGGATGGCTCGACCCTGGTGGCCGACTTCGGGATCGCGCGCGCCGTGGGCGACAGTGCCTTTGACACCGGCATCTCGGGTGGACTGACCCAGACCGGCCTCGCCATCGGCACACCCACCTACATGGCGCCGGAGCAGGCCACCGGCGAGAGCGTGCTCGATGAACGGGTGGACCAGTACGCGCTGGCAGCGGTGCTGTACGAGATGCTCACCGGCGCACCGCCGTTCACCGGCTCGAATGCCGCCGCGCTGATCGCCGCACGATTCACGACCGCGGTCGTGCCCGTGCGCCAGACCCGTGCCGACGTGCCGCCGGATGTGGACACGGCCGTGCAGCGTGGCCTCGAGCTGAAGTCGTTCGATCGCTTCCCGACCATTTCCGGGTTCGCGCAGGCGGTGGCGCCGTCGCTCACCACGCCACCGCAGTTCAACACGATGTCACGTGCACGCGCCGCAGTCGTGCCGAAATCCCGCCTGCGCGCCCTTCGCCTGGGCGGCGCGACGCTGGCGTTGGTCGCCGTGGCCGCGACGGCCTTCGTCTTCGCGCGGAAGTCCAGCGCCGCCGCACCCGACTCGGGCCCCATCCGGATCGCAGTGCTGCCCTTCCAGAACCTCGGCGACTCGGCCGACGCCTACTTCGCCGACGGCATCGCCGACGAGCTGCGCGCCAAGCTGCTCAAGGTGCCCGGTGTGCAGGTGATCGCGCGCGCCAGTTCGCTGCAGTACGCGGGTACCACCAAGGCGCCCGACCAGATCGGCAAGGAACTCGACGTGCGGTACCTGCTCACCGGCACCATTCGCTGGGAGCGGCGCACGGACGGCAAGAGCGTGGTGCACCTGCGGCCGGAGCTGATGCAACTGGCCGACAAGGGCCCGGCCACCACGCGCTGGCAGCAGGCGTTCGACCAGCCGCTGACCGACGTGCTGGCGATGCAGGGACGCGTGGCCGAGGAGGTCGCGTCGCAGCTGCAGGTCACGCTCGGCACCGGTGCCAAGACGCGACTGGCGGCGCTGCCGACGACCAATGCCGAGGCGTACGACGCGTACCTGCGCGCGGTCGCCGGCGTCACCGACAACCGGCCTGCGTCATTGCGCCGAAGCATCGCGAGCCTCGAGCGCGCAGTGTCGCTCGACCCGAAGTTCGCCGACGCGTGGTCGCGACTGGCATTGACACGCGCCACGCTGTACACGAACGCGGCGCCGGTGCCGGAACTCGCCGCCGCCGTGCGTTATGCGGCTGAACGGGCGCAGGCCAGTGCACCGGGTGAAGCGGCGGGACACATCGCATGGAGTGCGTATCACGGCTCCATCAGAAGCGACTTTGCGCGCGCCGAGCGGGAACTGCGGGCGGCACAGGTGCTGGAGCCGAACAACGCATTTCTGAACCTGCGGCTTGGCCGCGCCATGATCGAGCAGGGCCGCTTCGTCGAGGGCATCCCGTGGCTCGAAGCCGCGACCCGACTCGATCCCGTCAACGCCAGGCAGTGGATTCTCCTGGCCGATGCCTATCGGCTGAATCGCCAGTACGCCAGCGCCAGAAGCGCGCAGACGCGCGTCGAGGCTCTCGGCGTCGAGACCCCGTCATCGATCATGGCGCGGGTGGGCGTCGAAGCCTCGCTCGGTAACCTGCGGTCCGTGCAGGACATAATCCGGAACGCGTACACGCGCATCGAGCCGGTGGACGTCGACGTCTACCTGTCGATCTACCTCGAGTACGCCTGGGTGCTCGACGAGGCCGGGCGGCAGCGTGTGTTGCGCGCGCCGCTGGCTGCATTCGACGACGATGCGAGCACCATGCACCTCGTGCACGCGCAGGTCCATCGCCTGCGCGGAGACCTGGTGCAGAGTCGTGCCGTCGCCGAGCAGGCGATGCGCTCATTCGACGGAGACATCCGCACCTCTCCGGAGGACGCACAGCTGCGATTCCTACAGGCGTTCGCTGCGGCGCTGGCAGGCCGTGCCGAGGCTGCGCGGCCGATGGTCAGCGCCGGCATGGCGTTGCTGGGTCGATCGAAGCCGTCCGTCACCAATGCCGCGTACTTCGGCGAACTGCGCGCGCGCGTGCACGTCCTTAACGGCGACTACGACCGCGCCTTCGACGAGCTCGAGACGATCCTCGCCGGGCCGGGCCTGCTGGCACGTGGCCACCTGACGCTCGACCCGATGTGGGCGCCGCTGCGCGCGCTGCCGCGATACCAGCGCATCATGTCACAGGCGCCGGCGGTGGCGGTGCGATGACACTGGAGCGCATCTCGACGCACACCGCGAACATCGCCACCGAGTCGCGCACGGCACCGAGCGAAAGCCTGCTGGACCTGCCAGGTGTGACCGACGGCTGGCGCTACTCGGCCGCCTACTGGAGCGGCACCGTGCGAAACCTGCTCGTCCGCCATCACATGCACGCGGCCAACGTGCAGCCCTGCGCCGCGAGTGTGCGCATCACGCCGGCGCTTCGCGCCGAGTGGCAGCTGCTGTACGGCAATGCGGGGTCCGAGGTGCCGGTGCCGTACCTCTACAACCAGAGCGTCGGCACGCTCCTGTACACACGCATCTTTCGTGACCTCGGCCTGAATTTTCGCCACCTGCTGCACGTGCAGCACCAGACCACGCATTACCTGTCGGTGCGGGATTGGGTCGCGGCCGACGAGCAGGAGCTGCATGCCAGCATGCGCGGCGCCTGGCGCATCGGTGACGACAAGGCGTTGATCGCCACGCGCATCGCGATCCACCGCCCACGTGACGATGGCGGTTCGCTGCTGGGTACCGTGAACGATCGCTTCATGATCCGGCACGTCCCCGCTGCCGACCTGGCCACGCTCACCAACGGCCGCGCGATGGTGCGCAGCATCGCGTCGCTGCGCCGAAAGGATCCGATGCTCGATGCGACGCTACCCGGTACCCGCATCGCATCGATACCGCTCCCTGCGGACCTCGGCCGCCGCTTCGGCCGTGTCTCGGGTGACCGCAACCCGGTACACACCACCGCCTTCGCCGCGCGACTCTTCGGCATGAAGCGCCCGTTCCTGCAGGGGCTCGGCCTGCGCAACGCCCTGGTGCGCGAACTGGTGCTGGCCGGCTATCCGCTGACCCGATTCCAGATGTCGTTCACCCGGCCGGCCTACCTCGGGCAGACGCTGCAACTGGTGATGCAGGAGCGTGAGTTCGAGGTGGTGGATGCGACGCGACACGTGGTTGCATTCGGGTCCGCGACCGACGAAGCCTGAGGCTGCGGTGGCCTCGTCGCGCGTGGCGTCTGGCGACATCATACGTTCGTAGAGTCGTGGCGACGCCAGCGCGAACTGGCGGATGGAAGCCCCCCAATGCAAAACGCCCCTCGTTGCCGAGGGGCGTTTCGTGGACCAGTCACCGCAGTGCGACTACCAGCGGTAGTGCGCGAAGGCCTTGTTGGCCTCGGCCATGCGGTGCGTGTCTTCCTTCTTCTTGATCGCGTTGCCTTCACCCTTGCTGGCCGAGATCACTTCGGCGGCGAGGCGCTCGGGCATCGACTTCTCGTTGCGGTCGCGCGAGTAGCTGATCAGCCAGCGCATCGCGAGCGCCGTACGACGATCGGGGCGCACCTCGACCGGCACCTGGTAGGTGGCACCGCCGACGCGGCGGCTCTTCACTTCCACCACCGGCTTCAGGTTGGTGAGCGCCTGCTTGAAGATGTTCACGCCCGGCTGGCTGGTGCGTGCTTCCACCAGGTCCATCGCGGCGTAGAAGATCTTCTCTGACGTGGCCTTGCGGCCCTGCAGCATCAGGTTGTTGATGAACTTGCTGACAGTCTGGCTGTCGTAGCGGGCATCAGGCAGGATGATGCGCTTCACGGACTTTTTGCGGCGGCTCACTTCTTCTTGCCTCCCTTGGCCGCGGCGGCGGCAGCTGCACCGGCCTTCGGCTTCTTGGTGCCGTACTTCGAACGGCTCTGGTTGCGGCCATTGACGCCCGAGGCGTCGAGGGAACCGCGCACGATGTGGTAACGCACGCCCGGCAGGTCCTTCACGCGGCCGCCGCGCACGAGCACGATCGAGTGCTCCTGCAGGTTGTGGCCTTCGCCCGGGATGTAGGCGATGACTTCGATCTGGTTCGTCAAACGGACCTTCGCGACCTTGCGGAGCGCGGAGTTCGGCTTCTTCGGCGTCGTCGTGTACACGCGCGTGCAGACGCCACGCTTGAACGGGTTCGACTTGAGCGCCGGCGACTTGCTGTTCTCCACCACGTCCCTGCGGGACCGGCGGACGAGCTGATTGATGGTAGGCATTGCCTCTGAGTGTTCGGACCCCGACATCTACGTGGATCGCACCCCGGGGCGGGGGCGGCACGGAACAAGACCTGATAACCTAGGCGAGCCGGGGTAGGGGGTCAACCGGAGCCGCCTCCCTTCCCCCCGTTCCTCCCTGCCTCAGGACGTCTCAGACATGCGGCAGCAGCCGGTCCGCCGCCTCCGACGAGTCCACGGGCGCCACTACCGACTTCAGCTGGCCGGTGCCGATCTCGTAGACCAGACCCTGCAGCATGAGCGGCTGGCCCCGGGCCCAGGCGTCGAGCACCAGCGGCGTGCGCGCCAGGTTTCCGAGCTGCTGGAGCACGTTCAGCTCCGACAGCCGCGAGAGTCGTGCGCCCTCGTCCGTGATGGCAGCCAGCTCAGCTCCGTGCCAGCGGATCACCGTCCGGATGTCGCTCAGCCAATGGTCGAGGACGCCATGCGCGCCGTCGTGCATCGCCGCCTTCAGTGCGCCGCAGTTGGTGTGCCCGCAGACGATCACGTGCTGCACCTTCAGCGCATCCACCGCGTACTGGAGCACCGCCAACAGGTTCATGTCCGTTTCCCAGACCTGGTTGCCGATGTTGCGGTGCACGAACATCTCGCCCGGCAGCGACCCGGTGAGCACCTCCGCCGACACGCGGCTGTCCGAACAGCCGATCCAGAGGAAGTGCGGCTCCTGCGATGCTTCACGCCCGGCGAAGAAGTCGGGATCGGCGTCGAGTTGCTGCTGCGCCCAGTCCCGGTTGTTGGCGAGCAAGCGGTCGAAGTTCTGCATGGCGGCCGGCGGCGAGGGGTGGCAGGGGTGCGGACGCTCCAAACATGCAGCCGACGGTGCGATGCGGAGAGGGGCGCCGGCACTCAAGAATGCCAGTGGCAGGACCGACCCTCACCTGTGATGCGGGGCCATCTGCCCCGCCCGTCATCCCGAGGAGTCCGTCACGACGTGCCCGAGTCCGACCCTCACGCACAGGCCGCCGGCAACACGGCCCACGTCGGGCGCAGCTACCGGCTGGGCCTCGGCCTGCTCGCGGTCATCACCCTCGGCACCACCGCGCTGATCGTCGCGGAAGCGAATCGTGCCGCGCCGAAGACGTTGCGTGCCGCGCTGCTCGCGTCGCAGCGCGCCGAAGCTCGCTCGATCGTCGCCTTCGGTGGCGCGATCACCGACCGTGCGCGCGAGACCGCCAGCGCTGCCGACGCCGAGGCGTTGCGGATCACCGCCGACTCGCTCGGTGCACGCGGGCGTTCCCTGTTGGCGACGGTGGTCGCGGCCGACGCGGCGCTGGGCGACGAACATGCGCGCAGCGTGGTCCGCATCCAGCGGATCGCGATCGGCTTCTGCCTCACGCTCTTTGCGGTGCTGACCTTCGAGTGGCTGGTGGTGTTCCGCCCCGCCACGCGCCGCATCGGCGAGCTGCTGCAGGCGCAGGAGGTGGTCAAGAACGAGTTGTACGCGAAGGCCGAGGAGATGTACCAGAACTCGGTGCAGCAGGAGATGCAGAACGACACCCTGCAGCAGCAGCAGCAGACGTTGCTCGAGCAGCAGGAACAGCTGGTGGCGCAGCAATCGACGCTGATCGAGCAGCGTGACCGGCTCGAGGAGCGCGCCACCGAACTCTCGCGGCTGACGGCGATCCTCGACGCGACACCCGATGCGGTGGCGGTCTTCGCGCTCACCGGCGACGTGCTCTACGCCAACGCGTCGGCCGAGCAGCACCTGCAGCATGTGCGCAAGCGCGACTGGACACATGCCTCGCACCTGCTGGCACCCGACTCGGTGCGCCAGCTGCGTGACGTCGCGTTTCCCCGGGCCATTCATCGCGGACTCTGGCAGGGCGAGGCCACCCTGCGCACCCGTGAGGGAGTGGCGCGCACCGTCGTGCAGACGCTGATCGCACATCGGGCGCCGGATGGACGCGTGGCCACGGTGTCGGTGCTGCTGCAGGACATCACCGAGCAGAAGGCGCTGCAGCGGAAGCTGGCCGAGGACGAGGCGCGCAACCGGTCCATCGTCGAGGCGCTGGCGGAAGGCGTGGTGGTGCAGGATGCGAGCGGCACCATCGTGCAGTGGAACGCGGCGGCCGAGCGCATCCTGTGCGTGAGCGGCGACGAGCTGACCGGCCGCACATCGGTGGATGGCGCATGGCAGGCGATCGATGCCAGTGGTGTCGCGCTGCCGGCGGACCGTCTCCCGATCGCACGCGCACGCGTCGGCGGGGTGTCGATCGATGGCGAGGTGCTGCGCGTGAAACGCGGCGACGGCAGCGTGGCGTGGCTTTCCGTCAATGCGCGACCGATGCCGGACCGCGGTGCGGCGAGCAGGGCGGCCGCAGTGGCGACGTTCACCGACATCACCGCGTCGCTGGCCGCCGCGCGCGAGCTGGAGACGCTCTCCGTCGTCGCACGGCAGACCGACCATGGCATCGTGATCATCGATCGCGCTGGACGCATCACCTGGGTGAACACCGCCTGGGAGGTGCTCTCCGGCTACACGCGGGCCGAGGTCGAGGGGCGCAATCCCGCGGACATCCTGCACGGACCGCACACGCGACCGGAGACGATCGCCGGTATCGAGGCAGCGCATGCGGCGGGCCGTCGGTGGAGCGGCGAGATCCTGCACTATCGGCGCGACGGCACGCCGTACTGGGTGGAGCTGAACGCCACGCCGACCTCCGACGCGAGCGGCAAGGTGACCGGCTTCATCGGCCTCATTCGCGACATCACCACGCGACGGCATGCGGATCGCGAACGCCAGCAGCTGGCCGCCGCCGTCGCCGTGACCGCCGACGGCATCGCGATCACGGGCGTCAGCGGCGCACTCGAGTTCGTGAACCACGCCTTCGCCCGCATGCACGGCGACAGCGTTGCCGCGCTGCTGCAGACACCGTGGGCCGCACTCTACGAGCCCGAGGAGTCGCGCCGCCTGGTCCGCGACGCGATCCCGGAGGTGACCCAGGTCGGCTTCTGGCATGGCGAGGCGACCGGCCGGCATCGCGACGGGTCGGCGTATCCGCAGGAGCTGTCCCTGACGCTGCTGCCGCATGGCGGCCTGGTGGCGGTGGCGCGTGACATCTCGGAGCGGAAGGCGAGCGAAGAACAACTGCGGCGTATCTCGGTGCGTGATGAACTGACGTCGCTGTACAACCGTCGCGGGTTCCTCGAGCAGTCGGCCAGCACGCTGCGACTCGCGGCGCGACAGGGCATCCGCTGTGCGTTGTTCTACGGCGACCTCGACTCGTTCAAGTCGGTGAACGACGGGTTCGGACACAATGCGGGCGATGCTGCGCTGCAGACGATGGCCGGGATCCTCACCGACACCTTCCGGGAGACCGACCTCGTGGCGCGCATCGGGGGCGACGAGTTCACGATTCTCGCGATCGACGTGCAGCCGGCGGACGTCGCGCTCATCAGCCAGCGCATCGAGGCTGCGGTGCAGCGCTCCAACACGGAACGCAGCGCCGACGACGCACAGGCCTGGCACCTCGGCATCAGCCTCGGCGTCGCCTATTTCGATCCCGATGCACCGGAGGATGTGGAGGCGCTGCTGAAGTCCGCCGACGCACTGCAATACGAAGAGAAGCGACACCGCAAGGCGCAGCCGTCGCAGGCCGCCTGACGCGGCGCGCGCTCACCCGATACGCATGGCGCGACTGACCGCGGCGTAGAGCTCCTCGGCGCGGAACGGCTTCTGCACGAATCCAGCCGGCTCCATACCCGCGAACTGCGCCGCAACCTCGCGTTCGCGATAACCACTGGTGAGCAGCACCGGCACCTGGGGATCGATGGCGCGCAACTGCAGCATGGTCGCGGCGCCACCAAGGCGCGGCATGGTGAGGTCGAGCAGCACGAGGACGAACTGCTTCGGCGACTCGGCGAACAGCGCCACGCCCTCGATCCCGTCGTGAGCCACCACGACACTGAAGCCGCGCCGCTCCAGCAGTCGTCGCGCCACCGTGCGCACCGTCTCGTCGTCGTCGATGATCAGCACCGTGCCGAGTGACCCATCGTGCTCGCCGCCGATGCTCGGCGTGCCCGCGGGTCGCGACAGGCTGGCCACCGGCAGCAGCACACGGAAGGTGGAGCCGAGGCCCGGTTCGCTGGTGATGCGGATCCCACCGCGGTGCCCGCGCACGATGCCCAGCGTGGCCGCGAGGCCCAGGCCTCGTCCGGTGAACTTGGTGGTGAAGAACGGCTCGAAGATGCGCGCCAGCGTCTCCCGCGACATGCCCTCGCCGGTGTCCTCCACCTCGACGAACACGTACTCGCCCGGTGCGAGCTGGTCGCCGAGATAGTTCTGCTGCACCGCGTCCTCGTCCACGCGCTGCCGGCCGGTGCGCAGGCGGATGTGCCCACCGTGTGCGCCGAGGGCATCGGAGGCGTTGGTGATCAGGTTCATCACCACCTGCCGGATCTGCGTGGCGTCGGCCTCGATCAGCGGCAGCGTCGCGACGATGTCGAAGACGAGGATCGCCTGCTTCGAGAGCACGGTGCGCAGCAGCGACCCCATCTCGGCCACCAGTTCCGACAGGTCCACCGGTTCCACCACGAACTGACCACGCCCGGAGTACGCGAGCATCTGTCGCGTGAGGTCGGATGCGCGCTGCGCCGCCCGTTCGATGTCGGCCACCGGTGCGTGCGCGGGCGAGTCGGCGGGGAGGTCGAGCATGGCCAGGCTGGCGTTGCCGAGCACACCGACCAGCAGGTTGTTGAAGTCATGTGCGATGCCACCGGCCAGCACCTCGAGCGATTCGAGCTTCTGCGCATGCAGCATCTTCTGCTCGAGCTGCAACCGCGCTGCCTCGGCGCGCCGCGCCTCGGTGATGTCGTCGAGTGTACCGACTCGCCCGATGATCACGCCGCTGTCATCGCGAATCGCCGCACTGTGCGCCAGCACCCAGCGCTCGTCGCTTGCATCGAGCGTCAGCCGGAACTCACCGCGGAAGTCGTGTGTGTCGCCACCGAGGCCGAGCCACGCACTCACCTTCATCGCATCATCGGGGTGCACCCGGGACGCGAAGCCGTGCGTGAGCAGCGTCGCCTCACTGAGGCCCGTGATCTGCTGCAGCCGGGGATTGGCGTAGGTGCAATGGCCGGCCGGGTCGGCGAGGAAGATCCCGATCGGCGCCGCCTCGCCCAGCGCACGGAAACGCGTCTCGCTCTCGCGCAGTGCGGTGAGGGCGTGCTCGCGATCAGTGACGTCCTTCGCCACCATCACCGCGCCCGCCGGCTGGCCGTCGCGATCCCGCAGCGCACCGAAGCTGATCTCGTACGCCTGCAGCGTTTCCGGTGTGGTGCCGAAGACCGCGAACTGGTCCGCCGCCGTACCGGCGACGGCAGCCTCCCACATGTTGATCGCCGCCTCACGCTGTTCGGCCGGCAGCGATGCGAGCTGTGCATGCAGCGAGTCACCGACGGCGATCGTGATCCCCCAGAGCGCGCCGAAGTCGGCTTTGGCGTGCTCGTTCATCGCGAGGACGCGCAGGTTGCGATCCACACCGACCACACGATCGGGGCTGTACCGGATCACCGCATCGAGCCGCTCGGTGAGCTCGGCGAGTGCCGAACCGGCGCGCACGCGGTCGGTGACGTCGGACATCGCGGCCACCGCACCAAGCAACTCGCCTGAAGCACCGCGCAGGTTGCTGTAGCGGATCTCGTAGATCCGTGCGTCGCCGGTGCCGGGGCCGACCTCGCGCTGGGTGACGAACTCCTCGCCGTGCAGCGCGGCCCGCTCCCATCGCGGCACGATCTCCTCCCGTGCCGCCGGAAACGCGGCCAGCGCATCCCTGAGGTTCTGCCCGACCTCGATGCGTTGTCCGAAGATCGCCTCGAACTCCGAAGCGTAGGCGCGGTTGAAGGCGAGGAAGTTCAGGTCGCGATCGACGGCCGCCACGAGGTCGGGTGACGAGTTGATGATCGCATCGAGGCGCGCGTGGGCGGCGGTGAGTTCCTGCTCCCGCCGGTGATGCGCCGAGACGTCGGAGGTGAAGATTGCGACGCCGCCGGGAATCGGCTGGGCACTGATCGCGATCCAGCGTTCGGTGGCCGGGTGGTACGCCTCGAAGGCGACCGGCACGCCGGTCAGCGCGCGATCCACGTTGGACTCGAACGGTGACCCGCGCAACTCCGGGTAGAGTTCGAGCAGGCTGCGGCCAAGCAACGTCTCGGCCGGCCCCCGGTTCATCAGCGCGACGCAGGCGCGGTTGAGGTAGCGCAACCTCCAGCCGTCCGTCAGCGCCAGCACCGGTCCCGGCGCGCAATCGAGCACGCTGAGAGCCAGCTCGGGATCGGTGGGCATCGAACCGGCCGTCATGACACTCCGGCGGGAGGGAACTGAGGCGTACGCTGGTAAGCTCAGCGGTGCGCGGTCCACTGTAAAGCGCCGACGTGCGTGCTGCCTTCGCGCCGACGGCAGGGTGGTGACGCGCGGTTGGCCTGAACCGCCGGCATGCGCGTGCGGAGGCTGGGGTCGGTATCTTGCAGAGAAGCCAGTCGCGCTTCGTCACCCACGTCCGATTCAATGCCCGCTACTACGACATCCGCCGCCATCGCCAGCACGATCGAGCGCCGACGGACGTTCGCCATCATCAGTCATCCCGACGCCGGCAAGACGACCCTCACCGAGAAGCTGCTCCTCTACGGCGGTGCGATCCACCTCGCCGGGTCGGTGAAGGCGCGGAGGGCGCAGCGGCATGCCACCTCGGACTGGATGGCGCTGGAGCAGGAACGCGGCATCTCGGTGACGTCGAGCGTGATGCAGTTCAACTGGGCGGGCTACCACATCAACCTGCTCGATACGCCGGGGCACGAGGACTTCTCCGAGGACACCTACCGCACGCTGGTGGCCGCCGACAGCGCGATGATGCTGCTGGACAACCGCAAGGGTGTCGAGGACCGCACCCGGCAGCTGTTCCAGGTCTGCAAGCGCCGCCGGATGCCGATCTTCGCCCTGGTCAACAAGTGCGATCGCGTGGGCGAGGATCCGCTGAAGCTGGTCAGCGACGTGGAGACGGATCTCGGCATCAACTGCCATCCCGTCACCTGGCCGATCCATCGCGACGGCGCGTTCGTCGGCGTCTACGATCGTCGCAAGGAGCAGATCTATCTCTTCGACCGCGGCGACGACCACGGCGCCAAGCGCGCCACCGGACACGAAGGTCGGCTGGACAGTCCCGAGATGATCGAGCTGCTCGGCCCCGAGGCGCACCAGCAGCTGCTGCATGACCTCGAGCTGCTGGAGGCCGCCGGCCACCCGTTCGACCACGACGAGATCCTCTCCGGTGCGCTGGTGCCGGTGTTCTTCGGCAGCGCGCTGACGAACTTCGGCGTCGAGCCGTTCTTCCGTGAGTTCCTCGAGCTGGCCCCGGCCCCGACCTCGCGCGAGTCCACCATCGGCCCGGTGGAACCAACGCAGGAGGAGTTCACCGGCTTCGTGTTCAAGATCCAGGCGAACATGGATCCCAAGCACCGCGACCGCATCGCCTTCGTCCGCGTCTGCTCGGGGCGGTTCGAGGCGGGTATGCCGTCATTGCACGTGCGCACCGGCAAGACGGTGCGCCTCAATGCACCGCAGCAGTTCATGGCCCGCGAGCGCACGATCATCGAGGAGGCGTGGCCGGGCGACGTGATCGGCATCATGGACCGTGGCAACCTGCGTATCGGCGACTCGCTGACCGAGGGCGGGAAGCTGGAGTTCAGCGACATCCCGCGCTTCCCCCCCGAGCACTTCGCGCGCGTGATCCTGAAGGACCCGATCAAGCGCAAGCAGCTCGATGCCGGGCTGCGCCAGCTGACCGAGGAAGGCGCGGCGCAGGTGTTCTACACATCGCAGTCCGACGTCTCGCAGCCGACGCCGATCGTGGGCGCAGTGGGTGTGCTGCAGTTCGACGTGATGCTGCACCGTCTCGAGCACGAATACGGCGTGCGCTGCAAGCTGGAGCCGATCAGCGCGCGCTATCCGCGCTGGGTCACCGGCAAGACGGCCGACATCGACCGGCTGGCCGGCGAGCCGGGTCGCCTGCGCATCTACGACTCGCTGGGCAACCCGGTGATCCTGTTCGAGAGCGAATGGGCGCAGCGCTGGACGGTGGATCGCGTCACCGCGCTGCAGTTCCACGAGATCGCGCCCTGACGCGTTGGTGCGCCGCTACCAGCTGCGCACCACCTCGGCGGCCGACATGCGCGTCGGTCCGGGATACGGCACCTTGGTCCCCTTGATCGTATACCAGAGGATGCGGTTGAACGCGTCCTCCTCGGCCACGTCCTCGTAGCGCAGGTCGAGCTTCCGCGATTCGATCGCGCCGGTGCCGCGCGCGGGATTTCTGTCGGTGAGCGACGTGGCCGGCATCAGCGCGGTGTAGGGACGGGCGTCCGGCTCGGTGCGCCAGATCTCGCGCAGCGGACGGCCGTAGTGATCGTACGGCGACAACGCGTCGAGCCCCAGCAGCACCTCCATCGTGGCGATGGCATCGGTGGTGTTGACGAACCGATGGTAGGCACCAGGCTTCGCCCAGGGCGAGATCACCAGCAGCAGCGAGCGGTGCGAGTCCACGTGATCGGGGCCGTTCTGCGCGTCGTCCTCGAGCACGAAGATGGCCGTGCTCTCCCAGAACCTGGTGCGCGAGATGCCCTCGACGATGCGACCGAGTGCGAGGTCGTTGTCGGCGAAGTGGGCCTGCGGGGTGGGCTTGTTGGCCGAGGCGCCGGAGGTGTGGTCGTTCGGCAGGCGGATGATCTGCAGCTGCGGCATCTCGCCCTTGCTCACGAAGCCCGCCAGCTCGCGCAGGTAGACGTCGGCGCGGCGCTGATCCTGGATGTCGAGATTGTAGCCGGGAAACTCGCGGCTGGTGTTCTTCGCCAGGAATGGCTTCACGCCGCGATACCCTTCCGGCGCGTCACCGGTGGCGCCTTCCGGCGTCACGAACTCACCGAAGTTGCGGAAGGTGATGCCCTTCCGCTGCGCGAGATCCCAGAGATAGCCCTTGGCCGGCTCGGCCACGTCGTCATCATCGTCATCGGACGGGACGCGGCCGCGATTGGTGCCCTCGTAGTCGTAAGAGCGGCCGCGTCCCGAGTAGTTGGACGGCACCGTCTTCTGCGTGTAGTCGGTGGTGTACGCCGCGGTGCTCCAGTTGTGACCATCGGCACTCACTTCCGCGTTGACGAAGAAGCGGTCGAACAACCCGAAGCGCTCGGCCAGCGCATGGTGGTTGGGTGACGATACGTCGCGCGGGAAGAAGAGCAGCGTGGTGTCGCCATCACCCTGCGGCAGGTCGGCGAACACCTGGTCGTAGGTGCGGTTCTCCTTGATGATGTAGACCACGTGGCGGATCGGCGGATACCCTGTGCGGATCGACGGTGCGTCCCAGTTGTTGGCTCTCGCCACGCGGCCCGACAGCGCCGCCAGCGTCGGCTGCGCGAACTGCGTCAGCGCGAGACGCGTGATGGTGCCATTGATCTGTCCCGACGTGTAGCCGGTGGCGCGGTCCTCCGGCTTGCCGGTGCGACCAGGCTGCGGCAGCTGTGGATTGGGTGCGGTGCCGCGGCCCTTGGCGTCGATCACGTGCAGTGTGTCGCCCACCTGCACCAACGCCGACGGATACCAGCCCACCGGCGCACGACCGAGCAACGTGTCCCGCGTTCCGGCACCCGTGCCGGCGGTGCGGGCGCTGAGCGCGAACTGCGCCACGGCATTGTTGTCGCCCTCCGTGACGAAGAGCTGCGTGCCGTCGGCGGAGAGCAGCAGGCCGATCGGCGCACTGCCCTGCCCCAGGTTGGCGGGAGTGGGATCGCGCAGCGTACTCACCACCGCGCCGCTGCGCGTGTCGATCACGCTGATGGCGTCGGTGGAGGCCGAGGTGGCGAAGAGACGCGAGCCATCGGCGTTGAGCAGCAGCGTGGACGGATGACGCGCCACCGTGATCGGCGCCTTCGCACGCAGCCCGTCGCCATCACGCGCGTACACATGCACCTGGTCGGTGCCCCAGCTGGAGACGTAGACGGTGCCATCGCGATGTTCCAGCACACCGTACGGATACCGTCCCGCAGCCAGTCGCTGCGTGACGCGACCCGTGGCAAGGTCGATCACCGCCAGCGAGTCAGCCAGATTCTCGGCGACGTACAGCAGCCGCCCATCGCGACTGGTGGTCAGGCCCGCCGGGTAACTGCTGCCGCTGCTGCGCGGGTTGGGGCGCTGGCGGACGATGAGTGAATCGCGGAGCGTGAGGCGCGGCGCGGTCCAGTCATATCGATAGACGACGTCGGTGTTGCCGCCCGACGCGTAGACCGTGCGGCCATCGGGAGCGAACGTGAGCCCGATGAAGGCGGCCGGTTGCTCGAGCGTCTGCGTCACGGCCCCCGTCCGCCGATTCACCACCTGCACGCCCTGCATGCGCCATCCATTCAGCAGCAGCAGGATGTGCGATGAGTCGGGAGACAGCACCGCCGCCAGCGGCAGGGGGCCGACATCGGTGCGTGGGCCGGCGGGATCGAGGCGATTTCCGGTCGGCAGGCGGGGCGCGTCGGCGGGAGCGGCCAGCTTCGGCGACGACGAGTTGCAGGCCGCGAGCGCGACGGCGAGGGCGGCGACGAACGAACGGGTGATGGCGGTCATGCCGAACGATGTAGCGGTGCATCGCACAGGTCGAGTGACGTCACCACGCCGTGACGTCGAACGGGCTGGAGCATGCCGACGTCACCGGCGCGGCACGCGCGTCCGTGGCTCCGCGTCGTTGCCACTGCGCAGTTCCGCCATCCGCAGCTTGACGCGCGCGACCACCGGTTGCAGGGGCGCGTCCGCACGATCCCAGTAGCGCACGAACTGCTCGTAGGCGGCGAGTGCTTCCCGATCGTTGCCGCGATCATCCTCCAACTCGCCGATGCGCAGCCAGGCGGGTGCGAGCAGGGGCGTGGTGACGTCGAGTGCGAAGGGAGTATTGATCGACCGGCCCGCGCGCAGGCCCACGAATCGCCGCAGCACCGCCAGCGCCGTGTCGCGCGCACCGGCACGATCGGCGATGGTTGCCAGCTCCGGCGCCGCCTCCTGCGTGCAGATGGCGAAGGTCTCGACGACGTGCGCGCAGGCTTGCCGAGCCGTTGCCTGCGCCGCGGCCGCGCGACCTTCTGCCATCTCGATGAACGCGTCCGCAAACCCGATGCGCGTGTGCATGGCCACCGCGGGAACGCCTCTGGTGCGTACCGCAGTCCGCAGCGCCGTGAGCAGTTCCCGCGCGCGTCCAGGACGGCCGAGCTGCGCGTACATGCTCGCGAACGGCAGGTTACCCTGCTGCCACGGCGGCCGCGTGCTCACGATCGGTGCATACTCCTTCCAGATCACATCCAGTGTCCGCAGGTCGCCGGTGGTGTCGGTCGTGAATGCGACACGACGCTGCAGGACCATGAAATCAGCCAGCAGGCGGGCTTCGGCAGCACTCATCTGACCGCGCTGCACGCGGAGTTCCAGCGCATCGCGATACAGCCGGTCCGCGTCCTTCAACCGGCCGTGCAGCGCAGCGAGTGAGGAGCGCGCCTGCAATCCCAGCGTATGCGCACCGGTCGACTGCGTGCGAGCAGCCAGCGTGAGCGAATCGATGACGCGCTCGTCGAGGCGTGCCATGGCCACGAACAGTCGTGACGTGATGCGCTCAGACGAAGCGGGATAGACCGACTCCAGTCGGCGAACCACCGTGTCGGCCGACGCCAGCATGCCAAGGCTCACCGCGCCGAGCGTCACGTTGCTGTACGTCACGGCGGGAGCGTTGGGGAGCGAGAGCAACCGCTCGCCGATCACCTGCGCCTCGCGGCCCCGGCCGGACACGTTCAGCTCCACCGCCAGGTTGTTCAGGGCCGTCACGTCGTCCGGATCCCGCGTCAGCAACGCCCGCAGGATCGCGATCGCGCGCTCGTGATCCCGATCGCGCGTGGCAGCGACCGACGCCTCCACGAGGGCGCGTTCGCGCTCCGGCAGGCGCGCGCGCAACTCGAAGGCCCGGCCAAGCGCGGTATCCCCCTTCGCATACGCCGACGGCGGCTGTCCGGTGTTCGTCAGCAGCACGCCCTTGCGGCGCCAGGCCATGGCGAAGCTGCTGTCCGCGGCAATGGCACGATCCAGCAACCCGACCGCCGCATCCGCATCCTCGTGATCGGCGACCCGCTCCGCCTCGGCGTAGAGTTGCAGCGCCGACAGCGAAGCGGTGGTGATCTGGTGCAGCGGCGGCGTGGCACTGAGCGTCGGCAGCGACTCGCCGATCTGCTCGCGCAGATCATCGGCCAGCTTGTCCACACCGTCGATCAGCTCCTCACGTGAACGGATCGCCTGCCGCGAGGCGACCAGCGTCTCACCTGTGGCAGTGGAGACGAGGCGCGCGCTGAGCAGCATCCCGGCCCCTGCGGGCACGACGTTGCCCACCAGGTACGCCTTGATGCCTTCGCGGGTCGCCATCTCGCGTGCCAGCTCTTCGTCCAGCAGTGGCGCGTCGAGTCGTTCCATGCGTGCGAGCGCGGCACGCACCCGTGCGCGATCCACGATCCGGAACGCATGCGACTGACCGAGGTCGATGCGCAGCAGTTCCGTCATCGTGAGGCCGAGCGTATCGACCGGGGATGCGGCGGCATCGGCGAGCAGGATCGCGTCGCGCTGCAGCAGCACACCGGTGGACAACAACGTCGCCTTGCGGCCCACGCCCGCGGCGCGTGCACCGAGGACGATCGCCACCGCGGCCGCGAGCGTCGTGACTGCAATCCGTGCGCGCGAGCGAGGCTGGCCGCGCGCACCGGTGACTGTGGCCACGCGCGAGTGGTGCGCGGGTGTCTCCGACGCTGTGGCCGCCGCCAGGGCAGCCTGCGCCTCGCGCGCATCGGCGAAGCGGTCTGCGGTCCGTTTCTCCAGACAGCGCGCGACCCACGCGTCGAGCGCGGGTGGCGTGCTCGGACGCACCGCGCTGGCCAACGGCGCCGGCTGCGAGAGATGTGCCGAGAGCAGGGCGAGTGTGGTGGAGCCCTGGAAGGGTGACGTACCGGTGAGCATGCGATACGCGGTCACACCCAGCGCGTAGAGATCGGCGCGATGGTCCACGTTCGGTTCCGCCGCGATCTGCTCCGGTGCCATGTACATCGGCGTGCCGACGGAGACGCCGGTCATCGTCAGGTTGGCGGCGGTGGTGCCGCTGGCATCCAGCGCCTTCGCGACACCGAAGTCGGTGACCATCGCATGGCCCGACGCCAGCAGGATGTTCTCCGGCTTGATGTCGCGATGGACCACGCCATGGGCGTGCGCGTATGCCAGCGCGTCCAGCACCTCACGCAGCAGCTGGCAGATCTCCGGTATCGGCAACTCGTGCTCGACGCGAAGGCGGTCGTGCAGCGACTCGCCATCCACGAACGGCATGACGTAATACGGCAGGTCACCGGCGGTGCCGGCGGAGAGGATCGGGACGATGTGCGGGTGCTGCAAGTGGGCCACGGTGCGCATCTCGCGCAGGAAGCGATCGAGGCTGGCACCCGTCGCCAGTTCGGCTGGCAGCACCTTGATCACGACTGGCCGGTCGAGGCGACGCTCGTGCGCGGCGAACACGCGGCTCATGCCACCGCCCAGCTCCGCACCGATGTCGTACTCGTCCCCGAGCGTCTCTCGCAGCACGCCGTCCGCCTCAATCATGCATCATGCCTCTGTCCACCCGGGATGTGGTCACGCCATGAAACGCCGAAGGGAACATGTTTGCGGAGCGCGCGGCGTGCCAGCCGAGCCTGCGTGGCGGGCCCGGCCATTCCGAGCCGCTCGAAAATGTTCCTCGAGGTGCGACGCCAGCGCGGACGGTCGCACGCCCGTCACACGCGTTCTCCGACGACGACGTGCCAAAAAAGAACGGCCCGGAGCTTTCGCCCCGGGCCGTTCGCACTGCGACCTGCTGACCGCTTACTCGTCGTCCGCCACCGCTGCCGCAACCGGCATCGAGAGGGGCGTCGTGGCCGGCGGCTCGAGGTACGACGCACTGGCGTCGTACGCACTTTCCGGGGCCGGCGGCGGCTCCATGCCGTCGATCTCCACATCGTTGTACCGGTACATACCCGTACCGGCCGGGATGAGGTGACCGATGATGATGTTCTCCTTGAGCCCCAGCAGGTCATCCTGCGACCCACGGATCGCAGCGTCGGTGAGGACGCGCGTGGTCTCCTGGAAGCTGGCTGCCGAGATGAACGACTGGGTGGTGAGCGACGCCTTGGTGATGCCCAGCAGGAGCGGCTCGGCTTGCGAACCGGTCTTGCCGTTGCCTTCCACCACCAGGTTCTCCGCCAGCCAGATCGCGCGCTCCACGTGCTCCCCTTCCAGGAATTCCGTGTCGCCGCTCTCGGTGATGCGAACCTTCTGCAGCATCTGGCGCACGATCACGCCGATGTGCTTGTCGTTGATCTTCACGCCCTGCAGGCGATAGACCTCCTGCACTTCGTTCAGCAGGTACTCCTGCACCGCACGCGGTCCCTTGATCGCGAGGATGTCGTGCGGATTGACCGGGCCTTCCGACAGACGGTCGCCGGCACGCACGCGGTCACCCTCGTGCACGCGGAGATGCTTGCCGGACGGCACTTCGTACTGCTTCGGCTCCGCCGACTCGACTTCCGACCAGCCCGTCCGCGGATCGGCCGGGTAGACGCGAATCTCGCGCTTGCCGCGCTTGATGTCGCCGAACCGCACCACGCCGTCGATCTCGGTGATCGTCGCCGGATCCTTCGGGCGACGGGCCTCGAACAGCTCGGCCACACGCGGCAGACCACCGGTGATGTCGCGCGTCTTGTACGCCTCGCGGTTCACCTTGGCGATGATCGTACCGGCGCTGATCGCCTGGCCATCCTTCACTTCCAGCTTCGCGCCCACCGGCACCACGAAGTCGCGCACACGCTGGCCCTTGGCATCGATGATCTCGATGTGCGGGTGCAGCTTCTTGTCGCGGTCCTCGATGACGCGGCGTTCGCGCATGCCGGTCAGTTCGTCCAGCTCGTCGGACATCGACTCGTCCTCGACCAGGTCCACGAACCGGACATGACCGCTGACGTCCACGATGATCGGGTTCGAGTACGGGTCCCAACTGAAGATGGTGTCGTCCTTCTTCACCGTCTGGCCTTCGGCTACCATCAGCTCGGCGCCGAGCGGCACCAGCAGACGGGCGCCGACGCCATAGCTGGCATCCGCTGATCCCTTGATCGTGAGCTCGCCTTCGTACGACGTGACGATGCTCTTGCCATCCTTGTCGGTCACGAAGGTGAGGCGGTCGCCGAACTCGACGACACCCGGCACCTTCGTCTTTTTCACCGTCTGCTCGGCGATACGGGCTGCCGCGCCACCGATGTGGAAGGTGCGCAGCGTGAGCTGCGTCCCCGGCTCGCCGATCGACTGCGCGGCGATGATGCCCACTGCCTCGCCAAGGTCCACCACCGCCATCGTGGCCAGGTTGCGGCCGTAGCACATGCGGCAGAGACCACGCTTGCTCTCGCAGGTCAGGACCGAGCGGATCTTCACCTTCTCGATGCTCGACTCCTCGATCACCTTCGCGAGGTCTTCGTCGATCATCATGCCGGCTTCGACCAGCAGCTTCGGACGGCCGCTGTCGTCGCGCTCGAACGGATCGTACACATCTTCACCCGCGAAGCTGCCCACGATGCGCTCGCTCAGCGACTCGATCACGTCCTCGCCTTCCTTCAGCGCCTCGGCGTCGATACCCAGCAGCGTGCCGCAATCCTCCTCGGCGATCGTCACGTCCTGTGCGACGTCGCAGAGACGACGCGTCAGGTAACCGGCGTCGGCCGTCTTCAGTGCGGTGTCGGCCAGACCCTTACGGGCACCGTGCGTCGAGATGAAGTACTCGTGCACCGACAGGCCTTCACGGAAGTTCGACTTGATCGGGCTCTCGATGATTTCACCCAGGCCACCGGTCAGCTTCTTCTGCGGCTTGGCCATCAGGCCGCGCATGCCGGCCAGCTGGCGGATCTGGTCACGTGAACCACGGGCGCCCGAGTCGAACATCATGAACACCGGGTTGAACCCGCCCTGTGAGGCGCGCATGGCATCGACCATCGAGTTGGCGATGTCGGTGTTCGCGTGCGTCCAGGTGTCGATGACTTTGTTGTAGCGCTCGCCGTTGGTGATGTTGCCCGTCTGGTAGGCGCGCTGGAAGCGATCCACTCGCTCGCCCGCTTCCTTGAGCAGCTCTTCCTTCTCCTTCGGGATGTGCAGGTCCTCGATGCCGATGGACACGCCGGAACGCGTCGCATTGGTGAACCCGAACTCCTTCAGGCGATCGAGGAACATCACGGTCTCGGCCAGCCCGGCGCGACGGTAGCTCTCGAACACGAGCTCACCGAGCACCTTCTTCTTCATGTCCTTGTTCTGGAAGCCCAGCGCCTTCGGCACGATTCCGTTGAACAGCACGCGGCCGGCGGTCGTCGTGACCCACTCGCCCTCGTGCAGGAAGCGGATGACATCCTTGCGGACGATGTTGCCGAGCGTCAGCGCCGACTCGATGTCTGCCGTCGCGCTGAAGTGCTTGAGGGCGTTGAACTTCTTCGGATCCTTGGCGGTCTGGTCGAAGTCGGCCGGGGCCTTCGTCGCCACGTAGCACCCGAGCACGATGTCCTGTGACGGCTCCGCCACCGGACGACCATCGGCCGGCTTGAGGATGTTGTTGCTCGACAGCATCAGCACGCGCGCCTCGATCTGTGCCTCGAACGAGAGCGGCACGTGCACGGCCATCTGGTCACCGTCGAAGTCGGCGTTGAACGCCGCGCA
>JAZKJL010000003.1:513910-753844 GCA_040384325.1 Gemmatimonadota bacterium | reverse complement strand
GAACCGCTCACAACACCCATTGCTGGACCATCATGAGACGGTCCGGAATCATAAAAATCAGAGATAGACTCTCGCGCGGCGCTCTGTACGCCGTCGCTCAATCGAGTTCGTCTCAAACACTTCTTCTCTCGATTCAATTTTCAATCAGCAGCCCCACCGTTTCGGCGGGAGTCTCGAAGGATACTCAGCAACAGCCGGTCCGTCAAGCCCTGCAATTCCCTCACGCCTTGCTCGCTCTCGCGATCCCAAGCCGCCAGTTCATCGCGGGGAGGAGAAAGTAGGCAAATCGTGCCCAAGATGCAACCCTTACGACGCATTCCCACGTACGCCCTCCTGCCCTCACCGCGTCACCCGCGCAATCCGCCACACCCCGCGCAGCATGTCCGACGCCAACACACTCCCTGCGGCGCCCTCGACGCCCCACACGTAGCTCGACGTCGTCGTCAACGCCGACGCCAGCTCGCGGCCCGCCAGCACCAGGTCGCAGCGCCCCGCGGCGTCCTTCGCGCTCGCCGCGCAGGTGGCCAGCTCCCCGCGCACGTCGAGCGCACGCACCCCCGCGTTGTAGTAGGCGGCGTAGAGCACGCCCGCCCCTTCGTCGACCCAGAAGTTGTGGGTGCCGGCCCCGGCGACGCGGTAGAACGCCACCTCGCGCATCGCCGTCCACGACGACGCATCCACCACGTGCACGTCGCCCTGCGACGCCATCCCCACTGCACCGGGTCCCTCCTCGCCCACCAGCACATAGCGGGAGCCGCTCACGGCATCACGCAACCAGAACACGTTGTGCACGCTCCCGCCGACGGTCCGCAACCGCCCCAGCAGCACCGGCGCCGACGGTGTGCCGCCACGCCCGCCGCCGCCGATGTCGTACGCCGCCACACCATCGTTCCACTCGGCCGTGAGCAGGATGCCGTCGCGCACATGCACGTCGTGAATGAACGGTGAGCCCAGCGCCTGCACCCAGCGCTCGACGGGGGCACGTGGATCGGTGATGTCCACGATCACCAGCTTGGCCGGATCGCTGCCGCGCGGATCGATCGCGAGAAACGCGTACAGGCGTCCACCCACCCGCGACACCTGCGCGGTGTGCACACCATTCACCGTATTCGGTGTTTCGTACCGCGCGATGAACGCCGGGCGCGCCGCATCGGCCAGGTCGTACATCGCGATCGCACCACGGTCCGCGGGTTCGATGGCCACCACCAGCAATGCCGCATCGTCGACCACCTGCACGTCACCGAGCGTGCCGGCATCGGCCACGATGACGCTGTCCACCAGCGTCGGCTGCGCCGCGGTGAGATCCCAGATGAAGATCGCGTTGCCGCGCACTGAATTCCGAGTGCCCCACGTCGACGAGTAGGCGTAGCGGGGTCCGGCAGTGATCTCGGCGCTGAAGCGATTGCTGATCGTGCCCTGGCCGAGCACCGTCAGGTTCTGTAATTCGCGCGGCGCCGGCGTGACCGGCGTTTCACCCTCGGATGATCCGCCGCACGACACTGCTGCGGCCAACATCGCAGCGCCCAGCACGCTTTTCACGATTCGCATCTGTCGTCTCCTGCATCAGGTGATCGGACGTTCATGGTGACGCGCACGGCGACCGGCGGTGCGACGACACCCCGGCGCGTGCTGCGCCCGCTGCCGAATACGCTCTCGGCGCCGCGTCGGGTCCATCGTGGCGGCGATGCGCGTCTCGCACGTACGACCATGATCAGTGCGGTGGCATGGTGAGTGAGACGGCCGTGGCCGCGCCACCGGCCGCCGCACCGTAGCGACCGACGCGGGATGGCATGGCGCCAAGGCCGAGGCGGAGACCAAGCGTGAAGTGCCACGCAGTGGATGCACCGCTGATGTTGGCGGGGTCGAGCAGCACCGGGCGCAACACTGGCGACGAGCGGGCGTACGTCGCCTCGCCGAACGCGAGCGCGTGCACGCCGCGCCGCGCCGGCAAGGCTGCGGCCAACTGTCCGCTGGCGAGGCGCCAGCGGGTCACGCCGAGGATCGTCAATTCGCCCGGTGGGCGCGCCGTTCGGAAGGGATCGAGCAGGCGCTCCTCCTCGGGTCGCGACGTCTGCTCGAGCCGAATGGCGGCGCTCCAGGGCCCTCGCGTCGCGCGTGCCTCGCCAAGAAGAGTCCCGTAGTCCACGATCCGGCGTGCGGCGTACACCTCTTCCGTGCGCGCCCACTCGACGAGCAGGTAGCGCAGTACGCCGGATGCGGGTGTCCAGCGTGCACTGGCGCTCAGCTTCCGCTGATCAAGTCCATCGCCGCTCGCGAACTCGGGGGACCGCACGAACGCGCCGCTGCCCTGCAGTTCGAGCTGCGGCACCGGCCACAGCGTGAGCCGTGCGGCGCGGGAATCACCGAAACGTCGCCAGCGCGGCGGGGCGGTGGTGCCGGCCGGTTCATCGCCGTTGAAGGTGGCCAGCTCGACACCGATGCGCGGTGTGAGACGCAGCGCGGCGGTGAGTTGCAGCCGCTCGAGCACCTGCGAGAAGTGGTGATTGGCGGGATACTTGGTGAACGGTCGGACCATCGGGTCATCGGTGCCGAATGGCACCACTCCCTTGCCGGCGGAGAGCGACAGTCGCGCCGAACCGACCCGCCGCTCACCGGTGATCATCACTTCATGCAGCAGCGTGTGCGGGTGACGTCGGTCGATGAATCCCTCGCCCCAGATGCCGGCGACCGGTTCACCATCAGGCATGGTCCAGAGTTCTGCGTTGAGCATCACCGCGTACTGCAGCGCGCGACCGACGTGCGCGCCGCGGAGACTGAGCATGGGCTGGGTGAGCATCGCCTCGGTGCGCGCGCGGCCGTCGAGTGCGGGCGCGACCCGCGTGACGAGCAGGGTGCCCATGCCGGCCACGGAATCGCGCGCGACACCGTGCGCGCGTGCGTCGTGCGCCGGCTGCTGCGCCTGGAGCGGCGCGGGCACCAGCAGCGTCAGAAGCAGCAGCGCATGGCGCGGAATCGGCATCCGCCAGAGGTTATCGCGCGGTACCACATCGCGCAAAAATCCCAGCTGCACAAAAAGCGGCGGCGGCCATCGTGAGATGACCGCCGCCGTGAAGTGCTCCGAGTAGGACTCGAACCTACAACCTACTGATTAAGAGTCAGCTGCTCTACCATTGAGCTATCGGAGCTTGCGACTGCAGACGCGCCAGGAGGGAATCGAACCCCCGACCCGCAGCTTAGAAGGCTGCCGCTCTATCCAACTGAGCTACTGGCGCTTCATGATACCGCACGTCAGGTGCCTCGTGCGGAGCGACACAATCGGGGCGGCCGGATTCGAACCGGCGACCTCCTGCTCCCAAAGCAGGCGCGCTACCGGACTACGCTACGCCCCGCACGAACCCCGAGACTAACGGAATCGATCGGGCTCGTCAACGGGCGACGGCGACGACACCCTGCACTGCGAGTCGTTCCAGCAGCGCCGCGAGCGCGCGACTGCGATGACTGACGGCGGCCTTCGCATCGCGCGCGGCGCGCGCGAAGGAGATTCCGAGGTCGGTGCTGACGAAGAAGGGATCGTACCCGAAGCCACCGGTGCCATCGCGCTCCGGCGTGATGATGCCGTCGGTGCGTCCCTCCGCCACCACGTGGTGCGCTCGGTCGCAATACGCGGCCGCACAGGCGTACCAGGCCGACCATGGCGGCGCACGTCCGCTGTCCCAGCAGGCGTCGATCATGGCGTCGTTGTTGGCGGTGTCTTCGTCGGCGCCGGCACGTGCGGTGTAGCCACGATCGGTGGCGAACCGCCGACTGCGCACCCCGGGCGCACCGTCCAGCGCGTCGATGCACAGTCCCGAATCGTCGGCGAGACACGGCATGCCAGTACGCTCGACGAACCACCTGGCCTTGGCGATGGCGTTGGCGGCGAAGGTGTCGAACACCTCGATACCATCTTCCTCGGGCTCCACCGGCACTCCGGCCTCATCGAGTCCGATTCCGCGGATGCCACGCGCGGCAAGCATCGGGACCAGTTCGACGAGCTTGCCGCGGCTCCGCGTAGCGATGACCCAGGTGATCACGCGCCTGGGCGCACGACCCGCAACGCGGCCTCCTGTGCCGCGTGCAACTCCGCGATGCCTGCCGATGCGAGGCCGAGCAGGCTATCGAGTTCGGCGCGATCGAAGGTCGCGTGCTCACCGGTTCCCTGCACTTCGACGAACTTCGACGCATCGACCATCACCACGTTCATGTCCACGCCGGCACGGACATCCTCGGGATAATCGAGGTCGAGCACCGGCACTCCATCGACGACACCGACGCTGATCGCGGCGACGCGGTGCACGACCGGGGAGGTGGTCAGTGTTCCCTGTGCGAGCAGCCAGTTGAAGGCGTCGGTGACGGCCACGCAGGCACCGGTGATCGCCGCCGTGCGCGTTCCACCGTCGGCCAGCAACACGTCGCAATCGACCTTGATCGTCCGCTCGCCGAAATCGAATCCGCTGAGCATGGCGCGCACGCTGCGTCCGATGAGTCGCTGGATCTCCTGCGTGCGTCCACCGACCTGCCCGCGTTCACGCGACGTCCGCGTGCGCGTGGCGCGCGGCAGCATTGCATACTCGGCCGTGAGCCAGCCCTGCTTGCTGCCCTTCCGCCATCCGGGCACACCTTCCTCGACCGTCGCTGTACACAGCACCTTCGTCTCACCGAAGCTGATCAGGCACGATCCCTCGGCGTACGGCGTCACGGCGCGCTCGATGGTGACGGGCCGCATCTGGTGCACCTGCCGGGCGTACGAACGGACGAGCTCAGACATCGGGAATTCCGGAACGGAGTTTGGCGATCGTGGCCGTGGTGGAATGGCCGGGCGTGAGTGGGATGATCACGACCTCGCCACCGCGGGCGCGTGTCTCGGCCGCGCCCACCACTGCATCGGGATCATAGTCACCTCCCTTCACGATCACGTCCGGCGTGAGGAGGCGGATCAGGTCGAGCGGTGTGTCCTGGCCGAAGACGGCGACGCAGTCGACCGCGGCCAGCGCTGCCAGCACGTAGGCACGATCGGCCTCGGAGCGCACTGGACGCTCAGGTCCCTTGAGTCGCCGGACCGACGCGTCGCTGTTGATGCCGACGATCAGCACGTCGCCACAGGCGCGCGCGCCGAGGATCACGTCGATGTGGCCGGGATGCAGCAGGTCGAAGACACCATTCGTGAAAACCACCCGTCCCACCTGCGCCGCGCGCCAGCGCGCCGCATCCTGCCACGACCGGATGTTGTCCAGCGGTCGCGCAGCCGTCACTCGACGCGCTCCACGTTGAAGCGATGCGTCACGGGCGTGGGACGAAGCGGGAACTTGATGGTGTCGGTGTAGGCGGCGATGAGCCGGATCATGCCTTCGCGTCGGTCGACCTCGATCTCGTACGCGGCATCGGGCAGGTCGCCGATCGAGTCGGCCGAGGCACGCATCCTGGCGCGCATCGCCCCATCGTCGCTCGCCTTTGAGTGCAGGAGGGTCTGGCGCATGGCGTCCTCGTACTCGTACGCGCGCACGTACACCTTGACCGCCGGCCAGCCGAACAGCACACCGGCCGCGATCAGCGCGACACCGACCAGACACCCTCCCGATCCACTCCCTCTCCGACTCACCATTGTGACTGCGCCCCTTCGATCACGTCGTTGACGAGCTTCTCTATCGCCTGCCGGCGACCCTCGGTCTCGGCACGTTCCGCGTATTCGCCCTCGGCCGTCATGCCCTTGCGGGCCCACAGGACGCGGCCACCCACCTGGTCGTAGATCTCGATGTCCACGGTCAGCATGAGCTTGCGGCGTGCCGCCACCGACTGCGTGCGGTCCGCAGAGAAGGCGATCGGGATGTCGGGTTCGTAACGCGTGATGCTGCCGCGCACGATGGCGCTGGCCTGCGCCTCACCCGCCTCACGCACGCCGAGCCGGGACCGCAGCTCGCGGCGCAGGCGCGTCATGAACTCCTGCTGGAGCTCCGCGGACGAGGTCTGGTTCTCGAAGGGGATGACGGCGATGGAGCGAACCGTGGGCGGGAGGCCGCCGCCCGCGAACCCGTAGACGCAGCCGGAGAGCAGCAGCGCGAGCCCGAGCACCACAGCGGCGGCGCTACGGGCGCCAGATGGCCGCATCGAAGGGTGGGACGGAATCCACCCGGGTGATCGTGAGCGTGAGCTGCCGGCGAGTCGGGGCATGGAAGTAAACTAGCGATCCATCGCTCCTGCGTTCGAGCCGGTCGATGACGCGATCGTTTTCGGCCCGTTCGAGGCGCATGATGCGGCGGCCGACGAGCGAGAGGCGCCAGCGTGGGCTGGGGCCGATGTCGGCCGTCAGGGAGCTGTCGGTGCGCGAGACGAGGGTGTCGGCGCCGGCCGGGATGGCGAAGCGGCCCAGCGCAGCCCAGAGGAAGGCCGGCGGCGGCAGGACCTTCAACAGCGCGTCGGGTGCGTCGAGCCGCATCTTGTCGCCGATGACCCAGGCGGCACCGTTGCCAAGGCCGCCGGCCACGAACAGGTCGACGCGCGCCGAGTCGGGGGCGGCGATGCGGGCGGCGCCTTCCCCACGCACCTCCAGCTCCGCCTCCTGCAAGCGCCAGGTGAAGACGATGCGCTGGTTGTGTCGGGGCAGCTCGATCACCGGGAGCGGCTGGCGATCGGGCACGGCGGTGGCATTCGGGAGCGGTGCGAGGCGCGGCGAGGCGCAGCCGGCGAGCAGCGCGGCCAGTACCGCACCGCACCGGCGAAGGGCAGTGATCGTGATCATGGCGAGCCGGTGGTGATGTTGCGCAAGGCGTCGCCCTGCACGAGCGCGTCCATGGCCGCGGCGCCGGACGTGATGCGACCGAACACGGTGTAGTGCCCGTCGAGGTGCGGCTGCGGTGCGAGGGTGAGGAAGAACTGCGAGCCACCAGTGTCCGGCCCGGACAGCGCCATGCCGACCGCGCCGCGCACATACGGAGACCGATTCAACTCGTCACGGATGGCGAAGCCCGGACCACCGGTGCCATCGCCGCGCGGATCGCCTCCCTGCGCCACGAACGCCGGCACGACGCGATGGAAGCGGAGGTTGCGGAAATACCCGGTGCGCGCGAGGCGCGAGAGGTGGTCGGTGGTCATCGGCGTCCGTACCCCATCAAGCACGATCCGGACCATTCCGCGACCGGTTGCCAGCCACAACTCGGGTGGACGGCCAGCGAGGCTTGGCACGATGATTTCGCGCACGATGCGCAGCAATTCCTGCCGCGGCGCCGACGCCGTCGCGGCGGCGTTCCAGTGCCGAAGCGGCGTCACGACGCGGACGCGCTGACGCAGCAGTGGATCCGTCGGCGCGGACCAGGTGCGCAACGTGGCGACCGTCGCCGAGTCGAATGACGCGCTGTCGCGCCGCCATGATCCGGCGAGGAGGTCGAGTGCGGCCTCCCTCGCGTCGCTGTTGGTGTCGGTCAGCGCGCGCTGGTACGCCTGCATCGCCAGCGGAACGTTCGCCGCCGCATCGGCGCGCCGCCGTGTGCCGAGTGCGGCGGTACGCACGCCGACGTCGGCGTCCTGGCGGACGGCGTCGAGCAATACCGGCCAGTCGAGCGAATCACGCATCGCCGGTGCGAGGCCGCCGAGCGCAGTGACGGCGGCGGCACGAACGCGCGCGTCGCCATCGGTGAGGCGGCGAGCGATCTGGCGTGCGTTGCGATCGACACCGGCCGTGGCCGCGCCATCGACCATGGCGATGCGAACGCGGAAGTCCGGATCTTCCGCCAGGTCCACTGCCGTACCACGCAGGGCGCCGATGGCCTGCGCCTGCCAGGCACTGGCGATCAGCGAGCGTCGAACCATGTGCGTGGTGTCGGACTCCCACCACCGACGCCAGAGCGGTGACGAATCCGCGGCGACGGTGCCGACCGACTGCGCCATCGTGACGCGCACGTTCGCGTCACGCTCGAGCGGCCACGCACGGGCCAGTGGTTCACGCGCCAGCACACGGAAGGTGGCGATGGCACGCACCGCAGCGATGCGCACGTGCGGCGCGCGGTCGCCAAGCATCGAATCGAGGCGCGCGACGACGGCGAGCGAGTCGGCGGCGGGCTGCAGGGTGCTGGCCATCAAGCGCGCCGCGACCTCCCGCAGCGATGGCGCCGCGTCGCGGCTGGCGGCCATCGCGAGCGTCGCGCCCGCGGGGCGCCGAGCGCGGGCCAGTGCATACAGCGCCGCCCACCGCTGCTCCGGCGAGGTCGCGCTGCGATACGCGGCGACGATGACGGTATCCGGGAAAGGTGTCCACTTCCCTGCCACGCGCAGCAATGCGGCGCGAGCAGCCGATGATCGCGCGACAGCGAGCAGCGGCGCGAACTCACCGCAGGCCGCACCCAGTTCACCGAGCGACCACGCCGCCGCCGCACCGACCGTCGGGCGCGCCAAAGCGTCACGCAGCGCGCCGCAGCTGCTGGTGTCGCTCGCGAGGCCGAGCGCGAATGCCGCGTCGCGAGCGACGGCGGTGTCGCGATCGCGCTGCAGGAGCGTACGCAGTGCAGCGTAGCGCGCGGCGACACGGTTCATGCCCACCACGCGGGCCGCGGTGGCGCGCAACGGTGCGACCGGTGACCCGATCGCCCGGTCGATCACCACCGTGTCGGCGGAACGTACGTCGTGCACGGCCAGCAACTCCGCCCACGCGACCTGCGATGCCGAGTCGAGGACGGTGCGTTGTGCAGCAGCCGGTGCGCTCGCGAGCAACAACGCGGCAAGCGCGACGCCGACGGTACGTCGCAGCTCAGGCATCCGACATCCCGAGTGCGTGATGCAACTCCTGCGGCAGGCGTGCGATGCGTCCCTCACGATCGAGTCCGATCAGCGTGGTGCTGGCGGTGACGAGCTTCGTCCCGCGTCCGACGTGGCTGATGAGATACTCGAAGGTCATCGAGCGGGATCGGATGTCGGTGAGCGTGGTGGTGATGCGGACGAGGTCATCGTAGCGAGCGGGCGCGTGGAAGCGGAGCGATGCATCGGACACGGCGAGCCCCACGCCGAGGCGCTCGATCTCGGCGTACGAGCGTCCACGCACGCGAATCAGCTCGGTGCGGCCGACCTCGCACCAGGCGAGGTAGTTGGCGTGGTAGACGACGCCCATCTGGTCGGTCTCCGCATACCGCACGCGGAGGTCGATGTCACACGTTGGTGCAGGATCGAGTGCAGGCACGGGGCCACGGGTGGTGAGGAGTCCGGGGGCGAAGATGGGCCGAGGCAAACGCTTTTGTCAAAGTGTGACGGACGGACTAATCTCAGGGTGTGTCCACACTTCCCTGGTACATCCTGTCCGATTGCCACGTCGGCGCGGCGCCGGCAGCGACGGCCGACGCACTGCTGACGTTCCTGCGCCGGTTACGAGGTGCACCCGGTTCGCTGGTGCTGAACGGCGACATCCTCGACTTCTGGTTCGAGTGGCGGCGATCGATGCCGACGTTTGCGCTGCCGGTGCTCGGTGCGCTCGGCGAACTGCGTGCGGCGGGCATGCCGATCACCTGGATCGCGGGGAATCACGACTGCTGGGGTGGCGAGGTGCTGCGCCGCGAGCTCGGCATCACGTACCAGACCACGCCACTGCGCGCAACGGTCGGCCGCTGGACCGTGGAGATCGAGCATGGTGATGGCCTGCGTGGTGCAGCGGATGCCGGATACCTGCGCATCAAGCCGATCCTGCGACATCCGCTGTCGGTGTGGGCGTTCAAGCTGCTGCATCCGGACCTCGGGACTCGACTGGCGCTCGGCACGTCCGGGGCGAGTCGCGTGCACAGTGCGGCCGACAGCGGGATCGGGTTGCGCGACGTGGCGCTGGCACGACTGGCGCGCGCGGACGCGAACCTGGTGATCTTCGGCCACTCGCACGTGGCTGGACTGACGCGCGGCCCGGCTGGTGGCGTGTATGCCAATCCGGGCGGGTGGGGTGACGCGCCGCGCTACCTGCGCCTGACCGAGACGCGGCTCGAACTCATGGAGTTCATGGCGTCAGGCGAAGACCGTCGTCTCGACATGGTCGAGCACGGGCCCGATGAAACGCTGGCCGACGCGGCGGAAGGCGTCCGGCGCATCGGTCGCCACGAAGCGGTGCGCGAGGCTGGCAGCGGCTCCTGAGGCCGCGAGTCCCTGCGTCTCGAGCACCTCTCGCAGTGCCAACGCCGTCTCGGCCGCGGAATCCACCAGTGTCACGCCGGCACCGATGACGGACCCGATCGACGGCGCCAGCAACGGATAGTGCGTGCAGCCGAGCACCAGCGTGTCGACGTTCGCATCGCGCATCGGTGCCAGGTACGTCTCGGCGATCAGCCGGGTCGCGGGATGGTCCACCCAGCCTTCTTCCACCAGCGGCACGAACATCGGGCAGGCTGCGCTGGTGACGATCGCGTCCGCGGACAGCGCGGCGATGGCACGTGTGTAGGCACCGGAGTTGATGGTGCCGGCGGTGCCGATGACACCGATGTGGCCATTACGCGTGACGCGGACGGCCGCGCGTGCGCCGGGTTGCACGACGCCGATCACGGGCACCGCCACCTCGCGCTGCAGCGCCTCGAGCGCATGCGCGGTGGCGGTATTGCAGGCGATGACGATCGCCTTCACGCGTTCCTCGAGAAGGAAGGTGGCGATCTGCCGGCTGTAGCGCAGCACGGTCTCCGGACTCTTCGGACCATACGGCACGCGCGCCGTGTCGCCCACGTAGAGCACACGCTCGGCGGGCAGTTCGCGCCTGATCGCGGCGACGACGGTGAGCCCACCGATGCCGGAATCGAACACGCCGACGGCCGCGTCGTTCACCAGCGGAATTGCGCGCCGATTCCGGTGCCGGCCGGGGTGTGGCGGATCGAGACCCGCGCCGGCAGGTCCCAGAGATTGGCAGCCACGTAGGCGTCGGCGCCGGCGATGAGGTGATTGAACACCAACACGGCGATCCAGTCCTCGAGATGCAGCCGCCGCGCATTGACGAGCCCCGGCGGGACGGCCGGAATGCGCGTCACCGCTTCACCGAGTGACGGATCGCCGACGGTGATGGAGTCGAGTGCGCTGAGCGCCTTCGCACGACGGAGATCGGCGCGCGACTTGCCCACCATGTACAACGCACCGATCTCCGCGGCGGAAAACACCGTGGCGGCCGTGGAGCGCCGCAGGGCACCCTGCCCCCAGCCCGGCAGGGCCAGCGACCGCAGGAACGCCGCCTTGGGCGAGACCGGCGGTCGCAGCAACGAATCCGGGATGCTGTTCGGCAACCGGCGTGCGGGCGCGCGCGGCGTGGTGTCACGCACCACCGAGTCCTGCTTCGGCGGCTGGATCGGCACGCGTTGCGCTGCGGCCACCTGCGCGCTGCCGAGGCAGAATGCCCCGGCGATGCTCACCTGCACCAGCTGGCGCACCGCGTGGCGCGTCGATGCGACAGGCTGGAACGGCACTCAGGCGTTGGGCAGGCGCACGATCGCTTCGATCTCGACGCGCACGTCGCGGGGCAGGCCGCGCACCGACACGGTGCTGCGCGCCGGGCGATTGTCGCCGAAATGACGTGCGTAGACCTCGTTCATCGCCTGGAAGTCGCTCATGTCCTGCAGGAAGACGGTGGTCTTCACGACATCCTGCAGCGAGGCGCCGGCGGCGACGCAAATGGCCGCCAGGTTCTTCATCACCTGTTCCGCCTGCGCGGCGACGTCTCCCGGGACGACGGTCATGGTGACCGGGTCGAGCGCGATCTGCCCGGCCGTGAACAGCAGGTTGTCGACGGCGATCGCCTGCGAGTAGGGACCGATGGCCGCAGGGGCATCAGGGGTGCTGATCACGCGCTTGGTCACAACGTTTCCTCGGAGAATGAAGCCTGCGCTAGAACAACCCGACGGCACGTCCCGCGCCATCGACACCGATCCGCACCGCCGATGGCACCGCGGGCAGTCCGGGCATGGTCATGATATCACCGGCCTGAGCCACCACAAACCCGGCACCGGCAGCGGGATAGACCTCGGAAATGTGCACACGGAACCCGTGCGGCGCACCGAGCAGCGCGGGATCGTCGCTGAACGAGGACTGCGTCTTGGCGATGCAGACCGGCGTGCCGCCGAGGCCCTGGCGTTCGAGGTCCCGGATCGCGCGCTCGGCGCGTGGTGAAAAGTCGACGCCGTCGCCGCCATAGACGCGTGAAACGATGGTCCCGATCTTCGCCCGGATGCCGAGGGCGGTGTCGTACAGCGGCGTGAAGGTGGGCGTCTCACCGGCCAGCAGTTCGAGCACCTGCGCACCCAGCGCGCGACCGCCTTCGCCACCGTGCGCCCACACCTCGCACAGCGCTCCTCGTGCCCCGGACCGCTCCACGGCCTGCATCACGCAGTGCAATTCGTCGTCGCTGTCGGTGGTGAATCGATTGAGCGACACGACCACCGGCACGCCGAACTGCCGCACGTTGGCGATGTGGCGTTCGAGGTTGGCGAGACCGATCCGCACCGCCTCGACGTCCGGGGTGGCGAGCGAGGCCTTGTCGGCTCCGCCGTGGAGCTTGAGCGCGCGCACGGTGGCCACGATCACCACCGCCGCCGGCTTCAGGCCGCCGACACGCGCCTTGATGTCGAAGAACTTCTCGGCGCCGAGGTCGGAGCCGAACCCCGCCTCCGTCACGACGACGTCGGCCAGCGCCAGTGCGGAGCGCGTCGCGATGAGCGAGTTGCAGCCGTGCGCGATGTTGGCGAACGGGCCGCAGTGCACGAGGGCCGGACCGCCCTCGGCGGTCTGCACCAGGTTCGGTCGCAGTGCATCGCGCAGCAGGAGCGTCATCGCGCCCGCCGCGTCGAGCTGCCCCGCAGTGACGAAGCGGCCATCACGCGTGCTGCCGACGACGATGCGCGCCAGACGCGTCTGCAGGTCCTCGAGATCGGAGGCGAGTGCGAGGATCGCCATGACCTCGCTGGCCGGCACGATGACGTAGCGCTCCTCGCGCGGGATGCCGTTGCCGGTGCCGCCGAGGCCGACCATGACCTTCCGCAGCGCGCGGTCGTTCATGTCGATGGTTCGCGGCCAGGTGATGCGACGCGGGTCGATGCCGAGCGCGTTGCCCTGCTGCAGGTGATTGTCGAGCAGCGCCGACAGCAGCGCGTGCGCGCTGGCGATGGCGTGGAAGTCGCCGGTGAAATGGAGGTTGATGTCCTCCATCGGCAGCACCTGCGCGTAGCCACCGCCGGCCGCGCCACCCTTGACGCCGAACACCGGGCCGAGACTCGGTTCACGCAGGCAGAGCATGACGTTGGTGCCCATGCGACGGAGCGCCTGTGCGAGCCCGACCGAGGTCGTGGTCTTGCCTTCGCCGGCTGCGGTGGGATGGATCGCCGTGACGAGCACCAGCTTGCCCTTCACCGGACGGGTCGCGACTTCCAGCGGCAGCTTGGCCTTGTAGCGACCGTAGAGATCGACCTGATCCTCGCCGAGCCCCAACTCCGCCGCCACGTCGCGGATCGGGCGGAGCGTGACGGACTGCGCGATCTCGAGATCGGTGGGCATCGTGCTCAGGGGTGCGATGAGAGAAGCGGCAGGCGGAAGAAGCGGATCGCATTCCGCGCCGTGAGTGCCGCAAGTTCGTCGGTCGTGGTGCCGCGCACGGCGGCCAGGTGGGCCACGGTGGCCGGCAGGAATGCCGATTCGTTGCGACGTCCGCGATGCGGCACCGGGGCCAGGTACGGGCTGTCGGTTTCCACCATCAGCTGCGCGTCGGGGATCATCGCCACCACGTCGTCACGTTCCCAGGTGCGGAAGGTGGCGATGCCGCTGATGGAGATGCACCACCCGGCCGCGATGGCATCACGCGCCAGTTCGGGCGAGCCGGTGAAGCAATGCAGCACGCCACTCACACCGCGCCCAGCAGCGGCCTGCAGCATCCGGGTCGTGTCATCCTCAGCCTGCCGGGTGTGCACCACCACCGGCAGTCCCGATTCCGCCGCGAGATCGAGCTGCTGCTGGAATGCCTCCAGCTGCTGGTCGCGCGGACTGTGATCGTAGTAGTAGTCGAGGCCACACTCACCGATGGCGACGGCGCCGTCGGCAAGCAACTGCCGGAGCCGCGGCATGTCTCGCGCGGCGTCGAAGGTATGCGCTTCGTGCGGATGCACGCCGGCGGTGAAGGACAGCCGCGCCGGATCGGAGCGGGCGAGGTCGCGCGCGGCGGCGGTGAGTTCACCGATCACCACCACGTGCGACAATCCCGCCGCCCACGCGCGCTCGAGGACGGCCTCGCGGTCGGCGTCGAACTTCGCACCGGCGAGGTGCGCGTGGCTGTCGATCAGCATGTGCAGCCCCCGCAACGACAAAACCGCCGCGCAGGGCGGCGGTCCGTCGACTCAAGGTGCCAGGGGGCCACCGTCACCGGGTGGCGACGGCGCCCGGACGCTGCGTGCCGCTGTCGGTGCGCGAAGCGGCACCGGTGGCGGCCTTCCGCGGGAACTTGTGCTCGATCCAGAGCAGCACCGGTCCGGCCACGTAGATGGAGCTGAAGGTGGCGACGAAGATGCCGAACGTCATCACCCAGGCGAACGGCCGGATCACTTCGCCGGCGAACAGCAGCAGTGCCAGCGAGGCCGCAAATGTGGTGGCGTGCGTCATGATCGAGCGCGGCAACGTGTCGTTGATCGACCGATTGAGGACCGTGTAGAGGGCCTCCTTGCCGGACGTCTTCAGGTTCTCGCGGACGCGATCGAAGATGATGATGGTGTCATTCATCGAGTAACCGAGCAGCGTCAGGATCGCGGCCACCACGGTCAGCGAGACCTCGAGGTGCAGCAACTTGATGAACGCGATCGTGATCAGCGTGTCGTGGAGGGTGGCGACGACCGCCGCCACACCGAAGCGCCACTCGAAGCGGAAGGCGAGGTAGATGAGCGTGGCGACCGAGACCAGGACCATGGCCAGCACCGCATTGCGACTCAGTTCCTCGCCGACCTTGGGGCTGATGGATTCAGTCCGAACGACGGTGAAGTTCGACGCGCCGAGCGACGTGGCCAGCGCGGCCTTGATGCGGTCGGCGACCTTCTCGGCGCCGGCGGCCTGCTCCGACACCAGCGATGTCTCCTGCGCCCGAACGATGAACTCATCGGAACCGCCAAAGCGCTGCACCTCGGCGCCATTGATGCCCGCCTCGTCGAGGGCCTCGCGAATCTTCCCGGCGTCACCAGCCTGCGCGAACTTCAGCTGCATCAACGTGCCGCCGGTGAACTCGACGGAGTAGTTCACCGGACCGGTGACGGCGAAGGAGCCGATGCCGATCGCCATGAAGGCGATGGTCGAGATGGCGGCGACCTTCCACCACTTGATGAAGTCGTACTTGGTGTTGTGAAAGATTCGCAGCATCAGATGCTCAGTGGCTTCGTGCCGCCGGTGCGGTCAAGCCAGACAAGGAGAAGGGTCCGCGTCACGAAGATGGCCGTGAACAGCGAGGCGGCGACACCCACCACCAGCGTCACGGCAAAGCCGCGCACTGGTCCCGTGCCGTACTGATAAAGCACGGCGCCGGAGAGGATCGTGGCGACGCTGGTGTCGACGATGGCGCTGAGGGCATGCTTGAAGCCTTCGTCGATGGAGAGGCGCGCCGACTTGCCACGGTCCATCTCCTCACGGATGCGCTCGAAGATCAGCACGTTGGCGTCCACCGCGATGCCGACACCGAGCACCAGGCCGGCGAGGCCGGGCAGCGTGAGCGTGGCGCCGAACCCGGCGAGGGCGGCCAGCGTGAAGAAGATGTAGAGCGCGAGGGCGACGCAGGCGATCACGCCGCTGAACCGGTAGTACCCGATCATGATCGCGATCACGAGTGCGATCGCGATGCCGAAGGCGAGCTTGCCCTTGTCGATCGAGTCCTGCCCAAGGCTGGCGCCGATGCTGCGCATGTCGGCCACCTTCAGTGGCACGGGGAGCTTGCCGGCGCGCAGGACCAGCGCCAGGTCCTGCGCTTGCTGCAGTCCAGCACCGCCGAGCGTGATCTGCCCGTTGCGGCCAATCGCGCTATTGATCGTCGGCGCCGTCATGACCCGGTCGTCGAGGACAACGGCCATGTTGTCCCTGACGTGTCGGCCGGTCTCACGACGGAAGATCCGGCCGCCCTCGGCATTGAACTCGAACTCGACGATGTAGCCACCCTCGAGCGGATTGTTGTTCGGCTTTGCGTCGGTGAGGTAGTCACCGGTGATGATCGGCTTGCTGTCGAGCACGTACATGGCGCGATAGGCACCCTGCCCCGGCGCGCCGGCGAGCGTGTCGGCGTCGAAGCGGATCACCTTGCCCGGCGCAATCGCCGCGCGCACCACGGTGTCGGCGAGGTAGCGCGTCATGCGCGCGACGTCGGTTTCCTTGATGTAGTACTGGCCCGGGAACTGGCCCGGCTGCACCAGCTTCGTCACCGGACCGTTGGCGTCCTTCCTGGTGGCGGTGTCGGCGGCGGCGACCTTCGCGGTGTCGGCCGGCTTGCCAGCAGCGACGGCGACCTTCTTCGACGTATCGCCAGTGAGCAGGCCGCTAAGGGGCGCGGCGACCGACGGCTTGCCGCTGTCGGCCACCGGTGCTCCGGCGGCGACGTCGAGGCGCTGGCTGCGGACGGCGGCGTCCATGCGCGGCAGCGACTTCTCGAGTGCGTTGGTTTCGTCGGTGATCTGGAACTGCAGGAACGCCGACTTCTGCACCACGTCCTGCGCGCGCTGCTGGTCGTCGATGCCCGGCAGTTCGACGATGATGCGATCATCGCCCGCCAGCTGAACAGTCGGCTCCGAGACGCCAAACTGGTCGATCCGATTTCGGACCGTCTTCAGGGCAAGGTTGAGGGCGTCCTTCTTGTCGGCGACGGCGCCCTTGCTCTCGTCGATCTCGAGTGCGAGGTGCATGCCGCCCTGCAGGTCGAGCCCGTACTTGAGGGGCCAGAGGCGCTTGGTGGATTCGACGAACGAACCGTCAGGCTGCCGTTCCCGCACAGTCGTGGCGCGCGGGAAGAGGGCGAAGACCGAAAGCGCGATGGCCGCGGCGATCAGCAGGAGGCGGGACCGCAGACTGTTCATGCCCTGCAGCGGATTGAGGGAAATTCGATCGGTGTTCGGATAGCCGCGTAACCTAGCCGGTTCAGCCGAACTGGGTCAACGCAGTCCGGGCTGCTAACCGGTCCAGCGCCAGCTGTTCCGTCAGTTCCTGGAGGCCGCCGAAGCGGCGGATCGGGCGCAGGTGCGCGACGAGGTCGAGCCGGACGTCGGCGCCGTACAGGTCGCCCGAGAAGTCGAGCAGGTGGGCCTCGACGGTCTGCCGGGCGTCGGCGACGGTGGGACGCGCGCCGAGGTTCATCATGGCGCCGTAGGCCCCGCCCGGCGTCTGGGCGACGGCGGCGTAGACCCCGGCCGGCGGCAGCAGCTTTCTGGCTGGCGGCGTGCCGAGGTTGATGGTCGGGAACCCGATCGTCCGGCCGCGCTGGTCGCCCCGCTGCACGGTGCCGGTGAGGGCATACCGGCGGCCAAGCGCGCGCCGCGCCGACTCGAGGTCCCCGTCGGCCACCGCGGTGCGGATGGCGGAGGACGAGACCACCGTGCCATCGCCGAGGCGGAACGGGTCGACGCGTTCCACGGCGAAGCCGTCCGACGTGCCGAGCGCCTCGAGCTGTTCCCGCCCACCGGCGCGATCGCGACCGAAACCGTGATCGTGCCCGATCAGCAGCGCCTCCATGCGGAACCGGGGCCGCAAAACCTGGCGGACGAATTCAGCGGCGGTGAGGGTCGCGAGGGCGCGGGTGAATGGCATCACCGCGCAATAGTCGATGCCGATCGCCGCCAACGCCTCGAACTTCTCCATGCCGGGAGTGAGCAGCATCGGCACGGCGCTCGGTCGCACCACTTCGTTCGGGTGCGGCGCGAAGGTGACCAGCACACTGGCCATGTCGCCGGCGCGCGCGTGGGCTGCGAGGCGGCGGAGCACGTCGTGATGGCCGAGATGCACACCATCGAAGGTGCCGACGGTGACGGCCGATCGTCGCACGGTGGCGGGCAGGCCGGACATGTCGTGCAGGTCAGGCATCGCGCATCACGACCCGCGGTTGCCAGCGATCGGCGATCCGTTCGCCCAGCGCGATCAGGCCGCCGTGTTCGGCCGCGACCAGCGCGACGTGGGTCGTGACCACCTCCGGCGCGTCGGTGATGGCGATGTCGAGGCCACGACGGATGCGGTGCACCTCGTCGTTGGTGAGCGCCACCTGCGGCAGGTGAGGCAGCGCATCGAGTGGCGGTCGCAGGTTGGCCGGCGTGTCGCGCAGCGCGAGCACCGACTGCGCGTCGGCGACGTCGAACGCTCCGGCCGCGACGCGCCGGAGACCGCGCAGGTGTGCCGCGCTCTGGAGGTGCCGGGCGAGGTCGCGCGCGAGGGATCGCACGTACGTGCCACCGCCGCACACGATGCGCACGTCGCACGCATCGCCGTGCCACGCGAGCAGTTCCCACGAATGGACGGTGATCTCCACCGCCTTCAACTCGAGCGTGACGCCGGCGCGCGCCGCTTCGTAGGCACGCTGGCCGTCGACGCGCTTGGCGGAATACGCAGGCGGCACCTGCTGCAGCACACCGGTGAACGCGGACAGCGCAGTGCGCACGTCGGCTTCGGTGGGCGGTGCAGCCTCGCGGACGACGGTGCCGAGCAGGTCCTCGGTGTCGGTCTCGCTGCCGAACTGGATCGAGGCATCGTACACCTTCGGCTCGCCCGGGATGTACGGCAGCAGGCGCGTGGCACGTCCGGTGAGCAGCACCAGGAGGCCAGTGGCGAATGGATCGAGCGTGCCGGCGTGTCCAATCCGCTTCTCGCCCAGCGCCCGTCGGGCGGCCAGCACGGCATCGTGTGACGAGATGCCGGCCGGCTTGTCGAGCAGCAGCAGGCCGTCAGTCGCCGCGCTTGTCATCGTCGCCGGCGCGCGGGGTGTCGGCGGTGGTGTCGGCATCCCCGGCCTCACCAGCGTCGGCATCGGCGTCGGCGGCAGGCGTCTTGATCTGGGCGAGGAGGGTCTCGATGCGTGCGGCGTAGGCCACACTCTCGTCGACCTTGAAGAAGATCTCCGGCGCCGCACGCAGGCGCAGGGCGCGACCGACGGGCCCACGCAGCTGCGGTGCGAGGTCGTGCAGCCCCTCGCGGGCGAGCGTCTTGGCATCGTCGTCACCGAGGATGCTGACGAAGATCTTGGCCGTGCGCAGGTCGCGCGACACCTCGACCCCGGTGACGGTGACGAAGGCGCCGGTGATGCGCGGATCCTGCACGTCGCGCGAGAGCACGCGCGCCACCTCTTCCCGTATTGCGGCGGCCACCCGATCGGGGCGGCGTTCGTTTCCAGCCATCAGACTCTCCAGTGCGCAGCAGGCCAGGACGGCCCGGCCGTGACGCAGTGGCCCCCGCAGTGCGGATGCACCGAGGGGGCCACGGTAAGAACCAGGCGCCTCAGAGCGTGCGCGCGATTTCCTCGGTGCGGAAGCACTCGAGCACGTCGCCGACCTTGATGTCGTTGAAGTTCTCGATCGCGATGCCACACTCGTACCCTTCCTTCACTTCCTTCACGTCGTCCTTGAAGCGGCGCAACGAGGAGATGCTGCCCTCGTACACTTCCACGCCGTCGCGGATGACGCGCATCTTGCCCTGCCGGTTCATCATGCCGCTGCGGACCATGCAACCGGCGATGGCCCCGAGCTTCGGCACGCGGAACACCTCGCGCACCTCGGCCTCGCCGAAGATGACTTCGCGCTGTTCCGGACGGAGCATGCCTTCGAGCGCCGACTTCACGTCGGAGACGGCTTCGTAGATGATGCGATAGAGCTTGATGTCCACGCCTTCGCGTTCCGCCGCCGAGCGCGCCTTGTTGTCCGGGCGCACGTGGAAGCCGACGATGATCGCACCGGCCGCCTTGGCCAGCAGGATGTCGCTCTCGGAGATGGCACCCACGCCACGCGAGATGACCTCGACCTGGACCTCGGCATTCGACAGCTGCTGCAGCGCGTCGGCGAGTGCTTCCGCCGGACCACCCTGGTCAGCCTTGATGAGCATCTTGAGCGTGCGCTTCTCGCCGGAGTTCGCGGCGGCCATGAAGTCGGCCAGCGACACCGACGACTTGGTGGTGCGACGGCTGCGCGCCTCGCGCTCGAGCCGTTCGCGACGCTGCGCGATTTCTCGTGCCTCGGCTGCGTCTTCCACCACCACGAACTGATCGCCGGCCATCGGCACGCCGGTCATGCCGAGCACCTGGACCGGGATGGCGGGACCCGCGGACTTCACGATCTTGCCGCGCTCGTCGAGCAGCGCACGCACACGACCCGAGAACACGCCGCAGATGAAGTCGTCGCCGACCTTCACCGTGCCGTTCTGGATCAGGACCGTGGCCACCGGGCCCTTGCCCGGATCGAGCTGGGCTTCGACCACGGCTCCCTGCGCACGACGCGCCGGGTTGGCCTTGAGGTCGAGGATTTCGGACTGCAGCAGGATCTGGTCGAGCAGCTGGTCGACGTTGGTGCCCTTCTTCGCCGAGATGTCGCTGGCGAGGACGGTACCACCGAAATCTTCCAGGATGACGTTCTGCTGCAGCAGGTCCTGACGCACCTTGGCCGCATCGGCACCGGGGGCGTCGATCTTGTTGATCGCCACCACCAGCGGCACACCCGCGTTGCGGGCGTGCGAGATGGCTTCGATCGTCTGCGGCATCACCTTGTCGTCGGCCGCCACCACCAGCACCACGATGTCAGTGACCTGCGCACCGCGTGCACGCATGGCCGTGAAGGCTTCGTGACCCGGGGTGTCGAGGAACGTGATGGTCTTGCCGCCAGCGAGCGTGACGTGATACGCACCGATGTGCTGCGTGATGCCACCGGCCTCGCCAGCGACCACGTTCGCCTTGCGGATGTAGTCGAGCAGCGACGTCTTGCCGTGGTCGACGTGACCCATGATGGTCACGACCGGCGGACGGGAGACGAGATCCTCGACGGCGTCGACGATCTTCTCGCCTTCCTCCTCGACCTGGTACTCCTCTTCCTTCACGGCCTGGAAGCCGAACTCGCCGGCGATCAGCTCGATCTGGTCGAAGTCGAGACGCTGGTTGATGGTGACCATCAACCCGAGGTGCTTGAACGCGAAGCCGACGATCTCGGTGGCCGCGACCTTGAGGATCTGGGCCAGCTCCGACACCGTGATGAACTCGTTGACGCGCACGGTGGTGCGCTCACGCTCGGCCGCGGCGGCGCGGAACGCCTCCAGCTCCTCACGTGACGCGGAATCGTCGAAGCGACGACCGCGACGCGCCGGACCGCGCAGTGCGCTCATCGTCTTCGAGATGTTGGCATCGACGGCGGCCTGGTCGACCGAGCCGCGCTTGCCCTTCTTGCCACCACCACGACGCGGATCACCACCCGGACGTGGCGCAGCGCCAGCACCAGGCGTTCCACCACCCGGGCGCGGCGCACCGCCACCCGGCGGACGCACGGCCGGACCGCCGAACGACGGCGTGGCCGACGCGACGGGACGCGGACCGCTGAAGTTGCCGCCACCCTGGCCGGGACGGCCGCGCGGCGGCAGGCCAGCGCCGGCGGCACGCGGCCGGTCGGGCAGGCCCGCCGAGGCGGGACGCAGCGGCGGCCGGGCCGACGACGGCGAGCCACCGGCACTCTGGGTGGACGGCGACGCGCTGGCGTACGGCGTGGGCATCGGCTGCGACGGCGACGCACTGGCCACCGGTGCCGGGCGCGCAGGCGGCGGCGTGGGGGCAACAACGTCGGCGGCAGCGGCAGGAGCAGCCGCTCCACCTTCGTCGGACGAACCCGTAGGCTCGACCGGTGCGGGCGGCGCGACGTAGACCGGCGGCGCCGCAGCGGCGACCGCGGCGGCGTGTGCGGCATCGGCGGCGGCAGTGGCTTCCGCCTCGGCGGCCGCGGCCGCGTCGTGGATGGCCTGCTGCGCGGCGACGTCGGCTGCCTTGCGGCGGCGGACGGCGGGTGCGCCGGCGTGCTCGGCGTCCGGTGCGGCATCGGTGGCGGCGACGACGGGTGCGGCGGCGGCTGGTTCGGCCGTCGCGGTGGCACCCTTTCGCCGACGGGCAGCCGCAGGAGCAGGGGCGGCGGCCTTGGCGAGGCGGGCGCGCTTCTCACGCTCCCACCGTGCCCGGATCCGCGACACCTGATCATCGGTCAACCCGCTCTGCGGGCTCAGCACCGGGACGTCCATCGAGCGCAACATCGCGATCACTTCATCGACGTTGATCTCGAACTCACCGGCCATATCCATGACGCGCAACTTGCTCAAGCCCAGCCTCCGAAAGTCACTCCGAGCGCCCGGTGTCGAGCCCGATGGCTCGAACGCCCCGCGCCAACCCTGCGTCGGTAATCCCCACCGCTGCAGTCTGCTCGCGCCCGAATGCGGCGCCCAACTCGTCCGCCGACATCACCTCGATGATGTCGATGCCCTTCGCCTTCAACAGCGGCACCACCTTTTCGCGACTGTGTCGTGACGCATCGTGCGCCACGACGGCCAGTCGTACCGTGCCTTTCCGCACTTCGGCGCGCACCTGCTCCACGCCCACCACCACCAGCCGTCCCCGGAACCCGAGCCCAAGCAGCGCTGCCAGCTTGCGTCGCTCCGGCGTGTCGGTCAGGCGGCGCCTCCCTCGGCCGGCGTGCCACCTTCCTCGGTCGCGTCATCCATCGTCAGCTCGTCGAGGATGCCCATGATGCGGTCGGCCTCGGCGGGCGCGATCCCGGGCAGCTTGAGGAAGTCGGCGCGCTCGAGATCAATAATATCGTTGAGCGTGCGATACCCGCCTGCCTCCAGCACCGCGACCGTGGCCATCGACAGCCCCTCGAGGGCGGACAGCGGCACATCGGCCACCGGCTCCTCTGGCAGCGGCGCGAAGCCCGGGCCACCCTCGGTGCGCTCGACCCACTCGCGGCTCGAGTAGAGGTCGATCTTCCAGCCGGTGAGCTCCGACGCCAGGCGGACGTTCTGGCCATTGCGGCCGATCGCCAGCGAGAGCTGGTCCTCGTCCACCACCGCCTGGATCGTCTTGGTGCCCGGATCGCTGAACACGCGCGCGACCTTGGCCGGCGCCAGCGCCAGCTTGGCGAAGCGCTCCGGATCGGCCGACCACGGCACGATGTCGATGCGCTCACCGCCCAGTTCATTCACCACGGCCTGCACGCGCGCGCCCTTCAGGCCGACGCAGGCGCCGACCGGATCGATCGCATCATCACGCGAGAAGACCGCGATCTTGGTGCGGCTGCCGACTTCACGCGCCGCGGCGCGGATCTCGACCACCGACTGCTGGATCTCGGGCACCTCGAGCTTGAAGAGCGCCTGCACGAACAGGGGATCGGAGCGGCTGAACACCAGGCGCGGACCCTTGGGCGTATCCTCGACCTTCTTCAGCACCGCGCGGATCGTCTCGCCCTGGTGGTAGTGCTCGCGATGATTCTGCTCGCGGTACGGGATGATCGCCTCGGCCTCGCGATGCCGGTTCAGCATCAGCACCAGCTTACCGCGCTCGATCTGCTGCACCTCGCCGGAGAACAGGTCACCGACGCGGCCCGAGAACTCATCCTTGATCTTGGTGCGCTCACCTTCGCGCACGCGCTGCAGGATGCGCTGCTTGGCCGCCTGCACGGCGGTGCGGCCGAACTCGGCGAACTCGATGGGCGTCTCCATCACGTCACCGACCTCGAAGCTCTCGTCGAGGAAGCGTGCTTCCTCGAGCGTCACTTCGCGGACGGGATCCGTGACTTCCGCAGCGACCGTGCGCAGGCGCACGATGCGGATCTCACCCTTCGTCTCGTCGATCTCGACTTCCGCATCGACGGTCGGCCCATACTTCCGGCCGAGCGCCGCCAGAATGCCATCCTGCAAAAGCGCACGCAGCTCCTCGCGATCCATCTGCTTGGAGTTGGTGAGTTCCTTGATTGCGTTCAGAATATCCATCGCGATCGCCTCGACCTTCTATCGATTCCAGGTGACAACCAGCCGCGCGGTTTTCACGTCGGCGAGTGCCACCCGATGTTCCGTTCCCTGATCGTCCTGCACCACACCCGTCTCCACGTCGGCGGCGTCATCGACCCCGAGCAACGTGCCCTCGACCCGACTGCCGGCCAGCGCGCCGCTCGTGACCGCCACCCGGCGCCCAGCGAACCGCCGCCAATCGGCAGCATGCCGCAGCGGGCGATCCATGCCCGGCGACGACACCTCCAACCTGTACGTCTCTGCGACCAGACTGCTTCCGTCCAGTACCGCCTCGATCGCGCGCGACACGGCGGCGCAATCCTCGATCGTGACCTTGGCCCCGTCGGGCCGATCGATGCGCACCTCGAGCAGCGGCCGGTTCCGGGTGCCGCCGCCCGTGAGCGAGAAGAGCTCGAAGCCCGCCTCCGTCACCGCCGAGTCGACCACCTGCTGCACAGCTGCCGCGATAGGTGCCGCCACGTTCCCGACCTCTCAAACGCAATCTTACAGAAACAAAAAAGTGCGGGGAGGCCCCCACACTTTGCAGTGTAGTACCGAATTGCTCCGCTCATCATAACCCGCGGGACAGGCGCGTTCAAGCGCCTGTGAGATCGTCACTTGCGCGGATCGGGGCTGATCAGGACGCCCAGTTGCCGACCGCTGTCGCCGGCGCGGTGCGAAAAGAGCTGGTCGGCTGAGCACCTGGTGCACCATTCACTGATCGCGACCTGGCGCACGCCGAGGGCCCGCGCGCGGCCGGCGATGACGCTGCGCAGGTCCACCGGCGTCGGCCGGTTCACGGTCGAGTTCGTCACCGCGGCGTACACGTCCGGGCTCACCTCGTAACAGCTGCCGCAAATCGACGGACCCAGGTGCAGGCGCAGGCTGCCGGCGCCGAAGCCCGACTGGCCGAACCAGGCGATGGCCCGCTCGGTGATGCCGGCGACCGTGCCGCGCCACCCCGAATGCAGCAACGCCGCCGCCCCGGACGGGTGCGCAATGAAGACCGGGACGCAGTCGGCGATCGTGACCGCGGCGGCCGTGCCGAGCCCGCGCCAGGCGTGCCCGTCCGCGTCGGTCGTCCGGAGCCAGCCCTGCCACCGCCCCTCGTGCACGGCGATGGCATCACCATGCACCTGAAAGGCGCTGGCGAACCGTGGCGCGCCCAGTTCGGCGGCGCCGCGGACCAGCCCGTCCCACCGCCCCAGCACCTCGGCCGTCGACTCCGTCGCCTGCATGCCGAACGTGCCGGCCGCCCGCGTGGTGGTGAACGCCGTCAGCCCCCACTCGTCGAAGTCGGGGATGCTGAGGTGCGGAGGGAGCATCAGTCGGCGATGCGGGTGATACGGGCACCGAGCGCGTTGAGGCGCTCGTCGATGCGTTCGTAGCCGCGCTCGATCTGCCCGACGTTCTGGATCGTGCTGGTGCCGGTGGCGCAGAGCGCCGCCAGCAGCATCGCCATGCCGGCGCGGATGTCGGGGCTCTCGACATTGCCGGCGCGCAACTGCGACGGTCCGGACACCAGCGCACGATGCGGATCGCAGAGCACGATGCGCGCACCCATCGAGATCAGCTTGTCGACGAAGAACATGCGCGACTCGAACATCTTCTCGTGCATCAGGATCAGGCCTTCGCACTGCGTGGCGGTGACGATCGCGATCGACATCACGTCGGCCGGGAACGCGGGCCACGGCTGGTCCTCGAGCTTCGGCACGTGTCCACCGAGATCGTCGCGGATACGCCGTTCCTGATCGGCCGGGATGACGAGATCCTTGCCGTCGATGCGACAGGTGATGCCGAGCCGCTCGAAGCCCATGAGCGTGGAGCGCAGGTGTTCCACACCGGCGTCGGCGATGCGCAGCTCGGAGCGCGTGACGGCGGCGAGGCCGATGAAGCTGCCGACTTCGATGTGATCCGGGCCGATGGTGTGCGTGCAGCCATGGAGGCGCTCGACACCGTGCACGGTGAGCGTGTTGGTGCCGATGCCCTCGATCTGCGCGCCCATGCCGACGAGGAAGTGCGCGAGGTCCTGGACATGCGGCTCACTGGCCGCATTGCGGAAGATGGTCGTCCCCTTCGCCAACGCCGCCGCGCACATGGCGTTCTCGGTGCCGGTGACGCTCGGCTCATCGAGGAAGATGTCGCGGCCACGCAGTTCCTTCGCGCTGAGCGTGAACTGGGCGCCGGCGGTGAAGGTCGCGCCGAGCTGCTCGAAGGCGAAGAAGTGGGTGTCGAGTCGGCGCCGGCCGATCACATCGCCACCGGGCGGTGGCAAGGTGACCGAGCCGCAGCGGGCGAGCAGTGGGCCGGCCAGCAGGATCGAGGCGCGAATCCGTTCGCACAAGACCGGATCGAGCGTGGCGGGGTGAATGTCCTTTGCATGGATGCGCAGGCTGTTCGGGCCCGTCCACTCCGTGTCGGCACCCACCGAGCGCAGCAGCAGCACGAGCGTCTCGATGTCGCGGATACGCGGCACGTTCTCGAGCTGCACCTCCTCGGCGGTGAGCAGGGCGGCCGCCACGATCGGCAGCGCGGCGTTCTTGTTCCCCGACGGACGGATGGTCCCCGAGAGTCGATGCCCACCTTCCACCACATACCGCAGACCGGCCATGCATACGCTCCCGAACGGGGGTCAGTAAAGGAAGCGCTGCAGGATGTGGACGAGCCGCGATGCCCGTCCGTACGCTGCAGCGATGCCTTTGGCGCGTGAAGGTGCCGGACTCATGGCAGCAGGTCAAGCGCAGGGGTGCGCGGCGTGCGGAACGGCAGGTAACTTCGAGCATGATGATCCCTCCCGTTCTTGCGATGATCGCCGACACGCTGCTGGTGCGCCCGGTGGACGTGCCGGCCCCCTGGTACAGCGTGGCGTCGGGGGTGCTGAGCGTGGTGGTGACGCTGTTGCTGCTGGGCATCGCGGTAGCGCTGCTCGGCATGGCACGCGCGCTCAAGGGAGCGGAGCGGAACCTGGGCGGCCGGCTGCAGGGGCTGGCCGACGAAGTGATCCCGCTGGCGCGCAACCTGAACCGGATCGCGACCCAGCTCTCGGAAGTGACCACCGAGGCGCGCGGCGACCTGAAGAAACTCTCGGGCACCATCGGGGCGGTGGACGATGCGGTGCGCGACGTGATCGACGCCGGCGAATCGCGGCTGCACCAGTTCGGGATCATGCTCGATGCGGTGCAGGACGAGGCGCAATCGACGGTGGCCTCGGCGACCGGGATGGTGCGCGGCGTGCGCACCGGTGCCGGTGCACTGGTGTCGAACCTGTTTCGGCGCGGCGCCGGCGCGACGCCGCGCGCGGCCGATGCGCGACGGGTGCGGAACGGCGACTCGCCGCCGCTCACCGATGCCGACGTGTACGCCCGCATCGCGGCGCTGGAGGCGGCGCTGGCGGAACTCGAGGATGATGAGGACGAGGACGACGACGGCTACGCGGAGGCTGCACCGCGCCATGTTCGCGCCGCGGCACCGCATGTCGATGACGACGTGGACGAGGACGACTGGGACGATGAGGACGATGAGGACGATGAGGACGACGACGAGGACCTGATCGACGACGACGATGACGATGATCTCGAGGATGAGGACGACGACGCGGACGACATCGACGACGAACTCGATGATGACGACGACGAGGATGACGACCTCGATGAGGATGACGACGACGATGACGACGAAGATGACGCGGACGACGAGCGTGATGTGATCATCACCCGTCGCACTGCGGACCCCCGCAGCGGCGGACCGCAGATCCGTCGTCGCGGCCGCGCGTGACGCTGCGGACACTCGGCCGGATCGCCGCGACGCTGGTCGTCGCGCTGTTGTGGATTGCACTCACGCCGACGGACCTGCTGGCGTGGACGCCAGGCACCCACATCCACCTCGGCGAGGCGGTGCTGCGGTCGCTGACGCTGCTGCCGGCCGGCACCGCTGCCCTGCTCCGCACCTTCCCGCAGGACTTCCTCTACGGCAGCATCGCGGCCGATACGTCGATGGCGAAGAAGTACGCGCCGACGGGCCGCCACTGTCATTCCTGGGCCGTCGGCTTCGAGATCTACGAGCGGGCGCGAGACGAGGCGCTGCGCGCCTTCGCACTCGGCTACCTGTCGCACCTGGCCGCCGACGTGGTGGCGCACAACTTCTTCGTGCCGCGGCAGCTGACGGTCACCAGCAGCACCTCGGCGCTCGGCCACAGCTACTGGGAAAGCCGCTTCGAGACGCACCTCGGAGAAGCCGCGCCGCGGCGCGCGCGCGACGTGATCCTGCTCGACCACTCACGCGCCGACGCCCACCTCGACGACATCCTGAGCCCGACGATCTTCAGCACCAGCACCAATCGCCGACTGTTTCGCGGCATGGTGCATGTGACCGACAGCGAAAGCTGGCAGCGCATCTACCGCATCATGGCGGACAACAGTCGATGGGGACTGACGCGGCCCGAGGTGGAGCTGAACCTGGTCCGTTCGTTCGAATACGTGATGGACCTGCTGGAGCGACTGGACCGCTCGGAGCCGTACCAGTTCGACCCCAGCGGTGACGAGGCGCTCCGGCTGGCCAAGCGGCTGCGCCGCGTGTCGATGCGGCGCGGCGGCGACCCGTTCGTGCGCGAGGAGGCCGAGCGACACTTCGGCCTCCCCGAGACGGCGCTCCGCCACGCGGAGACGCTCGAGATTCCGCTCTATCCGGCGGCGCGCGACGACAGCAACTGATTGACGAGCTTCGGATCGGCGCGGCCCTGCGACTTCTTCATCACCAGGCCGACCAGCAATCCCTGCAGCTTCTTCTCGCCCGCTGCAAACCGCGCCGCCTCAGCGGGATTTTCGGCCAGCACTTCGTCCACCCAGCCGGCCAGTGCATTGTCGTCACGCACCTGCACGAGGCCTTCACGCTCGGCGATCGCTCGCGGTGTGTCGCTCGACGTGAGCAGTAGGGCGTAGATGCGCTTCGCGGCGCTGCTGCTGACGACACCCTCCTTGACGAGATCGAGCAACGCGCCGAGCCGCGCCGGTGCGAGCGGCACCGCATCCCACGCCGTCCCCGACTCATTGAGCGTGGCGCGCACCTCACCGTTGACCCAGTTCGCCACCGCCTTTGCATCGGGGTGCAGCGCGAGCACCGACTCGAAGAACGGGCCGGTGGCCGGATCGGCGGTGAGCTCCTGCACATCGTACTCCGACAGCTTCATGGCGGCGTAGCGCTGGCGACGCGCCGTCGGCAGCTCCGGCAGCGTCTCGCGGACGCGCGACAGTTCGGCGTCGGTGATCACCAGCGGCGGCAGGTCGGGTTCGGGGAAGTAGCGATAGTCGCTCGAGCCTTCCTTGCTGCGCGCAGGACGGATCTCGTTGCGATGCCCATCCCAGAGCAGCGTCTGCTGCTGCACCGTGCCACCGGCAACCAGCACACCGCACTGCCGCCGGAACTCGGCCGCCAGCGCCTTCTCGACGCCCGAGAACGAATTCATGTTCTTCACTTCACACTTGGTGCCGAGCTTCTGCTGACCGAACGGGCGCGCGCTGACGTTCGCATCCACGCGCAGGCTACCCTCTTCCATGTTGCAGTCGCTGACGTCGAGGTAGAGCAGGATCTGCTTCAGCGTGCGCAGGTACGCGCCCGCCTCCTCGGGTGAGCGCATGTCCGGTTCGCTCACGATCTCCACCAGGGGTACTCCACTGCGATTGAGGTCCACCGCGGTGGCGGCCTCATAGCGATCGTGAATCGACTTGCCCGCGTCCTCTTCCATGTGCGCGCGGGTGATGCCGATGACGCGCGGACGACCATCCACCATCAGCCCGATGTCCAGCGTCCCGTGCTCGGCGATCGGCTGGTCGTGCTGCGAGATCTGGTAGCCCTTCGGCAGGTCGGGATAGAAGTAGTTCTTGCGCGCGAAGATCGAGCGCGCGTTGACGGTGAAGCCGAAGCCCAGTGCGACGCGCAGCGCCAGTTCGACGGCGCGCGCATTGAGCACCGGCAACGCCCCCGGGAGCGCGAGGCACACCGGACAGGTGTTCCGATTGGGTGGTGCACCAAAGTTCGTGGAACAGCCGCAGAACGCCTTGCTGGCCGTCTTGAGCTGCACGTGCACTTCGAGCCCCACCACCATCTCGAAGCCGGTGGTGACGTCCTGCGCGGTGGTGGTGGTCATGACCGTGCCTCCGATCCCAGCGCGCGCTCGAGCGCGAACGCGGCGCGGAACATGTCGGCCTCGCGGAAGTGTGCGGCGAGCAGTTGTCCACCCACCGGCATGCCGTCGACGAGCCCGATCGGCTGCGACATCGCGGGCACGCCGGCGAGGTTGGCGGTCGCGGTGAAGATGTCGCTCAGGTACATCTCCAGCGGATCGGCCTTGGAGCCGAACGCGAATGCAGGCGACGGCGTGGTGGGCGTGAAGAGGACGTGCACGCCGCTGGCGAAGACCTTGGCGAAGTCCTCGGTGATCTTCTCGCGCACCAGCATCGCCTTCCGGTAATAGGCGTCGTAGTGGCCCTGCGACAGCACGTAGGTGCCGAGGATGATGCGACGCGTGACCTCGGGGCCGAAGCCCTCGGATCGGGTGCGCTCGTACATGCCACGGAGATCGTCCGACGCGGCGCGCGGGCCGTACCGCACCCCATCGAAGCGCGCCAGGTTCGACGAGGCCTCGGCCGGCGCGAGGATGTAGTAGACCGGGATCGCGAGATCGGTGTGCGGCAGCGAGACGCTGCGAATTTCGGCACCGAGTTCACGCAGCAGGTCGATCGCCCGATCGCAGCGGGCGCGAATCTTCGCGTCGAGCGACACCGGGAAGTACTCCGTCGGCACACCGACGACGAGGCCGGCCAGCGGCTTCCCCGCCTCGGCGCGATAGTCCTCCACCGCGACATCGACCGACGTCGCGTCCTGCCGGTCATGTCCAGCGATCACCTGCAGGCCGAGCGCCGCGTCATCCACGGTGGCCCCGAACACTCCGATGTGATCGAGCGACGAGGCGAACGCCACCAGCCCGAATCGACTCACGCGTCCATAGGTCGGCTTGACGCCCACGATGCCGCAGAACGCCGCCGGCTGGCGCACCGAGCCACCGGTCTCGGAACCGTACGCGATGCGGCAGATGCCAGCGGCGACGGCCGCTGCCGATCCACCGCTGGAGCCACCGGGCACACGTGTGTGGTCGAGCGGATTGAGCGTCGGGCCGAAGGCGGAATTCTCGGTGGACGAACCCATCGCGAATTCATCCATGTTGGTCTTGCCGATGATCACCGCGCCGGCCGCACGCAGCTTCGTCACCGCGGTGGCTTCGTACGGGCTCACCCAGCCTTGCAGGATGCGCGACCCGCAGCTGGTGCTGAGGGTGGTGGTGGCGATGTTGTCCTTCACGGCCACCGGCATGCCCTGCATCGGCCCGGCGGGTGCAGAGGTAGCGGACGCACTCACGTCGGCGGCATCGGCCAGCGTGATGAACGCATTCAGCGACGCCTGCTCGTGCGCGCGGCGCAGGGCGGTGGTCGCATCGGGCGCGTCATGCAGTGACGTGCTCATTCCTCACCGTCCGAGTCCGACGCGCCGAGCTGGCTGTGCGTGCTGAGTCGCGGCACCAGCAGGAAACCGTCGCGCGGGGCCGGTGCGAAGTCGGCCAGCGGACGCACCAGCGGCACCGGGGCGACGGCGTCGTCGCGACGCGGCATCGCGGTGCGCGCATCGTCACCGACCGATGACACGTTGACCTGCTCCAGCACCGCCATGTGCCCAAGGATGCCGTTCAATTCGCGCACCAGCGCCGGCACGCGGTCCGCGGGCATCGCCAGCCGCGCCAGCGCCGCCACGTGCAGGACGTCTGCGTCAGAAACCGCCATCTATTCGTGCTCCGGTTCGAGATTCGCCTGTGCCACCACCAGCGTCTTGCGCCCGATCTCCTCGTCATCGAAATCGATGCGCACCTTCATGTCACGCCCTGCGCCGGTCACTTCCGCCACCGTGCCCGCACCGAACTTCCGGTGTCGCACGCGTGCCCCCGCCTGCGCCACCATCGCCTCGCCCTGTGCGTCGTCGAACGTGGTGGGCCGTGCCGTGTAGCGCGCAGTAATGCCGCCGAAGGCTGCGTCGCTGATCGGCGCCGGCTGCGGGGTGCGCGGTGCCCAGCGCGCCGCCGAACCGCCGCTGCGACCCCACGATGATCCGGCATCGGCACCGCCACCGTAACTGCTGCGTCCCTGGCTGCGCGCCCGCGGCGTGATCGCGACCTCCATCAGCTCCTGTGGCAGCCCCTCGAGGAAGCTGGACGGTCGGCCCATCATCGTCTCACCGTTGCGACGCCGCGTCTCGGCGTGCGTCAGCATCAGCACCGACTCGGCGCGCGTGATGCCGACGTAGAACAGGCGCCGCTCCTCCTCCAGCATCGACGGATCGTCGTAGGCGCGGGCGAGCGGGAACAAGCCATCCTCGAGACCCGTGAGGTAGACCACCGGATACTCGAGGCCCTTGGCGTTGTGCAGCGTCATCATCGTCACCGCATCCGCGGTGGGGTCGAGCGCGTCGGCGCCGGCCACCAGCATCGCCTTCTGCAGGAAGCGGTCGAGCGGCGTCAGGCCCACTTCGCCGTCATCATCGGCCAGCATCTCGGCAGCGCCACTCACGAGCTCACGCACGTTCTCGATGCGATCGAGGCCTTCCGGTCCTTCCGCGCGCAGTAGGTCGACATAGCCGATACGTGCGATCAGCGCTTCAAGCAACTCGTTGACCGCCGACTCGGTGGCCATGCTGCGCAAGGCCCCCAGCACGTCGGCGAACTCGGTGAGCGCCGTCCGCGCCGCAGGCCGAAGGCCTTCGAGCATCGACGGCGTGCCAGCCGCCTGCAGCAGCGAGATCCGCGCCGCCGTGGCCTGCGCCGACAACATCTCGATGGTCGTGTCGCCCAGTCCGCGACGCGGCACGCTGATCGCACGGCGGAACGCCTCGTCGTCGGAAGGGTTCGCGATCAGCTTCAGGTACGACATCAGGTCGCGGATCTCGCGCCGGTCGTAGAAGCGCGTGGCGCCGATCAGCCGATAGGGCCAGCCGCGCTTCCGCATCGCGTCCTCGAACGAACGGCTCTGCGAGTTGGTGCGATAGAGGATCGCGACGTTGCGCAGCTCGACGCTGCGACGGCTCCGTCGATCGGCGATGTCGTCGGCGACGTATTCCGCCTCGTCACGCTCGTCGAGGCAGCGCACCCGCCGCGGCAACACACCAGCCGCGCGCGTGGCGCGCAACGTCTTGCCGCGCCGCTCCTTGTTGGGCGTGATGGCCGCGTTGGCGAGCGCGAGGATCTCCGGCGTGGAGCGGTAGTTCTCCTCCAGCCGCACCACCGTGGCCGCCGGGAAGGCGTGCTCGAAGTCGAGGATGTTGCGGATGTCCGCACCGCGCCAACCGTAGATGGACTGGTCGTCGTCGCCGACCACCATCACGTTGCCGGTGCTGCCCGCGAGCAGCGACACGAGCTGGAACTGCGCCTTGTTGGTGTCCTGGTACTCGTCCACCAGGATGAACGAGAAGCGCTGCCGGTACGCGTCGAGGATGGCCGGGTTCTGCTGCAGCAGCTGCACCGGCAGCGTGAGCAGGTCGTCGAAGCCGACCGCGTTCTGCGCGCGCAGCGTCTCGTCGTAGAGCGGATAGATCTTCGCCACCACCTGCGACAACGGATCGCGCGCCAGGCGCGCGTACTCCGCCGGCGTGACGAGTGCGTTCTTGGCGTCCGAGATCTGGCCCAGTACGCCCTTCGGCGCCCACTCCTTGACCGAGATGCGCTGCCCTTCCATCAGCCGCTTCACCACGCCGAGTGCGTCGTCCTCGTCGTAGATGGTGAACTGCGAGGTGCGGCCGAGCCGATCGGCATCGCGGCGCAGCAGGCGCGCTCCGATGGCGTGGAAAGTGCCGACCCACATGCCCTGCGGCGTGCCGCCGATCAGGCGCCCGATGCGGTCGCGCATCTCGCCAGCGGCCTTGTTGGTGAAGGTCACCGCGAGGATGCGGTGTGCCGGCACGTTCTCGGCCTCGATGAGGCGGGCGATGCGGGTGGTGAGCACGCGGGTCTTCCCCGACCCTGCCCCGGCCAGCACGAGCAGCGGCCCGTGGGTGTGCATGACCGCGTCGTACTGGGCGCGGTTCAGTCCGGCGAGCGGCGAGGCAGCGGTATCCGTCATCGCTCCAACATAATCTCGAAGGCCGCACCCCGATCCGTCGGCAGCAACGTCAGGCGGCCCCCGTGATTGTCGGTGATGATACGCCGCGCCAGCGCGAGGCCGATGCCCCAGCCGCGCGGCTTGGTGGTGAAGCCGGCCTTGAAGATCTCGTTCCGCAACTCGCGCGGCACACCCGGGCCGTCGTCGGCGACGATCACGCGCGCGCCACCCTCGGGCAGCGGATCGACGCGCAGGTCCACGCTGCCACCGCGCCCGGCCAAAGCATCGATGCCGTTGCGCACCAGCGACTCCAGCGCCCATTCCAGCAGCACCGCATCGCCTTCCACCGGCAATGGATCGTCGGGGAGCGTGGCGGTGATCTTCACGGTGTGCGTGAGCGTCGGCACACGAGCGCGGAAGTACGCGGCCACGCGGAAGACGATCTCGCGCACGTCCACCTTGTCGCGCTGCGCCGGCCGCCCGATGCGCTCGAAGCGGTGCGCCACACGTTCCAGGCGATCGAGATCACCGCGCATGTGGCCCACGGCGGTCTCGGTGGTGTTGTCGACGCCGCCGCTGCGCTCCGAGAGCAACTCCACCCACCCCGCGAGCGCGGTGAGCGGTGTGCCGAGTTGATGGGCCGCCTCGCGCGCCATGCCGGCGAACACACGCTCACGTTCGGCACGGCCGCGGGTGACGAGCGCATAGACGCCGGCGAGCAGGAAGAGGCCGAGGGTGACTACGGTGATGATCGGCACCACGCGCAGGCCTTCCACCAACGGCGTATCGCCGTAGTGCACGTTGCCCACACCCGGCTGGCTGATCGGCACGTTGGCCTTGTCGAGCACCGCCACGTAGTCGCGCACCTGCGGCGACTCGATCGGGGCGTCGAACGGCAGGTTGGCGATGGCCGTCGGCGTTCCGGCGGCGTTGGTGACGATCACCGGCACGCCGGCCTGTCGGATGTAGCGCGAGAGGTCGAGCAGGGCGGCAGTGCCGTCGTCACCCTCCTGACTCAGCGCCTGGTACACGCGCGCATACATCTGGCTCGAACGCGCCGCCTCGCGACGGAGGTCGGTGACGACGCGCTGTGTATAGACCAGCCACCAGACCAGCAGCGCGACGACGCCGATGGCGAGGAACAGCACGGGCGCAACGCGCCGCGCGCCCATCAGCCCAACCGTGCGGTGCCCAGGTACGGCTGCAGCGCCGCCGGGATGGCCACGCTGCCGTCAGCCTGCTGTCCATGCTCGAGCAGGGCGGCGATGATGCGCGGCAGCGCCAGGCCCGACCCGTTCAGCGTGTGCACGAAGCGCGGCTTCTCGCCGGCCGCGGGGCGATAGCGAATGTTCATGCGTCGCGCCTGAAAGTCGCCGAAGTTCGAGCAACTCGAGACTTCGAGCCACTTGCCCACGCCCGGTGCCCAGACTTCGAGGTCGTAGGTCATCGTGCTGGCGAAGCCCGTGTCACCGGCGGCCAGCAGCAGCACGCGATACGGCAGCTCCAACTTGCGCAGGATCGCCTCGGCGTGCCCTGTCAGCAGTTCCAGCTCCGCCAGCGACTCATCGGGGGTGGCGTACCGCACCAGCTCCACCTTGTCGAACTCGTGAACGCGGAGCAAGCCGCGGGTGTCCTTGCCGGCAGCCCCAGCTTCCTTGCGGAAGCAGGCGCTGTAGGCGGTGAGCGCCTTCGGCAACTCGGCGGCGTCGAGGATCTCGTCGCGATAGAGGTTCGTCACCGGCACTTCGGCGGTGGGGATCAGGAACCCTTCCTCGCCGTGCAACGCGTACATGTCGTCCTCGAACTTCGGCAGCTGGCCGGTGCCGGTCATCGAAGTCCGATTGACGACCAGCGGCACCCACGTCTCCTCGTACCCATGCTCGCTGGTGTGCGTGTCGAGCATCAGGTTGATCAGGGCGCGAACGAGCTTCGCGCCCAGGCCGCGATAGACGATGAAGCCCGAGCCGCTGATCTTCGCACCGCGCGCGAGGTCGAGGATGCCCATCTCGCCCGCCACGTCCCAATGCGGGCGCACGGCGCTGTCCTCGCGCGGCGTGCCCCAGCTGCGGACGATGGCGTTCTGCGCCTCACTGCCGGCCGGCACGACGTCGCGCGTGATGTTCGGCAACTCGAGCATCAGGCCTTCGACGGTGCTTTCGGTGGCCGAGAGGTCGGCCTCGAGACGTGCGATCTCCGAACCGATCCCGCGGCTCTCCGCCACCAGTTCGGTGGCGTCCTCACCGGCGCGCTTCTTCTGCGCCACGTCCTGCGTGAGCAGGTTGCGACGTGCCTTGCGATCCTCGACCGCCGTGATCAGCGCGCGACGCTCCTTCTCGAGCACTTCGAGGCGGTCGAGGATCGGGCCCAGCGTGTCGAGTTTTTCACGACGGGCGAAGGCATCGCGCAGCAGGTGCAGCTGCTCGCGGACCAGCCGGAGATCATGCATGGATCAGAAGGTCGGAACGCCGGTCGCGAACGACCGGAAGTTGCAGCTCGGCTGCACGGTGGCGCGCACGACCAGCGTCCGCGTTGCGAGGTCGATGCTGTCCACCACGAACTTGGCGTAGAGCAGCGTGCCGCCGGTGTTCTGGTTGGCGCAGAAATCGGAGTTGCTGCGCACGAAGATCGTCTGGCCGCGTGTGACCACCAGCGCGGTGTCGGCACGATAGCCCGACTCCGGCGCGCGGTCGGCGGTGGCGTACGGCGTGGCACTGGCCTGCAGCGCGACGATCGGCGCGGCCGAGATGGTGCCGGGCGGCGGCGTCGCGATGGTGCGGGCCGGATAGACCGTGATGGTGCCACCGCTGCCCAGGTCGAAGCCGAGATCGAACGGCGCGCCGATCGAGTCGAGGCGATACCGCGCAAACCCCGCCATGCGCCAGAGGGTGCGCGCCGAGGCCGGCGTACCGGACAGGGCGCTGACGGTGAAGCTGTCGGTGACGGTTGCGAGCGGCGCCGTGATCCGGAACGGGTCTCCGCAGGCGGCGGCGACGAAGGCGCAGAGCGTCAGCGCCAGGAATGACGTCGCGCGGAAGACACGGGGCATGCAGCAGTGGATGCGGGGTGACACGGCAAGGTGCGAATGGTAGAATACCGGACCGATCGAAGCTCTTCAAGCGATTGTGGCGCCGATAGTTGGGCCAACTTCCCCTTCCCTACACCGTCCCCATGGCAAGTATCCGTGATCTGGTCGACGCCGTGCGCAGCCGCGACGGGGTCGAGGCAGCCATCGTGCTGGGTCGCGACGGCCTGCTGGTGGATGGTGACACGGTGTCGTATCTCGACGGCGAGCAGGTGGCGGCGCATTCCCCGGCCGTCTTCACCGCCGCCGATGCCCTCGGCAAGGCGGCCCGCGCCGGTCAGCTGCAGACGGCGGTGCTCGAGTTTCCCGGCACCATCGCCATCATCTCGGCCATGAGCGAGGACGCGCTGCTGGTGGTCCTGGCGCGTCCGACCGCCGCCCTGCCCCCGCTGCTCGGCGAACTGCGACGCCTGCGGCAGCACATCGCCTCGCTGGCCTGATACCTCGCGGCCACGGGGAGCGTCCCTGACGCAACTGCTTCCCCCATCCAAACATGTCGCTCTGGACCGTCATTCTCGCCGGTGGCGTCGGCTCCCGTTTCTGGCCGATCAGCACACCCGCGTTGCCCAAACAGCTGCTGCCACTGGTGACTGGCCAGCCGATGCTGCGCGATGCCGTCGATCGCCTGCTGCCGCTGGTGCCGGGCGCGCGCATGCTGATCCTCACCAACGCCACGCTGCAGCCGGCGATCACCGCCATGCTGCCCGAAGTGCCGGCCGAGAACATCATCTGCGAACCACGGCCTGCGGGCACGGCGGCCGCACTGGCATGGGCAGCGCGGATCATCGAGGCGCGCGATCCGAGCGCGATCATGCTTTCGGTGCACGCCGACTGGGCGATCGGTGACGCGGAAGGATTCCGCAACGCGCTGCTGCGCGCCGCCAACGTGGCTGAGGCCAACGATGCGCTGGTGACCGTCGGCGTGACGCCGACGCGACCCGATCCCGGCTTCGGTTACATCGAGCCCGGCGAACGCATGGGCCAGGTCGCGTTCCGTGTGGCGCGATTCCTCGAGAAGCCCGACCGGGTGCGCGCCCGCGAGCTCATCGCCGGTGGCTGCCTGTGGAACTCCGGCATCTTCGTCTGGCGCGCGTCTCGCTTCCTGGCGGAAGTGGCGGCGCACTGCCCGGAAGTGTCGCGCGCGAACGCACAGACGACGCTGGAAGGGTTCTTCGGCGCGGTGCAATCGATCAGCGTGGACGTGGGTGTGCTCGAGCGCAGCGACCGCGTGTACGTGGTGCCGGGTGCGTTCGGCTGGGACGACGTCGGGACGTGGGCGGCGCTGCGCCGCGTGCGACCGGGTGATGCGGCCGGCAATGCGTTGCATGGCGACGTGACCCCGGTGATGTCATCGGGCAACGTGGTGCATGCCGACGGGCAGAGCGTGGTGCTCTACGGCGTGTCGGACCTGGTGGTGGTGGCGATCGACGGGTTGACGGTGGTCACGACGCAGGAACACGCCTCCGATCTCAAGACGCTGATCGACTCACTGCCGTCCCGCCTGAAGGATCGCGCGTGAACCTGGTGCTGCTCGATCACGCACCCGGCGCACCGGAGTCCGATGCGCTGGCACCCGTGACGACAGCCCGTCCGCTGGCGGAAGTGCGCGTCGGCGCACTGCTGGTGCACGAGCGCTGGTCGCAGGCGCTGGGTGCCACCGTCAGCGGCGTGATCGCTGCCACGCGCCTGACGGGATTCGAGGAACCGTGGTCGAAACGCATCCTGTCGGATGACGAGATGCTGGATGCCGGCACCGTGGTGGCGTTGAGCAGTTTCGCGCCGGCGCTGTCGCGCGCCGGGGCGACGACGCACGACAGCTGGACACATGACGGCACGGTGGTCGCCGCAGTATTGCCGCACGCCGCCGCCGTGCGCGACATTCGCGCCAAGGGCATCGTCATCGGCCGCGCGCCGGTGTCTCTCGACGGCTGGATGCTGCGGCACGCGTGGGATGTGATCGGTCACCTGCCCGCGATGCTCGCCGCCGACGCACAGGTGTTGGCGATGTCCCTCCCGGCGCCGCAGGACTTGCCAGCGGACGTCCGCGTCCTCGGCGACCACGCAGTGCGCATCGCCGAATCGGCGACCGTCGAACCGTTCGTGGTCATCGACGCGACACAGGGTGCGGTGCTGATCGGCGAGCAGGCGGTGGTGCGCAGCTTCTCCCGATTGGCCGGCCCGTTCGTGCTCGGTGCCCACTCCACCTGGGTCGGCGGCAGCGGGACCACGGTGTCGATCGGCGAGCATTGCAAGGTGAGCGGCGAAGTCTCGACCTCGATCATCTGCGGACACGCCAACAAGGGACACGACGGATTCCTCGGACACAGCTACCTCGGTCGCTGGACGAACCTCGGTGCCGGCACGGTGACGTCGAACCTCAAGAACACCTACGGGCACGTGGGATTCGCCGGTGCCGACAGCGGGCTGCAGTTCCTTGGCTCGATCGTCGGCGACCATGCCAAGACCGGCATCCTGACACGACTCACCACCGGCAGCTGCATCGGCGCCGGCGCCAACGTGATCAGCGACGACGTGGTGCCGAACGTGGTGCCGCCGTTCGCGTGGGGCTCGCAGGGTGAGGTCTACGATCGCGCGCGGTTCCTGCAGACTGCAGAACGGGTGATGGCGCGCCGCAAGGTGACGCTCACCGATGGCATGCGTGAATGCCTGTCGACGGTGCACGACACGATGACCGGCACCAACCGCTGACACGCGCGACGATGGACCGGCGCGGACGCATGCTGGAAGGGATCGCGGCGCTGCGTGATGCCACGCGCGCGCTGCGCGGTGGTGGTGCGGCGCGGAAGGGCGAGGCGAGCGAGCTGGAACGCGGCGCACTGTTCGACCTGGCAGGCCTGGCCGATCGCCTCGACTCGTTCGCCGAGGATCAGGGCGCCGATGACTGGGAGCAGTTCTGGGTCACGGAGCGCGACGTGGCCACGCTGCGGGGGCATGTCGCGGCACTGGCTTTGACGCCACGCGGCCTGGCCGCGACCACGGTGCCCGCCCTGACGATCCTCGCGACGGAACTCGACGCGCTGGTGCAGCCGGACCCGTGAACGGTGCCGAGGGCTGGCTGGCGCTGATCGCCACCCAGTGATGCGAAACGGGGCGGCGCATCGTGAGATGCACCGCCCCGTTCGTTCCTGCGTCCGGCGTGGGACTAGTACATGCCGCCCATGCCGCCGCCACCGTGGCCACCACCGGCCGGCGCGGGGGAGTTTTCCTTCTTCTCGACGATCAACGCTTCGGTCGTGAGCAGGAGGCCCGAGATCGACGCCGCATTCTGCAGCGCGGTCCGGGTGACCTTGGTCGGGTCGATGACGCCGGCCTGCACCAGGTCCTCGTACGTGTCGGTGAGGGCGTTGTAGCCGAACGTGTTCGACTCGGCGGCCTTCACCTTCTCGACGACGATGGAGCCTTCACCACCGGCGTTCTGCACGATCATGCGGATCGGCTCCTCGATGGCGCGACGGATGATCGCGACGCCGATGTTCTCCTCCGCATCCTCGAGCTTGAAGTTGACCAGCGCCTTCTGGGCGCGGATCAGGGCGACACCGCCGCCCGGGACGATGCCCTCTTCGACGGCGGCACGGGTGGCGTGCAGCGCGTCCTCGACGCGAGCCTTCTTCTCCTTCATCTCGGCTTCGGTTGCGGCGCCGACGTTCACGACGGCCACGCCACCGGAGAGCTTCGCCAGACGCTCCTGGAGCTTCTCCTTGTCGTAATCGGAAGTGCTCTTCTCGATCGCGGCGCGGATCTCCTTCTCACGACCCTTGATCTGGTCGCTGTCGCCGTTGCCGTCGATGATGGTGGTGTTGTCCTTGTCGACGACGATGCGCTTGGCGCGACCGAGGTCGGCCAGCGTCGCGTTCTCGAGCTTGAAGCCCACTTCGTCGCTGATGACGTTGCCGGCGGTGAGCACGGCGATGTCCTGCAGCATCGCCTTGCGGCGATCACCGAAGCCCGGCGCCTTGACGGCGGCGATCTTCAGCGTGCCACGCAGCTTGTTGACGACCAGCGTGGCGAGGGCCTCGCCCTCGATGTCTTCGGCGATGATCATGAGCGGCTTGCCCGTCTGGGCCACCTTCTCGAGCACCGGGAGGAGTTCCTTCATGGCGCTGATCTTCTTGTCGTGGATCAGGATGAAGGCGTCCTCGAGGACGGCTTCCATCTTCTCCGGATCGGTGACGAAGTACGGCGAGACGTAGCCACGGTCGAACTGCATGCCGTCCACGGTCTCCAGCGTCGTCTCGAGGCCCTTGGCCTCTTCGACGGTGATCACGCCGTCCTTGCCGACCTTCTCCATCGCGTCGGCGATCAGGTCACCGATTTCCTTGTCGTTGTTGGCCGAGATGGTGGCGACCTGGGCGATCTCCTTCTTGCCGTTGGTCGGCACGGAGATGCGCTTCAGTTCTTCCACGACCTGCGTCACGGCCTTGTCGATGCCGCGCTTGAGGGCCATCGGGTTCACGCCGGCCGTCACGTTCTTGAGGCCTTCGCGATAGATCGCCTGGGCCAGCACGGTGGCGGTGGTGGTGCCGTCGCCGGCGTTGTCGCTGGTCTTGGTGGCGACTTCCTTCACCATCTGCGCGCCCATGTTCTCGAGCGGATCGGAGAGCTCGATTTCCTTGGCGACGGTGACGCCGTCCTTGGTCACGGTCGGGGCGCCGAACTTCTTGTCGATGACGACGTTTCGGCCCTTCGGGCCGAGGGTCACCTTCACCGCGTCAGCCAGCTGATCGACGCCGCGCTTCAGGGCAGCGCGCGCATCAACGTTGAAATGCAGTTCCTTGGCAGCCATCTGTTAATCCTCGAAAGTGATCAGGCGAGGACCGCGAGTACATCCGACTCGCGGAGAATCAGCACGTTCTCGCCCTCGATCGTGACTTCGGTGCCGCTGTACTTCCCGTACAGCACGCGGTCGCCGACCTTCACGGTCATCGGGGCCAGCTTCCCATCTTCGTACTTGCCCGGGCCGACGGCGACGATCTCGCCCTGCTGCGGCTTTTCCTTCGCGGTATCCGGGATGTACAGCCCGCCGCGCATCTGCTCCGCTTCTTCGAGCGGCTTCACGACAACGCGATCGGCCAACGGGGTGACCTTGGCGCCAATGGCACTGTTGGTGGTCATCGTCCTTCCTCCAGACCTGACGTGTGACATATGGGAGCGCACGGACCAGGACACGCGCGCATTGTTAGCACTCGAACGGGTTGACTGCTAACGCGCGAAAGGTAGTCAGCCCGCATAGGGCGTCAAGCAGCGCCGCGACGGACCGGTCTACGTCAGACGGCCGACGCTAACCCGTTACACGGCAGGACTTTACGGCGTCCGAACGGACGTGCCGTGCGAGACCGCCACGGCTCAGTCCGCGTCCGAGCCTGCCAGCAGCGCGTGCGCCATCGCCAGGCCGCGCAGTGTCAGGTCGGGGTCCACCACCGCCAGCACCGGGCAATACGGCTGCAGCATGCCGGCCAGCCCACCGGTGCCGATCACCATCGGCTCCCGGCCCGTCGGCCACTCGGCACGCAGCCGGCCGACGATGCCGGTGATCGCATCCACCGCACCGTACACGACGCCGGAACGGATGCACTCCTCGGTGCGCCGGCCGAGCACATGTGCCGGTGCACGCAACTCGGTGGCCGGCAACTTCGACGTGCGGCGCGTCAGTGTTTCCAACGACGTCAGCACGCCGGGCGCGATCACGCCGCCGAGGAACACACCATCTCGCGTGATGCAGTCGTAGGTGGTGGCGGTGCCGAGGTCCACCACGATGCAGTCGGTGGCATAGATGCGGCTGGCGGCGAGTGTGTTGATGATGCGATCGGCGCCCACCGTCTGCGGCTCCTCGACGTCGAGCGTGATCGGCAGCGCGCTGGTGGCATCGATCACCAGTGGCGTGACGGCGAACGCGAGCCGGATGCCTTCCGCCAGTGGTGACGTGACGGCCGGCACCACCGAGCCGATCGCCGCCGAATCGATCGCCGCGTGTGCCACATCGTCGAGGTCGAGCAGCGATCGCAGCACCAGCGCGAACTCGTGTGGCGTGCGCGTCGCGCTGGTCATCACGCGCCAGTGCGCGACGATGCGGCCGGACTGCGCCACGCCGATGGTGGTCTCGGTGTTGCCCACGTCGCACACCAGCAGCATGGCCAGGCTCCGTCAGAAGGTTCGGAACGACATCGATCCCGCCACCGCGATCGCGTCACCGGCGGCGGTGCGCACGCGCAGTCCACCGCCGGGTGAGATGCCCAGCACCGTCCCCGCCAATGGCGCGCTGATCTCGCGACCGGCGGCGAGATCCCGCGTGGCGAAGCGCTGCAACTCGTCCGCGGACAGGTCGCCATCGAAAGCTCCGGCGGCGAGGACGGCCTGCACCACGTGCACGAGCACGTCGGCGCGGGTCGTGCCCGCATCCAGTGACGCGACCGGTGGGTCCACGCGCGGACTGCGCACGTTCACGCCGACGCCCACCACGATCCACTCCAGCGTCGCGCCGCGCCACCGCGCTTCGGCGAGGATCCCCGCCAGCTTGCGGTCGCCGCGATACAGGTCGTTGGGCCACTTCAGTCGCACGCCGCCATCGGCGTGTGCATCGAGGCGCGCGGCGAGTTCGAGCCCGACCCGCAGCGAGAGGACGCCACCGTGTGCAGCACCCGACGGTCGCAGCACGACGCTCGCCCACACGCCGCTGCCCGGTGCCGACACCCACGATTTCCCCGCCCGCCCACGCCCTGCACCCTGCGCCTCGGTCACGACCACGGTGCCATGCGCGGCGCCGGCAGCGGCCAGATCGTGTGCCAGGTCCATCGTGCTGTCGCAGTGGTCCACGGCCACCAGCCGTGACGCACCCGATCGCGCCTGCAGTGCGTCGCAGTCGACGCCATCATACGCAACCAGCATCGCGCCGTCGGGCAACATCACCTGCGCACGTAGAGCAGCGCCAGAATCACGCAGCCCAGCACCACCCGGTACACCGCGAAAACGCCGAAGCTGCGCGTCGAGACGAATTTCAGCAGCACCGAGATTGCCAGCCAACCGCTGATGCCCGACGCAAGGATGCCGACCACGATCGGCAGCGTGATTCCCTCACGCAGCGCCTCGGGCACCTTCACCACCGCCGCCGCCGCGGTGATCGGCATCGACATCAGGAAGCTGAAGGTCGCAGCACCGGTGCGATCGAGGCCCAGGGCACGCCCGGCCGTCATCGTGGCGCCGGAGCGTGACACGCCGGGAATCAGCGCACACACCTGCGCGAGTCCGATCAGCAGCGCATCGACCCAGCGGATCTCCCGCAACGTGCGCACCTGCGGTGCGTAGCGATCGGCGGCCCACAGCAGCACACCCAGCACGATCAGCGTGATGGCAGTGATCAGCGGGTTGCGGAAGACCGTCTCGGCGTACTTCTGCAGCAACAAGCCACCGATCGCGCCGGGAATGGTGGCGATGACGATGTAGACGGCGCGCCACTGCTCCTCGCCCTCGATGCGCATGGTGCGCACGATCTGCACGCCGGCCAGCGTCAGTGCGATCCACTGCTGCCTGAAGTACCAGAGCACTGCCGCCAGCGTACCGAGATGCAGCGCCACGTCGAACGCCAACCCGGGATCCTGCCAGCCGAAGATGAACGGCACCAGGCTCAGATGTGCGGAGGAGCTGATCGGCAGGAACTCGGCCAGCCCTTGCACGATGCCGAGGACCAGTGCTTCGAAGACGTTCATGAGGCAGGGCGGGAGTGTCGGTGCCGCGCCGCAGGAGGCGGCGCGACGGGGTGCATTTTACTCGAACGACGGCGCGCCGGTGGCCGATGCGACACGCGCGCGGGCCCGCCGCCGCGACGCCGAGACGGCCAGCGCATCTTCGTAGGTCGCCTCGTACTGGCCGATGATGTGGGCCTCGCTGAAGCGCTGCCGGGCATCGCTGGCGGCCGCCTCACTCATCTGCGCCCAGCGGGCATCGTCGCCGAGGATGTAGCTGGCGGCCGACGCCATGGCATCGACATCACCCACCGGGCAGAGAGCGCCGGTCACGCCGTCGCGTACCACTTCCGGGATGCCCCCGGCACACGAGGCCACCACCGGCACACCGCAGGCCAAGGCCTCCAGCGCCGAGAGGCCGAACGACTCGTTGGCCGACGGCAACAGGAACAGGTGGGCGCTGGACAGCAGCGGGGCGACGTTCTCGATGCGGCCGAGGAACTGCACACGATCGGCGACGCCGAGCGCGCGCGCCTCGTCCTGGGCGACACCGCGGTCCGGCCCATCGCCCACCATCACCAGCGTGCTTTCCATCGTCGCCGCGACCTTGGCGAAGATGCGGATCACGTCCACCGTCCGCTTCACCGCGCGGAAGTTGCTGACGTGCATCAGCACCTTCCCCGGTGACTGGAGCACCGCACTCAGCGCGCCGGGATAGCGCGCACGGTCGTAGACGGCGGGGTCGATGAAGTTGTGGATCACCTCCACCGAGCAGCCGGTGCAGCCGAAGGCGGTGACCGTCTCGCGCTGCAGGTGCTCCGACACGGCAGTGATCCGATCCGACTTCTCGATCGAGAACTTGGTGATCGGCCGGTATGACGGATCCTGCCCGACGATGGTGATGTCGGTGCCGTGCAGCGTGGTCACCACCGCCACGTCCTCACCGCTTTCGCGCAGCATCTCGCGCGCGATCCAGGCGCTGGTGGCATGCGGGATCGCGTAGTGGCAGTGCAGCACGTCGAGCTTCGCGCTGCGCACCACCTCGTGCATGCGAACAGCCAGTGCGAGGTCGTAGGGCGGATACTCGAACAGCGGGTACCGGCCCACGTCCACTTCGTGGAAGAACACGCGCGGCAGGAATGCCGGCAGCCGGAACGGCTGTGCGTAGGTGATGAAGTGGATCTCGTGGCCACGGGCTGCGAGCGCGATTCCCAGCTCGGTGGCCATGGCGCCCGAGCCGCCGTAGGTGGGATAACAGGTGATGCCGATCTTCACAGGTGCTCCGACAGGGAGGTGGTCTCCAGCCATTCGGCCGCGCGCAGGTCCGCATCGGGCGCGGTCGGGTCGAGCAGGGTCACACGATCGGCGGGCAGCTGGTGGCGGAACCAGGTGCGCTGCCGCTTGGCGTACTGCCGGGTGTCGATGATGGTTCGCTCGATGGCATCGGCACGCGGCATGGCACCCGTCATGGCCGCGCGCAGCAGTCCGTAGCCGCAGGCGTTCCAGGCCGGGGCGTCTTCGGGCACGTCACGCGCCAGCGTCGCCACTTCCGATTCCCAGCCGGCGTCCAGCATGGCATGCACACGCTGCGCGATGCGCACGCGCAGCACCGCACCGGGATCCACCACCAGGTAGTGCGGGCGCACCACCGGCGGCCTGGCGCGCTCCGTGAGCCACACGCTCAGCGGGCGCCCCGTGAGCGCGTGGATCTCCAGTGCGCGCAGCAGCTGCGTGCGACCGAGATGCGCGCGGTCGGGGTCCACCGCGAGGCATCGTGCGCGGAGTTCGCCCGTGTCGATCGGCGCCAGCGCCGCCAGCACCCGTTCGCGTTGCTCGGCATCGACCGGGGGTGCCTCGAACAGCGGCTCCTCGAGCGCGCGCAGGTAAAAGCCGGTGCCACCCACCACGATCACCGGTTGCCCATCAGCATCGGCGTCGCCCATCCATCGCAGCGCCGCCTCACACCACGCTGCGGCGGAGTAGCGTGCCGTGGGCTCGACGACATCGATGCCGTGATGCACCACCGCGGCGCGATCGGCGAGCGTGGGCTTGGCAGTGCCGATGTCGAAACGACGATACACCTGCCGCGAGTCGGCACTAACCAGTCGCGCACCGGTGCGCGCCGCGAGCGCCATCGCGATGGCCGACTTCCCGGCCGCCGTCGGCCCGCAGATCACCGCGATGTCACGCACGCCCGAACCGCCGGTCGAGTTCATCCCAGCTCAGCTGCACGATTGTGGCGCGGCCGTGCACATCGTGCGCCGGCAACGTGGTGCGCGCGAGGTCGGTGAACAACGCGCGCATCTCGCCCATCGAGAGCACGTCGCCCGCCTTCACCGCCGCCTTGCAGGCGACGGTCATCGCCAGCCGCTCGTGGCGCGTCGCAGTACTGGCGACGCGATCACCCGCCAACGACGCCAGCGTCTCGCGCAGGGCCCGCTCGGCATCGAAGCGATGGTGCGGCATCGGCACGCTCTGCACCACCAGCGTCTGTCCTCCGAAACCCTCGATGCCGAATCCCAGCGCCTCGAACGCGTCTCGGTGCGCCTCGAACGCGTCCGCCTCGGCGGGGCTCAAGTGCAGCGTGAGCGGAAAGAGCAGCGTCTGCACGATCGCGTCGCCGCCGTGCAGCTTCGACATCAGCTTCTCGTACAGGACGCGCTCGTGTGCGGAGTGCTGGTCGATCAGCACCACGCCATCGTCGCGCTCGAACATCAGGTACATGCGGCGCAGCTGCAGCAGCGGCGGGACCTCCACCGGCTCAGGCACGTCGTGGGCGGTCGGCGCCTCCGTCACTGCGACGCCAGTCGCCTCGTCGCTCGCGGCAGCGAACAGCGGAGCCGCGTCGGGCACCCTGTGCAGCAGCGACAGGTCGGGCGACGCCGACGGCGGCGCCCAGGTGCGCTCGCCACCGAACCGGTTGGTGAACAACGGCGCCGCTGCCGCCACGCCGATCGCGCGGCGCACCGCACCTTCCACCACCCGTTCCACCTGCCAGCGTTCGTGGAAGCGCACTTCCGCCTTCGCCGGATGCACGTTCACGTCCACCGCGTCGCCGGGCAGGCGGATGTCCAGCGCCAGCGACGGTCGCGTGCCAGAGGGAATGGTGGACAGGTAGGCCGCCTCGGCGGCGCGCACGAGACCCGTGTCGCGGATCGCACGACCGTTCACCATCAGGAACAGACGGCGCGCGCTGAGGCCCACGTTGGCCGGCTGTTCCACCAGGCCTCGCACGTGCACCGGTCCCTGCACGTCGTCCACGTCGATCATGTTCGACGGCGTGACGCCGGCCCACACCCCGGCCAGCCGTTCGCGCCAGCTGCGCGCCGGCACCGCGGAGAACACGTTCCGACCATCATGTATCGCCGTCAGACGCACGTCGCGACGCACCAGCGCCACGGTCGCCAGCAACTCGGCAATCGCGCGCCACTCTCCGCGCGCACTCTTGAGGAACTTCCGGCGCGCGGGCACGGCGTGGAAGAGTTCCGTCACCGTGATCGTGGTCCCGCGTCGGCGCGCGATCGGTTCCGTGCCGAGCCGCGTGCCCTGCGCCACCGTGACACGCGTGCCATCGCCGTCCGATTCCGACGTTTCCAGCACCAGGTGCGACACCGACGCGATGGCCGGCAGCGCCTCACCTCGGAAGCCGAAGGTTGCCACGCCGACGAGATCATCGGCCACGCGAATCTTCGACGTCGCGTGCCGGGAGAGCGCCAGTTCGGCCTCGGCGGGCGACATGCCCGCACCGTCATCACGGATGCGGATCAGGCCACGCCCGCCGTCCTCGATCTCGATGCCGATGTCGGTCGCGCCCGCGTCGAGCGCGTTCTCGATCAGCTCCTTCACGATCGACGCCGGCCGCTCCACCACCTCGCCCGCGGCGATCTGGTCGGCGACGGCCGGAGCGAGGATGGCGATGCGAGACATGCCCGGAAACTAGGGGAGTTCGCCGTCGGCAGCGATCCGACGCTCGGCCAGTGCCACGTCCCGCCCGTCGCCGATCGCCAGTGATCGCAAGGCCTCCGACTCCACCCATCCCGATCGTCCGTCGCGAACGTCCAGCAGACGCCAGGTGCCACGCGCCTCGCGCACGATGGCCAGTTCACCGGCGCGCGCGCGCGCGCCAGCCTCGCCGGCGAGCACGGGCTCCGTGCGCAGCGCCACGTCACGGCGCACGACCACGATGCCATCCGCGTTCGCCGATCGCTGCGACACCACCGACAGCGCCGCGAATCCCGCCACCACGCAGGCCGCGCCGATCAAGGCGCCGTTGCCGATCGCACGCTGCCGCCAGCGCCACGCGGCCCCGGCCAGCGAGAGCACGCCGGTCACACCCAGCAGCAGCCACCAGGCGACATTCGGTGTCACGGGCACGATGGCGGTGCGCAACTCGCCGGTGGTCGCATGACGCTGCAGCATGCTGAGCGCGATGCTGCCGCGCGGCGCCAGTCGTGCGCTGCGCTGCCAGGCGGTGATTGCGCCGGCGGTGTCGGCACGCATCCAGTGCGCGGCGGCGAGGTTGGACCACGCCGTGGCGCTGGCGGGCTGGGTCGCTGCGGCGTCGGCGAAGGATGCGGCAGCTTCGGTGAACCGCCTGGCACGATACTCCGCAATCCCACGCGTGAATGCAGCCGGCTGGGCACCGAGCACCGACGCCGCACCGATCACCAGGATGATGCTGCGAGCCACGGGCCGCATCTTCTCCAGCACACGGCTCGACATCTCGCCCTGCAGTTGCGTCGTGACCGCCGCGGCTTCGCGCTCCAGTTGTGCCAGCATCTCGTCGCGCAACGGCTCGGCGGTGGAGAACGTGAGCCGGTCGAGACGCAACAGCAGCGCGCCGGCAGCTTCCGCCGCATCGGTGCTGGCACCGGAACGTCTCAGGCGACGCACCACGTCGTCCACGGCGAACGGCTGGTCGGCGCGCAGCTGCACCAGCGGCGCCAGCGCACGGAGGAACGTACGCCGCAGCGTGGCCGCATCCACCACCGTCACCGCCGCAGGATCGCGACGCTGCTTGCGCCGCTCACGCGACGGGCGGCGCGGCAGCGCGCGATAGAGCCGACGGAGCATCAGGGCCAGCCACGGTGCACCGAGCAGCAGGAAGAGCACCCGGAACCACCAGCGTTCCGTGATGTCGTCGATATCCTCGACCCGCCACGCCTCGAGCGGCAGCGCGGTCACGGTGCTGACGCGCTCCTCGTCGGCCACTGCGGTGCCGGGCGCGACACGCAGCGATCCCAATGGCGCGATAGCTTCTTCGTAGGTGGCGCGCACGGGATTGAAGTACGCATAGCGCACGTCGCCGAGCGGAATGTCGCCGTCGCGGGTGGGGGTGAGCAGGAAGCGGAACGTCTTGCTGCCGCGGATCAGCAGGTCGGTGCTGTCCACGACGATGCTTTCGCCCGACGGGTTGATGGTGATCCCGGGGATGCTGAGCGTCGGTGCCGGCAGCAGCTTCACGTTCCCCGCCCCGGTCACCGTCACGCTGAGCTGCAGCGCATCGCCGACGCGTCCGCCACGCTCCACCGATGCGCTGATCGCATACACGCCCACGGCGCCACCGAACTGTGGCGGCCGTCCCTCCACCGGCAACTCCCGCACGACCACGCTGCGCGTCGGCGTGCTGGCCGTCTGACGTTCCTGCCGGCCGAACATCGTGCCCGCGGAGCCGAGGGTGTAACCCAGTCGCGCGGGCGGGATGGTGAGCAGGCCGGCGCGCAGCGGGAACAGGGCGCGGGCGAAGATGAACGGACGGTAGCGGGCCCCATCGACATCGCGGCTGGGCAACGCATCGTTCGCCACCGGCAGGTCGTAGGACACGGCACCATCCACCGACGGCGCGACGTACTCAGGGTTGCGCTGCAATTGCGCGCGCAGCTCATCGTCGATGAACACGCCGACCTGCAGCGTGACCTGCTGTCCTGCCCAGGCGGTGTCGCTGGTGACCAGCGAATGGAAGTTCACCAGCGTGCGTCGCGACAATGGTGCCTGCGTGACCAATGCGGGCACCGCGTTGGTCGGCGGCGGCAGCACCACCACGCGCTTCTCCTGGCTGATCGCCTGCAGCGTGCCGATCGTCGCCATCACCGGTGAGAGCACCACCAACCCCGGGCCACCCGCTCGCAGCACGTACCGCGTCTCGCGGGTCGCCACCGCCTGGCCGAAGCCGCCGCCGAGCCGCGTCACGTCACTCACCAGCTCCAGCGATGTGCCGTTGGCCGTCGGCGCAGTGATGCGCGGCGCCGTGTTGCCATTGACCGTGGCGCGCACCACCACCGGCACCGCCGTGCGCGCGGCAACGGTGTCGGCCACCTGCACCGACACCGCGATCTGCAGCAGCACCCCGATGGTGACGCTCACCAGTCCCGCCCGGCCGAGGCTTCGCGCCGGCGTCCATCCCGCTGGCGTCGCGTCTGCACGTCACGCTCATCACGAGCGGCGCTGTTGAGCACCGCATCGGCACGTTGCTTGTCGAGTTCCTGCTGGCCCTTGCTGCTCGGTGGCGGCGGTTCGTTCGGGGGTTGCTGCCCACCACCGCCGCCTCCGCCACCGCCGCCCTGTCGCTGCTGTTCACGGATCGCCAGCTCGAGGTTCCACTTCGCATCAGGATCATCGGTGCGCGTGCGCAGTGCGCGTCGGTATGCCGCCACCGCGTTGGCGAGATACGGGCCCGCTTCCGCCTCGCTCGCCGCGCGACCGCGGCGCAGGTTGGCGAGGCCGAGGTTGAACAGCGCGCGGAACCGCAGGTCTGCATCCGGTGCGATGGTCACGACGCGGTCGAGCACCTCGGTGGCGGCGGAGATCGAGTCCGCTTCCAGCAGCGCCGTGCCGAGGTTGTAGAGATTGCGCAGTGACCCATCGCCGCCGCGTGCGCGCTCGCGGAAGGCCTGCGCCGCGGCGGCGAACTTGCGCTCACGGAACAGCGCCATGCCATCCACCGCCTCACCCTGCTGTGCCCGCGCGGGTGACGGCAGCAGCAGCGTGGCGACGAACAGCGCGGCCACCGCCTGCGCCGGTGCCGCGCGACGCGCGCGTTCCGCCAGCAGCGCGTCGATGAGCAGCAACAGGAATGCCGGCCAGAGGAAGTACGAATAGCGCTGCACCGGTGACGTGCCGGCGTTGTACACACGCTCCGTCTGCCGCAGCCGGCGCAACGCCACGCGCACACGTCCCGGCCGGTCGGCGGTGGCCCCGTCCACGTAGGTGCCCTCGGTGATCCGCGCGATGGCCTCCAGCGTTGCGGCATTGGCGCGGGTCACCACCGGCTGTCCGTCTGCATCGAGTTTCACCGACCCGTTGCCAAGCGGGATGTTGGCACCGGCGGCAGTACCGTAGCCGACGGTCACCACCGCCAGGCGCGCATCGTGCGCAGCCTTGGCCGCCGCTGCGATCTCGGCCTCGTCATCCCACGTCTCACCGTCGCTCATCACCACCAGCGCGCGATCGCCGCCTTCCTGGCTCACGCCCAGCACCTGCGTGGCCTGCGCGACGCCCTGCGCGATGGCACTCCCACCCTGGCTCACCATGCCCGGATCGAGGCCGTCGAGGAACAGCTCCAGCGCGTCGTGATCGGCGGTGAGTGGCGTCAGCAGGTAGCTGCGTCCCGCCACCACCAGCAGCGCCACGCGCGCACCCGGCATCGTGACCAGCAGCCGGCGCACGTCTGCCTTCATCCGCTCCAGCCGCGATGCCTCGCCTTCATCGCGCGCCAGCATCGATGCCGAGACATCGAGCACCAGCGCGATGTCCACACCCACGTCCCGGCGACGTTCGGCGCGTTCACCCCAGCGCGGTCCGGCCAGCGCGACGCCGAGGCAGACGGCGGCGATGCCGAGCACGATGGCGCGCGCACGCGGTGGCAGCCCGGTGGAGCGTCGCGGCACCAGCCGCTCCAGCACCGGCACGTCGCCCAGCTGCGCCAGGCGTGACCGACGCCGCGCCTCGGTGCGCCACGCGACCACCGCCAGCAGCGCACCGGCGACCAACGCCACCGGCAACATCCAGGCGCGTGCGAAGAGGTTCAGGAAGGGGAGCACGTAGTTCATGGAATCGGCCCCCGGCGTTGCAGCACCCACGCCTCCGCCAGCAGCGCCAGCAGCGCGATGCCACCGGGCAACAGGTACCACTCGCTCCGCGGCAACGAGCGGCGCGCCAGCGTGGGCGTGCGCTCCAGTCGGTCGATCTCGCGCGTGACACGCTGCAGGCCCGCGGCATCCTTGGCGCGGAAATATCGGCCACCCGTCGCGCGGGCCACCTCGGTCAGCAACGCGTCGTCGATCTCCACCCGCTGCGTCTCGTAGCGCAGCCCGAACAGGCCGCGACCCACCGGCACCGGTGCCATGCCTTCGGTGCCGACACCGATCGCGTACACGCGGATCCCGAACGCCGACGCCGCACGCGCCGCCGTACGCGGGTCCACCTGCCCGCGGTTGTTCACGCCATCGGTGAGCAGCACCAGCACCTTGGAAGTGCCGCTGGCGGCACGCAGCCGGTTGGAGGCGGTGGCGATCGCGGTGCCGATGGCGGTCCCGTCGTCGAGCTGGCCGGGCTGCAGCTGGTCGATCGCGGACTGCACCACCTGGTGATCGGCCGTCAGCGGCACCTGCGTCAGCGCCTCACCGGCGAACGACACCACCCCGATGCGATCCGACTCACGCAGCTTCACGAACTCCTTCACCTGCGCCCGCGCCACCTCGAGCCGGTTCTGCGGCTGGAAATCCTCGGCCAGCATGGAGCTCGAGATGTCGAACGCGAGCATGATGTCGATGCCGTCGCGCGTCTCGCGCCGTTCGCCGCCGCGCGCGTACGGATGCGCCAACGCCAGCGCGCAGCCGGCCAGCGCCACCAATCGCAACCGCATCAGCCAGCGACGCACGCGACTCTGGCGCGGCTTCGCCTCGCGCACGATGTCGAGCGCGGCGAACGGCATCGCCTGCACTGCGGCCTTGCGACGCAGCCACCACACGACGGGCAACACCAGCAGTGCCAGCAGCGCCAGCGGCACGCCGATCGCGACACCGAGTGAATCCCACCACGAGAGGATCGTGCCGAGCATCAGGCCACCTGCCGGTCGGATGCCGTGCGCACACGGTCGATGTCGCGCACCAGTTCACGCGCCATCCCGCTCACCTTCCGCACCGTGTCGCCGTCCACACCGGCACCGCTGAAACGCACGGCATCGGTCTGCTCCAGCAGTTGCGCCAGCTGGCGCCCGGGCAGCGCAGTGATCGGTCGGGCCGCGGCCAGCAGCTCCGCGTTGGTCAGCGACAACGCCAGCGACGGCTCGATGTCGGCGAGGTATTGGCGCAGCACTTCCGTCGCCAAGGCGACGTGCCGCGCCCCTTCACCCGCCGCCAGCAGCTGGCGTGCATCGAGGCGCTGGAACGCCGCCTCGGCCACGTCCACCGGTGAGCGCTTGTCCGGTGCCACGACGCGCACGCGTGTGCGCCAGCGATAGATCAGGTATGCGCCGAGCAACAAGGCGAGGAGTGCCAGCATCCACTGCCACCATCCCGCCCACCATGGCGCCTGCGGTGCGAAGAGCTCGCGCGCATCCTTCGGCACCCGGCGCGCCGTGTCGGCAGGCAGCACCGACGCCACCACCACGCGGATGTCCACCGGCACCGGCATCTCGCTCGAGTCACGCTTCATCTGCACCGGCGCCAGCGGAATCGTGAGCACGCCCGGCTGCCAGGCGATGAGCCGATACCGCACCAGCAGCGTGTCGCCGCGGCGCGTCACCACCGCTGGATCGAGCGGCTCGACGATGCCGCCGGTGTCGGGGACCGGCGGCGCAATCGCCAGCCGTCCGCGCACCGGCACGGCGCGCAGCGACACGATGAACGGCTGTCCAACCGTCACCGTCTCGGGCAGCACGCGGAATGTCACCCGGCCCGCGCTGTCGCCGATCGCCGGTGCCGGTTCCTGCGCCGACACGCCGCGACCCGTCAACAGCAACAGCGCCGCGACCCACCGCCCGATCCGCATCTCAGCGCCCGTGCCGCGACATGGGTCTGGCACGACGGAAGTAGGCCAGCAACGGCTCCACGATCGGCTGGTCGGTGCGCAGCAGCACCGCCGTCACGCCGGTGCGCGCGAACATCGCCGCGCGACGCTCGCTGGCCGCCACCGCAGCGGCGGCGTAGCGCGCACGAAACGCCGTGTCGCTGCTGTCCACCTCCACCCGGTCACCGGTCTCCGGATCGGCCAGCACCAGCACCCCGGCAGCAGGCAGCGCCTGTTCCACCGGGTCGTCCACGGTGATCACGACGACCTGATGGCGTGCTGCCAGTCGCAGCAGCGCGGCCTCGGCTCCGGGATCGTTGCAGTCGGAGAGGACGAACACCAGCGAGCGATGGGCGAGATGTCGCTCCGCCTGTTCGCATGCCAGCGCGACGTTGGTGCGCTGGCCGACCGGACGGAGCGAGAGCAGGTCGCGCAGCAGCCGCAGGCCATGCCGCCGTCCCTTGCGTGGCGGCACCGCATGTTCGACGCGATCGGTGAACGCCACCAGCCCCACGCGATCGTTGTTGCGCAATGCGGAGAGGCCGAGCACCGCCGCGACCTCCAGCGACACGTCGTCCTTGAAGCGGGTGCGGGTGCCGAAGTGCGCCGACGCCGAGCAGTCCACCAGCAACAGCACCGTCAGCTCGCGCTCCTCGACGTACCGCTTCACGTACGGCTTCTGCAAGCGCGCCGTCACGTTCCAGTCGATGCTGCGCACCTCGTCGCCGGGCTGGTACTCGCGCACCTCCGAGAACTCCATGCCCTGGCCCTTGTACACCGAGCGGTACTCACCGGCAAAGCGTGAGTTCACCAGGCGCCGCATCTTCAACTCGAGGCGACGCACCTGCTCGAGGATTTCCAACGGTGCCGGGGCGCCGAGCACCGCAGTGGTGGGGGGCTCCGGCGGACGCACCGCAGGGGCGGAGCGGCGCCAGCGCAGGTTCACGGCGCCGCGACCGCCGCCAGGATGCGACGCACGATCTCGTCGCTGGTGACGTTCTGCGCCTCGGCCTCGAACGTCGTCACCACGCGATGGCGCAGCACGTCGGGCGCGATCGCCTTCACGTCATCCGGGAGCACGAAGCTGCGGCCGCGCAGGTAGGCGTGCGCACGCGAGGCCTGCGCCAGCGCGATCGTGGCACGCGGCGAGGCGCCATACTCGATCAGCGGTGCGAGACCGGCCAGTCCCACTTCCGACGGCACGCGCGTGGCATGGACCAACTCCACGATGTAGTCCATGATGCGTTCATCGAGATGCAGCGCCGCGATCTCACGTCGTGCCTCGAGGATCGTCTGTGGCGTGGCGGCGACGGCGATCGGGATCTCGATACCCGACGACATGCGCCGCATGATTTCCTTCTCCTCGGCGCGCGTCGGGTACTCCACCTTCAGCTTCAGCATGAACCGGTCGATCTGCGCTTCGGGCAGCGGATAGGTGCCCTCCTGCTCGATCGGATTCTGCGTCGCCAGCACGAGAAAGGGCTCGGCCAGCGGATAGGTGGTGCCACCGATCGTCACCTGCCGCTCCTGCATCGCTTCCAGCAGTGCCGCCTGCACCTTGGCCGGCGCGCGGTTGATCTCGTCGGCGAGCACGATGTTGGCGAAGATCGGGCCACGCTTGGTGCGGAACTCCCCCGACGCCTGATCGAAGATCTGCGTGCCGATCACGTCGGCCGGCAGCAGGTCGGGGGTGAACTGGATGCGCTTGAAGGTGGTGTGAATCGTCTCGGCCAGCGTGCGCACGGTGAGCGTCTTGGCGAGGCCGGGCACACCTTCCAGCAGCACGTGTCCACCCGTGAGCAGCCCGATCAGCAGGCGCTCGACCATCAGCTCCTGTCCGACGACACGGCGTGCCACCTCGGTCAGGATCGCCTGCACCGCCGCCGCTCCCGTGGGAGCGGACGCCGAAAGGGGCACCGCCGTCATGCGCGCGTTCTCCAGCCTGGAAGAGTGGGTGATCGATCCCGCACCTGCGTGGGCCTACTTCTCGACGCCACCGCGGATCGCCAATCCGCGGAGTTCCGTCGGCGACAGCGGCCGCCACTGCCCGGGCGGAAGGTCGCCCAGCCCCACCGGCCCGAACTTGACGCGGGTCAGCTTGTCGACCGTCAGGCCGACCGCCTCACACAGACGACGCACCTCGCGATTCCGTCCCTCGTGCAAGGTGAGCGTCAGCAACCACCGGCTGCGACCGAGCTTGTCCACGTGCGCCGCATCGACGTACACCATGCCGTCATCGAGTTCCACGCCGGCCTGCAATGCATCGAGGGCGGCCATCGCCGCGCCCTGCACCACCGCCTCGTAGGTGCGCGTCACTTCACGGCTCGGGTGCGTGAGCAGATGCGCCGCGCGACCATCGCTGGTCATCACCAGCACGCCTTCCGTCATGTAATCGAGGCGCCCCACATACGTCAGGCCGGCGACGTTCGGCACCAGGTCGAACACCGTGTCACGGCCTTCGGGATCGGTGCGCGTCGTCACCACGCCGGCCGGCTTGTTGAGCACCAGCCAGGTCACGGTGTCGGCCATCTTCACCCGGTTCCCGCCGACCACCACCACGTCCTGCAGCGGGTCGACACTGGAGCCGAGCGTGGCCACCACGCCGTTCACCGTCACCTGCCCTTCGGTGATCATCGTCTCGGCCTGACGCCGTGACGTCACGCCAGCGCGCGCCAGGAACCGCTGCAGGCGCATCGTCTCGCGCGCATCCTTCGGCGTCTTGACGACCGTCGGTGCGAGTGGTGCCGCCGGTCGCGCGCTGCCGCCACCCGGTGCCTTGCGCGGGCTGCGCTTGCGCGGATCACGCGCCTCTGGACCGAGCGGCGTGCGCGTGCCCTTGGCCGCCGGCCGTTCCGGCGGCTTCACGCCACGCGGCTTCGGCGGCGCCTTCCCACCCGTGCCGGTACGACGCGGCGGTCGGCCGGTCACAGCGGCTGCGGCGTGGGACGCAACGCGATCGCGAGCTCGTCGGCGCGCGGCAACTCTTCGAGGTGCCGCAACGCGAACTGCTCGAGGAACAACGACGTCGTCCCGTACAGCAACGGACGACCCAGCCCTTCGGCCCGACCCACGACGTCGATCAGCGCGCGCTCCTGCAATGATTTGAGAATCGAGCCCACGGCGACGCCGCGAATCTCCTCCACTTCCGTGCGACCGATCGGCTGCCGGTAGGCGATGATCGCCAGCGTTTCCAGCGCCGCAGCCGACAATCGCTGCGGGCGCGCGGCGAGCTGCGCGCGTTCGATCGCCTCGGTGTATTCGGCGCGCGTGAGGATCTGCCAGCCACCGCCGATTTCCGCCAGCTCCACGCCGTGGCCATCGACGTCATAGTGCTCGCGCAGCGTGTCCAGCGCCGACGCGATCTCGGCCGGACTCGCCTCCGGAGCCAGCACGCTCAACTCCTCGACGGGAATCGGGCGCGGGCTCGCGAAGAGCGCCGCCTCAAGCAGCTTCACCAGGGGTATCATGCTCAATCTCGACGGATGCAAATGGGCGGGGCTGTGCGAGCCGCAGCTCTCCCAGCTTCGCCAGCTCGAGCAATGCGAGCAACATGGACAGGATCTGCCACGGCTCCGCATCGCGTGCCACCAGGTCGCTCCAACGCATGGTGCGCCGGTCGGCGATCACGTTCCGCACCATCGCGATGGCACCGGCCACGTCGAGGGTCCGCGCCACCACGGTGTGGACGGTGGGCTCCTTCGTCACGCGCAGGATGCGATCGACGGCCGTCAGCAGCTCGCCGAGTGACAACGCCAGTGGTGCCATCACCGCTTCACCCGCCTCGGGCAGGTAGGCACGGGCGAAGCGGCTGCGGCGCTCATCACCGCGACGCTCGAGGATGTCCACCACCTCGCGCATCTGCTGATATTCGAGCAGCCGGCGCACCAGCTCCGCGCGCGGATCCTCCCACGTCTCCACCTCGCCATGCCGCGGCAGCAGCATCTGCGCCTTGATGCGCAGCAGGCGCGCCGCCAGTTCGAGATACTCGGCGGCGTCGTTCAGCTGCAGCACGCGGATGCGCAGCAGGAACTGCTTCGCGATGTGCGCGATGGGGATGTCGTAGATGTCGACCTTCTCGTCGCGGATCAGCGACAGGAGCAGGTCGAGCGGGCCGGCGTAGGCCGGGAGGTCCACCAGGAAGCTGACCGGGGCGGCGGGCTCGACGGCGACCGGCGCTGCCACGGTCTCGGGCACCACAGTGTCATCCTCCGCCGCGGCGTCGTCGTCGCCGCGGTCGGGGCCGGTGGCGGTGAGGGCCTGCTCGCTCACGCCGGCTGGTTCCTGCGTACCGTTCCCGGGCGGTCCACGGTGTCGATCATGGGTCGGGAGCGGCAGGAGGATGGCACGCGGGCGCTGGTCCGGGGCGGCGGAGTGGGTCCGGAGGGTCGGGCCGGGCCTGTCCCGCAGGATCGGCCACGGGGGACACTCCGAGGGAGCATGGCAACCTAAGAGGGCCGGCAGCCCGGGCCAAGACAGCGTGGAAGATTGACACCACCGCCCGGCTCCCTATCTTTCGCGGTTCGCCCAAGACAGGCGAATCGTGTTCATTTTCTGAATTGGAGTTATCGGTGCCGAATATCGCCTCCGCAAAGAAGAACATGCGGAAGTCGCGTGCCGCCCAGGCACGCAATCGCGCGCAGCGTTCCGCGCTGCGCACCGCCCTCAAGAAGGCCAAGGCCGAGGGCGCGTCGGCAGAGGTACGTGGAGTGGCCACCACGCTGCTCGATCGTGCGGCTCGCAAGGGCCTGATCCACAAGAACGCGGCCGCCCGGCAGAAGAGCCGGATGGCCAAGCGTGCGAACGCCGCTGCCGCAGCCTGACTCGCGACAGTTCGTGATGTGACGCAAACGGGCGAACCATCTGGTTCGCCCGTTTGTCGTTCAGCACATCACACGAGCCCTAGAGCACCGCCAGCTCACCGCCGCAGCGCTCGCAATACCACTCGGTGGCGTAATTCATCGTCCCGCACTCGGCACACCGCAGCGTCTTTGCGGCGTCCACTGGCTGTGGTGGCGACTGCGCCGGCGTGGCGTTCGGCACGATGCGGAGCATCGGGGTCTCCGGCGACTTCATGGCGGTGGCGGTGGACGCCGCCTCGGCGGCCATGCCACCATCACGCGGCGCGGCGACGTTGCGCGGCGTGGTGCGCAGGAAGCCAAGGTCATCCGACAGCGGTCGGCGCTCGACGGGCTCCGGCGACGCCGGCACCGGCGTGGGCCGATACGGCTGCTGCACCGGTGGCTCTTCGTACACAGGAGCCGGCGGTGGCGCGGCGGTCTCGCCCATCATGCCCTGGATCGCGGGCGTCGGCGACTCGAGCCGGCCGCTGCTCGGCGGCGTCACCACCATGTCACCGATGGACCGTGCGCGCTGCGCAGCGTCGGCGGCCGCAGCCAGGCTGCGCTGCACGCCCGAAAGCTCGCCGGCGATGCCCTGACGCTCGCTCGCCAACCGTGACAGCAGCGCCTCATGTCCGATGCGCACCTTGTCCCACTGGTCGGCATCGTATTCGCCGACCATGTGGCGCAGCTCGCCCTCGGCATGTTCGTCGCGGCAGGCCTTCTCCTGCGCCGCCAGCGATCCGTCGCGCGACTGCAGCTCACTGAGCGCCGCATCGAGCGCCGGGGTGTGACCGGTGAACGCCTGCAGCACGGAGCGCAGGCGACTGGTGTAGTCGGCCCGCACCTTCTCCAGCACGTGGCTCGGCACGTCGCTCTTGGTGGCGAGCGCACTGATCCAGCCCTCGTACTTCGTGCGCTCGGCGATCAACGCCGCGACGGCCTCGAGCGCGTTCGACACGTCAGTCATCCGTGGTCTCCTTGAGCGCGGCCCCGTCGGCCGCATCGTGGCGCGCCCGGCGCCGGGACGCGCGCAGCGCGTCGCACGCTGCAACGTCCAACGTAACCACGTCGCCGAGCTGTCGCGCCAGATGGATCATCCTGGCACCATGCTCCAGCGTCTCCATGGCGAAGTGCGCCGCCTGCAGCGACCGACCCACCGACACCGCGCCGTGGTGCGCGAGCAGGATCACGTCGTGGTGCCGGAACAGCGGCACCAGCGATAGACCAAGCTCGGCCGTTCCTGGCTGCACGTACGGCGCCAGTGCCACCGGCCCGACGCTCAGCATCAGCTCCGCCAGGACACCGTCCGGCACCGTCTCACCCACCAGCGTGAACGCGGTCGCCGCCACCGGATGAGCATGCACCACCGCCGTCACGTCGGGGCGCGCCGCGTACGCCGCCAGGTGCAGCCCCATCTCGCTGGACGGTGCGTTGCGCCCGGCGAGTTGGGCGCCATCCAGCGTGACTTCCACCAGGTCGTCGGCATCGATCGCGCCCTTCGCGAATCCGGCCGGCGTCATCAGCAGCCGATTGTCGCCGGTGCGCACCGACACGTTGCCATCCTGCCCGGCGATCAGCTGCCGTTCGGCGAGGGCGCGGCAGACGTGCACCACGGCCTCACGCGTCGCGAACGACGACTGCAAGCGGTGAGGACGCTGCGTGGCCATCAGCGCGACATCAGGTCAGGCCGTCGCGCAGGTGCACCTGCCGTCCACCCACGATGCACCGCGCCACGCGACCCGACAGCGTCGCACCGAGCCACGGCGAGTTGCGTCCCTTGCTGCGGAAGTCGTTGCCCTGCACCGTCCACGAGGCTGCCGCGTCGAACACGGTCACGTCGGCGATGCCACCGCGACGCAGCGTGCCGCCCGGCAGCCCGAACACGCGGGCCGGTGCGCACGACAGCTTCTCCACCAGCTGCGACAGCGTGATCGTGCCCGGCGTGACCAGCCACGTCAGCAGCACCGACAGCGCCGTCTCGAGTCCCACGATGCCGTTCGGTGCATCGGCGAACTCGCGGTTCTTCTCGTCGTTGTGGTGCGGCGCATGGTCGGTGGCGACGCAGTCGATGGTCCCGTCCTTCAGCGCCGCGATGAGCGCATCCACGTCGCGCTGCGTGCGCAGCGGCGGGTTCATCTTCGCGTTCGTGTCGTACTGGCCGACGCGCTCCTCGGTCAGCGTGAGGTGATGCGGGCAGACCTCCGCCGTCACCGGAATGCCACGCTCCTTGCCCCACCGGATCAACTCCACGCTGCCCCAGGTGCTCATGTGACAGAGGTGCACACGTCCACCCGTGCGCCGCGCGAGCAGGATGTCACGGATCACCATGATCTCCTCGCTCTCCGACGGAATGCCCTTCAATCCGAGCCGGGCGCTGATCACGCCTTCGTTCATCACACCACCGTGCGCCAGCGTCGGCTCCTCGCAGTGATCCGCGACCGGGATCCCGAAGGTGCGCGCATACTCCAGCGCCGTGCGCATCAGCTGCGCACTCACCACCGGCCGACCATCGTCGCTCACCGCCACCGCACCGGCGGCGACCATCTCCCCCATCTCGCTCAGCTGCACACCGTTCATGCCCACCGAGATCGACCCGATCGGGTAGACGCGTGATGCGTTCGCCTTCGCGGCCTGCGCACGGATGAAGCCCACCGCGGCCTGGTTGTCGGTCACCGGATCGGTGTTCGGCATCGCGCAGACGGCGGTGAAGCCACCGGCGGCCGCGGCGCGGGCACCGGTGGCGATCGTCTCCACGTCCTCGCGACCCGGTTCACGCAGGTGACAGTGCACGTCGATGAAGCCCGGCGTGACGTGCATCCCGCGGCAGTCCACGCGCTCGGCGTCATCGGGGCCGGCGATCTGACCACCCACGGCCGTCACCACGCCATCGGTGAGCAGCAGGTCGCCGATGCCATCGAGCCCGATCGACGGGTCGAGCAGGTGGCCGCCGGTGAGCAGCAGGGGGCGCGTCGTCATCCGTTCGTCATTCTCCCGCGGCCGTGCCGGCCGCTGCCAAATCGGGGCGTCCGCCCCGTAACAGGTACAACACCGCCATGCGCACCGCCACGCCGTTCGTCACCTGGTCGAGGATCAGGCTGTGCGGTCCGTCGGCGACGTCGGAATCGATTTCCACGCCGCGGTTCATCGGGCCGGGATGCAGGATCAGCAGGTCGCCCGGTGCGCGGTCCAGCCGTTCGCGCGTGACGCCGAACACACGGTTGTATTCACGCAGCGATGGGATGTACCCCGCCGTCATCCGTTCCAGCTGCAATCGCAGGATGTTGAGCGCGTCGGCCCACTCGATCGCCTGCTCGATGCGATCGAACACCGTCACGCCAAGCGCCTCCTCGGCGCCATTCGGCAGCAGCGACCGCGGCCCGCACACCGCCACCTCGGCGCCGAGCTTGCGCAGGCCGTGGATGTTGGAGCGCGCCACCCGGCTGTGCAGCACGTCGCCGCAGAGGCAGACGCGCTTGCCCTTCAGCGAGCCCCACTTGTCGCGCAGCGTGAGCAGGTCGAGCAGGCCTTGCGTCGGATGTTCGTGTGTGCCGTCACCGGCGTTGATCACGTTCGACTCGATGCGCTCGGCGAGGAAGCGTGCCGCACCGCTGGCCTGGTGGCGGATCACCACCATGTCGATCTTCATCGCCTCGAGGTTGCGCGCCGTGTCCACCAGCGTCTCGCCCTTGCTCACCGACGAGTTGCCGATGGCCACGTTCACCGCGTCGGCCGACATGCGCTTCTCGGCGAACTCGAAGCTGACGCGGGTGCGCGTGGAGGCCTCGAAGAACAGGTTCACGATCGTCTCACCACGCAGCGTCGGCACCTTCTTGATCGCGCGCAGGCTGATGGCCTTCAGCGGTTCGGCGGTGTCGAGAATGGCAGTGATCTGCTCGGCGCTGAGCGATTCGAGGTCGAGCAGATCCTTGCCGAGGCCCGTCATGCGCCGCGTGACTTCGCCGGGCCGACCACCACGCTGTCGTCACCATCCAGCTCCTTCACGCGCACATCCACCTGCGATCCGGCGGGCACACTCACCACCTTGCCGATGACATCGGCGCGGATCGGCAGTTCCTGACCACCGCGATCGATCAGCACCGCGAGCAGGATGCGCGCCGGTCGCCCGAAGTCGGCCAGCTCGTCCAGCGCAGCACGCACGGTGCGTCCGGTGTACAGCACGTCGTCGACGATCACCACCTGCTGACCGTCGATGTCCACCGGCAGTTCGGTGGCGCCGACCAGCGGTCGCGGTCCGACGGTCTGGAGGTCGTCGCGGTAGAGCGTGATGTCGAGGGCGCCGCGCGGCACCGGCTTCCCCTCCCGCTCCTCGATCAGCGTCGCGAGGCGGGTGGCCAGCTGCACGCCGCGACGCTGGATGCCCACCAGCACGAGGGTGTCGGTACCCGCGGTGCGTTCGACGATCTCGTCGGCCATGCGGCGCAGTGTGCGCTCGCAGGCACGCGCATCGAGGATGGTTTCTGTGGCGGTCATCAGCGCTGAATATGCCCGGTCGCCGACCGGAACTGAAGGCGGCCCCGTCAGCGGGATGGACGCGTGGCGCGCGCGGCGAGGATGGTGGCGGCATCGTCCGTCATCACGCCGGTCACGCCCAGGTCCCACAACCGATTGGCGTCGACAGCATCGTTGACGGTCCAGACGTGCACCGGGACGCCGAGCGCGCGTCCCCACTCGGCGAAACGGGCCAGTGGCAGTGTGAGGCCCGACGATCGCTCGGGCACACACATCGCTGCGAACGGCAGGTGTCGCGGCGAAAGTCGCGCCATCCCGCGCACGGCAAGGCCCACCATGTCACGCCGTGATGCACCACTCGGCAACCCGGCAGCGCGCACCCGCTGCATGGCCGCATGCAGGAAGCTGCCGATCACCACCCGATCGGCAGCCCCGTGGGACTCGACCGCCGCCAGCACCAGCGGCACCGCGTCCACCGTCTTGCACTCGATGATCACCGGCACGGCGCGCGTCATCGCCAGCACCTCGTCCAGCAGCGGGATCACGGTCTGGTGCGTGGGCGAGAACGGTCCCTCGAACATGGTGGCGGCGTCGAGCCGACGCAGCGCGCCGATGGTGGAGCGTTCGATCAGCAGGTCGTCACCGCAGGTGCGTCCAGTGGTGGCATCGTGATGCACCACCGCCACGCCGTCAGCCGACACCCGCACGTCGAACTCCAGCGCATCCACGCCCAGCTCGAGCGCGCGCTGGAACGACGGCAGCGTGTTCTCCGGCCGCTCCCGCGGTGTGCCACGATGGCCGATGACGAGCGGCGGCCCAGGGTGGTGGATCACGGCCAGCATCATCGCAGCAGGCTGAGGGAAAAACACGACGGGGCGGCCCGCATCGCGAGCCGCCCCGTGCGTCCTGCCGACAAGATCAGAACGTGTAGGACAGCTTGGTCAGCGCCAGGCGGCCGAGTGCCGGCACACCGACGAAGGTAGCCACCTTGTTGTCGAAGATGTTCTGCACGTTCACGCTCCACACCACGCCCTTGCCGATGTTGGCGAAGCGCTTGGAGACCTGCACGTCGAACTGGTTGCTGACGGCGACCGGCGGATAGGTGAACGGGCCGGCGTTGCTGGGGTTCAGCACGCCGCTCTCGTAGACACCGGAGTTCACCGAGAAGGCGTTGGTGTAGCGCCAGCGGCCCTCGAGGCCGAAGCCGTTCTCCTGGCCGTTGTAGCGCGCCGTGACGGTGGTCTTCGCACCCGGGGCGTTGAGCGACAGCGGCGAGGTGCCGACCTGGATTTCGTCGAAGATGGTGCGGTTCACCACGCTGCCGGTCCAGTCGAGCGCGAAGTCCTGCGTGAACTGGTACGACATGCCGAGGTCGGCGCCCCACACCTTCACCGTCTTGTCCACGCGGCGGTAGGTGGCGCGCAGCGCGTAGTCGTCCTGGATGGGATCATCGAAGCCGACCGTACCCAGCGGGATGCCCGCCAGCAGTGGGGTGAGGCTGGTGGCCGCACCGGTTGCCAGCGCCGGGATCGAGGCCGACAGCGCCTGACCCTGCTGCTGCGTGAGGCGGCCGGCCTGTACTTCGGCCTGCACGTAGGCGGCCATCGCGGCGCCCGCCTGCGCGCCGACGAACGCACCCGTCTGCGTCGGGTTGGCGAAGATCCACGGCGTGACGAGCGACGCCGTGATGGCACCGCCACCACGCTGCTGGGCCCAGCCGCTGAAGTCGAACGAGAGCTTGCCGTTCATGCCGATGCCCTTGTAACCGACCTCGAACGTGTTGTCGAAGGAGGCGTTGAGCGGCGGCAGGTCGGCCACCTGCGTGTCCGAGATCAACGCGCTGCCGAGACGCCCCACGGTGCCGATCTGCGCGTTCGTCGGCGTCGCCGTGGCGAGACGGCTGACGACCGCATTGGCCAGACCCTGCGCGATCACGGCGCCTGCCGGACCGAAGCCGGCGAGGGCCGGTGCGTATCCCGCGGCCAGTGCGCCGGTGAACACCGGCTGGCGGAAGGCCACGAAGGCCGGCAGCGCGGTGGCAGCACTGGCACCCACGACCGTGGTGCCGTTGCTGATGAACGGGGAGCGCATGCAGAAGCTGCCGAAGCCGCTGGTGGTGCTGCAGCTGCGATCGAAGCCCATGCCGACCTTCGGACGGTTGCCGGTCGCGATCACGTCGTACGTCGGCAGGTTGAAGGGCGTCAGGCTGGCCGTGCGCCGGAAGCCGGCGGCGTCCACCACCGACGGCAGGTCGAGGAAGAAGGCGAAGTTGGCCGGCGTGTTGAACGACCGGTTGAACGTGAAACGCAGCGACTGGTTCTCGGCGGCGCGATAGGTGAGCGCGGCGCGCGGAGAGATGAACTCACCATCGATCACGTTGTTCTTGTCCACGCGCAGTGCGGCGAGGAAGTCCCAGCGGCTGCTCAGGCGCGTCTTGCCCTGCACGTAGCCACCGTATTCCGTCACGTTGTCCACGGCTTCGTTGTCGCCGTTGATCGTGTTGCCGGTCTGCGGATTGGTCTTGATGTAGTCCACACCGTAGATGAAGTCGGTGCGACCCTTGTTGATCCCGAAGCCGTGCTGGATCTGGCCGGTGTACACGCGCGACTTGTCCACGATCGGCTGGCCGTTGCGGAGCAGGAACGTGCCGCGCGAATCGCCCGAGTTCTCGTTGCCGGCGTTGCTGATGTTGGCGAAACCCTGGATGAACAAGCGACCGAACCGGATCCGCTGCTGGAAGTTCTGGTAGCTCCAGTTGCGGATCTGCGACGCGCCGTTGGCACCGGTGAGCTCGATCGCGCTCGGCACCTTGGTCATGCTGACGGTGGTGATGAACTCGGAGGTGGCGGTGGGACGGATGTCCATGCGCGCCTCACCGTTCAACCGCTCGAAGGCGAAGTCGCGCACGTTCAGGACACGGGTTCGCGGCGCACCGGGCGATGCCGGCCGTGCGATCGAATCAGGCTCGCCCGGGTCGTCGTAGCGGAAGTCGTTGCCCTTCATGTATTCGCCACTGAGCTTGTAGCCGAAGCGGCTGCCGACCGTGCCTGCATGTCGCACGGCACCGCGGAAGATGCTCTGTTCACCGCCCTGCACCGACAGCGTGGTGCCCTGTGAGCTGAACGGTGACTTGGTGATCACGTGCAGCACACCGGCGCCCGAGTTCGGCCCGTAGAGTGCCGAGGCGGGGCCGAGCAGCAGCTCCACGCGCTCGATGTCTTCCGACTGGCCGAGGGAGAGGTACGGCACGTTAACGCGCAACGACGGCACGCCGGCGAAGCGATAGTCCTGCAGCATCAGCAGCGAGCCGCTGAAGGCGTTGTTGAAGCCGCGGGCGACGATGTTCGACTGCGCGATGCCACCGCTCGAGACGTCGATGCCGGGCTGGCCCTTCACCAGGTCCGCGACGCTCAGCGACGGCTTCCGCTCGATCGTCTCGCTGGTCACCACCGAGAGTGCGGCGGGCGCCTCGAGCGCCTTCTCCGGACGACGCGAGGCGGTGGTCACCACCGCGTTGAGCTGCGTCGGGATCTCGTCCATCGCCGCGTTGAGCGTGGTCGGCTGGCCGGCGCGAATCACGATGCCCGGATAGCGCTGCAGCTGGAAGCTGATGCGACTGACCGTCACCACGTAGGTGCCGGCCGGGATGTTGTTGATGACGTACTGGCCACCGTCGCCGGTGATGGAAGCGCCGACGGTGGTTGCGCCGGAGACCGTGATCCTGGCCAGGTTGAGCGGGCGACCGCCATCCTTGGTCGTGATCCGGCCCGTCAGGGAGCCGCCTTGGGCGGCAGCCGTGGTGGCACAGAGCACCATGGCCGCGAGTGCAGGCAGCAGGCGACGAACGATGGAAGGCAACACTCAGCACCTCGAGGTGTGGATGAGGCGAGCCGTGTCACTTCGTCGTCACGCGCAAGCCCACGCGTCGAAGCGGTCAGCCCCCCTGTACAGCAGTCAGTGGGGCGAAGCTGATGAGCGGCACAAGCCACGTCAATAGAGGGAACGCACCATCATGGCGGCCCCGCGGCCGCCCTTCCGCCGCAGCGGGGTCACGACCGCACTGCCGCGCACATCGTCACACGCCAATCCGAAAGGCGTGCGAGACTCAGCGCATCGCGGCCGGTGGGCCTTCCGGCACGCGCAACATGATCTCGCGCCGTGCCGCCGGCGAGCCTGGCTGCGTGATCTCCACCGCCAGCAGGTAGCGCCCGGGCTTCACCTCGGGCATGGTGAGCGTCATCCGACGCCCCGGCCCACCATCCGGCTGTGCCGGATCGGGAATGCGGAGCGATGCGCCGCCAGCGGTCCCACCGCCGAGCCGGAAGAGCGATCCGAGTCGCCGGAACCCGCTCGCCGTGTCGGTGGGCGTGATCGAGATCGTGACCGTGGCGCCGGGGCCACCGTAGTACTCCCAGAACAACCCGAACGACTGCCCGTCGCCGATGTCGGTGCCGCCGAGTGCCGAATTGAGCACCGACTCCAGCGTCGCCACGTCGGCGAGGCCGGCCGACGCAGCCTCGGTGGCGCGCACGGCGAGCAGCAGCAGGTCGGACATCCGCGCATCGGGTTCGATCGGCGCCACGCCGGTGCGGATGCGTCCCCCGAACTTGCGCGCCTCGCTGAGGATCTCGAGACTGGCCAGCATCGTGTCGCGGAACACGCCCGCGTTCACCGCCACCGCACCACGCAGCGGCTGGCCATCCTTCACGATGCGCGACACGCGCTGCTGCGGTCCACGCTCGAGGACCAGCGCCGTCCGCGTCTTGCCACGCTCGTAGCGCGCCTTCCCTTCCAGCACGTAGGCACCGACCAGCAACGTCGAGTCGCCGCGCTTGAAGCGCACCAGCTGCCCACCGAGTTCCTGGAAGCCACCCGGCGCATAGCGCGGCGCATACCGCATCTGCGCGTAACGCGCGTTGAACGGATAGTCCTCCGGCTTGGCCGCGTACGGATTCGCCAGCGCCGCGCTGCTCGGCATGAAGTCATGGCTCGGCGTGGCTTCGTGGCCGATCGTGTTCGACACCATGTCGCCGCGCTGGCTGATGATCGTGTTCTGCTTCGACCACGCCACCGGCCAGCCGTAGCGCAGCTGCGACTCACCGAACTCCGGCTTCCACGGCCCGTAGACGGTGGCCGTGCCCAGCTCGATCGCGTTGTAGGTGCGCCGCGCGAACAGCTCGTTGCGCAGGTCGTTGCCGTCGACGTGTGCGAAGGGCTTGCCGAGCCAGAACACGCGCGTGTTGAAGGCGATGCGTTCCTGGCAGCTCTTGGCGAGGTAGGCGAGGCTGTCGGCCTTCTTCAACCAGGGCGCGATGTTCTGCCACTCACAGCGCTGCGCCTCCGGCATCTGTGCCAGGGCGTCGTTGAACGCACGTTCGGCACCCGGGGCATCGTTCTGGGCGTGTCGCACGAAGCCGGTGAGAGCGGTGCACCACCACGCCGTGGCCTTGCACTCGCCGATGGCCGTGTTGGCGCCGGCCAAGTCCTTGGCCTCCACCGAGTACTTGACGCGCTGGCCCACGATCCAGTCGTCCGCCGGTGCCGCGATGGCGGCCTCGGTCAGCGACTGGAGCAGCCGGCGCCGCGCGACGCCGATCTCGGGGCGCTCCGGGCGCGGCGGGACGTCGTTGTTGTTGTTCCAGTAGAAGATGCTGCCGAACTGCACGTCGGGTTCGGAGGTGGCGCCGCCGGAGCTGAAGCCGAGGCCATCACGCCGGGCACGTTCGAACTCCGCCTGGGCCTGGCGCACGAAGGTGGCCGGGCTGAGGGCGCTGGTCGTGGCGGCGGGCGGTGCCGGCGGGGTGGCCTGACCCTGCGCCGCGACGGCGCGGCCGAGGAGCACCAGGGGCAGCAGCACGCACGCGCGGCGGGGCACGGTCAGGAAGTGGGCGGAGGACATGCTGCGTAAATACGCACATCCCCAACGGAAGTGCCGCCGTCCCCGCTGGGGGAACGGCGGCAGTGCCGAGCCGTGAGGCACGGACAGGGTGGGATTCGAACCCACGAGACCCTTTCGAGCCCACACGCTTTCCAGGCGTGCGCCTTCAACCGCTCGGCCACCTGTCCATAGAGGGAAATCGAGCCCTCAAACGACGTCCAAGTCCCGTACTTAGCATAAATTCAGCAGAGACGGCATCCGGACGACGCGAGGGCAAGCTAGTCGAACCGGGGTCGAGAGGTGAGCCCGACGGGGCGCGAGTCGGTGAATGAGCCCCTTCGTGAACCAGCCGCCCGGCGGTCTCCTCGACCGCCCACCTCCTCCTGGGCATCATGGCAGCCGGACGGGACCCGCCCCTCCCGTGGGTGCCGTCAGACTGGGCGGCATTGTCCTCAGCCACCGCCCCTTGGCGCGAATGACAGACGAGTCCAGGCACACCCGTGGAGGCGATGCTGCCGTGATCGCGAAGTGATCTACGCTGCTTCCACAATTGTCCTGCCAGTTTCGTCTTGAAGTATTCTGACAGGCAGGACCGTGACGACGGGCACCCTCACGGCCTAGGAGCTGCTCCGCCACTCGGACCATGGCGCGCTGCCGTAGGCCGGGAGGAAGGCGCCGTCCGGAGTGCGTGAAGGCGACTGCCCAGGGATCAGCGCCGCCTCGACCTCAGCCACGTACGCAGCCAGGGTCGCCACGGCGTCCCACGACCGCTCAGCATCTGTGCGAGCGATCCGCGCCCGGGCGGACGAAGGCCATGTCGGACACGCCGTCTAGCTCGAACAGGGCGAAGTCATACGCCGCGGTCAGGAGCGTGAGCGCCTCGAATGCTGAGCGACCGCGCACAACGCGCTCCCAGTACGCGGCGCGACTCGCGAAGTGCTCGTAGCGGTCCGGCATCGGAGGGCGCAGGGTACGCCGAAGGAACTCGAAGGCCGCCGGAACAACCGGAGACGCGTTGCGTGTCGACGTACGGGAGGCGAGAGGCATGTCATCAGCCTACGCCGCATAACCGTCGACGCCGGGTGCTGGGCTGGGGTACGCCTGTTCTTCGGGGGGTGATCTGACGCTACCGCGCGGGTCCCGTTCGAGGCGAGGTCGGAAGGCGTCATCCAGGCGGAGCGGGCCGATGTCGCTAGGTCGGTCATGCCGCGCGCGGAGGCTGATCGATATTGGTATCTTCCGGTACCTCAACCTACGGCCACATGACCGCTCCGGCAGCGCAACCACAATCCGTCGTGGAACCAACAACCCACCCGCTCGAACGTCTGATTGAGCTCTGGACGGCTGCCAGAACACAAGGCGAGGTCCTCGGCAAGACCCTCCCGATGCGGCGGATATGGGCTGCGGTCTTCGACATCGACATCGACGGTGATGTCTCACCGCTCTATCCGTATCTGACTAGCCTCGTGCAGTTAGTCGCGGAAGTTCGACATGAGATCGAAACAGCGCCCGGCATCGCGCGCGTCCTCGTTCTTGAAGCCTTCTCCCCCATCGAGTCCGTGGTGCGCAGTGGGCGCATCGACGCGACGTTTGAGAGCGTCGCGCATGCCTTCAAGCAGGACGTGTTCGCCGCCCTGACGCTGACGTCGGCAACCCTCGCCCACTACCACCCACGAACCGCGGTCTCACTGGATGATCGCGACCGCTTGGCGTCTGAACTTGACGCGCTTGCCGCAAGCATCACGTTGATGACCGACATTTCGGCGGACGTGCGCGCGGCACTGCTGACTTGCATCGAGGCCATGCGCCATGCGATTCGGCGCTACCGGATCGCGGGGCCGCAGGCGTTCCACGATGCCTTCAAGACTTGCTTGGGCGAAATCGACTACCAGATCTCCGCGGACCCCACCGCCACGGCTGCCATCGAGAAGAGTGGTATTGTGGCGGCGCTGGCCAAGGTGAAGAAGTACGGAGGGTACGCGCTCAAGCTCCTCGGAGTCCAGAAGCAGCTGAAGGATGCCGGCGTCGATCTGCCGGCGATGGCAAAGCACCTGCTCGAGTCGGGCGCGAAGTAGCGCCCGCGTCGGGAGCACGAGGCTGTACTGAGGGCGCCTGAGGGAAGGCGGTCCTGCGCCTCTGTATCGCGGGTGCTGTCCGCGCCCACGGTTCTCCTGCCTGTCGTGGTCTGGAGCTATCGTTCTGTCTCAATCCCAGATCTTGGCACGGACAGCGTTGACGCGCCGACTCCACCGGCCACGCTGGGGAGCGGTCGCCGGATACGGCATACGACACCTGCATTGGCGAGGGAAGGACGCGTGGGCCGACGACTCGGGTTTTTTGCGACACTGGTGCGGGATGCCGAACGTGCCAACCAGCGCGCGCAACGCGAGCACGTGCGGATGGCCAAGGCGAACAGCCGGATGCAGGCGCAGCGCGCTCGCGAGCGCAACAAGGCGGATGCGGCGGCATACAAGAGGGCACGCGAGGCCGAGGCCGAGGAACTGACGGCCGATGTTGAACAGCGCTTCCGGGAACTGCAGGACGCCTTCTCGGCGCGGCCGCGAAACGCGGCGTTCGACGTCAGCGCCGTAGAGCGGCCGGAGGATGCGTTCGTCCGGGTCTTCAAACGCCTGCGGCCGACCTTCACGCGAAGCATGTTCGCCGCGGGAGCCGCCGTGGGGCCCCGTCCTGAGCCTCCGACGTTGGAGTCGATGCGTCGAACGGTCCCGCCTCCATCGGGACTGCAGCGCATCTTCGGGGGCGCGAAGAAGCACGCGGCTGAGGTAGAGCGTGTCGCCAGAGAAGACGCAGAGCGGTTCGCGGTGGCCATGACACGCCATCAGGCCGCGATGGCCGAGTGGGAGTCGCGTGTCGATGACGCGCGCCGCAAGCACGAGGCGTCCATGCAGCGCCTCGAGAGCGAGACGCGCGAGAAGCTTGTGGCCGTGGACGAGTGGGAAGCAGGCGTACGCGATGGCGATCCCGAAGCGGTCGTGCAATACATCGCGCATGTCCTCGACACCTCCGACTACCCCGAGGAAATCGACGAGGCGTACGACGCCTCGTACAATCCGGAGGCCCGGGTGCTCACCTTGGCCTACATGCTGCCGATCATCGACGTCGTGCCCGCCGACAAGGCCTTCACGTACGTGCGAGCCTCCGACGAGATCCGACCGAAGCCGCGCGCCAAGACTGAGGTCGTCGCCGTGTACCGCTCCCTGATCGTCGCGTTGTCCCTGCGGACCATCCGGGAGCTCTTCACTGCCGTGCCCAGCGCCCTGCTGGAGTCAATCACCTTTCATGGCCTGGTCGACGGTGTCGATCCGTCTACTGGCCGCACCGGACAGGTCTGCGTGATCTCCGCCCACGTGCCCCGAGACGCGGTGGAGTCGATGGGGCGCGGGCTCGTCGACCCCGCCGCATTTCTCCGTGCCCGCGGTGGGGTGGTCTCCAAGAAGCCAGAGGCATTTGTCTCCGTACGGCGCGTGGATGAGGGCGGGCGCATGGACGTGCGATTTGTGAGCAGCAGCCGCCGGTGATCACTCCATCGCTGAAAAGGTGTCCGTGTCATCACCCGGCGGTCGCAGGGGGACGACGCTGACACTCGGCACGGTCATTTGCACCGCGTCGAAGTTCCGTGTCAGTCGCACGCCGCGGGTCGCCTCCTCGTGGATCAGGGCCAGCGTTTTCCGGTAGTCACGCGCATCGGCGTGCGGCACGATCTCGATCTCTGCGTTCTCCTGCCGGATCGCTTGGGCGATCTCGTCCAAGCTCACACGAAAGAATTCCTTCCGCTCGTTGATGCGGTTGACCCGCCGCCAGTGAAACAGGCGGTGCAGCTTGTTTTCGAGCGTGGGCGCATCGTCGGCGTAGATGATGGCGTGGACGTCGAACTCAAAGGGGACGCTGGCGTCGCCCAGCTCTCGGATGCGGTCCTGTGGTTCAAGGCGCCGCGTCATGCCGATCTTGTACACCTCCTCGCCGAACGCCCCGACGTTCGAGATCACGTACACGTGGCCTGACCGCGTCAGCTGAGCGCGCGCGATGGCGCGCTCCTTCCTGGCGTGGGCCTCCACCAGCCGGTGTTCAAGATCGGCGATCTGCTGCTCCAAACGGGCCTGCTTCTCACCCACGGCCGTCTGTACCTCGTCTCGGGCCCGCCGCAGCGCTGTGGCGAATCGCTCCTCGTCCTTCTCGGCGTCGGCCCGGGCCCGCTCCAATTCGCGCTGGGCGATCTCCTCCTGCCGCATTTCCTCGCGTATCCGGCGCTGCTCTTCACGTTCGGCCTGCACCTTCTCTTGGTATTCGTGCGCAAGAAAGAGCTCCTGCAGGCGGAGGTCGAGGAAGGTCGGCACGATGCGGCACTGCTGCACGGCCACCGCCGCATTCACCGTCGCCCATGCCTTGCGGATGCGGGCCTCCATAACCTGCACGTTGTCGTACCGGACCTTGGCCACGGCGGCGTCGCACTCACCATTGAACGCTCGCAGCATGAGCTTCAGCGTCTGGTTGATCTGCTTCCGACCTTCGGCCTTGCTGCCGTTGACGGTCCATTCCACATCACCGACGGCGGCCGTTTTGTCGCGGAGCATCTCGCGCTGGGCCTCGCGGACGGCGAGCAGCCGCTCCTGGTACTCAGCTGACGTGACAAAATCGTATCGCGCCTTGTAGAACCCAACGGCCACGATGCCGGCCTCCTCCTCCAGTCGCGCGAGGTCCGCCCGGAGCGCGGTGATCTCGGCGTCGAGACGATCACGCGCCGCCTGCAGAACGGCGGTGTCGGTGACTACCGCCCGTCGCAGCGCCTCGGCCGCCTCGGTACGTTGCGCCAGCTCCGCCGCGACGAGCGCGCGCTGGGCATCCAGCTCAGCCACTCCTCGGGTGCGCTCCTCCTCGCCGCGCTGGCGAGCGGCCGCGAGTTCAGCCGCGTGGTTCGCCCGCGCGCGCTCGGCCGCCACGGCCATCGCCTCGACTGATCGCTGAGCGTCATCCGCGCGCTTTTGCGTGGCAAGTAGGTCAGCCTCGATGTTGCCGGCGCGTGCGCGCTGCCTCCCGAGCAGGACGAACAGGATGATGGCCGCGACGGCGACCAGCACAAGGAGCGCGATCAGTACGGTGTTCGATGGCATTGGAGTCAGATTCGGAAGTGCGGGCTGCGCATGGAGCGGTCACGAGGCTCGGCCGATAGCCCCCGACGGAGGATGCGCGACTCGGCGGCGGGGGCAATGGGCGGCGGAAATAAGGTACTATTGGGGTCTGATAGCTCCGCCCCCCCCGGCTGGCTGACACACCCCGCACCCACCGTATGGGAACGACTCCGGCCCTCACCTCAGCGGCGCTCATGTCGGCCTTGGTGGCCTTTGCGATCAGCATCGACGTCGCGCCAGTCATCACGCAGACCGTGCACCTCGATCAGGTACGCTCCATCCGCTGTGAAACGCGGTCGAGTGTGACGACCACGTGGGATCACGGCGTGCCGATGGCACGAGTCACGGCGACGCCAGCACTCACGCCCATGACGTTCGACGCCATTATTCGGGTGGCGGGGCGGGCCCGCCTAATCGGCAATGCAGGCGCAGCGGACGTCAGCGTGCAGACCGGCGACAACGGACTGCAGTTCGTCGAGCGAACCGCGTCCGGCAATCTGATGGTGACGACTGTGTATCGCGCCCCGACGCGGGTTGTGCGCAGCGTATGAAGGGTCGCTGTGTCATCTGCAGCGCGCTCGGGAAGTTGACGGCCGATCACGTCCCGCCGAAGGCGCTCGTTCCGGCAACCGCGGTCGAGGTGCAACAACTGATCGCGGCCACTGGTGGAAGGCACGACGATCTGCCACGGCCGCGTGGGGCATTTCAAGCGCCACGATTCCCGAGCCTCTGTGCCGAGTGCAACAATCAGCGGCTCGGCGCGCGAGCCGACGTGGCGCTCATTGCGATGGCAGCGCAGTTGGCACGGTGGGTGAACGCGGCGCGCATGCATGGCATTCTCCTGCCGGACCGTGCGGAGCTCGACGTCGACGCTCAAGGCGTGGCTCGTGCGGTCATTGGGCACCTGCTCGCCGCCGAGGAGCGGTCGACTCCGTCGGCGCCACTGGCGAATGGTACGGCGCTTTTCGCAATGCGGGCGTTCTTTCTCGAGCGCGCGACGGAGCCACCACCGTTTCGGCTGTTCGTTTGGCCGTTCCTCGGGACCGACATCACCATCGTGCGCGGCTTCAGTCTGGCGCGCGTGCTCGGCGACGCGCATGGACCCGTCATCGGGGACGTGCTCAAATTCTTCCCGCTCGCGTTCTGGCTCGTTCATCACGCTCCAGATGATGTCGTGTTTCCATTCGCGCAGATCCCGCTGCAATCCGAGGGCATCTGCCGCCTGAGGATCCCCCTTCGACGGCTGCCGCCGCAGTGGCCAGAGATGCCTGGCCCGAAGGAGGTCGTCGCGCTCACGGCGGAACGCACCTACCTCGCCCGACAAAGTGCTCCCGCGCGCTGACACAAACGCGGCGCCTCCGCGAGCGCCGCACTGTCGCACGTCCTGCGGCATTGCGCCTGCCCTGGGCACGCCACCACACACACACGAGCTCATGGACATCCGACCAGGCACGACCCTCGAAGGCCCGAATGACACGACGATCACGATAGGTAACGTTCTAGGCGCTGGCGGCTTCGGGATGGTGTTCGCCGGCATGACGACGGACGGCACACCGGTGGCTGTGAAGACGCTCCGCACTAGCACGCTCGATGCGACCGCGTTGATCGCGCTGCAGAACGAAATTCAACAGTCCATGGGATTTGTTCATCCGAACGTCGTCCGCGTCCTGCACGTCGATGACGGCAGGATAGTTGACAATCGTCCGCCGTACCTGGTCATGGAGTTGGTCGACGGCGGCACGCTGCGCGACTACCTCGACGACCGACAGCGCCTGGCGCGCGCGCTGGATGCCGTCGAGTTGCATGCGCTCTACACTCAGATCACGGCAGGCATGCAGGTCATCAGTGCCCGCCTGGTTCACCGCGATCTGAAGCCGGCCAACATCCTCGTCGCGTTGGACCCGGTCACCCTGAAGATCGCGGACTTCGGCCTCGCCAAGCTCGCCGACGCGGCCACGCGCTCGGTGACGATGAAGGGGGTGGGCACCATGGCGTATCTGGCGCCCGAGGCGTGGGACTGCGCACCGAATACCACCGCGATGGATGTGTACGCGGCAGGCGTCCTGTTCTTCGAGATAGCCACCCTGCGCCTGCCGATAGAACCGCCGCCTGATGGTGCTCAAGATGCACTCGCGTGGCGACGCGCCCATCTACTGACAGCACCGCGCGATCTTCGCGCCCTGCGGCCCGATCTGCCAATCACGTTGGTGCAACTCATCGTCGCCATGCTGCAGAAGGATCCACGGAGGCGACCCAGCTGGGATGCGGTCGCGCGGGCGCTGGCAGCACCGGCGGTGACCACGACAGGCCGGCCGGATGTCTCGGCCTTGCTGCAGCGGGCTGTCGAGAGCAGCGTCCGGGACACCGCGCGTGAGACAGCAGCACAGTCGGCGCGCGAAGCCGCCGCAGAGCGCACCGCGCTGTTGCAAGTCGCGTTTGACGAGGTGGTGTCGCTCGCCGACGGCATCGTGACAGCGTTTAATGACGCGTCCACGCTCGCCACGCTTTATCTTCACCGCTCGAGTCGGTTAAACGTCGAGATCGAGGGGGGCGTGCGGCAGCGCCGGATCACGATTCAGGGTGAGGTGATTGAGGATCTCGCGCTCGGCCTGGACGGCGTGGCACGGCTCCTCGTCACGGTGGCACTCGCGCCACCGCCGGCAGTCCCACAAGATCGCAGGCCATTGGACCGCACGTCCTTCGGGAGCTTCAACCTTGTGTACTGCGTGCGATCTTCCGTCGAGCGATATGGGTGGTGGTCGCAATTCCGCTTCGAGACGAATCCACTGACGGGGCAGTCATCGTATCCACGTTGGTTCGCGATTCCACTCGATGCGTTGCCACGCGAACTGCTGTTGCTCAATGCGATCGGTCTGCACCAGCATGAACGTCGCGAGCTCGACGACACGTGGCTGCAGGAGTTGATCGCGCAGTTGCTCTAGACAGTCGCGCACACTCCTTCGGTGGCATCGGAAGGATCGCTGATACACAGGTCATCCGGTCGAAGACATTTATGCAGCGGCGCGCAGATGCGCGGTCTTAATGACCGTCGTCCAGTGTCACCCCTGTGACGACGATCCGCAAAGCACCGGGCCACCATGCCCCGTCCGCGTCGGCTAGCGGCGTGGCATGATGCGGTCGAGATCGGGCGGGTCATACGGCAGTTCGTGGAGGTGCTGCTCTCGCCAAGCGTCAACAGCGAGCGAGAACACACGCAGGCTCACCGGCCGTGTGCTCTCGACAAGCGGTGCAGCAAGGCCACGGTCTTCGCAGAACGCCCCGACGTGCTGATGCGGAGCGTGGTTGTGTGTCGCGTGACCGGAGTCGCAGCGCAGAATCAGCCCCTTGTTGACGACAATGGCGGAGTAGCTTCGCTCTGCCCGGTCAACGAGCCATCCTCGTGATCGGGAGTGGCTGACGTCCAGATTGTACGAGTAGCTGACGCCGATGCCGTTTCTGAGTGCCATGCTGCCGTCGAGATCGACGCTACCGTGTCGACGTCGGCCCTCGGTGTCTTCATGCGGCCCGGCGCGCTCGATGACCACACCGCTGGACTCAAGCCCACGCAGTGTGGACTCGATCTCATTCAGGACCGATGTCAGGGATCGGAGCGCGCGGACAGACGACCAGTCGGCGACGACCGGTCCGAAGCTTGACGCCGCGAAAACGAAGGGGTCTGGCGCGTGGCCAGACCCCTTGCGGCGAATTCGTTGGCGGCCGAACTCAGGTTGACGTCTAAACCGCACGCTGAGTGTTCTTCGTTCGCGGAGCCGACCGTGCAGCCTGCTCCGCGCCGACGCTGTACTCGAGGACCGCGGTCATGCGATCTGCGGCACTCCGCCGCGGGCCCGTCCGACGCTTGCCGTGCGCCTGCCTGTCCAACGCCGCGGTCACGCGTGCGGCAAGGCCGGACGCTGGCTGGGTACTCGACTTGGTCCCCATGACACTCCCCTCCTCGCAGGTGACAAGGCCCGTTGTTCGGTGGCGGCGGTCGCCGCGTCTGACAGAGAGTACGTACTGCAGACGCTTCCAGCAACCACCTGTCACGGGCATTGGCTCTCTCGCTCCGTTTGGACCCCCGGAAGGCGCGGAAGTTCGGTTTCCTAACCCACGTATCTGCGCCCGGCGTCAACCGCCACCCTAGCTAGGATCTCCGGCACCGTCGGCCGGGGCCGCAACGGTCCACCGGGCGGCGAGCTCCGCCCCAACGGCCGTCCAGAACACCCGCCCCTCAGCGGTGTGGGCGCTGGTCGGCCGCTCCAGAAGCTCGAGGACGTGCAGGCGGGTCAGGTGCCGAATTCGCCCACATACTGCAAGACTTGTGCAGAGATTCCATGGGAAGCCCTCTGCTGGGGGTGTGTTTTGCCCCTTTTTTCACGCTTTCCAGGCGTGCGCCTTCAACCGCTCGGCCACCTGTCCTGAGAGGGGGACCTGTCCCTCAGACGACGTCGAAATCCCGTTGCTGGCCACGAATCAGCCATGACGGGGACGGACGACGCGAGGGCAAGCTAGTCGAACCGGGGTCGAGAGGTGAGCCCTGACATTGGCCGGGTTCGGCGGCCTAATCACGCGTCGGAGCGACGGCAGGGCTGCCGGCCGAAAGCCCAAACCCCTCGCCGTGCGGTCGTCCACGATTGCGACGATGGCGCAGCGCCGGCGGCCGCGATTTTCGCACCGCGCTCCTGGCCACACACCGTCACGGCACGACCACCGCCCCTCGGAGAATCTCGCGCTCCTGCGCCGCTTGACCATTGTAGCCTTCGAAGCGACGGCGCAGCACGACCGTGTACCGACCCGCGGGCGCCGGCCGGACGACGGTGCGCACCAACTCGGAGCGAGCCATCGCGATGCAAATCTGCGGCTGCTCGGCTGCGCGGCTCGTGAGCGTCACCACCAGCAGATCTCCGGCGTGTCCGGCAGAGGCGACGACAGGGGCGCATCCCGCCGACGACAGCACCGCCGAAATGACCAGCGAATCGCCTGCTGCGAGGATGGGCGTCCGCGGGTCATACGTGCTCATGGCCCCCTGCCCGATCTCGAGGGAGACCGGCAGCCCCTCCGGTGGGCTCACCGGCGCGACGGGTAAGTCGCGACACGCCGACACAGCGAGACTCAGGAACACGAGGACAGCACGAAACGGCATGATGAGCTCACGAGCGGGGGCAGAACTGACGGGCGCGGTGTCGGGGTACCCCGCGTCCAGTCGGTGCGTCACATCGTGCCGCACGGCCATGCATGCCTCGATGCCTCTTCGACAACAAGGCACACTGTGATCATATTCTGGTGTCAAGGCAGCCGCGAGAGCACGTCAGCGCCACAATCCGAGGATCGTCATGCGTCTTCGTCTCCACCACGGTGTCTCGGTCATCGTCACGGCACTGGCGGCATTGTGCGTCACGCCGACCGCCACCCACGCGCAAGTCACCGTCGACACGCGCGACAGCCAGCTCCTGGCGACGCGGATCTCCGACATGCTACCCGTCGACGTGTCGCGCCTGCGATCACTCGGCCCGGGTCTGCTGGCCGATGATCTGTTGGCTGGCACCGGTGCGGAGGCAACCCGTGGACTCATCGCGCGCATCCGGGCGGAAGTGTGGCTGACCGACGCGACCCGCGTGCGCGCAGGCACGTGCCAGTCGTTGCAGTTCAAGGTCGGGAGCGGCGTCCTCGTGAATGGCGCCGACGTCGGTGTGCGTGGAATGCGCGTGGGCGGTACGCGGGTGTTGGTCGTGGGCGCCGAGCGTGCGTACGGATCACGCGGTGTGCCGGGGGACGTTCCGCCGGACGCGACGCTGATCATGCGTGTGCAACTGCTGGACGTGAGCGATGGTCTGCTGGCAAATCCGAATGACTGTCTGCGCAGTTGAGGCGGCGACGTCGCGCGCGGCACCACGCCCGCAGGCGTCATCGTACGCCGCACGACGACGGCAAGACCGGCATCCGTTCGACACGCGAGGTATCGTGTGTGATCACGGGTATGGATCCACGGCTTCGCTCCGCGCCTTTCGCGACTGGCATCCGGCACAGGCTGGAGGGATCGCGCGGCGGCAGCGGCGACTTGATCGCCAGCGATGTACCCGGAGCCAGCAGTGGTGGCGCGACGTCGACCTGCGGAGCGCGTGCGCGGAGCCTCACTCCAGCGCTGTCGCGCCACCCTGCCAGCAATGTGTCCTTGTAGGGCGATCGTTGCACGGCCTGCGCCTCCATCGTGAGCGACAGCGCGAGAGTCGCCGCAAAAAGCGCGATACGGGGGAGCCACGGCATGACGAATGCCTCAACTTGCAAAGGGTCGACACTTTGGAGCGACGCGGTATCGTAGCTGGATAGCCAAATCACGCACAGAGGTAGGCCTGGCTCGTGCCGTCACGGGAGCAGCGTACGCATCAGGTCGGCTAAATCATCGCTGCATGAAAAACGGCTCACTGCGCGACCTATGCGCGATCGCACGCAGGAGGAGCAAGTGCCGATCATCTAGGGCAAGCACGCCGTGCACTCACCGCTCCCTGCCCGCCACGATCTCCTGCTTCGCCGCAAAGTCGTACAGCGTGACCCGCCGGAGCCGATAGTACGCCGTCCAGTACGCCCGCAACGCCTGCACGTTCGCCAGCACCGCCGCGTCTTTCTCCGTCTGCGCAGTGTACAGCTCCGTGTTGCTGATCTTGCCGATGCTGTAGCGGTTGCGCGCCACCTCGAATTGCTTGGCGGCCACGGTATCCGACTTGGCCGCGATCACCAGGTTGCGCTGCGCCTGCTGCAGTGCGAGCGCCGAGAAACGCGCATCCTCAATCAGTGCCTCGCGCTGCGTGCGGTTGCTGGCCGCCGTCCTGCGGTCGATCGACGTCGCCTCCTGCACCTCGGCCTGGCCCGCCCCCCACTGCAGCACAGGCAGGTTCACGAACACGTTCAGCGTCTGCCGAGCGAGCGGACTCTGATACGACTGGCTGAATCCGGGTGCGCTCTGGTTGAACCCGACGCTGGCGTTGATCGAGGCATTGAAGCGGTTGTTCAGCCGCGCCAGGCTGACACCGCGTTTCGCCTGCACCTCGTCCACGGCCCCCTGCCGCACGACACTCGAATTCCGCAGTGCCTGCTGCACTGCGACGTCAGGGTCAGGGTCGATGTCGGGGATCGAGTCAGGCGTGATGATCTGGAACGACTGCGCCGCCGGCAGCGCCACCAGCCGGCGCAACGTGGCCTCGGCACGATCCCGTGCGAGTCCGGCGTCGGCCATCGCGGCGCGGGCCCTCAGCAGCGCCAGCTCGCTCTTCAGCAAGTCGTTCTCGCCGATCCTGCCCACCTCGAATCGGCCCTTGTTCAGCGTGTACAAGGTGTCGTTCACGGCCACGTTCTTGGCGGCGTTGGAGAGCGCGATCTGCTGCGCGTAGAGATCGAAGAAGGCGCCGGCGGTGTTGCCGGCAATGTCCTCCCGCGCCTCGAGGTAGCCCCGTTCCGCCACCGTCGCGCTGAGCGACTGCACGCGTGCGTCCCACACGACGTTGCGCGGCTTGAACAGGTCCTGCTGCAGCGAGATGACCAGCGGCGACGCCTGGTACAGCCGCGTGCCCGGGATGCCCGTGGTTGGAAACTGGTCCACCCGGCTCAACGCGGAGCCCACCGAAATCAAGCCGCCGGTGAGCGGCAGGCGCTGGCTGAACCCCATCTGCAGCGACGACTGGTTCTGCGACTGACCGACGTACTGCGTCGAGCCGTCGGGCAGCGTGATGGGGTTGATGCCGCGGTTGTAGTTGGCCGCATTCCCGGAGACGAACAGCTGCGGCAGGAGCCGCGCATGGAAGGCGCGGTCGCGCTGCTGCGCGGCGTCACGCGCACTCCGCGCGACCTCGACCGACGACCCGTTCACCAGCGCCAGCGCGATGGCCTCCTGCAGTGTGAGGGTGCGGGCTTGCGATGCCTGGGTATGCGCCGCACAGGGCAGCAGCGCGGTGAGCGCCAAGCCGAGCGCAGCGCAAGCGGAGGTACGAAGCATGGGCATCCTCGGCGGCTGTCTCATTCGTAACGAAGGCAGACGATGACATCCTGCCTCGCCGCATTGCGCGCGGGCACGATGCCGAACACCAGTCCCACCGCCAGCGACACACCAAAGGCGACCGCCACCGACAGGAACGACACGATCGTCTCGATGCCGGCGAAGCGCTGGATGCCGCTGCTGATCGCCACGCCGACGACGATCCCGGCAATGCCGCCTGCAAGGCTGATCATCACCGCCTCACTCAGGAATTGCGCCATGATGTCGCGCCGAGTGGCACCCATCGCTCGGCGCACGCCGATCTCCTTGATGCGTTCGAGGATCGAGGCGAGCATGATGTTCATGATCCCGATGCCACCCACGATGAGCGAGATCGAGGCGATGGCACCAAGGACCACGTTGAAGATCGTCTTCGTGCGCTGCTCCTGCTTGAGCAGCAGTTCCGGCACCGAGATCTCGAAGTCCGTGACGTCGTTGTGCCGGCGCTGGAGCATGCGGCGCGTCACCTCCGACACCGCGGACACGCTCTGCGACGACGCCACCTGGACGATGATCTTGTCGAGCTGATGGTAGTTCCGCTTTTCGGCACGCTGTTCGTCCGTCTCGGATGAATCCTGCGCGCTGTTGCCCTCCCGCGCTGCCAGTTCCATCTCGCGCTGCGTGACCTCGCCACGATTGCGATACCGCAGCAGCATGGTGGGCAGCGGCACGAAGACGTCCATGTTGGCATCGCGAATGCCGAGGCGCTTGGCGGTCTCGGTCGACACCTTGCGATCCTCGATCACCCCGACGACGGTCAGCCACTGGGCGCCAACCTTCACTGCATGTCCGATGGGATTTTCGGTGGTGAAGAAGCGCGCCTTCACGCCCGGGCCGATGATCGCCACGGGCCGAGCCTGCTGGTAGTGCAAGCCGGAGAAGTGCGTGCCTTCCGCCAGCTTCAGGTTCATGACGTCGAAGTAGGATGAATCCACGCCGACGATCTTCCCCGAGCGGTTATGGCCCTCGCGCGTGATCACGCTGTTGACGACGACCTCACTGCTGGCGGCGGCCACGTCGGGAATGGTCCGCTTGATCGCCAGCGCATCGAGGTAGGTCAGGCCCGGCGTGAACTTCTTCGCCTCCTTCTTGCCGGTGGGCGTGTCTGCCTTGCCCTCCTTCTGCTCCACGATCGGCGTGATCACGATGTTGTTCGCGCCGAGCAGCTTCATCTGCTGCAGGATCTCCCGCTCGGCGCCATTGCCGATGGCCAGCATGGCGATCACCGACGCGACGCCGAAGAGGATGCCGAGCGATGTGAGTCCAGCACGCAGCTTGTTGTGACTGACCGCCTCGACCGCGGTGCGGATGCTGAACCCGGCATGGGCCAGCAGTGCCGCCATCCGCGGCGCGCGAGGGCCTGGAGCGTCGGTGGCATCGCTGCCGGCGTCGTCAGTGATCGTCGCCGTCATCACTCAGCCCTTCGGCGTGAGAACCGTGCCCTTCGCCGGCGATGCCGGTCGCGAGGAAGCCGGAGGCTGCACTGCTGCCGGAGTCGCCGCCGGTACCGTTACGCTGTTCGCACTGTCCGCACCGGGAGTGATGGCGGGCTTGAGCCCTGGAATCACGACCGTCGGCAGCTCCGCCTTGTCGGCGGGCACGGAGAGCATCACCACATCGCCCCGTGCCAGTCCGCGCTTCACGATGATCTCGACGTCGTTGGCCTGACCGGTCTCGATCTGCTGACGCACGACGCGCCGTCCGTCCTTCTTGTAGACATAGGAGAAGCCCCCTTCGTTCACCAACGCCTCGAGCGGAATCGAGAGCGCGTTCGGAATCGCGGCGGTGAGGATGCTGTTGGCGGTCGTCATGCCTGGACGCAACGTGGTATCCGCTTTCGCGATCTCGATCTTCACCTCGAAGACCTTCGAGTCCTGGTTGGGCTTCTGCTCACCCACGTTGGCGACGTTGGTGACGATGCCGGTCAATCGCCTGGTGGCATCGGCGTCGAGCGAGATCTCGACCTGCTGCCCGACGGCCAGCTTCCGCACGTCGACCTCGTTCACGTAGGTATCCGACTCCATCTGGGCCAGGTCGGGGAGCGTGGCCACGGTCGGGTCCCATGGGCTCCAGCCGGACCCGACGCCTTTCTTGCGGCCGTTCCACTCTCGCACATAGATCACCATGCCGGCCGACGGAGCCTTGATCGTGAAGCTCGCCTGCACCTCCTGGATGTTCTTGAGCTGATTCTGCTGGCGTGCGAGATCGGCGCCGACCGACGCCATCTTCGCCTCCGCCTGCTTGGTCTTGGTGGACAGGTTGCGCTTCGACTGTGCCAGTGCGCGCGTCGCCTTCTCGAAGTCGATCTGGCTCTGCCGCTTCACGGTCGGGGCCTCGAACTGCGCTTGTTCCACCGCCAGCTTCTTCTCCTCGAGCGTGTACTCCGCCGTGCGCACATCCTCACGCGCCTGCGCGAGATTGAGCGCCGAATCGAGTTGCGCGCTGGTGAATTCGGCCTGCGCCTTCTGCAGGTTGAGCATCACCTCGTTGAGCTTGGATGCGATCGGTCCGCGATCGAGTTCGGCGACGACGTCACCTTCCTTCACCACGGTGCCTTCGGCGACCATGGTGGAGATCTTGGTCTGGTAGACCTGCACCGACTGTGCGGCGGCAGGGCCCTGCATCTGGACGAACTTGCGGGCGCGAAGTTCGCCGGTGGTCGTGACCAGCACCTTGAACGTGCCGAACTTGACGGGGGCGGTGAGCTCCGCCTCGGCGGCCGATGCACTGGCGGGCCACGCGTACCAGACGACGACGCCGATCAGCACCAGCGACATGGTGAGGCGCACCCAGCGCCGGCGGAACAGCTGCATGACGAATGGTCCTCGAGCGGAATGCGAACCGACGGGCTGTGGCGACGTTCCGGCAGGCGTGTGCACTTGGACACAAGCCGGCAGACCGGCCATGGTCAATAGCGTTGAATAGGGCTGGAGCGGCCTTAATCAGAATATCATGTACCGGTGCGACCGGACACCGGAACACGCCGCACCGCCTGTGCGGTCATCATCACGCCTCGTGGTCGACGAACCGTCTGAGTAGGCGCGCGTGAACTCTGCAAACGTCCTGTCACCGTCGACCGCGTTCATCGCACGGCGCCTTTCGACCAGAGGACGATGCTCGAACAGCGCGAACGCGGATCGGCGAATCGAGCGGGGGCTTCGCCGGGCGCATACACTTCGACGCCGCCGATCAGTGCGAACGGCAGCACCGTATCGATGTCCGGTGGCACGTCGGGACCCGGGGCCGGGAAACGCGATTGGTCCGCCGTGAATGGCGTGCTGCCGAAGGTCTTCTTGAACGCCGGCATCGCGGTCAGCATACCGTCGACGAACAGCAGGGGCGTGCACTGCAGTGGCCCGGTCAGCAGCGGGCGCCCCGATGCATTACTGCCCCATTGCGTCAGTGTCGGCGCTGACATCAGGACGGTCGACACGACCAACGCGTCAGACGTCGCCAGCTCGGTCCCGGTCAGGAAGAAGCCGCGCCGACGAGATCGACGGTAGTCAAAGCCGGACTGCTCCAATGAAGCCCGCGCGCGCACGGTGATCAGATCCAGTTCGAACGCCGGGCGGATCAGCACGAATGAGGCTGTTGTTTCGCGCTGCTCCATCAGGTCGACAGCACTGCGCAGCGGCGTCATGCCGATCTTGTCCACGGTGATGACGACGGTACCTCCGCGGAGCGCGCGGAATCCGTACGCTCCAGAGGAATCCGTGACGGCGATCGTATCACCCGACCCACTCTCGTGGACGATCAGTCGAGCGCCTGCGACGGGCCGTTTGCCGTCATCCATGACATACCCGCGAAGACTGGCGGGCACTGGTCCCTGCTGCCTGCCTGCCGCTCCACGCTCGACGAGGTCCGGACCAGGCACCAGAAGGTCACGATGCAGCAATGGCGTGCCGCTCGGCAATTCCAGATCGATCCGACCAGTCGACGCACCGGTCGTCGTGTCTCGGGCGCTGACCACGAACGTCACGTCGCCTGGGACGCCGCACAAGACGTACCGTCCGTCCTCACGCGTGCGCGCGTCGGCAACACGTCGGTGCCATCTGCCGTCGGGCGCACCGAGAGTCAGCTCGCGCCATTCCGCCACGACCGCGCCAGTCGCGACGGGTGCCCCGGAGTCCGCACGGACCAACCGTCCGATCAGCATTCCGAGTTCACCTGGCAGCTCGCCACAGAGGGTCGCCACCAGCGTGCGCGCGCTGGGCAGTGCGAACTCGCGCGCTGGCGCCATCGAACTGCCCGGCACGTCGATGGTGCGTGACACGGCATCAAAGCCGAGCGAATCGAGGCGCGGATGTTGGAAGCCGACCACGTATCGCCCGGCCGACAGGCCATCGATGGTGAACAGGCCATTGGCGTCAGACATCGCGTTCAGGCCGGCTGCCCAGGGCGTCCGCGCAGGGATGACGGTCACGCGTGCGCCGGCCAGTGTCGCGCCCGCGAGGCTGTCACGGATCACGCCGCGGATCTGGTGCTGCGCTGGCAGGACAGCAGGCACGAAAGCGACGACGAGGAACACGGCCCGGCTCAATGTCGCCAACGTCCCTGACAGCCCTGCGGCAGATGCGCTCATCACAGCTCGCCTTGGCTTGTGTTCTCGATGGTACTCAGACGCGGCACCACGCCGCGCGTTCTGCATCGCGGTGACAGAGTCGGGGACGTCGCGCAGGGTTCGCCGTGCGCAACGTCGGCAGCGACACGCGTTCGCCGCACGTGTCCTGCGGAATCCCCTACAACCGATACGCAGCGCCGAACGTCCACTCCGCCGCAGCACCGGAGAACTCGCTGCCGAAGCCGCGCACCCGCAGCTCTCCACGCAGATCGACCGCGGCCACGCGCACGCGGAGTCCAGCCGCGGTCGATGCCGTCACCTGCTGGCGCCCGGACGCGAAGACGTAGCCGGCGCCGAGCCCGAGATAGGGTCGCAACGTGCCGAACGGAATCTGCAGTTGGAGTTGCGCTTCTGGCACGACGTACGTGCGCCGCTGGCCGAATTGCTCGTCAGGACGAAACGCGCTGACGGCGCCCTCGGCGAGCAACCATCGTTGCAGCGCCACATCCGCGCGCGCGCTGATGATCAGGGCATTGCCGGTACCCGACAAGTCGAACTGCGTCACTCCGGCGGCCAGGCCGATCGATCGTTGCCGAGCGTTCGCCGACGAAGGCTGCGCCGTCAGACATCCGGCCATGACTGCAGTGGCGACAGCGATCGACCATGCACGAGACAAAGACCGCATGACTCTCCGGAGTGTGGATGGAACCTGAACACGATCGAGGACGCGTCGTGATGCCGCAGCACGACCACCGCGACTCGTCCGGCTTCCGACTGCTCCTCGTACCGTTGGAACATCGAAACGAGACCGCACCAAGTCATTATACGTCATATTGACACGTACCTGGGCAACGTGCCGACGTGCCGGACGCGTGTCAATGTGCGTGTGGCTTGGTCGGGCCGCTGCGGATTTGCGGGTGACGTGACACTGTCGTTCCCCTACTGCACCACCATCCGCTTCTCGACGAACACCAGCGAGTCACCACCTGCCGCCGCACCGCCCTCGTACCGGCCGCGTACCCGGATCGTCGCCGTACCCACGCGGGTGAAGAACAGCGTCAGCGTTCGCGGCAGCGCCCGGACGGTCGGGGTACAGGTGCCTCCCACCTGCTGACGGTCCCACACTGAGACGATGGCCACGTCGGGCGTCCCGCCGCCGAGGAGGGCCGACGCCGTCTCCGCCGTCGCGCAGGACGTGCCGAAGGAATTGACGGTGATCGAGAATTGCGCGTTGACGAGCACCGTGTCCGGCGCGACGATCACCGGTGCCGGCAGCGCGACGGCTGCCGCGATGACACCCGGTACCGTCACGTATTCCGGACCGGTCGTGCTCGAGCAGCCGATCGCGGCCAGGAGCAGCACGAGGGCACCACCGATTTCACCAGACCACAGATGCGTTCGCGGCACGCGGGTTACCTCACCGTCAGAGGGTTGAACAGGCGCACGGTCAACGTAAGGCGCATCATGACACGATCGTGGCGCCGGACCGCAAGCATCACCCTGCTCGCTGCCGGATGTTCCTCCGCGATCCTCGGCGGGCGCGGGGGCGTCACTCACCCACCCCGGGGCGACCCACCGGCAAACGAAACGGGCGCCACCCGCAGCTGCGGAGCGACGCCCGAATGACACCAGTTTGCTTCGACGGACAGGGTGGGATTCGAACCCACGGTACCGTTTCCGGCACGCCGGTTTTCGAGACCGGTTCCTTCAACCGCTCGGACACCTGTCCAGCACCGCCGATGCTCCGGCAGAACACGGCAGTCTAGGCAGTCTCGGCCCGTTGGTCAACAACGATCACACCCTGCGACACGCCAGTGGACAGGCGCAGTTCCCACCACCGGCGCCCGGGACGCCACCATGCACGTCCCGGGCGCCGCCATCGTCGCCTACTCCCAGACCCGCATGTCCTCGATCACGTCCTGCGGCTCCAGGCCCTGCAGCACCTCCCACCCGTCCTCCACCTGTCCGAACACGGTGTGGCGCCCGTCGAACGCCTTTCCGGCCGCCTCGTCGAGCACGAAGAAGAAGCGACTGCCGCCGGTGTCAGGCCCACTGTGGTCCATCGAAATCGCCCCACGCACGTGCGTGTTCCGATTCCCGACCAACTCGCACGGGATGGCGTATCCGGGACCCCCCGAACCGAGGCGCGCGTCACCGGCCGGCAACTCGCGCGAGAGCGGGTCGCCGGTGTAGGCCAGTTGCCCCGGGGTGCCGGCATGGATGCGCACCCCGTGATAGAACCCGGCGTTGGCGAGCGACTCGAAGTTGTCCACCGTCGCCGGACAGTCGCGCGCGAACAGCTCGGCCACGATCGTACCGCGACTGGTCCGGAACGTCGCATACTTCGTCGACATCGCTCAGAGCGCTCCCGAGGTCCACGGACCCCAGATCGCGTACGTGGCGGCGAACGCATCGGAGCGCGAGTCGGTGGCGCCCTGGATGTTCACGAACAGCGTGCGGCCTTGCGGGCTGAAACAGGCGCCGGCCCATTCCGACTCGCTAATGTTGTTGCGCACGAAGTCGAACACCTCACCGCCACGCGTCAGGCCGCGGACGTAATTGGTGCCATCGCTGTCCTCGCAGAGCACGATGCCGCCGCGCGGACTCACGCACACGTTGTCCGGGTTCTTCAGCACACCCAGGCTCGGCGACTCGTACACCATCACCAGTTCACCACCGTTCGGGCCCGTGGGCGTGTACTTGAAGATCTGGCCGGCGTTCACTTCACCACCGCTGGTGGAGTTGAAGTAGCAGCCGCCGTCGCCCCACCAGCAGCCTTCGAGGCGTGCGAACTGTGCACCGCCGAGCGCGAAGCCCTGGTCGAAGACGAAGCCCGAGCTGATGGTCGGGGCGTCGCTGTTCGGGTTGGCGATCGGCACCCACGCTGCCTGCAGCACCTCACCCACCGTCTGGCCGCGACGCGTGTCGTACTTCGGACGGCCGGTCACCGCCAGCATCTCCAGCTTGCCGCCGGCCGCGAGATTGCCTGCGACGTTCGGGATGAAACGATAGAAGCCGCTCGGGTTGCGATCCTCGGTTTCATACACGATGCCGGTGGCCGGATCGACGGCGATCGCCTCGTGCGCGAACCGACCCATGTCCTTGAGCGGCACGGGCGTCACCGGACCGTCGGCCGCCGCGGGCACCTCGAAGTTGTAGCCGTGATTCTTCGACCAGCCGGCGCCGGTGCCGGCGACGGTCTCCTCGGACGTGATCCACGAACCCCACGGCGTCACGCCGCCGGCGCAGTTCACGTACGTGCCGGTGAGGCTCGAGAACTGGCGACGCAGCGTCGCCGCGCCGTCGGCGCGCAGTTCCACTTCCAGCGTGGTGGTGCCGCCGGGACCCTTGCTGTCGTACGCGTTGCCGGCGAACGGCACGCCGACGCTCGCGGTGTCGCGCAACTCATGGTTGCGCACCAGGCGCACGATGTTGCCGCCCATCGCGAAGGCGCCCATGCCATCCAGCGCCTGCGGCACGCGGATGCCGTCATCCATCATGTCGCCGCGCACGCTCAGGCGCTCGGCGAAGAACCCGCGCGGGATCGAGATCTCGGGATACTTCTTCACCGGCTCCAGCGGGCCGTAGCCGCCGCTGAGGCCACGATTGAGGCTGGTGTTGACACCGTTGCCGTCGTACGGAGCCACTGGCTCCGAACACGCCACGAGACCCGTGAGTGATGGTGCGATCACGGCGGCGCCGGCCATCAACGATGACTTGCGCAGGAAGGTACGACGATCGACTGGGGCGGTCATGACGAGGAATCTCCCGTGGCCGGCTGCACGGCACACGTTGATGCCGACCGCGCCGAGTGACGGGATGTCACCGCGTGCGCGGCAGTGGCGAGCACGGGAATGCTCGACCGCCGCAGCACCATCGGATAGCACGTGGCGCGCCCTGCGACGCGACCGCTACGCGCCCGTGACGCTCGTCACTCAGTCGTTGCGCGCCACCGCCGGCGCATCGAGCGGAACCGTGGCCGAATCGCGACGGCGCGCGAAGAACTCGGCCAGCAGCGCACCGGCATCCTGCTCCAGCACACCACCGCACACCTCGGGGCGATGGTTCAAGCGCGGATGGCGCAACAGGTCTTCCACCGATCCGCTCATGCCCGCCTTCGGGTCCCAGGCCGCGAACACCACGCGATCGACGCGTGCGAGCACGATCGCACCGGCGCACATGGCACACGGCTCGAGGGTGACGTACAACGTGCATCCGTCCAGGCGCTCGCGTCGTCGCACCTGCATCGCCTCGCGCAGCACGCGCAACTCGGCATGCTGCGTGGCGTCGCGGACGCCACGCATCGCATTGCCGGCGGAGGCGATCAGGTCGTCACCGGAGACCACACATGCACCGACGGGCACCTCACCCGCGTCGCGCGCCAGCTCCGCCTGTCGCAATGCCTCGCGCATCCAGCGCTCGTCGCCCGGACGCGCGAAGGCACTCACGCGTCGGCCTCGACCAGCTCCGCCGGCACCTCGACCACTGGCGCCTGCCGCGAGAACGTGAGCGTGTTGCCCTCGCCCGGCGTCGCGATGACCGTGTCGCCGTCATGCAGCGTGCCGTCGAGGAGCGCCAGCGCGAGCGGGTTCTGCACCAGGCGCTGGATGGTGCGCTTCAGCGGACGCGCGCCGAACGCCGAGTCGTAGCCCTCGCCCACCAGCATCTGCTTGGCCTCGGGCGTGAGGGTGAGGCGCAGCTTCCGCTGTCCCAGCATGGCATCCAGCTTCTCCAGCTGCAGGTCCACGATCTGCGCGATCTGCTCCTCGCCGAGCGGCCGGAAGACGACCACGTCGTCGATGCGGTTGAGGAATTCGGGACGGAACTGCTGGCGCAGCATGCCGAGCACCTGCGTCTCCACCAGCGCCCAGTCCTCGCGGTACCGCTCGAGGATCACCTGGCTGCCGATGTTGCTGGTGAGGATGACGACGGTGTTGCGGAAGTCCACCGTGCGACCCTGCGAGTCGGTCAGGCGCCCGTCGTCCAGCAGTTGCAGCAGCACGTTGAACACGTCCGGATGCGCCTTCTCGATCTCGTCGAACAGCAGCACCGAATACGGGCGTCGGCGTACGGCCTCGGTGAGCTGGCCGCCTTCGTCGTAGCCCACGTAGCCTGGCGGCGCGCCGATCAGCCGCGCCACGGCGTGCTTCTCCATGTACTCCGACATGTCCAGCCGCACCATCGCCTTCTCGTCGTCGAACAGGAAGTCGGCCAGCGCGCGGGCCGTCTCAGTCTTGCCCACACCGGTGGGCCCGAGGAAGAGGAAGCTGCCGATCGGCTTGTTGGGATCCTGCAGGCCGGCACGCGAGCGGCGAACGGCGTTCGACACCGCGCTCACCGCATCGCGCTGCCCCACCACCCGCCGTGCCAGCTCGTCCTCGAGCTTCGTCAGGCGCTCGCGCTCCGATTCCAGCATGCGCTGCACCGGGATGCCGGTCCACTTCGCGACCACCGCCGCGATGTCGTCGTCGCCCACTTCCTCTTTCAGGAAACGGCGCCGCCCATCGCGCACTGACACCACCGCCTCGGCCTCGGCGAGTTCACGCTGCAACTGCGGGATGCGACCGTAGCGAATCTCGGCCGCCACCTGCAGGTCACCGGTGCGCGCCGCACTCTCGGCGTCGGTGTTGGCCTGGTCGATGGCCTGCTTGATGCGACCCACGTCACCGAGGGCCTGCTTCTCCTGCTGCCACTGCGCCTTCATGGTGGCGCTCTGCGTCTTCAGCTCGGCCAGCTCACGCTCCAGCGCGACCAGGCGTTCGCGCGCGGGCGCGTCGGTCTCCTTCTGCATCGCCTGCCGCTCGATCTCGAGCTGCATGACGCGACGCTCCACCTCGTCGATGGGCTGCGGCATGGAGTCGATCTCGATGCGCAGCCGGCTGGCCGCCTCGTCGAGCAGGTCGATGGCCTTGTCGGGCAGGAAGCGATCGCCGATGTAGCGATTGGAGAGCGTGGCGGCGGCCACGATCGCGCTGTCGGTGATGCGCACGCCGTGATGCGACTCGTACCGTGCCTTGAGGCCGCGCAGGATCGCGATCGTGTCGTCGAGCGTCGGTTCACCGACGAACACCGGCTGGAAGCGACGCTCGAGCGCCGCATCCTTCTCGAGGTGCAGGCGGTATTCGTCGAGCGTGGTGGCACCCACCATGTGCAGCTCACCGCGGGCCAGCATCGGCTTCAGCATGTTGCCGGCATCCATCGAACCCTCGGCCTTGCCTGCACCGACCAGCGTGTGCAGCTCGTCGATGAACACCACGATCTCGCCTTGGCTGTCCACGATCTCCTTCAGCACCGCCTTCAGCCGCTCCTCGAACTCACCGCGGAACTTGGCACCGGCAATCAACGCACCGAGGTCCAGCGAGAGCAGCTTCTTGCCGCGCAGGCCTTCCGGCACGTCGCCGTTGATGATGCGCTGCGCGAGACCTTCCACGATCGCGGTCTTGCCGACACCGGGCTCGCCGATCAGCACCGGGTTGTTCTTGGTGCGGCGTGACAGCACCTGGATCACGCGACGGATCTCGTCGTCACGGCCGATGACCGGATCGAGCTTGCCGTCGCGCGCACTCTCGGTGAGGTCACGCGTGTAACGCGCCAGCGCCTGGTAGCGATTCTCCGGCGTCTGGTCGGAGACGGTGTGCGACCCGCGCACTGCCTTCAGTGCGGTGGCGAGCGCCTCGCGACCGGCGCCCATCGACTGCAGCAGCGCGCGGCTGTCGGTGCCCTTCACCTCGGCCAGCGCCAGCAGGAAATGTTCGGTGCTGACGTAGTCGTCGCCGAGCGCCTTGGCATCGGCGTCGGCGCGATCGAACACCTGGTTCAATTCACGCGAGATCTGCGGCTGGGCCTCGGTTTGCTTCGGATAGCGGGCCGCCTCGGTCTCGGCGCGCTGGCGCAGTTCCGCCGGCTTGACGCCCGCCTTCTGCAGCAGCGGCACCACGATGCCGTCCTGCTGCGCGATCAGGGCCAGCAGCAGGTGGAGGTCGTAGACCAGCGGATTGCCGGCGCGGCGCGCAAGCGCCAGCGCATCGTTCACGGCTTCGCCGGACTTGATGGTGAGACGGTCTGGATTCAGCATCGGGCAGTCAGGGATCGAAGGGGACGCGATACGATACGCGAACGAGGCTGCGAGGGTGCAACTGCGGGGCCGGAGCCCGCTGCCGCGATGGGTATGTCAGCGCCGACAGGGTGGCAGCGCGTCGGCCACGATGGCAGGGCTTGCGACCGCACGGGGGGTCCCGATACGCTCGCTGCATGAGCAGACTGCGCTGGATCCCGTTGGTGCTGGTTCTGATGGTCGGCTGTCGCAGCCGGAAAGCCGACCTGGGCATGTCGGACAGCACGTTCGTCCAGATCATGGGCGACCTGAAGATCGTGGCCGACGCGCCGGAGGTGAGTGATGCCGTGCGCGCCCAGCGCCGAGAGGCGGTGCTGCGCAAACATTCCGTGACGGCGGCCCAGATCGAGAAGCTGGATGCCACGCTCGCGTCGCACCCGAACCACGCCAAGTTGCTCTGGTCGGCCATCGAGACGCGGGCGATCAAGGAGTCGCGCAAGCCGACGCGGTAGGCGGACACGGAGAAGGGCGCGTCCCGGACCAGCGGATCGCGCCCCTCACCGATGCACCACCAGCTTCTTCACCACGGCCCGGCCATTCACCTCGAGGCGGTACAGGTAGATGCCATCCGGCGCATCGCGCTGTGTGCCGTCGACCCGGCCGTCCCAGTACGCCTGATACTGACGGCAGGTCAGCATCACTCCATTCAGCCGTCGCGCTCCGTCCAGTTCGCCATTCGGGCCGGCCAGCTGGGCAACCGCCACCTCCTGCGCCAGGAGGTTGTAGATCCGCAGTGTCACCCGGTACTGCCGCCGGGCGTCCCGGCAGACGGGCGGATCTCCCACGAAGAAGGGAAATCGCGTCTCGCCTGCGGTGGGATTCGGAGAACTCTGCCCCAGGTCGAACCCGTCAGGTCGCAGCTTCACCGGCGGTTGGGCCGGTGTGACTGGCGCCTGTGCGGCGACCGCAGCGGGCATCACGACGGCGAGACACACGGCCAGGAGCCGCGCCCGTCTCTGCCAGGTCATGTCACACTCCAAACGAACGAGAAAGGGTTCTGGTGGACCTCGAGTCGGGGTTGTTCGCGATGATGTGGAACGCCACAGGATCAGGGTAGCATACGCACCGACACCGCTCAAGCAAGCGACGGACCAGACCGGCCTCGATTCTCGTGGTACCCATCGCCGCCCGGCAGGCTCCCGCCGATGCTCAGCCCTCGGCCGTGGCCCAGGCGTCGAACGCCCGCAACGGTCGGCCGTCCGTGACGTGGGCGTGCACGAAGATGCGCAGCAACCGCTGATGTGCCCGGACGGTCGGGACATCCAGCGGTGTGCCCTCAGAGGCCGCCTGCCCCTCCAGCCAGTGGCGGAGCGATGCGCGCGCCGAGGCGGGCAGCCGCCGTGAGGGAATGCGGCCGGCGCAGGTGGTACACAGCACCCCACCGGACTCGGCATTGAAGGCGACGTCCAGCTCCGGGGGCAGTTCCCGATCACACTGGACGCAGGCATCCAGCGCCGGCGTGAAGCCGATGGTGGCCAGCAGGCGCCAGATGGCGCGCAACGTGGCCACGGTGGCGTCTTGCTCGACCGCGATGGCGTCCAGGCCGTCGCGCAGGGCGTCGAAGGCATCGGCCGGCGTCTCGTCGGCACCGGCCGAGCGCAGCATGACTTCCGCCAGCGCCGACGCCCCCTCGAAGCGCGGCAGCGACGTGCCGAGCGCGGTACGCGAGCGTTGCACGTCGAAGCGCGCCAGGGTGTGCAGGTCGCGCCCGGCACGAGCGTCGTACTGCACCTCTCCTTCGGCGAAAAGGTCCACCGCCGAGCCGAAGCGGCGCTGCGACGCACGCGCGCCGCGCGCCATCACCGACTGCACGCCGGCTTCACGCGTCGCCAGGCGCAGGATGCGCGACGACTCGCTGTAGTTGAACGCGTGCAGGACGATGGCGGGTGTGACGACGGCTGGCACCTCGGCAATCTACCGGGGCACGCCGGCTCAGCGGGGCCGGCGCAGCGGCACCAGCGTCGGCGCACCGACCGCCGGGTCGTGCGAGACGACCAGCGGCCAGCCGTACACCGCCTCCAGCGTCGCAGCCTGCATCACGTCACGCGGCACACCGGCCGCCGCCACGCGGCCGTCGTGCATCAGCACGATCTGGTCGGCGAAACGGGCCACCAGTGTCAGCGTGTGGCTCACCAGCACCACCGTGCGCCCGCGCTGCGCCTCGCGAGAGAGCGTCTCGAACGTCGCCATCTCGTGCGCGATGTCGAGGAAGGTGGTGGGTTCGTCGAGCAGCAGGATCGGAGTGTCCTGCGCCAGCGTGCGAGCGAGACGCACGCGCTGCCACTCACCACCCGACAGTTCGTCGGTGCGACGGTCGGCGAAGGGCAGCACGTCGGCGCGCTGCATGGCGTCGCGCACGATTGCGAAGTCAGCCGGCGATGGGCTGTCCCAGAGGCCGAGAAACGGTGCGCGGCCGAGCGCCACGTAATCGCGCACCTGCATCGGGAAGGCCAGCGATTCACGCTGCGGCATCACGGCCACCAAGCGGCTGGTGGCCGCGGTCGCAGTGCGCGACAACTCGGTGTCTCCGGCCAGAATCCGGCCGCTACGCTCCGGCATCAGCCCGAGCACACCACGCACCAGTGAACTCTTGCCGCTGCCGTTCGGTCCCACCACCGCCGTGATCGCGCCCGGCGCTGCGACGAGCGACGCCTGACGCACGACGGGCTCGGCGCCACGCGCATAGGCGAGGCTCACCGCCTCGAATCGCAATGCGAGCCCGGTGCTCATCGCAGGCGACGCAAACGCACCAGGAACACCGGCACACCGATCAGCGCCGTGATCGCACCGAGCGGCAGCTCCAACGGCGCACGCACGGTGCGCGCGACGAGATCCGCCAGCAGCACCAGCACCGCACCGCCCGCCGCCGCGCTCACGATCAGTGCCCGATGTCGCACCACGCCGAAGGCGCGCACGATGTTCGGCACCACCAGGCCGACGAAGCCGATCAATCCTGCCGCCGCCACGCTCGCTGCCGCCAACAGTGCACTGATGAGGAACACCTGGCGCGTGGTGCCCGGCACGTCGGCGCCGAGTGCCGCGGCCGACTCCTCACCCAGCGCCAGCACGTCGAGCAAACGGCCGCGGGTGAAGAGCAGCGCGACACCGATCACCACGTACACCGCCAGCCACACCACACGCAGCCACGACGCATCGGTGAGGCTGCCCGCCATCCACCACATCGCGCCGCGCACGCGATCCGGCGACGCATCGGCGAGCAGGATCAGGATCGCCGCATTCGCGAACGCGCCGATGATCACGCCGGCCATCAGCAGCATGCGTGGATCACGCAATCCACCGGCCGCGCGCGCCAGCGACAGCACCAGCACCACCGCGCCGATGGCTCCGGCGAACGCCAGCAGCGGCACCGCCGCCGCGCCGGTGATGCCGAGCGTCATCGCCAACACGGCACCGACGGCCGCACCACCCGACACGCCGAGCAGGTACGGCTCGGCCAGCGCATTGCGCAACGTGCCCTGCAACGCGGCGCCACTGCTGCCGAGCGCGCAGCCGACCAGGATCGCCAGCGCCACGCGCGGCAGTCGCAGGTCTCGCACGATGGTGATCGCCAGCGGATCCCCCGCCCCACCCAGTGCGCGCACCACGTCGAGTGGCGCCAACGGCACCGCACCGATGGCCAGCGACGCGATCACCAGTGCGATCATCGCCGTGGCGATGCCACCCCACAGCACCGCCGGCCGGCGGTGCATGCTCGTCATGGTCAGCGCCCGCGTGATCGCGGCAGCATCAGCGCGCCGCGTCGCGACTGATGAGCGCCGTGGTCAGCGCATCCTTGAGCCGTGCCCGCTCACCCTGGTAGGCCACGCGCGCCGCCTCGTCGGGCTCACGCGCACGCTCGAACTTCGCATCCAGGTCGGCGATCTGTCGCGCCAGTCGTTCGGCCTCGCGATCCGCCGCCGCCGCCGACAGCGCACTCGGCGTGCGCGGTGCAGTGCGGCGTCCGAACGCGCGCGCCAGTGACACCAGCATCGCCAGTGCGATCGCGGCCACCAGCGAGAACACGATCCGCGTCTTCTGCGACTGCCCACTGCCCGGCAGGTCCATCTCCAGCACGCCGTTGGCCGGCACGTCGTTGCCCAGGAAGCGACGGAAGTTGCGGCCATCGATCGACGCCGGCGCGGTCTCGGCGACCTTCGGCGCCGACACGGTGGCCTGCGGATCCTCGGCCAGCACTTCCAGCACGCCGGTGGCGAACTGCACCGGCACCTGCAGCGGGAAGGCGTCCGCATCGACGGAATACGAGAACGACAATCGCTTCAGTCCCGGTGCGAACGGCATCTGCACCAGCACCTCGCCATCCACATTCGTCACCGCGTCGGGTGGCACGTCGCCCTGCGCCACCTTGAAGTCCTGCGCACCCTGCGGAATGCGCACGCGGAACGTGGCGGCCTTTTCGTTGGCACCGATCAGCGTGCGGCTGGAATCGTTGGTGATCTCGAACACCTCGATGATCGCGCGCCGCGTGCCGCCGGTGGCGGCCGAGAGGATGATGTGCCGTCCGCGAACGGTGAGCCGGATGCCGGTGGACGTGGTGTCGAACACCTGGATCTCGGCGTCCTGCCCCGCCACGTCGGTGGCCGAAAGTCCCGACGAGAAATAGGCGATGCCGGCGTAGCTGGCCGACACGAAATAGATCGCGTCGCTGGCGCCGCTGAGGCGATAGGCGAAACGGTATGCACCATCGGGCTCGGTGCGCACGGAATCCAGCGGACCGGCGCGATCGCGACCCACACGATGCAGCGTGACCCAGGTGCCGCCGACCGGCTCGAAGGCCTCGACGCCGGGGCGCACCACACGGCCGGTGACGGTGCGCGCTGCGGAGTCCGCGGGCGCCGCAGCGGGAGCGGACTGTGTGTCGGTCGGCGGCGCGGCCTGCTGGGCGAATCCGCGCAGCGAGAGCGTGGCGGTCAGCAGCACGACCAGCGCTGCGGCGCGACGACGCATCAGGCCGCGCTCACGGCATGAACTTGCCGAGGTCCTCGGGTCGCAACCGCTGGAGGTACGCCTTGAGTTCATCCGGGCTCATGTCGGTGCCTGACGTTCGTTCACCGTCGGGAGTCGGCGGTGGCACGAGGGGCTGGTCGTCATCGTCGAGCGTGACCAGCAGGTCGTCGGCGGCAAAGATGGCAGCACCGGTGCGCAATGCAATGGCGATCGAGTCACTCGGCCGCGCATCCACCGACACCAGCGCATCGTCGCGCTGCAGCTGCAGTTCGGCGAAATAGGTGCCCCGCTCGACGCGACTGATGACCACGCGCCGTACCGAGGCACCGAGGCCGAGCACGATCTGCTTCACGAGGTCGTGCGTCATCGGCCGTTCACGTACGACCGATTGCAGCTCCATCACGATCGACTCGGCTTCGGGCTGCCCGATCCAGATCGGCAGCACGCGCGGGCCCTGCAGCTCGCGCAGGACCAGCACGTAGGTGTTGGCGGCGCTGTCCACGCCGAGTCGCGCCACGCGCATCTCTACCATGGACAGTCCCTCCGAGTGATGCAGGCCCAGGGCTGGTGTCACGGCACCCGCCGGATGGCGGGTGCCGATGACAGCGGTCGTTCAGCGCAGGGCGGCCTTCAATTCCTTGGCCTTGTTGGTGCGTTCCCACGTGAACGTATTGTACATCCGCGACGCCTTGCCGGTCGTGATGTCCACATGCCGTGTGGTACCCGGCGTGCGGCCGAAGTGTCCGTAGGCGGTGGTGGCACTGTAGATCGGCTTGCGCAGGTCGAGCGCAGTGGTGATGCCCTTCGGCGTGAGGTCGAACACCTCGCGCACGGCGCGCGTAATCTCGGTGTCGGCGACGATGCCGGTGCCGAATGTCTCGACCCGGATCGAGACCGGTTCCACCACACCGATCGCATACGCCACCTGCACTTCGCAGCGGCGCGCGAGGCCCGCCTTGACGATGTTCTTCGCCACCCAGCGGGCGGCGTAGCAGGCGCTGCGATCAACCTTCGACGGGTCCTTGCCGCTGAACGCGCCGCCGCCGTGACGACCCATGCCGCCGTAGGTGTCGACGATGATCTTGCGGCCGGTGAGGCCGCAGTCACCTTGCGGGCCACCGATCACGAAGTTGCCGGTCGGGTTGATGTGGAACTTGATCTTCTTCTGCACCAGGTCCGCCGGCAACACCGGCATGATCACCTGCTCGATCACGGTGTCGCGGATGGTCTTCTGCGAGACATCCGGCGAGTGCTGGGTGGAGACGACCACGGTGTCGACGCCGACGGGCTGGTTCTGCTCGTCGTAGGCGATGGTGACCTGGCTCTTGGCATCGGGACGCAGCCACTTGATCGCCTTCGACTTGCGCAGCTCGGCGAGGCGGGCGGTGATGCGATGCGCGAGCGTGATCGGCATCGGCATCAGCTCGTCGGTCTCGTCGGTCGCGTAGCCGAACATCATGCCCTGGTCACCGGCGCCACCGGTATCGACGCCCTGGGAGATGTCGGGCGACTGCTTGTCGATGGTGCTCATCACGGCGCAGGTCCGCCCGTCGATCCCGTACTCCGGGTCGTCGTAGCCGATGGCGGTGATGGTGCGGCGCACGAGGGACGGGATGTCGACCCAGGCCGAGGTGGTGATCTCGCCCGCCACGACGGCCAGACCCGTCGTCACCAGCGTCTCGCAGGCCACGCGGGCCTTGTCGTCCTTGGCCAGGATGGCGTCGAGGACTGCATCGGAGATGGCGTCCGCGACCTTGTCCGGATGCCCTTCGGTGACCGATTCGGAGGTAAAGAGATTGCGTTCAGCCACAGCCGTGGAGGAGAGAGAAAAAAGGTATAAGGAAATGTTTATATGTCAGACTGCGTATCCCAAAATATCCCCGGTCTCCGAGCCGAGCAACCCAAGCTCGGCCGGCGACAGGTCATGGGCTGCCGCCAGCAGCAGGCGGCGGACGATCCGCTCCGCCTCCGCTGCCGTCGAGCTGGCCAGGGCCGCGTCCGCCGCCTCCTTCGCTAGGTCGGCGCTGATGCTGCCCAGCATCCGTTTCATCAGCGGCACCGCCCGGGGAGCCACGCTGAGGTGCCGGATGCCCAGCCCCACCAGCACGAAGGCCGTCAGCGGCTGCGACCCCATCTCGCCGCACACCGCCACCTCCAGCCCGCGCTTCTTCCCTGCCTCGACGGTTTGCCGGATCAGGCGCAACACCGCCGGATGCAGCGGCGTGAAGCGGTTGGCGAGGTTCACGTTGCCGCGGTCCACCGCCAGCGTGTACTGCACCAGGTCGTTCGTCCCGATGCTGAAGAAGTCGGCGTCGTTCACGAACGTGTCGGCCGCCACCGCGGCGGCCGGCGTCTCGATCATCACGCCCACCTGCACGCGGTCGCGGAACACCGCACCGCGCTCGTTGAGCGTGCGCGCCGCTTCGGCGATCAGCGCGCGCGTGCGGCGCACTTCGTCGACGCTCACCACCAGCGGCAGCAGGATGCGCACGTCGCCATGCGCCGCCGCACGCAGCAGGGCGCGCAGCTGCACCAGGAACAACTCCGGCTGGTCGAGGCACATGCGGATCGCGCGCCAGCCGAGGAACGGATTCGGCTCCGTCGGGAATCCACCCACCGGCAGCTTGTCGCCACCGATGTCGAACGTGCGGATCACCACCGGCTTGCCGGCGAAGGCATCCACCACGCGACGATAGGCCCGGTACTGCTCGTCCTCGTCGGGCATCGTGGCGCGACCGAGCACCACGAACTCGGTGCGCATCAGGCCCACGCCATCGGCACCGCTGGCGGCCGCGATCTCCGATTCCTCGGGGATGTCGACGTTGGCGCGCAGCCAGATGCGTTCGCCGCCGCGCAGCTGCGCCGCCACGTTCACCTGCGCCCGCAGGCTCTCCTCGAGGATCGCGGCCTGCTCGGCTCGTAGTCGCGCCTGCGCGATCTCCTCGTCGGTCGGGTTGACGACCAGCACACCGGTGGTGCCGTCGAGCACCACACGCTCGTTGCCACGCAGGCGCGTGGTCGCGTCGCGCAGACCCACCACGGCGGGCAGGCCGAGCGAGCGCGCGAGGATTGCGACGTGACTGGTGCTGGTGCCTTCGTCGGTGGCGAGTGCGGCGATCGCGTCGCGATCCAGCTGCACCGTGAGCGATGGCGTGAGGTCGTGCGTGACGAGGATCGCGTTGCTGCCCTTCGGCAGGTCCACCGGATCGCTGTCCGGCAGCGCCAGCAGGATGCCGAGCACACGGATGTGCAGGTCCATCAGGTCGCCGACCCGTTCACGCAGCATCGGCGCCGACGCGCGTCCGAAGCGACGGCGCCACTCCAGCATCACGAGGTCGAACGCATGTTCGGCCGCGCGGCGCTCCCGGATGAACGCCTCCACTTCCGAGTTCAGCGCACGATCGTCGAGCATCGTGATCTGCACCTCGAAGATCATCGACTCCTCGACGCCTGCCTGGTGCGCCGCACGATCACGCACGTGGCGCAGGCGATCCTGCGCGCGCGCGACGGCTTCGTGGAATCGCTCCAGCTCGCGCGGCACCTCGGCCTCGGTCACGATGCGCGGCGGCACGTCGGGCACTTCCCAGCGCAGCAGGTGCACCGGTCCCGCCACGATCCCCGGCGAGGCCGGCAAGCCACGGAGCATCCGCTCCATCAGTGTTCCCCGAACCGTCCGGCGACGAGCGCCGCCAGCGCCTCGAGCGCGGCATCGGCATCCGTGCCCTCGGCGCGGATGGTGATCGCCGAGCCGCACTCCGCCGCCAGCATCATCACGCCCATGATGCTCTTGCCATTCACCTCGACGTCATCGCGCACGATGGTGATGGCTGCCTGGAAGCGTGCCGCGGTCTTCACGACCTCAGCCGCCGGCCGGGCGTGCAGGCCGTTGCGGTTCAGGATCTCGACTGTGCGCTCAGGCATGACGAAGGAGAAAGAGGACAAGCGCTGCAAACCCGGCGAGTAGAGCCAGTCGCCACCCTTCGACGCGACCGTGGAACAGGACCAGCGCACTCGCACCGACCGCAGCGACGGCGAGCGTGATGCCGACGCGCGGCAGGCCGCCGCCGTCGACCAATCGCATCACCGTCAGTGGCACCGCGGCACCGGCGAGGAAGGTGCCGGCACGCGCGAGCCAGACCGGTCCCTCGCGCAGGATGGGGTGTCCGAGGGCCGCAGCCACACCGAGCCCCTTCTCCCAGCCCATCTGCAATCCCCAGAGCCGCAGCGCCACGTGCCCCGCATTGTACATCAGAAGGAAGACCAGCACGCAGACCAGCGGCGTGGCACCCACCCCGAACAGGAACAGCGCCGCAAAGGAACAGGTCGGCAGCAGCCCCACCCACACCAGTCGATCACCCACGCTGCCGAGCGGTCCGCAGAGCGCGGTACGGAAGCGTTCGATACGTGCCGCCGGCTGTCCCTCCAGCTCGGCGCGGGCCAGCGCACCGACCGCGAAGCTGGACAGATACGGGTGCGCATTGAAGTACTGGCTCTGGCGCGCCAGCGCGGCACGGTAGGCGTCGCCGCCCGCGCCACCAGGCAGCAGACGCAGCGCCGGTTCGACGCAGAAGCCGATGCCGTTGCCGATCAGGATCTCGTAGTTCCACGACGCCTGCACGGCGAACAGCCGGCTCACGATCGCGGCCCGCGTGCGCAGCGGAAAATCCGGCGCCGCCACGGCAGGCCCCGGCAGCGGTGTCGGTGCGGGCGTGGTGCCTGTCATCGACTCATCAGCGCAACCAGCAACGTCCCGACGCCCAGCCCGGCGAGGCCGAACCACTGCGTGCCCGATGTGGAGTGGAACATCTTCCACGCCGCGCCGGCCGCCACCGCGCCGCCGAGTGATGCCAGCATGGGAATCGCGTAGCCATCCAGCGGTGCGGGTTGCACGGCGATCCAGCGCACCGTCGGCAGCGCGAAGACGGCGCCGATCATTGCGATCAGACCCGAGCGGGCCAGGTCGGCGGTGGCACCGGCCACCTGCAGCCCGGCCACCGTCGCCGCCGATCCGCGTGCCAGTGCATCCAGCCGGCGACGCGCCAGCCGCGCGTTGAGCTGTCGCAGCTGCACCATCGACCAGCCACCGACGCTCGCGACGAGCAGACCGAATGGCACGGCGAAGAGCAACGACATCGGCACCCCGCCGACGGCCGCACCCGCCGCCGCGGCGGCACCGGCGATCGGCGACGCGGATCCCCATTCCGGGTAGCGCGAGGCGCCGAACGGCAGTGTCTCGTGCGCGAACAGTTCCAGCAGCACGCCGCAGAGCAGTCCGACGCCCGCGTCGCCCATGAACGCGCCGCCCAGCGTGGCGGCCACGATCGGGCGCGAGATCTGCGCCTGCGGAAAACTCACCACGTCGAGACCGAGGATGGCGCCCAGCGTTCCGAGCACGAGCACATCGACGATCACGCGATCGCCTCGCCCTCGAGGAGGGCGTCGAGCGGGATCACGCGCGCGGCGGGCACGTCCTGCGCCGAGATCTCGACGCCGCGCCCGGCCATCGCACGCAACTCCGCTTCTTCGGCGCGCGTGAGGAAGATGTAGCGCAGCTTCTGCGCGCGGCCGGCGCGATGATGCACGCCACCGAGGTTCACGCGACGCAGCGCCGGGATGGCGGAGCAGAGGCGTGCCATGGTGTCGATGTCGCCGGTGAGCAACATGCCGGGGCGTGGATCGGAGGCGAAGCTGGCGTACTTCTCGATCGCCTGCTCCACCGACACGAACTCCACCCGCATGTCCGGTGGCACGCCCATGCGATAGAGCTCCTGCTCCCATTCGCTGGACGCCACCTCGTCGTCGACCAGCACGAGGAAGCGCAGCTCGAGCGGCTGTCCCCACCCGACGACGACCTGTCCGTGGATCAGGCGATCGTCGATGCGATGCAATTCAATCGGCACTGCTCTTTCCCCTCGCAACCATCATGGCGGCGCGCCCCTTCTCCACCGCGGCATCGGCGGCGTGTGCGGCATCGGGCGCCGCGAAAGCATAGTCGAGCAGCACCGGCAGGCTGACACCCGTGACCACCGTGACCGTGGGAAAATCGCGCTGCGCGCGCCGCGCCGCCATCGTGGTGGAGCCGGCCGGCAGGTCGGAGAAGATCATCACCACGCCGTCGGCGATGGCCTCGCGCAGCATGGCCTCGGTGGCGCGGGTGTCGAGCCCGTAGTTGCTGGCGGTGCGGAACAGGTCCTCGCGGCCGGTGATGGCCGTGACCGCGGACACGATGCCGGCGGCGAAGTCCTTGTGCCCGATCACCAGCGCCTGCGGGCGCGCAACATCGTCACTCATTGTCTTCCTGCAGGTAGCGGCGCACCTCGACCTCGCGCGGACTGCTGCGACGGTCGCTGGCGTTCCGCATGCGCGCGATCAGGCGCTCGTTGAACGCCTCGGCCGGGTTGTGGCCTGCATAGCGCAGCAGGTGATTCATCGCCAGCACTTCGAGGATCACGGTGATGTTCTTGCCGGGATTGAGTGCCACGCGGATGCGCGGGATGGTGACGCCGAGGATCTCGGTCGTTTCCAGATCGAGGCCGGTGCGGTCGAGATGTGCATCGCCGCGCCAGAGCTCGAGCTCCACCGCGACCTCGATGCGCTTCTGCTGGCGGACGGCGCGAATACCGAACAGCGCCGGGATGTCCACCAGCCCGACACCGCGGATTTCCATGTGATGGCGCTGCAGTTCGTGCCCCTTGCCGATCAGCACGTCGTTGCCGCGCTTGAGCACGATCACCATGTCGTCGGCAACCATGCGATGCCCGCGCTCCACCAGGTCCAGCACACACTCCGACTTGCCGATGCCGCTCTGGCCGATGAGCAGCAGGCCCACGCCATACACGTCGGCCAGGGAACCGTGCAGCGTGGTGCGCGGTGCGAACTCCTCTTCCATCGCCGGCTTGATGCGCCGGTAGAACTCGTTGGTCTTGAGGGGCGAACGAAACAGCGGCATGCCCGCTGCGGCCGCCTCCCGGAGAAATTCTTCCGAGAGGACGAGCGCCTTGGTGATGAAGCAGCAGGGGAACGGGAGGCGGAAGAAATCGCGCAGGACGTGGAGCCTGCGCGATTCCTCCAGCGAAGTGATGTAGGTGATCTCCGTCTCGCCCAGGATCTGGCAGCGATCGGGGACGAACCGTTCGGTGTATCCAGCGAGAACGAGCCCGGGACTGGATACCTCCGGGCTCGTCACAGGCCGGTCGAGGCCACTCGCCTCGCCGATCGGTTCCAGTTCAAGGATGTCCTTCAGCCGCTCGAAGAGTCGGCCGACCGAAAGAGTCGTCGTCACGCGCTCCGCGTCGCCAAGGCCGACACCCGCACGCGGGTGCGCATGGGATTCTTCTTCGGGATCTGCGCCTGCAGCCGGGTCAGCGCGTCCTTGAGCGCCGTGGCATAGGACCGGGAGCGGCCCTCGGCGACGAGGTTGCGGTGCTTGGGTGCATGGAGCACGATCTCGACCCGACGGGTCGGTCCGTCATCCTCGAATCGGACCACCGCGTCAACTGCCCGCTGGAGCCGACGTCCGAACTTCAGGACAGCCCGTTCCGCGCGACCGCGCAGGGGCTCGGGGATCGTGGCGTTATGCGCGTGAAAAATGATCTCCACCAGCGTGCCCTCCTTCGCGCACCCGTTGCAACAGGTGCGCCTCGGTGTGATCGGCCGCGGACTCCCAGGTGAAGGACTCAGCGAAAGCTCGTCCGGCCGTCCCGAGTCGGGTGACCAGGGCTGGATCGGCGATGATTCGATCGAAGGCACCGGCGAGGGCACTGACATCGCCATGCTTCACGAGGAATCCCGTTCGCCCATCCAGCACTGATTCGCGCAGGCCCGGGGAGTCGGACGCCACCACTGGCGTCCCGCACGCCGCCGCCTCCAGGTTCGTGATTCCCCACCCCTCCTTCGGGGAGGTGAGGCTCACGATCCACGCTCGACGGAGCAAGGCAGACTTCTCCGCCTCACTCACGAATCCAAGAAACCGCACGCGTCGGCCGAGGTCAAGCGACGCCGCGAGGGCTTCGAGTCGGGGACGATCCTCCCCTGTTCCCGCTATCTCGACCTCTACCCGGCGGTCCTGCATCCGTGCCACGCCTTCGAGGATGAGCTCGACGCCCTTGTACCGCCGCAGCCGACCCACGTAAGCGATGACGGGGGTTGGAGATCGCTCCTCGGGCGCGGGCGTGAACGTCTGGCTGTCGATGCCGCAATAGATCACGCGGGTCCGTTCCACCGGGACGCCCCGGGCCAGCAGGTCGCTCCGGGTGCTCTCGCTGATCGCGGTGAAATCACAGCGTCGGTAGACCAGCGGGATGGCGCGCTCGGCCGCCACCACGGTCCCCGCCACGCCCCACCCCGCCTCCCGGAAGGCCGTCCAACCGAACAGGTGCGGGACCACCACGTCCACCCGCTCCTTCACCCACAGCGGCGTGAAGAGCGGGAGCTTGTTGATGTCCTCGACCACCAGGTCGAAGGCACCGGCGCGGCGCAGCTTGCGGTAGGCCTTCACCACGTAGAGCGCGAAATCCCAGCGGCTGCCGACCCGCACCACCTTCATCCCATCGAGGGTCGTCTCCGGCTGGCAGCCTTTCCACCCGCTGCAGAGCAACGTGACGTCGTGCCCACGTCGCGCCACGCGCCCGAAGATCTCGTGCAGGTGCGTTTCCGCGCCGCCCGCCTGCGGGTTCTCCCGATCCAGCCAGTTGATGACGAGCAGCCGCACGGCTCAGAGCTTCTCGAGGCGCCGTGCCAGCGCGTCCAGCACGCCGTTCACGAACTTGGCGCTCTGCTCGGAGCCGAAGCGCTCGGCCAGCCGCACGGCCTCCTGCAGCACCACCTTGGCCGGCGTCTCCATCTGGCGCAGCTCCGCCGCCGCGATGCGCAGCACGCAACGCTCGATCGCGCCCAGTCGGTCGATGCGCCAGTTGGTGGTGATGGTCTCGAGGTCACGGTCGATGACGTCGAGGTCCTTCTCCACCGCCGCGATGATCACCGACGCGAACAGCCGTTCGTCGCGCGGGATGCCGATGTCGTCCCACACCGTGCGGGCCACCGACGACAGCGGGTCGGTGCGGCCGCGCACGTCCCACGCATACACGGCCTGCAGCGCGCGCGATCGCGCGCGCGTCTCAAGCCTCGGCTTCGCCATCGAGCCCCTCGTCGATGGAATCCAGCCGGGCGAGCAGGTCGGCCATCTCGAGTGCCGCCAGCGCGGCATCGCGGCCCTTGTTGCCATGCTCACCACCGGCGCGGGCTTCGGCCTGCGCCATGGTATCCGTCGTCAGGAGCCCGAACCCGATCGGCACCTCGAAGTCGGTGCCCAGCTGCATGATCGCCCGCGAGGTCTCGCCGGCCACGAACTCGAAGTGCGGCGTGTCGCCGCGCACCACGGCACCCACCACCACCGCGGCATCGTAGCGCGCGGTGCCGAGCAGCGCCCGCAACGCGGTGGGCAGTTCCCACGCGCCGGGGACGACCACCACGTCGATGTCGTTGAAATCCACGCCGCATTCCACCAGCGTCGCCACGGCACCTTCGCCCAGCGCCTGCGTGATGGTCTCGTTGAAGCGACTGACGACGACTGCCACGCGGCGGCCGGTGCCGTCGGGTGATCCGATGAACTCAGGCATTGGGTGTTGCTGTGAATGGCAGGTGGCCCAGCTTGGACCGTTTCACCTTCAGGTACTGCGAATTCTCGTCGTTCAGCGGCGCCTCCAGGCTGACCTTGCCGGCCACGCGCAACCCGTATCCCTCGAGCCCGACGATCTTCTTCGGGTTGTTGGTGATGACGCGGATGGAGTGGATGCCGAGATCGAGCAGGATCTGCGCACCGACGCCGTAGTTGCGCAGGTCGGGGCCGAAGCCGAGGCGCTCGTTGGCCTCGACGGTGTCGGCACCGGCGTCCTGCAGCTCGTACGCGCGCAGCTTGTTGAGCAGGCCGATGCCGCGCCCTTCCTGGTCGAGATAGACGATCACGCCACGGCCTTCGTGCACGATCATCTCCATCGTGGTCTCGAGCTGCCAGCCGCAGTCGCAGCGCAGCGAGTGGAAGGTGTCACCGGTGAGGCACTTGGAGTGCATGCGCACCAGCACGTCCTCGCCGTCGCGAATGTCACCGTACACCAGCGCGACATGCTCGGCGGTGTCGAGATCGTTGCGGAATCCGACGATGCGGAACTCACCGTACTCGGTGGGCAGGCGCGCATCGGCGACGCGATGCACCAGGCGCTCGGTCTGCAACCGGTGCGCGACCAGCTGCGCCACGGTGATGAACGTGAGGCCGTGCCGCGTCGCGAACGCATCCAGCTGATCGCGCTTGGCGGTGGTGCCGTCGTCATTCAGGATCTCGCAGATCACGCCGGCGGGCGTGAGGCCGGCAAGACGCGCCAGGTCCACCGCCGCCTCGGTGTGGCCGACGCGCTTCAACACGCCACCTTCGCGTGCGCGCAGCGGATGGATGTGCCCCGGGCGACGCAGGTCCGACGGCTGCGTGCGCGGATTCACGGCCACGCGAATCGTCTGCGCCCGGTCGCTGGCGCTGATGCCGGTGGTGACGCCGAAGCGCTCGTCGGCATCGATGCTGACCGTGAACGCGGTGCGGAACGCATCGGTGTTTTCCTTGCCCTGCGGATCGAGCTCCAGCGCCTGCACCCGTTCCGGCGTCATGGCGAGGCAGATCATGCCCTTCGCCTGCAGCATGAAGTTGATCAGCTCCGGCGTGATCAACTCCGCGGCGCAGATGAGGTCTCCCTCGTTCTCGCGATCCTCGTCGTCGGCCACGACGATGACCTTGCCCTGTCGCAGGTCCTCGATGGCTTGTGCAATGCTGCCGAATGGCATGATGAGCTCTATGTGCCGAGGCTGCGGAACATGCCGATGGCTGTCCCGAGCATCTGCGGTGACGGCACGGCCGTGTTGGACGGCAGGGCCTGGAGGTACGGAGCGAGCAGGTGCTGCACGAACTTGCCGATCACGTCACTCTCGAGGTGCACGCGGTCGCCGCGCATCCGGTCGGAGAGCGTGGTGTGTCGCCAGGTGTAGTCGATGATCGACAGCCCGAGGATGCCGGGTTCCGGCAGGTCGTTCACGGTCAGGCTGACGCCGTCGACGCAGATCGACCCTTGCGGCACCAGCAGCGACGCGACCTCCGGCGGCACCCGCACGAGGATGATCCAGGCGTCGTCCTGCCGCGTCACCGACGTGACCGTGCCGACGCCGTCGACGTGGCCCTGCACCAGGTGCCCACCGAGACGGTCGGTGGGACGCATCGCGCGCTCCAGGTTCACGCGCCGGCCGGCCTGCCAGTCGGCGACGCCGGTGCGCTCCAGCGTCGTCACCACTGCCGCCACGGTGAACCACTGCGCGCCATGCTCCCGCACCGTCAGGCAGACGCCATCGAGCGCGATGCTTTCGCCATCGAGGAGGTCATCGTAGCGGCACTGCACGCGGAACTCGCGTCCGGCGTCGGTGGCACTGACCTGCTCGATGACGCCAATGTCGTCAACGAGTCCGGTGAACACGGTGGGTGAGGTCGTAGATGGCCATGAGGTCGTCTCCCAGCCGGCGATGCGAGACCAATCGGTGTCGCGCGGCGGCGTCGAGATGCACGGGAGCGCCGGCCTGGAGGGGGCGCACGGCATCTGCACCCAAACGGACCGGAGCGGTAAAGATAACCAGCCGGTCCACCAACCCGTCGGCCAGCAGGGCGTCGGCCAGCGTGGCGCCGCCCTCGCAGTAGATCGACGTGATGCCGCGGCCCCGCAGGGCCACCAGCTGCGCCTCGAGCCCGGCGGCCGTCACCAGGTCCACGCCGGCCTCCTGCAGCGCCGCCGTCGCGACGTCGCCCGGCTGCTCCGCCACCACCACCACCACCGCTCCGTCATGCGCCGACCGCACCAGCGCGCTCCAGAGCGGGATGCGCGCCATGCGATCGAAGACCAGTCGCACCGGCGCCTCCGCCGGTGTCGGCACGCCGCGCACCGTGAGCTTCGGATCGTCGGCGATCACCGTCCCCACGCCCACCGCCACCGCGTCGTGATCGGCGCGCTGACGGTGCACTTCGCGCCGCGCCGCGGTGCCGGTGAGCCACCCCGGCAAGCGCCTGGCATCGGCGATGGCGCCGTCCAGCGTGCGGGCCAGTTTCAGCGTGACGAACGGGCGGTCGCTCTGGTACCGGTGGAAGAACGCAGGATTCTGGTCCAGCGCCGCCTGTTCCTCCACACCGCCGAGCACCACCAGCCCTGCCGTGCGCAGCCGATCGGCGCCGCCGCGCATCGCCGGGTTGGGATCACTGGCCGCGAACACCACGCGGGTGATGCCGGCGGCCAGCACCGCATCCACGCACGGCGGCGTGCGCCCGGTGCCGTTGCACGGCTCCAGCGTGGCGTACAGCGTGGCGCCACGCGCCGACGCGCCTGCCTCACGAAGCGCCTGCACCTCGGCGTGCGCGCCACCGGCTGGCTGCGTGAACCCTTCGCCCACGACCAGGTCATCACGAACGACGACGGCGCCGACCATCGGGTTCGGCGCCGTCGTGCCACGGCCACGCAACGCCAGGGCGAGCGCCCGGCGCATCAGGCGACGGTCAGCAGCCAGGTCGCTCACCGCGCCGGAGCGGGCATGCGATCAGAAGCTCACGCGCAGGCCCGCGGAGCCGAAGAGGCGCTGCGAATTCAGCTTGCCGTCGGTGAACGTGTTGTACGTCGCCACGCTGTCGCCTGTGAACGTCGCGCCCAGTTCCGCACCGAGGTGCACCTTGCCGAAGTTCAGCGCCAGCGACCCGTAGGCCATGTTGCGCGAGACCTGCTGCGTGAGCACGAACGCGCCCCGCACCGGCGCGATCGGTGCACCCAGCACCACCGGCGTGACCTGCGCGCGCAGCTGCGTGAAGGCGCGGTAGCGATCCTGTCCGGCACCACCACCCAGCTCGAGGAAGCCGAAACGCTTCGAGATCGCCAGACGCAGCGCGTCGCTGCGCAGGCTCAGTTCATCGAGCGTGATGCTGTCGCGCTGTGCACTGCCTGACGCGTTGATCGGCAGGCTGGCCGAGATGCGCGAGGTGGGCAGCGTACGACGGAAGTAGCTCACCGACACCGCCGGCACCATCAGGCGGTCGGCCAGCACGCCGACGCGCACGCCGTAACCGACCTTGAACGACCCCTTGGTGGGACCGACGCTGAAGTCCTCGAGATCACGCTTCGGCACGTAGGCGACGTTGGTCAGCACGTCCACCGCCATGATGCGCTGAGCGCGGAAATTGAAGCCGGGCAGCACGCTGAACGCCGCGTCGACCGTCGGCATCGGGATCGGTGCGCGCGAGGTCGGAATGGCGCTCTGCACGATGCCGGTGGACGACAGCGTGATGCCGGACAGGTCCGGCACGCGACCATCCACGACGTTGAGGCGCAACCCGATCGTGATGCCACTCGACGTGCGTGCAGTGCCGAGCGTCGGTCCGCCGCCGGCGATCGCACCATTCACTTGCGGCGCCAGCATCGAGAAGATGTCGGTGCCCTTCTGGCAGGCGTCGCGCAGCCCGCTCACCTGCCCCTGGCACTGCGACGATTGTGCGGCCAGTGGCAGCACGGCGAATCCGGTGGAACACGCCACGATGGCGACGAGATGACGCATCAGGGTCACACCTGCGAAGTCAGCTGCACCGTGCCGGTGCCGGGGCGGATGGCGCCCAGCACCCACGAATGCGTGTCGGCAGCCGCAGCGGCTGACCGGACGTCGGCGACGTCAGCCGCATCACATGCGATGACCATGCCAACCCCCATGTTGAAGGTGCGGAACATCTCTCGTGCACCGACCTGCGCCGCAGCCTGCAGCTGCACGTACACGTTCGGCACCGTCCACGACGCGAGGTCGATCACGGCGTCGAGGTCCGGCGGCAGCATGCGATTGACGTTCCCCGGCAGGCCACCGCCGGTGATGTGCGCCATGCCGTGCACGCGCGTCAGCACGCTGCGCAGCGCCGGCAGGTAGGTCAGGTGCGGCCGCAGCAGCACCTGCGCCACCGTCTCGCCGCCTTCGCCCGGAAACGGGTCGTGGACGCCGAGCTGCATCACGTCGCTTACGATCTTGCGCGCCAGCGAGTAGCCGTTGGTGTGCAGCCCTGCGCTGGCGAGGCCGACCAGCACGTCACCATCGCGCACGCGCGATGCCCCGAGCACCGCATCCTCTTCCATGATGCCGGTGATGAAACCGGCGAGGTCGTAATCGGGCGGCGTGTACACACCCGGCATCTCGGCCGTCTCGCCGCCCAGCAGCGCGCAGGCATTCTCGCGGCAGCCGTGCGCCACACCGGCCACGATGCCCTCAGCCACCACCGGATCGAGCACGCCGAACGCCACGTAATCGAGGAAGTAGAGCGGCACCGCGCCCATCACCAGGATGTCGTTGACGCAGTGGTTCACCAGGTCGCGACCCACCGTGTCGTGCACGCCGGCCTCGATCGCCACCTTCAGCTTCGTGCCCACGCCATCGGCGCTCGAGACCAGCACGGGCGCGCGATATCCCGACGGAATGCGGAACATGCCGCCGAAGCCACCGAAGGTGCCGCGTGCGCCAGCCGTCAGCGTGCTCTCGACCAGTGCCTTGATGCGGCCCTTGGCGTCGTCCGCCTTCTCGAGATCGACGCCGGCGCTGCGATAGTCGATGGGCGCGCTCACGCGGGAAGCGGCGCCTCGAACGCCACCAGTCGGTGGAACTCGCGCACCCGTGCCTCGATTTCCGGGCGCGTCAGCTCGATCGTGCGCTCGTTCGAGAACTTCTCGACCGCGAACGATCCCATCGCCGACCCGTAGACCACGGCCTTGCGCATGTTCTCCTCGCTCAGGTCGTTCGTCGCCGCCAGCCAGCCGATGAAGCCACCCGCGAAGGAATCGCCGGCACCGGTCGGATCGAACACCGACTCCAGCGGATAGGCCGGCGCAAAGAACACCGTGTCGCCCGAGAACAGGAAGGCGCCGTGTTCACCCTTCTTGATCACGACATGCTTCGGGCCGCGCGCCATGATCCAGCGTGCCGCCTTCACCAGGTTCGACTCCTCCGTCAACTGACGCGCCTCGGCGTCGTTGATCGTGATCAGGTCCACGAACTTCAACAGCTCGAGCAGGTCCGGGCGGCGGCTCTCGATCCAGAAGTTCATCGTGTCACACGCCACCAGGCGCGGCTTCGTCACCTGCTTCAGCACGTCGAGCTGGAGGCGCGGATCGATGTTGCCGAGGAACACGAACGGCGAGTCGACGAATGCTGCCGGGATCTTGGGCCGGAAGTGCGAGAACACCCCGAGGCGCGTCTCCAGCGTCTCGGCGGAGTTGAGGTCATGCCGGTACCGCGCGCGCCAGCGGAAACTCTCACCCTCGGCCACTTCCACACCGCTCATGTCCACGCCCTTCGCCTTCAGTGGCTCCAGCTTCTCCATCGGGTAGTCGGTGCCGATCACACCGACCATCTGCACCGGCGTGAAGTGGCAGGCGGCCGATGCGAACATGTTGGCGGAGCCACCGAGCACTTCCTCGGCCTTGCCGAAGGGCGTCTCGACGGAATCGAGCGCGACGGAACCAACGACGAGGACGGACATGGCGTGGGGTGAGTCAGTGGAAGGAGGTGGCGCCGGACGGCCTTACATCCGCTCCGGGGCGGAGAGCCCCAGGACGGAGAGCGCATTCGCGAGCACGACGCGGGTGGCATTGGCGAGCACGAGGCGCGCCTGCATGATCGCCGGCGGCTCGTTGAGCACATGATGCTTGTGATACCAGGTGTGCACGAGGGCCGCGGTGCGCTCCAGCCAGTTCGCGAGACGATGCGGCTCGAGCGCCGCGGCGGCACCGGCCACCATCGCCGGGAAGTCCGCCAGCGCCTTGATCAGCTCGCGCTCTTCCGGCTCGGTGAGCACCGACAGATCGACCCCGTCGCCGGTGATGCCGGCGCGATCGATCTCGCCCACGCGGAAGATCCCGCACAGCCGCGCGTGCGCCATCTGGATGTAGTAGACCGGGTTCTCCTCCGACTGCGAACGGGCCAGGTCGACGTCGAACACCAGCTGTGAGTCGCCCTTCCGCATCACGAAGAAGTAGCGCACCGCATCGCGGCCCACTTCCTCGATCAGGTCGCGCACCGTGACGTAGCTGCCGGCACGCTTGGAGATCTTCACTTCCTCGCCGCCCTTCATCACCAGCACCATCTGGTGCAGCACGTAGTCCGGGTACCCGGCCGGGATGCCGATGCCGAGCGCCTGCAGTCCGGCGCGCACGCGGGTCACGGTCGAGTGATGATCGGAGCCCTGCACGTTGATCGCACGCGCGAAGCCACGCTCCCACTTGGTGACGTGGTAGGCCACGTCGGGCACGAAGTAGGTGTACTCGCCACCCTTCGCAGCCGAGCGCTTCATCACGCGATCCTGGTCGTCACCGAAGTCGGTGGTCCGCAGCCAGAGCGCGCCATCCTTCTCGTAGGTGTGCCCACTGGCCACCAACGCGGCCACGGTGCGATCCACCTTGCCATCGGTGTAGAGCGAGCTCTCGAGATAGTAGGTGTCGAACACCACGCCGAATGCCTTCAGGTCGAGGTCCTGCTCCGCGCGCAGCGCCGCCACCGCGAAGCGACGGATCGCATCGGTGTCGGTGAACTCGACATCGGCGGCATGCGCCGCCCGATACGCGGCCGCGATCTCGCGGACGTACTCGCCGTGATAACCATTCTCGGGAAACTCGACCGTCGCGCCGCCCTGCTCCACCGCGCGCAGACGCACGCTGGCCTGCAGGTTGTTGATCTGCCCGCCGCCATCGTTGTAGTAGAACTCGCGGCTCACCTTCCAGCCCGTCCACTCCAGCAGCGTGCTGATTGCATCGCCGAGCGCGGCCTGGCGGCCGTGCCCGACGTGCAACGGGCCGGTCGGATTGGCGGAGACGAACTCCACCACCACCGGCGCCTGCGCACCGGTGTCGCTGCGGCCATAGGTCGCGGCGCCGGCGATGATCTGCGGCAACACGCGCGTCAGCGCGCCGGTGTCGACGCGGAAGTTGATGAACCCGGGCCCGGCAATCTCGGCGGCGCTGATGCCGACGTCGTCGAGACGCATGGCGGCGATCAGCTGCGTCGCGACGTCGCGCGGCGGCAGCTTGAGCGGCTTGGCCAGCAGCATCGCGGCGTTGGTGGACCACTCGCCGAAGGCGGGATCGCGCGGACGCTCCACCACGGCCGTGAACTCCGGCGCAGCACCCAGCGACTGCGCGGCGCGACCGATCTCCGCCCGCAGCGTGTCGGGAGAACTCACGGGGCGGCCGGTCCGCTGCCCGATGATTTCGGTTCGGACTTGGGCGCCGGCGCGGCCTTCGACTCGCCGCCGGCGGACGCGCCGGATGAGCCACCGGCATCGGCCTTCGGCGTCGCCTTGGTCTCACCCTTCGACTCGCCGGCACCGGCGGGCTTGGGCGCGTCACCCTGCGTGCGGTGCGCGTTCCGGCCGTAGTCGGTCAGGTAGAACCCCGATCCCTTGAACAGGAGCGCGGCACCGCCGGAAATGATGCGGACCGCCGTCCCCTCGCCGTTGGGGTTCGGGATTTCGGCGGGAACTTCAGAGATCTTGAAGCTCCGCTCGATGATCGTGCCGTCGGGCAGACGGAACTCGTAAGTGGGCATGACTCCGCAACTTGGAAGAGACGACAGCCATGGAAGTTAGCCGGGCTCGGGCGGGCATTCAACGTCTGCGCCCGCCACCGGCAATATTTGGACGGTCGCGGCGTGGACGGGGGCCACCTTTGCCAGGCCTGGTGAGGGTTCAATGCCCCGACACGAAGCGGTGCCACCGTGCGGGACTCGACAGACACACTGCAGATGGGTGATCGGCAATGCGCGTCCTGGTGCTGGGAGCGTCGGGCGGGTGCGGACGATGGCTGGCACGAATCGCCCGCGCGCGTGGGCATGACGTCACCGCGCTGGTACGCACCGCACCGTCGGACGACGCGGTGCGTGATGCACTTGGCGGCACGCGCATGATCGAAGGCAGTCTCCTCGACCCCGACGTGCTGCAGCGCGCCCTGCGCGGGCAACAGGTGGTGCTCTGCGCACTCGGCATCCGTCGCGCCGGCCGCAGTCCGTGGGCACCGCTGCGGTCACCACCCGACTTCGTCGCCAGCGCGGTGCGCGGGCTGATCCCCGCCATGCAGCAGGCGGGCGTGCAGAAGCTGCAGGTGATCAGCGCGGCGGGTGTGGGCGACAGCCATTCGCAGCTGTCATGGCCCGTGCAGCGATTGATCGATGCGGGCAACGTGGCGGTGGCGTACCGCGACCTGGCCGCAATGGAGGCGCAGCTGCCATCGAGTCGGCTGGATTGGCTGGCGGTGCGACCGGTCACGCTGGTGGACGGCCCCGTGACCGGCGCCGCGCATGCTGTCGATCGTTACTCGCTCTTCTCCACCATCCGGCGCGCCGACGTGGCCCAGTGGATGGTGGAACAGGCCGAGGTTCGTCCACCGCTCACCGTACGCGACGTGATGCTGCGTGGGTGACGCCACTCACGACGCGCTCGGATCACAGCGGGCGGTAGGTCCCCCACACGCCCGACAGCGTATCGGAAATCTCGCCGACGCTGGCACGCGCACGCACCGCCTCGATGATCAGCGGCATCAACGCCACGTTCGCACTACCTTCGCTGCCGTACTGTGCGGCGGCGTCACGGACGGCGTTCAGTGCGGCGGTCAGTCGCGCCAGATCGCGCGAGGCGCGCACCGCGGCCAACCGCGTCACCTGTCCACGCTCCAGCGCCGAATAGTCCGGTGACGCGATCACCGGCGGATCCTGCCCGTCACCGAACCGGTTGACGCCGACGATCACCGTGTCACCACCTTCCACGCGCAACTGGAATTCGTACGCCGAGCGCGCGATCTCGTCCTGGAAGAATCCCTGTTCGATCGCCGCCGCACTGCCGCCCAGCTCCTCCACCTGCGCCATCAGGGCCAGCGCGCGCGACTCCAGTTCGGTCGTCATCGCTTCCACGTAATAGCTGCCGGCCAACGGGTCCACCGTCTGCGCGACACCGCTCTCGTAGGCCACGATCTGCTGCGTGCGCAGCGCCAGCGTGGCCGCCTCCGCGGTCGGTAGCGACAGCGCCTCGTCGTAGCTGTTGGTGTGCAGCGACTGTGTGCCGCCGAGTGCCGCCGCCAGCGCCTGCACCGTGACGCGCACCACGTTGTTCAGCGGCTGCTGTGCGGTGAGCGTCACGCCGCCGGTCTGGGTATGGAAGCGCAGGCGACAGCTGGCGTCGCTGGCGCCGAACCGTTCGCGCATCAGCGTGGCGTAGATGCGCCGTGCGGCGCGGAACTTGGCCACTTCCTCGAACAGGTCGTTGTGACAGGCGAAGAAGAACGACAGCCGCGGCGCGAAGGTATCCACCGGCAGCCCGGCAGCGATCGCGCGCTGCACGTATTCCACCGTGTTGGCGAACGTGAACGCCAGCTCCTGCACCGCCGTCGCCCCGGCCTCGCGGATGTGGTAGCCGCTGATGGAGATCGGGTTCCAGTTCGGCACTTCGCTGGCACAGAAGCGGAACGTCTCCGCCACCAGCGCCAGTGACGGCACCGGCGGATACACGTACGTGCCGCGGGCGATGTACTCCTTCAGGATGTCGTTCTGCGTCGTGCCACTGAGCGCCGCACGACTGATGCCGCGCTCCTCGGCCACCACGATGTACATCGCCAGCAACGTGCTGGCGGTGGCATTGATCGTCATCGACGTGGACACCTTGTCGAGCGGGATGCCGTCCAGCAGGGTGTGCATGTCCTCGACGGTGTCGATGGCGACACCCACCCGTCCCACCTCGCCCAGGGCGCGTGGCGCATCGGAATCGATGCCCATCTGCGTCGGCAGGTCGAACGCCACCGAGAGGCCGGTCTGGCCCGCCTCCAGCAACATCTTGTAGCGCGCATTCGATTCGGCGGCGTTGCCGAAGCCGGCATACTGCCGCATGGTCCACAGGCGCCCGCGATACATGTCGCGCTGCACCCCGCGCGTGAATGGAAACGCGCCGGGTTCGCCCAGCGCCGCCCCGTTCGCATCGGCCGCGCCGTACACCGCCTTCACCTCGATGCCGGACGGCGACACCTTTGCCGTCGCCGTGCGCCCTGCCGTCGAGCCACCACTCACGCGGTGGCCTCGACCGGCGCCAGCATCTCGATCGCCGTTTCCACGTCACCCTTGCTGCCGAGGTACAGCGGCGTGCGCTGGTGCAGCTCGGTGGGCATCACGTCGAGAATGCGAATGCGACCATCCGAGCCCGCACCGCCCGCCTGCTCGCAGACGAATGCCAGCGGGTTGGCCTCGTACAGCAGCCGCAGCTTGCCCTTTGGCGACATGGTGTTGGCCGGGTACACGAACACGCCGCCGGCCAGCAGGTTGCGATGGAAGTCGGCCACCAGCGATCCCACGTAGCGCACGTTGTGCGGCTTCTGCACCGCGTCCAGTCCGCGATATCGCCGCATCAGCGCCTTCACGTTCTCGTCCCAGTACTGCTCGTACGAGTCGTTCACCGACAGGAACTTGCCGGTGTGCGGCGTGCGGATGTTCGGGTGCGAGAGCAGGAACTCGCCGATCGACGGATCGAGCGTGAAGCCGTGCACGCCCTGGCCGGTGGTGTAGACCATCATCGTGCTCGAGCCGTAGATGATGTACCCCGCCGCCACCTGCCGCCGTCCCGGCTGCAGGAAGTCTTCCAGCTCACCGGCACGGCCGTTGGTGATCTTCCGCACCACGGAGAAGATCGTGCCCACCGGCACGTTGACGTCGATGTTCGACGACCCATCCAGCGGGTCGAACATCAGGCAGTACTTGCCCGTGCGGAACCGGTCCGGGATCGGGATGATGTCGGGCTCCTCCTCCGACGCCATGGCGCAGAGACGGCCGCCGTGGTCCATCGCCTTGATCATGATGTCGTTGGAGAGCACGTCCAGCTTCTGCTGGGTTTCGCCCTGCACGTTTTCGTTCTCGGTGGCGCCGATGATGTCCACCAGGCCCGCCATGCGGACCTTGTTGGAGATCATCTTCGCCGCCAGCGCGATGTCGTAGAGAATGCCGGAGAGTTCACCACTGGCCTCGGGATAGAGGCGTTCCTGCTCGATGATGAACCGCTCGATGGTGACGACTGAAACGGGGGTGTGGTTGACCACGTTCACGCGCCCGGAGAAAGGTTGGTTGGCCGAGGCCGGTGAAGTCGCGAGGCGGCGCAGGCATCGGCATCCGTCTCGAAACGGTTGCACGCATATCCGCGCCTCAGCGATTCCCACAGGTACAAAAAGGGAAATGCGGCCGAGGCTGCAAACTGCTCCGCGTGTCGATGCTCATGCAAGAGGAATGCAGGCTCCCACGGCGCATCCGGCGCGAGGAACACGGTGCGCCAGAGCGTGATGCCCTGCACCGATGCCTGCCCCAGGCACCAGCCACCCACGCGCGGGGGCAGGCCGCCGCGGCGCCAGCGCACGGTCGCCAATTCCGGCCACTGTGTCACCAGTGCGGCCGGCACCTCGTCCGCACGCCCGATCAGGGGCTCGAGGACGGCAGCGCGGAACCAGTCGCGGAATCGGGTGACGGCAGGAGCCATTGACGGGCAGCGGTGGAGACGGTGATGGCGTGGCCATCGGAGCGGACGACGATCGTGCCGGCCAGGTCGGTCCGCACGACTGTAATCTGGCGCAGTGCAAGCGCCTGCAGGACGTCCGGCGACGGGTGGCCGTAGCTGTTACCCCGCCCCACCGATACCAGCGCGAGCGCCGGCTGCACCGCGTCGAGGAATGCCGGACCGGAACTGGTGCGGCTGCCGTGATGCCCGACCTTCAGCACGTCGGCGCGTAACCACTCAGGCGGCACATTGCCCAGCAGCCAGGACTCTTCGGCCAGTTCGGCATCACCTGTCAGCAGCATCGCCGTGCGGCCGAACTCGACCCGCACCACCGTGCTCGCCAGATTGGCGTCTCGCAATGTGGCGGTCCAGCCGGAATCGGGCGCGAGGAAGCGGAACGTCACGCCCTCCAACTGCACCGTGTCACCCGGATGCACGCGTGACCACGACACGCGATGCACTGCGGCGCTTTCCAGCGACGCCCGGTAGGACTCGGTTCCGCCGGCGAACGCACCGTCGAGATAGCGCGCCGGACGCATCGCGCCGATCACCGCCGGTGCGCCACCGACATGATCGAGGTGCGGGTGCGACAGGATGAACGCATGCACCGGCCCACCGAGGCGACGGATGTGTGGCAGCACCGTCCGTTTGCCGCGATCGAGTCCGGGCGCACCACCGCCGGCATCGATCACCACCCATCCGCCGCGCGGCGTGCGAACGGCGAGTGCGTCCCCCTGCCCCACATCCAGCATGTGCAGCTCCATCATTCCCGAACCACGCGATGGCAGCACGGCATGCCATGTCAGCAGCACGCCGCAACCGGCGGCGACCAGCACCGGCAACGCCACGTCGCGCTGGATCATCGCCACCAACAGTGCCAGCACCACGGCGCCCGACAGCAGCGCCTCCGTCAGCGCGGGCGCCAGCTCCATCGCGGCCCACGACGGCCGTGCAGCCTGCTCGGCGATGCCATCCAGCAGCACCAGCACGGGATGCGCCGCATCGGCCACGAAGCGCGCCAGCGCAGGACAGGGCGCGCAGAGCAGCGCGAGGAACAGAGTCGGCTGCAGCACTGTCACCAGCGGTGCGGCGAGCAGGTTCGCGAACGGCGCGACGAGGCTCACGGTGCCGAAGTACCACGCCAGGATCGGCGCCGACGCCACACTCGCCACCACGCTGGCGACGAACTCGCGTCGCACCACCTGCACGCGACCACCGCCGTGCCAGTGCAGCCGCCGCACCAGTCTCCCGCTCGCCGCCAGCGCGGCCACCCCGAGCACCGACAGTTGCCAGCCGAGGTCCAGCGGTGCCGCCGGGTCCACCAAAACAGGCAGCGTCGCGCCAATCAGCAACACCGACCATTCCGATGCCGGTCGCTGCCGCAGCTTCGCCAACAGCACGCTGCCGAACATCACCGCCGCTCGCACCGCCGGTGGCGGCAGACCGAGGATCACGACGTAGCCGGCGGTGACGAGCAGTGCGACGATCGTCGCCTGGCGCTGCGACAACCGGAGCGTGGTGCCCAGCAGCAGCAGCGCCGAAGCGATGATCGCCACGTGCACTCCCGACACCGACAGCAGGTGCACGAGGCCGGACCGTGCCCAGCGCCGACGCATCTCCGGCGCGATCAGGTGCATGTCGGCCAGCAGCAGCGCGCGCGCCATCGCCACATCGACGGTGAAGATCGAATCCACACGACGCACGCCGGCCGCGCGCAACGCAGGACGCAGTGCGCGCTCCGCTATCGGCGTGGCGACACGCACCGTGAGCTGCAGGCCGCGCGTCCCCGGTTCGGCGCGGCTGCCCGTGCGATACCACTGTCCACCACGCAGCGCGGTGCGCGCGCGCACCAGCGCCGCCTGTGCACACTCCCGACGCGCATCACGCAGCAGCGCCGGTCCGGCATCACCAGGGTGCAGGTCGAAGTCGGCGACCAGCTCCACCGTCGGCGATCGCACGATCACGCTGCGGCAGTGTGCATCGTGCCATCGCTCTGCCGTCGCCCGCCCTGCCGCCGCCACCGCCAACAGCGGCGCCGCCACCATCACCAGCCGACCAGCGCGACGGAGCCGCGTGGCGATCAGCAGACAGGCGCCACCGACCACCAGCGACACCACGCGTTCGCCCGCCGCACCAGCGGCTGAGCCGAGGATGAACGCGAGCAGGATCCATGACGTTGTGGGCACGAAACGACGATCCGGTGGACCGCCGCGAGGCGCCCACCGGATTCACGCACTGCACTGCAAAACCACGCCTGCGCCGCCGGTCGGCTATCCCGCCATCGGCAGCGCGGCGCGCTGGGCCACCGGGGCACCGGTGAACGTGTGACCGGTGGTGCCGGTGATCTCGACGTGCATGTAGCTGCCCACCAGCGACGGATCACCGGGCACGAGGATGGTGCGGAAGTCGCGCGTGCGACCCTGCAGCAAGTCACCGCGCTTCGCCAGCTTCTCGATCAGGATCTCGTGCCGTGTGCCGAGCAGTCCCAGGTTCACGTCGCGGCTCATCGCCCGCACCGTGTCCACCAGTCGCTGCAAGCGGTCCCCGGCCACGTCGTCGGGCACCGTCTCGCTCTCCGGCATTCGTGTCGCCGGCGTGCCTTCGCGGGCCGAGAACTTGAACGTGAACGCATCCATGAACCCGATCTCGCGACAGGCGCTCAGCGTCTCGAGGAAATCCTCCTCGGTCTCGCCCGGGAAGCCGACGATGATGTCCGTCGTCAGCACCAGCGTCGGGATCGCGGCACGCAGGCGCGCCACGCATTCCATGAACCCTTCGCGGGTGTAGCGGCGCAACATGCGCTTCAGCGTGCGCGTCGAGCCGCTCTGCATCGGCAGGTGCACGTGTTCGCACACCGTCGGTGTGCTGGCCATGGCCTCGATGACGCGATCGCTGAAGTCGTTCGGGTGCGGACTGGTGTACCGCAGGCGCCGCAATCCCGGCACCGTGCCCACCGCGCGCAGCAGGTCGGCGAAGTCGTGGCGGCCGTCAAAGTAACTGTTGACGGTCTGGCCCAGCAGCACCACCTCGGTCATCCCGTCGGCCACAACCTGTTCCGTCTCGCGCACCACGTCGGCCAGCGCGCGACTCCGCTCGCTGCCGCGCGTGGTCGGCACGATGCAGTAAGTGCACTTGTAGTCGCAGCCGCGCTGCACCGGGATCCACGCCTTCACCTTGTCGAAGCGGCGCGGCGTGAAGTCCTCGTAGTGCTCCTCGAGGTCGAACGTGGTGGCGGCCACCCGCTGTCCGCGCCGTGCGCCGTCCACCAGCGACGGCAACGCGCGATACCCGTCCGGGCCAATCACCAGCGACACGTGCTTCGCCTGCTCCAGCAGCCGCGGACCGAGCCGCTGCGCCATGCATCCCGTCACGCCCATCACCGTGTCGGGCTTCATGTGCCGACGCAATTCACCCAGCCGACCGATCACGCGCTGCTCGGCGTGGTCACGGATCGCGCAGGTGTTGAGCAGGATCACGTCGGCGCCATCCGGCACGTCCACCTGGTCGTACCCGGCCGACGCCAGCTTGCCGAGCATCAACTCGGTGTCGCTGACGTTCATCTGGCAGCCGTACGTTTCGATGAAGACGGTGGGACGCGGCAGCATGGGCAGGGTTCAGGCAGTCGGCAGGGCGATCAGCCCGCGACGTGTCCCGCTGGCGGCGAGGGTGGCGCGATACCGCGTACCGCGCGCCGGCGCAGGCTCCGGCAGGTCCACCGAAAGGTAATCCTCCGTCAGCCCATCCCGCTCACCGCCGTCGTGCCCGATGACGACCACGTCGGCGTGGCCGCCCGCCCGCGTCGTCAGGTGCGCCGCCTGCTTTCGCGCGCCGATCGCCCGCAACTCGGCGGCGCGATGGCGCCTCAGCGCATCCGGCACCTCGCCGGGCAGCCGCAGCGCCGCGGTGCCGGGACGCGGCGAATATGGAAACACGTGCAGGCCAGTGAACGGCAGCGACTCCACCAGCGCACAGGTGGCCGCGTGATCGGCCTCAGTCTCGCCGGGAAAGCCGGCGATCAGGTCCGCCCCGAGCCCGAACACCGGTGCACCACGCACCAGCGTCGTCACCGCCTCGGCATACGCGGCCGCGGTATACCAATGCCGACCCATGCGGCGCAGCACGGCGTCACTCCCGGACTGCAGTGGCGCATGCAGGTATGGCGTCACCCGCCCCGGTGCGCCGGTCAGCAATTCAGCGAGCGCCGGATCGACCTCGGTCGCCTCGACGCTCGACAGGCGGAAGCGCACCGTCGGCACGCGAGTCACCAGTGCCGTCAGCAACGCCGACAGGCTGGAGCCGACATCGGCGCCATAGGTGCCGATGTGGATGCCGGTGAGCACGATTTCGGGATGATGCTCCGCCAGCATCAGCGCCTCGGACACCAGCGCATCGATCGTGCGCGATCGATTCGCCCCGCGGGCCAGCGTGGTCGCGCAGAAGGTGCAGTGTTCGTTGCAGCCGTCCTGGATGCGCAGCAGCCCTCGCGTGCCGCGCTGTGCCGTGGCCGCCGTGCTCGCCGCCGACGCTGGCAATCCGATCGCCGCTGCAACCGCGACGAGGTCGGCCCCGGCGATCACGTCGCTCACCGATGGCAGCGCACCAATTTGCTGCGCCGAGCGGGCCGCGGCGCAGCCCATCACCACGCTCCGCACCGTCGGCTGCGTGCGCGATGCGCGACGCACCTGCTGGCGCAGGTCGGCCTCGGCCGCCGCAGTCACCGCGCAACTGTTGAACACCGCCACATCGGCCTGCTCCACGGCATCCACCAGCGTGCCGCCGCCGGCCGTGAGCATCGCCACCACCGCTTCCGAATCGTACTGGTTCGCGCGACAGCCGAAGGTCTGCAGCCAGACGCGAACCGTCACGGCACTCAGGTCCGCAGGCGGAAGCCGAACGACATGATCAGGCCGCGCTCACTGAGGTTGTCGAAGCCCGGCACCTTGCGCGTCGCGCGCTCGAGGCCAAGATCGACCTGCGCCCGCCCGAAGCCGAGCGGGAAGCCGAGGCCACCGCCGAAGACGTTCTCCGAGGGCTGGTTGCCGGCGATCCCGAAGGGCAGCTCGCGGCTCCGTGCGCCGATACGCAGCAGCATCTGCCCGCCACGGATCTTCGGGCCCGGGACCTCGGCACCGACGCCGAATTCATGGCTGTCGAAGATGCCACCGGCATCGCTCCCCAGCCCCTTCATCGCCGTCCACCCTTCCCAGTTGTACCGCGCGGCGATGTTGGTGCCACCCACTTCCCAGCGCAGCGCCGCACCCGCGCGGCTCGGCGCATCGGCCGTGCGACGCGTGCTGTCGTTGAGGTCAACACGCATGCCGAAGCCGAGACGCGCCGAACCAGCAAGGCTCAGCTTCTTCAGCGGCTGCAACTCGACGCCCACCGAGATACCCGATCCACCGAACGTCGCCGAGCTGTTCTCGGTGATCGACGAGTACGAGACGGTGTCGGTGCGTGCACCGGTGTCCGGCGCGATGCTGCGCAGCGTGCGCACACGATTCTCACCGGTGACGATGTGCAGCGCCGTGCCGACGCGCAGCCAGCTGTTCACCTGCATCGCGCCGCCGAACCGTACGTCATTCATCGCACCACGCGCAGTCGCCACCGAGGTGGTGGTCACGGAGTCGGTGCGGATCAGCTGACGGGCCGTCACGGTGGTGGTGTAATTGCGTTCCAGCAGCGTCGAGCTCGAGATGCCGAAGGCGTACTTCCCACCCAGCGGCAGGCCGATCGCGAAGACCGGGAAGCGCGCCACCGTGGTGCGGGACTCGACGCCGTCCACGGATGTCGAGCGACGCTCCGGCGAATACTGCAGGTAGGCGCCGCCGACACCCCAGTTCATGAGTGCCGCCGGATTCAGCGGTGCCGCCTGGTCGAACTCACCGAGCGCCCCACCAGTGCTCGCGGCGCGCGTCGTGAGCTGCCCTGGCGGATAGCCGAAGCCCTGCAGGCTGATCGCACCCTGTGCCCGGAGCGGACTCGCCGCCAGCAGCGCCAGGCCGGCCAGGCCTAGCCGGGATCGCGTGGTGACGGTGATCATGGGATCGCTCCTTCGCGACGAAGTGTGTAGGTCACGCGGAGGCGCGGTCGGACAGCGGGAGTGGCGCTGCGGCGCGAGAAGAACGCCGGTCGCTGCACCTGGTACGTCTCACCTTCTCCGTAGAGCACGAAGTTGGTGGTGATGGTCGAGTCCTGCAGCTGCCACAGTCGCAGCGCGGTACCGACGTCGAACGAGCGCACGCCGCTGTCGGCGGGTGCGATCCGCAGCGACGGCAGCAGCGCGCCTTCGATCGTCGGATCGAGGAACTCCGCCACCCGGCGTGGATCACTGCCCAGCGCCGGTCCGGCGATGCCGATGCGCAGGCGAACGCGCACGCCATCGGAGGCACCGGGTGCGGTGCGTTGCGGCTTCTGCGTCAGGTCGAGCGAGGCGCGCACCACCTGCACGGTGTCGAGGAAGCCGCGCGGAATGCGCACGCGCATCACGCTGCGCGTGCCGACCAGGCCACCCGCCTCCAGCGAGCCGTCGTTGAGCGGCGTGGTGCGATCCTGTACCACGAGCGATTGCGCGCGGAACCGCTCCGGCGCATTCGAGATCACGGGCGCATACCGCGTGGCCACACCCCACGGCACCACCAGCGTGTCGGGCGACGGATCGTACGTCACACGCGGCACCAGGTCCGGGGCGTTCACGCTCGGCGCCACGATGCTCAGCGACGCCGAACCGGCCGACGTGATCCGCATGCCGAGGCGCATCCGCCGCGCGCGGATGAAGCGCAGCATGGCAGCGTCCGGAATCGTGATCGAGAATGCGCGGATGGGGACCAGATTTCCCGAACCGTTGATGGTATCCGCCACCACTTCGGCGCGCGTGAAGGTGCGCTCCGCGACCAGGCGATCGGGCGTGAAGCGCGCCGAGAGGATCGACGCGGTGGTGTCGTCCGCGACCGTGGAGTCGTCGATGTCGTAGAGCGACACCGTGGTCGGGCCGGAGGGAATCTCCGAGCGTGACGTGTCCACCACCAGCAGCAGCTTGCTGCCCGTCACGGCGGTGATCGGCGTGGTGTCGGTGGCCGAGAAAGTGTTCGGCAGGGTGTCGAACCGGAACACCTGTCGCACGTCCACCGAATCGGGACGCCGCACCACCGGCACGTAGGTCTCGTACACGTAGGCTTCACCATTCGACGTGGCGAGTCCCGGCGCCGGCCAGCGTTCACCGACGCCGGTGAAGCCGGGGAAGGCGGTGTCGAACTGCACGATGTCGAACGTGGTGTCCTTGAACACCAGTGCGTTGTCCGTGCAGAGCGTGGGACAGTTGGCACTGGTATCGAGGCTTTCCGAACACGCCGCCACGAAGGCGATCGCGGCGAGCGGCAGGCAGCGGAGGAACTGGCGAGGAGACACGGAAACGGGACGGGGTGAGGCGAGGATCGCCGTCAGGAAACGGCCATCAGGTTCGCCGCGAAAGCAGCGGGAAGCAGTGCGTCCAGACGCCAGGTCTGTCGGGCACCGCCGGTCGTGATACTGGTGACGTCGAGCAGCGGCGCGAACTCGTGCAGCACCTGTCGGCAGATGCCACATGGCGGCGTCGGCACGGTGGCATCGGTCCAGACGACGATCGCGGTGAACTCCCGAACGCCATCCGCCACCGCACGTGACACCGCGGTGCGCTCGGCACAGATGCCGGCCGGATAACTGGCGTTCTCCACGTTGCAGCCGACATGCACCGAGCCGTCGGCGGCCAGCAGTGCGGCACCGACACGAAACTTCGAGTACGGCGCATAGGCGCGATGCATCGCGGCCTCGGCCTGACGTTCGAGCGCTGCGCGCTGCGGATCGGTCATGATCGTGTCACCACCTGCGGAAGGAAACTCGTGCCCCGGCCGCGCCATGCGACACCAAGGGCCTCGGCCACCGTGGCACCGAGGTCGGCGAACGTCGTGCGCGCGGCGAGGACCACCGGACGCACCTGCGGCCCTGCCATCAGCACCGGCACCCGCTCGCGGGCGTGGTCGGTGCCCGGCGTGGTCGGGTCGTTGCCATGATCGGCCGTGATGCAGAGCAGGTCGTCGTCGCGCAGTGCCGCCAGCAGTCGTGGCAGCGCAGCGTCGAACTGCGCCAGTGCGCCAGCGAATCCCACCGCGTCGTTGCGATGCCCGAAGGCCTGGTCGAAGTCCACCAGGTTCGCGAACAGCAAGCCGTCCGACGGCCCATCCAGCCAGCGCTGGATCAGCTCGAGGCCTTCGGCGTTGCCGTCGGTGTGCGTGGAAGTGATTGCACGCGACGCGAACAGGTCGTCCACCTTCCCCACTCCGCATCGTGCAACGCCGGCTGCCTGCAGCGCGTCGAGCAGCGTGTCGGCGACGGGCTGCAGCGAGTAGTCACGGCGGTTCGCTGTGCGCTGCCACTGGCCGTCGCGGCCCGTGAACGGTCGTGCGATCACGCGCGACACATCGTGCGGTGCCACCAGCATCGCACGGGCGGTCTCGCAGGCGCGGTACAATTCGTCCAGCGGGACGACATCCTCGTGCGCCGCGACCTGGAAGACGGAATCGGCCGACGTGTACACGATCCACTCACCGGTGTCCACGTGCTGCGCACCGAGTGCATCGAGGATCGCGGTGCCGCTCGCGACGCAGTTGCCGATCACACCGCGCCCGGTGGCATGTGCGAAGGTCGCGATCAGCTCCGGCGGGAAGCCGTGAGCGTAGGTCGGGAACGGCTGATCCAGCACCACACCCGCCAGTTCCCAGTGCCCGGTGGTGGAATCCTTTCCGGCGCTCCTCGGCTCCATCACCGTCACGGCACCGGTCGGCGCGCTCACCGGTGCCACACCGCGCAACGAGCCGACGTGCCCAAGACCGAGACGTTCCATCGTGGGCAGCGCGAGCGCGGGGACGTGCTCCAGCACGTGACCGAGCGTGTTGCTGCCGACATCACCGTAGGCGGCCGCGTCGTGCGCCTCGCCGCAGCCGACACCATCGAGCACGATCAGCGCCACGCGAGCACTCATGCGGCGGCCCCGATCGACGCATCGAGATAGCGGCGACGCGCGCGGGCACGCAATCCGGTGAGGATCTCGTACGGTGACCGCTGCGCATGGGTGGCGATCGCGGACACGCTGAGATCGGCGTCACCGCCGATGAGCGTGACCCGATCCCCGACTTCACATGGCACATCGGTCACATCGCACATGGTCATGTCCATGGTGACGAGGCCCACCACCGGCACGCGCCGATCGTTGACCAGCGCCGTCGCCTTGCTGCCCGCCCCGCGCGGATATCCGTCCGCATACCCGAGCGCGACGGTAGCGATCCGCCGCACGCCGGCCGCCCGCCAGGTCGCGCCGTAGCTGACCGTGTCGCCGTCCTGCACCTGCCGCAGCTCGATCACCGGTGCATCGAGCGTGACGACGGGCCGTGGTGTCCACCGCGCCGGACCCACCGCCACGCCGTACAGCGCGATCCCGGGCCGGGCGCAGTCGAAGCGCGAGGCTCCGCGCTGCAGCAGCGCCGCGCTGTTCTCGGCATGCACCGACGCCGGACGGCGAGGCAACGACGCCAGCACATGCGTGAACCGGCGCTCCTGCTCGATCATCGAGTCCGCATCGCCGTCGGCGGAGTGGAAATGCGTGAACACGCCGTCCGGATCACCACCGGCCGCCAGCGCGTCGCGCACCGCGGCGTCATCCCGCCAATCCACGCCGGCGCGGCTCATGCCGGTGTCCACGGGCAGTTGCCAGCGCCCGCCGAGGCCGGTCCACAGTGCGACGTGCGCCAGGTTCGACAGGCTGAGCGTCAACCCGGCCGCCAAAGCCTCCGGAAAGTCGGTGGGCAAGGCGGGCGTGAAGACGACCACCGGCCGCTGGATCCCCGCCGCCCGCAACTGCTGCCCTTCGGGCACGCTGGCGACCCCGAACGCCACGGGCTCCTCGCCGTCCAGCATCGTGGCGATCTCGACCGCTCCGAGGCCGTAGGCGTCGCTCTTCACCATCGGCAGCAGCGGGACCGCCGCCTGGCGGGCCAGCAGGCGATAATTCTCCCGCACCGCGGCGAGGTCCACGGTGAGCATGGCGCTCATGGCGCGGGCGTCGGCTGAGTGGCGGTCACAGCCTAGGAAGTTACCGGGAGCAGTCGTAACGATGCAAGCGAAAGCCAGTCTTGAAGATACCCTCGCGCTGATGCGCGATCTGCGCGCCCGCTGCGACTGGGACGCCGCGCAGACGCACCAGTCGCTCCGCCCCTACCTGATCGAGGAGGCGCACGAGGTGGATGACGCCCTTCGCCTCGGCAGCGACAGCATGCTCCGCGACGAGCTGGGCGACCTGCTGCTGCAGGTGGTCTTTCACAGCGTGATCGCCGAGGAACGGCAGGCGTTCGACCTGCACGACGTGGCCGGCGCACTGGTGGCGAAGATGAAGCAGCGGCACCCGCACCTCTACGGCGACGGCGAGGCCGTGCCGTGGGAGCGGCAGAAGGCGAAGACGCGCGCGTCGCTGGCCGACGGCCTCCCGGTCGACCTGCCCGGCCTCCACCGCGCGCACCGATTGCAGGATCGCGCCGCGGGGGTGGGATTCGACTGGGACGACGTGGCCGGCCCGTTGTCGAAGGTGCGCGAAGAGGTCGAGGAGGTGGCGGCCGAGATCGAGCGCCCACACACCGACGCGGCCGTGGCGCAGGACAAGCTCGAGGGCGAACTGGGCGACCTGCTGTTCGCCGTGGTCAATCTCTGCCGTAAGGCGAACGTCCACGCCGCGGTGGCGATGGATCGGGCCAACCTCAAGTTCGTGCGCCGCTTCACGGCGGTGGAGAAGCTGGCGGCCGAGCGCGGTGTGCAGGTGGGCACCGCATCGCTGCCGGAGCTCGACCTGCTCTGGGACGACGTGAAGCGGGCCGGTGGATGACCCAGCCGAACCTCGTGCCGCCGCCGCGATCATTGACCACCATGCAACCGTTCTTTCGCGAGCTGTCGGTGAATCGCGAGACGGCTTTGGCGCTGCTGGATGGCCTGACCGCAGCGCAGTTGGCCTGGCGACCGGCGGAAGGCCAGTGGGGGCTGGCGGAGATTTGCGGACATCTGGCGACCATCACGTCGCTCTACCTGCCGGCGCTGGACGAGGCCATCCGTCACGGGCATGCCGATGCGGCGTACAGTGACCGTCCCTTCCAGGGCAACGCGGTGAGCCGGCTCCTGGTCTGGTCGATGGAACCACCGGTGCGCATCCGCATGCGCTCACCGCGCGTGCTGCGCCCGCTGCCGGCACAGGATCCACTCGAGGCGCGACAGGCCTACCGGGCGGCGCAGAACGCACTCGAACTGCGGCTCGAACGGGCGGCGGGACTCGACCTCGCACACGTCCGCGTGCAGCCGCCGACCATCAAGCGTGTGCGCCTCGCACTCGGCACCGTGCTCGCGCTGCTGCTCGCACACGAACGCCGACACCTCTGGCAAAGCACGGTGATCCGCAAGGCGGCCGACTTCCCTCGTGCCTGACGCACCACGGTCGCTGCCCGCGGATGCGGGACAGCGACCGTGTGACTGGTGCCGGTCGAGCGGATGCGCTCAGGGACGCAGGCGATTCATCAGCCGTGGGAACGGAATGCACTCGCGGATGTGCGGCGTGCCGCAGAGCCACGCCACCGTGCGCTCGAGCCCCAGCCCGAAGCCGCTGTGCACGAAGGTCCCGTACTTGCGGAGGTCCAGATACCAGGCGTAGGCATCCACCTCCAGCCCTTCCTCCGTGATCCGGTGCAGCAGCTTGTCGTGATCGTCCTCGCGCTGCGAGCCGCCGATGATCTCACCGTAGCCTTCCGGAGCCAGGCAGTCGGCGCACAGCACCGTGCGCGGATCGTCGGGGTTCTCCTTCATGTAGAACGCCTTGGCTTCCTTCGGGTAGTTGCAGATGAAGATCGGCGTGCGGTAGTCCGCCACCAGCAGCGCCTCGTCCTCGGCACCCAGGTCCTCGCCCCACGTGACCGCACTTCCCTTCTGCTGCAGCGTGGCCACCGCGTCGGTGTACGAGATGCGCGGGAACGGGCCCACGATCGCCTCGAGGTGGCTCACGTCGCGCTCCAGCACGGCCAGCTCCGGCCGGCGACGCTCGAGCACCCGTTCCACGATGTACAGCAGCATGTCTTCCTGCAGCTGCATGCTGTCGTGCACATCGTAGAACGCCATCTCCGGTTCGATCATCCAGAACTCGGTCAGGTGGCGACGCGTCTTCGACTTCTCGGCGCGGAACGTCGGACCGAAGGTGTAGATGCGACCGAGCGCAGCCGCCAGCGCCTCGCCGTAGAGCTGCCCCGTCTGCGCGAGGTAGGCGTTGCCTTCGTCGAAATACTCGGTGCTGAACAGCCCCGAGCGCTCACCGATCGCCGCCGTCAGGATCGGCGTGTCGCAGTGAATGAAGTCGCGCGCGTAGAAGAAATCGTGGATCGCCTGCTCGATCTCGTGCCGGATGCGCATCAGCGCCACCTGCCGCGGTGCGCGCAGCCAGAGGTGCCGGTGATCCATCAGGAAGTCGACGCCGTGCTCCTTCGGCTGGATCGGATAGTCGATCGGGCTGGCACCGAGCACGGTCAGCTCGCTGGCACCCAGCTCGGCGCCGCCCGGTGCACGTGGTTCGAGGCGCACCTCACCGGTGACCGACACGGCAGTCTCCAGCGTCAGCGTGCCGAAGCGATCCCAGACTTCCGGCGCCACCTGGCTCTTGACGAAGACGCACTGCACCACGCCGGTCCCATCGCGCACGACGAGGAACGCCACCTTGCCCTGCGTGCGCACGTGCTGCACCCAGCCGCGCACCGTGACCAAGGCCCCTGCCGCAGCGGGAAGTGCCGCGATGTATTCCATCTGACCTGTCATTGTTCTCAACTGCTCCGCTCGCAAGATTGGGGGCAACGTACCGATCGCCGTAATGCGAGTCAACGCATTGCAGCACCGACGCCTGCGCCGTTTTCGTGACTCCTGTCTTCGCCAGTCCACAGCCGGAAGCACCCCCAGTCAAGCATCGCCGTGGCATCCCGCTGCGCGTGCGGCTGGTGCTCGGCATGCTGATCCTGGCCTCGATCCTGATCGCGCCGCTGATCGTCACCCGTGTCTCGCTGCGGTCCCTCTTCGTCGAGATCGAACAGCTGCAGAGCCAGGATTTCCGCGCCTCGCTGCTGCTCGGCCGACTGCGCGCCACCTCCGACCTGCTGCGCCGCGCCGATGACCAGATCGCCGCCTTCCAGGACAGCAGCGGCGCTCCCACGCTCCGCGCCTCGATGCGCAACCTGCGCATCCTCACCGACTCGTTGCTCGTGCTGGCGCCGGGTGCCACCTACACCCCGGTGGACGGGGCCGTGCGGGAAGTGCAGCAGAGTGTGGAATTGAGCCTGCGCGCGATGGAGAACAGGGACTACGCACGCATCGATGCCCTCTCCGACATCTCCCTCCATCCGGCGCTGCAGCGCCTGGCCGGGGCGGTGGTGGATGCCGAGGGCTCGCTGCGGTATGAAACCAGCAAGCGGGTGAGCAGTGCGCGCGACGAGACCGCGCAGGCGCAGCGCGTGTCGTTCACGGCGCTGATGCTGGCGCTCCTCTTCGCCGCCATCGTGGCGACCTGGATCATCGTCAGCATCGCACAACCGGTGGCCGACCTGCAGCACGGCATGGAGCGCATCGCCGCCGGACAGTTCGACCACAAGCTGGCGATCGCGCCCGAGCGTGGGGACGAGTTCGGCCGGCTGGCGGAGAGCTACGCTGCGATGGCCAAGCGGCTCGGCGAGCTGGATCGCCTGAAGGCCGAATTCGTGTCGATGGCGTCGCACGAACTGAAGACGCCCCTCAACGTGATCCTCGGCTATCTCACGCTGCTGGACGACGGCGTGTATGGCCCGCTCACCGACAAGCAGCGCGACGTGGTGCACACACTGGAACGCCAGAGCCACGCGCTGAATCGACTGGTGCGACAGCTGCTGGACGTCTCCAAGTACGACGCCGGCGGTGCCACCCTCGACCTGCAGCCGCTCGACACGCGCGCGTTCTTCGCCGAACTCGAGAACTCGCTGGTGGTGCTGGCGCAGCAGCGCGGCGTACACTTCAGCGTGACCGCCAATCCCGGCATGCCGGCCGAGGCGTGGTGGGATCGCGACCGGATGACGGAAGCGATCGGCAACCTGGTCACCAACGCCTGCAAGTTCACGCCTCGCGGTGGCGTGGTGGCGTTGCATGGCGATGGTGAACCCGGCTCGGTGCGGATCGAGGTGCGTGATTCCGGCGTCGGCATCCCTGCCCCAGAACTGCCGCACGTGTTCCGCAAGTTCTTCCAGGCTGGCAATCAGGAGGCCACCAGCGCCGCCGGCACCGGCCTCGGGCTCGCCATCGTGCGCGGCATCATCGAGGCACATGGCGGCTCGGTGCACGTCTCCTCCGAAGTCGGCGTCGGCACGACCTTCACCATCCTGCTCCCGCAACGCGCCCCCACGCAACGGCGCGTGGCGTCCGCCGTCGCACACGCGGCGGCACCGGTCCTTCCAAGCTCCACGTCATGATCTCGCTCGTCAGAATGCCGCCACGGTTCGTCGCGCTCGCGATCCTGCTCTCGGCCTGCCGAAGCACGGCACCGATTCCCGCGGCCACGTTGCCGCCACCCGAGTTGCCGGTGCCGCGTGTCCGCTCCGAGTGGCTGGCCACGCAGGCCGCCGTGATGGCCCTCACCAACGAGAACAAGGGCGCCGCTGCGGACTCGTCGTTGACGCAGTTCATGCGCGACTTCGCTCACACACTCGAAGGTGACCGCGCGTACTGGTGGCGCACGCTGATGCGCGCCGATCCGCGCATCGGCACCGGAGACGCGGCGGTCGCGCTGGCGCAGGTCGATTCACTGCTGGCCGACTCGATCAGCACCGAGGTGCGCGCCGAGGCGTTGTTGATGCGTCGCACGATCGGCGCGATCGACTCGCTGCGGCGGGGCGAGGTGCGGCGGCGCACGCAGGCCACGCAGCTCGCCGGCGAGCGGCTGGACGAACTGAAGGTCGCGCGCGACTCGCTCACCAAGCTGCAGGCGGAGATCCAGCGGCTGCGGAAGCGGCTGCGCGTCTCGCCCTGACGCGCGACGCCGTGCATCAGCCGATGCGGAAGAGCTCCAGCGCGCGACGGTACCGGCCCGTCAGCAACTCGCGCAGCGCCTGGTGCTCCGGCCGCGCCAGCGTCGGGTCGGATGCCAGCAGCGACTCGGCGGCCGCGCGGGCCACCGGGATCATCGCCTCGTCGCGGAGCGGGTCGGCGACGCGGAAACTCGGCAACCCGCTCTGCCGCTCGCCGAACAGGTCGCCCATGCCGCGCAGCCGCATGTCGGCGCGCGCGATTTCGAAGCCGTCCTCGGTGCCGACGAACACGTCGAGCCGCTCCGCCGAGTCCGGGCTGACGTCGCCGAGCAGGATGCAATAGCTGTCGCTCGCGCCACGGCCCACCCGGCCGCGCAGCTGGTGCAGCTGCGAGAGCCCGAAGCGCTCCGGATGTTCGATCAGCATCACCGAGGCATTCGGCACGTCGATGCCGACCTCGATCACCGTCGTCGCCACCAGCACGTCGATCTCACGTGCGAGGAAGGCGCGCATCACCGCGTCCTTCTCGTCGCCTTTCAACCGACCGTGCAGCAAGCCCACACGGCGTGACGCGAAGACACCGCCCGACAACTCCTCCGCCATCTGCGTCGCCGCACGCAGGTCACTCCGCTCCGACTCCTCGATCACCGGATACACCACGTACGCCTGGCGGCCCGCATCCAGCTGCGCGGCGATGAACGTCATCACGCGATCGCGCGCCGATTCCGGGCGCATGGTGGTCACGATCGGCACACGCCCCGGCGGTTTCTCGTCGAGCAGGCTGACATCGAGGTCGCCATAGATCGTGAGCGCCAGTGACCGCGGAATCGGCGTCGCGCTCATCAGCAGCACATCGGGCGTGGCACCCTTGGCCTGTAACGCCTTGCGCTGCTCCACGCCGAAGCGGTGCTGCTCGTCCACGATCACCAGCCCCAGCTTGCCGAATGCCGTCGCCTCCTGCACCAGCGCATGTGTGCCCACCACCAGCAGCGGCTCGTAGGACGCGAGCCGGGTGGCGACCGCACGGCGCTCGGCGGCGCCCATGCGACCGGTGAGCAGGGCCGGTGTGATGCCGAGCGGCGCGAGCATCTTCGTGAACGTCCGCACGTGCTGCTCGGCGAGCAACTCAGTGGGCGCCATCAGCGCCGCCTGCCAGTCGTTCTCCAGCGCCACCAGCGCGGCGAAGAGCGCCACGATCGTCTTGCCGCTGCCGACGTCACCCTGCAGCAACCGATGCATGCGCAACGGGCTGGTCATGTCGGCCACGATCTCGCGCAGGACGCGCACCTGCGCACCGGTCAGCGCGAACGGCAGCTGCTGCTTGAGTGCCGTCGTCAGCCGACGACGATTGACGAACGTGATGCCGTCACGCGCCGCGCGCTCGAGCTGGTTGGCGCGACGGTGCAGCAACTGCACGCAAAACAGTTCCTCGAACGCGAGACGTGCACGACCACGCTCCGCCTCCTTCACGCTCCCCGGCCGGTGCACCAGCCGCAGCGCCTCGGCCAGCGGCGGCACGCCTGCCGCGGACAGGATGCCAGCCGGCAACGGATCGGTGATCTGCGGCAGCAGCGCGTCCAGCTGCGCGTCCACCAGCTGTCGCAACAGCTTCGTCGGCAGGCCGTCGGTGGCCGGATAGACCGCCAGCACACGACCGCCCGCTGTCCCCGCGTCATCGGCACCGAGGTTCACGAATTCGCGAGGTGCCAGCTGCCGACCGTGGAAGATCCGCACCGGTCCACTCAGCAACAGCACGTCGCCGATGTTGATCGTGCGATCGAGATGCGGCTGTCCCGGCCAGCCCACTTCCAGCAGGCCGCTCGCGTCCTGGATCACCGCTTGGAAGATGCGCAGGCCCCGACGCGTGGGGATGATGCCCTTGGAGATCACGCGACCGAGCACCGTCACGTCGTGACCGGGTTGCGCCCGCGCCACCGGCAGCACGGTGGTGGCATCCTCGTACCGTCGCGGCACATGCAGCAGCAGGTCACCCGCGGTGGTGATGCCGAGCTTCAGCAGCAGCTCGGCGCGCCGCGGTCCCACACCCTTCAGGTAGGTGACGGGCGTCAGCAGCGTGACGGGTGGGGCGACGCCACCACCTCGCCGGTCACGCCGCGGCGACGCCCCGTCGGGAATCACGATTCGAACAGCGCCTCGGCAAACTCCGTGGCATCGAAGTCATGCAAGTCGTCCGCACCCTCACCGGTGCCGATGAACTTGACGGGGATGTCCAGCGCTTCGTGCACGGCCACCACCACGCCGCCCTTCGCGGTGCCATCGAGCTTGGTCACCACCAGTCCCGTGAGCGGCACGGCCGCGGCGAAGGTCTTCGCCTGCTGCACCGCGTTCTGCCCGATCGTGCCATCCAGCACCAGCAAGGCTTCGTGCGGTGCACCGGGCAGTCGCTTGGTGATCACGCGCACCACCTTGCGCAGCTCGTCCATCAGCGCGTCGCTGGTATGCAATCGGCCGGCGGTATCCACGATCACCACGTCAACACCGCGCGTCACGCCGGCGTCAATCGCGTTGAAGGCCACCGCCGCCGGATCGGAGCCGGCCGACCCGCCCACGAAGTCGGCCCCGCTGCGCTGCGACCAGACGCGCAGCTGCTCGATGGCGCCGGCACGGAAGGTGTCACCCGCCGCCACCAGCACGCGCTTGCCACTCTTCTGCAGGCGCGACGCGAGCTTGCCGATGAAGGTCGTCTTGCCGGCGCCGTTCACGCCGAGCACCAAGATCACAGTCGGCGCGACGGCCTGGTACTGCACCGACGGCTCCGAGTTGCCGGCACGCAGCGCCTTCGCGATTTCGTCCTGCAGTGCCAGCGCGAATTCCTCCTCGGTGCGGATCTCACCGCGTCGCGCCCGGTCCTCCACTGCCGCCACCAGCTTCAGCGTCACCGCCACGCCGAAGTCCGATTCCAGCAGCACCTGCTCCAGCTGTTCCAGCGACCCCTGGTCCACGCCACCCTTGAGGGCGACGCGCCAGTTGGTGGTGACGACCGACTTGACCTTCTGCCAGAATGACTTCTTCGGGAGGTCGCCGTCGCGACGAAAGAGACGCGCCATGCGATGAGCTCGGAATTGAACGACGGAGGGGGCGGAGGATCAGCGCAGCCCGGCGCGACGCCGGAGCAGCCATTCCGCCGCCAGAAGCAGCACAGCCGCAAGGTAGAGCCACCCCAGTGAGCGCGCACCGCGACGCACCGCCACGGCCGACCCGTTGAGTGGGCCACTGCGCAACGTGCTGACACCGGGCAGCCACTCGCGTGATGCACTCACCGGCAAGACCACGGCCGCACCATCCACCGTGCCACGCCAGACACCGGCATCGAGCGGCGCCATGCCCACCTCGCTGCCCTCGGTGAACTGCAGCGTGTCGCGACGCACGGCGCGATCGCCATCGCGGGTCAGCGCGACCACCGAACGCGCGCCCGATCCACGTCGCCAACGCACCGGCACACCGGCACGCTGCAGCGGCGCCACCGGTGTCGCGGCGGCAGCCAGGCCGCGCGCGCCGAGCAGCCAGTCGGTGGCGCCGCCGATCAGCGCCTGGAAGGCCACCTCGCTCACGCCGCCGCGCGCGCGCCAGCGACTGTACCCAGCGGCGGTGATCAGCACTCGGCGCACGTCGCCGTCGATCACGCTCACCACCGGCAGGATGCCGGTGACCGCGATGCCCGGCGCCGCCGACAACGCGGTCACACCACCGCGCGCGGGTGCCGATGCCAGCAGCGGCGGCAGCGACTCGATCACGATGCCGCCCAGTGCCGCCTGCAACGGTGATGACGGGGCCGGACGCACCAGCAACTCCGGTGCATCGCCGACCGGGGGCGAGAGCAGCAGCAGAGCGCGCGTGCCCAGTGACGACGGCGCACCCATCGCCGCGGTGTCGCCATGCAGCACCGCCAGCGACGCGCCGCGCACGGCCGCGCGCACCACCGAGGCCTCCACCGGCTCGAGGTTGCCGTCACGCAACCAGCGTCCCGGCGCGATCTGGAAAAAGGCGTCGGTGGGCAAGCTCACGTTCGCGCGCAGCGCCGTCACCACGTCCCGCACGTCGGCGTCGGGTGCGGTGGACACGATCACCATCCGCTGGCGCGCCCCGCGCCTGAACGAAACGGCAATCGTGTCGTTGCGCGGCTGCGCGTCACCACCGGACGGCAACGCGGCGCGGAGCACCGCGATGGAGTCGCCGACGGGCACCACCACCCGACTCTCGATCACTGCCTCGCCACCGGCGGGCAGCGCCGGGACCGTCACCTCGGCGAGGACGGCGCCGTCCAGCAACCAGCGCATGGTCGCGGTGGCCGAGGTGGCATCGTCAGCCACGACCCGCGCACTGAGCGTGATCGTGTCACCGGCGCGTCCTTCACCCGGTGCGCTCAGGTCGGCCAGCGCACGATCCGCCGCGCGCCGCATCGGCAGCACCACGAGTCGCGAGCCCGCCACCGCCTGCTGCAACAGGTCGCCGTCATCCAGCGACCCGTCGGTGATCACCACCAGGCGCTGGCCAGCGGCCGCCGCACGCTGCAGTGCCGGACCCACGAAGGAGCCCTGATCCTGCGGACGGTCGGGCATCGTGGCACTTCGCACCGAATCACCGAAGAGCACCACGTCGGCCCCCGTGATGCCGCGCGCCGAGTCCATCGCCGCGCGCCAGGCCACCGAGTCGCCGCTGCGGAGCCACGACGCCGAGGCGTCGAGTGCCACCAGCGGCTCGGGCGGACGGGCGGTGCCGATCGCGAGGTCCAGCAGCAGCGCCAGCACCGCCGTCACCGCCACCAGCCGCAATGCCATCAACAGCGGCCGCAGCCTGGTCACGCCGCCCGACGGATACGCGATCCACGACACGAACAGTCCTGCACCGAGCGCAAGCCCCCACCCGAGCAGGTCGTTCACTTCGTTGCGCCCACGCCGGTTCCGGGTGGCGTGAGGGATGTCGCGGCGGTGGGCATTCCACCGCTCCGCAACGCGGTGCGCTCCACGGGCGCGACGCGCTGCGTCAGGCCGAGGCGTACCGCGATGGCGTCGCGGGCGGCAGCGAAGGCGCCGCGCGACGGTCCGGTGAGGGTCACGCCGCTCGCTTCGCGCAACGTTCTTGTCGGTTCTCTGGACACACCGTTCACCAAGGTCTCGAAGTGCAAATGAGGGCCCGTGGACAGTCCGGTAGACCCGACGAATCCAATGACCTGCCCCTGCGTCACCACCTGTCCTTCCCGCAATCCCGCCGCGAACCCGCGGAGGTGGCCGTACCGCGTCACCATGCCATCGCGGTGCCGGACCTCCACCAGCCGACCGAACCCGCCCGCATATCCCGCCTTGATCACCGCTCCATCACCCACCGCGCGCACCGGCGTGCCGAACGGCGCCGAGAAGTCGATCCCGGCGTGCCGTCGCACGGTGCCCAGCAGCGGATGTGACCGGAGCCCGAAGGCACTCGACATCCGGCGGAATTCCACCGGTGCGGCGAGGAACGTGGTGCGCATCGGTCGACCGTCCGCATCGTAATACTCCGTGGTGCCTCCCGGAGTTGTAAAACGGATCGCGCGCAGCCATTCGCGATCGTGATACAGGCCACCAGCCAGGAGCGGACCGACACGTTCGGCGCCGAACGCCGTGCGTCGTCGCTCGACGACCGCGACCACCGAATCACCGACCTGCAGGTCGCGCCCGACGTCGATCTTGTATTCGAAGGCTTCCGCGAGCGCGTACGCCGTCTCGAGGCGGCCACGCAAACCGATGGCGCCGCGCCCGGCGTTCCGCATCGTCTCGACCAGCGAACCCACGATCGGCCCGCGCACGGTGATGGTATCGGTCTTCCAGAGCTCGCGACGCTCCACCGCACTCCAGCCCTCGGTGCCGATCCGCAGCACGCGGATGCTGCGGTCGTCGTCCACCTGCAGCTCCACTTCGCGGACCGGTGCCGCGGCGCTGTCGGAGTAGAGCGAGAACGGAATTTCGCGCCGGGCCTTCACCCTCGTCTCGGCTGCCTTGACCACGGCATTCGCGTCGCGGCGGGTGAGCCCGGCCTGCATCAGCGCGTTGGGGACGTTCTCACCCTGGTCGATGGTGTCGCGGGTGGCGACGGGCGGAGCTGGCAACGCCGGCAGGACCGCCTCGGGCGGCGTCGATTCCGGGAGCGCTGGCAACCGCCGCAGTGCGATGCCGGCGCCGACGAGGACCAGCACAAAAACGACCGCGCGCGCCCGACGCCGTGTCTGGCGATCGAGTGCGCGCGCTCGTCGTGCCTGCAGAACCTCCTCGATCGAAGCGTCGGGCATCAGGGGATGATCGCCCGATACGCTCCCGGACTCAATCCATCTGCCGCCGCATGAACGTCGGAATCTCCAGATCGTCCTGGGTGGCCGGGCGCATCGGACGCGCCGGACCGGCCGTGGGACGGGGCCCGGCGGCCGGCGGCGTGGACTGCACCGACTGGCCTGGCTGCCCGTTGCCCTGCCCGGGCCGCACGATGCTGCTCGGCTTCGGCACCACCAGCTGCGGCGGCACCGAGCGCGACTGCACCGAGCTCGGGTGCACGATGCCGGGACGGAACTCCGGGGTCGAATGACCCAGGGCGCGGTCGAAGCCGGTGGCGATCAGCGTAACGCGGATCTCGCCTTCCATGGCCGGATTGCTGGAGTCACCGCCGAAGATGATTTCCGCATCGTCCCCGACCGACTCCTGCACCAGCTCGGCGATCTGCTGCACTTCGCCGAGCTGCAGGTCCGGACCGCCGACGATGTTGATCAGCACCGACTGCGCGCCGGTGATCGAGACGCTGTCCAGCAGCGGGCTGGCGATGGCCTGCTGCGCCGCCTCCATCGCCCGGTTCTCGCCCCGACCGATGCCCGAGCCCATCAGGGCCGAGCCACCGTTCTGCATCACGGTGCGGACGTCGGCGAAGTCCACGTTGATGGTGCTCGACGTGTTGATGATGCCGGAGATGCCGGAGGTCGCCTGGAGCAGCACCTCGTCGGCCTTCTTCAGGGCGTCCTGGAACGGCATGCCCCGGCCGACCACCGCCAGCAGTCGCTCGTTCGGCACCACGATCATCGTGTCCACGTGCTTGCGAAGTTCGCTGATACCGAGCTCGGCCTGACGCATCCGCTTCCGCCCTTCGAACAGGAACGGCTTGGTCACGATGCCGACGGTCAGCGCTCCGGCTTCGCGAGCGAGCTCGGCGATCACCGGGGCTGCACCGGTTCCGGTGCCACCACCCATGCCGCAGGTCACGAAGACGAGGTCGGCACCGGAGACGATGCGACTGACCTCTTCCCGATTCTCCTCGATCGACTGGCGGCCCACATCGGGTCGCGCACCGGCACCAAGCCCGTTGGTGAGCTTGCGGCCGATCTGGATCTTCACGTTCGCCTTCGAGTTGTGCAGGGCCTGCGCATCCGTGTTGACGGAGATGAACTCCACGCCGCTCAGGTGCTCCTCGATCATGCGGTTGACGGCGTTGCCACCACCGCCACCGACGCCGATGACCTTGATCACGGCGTTTGACGAATTCCGTTCCTCGAACTCGAAGATCATGGCGGTCATGAGGCGCTGCGCTCCGCGGCAAGACTGAAGAGGAACCGGGCGGCCGGCTGGCGACCATAGGGTTCGATGGCGCTGGCCCGGAGACACGATCTCCCCAATCAGCGCAATCAGGCCAAGAGTATAGCAAACGGCATCGCGCAACGCTACGTCCCCCGCCGTAGGCGTTCCCTAGCGGCCGATGCCGGACCAGGCGCCGGAAATGGAGCAGCGCGGGTCTCGCCAACGAACGCTGTCGCCACGACTTAGCGCGATGCGCTCACGTCGCATCACACGGAAGGCACGGGCAGGTCGGTGGCGTCCGAACACGGGCGCCACGGGCCTCCGTTGCCTGGAAGCACTGGGGCCATTCGGCGCCGTTGCTGCGACTCACGATGGTTGCGCATGGCGACGTGATGGCTTGTTCCGATTCGCGTGTCGACTTTTCGGTCACATGGGGCGTACCGAATCGAATCGCACGGGCACACGAAAAAGCGGACGAATCCCTGGGATCCGTCCGCCTCGTCACACCTTGTTAGGCCACCGTCGCGGGCGGCATCGCCCTGCCCCGACAGGCCTCAGAAGAAGTCCTGAAACCACTCCTTCAGCTTGCCGACGATCTGGTTCATGCCGGCCGGTGTCGCCGCACCCGACCGCTTCCCTACCGACGCCGGCTGCATCATCGAGGCGATCGCCACGCGTCCGGCAGCGAACTGGGCCAGCCCGACCACGCAACTGAATCGTGGTGAGGCGACCGCCTCGACCAGGCCGTCCGCCCCGTGGGGCGCCCCGATCCGGACCGTCTGCCCGAACAGGTCGGAGGCCAGTTCAGCGATCCCGGCCGTGACCGATGCCCCGCCCGTCACCACCACCCCGGCGTTCAATTGCTTGGCGAATCCGGCGCGCTCGAGGTCGCGCTGGACATGGTCGAAGATCTCATCCGTGCGCTGCTGGATGATGTGCGCCAGCAGTTCGTACGGGATCTGGCGGTCGCCCTGCGTCACCGTGCTGGGCAGCGTGATGAACTGCCCGGGCTGGATCATCGGCTCGTAGGCGCAGCCGTACTCTTCCTTGAGCCGATCCGCATCCGCCGGCGACACACCGAGCCCATGGATGATGTCGGCGGTCACGTTCTGGCCGCCGAGATTGATCGTCGCCACGTGGCGGATCTTCCCTTCCAGGAACACGGCGACATCGGTCGTGCCGGAGCCCATCTCCACCAGCACCACGCCCAGCTCCTTCTCGTCTTCGGTCAGCGTGGCCAGCGCGCTGGCGAGGGGTGAGAGGACGAGGTCCTTGGTCTTGTATCCCGCCTTCTCCACCGCCTTGCGCAGGTTGTTGGCCGGCGACGCACCCACCGTGACCAGGTACATCTCGGTCTCGAGTCGGGTGCCGACCATGCCGACCGGATCGCGCACACCGAGGTTCTTGTCGACCGTGTATTCCTGCGGAATCGCGTGCAGCAACTCGCGCTCGCGCGGGATGGACTGGGCGCGCGCGACGTCGTTGGCGCGGTCCACGTCGGCCCGGGTGATCTCGTCGCCGTTGACCGCCACGATGCCCTGGCTGGTCATCGTCTGCACATGCTCGCCAGCGATGCCGACGTAGAGCGACTCGACCTTCTGCCCTGCCATCCGCTCGGCATCACCCAGTGCCTGGGCGATGGCGCGGGTGGTCTCCTCGATGTCCGACACGACACCACGCCGGAATCCGGCGGTCCGCGCCGTCCCGACGCCGAGCACCTTCAGCGTCGGGCGCCTCGGCAACTCCCCGGTGACCTCCGCGATGAGGGCGGTGGTGTGGGCGGAGCCGATGTCGAGCGCGGCGACCAGGCGGTCAGAACTCATGGGAGTCGGGCGATGACGAGGTTGCGGAACCGCAGGTCGAGTTCGGCCGCGCGGATGCGACGGCGCGCCAGGTCCTGCTCAACAGGAAAGATGTCTGCCAATCGTGCCAGCGTCACCTGCGGCGTGACGCGCACCAGCTGACGGGTGGTTCGCAGCTGCCACTCGGTGGCCGACACGCGTCGCGCCTCCTCGATCGCATCGAAGAGGGCGGGATCCTGCGCACGCAGGGTGCCCAGCAGGTTGAACAATCGGCGATCGGCCACCGTGTCGCGCGAGCCGGCGGGCGGCAATACCACCGGTGCATCGAAGGCCGACTGCGCTGGATCGATCGGCAAGCGGGTGCCGGCGGAATCGACTCCGCGGAACCCATCGCGCGTCGCCACCAGCGCCACCGGAATGCGTTCCACGATCGTCACCACCAACGTGCCGGGCAGCCGGCGACGCACGCGGGCGCTGGCGACGAGCGGAATCTGCTCCACCTTGGCGACGAAACGAGCCGGGTCGTCGAACACGCTGGCGCTGGTGTCGGCACCGAGCGCTGCGACGACTGCGGTGGGGGTGAGGAACCGCGCCCCTTCCAGCTGCACGGTCTGCACGTGGAAATAGTCCAGCGTGCCGAGCAGGCGCGGCACTCCGAAGTAGAGCGCCACACATGCCAGCGCCGCGAGCGAGCCCCGCCCTACCCATTTCTTCCAGTGCAGCGGCACCTCGGCCACTGGTTCGGCGGCGACCCTCGCGGCTGCGGTCATGCCTGGCCTTGGCCAAGCGCCGCCAGCAGTTCGGGACCGACCTGCGTCACGTCACCGGCGCCCATCGTCAGCACCACGTCGCCGGGCTGCACCAGCGCGCGCAGTGCCGCGGTGGCATCGGCGCGCAGGCCGAACCACTCCGGCGCGTGTCCGGCGCGTGTCGCCGCGTCGGCGATCAGCTGCGACGTCACGCCGGCGATCGGTTGTTCGCGCGCCTTGTAGATGTCGGTGAGCGCGACCACGTCGGCGCCGAGGGCGAGGGCGACGCCGAACTCTCCCGCGAAGTCCCGCGTGCGGGTGTAGAGGTGCGGCTGGAAGAGCGCCACCAGTCGCCGGTCGGGAAAGGCGGCGCGCGCCGCGTCGAGCGTGGCGCGCACTTCTGTCGGGTGATGGGCGTAGTCGTCGATCACGAGCACGTCCTGCGCCTCGCCCTTCCGCTCGAACCGTCGCTCCACGCCACCAAACGCCTCGAGCCCCGGACGGAGCTGCTCGAAGGGGTAGCCGAGCAGCAGTCCCGAGGCGAGCGCCGCCAGCGCATTGCGGCGGTTGTGATCACCGGGCACGCGGAGGGTGAGGGTGCCCAGCGGTGCGCCGTCGAACACGATGCGCATCGACGGCCCGTCGCGCAGGCCGACCAGGCGCGCGTCGGTGCCATCGAGTCCATAGCGGATCACGTCGGCCGACGCCGGCAGCGCGAGGGCGTTGGCGCCCGCATCGTCGGCACAGAGGACGATGCCGCGGGCGGTGGCCAGGTACTGCTCGAACGTGGCCGTGATGTCGGCCAGGTCGCGGTAGATGTCGAGGTGGTCGGCCTCGACGTTCGTCACCACGGCGACGGTGGGATGGAGCGCCAGGAACGACCGATCGTATTCGTCGGCTTCGACCACCACCGTGTTGCCGCCACCCCAGCGCAGGTTGCCGCCCCAGCGTTGCACGCGACCGCCGACGATGCCGGTGGGCGACGCGCTGGTGCCCGCGAGGGCCTCGGTGGTCATGACGGTGGTGGTGGTCTTGCCGTGCGTGCCCGCGATGCCGACGACCTGCATGCCGTCCACTGCGGCACCGAGCGCCTCGGCGCGGCGGATGATCGGCAGTCCGAGCGCGGTAGCGGCGGTGATCTCGACGTGGTCGGCCGCGATCGCCGACGAGCTGACGATGGCGCGGGCACCGTCCACATGGCTGGCCGCGTGTCCGCGGTGCACGGTGATGCCGAGTGCCTCGAGGTCGGCGTTGCCGGCGGCGCTCATGTCGCTGCCGGTGACGGCGATGCCGCGGCGCACGAAGAGCTCCGCCAGTGCGCTCATGCCGGCACCGGCGATGCCGACGAAGTGCACCGGCCTCGCATCCGGGTCGCGGAAGAGGCGCAGCGCATCGTCGCGCATACGGGCACTGGTGCGGGCATCAACGGCCATGTCTGCTCACTCGAAACTACTTCAGATTCAACGAACCAAGAATATTCCCTGCAATGACTTGCGCTGCGTCAACTCGCGCTCGTGCTCGCGCCGATTCGGCCATGCCGTCGAGCACCGACGGATCGGTGCAGAGCGCGGACAACGTGGACGCCAGCCCCCCGGAGGCGAGTGTGTCCTGCATGACCAGTCTCGCCGCATCCACCTGCGCCAACGCGCGCGCGTTCTGCACCTGATGATCCGCCGCCGCGGTGGGCAGTGGCACCAGGACCATCGGAATGCCCCACGCACAGAGCTCCGCGGTCGACATCGCACCGGCACGCGCCACGGCAAGATCTACGGTCGCGTACGCCTGCGCCATTGGCTGCTGGTACGCGATCACGCGGACCCGATCGGAAGCCAGGTGCGCGTGCCGCGCATGTTCACCGCGGCCCGTGACCCAGATCGCACCCCAGTCCGGCGGCAGGTGGGTCGGAAGCCATGATGCGACGGCATCGTTGATGGCGCGCGATCCCTGGCTGCCACCGAAGACCAGTAGCACCCGGCGCACGGCTGCCGGAAATCCCCAGGCTGCGCGCGACTGGCCACGATCGGGGAGCGGCGTCGGCGGCGGGGTGATCGGATTGCCCGTCACGAGGGCGGCCTGGCGACCACCGGCCGGCAGGGTGCCGATCGCCTCGGGAAACCCGACGAAGGTGTGTCGCGCCCGGCTGCTGAAGAACTTGACGGTCAGCCCGGCAACGGCGTTCTGCTCCTGCAGGAAATACGGCAGGGAGTGCAGCCGTGCGTACCCGAGCAGCGCGCCGGCCGCATACCCGCCGGTCCCGAGCACGCCGAGCGCCCGACTTTGCGCCGTCAGGAGTCCGATGCTTTTAAAGGCGCTACGCAGACCGACGACCGTTTTCCAGTTTTGCCACGGCGCGCTGCGGTAGAGCGGATGCAGGTCCAGCAGCTGGTGGCGCCAGCGGGTGGTGGGCAGCACGGTCGCCTCGATCCCGCGCCGCGCACCGATGAACATGATGTCGAGATCGGGGCGATGGCTCACCAGGGCGTCCGCGATCGCGAGCCCGGGATAGAGGTGGCCGCCGGTGCCGCCGCCGGCGATGTAGAAGGTGCCGGCGCCGGGCGTCATCGGATGCCCACCCCGAGGATGGGGTCAGGCATCGCGTCGCTGTACACCCGTTCCCGGGTGCTTCCGATGTTCACCAGGATGCCTGTCATTGCCAGTGAAATGAGCAGGTTGCTGCGGCCGTAGGAGATGAACGGCAGCGTCAGGCCGGTGTTCGGAAAGAGTCCGGTGATCACGGCCAGGTGCACGAACGCGGTGGTGACGGTGGTCAGCGTGAGGCCCACCGCCACCAGCTGCAGGAACTGGCTGCGCGCATCGCGGGCGATGCGGAAACCGAGCCAGGCGTAGCCGCCGAACAGCGCAACGACGGTGAACAGTCCCACGAAGCCCCACTCCTCCCCCACGTTCGAGCCGATGAAGTCGGTGTACTGGAACGGCAGGAATCCACTCTGCTGCCGACCCTCGCCGAAGCCGACGCCGAACATCTTGCCCGAGCCGATGGCGATCATCGACTGCCGCGTCTGGAGATCGATGTCCTGCGCGCAGCCGGCCACCTTGGCGCCGTCGTGCCAGTCGGCGATGCGGCACTTCACGTAGCCATTCATCCGTCCCCAGAGCACCGGCACCACCAGCAGGCCGATGAGCATGAAGTGCCCGACGCGTGCTCCCGCGATGAACAGCATGGCGCCCATCAGCGCCATGTAGAACAACGCCACCGACACGTCGGGCTCGAGGATCGCGAGCAGCGCCAGCGCGCCGTTGACGGCGAAGAACGGGAGCAGTCCCTTCCCCAACCGGCGCAACTGTTCGCCCTTCTTGGCGGCCAGCATCGCAGTCCAGATGATCACCGCCAGCTTGGCGAACTCCGACGGCTGCACGGCGTGGCTGAAGAGGAACCGCTTGGAGCCGTTCACGTTGTCCGACAGCAGCAGCACCGCCAGCATCGCGGCCAGCGACGCGATCATGATGTGCCACGCGTACTTGCGGTACCGCTCCGCGTCGATCTTGGCGGCAATCGCGAACGCGACGATGCCGATGCCCGCGCCCACCAGCTGGCGGACGAGGTAGTACGACGGCGTCAGGTTCTTCTGCTGGGCGACGATGACGGTGGCGCTGTAGACCGTGGCCAGTCCGAGGACCAGCAGGATGGCGGTGATCAGCAGCAGGGCGCGGGCCTCGACACCCATGCGCCAGCGCTCACGCATCACCTCGACGGTGACGGCGGCGGTCACGTGGCGCTCCCGCGCGCGAGGGTGCGGAACGCGGCACCGCGCTCCTCGTAGTTGCGGAACATGTCGTAACTCGAGCAGGCCGGGGAGAGCAGGATGGCATCGCCGGCGACGGTCAACGCACGCGCGCGCGCGATCACCGCGTCAAACGGTCCGTCGACACGCTCCACCGGTACCAGCGCATCCAGGTCACGCGTGATTTCACCCGCCGCTTCGCCGTACGCGATCACCGTCTTCCCGTGCGCCGCGAACGGCGCCGCGAGTGCCGTGTAGGGCTCACCCTTGTGGCGTCCACCGAGCAGCAGCACGTACGGGCGTGTCATGCCCTGCACCGCCACCATGGTGGAGCTGACGTTGGTGGCCTTGGAGTCGTTCAGCCACAACCGGCCATCGGTCGTCGGCACCGGCTCCAGCCGGTGCGGCAACGCGTGGAAGGTGCGGAGTTGCGAGGCGATGGTCTCGCGCAACGCCGCCAAGTCCAGATCGGGGAAGGCGGTGGCGACGGCCAGCGCGGCCGCCAGCGCATTGGCCACGTTGTGGTCGCCGACCAGTGCGAACTCGCTGCGCAGCAACAGCGGCGCACCCAGCAGGTGCAGCACGCCAGTCTCGCGCTCGAACCAGGCGTCGGCCGGAGTTCCGATGCGGAAGGTGCGCACGAGACCCGGCAGCGTCTCGCCGCGCCCGAGCCGCCGATACAAGCGCAGCACTTCGTCGTCGTCACCGTTCAGCACCCAGCGCGACGCCGGTCCCGCGTTCACGAACAGTCGCGCCTTGTCCGCGTAGTACTCGTCGATCGACGGATACCGATCCAGATGATCGGGACTGAGGTTGGTGACCACGCCGACGGTGGGTGCGATGCCGGGTGTGTCGTGCAACTGGAAGCTGGAGCACTCGAGCGCGGCCCATGCCGGAGGAGGCTCCTGCAACGCGAACTCGGCCAGCGCAGTGCCGATGTTGCCGGCGTCCACCGCACGCACCATGGCGCGCAGGATGTGGCCGACCAGCGCGGTGGTGGTGGTCTTGCCGTTGGTGCCGGTGACGGCGATGTAGTGCAGCGCCGGCATCGCCTGCAGCGCCACCTCCATCTCTCCCACCACGGGCACGCCATGCGTCGCCGCGGTGACCAGCGCCGGGGCATCGGGGGGCACGCCGGGACTCGCCACGACCACCGCCGCCCGCGCGATGCGTGCCAGGTCGTGGGCGCCCGTCTCCACGTCGGCACCCAGCACACGCAGCGTGTCGGCGTTGGCCAGCACCGTCGGTGAGTTGCCACCGTCGGAGGCGTACACCGCCTGCCCGTCGCGGCGCAGCAGTGCACCGACGGCCACGCCCGACTTGCCAAGACCCAGCACCGCCACCTCGCCGGGCGCGCGCCCGAGCCGGGCGAAGAGAGCGTCGCTCATCGCAGCTTGAGCGTGCCCAGCGCGAGGAAGGCGCAGAGGATGCCGAGGATCCAGAAGCGCACCACCACCTGCGTCTCCGGCCACCCCTTCATCTCGAAGTGATGGTGCAGCGGCGCCTTGAGGAAGACGCGGTTCTTCTTCGCGTACTCCTCGCCGAACTTCCGCCGCCGGTACTTGAACACGTAGCGCTGGATGATCACCGACAGCATCTCGGCCACGAACACGGCGCCGACGATCGCCAGCAGGAACTCGCTCTTGAGCAGGATCGCGACCGCGCCGATGGCGCCGCCGAGCGCCAGCGAGCCGGTGTCGCCCATGAACACCTGGGCCGGGAAGGCGTTGAACCAGAGGAAGCCGATCAGGGCGCCGAAGATCGCTGCGCAGAAGATCGTCAGCTCACCGGCGCCACGCAGGTAGAACAGCTGCAGGTAGCCGCTGACGTCGATGCGGCCCATGGCGTAGGCGTAGATGGCGAAGGTGACGGCGGCGATCGCGCAGAGGCCCGCCGCCAGCCCATCGAGGCCGTCGGTGAAGTTCACCGCATTACTGGTGCCGGTGAGGATGAACGTGACGAACGGCACGTACGTCCACGCGAACCCGATCGACATCGGCACGATCAGCACGTACTTGAAGAACGGCAGCGTGGTGGAGGCGCCGGGCAGGGTGCTGATCGGGTCCAGCCAGAGGTAGAGACCCAGCGCGACACCGATCACCACCTGTCCGGCGAGCTTGTAGCGCTCCACCAGCCCTTCGTTCTTGATGCCGAGACGCTTCTGCCTGAGCTTGAGGTAGTCATCGAGGAACCCGATGCCGCCCATCCAGCACATCACGCCGAGCGCCAGCAGCACGTAGCGGTTGTCGAGCTTCGCCCAGAGCAGCGTCGGGATGATCGTGGCCGCGAGGATGATCAGGCCACCCATCGTCGGCGTGGTGCCCTTGGCGGCGTGTGAATCCGGCGTGCCCTCGCGCACGATCTGGTGGAGTGCCATGGCGCGCAGGCGCGCGATGATCATCGGCCCCACCAGGAACGCCACCAGCAGCGCCGTGACGGCAGCGCCGACGGCCCTGAAGCTGATGTAGTAAATCAGCCGGAAGGGTTCCCAGTACGGTTGCAGCGGCGCGAGGAGATGGAACAGCACGTCGTGTGGAGTGGCAGGTCAGGTGGCCGAAGTGGCCCAGGCGGTGATCGGAGCGACCAGTCGTTCGAGCCGTGCACCGCGTGAACCCTTGAGCAGGATCGCGGCATCCGACGGCGCGCGGCGCAGCAGGGCCTGCTCCGCCAGCGGCGCATCCTCGGCGGTGATCACGCGCGGGTCATCGGGTGCCACGCGCTGCAGTGCGGCGACAAAGTCGCCAATGCCGACGATCAACGCCAGCTTGCGGCCCACGGCATCACGGGCGACGGCATCGTGCAGCGCATCGGCGCCGGCGCCGAGTTCGCGCATGCTGCCCAGCACCGCCACCAGCGGGCGGCCCTGCCCCACCGCCTCCAGCAGGTCGAGCGCGGCGCGCATCGACGGCGGGTTGGCGTTGTAGGCGTCGTTCACCAGGATCACCGACCCGACCGTGTCCACCGCGGCGCGCATCGACGGCTGCACCATGCGCGAGAGGCCGAACTGCATCTGCTCCATCGAGACGCCGAAGCCGCGCGCGACGGTCACCGCCAGCATCGCGTTGCGCAGGTTGTGTACGCCGCGCAGCGGCACGTGCAATTCACCGTCGTCGAAGGTGAGCGTGCCACTGCCGTCGCGGCGGATGCTCCACTCCCGCGGCTGCATGTGGCCGTCATCGAGGCCGGCCACCACCACCTGCTGCTCCGCACCGTTGACGCCCGCGGCCACCTCGGGATGCGCCGCGGGCGTGACGACCACCGGCACGCCGACGGTGAGGGCGAGTTCCTCCCGCAGCACGCCGGCCAGGTCGCCGAAGCCCTCGAGGTGCTCTTCACCGATGGAGGTGATGACGGTGACATCCGGATTGATGATCGCGCGCAACCGCGCAATCTCGCCGGGGCTGTTGGTGCCGGCCTCGATCACCGCCACGTCCGCATCATCGGGCAACGCGAGCAGCGTGAGGGGCACGCCGATCTCGTTGTTCAGGTTCCCCACCGTCGCATGCACGTCGTATGCGCCAGCGAGCATCGCGGCCAGCATCGCCTTGGTGCTGGTCTTCCCGTTCGATCCGCCGACGGCGATGACCGGCTTCGCCCACGCCTCTCGCCGAAAGTGTGCCAGCGCTCCAAGTGCGACTCTCGTGTCGTGCACCACGTACACCGGCACGCCGACACCTGCCGCACGCTCCGCATCACTGACCACCAGCGCCGAGGCGCCGGCGCGCGCGGCATCAACGAGGAAGTCGTGCGCGTCGAACCGGTCCCCGCGCAACGCCACGAACAACGTGCCATCGGTGATGGTGCGCGTGTCGGTGCTGACCGCCGCGAACTCGCGAGCACCCGTGGGCGATGGCGCGGTGGCGCACGCCTGCAGCGCCTGCGCGACGCGATCCATGGTCCAGAAGGCGCGTCCGCTGGACGTGAACGGCACGTCACTGGCGAGTGGAGTGCGGGCGCCGGTCATCGGCCCGCCGTGAGTTCGGCCACGATCACTGCCTCGTCGAACGGGTAGCTGGTGGTGCCGCGGATCTGGTAGGTCTCATGCCCCTTGCCGGCCAGCAGCACCAGGTCGTCGGGCCCGGCGAGCGCGATCGCCTGCGCGATGGCGGCGCGACGGTCTTCCTCTCGCACCACCGTCGCCGCGGGCATGCCGGCCACGATGTCGTCAATGATGCGCGCGGGGTCTTCGGTGCGCGGGTTGTCGCTGGTGACGATGCAGACATCGGCCAGCTGCGCCGCAACGCGCCCCATCTCCGGACGCTTGCCACGATCGCGGTCGCCGCCTGCCCCGAACACCGCGATCAGGCGGCCCTTCGCGAACGGCCGCACCGACTGCAGCGCGCGCTCGAGGGCATCGGGCGTGTGCGCGTAGTCGCGCAGCACGGCGGGCGCGGTGCTGAGCCGCTCCAGCCGACCGGACACCTGTGGCATGGTCGCGAGCTTGGCGGCGACGGTCGCCAGCGGCAGGCCGAGCGCCACGGCCACCGCCGCCACACCGACGGCGTTCTCCACCTGGAAGTCACCCAGCAGCGGCAGCTGCACCTTCACCGCCTCGGTGGCCGGCGCATGCAGCGTGAAGGTGCTGCCGACGGTGGTGAACTCGGTGCGGCGCGCGTACACGTCGGCCACGCTGGCGCCCGCCGAGAAACGCAACCGGCGATGCAGCGTGACCGGGAGGTCGTTCCACGCCGCATCGTCGGCGTTGGTGATCACGCAGCCGTCGCTGGTGAGTTGGCCGAGCAGCATGGCCTTGGCGGCGAAATACGTCTCCATCGACCCGTGATAGTCGAGATGGTCGCGGGTGAAGTTGGTGAACAGCGCGGCGTCGAATCGCAGGCCGTCGAGGCGGTGCTGATGCAACGCATGCGAGCTCGCCTCCATCGCGATCCACGTCACGCCGGCGTCCACCAGTTCGCGCAGCAGGCGTTGCAATTCCACCGGGCCCGGTGTGGTGAGGCCGCTGCCACCCGGATGCACGCGCCCCTGGGAACCGAGCAACACACCCAGCGTGCCGATCGATGCCGCGTCGCGACCCGGCTCCGACAGCAGGTGCCGCAGCATGCTGGTGGACGTCGTCTTGCCGTTGGTGCCAGTGACACCGACGAGGCGCAGCGCGCGGGCGGGTTCGCCGTACCACGCTGCCGATGCCACGGCGACGGCGCGACGCGTGTCGCTCACGACGATGTTCGGCATCGTGGTGGCGTTGGCATCGGCGACGATCGCCGCCGCGGCACCCTGCGCCTGCACCTGCGGCAGGAAGCCATGGCCATCACGCGCGCTGCCGCGCACCGCGATGAACAGCGCACCGGGTGCCGCGGCGCGACTGTCGGCGGTGATGCTGTCGAGCGTCTCGGGCAACGTGCCCTGCACCGTGAGCAGCAGCCCTGCGCGGCGCAGGGCATCGACGATGACCGACGATGCGACTGGTGTCATCATGGAGCGCGATGCAAGCGCACCACCGCACCCGGCATCACCGGCGTGCCCGCGGCCGGCGACGTGCCCGAGGGCGCGAGCGAATCGACCAGCACGCGGAATCCCTGCTCATGCAACGTCAGCAGCGCCTCGCGCAGTGGCATGCCGGCGACCGCGGGAACCGGGCGCGGCGTCGCCGGTGTCGCAGGGGCCGACGGCGCGGTCTGCGCGATCGCCATCACGTACGGCACCGCACCATCGGCCGCGTCGGGACGCACCCGCCGCGCCACGCGCACGCTGGCGGAGACGGGTGTCACCATCGCCGGATCGGTGATCGACTCGATCGGTGCCGGCGACGGAATCACCTGTGTCGCGAGGGCACGCCGATCGATGGCGGTGCGGGTGGACGCGAACGCGCCCTCGATGATCGCCTTCAGGATCGGCGCCGCCACCAGGCCGCCGTAGATCTGGCCACCACGCGGGCGATCGAGCTTGGCGAGGATCACCAGCTGCGGCTCGTCGGCGGGAAAGAGGCCGACGAAGCTGGCGGTGTAGTCGCCGGAATTGTAGCTGCCGTTGCGGAGCAGCTTGGTGGTGCCCGACTTGCCGGCAAGCGCGAACTTGGTCAGTGACGCACTGCGGCCGGTGCCTTCGGTGACGGTCTTCGTCAGCACCTCGCGCATCGCCTTCGCGACCGCCGGCGTGAACACACGTCGCACCATCCGCGGCCGGTGCCGCCAGCGCACCGAGCCATCGGGGTTGCGGATCTCGCGCACCAGCGTGGGCTCCATCAGCACGCCGTCGTTGGCGATGGTGGCGTAGGCCAGCGCCAGTTGCAGCGGTGTGACGGTGAGTTCGTAGCCCATCGCCAGCGACGACGGCGTGTACTTGTCCCAGCGGCCCAATGCGCGCAGTCGACCGGACGACTCGCCGGGATACGAGAGGCCGGTGTATGACCCGAACCCGAGGTTGCGCAGCAGCTCGTAATGCTCGCGATCCTTGAGGCGATCCCGCAGCGTGACGATGCCGATGTTGCTGGACTGCGCCAGCACCTCGGTCACACTCATGCGCGGCGCCACGTGCGCGTCGGTGATGCGACGGATGCCGCGGTAATTGAGCGTGCCGTTGAAGGTGTTGATCATCTCGTCGGGCCGGGCGCGGCCCTCGGCCAGCAGTTGCGCGACGATGAACGGCTTGAGCGTCGAGCCGGGCTCGTAGGGATCGGTGACGGCGGTCAGCTTGGTGGCGACACCAGTGCGGGTGCGACTGGCGAGGGCCACGATCTCGCCGGTGCGCGGATCGAGCACCACCACGTCCCCACCATCGGCCGCATTCGCCGCCACCGCACGTTCCAGCGCCTGCTCGGCGATGTCCTGCACGCCGTAGTTGATGGAGAGCGTGAGTTCACTGCCCGAGACCGGGGCCACGATCGGGGCATCCGGCGACTCGAGCCGGTCACCGCGACCGGTCTTGATCAGCTGTCGCGATCCGGTCACGCCCTGCAGCAGCGTGTCGAGCGCCAGTTCGAGGCCACTGATGGCACGCTCACCATCCAGCCCGCCCACCACCGCGCGCACGCCACGCGACTGGATCGCCATCAGGCGCGCCATCTCGTAGGTGGCGTAGACACCGCGCATGCCGATCAGCGGCCCGGCATCACTGACCTGGTAGCGACCCGGCAGGTTCACCCACTTGCGCGTGGTGTCGAGCGCGCGGCGCGCGTACGGCTGCGGCGCGCGCAGCCGCTGCAACGTGCGGCGCAGCGTCTCGCGATCCACGCGACGCACCTCGCGCGGCGCGATGTTGAACGACACCAGCTCGCGACTCTCGACCAGCGGCATGCCGGTGGCGTCGATCATGCGACCGCGCGGCGCCGGCAGGCGCTCGAGCCGCGTCTGCTGCCTGGCGGCGATGACCTCCCAGTCGTCGCCATGCAGCAGCTGCACGTGCGCCGCCTTGAGCACGATCGCGAATGCGAACAGCGCAACGCCCCATTCCACCAGCGTGAAGCGGTCGCGGAGCCCGCTCAGGCGCTCACGGAGCGACATGCGGCACCTCCGTAACCTGCAGGTCGATCACCTGCGTGTCCGACGGGACGCGCATGCCGAGCGTCGACTCGACCAGCGGCGCCAGCTTGTTGCGACTCGATGCCGTGCGGATGTCGGCTTCGAGCTTGATCACCTCGCCGCTCAGCTGCGTGCGCGTGCGCTCGATGCCGGTGAGGTCGCGCTGCAGCGCCTGTCCCCACGACCGGCGTGCGATGACGCAGACGGTGACGATGAGGAAGCCCAGCAGGAAGACGGCGACGGTGGTGCGCCCGCGGCGCCTCGGGGCTACGCGGCTTTTTGCCATATGCGGAGATGCGCGCTGCGGGCGCGGGGGTTGAGCGCAATCTCGCCGGCGTCGGCGACAATGGCCTTGCGTGTGTGCAGCGAGCCGAGCGCGATGCCGTCACACTGGCAGAACGGTGCGCGGGGCGGACAGGAGCAGGCGGTGCTCCAGTCGCGGAAGGCGTGCTTCACCAACCGATCCTCACCGGAGTGGTAGGCCATCACCAGGAAGCGTCCACCCGGCGTGAGGCGATCACGCAGCGCCGGCAGCGCGCGCGTCAGCCCGGCCAGTTCATCATTCACCGCGATGCGCAGCGCCTGGAACAGGCGCGCGAAATCGGACGGGCCGGAACGTGCGCCGAGCGTGGCGCGAATGGCATTTACGAAGTCGTCGCTGACGCTGAACGGTCGCACCGCGCGCCGCTCCACCACCTGCCGCGCGAGGCGGTTGGCGCGCGGTTCGTCACCGTATTCGCGGAACGACTGCAGCAGCACGTCCTCCGACTCGGTGTTGAGCCAGTCGGCGGCGCTGGGCCCGCGCGCTTCCATGCGCATGTCGAGCGGCGCGCCGACGCGGAACGAGAACCCGCGCGCGTCGTCATCCAGCTGGCGAGACGACACACCGAGGTCGAGCAGGATGGCGTCGAAGCGACGACCATCGAGTGCCGCCACCGCATCCACGTCGGCGTAGTTGCACTGCACGATGTCGAGTGCGCCCACGGCGAGCGAATCACGCAGCCGTTCGCTGGCGACCGCGATGGCCGCCGGATCGCGATCGAGCGCCGTCACCACCTTCCCTGCCGCCAGCAGCGCGGCTGTGTGCCCACCGCCGCCGAGCGTCCCGTCCAGCACCGTGGCCGCCGAGGCGCACGCCGCGAGGACGGCGTCCACCAACACGGGGGCGTGGTACGACGTCGCGAACGTGCCGGTGGTCTCGGGGTCGGGCGAAGCGATCATGCAGGCGGGCTGGGGTGGGCAGCGAGGGCAATCTAGTGCGGTCGCCAACCACCGACGCCGGGGTGCGAATGCACAGCGCCCGCCGTCTCTCGACGGCGGGCGCTGGTGCCTGCGAAGCTGCGGCGGCGAGTTACTTGCAGACCGCCTTTTCCGTCTGCGCAGCGGCCGGCATGAGCTGGCCGAGCGCCTGCATCAGCTGGCCGGCGGCCTGCGGGGCGAATCGGCCACCCGCCGGCACGTTGACCTGGGCGATCGCGAACTGCTCCGACGCCTGCTTGACCATCGCGCAGTTGCGGGTCTCACCGCCTGCCTTGAGCAGCGCCTGACCGCGGCGCACCGACACGGCACCGAGCAGGAACTTGGCCTGCTGACGGCGCTCGGCGCTGGTGGCATTGGCGTCGGCCAGCGTGAGGTAGTTCACGGTGCTGATGTAGTCCGCCTCGGTGGCCGCGGTGTTGGTGGCCAGTTCACGCTGCGCCTTGTTGCCAAGGTCCAGCGCCACGTCACCCACCAGGACACTGTCGGCACCCTTGTCCGCCGCGACGAGGGCCGCGTAGGCGCTGTCCGGCTGCTTCAGCTCCGCATAGAGCTGGGCCAGCTGGAGCTGACCCTTCTCGACGTTGGCATCCATCGTCAGCGCCTTCTTCAGCGTCTCGATGGCCTGCTGCGTCTGGCCTGCGGCGCGCTGCGCCTGTGCACTCACCACCAGCAGGCTGGCGTTGTCCGGGAACTTGGCGACGCCCTTGGCGATCTCCTCGGCGGCCTTGGCCGGCTGGCTGTCGGCCTGATAGGCGGCGGCCATGCGGAAGTAGTAGCTGGTGTCGGCCATGGCGGTGTCGAGCGCGACCAGCGCGGCACCGGTGGTCAGGGCGGCCTTGGTCTCACGGGCAGCCAGCTCCACCAGGAACTGCGTGCGCATCAGCGCGGCGTCGCCCGGGTTGTCCTCGACGGCCTTCCGGATGATCGGCAGCGCCACGCCCGGGTTACCGGCACCGGCAATCGCTTTGGTCACGTCTTCCACCAGGCGGGTGTTGGTCGGGTCGGCAGCGATCAGGCCCGTGTAGGCCTGAATCATCTTGTTGGCGTTGGCCGTGTCCTTCGGGTTGGCGAGGTTGCGACGACGATAGATGTCGCCGGCGATCGACAGGGCGCGACGGCTCCGCCCATCGAGCGCGAGGATCTCCTCGGCCATGGCGAGCTGCACTTCATCGGTCGCCTTGGTCTCGAACAGCGCGTTCAGCAGGCAGGTGCGGGCGATGGTCGCCTTCGGGAAGAGGGCGATGCCCTCCTTGGCCGACGACATTGCCTTGTCCCAGTTCTTGTCGCGCGCGGCATTGATGCAGTTGCGCTCGGGCGTCAGCTGCTTGCGGGCCTCGACCAGCTCGGCAGCCAGCAGCTTGGCGGCATCACCGGGCTTGGCGCCGGTGGCGACGGTCAGCGGCTGGGCCAACGACGGATCGCGGACCAGGTGCAGGGTCGCCTCGATGCGCCACGCCTCGCCTTCGCGGCGGACGAAGCCCTGCACGAACTCGTCGGCGCGCAGCTGGCGACCCAGTTCGCGGGCGTCGTTCGACGACAGCGGTTCATCCTTGCGATAGCCGGAGGCCTCGAGCACCGCGTTGATCTCGGTGTTCGGGATCTGCCAGAGCTGCTTGTAGGGCACTTCACTGCTCATGCGGCTACGCAGTGCGTCGGCAGCCTGGACGCCGGAATTGCCCGGCGTCGCGGAGCGGAACGTCAGCACCATCATCCGCGGCGTGTTGGGGTCGGGCGCCCGGGCCACCTGCGCTTCGAGCACGCAAGTCATGGTGCCGGCGACGAGCCCGAGCCACGCGATCTGAGGAATCCGAACGCTCACTTACGACCTCCACGATGGTGATGCCAATTGAACTGTCGCGTCGTGCGCCAGCCCTGAGATCTGCAGGTGGGCGAAGAGGGATTCGAACCCCCGACCCCCTGTGTGTAAGACAGGTGCTCTAACCAGCTGAGCTATTCGCCCGACGGACTGCCTACCTCGCTGCATTCGACCACGTCGAACTGCATGCGGTAGTAGTGCCCCTCGAACGGAAAAGTGCCCGCCGCCAGTAACGAGGGCAAGCGCGCAGCGCCGAGGAAGTCGGCGTCACACATGCACTTAACCAGATCGTAACGTTCGCACGCCTGCATCGGCGTGCGCCGACGGCCCGACTACTTCATGATCGCGATCGGGACCAGCACACAGTAGCCCAGTACGAGCAACACCGGGGCAAACGTTGTACCGCCCCGTGCGAGATCGGCGTAACCCAGGATCAATGCAGCAGCGGCGAGGCCCCACCAGAGGAGCGGACGACGCGCGGATTCGGTTTCGGAGATGGCCATAGGAGAGTCAGGCTACGCGACGCCCTCGGACGGGTCAAGCATCCGGACCGCGCGACGACGACGGGGTGGCCGGGCCGATGGCCTGCAGCATGTCGTCCAGTGCCGCACTGCGCATCGCGGCCTCCGTGATCGCCTCCCGGCGCCGCATCTCCGCCAACCGCTCCTGCTGCCGACGACGGCGGGAGCGATGGAGCGGCACCAGCATCGCGACCAGCACCAGTCCACCCATCGCTGAATTCACGGCCACCGCGAGGAAGGCGAACTGCCACCGCGTGCGGCGCCGCCAATCACGCTCGAAATCGTCGGCGGTCTGCGCGTAGGCACGACGCATGGCGAGATCGAAGCTGCCGCGCTCCAGCCAGGCCGCGAACAACGGCTCCAGCCCGCGCTCCTGGTCCACCGCCGCCAGGTCGGCCACCGCGCGCAATGCGAGCGCATATCCGGCCCGCGCATCGGTGCCGCGCGTGCTGGACAGGAGCGTGTCGAGCGACGCCAGCGACGGCATGCCACGGAAGACCAGCGCCGCATTGGCGGAAAGGAAATTGTCGGTGCGTTCCTCGCCGGCGGCGTAGCTGGCGTAGCCTTCCTCGAACCAGCGCGGTGGACGCCCGCCGAGATGATCGTGCAGGGCGATGTGGGCCAGTTCGTGCCGCAGTACCTGCAGCGGGCTGCCGGCATCGGAGTTCGCGCTGCGCCCCTGCATCACGACGCGACGCTGCTCGACGAATGCCAGCGCCGCCGCCCACGGAAAGTCGGCGCGCCCGGCCCATTCGCGGAAGGTCGCGGCATCGGGCGCGATCATGATCACGATGCGTGACGACGATCGAGGCAGGAACGGAAACGAGTCGCGTGTCACCGCCGCGTCGAGTGCCGACCGCGCCAGCGCCGCATCTACCGGATAATGAATCACCGTGAAGCGACCGCGATCGATGCGCAGTGCGCCCGGGGGCGCCGCGGATGCGACGGTGCTCGACACGCCGAGAGCCGCTGCCAGCAGCAGCAGCGCAAACCCCACCCGCGTCAGCCGACGCGCGAGGGCACGCCTCCATCGGCGATCAGCAGCAACATGTCGCGACAGCGCGCACTCCATGGGTTGAACTTGTTCAGCTCCGCACCCTTGCGCCACGCAGCAATTGCGTCGTCGGTCCGGTCGGCAAACCAGAATACCCGGCCGAGCTCGAAACGCGCCTCGATCAGGTTCGGCCCCAGTTCGATGGCCCGCAGCAGCTCCCCGATCGACTCCGCGTACTGCTCCTCGGCGAAGTACGTCAGGCCGAGGTAGAAGTGCGCGTAGAGCACCGCCTTGCGGTCGGAGTCGAGTGCGATCGCGGTGCCGAGGTGTTCCCGTGCCTGCGCGTGTTCACCGCGTCGCAGGTGTACGCACCCGACGTTCATCCGCGCCAGGGCCTGATCCGGCACACGCTCCAGCACCTGCGCGAAGATCGCCATCGCCTCATCCAGGCGACCCTGCCCCATCTCCGCCCAGCCGAGCAGCACCTCCGCGTTCGGATCGCCCGGATTGAGCGCCATCGCCTTCTCCAGCGCTTCCTCGGCGCCCGCGAAGTCACCGGTGGCAATGCGACTCCATCCGCGCTCGACGAAGGTCGAGGCATTCAGCTCGTCGATCACCCGCGGTTGTCCGGCCATCGGAGCGCCGATGCCGGGCCGCGCGTGGGTCGGTGTCGCCACCGGCACCGGCTGCACGACCTGCGGCACCGCGATCTCCGGCGCCGCGACCGTGTCGGGCTCCAGCACTGCAGTGACGGCGACGGGTGTCGCCGCGCCGACTGCAACCGGTAACGCTTCCGCGACGACGGTCTCGCTGCGGATCGGCGTCGCGCTTGCCGCGGGGGTGGCGGCGATCGAGGCCGAGGCAGTCGGGGTGCTGCCGCCGTACGTCTCCTTCCAGCCGTCCACCAGCGCGCGCACCTCACCCTGCAACGTCTCAATCAGCTGCGCATGCTGCTCCACCGAGCGATGGAGCAGGAAGATGCGCTGCTTGATCTGCACGCCCTCGGCCGACGAGCCGGCGCCGGTGGACAGCGCGCGCGCCAGTTCGTCCACCTGCGCGCGGAGGAAGCTGAGCGCGTCCTCGGCGGTGGGAGGCAGGATGGTCACGAGGGCTCCTGGAGGAATGCGTGGCGACGCCCGTCCGCCACCCGGTCGCGCGCGGCGGCCTGGGTGGAGGTTATCGGTGTCGCCGGCACGATCACAGGCATCGGTCGCCCTCACGGATGGTGTGCACCAAGACGCGCTGCGTCACCGGATCGGCGACGACGGACCGACCGACATGCCCACCGACATCCTCGGAGCGGATCGGCACGGCAGAGTTCGACAGCACGGCGCGTGCCGCCGCGACGTTGTCGGCCGCGATGTCACGCGCCACGCCCGTGGTCAATCCGGGAAACATCGAGGCACCACCGACCAGCGTCGCCGCGAACGGCTCACGGGCGCCAGCCGCGCGCAACGTCGCCAGCAGATGCGGAATCGCGCTGTCCACGTAGCGGGCCGGATCCGGATCGTCGTCCGGCCGCGTGGGCAGCAGGCAATGCGCCAGCGCCGCCAGCTGCTGCCCGGGTGCGAAGATGATCACGGCCAGGCACGAGCCGAGGCCCACCGTTCGCAGGAGCGCGGCGCGGCCGGCCAGCCGGCTCTCACCCATGCCCACCAGCAAAGTGGTCGCCGTCGCTGCACCGACCGCGGACGTCATGCTGCCGCTCACGACGCGCGCCGGAGTGCGTCGAGGCTCACCTGTGCCTGCCGGTTGCCGGGGTCCAGCTCCAGCACGCGATCCCAGCAGCGCTGCGATTCCGTCACTTCACCGCGCTGGTACCGCAGTTCACCGAGCTTGAGGTAGATGTCGGGACCGAGCGCCGGCTCGAGTCGGACCGCACGCTGGTACGCTTCCATCGCATCGTCGAAACGCGCCACGCGATACGCCAGATCGCCCACCGTCTTCTGGAACGGCGCGAGGTTGGCGGCGTGCAGCATGCCGCGCTCCACTGCGGCGGCGGCGGCGGTGAGCGCACCGCGAGTGAGCATCAGCGCGGCGTAGTTGGCATGCAGCACACCAACCGACGGGTGCGTGCGGATGCCTTCCTCGAGCAGCGCCTGCGCCTGATCGGCGTCGTCACGTGCGGCCGCATTCAGCGACGCGCAGTGGAACCACACCGCCGGCGGCGCATCACCGTCGAAGCGGGTGCGCGCCGACGCCAGCAACTGGTCGGCACGCAGATGGTCACCGAGCCGGAACGCATGCAGAGCGCGTGACAACTCCACCTGCGGCGACAACGCGACCCCGGTGCGCACGACACGCTCCAGCGTGCGCGCCGCCTCCAGCTCGCGTCCCAGTCCCTCGTACGCGAGCGCGAGGTGGTGCAGCATCGTGGGCGTCGCAGCGTCGAGCTGCGCCAGCGGTTCGAGCCAGCCCACCGCATCGTCCCACTCGCCCTGCCGCAGCGCGAGCAGGCCAAGCTGGTGGCGCGCGATCGGGTCGTTCGGCGACGCCTCGACCACCTTCCGGAACTCGCGCGCCGAATCCTCGATCATGCCGGCCTTCGCCAGCGCCAGGCCGAGCTTGAGCGCCTTCTCGGCGGCTCCGGCACCGTGATCGATGTCGTCGCGACGTAGCGCCTCGGCGTTGGTGACCTGCACCAGCAGGCCTTGCGACGAGAGTTCGTACATCGCCTTGCCGACAGTGAACTCACCGAGGCCCGAGCGCTCGATCACGTCACGGATGCTGCGGCGGCCATCCAGCAGGTGCGCCACCTCCGCCAGCTCGCCACTGAGCGGCGCCGACTGGCCGGCGCGTGCAGCGTCAATGGCGAAGACGAGGTCGAAGTTCGGGAATCGACGCTCCACCAGCGTCCACTCGTCCACCCGACGCGCGCCTTCCATCAGCAGCGACTCGGGATTGACGGGCTGCAGCAGCTGGCGGCCGTCGGGATGCACGTCGGGCTCGAAGGTCCAGCTGCCCTGCGTCCAGGTGAAGAGCGAAAACACCGCTTCCTCGACCAGCACGCGCAGCTCCTTCTCGACCACGTCGCGCGGCACGAAGCCCGCGTCGACCAGCAACTCACCGACGCGTCGGCCTGGATGCGAGACCTGCATGCGCAGTGCCTCCTCCAGCTGTTCCTTGCTCACGTGACCGCGCTTGACCAGCGAGTCGCCGAGCCGGTCGCGCCGGTTGACGATCGCGCCGAACGAGATCTTGCCCTGCTTGAAGAAGACGGAGCCGAACTTGGTGCCGTCCACGATGCTCAGGCAACCGGTCTTCTGGCCGAGGGCGAGCAACTGCAACACGTCGGGAAAGCTGGCTTCCTTGAGGCTGCCGCGAATGGCCATCAGTCGGCGTCCTCGATCAGCCGGGCGGTGAGGTCGGGCCAGCGATGCACGAAGTTTTCCGGGTCGCCCATGAGATGCCGGACACCGCGGCGGAGGGCCACGGCACCATCAAGTTCTGCCGCCACGAAGGCGGACGTGATCGGCGCACCAGCCAACGTGGCGGCGGCGTGCAGGCGTCGCGCCACGCTCACCACGTCACCGATGCTGCGCGCGCTGCGCTCAGCGAGCTGCGCGATCACCGACGTCGCAACCGGCGTGTGATGCGCCGCGAAGAAGTGCGCGATCACGGCGGCGCGCTGCGGCTGGTCGGGACTTCCGAGCTCCACCACCAGGCCCTGCGCGAAGCGCGTGCGCAGCCGGTCCTCGAGCGTCGCCAGCTGGTTCGGTGGCACCGACGACGTGAGCACCACCTGACGGCCAGCGCTCTGCAATGCGTTGAAGAGGTGGAACAGTTCGTCCTGCGTGCGTTCCTTGCCGGCCACAGCCTCGATGTCGTCGAGCAGCAAGGCACCGGCGTTGCGATACCGCGCGCGCCACTTCTCCACCTGCCCTTCGCGCAGGGCGGTGATGAGCTGCTCGGCGAATGTGGACGCCGAGACGCAGGCCACCGTCTGCACGCCGCCGGCGATCAGGCCATTGCCGATCGCGTGCAGGAGGTGTGTGCGTCCGCTGCCGGCAGTACCGGTGATCACCAGCGGCACGAACTGCGTGCCCGGCGCCCCGACCACGGCACGCGCGGCGCGCAAGGCGAGCTGGTTGGCCTTGCCTTCGTGCAAGCCATCGAACGTGTAGGCCAGCTCCGGCCGCGGTGGCGGCTCGATCGACGCCACCGCCTGCTGCACCCTCGCATGCGCTTCCTTCACGCGCTCCGGATCGCGGAAGATGGCGTGACCCGAGAGCGCGGTGTCGGCCGCCGAGCCTTGACGCTCCAGGTCACGCAGGTATTCGACCGCGGCACCGAAGGTGGCCAGCAGGCCATCGACATCCGGCGACTCACGCAGCTGCAGCGCGCGCTCGAGCACTGCCACGCTGATGCCCTCGGCACGCCAGCGTGCGGCCGCATCGGCGAGGCGCACGCGCCATTCCTCCACCTGCTCCACCACCGCCGTCGAGACTTCCTGCACGAAGGTGTCGAAGTCACCACCGGTGCGACGCGACGGCTGGTCGTATTCACCGACGCTGGCGGCGGACGCGAGTGGCGTGAGCCGCGCGCCGACGAGACGGCGCACGTCGGCGATGCCGATCGCGGCATCGCTCATGCCCTGATGCGCGAGCAGGCGATTGAGCCCACCCTGCAGCTCGCGGATGTTCGAGAAGTCCACCCGCGCCAGTTCCTCCAGCACGCCGTCGTTGAAGCGCGCGGTGCGCTCACCCTGCAGCTTCTGCAGGATCGCGACGCGCGTCTCATAGTCGGGAATGCCGACGTCGACGATCAGGCCACCGGTGAGCCGCGTGAGCAGGCGGTCGGTGACGTCGGTGATCTCGTCGGGTGGACGGTCGCTGGTCATCACGATCTGCGTGCCGCGGCCCTGCAGCACGTTGAAGAGACGCAGCAGTTCGCCCTGCACTTCGGCGCGTCCGGTGAGGAACTGCACGTCGTCGAGGAGCAGCACGCCGGCGGATTCGTAGCGCTTCTTGAAGGTGTCCAGCCGGCCGCCCTGCAGCGCCTGGTGGAACTCCTCCATGTAGTCGTCGAGCGCGACGTACTCCACGCCGAGCGACGGCTGCTTGTCGCGCGCGGAGTGCCCCACCGCGTGCATCAGGTGCGTCTTGCCGAGGCCAGACGCACCATACACGAAGAGAGGGTTGTACAGCACGCCCGGCGCATCGGCGACCGCCTTGGCGGCGGCTACGGCGAGGCGGTTGGACGAGCCTGTGACGAAGGTGTCGAAGCGGAGGCGTTGATCGAGTTTCATGTGTCGGCGGTGTCCAGCCAACGACGACTAGCTCCGCGATTCGGCACTCGAGGCCGCCAGCACGCGACGTCGCGTAGCCAAACGCTCGGCGGCGCGGACCGCGAGGTCAGCCGAGCTTCTGTGCCAGGCGTCGCATGGTGAGCCGGAGGAGGCCCAGATTGGCCCACGGTTCGGCCACCGTCACCAGCAGCAGGTCACCCTGCGGCACCGCGCAGACACGTCCGCGCTCGCCTTCCAGGTGCAGGAAACCGGGCGCCGTGCCGTCGGCGGCGGTGGCGGCCAGCGCCGCCCGCCCGTAGAGCCGCGCCGCGAGTGCGGCGATGGCATCGGCATCGGTGCCGACGTGCACGTTCCCGTCGATCACGATGCCGTCCACGCGCGACACGATCAGCGCCGCGTGCACACCGGCGGTGTGCATCAATTCATCCACCACCACGTCGTATTGCGGCATGTGATGGTCGCTCAGAAGCCGTCGGCGGCGGCACGCGCCGTCGCCACCCGCAGCAGCGCGCGCACACGACCGATCGGCACGTGCGGGGCCACGCTGAGCACCGTCAGCGACCCGTTCGGCGCCGGCGCCAGCGCCAGCGAATCGCCACCCGTTTCCAGCACCAGCGCATGCCAGGTGCCGAGGTTCAGGTGCTTCATGGCGCGCGCCGCGTCATCACCCACGCCGGCCACCGCTGCCGCCATTGCCTCCAGCACCGCCATGTCGTCGCTGGGCTGCGGGCTGGCCAACAGCAGCCCATCGGCATCGGCCACCAGCGAACGCACCACCTCCGGTCGCGGCGGCGGGACGGCGATCGTGGCCGAGAAGGCCGGAACCGCGGCGTAGCTGGCGGTTGGATAGGCGGCCCCGGTGAGCCGACCTCCGGCCGGCACCTGCGACTCGCCGTGCCCGTTGGTGCGCGGCGACGCCACGCTGCCATTGGCGGCCCCGGTGCTCGGCGTCGGATTGTGGAGCCGTGCGCGCTCCCAGTAGCCCGCCGCCGACGTCAGGTCGCCCCGCGCCTCGGCGATTCGCGCCATCACACCCAGGGCCGGCCCATGCGTCGGATGCCGGTCGAGGCCGCGCGACGCCAGCCGCTCGGCGGTCTCGAGGTCGCCCTGCTGCCGCAACGCCTCCGCCAGGTCCGCAAAGGCGAGGCTCTGCGGATCGGTGGCGAGTTCGTTGCTCCAACGGCGGATGTCGTCAGCTGCCGGCATGTGCGGAGATCAAGTCCTGGAGTTGGGCCGCAGCATCGCGAGCGATTCGCACCTTCGGCGCATCCGGCGCCAACGGGGCAGCCGCAAGATAGTGCTCCCACGCCGCGAGTGCCGCCGCGTACTCGCCGCGCCGCGCCGACACGTAACCGAACTGCTCCTGCGCCTCGGGCAACTGCGGATCGAGCTGCACCGCGAGCCGGATCTCCTCCGCCCAGTCGTCGGCCCGGCCGAGCCCGAGCAGCGCGCGACCGGCCAGCACGTGCGCCGCCGCACTCCGCGGCGCGTGCCCGATGGCCGTCCGTGCCGCCGCCAGCGCGATTTCGAACCGCGACTCCGCCAGCGCCCGACGCGCCTGCGCCGTCAATTGCGCCACACCGGCGGTGTCGTCGTCGGTGCCGGTGCCTGTCGCGTGGGCGTCGGTGGTCAGCACGCCAAGCGCGGTCCAGCGCGACACCCACCGCGCCGTCTCGAACACGCGCATGCCCGCCGCAGAGGCCACCTGTCGCACCGTGCGGCAGCCGTCGATGCACGACAGCACGCGCCAGCCGTCGGCGGGCACCGCCAGTTCACCATCGGCCTCACCGTCACACAGCACCGGCACCGCGCCCAGTGAGCCGATGCGACTCTCGATCGCCGGCCACTCGTCGCGCCGTCGCGCCGCATCGAGGAACAGTTCCTCGCCGGAGAGGTGCAGCGCGGTGGTCGGCTCGAGCGCGCTCACCGGCTCGCCGTCAGTGAACGAGAACGACCCTTCGGCGAAGGTGGTCAGCTCGAAGCAGAGGTCATCGATCAGGCGACGCGCCACGGTGTCGCGCGTGCGACCGCTGATCGCGCCGGTTTCCACCAGGCCATCGACCAGCGAACGCGGTGGCGACTGCTGGCTCGCCCAGGTGGCCGCCGCCACGCGATCGTCAGCGTCCGCCATGCCGGAGTGCGAGAGGGCGCTGATCAACGGCTCGGGCTCGTCGTCCCAGCGACCGGCGGTGATCGCACCCTCGGCGAAGCGGAGGATCGCGCCGCGCGCACCGGCACCGCCCGACACGCGCAGTGCGCCGGTACGTCGCCCGCTGGCCAGGAGCTGGATCACCTCGGCCAGGCCGAGATCGCGCAGTGCCCCTTCGAGTGCCATCAGCCGTGCACTCGCCGCACCGACCCGAGCGTGACCGGGGTCTGCGGCACGTCGGTGTCATCGTGCTCGGCGAGCGCGAGTCGCGCCCGCATCGACCAGCGATCGTCTACCGTGCTGTCCGACGCCACGCGCCAGTGCTGGATCGCCTCTGCCTCGCGACCGCTGCGCAGCGCCATCAAACCCTGCAGCGTGCGCACACCGGCATGATCGGGTGCCACCGCCGCGCCGCGGGCGATCGCGGACAGCGCCTGTTCCTCGCGGCCGAGTGCAAGCAGCGCTTCGGCCAGCGCCACCAGCAGGTCGGCGTCGCGCGGGTTGGCCCGCAGCGGGCGCACCAGCGCCTGCATCGCATCGCTCGGTCGGCCCATGTCCACACGCAGTTCCGCCAGTGCGCGGGCCGCATCGTGGAACGTCGGCACACTCTCCAGCGCGCGGATCAACTCCTGCTCCGCTTCCTGCACGCGTCCATCCTCACGCAGGATGGTGGCAAGGCCGACGCGCACCTGCGCGAGGTCGGGATCGCCGGTCAGTGCCATGCGCAGCGCACTCTCGGCGCTCCGCGCCACGGCCGGCGCCAGCGGCGCATGCGTCTGCGTCACCATCGGCACGCGACGCGTGCCGTCCGGCGTTCCCCTCACCTGCTCGAGCGCCGGCGACGTGACACGGACGATCGGCATCACCGGTGTGCGTCGCGCCGCGCGATGATTGACTCCGGTGTGCGAGACAGGCGTGCCGCCGCGGCGCAGCGCCACCCACGCGCCGAGGGGCGTGCGGTGTGGCTCGTCGTCGCCGGTGGAACGGACTGCATCGCGCAGCGTGCCGGTCGGCGTGCCGTTGCTGATCACCACACGCTGTTCCGACGTCTGGTTCGGGCGCGCCGCGCCGCTCAGCATCATCAGCGCCATCGCATCGCCGTTCACGGCATCGTTCGCCGCCACCTCGAGCACGAGGTCGGGCAGCTCCGGCTCCAGCACCATCAGGAAGCGGAACGGTGCGAACTCGCTGTCGAACGACATCGCCCGCTTCATCGCACGCACACCATCCTGGTAGCGGCCAAGCTGCGACAGCGTGAAGGCGAGATGGTATGCCGCGTCGGCGCTCTCCGGCGCCAGTGCGGCAGCGCGCTCGAAGGCGCTGCAGCTTTCGTGCAGCCGGCGCAACTCACTGAATGCCACGCCGACGCCGATCCACGCACGCGCATTTTCGGGATCGGCCTCGGTCACGCGACGGAATCCTTCGAGGCATTCGGCGTGGCGCCCGAGCTGGCGCATCACCCACGCCGCGTTGAGGCGTGCCGCCAGTTCCACGCGCGCCGATCCGCGCACACGCTGGAACGCCTTCAGCGCGTCGTTCGGATGATTCTCCAGCGACTCGATGATACCGAGGATCAGGAAGGCACTGTCGATCTCGCCACCGCACGCGATCGCCTGGCGCAGCGCCTCACGCGCATCGGCGAGGTCACCGTTGCGCACCAGCATCGCGGCGCGAGCCACCAGCGGCACCGGATCTCCCGCCTGCGCCGCCGCCGCCTCGCCGTAGGCCTCGCCGGCCAGCGCCCAGCGCTCACGCAGCAGGTGCGTCTCGGCAATCGCGGTGTGGACCTGCGACGCCGGCTCGCCCCGACTGAGCGCCGTCTCGAACGCCGTCAGCGCCTGATCCAGATAGCCGGTGTTGCGGTAGGCGATGCCGAGGTTGAGGTGGGCACGTCCTTCGCTCTCGCCGTCGCTGCGCGCCACCGGCTTCACCTGTCGCGCGTCGAGCGTCAGGTTCATGTCCACGCGCGCCAGGTTCGGGTCGAGCTGCAGCGCGCGCTGCGCCGCCGCCTGTGCGCCGGCCAGGTCGCCCATGTCGCCGAGCACGAACGCCAGCAGGTGCTGCGGCCAGGCCGCCGACTCGTCGATCGCGAGCGCCTGCTCGAGCGCGCGCCGGGCGGCGTCGGTCTTGCCGCGGCGATAGAGGATCTCGCCGGACAGCGCGTGCAGCGCGACGTTCTCCGGCGCCACGCGCAGCGCGTGGTCGAGCCACGCCGACGCGCGGTCGGGATAGCCGAGCGCCTGCTCCACCAGCGCCATCTCGCGCAGCGCAATCAGGTCGTCGGGGACGCGATCGAGCAGTTCACCGAGCACCGCGGACGCGTCGGCGGGGCGACCGAGGCGCGCATGCCACTTGCCGAGCGCCAGTGCCGTGTCCACGTCGTGCGGATTCTGGCGCAGCTGGTCGATCAGCAGCTGCACACGCTCGGCGTCGACGGTGGTGCGGGCCGCGAGCTGCTGCAGGTTCTGCGCGGCCAGCGACATGCGCGCATCCACGTCCAGCGCGCGCTCGAAACAGGCGGCCGCCTCGTGCGCGAGGCCGCGCCGAGCCAGCATCACGCCGCAGTTGTTCTGCGCGCCGGCATTCAGCGCGGGCACGCGCCGCGCCACGGCACGCAGCCGGTCCGCTTCGCGGATCGACAGCACCGGCACGGCCTGCGGGGTCACCGACATCCTGCGGCTCCGACGCCGGTGGTCAGGCGAGGTTGATCGCCTGCAGGATTCTCTGCAGCGATCCGGTGTCGGGCAGCAGCAGGAAGTAGCCGCGCAGTGCCTCGCCGTCGTCGCGCATCATGAACTCGCTTTCCACACAGAACACCACGTCACGCCCGTCGCCGAACTGCAGGAACGCGGAGCTCAGCACGGCGCTGGCCATGTCCACCGCCAGCAGCGGTGGCGACGGCAGCAGCATCAGGTGCATGAAGTCGGCGAGTGCGTTGAGATAGGCGCCGCTGAGGATGTTGCCGCACTCCTTGAGCGCGCTCTGTTCCAGTGCGCTGATCCTCGGCGACGAGCCACGCGGCCGCTGCAGCATCATCTCCGACAGGCGGCAGGCGGTGTGCTCGGGAAAGACGAGGATCGACCGCCCGGTGAGGTCACCGAGCATCTGCAGCAGCACGACGGCGACCGAATCCTCGGGATTGGCCACCACCTGGCCCGGCACCTCGTCGAGCCGCGCGATCGAGATCGTGGGCACGTTGATCATGATCGCCTGCCCCGTCATCGTGGAGAGGGCGGTGGCGGCATGGCCGGCCCCGATGTTCGCGACTTCGCGGAGCGCATCGAGTTGCTCGGGCTTGAGACTGCGGACGTCGCGAATGGCCAGCATCAGGGCAGCGTGTTGATGTCCAGGATGAGCGACGGCGTACCGTCAGGGAGGATCGTGCCGCCGCTGAACATCGACGCCGCACCGCGCACCCGCTGCAACGGCTTGACGACGATCTCCTGCTGCGCCGTGCAGGCGTCCACGTGCAGGGCCACCCGTCCAGCGGCTCCCTCGATGACGACCAGATGCCCCGAAACGTCATCGGCATCCGGCAGGCCGAGATGTGAGCGCAGGCTCACACTCCGCAGGCGTTCGCCATCGATGGTGACGATGCGCGGCAACGGCGCGCCGGCCTCGCGGAAGGTCGTGGCGAGATGTGTCGCGTGGACCGACACCAGCGGGATGGCGTAGGTCTCGCCGGCCACACGCACCAGCAGCGCGCGCAGCAGCGCGACGCTGAGCGGTAGCCGGATGGTGACAGCGGTGCCGGCCCCGGTGGCGGTGGCGAGGTCGAGGCGACCGCCCAGTCCCTGCACGCGTGTCAGCACCGCATCCACGCCCACGCCGCGGCCGGAGAGCGCGGTGACTTCCGCGGCGGTGGTGAGCCCCGGCCGTGCCAGGAGCTGCAACAGGCCGTGATCGTCGTCCGCCATCGCCTCCGCACCCACCACACCCTGCCCGCTGGCGGTGGCGGCGACGCGCGCCCGATCCACGCCACGTCCATCGTCGGCCACCGTGACCGCCACCATCGAACCGTCGCGCACCGCACGCACCACCAGGCGCCCGCGCGGCTCCTTGCCGGCCGCGCGGCGCTCGCTGGGGCGCTCGAGGCCATGATCCACCGCGTTGCGCAGCAGGTGCAGCAGCGGATCACTGAGCTCGTCGAGCAGTGAGCGATCGACTTCCAGTTCACGTCCCTCGAGCACCAGGTCCACGTCCTTGCCGAGCTTCTGCGCCGTCTCGCGCACGTGGCGCGGAAATCGGTCGAAGACCTCCGACAGCGGCACCATGCGACTGGTGAGGATCGCGTCGCGCAGCTGCACCACGAGACGCGAGGCCTCGTCGAGCGCGCGCTGGCCCTCGTCATCGGCGGTGGTGCCGAGTGTGCGCATCAGCCGATCGCGCACGATCACCAGTTCGCCGACGAGGTCCAGCAGGTCGTCCAGCCGCTGTTCCGGGATGCGCACCGTCCGCACCGGGGCCGCATCGGCCGACGGCGCCACCGCGGTCACTTCGCGTGCCACGTGACACTCCGCCACGTCGCCGGCGCCACGCACCGCCGCCTCGATCACCGCCGGCTCGGCACCACCGCCCAGCCAGACGGTGAAGCTGCGATCCCATCCATCGTCGGCCTGTGCGTCGGCATCGCGCGTGACGGTGAGCACCGGCGCCAGCCGCGTGAGGCGGCGCACCACCACCGTCGCGCGCGCCGACGGAATCGCGGCGTCATCGGCGATGCGGACGTCCACGCGCCAGCGCGCGCCGTCGATGGCGGTGGCGTGCTGCACCAGGCGCGCGGCGTCGCGGCGCGGACGTGCGGTGGTGGTGCCCGTCGCCGGTGCGAGGGCATCCAGCTGGCGGGTGATGTCGGCCAAGGTGCCGGGGAGGGCCGTGCCGTCTTCGGCGGCATCGAGTGCGCCACGCAGCGCATCGCCGAGCGAGAGCAGCAGGCGCACCTGCGGCAACGGCAGTTCGCCGTGCGTGCGGGCGGTGGCGAGCAGCGTCTCGCCGGCGTGCAGCGCGGCCGCGGCATCGGCGAGACCGACGGTGGCGCTCATGCCCTTCAGCGAATGCACCGCGCGGAAGACCGCGTCCAATGACGCACGCGCGTCGGGTGCACGCTCGAGCTCCGAGAGCCCGGCGTCCACCCGAGTCAACAAGTCACGCCCTTCCGCGAGGAAGAGCGTGAGCATGTGATGCGATTCCATGGCGCGCGGTGGTCAGTCGGTGCGCGAGTCGCCGGCGGCGACTCAGCCCAGCACGCGCTGGACCGCCTCGATCACGCGATTGGGCTGGAACGGCTTGACGACGAAGTCGGAGGCGCCGGCCTGCAGGGCCTCGTTCACCAGTGCCTGCTGACCCATCGCGCTGCACATCACGACCTTCGCGTTCGGGTCCCACTGCGTGATTTCCTTGACGGCGTCGATGCCGCCCATGTCCGGCATCACGATGTCCATCGTGACCAGGTCCGGCTTGAGCGCCTTGTACTGCGCGACGGCCTGGGCGCCGGTTTCCGCCTGCCCGCAGACGTCGAACCCGGCCTGCTGGAGGATGTCGCCGACGAGCGTGCGCATGAAGAGGGCGTCGTCACAGACCAGAACGCGATGACTCATGGGGGGACCCTTGGGAGCTCCGCGCAGCGTCGCGCGGGATCTAGTGAAGCAGGAGGTCGTCGGCCAGCGCATCCACGTCGAGCAGCGGCAGCGTGGTTCCCGCCACGCTGACCTCGGCTGTGAGGCAGGCGTGACTGGTCGGGCGTGCCCCGGGAGGCGCATCGGCGGCGCGCAGTACCGGCAGTGAATCCACTGCCAGCGCGCACCGCCGGCCACCGAGATCGAGCGTCACCAGCCACCCCGTGGCGGTGGCGGGTTCGCGCTCCAGCAGCCGTCCGAGATCGACGAGCGGGACGAGGGTGCCCCGCACATTGACTACCCCGCAGACGATGCTGGGCGCGCCGGGCAACCGGATCGCGAGCGGCCGGGCCGTGACCTCGCGCGCCTTGCCGGCGTGGATCGCGACCGTCGCCCCACCGGCCCGCAACAGCATCACGCGCGGACCGCCGGCGACGTCGGCGGCCAGCGGGTCAGGCGTCGGGATCTCGGGCGGGAGCGGGGCGCTGATCATCGTCGGCGTCGTAGGCGTGAAAGCCGTAGTAGTCGAGCAGGTCGGCCTCGGCCGGCGGCTGGTGCGCACCGGCCACCGCCCGCAGGGCGGCATCGAGATCGGCCGGCAGCGGAGACCGGAAGGCCATCCACTCGCCCGTGATCGGATGCTGGACGCGGAGCGCGGCAGCGTGCAAGGCATGACGCCCCGGCGCCAGCCCGGTCACGCGACGGCCGCCACCGCCGCCGTAGGTGTCATCGCCCATCACGGGATGCCCGATCGAGGCGAGGTGGACGCGGATCTGGTGGGTGCGCCCCGTGTGCAGCTTGCAGCGCAGCAGGTCGCCGCCGTCGAAGCGCGCCAGCCGATCCACCTCGGTGCGGGCGGGCTTGCCGGTGCTCACCAGCGCCATGCGGTGGCGGTTGTTGGGATCGCGACCGATGTGGCCCTCGACGGTGAGGCGATCCTCGCGAAGGTGTCCCCAGGTCAGGGCGGCGTAGCGCCGGTGCACGCGCCGCGCGGCGAGCGCCGCCGAGAGGAGCCGATGCGCCCGGTCGGTCTTGGCGACGATGAGGAGCCCGGAGGTCTCCTTGTCGAGCCGATGGACGATGCCGGCCCGCTCGTCACCGGCTTCGGACGACAGGTCGCCGCCGCGTCCGACGAGGGCATGGACGAGGGTCCCGGTCCAGTTCCCCGGGGCGGGATGGACGACCATGCCGGCCGCCTTGTCCACCACCAGCATGTCCTCGTCCTCGTGGACGACGGTGATGGGGAGCCGCTCGCCGACGATCTCTACACCGCGTGGTGCCGGGATGGTGACGGCTATTTGTTGGGACGCTGTCGGACGGTAGCCGGCCTTCTGCGCCTTCCCGTCGACGAGGACGTTGCCGGTCGCGATCAGCGTGGCGGCCGCGGTACGCGACAGGTCGGTGGCGGCGGCGACGATCAGGTCCAGCCGCTGACCGTCGCCGACGGCGTCGAGCGTCAGCGCACGGGCGACTTCTCGGGATGTCATGAGGGGGCGCTCAGCGCGCCGAGGAAGTGTCGGTGGTGGTGGTCGTTCCCGCGCCGGCGGCGAGGGCGGCGGCGCGGTCTTCGCGCCACAGCACCCAGGCCAGGATGAGCGCGCCGCAGCTGACACCGATGTCGGCCACGTTGAAGGTCGGCCAGCGCAGGTCGCCGATGCCGACGTCGATGAAGTCCACCACGCCCTGCCCCGACCGCAGGCGGTCGATGAGGTTGCCCACCGCGCCACCGAGGATCATGCCGAGCGATGTGAGCTTGAGCGTGTCGCCCTCGGCGGTGGATTGGTACATGCGCGTGAGAATGATCACGGCGCCGATCGTCAGCGCGGTGAAGATCCAGCGCGACCACTCACCCAGGTGCAGCCCGAAGGCGGCTCCGGGGTTGTAGAGCAGCGTGAAGGTCAGCCACTCGCCCAGCACTTCGTGCCGTGTGTGGGCCGGCGCCAGTGCACGCACGGCCCACCACTTGGTCACCACATCGGTGACCAGGAAGCCGGCCGCGACCGGCCAGAAGAGACGGGCGTTGCGGTTACTTCTTGCCATCTTCCTCTTTCTGCTTGCAATCGATGCAATAGCGGGCGTGCGGGAGCGCATCGAGGCGCTCGAAGGCGATCAGGCTGCCGCATTCGTGACAGAGCCCGAACTTCTCCGGGGCGCGGTAGAGTCGCCGCAGGGCCTGGTCGAGGTGCCAGAGGAACCGGCCCTCCTGGCTGGCGAACAGGAACGCCTTCTCGCGCTCCATGGCATCGGTTCCCTGATCGGCCATGTGGAACGAGTAGGCGGACAGGTCACCATCGCCTTCGGCACCGAAGCGGTTCCCGTGGTGGCCCAGCTCCTTCAGGACGCGCTTGCGCTCCTCGAGGAGGCGCTTCTCGAAGTGCGTGATGTCCTTCTTGCTGAAGCCCTTGACGGTCGGCTTCGGGGCGCTGGCTGAGGAGCTCATTTCGTATCGTCCCGTTCCAGGGTGAACCACGCAGCGAGACCATCCAGGTCGACGGCGACGCTCACGGGGGGCGCCGCCTCGCTGTCAGACACTTCGAACGCCGACGCCAGCACCTCGCCTGCGATCCAGGCCTGATGACTCCGCGCAGCTTCACGCACCTGCTGTACACCACCGACGACCAGATGCACCCGGTCACTGACGGCCAGTCCGGCGTCCTTGCGGGCGCGCTGGACCTTGCTGACCACTTCCCGGGCCAGGCCCTCACGGCGCAGGTCGTCGGTGAGGGTCGGATCGACCGCGGCAACATACACACCGTCGCCCGCGACCACGAGATCGCCCGCCGCCGATCGGGTCAGCACGACGTCATCCGGCTCCAGCGGAAACTCGGCGCCGTCCACCGTGATCCTGACCACCTCGCCCCGCTCGAAGGCCTGCAGGCGGTCCGATGGCAGCTGCTCGATGGCGGCCGCCGCCAGTGGGGTGGCCTTGCCGAAGCGCTTGCCCAAGACCCGGAAATTCCCCTTCGCCGTGACCCGCACCAGGTCGTCAGCCGAGCCGGCCAGCAGCACCGACTTGATGTTGAGCTCGGTACGCACCAAACCCAGCAGCGCCTCGACCCCGGCCGACTCCTCCCGCGGCACCACCCCCACCATCCGTGCCAGCGGCTGGCGCACCTTCCGGCCCGCCTCCTCGCGCGCCGCGCGACCCAGGCGACAGAGCGTGCGGATGGCCGCCATTGCGCGCTCCAGTGCGGCGTCGCGGAAGCCACCGGTGGGACGGACGTAGGGAGCGGTGTGCACCGACGTGCCGACCAGTTGGCGATGCATCCAGTCGGTGAGGAACGGCGCCAGCGGCGCGAGGAGGCGACAGGTCACCGTCAGCACCTCATGCAGGGTGGCGAAGGCCGCCCGGCTGTCGTCGGATTCCACCTCCCAGAAGCGCGCGCGACTCAGCCGCACGTACCAGTTGGAGACATCCTCGTCCACGAACTCCATGATCGTGCGCGCCGCGAGCGTGGGTTCGTACGCCTCCAGCAACCGGTCAGCGTCCGCCTCGACGGTGGCGAGGCGCGAGAGCACCCAGCGATCGAGCGCCGGCCGATCGGCCACCGCCGGATCACGATCACTCGGTGCCCAACCGAAGTTCGCGTACTGCGCGAAGATGCCGCTGTAGGTGTTGCGCAGCGTGACGAGGAATCGACCGGCCGTCTGGCGCAGCACATCCTCGTCGAAGCGTCGCGGAATCCAGACCTGGCTGGTGCTGATCAGGAACAGGCGCACCGCATCGACACCGTGCGTGGCGATGACCCGCCACGGCTCGACGGCGTTGCCCTTGCTCTTCGACATCTTGAGCCCGGCGGCATCGAGCACGAGGTCGTTCACCAGCACGTGGCGATACGGCGCCGCCGAACCGGCGGCGTTGTTGGGCAGCGCGTCACCGAGTGCCGTGGAAATCGCCAGCAGCGAGTAGAACCAGCCGCGTGTCTGGTCCACGCCCTCGCAGATGTAGTCGGCCGGGAAATGCTGTGCGACGACATCGGCATTCTCGAACGGATAGTGCCACTGCGCGAACGGCATGCTGCCGGAATCGAACCAGGTGTCGATCACCTCCGGCACGCGGCGCATGGTGCCGGTGCCGCTGGCAGCCGGCCAGGTACAGGCATCGATGAACGGCTTGTGCGGATCGAAATCCTCGGGCAGCGCGCGCCCGATGCGCTCGGCCAGCTGCGCATAGCTGCCGATCACCTCGATCTCCGACGCGTCGGCGTCGTTGACCCACACCGGGAGCGGCGTGCCCCAGTAGCGATCACGCGAGATGGCCCAGTCCACGTTGTTCTCGAGCCACTGGCCGAAACGTCCCGCCCCCACCTCCGGCGGCTGCCACTGCACCTGGGCGTTGCGGGCCAGCATGTCGTCCTTGATCGCCGTCGTCTTCACGAACCACGAACCGCGCGCGTAGTACAGCAGTGGCGTGCCGCAGCGCCAGCAGTGCGGATACGAGTGCACGAAGCGCCCGTCCTTCCAGAGCACGTCGCGCCGCTTCAGCTCATCGACGATCAGCGGATCGGCATCCTTGATGAACCGGCCCCCGATCACCGGCATGCCTTCCGGAAAGCGACCGCGCGCATCCACCGGCTGGATGAACGGCAGGTTGTGCCGCTGCCCCGCCCCATAGTCATCGGCGCCGAATGCGGGTGACATGTGCACCACGCCGGTGCCATCGTCAGCCGACACGAACGTCTCGGCAACGATGATCTCGTGATTGGTGCCTTCCGGATACTCGACCCAGTCCAGCGGTCGCGTGTAGCGCATGCCGGCCAGCTGGGCACCCGTCATCGTCCCGACACCGGTCCAGCGATCGGCCCAGTCGAGGCCCAGCACTGCGCCCACGCGCGACTCGGCGAGGATCACCGTGAACTCGGCGCCCGTCTTCTTCTGCAGCTCGACGTACGGCAGTTCGGGATGCACCGCCAGCGCGGCGTTCGACACCAGCGTCCACGGCGTGGTGGTCCAGACGAGGATGCGCCGACGCATGGTGCTCGACGGATCGACCAGGTCGAGCGCGATGTAGGTGCTCGGATCCTCGACGTCCTTGTAGCCCTGCGCGACTTCATGCGACGAGAGGGCCGTCTCGCATCGCGGACAGTACGGCAGGATCTTGTGGCCCTGCACCAGCAAGCCCTTGGCGTGCATGGTGGCGAGGGCCCACCACACACTCTCCACGTACTCGTTGGTGTACGTCACGTATGGCTGGTCGTAATCCAGCCAGTAGGCCATGCGCTTGCTGAGCTTCTCCCAGTCGCCGCGATAGGTGAACACACTCTCGCGGCAGCGCCGGTTGAACTCGGCCACGCCGATGGCTTCGATGTCACGCTTGCCACTGATGCCGAGCGCCTTCTCGACCTCGATCTCGACCGGCAGGCCGTGGGTATCCCAGCCGGCCTTGCGGGTGATGTGGGCACCCTTCATCGCGCGGTGGCGCGGGATGAGGTCCTTCAGCGTCCGGGCGAAGACGTGATGGATGCCCGGACGCCCATTCGCGGTCGGCGGTCCTTCGTAGAACACGAACGACGACTGGCCCGGCGCCGGATGGTTGCTCGGCGTGAACAGCTGTTCGCGATCCCACTGATCCAGCAGCGCGGTCTCGAGCTGGTCGGGCGTCAGGTCGTCGGGCAGGCGTGCATAACGGGGCGGACGGACGTCGGTCACAGGCGCTCCAGCACCCCGCGCACCAATGCCGTCAATTTCGGCTGCGCAGCGTTCGCGGTGGCGACGATCTCGTCCAGCGTCGCTTCCTGCAGCGAATCCGGCAGACACATGTCAGTGATGATTGAGAGTCCAAGCACGCGCATGCCGCCATGCCGGGCCACGATGACCTCGGGGACGGTGGACATGCCGACGACGTCGGCGCCGAGCGCGCGGAGCATGCGGTATTCGGCACGCGTCTCGAGGTTCGGGCCCACCACCGCGACGTAAATCCCCTCGCGCAGGGTGACCTGCTGGGCCGCCGCGACGTCGCGCGCCAGCGCACGCAGCGGCGCATCGTAGGCCACCGACATGTCGGGAAAACGCGGACCGAGTGCCGGGTCGTTGGGACCGACCAGCGGGTTGTCGCCGAGCATGTTGATGTGATCGGCGATCAGCATCAGGTCCCCGCGCTGCCAGAGCGGATGCATGCCGCCACAAGCGTTGGAGACGATCAGCGTGTGCGCACCGAGGGCGCGCAGCACGCGCACCGGGAAGGTGACCTCGTGCAGCGAATACCCTTCGTAGCGGTGGAAGCGCCCCTGCATGGCCACCACCGTGCGCCCACCGAGCGTGCCACAGAGCAGGCGACCGGCGTGACTTTCCACGGTGGAGAGCGGGAAGCCGGGGATGTCGGCGTAGTCGATCGTGGCCTGCACGCTGATCTGTGACGCGAGTTCACCGAGCCCGGTGCCGAGGATGATGGCCTCGGTGGGTGGCGTCGGGAAACGGGCACGGATCGCCTGGGCGGCGGCCGTGATGCGTTCCATGCTGTGCGGCATGGGGATCGGCGACACCTTGCGGAAGGCGCGCATCTCGACTGTGGCGTTGAGCGACGGCGCGCCCGGATCGCTCACGACTTCGACTCCGGGAGCGCGGTGCGCGGGATGTAGCCATCGGTGACGGCGCGCACCGTCTCGGGATCGGTGATCGTCTCCTTGGCCGGCACGATGGTGCTCATCAGCGGCGTGGGACGCGGCTTGAGGCGCGCATCGACCGCGTCCTCGGCATCGTGGAGGTACATGTCCACCGACGCCGGCAGGCTGGGCGATGCGAGACGCGAGGCCTCGACGTCCTGCAGGTGCCGTTCGGCGAGCGCCTTCATCTGCGACAGGTACGACGTGCGCGCACGATTGAGCTGATCGAGGTCGGTGGCGATGCGCTTGGCCATGTTGCGCGAGTCGTCCACCAGCGTGCGGGCCTCGAGCTTGGCGGCGCGCAGCAGCCGCTCCGACTCGTCGCGTGAGTCACGCAGCATCTCCTCGGCACGATTGCGCGCGTCGGTGAGCTGTTCCTCGGACCGCACCCGGGCATCGGTGAGCAGGCGCTCGGCCTCGGCGCGCGAGTCCTGCGAGAGGCGATCGGCCTCCAGCTTCGCCTCCCCGACCACCTTGTCGGCATCGCCGCGCGCTTCCTGCAGCACCAGCGACCCTTCCTTCTCGGCCTGCTCACGGATGTCGGTGCGGAGCTGCTGGGCGCTGACCAGCGCATCGTTGATGGCGCGGTCGCGCTCACGGAAGGAGCGGATCTGGTCGTGAAAGCCGCGCGCCTTGGCATCGAGGTCGTTGATGCGACGCGCCAACTCCTCGATCTCGTCAGCCACGCGCGCCTTGAACTCGTCCACGCGCGCCCGGTCGTAACCACGCAGGGCCGAGCCGAATTCCCAGCGCCGCACGTCCAGCGGCGTCAATCGAAATTGTTCGTCTGACATCAGCTCCTCGCTCCGAACAGCACGGTTCCCAGGCGGACCAGTGTGGCCCCTTCCTCCACCGCGATCTCGTAATCCCCCGACATCCCCATCGACAACTCGTGCGCGGTGTCGTGCCCGGCACCGCGCACCACCGCCAGTGCCTCACGCGCACCACTGAACGCATGACGCAGCACCGTCTCGTCATCGGTGAACGGCGCCATGCACATCACTCCCGAGACCCGCAACGCGCTGGTGCTGGCCAGATGCAGGGCCAGCGCCTCGACGTCGGTGGGGGCCACCCCGCTCTTCTGCGCCTCGCCTGCCACGTTCACCTGCACCAGCACGTCCAGCACCCGACCGGCCTGCTGCGCAGCGGCCTGCAGCGCATCCGCCAGCCGCATGCTGTCGAGCGAATGCACCATCGCAAACGACGGCGCCGCCTTCGCCTTGTTTCGCTGCAGGTGCCCGATGAGGTGCCAGCGCACGTCGGCTGACGTCGCCTGCATCTTGTCGAGCGCTTCCTGGACCTTGTTCTCGCCGACGTCACCGATGCCGCAGGCAGCGGCCGCGTCCACCGCATCGGCGCCGTGCGTCTTGGTGACGGCGATGATCCGCACCTCCTGGCCCCGCCCGCCGCGCTGGCGCGACGCCTCGATCCGATCCCGTACTTCCCGCACCCGCTCACCGAGGTCCGCAAACGCCATAAGTTCGTATTTTACCGGAGGTTACACGTGATATCAAGCAATCCGCGCGCGATCGAATCGCCGGCCGCCACGCCGGTCATCGCGAGGTCGGCGGCGAGGGCCGGACAGCGCGCGAGGTCGAGGAACGCGTTCACCATGCCGTCGGGCGACTGACGCGGTGAGGCCGCGGTGCGAAACGGCGCCAACCGTCGCGCACTGTCGAACGAGCGTTCGGCATCGACACGGGGCGGACAGACCTCGCGAGCGACGCTGCCGATGTCCACCATGCCGGCGCGACGCCAACAGGTGATGCCGGCGCGACGGCCGAGCTCGGCACGCGCATCCGCGTCCACGAGGATGGACACCGCCACCGCGCCGCGGACGCCGAGCTTCTCGCGCGCCAGCCACGCCGCACGCACCACGCCGTTGGCCGCGAGCGCGGTGTCAGGGCGGAATGGACCGGCGCGCCGAGCCCCTTCGCGCAGGTACCAGTCGGCCGGCAGCAGCGACATCACCACCACCTGGACGTCGGGGCGGAGACCGTCCACCGCCTGGCGATACCAGAGCGGATAGGTGTCGTTGTCCCCGGCAGTGAGCAGCAAGCCGTTGCGCGGCACGTGCTGCAGCAACTCACCAGCCACGGCGCTGGCCAACGAGCGATCCGGCCACGCGGCGCGCGTCACGGCACGCCAACTCCCGACGCACATGGCCAGCGGCACCACCGCCGCCAGCGCGACGGGAACCTGCCTGCGTCGTGCCAGCGCGCAGGCGCCGATCCCGATCCAGAGCCCCCATACCCAGAAGGCGAGCGCGAAGAAATAGTCGCGCTCCCGTGCCTCGTGCAGCGCGCCCGCCGGCAACACGCCGACGCCGTACGACGGGCCGGCACGCAGATTCAGCTGCGCGCACACACCGACCGTCGCCAGGACCAGCAGCAGCAGCGTGACCCGTGCCGTGATGCGATGCCCACGCCAATGCGCCACCGCGCCGACGGCACCGACGCCCAGCGCCAGCAGCGTGAAGGGTGTGCGCCACCAGGATGTCGTGACGTCGTTCCAGAGCGACAGCGCAACCTGCCAGTCGGCGTATTGCGCGATGTTGCCGAGTTGCAGCCATGGCGGTGCGCGCCGCGGCCAGAGCGCCGCCACGTCGTACTGCGCACGGGAGATCACGTCCAGCAGACGACGAAAGGTGTCGGGGTCGCCCTGATTGAGGAACGGTGAGTGGCGCGCGCGCACCAGCAGGATCGCGACCGCACTCCAGGCCAGCAGCGTCGTGACGAGGGCCAGGGGCACCCACGACGTCGGACGGCGCGTGACAGGTTCCAGCGTCCCGCTGCCGTCCCGACCGCGACGTGCGACGAGGTGCAGCGCGACCGCGCACAGCAGCAGCACTCCGGCCACGATCAGTTCCGCACGACTGGCGGCGATGATCGCGAACATCATCACGGTGCCGGTCGCCACCGACCACCAGCGCACGCGCCCCTGCGAATCGGTGCTGGCGAGCAACAGTGCGGCCGGCGTGGCCACCAGTGCACTCAGGTGCACGGGGATCGACAGTGCCGCGAGGTACATCAGCAGCACACGTGCACGATCGTCGTCGGTGCGATGCGCATGCCACGCGGCCAGCAGCTGGGCTGCCACCAGCAGCAGTGACACCGCGTAGACCTCGGTCTCGGTGGCGTTCATCCAGACGGTGCCCATCAATCCCGCGCTGGTGCCGGCGATGATGGCCAGCACACGCTGTCCGCTGCTTTCGGCCACGATCCACGCTGCCCCCGCGCAGGCGACTGCCGTCGCGACGGCGGACAGCAGCGTGCCCGCCTGCACCGGCGACAATCCAGGCACCAGCCGCCAGATCGCCGCGCCGAGGCTCACGTACAGCGGCGTGCCTGGCGGATGCGGAATACCGAACGTGGCGAAGGCCGTCGCGAACTCGCTCGCGTCCCAGAAGGTGAGCGATGGTGCGGCGGTGGCGAGATAGACGGCGACGAGCAGCAGGCCAGTGGTGAGGGCGGCCTGTCGAGCGGCGACACGAGCGGTCATGCCGTGCCGGCGGGCGTCGGCTGCGACACGCCGAGTGCGCCGTGCACGTCGCGTGCGATCACGGTGGCGATGTCGTCCAGCGGCAGGTCGTTGCGATCGCCACCGAAGGGCTCCTCGATCTCCTCGGCCAGCAGCTCGAGCCCCATGGTGGCGAAGAAGGTGAGCATCGACGCGATGATCGCGCCGTAGCCGAAATCCTTGGCGAGGCCGAACGGCATGATGATGGCGTAGATCAGCACGAACTGCTTCACGTACGACGAGTAGCTGTACGGAATGGGTGTGTTGCGGATGCGCTCACAGGCACCCATCACATCGTCGAACTGCTGGAGGATCGGCGCCAGCGTGATGCGCGCATCGGAGACGAGATGACCGTGCGTGAGATCGGCCTGCACGGCGCGATGCAATGACGAGAGCAGCGCGGCCGGGGCGTCGGGCCCGGTGACGCTGCCGGGTGCGCGCAGGTGCGCACCGAGCGACTGCGGGAAGGTGGACAGGATGCGGGCGTAATTCAGGCGGGCCGGAATCCGCGCCGGCGCATCACCGAGCATGGCATCGAGCTGCCGCGACATGCCGCGTGACACGTTCACCAGCTGGCCCCAGAGCCGTCGCCCTTCCCACCACCGGTCATAAGCGGTGTTCGTACGGAAGACGAGCAGCAGGCCGAGGATGATGCCGAGGATCGAGAGGAACGAGGGGCCGAGCGGCAGCAGCGAGCCGATCACCTCCGTCTCCAGCCAGACCACGAGGGCGGCGTAGGCGCCGGCCGCCATCACGTCCAGGAACAGCATCCGGAACACGTGGCTGCGCGGCACCTCGCGCAGGATGCGGATCCAGTTCTTCGAATCGTACGAGATCACGACCAACTCCACGCAATGGGACCTGTGCCACCCGTCGGGACGCACCTCGTGTGCGGACCGTGGCATCGACGTGACGCCCCAGCCTTTCGGTGGCGCTGCGCAGGATACAGGATAATGCGATGGACCGTCGAATCTTCCTGGCTGACCTGACCCGGTACGCCGCACTGGCCGCCGCATCGCCCGCACTCGAGCCGCTCACACGCCGCCTGCGGCTGGCGGCCGATCCCTTCGCACTCGGCGTGGCGTCGGGCGATCCGCACAGCACCGGTGCCGTGATCTGGACGCGACTGGCCCCGCGCCCGATGGACCCCGACTGGGGGATGAACGGCGTGCGGGCGCGGGTGGCATGGGAGGTGGCGGAGGACGAGCGATTCATGCGCATCGTGCGCACCGGCATGTACGGCGCAGCGCCGGAACTGGGATACTCGGTGCATGTGGACGTGGAAGGCCTGGCGTCCGATCGCTGGTACTTCTACCGCTTCCGTGTCAACGATGCCACCAGCGCGGTGGGCCGGTTGCGCACCACACCGGCCGCCGGCGCGCAGACACCGCTGCGCTTCGCGTACGCGTCGTGCCAGCATTACGAGACGGGCCTGTTCACCGCCTACGAGCACATGGCCGCCGAGGAGCTGGACCTGGTGGCACATCTCGGCGACTACATCTACGAGTATGCCGGCATCGACGGACGAGTGCGCAAGCATGACGGGTTCGAGTGCCGCACGCTGGATGAGTACCGTCGCCGTTATGCGCAGTACAAGCTCGACCCGCTGCTGCAGGCCGCCCACGCACGCACGCCGTGGATCGTGACGTGGGACGATCACGAGGTGGACAACAACTACGCCAACGAGATCGGCGAGAACGTGTACGAGTCGGCGGAGCAGATGCGCTGGCGACGCGCCGCCGCGTATCAGGCGTGGTGGGAGCACCAGCCGGTGCGTGTGCCGCGCGCAGCGTCGTGGGCGGACCTCTCGATCCGGCGCTCGATCGACTGGGGCGGGCTGGCGCGGTTCTGGGTACTCGACACACGTCAGTTCCGCAGCGACCAGCCGTGCAACGACGGCAGCAAGGTGATTCCCTGCGGCGCCTGGGGCGACGCGAGCGCCACCATGCTCGGCGACGCGCAGGAGCGCTGGCTGGTGGATGGACTCGGCGCATCACCGGCCCGCTGGCAGGTGCTGGCGCAACAGGTCACGTTCGCGCCGGAGCTGCAGGCGCCGAAGCCGGGTGACGAGGTCTACATGGAAGCGTGGAGTGGTTATCCGAAGGCGCGGGACCGCCTGCTCACCGCCATCGCCGAGCGGGCCGCGGGACGAACCGTGGTGCTGACCGGCGACATCCACTCCAACTACGTGCACGACGTGCATCGCGGCTTCGATCGCCCGGACCGTCCGGTGATCGCGACCGAGTTCGTCGGCACCTCGATCTCGTCCGAAGGCGATGGCGGCGCACGATCGCAGTACTTCTCGCCGGCGGTGGAGGCACGCCGGCCGGAGGTGCGCTGGCACGATCATCACCGCGGCTACGTGTCATGCACCGTGACGCCGACGGAGTGGCGCACCGACTACCAGACGGTGGAGTACGTGTCGCGACCGGGGGCGCCAAAAGTGACGGCATCCAAGTGGCGGTGCGAACATGGTCGCTCCGGGGTGTCGAAGGTGTAAGACACCCGCACGACGACGGGCGCTCGGATCACACCCATGACTCAGCGCTCGTCGCGCAACAGGAATGCGCGGATGGCGGGGTCCTGCGTCAGTCCCGCCGCGCGAGCGCGCGCCTGTCGGGCCTCATCATCGCGTGCGAGTTCCGACAGCAGGTGCGCGCGCAGCGCCCACCATGGTTGGTACTCCGCCACGACGGTCGCCGGGATGGCATCGGCGGCGGCGAGGCCGGCGGCGGCACCACTGGCGACCGCGATCGCGGCCGCCCTGTTGACCAGCACTCCCACCGTGGGCGCGAAGGCAAGCAGTGCATCGTACAGCGCAACGATGACGAGCGGCGATGCCGGCCGACCGAGCGCGGCGCCGAGATGCGCCGACTGGATCGCGGCCTCGAGCTGGAAGCGACCGGGGTTCTGCAACTGTGCCGCCGACTGGAGCAGCGACTCGGCCTCGCCGAGCTGCTGGTGGTTCCAGCGTGACACGTCGTGCGCCGACAAGGGCACGTACTCGCCAGCGGGGCCGCGCCGCGCGGAAGCACGCGCGACGCAATACAGCATCAGCGCCAGCAACCCGCGCGCTTCCGCCGACGCTGCAGGCGGCAGCAACTCCACCACCAGCCGGCCGAGGAACAGCGCCTCGGCGGTGAGGTCGGCGCGCGCCGGATCACTGCCATCGACGGCGTCCCAGCCGGTGCCGAACGCGGCGTAGATCGCCTCCAGCACGGCATCGAGGCGCGCAGGCAGTTCGTCCGCCGATGGCACGTCGAACGGGATTCCGGCATCGCGGATCTTCTGCTTCGCACGCACCAGTCGCTGCGCCATCGCCGTCGGTGCGGTGAGGAAGGCGCCGGCGATCAGCGTCGCATCGAGGCCGAGCACCACCTGCAGCATGAGCGGCGTGCGAATGGTGGCATCGATGGCGGGATGGGCACAGGCGAGCATCAGGCCGAGGCGTCGATCCGGCAGCGCGTTGCCCTCCCCCGCCTCGTGCATCAGCGACGCCGCGTAGGTCAGGTCCGGCTCCACGCGCGTGCGCACGGCGGCGCGTCGATCACCGTCGATGAGGCGACGTTGCGCCGCCGCGACGAGCCAGGCATCGGGATTGGACGGCACGCCGTCGCGCGGCCAGTGCGTGAGCGCGTTGAGGAAGGCGTCGCCGAGTGCGTCCTCAGCCGCGGCCACGTCGCGCGACCGGGACACGAGGAGCGCAAGCAGCCGCCCGTAGGAGCTACGGGCGGCGTCTTCGACTGCGCGGATCGCGTTCGTGCTCACACGCCCGGAGGCGGGGGCAGCACCGGTCGCACCTCGACCGATCCCGTGGCCGCCGACGGGCAGCGCGATGCCCACTCGAGCGCGGCGTCGAGGTCGGGCACGTCGATGATGAACAGGCCACCCAGCAATTCCTTGGTGTCGGCGAACGGACCGTCCTGCACCTGCCGCTGGCCGCCGCGGACACGCAGCGTGGTGGCGACCGACGGTGCCTGCAGGCCCGCACCACCAGCGGCGACACCGGCCTGGCCGAGTGCCTGCGAGTAGGCCGTGTAGGCGGCCCAATACCCACCGACGCGGGTGGGATCTTCGCGGGCGGCGAGTTCGGACGGCGTTTCGTAGACGAGGATGGCGTACTGCATCGCAATGGCTCCATGAGATGGGGACGATGCGGCCCGGAGCGGGCGCATACGCAGTGATGACGGATCATGCCAGGTCGAATCGACATCGCCGCGAATGTCGATCGGGGAGGCGCTGCGCCGTCATGCCAGTGATGCCGGGCGTCCGGCTGACGTTCCCTTCTGAATGAGGCACCAACCGATGTCGTTCCGCCACACTGTCACGATCGCGCACCTGGCGCTGTGCGCACTCAGCGTCACCTTCACCGGCCGCGCTGCGGCGCAGTCGGCGCCGGCACCGATTGTGGCGATTTCGGGGACAGCGATCTCGGGGACAGTCCCCGAAATCGTCGCGCAGCAGTATTCGATCATGATCTGGGAGAGCCCGGCGCAGTTGGCGCTGCGCACCGATCCATCGCGTGGCGCCGCATACTGGGCCGCCTTCGCCTCGATCGGCGAGGAACTGCAGAAGGCCGGTGTGCTGCGCGGTGGCACGGCGCTGCGCACCGGTGACGCGGTGCGCACGGTGATGGTGCGTGACGGTGCGCAGCGGGTGCGTCGCGCTGCACACGCCAACGCGCGTGAGGAACTGGGCGGCTACTTCATCATCGAGGTGGCGTCGCTGGACGAGGCGGTGCGCTGGGCCGGTCGCATTCCATCGGCCGTCACCGGTGCGATCGAAGTGCGCCCGGCATACCCGGCACCGACGATGATGAAGTGACCATGTGAGCGCCGGTGTCCGTCACGCGGGCACCGGCGCTGGTGGCGCAGGTCAGGGTGCGTTCAGGCCCGCGTAGTCGATGTAGCCAAGGTTGATCTCGCCGATCTTGCGCGTCAGTCGGTACACACCACCACCTTCGCGCGTGCGACTGGCATCGGTGTTGCCTTCCACGGTGTTGAGGAACCCGCCGTTGACCTCGGCGATGATGCCGGTGTGCCCGAAGCCACCGCCGTGATCCATGATGAAGATCATGCCCGGCTTGAGGAGCGACGGGTCCTGCAGCGCCTGCGCCTTCTTGATCCGCTTGGCGCCGGCGGTGGGTGAGCGGTGCCAGTGATCGAGACAGCCGGCGGTGCGAACCATCGGGTTACGGCGCGACATCGCCACGGCGGCTTCGTCCATGCACCAGTACACGAACGAGCAGCACCAGGCGAGCCCGGGACGCGACTTGGAGCGCTTCTGGTATTGCTCCACGCGCGGGCCGCGATTGGAATTGGCGGGCACCTCGCGGACCTGCTTGTCCGCTTCGCCGAGGGCAATCGTCAGCATGCGACCGAGGTAGGGATCGGCGGCCTTGATCGCGCTCGGCACGGACTGTCCATCGAACAGGACCTCCCAGGTGATCGGGCCGATGCGGCCGTCCTGCGTGAGCGGGCGCCCGTCGTGGTCCACGTTGCGCGCCTGAAACTGGCGCACGGCCTGCACCACGGCCTCGTCGAAGGCAGGAGCGCGCTCGTCGAGGCGGCCCGGGCTGCGCGCGGCGATGCTGAGGCGATGGTTGAGCTGCGTGCGCACGGCACGGACGAGTGCCGGGTCTGACTCTCCGGCCCTGATCACCCGACCTGGATACTTCATGGGGGCGTACCTCCGATGGCAGTGGGAAAGGGCTGCGCGTCTGAGGAGAAAAACGGGCGGGACGGCGGACGTTCTCACCGGCTGCCGGTGGCGCGGATCCGGTCAGCGCAGAAGCAGCCGCAGCCGTATGGTGGCAGCATCGACGCTTCGCGGCGATCTTCCGCCATCACCACTTTCTCCGGACCTGCCGATGACTGCGACCGCCCCGCTGCCGACCGCCACCACGCCAACGCACGACGAGTCACTGGACGCGCTCTGGATGCCCTTCACGGCCAACAAGGCGTTCAAGGCCAAGCCGCGCCTGCTGGTCGCCGCCAAGGACATGCACTACACGTCGGACGACGGGCGCACCATCCTCGACGGCGCCGCCGGATTGTGGTGCGTGAACGCCGGGCATTGCCGCGCGCCGATCGTGGAAGCGGTGCAGAAGGCGGTGGCCACGATGGACTTCGCGCCGCCGTTCCAGATGGGGCACCCGGCGGCCTTCCAGCTGGCGAGTGAGCTGGCGACCCTGCTGCCGTCGGGCATCGATCGCGTGTTCTTCTCGAACTCGGGATCGGAGGCGGTGGACACCGCGCTCAAGATCGCGCTGGCGTACTGGCGCGCCCGCGGGCAGACGCAGCGCACCCGTTTCGTGGGTCGCGTGCGCGGCTATCACGGCGTGGGTTTCGGCGGCATCTCGGTGGGCGGCATCGCGCCCAACAAGGACGCCTTCGCCGGGCAGTTGCTGCCGCACGTGAGCCACCTGCCGACCACGCATGACCTGGCGCGCAACGCCTTCTCGCGCGGCCAGCCGGCGCATGGCGTGGAACTGGCCGACGCGCTGCTGCCGATCATCGCCGAACACGGCGCCGACACCATCGCCGCCGTGATCGTGGAGCCGATGGCGGGATCCACCGGCGTGCTGGTGCCGCCGGTGGGATACCTCGAGCGGCTGCGCGCCATCTGTGACCAGCACGGCATCCTGCTGATCTTCGACGAAGTGATCACCGGCTTCGGCCGACTCGGCGCGCCGTTCGCGGCGCAGCACTTCGGCGTGACGCCGGACATGATCACGATGGCGAAGGGCATCACCAACGCGACGATCCCGATGGGTGCCACCGCCGTGCGTCGTGAGGTCCACGACACGGTGGTGGATGCCACCGCACGCGGCATCGAGTTGTTCCACGGCTACACCTACTCAGGCCACCCGATCGCCACCGCCGCGGCGCTGGCGACGCTCAAGGTCTATCGCGACGAAGGGATCTTCGAGCGGGCGAAGGCGATGATGCCGGTGTGGGAGGACGCAGTGCATTCGCTGGCCGGTGAGCCGCACGTGATCGACGTGCGCAACATCGGCATCGTGGGCGCGATCGAGATGGCCACCCGCGACGGCGTGGTGGGCGCGCGCGCGATGGACGCGATGAACGCCTGCTTCTGGGAGCAGGACCTGCTGGTGCGCATCACCGGCGAGATCATCGCGCTGTCGCCACCACTGATCGTGAGCGAGTCGCAGGTCGGCGAGATCATCGATCGCGTGCGCAAGGTGCTTCGCACCATCGCCTGAGAGGCGATGGGTCAGCCGCTCACTTCGCGGCGACCCACATCCGGCCGGCGACGGCCACGAGGAAGATGGCAAAGGCGCGCTGCAGTTCCCGAGACGGGAGTTGCAGCGCGATTTTTGCGCCCACCAGCGCGCCGATGGCGAGGCCCGGGGCCAGCAGCAACGCGGCCCGCATGTCGAGGGCACCGACCTTGTAGTACTGCCACGCGCCGAGCGCGCCGACGGGCAGCAGCAGCGCGGCGAGCGACGTGCCGGTGGCGGTCTTGTGCGTCATCTGCGCGATGAACACCAGCGCCGGCACGATCACGATGCCGCCACCGATGCCGAAGAGGCCGGAGAGCACGCCGGCGGCGAGTCCGATGAGCAAGAACTGCATGGCGAGGTGACGGTACGGGTGAGCAGACGACGCGGCACGCGGCCGCGCGAATGACGGTCAGGTGAGGGCGACGAGCATCTTGCCCGTGTTGCCACCACTGAACAACGAGAGGAACGCAGCCGGTGCCTGCTCGATCCCGTGTTGCACGGTTTCGATCGCCCGCAGAGCCCCGCTGGCAAGCAAGCCGCCGACGTCGGCCTGGAACGCGGCGCGCTGCGGCTCGAAGTCGCTCACGATGAATCCCTTGATCGTGAGCCGCTTGCCGATGATCAGCGCCATGTTCCGCGGACCAGGCGTCGGTTCGTTGTAGCCGGAGATGGACCCGCAGGCCGCGATGCGGCCGAACGGGCGCAGCGCCGACATCGCGGCCTCGAGGTGCTCGCCGCCGACATTGTCGAAGTAGACGTCGATCCCCTTCGGCGACGCGACCATCAGCTGGCCGTATATGTCACCATCGCGGTAGTTGAATGCCGCATCGAACCCCAGCTCGCCGGTCAGCATCGCCACCTTCTCCGCCGAGCCGGCGCTGCCGATCACGGTGCAGCCGCGCAGCTTCGCCAGCTGCCCGGCGATGATGCCGACGCCACCCGCCGCGCCGGAGATGAACACCCGGTCGCCAGCCTTGACGTCGACCAGCTGCAAGCCGGCCCACGCCGTGAAACCGGTCACACCGAGCACCCCGAGCCAGGCGGAGCGCGGCTGCACTGCCGGATCGACCTTCCGCAGCTGCGTCGCCTCCGCCACGTAGTACTCGCGCCACCCGAAGAACGACTGCACCACGTCACCCGCCGCGAATTCGTCCGCGCGCGACTCGACCACCTCACCGATGCAGTCGCCCTCCATCGGCGCGCCGACACGGAACGGTGGCACGTACGACTTCACGTCGTTCATGCGCCCGCGCATGTACGGATCGACCGACATCACGAGGTTCCGCACCAGCACCTGCCCGTCGGCGGGCGGGCCGATCTCGACCGAGGCGAGCTCGAAGTTGGCGGCGGTCGGCAATCCGACGGGTCGGGAGGCGAGGCGGATTTCGCGGTTGGTCGGCACGGAAGACTCGGTGGCGTCGGGAGGGTGGGATCGGCACGAAGGATAGCCACCCGCGACACTGCAGTCCGTCAGTGCCGTCACCTCGGACGGCATTGGCATACGGCGAGACGGCGCACGCTCCGATCACTGGAGGTGCGCCGTCGTCGTCAGCAGGCCGCGGCAGCAGCTACGGTCGCTTGCCCCACGTGCTGCCGGTCGGCTCCTTCATCGGGCGCACCGGGTTGGCGGCCAACAGGCGGAGCGCCTCCTGCACCGCACGCTCCAGCTGCGGGTCGCGGCCGGCGATGACCTCACGCGGGAAGTTCTCGACCTCGATGTCGGGGGGCACGCCTTCGTTCTCGATCACCCACTTGCCGTCGCGATCGAAGAAGCCGAGTCGCGGTGCGACCATGCCACCGCCATCCACGAACGGAGCCTGGTCCGAGGTCGCCACCAGCCCACCCCAGGTGCGGGCGCCGATCAGCGGACCGATCTTGCGGCGCTTGAACATGTACGGCATCAGGTCACCGCCGGAGCCAGCCATCTCGTTGATGATCATGACCTTCGGGCCCCAGATGCCGGCCGACGGGCTGGCGAACGGCACGCGGTCGCCGGCGGGGTTGTTGAAGTAGCCGTCGTAGTCGCGACCGAGCAGCTCGATGATGTAGTCGGCGGCCGACCCGCCGCCGTTGTACCGCTCATCGACCACGGCGCCCTGCTTGTCCTGCTGCGCGAAGTAGTAGCGATTGAACTGCGTGTAGCCGCCCTGCCCCGTGTTGGGCAGGTGCACGTAGGCCAGCTTGCCGTTCGAGAGCGAGTCCACGATCCGACGGTTGCCCTCGACCCATGCGCGGGTGCGCAGCCCCTGGTCGTTGGGCACCGGCACGATGGTGTAGCGACGCGCGCCATCCATCGTGGGACGGGTGTTGACGGTGATCACCACCTGCCGGTTGGCAGTGCCGTCGAGCAGGCGATGCACGTTGTCGGTGCCGCGCAGCTCGACGCCGTTGATCGCCAGCAGGTACTCGCCGTTCCGGACGTCGATGCCCGGTGCCGCCAGCGGCGCACGGAGGTCGGGATTCCAGCTCTCGGCATCGTAGATGCGCGTGAACTGGTAACGCCCATTGTTCACGGTGAGGTCGGCGCCGAGCATCCCGCCGGTGGCATTCGGTGTCTCCGGAAAGTCGCCGCCGTTGACGTACGAATGACCGATGGCGAGCTCGCTGCCCATCCAGTCGAGCAGGTAGTTGAGGTCCGTGCGATGCGCCACGAACGGCACGAACTGGCGGTACTGTGCCACCACCTTCGGCCAGTCGGTGCCGTGCAGGTTCGGCACGTAGAAGTAGTCGCGCACCTTGCGGCGTGCTTCCTCGAAGATCTGCGCGTATTCCTTGCGCGGATCCCACCACATGCGGAGCGCGGCATTGAGCCGTCCGGTGTTCGCAGCCGGCGCGGTGGCGGCGGTGGCATCGACGAGGAACAGGGCGCCCTGCGCACCACCGGTGCGGTAGAGCAGCTTGCGGCCGTCGGCGCTGATCGTGTACGCCGCCACACCGCTGGCGAATGGAATCGCCTTGCGATCCTTCAGCGTGTAGCGATACAGCGGCCCACCCGGCGCGGCCTGCTCGGCCGGCCCGACGGCATCGACCGTCTCCCAGAAGAACACGGTGCCGGCGGCGCCGGACTTGAGCAGCGCGTAGTCGCGCGCCGCCACTGCGGGCACGGCGATGATGCGGCGCGCGATGTTCTCGAAATCGATGGTGACGACGGGCGTGCGCGGCGTGGCCGGCGGTGCGACCGGTGTGCCGGGCGTGGCGGCGACGGCCACGGCGGGTGCCGGCGTCGGCGTCGCCGGTTCGTCGTCGCTCTCGGGCGTGAAGGGCGTCGGTTCACCGTTCTTCAGCACGGCGACGTAGAGCGCGTTGGTGCGCGGACGCTGGTACGACGTCATGTCGAGCCACTGCGAGCGCAGCGCGAAGTCGGTGCTGGCGAGGAACCAGAGATACTTGCCGCTGGCATCCCACGCTGGTGACGTGGCATCCGCCAGGCCATCGGTGACCTGCTTCTGCTCACCGGTCTCGGTGTTCAGCACCACGATCACGCGATAGAGGCTGGGCAGCCGCTTCACGAAGGCGATCCAGCGCGAGTCGGGGCTCCACACCGGGTCCATGCTGCGCTGCGGATTCATGTACGGGTCGCCGTCGTACTTCTTCACCGCACCCGACGCGACATCCACCACCCAGAGCTTCAGCCCCACGTCGGTGAAGAGGATCTTGCGCGAGTCGGGGGACCACGACGGCGTGTAGGCGAAGCTCATGCCCGGCAGCGCGATGGCGCGGGGTTCGGACTGCCCGTCCTGTGCCGCGATCATCAGCTTGTACTCGCCCGATGCATCGCTGAACCATCCCACCGAGCGCCCGTCGGGCGACCAGACCGGCGCGCGCTCGGCGCTGCCGCTGGAGTTGGTGAGGTTGCGCACGTCGCCCTTCTCGGCGGGGATGGTGAAGATCTCGCCGCGGGCCTCGACGATCGCGCGCTTGCCGGTGGGCGAGAGCGCGAGCGAGGTGACACGCGTGGACACATCTCGCCACTGCGGCATCATCCACGGGAAGTCACCGCGGACGGTGATCGAGACCGGCGCCGAGCGTCCCGTCTTCGGATCGAGCAGGTGCAGGCGGCCCGCCTGCTCGAAGACCACGACACCGGCGCCGGCATCCATCGTCTTGACGTCGAAGTCGGTGAACTTCGTCTGCTGCGTGACGGCCTTGGTGCGACCGTCGTACTTCCAGACGTTCTGCACGCCATCGCGGTCGGAGATGAAGTACACGTCCTCACCGAGCCACGCCGGATCGAGTTCCTTCGAGTTCAGCGGACGGGCGATGGTGTCGAGTGCGAACGAGGTGAGGTTGAGCACCCAGATCGGCTTGTTCTGGCCACCGCGATAGTTGCGGCGCTCGTCGTCCCATGAACTGGCCATGCGATAGGCGACGTGCGACCCGGCGGCGTTGATATGGCCCTGGAAGGCACGTGGCATCGGCAGCGCGACCTCCGGCCCGCCATCGAGTGCGACGGTCCAGAAACGCGGCGCCGGCGACGGCGCGTGCGACTGCCGTGCGCTGGTGAACACCACGCGCTTGCCGTCGGGCGTCCAGCCGGTCACGCCGTCGGCGCCGGGATGCCACGTCAGTCGCGTCGGCTCACCGCCGTCCACCGGCACGGTGTAGACGTCGGCATTGCCGGCGTAGGTGCCGGTGAACGCGACCGTGCGCCCGTCGGGTGACAGCTTCGGCTGCGACGACGCCCCCTGGAATGACGTCAGTCGGCGCGCCTGTCCTCCGCTGCGATCGACGATCCAGATGTTGTTGGCATAGGCGAACGCGATGTGGCGCTCACTGACGCTGGGCTGTCGCAGCAGCAGCGTTTCCTGCGCCGCGGCAGTGAGGGCCGGCACGGCGACGGCGACGGCCGTGGCGAGAAGTCGACGGAGCATCGGTTGGGGCATGAAGGAAGGCGCGCGGCGGCGGAAGGGTCCGGCAGTGTACGGCGCGCGAGGATAATGCGTTCGGGGGCGCGTCCGGACCACCGGGCCATGGGCCCGCACGTGTCGTGTCGGGGGTTCGGTTTGTGGTCCGGGGTCGCTACCGTGCGCGGATGCCCCAGCGTTCCCGATTCGCTCGTTGCCCGTGACCGACGCCACACTGCTGCCGCCAGCCGTCGCCGACCTGCCGCCCGCCGGTGACCGGAAGGCGGCGATGCCGTTCATCATGCTGACGGTGCTGATCGACATGGCGGCGATCGGCCTGATCGTGCCGGTGCTGCCGTCCATCGTGGGCAGCTTCACCGGCTCGCAGAGCGACCAGGCGCTGTGGTACGGCGTGGTGAGCACCGCATTTGGATTCGCCAACTTCTTCGGTGCGCCGGTGCTGGGCGCACTGTCGGACCGCCACGGCCGCCGTCCGGTGCTGCTGCTCGGCTTCTGCGGCCTGGGCGTCACCTTCTTCGCGACCGCGCTGGCGACGGCGCTCTGGATGCTGATCGCCGCACGCCTGGTCGGCGGTGCAATGCAGGCCAATGCGGCCGTGTGCAATGCGTACGTGGCCGACATCACGCCACCGGAACTGCGCGCCAAGCGGTTCGGCATGCTGGGCGCGATGTTCGGCGTCGGCTTCATCGTGGGGCCGGTGGTGGGCGGATTGCTGGGTGCCGTGAACCTGCGACTGCCGTTCTTCGTCGCCGGTGGGCTGTCGCTGCTCAACCTGCTGTACGGCTACTTCGTGTTGCCCGAATCGCTGCCGCCCGACAAACGTCGCGCGTTCAACTGGAGCACCACCAATCCGTTCCGGTCACTGGCCGAGCTGTCGAAGCTGGGCGACGTGGGCCCGCTGGTGACGGTGGTCGCGTTCAGCGTGCTGGCGCAGTACATCCTGTTCACGTCGTGGGTGCTGTACACCACCTTCAAGTTCGGCTGGGGCCCGCTGCAGAACGGCTGGTCGCTGGCGGCGGTGGGCGTGGTGTCGGTGATCGTGCAGGGCTTCCTGCTCGGCCCATTGCTGAAGCGCTTCAGCGCGCAGCGGCTGGTGGTGTGGGGCCTGATCTCCGCCACCGCCGCGAACCTGATGTACGGCCTGGCCACCGAGGGCTGGATGATGTACGCCACGGTGTTCATCAACGTGCTGGGCTTCACCGTGGGCGCGTCGATCCAGAGCCTGATCTCGGGCGCGGCGGATGCCAGCACGCAGGGCCGCACGCTGGGATCGGTGGCCTCGCTGAACAGCCTGATGGCGGTGGTGGCGCCGATGTTCGGCGCACCGCTGCTCGGCATCGTGTCACACCTGCCGAAGGGCGACTGGCGGATCGGGGCGCCGTTCTACTTCTGCGCGCTGCTGCAGGCGATGTCGCTCTACCTCGCGGCGCGACACTTCACACGCCAGCGCGCCGCCGCGACCTAGTCTCCGGCGCGGATGGTCGTGGTGGAGCCGCATCGCGGCTCATCGTCCGGCCCCCCATTGCGCGACCAGGTCCCACCTCGTACACTGAACCATATGGTTCAGCGTAACCCAGTCAACTTCGACGTCTCGTTCGGTGCACTCTCCGACGCCACCCGGCGCGGCGTGCTGGAGCACCTCGGCCGCGCGGACGCGTCGATCACGACGCTGGCCGAGCGGTTCCGGATGACCCTGACGGGCATGAAGAAGCATGTCGACGTGCTGGAGCAGGCGGGGCTCGTCACGACGGAGAAAGTCGGCCGCGTGCGCACCTGCAGGCTGGGACGACGTGAGCTGCACGCCGAGGTCGAGTGGATCGAACGATATCACCAACTCTGGAGCGCACGCTTCGACGAGTTGGACGCGGTGGTCGAGACCCTGAAGCGCAAGGAGCGAGGCAATGGACGCACGCAGCGAAAGTGACACCGCACCAACGAAGCTCGAGACGAAGGTCGAACGGACGTCCGATCGCGAACTCGTCGTCACACGGACCATCAACGGTCCTGCACGCCTCGTGTTCGAGGCGTGGACGAGGGCCGATCTCTTCCGCCAATGGTGGGTCCCACGATCGTACGGGCTGAACCTCTTGTCCTGCGAGATGGACGTGCGGGTCGGCGGCGAGTACCGCCTGACCTTCAGCCACGAAGGGTCGACGATGGAGTTCTTCGGCACCTACCTCGACGTGATACCGCCGTCGCGTCTCGTCTGGACGAACGAGGAAGGCGATTTCGGCATGACCGTCACCACCGTGACGTTCGAGGACGTCGCCGGCAGGACGCTGGTGACGGTGCACGATCTCTATCCCTCGAAGGAAGCGCTCGACGCCTCCTCCGGATCGACCGGCGCCATGCCCGAGGCGTTCGATCAGCTCGATGAGTTGCTCGCCGGTCTGGGATCCGGCACGTCGGGATGACATCGTCCGGCGGTTCGCGCCGTGCGGGCTGCTAGGCCCGCACGGTGACCGCCATCATGGTGGCTTGCATGATGGCCACCAGCGTGGTGGCATCGCCACGCGTCGCCCATACCTCGCCACTGCACACCGTCAGCGTGCGACCCGCGCGCACGACCTTGCCGGTGGCGCGGAAGACGTCGCCCACCGCGGGCGCGAGCAGGTTCACCTTGAACTCGACGCTGACCACGGCGCGGCCGGCCGGCATCAGCGTCGCCGCGGCGAAGCCGCAGGCGCTGTCGACGATCGCCGTCACCACACCGGCATGCAGCGCGCCGGTGTGCTGCGTGTGCCCCGCATCGAACGGCAGCCGGATCTCGACCTCGCCCGGTGCCACGCGCTCCAGCGTCGCACCGAGCGTCGCCATCAGCGGCTGACGCGAGAAGGCCTCATGGACATCCTGCTCCACGGTCGTCAGCGCTCCGGGAGTGCGGCCAGCACGCGTTGCATGAAGCCATCCACCGCGCCGTTCTCGATCCAGCGCACCACCGCCACCAGGTCGAGGTCGGGATCGACGATGATGACGTTGGTCCCGTTGCCGACGTGCACGAACACCGACGGTGGCGCCGACGGCAGGTACTTGCGATCGGTGTTGAGGAACCAGTTCATGAAGCCGTAGGTCGGCTGCGCGGCGGTGGGCGTGAGCGCGCGCGTGACCCAGTCCTCGGACAGCAGCTGGCGATCCTTCCACTTGCCGCGGCGCAGCGTGAGGTAGCCGAAGCGCGCCATGTCACGGGCATTGATGAACATGCCGCCACCCCAGTGCCCGCCGCCCGACACCGACTGCACCGCCTGTCCGTCCATCAGCACCCACGATGTCTCGTAGCCGGTCCACTGCCAGGTGCTCGACGCGCCGATCGGTTCCATGATGAACTCGCGCAGGACCGACGGCAGCGGGCGGCGCCAGACCTGCAGCGCCGCCAGTGCCAGCGCATTCACGCGCACGTCGTTGTACTCGTACGCATTGCCCGGTGTGATCCGCGCCCGCGTGCGCCACTCGGCGGCGTTCCCCGTGGGTCGGTCCGCCCATTCCGGCTTGCCCCACAGCGTGCCTTCCCAGTCGCTCACCTGGCGCAACAGGTGATCCCAGGTGATGGTGCGATTGTGCGGCGTGGCGAAGAGATCGAGCAGCGTCACTGCCGTGGTGCCCGGCCCGCCGGGCAGCGCCATCACCGGACCGACCGCGCGAAAGACCGAGTCGTCGAGACTGCGGATCAGCTTCTGGTCGTAGGCCACGCCCACCACCGCCGAGAGCAGGCTCTTGGTCACGCTGTGCGTCATGTCCACGCGATCGGGATCACCCCACTCGGCCACGATGTAGCCGTTGCGCAGGATGATGCCGGTGGCGTCGCCGCGATCCTTGAATGGGCCGACGCCGTTGCCGTACGGTTCACGACCGAAGGTGCGGTAGTGATTCTCCTCCATGCTGCGCGGGTTCTTCACCTCGCTGGCGATGGCGAAGGCCACCGCGGCGGCAAGCCGGGTCGAGTCGAGACCGACCTGCTGCGGCGTGCGATGCTGCCACGCCGTGCCGGGTTCGGGGAAGTACGGTGCCGCGGCGCGCGACGGGGCACGCTGTGCAACCAGCGACGATGCGAGGCCGAGGGTCGCGAGTGCGGCGCACCCGCCGATGGACCGGAGCAGGTGACGCATTCTCATGTCGGTGATGTCATTGCAGGGATCGGGCGACGCGTGAAACCGGACGGCGGTCCGGGTGTGCCGCGATTACGGCGCGGCGGGGGCGTCCGCTGCCGGCTCGCCGGCCGCGTCGGCGTCATCGCCGTCGACCGCGTCCCCTTCCTCGGGAAGCCCGTTGCGCTTGCGGTACAACCGCTCCTCGCGCTTGGCGTCCTTCTTCTGCTTGCGCTCCAGTTCCTTGCGTCGCTTCTCGAAGTCGTAATTGGGCTTCTTCGCCAACCGTGTACCCTCCCGCTGCGGTGATGCGGCCGGAGTGACACGCGGCTGCCGGGCGCACCCGTCGGGCGGTGCGCGTTGAACGAGGAAGATAGCGACCCTGCCCGATCGCGCACGAACCGGCCCCCGGTGGGGCCCTCACGCCGTGTGGCTCAGTGCTGGGGCGCGGTCCGGCCGAGGGCACGCTGGCGGCGCGCGGCCGCATCCTGTTCCGCGCGCTCCTGGGCATCCATCGCCGCGCGCACGTCGGGATAGGAGCGCATCCGATCGGCGTACCGCGGCACGGTGTGTTCCTGCAGTCCGTCGAGGAAACGGTTGGCGAGTGCGCTGCAGTTGCGCCGTTCGGTCTCGTAGAGCCAGGCGCCGAGTTCGAGGGACGCGAAGCGCGGCGCCCCGAGGTAGCCGGGCCAGTCACTGCGCTGGATCGTCCGTGTGCGTGCCTCGGCCGACCCGGCGGTCTGGTCGCGCGCCTCGCGGACGCTGGTGGAGTCCACCAGATCCTGACGCAGCCACCAGTGCCGCGAGGTCTGCATCGTGCCACCGTGTGGCGAGTCGGCATCGGCGGTCATCGCGGTGGCGCTGAGCAGCGTGATCGGCGGCGACTCGAGGCCATCAACGTGACAGCCGCGACGTCCAAGCAGGTGGATCATCCGACCGCGATACGAGTCGTTGAACCAGTCGCCGACGGCGTCCAGTGCGCGGGCATGGTTGGCGTCCCCATGGCCATCGATCACGAACAGGTGCTGGAAACCCTGTTCACCGAGTGCACTCGCGATGTCGCTGTAGACGGCCTGCACGGTGGCGGCGCGGATGGGCAGTGAACCACCGAAACCGCCGCGTCCCGCCCGCCGATCGAATGCGCCGCTGCCGAGCGGAATGGTCGGCAGCAGCAGCGCGGTCCAGCCGGGACGCGCCGCGATCGACGCGGCGATGTCGGCCGCCAGACGATCGCCGCGAAACAGCTCGGCGCCGGTGGGCAGCAATGTGCCCTGCTCCTCCACGATGCCGGCTGGGATGAGCACCGCCGTGCGTGCACGGTCGAGCGACGCCAGCTGCGCGGCATTGAGCTCCGCCCAGCGCAGGACACGCTGCGCCGCCGCCACGCGCGGCGCGGCAGCGAGGAGCAGGGCGAGCATCACGAATCGGGCGAGGCGAGGCACGGAATGCAGCGAGGGTGAGGAGACGGACGTCCGCAGGCGCTACCATCTCACCAGACGATCGTGTCGCCGTCGCGTTTCCCGGCTCAGGCCTTCGGCTGTCGTGCACGCACGCGCAACAGGTCGCGGTACATCGCCTCCACCTTCTCGCGGGCCCAGGGGGTGCGGCGGAGGAACTTCAGGCTCGACGCCACGCTCGGATCGCTGTTGAAGCAGCGGATGTCGATCTTCTGCCCCATCGCATTCCAGCCGTAGTGCGCGACCAGCTCGTTGAGGATCATCTCGAGCGTGACGCCGTGCATCGGGTTGGACGAGTCGCGATCACCGGTCATGGCGCAGGACGGACGTGGAGGTCGGGTGCACATCGCAGGTCGATGCGCGCGACGCCGAAAGATGGCGACGGTCGGCACCGGGCGGCACCGAGGCATGGACTGTGCACGCTTCACGCTGCGGTCGTGCGAGCCACGTGACGACGGTGAGGATCGGTCGTCGTTCCGTCAGCGTGGAGTGCAGCTGCGACCAGCGTGCGACGTTGCGCCAGCCCTGCGGTCCGCAGCCTCCACACGACCGCATCCCGATCCCAGGAGACGCATGCTCCGATCGCACACGACCTTGTCGGCACTGGCCCTCCTGACACTCGCCGGCTGCGGTGGTGGAGAGGGCGCCGACACGACCAGTGGCCCGGCGCCCGAGCGCTTCGCGGCCACGCTCGGTGGTGCCAGCGTGGTCCCGGCCACCACGTCGGCCAATACCGGCTCGATCACGCTGCAGAGCGTGCCCGGCGACTCGATCCTCGCCTTCTCGCTGTCGGTGGCGAACATGAGTGGCATCACGCAGGCGCACCTGCACAATGCGGCAGCGGGCGCCAACGGCGCCACCGTGGCCTGGCTGCTGCCGGTGAATGGCAACTCCGCGCAGGCGCCGAGCGTGACGCTGGACGGCGTGATCAGCCTCGGCGACATCGAGCCGTCGTGGGTGCGTGGATCACCGCGGCTGGCGATGGATTCGGTGAAGGCGTTGCTGCGCGCCGGACGCCTCTACGTGGACGTGCACTCGTCCACCTTCACCGCCGGCGAGATCCGCGGTCAGGTGCAACGGGCGCCCTGACGTCACGCGGCCCGATTGCACCGCGCGCCGGCTTCCAGAGGGGGAGCCGGCGCGCTGTGATATCGTCAGCAGATGTCGCCGCTGTGGCGTGCAATCAGCGCACGCGCACGAACCCGGCCAGTCCCGGACTCACGGTGGACTCGAAGCGGAAATCGCCCACGGTGTCGAACCGCCGTGCCACGGTGCCGGTGGTGGTGTTCGGGATGTCCGCCGGCGCACCGGGGAATGCTGTGCTGAACGTCACGTTCTGCTGAATGCCGTTGAACGCGAACGTCACCGTGCCGTATTGCCGGATGGTGATCGTGGCGGGGGTGAACTGCGACGTGACCTGCACCGTCACCGCGTAGCCCGGCAACGGCTCCACCGTGACGCCGACGGTGGCACTCTTGCCGGCGATGGTGGCGCGCAGCGTCGCATTGCCGGGCGCCATTGCATTCAGCAAGCCTGTTTCACTCACCTGCGCCACCGCGGCGTTGGTGCTCGTCCACGTCGGCTCGCCGGCTGCGACGTCGGCGCCACTGCCATCGAGCGCGGTCGCGGTGAGCTGGATGGCCTGGCCCACGAACAGTTCCGTGGCCGGTGCGATGATGCGCACCTGCGCCGGGGTCGGCAGGCCGGTGGGATCGGCCGCGTCAGCACCGCAGCCGGTGAGCAGCAGCATTGCACCCAGCGCTGCGCCGCGCCATGCGCGTGCCGCGCTCACAGCGTCACGCCTCGCACCGTCGGCACGTACGACGGGAAGATCACCCCGAGGTTCGTGTTCCCCAGTCGACGCGACACGATCTCGGCGAGCACGTCTCGATGGTCGATGGTCACGCGAAGGTCCTGCTGCGCCTCCAGGTTCTCGCGCGCCAGCGGCACCCAGTTGTTGGTCAGCACGCGCCCACCGGCGATGCCAGGGCCCATCACCAGCATGCACGTGCCGCGTCCGTGATCGGTGCCCTGGCTGCCGTTCTCCCGCACGTTGCGCCCGAACTCCGACACCACCACCACGGTCACGTTGTACGTCACGCCACCGGTGAGCGCATCGGCGTGGAACGCTGCCAATGACCCGGCGAGGTCCTGCATCGAGCGCATCATGCTGCCGGTGGTCGGTGCCTGGCCCGAATGCGTGTCCCACCCGCCGACGTCGAGCTGGATCGCCTCGATGCCGATGTCGGCCTTGATCAGCGCCGCCGCCGAGCGCATGCCGCGCCCGAAGCCGGTGTTCGGATACACCGCGCCGCCGGCCGGCACGTAGCCGTTGAAGTTGATCGCATTCAGCAGCGACACCGTGTTCAGTGCATCGAGTGCCGGCGCGCCGATGGACGTGTCCACCTCGGTGTAATCCTCGCGCAACCACGCCGTGCGATCGGCGCGCGTGGTGGCACTGCCACCGAGTCCGTAGCTGGCCGGGTTGGGCACCGGGATGGTGCGCGGCGCACCCACCAGCGTGCGAGCCAGGCCCTGTGACAGTCCCAGCGCGCGCAGTGGCGCATTCGAGCGCATCGGCGTGGAGGTCGCGAGGTGCCGACCGAGCCATCCGGTGACGAGGTTCGGGTCCGCAGCCTTGCCCACCTCGATGAATCGCTGCGCGTCGAAGTGCGAACGGGTGTTGTTCACCAGCCCCGCGCCGTGCACGACCAGCAGGTGGCCCGCCTCGTAGGCCGGGACCAGTGCGCTCATCGCGCGTGACATCGCGAACTGCCCGTTGAGCGCCACACCACGATTGGCGTTGGTGCTGTCGGGACGCGGGATGGCGATGGTCGGCCGGCCGGCGTAGTAGTTGGTGTCGGTGAACGGGTAGACCATCGACAAGCCGTCGGCACCGCCGCGCAGGAAGATCGACACGATGATGTCGCGGCTGGCGGCACTCTGTGCCAGCACCACCTTCGGCAGCCAGGCCGGCATCGCGGCGGCGGCCGCGATGCCAGCGGCGGTGCCGACGAAGGCGCGGCGCGTGAGTGAGTTGTACTCCTCGCATCCCGTGTGCAGTTCGTGCTGTGACATCGGTGTGAACCTCAGAGATCGAGGGCAGCGTCGCCCGTCAATACCACTGGAACTGCGAGGAGGAGAGAGCAAGGCCGACGGCTTCGCGCACGCGACCGGTGTTGGTGGGACTCGGACGCAGGTAGGTCTGCAGCCGGGTGCGCAGCGACTCCGGCACCTCGCCGCCGAAGAGGCGGTCGATGATCAGCTCCGCGCCCGTCTCGGCGCTGGTGCCGACGAACGGCGTGACGTCGAAGTTGAACGTCGCACCGGTCTGCCCCACCACCGACACCGCGGTGTTCCACCGCGCGAGCGCCAGGCCGGACCAGAACTCCATCCGGTCGGGATACCCGTCGGGCGTTTCCCACCGGAAGAGCGAATGCCCCATCGCATCCAGCTGCTGCCGCACGATCGCCATGCTGGTGACGTTCGGTCCCATCGCGCGCACCGCCGAGACTGCGAGATGGAACGGCCGTTTGTACTTGGCCGGCGCCACCATCAGGTTCTGCTCGGTGAGGATGACGCGAATCATCGACGGGATGTCGCCGCGCGTCCTCGTGAACTCGGCGGCCACCGCCTGCACCAGTGCGTCGGTGGGATCGTACTGCAGCAGGTAGCGCGTGAGCTTGAGCGCGATGTACGACGCCGTGCGCGGATGCAGCGCCAGCATGTCGATCACGGCTTCCGCTTCCCCCTTGCCTGCCAGGCCGGTCTTGGCGACGGTGGCCGGGATCGTCTTCCCGAGCACGTTCTTCGGCCCGAAGTCGTGGATCTGCGCATCGTAGGTGAAGATGCCGCGCCCGCTCACGGTCCAACCGGTGAGCACGCGTGCCAGCTCGTTCACATCCTGCTGCGTGTAGCCGCCGTCAACGCCGACCGAGTGCAGCTCCATGATCTCGCGGGCGTAGTTCTCGTTGATGTTGCCGCGTCGGCTGGAGGGCTGGTCGAGATACTCCATCATCGCCGCGCTGTGCGCACTCGCCTTCAGCATTGCGGGATACTTCCCCATCGCGTGACGGCGGATGACGTCGCGGTCGTCGGTCGTCTTCAGGTAGCCGACCTTCTCGGTGTCGATCGAGAAGTGATCGGTCCAGAACTCCACCATGCGCTCGTAGAGCTGCCGCTTGGAGAACACCGCGCGATAGATCGTCGCCTCCTGCAGCTCGGTGCTGACCTTCCCCGACTCGGCGCCATACAGGTCGTCGGGCGTCATGCGCAGCGTGGGGTAGTTGGTGGTCACGAACGCCACCGCGGCCCGGTCGTCGATCAGCGCGGGCTTGAGCTGCTCATCGAGGTAGCGCGCGAAGCCGAGGGTCCGCGCGCGTTCGAGTTCCGGCTTGGTGATGCCGAGCGTGACGCGCCGCACCAGCCGCGCCACGGGATCGCGCCAGACGGTGAGTTGCAGGTCGGGCGGCATGGCGGCACTGGCCAGCGAGAGCGACACGCCGGGCACCGGTGCCGGTGCCTTCCGTCGGGCGCGGCGAATGCCTTGCGCCTTGACCGGTTCCGGCGTCGCCAGCACCAGTCCGGCGGCCGCCGCGGCGGCGGCGAAGAAGCGGCGACGCGACGCGAGGGGTGCAGCGTCGGTCGGTGGAACGGCTGTTTCCTGATCGGCCCCGCGCACGGCGTCGTGCTCGAGCGTCGTTCCCATCGATCCTCCCAGTCGTTGTGCGCGCCAAGGGCCCGGTCCTGACCGCATTGACGCGATCGGCTGCAATCGGTGCCGCGGTGAGCGAACTCAGCCAAAAGGCACCGGATGAGTCCGGTGCAAGAAGCTGACCAGCAGCCTCAGCCTTTGATCAGCGAGGCTTCGGCGTCGGGGCTCCGCCCAGGTCGGCGTCCTCCCCGGTGCCCCCCTCCGCCCCGTCGCGTCCCAGCGACTGGAGTTCGTAACCCTCCGCGCCGCGGGCCGGGGAGAGGTAGAGGTATGGCCGGCCCCAGGGATCGGCTGGCGCCGGCTTCCGCAGGTAGGGACCGCGCCAGTTCATCGGCACCGGCTGGCGCGCGGGACGCGCGGAGAGCGCCTCGAGGCCCTGCGCGGTGACGGGGTAGGCGCCGTTGTCGAGCCGGTAGCTGTCCAGCGCGACCCCGATCAGCTGCATCTGGGTGCGGGCGGTGGTGGCCTTCGCCTCGCCCACGCGGCCGAAGAGTTGCGGCCCGATCAGCCCCGCCAGGAGGCCGAGCACGACCAACACCACCAGCAGTTCGAGCAGGGTGAACCCTCGGCGGATTCCCCGGAATTCGGCATTCTGCATCAGATCACATCCCCGCGTTGACGGCATAAATGGCCTGGAGCATGGCCAGGGCGACGAAGCCGACGATGGCCCCGAACAGCAGGATCAGGGCGGGCTCCAGCAGCGTGGCGAGGGTGCGCAGGGTGCGCCGCACTTCCTCGTCGTGCTGGCCGGCCGCCCGCAGGCAGAGGGTGTCGAGACGACCGCTCTCCTCGCCGACTGCCAGGAGTTGCACGGCCATCGGCGAGAGTGTGCCTTCGAGCGCACGCGCCAGTCCCACACCGCGCGCCACATCCTGCGTGGCGCGATCGAGATCGGCCGCGATGGCGTGGTTGGTGACACCGCTGCGCGCCAGACGCAGCGCCGGCAGCAGCGGCAGGCCACCGGAGAGCATGAGGCCGAGCGCGCGCGTGTACCGCGCGGTGGCCATCGCTCGTTCGAGCGGGCCGACGAGTGGGAGCGTCACACGACGCCGGTGCCACTCCATCAGTCGTGCCGGTGACGCGAGCGCGGTACGCACCGCGAATCCCGTCGCGCCGACACCGAGCAGTGCCACCCACCAGCCGCGCGTCACGACACTGCCGGCGAACACCAGCGTGCGCGTGGACCACGGCATCGTGCCGCCGAGGTCCGACAGCAACGCCGAGAATCGCGGCACCACGAAGAGCAGCAGCACCACGATGCCGAGCGTGGCGACCGTCGCCATCAGCGCAGGATAGATCAGCGCCGACGTGAGCTGGGCACGCAACGCCGCATCCTCTTCGAGGTAGCCGGCGAGTGTCGCCAACGATCCGTCGAGTGCACCGGCGGCCTCACCGGCTCGCACCACGCCGACGTGCAGCGCATCGAAGAGGGCCGGTTGCAGTCGCATGGCGTCGGCCAGCGACGCACCACCCTGCACTGCCACGCGGATCGCCTGCGCGCCGTCTCGCACCTGCACGTTCGCACACTGTGCGTGCGCCACACCGAGAGCGCGGTCGAGCGGTGCGCCGGCATCGAGCAAGGTCGCGACGGTGCGGACCCACGCGGCGACACTGCGGCGGCGCGCACCGGCTCCACTGCGCCATCGAGTGATCGGGGCGACCTGCGCCGCCACGACGTCGAGGGTGACGGGCCACAACTGCTGCCGACGCAACTCGCGCAGCGCTGCGTCGCGCGAGGCAGCGCGCAGCACACCTTCCACGATCGCGCCGCTTTCCGTCGAGGCGCGATACCGGAACGCATCGCGATCGACCAGCGTCGCCGTCACCCCTCCACCTCGCCGAGGGCGCGCACCAGCTCCTCGGGGGTGGTGACACCCTCGCGCACCAGGCGCCACCCTTCGTCGTGCAGCGACGATGCGCCGCGCTGGCGGGACTTCGCGCGGAGGAGGTCGGCCGCGGCACCGGCGACGACGTCGGCCCGCGTCGCGTCGTCCGGCAGGAAGAGTTCGTAGATGCCGCGCCGACCCTTGAATCCGCTGCCGGCGCAGACGTCGCAGCCCCTGGCGACACGCGGCCGTGCCGGCTGCCCGCCCCACCGCCCGAATTCCAACGGCGTCGGCTCGCGGACGGTTGCACAGGCGTCGCAGAGTACGCGCACCAGGCGCTGCGCCAGTGCGCCCTGGAGCGTGGCGGCGACGAGATACGGCTCCACGCCCATGTCCACCAGTCGCGTCACCGCGCCGACGGCATCGGTGGTGTGCAGGGTGCTGAGCACGAGGTGCCCCGTCAACGCCGCCTGAATGGCGATGGTCGCCGTCTCGGCGTCACGCAACTCGCCCACCATGATGATGTCGGGATCGTGACGCAGGATCGAGCGCAGGGCGGAGGCGAAACCCATCCCGGCACGCACGTTCACCGGCACCTGCGTGACACCGTCGATGCGGTACTCGATCGGATCCTCGACGGTGACGATCTTCACCGCCGCGGTGTTGAGCGTGGCGAGTGCGGCGTACAGTGTGGTGGTCTTGCCGGAACCGGTCGGCCCGGTGACGAGCACCAGTCCCCCGGTGCGCGCCACCAGGCGCGTGACCTGCGTGCGCACTGCGTCAGGCATGCCGAGCGCGCCCAGTTCCGGTGTGATCGTGCCGGCATCGAGCAGGCGCAGCACGATGCCCTCGCCGTGCAGTCCCGGCAGCGTGGACACGCGCAGGTCCACTTCACGCTCCGCGAGCCGCAGCCGGATGCGTCCATCCTGCGGTCGCCGGCGCTCGGCGATGTCGAGTCCGGCCATGATCTTCACTCGACTCGTCACCGCCGCCTGATACTGACGTCCGACGCGCGTCATGTCACGCAGCACACCGTCGAGGCGGTAGCGCACACGCAGCTCGTCGGCCATCGGCTCCAGGTGCACGTCGCTGGCGCCAGCCCGCAGCGCATCCAGCAACGTCACGTTCACCAGCCGGATCACCGGCTCCTGTTCAGCCAGCGCGCGCAGGTCGTCGAGCGGCTGCTCATCGCCATCCGCCAGGTGCAGCGCCGTCAGGTCCGAGGACGGTGCCTCGCGTTCTGCCGTCAGCAGCGCCGCCTGGATCTCACCGGCGGCATGCTCCACCACGCGAATGGGCCGTTCGAACAATCGCTCCAGTTCATCGAGGACGGTGACGTCCGGTGTGCGACCGACCGCCAGCACCACCGCACCGTCGACGTCCACGCCCAGTGGCAGCAGCACGTGCTGTTCCAGGTAGCGTGGCGAGAGGCGACGCGCCAGCACGCCGGTGGCGGCGTCGCGCAGGTCGCGCACCAGCGCAGGGGCGTCGAGCGGCGCCAGCGTCACGGCTTGCGCTCCGGTGACACGGGTGGGCGACGCAGCGTGCGCGCATCACCCGGCTCGGGATCGCGCGTGCGTTCGCGTGCGCGCTCGAACAGCGCATCCGCCTCGGCGTCGGTGCGCACGATGTACGGCGTGATGAAGATGGCCAGCTCGGTGCGCGACTTGGCGGTGGATTGTCGCTTGAAGAGATAGCCGAGGCCCGGGATGTCCTTGAGGAAGGGCACGCCGCTGGCCACCAGTTCGGTGCTGGTGCCGATGAGGCCACCGATCACGACGGTCTGGCCATCGCGGACGATCGCGCGCGTGGAGGCCTCGCGTGTCGTGATCACCGGTGCGTTGAGCGCCGCCTGCACGGTCTGGTTGGAGAGGCTGCTCACCTCCTGCAGCAGCTGCACGCTCACGTATCCGTCGTCGTTGATGGTCGGGATCAGCGTCAGCTGCGTGCCCACATCCTGGTATTGCACCGCCCGATCGATGGCGACGTCGTTGCCGAGCCGAGTGGAGGCGATGAACGGCACCTTGCTGCCGACCAGGATGCGCGCCTCGCGGTTGTTGACGGCGAGGATCTCCGGGGTGCTGAGGACGTTGACGGTGGAGTTGGAGGCGATGGCACGCAGCACCGCACGCACGTCCACCTTGCCCAGCCGCGTGACGCGACCGACGAAATCCTGGATCGGGTCCAGCGTGTCGGGGATGATCGGCTGGCCGAACTGCGCGCCGCGATTGCTGGTGGCATTGCCGGTGGCGGTCGCCCAGTTGATGCCGTACTCGGTACCGCGCCCGAGCACCACTTCGGCCACCGTCACTTCCATCAGCACCTGCACCGGCCGCTTGTCGAGCGAGTCGATGGTTTCACGCAGCAGGCCGTAATTCGACGGTGCGGTGCGGATCACCAGCGAGTTGCTGGGTGGGCTGCTGACGATCACCGTCTGCCCGATCATGCTGCCCGGTCCGCGTCCGCTGTCGCGGATCGCCGGCGCAGTGGCCACGGGCATGGACTGCTGCAGGTCGCGACGCTGGCGCATCGTCTCGACTTCGCGGTCGCGAAAGGCCCCGACGTTGCGCGAGAGCGATGCATCATCGAGCGACGAACGACGTGACGCACCCACCGTTGCACCGTAGAGCTGGCCCAGCACACCGGCGAGGTCGTCGGACGAGGCGTACCGCAGCTTCACCACATAGGTGCGCAGGCCATCCTCACCCTGCGTGGCGAGATCCAGCCGGCGGAGCAGGTCGAGGTAGCGCGCCACGTTGCTGCCACGATCCGTCATCAGCACCGCGTTCGAACGCGCCACCGCCTCCAGACGCGCGTTGGGACCAGCGATGGGCTTGAGCGCGGCCACCGCCTCGTCGGCGCGGATGTGCTGCAGCGGCACCAGGCGCGAGATCACACCCACCGGCACCGGCGTCGGCAGGTCGAACCCCACACCGAGCTGGCCTCCCGCCGGCACCTGCGTGGAGGGCACCACCTGTGCCACGCTGCCGTTGCGCACCATCACCAGGCCATGCGACTCGAGCAGCGATTCCAGCACGCTGCCCAGCTCCGACCCACGCACCGGCGTGGCGGTATTGAGCGTGACACGCTTGTCGGGGATGTCGGTGGTCACCACCGTCAGGCCGAGCATCTGTCCCATCGCCACGATCACGTCCTCCAGCCGGGCGTTGGAGAAGCGCAGCGTGCTGCCGCCGTCGCGCGACGGTTCCTGCGCGATCAGGGGGGTGCTGATGACGAGTGCAGCGGCCAGCAGCAGCCGACGAAGGTGCGTGCGGATCATGGAGTGCCGCCCTTGGCGACGAGTTCGAGGACGATGGCGCCGGTGGGTCCGCTCAGTTCCACGCGATCAGCGCCGATGCTGCGCAAGCGATAACCACCGGCCCCTTCACCGAGGCGGAAGAGACGTGCGCCGGTAATGCCGGGATCGAGGCGCAGCAGCGCCGCGCGACCCATCGGGCCATGCACCACGCCGTAGAGCGCCGGTACCGGAGCGGCGTCAGCACTGGCGGTGCCGCTGCTGTCGGCGATGCCCGCATCGGCGTCGTATTCGCCCGACGTCACCTCGAGCACCGGCGCATCGCCGGGTGTGACGGCGACGGTGCGGTCGTCGGGCGCTTCGCGCGTGACCGAGAAGATGTTGGCGTTGACGATGCTGTCGGACAGTGCGGCTGCAGGCGACGCCACGACCGGCGGCAGTGCGACCAGCGCCGGCAGCACCGGATCCGCCGGCGCGACCTGCACGTCGGGTGGCCACAGCAACAGTGACGCTGCCGCTGCCAGCGCGGCGACCGTCACTCCCTGCAGCACGGGGACGAGGTGACGAGTCGCCGTCATTCGAGCACGAACGGTGCGCGGAGGACCATCGTCACCTGCAGCAACTCACCACCACCTTCCGAGCGGCGCGCCGGGTTCACCTGCACAGTCAGTTCACGCACGTCGAGCAGCGTGGCGCCGTGCTGCACCCGCGCCAACAGATCGCTCACGCCATACACGTCGCCAAGTGCGATCATCGTCGCGGGTAGCGCCGCCAGTGGCACCGACGTGGAGTCCGGCTCGCCGGAGACGTTCAGCTCACTCACCGTCACCTGGCTCTCGTCGGCGTACCGCTGCAGGACACCCTGCAGCACCCCGGCAGCCAGTGCCGCAGTAGCGGCTGAGACGGGTCGCTGTGGAAACCCGGCGGCACGTTCGGCGCGACGCGTCACGGCGGCGAACAGGGCGGGCGCGGTGTGTTGGATGCCTCGCAACGTCGCCAGCTCGCGCCGCCGTGCCGCGATCAGGTCTTCGCGCAACGACCAGGCACGCACCGCGGGGATCGCGGCGTACAGCGCCAGCACGCAGGCCACGGCCACCGCACCCAGCATCAGGGTGCGGCGATCGCGGGCGGAGAGGCCCTCAGCGGACAGCGAAGGCGATGGCAAAAGTCTCCCGTTCCGTGGTCCCGTCGCGGAACCGTGTGCTCGGCGCGAGGAAGCGCACCTTGTCGAACCGCGGCTCGGCGGCCAGCGCGGCGAGCACCGCAGCCGCGGTAGTGGCGTTGCCTTCCAGCTGCCACTCGCCCCCGACGATCCGGATGCGCTGCGCCACCGCTTCCACCGGCAATCGCGCGCCGACGGCCGCGAACGCCGCCAACACATCCGAGCGCGCGGCGGCGGTGGTGCTGATCGCCGCCAGTTCACGATCCATGCGCACCACACGCGTCAGCGCGTCGGTTCCTTCGCGGGCAGTCCGACGTGCGGAGGCGACTTCGGAATCGAGTGCGAGCAGCAGGCGGTCGCGCGCGACGCCCACAGACCAGGCGGCGATGCCGACGGCCACCATCGCCGCCACGCTCCATGTCAGCACACGGCGGCGACGATGCGCGATGAACCGCTGCTCGAGTGCCGGCGTGAGCAGCATGGCGCTGGTGGTTTCATCGAGTGAGAGCGTCGCACCGTAGGCGGCCAGGAAGGATGGCTCGACCGGTGATGCCGAGGCTGCACTGCTGGCAGCGTCCTCGAACGCGGTCGCGCGCACGCGCCGCACCGAGTGCAGCGCGCCGTCCACCATGGTGACGCGACCCACCTCGCCTGCTCCCGCCTCGAGGGTGGTCTCGATCGACGCCACACCATTCGCCAGCAGGGCACGCACCAGCGCGACCGGTGCGCCATCGACCCGCTGCACCGGCGCCCACAACGCGAATGCACGGACGCACGACTCGATCAGTGCACCGTCGGCGGCCATCGCGATCGTGCCACCGTGATCGAGGGCGATCGCCGTCGTCGCGCCACCTTGCATGGCGAACCAGCGCTCCGGCTCCACGGCCAGCATCTGACGCCGCGCGGCATGCGCCACCGGCGGCAGCGTGACCTGCTTCACATGCAGGTGCGCCAGCCCGATCACCAGGCCGATGCCGCTCACGTCACCGGCCAGCGACCGCAGTTCCGCCACCGCCTCGTCGAGACGATCGAGTGTCAGGGGCAGGTCGAACACCTGCGGTGCGCCTCGCCGGCGCGGCAGGACGGCGCGCAGCCGCGTGGCGCCGATTTCCACGCCAATCGCGCGGCTCACAGGTCACGCTCGCGAATGCGCACGAAGGCGAGCAGGTTGCCCTGCACCGCATACACGGCCTGGATCTCGTGCGTCAGCGGATGGCCGCGCTGCCAGCCGCGCGCCACCAGCACGAGGCGGGTGGGTTCGTCCACCAGGCTGCCCCGTGCCACCGCCAGCACCGCCTGCTCCGCGGCGGCACGGTTCACCTGGCCGTCGCCGTCCACCGTCAGCCACGGCGCCGCAGCGGCCAGCGCGCGATCATCCACGCCCGGCACCGCGGCTGCCTCGTCGAGCGAGTGCAGCAGCTGCGCGCGACCCGGTATGGAGTCGATGTGGCGGCGGATGGCTCGCGCCGTGCTGGCGGCCGACGCGGCGTGTCCCGCGCGCGACAACAGCGCGGCCAGCACCTCTTCCGTCGCCGCGTTGACGTCGATGCGTGCGCTGGCATCGACCATCACCACGCGCACGCTGGCGCCCCCGAGATCGAACGCGGCCGCGTCCTGCAGCGCATGCGCCGCGTCGTTGAGCACGGCGCGTCGCCGTTCCTGATCGTCACCCGCCTGCTCCAGTCGCTGCTGCAGCATGCCGACGGCCGCCACGATGCCGCTCTCCGCGGCGTACCGCGCGGCCGTTCGTGCCCGCACGTTCGACGTCACGTCGCCGGTGGTGCGCGACCCCGACGTGACCGCCGCAGCGACGCCGCCAAGGATAACGATCATCCACAGCACCAGCATCAGGGCGACACCGCGTCGCGAGCGAGGTGGCACCGTCACGCGCCGCTCACCGGTGCCGTGCGCGCCACCAATGGCGGCATCACCTCGCGCCCCTGCCGATCGAGGAATCGCACTTCCACCGCGTCGGGGAGGCGAGTGGCATCGTCCCACTGCGCACGCCATTCCGACGATGCGATCGGCAGGAAACGCACGTCGAGTCGGCGTGTGCCGCGCGACGAGAGGCGCAGCACGCCGCGCGATCCATCGCGTGACCGGGCCGACAGTGTCAGGCCCGACGTATCGGTGGCGAGCAGCACCTGCCACGCACCGGAACCACCCATCGGCGCATCGACGCCGCGCGTGACGAGCGAGAGTGCCGGCTGTCCATCGGCGCCACGCGTCAGGTGCAGGCCGCGTGGTGACTCCGCGTCGCCGGGCACCGCATGCCGGATGGCGTCGCCGAGCATCGCGCGCAATGCGGAGGCCGATGCGTCGCTCTCGCGCGCGGTCGCCACACGCTGCTGCACATCGAGACCGGCCGTGAGCGTGCTGTACGCCAGCAACACCACCACGCCGCCGATCAGCAGCGCGACCATCACCTCCACCAGCGTGAAACCGCGACGCGCGCTCACGGGGCAGCCACCAGGCGGTGCACGGTGACCGTGGCCCCGGTGGGCGGCGCCACATCCACCGACACCACCAGCTCCTGTACGCGGGGACCCCACGGCCGCAGCTCGACGCGCCGATGCAGGCCGCTCACGGTGTCGCGTCGCGGCGTCGGCATCAGCACCGCCTGCTCCATCGTGAGTTCGGCGACGCGCACGGCGTGCGACCACGCGGCGGTGTCGCGGGTGGCCACGCTGGCGCGCTGGAAGAGCTCGAGAAATCCGACGGCGGCGAGGCCGAGGATCACGAGCGCGACGAGGGATTCGAGAACGGTCATCCGTTGGCGACGATCACGGCGGCGTCAGGGCACACCGCGCCGGATCCCACGCCGCCTGTCCGGGCGCGGCGGCACCCTCGGGGAAACAGGTGCCAAGGGCGGAGACGAGCACCGAGGGCGCGACGCTCGCGGTGTCGGCGGAAGTCCCGCTTCCGGACAGCAGGACCGGGCCATCGGGGGTCGCGGCAGTGCGAACGATCCACGATCCGTCGCGGCTCGTCTCCAGCCGCACCGCCTCGCCGCGACGCACCGCCAGCGTCCTGGCGCGTGCGAGCGCCGATTCCGCCGGTGCGATGCCAGGCAAGCGCAGCGTCGGCAGCACCACGGCGGCGGAGAGCCCGAGGAGCACCAGCACCACCAGCAGCTCCAGCAGCGTGACGGCACGTCGGCGGCCGGAAAGCTGGACCGGTGGCATGGATGGCACGGGAGAGGGCGGCGGCAGACTGTCGGCGGTGTCTCTGGAGACGAACGAGCCCGCGGCCCGTCTCGGCTGCAGCACGGCGAGGCTGGCGAAACCGCGCCCGCATGGCGACCGTACTTCGATCATGCCACAGCCGCGCCCCGCCGACATCCAGATTCCCGACGTCCCGCCGCCGCCCGGCGTGCCCGGGGTGCCGAGCCCCGTCGCCGGCACGCCGGTGACCACGCTGCCGGGGCCGATCACGCGCGAGCAGGCCGCGTTCCTGCGCACCCGACGCGACGCGCTCAGCAACCAGCTCGAGTCGGTGCAGGGCCGTCGTGAGGAAGTGGCGGACCAGCTGCGGAGTGACAAGACGCTGCCCGAGGAGCGGCCCGGCCTGCAGGATCGGTTGCGGGTGCTGGATGAGCGCCTGATGAAGATCGAGCAGGAAATCGCCGCCAATTCGGAGCAGCTGGCCAACGCGCCGTCACGCAACCAGGAATTCGTCGGCGTGGTGCCGCGCGGTGCACGTCAGGGCAACGGCTTCAACGGCAACCTGATCACGATCTTCAGCTTCGTGCTGCTGATGCCGTTCGCGATCCAGCTGTCGCGTCGCTGGTTCTCGCCCAATCGCGGCCCGTCGCGAAACGAGCTTGCCGAGCGTGCCGCGGCGCAGGATCGGATGGACAAGATGGAGAGCGCGATCGACGCGGTGGCGCTGGAAGTGGAGCGCATCGGTGAAGGCCAGCGTTTCCTGACTCAGGCGATGGTCGGCGGCTCGCTCGGCAACGGTGCGGCCGGCTTCGAGGGCGTCAAGGTGCGCGAACCCGAGGCGGTGGACCTGCGGTAGCGCAGCGGTGGCATGACGCGCACGCCGACAGTCGCGTGCGTAGACTGTCGTCCGATGACTCCACCACCTCAGACTGCCCCGCCCGTCGGGCGCCCCCGATTGGCCCGCGAGATGGGCCTGGTGGCCCTGACCGCCACCGGCATCGCGTCGATGGTCGGCGCCGGGATCAACGTGATCCCGTTCATGATCCAGCGAAACGTGCCCGGCATCGGCGCCTGGGTGCTGCCGGCATTCCTGTTCGCCGCGATCCCGGCGTTCTTCGCCGGCCTCGCTTACGCGATCCTCGCCTCGGCCATGCCACGTGCCGGCGGCAGTTACGTCTACGCCAGCCGCGCGCTCAACCCATACCTCGGCTTCATCGCCAGCTTCTCGCAATGGTTCGCGCTCTGCGTGGCGATCGGCGTGGTGTCGTACGTGCTGGTGCCGTTCCTGCGCGACGTGGCGATCGCCGCGTCGTGGACCGGTGTCGCCGCCACGCTGGAGACGGGCCTGGTGCGACTGGCGATCCCGCTCAGCGTGCTCTGGCTGTTCGCACTGGTGAACGTGCTGGGCATCAAGTCGTACGAACGCATCCTGGTGCCGCTGCTCGGCCTGACGTTCGTATTGGGCGGCGTGGTGATCGTGGCCGGCTTCATGTTCGACCACAAAGACTTCGCGGCCGCAGTCGTGGCCAAGGAAGGACGTGAACTGCCCACGCGCGCCACTGCGCCGATGACGCTGCGCATCTTCCTCACCGCGGCGACGGTGCTGTTCAGTGGCTTCATCGGCTTCGACTCCATCGCGCAGGCCGGTGGTGAGGCGAAGAACCCCAATCGCACACTGCCGCTCGCGATCGGCCTCGCCGTGGTCAGCGTCAGCATCTTCTACATGCTCTTCACCGCGGCGGTGTATCACGCCGTGCCGTGGCAGTACGTCGCCGACCAGAGCGCGGTCCGCGACGTCAATGCGCCAGGATTGCTGGGATACGTGCTGCCGACCGGCTGGACTGTCGCCATCGTCGCCGGTGGTGCGGTGGCATTGGCGAAAGACGTGCCGGCGATGTTGCTGGCCGTGTCACGGCTGATGTTCGCGTGGGCCGAAGACGGCATCTTCCCGAAGCGCGTCGCGGCGCTGCACGCCACGCGTCGCACGCCGCACGTGGCGATCGTGCTCAGTGCCACCATGGCCACCATCTCCATCCTCGGCTGCCACTTCGCCGGCGACATCTTCCTCGGCATCGACATCCTCGTGACGGCGATGCTGGTGAACTACATCCTGATGTGTGTGTCGGTGCTGACATTGCCGTCGCGCAATCCGGCGCTGGCGCGCGAGGTGCGCGTGTTGCCGAACCGGACGGCGCAGGTGCTGGTCACCGGGACCGGCATCGTGGTGCTCGGTGCATTCCTTGCCGTGCACACCTGGAAGGACCTGTCGGCACCGGTGGCAGCGTGGTATTTCCGCTCGACGCCGGTGTGGCTGCTGGTGATGGGCGTGGCGACGGTGCTCTACCTTCGTGAAGTCGCCGCCATGCGCCGCCGCGGCGTGAACGTGGACGCGATCTTCGCCACTCTCCCACCGGAATGATCGGGACATGACTGCACCCGTGGAACGTTTCCCACTCGCCCCAGACCTCGAGATCACCCGCGTCATCACCGGCCTCTGGCAGGTGGCAGACATGGAACGTGACAGCCACGTGCTGGACCTGGATGCGACCGCCGAAGCGATGGTTCCGTATGTGGAGGCGGGCTTCACCACGTTCGACATGGCCGACCATTACGGCTCGGCGGAGCTGATCGCCGGGCGGCACCGCGCGGCACATCCGTCCCCCGCGACGCAGTTGTTCACCAAGTGGGTGCCGAAGCCGGGACCGGTGTCGCGCGTCGATGTGCGCGAGGCGGTGGAGCGCGCGGTGGAGCGTCTGCAGGGCAGGCCGATCGACCTGATGCAGTTCCACGCCTGGACCTTTGCCGACGCGCATTGGCTCGACGCACTGGGACACCTGGCCGACCTTCGTCACGAAGCGCTGATCCGCCACATCGGCGTCACCAACTTCGATGCGGCGCACCTTCGCATCGCCGTCGCCAGCGGCATCCCGGTGCTCACCAACCAGGTGTCGTTCTCGCTGCTCGATCAGCGCGCGGCAGGACGGCTCTCGGATGTCTGCCTGCAGTACAACGTGAAGTTGCTGGCCTACGGGACGGTGGCGGGCGGATTGCTGAGCGCGCGCTGGCAGGCGCGCCCCGAGCCACCGAAGGACGACCTGAAGACCTGGTCGCTGATGAAGTACGGTCGCTTCATGCAGGCCGCGGGTGGCTGGGCGGCGCTGCAGCGCGTGCTGGCCGTGACGGCACACATCGCCGCAAAACATGAGGTGTCGATGGCGAACGTGGCCTGTCGCTACATCCTCGACTTCCCGGCCGTGGCGGGTGTGATCATCGGCGCGCGACTCGGCGAGCGGGCGCATGTGGACGACAACGCGCGCCTCGCCACCCTGCGCCTCGACGACGTCGATCGCACGGCCTTGCGCGACGTGCTGGCGACGCTGACGCCGATCCCGGGCGACTGCGGTGACGAATACCGCAAGCCACCGTTCCTCACCGCGTCAGGTGACCTCAGCCATCACGTGGAGTCGTTCCCTGCCCCATACGCGGTGACGAAGGCGAACGAGAGCCGCTCCTACTGCCTCAGCGGCACGGTATGGGAACCACTGGCCGGCTACAGCCGCGCCACGCGGCACGGCAATCGGATCATGGTCAGCGGCACCACCGCCACCCACGGCCCGACGCAGATCGGCGGCAGCGACCCGGCGGCGCAGACACACTTCGTGCTCGACAAGATCGAAGGCGCCCTCATCTCCCTCGGTGGCACGCTGGAGCAGGTGGTGCGCACACGCGTCTTCGTGGACGACATCACGCAGTGGGAGCCGATCGCCCGCGCCCTCGGCGAACGCTTCGGCCACATCCTGCCGGCCAACACCATGGTGCAGGCGAAGCTGATCGGCGAAGGCTACCTGGTGGAGATCGAGGCGGACGCGGAGCTCTGAGCTTTCTGCTCGATCGTGAGCGGGGCGAGCATTCGCGCCTCGATCAGCATCGGGAAAAAGTTTTCACGCGGGGGCCGCGGGGAACTGCTTGGAGGGAGCCGAGTGGGCGAGAGTGCTCCGCTCCAGACGCCTTTCTCTTTTTTTCTGAAGGCTTTTGCTCGTTCTTCTCCTGCAGTTCCCCGCGGCCCCCGCGTGAACACTTTTTACGATCTGCAAACGCTGTAGAAATCTGCAATTCGAGGAAGCGACTCACGAACTGCATGACAGCATCGACGATCCAGCCTTGTGCCTCGCCCACTCCGGACGGCGGCCGGTGAACTCGGCGTGGTCGGCATGGTCGTCGTAGGGACGCCGCAGCACGTCGAGCAGGGTGTGGATCATCGACGCGTCGCCCGACTCGGCGCGTTCGATCGCCTGTGACGCGAGGTAGTTGCGGAAGACGATGCGTGGATTGACCGCGTGCATGCGTGCACGGCGCGCGAGGTGAGTATCACCGGACGCGATGGCGGTGGCGTGCCAGCGGCGCAGCCACACCTCCAACGCCTCGCGGTGCTGGTCCAGCCGCGACTCGTCGTAGGTGACGTCGCCGAGGAGCGGCACGACGGGGCCGTCGGGGAGATCCTCGGGCAGGTCGCCGAGTGCACGGAAGAAGTTCGTGTAGTCCAGTGCAGCCTTTTCGAGCAGGGCGTAGCCCTCGCCCATGATCACCTGCGCCTCGTCGCCATTGGCGAGGAAGCCGAACTTGCTGCAGGTCATCCGTGCGAACTCGTCACGGTAGACGGCCACGTAGTGGTCGAGGCCCTGCTGCAACGGCGCGGTATCCTCGAACAGCGGCGCGATGGCCGTGGCCAGCTGCACCAGGTTCCACTGCGCCACGGCCGGCTGCTGGCCGTAGCGATAGCGACGGCCGCCGGCGTCGGTGGTGTTCGGCGTCCACTGCGGATCGTACTCGTCCAGCCAGCCATACGGGCCGTAATCGATGGTGAGGCCGAGGATCGACATGTTGTCGGTGTTCATCACGCCGTGCACGAAGCCGACCCGCATCCAGTGCACGATCATCACCGCGGTGCGCTGGCACACTTCGCGGAACCACGCACTGCGACGTGCCAGCGGCTCGCCGTCGAGGTGCGGGAAGTCACGCGCAATGGTGAAGTCCACCAGTTGCGTCAGCAACGCGATGTCATCGCGGGCCGTGCAGATCTCGAAGTTGCCGAAACGAATGAACGACGGTGCCACCCGGCAGACCACCGCCCCCGGCTCCAGTTGCGCGTTGCCGTCGTAGAACATGTCGCGCAGCACCGACTCGCCGGTGGCGACCAGCGACAGTGCGCGCGTGGTGGGCACGCCGAGGTGGTGCATCGCCTCGCTGCAGAGGAATTCGCGGATCGAGGAGCGCAGGACGGCGCGACCGTCCGCCGTGCGCGAGTACGGCGTCGGTCCGGCACCCTTGAGCTGCAGCTCCCATCGTTCCCCGTCAGCGTTCACCGTCTCGCCGAGCGTGATCGCGCGTCCGTCGCCGAGCTGTCCCGCCCAGTTCCCGAACTGGTGCCCGCCGTAGCAGGCAGCGTAGGGCTGCATGCCGTCCACCAGCGAGTTGCCGCCGAACACGGCTGCGAAGTCGGGCGTTTCCACGTCGCCCGCGGAGATGCCCACCAGGTCTGCCACCTCGCGCGCATGCGCCACCAGCCGTGGCGCAGCCACTGGCGTTGGCTGCGCGTGGCTCCAGCAGGCGTGCAGCACCTGGCGTCGCTCGGCGGAGGTGTCGGGATCGCCGGGCAGCTCGCGCACGAAGCGATTGTCGAACGTCAGAGGTGAATCCATGCGCGAAAGATACAGTGACTCACCGCGGTGCCACGGTGGCCTCCGCTTGACGGGCGTGCCGCAGCCGGTGTTCATACGTGATGCTCCGATACCAGATGTCCGCCGCTGCGCTCGTTTTGCTGACCGCCTGTGGTGGCGGCTCCGACTCACCCGTCACCCCGCCGGTCACGCAGCCGCCAGTGACGCAGCCCCCTGTGCTCGGCACCAATTACGTGTCGAGTGGGCGCGCCGCCGCTGGTGACGTGTTCGTGCACATGTTCGAGTGGCGCTGGACCGACATCGCGCGCGAGTGTGAACTGGTGCTGGGACCCCGCGGCTACAAGGCGATCCAGATCTCACCGCCGTCGGAGCACGCGATCATCCGCAGCGCCCAGGATTTCTTCCCGTGGTGGCAGCGGTACCAGACCGTCAGCTACAAGCTGGACAAGTCGCGCTCCGGCACCGCCGCCGAGCTGGCCGACATGGTGTCGCGCTGCAAGGCCGTCGGCGTGGACACCTACGCCGACGTGGTGATCAACCACATGACGGCCGGCAGCGGCACGGGCAGCGCGGGCACCGTCTACACCAAGTACAACTATCCGTCGGTACCGTACGCGCAGTACGACTTCCACAGCGCGTGCGGCATCAATTCCTACCTGAGCCAGTCGCAGGTGCAGGGTTGTGAACTGGTGGGCCTCTCCGATCTCGCCACCGAATCGTCGTCGGTACGCAGCACGGTGGCGAACTACCTGATCGCGCTCAACGCGCTCGGCATCGCGGGTTATCGGGTGGATGCGGCCAAGCACGTGCCCGCCGCCGACCTCGAGGCGATCCTGACGCAGGTCAATGCCGCCGCCACCGCTGCCGGCCGGCCGCGCCCGTACGTCTTCTTCGAGATCATCTACGGTGCCGGCGGCGACGCCGTCACCCCGCTGCAGTATTACGGCGTCGGCTTCGCGTCCGGCGGGAGCAGCGACATCACCGACTTCACCTACGGCAACCGGGTCTCCGACGCCTTCCTCGGCCGCAATGCCACGCTCTGGTCGGCGCTGCAATCACTGTCGAGCGAGATGTTGCCGTCCGACAAGAGCGTGGTGTTCATCGACAATCACGACACCCAGCGCGGCGCGGCACTCTACTACGCCGACTCCACCTACGAGCTGGCGGCGGTGATGATGATCGGGCACGGCCATGGGTACGCCAGCCTGATGTCGAGCTACGGCTTCGACCGCACCGCGCAGCAGACGCGCGACGCCGGCCCTGCCTCCGACGGCAACGGCAACACGATCTCGACGTTCAATCCCGATGGTTCGTCGAAGTGCACCACCACGCTCGGCTCGCCGCAGGTCGGCCAGTGGATCTGTGAGCATCGCAGGCCGGCCATCGCCAGCATGGTGAAGTTCCGTCGCGCGGCCGCCGGTGTGCCGACCACCATGTGTGGTCGGAGCGACTGGCGGATCGACAATGATGCCAACCGCGTCGCGTTCTGCCGGGACGGCGTCGGATTCGTGGCGATGAGCCTGAGCTCGACCGCCGGCACCACGTCGCTCCCCACCAAGCTGCCGGCCGGCGGCTACTGCAACGTCGTGCAATTCGCGTTCACGCCCGCCGGTGGCGGCGCACCGGCCACGTGCAGTGGCCCGGTGATCATGGTCGCCGCCGACGGTTCGGCTGACATCGCGCTCACCCGGCGCTCGGCCGTGGCGCTGTACACCGGCGCCAAGGTGAACTGAGCGCCCTCGGCGTCAGCCAGGTGGCGACACGCCGTCGGGAAGGAATCCCGACGCGTGGAGCGAGGCCAGTGGCGCGAACAGCGGACGTGGCAGCGCATGCCAGTCGCACCACTGCCAGCCGAGGCACTTCTCCGGCTCGAGGCGCGCCGGCTCGCCCGTCACGTGGAACGCCTGCACGAACAGCGTGACGTAGTGCTTGTGGTGGTCCGGGAACCAGTCCACCGTGTACGGGGCCGGTCGCACGCGCGTCAGCTGCAAGCCGGTTTCTTCCAGCAGCTCACGCGCAGCGCACGCTTCCACCGACTCGCCGAATTCCAGGTTGCCACCCGGTAGCGCCCAGCTGCCGGCACCGTGGCTGCCCATCCGCTCGCCGAGCAGCACGAGGCCGTCGCGGACCACGATGACGCCGACACCGACGCGTGTGTGCGGCACGGTGGTCACGGCTTCCAATCGCCGGTCAGGCGTCGCCCGTCTCGCACCCGGACGTCAGGGAATCGGCGCCTGGCGCACCACCTTCACGCCGTCGCCGAAGGTCACCGCCAGCAGCAGCACCAGCTTGGTGGCCGGCAACGCACTCGGCGCATCCGCCCATTCGGTGAGCGTATGCTGGTTGCCCCCCTTCGACCGTCCGATCGCGATGCTCGGCACACCTGCCACCACGCCCACGTTGCCGTCGGTGCTGCCGGTGGCGATGGCCTCGGGCGCGCCGGGCAGCGCGGTGAGACCGAGCTGGTTCTGGATGTCCACCGCCGTCTGCACCAGCGGATGGCGCCGTGCGCCTTCGAGCTGCGCGGTGGTGCCGCCGGCCTGGTTCTTCTGCTCCACCTCCACGCGGAGGCCGACCTTCTCCTTCGTCGCCGCGTCCTGCATGATCCGCCCGATCGTGCGGTCCAGCGAGTCGAGCAGGATCGGGTCGGGCGAACGCAGGTCCACGGTCATGTACAGTTCCTGCGGAATGCCATTGTAGATCACGCCACCGTGCACCTGCCCGACGTTGATCACCGCACCTTCCGGCAAGGGCCCGTACTGCAAGGCGTAGAGCTTCTGGATCGCATCGGCGATCGCCTTCACCGGCGTCGGCTTGCCGCGCGACGTCACGGTGTGTGATCCGGGGCTGGTGAACACGTACTTCGTCCAGTAGATGCCGAGGGCACCGTAGTTGATCGGGCCCAGTCCGCCGTCCATCGAGATCAGCAGGTCGGGTTTCGGGTTGTGCGCGAACCAGTAGTTCATGCCGCGCAGGCCCAGCTCCTCCTGCACCGTGGCGACGAACACCAGGTTGCCCTTGGTGCGGATCTTCGCCGCATTCAATGCGCGGATGGTGGCCAGCATGTTGGCCACCGAGGCGCTGTTGTCGAAGATGCCCGGGCCGTGCAGGGTGTCGCCGGCCACACGCACCTTGAGGTTCGTCTCCAGTGCATGCACGATGTCGAGATGCGCCGCGAACACGATCGTCGGACCGCCACCGGTGCCCGTCCGCACGCCTGTGACGTTCCCGATCGAGTCCACGCTGACCTTCAGCCCCTCGGCTTCCATCTGCGCCTTCACGTAGGCGCCGCGCTGCGCCTCGTGCCGCGACTTGCCTGGCATCTCCGCGATGCGGATCCATTCCTCCACATGCGACGGCATGCCCTGCTCCACGTGCGCCATCGCCGCCCGCACGTCGGCGCGTCGCAGCACCGCCGCATCCCACGACGACGGATAGGTGGCCTGCGCCTGCGCGGCACAGGTCAGCGCCAGGGTGCCGGTGAGGAGCAGGGCGGCTGAACGACGTGGTGCGGTCATGTGGAAGACAGGTCGGGTGTGAGGGCGCCGCAGGACGACATCAGCGGCGGGCCGGTGCGCCGGTGCAGCGCGGCAGGCGGAATGCGCCGATGCGGGTGGAGTACGCCGTGGCACCGGCCTTGAGGTAATCGCCAACGTACCAGATGGTGCAATCGTCGCGTGGATCGATCGCGGTCTGCGTGTAGTCCTGCCAGCGCAAGGTGCTGGTCTGCGCGGCGGCGCCCTGCACCAGCACGCGTTCCCCGAGCCCCAGCGTGCCCCGCGGGTCACTCGCGACGCGACCGGTGAAACGCTGGCCGGCGAAGCTCGTCGCCGAGCCGATCGAATAGCCGATGCCGATGTTGCCGAAGCGATCCATCGCCGGGCTGGCCATCCACCGGGACCGAGCATCCGGTGCCAAGGTGCCCTGCTGCGCCACGCGCAGGCTGCGATCGCGGTCCACCTGCAATTCGTACCACCGCACTCCGCCGCCGCGCAGCGCGGTGTTGACCGAGTGCGTGGCCACGATCGACTCACGGTTGCCGATGCGGCGATACACGACCCGCGCCATCAGCTTGTCGCCCTGTGAGTCGAGCCGCACGTCGGTGCCCGGTTGCGGCACGCACTTCGTGAGCTGGCCGCCACACATGTATTCGTAGGGTGCGACCGGGATCCTCACCGGACCAGCCACGCGCGTGTTGCGCACGTCGTCCCAGTCCACGTGAAAGGTCCACGCCAGCAGCACGCTGTCGCGCAACTTGCCGCGCAGCTGCGTGCCACCGGCAGCGAGCATCACGTTCGGTGCGCCGACAGGTGGCAGCGCGGTGCCGTCGAGGTCCGCGTTGTTGAGGAAGTTCACGTCGGCGATGACGACGCACTGCTCGCTGGCTTCCTCGCCGCGAAGCATGCGGGCCCGGTCGGCGACGCAGGCGTGTTTCTCGATCACATCGTCGCCGGTGCTGGTCGGTACGTACCAGCCATCGGGCCACACCGCCGGGCGCGGGTAATCCGGGAACAGCGGACGGATGAACTCGTAGCGATACCAGCTACCGGTGGGATCGGGCGACGTGCTGACCGCATAACACATGGCATACGCGCCCGAGTCACGCGAGGCCGGCGCACGCACCGGCACCGAGTCGAACACCGGCGGCGGCTGGTGCAGCGGCACCGCAGCGCCGGGCTGTCCCGCGCGCAGTGGACGACTCCGTACCGCTGGCGCTCCCGGTCGCGGCGCGGGCGGATCGTCGGCGCGCCACACGCTGCGCTGGAACACCGGCATCACCACCAGCCAGCGCTCCGCCAGCTGGTCATACCGCGCCACCGCGTCACCGCTGTTGCGCGCCTCGCAGGCGCCGCCGGCGCCGCGGAACAGCGTGTTGGTCGGCACCGGTCCATACAGTGCGCGACCGGTGCTGTCGAAACGCGCGCCGGCGCGACTGAAGATCGCCAGCCGCGAGTTCACGATCTGCACGATGTGATCGCGTCCCACCGCCAACGTGTTGTCGGATGGATTGCGCAGCACGGCACGGCCCTGCGGCCCCGTGAAGCCGACGCCCAGGCCATCGAACGATTCCACCAACGCCGGCGCCGCGCCCTCACCAACGGTGCGCTGCTCCACCTCCGCCGCCGTCCGCGGCACCGGAACCTCGGCGATCGTGCTGCGCGCACAGCCAGATGCGAGCAGCACCATCGCGGCCATTCGAACCCCGTTCGCGACAGACCTCACATCGTGATCCCCATGCGGCCCAGCACACGCGTCACGTTGTCCAGCGCGGCCTTGAGTTCCGTCGCCAGCTCGGTGGAGAGCGTGCGCTGTGGCGCCGTCGGCGCGGCATTGGTGCCATCCACCGTGCGCAGCAACGCACCCACCCGATCGCTGATTCGCGGCCCGTCACTGTAGTACGGGATGGTGGTCGGCTTCACCAGCACCAGCAGCAACCCGTTCACCTCCGCCAGCTCGTCGGCCACCTTCTTCGCCGCCTCACGGCCAGCGCCGTCGGGAATGGCCTCCACCGCGCGCTTCCTCGCCTCGAGTTCACCCTTGCGTCCGTCGAGGGCGCGCAGCGTGTCGTTCACCACCGACTGCAGCTCACGCAGCTGCATCGCCAGCGTGAACTGCTCGCGCAGCGCCGCCGGTGTCACCTTCACGGTGGGATCGAGTCGCACCGTCAGCGGCTGCTCCACCTGCTGCTCGCCCACCACCAGGCGCACGCTGTAGGTGCCCGGCAACACGCGTGGGCCGGACGGCGGGCCGAAGAACTGCACCGCCGGATCGGCGGGATCGATGGCCTTGCGCTGGCGTGGCGCGTCGTAGGCCAGGTTCCACGACGTGGTGTTGATGCCGGCCGAACGCGGCACCGTCGTCAGCACGCGAACCAGCGCACCACTGCTGTCGCGCACCTCGATGCGTACCGGCGTCGCGCTGTCTGGCTTCACCGGCAGGTGATACCGGATGATCGCGCCGTACGGAGGGTTCTGGCCGCGATAGAGCGCATCGCCGAGGCTTGGCGTCTTGGTGGTCTTGGTCGCGAAGCGGGTGGCGGTGCGCATCGCGAACAGGTGTGGTCGCGCGGCCGACGCGGCAGTGGCGAGCTGCTGGATCACCGACGCATCGTCGAGAATCCAGATGCCGCGCGCATGCGTGCCCACGATCAGGTCGTTCTCGCGGCCGTGCACCAGCACCTCGTGCACCGGCACGGCCGGCAGGTTGCCGCCGAGGCGGAACCAGGTGCCGCCGCCCGTCAGGCTCACGAACAGGCCGGCCTCCGTGCCCGCATAGAGCACCTGTGCATTGCGTGGGTCCTCACGCAGCACCTGCAGGTACGAGCCGTCGGGGAGGTTGCCGCTGATGTTCGTCCAGGTCGCGCCGCAGTCGGTGGTGCGGAAGGCGTACGGCTTGTAGTCGTCCATGAAGTGCCGCTCGAGCGTCGCGTACGCCGTGCAGGCCGCAGTGCGCGACGCCTCGATGTGCGACACCACCGCTTCCGCCCCGACGCCCGGCAGGTTGCGATCGACGCGCGTCCAGGTGTGGCCATCGTCGCGCGTGAGCTGCAGGTTGCCGTCGTCGGTGCCGACCCAGATCAGGCCGCGCTGCACCGGACTCTCGGTGATGCTGTAGAGCGTGTTGTAGTACTCGGCGGTGGTGGCCTCCAGCAGCACCGGGCCACCGGCGAAGCCCTGCCTCGACTTGTCGTTCTTCGTCAGGTCGGGCGAGATGATGTCCCAGGTGCTGCCGAAGTCCTTCGAGCGGAAGAGCACCTGGGCACCGAAGTACAGCACCTTGCCATCGTGCGGCGAGGCGACCATCGGCGCGTTCCAGTTGAAGCGGTATTCGAGGCCGTTCACCGGGCCGCCGTCGTTGCGGCGTGGCTGTGGCGAGATGTCCTGCTGTTCCAGCGTCCGCATGTCGGTGCGATAGATCCACCCGCCCTGCGACTCGGAGACGATCAGGTCCGGGTCTTCCGGATGCGACGTCTGGTAGTAGCCGTCTCCATAACTCACCAGGCGCCAGTCGTCGGTGAGGATGCCCTGCGGCTCACGGGTGCGGTTCGGGCCCAGCCAGTTGCCGTTGTCCTGCAAGCCGCCGCCAAGGAAGTAGAACGGCTCGCGATTGTCGGCGTGCACCTGGTAGAACTGCGACAGCGCAAACGCCTGTGGAAAGCGCCAGTTCGATCCCATGTCCTCGCTGACGGCAATGCCACCGTCGTTCACCTGCCACATCCGCTTCGGATTCAGCGGGTCGATCCAGATGCCGTGATGGTCACCGTGCACGCTGCGCGAGAACTGCGCGAAGGTGCGGCCGCCGTCGATGGAATACGAGAGCTGGCAGGCGATGGAATAGACACGATCCGCGTTGGTCGGATCGACGCGCAGGTCAGCGTAGTAGAACCCGCGACAGAGCGTGGCCGAGTTGTCGCTGGTCATCTTCCAGTTCACGCCGGCGTCGTCGCTGCGCCAGACGTAGCCCTCGCGCGCCTCGGCGATCGCGTACACGATGTTCGGGTTCGACGGTGCCACCTTGATGCCGATCCGTCCCATCAGCGCCGGCAGGCCGCCGGTGGCCTTGGTCCAGGTGCGTCCCGCATCCACCGAGCGGTAGATGCCGCTCTGCGGCGAGCCGCTGGTGAACGTCCATTGCTTGCGATCGAAGTGCCAGGTGGTGGCGTGCACGATGTTCGGGTTCTTCGGGTCCACGTCCAGATCCGCGCACCCGTGCCGGTCGTCCACGTGCAGCGTCTTCGTCCACGTCTCCCCTGCATCGCGCGACACGAACACGCCACGCTCGGCATTCGGGCCACCGATGTGTCCCACCGCGCAGACATACACGGTGCGCGGATCGGCCGGACTCACCTGGACGCGCGCGATGTGTCGTGTGTCGCCAAGGCCGATGAAGCGCCACGACGCACCGCCATCGGTGGACTTGTACATGCCACGGCCGAACGACACCGAGTTGCGCACGTTCGCCTCGCCCGTGCCGACGTACACCACCGACGGATTGCCCGGCTCGAGCGCGATGTCACCGATTGACAGTGTCGCCTGCTTCTCGAACAGCGGCGTCCAGGTCGTGCCGCCGTTGGTGGTCTTCCACACACCACTCGACGCAGTGCCGACGTAGACGATGTTGGGATCACCGGGCACGCCTTCGACGTCGGTGGCGCGGCCCATCATGTTGGCTGGCCCGATGCCGCGGAAGGCGAGGCGCGAGAGGATGGTGGTGTCGAATGCCGCGCGCGGTGCCGCGGCAGCGTTGCTGCGCCCCTGCGCGTGCAGCCACGGCGTCGCGATGGTCAGCGCCAGCAGGGCCAGACTCGCCTGCCGGGTGCGCGTCATCCGAGTGCGAGGAACGACGGTGAAGCAGCGCGGGGAGAAGCCAGGCATGCAGGAACTCCGGAGCGGTTGAGTGGGGGCGACGCGAGGCAAACTGAGGCGAACATGGGGCGGCGACCAGTAGCATACGGTCCAGCCTGCCCCTCCGCTGCGTGCGGACATGCGCCCAGCGCATTGACGCGGCGTGTCCCCGGGGGCAGTCTCCTTTGACAACCGAACGACTGCATCACCCGATGGGAGGTTCAGATGCGCACCACTGCTCGCGCGGCTCTCTCCGTTACACTGGCGGCGTTCTGCGCGGCCCCTGCGGCGGCCCAGGCCACCGCCCCCGACCGCATCCAGTTCATCAAGGTCATCGCCAGGGATTACGTCTTCGATGCCCCCGCGTCGGTCGCTTCGGGCATCGCCACCATCCAGCTGGTCAACCAGGGCCCGGACATTCATCACGTCACGGTCCAGGAACTGCCCGAAGGCAAGTCGGTGAAGGATTTCTTCGATGCCACCCGCAACAGCGGTCGCGCCCCGGCATGGAGCAAGAGCCTCGGCCAGACCGCCACCATCGCCAACGGCGCCGAAGCATTCATCTCGTTCCGCATGCCGCCCGGCCGTTACATTCTTTCTTGCCTGATTCCCGCCAGTGACGGGCGCTCGCACGTCGCCAAGGGGATGTACCAGGTGATCACCGCCACGGCAGGTCCGGCGGCCATGTCCAAGCCGGGTGCGCCGGCGCGCCCGGCACCCGCACGCAAGCCCTGACGCGCCGCTCGAGGGACGTCCGCCGGCTCGTCTCGCGGACAACGGTCGGCGGCTGACGAATCTCCCGTCGGCCGCCGACACTCGGGCCTGACGCGCCTGGGGACACACGCCCTCTCTGCAGCCACGACCAATGCCCGGCACTTCGCCCGGCCCGCACGATCGCCAGACTGCGCTCGGCATCATGTGGGGTTTCGAGGATTCGATTTCCGCGGCGGATGACGCGTTCCTCGCGATCATCGGCTATTCGCGTGCGGACCTCGAAAGCGGAGCGATCGACTGGCGCACCATGACGCCCGCCGAATACCTGCATCTCGACGAAGCCGGCATCCGCCAGGCCAGCGAGACGGGCGGCTTCACCATGCCATACCAGAAGGAGTTCATCCGCAAGGACGGCAGTCGCGTGCCGGTGCTCCTCGTCTGCGCGTTCATCCCCGACAAGCCGGGGCACTGGATGGGCTATGTGGTGGACCTCACGATGCAGCAGGCGCCGCCCGTATCTGCGCTGCCAGGCATTCCGGTCTCCAGCATTCAGCCGCTGCCGCACGAATTCCACCAACGCCTGGTCGGGGAGCTCGTCAGCGAGCGCACCAGCATGCTGGCGATGCTCGACTCGTGCGATTCCCCGATCTGGGCGGTGGATTCCAACTTCCGGCTGATCCTCGCCAACAGCGCCTTTCAGCGTTCCCAGAGCAGCATCAGCGGCCGGCGCATGGAGGCCGGCGAATCACTGCTCAACGATGCCTTCCCGGAGGAAAACCTCGCCGCCTGGCGCGCGCTCTATCAACGCGCACTGCGCGGTGAACGCGTCACGTACTACACGGCGCACACCGACGGCGACGTCACGCACCACCACGATCACATCCTGATGCCGATGCGCGACACGGCGGGCGCCGTCTACGGCGTGACCTGCGTGGCGCACGATGTCGCCGAGCGCCTGACGGCGGAGGAGGCGCTGCGGCACAGCGAGTCCCGCTTCCGAACCCTCGCCTCGGGCGCACCGCTCGGCATCTTCCTTTGCAGCGCCAGCGGGCAGGTGATCTACGGCAACGAACGGATGCAGCAGATCTGGCAGCTGAGCGCCGAGGAACTGCTCGGTGAAGGCACCAGGGTGCGCCTGCATCCTGACGATGCGGAGCGCGTGATGGCGGCGTGGGGCGCCGCCATCCAGGAATCACGGGAGCTGCAGATCACCTTCCGGCTTCGCATGCCCGACGACTCGGTGCGCAGCGTGCGCTGCTGGGTGTCGCCGCTGCAGGAGGATGGCCGGCCGAACGGTTTCGTCGGCAGCGTGGAGGACGCAACCTCCGCCATCGCGCTGGCCGAGCGCACCAAGCAGCGCGAGCGCATGGAGTCGCTGGGTACGCTGGCCGGTGGCATCGCGCACGACTTCAACAACATGCTCGGCATCGTGCTCGGCTACGCGGAACTGGGCCTTACCGATCCGCAGCTGCCGCGTGCGCTGACCAACGACCTACTCGAGATTCGCACCGCCAGCCTGCGCGCGCGTGACCTGGTGCGGCAGATCCTCACCTTCAGCCGGCACACCGAGTCGGAGCACGTGCCCGTGGACATCTGCGCCCTCGCGCGCGAGAGCGGCCGACTGCTGCGCGCCACGCTGCCGGCCCACATCGCGTTCGCCGTTCGTGTGCCGCAGCGACCGATCATCGTCAAGGGCAACGCCTCGGCGCTGCAGCAGGTGATCGTGAACCTGTGCGTGAATGCGGAGCACGCACTCCGCACCACCGACGACCCGACGATCACGCTCGAGGTGCGCCTCGATGCCGGCAGCGTGCCACAGACGGTGCGCCTGCTGATCCGCGACAACGGGCATGGCATGTCGGCGCACGTCGCCGATCGCATCTTCGAACCGTTCTTCACCACCAAGGAGGTTGGCCAGGGCACCGGTATGGGCCTGGCGGTGGTGCACGGCACCATCCTCGCGCACGACGGCACGGTGACGGTCGACACGGCCCCCGGTCGCGGCACCACGTTCGTGATCTCGATGCCGACCTGCGGTGCACCCACACCCGCCGAACCGGCGCCGGAAGTTGCGGTGCGCGGCAGCGGTCGGGTGCTGCTGGTGGAGGACGAGCCGCAACTCGCCACCGCCGTCGGCACCGCGCTGCGCCGGGCTGGGTTCGCGGTCACGATCTGTCACACCGGCCAGGAGGCGCTGCGCATGCTGGCCGACGGCGAGGTGACGCCGGATGTCGTGGTCAGCGACGTGGCCATGCCCGGCATCACCGGTGACCGCCTTGCGCGCGAACTCGAGCTGCGCAATCCATCGCTGCCGGTGGTGTTGATGACGGGCTTCAGCGAGACCGTCACACCCGAGGGGCCGCGCGGCGCGAACGTGATCGCGGTGCTGCAGAAGCCGGTCAGCGCGGCGGCGCTGACCACCGTGCTCGAACACGTGATGTCCTGATCGATCGCGACACCGCGCGGGACATACGACGACAGGCCGGCCCGCACGTGTGCTGACGTGCGGGCCGGCCTGTGTCACCTCGATCCTGTGCGAGTCAGCGGACCGCACCACCCTGCCGAGTGTGGTGCCGCGGTCCGCGCCGACGACGCCGCATCAGCGGCAGCCGTGGCCCTCCAGCGTCGGATCTTCAGGACGGGTGGTGGCGAATGCGGGTGTCCCCTGATGGCGGGGACGGATGGGACGATTGACCACGACAGCGCTCCGGTTGAACGGGGTGCATGTCGTCCGACGCGCGCCAGGATCGCCGCCGCATCTGCGATGGACTCTCCTGGACACTCGGCTTCGGCGACCGCCCGGGCTCGGAGGGACATCTCCTAGCTGGCTGGCTCTGCGGACCGCCGTCACCGGCGGGGTGCTCTTATCGGACAACGAGATGCTAAGCAGTCTCGACCATTCGATATCAATACTTGAGTTCGTATTTGAAGAAACAGGCGTTCACCGGTCAGCTCGGTTCGTCGTGCCCGGCCAGCGCCATCACCACCGCCAGTGCGTCGCAGGTGGCCGCCACGTCGTGCGTGCGGATGATGCGCGCGCCATGCGCCGCCGCCCAGGCATGCGCCACCGCACTGCCCACCGCCCGCATCGACGGCTCGCGGACGCCGGTCAGCTCCCCGATCACGCGCTTCCGGCTGGCGCCGACGAGCACCGGAAAGCCGATCGCGGTGATGCGCGGAATGGCCCGCAGCAGCGCGACCGATTGCGCGGTCGTCTTCGCGAAGCCGATGCCGGGATCGAGCACCAGCGCGTCGTCGGCGATGCCGGCGCGACGCGCGAGCTCCACCTGCCGCGCCAGTTCCCCGGCGACGATCGTCACCACGTCGCCGGCGTAGTGGGTGTGCACCAGTGATGCCATGTCGCGCACGTCACCGCGCGAGTGCATCACCACCATCCCTGCTCCGGATTCCGCCACCACGTCGAACATCGCGGGATCGAGACGTCCGCCGCTGACGTCGTTCACGGCGTGGGCACCGGCCGCGAGTGCCGCGCGCGCCACCGCAGCCTTCACGGTGTCGATCGTCACCAGCAGCGTTGGAAAGCGATCGCGCACCGCCTCGATCACCGGCAGCACGCGGGCCAACTCGGTGTCCACCGGCACCGGCGTGGCACCCGGGCGTGTGGACTCCCCACCGACGTCGAGGATCGTGGCACCGGCATGCATCGCCGACTGCGCGAATTCGCACGCCAGTGCCACCGAGTAGTGCTCGCCGCCGTCGCTGAACGAGTCGGGTGTGACGTTGCAGATCGCCATCACCTGCGGCCGCTGCAGGTCCAGCACGGCTCCACGCAAACGCCACCGGCGCGCAGGGGCGGCCGGTGGCGTGTGGTCGTGCGTCGGGGCGTCGTCGTGCCGCATCAGTGGCGGCAGCGTGGCGCCGGTGCAATCACGCCGGCTGGATGCCGGGTCCGCCGAGCAACGGCGGCGCGATGCGCTTCGGCTCCGGAGCGGCCGCCACCACCGGCGGCGTCACCACCGGCGGCGTCAGGTTCGACGGCGGATCGATGCGCGGCGGCAGGATCTGGCCCTGCACCAGCAGCCCGATGTCCTCACGCGTCAGCGTCTCGCGCTCGAGGAGGTTGCGCGCCAGCGAGTGCAGCAGGTCGATGTTCTCCTCCAGCGCACCGCGGGCACGATTGTACGCTTCCTTGATCACGCGGCTGACTTCCGCGTCCACCAGCTGCGCCGTCTTCTCGCTCACTTCACGACGGCTGGTCAGCTCGCGGCCGAGGAACATCTCCTGCTCGTTGTCGCCGACCAGGATCGGGCCGACGGCATCCGACAGGCCCCACTGCGACACGTAGCGTCGTGCGATGCCGGTGGCCTGCTGGATGTCGCTGCTGGCGCCGGTGGTGACGTGATCGCGCCCGAAGATCAGCTCTTCCGCCGTGCGACCGCCGTAGGCCATCACCAGGCGTGCCTCGATCTGCTCACGCGTGACACTCACGCGATCGTCTTCCGGCAGCGTGAACGCCACACCGAGCGCGCGACCACGCGGCACGATGGTCACCTTATGCAGTGGATCGTTGCCCTTGATCTTGATCGCGCAGACGGCGTGACCAGCCTCGTGGTACGCGGTCAGGCGGCGCTCCTCGTCGCGCATCACGAGCGACTTGCGCTCGGCGCCGAGCTGCACCTTGTCCTTCGCTTCCTCGAGATCGGTCATGTAGATCTTGTCGTGCCCGCGACGCGCGGCCAGCAGCGCACCTTCGTTCACGAGGTTGGCCAGGTCGGCGCCGGCCATGCCGGGCGTGCCCTTGGCCAGCGACGTCACGTCCACGTCGTCGGCGATCGGCTTGTTGCGGATGTGCACGCGAAGGATGCCTTCGCGACCGCGCAGGTCCGGCGCATCGACCACGATCTGGCGGTCGAAGCGGCCCGGGCGCAGCAGCGCCGGGTCGAGCACGTCGGGACGGTTGGTGGCCGCGATCAGGATCACGCCTTCGTTGCTCTCGAAGCCGTCCATCTCGACCAGCAGCTGGTTCAGCGTCTGCTCGCGCTCGTCGTGCCCGCCACCCATGCCGCTGCCACGATGACGACCCACCGCATCGATCTCGTCGATGAAGATGATGCACGGCGCACTGGCCTTGCCCTGCTCGAACAGGTCGCGCACGCGGCTGGCACCGACGCCGACGAACATCTCGACGAAGTCGGAACCCGACATGCTGAAGAACGGACGACCGGCCTCACCGGCCACGGCACGCGCCAGCAGCGTCTTGCCGGTACCCGGCGGGCCCACCAGCAGCGCACCCTTCGGCAGGCGGCCACCGAGCTTGGTGAACTTCTGCGGGTCCTTCAGGAACTCGATGATCTCCTGCAGTTCGACCTTCGCCTCGTCGGCACCGGCCACGTCGGCGAACGTCACCTTCGGCGTGTCGCCGGTGAGCAGCTTCGCCTTGCTCTTGCCGAAGCTGAACGCCTTCGCGCCACCGGCCTGCATCTGCCGGAACAGGAAGAGCCAGAAGCCGAACAGCAGCACGTACGGCAGGATGTTGATCAGCACCGACGCGATGGAGGTGCGCGCCGCCTTGGCGCTCAACTCCACGCCGGCGTTGCGCAGCGCATCCTTGTCGCGATCCGTGACTTCACCCACCAGCGTGGTGGTGAAGCGGGTGACCTCGTTGCCGTTGACGGTGATCGGCTGCTTGGTCTCGGCCTGCAGCTCACGCCCGTCCACCACCACGACCTTCTTCAGGTTGCCCTTGAGCAACTCGCGGTCGTACTGGGAATAGGTGAGCGCTGGCGCGTCGGCGTTCTTCTGTGACGTCAGCGTCACGAAGGTCACCGGGATCAGGATGATCAGGACCCAGAAGGCAAGCGTCTTCGAGAACTTGCCCCAGTTGAATCCGCCGCCCTTGTTGGGGCTCGGGTTATTCGGCATGACGGGCATTACAGCAGACTCGCAATGTAGGGAACGTGACGGAAGCGCTCGGCGTGATCGAGGCCGTACCCGACCAGGAACTCGTTCGGCGCATCAAAACCGACGAACCGCACGGGGTGCGACAACTCGGTGGCGATGTGCTTGTGCAGCAGTGCGCAAATCTCGAGCGACGCCGGCTTCCGCTCACTGAGCAGGTCGACGAGGCGCGCCAGCGTCCGCCCCGAGTCCACGATGTCCTCGACCAGCAGGATGTGCTTCCCCTCGAGCGTCGTCTCGGGGTCGTACAGCAGGCGCACGACTCCGCTCGACACCGTGGCATCGCCGTAACTCGACGCCACCAGGAAGTCGACCGCCAACGGCCGGTGCACCTGTCGCACCAGGTCACTCACGAAGATGAAGCTGCCTTTCAGCAGCCCGAGCACAAGGAGATCGCCGTCGGGATACGCGGCGGTGATCTGCTCGCCCAACTCACGGCATTTCGCCGCCAGTGCCACTTCGTCGTACACCACGCGCTTCACTGCGCGCCCTTCCAGTCGCGGATCCGCCGTCAACACGTCGCTCACAGAACCGGTTGTCTCCCGATGGCGCGGGGCCATCGTGTTGCGCGTCGTTGCGGCACACCCACCTGTACCCAGACGATCACTGTTGCCGAGAAGGCGTCACCGCGCAGGACCATCCCCCGCCGCTGACGCTGCCTCCGCAAGATAAAGCTCCTTCACCACTTCCGTGGTGCCAGCCGATTGGCCGGGCCAACCGTCAGCCCCCAGCTCCAGCTCGCTCCATGGACCAGCCATCCCGATCGCTCGTCACGCGGACACCGCCGGAGAGCGGCATCTGCAATCCTGTTTCCAGCTTGGTTGTAAACGAGGCCAGCCGGGCAGTTCCTCGCCGGTCGAGCGGAATGCCAAGGCGTCCCGCCACCTCCGGCCAGAAAAGCGCCGCCTCGTCGGCGGTCGGCAGCCGGCGGCGATCGCGCGGGACGCGGGCGATCCCGCGCTCGGACTCCACCGCCGGCCGCCAATGCAGGTCCGCCGCTCGAGCCACGTCCGCACGCCACGCCGCCGCCTCGCGCCCGACGCGCAGCAGCCAGGCACGGAATCCGGGCGTGACGCGCTCCAGCGCCGGCAGCAGCTCCAGCCGAACGCGGTTGCGCAGGTGACGCAGGTCAGCGTTGGACGGATCATTGATGAACGGCACCTCGGCACGGACGGCCAGCGCGCGCACCTCGACACGGGTGAGGTGCAGCAGCGGTCGCAGCACGGTCGACGGCGCCAGCAGTCCGGCCAGTCCGCGCACGCCCGAACCGCGCAGCAACCGCATGAACACCGTCTCCGCCTGGTCGTCCTCGGTGTGCGCCGTGGCCACCGGCGCGTCGTGTTCCGCGGCGAGCTCACGCAGGAACGTCCAGCGCGCCGAGCGCCACGCGGCCTCGGTGCGCGGCAGGTCGCGGGCCTGTCCCACATGCACGCGAATCCCGCGCGACGAGCCCCACGCGCGCACCGCCTCCACCGCTGCTGCAGCGGCCGCGCCGGTGCCGTGATCGAAGGTTGCCAGCGCCAGCACCTGCGACGGATCGGCCGCGTGCAGCGCCGCCGCCATCAGCATCGAGTCGGCACCGCCCGACACCGCCAGCACCGCCGGACGCTCCAGCGCCGACAGCACGCCCCTCTCCCGTCCCGGCCGCAGCGCCATTAGCATTCCGCGCTGAACCTCAACCGGTGGAGTCGGCGTGGAGACAAACGGCATTCTCGGCACCCTGTGGATGGGAATCGGCCTCGGCGCGTACTTCCTGGCACTGACGTGGATCAACGTGCTGCTCGGGTCGTTCCTGTCGCCGCTGTTCATCGTGCCGATGACGTGGCTGCAGGACAAGATCGTCGCCAAGCCGTCGCAGCGCTGAGTCATCGCGCGACGGTCGGAAGATAGGCAACGGGGCGCCCT
>JAZKJL010000003.1:88170-513900 GCA_040384325.1 Gemmatimonadota bacterium | reverse complement strand
ATTCGCAGGGCGCCCCGCTGTCGTTTCAGGACCGGCTGACCGATCAGTCGCCGTTCACGGCAGGCTGCCCGAACACTTCGTGCGCCGGCAGCACGACCCGCTGACCGAGCGTGATCGCCTGCCCCGCGAACTCAGCCAGGCCGCCGCCGTGGTAGCCCTCCTCGCGATGCTCCTTGGTATCCACGCCGGCCAGTTCGTCGGCGAGCGAGATCCGGATCTTCGTCACCGCATTCACCGCCAGGACCACCGCCGGCGTCATCACCGCCACGAAGGCGATCGTGGCCAGCACGGCCACTGCCTGGATGCCGAGCAGCTGCGCGTTGCCGGCCAGCAAGCCGTCGGCACCGGCCTTGTTGATCACCTTGGTCGCGAAGACACCCGTCGCCAGCGCCCCCACGATGCCGGCCACGCCATGACAGGCGAAGACGTCCAGCGCGTCGTCGAGTGTGGTGCGCGCGCGCAACTGGATCGCGGCATAGGCGCACATCGATCCCACGGCGCCGATCGCGACCGCCGACACCGGCGACACGAATCCTGCGGCCGGCGTGATCGCCACCAGGCCAGCCACCGCGCCGGTGGCGGCTCCGACCGCGGTCGCATGCCGCGTGCGGATGAACTCCACCAGGATCCACCCGAGCAGGCCCGATGCGGCCGCCGTGTGCGTGGTGATCGCTGCGTTGGCCGCGATGCCGTCGGCGGCCAGCGCGGAACCGGCATTGAATCCGAACCAGCCGAACCAGAGAATGCCCGCGCCGAGCAGCGTCAGCGGCACGTTGTGCGGCAGGATCGCGGTGCGGCCCGCATCATGACGCCGTCCGATCATCTTGGCGAGGATCAACGCCGACACACCGGCACTGATGTGCACCACCGTGCCACCCGCGAAGTCCAGCGCGCCCAGTGAGCGCAACCATCCGCCATCTGCCCAGACCCAGTGCGCGAGTGGCACGTACACCAGCGCGCCCCACAACAGTGCGAACAGCAGGAAGGCGGAGAAACGCATGCGTTCCACCACTGCGCCACTGATCAGCGCCACCGTGATGCCGGCGAACATCATCTGGAAGCCGGCGTACAGGATGTGCGGCAAGCCGGCGGCGTAGGTGGGATTCGGCGTGCCGTCCACACCCTGCATGCCAAGCCATGCGAAGCTGCCGATCCACGACGAGCCGGGGCCGAATGCCAGCGAGTAGCCAGCCACCACCCAGAACACCGACATCACCGCCAACGCGCCGAAACTCATCAACATCGTGTTCAACACGGCGCGATTGCGCGTCAATCCGCCGTAGAAGCAGGCGAGGCCCGGCACCATCATCAGCACCATCGCCGTCGAGACCAGCACCCACGCGGTGTCACCTGCCACCATCGTCGGTTCCGGCGTCACGACGCCACCTGTCGCTGCGCGAGTCGCTGCACGGCGTCGGCGGTCACGGGCGTGAGTGCGGCGGTGTCTTCTTCGCCGGTGCGGATGCGCACCACGCGATCCAGGTGCTGCACGAAGATCTTGCCATCACCGACGTTCCCGGTGCGTGCCGACGAGAGAATGGCGGCGATGGTCGGCTCGACGTAGTGCTCGGAGACGGCCATCTCGACCTTCACCTTCTCGTGAAACTCGAGCACCACCGTCTCGGCGCGATACTGCTGCACCACTTCCCGCTCGCCGCCGTGGCCGGAGACGCGCGAGAAGGTGACGCCGGTGACGCCAGCGCGGAACAGCGCGGCCTTCACGTCGGCGAGGCACTCGGGGCGGATGATGGCGGTGATCAGCTTCATGGGCGGCGCGATTCCCGGAGGGCTGGTGTGAAGGCGTGGCGGGCGGTGGCCGATGTCGGCGGGCTGTGGCATGATGGCGAGATCGGGTCTCAAATGCTATGTCGGCACCGCTCGGCAGCTTCCGGCACGATCCGGGGCCGTGGCGGCAGAAACCGGCGACGGCCGAGGACCGTCGAGGGGAGCGACTCCCGGCCCCTGCTATCCTTGGCCCATGCCCCCGTCCGCAGGGGGGCGGCCCGCCTTCCCTTCCTGCCCTGATGCCTCGCCTGATCGCCGCCGCGCGCCACCTGCTGGTGCGCCGGCTGCCGTGCCTGCTCGCGCTCGTCCTCGCCCTCGGCGCCGTGCCCGCATCGGCACAGGACATCATTCGCAGCGCCGCCAGCTGGCGCACGCTGCGGACCGAGTGGTTCGACGTGCATTACCCCGCCGACACCGAGGGGTGGGCGCAGGAGCTGGCTCCCCGCCTCGATGCGATGCGCGAGGCGGTGCGAACGCTGGTCGGCTACGCCCCGAACGGCCGCACCACGGTGGTGATCGACGACCCGTACAACGTGGCCAACGGCAAGGCGATCCCGATCCTCGGCGCGCCGGTGATCCATCTCTGGGTCACGCCACCCGCGCCCACCGATCAGATCGCGAACCATCGCGGCTGGGGCACCAAGCTGGCGGCGCACGAGTTCGGGCACATCGCACACCTCTCGCGCCCGGCCCGACGGACGCAGTGGTACTGGCACCTGCTGCCGGCGCAGGTCAGCCCGCTGGCAGTGTTCACGCCACGCTGGGCAACCGAAGGGTACGCCACCTGGATCGAGGGCCAGATCACCGGCAGCGGGCGACCACACGGTGCCTGGCGTCCGGCGCTGCTGCGCGAACTCGCACTGGCGGGCCGCCTGCCGTCCTACGCGGCGATGAGTGCCGGCGGCGGCTACAAGGGCGGCAGCATGGCCTATCTCGCCGGCTCGGCGTTCTGGGAGTGGCTGGCGGCGCAGCGTGGCGACACGTCGATGACGCTGGTCTTCCGTCGTCAGTCGGCACGCACCGCGCGCTCATTCGACGATGCGTTCCGCGGCGTGTACGGTGACTCACCCTCGACGCTCTACGCGCGCTTCTCGGCCGAGCTGACGTCGAAGGCGTTTCGCGTCGACTCGTCGCTGCGGCAGCGCGGGCTGGTGCAGGGCACGTTGCTGGCGCGTTATCCGGGCGGCGCCAGCGGACTGGCGGTCTCGTACGATGGCAAGCGCATCGCGTTGGTGCTGCCCGGCCAGGGTGCGTCGCCACGCGTGATCGTCGCGCCGCTCGACACACAACCCGTGACCACGCTCGAACAGCAGCAGGTGACGCGGCAGCTGCGGCGGGATCCGCAGGACGTGGCTGCGGTGCGCCTCTATCCTCGGCTCGCAAAACCGATCGCCACGCTCACGGCGCGACGCGGGCGGACATTCCGCAATCCGCGGTTCATCGGTGCGTCGAACACGCTGCTGCTCGTTGAATCGTGGAGCACGCGCCGTGACGGCACGCAGCGGCCGGACCTCGCGATCTGGAATTCGGAAAGCGGCGACGTGCGTTTCGTCACCGATGGTGCGGGCGTGCAGGATGCCGATCCAGCTGGAAACGGACAGTTCGCGGTTGCGGTACGCTGCCTCGGTGGATCGTGCGGACTGGTGCAGGTATCACTCAGCACCGGGGTCGTCACACCACTGATCGACGGAACGCCGACACGCGTGTTCAGCCATCCGCGTTTCCCGCCCGTCAACGACGAGCTGTACGTGAGTGTGCAGGATCGTGATGGCATCTGGCGGCTGGCGTGGATCCACATCCCGACGCGTCAGCTGGTCGTCTTCTCGCCGGACGACGGCGTCAACCGCCACTCGCCGTCCTTCGACCAAGATGCTGGTGTCGTCTACATCAGTGAGGACGGTGGCATCCCGAACGTCGAATTGACGTACAACTTTACACCCAATCGCCCGCGGCGTGCACGCACTCGCGTGCTCGGGAGCGTCTACGAGACGGTGGGGCTGCGGGATGGTGGTTTGCTGTTCCTCAGCGAATACGCCGGCGGCATGGAACTGCGGCGCACGACCCGAGCAGACACGGTGCGCGGCGCGATGGCATCCGACGCCGACCTGCAACTGATCCCCGCCATGCCACGACCGCGCGAACTTGGAATCACGCTCGCCGAGCGACCGGTGCCGCCGGCGACACCGTACGGCATCGGGCCACGCACGCATCGGCTGATGGCGCAAACGACACTCGGTCGCGATGGATTGACCTACGCCGGTGTGCTGGCCGGCACCGATCCCGCCAACCGGCTCACGTACACACTCACCGGCATGGCCGGTACCGCGGCGGCATGGCGCGGTGGTGTGGCGAGTGCGGCATGGTACGGTACGCGACCCGTGTTGCGCGCCGAAGCAGCGTGGCTGGAGCAGCGCGGCACCGCGCAATGGAACGCACCTGACGTCAGCGCGTCCGACGTCCACCTCGCCGGCGGCTCGCTGGCAGCGGAACTGCCGATCGGCGGCACGTCGGCCGCGCAGCGCATGGCAATCAGTGCGTTCGTGGGTGCGGCCGCCAATGGCGCGGACGATGCCACACTGCGCACCACGCTCAGCGCGCAATATGCGGTCGGCGCGGTGGTTGGCTGGCGTCGGACGGTCGGCGCGTCGCTGCGCACCACCGTCGGGCGCCAGGCCGACAGCACCTTCACTCGCTCGTCGCTCGGCGCCAACCTGAGCGCCTTCCGCACCCGACTCGACGTGCGCTGGCATCGCGCCTCGCGCGGCACTCCGCAGCTCGAGCAATTCAGCGCCGGCGGTTTCGCGCCGCCGCTGTCCGACGCTGCCTCGCTGTCGCAACGGATCGCGATGCCCGCCTTTCCGGTCGGCATCGCGCGCGGCGTGGAGGTGTTCGATTATCGCATCGCACGACCGGCACCACTGCTGCCGGTCACGCTGTACGCGCACTCCACCGGCACCGCCTGGCGTGCCGATCGCCATTCTGCCGTCGTCGGTGTGGAGCAGGCGTTCGAGTTGGACTATCTCGGCATGGTCGGCCTGCCGCGCCTGCACGCACTGGCCGGCGTGGCCCGCATCGTGCGCGGTCCGCTCCGTGACAAGGGTTCGGCCTACTTCAGCCTCGGATGGCGTCCATGACCAAGCGTATTGCCTGTCTCGTCGGCCCGGACTATGAGGACCTCGAGGTCTGGTATCCGAAGCTGCGGCTGGAGGAGGCGGGCTACGAGGTGCCGCTGGTCGGCGTGGGCGAGAGGGCGTACACCGGAAAACACGGCTATCCCGCTCCGGTGGACCTGCAGATCGACGCGCTCGACGTGGCGTCGCTGCATGGCATCATCGCGCCCGGTGGCTGGGCGCCCGACAAGCTGCGGCGCATTCCCGCGGTGCTCGATGCCGTGCGCGCAGTGCACGGCGCCGGCAAGATGGTGGCCTCGATCTGTCACGGGCCGTGGATCCTGATCTCCGCCGGCATCGTGCGTGGGCGCATGCTCACCGGATCCCTCGGCATCCGCGATGACCTCGTCAACGCCGGCGCACTCTGGATCGACCAGCCGTCGGTGATCGACGGCAACATCGTCAGCGCCCGCGTGCCGAAGGACCTGCCGGCCTTCGGGCTCGCCATGCTCGAGGTGCTGCGCAAGCAGTGACGTCGCCGCGGCACCACGCGACGAAGGCCGCGCGCCCGATGATCGGGTGCGCGGCCTTCGTCGTCGTCGTACAACCGTCAGGCTTACTTGCTGACGTGCGTCTTGAATGAGCGCACGATGGCCGTCACGGTGTCGAACCAGACCTTGATCGAGTCGTCGCTGACGCCGCCCTCGAGATCGTAGTCGAGCTCCACGCACGGATCGCCCTCGGCATCGATGTACGCGCGGCCGAAGCGCTTGGTCTTGTTCCACTCGTTGACCGACGTCACGTTGGCGCTGGTGCCGCGGAGGCCGAAGTAGGCCTGCATCGTCTGGCCCGAGATGAAGAACACGATCTTGGTGCCGTTGGTGTTCACGACCACGTTGCCGCGTTCGTTCACCTGCCCTTCCATGCCCTTGTCGCGGAGCAGGCCGGTCAGCTGCTCGGCGGTGATACGCTCACGCATCTGCTGCGCGGAAACGGGACCTGCGAGCACGAGTGCCACGGCGGCGACGGCAAACCACCGGAGCGAGCGCATTACGGACATGTCCGACCTCTTGGGGGGGAAGAGTGGTAACGAAATATCTGACGCAAGTCACACCGCACTCTACAGCAAAAACGAACGAAGCACCATCAGGCCGTGGCGGCGCCGAGACCAGCCGCCCGTCCAGTGGCCCAGGCCCAGAGGAAGTTGTAGCCGCCGATCGGCCCGAAGGCGTCCAGCACTTCACCGCACAGGAAGAGGCCCGGCTGGCGGCGACTCTCCATCGTGCGATGATCGACCTCGGACAGGCTCACGCCCCCGCCGGTGACTTCCGCCTTCTTGTAGCCTTCGTCGCCGGCCCACGGCAACTCGCCGCGCACCAGCGTCTCCACCAGACGCAGACGTTCCTCGCGACGTAACTCCGTCAGCGGACGGAGCGGATCGACCCCGGCCCGCTGAATCAGCACCGCCGCCAGACGCTCCGGCATCTCGGCGCGCACGGCACCCGACACCGTGCGTGCGCCGTGCGGCTGCAAGCGCACCGTCCACTCCTCCTCACCGAGCGGCGTCCAGCGCACCGCGAGCGTCGCCCGCGCGGCGCCGCCCGCGCGGGACCGCACTGCGACGTGCGACACGTTGAGCGCAGCCGGTCCGCTGTAGCCGCGATGAGTGAAGAGGAAGCCGCCGCTCGCCATGGCGCGTTCGGCACCGCTCCGCGCCGTCACCGTCACCGACAGCGAGATGCCGGCCAGGTCGGTGAACTCGTTCGGCTCGACGGTGATGGGTGTCAGCGCGGCATAGGTGGGATGCATCGTGTGCCCGAGCCGGCGCAGGATGGCGAGGCCGCGTCCGTCGCTGCCGGTGGCCGGGACGGAGAGACCGCCGGTGGCCACGATCACCGCGTCGGCGGTCCAGCTCCGGCCATCGTCAGCCGTCACCCGCCAGCGCGCGCCATCGGGCGTGATGTCGGCCACGCTGGTTTCGGTCACCAGCGTCACGCCGTCGCGTGCGGCACAGGCCAGCAGGCCGTCGCGCACGTCGCGCGCCTTGTGCGACGCCGGGAACAGCTTGAGCGATTCCTCCTCGTGTTCGAGGGGGATGCCGAGGTCCTGCTCGAAGAAGCGGATCTGCTCCGGCAGCGGCCAGGAACGGATGATCTTGCGCAGGATGTTCGGCGACGAGTCGGTCACGAACCGCGCCTCGTCCACCCGCGACGGCAGCACGTTGCAGCGCCCACCGCCGCTGATCAGGATCTTGCGCCCTCCATCCCGCGTGCGCTCGAGCAGCGTGGTGCGGGCGCCGCTGCGGGCGGCGAAGATGGCGGCCATGGTGCCGGCCGCGCCCGCCCCGATGACGACGACGTCCTTCATCGATGACACGGGTGAACGGGAAGGAATTGTCGTGCGAAACGAGGCTGGGACACCGTGGCGGGGTTGGGGCTCGCCGCAACCTATCGGCTCCGGGCGGCGACCGCGGGTCGGGTGGCATTACCTCGTGCCCGCCGGTGCGTCTGGATGATGCAGGCCGACGGCAGTCAGGACAGACGCGCGGCATTCAGGTGCCGAGTGCAGCAGCCGAGACTTGCGCGCAGTGGAGCGGACCGGCACGCCGATGTGCCGCCGTGGAGAAACACTTTGCGTCAGAGGCTTCGATGAGTGCAGCCGTCCTGCTGGTGACCCTGCTGGCTCCCGCGCTCCTCCTGCAGCCCTGGCGCCGACCCAAGCCGGCGCGTATCGCCTATCCGCGGCGCAGTCGGGGCGGAGGCACGCGTGTTCGTTGACGCCTACGTCGACGACGACGATGCCTACGACGACTGTGTCGACGAAGGCGCGGTGATGGACGGCCCGGCGACGCTGCTGCGCGCGCTGATCGATGTCGAACCGGCGCTGCCCGACGTGAAGTCAGCGCTCTGGCGTGGCCTTCTGCACTGCAGCTCGCTCAACCATCGAGCGGATTCCCTCGCCGGGCTCTCGCCAGAGCCGGGCTGACACGATCGTCGTCCGCCCGGCGCGCACCACCACGCCCGGCAGGCTGAGTTGCCGCGTCCCCGCCGCGTCCACGAGCACCTCGTGCGATCCGGCGGGGATTCGCATGCGCACCACCGACACGCTGCCGGGCAGCAGCGTCCAGCCGCGGGTGTCGGCGCGTTCGAGGGCGGTGGTGGTGGCGTTGGCAAGCATGCGCGCCACCATGCCCACCGCCTTGGCACCGTCGTCGTCCTTCTTGCCCTTCTTCTTCTTCGACTTCTTGCCGTCGTCATCGTCCGACTTCGCGGCCGCTTCGGCCGCTGCCTCGACGGCTCGTGCGGCCAGGTACTTGGTCACCGCACGCGCCACCGTGCGTGACAGGATCGCTCCGCGGTCGCGGCGGTAGTCCGACGCCAGCGCGTCACTGAGGCTGGCGGTGACGATGGCGGGTTGCTCGTCCTGGGCGATCACGGCCCGCACCGCCCCGACGCCGAGCTGCGGCGCACGGCGGAGCACCGGCCAGCTCATGTCCAGCAGGTAGCTGGCGCGCTGGCCACGCAGCGGGCCATATCGCGTGTCGGTGAAACGCCACGACGGCGTGTCGTCGTACCACATGCCGCCGTTCCGCAGCGCGCCGAGGTCACCCAGCAGTCGCTGCGTGGCGAACTGTCCACCGGACGCATTCAGGTCGTCACCGTTGAAGATCGGGATGGTGAGACCCACCGCCACCTTGTGCGCCACGTCGCCCCGCTCGACCACCAGCACCACGTCGCCCATCGCACTGTCCGGCGCCGTCCAGGTGGTGTCCACCAGTGCGCCCAGTCGCGCCGCATTACGCCGCGCCACGGTGGCATCACTCCAGTCGCCCGACTGTTCGAACGCGGCCGCCGCCAGCGCGTGCATGGTGGCGCGCATCGGACGCTCGTCCTCATCCGGTTCGCCGGCGCTGGCCAGCAGCGCCACCAGCCGGCGCGCTTCCACCGACGTCGCCTCGACGTCACCGGCCGCGCTCCACGCCAGCAGCGCGTTGTAGTGCAGCAGCAGGCGCTCGTTGCGACCGGCGGTGTACGGCAACGCGTAGTCGTTGGTGATCATCGACGCCGCGGTGCGACTGATGCTCTTGGTGTAGCGATCCTCGCTCACGGCGAAGGCCTGGTCGAAGAGCGTGCCGGCTTCGCGATGCCGGCCGGCGTAACGCGCCGCCGAGCCCTGATAGAGCAGGCGGATCAGCTGATCGTCGGGGCTCAGCGTCGACTTGCGATTGCCGACCGCGCGGAACGCGGAGTCGGCCATGCCGCGCTGCAGCAGGTTGCGCACGCGATCGTCGTCCACCTGCAGGCCGTTGGGGGCCGTGAGGTAGCTGCGTGCGGTGTTCGACAGCGTGGTGCACGCGGTCGATGTCGTGAGCACGACGGCCAGCAGCAGGGAGCGGCGCATGACGGGGGAGTCTCAGCGGGCGTGCGACGTGACGGGGACGAGCGGGAACCAGCGGCGGTGCGATGCCTTCGAGCAACCAGGCATCGCACCGCGATAGCCTGCGATCAGCGCCGGATCAGCAGCGAGTCGGGCGGCGTGAGTGAGTCCACCGGGATCCGCGTCGAATCCACCGGCACTCGGCTCGAGTCCACCGGCACCTTCGGCGGTTCCACCGGCGTGCGGGTGGAGTCGCTGCGGGCGCGTGCGGTGGCCGGCGCCACGTCCTGCGCGGCGGCAGGCACCGACGTCTGGCGTTCGAGCACGATCACACGCTGCTGCGCACGGGCGATCGCGTCGGCCAGCTTCGCATTCGCCTCGCCGCGCGCCTCGATCCGCTCCAGCAGCATGCCCTGCAGGAACTGCTGGTACCGGATCTGCGCCTCGACGGGGCGCATCTGCAGGTCGAGCATGGTCGCGATCTTGTATTCGAGCATCATGTCGTCGGCCTTCAGCGCCAGCGCGCGATCGTAGCGGTCCAGCGCCTTGGCACGATCACCGGCGGCGTTGAACTGGTCGCCTTCGCGGATCAGCGCGTCGGCCATCGCCTTCGCCCGCCCATCGGTGGTGGTGTCGGCCGGCGAGCTCACGACGCGAATGCCCTGCGTCTCGCGATAGCTCACCGCGTTCAGCCGGTCGTCGTCGAACTGCACCATCACCACTTCACCGGTCGCGTCGCGCGGGGAACCGGCGAGGTAGCGCGGCACCATCACGGTGGCGGCGCCCGCCTCGCGCAGGGTCCAGGCGGCGGGCGAGGTGCGGGTGGCGGCCATCGCCTGCGCCGGCGTCATGCCGAGCGAGATCTCGCCCTTCGCCACCGAGGCGCAGATGGTGCCGCGACAGGTGGCCACCGCACGCGCATAGACGCTGTCACGGGCACGCGTCAGTCGGGCGGTGCTGGCGTTGCCGTCCGAGGCGGCGCGCGCGATCAGGCGGTCCTGCGATTCGGTGCGATCGCCGTTCTCCATGATCGGTCGCTCGCGGATGCGACGCGGACCGTTGCAGGCGACGAGCGCGATGCCAGCGCCAAGCAGCAGTGAGGCCTTCAGTGTGGTGTGCATGGTCATGGCTCCCGGTTACCAGCCGACGCGGCGACGGTCGATGTACTTCTTGATCTTGTGCTGCCCGATCCAGACCTTCTGGTTGCTCTCGAGGTCCACCAGGAATGCGTCCACCTGGTAGAACACGATCTTCTCGCGGCCTTCCGCATCCTCGATCGCCTGCACATCACCCTGCAGCATGTAGCTGGCGCCGCTCTCCTTGCCGACGCGCGCGCGGGTCTCGGCCGAGGCGTTCACCTGCTGGTCCTCGCGCTCGTCGCGCACCTCGCTGCGTTCATCGCGGCTGGCCACCAGTCGCACGCGGCCGCTGTTCACGTAGGCGCGCTCCAGATCCTTGACGAAGGTGCCGATCGGCACGTGCTCCAGCGTGCGGTTGCGGAACGCGCCGACGATCACCGTCGGCGGCGTGCCCCCGTGCGACGAGGCGTACTGCGCGGTCCACGGGCCACCGAACGTCTGCTCGATCAGCGCATTGGCGACGAGCTTCGAGTCCACGTCGTTCCAGCGGCCCGAGAGGTCGGTGACGCGCGCGGGATCGACGCGGCTGACGCGCTTGTTGTTGCAGGCAGCCAGCGAGACGGCGGCCAGTCCGAGTGCGGCGACGCGGCGGATGGCGACAGTCGAGGGGAAGGTCATGGCGTGCTCCAGATGGGAACTACGGTCGATTTCGAGGCCACGCGGGAGTGCGGGGGTCTGCGCCTCGGGACAGTGACATTGCACGGCACGCGCCGTCCGGTCACCTTCTATAACGATTGCTGTAGCAACGAGTTACACATTCATTCCCAGCGGCGTTGTCCTCTCCGGGAGACACCCGCGTGTCTGCATCTGTCCTGCGACGCACCCTGACGGTTTTTCTCGGAGGCGCCATGTTCGGCATCACCACACCACCGCCCCGCGGGCTCGGCCTGCGGGATGGGCAGCTGCGACCCTGCCCGGCCACGCTGCGGAATTGCGTCAGTTCGGAGCCGGGGACGCCGGCCGCCCAGCAGGTGGCCTCTTTCCCGGCGCCCGGCGGGGTGGCGGAGATGGCGCGCCTGCGGGCGGTGGTGGAGGCATGGCCCCGCACGACCGTCGTTCGCGCCGACGACCAGTACCTGCACGCCGAGTGTACCAGCCTGCTGCTGCGCTTCGTGGACGACGTGGAGTTCCGGTTCGACGCGTCGGCGAACGTGATCCACGTGCGGTCCGCGTCACGGATTGGCCGCAGTGACCTTGGCGCGAACCGGAAGCGGGTGGAAGGGCTGCGCGCGAAGTGGGCGGCGCGCTGAGCGCGGCCGCACCGACGCATCGGAAGCCGGCGTGATCACGGCCCGCCGATGCGTCGCGATGAACGTCAGCGCGGCCGGTAGGCCACCGCACTGACCTCGATCAGGATGCCACGCAGTCGTGCGCCGACGGTGGTGCGCGATGGATACGGGGTCGAGAAGCTGGCCTTCCAGATGTCGTTCACCGACGCCCAATCCTGTTCGTTGGTGAGGTAGATCGTGGCCGCCACCACGTCGTCGAGCGTAGCGCCGGCGGCGGCCAGCACCTCACGCAGGTTGCTGATCACCTGCACCGCCTGCTCCTCCACCGTGTCGCCCACCAGCGCGCCGGTGCGGAAGTCCTTCGGGACCTGCCCCGAGACGTGCACGAAATCGCCGGCGCGCACCGCGGGACTGTAGGCGCCCGCCGGCAACGGCACGTCGGCGGCGAGGAAGATCGGGGTCCAGTTGCGGTCGGCCATGGCTCGGGAGTGGAGTGAAGAGGTATGCCTTTCGGAAGGGATAGCGCGCGACGAGATGATGCGCTAATTCTTTGGAGCCACCGCCGCGTGCGGTGTGCAGTTCTGCCCACTGTTCAACATTTCTCGAGGAGGTGATCCCATGGCCAGTCGCAGTCCTTCCGCCGGCTCGACCTGGGCAATCGGTCACCAGACCGCCGCCTGATTTCAGTTGTCCAGGCCGTCGGCTCGCGATCGTGTCGAGCTGGCGTCGAAGGCAGAACGGCCCGTCACTGCGCTTGCGGTGACGGGCCGTTGTGTATCTGACCGTACGGATCGGTGATCGTCGAGGGGGGACGAAACCGGGCCGGGCCAGAGGCGTATGGCGTGCACGTCAGACTCGCTCCCGACACCCACCTGCCGTGTTGCCACTCCTCCTCGCCACGCTCGCCCTGGCGCTCCCCGTCGCGGCGCCGATTGCGGTCGCGCCGCCCATCACGCCGGTCGGCATCGGTGTGTCGCACGACTCTCTGCCACGCGACCCGATCGCCTACCACGCGCGCCTGCTGCGTGCCCGAGCCCTACTCGCGGCGCGGAACGATGCGGCGGCCGAAGCGGTCTTCGATTCGCTGACGCAGGAGTACGCGCTCGATCACGAGACGTGGATCGGGCTCGCCACCACGCGCCGACGTCAGCAGAAACTTCGCGCCTCGATCGACGCCTACCAGCACGCCCTGCAGATCGGCGGACCGGTGCCGGGCAACGCGCGCTACTGGATCGCGACGGCGTGGGCCGCGCTCGGCGATACATCACGCACGCTCGAAACGCTGCGGCAGCTGGTGCACGACGATCATGAGCTGGATCGCCCGGGCCTGGCCAGCGACTCGGCGTTCGCCTTCCTCGCCACCGATGCCCGCTTCCGGCAGATCGTGGCGCCGCGTATGCCTGCCGCGGCGACGCGCAGCGACGGCTGGCGCGGCGACGTCGATCACCTGCTGTCGGAGATCGGACGTTTGTCGCCCGACCATCGCGGCAAGCCGCTGCCGAACGAGACGCGCGCGTTGGCGCTCCGCCTGAAAGCGTCGATCCCGACCCTCAGCGACGCGGAGATCTTCGCCCAACTGTCGCGGATCATCGCCACGTTGCATCAGGGGCACACCATGATGTGGGGCGCGGGACCGCCCGGCACGGTGGCACCGAGCGCGATGCGATTCACCTACCTGCCGTTCCAGTTGCATGCCTTCGACGAAGGGTTGCACGTGGTGGCGACGGATGCATCGGTGCGTGACCTCACGGGTGCGCGGCTGGTGCGTATCGGCAGCACCTCGGCCGACAGCGCCTTCGCTCGTGTCGCAGCGGTGACCAGTGTCGGCAGCGCGACCGAGACATTGTGGACGGTGCCGATCCGCCTGTCGGACGTGCTGTTGCTGCGCGGGCTCGGCATCGTGCGCGGTGACAGCATCGTGGCGCGCTTCGCACTGCCGTCAGGGGCGATCGTGGATCGCACACTGACACCGGTCTCCGCACCGGTGCGCGGCAAGTTGCCGGCACCGCCGACCGTCACGGCGCCGCTCTTCCTGCGCCACGTCGACCAATCGCACTGGGCGCAACCGATGCAGGATGGGCGCACGATGTACGTGCAGTTCAACCAGGTGGCTGGTGATGCGGACGAGACGCTGGCCGACTTCGGCCTGCGCATGCGACGCGAGCTGGCGGCGCCGGCGCTGCGCAGCGTGATCGTCGATCTCCGCCACAACAACGGCGGCAACACGTTCACGTATCGTGAACTGTTGCGCACGTTGATCGCCTTCTCCGCCGGCGACGGACATCGCGTCTACGTCTTGATCGGTCGCGGCGTGTACTCGGCGGCGGCCAATTTCAGCACCGACCTGGAACGCCTGGCCGATCCGATCTTCATCGGCGAGCCGACCAGCATGACCGGCAACCAGCATGGCGACGAGGGTCGTGTGCTGCTGCCGTACAGCGGCCTGCAGGCCACGATCGCGGGCGTGAAGTGGCAACTCAGCCATCCGTGGGACCGCCGTGCGTCGATCGTGCCCAAGGTGCCGGTGTCGTCGTCGGCGCGGGCGTGGCTGGCCGGTGAAGATCCGGTGCTGGACACAGCGCTGCGCATGGCGGCCGCACCGTAACGCAGCCCCAGCGGCAGCCTACGACGTGGGGCCGAGTGCGTTCTCGGCGTCGAGCACGAAGCGCGGGATGTCGGAGGCGAAGCGCGACTTGTCGGCGCGGCGGAAGTAGTACTGCCCTTCCATGTAGCCGCTGGGTGACTTGAGCACACAGAAACTCTGGTACTCGTGGATGTGGCCAGGCGCGATCACCGGCAGCTCGCCCACCACGCCTTCGCCTTCCACCTCGGTGTCCTCGCCGTCGCCCACCGAATCGTGGATGAGCCACTTCCGCGACAGCAGCTGCGCGGCCTGGTCGCCCACGTTCTCCAGTCGCACGAAGTAGGCGAACACGAACTGCGAATGCGCCGGCTGCGACTGCGCCGGCAGGAACACCGGGCGCACCGAGACCCGGATGCCGTGCGATTCGCGATAGAAGAAAGGGGGCCGCTTCACCCGTGCATATTATCCCCGGATCGACGACGCGGGACAGGTGCGCCTGGCCGGGATACCGCGGGTGCGGGCCTCCACGGATACTGCAGCAGCCCAGCGCGCCGGCCATCACCGACCTCTACGGTTACTCTCATGCTACTCCTCCGCCTCTGCACCGCCGCCCTCGTCCTCACCGTCGCCGCGCTGCCGCTGGCGGCACAATCGCCGGTGGATTCGGCCGTGGTGCGTCGTGGCGCGGCCGTGCCGGCCGGAGCCGCGATCCCGGTGACGCGCCTGCTCGCCGCTGCGCGCACCTACACCGCCACGCCCGTGATCGTGGAAGGCGTGATCACGCGCGAATGCACCGAGAAGGGATGCTGGATGCAGGTCGCGCCCACCGCCGAGGGCAACGGCATGCGCGTCACGTTCAAGGACTACGGCTTCTTCATTCCGCAGTCGATGGTGGGCCGCCGCACGCGCATGGAAGGGGTCACGAAGATCACCACCCACTCCAAGGCGGCCGCCGACCACCTGATCGGCGAAGGCGCCCAGGTGGTGCGCAACGCCGACGGCACCGCCACCGAAGTGCAGTTCGTGGCCAGCGGTGTGGAGCTGTTCAAGCTCTGAGCCGGTTCGCTGCTCGCGACGTCTGCATCCGCTCCAAAGCGAAGGAGCGGAAAGGCGAAAGACCAACAGCCTGACACAAAGGCTCGAAGGCACGAAGGCACAAAGCTTTCGCTCGTAACCGGCAGTCGGTACAGCGAAATCTGAACTGCAACTGCTTGACGCAAGGACGCAAGGACGCGAGGACGCAAAGAAGAGCAAGAAGCTGAGGGGTTTGCTCCGCGCCAATCCGTCACTCCACAAGCGAACGCGTTGCGCCTTTGTGCCTTTGCGTCTTTGCGTCAAGCAGTTGCTGTTCAGCAGTTGGTCGGCGCCCGTGAACGAATCGCTGCGCTGATCACGGGCGGCCGAACGAACGCGCGGCTCAGGGGAAGATGCCGAGGTCCTGGTAACTCACCGCGACCTTGTTGATGGCCGAGATGAAGGCGGCGGTGCGGATGTCGGTCTTGCGGTCGTGACGACTCCACGTCTCGCGCACCTGATGCCAGGCGGAGATCATGGTGTCCTCGAGGCCCGAGTTCACGAGGTCCTCCTCGTCCGCGCCGTGCGACAGGCGTGCCATGCGCTCCTCGCCGAGGGTCTTGCCGGTGAGGTCTTCGACCGCCTTCAGCACGTTCTTGAACGCGGTCTCCTCGAACCGCTTCTCCATGCGGCCGAAGCGCACGTGTGAGAGGTTCTTGAGCCACTCGAAGTAGCTCACGGTCACGCCGCCGGCGTTGAGGAACATGTCGGCCAGCACCATCACGCCGCGCTCGTGCAGGATGCCGTCGGCCTCGAAGGTGGTCGGACCGTTGGCGCCTTCGGCCACCAGCTTGGCCTGGATGCGCGGCGCGTTCTCGGCGGTGATCTGTCCCTCGAGCGCCGCCGGCACCAGGATGTCGCACGGCAGTTCCAGCGCCGCGCGCGAGTCGGCCATGTAGGTCGCGCCGGCGAAGCCCTTCAGCGAGCCCGCCTCGCGGCGGTGCGCCATGATCGCCTGCAGGTCGATGCCGCGTTCGTTGTAGAGCGCGCCGTCATGCTCAGCCACCGCCACCAGCACGCCGCCACCGTCCTGCATGAACTTCGCGGCGTGATAGCCCACGTTGCCCAGTCCCTGCACGATGAATCGCTTGCCCTCGAGGCCCTTCGTCAGGCCGATGGCCTTCATGTCCTCGGTGTTGTCGCAGGCTTCACGCACGCCGTAGTAGATGCCGCGTCCAGTGGCCTCGGTGCGGCCGCGGATCCCGCCCTGCGCGATCGGCTTGGCGGTCACGCAGCCCAGCGCATTCAGGTCGCCGACGGCCAGCTGTGCGTAGGTGTCGGCGATCCACGCCATTTCCTTGCTCGAGGTGCCGTAGTCGGGTGCCGGCACGTCCACGCCGGGGCCGATGAAGTTCTTCTTCCAGAGCTCGAAGGTGTAGCGTCGCGTGATCCGTTCGAGTTCGTGCTCGCTGAACTCCTTGCGGTTGATCTTGATGCCGCCCTTGGCTCCACCGAACGGCACGTCCACCACCGCGCACTTGTAGGTCATGAGGGAGGCGAGCGCCATCACCTCGTCCTCGTTCACGTTGATCGCGTACCGGATGCCACCCTTGGTCGGCAGCTTGTGGTGACTGTGCTCGGCGCGCCATCCGACGATGGTGCGGATCGTCCCGTCGTCGCGCAGGATGGGAAAGGTGACCCGGTAGACCGCATTGCACTCGCGAATCTGGTTGAGGAGGGCGGCCGGATGGTTGGTGTAGGTCGCTGCCGCATCAAAGGCGCGATGCACCTGCGCGAGGAAGCTCTGTTCGGACATGTGATGATGACGTGGAAAGAGGGTCGGGCGAAGTGCGCACAAGGTGGGAGGCTGTCAGCAGCCTGCGCCAGAGCCCAGGCGACATGTGTACCCCAGCCGGTGCGTCACCACCCTGATGGTCGGCCCGGGACCGCCAACGCTGTACCCACAAGCGACCCCAGCCATTACAGCGGGCGCTTCTGCGCCCCCGCGCGATGACGCACGGGTACCCACATGCCGCGCTCGGCCAACGCGCGCATCACGAGCCTTTCGCGCGCGACGATGCCGTCACGTCGGCGCGGTGCTGCATCACATCGGCGCGGTTGAATGCCATCGTAGTTTTGTAGCATGAGCATCCAGCAGACCGACTCATTGGCCGAACGTGGCGTGGTGCGTGCCGTGATGGCCGGCCCGATCCGCACGATGCGTTCCCCCCGCGAGCCCGATGGCGTCGCCACCACCTGGCGGTCCGCGATCCTGAAGTCGCTCGTCCCACGCGCCGAGGTGCACTCGCTCGGCCTGGTCGGCGATGCGCAGAAGGAGAAGAAGCATCACGGCGGGCCGATGAAGGCCGTGCTGGTCTACGGTGCGTCGCATTACACCATGTGGGACGCGGTGCTGCGGCCGCACGCCGAGGCGTTTGCCGAGACGTTGCGCGGCATGTCGGATGACGTCGATGCAAGTGTCTACGGCTTCGGTGCGTTCGGCGAGAATCTCACTGTGGATGGCCTCGATGAAGGGCGCGTCTGTCTCGGCGACCGCTGGCGGTTCGGCAGCTGCGAGTTGCAGATCACGGAGCCGCGCGGCCCCTGCGGCACGCTCACCCGGCGCTGGCTGCGACCCGCCCTGCTGCGCGAGGTGAGCCAGACCGCAGCGGCCGGCTGGTACAACGCCGTGCTGCGCGACGGTGTGGTGGCGCATGGTGACGAGGTGGTGCTGCTGGAACGCGTCCAGGATCAGTGGACGATGAAGCGGGTGCTCCACCTCATCGAGCAGCGGGTGGTATCGCGCGCCGACGTGCAGGCGCTGCACGACGCCCCCTTCGTGCACGACGAACTGCGGGTGCGACTCCGGCGCCGCCTCGACACGCCTGGTCGCACGCGCGACTGAGTGCGCGCGTGCTCCCCAGGCGCGGACATTGCGCCGGGAGCGCGTTGTGTGCGACGGCTCAGCCGAGCGTGATGGTGGCGTTCACGCTGGCGTCGTCCACCACCACCGGCAGTCGCACCAGGCTGGATGTCTTCTGGCCGCCGCGCCACACACCGGTGGCGGTGTACTCGGCACCGTGGTTCGGGCAGAAGATGGTGTAGTCGTCATCGATCACGACCGTGCTGCCGCGATGGGTGCACGACATCGAGAAGGCGACGAAACCCTCGCTGGTGCGCGCCAGCGCCACCGGCGGTGAGTTGCGCACCTTGGCCACCGCGCCGACCGTGCCGAGCGCCGGGTAATCGGTGATGCGCACCGAGATCTCTCCGACGCCGGGCGAGATGGGCCCGGTCGGCCCGTCGTCACCACCGCAGGCCGTGAGCACCACCGCCACCGCCGACAGCGTGGCCGCGGACACGAAGTCGCGTCGCGAGAGGTTGCTCGTGCGGAGCGCGCAACCGGAACACTTCGTCGTGTCTGGCGTCATGGATCACCTGGCAAGGGGCGAGAGCGGCACCGGCCTTTCACCGGTGTCGGTACGGCACTGCGTCATGCGGACACCGTCGCCGCCGTCCAGGCTGCGGCATCGGCGTCGCTGCGGAATTCCGACTCGATGTCCACCAGCAGGTCGGCGCCGTCGCGACGGATCGCGAGACGATCGAGGTTCCGCGTCGCACGACCGCGGATGAACGTGCCGTCGAGCGTGTATTCGGACTTGTGCTTGGGGCACTGGAAGGCGGTGGTGCCGCTCCGCAGGCGCAGCAGCGCGCGCTGGTGCGGACAGCTGAGCGCGAACGCCATGCACTTCCCCGCCGACCGCACGATGATCACCTCGTTGGCGGTGTCCACCGTCGCACCGTCGACCGCGGGCATCGGGTAACGCACCACACCATCGCGGCCGCGCCGCACGCCGGCGATGGTGGCGACGTGCGTGTCCGCGCGCAGGACGTCGGGCAGGACGGCGGTGGCGGCCAGCAGCGTCAGCACCTGTCCCACGAACGCGCGGCGATCGCCGGGCGAGCCACAACCGGTGCACTCGAGTGTCGTATTTTGCGGCAGCATGGGCATCGGTCGGTTCCTCATCCCTGCATCAGGCCAGCGCCGGCCAGCACCACCGCCAGCCAGAGTACGAGGCTGGTGATCGCGCGACGGCGGAGCGCGCCGACCCGCGACGTGTCCCGGGGATCTCGACGCAGCGCCCGTTCGTCGCGCAACATCAGCGCACCGTTGGCGACCAGCAGCACCAGCAGCGACAGTTTGATCCAGAGCACCCGGTTCGGCAGCAACGCCTCGAGGTCGGCGGCGAGTTGCAGCAGCCCACTGCTCAGCGACACCAGCAACGCCATCACCACCGGGCGATGCACGCTGCCGAGGGTGTCGGCGAGTGTTGCACTGGCCTCGGCATCGACGGGGATGCGCGCACGCAGCACCAGGCGATCGGCGCTCACGGCCATGCCGCCGCCGACCATCATCGCACCCAGGTGCACGAACGTCAGCGCCGTGGCCAGCGCCACGGAGTTCGCGTAGAAGACGCTCCACGGCTCGAAGGTCGTCACCAGCATCGCGGTCAACGGCACGCTCATCTGCGCAGCAGCATCACCAGCCAGCCGGCGGTGCTGACACCCATGGATCCCAGTGCCACCGCCCGATGCCGCGAGCGGATCGCGCCGTCGTCACCGGCGTCGCTGCCCAGCGAACCGGCATATGCGAACCCGGCGTCCGCGAGCAGGAACAGCGTCGCGTGCAGGTAGCGTCGCTTGCGATCGACGGGATCGTGTCGTGAAGCCCAGAGATTCCAGACGCCGGTGACGGTGTTGACGCCGAAGATCGTGGCGGCGCCGCCGGCGGCGATCGGATGCAGCGTGCGCACGGTGCCCGACACGCCGTCGCGTCCCTTGTCCGCCAGCTGCGTGCCGGTGTAGTACGAGACCGCGAACAGCGGCAGCATGGCGTAGCTGAGCGTCTTGTGGATCGCCACCCGCCGGCCGTACCACTCGGAATACGCCACGCCGCGTTGCCGTTTGCGAGTGCCGGTATCGATCGGTGCGGGCTGCCAGGCGGTCACGCTCACGGGCACCGAATGCACCGCGGGCAACGTCAGTCGCGGCGGCGGCACCGTCTCCAGCGGCGCGATGGCGATCACCGACATCCCCATCGGGATCGTGTCAGGTCGCGACTCGATCCGCGCGGTGTCGGCGGCGGTGACCAGCAGCGCCAGCAGTCCTGCGAGCATGTGTGCCACTCCGGGAGATGATCGGTACGACGACGGCGCGCCGGTCGCCGAGCGTGACCGTCACAGCGAACTCTACCGCAAATGGCACGCCATCAGTGGCGGGCGCGTGAGGCCTACGGCGCCAGTGTGACGTCGTGCGCCGTGCGTCGTCCTTCTCGGTTGCATCGCTGCCGCACGTGCTTGCGCGTGAATGCGCTGCACGCCGCGCAGCACAGGCTCGTCAGGTGGTGTCGTTGGCCGCTGCGGCGTTCGGCTCACGCACGAACAACAGTCCGATCACACCGCCGATGGTGCAGACGGCGATCGGATACACGAGACCCGCGAACGGGCTTTCGTAGGCCGCGACCATCGCCGCCGCGATCAGCGGGGTGAAGCCGCCGAACCAGCCGTTGCCGAGGTGGTACGGCAGCGACATCGACGTGTAGCGGATGCGGGCCGGATACGACTCGACGAGGAACGCAGCCATCGGGCCGTACGACAGCGTCACCAGGAAGACCTGCACCGCCACCAGCAGTGCCAGCACCGGGATGTTCGGCTGCAACGCCACCGCTGCTGCGCCTTCGCCGGTGATCGGCCCACCGGCCCACATCATCGCCCGATAGATCGGATACAACGTCACCGCGGCGAGGAACAAGCCACCGATGATCATCTTCTTGCGGCCGATGCGGTCCGAGACGGCGCCGCTGAGCAGGTAGAACGGCGTGCCGAGCACGATGCCGATGGCGACGGTCACGTACGAATCCGTCAACGACAGCTTGAGCACCTTCTGGATGAAGAACAGCGCGAAGAACTGGCCGGTGTAGAACACCACCGCCTGCCCCGCCACCACGCCGAACAACACCGAGAGGAAGATCTTCCATCGCTCCCAGGTCCCGAAGGCTTCCTTGATCGGCATCCGGCTGACGGTGCCTTCGGCTTTCATCCTGGCGAAGATCGGCGACTCGCTCATGCGGCGCCGGATGTAGTACGACATCACCACCAGCAGGGCGCTGAGCAGGAACGGGACGCGCCAGCCCCACACCTTGAAGGCTTCCTCGCCGATGATCGCGCGCGTGCCGAGGATCACGATCAGTGACACCAGCAGGCCGAGCGTGGCGGTGGCCTGGATGAAGCTGGTGAAGTAGCCGCGCCGGTTGGCCGGCGCATGCTCGGCGACGTAGATCGCGGCCCCGCCGTATTCGCCGCCGAGCGCGAGGCCCTGCAACAGGCGGAGGAAGACCAGCATCAGCGGTGCGGCGATGCCCACCGTCGCCACCGTCGGCAAAATGCCAATGGCGGCCGTGGCCACACCCATGATCAGCAGCGTGACCATGAACGCATACTTGCGACCGACCATGTCGCCGATGCGTCCGAACACCAGCGCGCCGAGTGGGCGGACCGCGAAGCCGGCACCGAAGGTGGCCAGCGTGTTGAGGAACGCGGCGGTCTCGCTCGAACTCGGGAAGAACAGTGGCGCCAGGATCGGCGCCAGTGTCCCGAACACATAGAAATCGTACCACTCGATGACCGTGCCGGCAGATGACGCCACGACCACCTGCCGGATGGTCCGCATGTCCAGCACCTCTGGTGCCTCACCCACGCCTGTCTTCGTGTTCTCCAGCAGTGGCGAGGTCACCAGCGGTTCCGTCATGCGCCGTGCTCCATTCGAAGTGGGAGACGTTCGCTCAGCGTGAGCGGCCGTCGTCTTCCTGCCGGTCCTCTTCGTCCTCGCCACCGAAGCCCGTGGCTCCGGTCAGCGCCGCGTCGCGCTCGACGCGCAGCACCTGCCGCTGGACGTCGTCGCCGTAGGTGAAGGTGACCAGGTATTCACCGGTCTTCACCATCGGTGCAGCACCGCCACCGCCGCCACGGCCACCGCGACCGAACAAGCTACCCTGCACGCCGCGGAAGGCACCGAAGATCTGCTGCATCGCGGCCTGGCTCGGCGGACCACCGGCGGCCGGCGCGCCGCCAGCGCCCAGGGCACCGCCACGACCACCACCCGCCCCGCCACGCGCGCCAGCCGCACCGGCAACCGCCCCTTCACCCGGGCGATCACTCCATGCCGGCAGGCCCGGTGCCTGCGGCGCACCACCCGCACCACCACCGCCGCCACCGCCACCGGCGAACTGCGTCAGCAGGTCGGCCGTGCGGCCGGTCGTCACCGCCGTGCGCACCATGCGCACCATGTTGCTGTCCACACCCGACTGCTGCAGCGAGTCGAGGATCTTCATCGTCGTCACCTGCGTGCGGATGCTGTCGCGACGCTCGGCCGGCGACAGCGGTGCCGCTGCAGGACGCTTGCCGCGCATGTCCCACATCACGCGGTGCACGCCCACGCTACCCGGACCCATCATCGTGCGCATGGTGTCGCCGGCGGCGTCGGTGATCGTGATCTGCACCCGCTTGCCCGGCTGCGCTTCCGCGATGCGATAGGCGATCTCGGCACCCGACGGGGCCGAGTTCACGGCGAAGCGCTTGTGACCATTGCCACCGCCGGCGGTGCCGGCCGCGTCGGGGGCCTGGCCAAGCGCCATCGCCACCTTCGGCACGAACAGGTGTGCCTTCTTGGCCAGCACCGTCCCACGCATCTGCTGCAGTGGTGCGATGTCCACCACGTAGATGGCGCGGCCGTGCGTGCCGGCGATCAGCTCCTTGTCGCGCGGGTGGATCTGCAGGTCGTGCACCGGCACCGTGGGCAGGCCGGTCATGAACTTCTGCCAGCTCTGGCCGCGATTCATCGACACGTAGGCGCCGACATCGGTACCGAGGAACAGCAGGTCGGGATTCTCGGGATCCTCGCGGATCACGTGTGCGAAGTCGGGACCACCCGACGGCAGCGTGGACGACAGGCTGCTGAAGGTGGCGCCGAAGTCCCGCGTGCCGTACACGTAGGTGGTGAAGTCGCCGCGACGGTGATTGTCGAACGTGATGTAGAACGTCGACGTGTCGTGGTGCGAAGCTTCGATGCGGCTCACGTACGTCTCGGCCGGCAGCCCGGCGAAGCGCGACGCCGGGACCTTCTCCCAGTTCGCACCGTCGTTGCGCGTGAACCAGACGTTGCCGTCATCGGTGCCGGCGTAGAGCAGGCCCGGACGGAGCGGCGACTCGATCAGCGAGACGATCGTGCCGAAGGTCTCGGCGCCGGTGGCGTCGGTGGTGATGCCGCCGGTGGTCCGCGTGCTGATGCGGATCTTCATCGTGTCGCGCAGCGAGAGGTCGGGCGAGATCACCATCAGGTCGTCACCGCGCTTGGTGGACTTCACCACGCGGTTGGCACCGGCGTAGAACACCGACGGGTTGTGCGGCGAGAGGAAGAACGGGGTGTTCCAGTTCCAGCGCATGTCGAGCGCGGCCGAGTCGGCGAGCTGCTGCGAGCGGAGGGTGGCGATGCGCCGGCGCTGCGCCGGGGTCTCCGGCTTGGTGGTGTCACCGCGCTCGACGATGATCGAGTCCTCGAACTCCATGTAGCGCGGGCGCCAGGTCGGCTTGACCAGCGACGTGCGCTCACCGGTGGCCATGTTGAGGCGGCCGATGTTGCCACCCTGGCTCTCGCTGTAGACGGTGTTCGGGTCGGTCGGATCGTTGGCGGTCACGAAGCCGTCGCCACCGCTGATGTAGACCCAGTTCTCGTTCGTGATCTGGCCGCGCACGCGACGGCTCGGGCCACACCACGACCCGTTGTCCTGCAGGCCGCCGCAGATGTTGTACGGCGTCGCCATGTCGTAGCTGACGGCGTAGAACTGGCCGATGTTGATGTGATTCAGGATGTCGTAGCTGCCACCCTTGTCCCACGTCTGCGCCACGCCGCCGTCGTTGCCGACCACGATGTGCTCAGGGTCGTTGGGATCGATCCACATCGCGTGATGGTCGACGTGGATGCCGACCGTCGCGTCACGCGGGGTCTTGCCGCCGTCGTCGGAGACCTTCACCGGCGTGGACGACCAGTACACGCGATCGGCGTTCTTCGGGTCCACGCGCACCTGCGAGTAGTAGAACGGGCGCACGTTCTCGCTGTTGGTGCGGGCCCAGGTGGCGCCGCCATCCTCACTGCGATACAGGCCGCTCAGCTTCGTCTGTGCCTTCTTCGCCGGATCCTTCACCGCGTTCGGCAGCGTGTCGGCCTCGATCATCGTGTACATGATCTTCGGGTTGCTACGTGCGATCGCGATCTCGATGCGGCCGAGGTTCGAGGCCGGGAAGCCGCCACCGGTCACCTTGGTCCAGGTCGCGCCGGCATCGCTGGACTTCCACAGCGCACTGCCCGGGCCACCGCTCTGCAGGAAGTACGGGCCGCGCAGTCGCTCGTAGCTCGAGGCCCAGATCACCTGCGGGTTGGTCGGGTCGAGCTGGAGGTCGATGAAACCAGCGCGCTCGCTGATGAACTTCACCACCGTCCAGGTCTTGCCGCCGTCGGTGGTCTTGTAGACGCCGCGCGCCTTGCTGGTCTTCCACGCCGAGCCGAGGACCGCCATGTACACGGTGTTCGGATCGGTGGGGTGGACCTGGATGCGGCCGATGTGCTCCGTCTCCGGCAGGCCGAGGTTCGTCCAGGTGCGTCCGCCGTCGGTGCTCTTGAACACGCCGCAGCCGGGCGAGATCGAGTTGCGCGAGTTCTGCTCGCCGGTGCCGGCGTAGATCGTGTTGGTGTCCGACGGGGCGATGGCGAGATCGCCCATCGCCACGCAGCGCTGGTTCTCGAAGATCGACCGGAAGGTCGTGCCGGCGTTGGTGGTCTTCCAGATGCCGCCGCCGGCGGTGGCCACGTAGAACGTCTTCGACGGCGACGGAATGCCTTCGACGTCGGTGACGCGGCCGCCCATGTTGGCCGGACCCACGGCACGCCAGCGCAGCGCGCTGAGCGTCACCGAGTCGAGGGCACCCGGCGCAGCGGGCGCTTGCGCACCGAGCGCCGTCCCGACGGCGCCCATGAGCAGTGACAGACGGACAAGAGATCGCATGACGAATCCCGATAGGGTGAAAGCCGGCGACGGATTCCACTGCCGGAACCTGCCGCAACCCAATGGTACGCACACGACCTCGGTTGGGTTGGCGGGGCGCGCCGGACGACTTGCCCGCCATCGGACGGCAGGTCGGACCGGGCCCGCGCGGCGTCACGCACTCACGCTTCCCCCACCGGTCGGCCGTCCTGTTATAGCCGAGCTCGGCACAAGGCGTGAGGTGGGCATCGCCGGCACGCCGCGAGACGACGAAGGCCGCACCTCGCTGGTGCGGCCTTCTCTCGCTGCCTCACACGCACTCAGACGTGCCGCAAGCGCTTCTGCTCAGAACCCGTACTCCAGCCCCGCCGTGAACGCGATGCGCGGCTGCAGGCCACCGAGCTTGATCGGCACCAGCGCGTTCACCACCGCGGTCACGCCGCGCTTGGTGGTGTACTTCGCACCGAGTGAACCACTCACGACGTGATCCTTGGTGCCGGGGATGTTGGTCGGCGTGATGGTGCGCGTGAACGGCACTGTCAGCTGCACGGGGTCCGGCAGTTCCACCTTGTTGTCGCCGAGCTGGTATTCCGTCAGCACGTCGAACGCCAGCGTCCACGAGGTGCTGATCAGCTGGTCGAAGCCGATGATGGCGATCGCCGCGTTGTTCTGCAGGCTGTCGGTGCGCACCAGCACACCGGCGTTGATGTGCGGCGAGAAGTTGTTGTAGCGTCCCGAGTACGCGCCGAGCACGCGCGCGGTGAGGCTGCCGGCGCCGCGGAAGTTGTCGGCATCGCCGGTGGGCAGGCGCACGTCGCCGAAGAGTGCGAACGACGACTGTTCACTCCGCGACAGGTTGGCCTTCATGCGGAGCGCGATGTCACCGATGCCGACGCTGGACCCCTCGGTGGTGCCGGTGGCGGTGAGCGTGGGTGACGCCGGCGTACCGAAGAAATGGGGCGAGGTGCCGCCGAACGGCTGGATGGAACCGTAGCTCGTGCCGTCCAACGAGGCGCGCACCACCGGGATCGCCACACCGACGTCGAGCCGGTCCAGCAGGCCGTAGGTGGCGAAGAACGAGCTGACGAAGACGTTGATCTTGAGGTCCGTGCGCACCTGGATCACGTCGTTCTCGAACGACGGATCGCCGTACGCCGGCACACCCACGTTCTGGTGGCTGAAGTTGAAGTTCAGCTGGTCCAGCGGCACGCCGCGGAAGGTGGAGAAACTGAGTGAGGTGGCGTTGGCACCGGTCAGGATCTGGCCCTTGCCGAGCGTCTGGCCGCGTTCGGCGAAGATCGGTCCCGAGGAGACCGAGGTGCGCACCGGCCGCCCGCCGCGGAAGGTGAAGGTCACGCCGCCCGACGAGGAACTGATCGGGATGTTGGAGATGGCGCTGCCGATCGCGTCAGCGAAGAAGCCGATCAGTGCACCGCTGGCCTGCGTGGCCGATGGCGCGTAGTGCAGACCGTGCACTGCCGAGTTCACCTCGAGGCAGAGGGCCTCACCACATTCGCCGAAGCGGAACAGTTCGTTCACCTGCTGCTTCAGTGTCTGCGCCGATGCGGGCGTCGCGGCGAGGCCCGCGATGAGGGTGACGAGGGCCAGGCGGTTGCAGCGCATGCGTGCTCCTGCAGAGGGTGGGAGGAGATCAGGGAAGCGCGCCATCATTGATCCAGTTGGTGACGAGTGTGCGGGTGGCGACACCCGCCGGCATCGCCAGTGCGCCCGAGGTGCTGGAGAGCTGGTAGGTCAGGTAACTCGTGGACGCACTGCCGGCGACGATGCGCGTGGGATGGGTCGTGGCCAGCGGATACAGCGCGCGACTGACGGTTGCGATGTTGAGCATGTTGTTCCGGAAGTTCGTGGCGGAACTGAGGTCCGGTGACGTGCTGCCGGCCGAATGGCAGCCGGAGTTGGCACAGCCACCGCCGCCCGCACCACTGGACGCCACCAGTGCCGAGTAGACGCCGCTGTTGGCCAGCGACAATCCGACCACCATCTGCACCGTGATGTCCTGCGGGCTGTTGCTCGCCACGCTCGACTGGATCCTGATGCGCGCGGTGTAGGTGCCCGTCGGTCGCAGCGACCCTGGCGCACCGGCGTTCATCGAGATGGTGAGCGTGGCGGGTGCGGTGGTGGTGTTGAGCGTGGCGCCAGTGAGCCAGCCCGAGAGCTCCGGGCCGGTGAGGTAGGTGACGGTGGCGGTCAGGCCGCTGAGAGAACCGTCACCGCTGTTGGTGATCGCGATGGTCGGGATGGTGGGCGACGTCACGGTGCCGTTGCCCTGCCCGATCGTCGCGCTGCGGGTGGTGGCGCTGAGCGCGATCGCCGGCGCCGTGACGTTGAGTATCACCGTCACGGTGCGTGGCGAGTTGGTCGCCACCGACGACGCCACGTTCACGGTGGCCGTGTAGCTGCCCGTCGTGAGGCCGCCGCGCGCCACCGTCAGCGTCAACGTGCTCGGCGCAGTGGTGGAATTGAGTGAGGCGCTCAGCCACCCACTGCCGCCTGCGCCGTACGCGATCGATGTCGTGAGCGATGACAGCGTGCCGCCACCGCCGTTGGTGATCGTCACCGTCTGCGCGACCGGATCGGCGCTGCCCACCACCGCCGCGAAGGTGCGGGTGGTGGCCGAGAGCACGATCGACGGGCCGGCGGTGACGTTGTACGTCACCGGCACCAGCACCGACGCCACACCGGCCACACTGGAGCTGAGGCGCACGTTGGCGGTGTAGGTGCCCACCGCCAGCGACCCGACCGCAGGTTGCACGGTGAGCGTCGCCGGCGCGGCGGTCGTGTTCAGTGAGGCCGTGAGCCAGCCGCTGCCACTCACGTACTCCACCGCTGCCGAGAGGCCGGTCAGCGTTCCCCCTCCACCGTTGCTCACCGCCACCGTCTGCGACGCCGGTGACGCCGTCGTCAGCGACGCGAACGTGAGCGAGGTCGGCGTGACGGCGATCACCGGTCCCGCGCTGACGGTGAAGGTGACCGCGACCGTACGCGGGGAGTTCCCGGCCACCGCCGAAGCCACCGACACCGTGGCCGTGTACGTGCCCACCGCCAGCGCTCCCGTCGTCGGCTGCAATGTCAGCGTGGCGGGTGCAGTGGTCGTGTTCAGCGTGGCGCTCAGCCAGCCGGTGCCGCTGGTGTACGCGATGCTGGTGCCGAGCCCGGACAACGTCCCGCCAGCACCGTTGGTGATCGAGATCGGTTGCGCAGCCGGATTGGCACCGCCGGCGGCGGCGCTGAACGTCGCCGTCGCACTGCTGATCACGATCGTCGGCTGTGCAGCGATCGTGAACGTGACGAGTACGGTGCGCGCCGCGATCTCGGTGTTCGCCGCGGCGATGCGCACCGACGCCGTGTAGGTGCCCGCCGGACGCGTACCCGGTGCCGCCTGCAGCGTGAGGCCGGTGGTGGTGCCGGTCGAATCCAGCGTCGCGGTGAGCCAGCCGGTCTGCGCCGGTTCGTTGTAGGTGATCGCAGTGCTCAACCCGGTGGCCTGCGCCGCGGTGCCGGAGCGCACCGTGATGCGTTGCGCGGCGGGATCGGCACCACCCGACGTGGCACTGAAGCTGGCCGAGGTGGCCGACAATTCGATCGTCGGCGCGTCACCGACGGTGAACGTGATCGTCACCGACGCGGGCACGATCGAGGTGGCGTCGGCGCCGATGATCACCATCGCCGAGTACGCCCCGGGCGCGAGGCCAGCCACCGCGGCCGAGATGCGCAGCACGGCCGCTTGCGACGTGGTGGCGGACGCGGAGAGCAGTTGTGCCGTGAGCCACGGCGTACCGATACCGTCGGGATAGCGGATCTCGGTGACGTTCAGACCCGTGATCGTGCCCGGTCCGGCGTTGGTCACGTTCACGTCGCGCACCACCGTGCCACCGGTGACGGCTGGTGCACCGACGGAGAGGTTGGCGGTGGAGAGTGCGATCACGCGCGGCGCACGCACGGTGATGGTGGCGCCAGCGGAATCGGTGGCGGTGCGGGCGGTGATGCGCGCGGTGCCGATGCCGGTGGCGGTGACGAAGCCGGTCGAGGCCACCGATGCGACCGAGGCGTTGCTGGTGCTCCAGGTCACGTCGCCGCGTGCGTTGCGGGCGCTCAGCTGGTAGGTCTCGCCGACCTCGATCGCGGCCGTCTCACTGTCGAGCGACAGCGGCGGCAGCACCGGATCGGTGTCACCGCCGCACGAGGTCACGACGGCGAGCGTCGCCATCACCAGGACACTGCGCAGGGTACGCCGCAGCGCGTGCGCGGCCGCGACAGCCCGGCGCGCACGGGAGGAACTGCCGTCGTGGTTCATGGCCATCTCCTGGTGGACGAGCTGGCGCTCGCCGGGGCGTCTGCGCCCGAAGTGCCGGACGCTCGGGGCTACGATGCGGTGCGGTGCCTCATCCGGCAAGCAGCCGGATGAAGGACGCTCACATCACGGCGATGCGCTCACCTGCACCAGCTTCCACCCACTCGCCTCACGCAGCAGCGTGACCGGCCACACGTCGTTGGCCGGTGGCAACGCGTTGCCGCGGACCGGCACCACCCGCACCGTCACCGCCGCCGTGACCGATGTGCGGGTACCCGGCGTCGCGTCGTAGGCAGTGGCGCCACGTGCCAGCGACACCGTATTCAACGACACGCGCACCGACTTCGACCCCTCGAACAATTCGCTCAGGTCGCTCGCGTACTGCGACGAGATGCTCGGCAACATCGCGCGCACCAACCCCAGGTTGCGCGACTCCACCGCGTGGGCGAACGACTCGATCACCGCGCGAGCCTCGCTCGCCAGCTGCGCCTGCGAAATCGCGACCGCCGGCGTCGGCTTCACGTCGCGCTCCTCGGTGCGGACCGGCGGCGTGAACGGTGTGTCGCGACGGAGCACCGGCGGCGGCGTGGTGCCGCCGCCACCGACGTTCTCGAGGCCGGGCAGCGGCGGTGGATCGACCACGGCCAGGTTCACCGTCGAACGCCCGGCAGCGCCGGCATCGACCGTGATCACGACGCGTCCCGCCTTCACCGCCCGCACCAGCCCCGTGGTCGGATGCACCAGCGCCACCGCGCGGTCGCTGGTCGAGAATCGGATCGGTCCCGACACCACCGCGCGCGACGCCGGATCCTGGAGCGAGGCGCGCAGGCGCAGCGTCTGTGCCGGCCGCAGTTCGGTGGACACCGGCGGCTGCACCCGCAACACCGGCACCACCGCACGCGTCGGCGCGGCGCTCTCCGCTGAGGCTGCGACGGGTGGAGCGCTGACCGGCGGCGGCTCCACCACCGCGGTGGTGGTCGACTCGACGGCCGACGGCGGCGGCGTAACCACCGGCGCGTCGATCACCACGGGCGTCTGCACGGTCGTGTCGCTGACGTCGGGCTTCGACGGCATCAGCAGCCACGCCGCGATCGCGACCGCCACCACGCCGGCACCGATCGGCAGGAGCGGCAGTGACTTCTTCGCATCACCCGCGCGACTCGCCGCAGTGCTCGAGGCTGACGGCGGTGTGACCGCCGCTGCCGGCTCGGGTGTCGGCGCCGGTGTGCAGACCACCTGCAGTGGCTGCGGCGCCGCTGCCGGCGCCGGCTCCACCACCGGCGACGCCTGCACCACCGCCGGCTTCATCATCTCGGTCACCGACGCCACCGGCGGCGGCGAACCGGTGGGCGCCGGTGCCACCATCGGCCGCACCTCCACCGACACCGCATCCTGCACCCCATCACAGGCTGCCGTGACGGTCGCGCTCCCGGTCATCAGTGCGGTGACCGTGCCACTCGCATCGACGTGCACCGCATCACCACGCGCACTCCACGTCACCGCGCGTTCGAGCGGCTGCTTGCGCCGGTCCAGCACTTCCGCCACCAGCACCACCTGCTCGCCGGCGCGCAGGCCCGCCGTGCGCGGTGTCAGGCGTACCGTCGCCACCTGCGCCGCATTCACCTGCACCGTGAGGTCGTCCGTCGCCTCGCCGAGCGTCGCACGTACGGTGGTCGATCCCGGTGACAGCGCGTAGAGCAGGCCGGAGTCGGGACGCACCGCCGCGATGCCCGGATCGTCGCTCGACCAGCGCAGCGCCGACGGATCGGTGGCACCACGCACCGTCGCACGCAGCGTGACGTGGTCACCCGCCTCCAGCGGCTGCGACAGCGGCGCGATCGCGACCGCGATGCTCGCCGTCACCGGTGCCGGTGTGACCGGCGGTGGTGTCACGGGCGCAGACGTGACCGGCGCCGACTCCACCGGCGGCGCCTTCGCCGCCGGCACGGCGTGTGACCGCGGCACCGGGCTGGCGGGAGTGCGCAGCAGGTCACCGAGTGCCGCGCGCCGTTCCTCCACTGCAGCCAGCCGGATGATCTCGTCGCGCACCGGTGAATCCTCGCCCACCGGTCGCGCCTGCAGCGCCTGCAACGCTTCGGCGATCGTCGGGAACCGCTCATTCGGCTTCTTGGCCAGCATGCGCACGATCGCCGCTTCCACCGATTCCGGCAGGTCGGGCACGATCGCGCGCAGCGACGGCACCGGTTCCGACGTGTGCCCGTTCATGATCGCGAACGCCGAGCCGGAGAACGGCACGTGACCCGCCAGCATCTGGAAGGCGACGATGCCCAGCGAATACTGGTCGCTCTTGCCATCCAGTTCCTTCGCGTGACACTGCTCGGGACTCATGTACGATGGTGTGCCGACCACCATGCCGGTCACCGTCTGCGTCGGGCCTTCGGCGACCTTGGCGATGCCGAAGTCCGTCACCAGCGCGTCACCATCACCGCTCAGCAGGATGTTGCCCGGCTTGATGTCGCGATGCACTACGCCGCGCCGGTGTGCATAGGCGAGCGCGGTGCCGACCTGGTAGAGCATCGGTCGCGCCACGTCGAGTGACAGCGCGTGGTTGGCGCGCAGCACACCTTCCAAAGACTGGCCCTCGATGAACTGCATCACGAAGAAGTGCAGGTCCTCGAGCTGCCGCACCGCATGCACGGTGACGATGTGCGCGTGCTGCAGGTTGGCGATCGTCACCGCTTCCTGGCGGAAGCGCTCGATCATGCCGGCGCCCATCAGCAGCCCGGGCGACATGACCTTGATCGCCACCTTGCGATTGAGCGCCAGGTCGTGCGCGAGGAACACCGCCGCCATGCCGCCACGACCGAGTTCGCGCCCGATGTCGAACTCGCCCAGTGTCGCGTGGCGCAGCCGCGTGATCACCGCATCCCACGGCGAATGCGTGGCCGTGGCCTGCGCGGTCGCACCCGGGGGCCACGAGCCGGCCATCGACGGCGACACCCCGCTCACCGCCGCGCCGCAATTCGGGCAGTAGCGGCTCTCGCCGGAGACCTCGGCGTTGCAACTCGGGCAGGTGGCCGTGCGCGATGCGGACATTGCGTGGGTCGAAGGCGGAAGCGGACGGCAGCGGCCGGATCAGCGGCGTCACCGCAGACGCAGGCGCGACGCGCGCCCGACCACGGCGGTCACGTCGGCCCGCCCAACCGGTGCCGCTCCGAAGGATACAGCGACGTTGCGCCAGCGGCACGGCCCGGTCCGCGCCTCACCGCACCAGCCCAGCAGCGCCGCTCTGGCAGGCCTGAATGCAACAGGCCGCCCCCATCGCGGGAGCGGCCTGTCACATCACCGTCGGACCGACCGGATCACCGATCGGCGAGCACGATGAAGCGGAACGGTGCCCCGCCGGTGGCATTGTCGGCGGCGATGATCGTGCGCGCGCCGTTCGCCGGCAACGCGGCCGACGCGAGGTTGATGCTCGTGTTCGCCGCGCGCGATGCGGGCGCCGTGCCCGCGGGAACGGCGCGCACCTGATAGGTCCCCGCCGCCACGTCGAGGTAGGCCGACGCACGCAACGCGACGTTGGCCAGCGTCGGTGTGGCCAGTGCCAGGTCGGCACCGACCGGCGTCACGAACACGTCCACGTTGCCCGCCCCGGGCGCCAGGTGCACCACGCGGACACGCACGCGTCCGACCGCCGGTGCGCTGTTGGTGTCGGTGGTGATGAACGCCGTCACCGCCGACGCCGCCGCGCCACCGGTCGCGTAGATCGTGTAGTCCCCGTTATTACCGACCGGGAACGGGAACGTCGCCACGGTCACGGTGGTGTCGGCGGTGCGCTTCAGCACCAGCGTGCGCGAGCCGGTGAGGATCGGGGAATACACGGCGTTCGCTGGCGACGGCAGCGACGACGGTGTGGTGCCGCCGTAGGCGATGTTGACGCCGAACGGCACCGACTCGAGGATCGCGTTGACGGGCACGCGGGCGGCATCCGTGATCAGGTTCACGAAGCGCACACGGCCGGCCGGGCCGGGGATCAGCGGATCCGAGGCATCGGTGGTCCCACAGCCGCTGAGCAACGCGGCCGCGGCGAGGATGGTCAGGCTGGTGCGGTGCGCCACGCGCAGGACTCCGGCAGGGAGAAGGGTCATGTCAGGGCGCCTCACTGGACCGCACAGCCGGTCGGGAACGTCGTCGGCTCCGCGGGATCGGCAGGGACGTTGGGATTGGCGTTGCGATCACCGATCGCGTACGGCAGCCAGCAGCGCTGGCCACCCACCGGCACGTTCTGGCCGGTGGTCAGGCCACGAATGGCATTCACGCGGCGCGAATCTTCCCAGCGCGCGCCGGTGCTGAACAATTCGTAGCGACGCTGCGCGTACACTTCCAGCACCAGCGCCGACTGCGAGATCGGTCCCGAATACGCAGGCAGACACGCCTTCGGATCGTCGAGGCCGCGACCGCCGGTGCAATCGGTGCGCACCGAGTCGAGTGCCGCCACCGAACCGGCGAGATCGTTCTGTACCGCCAGCGCCTCGGCCTTGATCAGCAGCGCCTCGTCCGGGAAGTACACGAACTGCGTCGCATTCGCCACCGCGAACCGGTTGCTGAACGGATCCAGCAATGCGCCGATGCGGCCGGTCAGCGTGGTGGACGGAATCACGAAGAAGTTGAACCGCTGGTCCTGCGTCGCCATCGAGGTGCGGAACTGGCGCCGCGGTGCGATGCCGTTGGTGCCACCGGTCACGTTGGCCCACGGATTCACACCCGGTGCCGGATAGGTCAGCGTCGAGATCGCGCTGGGACCCGACCGCGCCACCAGGTTCGACGCCGCCAGTGCGGTCGCGAAGTCACCATCCATGCGCGCGTACCGGGCCCGGTACATCTGGATCATGTTGGGCAGGTTCAGGCCCGGCGTCAGGATCGAGCTGGTGAAGAACGTGCTGGGTGGTGTGCCGGCGATCTGCAGGGCCGCCGAATCGAGCAGCGCACGGATCACCAGCAGCGCCTCGGCGCGTGTCGCGTACGTCGGCTCCGTCACGTTGAACGTGTTGATCGGCACGCGCTGGTACGACTGCACCGCTTCGCCGAGTGATTCCGCCTTCAGCGTGTACGCCAATGCCTTCAGGCCGCTGCGCGTGCCGGCGTCGAACGAACCCGCCAGGCGATCGGCACCGGCCAGCAGTTCATCGGCCGTGCGCACGGTGCGGTAGATCGAGTTGAACACGTTGTCGGCGATGCCGGTGCCGGGCGCCACGCTGCCCTGCTCCGCGTCGCTGATCGAGATCAGTGCGGCACTGGTCGATCCGAATTCATCGGTGACCAGGCCAGCCATGTACGCAAAGTTGAAGTACGAGGCGGCGAACCGCCCCTGCAGCCCGGTGGCGAGGGCGATGATGCCGTCGGGAGACGACGTGACCTGTGACTCGGTGGGGCTGTTCGGGCTCTGCAGGTCGAGGCTGCAGGCGCCGAGGGTCGTGGCGGCGAGGGCCACCACGCATCGCTTGATGAAGCGCATGGGTGAGCGTCTCCGCTGATTAGTAGGTGAACCGCGCACTGACCGACCACACCCGCGGGATCGGGTAGGCGCCGAAGTCGATGCCGCGATCGGCGGCCGTCGTCTGCACCGAGCCGAGTCCACCGGCGTTGGTGCCGAAGGCGGTCACCTCGGGATCGAAGCCGCTGTACTTCGTCCACACCCACAGGTTGCGGCCGGAGACGGTCAGCTCCACGCCATCGCGGAACACTTTCCGCAGCGGCGCCACGTCCACCATGTAGCTGGCGGAGAGTTCGCGCAGCTTGACGAAGCTGCCGTCCTCGATCCAGTACTCGAAGATGCCCTGCGTGCGGCCATTGAAGTTCGGCGCCAGCTTGCGCGGGTCGCCGTACGGGAGCAGCTCGCGCTCGTACTCCTTGCTGTTGCTGGCGATGCCGGCGTTCTGCGCGCGCGTGGAGAGGTTCAGGATGTCGTTGCCGAAGCTGCCGTCGAAGAGGCCACGGATGCGCAGCTTCTTGCCGATCGTGAACTCGTTCAGGAGCGAGCCAAGCCACGACGGATTCGGGTCGCCGATCACCTTGTTCAGCGAGTCGTTGCAGGTGCCACCGCTGATCGCCACGCGCTGGGCAGCGTTACCCATGTCGGCGGTCTGGTTGCTGCGGCGGTAGCGGCCCAGCGAGTCGAGCAGCAGCGCGCCGGTCTGGCAGTTGCGCGCCGCGTACGAGCCATAGAACACACCCACCGGCTCACCGGCGCGGATGCGGTTCGGATACCCGCCGGCGCTCTGGAAGTCGAGGATGTCGAGGCTCTCGACCATGTTCCGGTTGCGGGTGTACGTGACCGTCGATTCCCAGCGCAGGTTGGGCCGATCCACGTTCACCGTCTTCACCAAGAGCTCGATGCCCTTGTTGCTCATCGTGCCGATCGGCGAGAACTGGCGCGAGAAGCCGGTGCTGGTGGGCAGTGGCCGGAAGAACAGCAGGTCGGAGACGAGGCGATCGTAGTACGTCGCTTCGAGGCCGACGCGCCCGCCGAATGCGCCGATCTCCGTCCCCAGTTCCCACTCGCGCGCCCGTTCGTTCTTCAGGCTTTCGTTTCCGAAGGTGACGTCGTTCACGAAACCCGGCCGACCACCGAAGGCGCTGTTGGCGAACAGCACGTACTGCGAATACGCGTTGGTGGCACCCGGCTGGCTACCCGCCCATCCGAGCGCACTACGCAGCCGCACGCTGTTTAGCAGCCCCGGCTCGTTCTCGCGCAGCACGTACGACGCCGAGAGCTTCGGGAACGCCTGCCACCGCTCGGCCGGCGCGAACGTGCTCGAGGCGTCGAAGCGCACGGCGGCAGTCAGGAACAGCTTGTTCCACGCCGCCAATTCCTGCTGCCCGAAGAAGCCGAGCGTGCGCAGCTGCGTCAGGCGTTGCGTGGCGAAGGGCACCGAGCCGGCGTTCACCAGTTCGCCCACCGGCGCCAGACCGTTGGCGCCGGACTGCGTGAGGTTGATCGTCTGCTGCGTGTAGTTCAGGCCACCGGTCGTCTTCAGTTCGTAGGTGCTGCCCGGGTTCCAAGAGTACGACGCCACCAGGTCCTGGTTCACCACGCGCGTGTTCTGCACCACCGACTGCGACTGGCCGGTGCTCAGCGGACCGGTGCCAAGCACCGCGCCACGCGGAATGAACTGCCGCTGTTCGAAGGCAGCGTTGTCGAGCCCCGCGGTGTAGTCCACCAGCAGCTTCGGCACCGGCGTCCAGGTCAGCTTGGCCGAGCCGATGAATCGGTTGATCGTCTGCGGATTGCGGATGCGCGCGATTGCCAGCAGCGGGTTGGTGCCCAGCGCCGGCGGTAGCGGGTAGATGCCGTTCACCGGGCGGAAGTCGGTCTGCGTGGGCGCGAAGAACAGCGAACCCATGATGCCGTAGTCGTTCTGTTCGCCGAACGCCTGGAACTGGTTGCGCGTGTTGATGAAGTTCGTGCTCACGTTCGCGATCAGTGACGACGACAGCTGCTGCTGCAGGTTGAGGCGTGCACCCTGCCGGCGCGACTCGGTGCTGCGGATGATGCCCTGGTCTTCCGTGTTGTTGACGCTGACGAAGTAGCGCGTGGCGTCGTTGCCACCTTCCACGGTCAGGTTCTGCTCATACGTCGGTGATCGGCGGAAGATCGCGTCCTGCACGTTGAAGCGTGGGCTCGGCAGGCCGTTCACGTCGTACGGATAGAAGTTGAACGGCTGCTGTTCGCGCAGCTCGTTCGACGCGATGCGGGTGGAGAACGTGACGCGCGGCTTGCCGATCAGGCCGCGCTTGGTGAAGATCTGCACCACGCCGTTGTTGGCGCGCGAGCCGTACAACGCGGCCGCTGCGGCACCGCGGATGATCTCGATGCGGTCGATGTCGGCGGGGTTGATGTCGGCCAGCCGGTTCTGCGGATTCGAGCGGCCACCGAGGTCGGCCAGCTGCGCCGAACCGTTGTCCACGATCACGCCATCGATGATGTAGAGCGGGTCGGATCCGGAGATGAAGCTGTTGGTGCCGCGCAGGCGCACCGAGATGCCACCACCGCCCGGGCCACCGGAATTCTGCGTGATCTGCGCGCCGGCGATCTTGCCCTGCAGCGCCTGGTCCACCGTCACCGCCTGCGCCTTCGACACCACCGTCGAGTCCACCGTGGCGATGCTGGTGCCTACCCGGCGACGCTCGGTCGGCGACGCGGTGCCGGTCACCACCACTTCCGAAAGGTTGATCGCGCTCACGCTCAGTGCCGCATCGACCGTGACGGTGCTGCCGGCGACGACCTGCACGGTGCGATTGACCGGCTGGAAGCCGATGCGCCGGATCTGGATCACGCGCGCACCGACGGGCACGTTCACCAGCGAATATTCGCCGCTGGCCTGGCTGATGGTCCCCACGCGCGTGCCGACCACCTGGATCTGGGCATCGGCGAGGCCACGTGACGTGGAGGCCTCGGTGACCTTGCCGCGAACGGTACCCGTCGCAGCTTGCGCGTGGAGCCCCAGCGGCGCTGCCAGCAGCGTCAGGGCGCACACCGCGCGGCGAACAAAAGGAGCAGTCATGCACGTCCTCCGGGACGGACAGAGCGAGCCGATCTCTCGACCGGGCAGCGCAGTTCGCCGCCCGTAGGGATTCGGGGGACAACGATACGTCTGCGTGCCGAGCCGGGCAATCGACCGCGCAGCGCCCTGCAGCCCGTCGCCAGGACGGTGCGCGGCGTGGTGACCGCTCGCGCCGTGCTCAGGTAAGCCGGTATATCTCTCTCGTCCCCCACCGCGCCTGATGACCGTTCCCAGTCCACTCCGTCCCGACCGCGCCGCCGCGATCGCCCACTCGCCGGCGGATGTGCTCGCTCTGCGCGCGCGCGACGGCGAGGCCGGCGCCTTCGCTGCTCTGGTCGAGAGGATCCAGCCGCGGGCGCTGCGCTTCGCCGCACAGATGACGGGAGGGACACGCGACGACGTGGATGACATCGTGCAGGAGGCGTGGATCCGCACCTATCGCGCCCTGCCGCGCTACGACGCCAGCCGCTCGTTCGAGAGCTGGTACTTCACGATCCTCGCCAATTGCTGTCGCTCTCTTCGGCTGCGCCTGCGCCGCTGGCACCTGCGCGCCCAGCCCCTCGACGATCAGCTGCGCGACCACTCCATCGACGCCCTGCTCAGCACCAGCACGCGGGATGACGTGGCTCGCGTCTACCGAGCGCTCGCCACCCTGCCGGCTGCGCAGCGGGAGACGTTCCTGCTCCACCACGTCGAAGGGTTCAGCTACGACGCCATCGCCGAGATCACCGGCGTCGGCGTCTCGGCGTGCAAGATGCGCGCGAAGCGTGCGATGGACGCCGTCCGCGCCATGCTGATGACGGAGGCGAACGATGACTGAGCAGCTCTCGTCCGGGCAGGCACGCCTCGACGCGGCCGTCGATGCGATGCGGGCCACCCCGGCGCCGTCGCGTGACGAGGTGGCGCTGGTGGCGGCACGTGCGGTCCTCGCCAACGCGCCTGCCGCACGCGCCGGCACCTGGGCCATGCGCGCGGCTGCAGTGCTGGTCGTCGGCGTGCTTGCGACGCTCCTCGCGTCGCGACGCACCGACGCTCCGCGGGCGGAGTTTGCCGGTGCGCCGACCTCGGATGTGCTGCCGACCGTCAACGTGACCCCCGTGCTCGCGACCCGCGCGCGCCCGATCGTCTTCGAACTCGATGCGCCCGGTGCGCGCTCGGTGCAGGTGCTCGGTGACTTCAACAACTGGTCGCGCAGCGCCAGCCGCATGCAGCGTGGCGCCGATGGGCACTGGCGCCTCACAACGCTGCTGCCGCCGGGGCGATACGTGTATGCGTTCCTGGTCGATGGACGTCGCTTCGAACCCGATCCGGCGCGCGACCGCGTCGAGGATCGCGACTTCGGCGTGACCGGATCGGAACTCGTCGTCAGCGAGGCGCCATGAGGCGCGCCGCGGTGCTCGTCGCGCTTGCGCTGCTGGCGGCGCCGCTGCGTGCACAGGGCGACGCCGATCGCGCCGCACTCGATCGCATCGACGCCACCGTGCGCGACTTCGATCGTCGTGGCCTGCCGACAGACCTGCTGCGCGCCAAGGTGGCCGAGGGCACGGCCAAGGGCGCCTCGCAGGTGCGCATCGCCGACGCGGTGGTGCTGCTCGCCGCACGGGTCGACTCGGTCGCGCGGCTGCTGGCCCCGACCGTGAGCGTGCCGGAGTTGCATGCCGGCGCTGAAGCGTTGTCGGTGGGCATCAGTGCTCCGGCACTGCGCATCATCCGCACCGCCGCCGGACGCCAGTCGGCGGAACCGTATTTCCTGTTCGTGATCCGGCTCGTGCGCCGCGGCGTGACGCATGAGCAGGCGGTGCGCGCCACCCGTTCGCTGATCGAACGGCAGGTGGCGGCGAGCACGTTGCTGGCCGTGGCCGATGACCTGGCCCGCGACGTGGCCAGCGGCATGGCACCCGATGCGGCACTCAACGACCGCCTGACACGCCTCGTCGGTGGCGCCGGTGCAGCCGGCGTGACCGGCACCGCCGATGGTCCACGTGGACCGGGTGTCGGGCAACTGAGCGGCAGCAAGCCACCCTGAGCATGCTGCCACTGTCGCGCGTTCGATTCCTCGCCGGCGCACTCGCGCTGCTGCCTGCACTGCCGATGGCAGCGCAGCAGCGCGCGCGCCTGGCCGGCAGCGTCGAAACCGGCGCCGCCGCCATCGAGCAGCCGATGGTGCGCAGCGGCGCGGCATTCTACATCGCACCCGTCGCCACCCTCAGCGCCCGCGATGCGACCATCGGCGCCGGCGCGGTGCTGGCCACGGGCACGCCGATGTGGCAGTCGTTCCTCGGCACGGGTTTCGTGCGCAGCCCGGCGGTGCGCAACGTGCGGATCACCGGCAACGGGCAGGTGCTCAAGACCAGTGGACTGCTGCACACGCTGCACGGCGACGTGGGCGCCGAATGGCGCGCCAGCTCGGCGCGCAGCACCGGAGTGCTGTCGTTGAACGTCGGGCGACTGAGTTACGACGGCACATGGTGGCGCGACATGAGTGTCGGCGCCACCGGCGTGCGGTCGCGCGGCCCGCTGTCGGTGGTGCTCGACGCCACCTACACCAATGCGCAGCGTCCGTTGGCCCTGCAGCAGCAGATCGGCAGCCGGGAAGCCAGCGCATCGTCACTGCAGTCACAGGTGCTGGACCTCACGCCGCGCATGATCTGGGAACGCAGTCGCCTGCGCGCCGACGCCTCGTTGGCACTGCGCGCGGTGGAGAGTGGCGTGCGTGGCACCCGCATCGGTCCGCAACTCTCGTTCACGCTCCAGACCACGCGCGGTCTTTCGCTCTTCGTGGGTGGAGTGCAACGCTTGCCCGACGTGCGCTCCGGCGTGCCGGCGGGTCGCAGCGCGCTGCTCGGACTGCGCGTGGAAGGGCGTCGACTCCTCTCCGCACCGACGCGCCGCACCACCGCCCTGCCGGCGCTGCGCGTCGAGAACACGTCGCTGGTGATCGATGCCGGTCCGATGCCGACGTACCGCGTCGAGTTGCGCGGTGACTTCACGGCGTGGCAACCGCGCACCTGCCAGCCGCGCGGCACTCGCTACTTCGACTGCGGTGCCGCGCCGGCTGCCGGCACCTGGCGGGTGTCGGTGCGCATCAACGAAGGCGCATGGCAGCAACCGGCCAACCTCGCGCCCGTCGCCGATGATTTCGGTTCAGTCGACGGCGTGCTGATGACCGGCGGCAAGCCGTAGCGGAATCGCCCGCGCGCCGACGTGGTGCGCGCGCCCGATCGTCGTCCGGCCTCAGCCGGCGCGCAGCGCACGTCCCGTCTGCGCGCGGCTCCGCTGGCCATCGCGCAGCGTCACGCGTCCATTCACCACCACCACGTTGATGCCGACGGGATAGGCGAATGGACGCTCGAACGTCGCGGTGTCCGCAATCCGCGCCGGATCGAAGACCACCAGATCGGCAAAGGCACCCACCCGCAGGCGACCGCGGTCACGCAAGCGGAGGCGATCGGCCGGCACCGACGTCAGTCGGCGGATGGCATCGGGCAACGTGAGCACCTGTCGCTCGCGCACGTAGCGACCGAGCACTCGCGGGAAGCTGCCGGCACCGCGCGGATGCGGACTGCCGCGCCGCGTCGGGCCGTCGATCGCGAACGCACCGCCATCGGTGCACACCATGCCCTGCGGATGGGCCAGGATGCGCACGAGGTTGTCCTCGCTCATCGCGAAGCCCGCCATGTCCACACTGGCCTGGTTGCGGCGGATGAGGCCCAGCAGCGCGACATATGGCTCCTGCTTCACCTGCGTCGCCCACGCGCCCAGTCGCTTCCCCTCCGCCGCGCGATCCGGCGCGTTGCGTACCGACGTCACCTGCACGTTGTCCCATCCACCCAGCAGCTCGATCTTGGCGCGCGTCTCGGCTTCGATGCGCGCCGCCACCGCCGGCTGCTGCAGTCGCGCGAGGAACGCCGCAGTGCCGCCATCGCGACTCCACACCGGGAACAGGTTCGTCAGTCCCGTGGCGTAGGCCAGGTACGGATACCGATCGAACATCACGTCCACTCCCGACGCGCGCGCCGCGTCGATGCGCGCGAACACGGTGTCGAGGTGCTTCCAGTTGCGCGGGCCCTGCGTCTTGAGGTGCGACACCTGCAAGCCGCAGCGCGCGCCACGCGCCACCGCGATCGATTCGTCGATCGCCTCAAGCAGACGGTCGTCCTCGTTGCGCATGTGCGTGGCGTACACCAGCCCACGCGCCGCCAGCGGCCGACAGAGCGCCACCAGTTCGTCCACGGTCGCGAACGCCCCCGGTGTGTATTCGAGGCCCGACGATGCGCCACACGCACCCTCGACCAGCGCACGCTCCACCATCGCCGTCATCGTGCGCAATTCGCTGGCGGTGGCGCGGCGATCGGTGTTGCCCACCACGCGACCGCGCACCGTCCCGAGCCCCACCATCGACGCCACGTTCGGTGCGGGTCGCAGCCGGTCGAGGCGATCGAAGAGTGCGGCGAAGCCGTCGCGCTCCGCACCCGATGCGCGGGAACTGCCGTCGGCGCCCACCGCGATCGTCGTGATACCCTGCCGGATCACCGACTCCGCGCGCGGGTCGGCCGCCAGCGATCCGTCGCCGTGCGAATGGATGTCGATGAAGCCGGGCGCCACCGCCAGGCCGCGCACGTCGATCTCGATCGCGCCGCGCCGGTCGAGTGAGGAACCGACCGCAGTGATGCGGTCCCCGCGGATCGCGACGTCCGCCTCACGCCCCTCGCTGCCACTGCCATCGAACACCGTGCCACCGCGCAGCACCACGTCGTCATCATCACGCCGGCGCAGGTGCACGGACGGCAAGGCGGCACCGAGCAGCAGCACGCTGCCCGACGCCACGAACCGCCGGCGCGAAGGACTCACGCGTGGTGGGCGGCGGCGTCACGCGCCGCATTCGCGCGGCGGCGCCGGCGCACCGAGAACGGCAGCCAGAACATCCAGAGGCCGGTCAGCCACATCACGCAGAGCGCGACGCCGGTCGGCAGGAACAGTCCGAGCTTGCTCAGGTCGCCGAGGAAGAACGAGCCGTCATGCAGCGACTCGATCAGGTCGGACCGTCGGTACGCCGTCTGCAGCACCTTGCCGGTGCCGAGATCCACCTGCACTTCCCAGTCTCCGGCGACGGTGACCTTCGCCAGCCCGCGATCGGCGCGGATGTCCATGCGCTTGATGTCATCCCAGCCGGTGACACGCAGCGACGGTACGGTGCGCACGGCTGCCACGATCCCTTCGAGATCGATCTGCGGTGTGGTGCCGGTGCCGCGAATCTCCGCCGGCTGCACGAAGCTCCACTGCTTCTTGACCTGCAGCAACACGCCGGTGCCGATGATCACGGCCACGGGCAGCGCGATGCCGAGCGTCACCCAGTAATGGATGCGACGCGTGAGGACGTTCAGGCGCACGATCGGCCCGGGGTCGATGGTGAGGCGTGCCGAAGGCGCGCCGGTTTGGACGCGGTGCCCGCGTGGGATATATACGTACCCACCCGTATCACTGTTGTCCCCCGCCCTGCCATGATGACCGACGTCCTGCCGTCCGTTGCACTGCAACAGCCCGCCGACGGCGCCCTCGACCTGCTGTGGTTCTGCCAGCTCGCTGCCGATGGCGAGTTCCTCGGTGCCGGACCACATCGTCGCCCGACGCTGCCGTATCTCGCCAGCCTGGTGGAGACAGCGGCCGAGATGGGATTCAGCAGCCTGCTCACGGCGACCAACTTCCATGCCGAGCACGATGCGTGGACGGCGTCCATCGCCACGCTGGCACAGACACGTGGCGCAGGGCTGCTGGTGGCGGTGCGCCCGGGCATGTTCCATCCCGCGGTCTTCGCCAAGATGGCCGCCACCGCCGCCGCGCTGTTCCCCGGCCGACTGCGCATCAACATCGTCACCGGCTCCAATCCGGCCGAGAATGCGATGTACGGCGATGCCGAGACACATGACACGCGGTATGCACGGACGCACGAGTTCGTGCACCTGCTCCGTCGCCTGTGGACGGAGCCGGTGGTGGATCACGAGGGCATCTTCTATTGCACCACCGGTGCGGTGCTGGCGCCAAAGCCGAACCCCATGATCCCGATCTATTTCGGCGGTCACAGTGCACCCGCACAGCGCATCGCCGCCGAGCTGGCCGATGTCTACCTGGTCTGGGGTGACACGGTGCCGGCGATCGCGGCGCGCGTGGCGAGCATGCGCGCTGCGGAAGCGGCAGCAGGTCGCACCGTGCGCATCGGGCTCCGCGTACACGTCGTGGTGCGCGAGACTGAAGCCGAGGCCTGGCAAGCCGCCGAACGCCTGATCAGCCGCATCGATCCGGCGGTGCGTGCCGCGTTCGTGGCCGCATCCGGCAGCGCCGACTCGGAAGGGCAGCAACGCCAGCGCGCACTCGCGTCGGGATCGTCACTGGTCGTCGAAGACAACCTCTGGGCCGGTGTCGGGCTCGCGCGTACCGGTGTCGGCGTCGCGATCGTCGGTGACCCGGCGCAGGTGGAGGCCAAGCTGCGCACGTACCAGGCGCTCGGCATCTCCACCTTCATCCTGTCCGGATACCCGCACCTCGAGGAGTGCCGTCGATTCGGTGAGCTGGTGATGCCGCGATTGCGCGCTGCCGTGCCATCCGGTGCGGCACCCGCCAGTGCCCGCACCGGCGTCGCGCCCGTGACATGACGCAGCCAGTCAACGAAGGCACGCCGGCGCTGCTGCGTGTCGTCGGGCGATGGGACATGGTGGCGCTGGTGATCAACGGCATCGTCGGTGCCGGCATCTTCGGCCTGCCGCAGAAGGTGCACGCACTGCTCGGCGCGTGGGGACTGCTCGCCATCGTCGCCTGCGCCGTCCTGATGGGATGCATCGTCGCCTGTTTCGCAGAAGTCAGCAGCCGCTACACCCAGACGGGCGGCCCATACGTGTATGCCGCCGATGCCTTCGGGCCGTTCACCGCGTTCGTGGTCGGCTGGCTGCTCTGGCTGGCGCGCGTGACGGGACTCTGCGCGATCACCGGCGTGCTGGCGGAGTACCTGTCGTTCCTGATTCCGTCGGTGAACACCGGTCTCCCGCGCGGGGTGCTCGTCTCGGGGGTGATCGGCGGGCTGGCGTGGCTGCATGTGCGCGGCACGCGCGGCGCGACACGCTTCGGCAGCGCGATCACGATCGCCAAGCTGGCGCCGCTGCTGCTGTTCGTGCTCGTCGGCCTGCCGCACGTCGACGTCGCGCGCCTCGACTTCTCGGTGCAGCCGCAGTCCGACAGCTTCTCGTCCGCGGTCCTGCTGCTCGGCTTCGCGTTCGTGGGCTGGGAGACGGCGCTGGTGGCGGCCGGTGAGATGCGTGATCCGCGACGCGATGCCCCGTTCTCGCTCGGCGTCGGCCTCGCTGGCGTGGCCGCACTGTACGTCGGCATCCAGGCCGTCTGCATCGGCACCCTGCCCGCCCTCGCCGACTCGCAACGTCCGCTGGCCGACGCCGCGCTCACCTTCCTCGGTCCGGCTGGTGCCACGTTGATTGTGGTCGGCGCCGTGGTGTCGATGCTGGGGACGATCAATGGCGGCGTCCTCGCCATTTCGCGCATTCCCTTCGCGATGGCCGAGGCGCGGCAACTGCCTCCGGTGCTGGCCGCGGTGCATCCCGTGTACCGCACGCCGGTGCTGGCCATCCTCGCCTCGTGCGCAGTGGTGCTGCTGCTGACGCTCACCCGTGGCCACATCTACCTGCTCACGATCAGCACCATCTCGCGCCTCTTCGTGTTCGCGCTGACGATCATCGCACTGCCGATGTTCCGACGCCGCACCGACATGCCGCCGGCACTCTTCCGGTTGCCGGGCGGCCTGGCGATACCGGGTGTTGCGCTGGCGCTGATTGCATGGTTGCTGCTCAACACCTCGTGGAAGGAGACGCGCGACGTGGTGATCGCCACCGCCGTCGGCGCGCTGCTTTACCTCGTCGGCCGCGCGGTGCAGCGCAGCCGAGACGATCGCCCCGCGACCGCCTGACGCGTCGCACCCGTTCTTCACCGTTGCCCCGGCCCGCCACATGAATCGACGCCACTTCCTGCAGCACTCCGCCGCCCTCGGCGTCGCGCCGCTGCTGCTCGACACCTCGCGCGGCGCGATGCAGCAGCAGCGCAGCGCGGCGCCGCTCCACGTCAACGGCGCGCGCCTCAACGGCTGGCTGGCGTCGTTCGACGGCATCGGCCGCACCGCCGGCGGCATCAACCGCACCGCCTATTCCGACGCCGACCTCGCCGGCCGCGCGTTCACCCTCGACCTGTTTCGGCAGGCGGGACTTGCACCGCGCCTCGATGCCGGCGGCAACATCTACGGGCGCGTGCCGGGCCGTGACGCGTCACTGCCGCCGATCCTGATCGGGTCGCACGTCGATTCCGTGACCAACGGTGGCAACTTCGACGGCCCCGTCGGCACCTTCGGCGCCATCGAAGTGGCACGCACGCTGCGGGAGCGCAACGTCACGCTGCGACACCCGGTGGAAGTCGTCTGCTTCCAGAACGAGGAAGGCGGCACGATCGGCAGCAAGGTCGCCATCGGCGCGCTGAAGGAAGCGGAGCTGAGCAACGTGGCGCGGTCCGGCAAGACGATTCGCGACGGCATCGCGCTGATCGGCGGAGACGTCGCGCGACTCGGTGAGGCGGTGCGGAAGCGCGGCGACATCGCCTGCTACATGGAACTGCACATCGAGCAGGGTGGCCTGCTGGAGAAGGCCGGGCTGCAGATCGGCGTGGTGGAAGGCATCGTCGGCCTGCACTGGACCGAGGTCACCATCACCGGCTTCGGCAATCACGCCGGTGCCACACCGATGGATCAGCGGCAGGACGCGGTGCTGGCGGCCGCGAAGTTCACCGTCGCCGTCAACGACGCCGTGCGGGCGGAGCCGGGTCGGCAGGTGGCCACCGTCGGACGTCTCACCGTCACGCCGAACACCACCAACGTGATCGCGGGTGAGGTGGTGCTGACGGTGGACCTGCGTGACCTCGACGCCGCGAAGGTGGCGCGGTTCCAGGCAGCGTTCGAGAAGCTCGGGCATGACATCGGCACCGCCACCAGCACCACGTTCCGCTACCGCAACCTGACCAACAGCGCGCCCGCCATCGCCGACGCACGGGTGATGCAGTGGATCGGCGGCAGCGCGGCGGCACTCGGCCTCACGTCGCAGCGCATGCCGAGTGGCGCCGGGCACGATGCGCAGGAGATCGCGCACATCGCACCGATGGGCATGATCTTCATCCCCAGCGTGGGCGGCATCAGCCACTCGCCGAAGGAGTTCTCGCGGGCCGTCGACATCACCAATGGTGCCGACGTGTTGCTGAACGCGGTGATCGCCGCCGACGCGCGTTAGATGGAGATCGTCGCGCGGCGCGTCAGCGTTTCGCTGGCGGAACCGGCGACTTCTTCACGACGGTATCCCTGGTCGGCGCTGGTTTCTTGACCGAGTCATCGTCGGGCGTCTCGATGCGGGCACCCAGTGACACGTTGGCGGAGATCCAGACCGTGGACGGGTGCACCGAGAGCGCGCGCGGTGTCACCTGCAACGCCAGCTGTCGATTTTCGAGCGGCACTGCGGTCTCGACGGCAATCGGCAGTCGGATCGGCCGGAAGAACTTCTGCGGGATCTTGACGTTGAATCCGCGCCCCACCAGCTCCTTGATCCGCTCGCCGGCACGCGACTTGTCCACCGCGAACCCGCACAACCCGGTTCGCGCGTCGAGCACCGAATCGAGCGCCGCCACCGACCGCGCTGACGGGTCGATGAAGAGCCGAAGAGCGAGGCCCGGGAAATCGGGATCGGCCAGCACCGCGCCATTCTCCGCGCTGAGGAGGATGCGTCCGCGCGCGATGTAGGTGCGTGCACGCACCTGTCCCGTGACGTCGCGCTCCGCTGACATGCCGCCGCACGCCATGCGGGCGATGCCACGTGACTTCCAGTCCGCCTTGATGTGCGCCACGCCCGTACCACCAGCTACGCGCACCGGCACCGACATCGTGATCACGTCGCCGCCGAAACTCAGCTCCGGCGCATCGGGCTGCAATCGGCCCCGCACGTCGTCCAGTCGCACGTCGAGGTCGTAGCTGCCCACGGTGCGCCGCCCGAGCAGGCCGAGGCGCGCCTTCACGTCACCAGACTTCTTCAGCCGGATCGTGGGCAGCCGGATGTCGACGTCGTGGAACCATCCCGTCACCACGCTGCGCACCACCGCATCCACGAACGGTGTCGGCAGCGCGATCAGCACGTCACCTTCCGGCTGCCCATCCAGCACGTCGCTGGTCAGCGCCGCCTCGTACACCACCGCGCGCAGCGAATCACGCTGCTTCGCCAGCTGCACGATTTCCCGCTCCACGGTGGCGGGATCTTCACGTTCCGCCTTCGGCCGGAAGCGAACTGCCAGCACGCCGAGGGTCACCGATGGCACGGCCAGCACCACCAGCAGCACGGTTGCGAGGCGCCGTTTCATGGCGTGCTCCCAGTGACGGTGGCGAAGGCACCGAGCTCGATGTGCAGGATGATCCAGAGCCGATTCTGGAACGCGATCACGCGCGAGGCCCGCACCGTCATCGGGGCGATGCTCGGCTGGATGGTGAAGGCACCTTCCGGGCCGAAACCCGGCAGGTTCATGCTCTGGTCGAGGCGCACCGGGATCGTCACCGCCGGCAGTCCGGAGGTGAGTTCTGGAAGGCTGCGCTCCACGATGCTCTGCAGCACGTTGATCACCAGCGGGTCGAAGGTCGCTGGTGTGCCCCGCGGCGTGTCGAGCGCCACGTCATCGATGTTGATGCGGGCCCGCAGCGCCTTGTTCGAGTCCACCTTGAATCCGTCCAGCGCGCCTCGCAGCGTCACTGCCGCCGTCACGTGCGGATACGTGGAACGGCGCACGTGGCCGGTGATGTCCACCCGCGCCACGTTGGAGCGGAACACGACCACCGCACTGGTCAGCGTCACCGACAACTTGTTGGGGATGTCGATCGTCACCGGGAAGGCGGCCGCGATCAGCGATCGCAGCAGCGTGTCGCTGACGCTGACGAGGACCTCGTGCTCACGGTCCATCAGCTTGCCGGGCGCGACGTCCTCGAGTGTGCGCAGGCCGGCGATTTCGCGGCGTAGCTGATCGCGCTCCACGACTCGCTCGCGCGCCGCGGGATCGGGGCGGTCACAGGCGGCCACGAGCATCGAGAGCATCGCCACCGCCACCACCGGCAGGGCCGGATGCCGACGTGGTGACGAATGGTGCTGGAGCGGTCTGGGGTGTGGACGTGCAGACGGAACGGTGGAACGGCGGAACAGGGCCATGCAGCAATATGTCCGTGCGTCAGCGCTGAACCGTCCTCGACGGCACGGCATCCGCATGACCGACGCAGGTGGGAGATCAGTGGCGATTGCCGCCCAGTTCGATCGGCACGCCGCGCCCTTCCACCAGCGCGCGGGTGTGTATGTGACGCAGCGCCGCCACGTCCTCGATCGCCAGGCCCAGCGACTTGAACACGGTGATCGATGCGCGCGAGGACCGTCCAGCATGTGTGCCGCGAACCAGGTCGCCGAGCTCGGCGCGAAAGTGGCTGTCGTCGATCACTCCTTCCTCGCGCGGGATCAGGAAGTCACCCGACTCCGCCAGCACCGACTCCCGGCGGTCGGCGAAGAACTCGGCCCGACGCATCGCCGCACTGTCCAGTTCACGCGCCGTGCGGAGCGAGGCACCGACGGCGTTCACATGTGTGCCATCGCGCAGCCATGCCCCCTCCAGCACCGGCGTGCGCGACGCCGTGATGGTGCAGACGATGTCGGCCTCGCGCACCGCCGCCTCGGCGGACGTCACGACCTCCACATCGATCGCCAGCGCCGCGCGCGCCCGCTCGGCGAGCTCATGGGCCCTGCTGCCCGCGTGTGCGGCGGACGGCGACCAGATCTGCGCGCGGATGATGGGGCGGACGGCACACATGGCTTCGAGGTGCGGCAGTGCCAGCACGCCAGCGCCGAGGAGCGCCACCGACGAGGCGTCGTCGCGGGCGAGGAGCCGGGTCGCGAGGCCGGAGACCGCGGCCGTTCGGATTGCGGTGATGCTCGATGCATCGGCGATCGCCAGCAGGGTGCCGAACTCCGCGTCGAACAGCAGCACCACGCCGATGTGCGAATCGAACGGGGTGGCGTCGTTACCGGGGAAAATGGTGATCACCTTGGCACCGAGGGACGCCGTCCCTCCGGCACCGAGGATCGCCGGCATGGTGGCGAATGCGTTCGGTGTGTCGGGCAGGCGGAGCACGGTGCGGAGCGGCAGCACCGCGTCGCCATCGGCGAGGTGCCGGAGCGCATCCTGCATCACCTCGATGCAGTCGGCCATCGGCAGCAAGGCCCGGACGTCGTGGTCGCTGAGCAGCAGGGTCGGCACGATGCGAAGGTAGCGCGTCGGGCACTGGTGGTGGGGGCGGCGCGAGGGCAAATCGGTGACCGGGCCGAGCCATGTCGGGTACCGGTCGGCAGGTCCGGAACAACCGAAAGCCCGCCGCCGTCTTAGGGGGACGGGGCGGGCCTGGTGTCGTGCCTTGAAAGCATAGCAGGGGCGGGACTCGAACCCGCGACCCCGGCATTATGAGTGCCGTGCTCTAACCAGCTGAGCTACCCTGCCGCGTGAGCCGCAAAAGATAGTCCGCTCTGGCCCGCCGGGGCAACCGTATGTAGCCTGACAGCGACGACGCACTTCGCGCGTCCCTGCACCCGTTCGTTCCTTCGCCTTCCACGTGTCCTCATGCCTTCTGTCCTCGTTCGCTCGCGCAGGTTTGCTGCCGTCCTCGGTCTCGCCGGCACGATGCTGGGCCTGACCGGCTGCTCGCTCGCCGGTGACTCGACCCTGCCCGCCTACGCCCTGCCCGAAGCGCAGGTCTACAACGCCAGCACGGGCGTGGTGATCGCGAACATGACCCGCGTCAGTCAGCACCTCTACACGCAGGATGTGGTCGAGGGCACGGGACGCGTGGTCGCCGTCGGCGACAGCATCTCCGTGTTCTACACCGGCAAGCTGACGGGCGGCTTCCAGTTCGATGGCCGCGTCTCCCCGTCGACGCCGTATTCCACCGTCCTCGACACCACGCGCCTGATCAAGGGCTGGGTCGGCGGCCTGCCTGGCGCGAAGGTCGGCGGCACGCGTCGCATGGTCATCGGTCCGGCACTGGCGTACCAGTACTCGACGGTGCGCGACAATCTCGGCAACGTGATCATTCCGGCCAACAGCGTGCTGGTGTTCGACGTCCAGATCACTGAGGCCACGCCGCGCTGATGCGTTGTGGGTTGGGCTGAACGCACGAACGGCCTGTCATCGCTGACAGGCCGTTCGTGTATGGCGGGGGCGGGATTTGAACCCGCGACCTTCGGGTTATGAGCCCGACGAGCTACCAGGCTGCTCCACCCCGCGGCAGAACAGAAGGATAGTCAGGCAAACGCAGGAGTCAACGGGGGCGGGTCGCTCGAGCGCACAGCCCGGCGAGTGCCTCCAGGCGCCACCGTCGGTCGTGTCGCGACGTTTCGCATCGAGCTCATCGTGCGTCACTGCTGTGTTCGACGTTGAGCTAATGCAACAGCTGTATCACTGCGGCGTTCGCTTACACGCTAGCACATCAGTACGGATGAGCACCAATGGTCCGTGTTCCCCGGAAATACATCGCACCGACGTGCATGCAGTCGTGGCACCGTCATTGCCACACTACATGGTACGCACGGACTTCCTCTGTGCATCAGTACGACGTGAACGTTCACCTCATACACGGGTCATCATGCGCCGAAGCATCATCACCTGCACGCTCGCACTGGCATCTGTGGTTGCGATGCCGTCGCGCGCAGCTGCCCAGCTGACGCTCACAACTCCGGTCTGCACCGCCGGAAACTCACTTGCAACGCTCGGAGCCACCTCGTGCAGGGGCTCGTTCGATGGCAACAACAAGAATCAGGACGCTGGTGTGCTGGCCGAGTTGGCCAATGCGGCATTCTTTCCGGGCACAGAGACGTTGCTCGGTTCATCCGATGACGCCGGGTTCGGGCCATTCACGGGCAATCCGTCGGGCGCGACCGGCACCCTCACGTTCGACGCACTGCTGACCGGTCCGTTCGTGCTCATCCTGAAGGCCGCGAACAACTTCAGCATCTACTACATCCCGAACGCCGGTCCTGGAGTGATGTCGGTCAATTACACGACCGCCGGCACCGCAGTGAATGCGCAGGGCATTCCGCAGGGTCTGTCGCACGCCACGCTCTACCGTTCCACGGGTGTGGGCTTGAATGTCGTCCCGGAGCCGTCCACGTATGCGCTGCTCGCCAGCGGTATGCTCGGTCTGGCGATCTTCGCCCGCCGTCGCCGGGTCTGAGTTCCGCCGGTTCGGCAGACAGTTCGCACTCGCACATTCGAACGCCCCGGCCATCCAGGTCGGGGCGTTTGTGCTGTTTTGGGGCGCCGAACGGATGCAGCCGTGCTCGCCGCAGCGGAGCACTGGAAACGGTCCGTTCCGCAGGTCCGACCGTCCGTGACGGACGACGAAGACCGATGGTGTCCCGCAGTCGGGGGGCTGGCCGAACTGCCGTGTCCGCACCACGCTTCCGGATCAGACTGATGCATACACGCCACAACATTGCTGAGCCTGCGTGGGGACATCCGTTTATGTGATGTTGCAAACCATTGCAGGACAATGCCTTACGTTTCGACGTCGAGTATTGGCAGAATGGCCGCGGCTGGCACCGTCATTGCTTTGTTGTGTGCCGTCAAGTCGATCAAGCCACGTCTGTCTCCCGCTTTGGAGTTGTCCATGCGCCGTTCGCTGCTCACCACCGCCCTTCTCGCCGCCGCCGCGATCACGACGCCGTCGGTTGCGCACGCTGACCACATCTACGGTCTGACGCGCACCGAGCCGCTGTGCTCGGCCTTCGCCGCCACGGCGACGTTCAACTACACGTCGTGCCTCGGCTCGTACTCGGGCAACAACCTGAACCAGAACCTGGCCCCTGCGCTGGCTTCGTTCGGCGCCGGCACGTTCACCCTGCAGGGCTCGTCGAACGAGGCCGTCTCGTTTGGTCCGTTCACCAGCAATGAGACCGGCGCGACCGGCACGCTGACCTTCGACAGCGCCATCTCTGGCCCGTTCGTGCTCGTCCTGAAGGCCGGCGAGCAGTTCAGCATGTACTACTTCATGAACGCTGGCTCGACCTCCAGCGTGGTCTACAGCACCATCGGCACGAACGTCAATCCTGGCAGCGGCGCTCCGAACGGTCTGTCGCATGCCTCGCTGTATCGCGTCGGCAGCATGAACGTGGTGCCGGAGCCGTCGACCTACGCCCTGATGGCGACCGGCCTGATCGGCCTCGGTGCCGCCGCAGCCCGCCGCCGTCGCAACGCGTAAGCAGCAAGACTGCCCACCCGCCTGAAGGGGCCTCGGCAATACGCCGAGGCCCCTTTTGCGTTTCCGGCATCGCCACCAGCCCCACCGGAAGCACCGCAACGAAGACCGCGCCCCGGGCCAGGACGGCCCGGGGCGCGGTCTTTTCGTGGATGCCGTGCTGGGCCGGCGCTACGGCGACGGCACCCGGGCCGCACTGTCCGCCGACACCGCACCCGAATCGGGTCGCAACACGCGGTAGAGCAACTCCCGATCACCCTTCACCATCCCGAACTCCTCGCGCGCGATCCGTTCCTGGACCGCCGGGTTGGTCATCACGTCGCGCTTGCGCAGCGTGAGCGAGTCGGACAGCCGTTTCAGCGAGTCGATGGCCAGCTTCGTCTCTCCGATCCGGCGCCGAACGCGGAGCAGGTCACTGGTGCCGTACTCGCCGGCTTCCACCGCGAACAACGCCACCATCGCCCAGAACGTGATCTTCGCGGCGACGATCAGCGGCCGACGCTTGCGCGGTGGGTCGTCGCCGGCCACCGCAGCGGAGGCGCGTGCCATTCAACGCCCCCGCATTGCTGCACAGCACACTGCCGCGTGGCTCACAGCCCGTACACCCCACCGCCCGGATACTCCGCCGCGTCGCCCAGCGCTTCCTCGATGCGGAGCAACTGGTTGTACTTCGCCACGCGATCGGTGCGGCTGGCCGAGCCGGTCTTGATCTGACCAGCACCCGTACCCACCGCCAGGTCGGCGATGAAGGTGTCTTCCGTCTCGCCGCTGCGATGCGACACGATGCTGGCGTACCCGGCACTCTTCGCCAATTCCATCGCCAACAGCGTCTCGGTCAGCGTGCCGATCTGGTTGACCTTGATCAGGATCGAATTCGCCACGTCGTTCTCGATGCCCTTGGCGAGGATCTCGGAGTTGGTGCAGAACAGGTCATCACCCACCAGCTGCACCTTCTGCCCCAGCTGCGCCGTCAGCGCCTGCCAGCCGGCCCAGTCGTTCTCCGCGAGGCCATCCTCGATGCTCACGATCGGATAGTTCTCCATCCAGCGCGCGTACATGTCGATCATGCCCTGCGCCTCCATCGTGCCGGCCTTGCTCTTCTTGAAGTCGTACTTGCCGTTGGAGAACAATTCGCTGGCCGCACAATCGAGCGCGATCGCGATCTCCTGTCCCGGTGCGAAGCCCGCCGACTCGATCGCCTCGATCACCAGCTTCAGCGCATCCTCGTCGGTCTTCAGGTCCGGTGCGAAGCCGCCTTCGTCACCGACACCGGTGGCCAGGCCGCGCTTCACCAGCACCTTCTTCAATGCATGGAAGACTTCCGCGCCCATGCGCAGCGCGTCGCGGAACGACTCGGCGCCGATCGGGACGATCATGTACTCCTGGAAGTCCACCGTGTTGGTGGCGTGCGCACCACCGTTGAGGATGTTCATCATCGGCACCGGCATCGTGCGCGCCATCGGGCCGCCGAGATAACGCCAGAGCGGCATGTCGACGTCTTCGGCAGCGGCGCGCGCCGTCGCCAGCGACACCGCGAGAATGGCGTTGGCACCGAGCTTCGCCTTGTTCGGCGTGCCGTCCAGCTCCAGCATCGCGTTGTCCACGCCCATCTGGTCCTGCGCCGACATGCCGGCCAGCGCCGGCGCGATCTGCTCTTCCACCGCCTGCACGGCGTTCAACACGCCCTTGCCGAGGTAGCGCGACTTGTCGCCATCGCGCAGCTCGACGGCTTCACGCTCGCCGGTGGAGGCGCCCGACGGCACGGCGGCGCGACCCACCACGCCGCTGTCGAGCGTGACGTCGGCCTCGATGGTGGGATTGCCGCGGCTGTCGAGGATTTCGCGGGCGGTGATGTCGACGATGGTGGACATGTATCGAAGTTCTGGAATGGACGTGAATGGACGTGAATGGACGTGAATGGACGTGCGAAATCGTGGATGCTGCGAAACTGCCGTGCCCTGCCTGCTCCTGCTGATGCGTGCAGCGTATGCCGCTATTGCTGCGTCACCGCGCCGGGTTCGTGCGTGTCCGCCGCCAGTTCGCCTGGCTCCTCGAAGCCGAGGGCATTGCGTCGGTCGCTCTTGATTCCGTAGAGCGACTGCATCGCGTTCGCCATGCTGGTCCACACCTGCGCGATCAACCGTTCGCGATCGGAGAACGGCACGCCGGCGGTGGGAATGGCCTCGAGGAAGTGGATGTTCACCACCCCCGGATGCACCAGCCACTGCCCGGCCGGCATGACCTCGCGCGTGCCCATGATCAGCACCGGGATGATCGGCACCCCAGCCGTCATGGCGAGCACGAACGATCCCTTCTTGAACGGCCGCAACGGATAGTCGTGGCCGCGAGTCCCCTCGGCGAACACCACCACCGACGCACCTTCGTTGATTCGTCGGGCGGCTGTCTCGTACATCTCGGCGGCCGATTTCCGGCTCTTCCGCTGCACGAAGATCGTGCCGACCGCCTCGGCGCCGCGTCCGAAGATCGGGATCTTCCGCAGTTCCTGCTTGGCCACGAAGCTCCACCGCGGCAGCACACTCGCGAGGCAGAACACGTCGTACCAGCTGACGTGGTTGGCCACGTACACGCAGGCCTCGCGGTGCTCGACGTGCTCGATGCCGTGGACTCGCGTCCGCACCCCGCCCCCCAGCACCAGTGACCGGGCCCAGAAGAACTGCACCTTCTCGTAGATGCTCCCGTGGCGCATCGGCACGCCGAGGTACGATGCGGTGACGACGATCGCGACCACGGGGATCGTGGCCAGCACCGCCACCACTGCCGCAATGAGGGTCATCATTACGGCGAAAGGTGGTCGTATCCGGCTGGAGGGTCAACGCGGTGGGGCCCGTCGCGCACGATCACGCCCGCCGCGTCCACAGGCGTGGGGGTGAGGACCCGACCGACCGGGGTCAGCGTACCGATGCGCGCAGCGCGCGCGGCGACATCCATGCCGGCCGGGCCCGTCACCAGCAGTTCGTACTCCTCGCCGCTGGCCAGTGCGTCCCGCGCCACCACGCCGCCCAGCACCGGCACGGTCGCCAGTTCGATGACGAGCCTCACGGCAGAGGCCGCTGCGATGTGGCCGGCATCGGCCACGAGGCCATCGGAGAGATCGATGGCCGCAGTGGCGCCATTGGCGGCACACCAGGCGCCCATGCTCAGCCGGGCCACCGGGCGCGCGAAGCGGGCCCGATGCGTCGCCCGTGGCATCCGGCCAGCCTCCCACGCCTCGAGCGCCGCACGCGGCCCGCCGAGGCTGCCGGTGACGTAGATCCAGTCCCCGGGCCGCGCTCCATCGCGACGCATCGGCACGGTGGCGCTGCCAAGCACGGTGATGCCGAGCGTCAGCACCGGCGAACGCGTGGTGTCGCCGCCGATGATGGGCACCTTCGCGGCAGCACACGCATCTCCGACACCGTGCAGCACTTCGTCGAGATCACGATCCCAGCTCGCCGGCGCACCGAGCGCGATCAGCACACCGAGTGGATCGGCACCCATCGCGGCGAGGTCGGAGAGCGCGGCCATCGCGGCGCGCCAGCCGATCTCGATCGGGGCCAGCCATGCGCGACGGAAGTGCACGTCCTCGGTGGTGGTGTCGGTGCTGACGACAAGGCGCGTGCCGGGCGGCACGTCGAGAATCGCGGCGTCGTCACCGATGCCGTGCGCGCGCGCCCCCCACTGCCGCACCCAGCGAGAGATGGAGGCGAATTCGCGGCCGGGACCAAGTGGCACGGCAGCCTGCGGGGCAGGTTCCGTCATCGGCATGGCACTGCGGGCAACACGAGCACGGTGGGCAACGGGTGTGACTGGTGTGACGCGGGAGAGAAGAGTCGGGGCCACACGTTACTCACTGCGTGCAAGAGGAGGTCCATCGTGACCCCTCGCCACGCGCCGTGTGTGTCCACCGCATGTTCCGCGGCGGTGCCATGAATCCACGCTGCAATGGCACCGGCGTGCAATGCGCTCATCCCCTGTGCGAGCAACGTTCCTGCGATCCCGGCCAGCAGGTCGCCGGTGCCTCCCATCCCCAGCGCTGGATTTCCGGTCGCCGACACCAACGGTGCCATACCCGGCGCGACGATCACCGTCGGCACGCCCTTGAGCAACACCGTGGCGCCGAGCCGTTCGGCGAGCTGCTGCGGATGCGTGAAGCGATCGATGTCGCGCGCGCCCCAAAGCGCGGCGAATTCACCGACATGCGGCGTCAGTAATGCCTGGCGTCCGCGCAGCGCGTGCCGCAGCGCCTCCAGGTGTGCCTGTGCGCCGTCGCCACCGTCTTCGATGTCCTCGGCGTCCGCGGTGTGCTGCGGCTCGAACGCGGTCAGTGCGCCGGCATCCAGCACCACGGGGCCGCGATACGCATGCAGCAACGCGATGATCTGGCGACGCAGCGCGGGTGCCGCGCCGTCGAGGCCGGGCCCGATCACCATCGCATCGGGCCAGGTGGTGTCGAGGTGGCTCCATTCGCGCGGCGTCGACCAGGTGCGCACGGTGGCGAACGGCACGGCCACCTGCAGCGCCACCGCCGATGCCTGCGCCACGTCGGCGCGCACCATGCCGGCCCCCGCGGCATGCGCGCCGCGCGCGGCGAGAATCGCAGCTCCCGCCATGCCGACGTCACCGCCGACGATGGCCACCCGCCCACGCGTGCGCTTGTAGGCGTCGGGACGCATCACGGGCAGCCGCTCGCGGACGAACGGCGCATCGACGATCTGCATCGCGTCGTCGCCGTCGACGAGGCCGATGTCGAGCACCTGCAGCACGCCGACGAGATCGCGTCGCAGCAGGTGTGCCCGCTTGACGCTGCCGAAGGTCAGCGTGCGCTCGGCAGCCAGCGCGCCGAAGTCCTCGCCGGTGGTGGCATCGAGCCCGGTCGGCAGGTCGATCGCGATGAGGGGTTGATGGCTGCCATGGGTGGCTCGCAGTGCAGCGAGCGCCGTGGCCACCTCACCGCGCGGCGCCCCGGTCGCGCCGGTGCCGAGCAGCGCATCGAGGACGATCGCTTCGCCGCCGGACGGCGGCGCGAAGGGTCCGCCCTGCTCCGCCGCCGCACGCGCTCGTCGCGCATCGTCGGTGCGCGGCTCTCCGCTGGCGAACACGGTGACGTGCCAACCCCGCGCGCGGAGCAGCCCGGCGATCAGCCACCCGTCGCCCCCGTTGTTGCCGCTCCCGACGTACACCGCCGCACTGCGCCACGCCTGTTCCTGCAGCGCCTCCGCCGCCGCCGTCGCGGCACGCAGCATCAGCGCATACGAATCCGGCAGCGCCGCGATCGTGCGCTCATCCAGCGCCCGCGCCTTTTCGGCGGTCACCACGGCGATGCGGGTCACTGCAGCTCAGCTCCTGGCGAGTGATGGTGCGTAGCGCTCGTCCCGCCGCACGTTCCGATCTCCGTCGTCGGCATCTGTGTCCAGGGGAGATCGCTAACAATGTTCACGCGGGGGGCGCGGGGGACGCGGGGGGCTCCGGAACAGCATCACACTCCGCTCGCGCGGCGGAGATCGATATTTTGGGGGTACTGCGCGCGCGTGCTCGCAGTTCCAAAAAACAAGGCGAGATGCTCGAGCCGCACGCGAAGCATTCTCGCAGGAGCGGACCCCCCCGCGTCCCCCGCGCCCCCCGCGTGAACACTTTTTACGATCTCGCAAACCACGCAGAACCCGCGCGCCCGCGAGACGCGGAAGAAGCCTCAGGCCTGCGGCACGTTGCGCCACGGGTAGCCGGAATCGAACGCGTGATGGAAGTCGAACGCGCCGGCGAAATCCTCGCGCTGGTCGTGCGGCTGCTTGATCAGCATGCCGAGGTCCACCAGGGCGAAGACGATGTCGCCGAAGTGGACCGACTCACGGATGCCCCAGTGGTCGAGCACCAGGCGCGACATGACGCCGTAGCGCTCGATCGCCAGGTCGCGACAGGTCTCCGCCAGCTCCCGCCCCGAGATGTGCCGACGTTCGCCCAGGCGCTGCTGGCACTGTTCCAGTGCCGCCAGCACGAAGAGAAATGCGTGCTCGTGGAAGCGAGGTTCGCGCAGGCGAATCTGCTCCATGATGCCGTCCTTGAACGCCAGCTCGGCCACGTCGCCTTACCTCGGGGGGAAATGCTGCACGACGATCAGACGCCGGCGCCGACCGGCGCCGGGTAGAGCGGGAAGTTGGCCGCCAGCTCCTTCACGTCGGCATGCACCGCGTCCAGGTTGGCCTTGTCTTCCGGAGCCTGCAGGACGCGGTCGATGAGGGTGGCGATGCGCTGCATCTCGCCCTCCTTCATGCCGCGGGTGGTGACCGCCGGGGTGCCGATGCGGATGCCGCTGGTGACGAACGGCGATCGCGTCTCCTTCGGCACCGTGTTCTTGTTGACCGTGATGCCCGCCTCGTTCAGCGCATTCTCGGCCAGCTTGCCGGTCAGCACGTCGCTGCCACGCGAGCGGAGGTCCATCAGCATCAGGTGGTTGTCGGTACCGCCGGAGACGATCGAGCCGCCGAGCGTGACCAGTTCCTTGGCCAGGACCTGGGCGTTCTTGACCACCTGCTGGCAGTAGGTCGTGAACTCCGGCTGCAGCGCCTCGCGGAACGCGACCGCCTTGGCGGCGATCACATGCTCCAGCGGACCACCCTGCGTGCCCGGGAACATCGCCTTGTCGATCGCCTTCGCGTGTTCGGCCTTGCACAGGATCAGGCCACCGCGCGGACCACGCAGCGTCTTGTGCGTGGTGGTGGTCACCACGTCGGCGAACGGCACCGGCGACGGGTACACGCCAGTGGCGGCGAGCCCCGCGAAGTGCGCCATGTCCACCATGAAGATCGCGCCCACTTCGTCGGCCGCATCGCGGAAGGCCTGGTAGTCGAGCACGCGCGAGTAGGCGCTGTAGCCGGCGATCAGGAGCTTCGGTCGCTCCTTCCGCACGACATCGCGCATCGCCACGTAATCGATTATGCCTTCATCAGTTACGCCGTAGTGCTTCGCGTTGTAGTTGAGGCCCGAGAAGTTCACCGGCGAGCCGTGCGTGAGGTGCCCGCCCTGCGACAGGTCGAGGCCGACGATGGTGTCGCCCGGCTTCAGGAACGCGAGGAACACCGCCGCATTCGCGCTGGCACCGGAGTGCGGCTGCACGTTCGCATGTTCGGCATTGAACAGCTGCTTCACACGATCGATCGCCAGCTGCTCGACCTTGTCCACCACCTCGCAGCCACCGTAGTAGCGCTTCCCAGGCAGCCCTTCGGCGTACTTGTTGGTGAGCGGAGAACCCATCGCCTCGAGCACCGCCGGCGAGACGAAATTCTCGCTCGCGATCAGCTCGATGCCATCGTTCTGGCGGACGATCTCGGCCTCGATCAGCGACGCGATCTCTGGATCGGCGGCGCGCAGCGCGGCGCCCGGTGGGCAACGGTCCCAGTCATTCCACTGCTGCATCACGTCTCCTCCCCGTCGGCCCGCTCGATCTTGGCGATCCGGCGTTCGTGCCGGCCACCCTCGAACGGCGTGTTGAGCCACGCCTCCAGAATCTGCACCCCTTCCTCATCGCTCAGGCACCGCGCCGGGATGACGAGGATGTTGGCGTCGTTGTGCTCCCGCGACAGCTTCGCCACCTCGGGCGTCCAGGCCACCGCCGCCCGCACGTGCGGCCAGCGGTTGGCGGCATAGCTCATTCCGAGGCCGGTGCCGCACAGCAGGATACCGCGCTTGGCCTCGCCCGACGACACCTCGCGCGCCACCGGGTGGGCGTAGTCCGCGTAGTCCGTGGAATCGGCGGAGTGCGTGCCGAGGTCCTCGACCTCGTACCCCATCCGCGTCAGCGCGGCAGCGAGGTGCCCCTTCATCTCGAAGCCGGCGTGGTCGGACCCGATCGGAATGTGTTCAGCCATGCTCAGCTCGCGGACTTGTTGGGGAACGGAGGCCAGGTGCGCACCATGCCACGGACGGCCTGGATCCGCCGCTCCGCGAGCCGGTCGGCCGCCACGTGAGAGGTCACGCCGTCGGCCCGGGCAATATCGAACACCCCAAGGATAGTCTGGTAGATCTCGTCTGCCTTGCGCAGGGAGCGGGTCCGGTCCCAGCCGGCCAGCTCGCCGTAGACGTTGATCACGCCGCCGGCATTCACCACGTAGTCGGGCGCGTAGATGATCCCGCGCTCCTCGAGCATGTCCCCATGGCGATCCTCCAGCAGCTGGTTGTTGGCGGCACCCACCACCAGCTCGACCCGCAGCTTGGGGATCGTGTCGTCGTTGAGGCCGCCACCGAGCGCGCAGGGCGCCAGGATGTCGGCGTCCTGGTCCAGGATCTCGTCCACCGTCACCCCACGTGCGCCAGTGGCCTCGACCACCCGTTTCACCCGCTCGGCGTCGATGTCGGCCACGATCAGGCGCGCACCCACCGCGTTCAGCTCGCGGGCGAGGTTGAAGCCCACGTTGCCGCAGCCCTGGATGGCGACGGTGCGCCCGCGCAGGTCGTCGCTGCCCCACTTGAACTTGGCCGTCGCCTGCATCGCCCGGAACACGCCGCGTGCCGTCACCGGCGACGGGTCGCCCGAGGCGTTCTGGAGGCCGGCCACGTAGTTCGTCTCCATGTGCACGAAGTCCATGTCCAGCGTGCCGGTGCCCACGTCCTCGGCCGTCACGTAGCGCCCGCCCAGCGAGTCCACGAAGCGCCCGTGGGCGCGGAAGATCATCTCGCGGTTGGTGGTGCGGTTGTCGCCGATGATGACGCTCTTGCCGCCGCCGAGGTTGAGGCCGGCCACGGCGTTCTTGTACGTCATCCCGCGCGCGAGACGCAGGGCATCGGTGATCGCCTCCTCATCGGAGGCGTAGTTCCAGAATCGCGTGCCGCCGAGGGCCGGACCGAGGGTGGTGTCGTGGATCGCGATGATGCCGCGGTAGCCACTGGACTTGTCATGGCAGAGCACCAGCTGCTCGTGCCCCATCGTGGAGATCGTCTCGAAGAGATTCATCGGTATGGAAAAGGACGGCGACGCCGCAGCCTCGCGGCGCGTGGTTGGTCAGGTACGGGGATAGAGCTCGCGGGCAATGACGATGCGCTGCACTTCGGAGGTGCCTTCGTAGATCTCGGTGACCTTGGCGTCGCGGAACAGGCGCTCCACCGGGTATTCGGTCACATAGCCGTAACCGCCGAAGATCTGCACGGCATTGGTGGTGGTCCACATCGCCGTCTCGCTGGCGAGCAGCTTGCACATGGCGCCGAACTGCGTGATGGTCTCGCCGGCATCCTTGGCGCGCGCGGTCGCGTAGAGCAGCGCACGGGTGGCAGTGATGCGGCTGGCCATGTCGGCCAGCTTGAACTGTACCGCCTGGAAATCCTTGATCGGCTGCCCGAACTGCTTGCGCTCCGCCGCGTATTCACGGGCCGCTTCCGCCGCCGCGGTCGCGATGCCGAGCGCCTGCGCAGCGATGCCGAGCCGTCCGTGATCGAGAGACTGCATGGCATAGATGAAGCCCTGCCCTTCACTCCCCAGGAGGCGATCAGCCGGGACGCGCATCTCGTCGAAGGTCAGCATCACGGTGGGGCTGGCACGGAGGCCCAGCTTGTCCTCCTTCTTGCCGACGCTGAAGCCCGGCAGGTCGGGTGTGATGATGAAGGTGGAGATGCCCTTGCCACCGCGGCGCGCGTCAGGTGAATCGGTGCGTGCCATCACCAGGATCACGCCGGCGTGTGTGCCCTGCGTCACCCAGCTCTTGGTGCCGGTGAGGATCCAGTCGTCACCGTCGCGCACCGCCTGCGTGGTGAGGCTACTGGCATCACTGCCGCTGCCCGGCTCCGAGAGTGCGAAGGCGCCGAGAATCTCGCCGCGTGCCATCGGCGGCAACCAGCGCTGCTTCTGCGCCTCGCTGCCGTAGTTGAGGATCATCTGCGTCGGCAACGAGTTGTGCACGCTCATCATCACGCCCACCGACGCGTCGTGGGTGGAGATCTCCTCCAGCGCCATCAGGTAGGTGAGCGCATCCAGCCCGAGGCCGTCGTACTGCTCGGGGATCAGCATGCCGAGGAAGCCCAGGTCGCCCAGCTTCTTCACCAGCGACGGCTCGAAGTGGCTGTCGCGGTCCCACTGCGCGGTGTACGGCGTGATCTCGGCGGCGGCGAATTCGCGCGCGGTGCGCTGGATCTCGCGCTGCTCTTCGCTGAGCGGGAAGATGACCGGTGAGGGATTCATCTCAGGTCGCCGCGTAGCTGTACACACCGCGGCCCGCCTTGCGCCCCAGCCAGCCGGCGTCGACGTACTTCCGCAGCAGTGGGCAGGCGCGGTACTTCGGGTCACCGAGTCCGCTGTGCAGCACGTCGAGGATCGCCACGCAGGTGTCGAGGCCGATGAAGTCGGCCAGCGTGAGTGGACCCATGGGATGGTTCATGCCGAGCTTCATCACGGTGTCGATCGATTCCGCAGTGCCCACGCCTTCCATCAGGCAATAGAACGCCTCGTTGATCATCGGCATCAGGATGCGGTTGGCGATGAAGCCGGGGAAGTCGTCGGCCTCGCAGGGTGTCTTGCCCACGGCCTTGGCGAGGGCCACGGTGCGCGCGGTGGTGTCGTCGCTGGTGGCGATGCCGCGGATGACTTCCACCAGCTGCATCACCGGCACCGGGTTCATGAAGTGCATACCGATCACCTGCTCGGGGCGCCTGGTGCGCGCGCCGATCTGCGTGATGCTGATCGAGCTGGTGTTGCTGGCGAGGATCGCACCGGCGGGTGCGATCGCATCGAGCCTGGTGAAGATGTCGAACTTGAGCGCCACGTTCTCGGTGGCCGCCTCGATGATCACCGTCGCATCACCCGCCGCGTCGAGCGATGGGTTGGTGGCGATGCGTGACAGCGTGGCCGCCTGCGCCTCGGCGTCGATGGTCCCCTTCTTCACCTGCCGGTCGAGGTTCTTCGTGATCGTCGCCACGCCGCGCTCAAGCGCCGCGGTGGAGACGTCGATGATCGTGACCGGGAAGCCCGATTGCGCGAAGACGTGGGCGATGCCGTTGCCCATCTGTCCTGCGCCGATGACCGCGATGCGGTCGCTCATGCCTGATGCTCCTGACGGTCACCGGGACCGCCTGCGTTCAGTGAATCCGTGGCGACGACGGCGTGAATGCCGTCGCGCCGGTTGCGGCCCATCGCCCACGACAACCCGGCGAAGGTGCCGATCATGCCCACCGCGGCCAGCACACCGCCTTCCGGCCCCCATGCACCGCCCGAGATCCAATCCGGGCCGCTGTCCACCAGCTGGTAGCCCGGTGTGCCGAACGGCAATCCACTCACCGCGGCGTGAAAGCCGCCACCGAGTGTCCAGTTCCATGCGAAGTGCGCCGCCCACGCCGCCGCCAGGCTGTTGGTCACGACGCGCACACCGGCCAGGAACACACCGGCCGCGATCACGTTCGCGATCGCCATCGGCCGCGCGCCGGGATTACCGAGATGCAGCACACCGAACACGATCGACGTCACTGCCATCGCGGCAGCCACGCCCCAGCGCGCCCGGAGCACGGTGAACGGGTAGCCACGCAGCAGCAGCTCCTCGGTCAGTGCCGCCGGTGCCAGCACCGCAACCGATAACGCCACCGTGCGCGCCACCTGCTCGGACGGTCGCGGCACGAAGCTCAGTGCACCGGTCGCGATGCCGAATGCAGTCGGCACTGCGATCGCCAGTGCGCCGACACCCGCCGCCAGCAGCAGCGTGCCGGGTTTCCAGGCGGCGGGTCCGAGCCCGACGCCCGTCCAGCCGATGCGATCCAGCGCGGTGACGGCGTAGCGCGTGGCCACCAGCACCGCCAGGCACTCGAGCGTCGGCCGCAACCACGTCATCGACGCGGCCGGCAGCGTCATCGCGAACAGCGGCACGCCGATGTTCGACGCGGCGAATCCCGCCAGCAGGAAGAGCACCAGCTTCCAGCCCCACCGCAGTTCGTAGGGACGCGCGTACGCGATGCGGTCGAGCAGCGACGCGCTCACGACAGGGTGCCTGGCGTTGGCCGCGCGCGATCAGGTGCGTTCGACGGAGAGGGCGACCGCATCGCCGCCGCCGAGGCAGAGCGTGGCCAGTCCCGTCGCCACGTCGCGATCGAGCATCGCGTGCAGCAGCGTGACGAGCACGCGTGCGCCGCTGGCGCCGATCGGGTGGCCGAGTGCGATCGCACCACCGTGCACGTTGACGCGATCCCAGTCCCAGCCCAGCCCGCGGCCGTCGGCCAGCGACTGCGACGCGAAGGCCTCGTTGGCCTCGATCAATCCGTAGTCACCGATGGTGGTGCCCTGGCGCTTCATCAGGTTCTGCACCGCCGTGATCGGCGCGAAGAACAGGTCCTTCGGATCCACCGCACCCGTGCCGTAGCCGGTGATGCGTGCCAGCATCGGCAGGCCATGCGCACGTGCCACCGCCTCGCTGGTCACCACCAGTGCCGCCGCGCCATCGTTCAGCGACGACGCGTTGCCGGCGGTGACGCTGAGATCCGCGGCGTTCATTTCCTTCGGTGCATCCTTGGCGAACGCCGGACGCAGCGTCGCCAGCGACTCGGCGGTGGTGTCCGCGCGCGGACCTTCGTCGACGCTGAACACCGTCGGGCCCTTGCGACCGGGGATGCTCACCGGCGCGATCTCGGTGGTGAACTTGCCGGCCGCCTGCGCCGCGATCGCCTTGCGATGACTGTCGGCCGCGAACGCATCCTGGTCGGCGCGATTGACCTCGCCCTTGCGCGCGGTGTGCTCGGCATGCCCGCCCATGTGCACGTGGCAGGTGGCGCAATGCAGCCCGTCGTGGATCATGCCGTCCACCAGCGTCTGGTCGCCCAGCTTTACCCCGCCGCGGATCCCGCGCATGTAGTACGGCGCGTTGGACATGCTCTCCTGGCCACCGGCAACCAGCACCGACCGATCGCCGGCCTTGATCGCCTGCGCGGCCAGCATCACGGCCTTGAGCCCGGAGCCGCAGACCTTGTTGATGGCCAGCGCCGACGCGGTGACCGGCACACCGCCCAGCAGCGCAGCCTGACGCGCGGGCGCCTGGCCGGTGCCACCCTGCAGCACGTGGCCCATGATCACTTCCTCGACCAGGTCGGCGGGAATGCCGCTGGCGGCGAGGGCGGCAGCGATGGCCTGTCCGCCGAGCTGTGGCGCGGTCAGCGCGGAGAGGCCACCGAGGTACTTGCCGATGGCCGTGCGCCGGGCGGCGACGATGACTGGGGTGAGTTCTGGGGACGGCATGTATGAAGAAGTCGGGCGGTCGGATTTCGGGTCCCCCCGGGTCGGGGGGAAGCCCCAAAGATAGCAGCCTGACTTCCGGCAGGCCGTCCCCGCCCTGTCCCGTTCCGGGGGCCTGATGCGACAGGCGGCGCACCGGAACCCCGATGCGCCGCCCGTTTGCCGCCACCCGCGTCGATCAGAAGCGGAAGTTCACCCGCGCGTAGGCGAAGCGGCCGTTGAACCCGAACGGTGAGAGTCCGGTGAACGGGAAGATGCCGTTGTTGCTGTTGACGGGGGTGTTCTGGTCGGGATAGACGTCGAACAGGTTGTCGGCGCCGAACGTGAACTTCACGTTCTCGCGCAGTGCCAGTCCGACCGAGGCGTCGGTGATCCACTTCGCGCCGTAGGTCTGGTCGTTGGCGGCCGTGGTCCCGAAGGCCGTCACTTCCCCGAAGCGCTGGGTGCGCGCGGTGAGCGTGAACTTGCTCACTTCATGCGTGGCGCTGAACACGAAGTTGTTGCGCGGCTGCCCCTTCTCCACCCGACCACGTTCGATGCGCGAATACAGCGCGTCGTTGAGCGCCGCCAGCGCCGGCGGTGTCACCTGCTTCTGGGCGGTGATCTCGGTCTCGTTGAAGCTGGCGCCGGCGGTCAGGCGCAGGATACCGTTCTGCCGGAAGTTGAGACCGTAGTTCACCACCAGGTCGACACCTTTGGTGCGCGTGTCGATGGCGTTGGTGAAGAAGCGTCCACCACCGATGCCCGGCTGGCCGTTCGCCGCCAGGAAGTCGCGCACGGCCGTCTGCGTCAGGTTTTCCGACAGCACCACGCGATCGTCGATGTCGATCTGGTAATAGTCCGCCGTGAAGCTGAGCGCGGGGACGGGCTGCGCGGTGATGCCCGCGCTGAGGTTCTTGCTCTTCTCCGGCGTGAGCGGCTTGGCGCCGAGCAACTGCGCCGGCGCGCTCGACACCGGGAAGGTGCGGATCTCGAACGGCACGCCGTTGATGAAGTTGGTGGACGTGGCCGTGAACCAGCTCTGCTGCAGCGACGGCGCACGGAAGCCGGTGCTGTATCCGCCGCGCACGGCGAACTGCTGCACCGGTGCGAACCGCGCCGTCACCTTCCCCGTCGTCTGGCTGCCGAAATCGGTGTAGTTCTCGTAGCGCACCGCACCGCCCACCAGCAGCATCGACGTCAGGTCAGACTCCACGTCGGCGTAGAGCGACGTGTTGCTGCGGGCCTCATTGGTCTCGTCAGTGGGACGGAAGCCCGGGAACACCTGCGACCCTGCCGCCGCGATACGCGTGGTGGGTACGCCGTTCGGATCGAGCACGCGCACACCACCGTCCTGCCAAGAGCCGGGCTCACCCTGCGTGATCTGGAACTGGTCCTTCCGCCACTCGGCGCCTGCCGCCAGTCGCACCGGGATGGTGCCGGCCTTCACTTCGCGGAACAGGTCGAGGTTCGACGTGGCCTGGCTGAAGATCAGCGTGCCGGCATCGAACGACGTCTTGGATGCGTTGCCGAAGCTGGCGTTGTTGGTGTTGCTGATCAGGAAGTTGTGCGAATTGCGACCGACCGTCTGGCTCAGGTCCCAGCTCCAGCCGGCCAGCTTGCCCTTGATGCCGCCGGCGGTCGAGGCATCCCACAACGTGCTGTTGATGTACGGCAGGAAGCCGTTCGGCCAGAGCGACCGCACGGTGCGATCGTCGTTCGGCCGGCGCCAGAAGCCGGGCGCCGTCGCCTTGCGTCGGCTGGTGCCGCCGAAGGCGTACACGTCGATGCCGTTGCCGAACGTGGTGCCGGTGGAGAACATGCCCACCAGGTCACTGGTCTGGCCGTCACCGAACCGGTTGTTGATGCGATTGATGGTCGCCTCACGCGCGTCGCCGGCGAAGTACTGCGTGCGCAGGTCGGCCAGCGAACGATCGGTGTGCTGCCGGTCACGCGCCTCGAAGCCGGCGTGGAAATATCCCCCGCTGCTGTTGGCGATGCCGGCGTTGGCCGAGCCCTGCATCACGCGACCGTCGCCCATCGCGGTGAGGCCGGACTGCAGGTTCACCTCCGTCGGCGCGTTGGTCTTGAGCACGATGTTGATCACACCCGCGATTGCGTCGGAGCCGTACTGCGCCGCGGCACCGTCACGCAGGATTTCCACGTGGTCGATCATGCTGGCGGGAATCGCGTTCAGGTCCACCGCACTCTGGCCGCGGCCCACCGTGCCGTTGACGTTGATCAGCGCGGTGGTGTGCCGACGCTTGCCGTTCACCAGCACCAGCACCTGGTCGGCACCGAGGCCGCGCAACGTCGCCGGGCGCACGGCATCGGTGCCGTCGGCGATCGCAGACCGCGGGAAGTTCACGCTCGGCGCCAGCGCCTGGATCATCTGCGCCGTCTCGGTGCGGCCGGTGGCCTTCATGTCCACGGCACTGAACACGTCAACCGGCACCGGTGACTTGGTGACCGTGCGCTCCTCGGCACGGGTACCGATCACCGCCACCGCCTCGAGGTTGGTGGCGCTGCGCTGCAGCACCACGTCGCGCGTGAGCGTCTGGCCGGCGGCGATCGTGATCGGCTGCGTCGCACTGGCGAACCCGATCTGCCGGAATCGCAACGTGTACGTGCCCGGTCGCAACGCGATGGCGTAGGTGCCGTCAGCCTTGGTGATGGTACCGAACGGCGTACCGACGATCTGCACCGCGGCACCGAGGATCGGCGCTCCACCATCGGAGCTGGTGACCTTGCCGGCCACGCGACCAGTGGCCTGCGCGAGCAGCGGCAGCACCAGCATGCAGGACGCGGCGAGCAACAGGCCAACGCGACGTGACATCTGACGAGGCAGGAACATGCATGCACTCCATGAGGAGAGACCGGACACCGGCAGGGGTACCGTCACGCCCAACCGGGTGCGCACCCGCGCCGGAGCATCAACGCGCCGGCGTCACGAGTCACGACTGATGTATGGATCAGAATGTACAGTGTCCAACAGTGGTGGCGACCACGGACGATCGTCGCCCTCAGGCGCGTGCTGCGGTCAAGATGGCGAACTCGTCAGTCACACCGGCCGACGACACCACGCGGTTCCGGCCAGTGGACTTGGCGCTCAACAGCCGCGAATCGGCGCGATAGACCAGCGCCTCCACCGTCTCGGCGTGATCCTCGGGCCACGACGCGACCCCGATGCTGGCGGTGAGCACCGTGCCACCCGCCACCGCCGGCCCGTCGTTGAACAGCTCCGCCTGTGCGGCCCAGCCACCAGGCGGCGTGTTGTCGAGCACCACCCGGATCTGGCTGATGGCGCGACGGATCCGCTCCATGCGCTCGGCGGCGCGTGCGCGGTCGAGGCCGGGCAACATCACGATCAGCTCCTCGCCACCGTAGCGCCCCACCACGTCCTCGGCGCGCACCAGCTGCTTGATGGCGCGCGACACCGACGACAGCACCAGGTCACCCACGGCGTGTCCGAATCGATCGTTGAACGACTTGAAGTAATCGAGGTCGATCATCGCCACCGCCAGCGACTCGCCGGTGCGCTGCGCGCGATCGAACGCCTCGCTCAGGCGCTCGTCGAAATAGCCGCGGATCATCAGGCCGGTGAGACGGTCGCGCACCGACAGCACCCGCAGCTGCTGCACGCGCAACACGATGGCGAGGCTGATGCAGGTCGCCACGCCGATCAGCACGATGCGGGCGATCTGGTCCTGCGCATCGAATCGCCCGTAGCTCGAATCGACCCACGCCGGGCTGTTGTCCAGCGTGGTGCTGGCCCAGAGCACGATCAGTCCGTACTGCAACGCCGCCGTGATGCCGGTGACCAGGCAGATGCGCCGGTCGTAGCGCAGGCAGGTGATCGCGATGCAGAGGAAATACACTTCGAAGATCACGCGCGAGTTGACTGCGATCTGCGGCACACCGAGCGCCACGAACGCCGCCAGTCCGATGCTGACGAAAGTGACGTCGAGCAGCGACGCAGCGAAGCCGATCCAGGTCCGCACCTCGTCGCGATGCGTGAGCCAGAGGAAGAACGTGCCCGAGAACACACCGGCCAGTGCCATCGCGAAGCCGACCCAGTTCTGCCGCAGCTCGGGCGCGACCATCACCGCCCGCACCGGGATCAGGAACAGCAGCAGCGCCCCCCCGAGGCGGTACTTCGCGATCAGCCGCTCGCCCTTGATGCCTGCGTCGCGGAGGGCAGGATCGGTGACGCGCCAGAAGCGCGACCACCGCGACACGCGACGTTCCCCGTCATCCGGCTGCCGCTCCACGCCATCCGCATCGATGGCGGCCATGCCATGCAGCGGCGTCAGTCGCTGCGACAGGCGGATGGGCGTGGACGGGGGTGTGACCATGAACGTCAGACTGGGGCAGGGTCAGGTACCGAAGCCAACTCCGGGAGCGCGCGGGTGCGCACTTCCTCGAGGATACGTGCCAGGAAATCGTCCACCGAGAGGATTTCCTGCTTCCTGCCATCCGCCCCGCGGGCGCGCACCGCCAAGGTGCCGTCGGTCGCCTCGCGCTTCCCCACCACCGCCGTATACGGCACCTTAATGAGTTCGCTTTCGCGGATTCGGTAATTCAACGTCTCATTCCGATCATCGCAAGTGGCGCGGATGCCGGCGTCGCGCAGGCGGGCCACCGCGGCCCGGGCCTCGGGCGCGTAGTCGTCCACGATCGGCACCACCCGCACCTGTTCCGGCGCCAGCCAGACCGGGAATGCGCCGGCGAAGTGTTCGATCAGGATGCCCATGAACCGCTCGAACGACCCGCTGATCGCGCGGTGGATCACCACCGGTCGGTGGGCGGTGTTGTCCTCGCCAGTGTAGGTCAGGTCGAATCGCTCCGGCGCCGCGTAGTCGAGTTGGATGGTGCCCAGCTGCCACGCGCGCCCGATCGAGTCGAGCACGTCGAAGTCGATCTTCGGGCCATAGAACGCGCCGTCGCCTTCCTTCAACTCGTACGGCAGCCCGGTGCGCTCCAGCGCGCCGCGCAACGCACTCTCGGCATTGTCCCACATCTCGTCGCTGCCGATCCGCTGTTCGGGGCGGGTCGCGAACTTGAGGCGGGCCGTGAGGCCGAACGTGCGGTAGTACCCGAGGATCATGTCCACCAGGCGCCGCACTTCGTCGGCGATCTGGCTTTCCATGAGGTAGATGTGGCAGTCGTCCTGCTGGAACTGCCGCACGCGCGTGAGGCCGGACAACGCGCCCGAGAGTTCGTTGCGATGCAGCACGTCGTACGTGGAGTAGCGCAGCGGCAGGTCACGGTACGAATGTTTCTTCGACGCGAACATCAGGTGGTGCGAGGGACAGTTCATCGGCTTCAACGACAGGTCGTGCTCTCCCGTCTCACTGTCCAGCACCAGGAACATGTTCTCGCGATACTTGCCCCAGTGTCCCGAGATCTCCCACAGCCCCTTGTTGAAGAGCAGCGGCGTCTTGATCTCCTGGTAGCCGTCGCGCTGCATCTCACGCAGGTAGGCGTGCAGTGAGTTGATCATCGACGTGCCGCGTTCGGTCCAGAAGGCGGCGCCGGGCGAGAACGGATGGAACATGAACAGGTCCAGCTCCTTGCCCAGGCGGCGATGGTCGCGCTTCTTCGCCTCCTCCAGCCGGTGCAGGTGCTGCTCCAGTTCGTCCTTCTTCCAGAAGGCGGTGCCGTAGATGCGCTGCAGCGACTGGCGAGCGGAATCGCCGCGCCAGTACGCCGCCGCCACGCTCTGCAGCTTGACGTGCTTGAGCAAACCCGTGTGCGGCACGTGCGGTCCGCGACAGAGGTCGACGAACGGCCCGTCGGTGTAGGTCGAGATCACCTCGTCGGGGCCGAGGTCGTCGATGCGCTCGAGCTTCAGCGGATCGTCGGCGAACACCGCCTTCGCCTCGTCGCGTGACACTTCCGCACGCACGAACGGCAGCTTCTCCGCCATGATCTTCCGCATCTCGGCCTCGAACGCCGCCAGGTCCTCGGGCGTGAACGGGGTCTTGACCTCGAAGTCGTAGTAGAAGCCGTCGTCGATGGCGGGACCGAAGCCGATGTGTGCGTCGGGCCGGATGCGGCGCACCGCAGTGGCGAGGATGTGCGCGGCCGAGTGCCGCAGCACCGGCAGGGACTCCGGATCCTTTTCGGTGTAGACACGGAACGCACCACCCGTGCGCAGCGGCGTGCGGAGGTCCTGCACCGCCCCGTCCACGCTCACGGCGACGGCCGCGTTCAGCAGTCGCTCACCGATGCTGCGGACGACCTCGGTCGGGAGGGTGCCGGCGGGTACTTCGCGGACGGCGCCATCGGGGAGGGTTAGGCGAAGCGGTGCGGACGCGTTGTCAGGCATTCGAATTGGGGCGTGGTGATGCGCACGCGGCCGCTGGATGCCGGCCGACAGATCCTGCGCTTCCCGGTCACGATCCGGCGGCGTGCACGGGGGCCCGTCGCTCGGCGGTATCTGACAGGATATACTAAACGTCAACCTTCCGTGAAAAAGCACATGCGCGTGATGCGTCGTCGAAATCGTGGTGGAACTGGTACCGGCACACGCCTCGGCGTGATGATGCTGGGTGCCTTGGCCGGTGTGGCGGTGGGCATCCTGCTGGCGGATCGCGGGCTGCTCTCCGGAATGCGCACGCGGCGCAGCAAGAGTGAGGGTGGACGCCGTACCGGCACGGCGCGTCCGTTGCGCCCCGAGGGTGGCGCGAGCGACGCCTCCGAGCGGCCGCCGCTCGACGACGAGGCGGAGCTCGAGGCGCGCGTGCTGGAGACCTTCCGCAATGATCCGATCCTCGTGGATCGGCCGATCGACATCGGTGCCATCGGCACCGGCATCATCGAGCTCACCGGCTGGGTCGATGCACCCGCCGAGGTACGCCACGCGACGACCCTCACGCGCGGGACGATCGGCGTACACACGGTCGTCAATCGGCTCCTGGTCCGCGGCGGCACACCGGCCGTTTGACGGCGCGGGGCCGCGTTCGAGTTCGAGGGGCCTCCAGGGCCGCTGCTCCCGCGCAGGCGGCCCCGATCGCAACCACCTTCAGGACCGCGTGAATCCCGACCCGTGACGCCCCGTCGCCGGTCGGCCTCCGCCGATGTCGTTACGTTTTGCCTGCCATGACAATGACCGACGGACTGCCCACCTCCCCAGCCTCCGCCCCGGCGGCGGACGAGTTGCCGACCACCTATCGCGCCGCCGACGTCGAGTCGGCGCTGTACGCGCGCTGGCAGGCCGCGGGCACCGACGTGGCCAGCGTGGCGCGCGTCACCCGCACCGGGGGCGACCGCCAGCCATACACCATCGTGATGCCGCCGCCGAACGTGACGGCGATCCTGCACGTGGGCCATGGCCTCAACAACACGGTGCAGGACGTGCTGATCCGCTGGCGCCGCATGGCCGGCGACGAGGCGCTGTGGGTGCCCGGCACCGACCACGCCGGCATCGCGACGCAGAACGTGGTGGAGAAGCAGCTGGCCGCCGAGGGATCGTCACGCAAGGCGCTGGGCCGCGAGGCGTTCGTGGCCCGCACCGCGCAGTTCGTCGAGACGACCGGTGGCGAAATCCTCACCCAGCTCAAGTCCATCGGCGCCAGCGCTGACTGGACCCGCACCGCCTACACCCTCACCGAGCCGATGTCGGCGGCGGTGACGGAGGCGTTCGTGCGGCTGTTCGACGAAGGCCTGGTGTACCGTGGCCATCGCGTGATTCACTGGTGCCCGCGCTGCATGACGTCGCTCTCCGATGAAGAGGCGGAGTTCAACGACACGCAGGGCGCCCTGTATCACATCCGCTATCGCCTCGCCGACGATCCGTCGCGCAGCATCACGGTGGCCACCACCCGCCCCGAAACGCTGCTCGGTGACGTGGCAGTGGCCGTCAATCCCACCGACGAGCGCTACGCCGACCTGCTCGGCAAGCAGCTGGTGCTGCCGATCAACGGCGTGCGGATCCCGGTGATCGCCGACGATTACACCGATGCCGCCTTCGGCACCGGCGCGGTGAAGATCACGCCCGCGCACGACCCGAACGACTTCGAAGTGGGCATGCGCCACAACCTGGCCACGCCGGTGATCATGGACGCCGAGGCGCGTTTGAATGGCGCCGGCGATGCGATCGACCGCGTGCCGCCTGACCTGCGCGGCGTGGATCGGTTCGAGGCGCGCGAGCGCATCGTGAACATGCTGCGTGACACCGGCGCGCTGGTGAAGGTCGAGCCGCATGCGCACGCGGTGAGGCATTGTTATCGCTGCGACACCGTGGTGGAGCCGCGCCTCAGTGACCAGTGGTTCGTGAAGATGGCACCGCTCGCCAAGCCGGCGCTGGAAGCGGTGCGCACGGGCCGCATCCGCATCATGCCGGAACGCTGGGAAGCGGTGTACATCAACTGGCTCGAGGGTATCCGCGACTGGAACATCTCGCGGCAGCTCTGGTGGGGCCATCGCGTGCCGGTGTACTACTGCGATGGCTGCGGTGCCGCACCGAAGGCCTCGCGTACGCCGATCGCGCAGTGCAGCGAGTGCAATGCACCGCTGCGCCAGGACGAGGACGTGCTCGACACCTGGTTCTCGAGCTGGCTCTGGCCGATCTCCACGCTCGGCTGGCCGAACGAATCGTCCGCAGACCTGAAGGCGTTCTATCCGGGTGACGTGCTGGTGACGGCGCCGGAGATCCTGTTCTTCTGGGTGTCGCGCATGATCATGAGCGGCTTCCACTTCATGGGTGACGCGCCGTACCACACCGTGTACCTGCACGGCACGGTGCGCGACATGCAGCATCGCAAGATGTCCAAGTCGCTCGGCAACGGCATCGACCCGCTGGACGTGGTGAAGCTCTACGGCGCCGACTCGCTGCGCTGGACGATGATCGCCGGCATGGGCCTTGGCGTGGACGTGCTGCTGGACCCGACGGATCTCGAGAAGAGTTTCGCGCCGGGCCGCAACTTCCTCACCAAGCTCTGGAACATCGGGCGCTTCCTGCTGACCAAGGTGGGCACCGATCCGGTGCAGCCGCGGTCTGCCATCGCACCCTCCGCGCTGACGATCGCCGACCGCTGGATCCTCGACCGGCTCGATGCGGCGATCGCCGACGCCAACGCGGCACTCGGCCCGGTGCGTCCGGGGCCCAGTGGCCGGTGGACGGACGCCGAACGCACGCAGGGCATGCGACTTGACGCGTACGCCGATGCGGGGCGTCGCTTCGTCTGGAACGAACTCGCCGACTGGTACCTCGAGAGTGTGAAGCCGCGCCTGAGTACCGGCGGTGAGGATGCCGAGGTGGCGCGCGCAGTGCTGGTGCACGCCTTCGACAACGCGCTGCGTTTGCTGCAGCCGGTGATTCCGTTCATCACCGAGACGCTGTGGGCCAGGCTGCCGGCGATCGCGGACGGCTCGTCGCGCGGCGTGGAGTTCCTGTGCACGTCGGCATGGCCGCAGTCACGCGCCGCGTCGGCCGATGGCGACGCGTTCGAGCTGGTGCGCAACGCGACGCTCGCCATCCGTCAGGTGCGCAACGAATACAAGGTGAAGCCCGGCAAGTTCGTCGAGGTCACGCTGGTGCCGTCTCCCGCAGACGCGGGCACTGCCGCGCAGCTGGTGGAGACGATCGGTGCGCTGACGCGCGCCACCGTGTCGCTGCACCCGGCGACCGAGGCGCAGGCTGCCCACCAGGTGCTTCCAGGCGGGTCCGAGATCGTGATCGCGCTGACGCAGTTGCGTGATGAACTCTCGGCCGACGACGCGGCCAAGGAAGTGGCACGGCTGCGCACCGAGATCGAGGCCACGCTGAAAATCCTCGACGGCGTGCGCGCGAAGCTGGGCAACGAGTCGTTCACCTCGCGCGCCAAGCCCGAGGTGGTGGAAGGGGCGCGGGCGCAGGAGCGCGACCTGGCACAGAAAGTCGATGCACTCACGCGCAAGGTCGAGGCCTTGTGAGACAATCGCTGACCGCGATCGCGGTGCTCGCCCTGGCGTCGGCCTGTGCCTCGCCGGGCCTGCCGCCGGGCGGCCCCACGCTCTCCTCGTTCCCACGCGTGATCGCCACGCTGCCGGACAGCAGTGCCGTGAACGTCAGGCCCGGCAAGGTGCTGGTGCGCTACGATGACGTGATCGGCGAGCAGGTGGGCGGGCAGCCACTGTCGCGCATCGTGCTGCTCTCGCCGTGGGATGGTGAGCCGAAGGTGGAGTGGCGTCGCACCGGCATGACCATCGCGCCGCGGAAGGGATGGCGCACCAACACCGCCTACACGATCACGATCCTGCCCGGTGTGAATGACCTGAAGGGCACACCCAGTCCGTATGGCTATGTGCTGCGCTTCAGCACCGGCGCCACGATCCCGCAGGCCGTGTTGCGTGGTGTGGCCTTCGACTGGGTCGCCAATCGCGCGCTGCCCAGGGCCACCATCCAGGCCATCAGCACCACCGATACGACGCTGGTGCACGTCACCGTCGCCGACTCGACGGGTCGCTACGAACTCGGCACACTGCCGCCAGGCAGTTACCTGGTGCGCGCCATCGATGAGAAGACGCCCAACCGCACGCTCGACCTGCGCGAGGCGTGGGACACGGCCACCGTCACGCTCACCGATTCGGTGCGCACGGACCTCTACGTCTTCGTGCACGACACCATCGCGCCGCGCATCAGTGATCTGCGCCAGGCCGACAGCGTCACCATCGGCCTCACGTTCGACAAGCCGCTGCGACCCGGTGTGCCGATTCCCGTCACGGCCGTCCGGGTGGTGAAGGCCGATTCGAGCGTGGTCGAGATCGAGTCGGTGATGACGCTGGCCGAGGAACGGGTGCAGCAGGCGCGCGCCGACAGCATCAGGCTCGCCGCCGACACCACCACACGACGGCCGGGCGCCGAACCACCAGCCGCGCGCCGCACGATCGATCCCACGCGTCGTCGTGACACGGTGGTCACTGTGCCGCCGCCCGAGCCGGAGCGGGCGCCGCCGGCCACGGAGCTGGTGGTCAAGCTGCGCGCACCGCTGCAGCCGGCCACCACCTATCGCGTCACCGTCAGCGGCGTGCGCAACCTGCTCGATCGCGAGGGGACGTCGACGCGACTGCTGATCGTGCCGCGACCCGCGCCGCCCGACAGCACCCGTCGTCCTCCCGCTGCCGCCGGCGATTCCACCGCGCGTCCACCGGCCACACCCGCCCGACCCGATTCCACGCGCCGACCACCGCGCGCCTTCCGCCGATGATCGTTCCCCGCCGTCCGGAGTCTGCGTGACCGCTCGTGCTGCTGTGTTCCTCGATCGGGACGGCACCATCGTGCAGGATGTGCACTACCTCGCGCGTCCCGAGCAGCTGGTGCTGATCGCCGGTGCGGCGGAGGCGATGGCGCGACTGTCGCAGGCGGGCCTGCCGCTGATCGTCGTCACCAACCAGTCGGGCATCGGGCGCGGCATGTTCACCGAGGATGCGTTCGCCGCGATCACCGCGCGCCTCGACGCGATGCTGCTGGAGCAGGGTGTGACGGTGACCGCCACCTACCACTGCCCCGACACACCCGACGTGCCGGCCGAGATCAGCTGCCGCAAGCCCGGAGACCGCATGCACCGACGCGCCGCGGAGGAGCACGATCTCGACCTGCGGAAGTCGTTCTACATCGGCGACATGTGGCGCGACGTGGCGCCGGCAGTGACCCACGACGCGATGGGCATCCTGGTGCCGACGCCCGAGACGCCGTTCCGCGACCTGTCGAAGGCCAAGGACGATGCCGTCGTCGCCACCACGCTCGGTGCCGCCGCCGACCGTGTGCTGCGCATGCTCGCTGCGCGCGGCTGAGCGTCGCGCACGATGCCGACACAGCCACGCACCCGCGTCGCCGCCTTCGTCTCCGGCGGTGGCAGCAACTTCGTCGCCGTGCACGACTTCCAGCGCGATCGTGGCAGCAATGCCGCCGGTGAAGTGGTGCTCGTGGTCTCCAACAAGCCGGGCTGCGCGGCCCTGACGCGTGCCGCCGATCGCGGCATCACCAGCGTGGTGCTCGACGCGCCGCGCGACGGTGACGCGCTGCTGGCGTTGCTGCAGGCACATCGCATCGAGGTGCTGGTGCTGGCGGGATACCTGGCGCTGGTACCGTCGCAGGTCACCCGTGCCTATCGCGGCAAGATCGTGAACGTGCACCCTGCCCTGCTGCCGGCCTTCGGTGGGCCGGGCATGTACGGACGACGCGTGCATGCCGCGGTACTGGACGCGGGTGCGCGCATCAGCGGCGCCACGGTGCACTTCGTGGACGAGGTCTACGATCGCGGTGCGATCATCGCCCAGTGGCCGGTGCCGGTGTTCGAGGAGGACTCGCCCGAGACGCTGGCGGCACGCGTGCTGCGCGTGGAGCATGCGCTGTTGCCGCGGGTGGTGGAGCTGTTGTGTGCCGAGTCGCTGGCGCTGGACGACGATGGCACGGTGCACGGTGCGTTCCTGACCGGTGCCCAGGCGGATGTGTTCACACTGGTCGAGGGGGCGTCGCTCGCGTCGGACCTCGACCACGCGCTGAGCAAGTAGATGGTGGTGCGTGACCGCACCGTGTTGGCCGCTCCGATGATTTCCCTTTCCTTCTGATTTCCGATGCAACGCGCCCTGCTGAGCGTTTCCGACAAGTCCGGCCTGGTGGACTTCGCCCGCGAACTGATCTCCCGTCACTGGGAGCTGATCTCCACCGGCGGCACGGCCAAGGCGCTGCGCGACGCCGGCCTGGCGGTGCGTGACATCAGCGAGGTGACCGGCTTCCCCGAGATGCTCGACGGCCGCGTGAAGACACTGCACCCGATCGTGCACGGTGGGTTGCTGTATCGTCGCGACCTGCCGGAACACGTGGACGCGGCGAAGGCGCATGGCATCGGCGCGATCGACCTGGTGGTGGTGAACCTCTATCCGTTCCGCGCCACCGCCGCCCGTCCGGGCGTGCTGCCGCACGACGTGATCGAGCAGATCGACATCGGTGGCCCGTCGATGCTGCGCTCGGCGGCGAAGAACTTCAGCGCGGTGACGGTGGTCTGTGATCCGGCCGACTATTCGCGCGTGATCGCGTCAATGGATGCGCGTGATGACGAGGGCGGCCTGATCATGCGACGTGACCTGGCGGCGAAGGTGTTCGCGCACACCGCCAGCTACGACAGCGCCATCGCCGGCTGGCTGCAGCACCAGGTGGCCCCCGATGATCCGTTCCCGGCCACGTTGCCGCTGGCCTTCGAGCGTGCGCAGGGGCTGCGCTACGGCGAGAACCCGGAGCAGCGCGCGGCGTTCTACGTCGAACGTGCGGGTGCCGGACTCGCGTCGCTCAGGCAGCTGGGTGGCAAGGAGCTGAGCTTCAACAACCTGCTGGACGTCGACGGCGCGCTGATGGCCATCGAGCCGTTCGCGACGCAGGTCGCGTGCGCGATCATCAAGCACACCACGCCCTGCGGCCTCGCCATCGGCACCACGCCGCTCGAGGCCTGGCAGAAGGCGCTGGCCTGCGATCCGACCTCGGCGTTCGGTGGTGTGGTGGCGTTCAGTGTCGCGATCGACGATGCGACGGCGGAAGCGATGTCGTCGCTGTTCCTCGAGTGCATCGTGGCACCGGCGATCAGCGATGGTGCCGCCGAGCTGCTGGGTCGCAAGAAGAACCTGCGGGTGCTGATCGGCACCCTGCCGCCGCAGGATGCCGGCAGCATGGACATCAAGCGCGTGCGCGGCGGCGTGCTGCTGCAGGACCGCATGCAGGTGCCGACGGGCGACATCCCATGGAAGGTCGTCACGACGCGACAGCCCACCTCGGCCGAACTGGTGGACCTGGCCTTCGCCTGGCGCGCCTCGGCCGCCGTGAAATCGAACGCGATCGTGCTCACCAAGGGCGGCGCGACCATCGGCATCGGCGCCGGCCAGATGTCGCGCGTGGACGCCAGCTACCTCGCCGCCCACAAGGCGCAGCAGGCCAGGCATGACACGGCCGGCGCGGCGCTGGCCTCGGACGCCTTTTTCCCCTTCCGCGACGGCATCGACCACGCCGCTGCCGCCGGCGTGACCGCGATCGTGCAGCCCGGCGGCTCGGTGCGCGACGCCGAGGTCATTGCCGCTGCCAACGAGCACGGAATCGCGATGGTGTTCACGGGAGCGCGGCTGTTCCGGCACTGAGCTCGATCGGTCTCTGTGGGGGGGACGAGCAACAGCAACTGCTTGACGCAAAGTCGCAAAGCCGCAGGGACGCAAAGAACTGCAAGGGTGATGTGTCGGTGTTCTCGGTCCGTTGCAGTTCCCACAGCAACCATTCGAGGCACGGCCACGATCTCGAATGCGGGCCGACCGCGTTGCGCCTTTGCGTCCTTGTGCCTTTGCGTCAGGCAGTTGCCGTTCCCCTCGAGCCGCACAGAAAGCAGGCAGAAGGCAGCTCGGCACTAGCCCCGACACCCGGGGTAGGGTGATTTTTACGGGTTGCGTTTCGTACCACCGACCTCTTCCAGCAGCTGATGGCCTCCTCCGCAGCCCCAGTTCCGGCCGCACGGTCCACGACCGCGCCGACGACCGTCATTCATACCGACCTCGACTATAGGCCGTCGTACCTCGCGGCGGGGATCGCCACGCTGGCGGTCTTCGTGCTCTACCTGATCACGCTGGCGCCGTCGACAGCCATGTGGGATGCCAGCGAGTACATCGCCGCCGCCTACGTGCTCGGCCTGCCCCACCCGCCCGGCAACCCGTTCTTCATCCTGATCGGCAACGTGTTCGCGCACATGCCGCTGCCCGGGGTGAGTGTGGCGGTGAAGCTGAACATGCTGGCGGCGCTGAGCAGTGCGGTGGCGGCCGGGTCGTGGTTCCTGATCACGGAGCGGGTGCTGGTCAGCTGGTTGCCCGAGAAGTGGATGCGCATCGCCGGTGCCAGCGTGGCGACGCTGATCGGCGCCACCGCGTTCACCGTCTGGAACCAGAGCGTGGTGAACGAGAAGGTGTACACCGTGTCGCTGGCCATCTTCGCCATCGTGGCCTGGCTGACCGTGACGTGGTGTGATGAGCCCGAGGGCAAGCGCGCCGACAAGCTGCTGATCCTGATCGCCTTCCTGCTCGGACTCGGCTACGCGAACCACCCCGCCGGCATGTTGCCCGGACCGGCCGTCGGCCTCGCGATCCTGTTCCGCGCGCCGAAGACGCTGCTCAAGTGGAAGCTGATCCTCGCCTGTGTCGCCGCGGTGATCCTCGGCATCTCGCCGTTCGCCACGCAGCCCATCCGTGCCGCGCACTTCCCGGCCATCAACGAAGGTGAGCCGACGGCGTGCACCACCGAGATCGGTGTCAGCTGCACCTTCGACGCCAAGACGTGGGAACGTTTCAAGTACAACTTCGACCGCGGGCAGTACGGCAAGCCGAAGCTCACCGAGCGTCAGGCCCCGATCGGCGCGCAGGTCGGCATGTGGTGGCTGTACTTCAAGTGGCAGTGGCTGCGCGATGCACACAACGAGAACACCGGCCTGCAGAATGCCCTCGCCGTCGTATTCCTCGGCCTCGGCCTGATCGGCGGCTGGGTGCACTACAAGAAGGACTTGAGATCATTCCTCTTCTTCGGGCCGTTGATCGGCACGTTGACGATAGGACTGATCATCTACCTCAACTTCAAGTACGGGTATTCGCAGGACACGGAGCTCGGCGACAGCGTCGCACGAGAGGTGCGTGACCGCGACTACTTCTATCTCTGGAGCTTCAGCGCCTGGAGCGTGTGGGCCGGGCTCGGGCTGATCTACCTGTGGGAGACGGTGGCCGGCTTCATGGGCACGCAGACCATCGAGCTGGGCAAGCAGCGCTTCACGTCGCCCCTGCCGCGTGCGTGGCGCGCCAGCGCGCCGGTGCTGGCACTGGCCTTCATTCCGATGGTCGGCAACTGGAGCCAGGCCAGCCGCGCCGGGCAGCGTGACACGCGCGACTTCGCGCACGACCTGCTGAACAGCGTGGAGCCGTACGGGATCCTGGTGACGGTCGGCGACAACGACACCTTCCCGCTCTGGTACGCGCAGGAAGTGGAAGGCATCCGCAAGGACGTGCTGATCGCGAACACCAGCCTGATGAACACCGACTGGTACACGCGCCAGATGATTCGCCGTCCGATCTACGAGTACGATGCGGCGGCCGGACCGGCCATCTACCGCACCGGCACGTGGAAGAAGCCGACCGCCAAGCCGCTCAACATGACGCTGGCACAGGCCGACAGCGTACCGTTGTACTATCAGATCGACTCGACGATGCTGTTCCAGCAGGGCACCCTCGAAGCCATCATCGACCCGCGCAACCTGGCGCAGGGTGTGCTGGAACGGGCCGACATCCTGACCCTGTACATGATCCGCGACAACTGGGGCACGCGGCCGATCTACTTCTCGCGCACCAGCGGTGGGTACGGCATGTCGCTCGGCCTCGGCCAGTACCTGCTCACGCAGGGCCTCGCGCGGAAGCTGTTGCCCACACCGCCCGGCGTCAGTGCCGACACGGTGGCGATCAGCGGCGAGGGCTTCGTGGACGTCAAGCGCAGCCTCGCGCTGTGGAACGACGTGTTCGTGGGCCAGCAGAGCATCATCGGCCGCGGCGACTGGGTGGACAAGCCGTCGGCGGGCATCCCTGCCCTCTACGTGAGCGCCGGAATCGTGCTGGCCGATGCGCTACGGTCGACGGGCAATACGAAGGAAGCGGACACGGTGCTCAAGACCGCGACGCAGATCGCGGCCAGCAGCCGCACGCTGAACTGGTTCGGTGGGGAGGCCGGTATCCTCGGCACGCAGGGTCCGCCGCCGGGCGTCATCGATACGTCAGCGCCGACGGCGTTGCCGTTGGGGGTGCCGGCGGAGACGGGCGGGAAGCCGTAGCGGTCCTGCGAGTTGCGGAGCACGAAGCACTGCCCTCCGGCCCGACTGGCCGGGGGGCAGCGTTGTTTCTGGCGTGCGGTCGTGGCTGGACGGGCGCGGGCCGACGGGTCGGGGTGTGGGCGATGCTCGGCGTCCACATCGTCTTCTGCGGCACGGCGTGACGCGTCGGTGCGCTCGTGTCGCGTCAGATGTCTACATAAGACCGGAAGCGGCGTGGTTCTGCTGCCGAGACGGCGCACGACGGTCGGGGACGGCGGCAACATAAGCTGGCGGAAGCGGCGAATCTGGTGCTTATGTTGCTGCGTGCGCATAATTAGTGCTACATACTTTTCGTTAGACGCACCGGAGGCAGGATGTTGTCTCGTCGCACGATGATCGCCGCCGTCGCTCTCGTGCTCTGCGCATCATGGTGGCGAGCGCACCGTCCGCAACCGCTCGTCGTCCTCGGCGCCGCCGGTCGCGAAAAGGCAATTCGCGATGCCATGCAGCAGATCGAAGGCGCGGTCACCGGACGCGTCGACACGGTGGACCTCACGCATCCGCACCGGCTCCGCATCGCCGTGCATCTGCCGGCTAGCGCGCATAGTGACGATGAGGATGACCCGATCAGGAGACACGTGGACGAGGTTCTCATGGAAGCCCACGCGCACCTCGTCTGGAGTCGGCTCGCTCCCTTCAGGCTATACACCGCATTCGATACCGTCACGGCCTCGCTAAAACGCGAGTATCGATCACCCCTCGGTCTTGGAAATTGGCGCAGTTGGACAAACAGTTACCGCTACGCCGGGCCCGTGCAGCGAGGATGGTCACGGGTCAAGCCGCCGGTTGTGTCTACCAAGCGCTGAGTTGATCGATCCGCGTCTAACGCCGGTTGCTGCTGACGAAGCGGCCGACGTATTGTGATCACGATGGCGGTCGGTTGGCCGTTTCGCAGCAGAACCATGTTCGCTAGACGGCTCGGTCTGAGAGGGATCTTGGTGCGACTTCGAAGCGTGATCGGCATGCTGAGTCTTGCTGCGTGCCAGGCCGAGCGGACCGACTACTCGTTAGCCGGCGTAGACGGCCGCCCGCTGCCGGCGACCATGTTTGATGTGTTCTCTGACACGCATAGTCAGATCATGTGGTCAACGCTTCACTGGCGCTCCGTAACGGAAATTGAACATCAGTTCCGCTATCGTGTCGTGACGGACAGCGGAACAGCGGACACACTCGATATGGCGACGGACTACTACTTAGCAACCGCCGATGCGCGCGCGGTCTACCTTTCGCGGTACGCTCCAGCTGGCATGCACAGTCCGGATTCGGTCATCGTAACTGATACGTTGGAACGTGAGGGCGCGGACGTAGTCTGGCGCGAAGTCATACGCATCGGCGATGGCGCGCCAACGGATACCTTTGTGACTCGAAAACTGCGCTTTCGCCCAATCAAGCGGCGTTGAGAACGCCAGCCGGACCAAAGGGCTCGTTCGGTGACGCCGTCTAGCACCGGTTGCTGCTGACAATGCGACCGGGCTATCGTGACCAGGAGTCGCTTTGGTGTGGTCGCATTGCAGCAGAACCCCGTTTCGTTAGGTGCACGCAGCTCAGGTCGCGGAGGACACAGTGAGCCAATCAGATTCAGCGGATGAAACGGCGATTCATCGTGTGTATGCTGCGCTGTTTGCGGCACTGGAAGCGAAGGACGGGACGAGCGCACTGAGCCTCATCACGGCTGACTTCGAGTCGGTCGATCCGCACGGCATCGGATCGCGGGGTAGAGAGGAGTTCGCGGAGACCTTCGCGATCCTCACGTCGGAGTCGTCCCTGACCGAGACGCGCCATTCGCTCCGCATCGTCGCGCTTGCCGCGGACGAGGCAGAGGTGGCACTGGAGAGCGAAGGGACCATCGTCCCGCGTGACGGCAAGGAGCCGCAGGTTATGAAAGGTCACAGCCACGACTGGTTGCGTCGCGAACGAGATGGAGAGTGGCGTCTGTCTCGCTCTGTAGGCGAGTTCGTCGGTCCGCCAGACGATACCATTCCGTGCGGCACCTAATCCGGGTTGCTTCTGACAATGCGAGAGGGCGCCGGTGGGCAGGAGTTGGTCTGGTGCGGTCGCGTTGCAGGAGAACCCAGTTTCGTTAGGTCCCTATGCGCGATGAGTGAGAGGGTCGAGATGGTGGATTCGCTCCAGAACCTCCTCGTTGCTCGCGCGACGGGGGCGTCAGAGAGCGAGGATGACTACTATCGCCTGCGCCAAGCGGTGCTGGATGACTCAGAGATAGAACCTTTGCTGCCGCGGTTTGTACGAACGTGTAGAAACCTTGGCCAGTTCTGGCAGTTCATTAAAAACGAGTACGGAAGCTACGCCGAGCGCCGCCAGTACCTTTGGAACGAGTTTTGGCCACTTCTTGAGCGCTTGGAGCGCGGTGGTGCCGCTCCGTCTGACTCACATGTATCTGGCGCTATCGAGAAGATCGATTCGGAGCACATTCAGGCGGCCTGGTCCAAAGCATTAGAGCGTCGGGCTAGTGATCCAGAAGGCGCGATTACCGCAGCAAGAACGCTGTTGGAATCAGTCTGCAAGCACGTGCTCGACGCGTCTCTCCTTGAGTACGATGACGCAGCGGACCTTCCAAAGCTCTACCGCTTAACTGCAGATTCTCTCAAGCTCGCGCCATCGCAGAACACAGAGCAAGTTTTTCGCCAGATTCTTGGCGGATGCACTGCTGTTGTTGAAGGACTCGGTACCCTGAGGAATAGGCTGAGCGACGCTCATGGCAAAGGGAAGGTTGCCGCGAGGCCAGCAGCACGTCATGCCGAGCTTGCGGTCAATCTGGCCGGAGCATTGGCGATGTACCTTCTCGCAACTTTCGATGCGCGTGGGGAGGGTGGGACCTAACGCCGGTTGCTGCAGCCGAAGCGGCCGGAGTATCGTGATCAGGAGGCCGGTCAGTCGGCCGCTTCGCAGCTGAACCCTGTCTCGTTAGGAAGCTTGACCATGCTCACTTTGCGCGCGACAGTGCTAACGTTCGTAGTCATCACCTCTACGCCGGCGGACGCGCAGTCTCGCGTAGATGGCGCGAGCCCAGAAGTCGCTGCTCGTGTGATCCTCGAGGCAATCCGAACCGGCGATTACGTCGGTGCTGCGAGCAGGGTCCACCCGAGGCGGCTACGCGAGAACCGGCAGATGTTCGACTCGCTGATGCGGAATGGTCAGGCCACTTACATCGCGCAGCGGTTGTTTCAGCTGCCGGACTCTCAGGCCTTGCTTGCGTTGGGGGACACCGCATTCACAGCAGGGCTGTTTCGCTTCAACTTTCTGCTCGGCGGCGGCCCAGATTACATGCGGAGCTATCGAGGCGTCGAGACAGTGGCCACGGCGCGTCAGGGCCCGGACACGGCCCATGTCATATTTCGGTACACGTTTCCCCCGGACTCGTTGCCCATGCAGTCATTTAACGTCGAGACGATGCTGCGCTGTGGGCAAACATGGTGCGCGAGTATGCTCGGTGACTTCCGCGGTCTGCACCGCCTGCTGGTGCAGCCAATGCGGCAAGTCACGCCGGCAAAGTGATGGTTCCGCATAGCATCACATTGAGGTCCATGCACCGCTACCTGATCGTCTTCACAGTCATCATTACCATCGCGCTGAACACGAGAGCGCAGGCCAGCCGCACGGCGTCGCGTGCAGCACCAGAGATTGTCGTCAGTGGCACTGGGAGCGTTCGGCTCAAGTCTGATCGTGCGAGCGTGACGGTTGCCGTCGTGATGCGCGCGAACTCCGCCGCCGCCGCAGAGCGTCAGAATGCGCGACGGTTTCAACCCGTGTTGTCGGCGCTGAAGCGGTTGGAACTTGTGGACAGCGCGATGACGACGACCGGCTACTTGCAGCGCGCCGGCCTCCAACTGCGCGAAGTTTCTAGCCGCGTCGATAGACCTCCGTGCGGCTCGCTAACGGCTGGGCAATCAGTCCGAGGTAGATTGCGCATGAGCAGGTCCGGGGTGAGCAACCTGCTCACGGCGGGTCGTCGGCCGATGGCGCGGCAAGGTGAGATCTACCGGCACCCTTCTGCACCATGGTTGTGTACGGGAGCGCCGCGCCGTCCCATCGGCGTATGTGGTCGATCGTTGCTCCGATTGCGTCAGCGTCCGGCCGGCTTGTCGTGGCGTGATGAGTTCAAACCCATGGAGCGGCGATGACGCGAGTGATTCGGGCAGTGCTGGTTGTCATGGGACTGAACGTGGCCGGCGCAATCCTTGGCGCCCTCGCCGCAGGTGGTGCGGTTGCCACCTCGCTCCTCATTCGGGGGGCGCTTGACGCGTACCGATACGAAGACGTCGTTGTCGCCGCACGACTAGGGGGGCTGCTTGGTGCCGTCCTTGGACCAGCGTGCGCCTTTGTATTCCTCCGCCGTGTGCCTTTGTGGGCGGCCCTTGGCGTTCCAACGCTCGGGACCTACGTCGCCGGCGTGCTCGGCGGGTTTACGAGTGCGGGATTCATCACTGCACCTGCGGGCTTCGTCATCGCGCTCGTGATTCTGCACGGACGGGGTGAAAGTATCACAGATCAGGCAGCTTCATAGACGTCCTCGGAACCGAACCGGGTGTGATCCAAGCGCTTGCCGAAGAGCGGTGCGGTTGGCGCATTCAGTGCCTCATGATGAGGCCACGGGCGCTCAGCTCAATGGCGGTATAGGGAGTCTTTGCGTATAAGGTCGCTGCACATTCCTCGTTAGGTCGCCCACGCATGTTTTGTGACACGACACGTAGATGACCGAACTTCAAGAAGGCCTGCTCGCCAGGATTGCCGCACTTTTGGCGACACCCCCACAGATTGCGGGCAGAGATCTTGGCAGCGAGCTCCATATGAGCACCATAAGCATTGCAACACTTCTCTACGGCGGCGGTAGTCCGCAAGTCGCGGCAATTGTTCAAGCGAAAGCGGATATTCGCGCATCATCGTGGGGCGTGACCGCTAAGGAAACGAGACTTGTTGAGGATTGTCACGGAGCACTGCGCGCAATGGCCGCGGACATTTCTGGTGGCCTGCTTCGTAAGGTTCGTCTTGACGCACAGGCCGAAGTCTTTGCCGACTTCTTGCAATTGGCGAAAGCGGCACTCGAATCTGACGCAAAAGATGTGGCTTCGGTGCTCGCCTCCGCCGCTCTCGAGGACGCACTGAAAAAGCTCGCGGTCAGTGCGGGGCTTACCGTTGATGATCGCGATATGAGCGACGTTGTCAACGCACTGAAATCCGCAGGTCAAATCAACGCGGCGCAAGGAGCCCTTCTGAAGGGGTTTGTTCAGATTCGCAACAGATCGCTTCATGCTGAGTGGACCAAGATTGATCGAGCAGATGTTCAGGCCCTTGTAGCCTTCACCGAACAGTTCATCTTGACTCGGCTTTGATAGGCAGCCCATTCACGCAACCTAATCAGGGTTGCTGATGACGCGGCGACCGACGTATTGTGATCATGATGACCATTTGTGCGGTCGCCGCGCAGCAGAACCCCGTCTCTTTCGATCACTCATCAATCTCCCACACATGCGGCTGCGGCGTCTCCCGGTCCTGCTGCTTTGCATCGCCGGATGCGCGAGTACTCCGCAAGGACTGCGCAGTCTTGCCGGTGGCCGTCTACCGTTGCCGACGTATCCGGCAATCTTTCTGGCGTCAGGAGTCGAAGGCGAGGCGGTTGTGACGCTGCGTTGGCGGCAGGATGGAATCGTCGACAGTGCGAAGTCGCATCGGGTGCGAGAGACGCATCCCCGTTTCAGCGATGCCGTCATGCGTGCTGCGAGTCAGTGGCGTGCGCCAAGTCGCAGAGGGGACAGCCTGCGCGTAGAAGCGGTTTTTTCGTTGCGGCCCGGTCTCTGCGCGCGCCGTGATTCCACGACGCCACCTGTCGAGCGCGCGACACTGCGCGACCACCGCGGCGTGCTGCACATTCTGATCGAGGCGGAGGATTGCCATCCGATTCGCCCACCAATCTCGTTCCGAGCAGTCGCCCCCGCCCCGCGAACGGCCCCCGTGCGCGTGTGAATGATCGGGAACACAGTTGACACGCTGGCCTGGCAACATCCGTTACGCTCCGGTGAACGTTGGATGATGTCATCCCGTTCGTGGAACGTAGCCAGCGAATCATCATGTGTGGAGAGCGCCCTAACTCTCAACGCGGACTTCTCCATCGAGGATGCCCTCCCCCATGGATGACTCACTATCCCACGTCCTGCTCGGCGACCCCGACCCCGAGATCGTCGCCCTGGAAACAACACTGCGTCGTGCCCAGCTCGACGCCGATGTCGGCGCGCTCGATCGACTGCTCGCCGACGACCTGCTCTTCACTGGCCCGGATGGTCAGCTGGGTACGAAGGCGCAGGACCTGGCGGCGCATGCGTCCGGGCAGGTGCGATTTCGTCAGCACGCCGTCGAGGAGCTCCGCGTTCGACGTGTCGGGAGCGATGTCGCGATCACGGCCCTCCGCGCGTCGCTGGTGGTGGAAGTCGGCGGGACCGAGATGCAGGGGCGCTTTCGGTATACACGGGTGTGGGCCCGCGAGCACGGTGCGGCGTGGCGAGTCGTGGGCGGGCATGTGGCGGCAGTCGCCCATCGCGACTCGGCGGGCAGCCCGTCATCCCCTGCGGCACACCAAGCGCAGGATCCTGCCGAAGAGTTGCCCGGCGATTAGTGTTCAGTTGAACCTGGTAGGACTGGGCGCCAGGAAGCAGCTGCCATCGTCTGACGGACGACCGACACCACATCGTTCGACACACCGCACTCGCACGCCGAGGACGTCCTGATGCCCCATCGCAAGCCGACCCTACCCGGGACGCAAGCTTTCAATGCCCCGTCGAAAGCACACGTCGTCGTCGGGTTGATACACCTCGTCCTTGGTGTGATCACGGTGCTGGGTGTCGTTGCCGCCCTGTTCGCGTCTGGGCTCGGCGCACCGTTGGGGCCACTGACGGCGCTCCTCGCGGTGATGGCCGCACTGCGTGTCTTCGGTGGCCTGTGGCTCGCCGATGGGAAGCGGCGAGGCGCCATGCTGGCCCTGACGGCCGACATCCTGCAACTCGGTGCGCAGCTCGTCAACTATCGCACGGCGAGCGTCCTCGGCTTGCTCGAGAGCGTGGTATTGGCCGGTGCCGTCCTGTGGGTCATGCCGCACCTCGAAATCGGAAAGCCCGCGGTCGAGCGACAGCGCAGTTGAGGCGCGTTCCCATCAGCGAACGCACGTCATGACCTGCCCGCCACCGGCACCGCGCCCACGTCGACCCAGACCGCGATGATGTACTACGACGGTCCTGCCCAGGACATGGTGCTCGTGATGCGCGAAGCGCCGCTGCAAGTGATGCGGATCCGCGTCCAGAACTGACGCGCACGCGCGCATCACAAGTGCTGCAACGGGCCAGTCGCGATGAAGCGGCTGGCCCGTTGCGCGTCTGCCGGCGACGACGTCTCACGCACGATGACCATCGCTGCACGGTCGAGATCGTCGCTCACAGCGTCGTTCAGGTGGCCTACCAACACCTGCGTGTGCTGCAACCTGTCATGCGGTGGACCGACGCCGCGCGCACGGTGTACGCGGTCGAGCCACTCCCTCATCGCCGACACCGCTGCCATCGTGACACAGCCGCAACATCCGATCTTCGACACGGCGGCACCACTCCGGTTCGTCCTCAACGGCAAGGCGGGTCACTCCGATTCCGACGTCACCCGCGACCTGATCGAGAGCACGCTGCGTGAGGCCGGTCGTGCGGGCACGGTGGAGTTCGCAGCACCGGGTGAACTGGCGAACGTGGCGCGCGAGTGCGCGGTGGCGGCGCTGGCCGATCATGCCGCCGTCGTGGCGGTGGGCGGCGACGGCACCATCAACACCGTCGCGCAGGTGGCGCACGAAGCCGGCTGCACGATGGGCGTGATTCCCGAAGGCACGTTCAACTATTTCTCGCGCGAACACGGCGTGCCGACCGACACCGCCGAGGCACTGCACTGGTTGCTCCACGCGCGCCCGGCACCGGTGCAGATCTCGGCCATCAACGATCACGTCTTCCTCGTCAACGCCAGCCTCGGACTCTACCCCGACCTGCTGCAGGACCGCGAGAGCTGGAAGGCGCGATTCGGGCGCAGTCGCCTGGTGGCATTCAGCGCCGGCATGTCGACGCTGCTGCGCGCCGGCGATCGGCTCGCCCTGACCATCGAGTGGGAGGGACAGCGCCGCGAGGTGCACACGCTCACCCTCTTCGTCGGCAACAACCGCCTGCAGCTCGAGCAACTCGGCCTCGCCGAGCCCGATGCGCAGGCCGAGGCGGCGGCGGCCGACGGGCACGTGACGGCGGTGATCCTGAAGCCGATCGGCACCGCCGCGATGGCAGGTCTGATGCTGCGCGGTGCGCTCGGCCAGCTCGGCGACGCGAAGAGTGTCGAACGGCTGGTGTGTCGCAGCCTGCTGGTGAAGCCGGCGCGAGGCGCGCGTGGCCGTCGTGCGGTGAAGGTGGCGTTCGATGGTGAGGTGAGCTGGATGCACGCGCCACTGCACATCCGTGTGCTGCCCGATCCGCTCTGGCTGCTCAAGGGCGCGCCGGTGGGTGACGTGGCCTGAGTGTTTTACACTCGCGTTGTTGGAGGCTCGAGTCAGGCGAGGCGCGCCGCGTCCTTCCTGGTCGTGGCAATGCGACGGCGGAGCGCTGCGGAGGGCGATCCGGACGAACGACGAGCGAAGCCAGGCTGGTGAATCACCAGCACTGACGCCGCTCGCCACATCGTCCGAAGGGGTCTGCGACCCGCGCCCCATAGTGTGCGGTCAGCGTCGACCGCGCAAATGATCGATCGACGACCCGCCAACGTCAGGTCACCGCGTGCGCCTCCGCACCCTGCGACACCAGCACCGCGTCCAGCGCGTCGAACGACCCGTTCCACCCCTTCGTCATTCCGGCCCGCTCGGCCACGAACGTCGCCATCTCCTCCGGCGTCGCCTCGCCTTCCACCGTGAACTTCACACTGACACGCGTCAGCGACGGACTCTCGGCATCGAAGAGCACGCAGACGCGCGTCGTCTCGGGCCAGGTCGGCGCACCGGGGTGGCGTGAGACGACGCCGTCGGCATCGGTGAAGACCTGCGTGTATTCCAGGCGATCCGGGCGCTGCACCACGTGATAGTGGTGACGGGCGTACATCGTGAAATCCCCATTCGCCATCGCGAAGTCGGCGCTGCCGCCGGGCGTGATGTCGGCGTGCCGAAACGTCATCGTGAAGCCGGCCGGCGGCAGCCACGCTGCCACGCGATCGGGCGTCGTCCACATGTCGAACACCGTCGTCACTGGCGCGTCGAAGGTGCGTGCGATCACGAACACCTCGCGCTGCGACACTTCCTTCTCGATGTATTCGGCGAGGCGATCCCACGTGCTGTTGCCGCCCGCCGCCTTGATGAAGACGCGGGCCTGCTGCGCCGCCTCGACGGTGGGGAGCGCCATCCGCATGTCGAGTTCCGTCTTGCCGCCCAGGTCGCGGAAGCTCGCGGTGACGCGAAACATCGGCGCCGCGTCGGCGGACGATGCACCGTGGTCGTACACCAGCCGCTGCTGCGGCACCACCTCGTGGTAGCGCGTGAAGTTGGGCCAGTCGGTGCCATCGGGTCCGTGCATCGTGTACTCCCAGCTGCCGCCGACGCGGAGATCCTTGCTATGGGTGGTGATGGTGAAGCCACGCGGCCCCCACCACTGCGCCACCTGCGCGAGGTCGGTCCATGCGTCCCACACCAGCGCCACAGGTGCGTCGTAGATGCGCAGGATGCGGATTTCGTTCTCTGCGGCGGTCTCAGTCATCGGTCGTTTCCGGTGTGGGGGGTCGTGGTGGTGGTGGTGGCAGCGGTGACGGTCTTCAGGTATTCGCCGAGGCGATCGAGGCTCGCTTCCATGTGCACGCGATACTCCTCCATCCAGGCCGAGGCGTCCTTGAGCGGTTCGGCGTTCAGCGTGCAGGGCCGCCACTGGGCTTCGCGTCCCTTGGTGACCAGCCCCGCCGACTCCAGCACCTTGAGGTGCTTGGTGACGCCCGGCAGGGTCATGCGGCCGAGGAAAGGCTCGGCGATCTGGGTGACGGTCGCCTCGCCGCCGCGGAGACGGGCGAGGATCGCCCGGCGGGTGGGGTCGGCGAGCGCGGCGAAGGTCCGGCTGAGCTGGTCCTGCATACTTTACCGTCCGGTTTATTAGCTGATTGGTAAAGTACAGCGGTCGTTCTTGCTGTCAACTCGACCATTCGGCGCGTGCGGGACACCGGCGATAAGCCGATGTCGCACGCCGGCGGAAAACGGCGCAGGAGGGGTGTCCTTCACCTTCTGGAGCCTTTTCCGATGTTGTCACGCCCGTCCATCGCCGCCTTGGCGATCACGCTTCTCGCCGTCGCCTGCACCACCGCCGACGATCTCACCGGTCCCAGTCCCGCTCCGTCCGCGCAGTTGGTCGCCAATGTCGGCATCAGCTGTGACGTGACCACGATTCCCGTCGCGGAATGCCAGGCGCTCGCGTCGTTGTACAACGCCACCGCGGGCGACGCATGGACCGATCGCACCAACTGGGGCACGGACCCGAATCCCTGCACCTGGAACGGCGTCGTCTGCACCGAAGGCGATCATGGCTTCGTGCAGGAGCTCCTGTTCGTCGACAACAACCTCACGGGTCAGATCCCTGCTTCACTCAGCGCACTGACACACGTCGAGCGGATCCTTTTTGGCAACAACCATCTCACCGGTCCGATCCCGGCATCGATCGGTACGCTGCCGTTGCTCGAGGCGTTCTCGGTGTTCAGCAACGCGCTCACCGGTGAGATCCCAGCCGCACTGGGCGACCTGCCGTCACTGGAGCGGCTGGACCTGAGCAACAACCCGCTGGTCGGCACGATTCCGCCGGCACTTGGCAACCTCACGCACCTCACGCGCCTCGACCTCTCGAATGCGCAGTTGACGGGCACGATCCCGGCCACGCTCGGCAACCTGTCGCAGCTGACATGGCTGGCGCTCGCGGGAAACTCGCTGACGGGCGCCCTGCCGGCGAGCATCGGTCAGCTCGGGCAACTGGAAATGCTCTCGTTGACGTTCAACGAACTCACCGGTGCCATCCCCGCATCCTTCGGGCAACTGGTCGCGCTGAAGGAATTGAAGATCAGCGGGAATCACTTCAGCGGTGCCTTGCCGCCCGAGCTCGGGAACCTCGTCAATCTGGAGCACTTCACCGCCGGCTCGAACGACTTCACAGGAACGATTCCCGCGTCGTTCGCGAACCTGACCAAGCTGCAGTACCTGACTCTCACCGGCAGCGCGTTGACCGGCACGCTGCCGGCCTTCCTCGGCACGCTGCCGCTCGAGCTGCTGGGACTCGACGACAACGCCTTCACCGGCGGCATTCCGGAATCGCTCACCGCGATGCCCACCCTCGAGCAGCTTCGGCTGGACGGCAATCAGCTCTCCGGGACCGTCTCGCTCGCATTCGCCGCGCTCGAAGGATCGCTGAACGGCTATTGCTACCTGGCACCGGGCAACGTCGGGCTGACCGTTCCCGACGCGCCGGAATACCACGCGCTCGACACCAACGGTGACGGCAGGATCTGCGGCCTCTTCATCGGCACGGCTGCCGACGTGGGTGAGGACGCAATCGACGCGATTGAGGAACTCGTGCCCTCGGTGCTCAACGGCGGACAGGCCAACGCCCTGACCACGAAACTGCAGCACGCCATCGACAAGGCCAGCCAGGGCCAGTACGCGGTCGCGCTCAACATGATCAACAGCTTCGTGACGCAGCTGACCGACATGGTCACCAACGGCACGCTCACACCCGCGCAGGCGGCGCCGTTCCTGGCGCAGGCACAATTCCTCATCACCGAGTGGACCGCGCTGCTCTAGCCAGCAGTCGCGATTCACCGACCAAACACTGGAGATTCTCACATGCTTCGCACACACCCCATCGTCGCCGCAGTGGCGACGGCGATCCTGTTCACTGCCTGCGCCGACACTGATCGCCTCACGGCACCGACACCGCCCGACGCGACGCGCATCAACGCGCTGGTGATCGACGCCGGCGCCACCTGCGACGGCGCCGTCATGCCCGTCGCCGAGTGCAGCGCGCTCGTCACGCTGTTCAACGTCACCAATGGCACCGGGTGGACGAACAACACCAACTGGGGCGTCGGCAACAATCCGTGCCTGTGGTACGGCGTCACCTGCTCACAGGGGTTGAGTGGGCAGGTCACCGGCATCGCGTTGCGTCAGAACGCACTTGCCGGCCCCATTCCGCCGCAGCTCGCGAACCTGCCGGAACTCACGGTGCTGGACCTGACGTGGAACACGCTGACCGGACCGATTCCGGTCGCGCTCACGACGCTGCCAACACTCGAGCGACTCGAGCTGTCACTGAATGACCTCGTCGGCGGCATCCCCGCCGAGCTGGGCACCATGACCTCGCTGCGCACGCTGGCGCTCGGGCAGAACGCGCTGGGCGGGACGATCCCGGCGACGCTGGGGAATCTCACCAACCTCGAATACCTCTACCTCGAGAACGCGAATCTCTCAGGCAACATTCCCGCGTCCCTGGGCGCGCTGTCGCATCTCGAATACCTCGATCTCGACCTGAATGGGCTGACGGGTGCCATCCCTGCGGAACTCGGCAACCTGGGCGCGATCAAGGGCCTGTCCATGAGCTACAACAATCTGTCCGGCACCCTCCCGGCCTCCCTTGGCGACCTGGTGACGCTGGAGTCGTTGGCGATGCCGAACAATGCGCTGACAGGCTCCATCCCGGCGTCCTTCGGCAACCTCACGCAGCTGCGCACGATCTCGTTCCGGAGCAACGCGCTGAGCGGTCCGCTGCCCGCATCGCTCGGCAACCTCACGCAGGTGGAGTTCATGGAACTCCACCAGAATGCCTTCACCGGCAGCATCCCGGTGACCTTCGGCCAGCTCGCGGCGCTCAAGTCGCTGCAGCTCAACGACAACCAGCTGAGCGGCGAGATTCCGGCATCGCTTGGCGCCCTCGCCAACCTGCAGGTGGCAGAGCTGGAGAACAACCAGCTCAGTGGGGTGCTGCCGCTCTCCATCGCTGCGTGGGACGACCTGTCCGTCGAATGCACGCTGACGCCAGGCAACGGGGGCCTGCTGGCGCCGGACATCGCGGCGTATCGCGCACTCGATCACGACGGTGACGGCACCATCTGCGGCGTGCCGTTCGTCACCGTCGAGGAGGTCGAGGACGACACGGTCGAGGATATCGAGGACCTCGTGCCCGGCACCCTCAATGGCGGCCAGGGGAATGCCCTGCTCACGAAGTTCAACCATGCCGTCGACAAGGCGAACCAGGGTCAGTACCAGGTGGCGATCAACATGATGCTGTCGTTCATCCAGCAGGTCACCGAGATGATCGGCAACGGCACGCTCACGCCGGCCGAAGGCACACCGCTCATTCAACAGGCGGAGCTGCTGATCGTCGCCTGGACCGCACAGTTGTAGACCGCCCGATCCGTCTGTCTACCGCGCGCGGGCGCGCTGGAGTTCATCAAGTGCCGCCCGCGCGTCGCGCAGGACCGGGTCGTCCGGCTTGCGCGTTCGTGTCAGGCGCTCGTGCACTCCGGCAAGCATCGTCGTGGCCTCATTGCGTCGGCCGAGTGCGAGCAGCGCGCGGCCGAGCGGCAGGCGCGCCTGATCCACGCGGGCATCACCGTCGCCCCACCGTTTCGCCAGCACCTCCACGGCACGACGCAGCATCGGCTCCGCCTCGGCGGCCCGTCCCTGCTGCTGCAGGAGTCGCCCGAAATCGCGTCGGACGTTGGCCGTGAGGATGTACTCCGGTGCGAACTGTGCCTCGTGGCCAGCGAGGGAACGCCGGAACGCGGCCAGCGCCTCGCGCGTCCGCCCAGCCTCGCGCAACGCCTCCGCCATGCGCCACTCCGCCACCGGCACGTACTTCGGATCGTCGCCGGTGCGCTGGTGGTACGCGATTGAGCGCTCGAAGTACGGGATGGCCTCGGCCGCGCGACCGCTGCGCTGCAGGACTGCAGCCAGCGTCGCGTACGACGATGCCACGGTGCGATGCTCCTCACCCAGCCGCTCGCGCTGAATGTCGATCACGATCCGGACGAGGGAATCGGCCACCCGGAAGCGCCCCTGCGACACCGCGACGGTGGCGACGTCGGTCAGCATGCTGGCCTCACGCAGCGAGCGCGGTTCACGCTCGTGCTGGATGTCGAGCGCCAGCCGCAGCAGCGAATCCGCACCGCGGAGGTCCTTGAGCTTCTGGCGCGCCTTGCCCCATCCCACCAGCGTCGAGGCCACGCCCACGCTGCGTGGCCCGTCGGCGAGCGCCTCGGCAGCGAGGCTCCGTGCGTAGACGCGTTCCGTGCGCAACGAATCGTCGGTGTACGACAGCACCGAGGCCAGCCGCCGCAAGACGGTGCGTGATTGTGCCGCATCCGTCGTCAGACGGTCCGCCAGCGCGAGGGCACTGTCCACCGCAGCGAGGGTGGTGGTGCGGTTACCGGCGGCATGTTGTGCGTCGGCTCGATCAGCCAGCAACAGCACCATCTGCTCGCCGGCCGGATCGATCCGCGACTGGATGCTGATGCCCTCCTCGATCGCAGCCACGGCGTCGGTGGTCGCGCCGCGTGCGAGTTGGGTGCGCATCAACTGCCGCAGCAGTGGCACCGCACCAGCGGGATCGGCGTGCGGGTCGCCGCGGTGCAACGCGCGCGCACGCGTCACCAGACGCTCGGCGCCCGCGCGCTGGCCGAGGTTGTAGTACGCCTGCGCGATGACGCCGATCATGCGCGCGGCGAGCGACGGCTGGCCGGCGAGGTCGAGTTCCGCCCGCTCTGCCCCGCGCGCGAGCAGTTCGCGCGCCGTGATCGAGTCGCCGAGTCCGGACCGGGTCGGATCGGCCAGCTCGAACACGCCGACCAGATAGTTCGACACCTGCTCGGCGGCTGCCGCCTCGCGTTGCGCGCGGTCGCGTTCCACCGCCAGCGCGACAGCCTGCCGCCGAATCCGGCTCGCCTGCACGCCAGCGGTGATCGCGAATGCGAGCACCAGCCCAACGATGGTGGCGCCGGCGATCGCCGCGGCTCGATGCCGCCGCACGAATCGCGACACGCGGTACCCCGTGCTGTCCGGTCGTGCCAACACGGGGAGCTGCATCGTGTGCCGCTCGAGGTCCTCGCGGAGCGCACCGACCGAGGCATACCGTCGGGCGGGCTCCGTCCGCAGGGCGGTGGCGACGATGGTCTCGAGGTCGCCGTCGAGGCGACGGCGCAACCTGGTGGGATCGGTGCCGCGCGACGTCGCGATCGCCGCGCTGGCGCGTTCGGCCACCGCGGTGAGTGTGGGCGGTTCTGCATCCGGCGCCATTCCATTGGTGCGTGGTCGCTCACCGCACAGCAACTCGTAGAGCACCGCGCCCAGCCCGTAGACGTCGGTCGAGGTGGTGATCGGACCGCCGCCGAACTGTTCCGGCGCCGCGTATTCGGGGGTGAGCATGCGCAGGCCCGCCTCCGTTGGCGCATCGACACCATCGCCATCGGCGGTCAGCAGCTTGGCGATGCCGAAGTCCAGGAGCATCGGACGGCCGTCGGTCGTGACGAGGATGTTCGACGGCTTGAGGTCACGATGCACGATCAGGTTGCGGTGCGCATGTTCGACGGCGAAGCAGATCGTGCGGAAGAGCGCCAGGCGTGCCTCGATCGACAGCCGCTGGGCATCGGCGAATGCCGTCACCGGCGTGCCGTCCACGAACGGCATCACCAGGAATGGTCGCCCGTCATCGGCCACGCCGCCGTCGAGCAGGCGCGCGATGTTGGGATGCTCGAGCGCCGCAAGGATCTGGCGTTCGCGGCGAAACCGCTCGACGATGGCATCGGTGTCCATGCCCCGCTTCAGCAGCTTGACGGCCGCGCGTTGCTCGAAGTGCCCATCCACCCGCTCGGCGAGGAACACGCGTCCCATGCCGCCGCGCCCGATCTCCTCGAGCAGCCGCCATGGCCCGACACGCTCCGGCACCGCGTCGACGTTCTGGGCGGCGGCGCGCAGCACCCTGTCGTCGAGCGGTGCAGGAAATGCCGGGCCGGCCGCAGCGTCTGCCGCCAGCAACCGACGGACGTCGGCGCCGAGTGCGGGGTCGCCGGTGGTGCGTGCCATCAGGAACGCCTCGCGCTCGTCGTGCGGCAGCTCGAGGACATCCGCGAAGAGCTCCGCGACCTGCTCCCATCTCGCGACACTCATCAGGTCGCCCTCATGCCGTGTCTCCGCCGGCGGTACGGTCAGCACGGAGCCGGTCGTACAGCCACGCGCGCGCATACGACCAGTCGCGGTTGACGGTGCGGGTGGTGATGCCGAGTGCGAGCGCGGTCTCCTCGATGTCGAGGCCACCGTAGAACCGACACTCCACCACCCGCGCCGGGCGCTCGGCCACGCTCGCGAGTTGCACCAGCGCCTCGTCGAGTTCGAGCAGCGCGTCCTCGCCGCCGTCGCTGAGCACGAGCGCGTCGTCGAGTGTCACGGCGACCAGTCCTCCACCGCGCTTGTCACGCCCACGCCGGCGCGCATGATCGACGACGATGCGTCGCATGGCCTGTGCGGCCGCGGCGAAGAAGTAGGCACGACCACGATCGGTGATGCTGGTGCTGCCGGCCAGGCGCAGCCACGCCTCGTGCACCAACTCGGTCGGCGTCAGGGTCAGCGCCCCGACCTCGTGCCGGAGGCGCCGGCGCGCCATCTCGCGGAGCTGGTCGTACACCAGCGGCAACAGCAGGCTCACGTCGGCCGTGGCATCCGGCCGCGTGTCGATGTCGAGAAGGAGGGCGGTGATTCCTTCTGCAGACGTGCCAGTCATGCCGGGCGGCTGGGTGGAGGACGCGCGAAAATAGCACGCGAGAAGCGTCCAAACAAACAGTCTCAGCCATGACGCCGTCCGACCCGCGACCTGCCGCGACAGCGTGATCGTGGAGCGCGTCTCGGCTCACGCTGCGGCAGCGGCGACGGCGCGCGCTGCTGTCGCCGTTGGACATGCGCGATGATTTCACGCCGCGCTGGCCGTTTCTCGCGGTCGGACCGTAGATTCGGCCTGTGCACACTGCCCGCCCGGTGCCTCAATGACGATCGTGCCGATGGACGCCCTGCTGGCGTCGTTCTTCATCCAGTCGGCACTGGCGACGGTCTTCCTCGCCGCGCTGTGGGGGTTTGCGTTCGTGTACCAGCGACCGCTGCATCGCGCCCTCGCGATCGGCTGGTCGATCTACATCGTGCACACGCTGGCCTCGATGCTCTCGGCGTGGTACGGTCGCTACGATCCCGAATCCACCGTGCGCTGGCAGACCGCCACCGCACAGCTGTTCGCCGTCACCGGGTCAGCGGCCTTCTGGTATGCGGCCGTCTGCATTCTTGCCGGCCGCCAGCGCACCATTCGCCCACCCACGCCGATGCTGCTGGTGCTGGGCAGCGTCGCGGCCCTGCTCATCGTCGCCAGCCTCGTCACCGGCACGGTCATGCACCAGCCGGGATCAGGGCCGCTCGGACTGCTCTACCCAATGCTCTACATCGCCATGGTGGCGCTGGTCGGCCTCGCCTACCGCACCGCCACCGAACATCACCGCGAGTTGATCTGGCTCGGCGTCGGGTTCGGGCTCCTGGCGCTACGGTTGCTGCTGGTGCAGTTCGTGATCCTGCCGGAACCGGAGTTCCGCGACGCGACCCTCACGCAACTGCTGGCGGTGGCCACCGTGCAGCTGGTGCAGATCGTGGCGATGGGCATCATCTCCATCGGCGTCGCGGCAGTCCACGAGCGCATCGCGGTGCTGGCACAACAGGAGCGGCTGTACGCAACGGAGCTGAAGCTCCAGCGCAACCAGCGCATCGAGGTTCTCGGCCGGATGGCGGCCGGCATCGCGCACGACTTCAACAATGTGCTGATGGTGATCGGCGGCGGCGTGGAAATCGCGGCCGAGTCGGTGCGCACCGGTAGCAAGGCCGACCTGCAGGTCGCGCAGCGCGAGCTGGGGGAGTTGAAGGCGGCGGTGAAGCAAGGCAGCGGACTCACGGCGCGCCTGCTCGCCTTCGCGCGCCCATCGGCGAGCGAGTCGCGCACCGCGGTGCTCACCGAGATCGACACCGTGGTGCGCGACAGTGCGCCGCTGCTGGCGAAGAGCGTCGGCAGCGACCGCCGGTTGGTGATCGACACCGACGCGGCGGGCATCCGTTGCTCGCTCGATCGCACGCAGATCGAACAGCTGCTGCTCAACCTGGTCTGGAACGCCCGTGACGCGACCAGCAGCGGCGGGACGATCGCCGTCCGCACGAAGGTCGAACACGTCACCGCACCGCGTCCGATGCAGCAGTCGGTGCTCGCCACCGGTGACTACGCCAGGATCTCGGTCGAGGATGACGGAGTGGGCATCGCGCCCGACAAGCTGCCGCACGTACTCGAGCCGTTCTTCACCACCAAGCAGGAGCAGGGCGGCACCGGTATCGGCCTCGCCACCGTCCAGCAGATCGTGGTCGCCTCAGGCGGTGAGGTGGACGTCACGTCGACCGTCGGCGTCGGCACGCGCATCGACCTCTACATCGCCGCGCGCGACTGAGTCGCGCCCGGTGCGCGCCGCTCCTCCGGTGCGGTCGGCGCTCCGAACCAGCGTGTGAGCGCGTCGACGAGCCCATCGTCGGTGCCGGTACCGACCCACGCCACGTGCCCATCCGGCCGCACCAGCACGGCCAGCGGCGCCTCGATCACACCCACCACCGGCAATCGCCACTCGCCGTCGTGACGGGCGTGCACCAGCCGCACGCGATCCGCCCACGGTGTGATGTCGATCGACTCCCGCGCGCCGAAATTCAGCAGCACCGGTCGCGCCGCATGCAGCAGCGTGTACACTCGCCGAGCGCCATCGTCAGTGAGCAGGTCGAGGTCGGGCATGCGACAGCCGAGCAGCGGATGGCCCTCGCCGAAATCGTACCGGATGTCGAGCTGCAGCATCTGCGCCATCAGCCGCGTGCGCGCCTCATCGGCACCGAGCAGTTCGGCGATCAGGTCGCGCAAGGCCGTCGTGCGCGCGTCGGGGCGACGCAGCGCCACGCGCGCCATCGTGCCGCGCAGCACCGCCGCTGCCACGGGGTGCCGCTCGGCGTGGTACGTATCCAGCAAGGCCTCGAATGACCGGCCACTGACGACCTGCGCCAGCTTCCACCCCAGGTTGACGGCATCCTGCACGCCGAGCTGGAGGCCCTGGCCGCCATCCGGGCCGTGGATGTGCGCCGCATCGCCGCAGAGCAGCACGCGACGGTTGCGATAGCTGGCCGCCTGGCGCGTCATGTCGGTGAATCGCGAGATCCAGGTCGGGTTGTGCATGCCGAAGTCGGTACCGTAGACGTCGATCAACGCGGCGCGCAGGTCATCCTCGCTCGGATCGGCGGTACCACCCAGCGTGCGCTCGGTGAGCATCACGCGGACCGGCCCACTGTCTGCCCACACCACCGCGCCGTCACGCACCGTGTAGTCCACCCTGCCCAACGCGTGCATGCCGATGTCGTCGTGTCGCAGTCCCCACTCGGCACTGTCGGTGAACTCCACTTCGGCGATCAGGTTGCTGGTGGTGGCATCCCAGCCGGGGAACTCGATGCCGGTCAGCTTCCGCACCACGCTGCGACCACCATCACACCCCACCAGGTATCGTGTGCGCAACGCTGCACCGTCGGAGAGCAGCACGTCCACGCCGCCATCGTCCTGTGTCAGGCCGACCACCTCGCGTGACCGATACATCGTCACTGGGAGCTGCGCGACCCAGTCGGCGAGGATGCGCTCGATGTGATTCTGCCACAGGCCGAGCGTGTACGGATGTCGCGTCGGCAGCGTGCTCATGTCGAGCGAGACACCGGCGAACTGTGCGATCGGCACCGCCTGTCCTTCGGCGAGGAAGCGATCGACGATGCCTCGCTGATCGAGCACCTCGAGCGTCCGTGTGTGCAAGCCGCCAGCGCGCGACCCCGCCAGCGTCTGGTCGGGTCGACGCTCGATGATCGCGACGTCCACGCCGGCCAGGGCCAGTTCCGCCGCCAGCATCAGCCCCGACGGGCCACCGCCGGCAATCACGACCGCATGATCAGTCATCGTCTCGCTCCTCATGAAATGAGCGAGAATGCTGCACCCGCCCCTGGGGCTTGCCGCAAGCCACCGGGTACGTGATAGTGTCTACAGGCGCACACGACGTCACGAACACACCGTCGTCGCGCCGGCGCGATGTATCAGCCCGTCGCCTGCCTCTCAGCGTGTCGCACGCTGCAGCCAGAATGCATCCGTGCCACCGAGTGCCACACCTGCCAGCGCGCCCCCGGTGCTGCCGACCATGTGCCACACTGCGCCATCGAGCCACGCGCCGAGCGCGGACTCGTTGCTGGCGGTGGCGATCTGCTCCAACAGCGTGACGGCACCGGTCGCCGCATCGAGCGTGGCGTGGAACACGTCGGACCCGCCCACGTTGCTGAATCCGATGAATGCGCCCGTGGTGGACCCACCGACGTACACAAGTGACCGATCGCCTCCGACCACCGTCGCCACGTCACTCCCTGCCGAGACGAGAGTGGTCTGCCACGACAGCTGACCCGTGGCGGCGGAGAACGCCGCAACGAAGGCGTCGTCCGCCCTGCTGCCCGTGAGGAATGCCGTGCTGCCGACCTGCGACACCGCATGTGCGACGTCGGCCATGGGTGTGGCGATGGTCGAGAACCACACGTAGGCACCGGTAGTCGCATCGAGGCGCACCAGGTATGCGTCCTCCGCGCCCGGCCCAGCGCCGATGACACCGCCGGTGTAGGTCACGGCGACGAACAGCGCATCGCCATCGGCCGTCACGCCGCGCGCGGCATCGTCACCATTGGTGGTGCCTGCGAAGCGCGTCATCCAGAGGATCTGGCCAGTCTGCGCATCGAGCTTGACGACGAAGCCATCGGCGTCACTGACGGTGGTGCCTTCCGTCGGTCCACGCAGCACGCCGGTCACGTAGACCGCACCGCGATCGACGGTGAGACCGAACACGGTGTCGGCACCGGCACTGGCGATGCGCGTCTGCCAGCGAATCGCGCCAGCGGCATCGAGCGCGCGCACCGAACCATCCGAGGCGCCAAGGTTCGTGATGCCACCGAGGGCTCCCGCGGAGGTGACGCCGACGTAGATGCCGGCGCGATCCACGCCCACCGCGAACGCTGCATCGTCGGCACCGGTGCCGAACTGCTGCGCCCAGAGTTCCACTCCGCGCTTGTCGGTCAGCCGAACGAATGCATCCGTGCCACCGGCACTCGATTGCCCCGCCAGCGTGCCGGCGGTGGTGCCCGCCATCGCGACACCCGCCTTGCCGCTCGCCATCGCGTGCGCGGCATCGTCGGCCGCACTACCGAACTGCGTATCTGCACTCGGCTTGGCGAGGATCGTCGCCGCCGCCGGTGCTGTAGTGGGCAGAGGATCGGCAGTGCAGCCGACGCCGCCGGCAAGGATGCACCCGGTCACCACCCGGACCACGAAGCGTGCGCAGCGCATGAGCCCCTCTCGCAAACCGGAGACACCGGCGACGCGAGCCGACCGCCGGAACCGTCGGCTGCGCCAGACATCGGGATGCGTGCCCGGTGAATCGGGGACCGGCGCACGTCCGAATATGCGAGTTGGACTTCGCTGCGCCAGACACGCGCATGGCACCCTCGCCTTCGAGAGTCGGCGATCAATTCGGCGCTGCCGATCAGGTCACCGTGACGGTCGCTACCCGCGCAACGTCCCGTCGCGACGCCGCTTCGGCGACAGCGGGCGCACCTCGACGATGAACTGCAGCGTGTGCGGCGGCGTGTCGACCAGGTTGCGCACCGCGTTCGCCACGTCGTCCGGGGTGCACATCCAGCTGGTGTCGGTGCCGGCGGGAAAGAGTTCGGTCGCCACGCTGCCCGGCATCACCACACTCACCTTCACGCCGGCATCGCGCACCTCGAGCATCAGGCACTCGCTGAATCCCATCACGAAGTGCTTGGTGCCGGTATAGCAGGTGCCGCCGACGAAGGTGTTGCGGCCGGCGGTGGAGCCGATCGTGATCACGTGGCCGCGTTGCCGCTCCACCATGCCCGGCAGCACGGCGCGCGTCACGTGGTTGAGTGCATTCACGTTCACGTCCACCATGCCGTGCCACTCTTCGGCGGTCATCGACAGGAACGGCTTCATGCTGGCGACACCGGCATTGTTGACCAGCACGTCACACGACACGTCGCCCAACGCTGCCGCAACCGCCGCAGGATCGGCGACGTCGCAGGGAATTGTGCGCACCGCCGCGCCGAGCGTGGTCGCCTCACGTGCCACCTCGGCAAGGGCGTCCACGGAGCGCGCGGTGAGATGCAGGTCGTGGGTGGGTGCCAGCGCGAGGGCGATGGCGCGACCGATGCCACGCGAGGCACCGGTGACGAGAGCGGATGGGCGGTGAGTCATGCCGGAGTCTATTCGATTTCGGCCGGTGCTGTCACGGTTCCGGCGCGTCACGACGTGAAGTCAGCGGACTGAGCGCGACGATTGCGTGCACTGTCACCGCGTCATCGCGTCAGACAGACGCGACGCAACGACGAGCGCGGATGCAGCGTCCAACTCCGACTTGCGAGGATCCTCACACCGAAGGGACATTGCACGACCCGACCAATCCCGCAGCCACTTCCTTGGAGCCGCGACATGCACCTCGGCAATTTTTCGGTCAGCCTGGCAGTCAAGGACCTGCAGGCTTCGAAGGCCTTCTACGAGAAGCTCGGCTTCACGCCGTTCGGTGGAGACGAGGCGCAGCACTGGTTGATCCTCAAGAACGGGCCGCACGCGATCGGGCTCTTTCAGGGCATGTTCCCGCAGAATCTGCTGACGTTCAATCCGGGGTGGGACAGCGACGCACAGCGATTGGCGGTATTCACCGATGTGCGCGAGATCCAGCGCCAGTTGCGCGCCGCGGGCGTCCCGCTGGTCGTCGAAGCGGACGAATCGACCAGTGGACCGGCGAGCATGATGGTCGTCGATCCAGACGGCAACCAGATCCTGCTAGACCAGCACGTGTGAATTGAGTTCCGCAGCCGAGCGCTGCGCAAATTTCACTGCAATGCATGCTTCGATGACCACAGTCTCCCCGGCCATCCTCACCTGGCTACTCGATGCCGATCCCGCCATCCGCTGGCAGGTGCTGCGCGACCTCACCGACACATCGGCCGCGGTGGTGGCCGTCGAGCGCGCGCGGGTGGCGACGGAAGGCTGGGGGGCGCAGCTGCTCGCGTTGCAGCGCGACGACGGCCAGTGGGGTGACGGCGTGGCGACGCCGTTCTGGTGGTCGAACCTCTACACGCTGGTGTTCCTGCGCGACCTCGGCGCGGACCCGGCCGACGCTCGCGTGCGGGCTGCGATCGACACGAGCCGGACGCGCGTCACGTGGGGTGAGGAGTGGGGGCACTCCCCGTTCTTCGATGGCGAAGTGGAGCCGTGCATCAACGGACGCGTGGTGTCACTCGGTGCCTGGTTCGGCGTGCGCAGCGACGCGCTGGTGGAACGGCTGCTGGGTGAACAACTCGCGGACGGCGGCTGGAACTGTGATGCGGAGCGGGGCTCGGTGCGTTCGTCGTTCCACACCACGATCTGCGTGCTGGAAGGGCTGCTGGCGTTCGCGCAGGCATTCGGTGACTCGGCGCTGCTGCGCGACGCGCGCCGACGTGGCGAGGAATACCTGCTGGAGCGCCACATGTTGCGACGCCGCTCGGATGGCGCGCTGATCGACGAACGGTGGACGCAGTGCGCCTTCCCACCGCTCTGGCGCTTCGACGTGCTGCGCGGATTGGGCTACCTGCGCGCCTCGGGCGCGGCGTACGACGCGCGCTGCGACGAGGCGCTGGCGGCGCTGGTCTCGCGCCGGCACCCCGACGGCCGTTGGCACCTCGACGTGCGCCATCGCGACACGCTGTTTCCGGAGATGGCCGGCGAGGTCGGCGCCCCGAATCGCTGGATCACGCTGCAGGCGCTGCGGGTGCTGGCGTGGGCCGGCCGCGCATAGGGCCCGTCCACGCCTGGAGTGTGGTACGCAGGGCTCGCACTTTGACTTTGTAGTGCAAAGTGCTTTCTTTCGGAACGCTGATTTTTCCGGCGGCTACGCTACCCGACTCTCGACCACTGGACCGATGCCCTCCTGGTTCCGTCGCACACGCGCCGCCCTTGGCATGGGCCTGATCTGGGCCGCCGGCTGGGGATTCGTCGGCGGCCTCATCGAACTGCTCGACAACCTCGTCCCCAACCTGCCCATCGTGAACACGGTGGACATGTGGATCCAGAGCCTCGCCATTCCGGGCTTCATCGCCGGCGTGCTCTTCTCCGCCCTGCTCACGCTCGGAGACGGACGGCGACGCTTCACCGAACTGTCGTTCCCCCGCATCGCCGTGTGGGGCGCCCTCGGTGGCGTGGCACTCGGCGCGCTCGGCCTCTCGATCGGCCTGCTGCAGACGGCGTTCCCCAACATCCTCCTGCGCACCGTCGTCGTGCTGACGCCACTCAGCCTGCTTTGCGCCGGCTCGGCCGCGACCTCGCTGGCGCTGGCGCGCCTGGCCAAGGATCGCACCGCACTCGGCGCGCGCCTGTCCGGCGGCGGGGCACTCGGTGGCGGGCAGTCGGATCGCCGCCTCGACGACGGCGTCTGATACGGCACTGCCGCACGCCGGTGCCGACCGCCTGGCGGCGCGCCGGCACCGTATCGCGCGTCAGCGCGACGCGCCCTGCGGCGCCATCGCCTCCAACCGCACGTAGCTCGCTTCCATGCCGTGCTCCATGCCGCTCTGCAGCATCGCCGCGCGCGTCTCGGCATCAGGCACCGTCATCCGCGCCGTCATCAGCGTGCCATCTCCGTGCGGCTCGAAGCGCGTCTCGATCGTGTTGTCCGGCGTCTGCTCCGGCAGGAACATCCGCTCGACGTGCACGATCCGGCGATACGGCTCCAGCGCGAGGAACTCACCGGTGAGGTGAAACCCACGTCCCTTCCCGTCCGACCACTCGTAGCGGATCTCGCCGCCCACACGCGCATCGCAAATGCACACCGGCATGGTCCATCCGTCGGGACCGAGCATCCACTGCTGCACCAACTCGGCCTCGGTGTGCGCGCGGAACACGAACTCGGGCGACGCGGCGAACTCCCGCGTGACCACGACGTAACGATCGCCTTCGGTGACCAGTGTCAGCTTGCTCATGGGTTGGTGCTCCTTGTCGAGTCCGTGGTGTGTGGTGCCGTCGTTGGTGTGACGGCCTGCATTGCGACCAGCACCGAGTCGAGCCGGTCGTAGTTCCGCGCCAGTGCCTCGCGCATCATCGACAGCCAGGCGTCCAGCGCATCGAGCCCCGCCCCATTCAGCCGGCACGGGCGCCGCGTGCCGTCCACGCGCCGCTCGATCAGCCGGGCCGTCTCGAGCACCTTGAGGTGCCGCGAGATCGCAGGCTGGCTGATCGCGAACGGTTCGCACAGCTCGGTCACGGTGGCCTCACCCTGCGCCAGGCGGACGAGGATCGCACGCCGTGTGGGATCGGCGAGGGCGAAGCAGGTCGTGTCGAGGAGTTGCATACCATACACGTTATATAACGTGGCGGCTATGTCAAGCGCTGACTCTGGCCGAGTTCGCTGAAGTTGGTCCCGCCTGTCAGCGCACCACGCTCTCGACGCGAGCCGCGGCCTGCACGCGTGCTAGCCTTCCTCTCCGCTGTCACGCACGCCATCGCGCTCCGTGGTCCGACCGACACCGAGCGTCACACGCAGGAGCCGCCATGAAGAGAAAGTCGCCGCGCGACATCCCGGCCTTCGCCAGGGCTGCGATGAAGCCGAAGGACGGCGCGAAGGACGCACCGCACGCGGAGTCACATCACGCACCGGCGCCACGTGCCGCTGCACCACCCGCGCAACCGGCGCGCATCAAGCCGCAGGGCACCTCTGCCAAGTCGGGACAACGCGGCAAGTGACGGCCGCACTGTCCCGGTAGGAAGAGGTTCGCGTCAGCGCGTCGCCTGCACCGCGCTGCCGCATTCGGTGGCGGGAGTCGGCGTGGGCGCCGATTCATACCAGCGTCGCGCACGGGACAGCGGCAGGTCGGTGCTGCGCCAGTCGCGACCACCTTCCTCAGGATGCGCCAGACGCTTCGACCAGAAGGTGCGGAGCTCGGCGTGCAGCAGCGTGCAATCGGCGACGGTGAGCTTGTCCGTGTTCCGCAGCAGCACCGGCAGTGCATCGGCCGAGAGGCGCGCGTGATACCTGGCGTCGAACGGCTCGCCTGCGGCGGCGCGGGCGACGTTGACGCGCACCACCATCGCTTCGGGGTTGGCGAGGTTGAGCATCGCCACCCATCCCGCTGTGACGACGATCGTCGTGGCCATGAATCGTGAGGACCGTTCGCGCAGCGTGGTCCATGCGAACGCGCAGAGCACCCCGAACACCCAGACGATCATCGCGCAGGCGAACGCACGGTCCACGCTGAGGCCGAACACGTCCACGTACAGCCAGATGCGTGTGGCCGAGGAGACCAGCAGCGTCGCGATCAGCGCCAGCAGCACGCCGCTCACGATGCGATAGTGACGGCGCGCCGGGGCATCCTCGTCGGTCAGCAGCCACTCGGCGATCACCAGTGTGCCGAGCACCACACCGGCGGCCAGGATGAGCTGGAAGAAGCCTTCGCGGGCGTAGTTGGCGACGGAGAGGTTGGCAGTCTGGCGCAGGAACGCCGCCCCCCCGAACAGTACCCGCGCCTGCGTGGCGACGAACGCCAGCAGCAGCGCCAGCAGCGCGTAGAGGCCGACGGCGATGCTGAGGAACGGCAACGCGGGTGACTGCGGATTGGGGATGGCACGCCCTATCGGATCGCCGAGCGTGGCGCGCAGCCAGCCCGTCGCCAGCCAGGCCAGCAGCAGCATCACGGCGGCGTGCGCGAGACCGTCGGTGATGACGGTGGTGAAGATGCGTTCGAGGAAACTGTCGAACACCACGTCCGACGACGCCAGCAATCCCGTGACCACCGCCAGCGGCAGCACCGCCAGCACGGCGCCGATCAGCACTGCACGCAGCGTGGCGCGGCCGGGCGCGCGCACCACCACGTCGCCCTCGCTGCGAGCCACGACACCGAAGGCGCCGGCGAGCATGTTCACCGCCGCGATGATTCCGGCGCGCACCGTGTCGACGATGGAGAGATCGACGATGCTGCGACCGGTGCCGTGCCAGATGGTGAGTGCGCCCATGCAGAGCATCGACAGCATGTCGATCGCATAGAGCATCGGCGCATCACGCCAGACGACGCCGAGCGCCGCCAGCGCGACACCCGCCAGCATGAGCATGTACTCCGTGCAGCAGCGTCCCTTGAGGGCGACGACGCTGGCCAGCAGGCCGAGCACCCAGATCGTCATGCCGAGCCGGAAGATGCCGCCGCGCAGGAGGAAGTCGCCGGAGATGCCGGCCATCGCGGCGACGATCAGAATCCTCGGCGCCTGCGATGGGAGCGATCGGGTGCCGATCATGCGCTCACTCGGTGCGAAACCCGGCCGAAGCGTCGATCACGCGCGGCGAAGTCGTGGAAGGCGTGATCGATGACGTCGGTGGTCAGGTCGGGCCAGAGCACGTCGAGAAAGAGCAACTCGGCGTAGGCGCATTCCCAGAGCAGGAAATCGGAGAGACGGTGTTCCCCGCCGGTGCGGATCAGCAGGTCCACCGGCGGCAGGATGTCGCCGGCATCGATCGGCGGCGAGGCGAAGATGACCGATGGATGTGCGCGCATGATGGCGGCGCGGCTGGAGTAGTCGATCGCGATGCGCAGGTGGAGTCGCTTTCCATCCCTGGTGCGCTCCTCGGCATCGCGGATTGCCGCCAGCAGCGATCCTGGCAGTCGGTTGCGACGCCCGATGACCGACACACGAATGTCGTTGCGCGCCAGCTCGTCGGCCTGCGAGCGGAAGTGCGACGTGAAGAGCGTCAGCAGCGCCTGCACTTCCGTGCGTGGCCGATTCCAGTTGTCGCTCGAGAAGGCGTAGAGCGTGAGCTGTCGCACGCCGCGGGTGGCACAGTGCTCGACGACGTCGCGCAGGATGCGCGCACCGGCGACGTGACCGGCGGATCGCGGGCGATGTCGGGCGGTGGCCCAGCGTCCGTTGCCATCCATCACCATCGCGACATGATCCGGGGTGGGCAGAGTGCTTTGCTTCATAAAGTGTGGTCCGAAAAAGAGGGCGCTCGAAGGCGCCGGTGCGATGCGTTGACGGTGCGACGGTGAAGCGACGACAGGTGCGACGAACGACTACTGGTGACCGTGCAGCAACGACGGACGGCGAAGTGTTATCCCGCGTCACCGACGCGCCGGATCAGCGCTTCCATGTGCGAGAGGTAGGCGTCGAGCGCCTGGCGACCGGTGGTGGTGAGGCGATACTCGGTGCGCGGGATGCGTCCGTCGTAGCCCTTGGTGCAGGTGATGTAATGCGCATCCTCGAGCTTGCGCGCGTGCACCGACAGGTTGCCATCGGTCGTGTCGAGGATCGTCTTCAGTTCATTGAACGAGAGCATCTCGTGCACGGCCAGCGAACTCACGATGGCGAGGCGCACCCGTTCGTGAATCAACCGGTCGAGGGCGAGCGGCGAGGTGGCGTCGCCGGCGACGACGCCCAGCTCGGTCGCTTCCGGAGCGCGCGGCGCGTCCACGTCTTCGAGTCGCATGGCGGCGGCGGTGGAGGATTTGCGCTTACCCACCGTGCCTCCGCGCGATCCAGAGACCGAAGGCGAGTTGCCAGGCGCCGAAGCCAAGTGCGAGCAGCACGGTGGACGACACCGACGGAACGAGGAGTGCGACGAGGCCGAACCCCATCAGCCCCAGACCCATCATCGGCACCGCACGCACCGAGTAGGCGCCGGCGGTGGTGATGGCCACGCCGTAGAGCAGCAGCCAGAGCCCGGGCAGGACGCGCGGCACGATGGAATAGGGCTGCCAGACGCGGGAGACGTCGATCAGCGCGAAGGTCAGCACGGCGCCGGCCAGCATGGCGGGCCAGAAGCCGAAGAAGAACTTGCGTGCCGGTGCGCTGAACACGGGGGCGCCGTCGGCGCGGGGCCGTCGGCGCATCTTGCGCCAGATGCCGATGCCGCCGATGGTCGCGGCCAGCACGGCCTCGAGAAGCCAGGTCCGGAGCCAGCCTCCGGCGCTCTCCTGCATCGACGCGATCGGTGCCGCGACGAGCGCGGTCAGGCCGACGATCACCAGTCCCCACCCCGGCACGTCGGTGAACGACGACGCGCCTTCCATGGTCCGTCGGATGAACGACAGGTCCTGCAGGGCCCGGTCGTGGAGGGCAGGCGGATCGGCGGAGTGCTGGCGGAGTGGTGAGGCCATGGGGAATCAATAACGGCGGCCAAATTGCCTGTCAAGTGCTTTGCGCTGTAAAGCGGAGTCGGCTCGGGCGCGACCACGCTCCGTGGCCGATGTGATCGGCAGCGGCGGGAGGGATGCACTCTGACGATGCTCGGCGCCGCCATCGTGTTCTGTTGCCGTTCTGCGCTCAAATGCGTGCGGGGACCGCCCGAGTGTTTCGACAAGTCGTTCAATCACACAGGCTTAGCACCTGCATCCGCAACCCGTCGCTGTTTCGCGAGCGGCAGAACGCTGGCGGGGCGGCAGAAACCGAGGCTATTGTTGCGGGGTGGGACTATCTCGAAGGTGATGCCAGATGTGTGCGACCGCTGAGTTCTCGCCGTGTGTAGCGGGTCTGATGGAACCGATGCCGTGCAATCGCAAACCGATCCACATCGGAACGCTCCCGGATGGCACCGCACAGATTCGCGTCCTCGACAGGCAGACCGGCGTCGCGGCGCGAATGGAACCGGCAGTGGATGACCGCGTACATCACCCGTTCATGACGGTCACCGAAGATCTCATCCAGGCGCGCATCATGAACCTCGACGGGGACACTACTATCGCCTCGGCACGACGTCGGTGACGTGATGGTTCGGCGCATCAGCAGAGACAGCAACTCCCCCACCTCGACAGTCCATCACCGCGTGTCTCCTTCCGTCAGGCTGGCTGCCCTTCTCCTGCTCGTCGTGTCGGGTTGCCGCGAGGCCAACCCGAAGCGCGCGCCGCGTGCAGGCGGCTCGCCAGACGTGGAACGTGCGGCAGTCGCGGCGCCGGGAGTCGGTGCGCGATTCCCGACGATCACGCTGCGCACGCTGGCGGGCGACTCGGTCAAGGTTGGCGATACCGGAACGACACAGCCGCTCACGCTCGTGAACATTTGGGCCACCTGGTGCGGCCCCTGCAAGGCGGAGTTCCCGGACTTGCAGCACCTGCACGACACGTACTCCGGGCGTGGCCTTCGCCTGATTGCGGTCTCCACGGACCAACGGGACGCGGACGTCCATGCCTTCGTGATGTCGACCAATGCCACGTTCCCGATCGGCCGAGACACCGCGGAAGAAGTGCTGGCGTTCCTGCGTGATGGGAGCCTGCCGCAGAACATCCTGATCGGCACCGATGGGCGGATTTTGTACAAGGCGTTCGGCCTGCATCAGCCGATCGATCCAGCGCTGACCGCTGCAATCGAGTCGGCGTTGGGTGGCACGTAGTGTTCCTGCCTGACGCCGCGTGTTCCCTGACCTACGGCTGACGTTCCCGCGCTCTCGTGTCCTTGATGACCACTCCGACTCAGAAACGCCGCGCCTGACGAATGCACACAGCTCATCATCTCACCAGGATCGTGCGCGCGCACCGGATCGCATGTCTTGCGCTCACCCTGCTGGCGGGCTGCACGATCCCGCTCCGCAATGGCGAGAACGCGCCGGCACTCGCGCGAAAACTCGTGACGCAGAAGATCCTTCCGGACACGCTGGTGGCGTCCGACGGGACACGGTGCACGCCGACGGGAGGCCGATTCCGCGACACATCGCTCCGGTCATCCGCGTGGTGCATCTGGCTGGTCCCCGCACGTCCGGGACTGGCGAGCGTGCCACGATAGCTCGCAGGCTCTTCACCGAGACACGACCATGTCACTCACCCGTCGACTCCGCGGCTTGATCGGCACTGCGCTCATCTGGAGTGGCATCGGTGCCGCCGTGGGCATACCCGCCTTCTTCGCGGTCTTTCATCCGTGGACATACGCGTCGGTGAACCTGTCGCGTGCGGTCCAGCTGTTCGCCAAGTGGGAAGTCGCCTCCCTGATCTGGGGCTTCGCGACCGGCGTGTCGTTCGGGCTGATCGTGATGGCATTGGAGCGGACGCGCGGATGGGGTGCGCTGAGCCGGCGGCGTCTCACCGCGTGGGGGGCGCTGGCAGGCGGCATCTTCCCGGCGCTGCTCAGCATCCGTCCGCTCCAGAGCGGCTCGAGCCCGGTCTACTTCGGCCTGATCATCGGCGCCAGCGCGCTGGTCGGGGCCGCGTGGGCACGCGCGTCGTTCGCCATCGCGCGCCGAGCCCCGCACGACACGCCGCCAGGGATCCTGCCGCGTGACTCAGCCGAGACGCTGCGCCGTCCGTCGACCGGTGCGCGCACGCCGCACGCCAGCGAGACGCTGTAGGCTCGATCTCCGCGGCTTGGATGCACGCCATCTGCTGCAGGTCGCGCGTTCGATGGACGTGCCGTTCAATGCGAGCGACCGATACGTCCGCCCGAAGGCGCGGCGGCATCGTGTGCTTTGCTTGACGTCCTCGTCACGGCCGTCAGATTCTGGCGACGTCACCAGATAGTCGCGAGTTGCGGCCTTCGGATGCGTGATGCCTCCCCTTCCCTCGCCACCACGCGATGCGCCGATCCATCCGGTTCCTGCCCGTCATCGCCGCCGTGACCTGCGCGGCATGCGAACTCCTGCCGAACGGGGAGGCGAAGCCAGGGGATGGTTCGATCGCCCTCGATGTGTTCAAGGAGTCGCTGGGTACGTGGGCCTGGGCGAACGGCGACTCGACCTGTCGTGGCAACGTGCACACGCTCACCTTCTCGCCGGACCGCTCGGCGATGCTCCTCACGCACCGCGAACCCCTCGATACCGTGACCGGTCAGAGGGTGGCGAAGTACAGGGTCGTGGCGAGCGGGAACCAGATCCTCCCGGGCCTCGCCAACGTGATCCGGGCGAGACTCGACGACGAGACGAGGACGACCGATGACGGGAAGCCGGTGGTCTGGGACCTGGTCCTGATGACCCCGAATCGCTACCACTGGCATCGAACCGACTGGCCGGACGGCGCGGTGACGAAGCCGCTGATCCGGTGCGACGGGGAACGGGCGATGGAGCAGTGGCAGGAAGGGGAAGGAACGTAGGCGTCACGCGGCATCATCCGCACCAGTGTTGCCTCGATTCATCTGTCGATTCAGTGCGCACCGAACGCCGTCACCTGCGGATGGCGGCTAGCTTGGTTGCTGATGGAGTGCTGCACGCGAGGTACGGCACACCACGTCCGTTGCCATAATTGCCTCGGCCGAACCAGCGACCCGGAGCTTCAGTGCGTCCAGCGATCTTCATGCGTGCCTGTCTGGCGCCGTCGCTCGCCATCGGGTTGAGCGTTTCGCTACTGACTGCGCAACGTCGGGCGCCGGTGCTGGACATGCACATGCATGCACGCGAGGCAGCGCATTATGGCGCCACCGGCCTTCCGATCTGCGCGCCCGTGACGCGCATGCCGCGATGGGACCAGCGGACGGAGTTCGGTAGCGACTCGACGGCACCACAAGCATGCACGATGCCGATCCTCTCACCGGCGACTGATGCGGCGCTACTGCGGGAGACGCTGGCCAGCATGACACGCCACAACGTCATCGGTGTGCTCGGCGGCGCACCGGAATTGGTTGCGTCCTGGCAACGGGCTGCACCTGGCCGCTTCATCGCCGGTCTCGACCTGCGCTTCGATGCCAAATCGGGGGCCGCCAGAGCGGCGACCGCCCGCGGTGCACCGGTACGGCTGCTCCCGATCGACACGGTGCGCGCGCTGCATGACGCAGGTGCGTTCACGGTGCTGGCCGAAGTCATGAGCCAATACGCGGGCATGTTGCCGGATGACCCGCGCCTCGAGCCATACTGGGCGCTCGCGGAAGCGCGCGACATTCCGGTCGGCATCCATGTCGGTGGCGGCGGCCCGGCGGAGCCGTACACCGGATCGTCCGCATTTCGGGCACGACACCAGAGCGCGCTGACAGTGGAGGAGGTCCTCGTGCGGCATCCCCGGCTGCGCCTGTACGTGATGCACGCCGGGTACCCGCTGCGTGAGGACCTGCAGGCGCTCCTGTTCACGCATCCCCAAGTGTACGTCGAACTCAGCATGGCGGTGAACGTGGAGGCGCGTCCGGCGTTCTATCGTTTCCTGCGCGAGCTGGTCGAGGCGGGGTACGGGGATCGCCTGATGTTCGGCTCCGACCAGATGGTCTGGCCGGGATTGATCGACGCGGGCGTGCGATCCATCGAGGACGCACCGTTCCTGACGGCCACGCAGAAGCGCGACATTCTCTACAACAATGCCGCGCGCTTCCTGCGACTCTCGCGCGCGGAGATGGCGCGGCACCATCGGCAATAGACGGTCCCGTTACACATGGGCGTCGAACAGTGCGTGCCGGCCTGACCGCTGATCATCAGCGGCGTGGGTCGGCCGGCGAGACGAGCCCGTTGACCAAGCATCCTGCTGATCGGTATCTTCTGCTACCAATGTCGTCGCCGTACCGGGCGCATCCCTCTCGTGACACCGCATGGCCTGCATTCCAGATTCGCGACCGATGATGCGCTTCTCGCTGTACGCATCCACCGCGCTGCTTTCGATCCTCGCGGCCTGCGCATCGCCGACCGAGTCGGAGCTGGTACCCACGCCGGAGGCGGTGCTCTGGCGGCAGCCGTTGACCCTCGGAGATGCACAGGGCGAAGTCGGTGATCGCGTCCTGTTCCAGACCCCGTTGCGCATCATCAACTCACGCGGTGCGACGATTCCCGGCGCAACCGTCACGATGCTGGACGGCGCGACGGGCGCCACTCGCTGGCAACTGAGCAGCGATTCGATCCTCGCCGCGACAGTACCGCTCACCGGTGGCAGTGGTGATGTCTACGTGACGATGAATACCGGCGCCACCTCCATGTCCCGCATCAGCGTACTCGATGCGGCCACTGGGCGGACGCGCTGGCAGGCGCCGGGATGCGGGCTGACGCCAGCACGCGTCGGCGACGCCGTCATCCTGCTCGAGGCGACACCGACGACCACGAGTGCGTCCGTGTTCGTGGGTCATGATGCCGACACCGGCGCGGAACGCTGGCGCGTCGACCTCACGAGCGAGAAGGTGGACTGCGGCTGGTCGCGGCTGTTGGCGATCCGTGGGGATACCGCGGTGTACCTGGTCAACGTGTTCGGGTCCACCGCTCCCTTCACGCCAGGCCTGCGATTCCTGCGCGTGACGTCGTCGGGTGGGTACCGCTTCGTGAATGGACCGTCGTCGTTGGCCGGCCGATATGCGGGCACGCAGTTGACGGTCGACGCGCGCATGCTCGGGAATCAACCAGTCGTGCTGCTGCGCGATTCCACCCGATTCCATGCGGTGAACATCTCGGATGGCACCCTGCTCTGGACGCGTGACCCGCAACCGCTCGACGTGCGGCAGCGTGCCTACGATCCACAGGGCTACCGGGTGGTGTCATCGTCACCCGACATCGTCACCGTCGCATCGACCGACTCACTCGGGTACCCGATCTGGCGCGCCACACTCGACACGCGCACCGGCGCATCGGTGAGCGAGGTACGGCCCACCCGCGACGACATCACGCCCCTCGGGACCTGCGGAGCGGCGCGCGTGCTGGCGTCGGACACGCAAAGGCGCCTGCTGCTGCTGGACGGCGCGACGCAAACGATCGCACGCAGGCTGGACGTGACGTTCGGGGCGGCGGGCGAGAGTTTCGTGCGGCCGAACTCCGTCACTGCCCGGGCGTCCTCGTACTCCGGCCGCTATGGCTTCGTCGCCGATCTGACGCTCCCGTACGAAACGTCCAGCTGGCTGGCGTTCCGCTGCGACTGACCTCGATCGACGCGCAGCATGCTCCCTGAGCTCCTCTTCTCATGATCGGATTCGAGACACCGCAGCAACTCATGATCACGTCCGGTGTGTGCGTCGTGATCTCACTCATTGCGGGCATCGCTGGAGAACGCGGTCGGCGCCGGAGCGATGAAATCCTGGCCGCCTTGGACGGTGCGACGGCCCCGCCGTTGGCGCGGCCCGTTCCGGCGTGCTCGCGTACGCGAGATCGCACACTCGAGCGCATGCTGGAACTCGGTCTCATCGGCGAACCAATGCCTGGCCGTTTCTACAAGGTGGAACCGGCGTGGCAGGCGTTGAATGGCCGCATGCGCCGGCGCGGCGCGGTCGGCGTGGTGGCACTGGTCGCGATTCCGCTGGTCATGATGTGGGTAATGCAATGACCAGGCACGCCCGGTCGCGTGCAACGCGCCAGTCGATGCTGGCTCGCAATTGGATTCACCTTTGTTGTCGTCCGTGCATCCAAACCACGAGTCAGCGCGGCGCCTGACGCGTGCCCCACGTGGCTGCCACCGTTCATGCGCCGAGCGCGGGCGCCTCATTCCGACCTGGGCACATGGACTCCGTCTCCTTCTTTCTCACGTTCTTCATCCCCCTCGTCCTCGGCCTGATTCCGCTGGCCGCCGGCGTGTGGGCGATCTTTGCCCTCGTAGGGATACAGCGCCAGCAGGAAGAGATCGTCACGCGGTTGAGGGCGATCGAACGCGCGATTCGCGCGAGCCGGGACCAGACCGCCCCGGCACCGTAGCGCGGCGCCGAGTCCGGCGAGTCGCGCACGCTCTTCGACGCGCGTGCCCGCGCGCTCTTCACGTTAGCATTCGTGCAGGCTCGCACCCGACTCACGCCGCCCCGCCATCGGTGGGCACTGGAGATGTGGCATGCCCAGGAACGCACCCCGGATCCTCTCCGGCGGCAATCCCCAGATCGCCAAGGCCGAGGGTGACGCCCCGGTGCAGGCGTACATCGCGGCGATGCCGGGCTGGCAGCGTGACCTCGGCCGCCGGATCGACGCGCTGATCACGCGGACCGTGCCGGACGTGCGAAAGGCGGTGAAGTGGAATTCACCCTTCTATGGCATCGACGGGCAGGGCTGGTTCGCCAGCTTCCACACCTACGCGAAGTTCGTGAAGCTCACCTTCTTCCAGGGCACCGCGCTGCACCCGGCGCCACCGGGAGGCACGGGCAAGGAGGGGCGCTGGATCAACATCCACGCCGACGACCTGGACGAGTCGCAGCTGGCGCAGTGGATCACGCAGGCCGCTGCCCTGCCCGGCTGGCAAACGGCAGACATCGCGTCGTCGTGACCGGCGCGGACTGGTGCGCGGCCCACCCGACCGGGTAGCGTTCGCAGACGTCGCCGCGCAGACCCGCTTCCGCCTCCCATGTCGAGCACACCCGTCGATTCACCGCTCGTCCGCCCGGTCAGCGCCGCCGATCGCGACCGGACCGCGGCGCTCCTCTCCGAGGCCTACTCGCGCGACGCACTCAGCATGCGCGAGCTCGAGCTGCGTCTGGAGTCGGTGTACCGCGCCAGTGAGCACGCGGAACTGGCGCGACTGACCGAGGACCTGCCGGGCAGTGGGCTCCCGACGCGCACCACTGTGTCCGACCTGGTGCGCGGCGGCCGACAGACGGTGTCGGCGGCCTTCAGCAGCGTCGAGGGTCTGAACATCGCGGTGATGCCGACGCTGTTCGACATCCGCGCGTTCTTCGGCAACGTGGAACTGGATTTTCGCGAGACGATCTTCCGCCCCGGCGTGACCGAGATCAGCATCCACGCCACGCTCAGCAACATCGAGCTGAAGCTGCCGCCGGACGTGGAGGTGGAGCAGGACGGCGACCTCTCGTTCTGCAGCTTCAGCATGAAGGACAAGGGCTTCCGGCGCAGCGAGCGGCCACTGCCCGGCCCGGGCACACCGATCGTGCGATTCACGGGGCAGTCGTTCCTGTCGAACATCGAGATCCGTCGCGTCAAGCCGTAACCGGCGCTGGCACTTCCGGCGCGCGCCGCACTCACCGCGGCGCCTTGCTCCCCCCACGCCCGATCGTGCGCTCGAACAGCGTCAGAATCCGCGTGTATTCGTCGGTCCACGAATCGGGTCGCACGAACCCGTGATCCTCGACCGGGTAGACGGCCAGCTCCCAGCCGGTCTTCCCGAGCTCGATGAAGCGCTGGGTGAGCCGCACGATGTCCTGGAAATGCACGTTGGCGTCCACCATCCCGTGCGCCATCAGCAGCGGGTCGTCGAGCCCCTCGGCGAAGTAGATCGGCGACGAGCGACGGAACGCGAGCGTGTCCTCCTGCGGATGATTGAGGATACCCCCGGTGTAGCCCTCGTTGTAATGCGACCAGTCGGTCACACTGCGCAGCGCGGCACCGGCACCGAACTCCTTCGGCGCGTTGAACAGCGCCATCAGCGTGATGAAGCCGCCGTAGCTGCCACCATAGATGCCGATGCGTTCGGCGTCGATGCCGAACTCCTTCTGCAGGTAGCGTGAGCCATCCACGTGGTCCTGCAGGTCACGTCCACCCATGAAGCGGTAGATCGCGGTGCGCCAGTCGCGCCCGTAACCGGCGCTGGCGCGATAGTCGATGTCCAGCACCACGTAGCCCTTCGACGCCAGCAGGTGATGGAACATGTACTCGCGCGCGTAGCTGCTCCAGAAGTCGTGCACGTTGTGCAGGTATCCGGCGCCGTGCACGAAGATCACCGCGGCGCCGTTGGCCTGTGCGCCGACGTCCTGCGGCCGGTAGATGCGCGCCGGCACCGCCGCACCATCACTGGCCGGCACCTGGACGATCGCCGGCTTGAGCCAGGTCGCCGCGCGGAATGCCGGCGAGGTGGACACCGTCCGCGCCACGGCGCCCGCGCCATCGGCCGATGCGACGTACAACTCAGGGGGCTGGTTGGCGGTCGAGAAGATGTCGGCCTGCCGGCGACCGTCGGGACTGAGCACGACGCTGTGTCCGCCATGCGCCCGCGTGAGCTTCGTCCGCGGACCGCCGGTCACCGCCATCCGATACGCATGCCGTACGTACGGCGACTCCTCGCTGGTGTGCAGCAGGAAGCTGGTGCCATCGGGTGAGAGCTCGGCACGCTCCACCTCCCACTTGCCGCTGGTGAGCGCGGTGCGTCCGCTGCCATCCGCGTTGACGGAATAGAGGTGCGCGTATCCGCTGGCCTCCGAGGCGTACCAGAACCGCCCGTCGCGCAGGAAGCCCATGCAGTTGCCGCACGGTCCACCGACCCACGCGCTGTCGCGCAACGCCTCGACGACGCGCACTCCACCCGAGTCGCCGACGGTGCCGAGGTAGCGCCACTCGTAGTCGGGAGTGAAGGCGGCCAGCAACGCACTGGCACCGTCATCACTCCAGCCGATCATCCGGATCTGCGATGCCGCGCGCGTGCTGTCGCCACCGATCGGGTGCAGCGCCTGCAACTTGCCGCTGGCGAGGTCGATGCGGTAGACACGCAATCGCGTGCCGACGTCACCCACCTTGGTGCGCGCCGCGATCTCCTCGGTGAAGCCGCTGCTGGTGACGTAGTTCGGGACCTGCGCCACGCGCGCCGCCGACACCGGCGTGGTGGCGGTGACCAGCAATCCGGTGCGCAGCGACGGCGACACGCTGACCGTCACGATGCGCTCGCCACCCGGCACGTACACCGACGGCAGGCGACGTGCGATCGCCGCCTTGCGCTCGGCCGCCGCGATCGAGTCGGCGCGCTGGCGATCGCGGATCACCGCCAGCAACTCACGCTGCTGCCGCTCCAGCGCGCCACGCATGCCCGCGGCGGGGACCGAGTCGCGCGGCGCGGGCCCACTACGGATGTCGGTGAGCTGGCGAATGGCGCCGCTGGCGAGAGTCAGTGCGTAGGCGTTGTTCTCGCGAGTGAAGAGCAGCTGGCGACCGTCGCTGCTGAACTGCGGGTTCGACTCCACCGCCACCGTTTCGGTGAGGCGCCGCGTACTGCCGCGCTTCACGTCCACCAGGAAGAGATCACCCATCGCCGCAACGGCACGCGTGGCACCGGTGCGGTCGGTCGGCCCGGTGGCGAGGATGGCGGCGACGCTGTCCATGTGCGCATCGCTCACCGGCTCGGGCGGACTGGTGTCGGCGGCACGCACACGATAGGCGCGCATCGGCGCATCCCACGCGCTGCCGGCCGGAGCCCACTGGAAGTAGACCCACTGCCCGTCGGCGCTCCAGCGCACGTTCTGCGGCTCGCGACCATAGTGCTCGGGGCCACGCATGATGTTCGGCACCGTGAGCTCGAACCTGCCTGGGGCGCTGGACGCCACCTGGGCGTGCAGGACAGGTGGCAGAGACACCAGCAGAACGAAAACGAGCGATGAGCGGTGGCGCATGGTGAGTCCGAGGACGGAAGGGTGCGGCGACGAGCACTGGCGGAAAAGAATAAAGGGTGGCGCCCCGACTGCGGAGCGCCACCCTTCCCTGCGTTCGCACGCCGTGATCAGCGCAGGTCGAACCGGTCCAGCATCATGACCTTGTCCCACGCCTGCACGAAGGCGCGCACGAACGCCTCCTGCGAATCATCGCAGGCGTAGACTTCCGCGGTCGCCCGCAGCTGCGAGTTGGAGCCGAAGATCAGGTCCACGCGGGTCGCGCTCCACTTCACGTCACCGGTGGCGCGATCACGCCCCTCGAACAGGTCGCCGGCCGCCGACATCGGCGCCCAGGTGGTGCCCATGTCGAGCAGGTTCACGAAGAAGTCGTTGGTCAGCGTCTCGGGACGCTTGGTGAAGACGCCGTGCGGTGCCTGGCCAACGTTGGCGTTGAGGACGCGCAAACCTCCCAGCAGCACCGTCATCTCGGGTGCCGTGAGCGTGAGCAGCTGCGCACGATCCACCAGCAGCTCCTCGGCCGTCACCGTGTACTGCGCCTTCAGGTAGTTGCGGAATCCATCGGCGCTCGGCTCGAGCACGTCGTACGCGTGCGCGTCGGTCTGCTCCTGCGACGCATCCATGCGGCCCGGTGTGAACGGCACGTCCACGTCATGACCGGCGTTGCGCGCCGCCTGTTCCACCGCCGCGCATCCACCGAGCACGATCAGGTCGGCCAGTGACACCTTCTTGCCGCCCGACTGCGCCGCATTGAACTCGGCCTGGATGCCTTCGAGGATGCCGAGCACGCGCGTCAGCCGGGCGGGCTGGTTGACCTCCCAGTCCTTCGCCGGCGAAAGGCGGATGCGTGCACCGTTGGCCCCGCCGCGCTTGTCGGAGCCACGGAAGGTGGCGGCCGACGCCCAGGCGGTGGAGACGAGGTGCGAAATCGAGAGACCGGACGCGAGGATGCGACCCTTCAGTGCAGCGATGTCGAGCGCGTCGATGAGTGGATGATCGACGGCCGGGATCGGATCCTGCCAGAGCAGCTCCTCGCTGGGCACCAGCGCGCCGAGGTAGCGCGTGCGCGGGCCCATGTCACGATGGGTAAGCTTGAACCAGGCGCGCGCGAAGGCGTCGGCCAGCTGGTCGGGATTCTCGTGATACCGCTTCGAGATCGGCGCGTAGATGGGGTCCATGCGCAGCGCGAGGTCGGCGGTGGACATCATCGGCGCGTGTCGGACGTTCGGATCGTGCGCATCGGGCACCGCGGTGGCGGCCGACTTGTCGGTGGGCGTCCACTGCCAGGCGCCGGCGGGGCTCTTGGTCAGCTCCCACTCGTAGCCGAACAGCGTGTCGAAGTAGCCGTTGTCCCACGCGATCGGGTTCGGCGTCCAGGCGCCTTCGAGGCCGCTGGTGATGGTGTGCACACCGAGACCGGTGCCGAACGCATTCTTCCAGCCGAGCCCCTGCATCTCGATGCCGGCGCCTTCGGGTTCGGTGCCGACCAGCGCCTCGTCGCCGGCGCCGTGGCACTTGCCGAAGGTGTGGCCGCCGGCGATCAGTGCCACGGTCTCCTCGTCATTCATCGCCATGCGCGCAAAGGTCTCGCGAATGTCGCGCGCGGAGCGCAGCGGATCGGGCTGGCCGTTGGGGCCCTGTGGATTGACGTAGATGAGGCCCATCTGCACGGCGGCCAGCGGCGCCTCGAGCTCGCGATCGCCGGAGTAGCGTTCGTCGCCGAGCCAGGTCGATTCTGGCCCCCAGTAGATGTCCTGCTCCGGCTCGAAGATGTCTTCGCGACCGCCGGCGAAACCGAAGGTCCTGAAGCCCATCGACTCCATCGCACAGTCGCCGGCGAAGATGAACAGGTCGGCCCACGAGAGTGCGCGGCCATACTTCGCCTTGATCGGCCAGAGGAGGCGGCGGGCCTTGTCGAGGTTTCCGTTGTCGGGCCAGCTGTTGAGCGGGGCGAAGCGCTGCGTCCCGGACGACGAGCCACCACGTCCATCGGCGGTGCGATAGGTGCCGGCACTGTGCCATGCCATGCGGATGAACAGCGGACCGTAGTGACCGTAGTCAGCGGGCCACCAGTCCTGCGAGGTGGTCATCAACGCCACCAGGTCGGCCTTCAGTGCGTCGAGGTCGAGGGTGCTGAAGGCGGCCTTGTAGCTGAAGCCGGGGCCATGCGGATCGGCCAGCGACGAATTCTGGTGGAGCATGCCGAGATTGAGGCCATTCGGCCACCATTCGCGGTTGGAGCGTCCACCGGCGGTCGTCGCCTTGCGAACCGGCGCCACTGCGCCGTGCATCACCGGGCATTTGCTGATGCTCTCGCCGTCCATGCCTTCCATCGCGCTCTCCGATCGTGTCTGCAGGTGTTGCCGGCCCCCGGGGGCGAATGGCGCCGGTCTCGTGGGTAGAGAATAGGCTTCGGCCCCATAGCCGACAATGCGATTCCGGCTATACTATCCATAGCCTTTACCTATGGATCGCCATGGATACCACCCTGCTCCGCGCGTTCGTCGAGACGGCCGATGCCGGCGCCCTCAGCCGCGCGGCGCGACAACTGGCGCTGTCGCAGCCGTCGCTCACCGCGCAGATCCAGCGCCTCGAGCAGCACCTGGGCGTTGCGCTGTTCGACCGCCACGGCCGCGGCGTGACGCTGACCGATGCCGGGACCGCGCTCTACCCGCGGGCGCGTCGGATCCTGGACGAGGTGCGGACCACGGAGGAGGCCATCCGTCGCGAGGGGCTGGAGGGCGCTGCCACGTTGAGCGTCGGTGCGATCCCGACCGTGGCTCCGTACGTGTTGCCGGCGGCGCTGCAGCGCTTGCGGGCGCGGCATGCGCAGATGCGGGTGGAACTGCGCGAGGATTACAGCGCGGTGCTGGCGCGGCTGATGCTGGACGGCGCGCTGGACGTGGTGATCGCCGCGCTGCCATATCCCTTCGAACATCTCGACACGGAGCGGCTGGGCAGTGATGCGCTGGTGGTGGCCGTGCCGGCGTCACATCCGGCGGCGCGGGCGGGGCGCATCACGCTGGCGCAGCTGCACGATGCGCCGGCGGTGACGCTCGACCCGGCGCACTGCCTGGGCGAACAGGTGGCGGGTTTCTGCTCCAGCCGCCAGGTGTCACCGTCGGTGGTCTGTCGCAGCGCGCAACTGGCGACGGTGTTCGAATTGGTAGGCGCTGGCGTGGGCGTCTCGATCGTGCCGGCGATGGCGGCCACGCGCCACAACACGCCGCAGTGTGCCTACGTGCCGCTGGTGGATCACGTGCTGCAGCGGGAGATCGTGGCGGTGTGGCGACGCGGCGCGGTGCGGACGCCGCAGGCGCGGGCGTTCGTGGAATGCGTGCGTGAGGTGGTGCGGGGGCGGTGATGGGGCGTACGTTCCATCGGCGCAAGGGCGGGAGCGCTGCGGCGACAGCCCGTTCCCGTGAGCTCGGTGGTAGCTTGTGCGTCCGAGCTCTACCGTGCCCGGTGTTGGATCGATGGCAGCATCCCTTGCCCGTGCCGCACGACAATCGCGCCAGCCGGCGCCCCGCTCCTGCGTCTGACGGATGACCGATGCGATCGAAGTGCCCTACTCCGACGACTCGGCTCCAGCGCCTCGCTCACATGACGCTGCTGCTGCGGCCGTTCGTCTCGACGCTGGAGCGCAGGTGGCCATGCCCTCGGTGAGCGAGAGTCGGACCGCAGTCGCTCGTGACGCCGAAGTGCGGCACGCAGCCGTCGTGGCAGGAGAATGGCGGGACGACGCTCGCCGGCTCCGTGCGGTGCACGAGACGGGACTGGTGGACGCACCGGTGGAGGCCACGTTCGACGCGTTCGCGCGTCTGGCCGTGTCGCTCCTCAAGGCGCCGGTCGCATTTCTTTCGCTCGTCGATGCGAACTCCGACTTCTATGTGTCGCAGCGCGGCATGCCCGAGCCGGTGGCGTCCTTGCGTCGCATGACCGGGCGGTCGTTCTGTCATTATGCGATCGTGAATTCAGCACCGTTGGTGATCAACGACACCCATCAGGATCCCGAGTATCGTGCCGTGCCCACGGTGGACTCACTCGGTGTTCGGTCGTACCTCGGCGCACCGGTGACGGTGGACGACCAGGTCGTGGGCAGCCTGTGCGTGGTGGGCTTCGAGCCGCGCGACTGGACGCCGACGGATATCGAGACGCTGGTGGAACTCGGTCGGTCGGCGAGCCGCGAGATCGAGCTGCGGGCCGCGATCCGCGCCGCGAACGCGGAGACGTTGCGCGCCCGGGCGCTGGCGCGGGCGAATGAGGAACTGCTGGCAGTGGTGGCGCACGACCTGCGGTCGCCGTTGCAGGTGATCAGCCTCACCGCATCCCTGCTGCAACACGGCGCCGACACGGCGCAGCTTCCGCACGTGTCGCGCATCGCGACGGCCGCCGCGGCGATGACGCGGTTGGTCGACGAGCTGCTCGCGACGCATTCCGTCGGCTTGCGCAGCGAGAGCCATCGTGCACGCATCGATGCCTGTCGGCTCCTGTCCGACGCTGCAGACGCGATTCATCCCGTCGTGGCGAGGGCAGGACTGCAGATCAGGCGTACCGAACACGATGCCGGTCGCGTGCACGTCGACCACGCCTTGATGCTGCGCGCGTTGTGCAACCTGATCGGCAACTGCGTGAAGTATTGCCCCGCGGGCACCACGATTCACCTCCAGTCGCGCTGCACGGAGACTGGTGTGCTGCTGACCGTGAGCGACGATGGCCCAGGTATGTCGGAGGAATCGCTGGCGCGCGCCTTCGAGGCGGGCTGGCAGGGCGCCGACGCGGCAGGGCGGAATGATGGCGCAGGACTCGGCCTCTCGATCGTGCAGACGCTGGTGGAAAAGGACGGGGGCACGGTGGAGATCCGGAGCGTGCTCGGTCGCGGCACGACCGTCAGCATCACGCTGCCGATCGCGTAACCCCGCCGGGGGTGCAGTTGCGCATGACGTCGTGAGGGTGAGGATTGGCGGAGCGTTGCCGTCGCCGCAGACGTCTCGTGTTGCCATCCGGTTGCATGAATGCACCGTCACCCGCACTGGGAGATTCGATGCGACTCGCCTACGTGAATGTCTTCGTGAACGACCTGACACGGGCGACGACGTTCTACCAGTCGCACCTCGGGCTCACGCTCACGATGTCGGCGCCGGAGTACGGGTATTCGGCATTCGATGCTGGGACGATCAAGCTCGCGATCCTCAATCCCGGGCCGGGCCAACCGGCGATCGTCGGGCGACACACCGGCGTCGGCTTCGAAGTCGAGGACCTGGCGGCGGAGCATGCACGCCTCGCCGCATTGGGCGTGACGTTCACGATGCCGCCGACGCACCAGCCGTGGGGTGGCTTCATGGCACTGTTCACCGACCCTGATGGGAACGTGTTCTATCTCGACCAGGCACGCGGCGCGCACGCGTGACGCACGACGCGACCGACCGTCGCCGCCGACGCCGCGCCGATGCCTGAGGCTCGTGACTGGCGCGTCGGCCATCAGGGTCGCGACATGATGTACTACGAGGAACGCGTCGCCGGTGTGTGGGAACGCATCGCGATCTCCGGCGAGATGCTGACCGGTCGCGCGCATCACGTGATCTACTTCTCGTCGCCGACGGCGTGGCAGCAGTATCCCGCGTGGGCCCGTGCGCGTCGCGACGAGATCGTGGCGCGCATCAAGAGCGAGTTCACGCCGCCGGATTACGAGTATCACGAGCCACAAGCTCCGCCCACTGCGTCGGCAACCGCCACGCCGGTCACGGCGACGATCCCGACACCCACTCGTCGCACGACGCACGACAGCGCATCGTCATCGCGCGCGTTGCTGCTCGCACTGGCGCTACTGGTGATTCTCGCTGCCGGCATGGGGTGGCTGGTCGCGCGCGGGATCACGCGTGGCGAGACGCACGCTCCTGTCACACGCGGCTCGCTTCGCCGGCCGATCGTGCGCAGCGCAGAGCCGGCGATGTTCTGGGTGAGTGTCGGGCTCTACGCCCTCGTCGGTGTGGGTGCGGCTGGGCTGGCCGTGTGGGGCTTCCGGGTCGGAAGGCCCGGCCATCCCGCGTCACCGGGCACGGCGCGCACCCACTGATCACGCGCTTCATCCCTTCCCCTCGACCTCACCGACATGTCATCTCGCCACACGCGCCCACGCTCGCGCCATCCGATCCTGGGCGTCGCGATGTCCCTGCTGCTCGTCGCCTGCGGCGCGCAGTCGCCTGCCGCGTCGCCGGTCGCGGATTCGGCCGCCGCGCTCACCTCGTTACGCTCGGCCGATTCCGCGCTGCAGGTGGCAGTCGGCGCGCGTGACACGGCCGCAACCATCGCGTGGTATGCCGACGGGGCGGTGATGATGCCGGTTGCCGAACCGCTGGTCGAGGGTCGCGCCGCGATCATGGAAGAGTGGATCAAGGTGTTCGGAATTCCCGGCTTCCAGAACACCTCGCGGCTGGTGACGGCCGATGCCTCGGGCGGGATGGGATACACGCGTGGCACGTACGACACGGCGATGATGGGTGCCGACGGCACCCCGGTGATGGAGCGCGGGAAGTGGGTTTCGGTGTGGAAACGGCAGGCAGATGGTAGTTGGCGCATCGTGGTGGACATCTTCAACACCGATGCGCCGCCGCCATTGCACCAGGAGAGCGTGACGAAGAAGCCGTAACGCGGAACGATTCAGCGCACCCGTGGCGAGGCTGCGCTGTCGATGACGCGCGGCATGGACGACGATTGCGTGCCGCACCGCCTGCCGATAACGTCCGCTCAGGCACCGGTCGGCGATAAGTCACCGATCAGCCGTTCCTCCTTCACCACGGGCATCGTCATGGCACTCTGGATTCGAGTCTTCGTCCTCGGCACCATCGGTGGACTCGCCGGCAGCCGCCTCGCACAGTTTTCCGATGCGGCGTGGTGGCAGGTGACACCTTGGGTGCTGCTGGTGCTGTTGTGGGCTGGGCTCTGGAAGCATCGCGCGCAGCTGCAGCAGCGCTGGTCGAAGCAGTAGATCTTTGGACGCGCTCGTCTTCCGGTCGCGCATCGATCCCTGGCTGGCGGCGCTCACGTTCGGCCCGGTCGTGATCGTCGGCGCGTTGGGCATCCGGCGCGCCATCGTTGCACAGCGCGCACCCAGTCTCGCCCTCGCAGCGACGCTCGGCATCGCGATTGCGCTCCTGGCCTGGATCTTTCTCGACACTTCCTACCGGGTCACGTCGAGCGACCTGCTGGTGCGCTCAGGCCCGCTGCGCATCACGGTCCCGCTGCGCGACATCCGTGGTGTACGGCGCACGCGCAGTGTGCTGTCGGCACCGGCACTGTCGCTCCGGCGGCTGGAAGTCAGCGCGGCGAACGGTCGCGTGGTCGTCATCTCGCCGGCCGACGAGGTGGGATTCTTGACCGCACTCCGCGATCGGGGTGCAACGTTCGAGTGGACAGCGGCGCCGCGGTAGCACCGTGCACCACCGCGCCACGGGAAACCGGCGGTAGATCGACGACGTACGGGGCTGACGATCACGTCCCCCTACGCCGGAGCCGCCCTGGACATCGCAACCCTGCGCCGCCTGCGGCTGACACTGACGGTCACGGTCAGCCTCGCATACTGGGCACTGCTGCTCTGGCAGCACCTGCACGGCGGCGTGCCCGGGCACAGTTTCCTCGCGCGAGACGACATGCCGCGCATCTCCAACTGGTGGGGTGCCGTCGTGCTGCCGGTACTGACGTACACCCTGGGTGGACGGGTGCTGCAGCGGCTCGAACGCGCGTCGCGTGATGGCGCAGACATCAGACAGGCCAGCCGAGGCGCCGTGAGCGCATTCACGGCCGCGCTGCTTTACGGTGCGGCGATCGCGCTCAGCGTGGCGATAAAGCGGAGCGAGATGTCGTGGTTCCTGTTCCGCTCACTGCCGCTGGTGGCGCTGCTCTGGCCGGTCTACCGCGCGGAGTACATGCTCGGCTTCGTGCTCGCGCTGACGTACCTGTTCGGCGCGGTCCTGCCGACGGTGATCGCGTCGGTGGTGGCCGTGATCTCATGGGTGCTGCACCGAACGGTGCGGCGCGGCGTGGCAATCGTGATCGATCGCCTCCGCCGCACGCAGACCAGCGGAGCCTGACGCCGCACAAACGCGACGCAGGCCACGCCTGGTGTCACCCGCCCTGCGCTTCCTCCACCGCCACCTGCGCCTCGTTCCGCTTCAGGAACGGGATCGCGAACGGCTGGTCGTACTGCGCCCACGACACATCGTCCAGCACGCGCCATCGCGGGGTGGAGCGAAGTGCCTCCAGCAACCGCTGCTTCGCGTCGGCACGGCGTTCGTCGTTGTTGTTGCCGCTGTAGCGCAGCGTGGCGCGGAACTGCGCTGGCTGCTCGACCAGTTCGATCGACGGATCGTTCGGCACGGGCGCGTCCTCCTTCCGCATGTCGTTGGAGAGGAAAAAGGCGATGGTCCATCCGGTGCCGCTCTCGCTCTGCAGCACCGGGGTCGTCATCGACTGGCGCGCGCCATACGGTGAACCCTCCTCCTGAAACACCGGCGATGTCATGCCGAGTTTCTCCTCACCGCTGTTCTTGCCGTAGATGTATCCGGCCAGGCGCGTGAACGCCTCGTCCAGGGCGGCCTCGTGGTCACCGGGCACGGTGACACGCGCCAGCAGTGCCGGCTGGTAGCGTCGCACCTCGACGTCGTCGAGCGTATCGACCACATCGAAGGCAGGCTCTTCCTCGAGCCGAATCCCGAAGACACCGGGAATGGATGACAGGATGTCCTTGAATGTCGGGCGGATCTGTTCACTCATCGTTTCGGCCTCGCCGCACGGGAAATCGTCGCGTTGTGGTTCAACGCCATCGCGGCGCAGCAGTGCAACGATCGTACCGGTGACGACGCACCGACCGGGAGAATTCGGTGGTCGCCTTGCGTGCGGATGAGTCGCGTGACTGTATGCAGTGCCGTCGCAGCGCACCGGTTCGCCACACGTCACGCCTCCGCTCACACACGATCTGCCATGCTCGCCTTCGTCGCCGCGCTGTTCCTGCAGGCACCCCAGACGTCGTACATCACCGTCGCCGACTCCGTGATCGCGCTCACCAATGCCCGTGTCATCGATGGCACCGGTGCGCCGGCACGCGAGGGGCAGACGATCGTGATTCGCGGCGGGAAGATCGTGTCCGTGAGCGCGACGGCGAGTGCCACGCTCCCGGCCGGTGCCGCAGTGCGTGACCTGACGGGCAAGACCGTCATTCCCGGCCTGGTGATGTTGCACGAGCACCTGTTCTACGTGGCGGGTGGCGGCGCCTATCCAACCCATGCCGAGAGTTTCCCGCGACTGTACCTGGCGGGTGGCGTGACCACGATGCGCACGGCCGGGAACATGGGTGGCTACACCGACTTCAACGCCGCCCGACTGGTGCAGGAAGGTCGCGTGCCGGGGCCGGACATCTTCGTCACCGCGCCGTACTTCAACGGGCCAGGGCTGCCGATTCCAGGCGTCAAGGGACTGCGTGACTCGCTCGACGCGCACCGCATGGCGACCTACTGGGCCGACGAGGGTGCGACCAGCTTCAAGTCGTACATGCAGATCACGCGCGCCGAACTGGCAGCCATCATCGCGGTGGCACATGCGCGCGGCATCAAGGTGACAGGGCATCTCTGCTCCGTCACCTACCGCGAGGCGGCGGACCTCGGGATCGACAACCTGGAGCACGGCTTCTTCGCCTCCACCGACTTCGCCGCGGGCAAGGCCACGGATCGTTGCCCTGCAGCGAGCGCCGGCCGCAGCGGCATCGCGACGCGCGAGGTGTCGGACACGGCGGTGCAATCGTTGCTGCGGCACCTGGTGCAGCGCGGCGTCACGCTCACGTCGACGCCGACGGTGTTCGAGGCGTCGGTGCCGGGACAGCCGAAGGCACCGATCGGTGCGCTGGATGCGATGCTGCCACAGGTGCGCACGCAGTACGAGACACGCTGGCAGGCCATTGCGCGCGACACCGCCACGCGCGCACGCACCGAGTTCGTGCGCATGATGGCGCTCGAGCGCGAGTTCGTGAGGCTGGGCGGTCGACTGGTGCTGGGCACCGACCCCACCGGCTACGGCGGTGTGGTGCCCGGCTACGCCAACCAGCGCGCGATCCAGCTGTTGGTGGAGGCGGGATTCTCGATGGTGGAGGCGATCCGCATCGCGACGCTGAATGGCGCGACGTTCCTTGGCATCGAACGACGCACCGGATCGATCGCGGCGTCGAAGGATGCCGACCTGGTGATCCTCGACGGCAACCCGGTCACCGACCCAGCGGCAATCACGCGCATGCAGCTGGTGTTCAAGCGCGGCGTGGGCTACGACAGCGCGCTGCTGTTCGCGTCGGTGAAGGGACTGGTGGGCTGGCGGTAAGAATCCCCAGGTCGAGTGCGCAGCAACGCTGGCGCTCCCTGTCGCCGCTACCTATCGTCGGGGATCACGCGCGCCCTGGCATCCCTCAGGAACGGAGTCGAGGATGGCGAACTATCCGCTGCTGCGACTCGGCGACCTGCTTCCCAGCGTCGTGGTGCTGCAGAAGCTCCTCAACGCGTCGGGAGCCGGGCTGCGGGTGGATGGCCAGTACGGCCCCAAGACCGAGGCGGCCGTGCGTGACTTCCAGGGCGCGCACCGCCTGATGCGCGGCGCCGGCGTGGACGAAGCCACCTGGGCGCGCCTGACGCAGTCACGACGGCTGCCGATCGTGGATTGCATCGACGTGCTGGATGCGAAGATCTACGAGCAGCGGGTGCCGGTGTTGCACCAGGCCGGCGTGCAGCCACTGCTCACCGGTGGCATGCAGCGCGGCATCCAGTCGTTGCTGTCTCGGCTGCGCGAGGTGGGCAACGACATCTTCCTGCTCCGCATCGTGGGGCACGGCGGGCCGGGGATGCAGGCGATCTCGTTCGGTGCCGGCGGGTACATCACCATCGACCCGCGCACCGGAAAGAAGGAGAAGCATTACTGGCAAGGCCCGTTCGACGGCGTCGGGTTGAAGACCGAGGCACAGATCGAGCTGTTCGCCCCGGTGCGGAATTCGCTGAGCCAGTTCGGCACCATCGAGATGTACGGCTGCAGGGTCGCGTCGGGTGCGATGGGACGACGCTTCGTGAAGCTCTGCGCCCGGCGCCTCGGCGTGCCGGTCACCGCCTCACGCGACAAGCAGAAGATGGGGTCCGCGTTCCGGCTCAGCGGCAGCGTGGTGACGATGTATCCGGGCGATGGTGGGCTGGAAGGCTGGGTGGCGTCCCTGCCCGACTTCGCGCCGATGAGCGTGCAGTAGGCGGTGTGTGGCAGGTGGTGCGGGCGCCGATGGCGCGGCGCCACCGGAATTCGCGCGGCAAGGGAAACCATCGGCCGCTGACGGTGGTCCAATGGCCGTCTGCGTGATTCCTCCACACTTCCGGAGCTCCGATGCGGTTGCCCCGTCCGACCCTTGCCCTTGCCGCGCTCGCTGCGCTGGCCCTTTGTCCATCCCTCGCCGAGTCGCAGTCCACCCGCGACCGTGATCGTGAAGACCGCCGCGTGCGCACGGTGCGCCTGAGTTTCGCCCGGCGCGATCGTGTTCCCGAGCGCGAGATCACCATGTCGGTCGGCGCACTGCGCAGCGACGACGATGACGAGACGCTGCCGATGGCGGCGTTGCGCACCGACTGGCGCCTGCGGAACTGGCTCCGCTCCGAGGTCGGTGTGTCGTACGCAATCGGCTCGACCGAGCGCCTCGAGATCGCCGGCGTGATCTCACCGGAGTCGCGCTCGTTGCAGATCGCCTCCGCCACCGTCGGACTGCGCGCCGAGTTGCCGGCACGGTATCTCCGGCCCTATGTGGGCGTGGCGGCCGGCCTGGTGATGCGTGCCGAGGAAGACGGTGCGCAGTACGTGCGCACCACGATGGCCTTCCCGACCGGCCTGCGGTTCGCCCTGTCGGATCGCGTGTCGCTGCGCGGCGAGGCACGGTGGCGCTTCGACCAGCGTCGCGTGGGCGGCCAGGTGGTGCGCGTCGAGCAGACGGGCGGGCTGAGCGTGGTGTTCTAGCTGTCTTTCGTGCAGCGTCTCCCGTCCGGTCTCGCACCGGTCCGGGAGACGCTGTGTCGCATTACCTGCCGATGGTCGCTGAAACGCTCTGCCGCAGGCTGAAATTGAGGATGCGGTCGCCGCCGGTGAGCGGCAGGAGGGTGGAGGTCGAGTCGTAGCCGGCGCGGGTGGCGACCACCAGCGCGATGTTCAGCTGGACGCTCTGCAGGTTGTACGAACCGTCGGCGGCCGAGGTCGCAGTGGTGGCACCGGACGCCTCGATCCGGGCGCCGGCGACCGGGGCACCCGTGAGCAGGTCGAGCACTCGCCCGCGGATGTTGGTGATCGGCACCGGCGCGGTATTCCCACGCTCGGCGCTGCCGTCGGTGGGCAGGGTGTACTCGCTGCCACACGCTGCCAACGGAATCACACACGCGAGCAGGCCCACGAGGCGGCGTGTTCTTGCGGGGAAGTGTGTCATGCCGGAGTGTACGTGGAGGGCCGTCGGTTGGAAAGCCAGCCCATCCCGTCCACCCGTCACCCGGGCGCCGAGCGCGATCCGAGGGAGCCCTGCATGCGACGCTCGACCCGGGCGCGGCTGGCCAGCCTGCTGCCGCTGCTGCTGTTGTCCGCCGTCACGGCCCACGCGCAGCGCGGGCGCACCGCCACCGTGGCGCGGCCGAACATCATCTACATCATGACCGACGACCACGCCGCGCACGCCATCGGCGCCTACGGGTCGAAGGTCAACACCACGCCGAACATCGACCGCATCGCGCGTGAAGGTGCGCTGCTGGAGAACGTCTTCGCCACCAACGCGATCTGCACGCCGAGCCGTGCGGTGATCCTGACCGGGCAGTACTCGCACATCAACGGCGTGACGGTGTTCAACCGGTTCGACAGTACGCGGGAGACGGTGGCGCAGCTGCTGCAGCGGGGCGGCTACCACACCGGCATGATCGGCAAGTGGCACCTGGGCAGTGACCCGCAGGGCTTCGATCGCTGGAACATCCTGCCGGGACAGGGCGTGTACCACGACCCGGTGTTCTACACCGCACAGCGCGAGACCACCTACACCGGTGGCTACGCGACCAACGTCATCACCGACCTCACGTTGCAGTTCCTCGAGCAGCGGCCGCGGGACAAGCCGTTCTTCGTGATGATGCACCACAAGGCGCCGCATCGTCCGTGGGAGCCCACCGATTCCAACGCCGCCGCGTTCGCGCATCGACACATTCCCGAGCCGGCGACACTCTGGGACAGCTACGACACGCGCACCGATGCGCTGCACGAGAACCAGCAGCGGATCGCGAACGACCTGACCAACCGTGACCTCAAGATCCCGGTGCCGGCCGGGCTGACCGGTGCCGATCGTGCGCGGTGGCAGGCCCTCAAGCCCGACACGGTGCGCACGATGCTCGAGGGCCGGATGACGACCCTCACCGGTACGGCGCTGGTGCGGTGGAAATACCAGCGGTACATGCAGGACTATCTCGCCACGGTGCAGTCGGTGGACGAAAGCGTGGGTCGGGTGCTGCGCTACCTCGATGCGAACGGCCTGACGCGCAACACGGTCGTGATCTACTCCAGCGACCAGGGGTTCTTCCTCGGCGACCACGGCATGTTCGACAAGCGATTCATGTACGAGGAGTCGCTGCGCATGCCGTTCGTGATCCGCTGGCCGGCGCGGATCCGTGCAGGGACACGCGTCAACGCGATGGCGATCAACGCCGACTTCGCGCCGACGTTCCTCGACCTGGCAGGGTTGCCACCGTCACCGGCGATGCACGGCGCCAGCCTGGTGCCGGTGCTGCGCGGCGCGAAGCCGGCCACCTGGCGCACGTCGATGTACTACCGCTACTACCACGACCCGGGCGATCACAACACACGCGTGCATTACGGCGTGCGCACGATGTCGCACAAGCTGATCCACTACTGGAAGAAGGATCAGTGGGAGCTGTTCGACCTCGCACGCGACCCGTTCGAGATGCACAATCTCTACGGACAGCCGGGGTTCGCGGCGCTGACCGACAGCCTGAAGGTGGAGCTGCAGCGAGTGAAGCGCGCCGCGCGGGATGACGACCAGCTGGCCGACGTGCAGCTGCCGAACGGTGTTGACGGCACGGTGGCCAGGCTGCGCGGGCGCTGATGCGCGCGGTCAGGTACACGAACGGCCGCCCCGCGTGATGCGAGGCGGCCGCTCGTGTGTGTGCTCGACGGGCTTTCGTGCTACGGGGCCGGCACCGGGCAGCTGACCGCACCGCTGGTGGTGCAGACGATCCGCCCCTCGATCGTCGGAGCGATCGAGCCGAGCGTGCGGACGTAGCTGGAGACCACCCGATCCAGTGGTGCGCCGACGGTCACCCGACTCGCTGCGACGGCGGCATAGTCGTCGCCACCCGTCGACATGAAGTCGTTGACGGCGACGAGGTAGCCGGCGGCTGGCGCGAACGCGATCGGGGCACCGGTGCACGTCGCATCGGGCGCCTGCTGCACTGCCGACACCACCCGATCACCGGCGGCACGGGTGACGTCGTAGGTGAAGCACAGTCCGGAAACCTGCGCGAACTTTCCGGCCGCCGACGGCATCGTGCTGACGGCGTTCTCCAACATTGCCTTGAGTTCCGTGCCGCTCGCCATGAACGTGACGATACGATTGCCGAAGGGCAGCACGGCATTCGCCTGCCCGCGCGTGATCTGGAAGAACGGCGGCGTGTTCTGCGGGCAGAAGTCACTGGGGGCATCGACGGCGGGACAGGTGAGCGCGCTCCGCAGGCCGCCGGCGTTGGTGAGGGCGAACGTCGCACCGGTCACGGCGCGCATGGCGTCGGTGACGACATTGCCGACGAGGGACTCGCACGACCGGCCGTCAAACCGACCGCAGGCATCGGACCGCAGCACCGGCACGATGGAGATACCCAGGATCTCATTGAGATCGCCCATCACCGACAAGATCGGTGCAGTCGCGGTCGCACCACCGCTGGCCGCCGTGATGAACACGTCGCCCTCGGCGACGCCGGTGACGGTACCGGTGGCGACACCGCCGATGACGCTCCCGGCCACCGTCGCAGTCGCGTCCGACGAACCGCTCCACGTGACCACGGCGCCCGGGATCGCGTTGCCACCGAGATCGATCACGGTGGCCGAATACGTCGCGGGAGCACCGCCGACGACGATGGGGGGATTGAGTCCGTTGAGCGTGACCCGCGTCACGCTGACCGAGGCGACGATACCGGTCTCGATCCGGAAGCGGATGGGCAGCACGCTGCCCTTCACCGTCACCGAATAGCCACCTGGCAACGTGGCGGTGTAGGCACCCTTTGCCGTCCGCGTGACGTCCACGAAGCCGAGCTGCGTCGCACCGGACCGCACGATGATGCGATAGTTGCCGGCCGCAGGCGCCGTCCAGTTCACGGCGTACTTCTGACCTACTGCGTCGACGGTCACGGCGGGTATCGAAGCGGCGGTGAACAGCTGTCCGGGTGCAGTGCACGCGCCGTCCGCCGCGACCGGGCAGACCTGCACGGTGAGCACAGCCAGCAGTGAGCCGTCGAACGTGCCGGCGAACTGGCGGTTGGATGGTGCGATCGGCTGGCTGAAGTAGAAGCCGGTTCGTCCGCCGGTGGCGCCGTCGGAGATGGCGAGGTGTGGACGCGATTCCGATTCGAGCGGTAGCGCGTCGGGTTGATCGGCACAGGATGTCGCGAGCAGCAACAGCGCGACGAGGGACAGGCGGCTGCAGGACATGGTCGTACTCCTCACCGGGGGGCCGGTGGACGTTCGATGTAATCGGAGGAACGCTCGTCGTAGTGCGTGCCCGTGTTTGTGAGCGATGGGCATCGCGGGCGTGCCCGCAGGCGGGGCCACGCACCAGATGCGCAAGTATCAGCCGCGTGTGGCGGCCTCGTCAACTGTGGCGCCACGACGACGGCAATACGTGCCGTATGATCGGCGATTCTCACACACGGTTCCTAATCTTTGCGCAGCGACGTGTGGTGCTCGAGACCAGTCCGCGCCGCGGGCTACGTGAGCTGACGCACGATCGCCTCGATGTCCGCCGGTGTGGTGCGGCAGCAGCCACCGATGGCGATCGCACCGGCCGTGCGCCACTCACGTGCGTAATCGGCGTACGGCGCGCAGGTCATCGGACGGCTCCAGCGCTTGCTGACCGCATCGTACGTCTCGCCGGAGTTGGGATACGTGATGAGCGGCGCCGCCGTACTGGCCCGCGCGGCGCGCAGCAAGCCCGCGACATGTGCCGGTGCGGTGCAGTTGATGCCGACGGCGACGACCTGCCGATGCGCGCCGACCAGTGCCGCCAGGGCATCGAAGCGTTCACCACTGGCGATGTGCGCGGCGTCGCGGGCCGAGAAGCTGATCCAGGCTCGCGCCTGCGGATTGGCATCGAGCAGGCGCAGCATCGCGCGCGCCTCGGCGCCGCAGGGAATCGTCTCGCAGGCCAGCAGATCGGCGTCGCTGTCCGCGAGCCATGCGAATCGGGTGGCGTGCCACGCCACCAACGCATCCTCGTCCAACTGGTAATCACCGCGATACTCGGAGCCATCGGCGAGAAAGGCACCGTACGGTCCCACCGACGCGGCCACCAGCGGACGCGCACGCGATGGGCCGATGTCGTGTGTCGCCAGCCATGCGTCGCGCGCCTCGCAGGCCAGCGACACGGCGAGGCGCATCAGGTCCCCCGCCCGTTCCGCGTCGACGCCGCGCGCCGCGAATCCCTCCACGGTGGCCTGGTAGGTGGCGGCGATCGCGACGTCGGCGCCGGCGTCGAAGTAGTCGGCGTGCACCTGGCGGATCAGGTCCGGCTGCTCGAGCAGCAGACGCGCCGACCAGAGCGGATCGGCGAGGTCGGCACCGCGGGCCTCGAGTTCCGTCGCGAGCGCGCCATCCACCACCACCATGCCGCGTGCCTCGACACAGGCCGCGAACGGGTGCGCGGGCGCGAGCCGCGCGGATGCAGCGGTGTCACGATGCTCTGGCATGAACGGAAGCTATCGCGGCGGCGCCGTTCCCCACCGCGCGACCGGGCGTTACCGTTGGGCAGAACGACCAACAGGCCCCGGCACGGAGCGACACGATGGGCATTCAGGCATTCGTCGTGCGGCAGTACATCAAGCACCTCAAGTCGTCGGCCGTGAAGCACGACGGATTCCAGACGCACGACTTTTCGCAGTCGCTGGAGCCGACGAACTCGATCATCGCCAAGCATGGCACCAGTCGCGACGGCATCTGCCAGGCCATGTCGCAGCGATGGATCGTGATGCATGCGCACGGCGGATCGCTGTTCAACTGGCTCTGCGATGCCAGCGGCAAGGTACGGGCGGACGCGATCGTGAACCTTGCCGTCAACCAGGTGGACAGCGAGACGCGGACGCACAGGCACCAGACCGACCAGGATTGGGCGAGCGAGAAGTACCTCCACGCCAACGGCATCATCCGGCGCACGGGTGTGTTGCCGGTGGCCGGTCAGTTCATGCGCGACTTCATCGGGGGCAGCCGGGCGTCAGGCAACATCTTCCAGCAGCTGGCGAATGGCCTCGTCAACTCCTCGAAACTGGTGACCGGGCATTACGTGATGATCGGCATCCAGGGGCCTGGCGGCGGACACTGCATGGCGGCCTACGTCGGCCATGACATTGCCTTCTTCGATCCCAACTTCGGCGAGTACTGGTTCCCTGATCGGCGGCACTTCGTGGGATGGTTCCGCGATGCGGTCAACCTGCCCTACAAGATCGGCGACATCAACCAGAGCTTCTCGCTGCGCACGTACGCGCCGAGGATGGGCTTCATGACGGACGGCTTCGGCCGGATCAACAATCGCGCCGTCGGCGGCGCGTTCTAGTGCACTGACCGGAGGCAGCATGCCAGCGAAACCGAAGGACGCCTGGTCGGGCGCGTCGATCGAGCGCATCATCGACCGGGAACTGGGACGCAACGCGGAGTTGCGCAGCGGTGCGTCGGCGTACGCCGGCATGCTGGCTCATTTCCGCAACACCGGCAACGGCCAGCAGCTCCTGCAGTCCATCATCAGCCTCGCCTCGCGGCAGTACCGGAAGAACGGTGCCGAGGATGCCGAATTGCTGACGTTCGGCGACGGCGGTGCCGACTTCCTGTACGACCTGCAACGCACGCGCGTGGTGCTGGTGTGGGGAGTGAGTCGCACCGTGGCCGCCAACTCGCGCGACGACGCGTATCATGCCGGGTATCCCACCGCCGGTGCCAACTTCGACAAGGGACACGCCTGGTCGCACGCGCAGGGCGGCCGCGAGGGTGGTCCCAACTACTTCCGGCAGGCGCGTCGACTCAACCAGGCCCGATCAGCCAACGGCAAGCTGTGGCGCGCGATCGAGCGGCACCTGGCGACCAACGCCGGGCTGTCGGCGTTCATCCGCCTCATCTACCACGCCGGTAATGGTGGCGACAAGCCCGACGAGGTGGAGTACGGCATCCTGCCGGCGAGTGGATTGTTCCGGTCGGTGATCTTCCCCAACACATGATCGCATCCAGTGCGTCACACCAACCCGATCGCACCATGATGCACCTCGGTCGGACATCGCATGGGCGCTGACGCCGAGTCGCTGCGACTGCAGGCGACGCGCGATGGGCACGCGGCGTGGAAGCAGTGGGGGCCGTACCTCAGTGAACGGCAGTGGGGCACGGTGCGCGAGGACACCAGCGCCACCGGTGATGCGTGGAACGACTTCACGCACGACCAGGCGCGGTCACGTGCCTACCGTCGCGGCGAGGATGGGCTGGGTGGCATCAGCGACGACCGGCAGCGGCTCTGCTTCGCGCTGGCACTCTGGAACGGGCGCGACCCGATCCTCAAGGAGCGCGCGTTCGGCCTCGACAACAACGAGGGCAATCACGGCGAGGACGTGAAGGAGTACTACTTCTACCTCGACTCGACGCCGACGCACTCGTACATGAAGTATCTCTACAAGTATCCGCAGGCGGAGTATCCCTATCGCGACCTGCTCGACACCACGCGCCGGCGCACGCGCGACGATGCCGAGTACGAACTGCTCGACACCGGGATCTTCGACGACCAGCGCTACTTCGACGTGTTCGTGGAGTATGCGAAGGCGGCCGCCGATGACGTGCTGATCACGATCACGGTGGCCAACCGCGGGCCCGACGCGGCCCGGCTGCGCGTGCTGCCGACGCTCTGGTTCCGCAATACCTGGCAGGACGACCGCACCGAACCACGTCCGCAACTGCGCCGCCTGGCGGATGCTGTGCTGCCCACGGTCCATGCCACCACGCCCGCCTCCTCGCGGCGCGCGGCGCTGGAGGACTACTACCTCTACTGCGATGCCGACGTCCCGCTGCTCTTCACCGAGAACGAGACCAACCTGCAGCGGTTGCGCGGCACGCCGAATGCGACGCGCCATGTGAAGGACGCGTTCCATGACTACGTGGTGCGCGGGCGCGAGGAGGCCGTGAACCCGGCGCAGGTGGGCACCAAGGCCACCGCGTTGCACGACCTCTCGCTCGAAGGGGGCGCGTATCATGTGATCCGCCTGCGCCTCACGACCCGCGCGCCGGACACGCTCCCCGAGCCGTTCGCCGACTTCGCGGAGGTCGTCACGACCCGCGTGCGCGAGGCCGATGCGTTCTACGATGCCATCACGCCGATGGCCGTCCGCAGCGATCCCGATCGTGCCAACGTGATGCGGCAGGCGCTGGCCGGGATGCTGTGGTCGAAGCAGTACTACCATGTGGACCTCGATCATCGTCGCCACGCGCCGGCTGGCGCGCACCGCAACGCCGACTGGTCGCACATGTACTGCGACGACATCATCTCGATGCCCGACACCTGGGAATATCCCTGGTTCGCGGCGTGGGACCTCGCGTTCCACGCCATCCCGCTGTCGATCGTGGACCTCGACTTCGCCAAGGAGCAGCTGGACCTGCTGCTGCGGAACGACTACCTGCATCCCAACGGCCAACTGCCCGCCTGCGAGTGGAACTTCAGCGACGTGAACCCGCCGGTGCACGCGTGGGCCACGTTGCAGCTCTACCTGCTGGAGAAGGAACGCAACGACGGCACGGGAGACATCGAGTTCCTCAAGTACACGTTCTCCAAGCTGCTGGTGAACTTCACCTGGTGGATCAACCGCACCGACCGCTCCGGGGCGAGCATCTTCGAAGGGGGCTTCCTCGGCCTCGACAACATCGGCGTCTTCGACCGGTCGTCCCCGTTGCCGACCGGCGGCAACATCGACCAGGCCGACGGCACCGCGTGGATGGTGTTCTACAGCCAGCAGATGCTGCGCATTGCCGTGGAGCTGGCGCTGCACGAGCCGCGCTACCAGGAATTCGTGGAGACGTTCTTCCAGCACACGCTTCGCATCGCCGGGGCGATGGATCGTGTGGGTGAACATCAGGACGAGATGTGGGATGAGGAGGACGGCTTCTTCTACGACGTGCTGCGCCTGCCCGACGGCACCGCCACGCGGCTCAAGGTGCGCTCGATCGTGGGACTGCTGCCGCTGGCGGCGGTCGCCGTGTTCGAGGATGACATCCTCGATCGCCTGCCGCAGTTCCGTGAGCGCAGCCGGCAGTTCACGCTGCGGCATCCGGAGCTGATCGCCAACCTGCACCTGCCCGACCGGCCGGGCGTGGCGGGGCGACGCATGTTGTCGATCGTGGACGAGTCGAAGCTGCGGCGCATCCTGACGCGCATGCTCGACGAGGAGGAGTTCCTCTCGCCGTACGGCATCCGCGCGTTGTCGCGCTACCATCGCGCACACCCGTACGTGTTCGTGCACGAAGGCAAGGAACATCGCGTGGCCTACGTGCCGGGCGACAGCGACAGCGGCATGTTCGGCGGCAACTCCAACTGGCGCGGGCCGGTGTGGATGCCGATCAACTACCTGCTCTACGGCGCCCTGCTTCGGCTCTACGCGTATTACGGCGATGACTTCCTGATCGAGTGCCCGACGGGCTCGGGCAATGAGATGACGCTGCTCGAGGTGGCGATGGACCTCGGCGAGCGTCTCTGCCGGCTCTTCGAACGCGATGCCAGCGGTGCGCGACCGGTGCACGGGGGCGCCGCGATCTTCCGCGATGACCGGCACTGGCGCGAGCTGCTGCTGTTCGCCGAATATTTCCACGGCGACACCGGCGCCGGCGTCGGCGCGAGCCACCAGACCGGCTGGACCGGCTGCATCGCGCAGATCATCCAGACCAACGGCATGCTGGCGCGCGAGCTGCTGCACACCGCCGGTGGCATGACGGCGGCGATCCGCACGTTGCAGACGAGCGCGCGGGCTCCCGGCAGCTGATCGCGGCGTCGCTGGCGTGACGCACCGCTCCGGCGCGATGCGAAACGGGGGCCCGGCAATTGCGCCGGGCCCCCGTTCGTTCACTCCCCTGCGGTGCGACTAGTGGAAGCGGAACAGCGCCGTCTCGTCGGTGCCATCGGTGAGGCGGATGAAGAACTCGCGGCAGGTGCCGGCCCACGCCTTCTCCGTCCGCCATAGGTACGTGTACTCGCCGGTCGCTGCGTCGTAGCGGAGCTGGATCTTGCCCACGGTGCTGGTCAGCGCTTCATCGCGGCTGGGCGACGAGCCATCGCATGCCACCGGGCGCGAGACCGGGAACGTCGGCACGATCACGTCCAGCCCGCGGTCGCCGCCGAGCGTGAACTTCATCGGCACCACCGAGCCGGCGTTGGCGTCGTTGAGCGCCGGCGGATTGGCGACCGGGCTGAGGAAGCCGCGGAAGTCGAACACCACCGGCGCCTGCAGGTTGAGGCCGACCACGATCGGGTCGTGATCCGAGACGCGGTACTGGTCGGGCGCGTACAACGAGGCGACCTGGCCCGCCGACTTGAACTCCACGTTGTAGTCGAGCACCGCGGGTTCGTCGGCATTGATGTGCCATTCGGTCACACCCGCCACCTGACCGGTGAGGCTGCCCGACCCGAGCGCGTGATCGAGGTAGCCCCACTGCCCTTCGAAGGCATAGGAGTACGCCGATGCGCCGTTGAACTGCGCCACCAGGTTGGTGAACCCGTTGGCCTGCAGCGTGGTGATCGGATCTTCCTTGGCGTAGGCGTTCAGGTCGCCGAGGATCAGCGCATCGGTTTCACCGGTGCGCGTCGGATCGGAGGCCAGCCAGGCGCTGAGCTGCTGTGCGGCCGCCACGCGGACGGTGTTGCAGAAGCCCTGCCCGTCGCCGGCGTCGATGCAGGCGCCGCTCTCACTCTTGCTCTTGAAGTGGTTGACGCTCACCACCACGCGCGCCTTGTTCGGCTGCGTGAAGGCCTGCGCGATCGCGGCGCGGTTGAGCGGCTGTGCCGTGCCACCGTTCACGAACGCGGCCGAATTCAGCACCGCAGTGGTGCCGGTCGCGGTGACGCGGGCCGGCTTGTAGATCAGGCCCACCTTGATCGCGTCGCTGCCCATCGAGTTCACCTGGCCGGTGGCCGCATCGGGATCGATGAAGGCCCACGTGCCCGGCGCGGTGGCGTTGTTGAGGCGCGTGATCAGGTCCACGATCGCGCTGGCGGGACCGTAGCCATCGTTCTCGATCTCGACGATGCCCAGCACGTCGGCGTTCATCGCCAGGATCGCGGCGATGGTCTTGGCGGCCTGACGCTCGAACTCCGCCTGGTTATCCGCGCCGCGACAGCCGTTGCTGCCGGCATTCGGGCCGCCGACGCCGAACGTGCAGGCGCTGCCGAAGGTGTTGAAGTAGTTGAGCAGGTTCATCGCGCCGACCTTCAGCGTGCCACCCACCGCCGCCGGCGCCATCGGGCGCGGATTGCTGGCCACGAACAACGGCAGTGCACCGCCGAGCGCATTCAGCGGCCGCAGGCGATACGCGTTGCCGCTGGCCGAGCTGCCGGACCAGGTGAACGTCATCACGCCCACCATGCCGCCCACCATGTCGCCGCCGCGCAGCGTGTTGGTGGCGGACAGCGGATTGCCCCCGCGGCCGAACAGGATCGGGTCCACGTTCTGCAGCTGCGAGGCGTCGTCCACGATCAGGCGATTGAGGTCGTTCTGCGCCTGCAGTGCCAGCGCCGCGGCACCCGGCGTGGTGACGTTTGTCGGCTGTGCGAGGCGTCCACCCGACGACACCACCACCTGGCCGAAGCGGCCGAGCTGGAAGTGTTCGGTGACGTACATCGGCTGCGCGACGAGCACCAGCATGCCCTCGAACTGCTCGAGGAAGGTGGGCGATGCGACCGGGAACGTCACATCGGCCGGCGTCACGCTGCCGGTGCCGCAGGCGGTGAAGGTGGTGCCGCTCACCTGCGTCTGTCCCTGGTTCTCGCTCACCGTGCCAGCGACCGCCACGCGATCACCGACACTGACGCGATTGCCGTTGGTGAAGTCGAACACGAAGATCGCGTCGGACGTCGTCGCCAGCCCGTCACCGGTGTCGTCCTGCAGGTAGAAGCCGCGCAATCCCGGCGAGGCGCCCTCGTAGTCACCCACCACGATGCCGCGGGTGACGACCGACTGGCCGACCAGCGTTGACGTGGCGCCGGTACCCTGGATCGTGTAGGGCGCGGTGTAGGCCACCGTGCAGGGATCGGTGGCGGCGATGGTGAACGACCAGTCGTAGTCGGCGGCCATGCGCAGCGCGGCATCGGAGACCGCAGCCACGGTGGCGGCGATCACGCGCCCGGTGCAGACCTCACCGTTGGTGAAGTCGGTCGCAGGATCGAGCGTGAAGCTGGTGGGTCCACCGCTGACCGCGGCCGGATGTACGCCGCTGACGGTGCAGTCGAGCGTGAACGTTTCCGGCGTCACCGTCACCGCGCGGCTGAACGTGACCGTCACGTTGCCGGCTGGCGCGACGTTGGTGCCACCATCGGCCGGCGCCGTGCTGCTGACGGTCGGCGGACCGCTGGCGCCGTTGCGTGGCGTCGGCGCGGCGACCTGGAAGTCCGCGCTGTTGTTGTCGGTGTCCTGCACGCCACCGTTGCGACGGATGGCGGCGGTGGTGTTCGACGTGGCCGCAGTGGGCGCCGATTCGGAGCAGTTGGTGGTACCGAAGCCGACGAAATCCTGGATGCCGACCATTCCGGTCACGACCTTCGGCGTCGCCGCCGGGTCCACGCAGCCGGTGGTGCCGGTGGTGGTGCCGGACGGCAGCGTCGTGACCGTGTTCAGCAGTGCGACCTTGCCGCCCGTGCCGCCCATCGCGATGGTGCCGATCACTTCCGGCGTCGGCAGCGCCACCGTGCCGGCGGCACCCGCGGCCTGCTGGATCAGGTAATACCCGCCCGGTGCGATCGACCCGGTCAGGTTGGTGCGGCTCCAGTTGGTGCCCGTCGCCGCAGCGTACTGCACCGACCATCCCGACAACGACACCGACTCCGTGCCCGGGTTGTACAGCTCGATGAAGTCATGCGTGTATGTCGCGCCGGTGTTGCCGCCGCCGCCGTACACCTGGCTGATGACGACATTGCGCGCGGGGAGCACCGAGAGGGACAGCGGCGAAGGTGCGGGTGCGGTCGGTTCGCGGGTGGCACACCCGGCGAGGGCGGTGGCCACCACGAGCAGACCCGCTCGGGAATGGTGGCGAAGGACGGACGGAAGGCGGCTGATCATGATCCGGAGGTGTGAAGTGATGCCATTGGCACCCGGACAAGGAACGGGCAGGCACAGCCGTCCACAAGCAGCCGGACCGGTGGTTACCGGATCGTGTCAGCCACCACGCGCCGGACAAACGGATGTCCCCGTCCGGGATGCCCTCACGCGGCCCACGGGGTAACCTTCCCGGCGTGAAGCGCCGCGACGATCCACCGGCCTCGCCGGAGCAGCCACCCACGGGCAGCGGCTGGCGGACCCGGCTCCACAGCATCGTGTTCGAGTCCGACACGGCCGCCGGCCGCGCGTTCGACACCGCGCTGATCGTGCTGATCGCGCTGAGCGTGCTGGTGGTCAGCATGGAGACGGTCACCGGCCTCTCCGACGGCACCTACCGGCTCCTGCGCCGGGCCGAATGGACGCTGACCGCCATCTTCACGCTGGAGTACGTCCTGCGCCTCCTGGCCGTGCGGCGACCGAGCGTCTACGCGACCAGCTTCTACGGCCTGGTGGACTTGATGGCGATCCTGCCGTCATGGGTCAGCCTGGTGCTGCCAGGGGCCAGCGTGCTGCTGGTGGTGCGCGTGCTGCGCCTGCTGCGGATTTTCCGGATCTTCAAGCTGACGCGCTACCTGATCGAGGCACGGGTGATCAGCGAGGCGCTGCATGCCAGTGCGCGCAAGATCGGCGTGTTCCTGCTGGCGGTGGGCACCATCGTGGTGATCGTGGGCTCGGTCATGTACTCGGTGGAGGGGCCGTCGCACGGGTTCACCAGCGTGCCATTCAGCATGTACTGGGCGGTGGTGACGCTGACCACCGTCGGCTATGGCGACATCGCCCCGCAGACCCCACTCGGCCAGACCATCGCCTCGCTGGTGATGATCCTCGGGTATGGCATCATCGCCGTCCCGACCGGCATCGTGACGGCCGAACTGACCCAGCGGCGGCCATCGGCGCCACCGCTCAGCACGCAGGTCTGCGCACACTGCGGGCTCGACGAGCACGCGGACGACGCCCGGTTCTGCCGGCGGTGCGGCACCGCGCTCTGACGCCCGCCCGGGTGCGGACGCGGCCGATCGCACCTTCCGCGACCCGCGTAGTATTACCCGGAGCGCCGATGCGCCCGATCACCCACTTCACCGGATGTCCCGATGCGCCTGCGGCATGCGCTGCTCTGTTGTGCACTGCTCCCCGCCCCGTTGTTCGCCCAGGGGATGGGCGGAATGGGAGGCATGGGTGGGATGGGCGGCATGGGTGGCCGCGGCAACATGGGGCAGACGCCCAGCCGGGCCGGCCTGCCCAAGTTCGCCACCGCCAAGGAGCTGGAGCGGTACAACGCCGCCGACGCGTTGCTCAACGAGCGGCGGAAGCTGAAGCTCACTGACGAACAGGTGACGCAACTCACCACGCTGCGCGCCACGTTGTTCGAGCGCAACGCTGACCTGCTGGTGCGTTATGACTCGGTGCGCAAGAACTTCAAGGTGCCGAAGGCGCTCGAGGCCAACGCGCCATCGGGCGCCGAGCCGCCGTCACCGCAGGAGATGCAGGTGCTGCGTGAGCAGATGCTGGCGATGATGGGCATCGCCGACTCGCTGATGGCGCGCCGGCCGGAGCAGGTGGCGACGGTGCTGGCGGTGGTCGGCGACGAGCAGAAGAAGGAGGCCGAGAAGCAGCTCAAGGACCAGAGCGAGGACCTGCGGAAGCAGGTGCCGGAACGGCCACGCGGACGGCGCTGAGTGACTCGCGGCGCGGCGACGGTGACCTGACGGCGATCAGCGCCCGCGGATCAGCCGGTATTTCTTCCGTTCGCCCCACCGCCGTCCGGTGAGCACTTCGGCTCCACGACTGAGCACCATCTTCCAGTCCTTGGCATTCCAGTCGGCCGGCTTGAACTCGGGCGTGAACGTCCAGTCCTGCGCCGCCACGATGTCGCGCATGATGGCGGGGTGTGACCCGGTGAACGGGCGCAGGCCATACATCTGGCGGAACTGGAACGTCGGGTCCTCGGTCTTCTCGTCCTTGGCGCCGAAGTACCAGTAGTGGAATCGCGCCATCTTGGTGCCCATGCGCTCCGGTGGCTTGGCCCAGCCGTAGTGCATGATGCGCGCACCGCTGCGCACCACCCGGGGCTTGTGGTCGGCCACCATGAAACTCTGCGCGTCGCCGATGCTGCGGGCACCGATGCCGTTGCGCACGATCCGTACTTCATTGCGATACCAGTTGTGCGAGGTGGCGATCACGCTGAACGAGCCGTAGAAGTGCGTGTAGGCGAAGAGCAGCGCCTCCACCTGCGTGTCGTCGCGCAGTCGTTCACAGGCGGCGCGGATCCGCGGCAGGTCGTCCTCGTGCACCACCTCGTCGGCCTGCAGGTAGAAGCACCAGGTGCCGCGGCACATCGCCAGCGCCTCGTTGGTCTTCTCCGCCAGCATGTGGCCACCGCGATTCTTGGTGCGATCCCACACCGTGTCCACGATGCGCAGCTTCGGATCGTCGATCGAGGCGATCAGCGCGCGCGTGTCGTCGTCACCGGCACCGACGGCCACGATGTACTCGTCGCAGATGGGGAGGATGGAGCGGATCGCCTCCACCACCGGATACCCCATCAGCACCGCGTTGCGGATCACGGTGAACCCGGAGATCAGGATCGCAGGATCGCGCGGCGCCGATGTCACGGCGGTGTCGGCAGCAGGTGCGTCAGGCATGCGCCAAACGTATCCGGCGCCGGAACACGCCCGCCGTGCATGCGCAGTGCGTGGCGCCGCTCATGACTTGGGGGGCTTGCCGTCAGGCCGTACCGGCGGCGGCGCGGTGGGGTCCTTCTCGATCGCGCCCCAGTCCTTCTTGGTCTCGCCGCGCGACGGACCGCGCCGGAACTTCGCCGGGTCCGGTGGTGCGTTCGCCGGTCGCTTGCGTCCCGCCTTGCCTCCCTTCATCACGCACCTCGCCGACTGTGGCCAACCCCGTGGCATTCCGCCGTTCGCCGAAACGTACCAACGCGCTCGCAGATCACCGACGGTAGAGCGGGAGCGCGGCGAGGCGCGACTCGATGCGCTGCATCATGGCCTGATATCGCGGCGTGCCGATGCCACCGAATCGCTCGGCGAACTCCCCCTCACGCATGAACTCCGGCAGGTCGGCAATCGACGGCATGAAGTCACGCTCCGTCAGGCCGGCCGCCACCGCTTCCTGCAGTTGCTCGGCATCGCCGGTCGCCAGTTCCCCGAACAACGTGCCGGCCCGATCGGCGGCGAGGTCGGCGAAACTGAATCCGCTGCCGCCCCGCGCGTCGTCCAGCTCCTTCGTCTGGCCCACCGCGTCCGACAACGCACCGCCGCTCTGTGACGACACCACCGCCGAGACCATGAAGTGCTTCGCCAGGTCCTCGCGGCCGGCCAGCGTCACACTCCGGAACGCCGGTTGCGGCCAGTCGTTGGCGCGCCGGACCCAGCGTCCGAGACGGCGTCGCACCACGTACAGTGTCAGCGTGGACAGCACCGCGCGGTGTTCGGCCACCGCATCGCCGGTGACGGATCGCGATGCCGCACTGGCCAGCATCGGCACCAGCAACTCGTCCAGCGTCATGCTGCGCGACGCGTGCTCCGTCACCAGTCGCGCCAGGTCCTCCTGTGCCAGTCGCAGGCGGTCCAGGTCTTCGGGCGAAACCAGCATGTCGCGCACCTGCGAGCTGGCGCCCTTCCGCCAGCGATAGGCGATGCTGACGTAGGTCGGCGTGAACACCACCGCCTGCACCATCTCACGCGCCAGTGACAGCGGCAGGTCGGAGCCGAGGCGCGAGAGCAGCAGGCGCGCCAGCGGCTCGGCGGCGAACGCGGGCACCGGCAGGTTTCCCACGCGCAGGCGCGTCACGCGCGGCAACCCGTCGGCGCTGCCGACCGACGCCCTCACGTTCAGCCATCGGCCCAGCAGGGTGTGGCCGAGGTCCACGCTGGCCTGCACGTCGGCCGCTCCCTCGCGCAGGGTGACGCGGGTGGCCGCGCGACGCCAGCGCGACGCGCCGTACTGCGTGAGCAGCGTGAGGTCCTGCTGCGTGAGGTAGACCATGCGTGGCTCACCGTCCACCGCGCCGCGCGGATCGTGACGCCGCAGCAGGTTGCGCGCGCGACGCACGTCGCCCACCGACACCTCGCCCGGCGTGGCCACCAGCGGCGTGCGCTGCACCGACAGCAGCAGCGCAGTGACGACCGTCACCATCCCGACCAGCAGCGCGATCGAGACGATGCGCACTGCCTTCCTCATCCGGGCGTCAACTCGCGAGGACGTATGAGCAGCCCGCTTCCTGCGCACGCAGCACGGCGAAGATGCCGTTCGGCTGCAGGATCACACCGGGAATCAGCAGGCTGCGGGCCTTCGTGTCGGCGGCGGCGCGGTCGATCTTGTCGCGCGCCGCGATCTGCGACACCGCACCAGCGAAAGTCCATCCGCAGGCCAGCACGATGCCACCGGCGGCGATGAATCCGGGAACCGTGTTGGCGATGGCCTCCGCCTTGGCATCGGGGGGCGCACTGCCGAGCGGATTCGTGGTCGCCCATTTCCGACCACGGTCGTCGCGCATCTTGAGACGCTTGCCCACTTCGTAGTCGGTCCAGAACGTGTCGTTCATGGCCAGCATGAAGCCGAGGTGCCGCAGCACGATCACCGGCGACATCTCCGTGCGCGCCGCACCGTAGACCTCCTTGTATTGGTCGCACCAGGCGTTGGCGCGGTACAAGGCGGCACCACCCGCCACCTCCGGCGAGTCGAACGCCGCCTTGTACTTGCCGGTGACGCGCGCCGTCCAGCTCATGTCCCAGGTGGCGGCGATCGGGGCGTCGTGCGGCGCGTCGGGATCCGGCGACACGTGCCGCGTGAGCGGCGCCAACGATGGGCGGCTGGCGACACCGAGGAGCGAGGCGCTCCCGAGCCAGCTGAGAAAGCGGCGGCGTGGGGCAGTCATGATGGCAGGGGAGATGGAGCGCGCGAGCACACGCGGCAGTGAACCGCTACGGCGGAACCCGGCGTGAAGTTACGGGCGACGAAGCCGCGCGGCGACTCGTCGCGCACGGGCGCAACGAAAACGCCCCGCCGAGGACGAATCCTCGGCGGGGCGTTCCCTGTTCGTGATTCGTGGACCCGCCCGAAGGCAGGGTCAGGCCGACTCACGAACGGTGATTAATGACCCGAGCGGGTGACGTTCTCGGCGGCCGGACCCTTCTGGCCCTGCACCATGTCGAAATCGACCGCTTCGCCTTCGGCCAACGTCTTGAAGCCGTTGCCCTGAATCGCGGAATGATGGACGAAGCAATCCTTCTGACCATCAGCCGGCGTGATGAAGCCGAAACCCTTCGCGTCGTTGAACCACTTGACTGTGCCTGACATGCGCATTGCAATGCTCCTTTTCGTTTGTGCGGCTTTTTACCCGGAGCATGGCCTTTACGCCTGTTCCCGACAGATACTCACCACATCGAACTCGTGATCTCCCTCACGATGGGGTGCGGCCAGTTGGTCGCGTGGCAGGAACATACACTCGCGCACGGCGCAATGGGGGTTTTCCTGAAAAAATCTTCAGGAAGCGCCTTTCCCCCTCCGGACCAATGGCTCGGTCGGCCCCGCTCTGCCCGCTGCCCGGCGCGCCCGGACGCCCATTCGGACGCTCGTGGGACACAACACGTCGACGGCACGGGCCGTTTCAGGGGCAGTTCCCGGCCACCCGTTTCCCTGACCCATCCCGCAATGCACCAGGTTCGCACCGTCGTTCCGCCGGTGGTTCGTCGCATGGCCGGCCCGCTGCTGGCCGCCCTGCTCGTGATCACGCCGAGTGTCCCCCGCACCGCCGCCGCGCAGGCATCGCCGACCGCCGCGGTGAGTTTCGGTGACCTCGCCGCGGGCCCGTACAAGCGACTGGTGATCCGCGGTGCGATGGTGATTCCGGGACACGGCGGGCCGCCGGCGGGGCCCTACGACATCGTGATCGAGGGGAACACGATCACCGAGATGATCGCGTTCGATCCCGTCGCGGCACAGCGGCGCGGCACCACCACGCGACCCACCGGCGATCGCGTGATCGATGCCACCGGCATGACCGTGATGCCCGGCATGTTCGACCTGCACACGCACATCCGCACGCAGCCGATGCCGCTCAACTACGTGTATTACCTGAAGCTGGCGATGGGTGTGACGACGATGGTGCCCGCCAGCGATCGCGGTGTGGACAGTGCCCTCACGCAGGCCGACCTCTCGCGGCAGAACCGCGTGCTGGCGCCGCGCCTGTACCCGCTGGTGAGCTGGGGCGGCGGCACGAAGTTCACGCGCGCCGAGATCGACGACCCGACTCGCGCACCCGAGATCGCGAAGGCGATGGCGGCGCGCGGGCTGCGCGTGATCTCGATGGATTCGAACGGCTGGAGCGCCGACCTGGTGCGAGCGATCGCGGCGGCCGCGAAGCCGAACGGCATGATCACCAGCTTCCACATTCCACCCAGCACCACCGCGGTGGTGAATGCGGTGCAGGCCGCGTGCGCCGGTGTGACGATGATCGAGCACCACTACGGCTATGCGGAGTCGGCGTTACCACGCACGGTGCAGGACTTCGGGCCCGAGTACAGCTTCGGCAACGAGAACCAGCGCTTCCGCTACGCCGGCAAGGTGTGGCAGGAAGCCGATCGGGCGAAGCTGCTGGGTGCCGTGGCCGACTCGATGGTGAAGTGCGGCGTGACCATGCTGCCGACGCGCGTGGTGTACGAGGCGAACCGTGATGCGGTGCGTGCGATGAGCCTGCCGTGGCACGACAAGTACACGCATCCCGCGCTCTGGAACTGGAACCTGCCGAATCCCGCCAACCACGGCGCCTATCACGTGGACTGGACGTCGGAGGACGAGTACAACTGGACGTTCGCCTACCGCCTGTGGGGTGACCTGATCGGCGCGTTCCACGCCAAGGGCGGCAAGGTGGCCTTCGGCACCGACGATTCGTACATCTGGGCCACGCCCGGCTTCTCCACCGTGCGCGAAGCGCAGCTGATGCGCGAGACGGGCATGCACAACCTCGAAGTGCTGAAGGCGGCCACCCTCGCCAGCGCCACCACCCTCGGCGTGCCGAAGCTCGGGCTGGTGCGGCCCGGCTACCTCGCCGACCTGCTGCTGGTGGACGGCAACCCGGCCGCCAACCTGAAGCTGCTGTACGCCTTCGGTGACCTGGTGAAGGCGCCCGACGGCACAATGCGTCGCACCCGCGGCATCGTGCACACCATCAAGGACGGCATCGTGATCGAGAATGCGAACCTGATGCGCGACGTGGAGCGGATCGTGCGCGACGCGAAGCGCACCATGCCGATGGACACGGTGCGTGCGCCGTGGGTGACGGGGGCCGGCCAGCCCTGACGCTGATGGTCACGGCCGCGCTCGCCAGTTCCCGTGCGGCCGTTACCCTCCCCGCCGTGCACCGGATCGTGCTATGCTGCGGGGAGAGTCGCCCTCCCGCCCACGCCCAGAGGCCCCCGTGACCGCTCCCGTGAATCGCCGTCAGTGGTTGATCTCCACCGGTCTCGCTGCCGGCTCGACGGCCTTGCTGCCATCACTGCTGCCGGCGCTGACCGTCACCGGTGCTCGCCGCGGCTCGTACCACGACGCGTTGCTGGACATGGAAGCCGAGGCCACCACCCGACGTCGCGCGGCGGGGCTGGTGCGGCTTTCGGCCAACGAGAATCCGTTCGGCATGTCGCCCAAGGCGAAGGAGGCGATCAGCGTCGGATGGTCCGAGCACAGCTTGTACGGCGTGCCATCGGCCGATGCGCTGCGGAAGGCGTTCGCGAAACACGCCGGCGTGGACCCGTCGAACGTGCTGATCACGCAGGGGTCGAGCGAGACTCTGGCCGTCACCGCACTCGCCTACAACCTGCACGGCGGCGAAGTCGTCACGCCGTGGCCCACCTTCGAAGGACTGCCCGGCTACGCGGAGAAGATCGGCGCCACCGTCCACAAGGTGCCGCTGACCGCGGCGATGGGTCACGACTTCGAGGCGCTCGACACGCGCCTCACCAACGCGGTGAGCCTGGTGTTCGTCTGCAACCCCAACAACCCGAGCAGCACGCTCGAGGGCTCATCGGTGATCCGTCGGTTCGTCAGTGCCACGCAACATCGCACGCCGGTGCTGGTGGACGAGGCGTATCACGATTTCGTGGACGATCCGACCCACACCTCGCTGGTGGACCTGGTGCTGAAGGGCGAGAACGTGATCATCAGCCGCACCGCGTCGAAGCTGCACGGCATCGCCGGTCTGCGCATCGGCTTCGCCATCGCTCGTCCCGACATCGTGCAGCGCCTGCAGCGCTTCATGACCGGCAACCCGAATGCGTTCGGCATGCAGGCCGCCATCGCGTCGCTGGCCGACACGCAGTACCAGGATTTCGTGAAGGCGAAGAATCGCGAGGGCCGCACGCTGCTGACCACGTCGCTCAAGTCGATGGGACGCACGGTGGCGCCGTCGCACACCAACTTCGTCTTCTTCGATGCCGGCATGCCGGTGGAGCGGGTACAGGCGGCGATGCGCGCCAAGGGGTTCCTGGTCGGGCGTCGCTTCCCGCCGTACGACACCTGGTGTCGCGTGAGCATCGGCACGCCCGAGGAGATGCGCAACTTCGTCGCCGCACTCCCCGAGACGCTGCGCGTCTGAACGCGGCTACCGCCCCGTCTCGCGCGCGTAGGTGATGCGTCCGCGCGAGACGGTCAGTCGTACCTGGCCCCGCAGTAACTTGGCCGGTGCGGCGCTGCGGAAGGGATCGACATCCAGCACCGTGAAGTCGGCACGACGTCCCACCGCGATCGTGCCGGCGTCACCTTCGTCGAATCCGGCGAACGCGCTCCACGACGTGTAGCCGCGCACCGCCTCTTCCGCCGTCATCCGCTGATCCGCATACCACCCATTGGGCGGTGCGCCAGTCGTGTCCTGCCGCGTGATCGCGGAATGCAGGCCGTAGAACAGGCTCCAGCCTGAACCCGGCAGGTCGGACGAGAACACCAGCGGCGCGTCCGCGCGCCGCAGGCTGCGCCAGGCGTAGGCGCCGGCAATGCGCTGCGCGCCGAGCCGCTGCTCAGCCCAGCCCTTGTCCTCCACCGCGTGCGGTGGCTGCACCGAGGCGATCACGCCCAGCGACGCGAACCGTGGCATGTCCGCCGGCGACACCACCTGCGCATGCTCCACGCGATGCCGCACACCACGCGCCTTCGGTGCCGCGCGCATGACCGAGTCGATGAAGTCGAGCGTGGCGCGGTTGCCGGCATCACCGATGGCGTGGATGCCGACCTGGAATCCCGCCGACATCGCATCGCCGACCACGCGACGATCGAATCCATACGCGCCGCCGCTGATGCCGCGATGGCCCGGGCGGTCGGCGTAATCCGCCAGCAGCTGCGCACCGCGTGAGCCGAGCGCGCCGTCGAAGTACGCCTTCACCGACCGCACCACCAGCGACCCGTTGCCGGCCACGAACGGACCACGTGCGATCCAGCGCCGCACCAGCGCCGAATCTCGGCCGCTGAGCATCGCGTACACACGCACCGGCAACGAGTCGGCCGCCGCCAGGCGCTCCAGCGACGCCATCACGTCCGGCGCCACCCCCGCCTCGTGCACGCCGGTGTAGCCGGCATCGGCCATCACGTGCAGCGCGCGCATCACCTGCGCGTCCCGCTGCGCCGGTGACGGCGCCGGCACCGCGTCGTCGAGCAGCGGCACGGCGCGATTGAGCACCAGGCCCGTCGGCTCACCGGCGGCATCGGTGCGGATCTCACCACCGGTGGGTGCCTTGGTGTCGCGGGTGATGTTCGCCGCGCGCAGGGCGCGATCGTTGGCCCAGGCCGCGAAGCCGTGCAATCCACGCATCACCACAGGGTGATCGGGCACACGTGCCGAGAGCAACCGACGATCGGGATACCGGTTCGCCCACGCGCCTTCGTCCCAGCCCACGCCGACGATCCACTCCCCCTTCGGCACCGTGCGGGCGCGCTCCACGATGCGCTCCACCGCCTCGGCCTCCGTTGCGAGGCCCGTCAGGTTCACACGATCCAGCGACTGCCCCAGCTCGGCCACGTGCGTATGCGCATCCACGAAGCCCGGCAGCAGCGTGGCACCGGCGAGGTCGACGGTGCGGGTCTCGCCGCCCTGCAGCGCGCGCGCACCGGAGTCGGTGCCGACGTAGACGATGCGACCGTCGCGCACGGCCACCGCGGTGGCGTCGTGACGCCAGCCCGCCGCGCTGTCGAACGGTGCGGATGGTGACGGTGTGCCGTCGCGCGACGGATCGGGCCACGCCAGCGTGTAGATGCGGGCGTTGACCAGCAGCAGGTCGGCGCCGCCATCGGCGGGTGCGCTGCGGGCACAGGCGCCCAGCAGCAGGACGGCCAGCAGGCGCAGGGGCCGCGTGGCGGGATTGAGCGGGTGCATGCAGCGAAGGTAGTGTTCAGGTGTGGCAGCGCGCATGGCGCCGGCGGTCGTGCGTCGCAGCCACCGGGTCTCCCCGCACGACGAGGTGGCGAGCGACATGACGGCAACGGTGGAGTCGGGCGCACCACGCAACCTGCCGGTCCGACCGGTGATGGCGGCGATCGACGACGAAGTGGCGGCGCTGCTGCGCGATGCACAGGCTGGCACGCCGCGCGCCCGGGCGGCCTTCGCCGCGTGGCATGCCACCGTCACCGACCTCTCGCAGGCGATGATCGACGATGCCCGCCTGGTGATCGCGAAGAGCTACCAGGCGCCCCACTGGACGCGTCTCGTCGAGGCGGTGCAACTGGCCGACGCGATCTGGCGCGACGACCTCGACACGGTGACGCAGCTGATCACGCACAATCCGGCGCTGCTGCACGAACATGTGCTGGTGCGGACCGACAGCAACTGGGGCGCGCCACTGTCGTACACGGCCAACGTGGGTCACGACCGCATCCTCACCTGGCTGTACCACGCCGGCGCCACCGACCTCGATCATGCCCTGCAACGCGCGGCGCTGCAGGGCCAGTTGGAGACCGCCAAGCTGCTGCACCAGTGGCTGGGCACACCGAAGCCGCCCGACGACTCACTCGGAGGACCGGCCTACACGCTGAGCGTGGGTGGCACCGCGCTGCTGCTGCACCTCGGCGCGCGCGCGGTGGACGAGAACGGGCGGCGCCTGGCGCCGGTGGAGGTGGTGCTGAGCACCGACTCACGCAACCCGGCCGCGAAACATGCCATCCTCGAGATGTATGCCGCACACGGCGTGCAGCTCCCCGACACCGCGCCGATGGCGCTGCACCGCGGACGCATCGACCTGCTCGAGCAGCATCTGGCCCGCGATCCCGGCGTGCTGGCTCGGCGCTTCCGGCACACCGAGATCTTCCCGGTGGAGATGGGCTGCCAGAAGGCGGTGGACGCGACCATCGGCACCCCGCTCGACGGCACCACGCTGCTGCACATGGCGATCGACTTCGACGAACTCGAGATCGTGCAGTGGCTGATCGCGCAGGGCGCCGACGTGAATGCGCGAGCCACTGTCGGCGCCAGTGGGTTCGGCGGCTACACGCCGCTGTTCTGCACCGTGGTGTCGCAGCCGAACTTCTGGATGAACTACCACCAGCGCGGGCCGTTCACGGCACCGTTCACCGAGTTGCTGCTGGCCAACGGCGCCGAGCCGAATGTGCGCGCGTCGCTCTGGAAGGAACTGCACCCGGGCTACGACATCCCCGGACGGTTTGAGTATCACGACGTCACCGCGTTATCGTGGGGGCGACGGTTCCACGCGCCGGTCTTCGTCAGTGCGCCGGCGATGGCGCTGATCGAGGCCGCTGGCGGCACCGACTGATCGTCCCCACCGAGGATTCACACCGATGTCGGCTCTCTTCGCGAAGATGAACCTGAAGGACCAGACCGCGATCACGGTGCTCGACGCACCGCAGTCGTTCGAGCCGGCGCTGGCGGAGCTGTCGGGAGTGACCGTGGCGCGAGCCGTCAAGAAGGGCACACCGGTTCACTTCGGACTCGCCTTCGCCACCACGCAGAAGGCACTCGACAGGGCATCGACGGCGCTGACCGCAGCCGCCGAGGGCGACGCGATTCTGTGGATCGCGTACCCGAAGGGCACGTCGAAGCGCTACACCTGCGAGTTCAACCGCGACAGCGGCTGGACGGTGCTCGGTGCGGCCGGCTTCGAACCGGTGCGGATGGTGGCGATCGACGAGGACTGGTCGGCACTCCGCTTCCGTCGCACCTCGCACATCAAGACGCTCAAGCGCGCGCCGGAGATGTCCATCTCCGCGGAAGGCCGCACGCGCGCGCGCAGCGCCAAGTGACGGCACCGCACCCCACGTGCAGCGCAGCACGCCGTGCGTATTCCTTCAAGATCACCGCATGCTGAATTCCACCCGCGTCTCCGACGCCAGCGCAGCGTTCCTCGCCATCACCGGACTGCTGCTGCTGTTCGCCTCGGAGGAGATGCTGCCGATGGTGGTGCCGGGCTTTCCGCCAGCCGTGGCGTGGCTCGGTGAATTGGTGGCCTCGGGCTGGCTGGCGATGGCGATCCTGAATTGGGCCAATCGCAAGGCGCTGCTGGGTGGCGTGTACGGGCGGCCGGTGGTGCTCACCAACCTGCTGTTCTACTTCTCGACGCTGATGACGCTCCTGCGACTGGCCAGCGCGCGCGCGGTGCCGGTCGGCGCGTTCTACCTGCTGGTGCCGATCGCGATCTTCACGCTCTTCTACGCCCGCCTGCTCTATCGCGGGCCGCTCGGCAACGACCTGGAACGGTTCAAGACCGCGTCCTGAGGTCGGCGCCGTGTCAGCGCCTCGGCATCAGGCAGGCGGTTGCACCGGCAGCGTGACGAGGAACTCGGTGCGCCCCGGCCGTGACAGTGCGACGTCCACCGTGCCGTCGTGCATCTCGGCGATGCGCCGCGCGATGGCGAGTCCCAGCCCCGCACCGCTGGTGGCGCTGGTCTCGGATCGTGAGCGCGCCGAGTCCACACGGTAGAACCGCTCGAACACCCGTGGCACCGCGTCCGCCGGGATGCCCGGGCCGCAGTCGCCGACGCGCACTTCGCTGCGGCCGTTCCGCAGCTGCATCGTGACATCCACCGTGCCACCGCGCGGCGAATGCTTGATCGCGTTGTCGAGCAGGTTGAGCAGCAACCGGCCCAGCAGGTCGGCGTCACCGCTCAGCGGAGCCTCGACCACGTCGTGCACCGCGATGTCCACGCCCCGTTCACGCGCCACGGAGCGTACCGCACGCGTCGCTTCCTGCACCAGTTCCTCGAGGTCCAGCGCCTCGCGCCGCATCACGAGGTGTCCCGAGTCGGCGCGCGAGAGCAGGAACAGGTCGTCCACGATGCGCGTCAGCCGGCGCGCCGCATCCTGGATCACGCCCACCGACTCGCGATATTCCGCCTCGCTGCGATGTTCGCGCGACAGGGTCACGTCGGCCTCGGTGCGCACCACGGCGGTGGGTGTGCGCAGTTCGTGCGACGCATCGGTCACGAAGCGCCGCTGCTGGTCGAACGACGACTCGAGCCGATCGAGCAATCCATTCACGACCCGCGCCAGGCCGACCAGCTCATCACCGCCGCCGACCGGCAGCCGCGCGTGCAGGTTGCTGGCGCTGATCTCCGCCGCCTGCGCCGACATCGCGGCCACCGGCGCCAGGCTGCGCCGCGCCAGCGCCGACCCGCCGAACGCCGACACCAGCAGCAGGCCGGGGATCGCCACCAGGAACAGGTCGCGCAGCCGCGTCAGCACCTCGTCGATGTCACGCAGCGAGTAGGCGCCGGTGAGCGTGAAGCGTCGGCGCTCCACCACCAGCGGACGTGACAGGATGCGATACGCATCGCTGCTGCCCTGCACCGTGAGCGCTTGGGGCTGGCTGAGGTTCCGCGTGCGCACCACCGCCAGCAGGCGTTGCTCCACGTCGGCCGACGGGCGTCGGCTGGTGCTCAGCTCCTCGGCGGTGCCACCGGTGGCGTTCATCACCACCAGCCGTCCGGTGGAGTCGAGGATGGCGATGTTGAGGTCGCGGAACTTGACCTCGGTCACCGCCGTCTGCATCGCCTGCACCACACTCATCGACGCCCGTCGCTCGGCGAACAGCTCGCGGGCGAACGCGGTCAGCGCGTCGTCGATGAAGACATCGGTACGCCGCTCCAGCGTGCGCTCCACCACCAGGTACGACGCGGCGGCGAAGAGCACCAGCGGCACCGCCAGCAACACCGTGTACCAGAGGGTGAGTCGTGCACGGAGCGTGCTGGGGAAGACCGCCACGCGTCAATCGGTGCGACGCGCGCCGCGGCGACGCGGTGTGCGCGTGGCGGCGGTCGCGGCGGCAGCGTGCGGCGGTGGCTGCAGGATGAAGCCGGTGCCGCGAAGCGTGGTGAACATCGGCACCACTTCGCCCTCATCGAGCTTGCGACGGATGCGACTGGCGTAGACGTCTATGATGTTGGAGTAGGTGTTCTTCGGGTCGTCCCAGACCTGCGCCATCAGGTCGGCGCGGCTCACCACCTTCCCTGCCTGTCGCGCCAGCAGCAGCAGGAACGCGAACTCCGTCGCCGTGAGCGCAATCTCGCGCTCGCCGCGGCGCACCGAGTGCCGGTCGGTGTCGATCACCAGGTCGCCGACCACGACGACGGCGGTCACCGCGTCGGCGCTGCGGCGGGTGAGCGCGCGCAGCCGCGCAAGCAACTCACCGAAGTCGAAGGGCTTGGTGAGGTAATCGTCGGCACCGGCGTCGAGGCCGGCGATGCGGTGCTCGACCGCGTCGAGTGCGGTGAGCATCAGGATCGGCACGCGGTCGCCGCGCGCGCGGATGGTGCGGCAGACATCCACGCCGGACACGCCGGGCAGCAACACGTCGAGGATGATCGCGTCCCACGGGCCCTGCTCGGCGAGGCCGAGTGCGGCGCTGCCGGTGGGCGCCTGCTCCACGTCGTAGTGCGCCTCGCGCAAGCCGCGGGTGATGGAGGTGCGCAGCGGGCGATCATCTTCGGCGAGCAGGAGGCGCATGCGGTGAAAGTAGGGGATCTGAGACGGTCGGGCACGCTTCAACGGCCGTGAATGAATGGCAGCGCTCGCCACAATGCGCCGATGCCGGGAACACACGGCATCCCTGATGCGTCTCCCCCTGCAGCCGACATCGCCCCCGACGACGGGTGCGTCCGGCCACATCCCCTTCGCAGGAGCAGGCGCATGACGACATTCGTACGATGGAGCCGCGGGCTCGGGCTGGCCGCCGCACTGGCCGTGACGAGCACCGGGGCGCAGGCGCAGACGTGGGTGGCCACCATGAACGGCGCCAACGAATCACCGCCGGTGGTGTCGATGGGCATCGGCTCCGCCACGTTCACGCTGACCGGCAACGTGCTGCGCGTGCAGGGGTCGTTCTCCGGCCTCAACGGCCTCACCTCCGCCTCGCACATTCACTGCTGCACGGCCGCGCCACTGACCGGTACGGTCGGTGTGGCCACCACCACGCCCACCTTCCCCGGCATCCCGCTCGGCGTGAGCAGCGCGGTGTTCGACTTCCTGCTCGATCTCGATCAGGCGTCGTCCTTCAACCCTGCGTTCGTCACGGCCAATGGCGGCACGTTGGCTGGTGCACGGGCGCGCCTGATCGCCGGCATGAACAGCGGCAGCAGCTACCTCAACATCCACACCTCAACGTCACCCGGTGGCGAGATCCGCGGCTTCATCCTGACGCCGGTGCCGGAGCCGTCGAGCATGCTGTTGATGGGCGCCGGTCTGCTCGGACTGGCTGGATTTGCCGTGCGCCGCCGACAGGGGACGCGCTGAGGGACGCTTGACGCACAGTCGCCAATGACGACGCCTGCCGGCATTACGCTGGCAGGCGTTGTCGTTTCGCCGCATCACTTGTGTTGCGGCTGGAAACCGTCAGGGCCTCGGCTCGGCGTCACGCCGCTCAGTGCTGCGAAGGCGACGGCCGCACCGACATGACGATACGCTGGTCTCACTCATGACGCCGCGCACCACACCTCCTTGCGCTCGAGCCGCGTGTTGGCCTGCCAGGCCTTCGGCGCCAGCATCGACCCGCGCTTCTTCACTTCCGGCGGTGGCTCGGTGAACTCGTACACCAGCAGCTGCTGCAACTCGGCCGGTGTCGCCGTGACCACGCGACCGGCCGGCGGCCGCACCCGGTTCACCGCGCAGACCTTGTCGATCACCGAGAGCCCGTCCGCGATGTCGAGGAACGATGTCACCATGTCGGCGCCCTGCACGCTGCGCAGCTGGCGCGGCAGGCGGTCGGCGCGACTGAGCGACAGCGTCATGCGCCGCAGCTGCGACGTGGCGCTGTCGAGGTAGACGCTACCGTTCACGTCCGGCGTCGCGAGGCGATCGGCGGCCCGCACGTCGATGCGCATCCAGGTCTCGTCCTTCTCGCGGTGGGTTCCCGCGTAGGTGAAGCAGTGATTGTCCACGAACGATGCGCCCGCGAGGTCGGTGATGTTCGGGATCACCATCGCGAACTCACCCGCGGGTCCTCCGTCCGGTGCCCGCACCACGACGCGGCCCGGGGCGTACGGCGCGCGGTTGGCGCTGCGCACCAGCAACGTGTCCACACGCTGCACCAGCATCGCGCTGTCGCCCAGTTCACCGAGCGCGCGGATCTGCAGGTAGATGAACGGATACTGCGATGACAGCAGGCGATACCGATCGGCATTCTCGCGCAGCAGGCCAAGCAGCGTGAACGCGGTAGGATCGACACGTTCGTCGGGAACACCGGGCTTGGGGCACGCCGTCAGCGCACGGACGGTCGTCTGCGCCAGCCGCACCGGGATCTGTTGCAGCGTCACCTCCAGTGTCGCGGCAGTGCCAGAGTCCACCTGCACCTGGCCGCGGAACGGCGCGTAACCGATGCGTCGCACCACGACGTCATGCCGGCCCAACGGAACCGCCGCGAGCGTGAAGCGCCCCTGCTGGTCGCTGAAGCGCTCCACCGTCAGCGCGGGAATGCTGATCACCGCATACGGCAGCGCCACGCCGGCCTGCGCCGATTTGACGGTCCCCTGCACCGCTCCCGTCACCTGCGCCTCCAGCGCGCACAGCGGCACCATGGCGAAAGCGAGCCACGTCAGCGCGCGACCGGAGCGTCGCGATGTCGGGAGCAAGAGTGCGGTGGTCATCGTTCCGTGGTGACGGGAGTGAAGCTGCGCGAAGTGATACATCGTCGATTGTCCGCGCGGACGGGACGTGCGGCCCGGCGGCGGTCCCGCCGTGAGACCCCGCAGCGTGCCCGTCGTTACACTTAGCTCTTGACCTAAGTGTTACCGCGACGTAGCGTGTGCCGTGCCCGACCGGATGGCCTCCCCCCGGCCGTCCGCTCCACCTCCAGCGTATCACGGAACCGCAGAGCGCAGGCATGGCCACGGCAGTCCGCATCGACGACGTCTTCCGCGCCCTCTCCGATCCCACGCGTCGCCGAGTGGTCGAGCAGCTCAGCCGCCGTCCAGCCTCGGTCAGCGAGCTGGCGGCCCCGTTCGACATGAGCCTGCCGTCGTTCGTGCAACACCTGCGTGTGCTGGAGCAAAGCGGCCTCGTCACTTCGGAAAAGGCGGGCCGGGTGCGCACCTACCAGCTGGTGCCGAAGCGGCTCCGGCAGGCGGAAGACTGGATGTCGAAACAGCGTTCGCTCTGGGAAAGTCGGCTCGACCGGTTCGATGCCTACGTCACCAAACTTCACAAGGACCAACAATGACCTCGCCGCTCAAGATCGACTTCGATCCCACACTCGACCTGATGCTCGAGCGCACCATCGACGTGCCACGCCACCTGGTCTGGATCGCGTGGACGCAGCCGGAGCACCTCAAGCACTGGTTCTGCCCGGCCCCGTGGAGCGTGTCGCACGCCGAGATCGACCTGCGGCCCGGTGGCAAGTTCCTCACGACGATGCGCTCGCCCGAAGGTGAGGACCATCCGAATGCCGGCTGCTTCCTCGAGGTCGTCCACGAGGAGCTGCTCGTCTTCACCGATGCCCTGCTTCCAGGCTATCGTCCCTCCGGTGCCGGCTTCATGACCGGGGCGGTTCAGCTCGAGACCGTGGGGACCGGGACGCACTACCGCGCGCTGGCGAAGCATGCCGATGTCGCGGCACGCACCAAGCACGAGGAGATGGGGTTCCATGGTGGCTGGGGCACCGCCGCCGACCAGATGGTCGCATACATCAAGGCACACCTGACATGACGTCTCACGCGCGATGCCGGCATCGCCTGCTGGCCATGCTGCTGGCCTGTGCGATCACGCCGCTGGGCGGCATCGCGCAGTCGGGCACCCTCGTCATCACCAACAAGAGTCCCGCCACCGCCACGCTGCTGGATGTGGCGAGCGGCACGGTGCTCGCCACGTTGCCCACCGGCCAGGGGCCACACGAAGTGGTGGTGTCACGCGATGGCAGCGTGGCGGTGGTCACCGACTACGGCGCACAGGTGGCGGGGAGTTCACTCACCGTCATCGATGTCCCCGGCAAGCGCGTGGTGCGCACCATCACGCTCGGCGAGTATCGGCGGCCGCACGGCATCGTGATGCTGCCGGGTGATTCACTGGTCGCCGTGACGTCGGAGACGAATGGTGTGCTGCTGATCGTGCACGTGGCGCGTGGCGACGTGATACGCGCCATCCCCACCACGCAGCGCGGCTCGCACATGGTCGGTGTCACCGGTGATGGCACGCGCGCGTGGACCGGCAACATCGGCAGCAACACCGTGTCGGAACTGGACCTCGTCAGCGGGACCTTCCTGCGCACCATCGACGTGCCGGCGCAACCGGAGGCGATCAACGTCACGCCCGACGGTCGCGAAGTGTGGGTCGGCAGCAACTCGACCGGCACGGTGAGTGTGGTGAACGTGGCGACGGCTGCCGTCGCACCGGCCGCCACCGGGCTCGGATGGCCGTATCGCGTGGCCTATTCGCCGGACACCGCACTTGTCCTGCTGCCCGACCTGCGCGGCGAGACACTCCGCTTCGTGGACCGGAAGACGCGCGCCGAGCGACATCGGCTGGCACTGCCAGGCACCGGACCGCAGGGCATCGTGATCTCACCCGACGGGCGTCACGCCTTCCTCTCGCTCAGTGCGCGCGGTGTGGTGGCGGTGATCGACCTCGCACAGCAGCGGGTGGTGCGCGAGATCGCCGCCGGTGAGACGCCCGATGGTGTGGCCTTCACCACCCGCACCGTGCGTCGCTGATCATCGTCAGCGCGCGACCTGCACCAGCGCGCGGAGTTCGTCGAGCATCGTCATCACGTCGATCGACTCGCGCTCGCTGATCCCGTTCCACGCACCGCCGCGCACCAGCGCCGCGAACGATTCCGCCTCGGCGAGGAAACCGTTCACGTTGTCGACCGGGATGGTTTCGTAGGCATCCACCCGCCCGGCGCCGCGCTTCAGTCGCAGCACGGCGGGATTCTCCGGGCCGCTGTGGTTGGTGTAGGTCGTTTCGAGTGAGCCGTGCGTGCCGGCGATCAGCGCCTGCCGGTGCACGGCGGTGTCGAAGCTGCAGGCCACCTGAGCCAGCACTCCGTTGGCAAAGTGCAGGTTGGCCAGCACGCTCCGGTCGACCCCTGTGGCATCGAGTTCGCCGATCGCCTGCAGCGTGACCGGGTTCTCCCCGGTGATCATCCGCACCAGGCTGAGTGGATAGGTGCCGAGGTCCATCAGTGCGCCGCCTGCCATCGCCGGGTCGAGGCGCACATCGTCGCGGCTGGTGAGCAGGAAGCCGAAGTTGGCACTGATGGTCTTCACGGTGCCGATCGCGCCGTCGGCGATCAGCCGCTGCATCTGGTGCGTCTGCGGCTGCGCGCGGTACGGAAACGCCTCCGCGAGGTGCACACCGTAGCGTCGCGCGGCATCGAACATCGCCCGCGCCTCCGCTGCGCTGGCAGCCAGTGGCTTCTCACAGAGCACGTGCTTGCCGGCGGCCATCGCGATGATGGACCAATGTGCGTGCAGGCCGTTGGGCAGCGGATTGTAGATCGCGTCCACGTCGCCATCGGCCAGCAGTGTCTCGTACGAGTCGAACACACGCGGCACACCGGTGGCGGCGGCGAAGGCGTGTGCCCGCGCCACGTCACGGCTGGCCACTGCGGTCGCCACGATCGTCGACGATCCTCGAATTCCCGCCACGAAGTTGCGGGCAATACGCGCCGCGCCAAGGATGCCGAGGCGCAGCGGCGCGGGCGTCATCGCAGTCGTCCCAGCAACTCGGCGACTGCCGCATCCAGCTGCGAGTCGCGGCCGCTGTACGCCTCGCCCACCGGGCGCACCACCAGCTTGTCCACCGGCCGCGGCACCAGCTCCATGTCCTTGCCGTCGGCACCCTGGATGCGGATGAACGGCATGCGCAGCGTCGTCCCGTCCACCAGCGTGGCGCCGGAGGTGTAGATGATCCATCCCGACGTCGGTTCGCCCACCACCGGGCCGAGCTTCAATGCACGCCAGCCTTCGGTGAAATCCTCCGCATCCGACAGCGAGTGCTGGTTGGTGACCAGCACCGCGGGTCGATCGAAGGTGCGCTGGCCGAGCTGCAGGCGCGCCGGCGCGCTGAGCTGGTCGCGGCGGGTCATGGTCATGTACGGGCGGCGCGCGAACACGTCCAGCGCGTAGGCATTCACGAAGCCGCCGTTGTTGTTGCGCACGTCCACCACGATGCCGTCACGCCCGACGTTCTCGGCATCGAGGTCGATGAAGAGCTGATCCAGCGATCCCTGGCCCATGTCGAACAGGTGCACGTAGCCAAGGCGCCCGTTGCTGGCCTTGGCGACGTAGGCGCGGCGCTCCTCCACCCACTGGCGATAGAGCAAGCCCTTCTCGGTGCCGGTGCTCACCGGCCGCAGCGCGACCTCTCGCTCGGCCCCGGCTGCGTTGGCGAGCCGCAGCGACACGCGCCGATCGGTGCTGTACGCCAGCAGCGAATCGAGATTGCTGGTGCGTGAGATGCGTGTGCCGTTCACCGCCACCAGCATGTCACCCACCTTCGCGTCGGTGGCGGTGGCGAGCGGTGACTGCGCCACGATCTCGCTCAGCACCAGCCGTCCGGTGGCGTCGTATGCGGCACGATTGAACCGGGCACCGATCCGGCCCGTGTATGGTGCCTGCGACGCCGGACCGCCGGCGCCGGAGTGCGAGGCGTTCAACTCGCCGACCATCATGTTCATCAGCCGGCGGAACTCGTCCGACGTGCGCGCGCCAGTCACCTGCGGCGCGAACTGCGCGCGCACCGCCGCCCAGTCGGCACCGTGCATCTTCGGGTCGTAGAAGCCATCGCGCTGGTACGTCCAGGCTTCGTCGAATGCCGCCTGCCGTTCGGCAGCCACGTCCACTTCCAGCTCCGCGCGGAACGCCACCGTGCGCGCCGCACGACTCTCCACCGTCACCGACACGATCCGTCCACCCTCGGTGAACCAGACCTCCTTGCCGTCGGTCGAGTATTGCACGCTGCCCTTGTTGCCGGGCGTGGTGGTGAGCTGGCGCGGCACCGCCGGCTCGGCGGCGAGCGGATCGATGGAGTACGCGTAGATGCCGGTCACACCCGCGAACTGGCCCGTGAGCAGGACGGTTTTCCCATCGGGCGAGAGGTCGGCGAGGCTGAAGCCCGTGAGCAGCACGGTGGCGCGCTGTCGGATGCCGTCGAAGGTGATGCTGGTGCGTCGCGGTGCTGCAGCGACGCGTGACCGCGTCGAGTCGCGCAGCGTGTCACGCGTGGTGGCGTTGCGTGTACTGTCGCGCGACGGCGGCGCGGTGAAGAGGTCGCGGAACTGGTCCTCGCGGAATCGTGGCGTGCGTGGCACGAGATCGATGCGCACGATCGCCGCCGCCTCGGTGCGCTGGCTGGTGTCGTAGAGCAGGAACTGGCCGTCGCTGCTCCAGAGCAGCGTGCCGGCGAAGCTGTTGCCAAGGAAACTCACCGCGCGCCGCGCACCACCGGCGCTCGGCACCACGTAGGCGTTGGTCAGCCCGCGCTCCTCGGTGCTGAGAAAGGCGACGTACGCATCGTCGGGCGACCACGCGATGCCACCCGAGCGCGCCAGCGGCGGACGACCGAAGTGTCCGGCGGCGAGCTGTCGATCATTCGTACCGTCCACCTCGATCACGCGCAGGGCGTTGCCGTCATGCAGGTAGGCGATGCGGCGTCCATCGCGCGATGGCACCGGCGAGACGTCCATGCCTCCCTTGGTCAGCGCCACTTCCTCGCGCGTGACGACATCGGCGCGCATCAGGCGCCACTCGTCGCCGCGCTTGCTGCTGTAGACCACGCGACGACTGTCCGCCAGCCACACCGGCTCCGCATCGGGGCCGGCATTGGACGAGATGCGCACCGCCTCGCCACCGTCCTTCGCCCCAGTCACCCAGATCTCGCCGCGCGCCGCGAACGCCACCTTGCGACCGTCCGGCGAGAGCACCAGCTGACCGGCGCCGGTGGTCAACGTCACCCGATCGGCATCGGCGACGGCCGGCGCACCACGCAGCACCACCGGCACCTCGCGCGCCTGGTTGCCGGCCACGTCGTAGCGCCAGATGCCGAAGCCACGCTCGAACACGATGCTGCGCCCGTCGGCCGCGATTGACGGCCAGAGCACACGACCGTCGCGGAAGTCGGTCAGCTTGCGTGGCGTGCCGCCGGTGACGGGCCGCGACCAGAGGTTCTCGACGCCGGCGGTGTCGCGCACGTAGAACAGCGACGTCTCGTCCGCGCTCCACATCGGCCACTGGTCCTTGCCGTCACCGCCCTTGCTGACGGCGGTGTACGTCGGCGCATCACCGGTGAGCGTGAGCACCCAGATCTCGCTCTCGTCGATGTGGGAATGTCCGCGCCGCCACCATTGCGCCGACGTCGTGCCGCGGGCGGTGATCGCCACCCGCTTGCCGTCGCGCGAGGGCGCCGGCCAGTACTCGCTGGCGTAACGATCGCCAGCCACGATCATCGGCGTGCCGCCGGTGCTCGAGACGCGATACACGTCGTTCATGCCGGCGATGTCACGGCCCGAGGAATGGAACCAGAGAAACTGTCCATCGCGCGACCATGCCCCGAGTGCGTCGGGCGTGTCGTCGAACGTGAGGCGCTGCAGCGCACCCGACGCCAGCGTCAGGACGTAGATGTCACCGTTGCCGCTGCGCGTGCTGGTGAAGGCCAGCCGCGTGCCGTCGGGCGACCAGAGCGGACGCGACTCGGTGGCCGGATGCGAGACCAGCAGGCGCGCATCCCCTCCAGCCGACCCGACAGTCCACAAATCGCCGCCGGAGGCGAACACGATCTCGCGGCCGTCCGGGGAGAGCGACGGTTCCACCAGCGTGGGGCGCGACGCCTGCGCGCCGAGCAGGGTGGCGGGCAGGGCGAACAGCAGCGTGACACGAAGCATGGAACCAATGGATGAGGGTGACACGGTGTCGATGCCGGAATTATGCTGGATTCGGGGCCGTCGTGTGGGTCCCGCGTCGCTGGCCCCCCGCCCGGGAGACGTCGTCATGCCCCAGGATCGCAGTCGCTTCATTCGGCTCGAACAGTTGCCCAACGTCGGCAAGGCGACCGCCGGCGACTTCCATCGCCTCGGCATCACCGAGCCGGCGCAGCTCATCGGCCGAGATCCGTACGCGTTGTTCGAGACGCTGTGCGAACTCACCGGGCATCGTCATGACCCGTGCGTGATCGATGTCTTCATCGCGGCGGTACGATTCATGGAAGGGGCGCCGGAGACACCGTGGTGGTACTACACACCGGAGCGGAAGGCCCGGCTCGAGGCGATGGCGCGCGACACCGCACACAGCTGACAGACGTACTGCGTCAGGCGGTGCGACGGTCACGCGGTGGCCGAGTGGCGATGATCACCAGCACGCCACCGAACAGCAGGAAGACGGCGATCACGTACAGCCCGGCAGTCGCCGAGCCGGTGGCGTCGCGTGCCACGCCGATCAGGTAAGGACTGAGGAAGCCGGCCAGGTTGCCCACCGAGTTGACCGCCGCGATGCCGGCGGCTGCCGAGGCACCGCGCAACGCCGCCGTCGGCAACGTCCAGAACAACGCGATGTTCGACAGCGACCCTGCCATCGCCGCGCTCATCGCGATCAGTCCGATCACGAGGCTGGTGCTGAACATGCCCGCCACCACCAACCCGGTCGCCCCCATCAGCGCGCCGAAGATCAGGTGCCAGCGTCGCTCGCGATGCCGATCCGAACTCCATCCCGCCGCCACCATGAACACCGCCGCGAACGCGGAGGGAATGCCGCTGAGCAGGCCGATGCGTCCCGCGTCTTCCACACCCATCGTGCGGATCAGCTGCGGCAACCAGAACGAGATGCCGTACAGCCCCATCACGAAGCTGAAGCTGATTCCGGCGAAGAGGATCACCTGCGGATTGCGCAGCGTGGCGAAGACACTGCCATGTTCCGCGCCGGGCGGTTCGGCGGCCAGGTTGCGCACGAGCACCTGCCGCTCACCTTCCGGCAGCCAGGCGGCCTTCTCCACCGAGTCGGGCAGGTAGAAGAACACCGCGGCGCCCATCACCAGGCTCGGGATGCCTTCCAGCAGAAAGAGCCACTGCCAGCCGGCCCAGCCGCCGACTCCGGCCATGCGCGTCATGATCCATCCGCTCAGCGGCCCACCGATCACGCCGGAGATCGCGACACCGGTCATGAACAGCGAGATGATCTGCGCCCGTCGCGCGCCGGGATACCACTGCGTGAGGTAGTAGACGATGCCCGGGAAGAACCCCGCCTCGGCGAGGCCGAGCAGGAAGCGCAGCAGGTAGAAGGAGTACGGCCCGGTGACGAACATCGTCAGCATCGAGAGCACGCCCCACGTGATCATGATTCGTGCGATCCAGACGCGCGCACCGACCCGGTGCAGGATCAGGTTGCTGGGCACCTCGAAGAGGAAGTAGCCGATGAAGAAGATGCCCGCGCCGATGCCGTAGGCGGTGTCGCTCATCCTGAGGTCCGACAACATCTGGAGCTTGGCGAAGCCCACGTTGACGCGATCGAGATACGCCACCACGTAACAGACGAACAGGAACGGCAGCAGGCGCAGCGTGACGCGGCGGTAGGCGCGCGACTCGACTGCGGCGTCGGCAGGGCTCGACGCTGGCGCGATGACCGCGGTGGCCACTCAGCCGGCCCAGATCTTCGAGAGCATGCGCTGCGCATTGCCACCGAGGATCGCGATGATCTGCGGATCGGTGTACTTGCGACGGATCAGCGCCTCGACGAGGTCGAAGGTGCGCTTGGGGTGGTCGAGGCCTTCCACCGTCAGCATCCGCTCGCCCTTGGCATCGAAGTGCATCTGGTAACGCTCGAAGTTGGGCGTCGGCGGCACCGCCTGCGTGGTGCCGTTCACCGGATTCGGGTTGCCCACCACGTCCATGTCGCTGCCCACGGCCAGGTGGTCGATGCCGACCAGCTTCGCCACATGATCGAAGTGATCCACCACGTGTTCCACCGTCACCGGTTCGTCGGGGCGGATCATCATGCGCAGGAACGGCACACCCATCACGCCGCCCGTCTTCGCCAGCCTGGTGATCATCTCGTCGGTCTTGCAGCGCAGGTTGCCCGGCGCCAGCGCGCGGCAGCTGGCGTGCGAGAACACCACCGGGCGCTGTGATGCATCCAGCGCATCGAGCGTGGTGCGATCGCCGCAGTGCGACACGTCCACCGCCATCCCCGCACGATTCATGGCCTGCACGATCTCGCCGCCGAACACCGTCAATCCGCCGTCCTTCGTCTCGAGAAAGCCGGAGCCGATGCGATTCTGGTAGTTGTAGGTGAGCTGCGACAGCCGCTGGCCGAGCGCGAAGAACGTCTCCACGTCGGCCGTGGTGCGGAAATGATCGGAATTCTGGAAGGTGATCATGATCCCGACCTTCCCTGCCCGCTTCACCGCCGCGAAGTCCGCCGCGTCGTCCACCCGCATGAACCGATCGGAGTATCCGGCGATGAACCCGTTCCAGTCGGCGAAGAAGCGGATCGCGGCGGCGTGATCGGTCGGGCCATGGCCCAGCGCCAGCACGTTGTATCCCGAGGTGCGATACGTCTCGAAGTCGGTCGCCGTCATCGCGCCGGGCTTCGACAGCCAGAGCTGGCTCTTGGGCGGTGTGTCGGCGAAGTCGGCGAACCGGAACTGGTTCAGCAGGTCCACCACCACCGACTCCTGCACCAGCCGGATCGCGCGCGCGGAGTACGGCGCGACATCCGGCGCCAGCGTGTACCGTCGGCGCAGCATGGCCGGTGCGGTGAGCAGGCCGACGGCCATGCGCTGGATGGCCAGGCGGCGCGAGACGGCGGGCGGCAGTGACTCGGCGTCGAACATGGGCAGGATCGGTGGCGTCGGAGGTGGACGGGCTGCCCTGCATCGTACAAGACGGCGCAGCACCCGCAAGGCGCACACCCGCGGTGGCGAGGGGACGCACGCACCGCGAGCTTTGGGCATGTCCGCCCACGCATCACCCACCATCGTGAACGTCGGCTACCGGTCCACCAACTTCTGGGTGATCAGTGCCGGCCGTTCGCGCCTGCTGCTGGATCTTGGCTGGCCGGGGACGATGGCCACCATGCGCGGCGCACTGGATCGCATGGGCATCCCGCTGCGCGAGATCAGGTACGGGTTCGCGACACATTTCCACATCGACCACGCCGGACTGGCGCAGGACCTGAAGCTGGCCGGGGTGCCGCTGCTGGCGGTCGATCTGCAGGTGCCGCACATCGCCGGCATCGCCGATCACGTGAAGCCCGCGGATCACTTCACCCCGATCACGTTGCACGACAATCACGTCGTCACGATCGAGGCTAGTCGCGCCCTGCTGGCCGATCTCGGCATGGCGGGAAGACTGGTGCACACGCCCGGGCATTCACCCGACAGCGTGTCGCTGCTGCTGGATGGCGGTGAGGTGTTCACCGGCGACCTCACACACCCGATGTTCATCACCGAGGCGGAGATGGACACGACGCTGGCGAGCTGGCGACAACTGCGCACGCTTGGCGCCACCACGGTGTTTCCGGGCCATGGCGCCATCCGGCCGTTTCCCGACCTTCCCGACGCCTAGGCACACGGCAGCATGCACCCTGACATCCCGGCGCTGATCGCACACTTCGGCCTCACCGCGCTGCCCGCCGAGGGCACGCTGTTCGTGAGCACCTATCGCTCGGTGCACGACACGCCTGATGGTGGACCGGTCGGCACGGCGATGCTCGGCCTGTATTGCGACGCGCTGCAGAGTCACTCGCTCTTCCACCGGCTGCCGGTGGACGAGATCTGGCACTTCCATCGTGGCGATCCGCTGCGACTGCTGCTGCTCTTTCCCGATGGCACCTCGCGTGACGTACTGCTGGGCAGCGATCCCCTGCGCGGCCATCAGGTGCAGTTCGTCGTGCCGGCGGGCACCTGGCAGGCCGGTCACTGCGCCGATGGCGGTGCCTATTCGCTCTTCGGCTGCACGCTGGCGCCCGGATTCACGGGCGCGATGTACGAAGGCGGCACGAGAGAAGTGTTGCTGGCCAGCCATCCGGACCGCCGTGCGGACATCGAGCGGTTCGGGTGCGGCGCCGAGGAGGTGCGGATGCCGGAGGGGTTCGCGGTCTGACCCAACGCCGGCTGCGATCGGTCCGGCCGCCGGCCATCAGCCGCGCTGCATCACCCGCGGCTCCCGGTCGCCGCCCGCGCCGATCATCCCCTGCACCCGTTGCGTCCACACCTGTCGCAGCAAGCCAAGCCCCTCACCGGCGCCACGTGGCTGCACCTTCCGCCACTCGCCGAACGCGCGATCGTCGCCATCCAGGATCGCGCGCGCACGTGCACTGCCGGTGCGCTCGAAGTGCAGCCGCAGCAGCGCGTCGAGCAGCACATCGTCCTCGGCATCCAGCTCCGACAACAGGACCATCTCGTGGTTCACGCGACTGGCGAACGTGCCCGCCTCGTCCAGCACGTACGCGATGCCGTTGGACATGCCGGCGCCGAAGTTGCGGCCAGCGCGGCCCAGCACCGCCACCACGCCACCGGTCATGTATTCGCAGGCATGGTTGCCCACCCCCTCGACCACCGCGCAGGCGCCGGAGTTGCGCACCGCGAAGCGATCGCCGGCCTGTCCCGCCGCCAGCAGCAGCCCGTCGGTGGCACCGTACAGTACCGTGTTGCCGACGATCATGTTGAGGTGGCTGGCACCGACGTAGCGCGCGTTGCGGAACGGACGGATGCTGATCTCGGCACCGTTCAATCCCTTGCCCACGTAGTCGTTCGCCTCGCCCTCGAGATCCAGCCGCAGTCCGCGAATCGCGAATGCGCCGAAGCTCTGGCCCGCCGTGCCCTTGCATCGCGCCGTCAGCGTGGCCGCGGGAAGTCCTGCGTCGCCGTACTGCGCCGCGATCACGCCGCTGACGCGCGCTCCGACCGCCAGGTGATGGTTGCGGATCAGGTACGACCCGTCGAACGGTTCGGCCGCCGCGATCGCCGCCGCTGCGTCGCGCAGGATGTGATCGTCGAGCGACAACACGCCCGGCCGCACGTTGCGCTCCACGCTGCGGCGGCGCGGCTCGTCCTCGCGCACGGCCGGCGTCAGCAGCAGCGACAGGTCCAGCATCGCCGACCGCGGCACCTCCGGGCGATCGGCGCGCTGCAGTCGCTCGGCGGCACCCACGATCTCGTCGATGCTGCGGGCACCGATGCTCGCCAGGATCTCGCGCACCTGCTGCGCGACGTGCGTGAAGTACGCGACCACCTGGTCCGGATTGCCGCGGAACTTGGCGCGCAGTTCCGGACGCTGGGTGGCGATGCCGGTCGGGCAGGAGTTCAGGTGACACTGCCGCGCCATGTCGCACCCGATCGCCACCAGCGGCCCGGTGCCGAAGCCATACGACTCGGCGCCGAGCAGCGCCGCGATCACCACGTCGCGACCGGTGCGGAAGCCACCGTCCACACGCACCTCGATGCGGTGCCGCAAGCCGTTGCTCACCAGCACATGCTGCGCTTCGGCCAGCCCCAGTTCCCACGGCGCGCCGGCGTGCTTGATGCTCGACAGCGGCGAGGCGCCGGTGCCACCTGAATGTCCGGCCACCAGCACGTAGTCGGCGAACGCCTTCGCCACGCCAGCGGCCACGTTCCCGATCCCCGACGACGCGACCAGCTTCACGCCGATGCGCGCGTTCGGATTCACGGTCTTGAGGTCCAGCACCAGCTGCGCCAGGTCCTCGATGCTGTAGATGTCGTGATGCGGCGGCGGCGAGATCAGCTGCACGCCGGGCGTCGCGTGTCGCAGCCGCGCGATCAGTTCCGTCACCTTGTGCGCGGGCAGCTGCCCCCCTTCGCCAGGCTTCGCACCCTGCACGATCTTGATCTCGATCTCGTCGGCCCGCACCAGGTACTCGGTGGTGACGCCGAAGCGACCCGACGCCACCTGCTTGATGCGGCTGTCGGCGCGGTCGGTGCTGGTGCGGCGATAGTGCATCGGATCTTCGCCGCCTTCCCCCGAGTTCGATCGCAATCCCATCCGGTTCATCGCGATCGAGATCGTCTCGTGCGCCTCCGGCGAGAGCGAACCGAGCGACATGGCACTGGAGACGAAACGCGCGAGGATGCGTTCCACCGGTTCCACCTCGGCCAGCGCCACCGGCGTCGCCTCGCGGAACGCGAGCAGGTCGCGCACCGTGGTCGGTGCCGCGGCCTCCGTCCGTGCGACGAAGGCACGCCACGCCTCGTCGCCGGTCGCGGTGACACGTGTGGACCGCGCGCTGCCCACCGCCTGCTGCAAGGCCAGCACCGACTGCGGCGCCCAGGCGTGCGTCTCCCCTTCCTTGCGGAAGCGGATGCGTCCTTCGTCCGGCAGCCCGCCGGCAGCATTCGCGTCGGGACCGTAGGCCACGCGATGGCGTGCCAGCACGTCCTCGGCCAGTTCACGGAAGCCGATGCCGCCGATCGGCGACGACGTGCCCGCGAAGCAGCGATCGATCACGTCGGCGCCGAGCCCCAGTGCCTCGAACACCTGCGAGCCGCAGTACGACGAGAGTGTGGAGATGCCCATCTTGGCGAGGATCTTGAGCAGCCCCTTCTCCATCGCCGAGCGATATCGCGACTGCGCCTGCGCGGGGAGCGGACGTTCGGCATCGCCATCCGAGTGCCGCTGCCCGGTGGCCTCGGTGAAGAGAGTGGCGATGGTTTCCAGCGCCAGCCATGGGAACACCGCCTCCGCGCCGTAACCGACGAGCGTGGCGACGTGATGCTGTTCCACCACGTCACCGGCTTCGACCACGATGCCGACCTTCGCGCGAAGTCCCGTGCGCACCAGGTGCTGCCGGATCGCGCCCAGCGCCAGCAGCGCCGGGATCGGCACGCGCTCCGTGCCCGCCTTGCGATCGCTGATGATCAGCAGGCGCGCGCCCTTCTGCGCGGCGGCTTCGGCGCGACGGCACAAGCCGTCCAGCGCTGCTTCCAGCGCCTCGGGACGCGAGCGCGCGGGCCAGGTTGCGTCGAGGGTCACCGACTTGAAGCCGGGGAAGTTGCGCAGCTGCTCCATCTCTTCGGGCAGCAGCACCGGATGCTCGATGCGCAGCATGCGCGCGTAGGTGCTCTTCTCCTCCAGCGGTGAGCCACGCTGGCCGAGGTGCATGCGCAGCGACATCACCATCGATTCGCGCAGCGAGTCGATGGGCGGGTTGGTGACCTGTGCGAATCGCTGGCGGAGGAAGTCGTACAGCGGCGGCATCTTGTGCGACAGCACCGCCAGCGGCGTGTCATCGCCCATGCTCCACACCACTTCCGCGGCGCTGGTCGCCATCGGCTCGAGGATCAGGCGCAGGTCCTCGTGCCCATACCCGAATGCGAGCTGCAGTGGCCGCAGCTGCTCGCTTGGCTTCACCAGCGGCTCCACGCCGTCCTGCGTGGCGAGGGTCGCCATGTACTGCTGGATCCAGCGCGCGTACGGACGACGCGTGGCGACCTCGCGCTTGGCCGCCAGGTTGCGCACGATGCGGCGACCGGCCGTGTCCACCAGCAGCACGCCACCGGGGCCGAGCTTGCCGCTCTCCACCACGTCGCGCGGATCGAAGTCCACGATGCCCACTTCCGACCCCGCCACCACCATGCCGTCAGCGCGGATCTTGTACCGGCAGGGACGCAGGCCGTTGCGATCCAGCGACACCGCCACCTGCACACCATCGCTGTATGCCAGCGCCGCCGGACCATCCCATGGCTCGATCACGCACTGGTGATACTCGTAGAACGCCTTCACCGCCGGCTCCACGTCGGGATACTTCTCCCACGCCTGCGGCACCAGCATCATCGCCGCGTGCACCGGACTGCGCCCGGCGCGCACCAGCAACTCGAGCGCGTTGTCGAGGCTCGCCGAATCGCTGCCGCGCGGGCGGATCGGGTCGCGAAGGCGCGCGCCCTTGGCCCCGAACTGCGGCGAGTCGAGCAACCCGGCACGCATCGCCATCGCGTTGCGATTGCCCCACAGCGTGTTGATCTCGCCGTTGTGCCCGAGCAGGCGGAAAGGCTGCGCCAGCTCCCAGCGCGGCAGCGTGTTGGTGGCATAGCGCTCGTGGAACACCGCGATCGCCGACTCGAACGCGGGATCGACCAGGTCGGGATAGAACTCGGACAGCTGGCCGCCGGTGAGCAGTCCCTTGTAGATCACCGTCCGGCACGAGAACGAACAGAAGTAGAACGGCGTCAGGCCGAGCGCTTCGGCGCGGTGTTCCATTTCACGTCGGGCGACGTAGAGCAGCCGCTCCCATGCGTCGTCGTCGGTGACACCATCGGGGCGGCCCACGATCACCTGCCGAATGCGGGGCATCGCGTCGCGCGCCGACCGCCCGAGCACATCGGGTCGCACCGGCACGTCGCGCCAGCCGATCAACGGCAGGCCATCCGCCGTCAGCACGTCTTCCACCACGCGTGTGGAGAGGCGGAGGCCATCGGCATCGGTGGGCATGAAACACATGCCGACGGCGAATGACGCATCGGCGCTCAGGTGCAGCCCCTGACGGGAACCGGCGAGGATGAACAGCCGTCGCGGAATCTGCGTCAGTACGCCGGCACCGTCGGCCGACTTGTCGGTGCCGGTCGCGCCGCGATGCGCCATGCGCGAGAGCGCTTCCAGCGCCAGCGTCACCACTTCGTGCGTGCGCTCGCCGCTCTGTCGGGCGATGAAGCCGACGCCACAGGCATCGCGCGGTGCGAACGGCGAGCCGGTGCTGTCGTCCATGACGCTGCCGCGTCGCTCGTGGATCTGACTCACGTCCTGCTCCCGCCGCCAAGGTGAGCGCGCTCCGGCTTCCGTCGCATCATAGCCGGTTCCGGGGATGGTGCAATCACCCCGGAACGGCGAGATTTCGCTGGTACGTGCAGGACGGGAGGGTTGGCAGAATGGCTATTGCACCGGTCTTGAAAACCGGCGTCCGCAAGGACATCAGGGTTCGAATCCCTGGCCCTCCGTTGGACCGCTACTTCGTCGGCACGCGAGTGAACGCATACTCCTCGCTGCCGTCCAGCAGGACGCGACGCACCGAACCGTCCATGCCGAGCTGGAAGTTCACGGTGGTCTTGCCACCGCGGCCGTCACCCAGCTCACCACGAAACGTGTCGTACTGCCAGTGCGTGAGCGTGCCGGCGTTGTCGGCGCTCGGGCCGAGCGCCACGCGCAGGCCGTCGCCGACGGCGGTGATCACCACGTCGCCCCAGGCCGGGTGGGCGTAGGTGCCCGCATACGCGGCGAGGTCACGTGACGGCCGAGTGCCGGTGGCGCGCTTCGCATCGCGCTCCGCCATCGCCTTGTCGCCCCCGTCGCGCAGTCCCTTGTAGAGCGCCAGGAACTCGGTGCTCCAGTCGCGCGGTGCTCCACCGTTCGTGCCGGCGACGACGTCCAGCGCCTTCAGCATCAGCGCATGACGGAACTCCGCATGATCGAGGTTGCCGGCGATGAAGATGCCGGTGCGCGTATCGGGCAGCAGCCCCACCATCGCGGTGCGGCCCGACAGGCTGCCGGTGTGGAACGCCAGGAAGCGCCCGCGAAAATCCTGCTGGAACCAGCCCAGCCCATACGTCATCCAATGCGGACGAGTGATGCGCGCGGTGGGATAGAACTCGGCTTCGGTGACGAACGACTGCGGCGCGAGCAGCTGGCGGAAGCCGGCTTCACTCACCACGCGCTTGCCATTCACGCGACCGCTGTCGAGCAGGAAGCGCAGCCATCGGCCCATGTCCTCGGCGTTCGACCAGATCGCGCCCGCCGCCGGCAACACGTCCACCGTCTCGTCGGCGATCACGCGGATCGTGTCGCGGATGCGGAAGTGTGGCTCCGACTGATTGGCACCGGCCGCCGAGTGCATCGCGGCGTAGGTCGTGTACGACTGCGTCATGCCCAGTGGATGCAGGATGCGCGCGCGCACGAAGTCGCCCCACGACTGCCCGGAGACTCGCGCCACCAGCTCACCCGCCGCGCCGTACATCACGTTCTGGTAGGCGAAGCCGCCGCGCAGCGTGTAGGCCGTGGGCAGGTAGCGCACGCGCCGCAGGATCTCGGCGGCCGACAGGTCACCGCGCGCCCAGAGCAGGTCGGCGTTGCCGATCCCGATGTTGTGCGTGAGCAGGTCCTTCACCGTCGCCTCGCGGGTCAGGAACGGGTCGCGAAACTGGAACTCCGGCAGGTGCTTCGTCACCGGATCGTTCCACGCCACCTTGCCCTCGTCCACCAGCAGCGCGATGGCCAGCGCGGTGAATGCCTTGGTGGTGCTCATGATCCCGAACTGCGTCTGGGCGTCCACCGCACCCGCGGCACCGAGGCGACGCACGCCGTATCCCTTCGCGAACACCACCGAGTCGTCGTGCACGATGGTCACCGTCAGGCCGGGGATCTCCCAGTCGCGCATGCCTTTGCTGATGTAGGCATCCAGTTCACGGACCTGTGCCGCGCGAGACTGCGCGGTGACGGGCATCGCGGTGAGCAGCAGGGCGACGCACGTCGTCACCGTGTGATCGCGGAGGGAGCGCGGCATTGGCGATGATGGTGAGGGGTTCGCACCGGTGAGGCAGCAGGCGCGAGCGTGCCGGTGGTGCGGGAATATGCAGCGCCGTCTCGGCACGGACGAGCGTGCCACGTCGGCGGGCGCATGTGTCCGATACGGTTGCGGCCGGTCACGTCACGCAGCGTGCGCGGCGGCAGCATGTGGTGAGAGCATCGCCGTGAACGACCGTCGTTATCGGTGTTCACCGCTCCCACCCCACTCCAGGAGTTGCACCATGCCCCCGCGAAAGAGGTCCGGCACCAAGCGCGCCGCGAAGACCGGCGCTGCGTCACGCGCACAGGGCACCACCGCCGACAACGGCATCGAAGCCATGCTGCTGGCGGCCCTCGCCGCCGGCGACGATACGCTCGAGACAGGTCGATACCTGATCAGCTACAAGGAGGGTGCGCTCGATGCCGGCAAGCGACGACTCGCCAGCCAGGGCATGCGCACGGCCGATGCCCGTGACTTCGCGGCGCAGGACGTGAACGTGGCCGACGTCGGTGATGCCGATGCGGTGGTGTTCCCCGAGATCGGCGTCGCGCTCGTCACCGGTGAGGCCGCACGAAGCCGGAAGATGCTCGCCACTGCCGAGTCGAGTGATGACGAACCGGAACAGGTGATCGAGCCGGAGTATTTCGTGTTCTCCACTGCCGACGCCGGGGAGTATCTCCGCGGCTTCATGCGCGCCGCAGCCACCATCGCCGCCGACATCGGCGCCGGCGACGGCATTCCCGATGACGAGATCCAACCGGAAGTCTTCGGCGCCACGTGGGGGCTGATCGCCTGTCGCGTCCCGCCCAGCGTACGCAACGGCCTCGGCATCCGCGTCGCCGTGCTCGACACCGGCATGGACCTCGGCCATCCGGATTTCGTCGGACGCGTGGCGGCGGCGGCCAGCTTCGTCGGGCAGCCGGTTCAGGACATGCACGGGCATGGCACTCATTGCATCGGCACCGCCTGTGGGCCGCAGGCGCCGCCCAACGCCACGCCACGGTACGGCGTCGCGTATCGCTCCCAGATCTTCGTCGGCAAGGTGCTCACCAACTCCGGCTCGGGCAGCACCGCCAGCGTGCTCGCGGGAATGAACTGGGCCATCGCCAACCGCTGCGCCGTGATCTCGATGTCGCTCGGTTCGCAGGCGCCGGTGCAGGCGGCGTACACGAACGCCGGAACGGCGGCGCTGAATGCGGGGTGCCTGATCGTCGCAGCGGCCGGCAACGCCGGCAGCCAGACCGGCGCGCCGGCCAACTCGCCCAGCATCTTCTCGGTGGCCTCGCTCGATCGCAACCTCACACCGTCCAGCTTCTCGAACTTCGGCAAGGTCGAAATTGCGGCCCCCGGTCGCGACATCTTCTCCGCGGCTCCGCGGCCACGCCGCTACGCCACGATGTCGGGCACCAGCATGGCCACACCACACGTCGCCGGCGTGGCGGCGTTGTGGGCGCAGGTCAATCCCGCCTTCCGCGGTCGCACACTCTGGAGCCGCCTGCGCGCATCGGCGCGCGTGCTGCCGCTGCCTGTGGCACGCGTGGGCGCTGGGCTGGTGCAGGCGCCGTGAGGTGGCGCGCATGACGTGCTCCGCGCACAGCGTTCCGGCGCGGCTCGGTGCACGGGCTCGCGGCTTAGATTGCGCTGCCGGAGGTGGCGCATGACGGAGCATGGCAGCTGGGTGGTGACGACGTCGGGAACACACACCGTTTCCGACGTCGCTCGCGCCCTCACCGAACATGGATTCGACGTGGAGCAGGTACTGGACGCGGTCGGCGTGATCACCGGACGCTGTGCCGCCAGCCGAGTGCCGGCGCTGCGCAGGCTGGCCGGTGTGAGCGACGTCTCTCCCGATTTTCCGGTCGACATTGGCCCCCCGGAATCGCCCGGCGCCTGGTGAGGGAGCAGTGCGCTCCGCGGCGCGCGCGTGTACGCCCTACAACTCGTCCAGCGACCGTGGCCAGTCGCCCTTGAGCAGGCGTGACATCGCGCGATCGGCCAGCAGCCGGCCACCGGTCTGGCATCGCGCGCAGTAGTTCGTCTCGTTCTCCGCGTACCGGATCCGCTGCACCGGTGCGCCGCAGACCGGACAGGGCTGCCGGAAACGCCCATGCACCGCCATGTCGTCGCGGAACGCCGTCACTTTCGCCGGCCACCCATCGCCGACCTCCGCCGTGAGTCGCTCGATCCACAGCGTCAGCGTGCTCCGGATCGCATGCACCAGGCGCAGCGCGTCGGCGTCACTGAGCTTCCTCGTCAGCTGCAACGGCGACAGGCGCGCCGCATGCAGGATTTCGTCTGAGTACGCGTTGCCGATGCCGTCCAGCAGGCGCGGATCGGTGAGTGCGCGCTTGAGCGTGTGATTCTCGCTCCGCAGCCTGGCCAGCAGCGCCTCGTCACTCGACCGCAGCACGTCGAGCCCGCCGCGATCCATCGCCTGCAGCGCGGCACGTCCCTGCACCGCCGTCAGCGACGCACGGCGCTTCGTTCCGGCTTCGGTGAGCACCAGCGTACCACCGGTGAACGAGAAGGTGGCGAGGCCCTTCGGTGCCTTCTTCGTCGCATCGACCCACTTCAGCCGGCCGGCGATCATCAGGTGAATCACGAGGAAGAGTTCGCGCCCGGCCGCGATCACGATGCGCTTGCCGAGCCGCTCGATGCCGGTGATGGTCGCACCCGCGAAGGCCGCCAGCGGCGGCTCCACCGACCGCAGCACGAACGGGCTCGACACCGCCACCGCCACCAGCTGCGTGCCGACGGTGCGCGCTGCGAGGCGTTCACGGTAGACCGTGATGTCGGGGAGTTCGGGCACGCCCGAAAGCTGACCCGCTGCCACACGCCGGGCCACCGATCGGCGGCAGGCCGTGGCACCTTCGCGTGCCGGGCCGTAAGCTCCGCCTCGCGTCGGCTGCGCGCCGACCGGTTCGATCGCGCCCGTGCCTGCCGTGACCTTCCTGGAGCTTCAGCCGATGTCCGTCTCCCGTCGCACGTTCCTCGCCTCGTCGGCCACCATCGGCGGCGCCCTGACGCTGGGCGTGCCATCGCTCGTCCACGCGCTGCAGACCAGCGCCGGCGCAACCGCGGATGGCATCGCGCCTCGCCGCACCGGCGCACCGCTTCGCATCCTGATCCTCGGCGGCACGGGATTCATCGGACCCAACCAGGTCCAGTACGCCCTCGATCGCGGCCACTCGGTGACGCTCTTCAATCGTGGCGTCACCAACGCGTCGCTCTTCCCGAACGTCCCGCGCCTGATCGGTGATCGCAACCTGCCCGACGGGCACAAGGCGCTGGAAGGCGGGGAGTGGGACGTGGTGATCGACAATCCGACCGCCAACCCGAAGTGGGTCCGCGACGCCGGCCGCGCACTGAAGGGACGCACCAAGCACTACATCTTCGTCTCCACCATCTCGGTCTTCGCCGACCTGTCGTCTCCGGTGGACGAATCGGGCCTGCTGCTGGCGCCCTCCGACATCGACGCCGCATTCGACGCGAAGCTCTACGGCCAGAACAAGGTGCGCAGCGAGATCGAGGCGAAGATGCAGTTCGGTGATCGCCTCACCATCGTCCGGCCCGGCCTGATCGTCGGTCCCGGCGACCTGTCGGATCGGTTCTCCTACTGGCCGGTGCGCATCGACCGCGGTGGCGAAGTGCTGGCCCCCGGTACGCCGAATGATCCGGTGCAGTACGTGGACGCGCGCGACCTCAGCGAGTGGATGATCCGACTCGCGGAGTCGCGCACGCTCGGCACGTTCAACGCCACCGGCCCGAAGCTGCCCACCACCATCGGCGAGATGCTGCATGGCATCAAGGCCGTCACCACCAGCGGCGCACAGTTCACCTGGGTGTCGGCCGACTTCCTCGCCGCCAACCAGGTGCGCGCGTGGAGCGACATGCCGGTGTGGGTGCCACCCGCCGGCCGCACGGCCGCCTTCGCACGCGTGAACTGCCAGCGGTCGTACGACGCAGGCCTCACCTTCCGTCCGCTGGCCGAGACCGCGGCGGCCACGCTGGCGTGGTACAAGACGCGGCCGGCGGCCGAGCAGGAGAAGGCCCGCGCCGGCCTCGCGCCGGAGCGCGAGAAGGTGGTGCTCACCGCCTGGCACGCGTCCACGCGCGCCGCGCGCTGATGCGCGCATCGTTGCGCCTGCCCGTCCTCGTGCTGGCCGCGCTGCTGCCGGCGGCGCAGGGCATCGCACAATCGCGCACGCAGGTCGTCATGCTCGGCACCGGCACGCCGATCCCCGATCCCGAACGCAGCGGTCCGGGCGTGGCGGTGGTGGTGGACAGTGTGGCCTACCTGTTCGACGCCGGCACCGGCGTCGTGCGCCGCGCGGTGGCGGCGGGACGTGATGGCATTCCGGCACTGCTGGCACCTCGCCTCGGCACGCTGTTCCTCACGCACCTGCATTCCGATCACACGATGGGGCTGAACGATGTGCTGTTCACCCCATGGATCCAGGGACGCAAGGAGCCGCTCGCACTCTACGGTCCGATCGGCACCAGGCGGCTGGTGGATGGCATCGTCACCGGCAACAGTGAAGACATCGAGATGCGCCTCGGCAGCCCGGGCGGGCCGGCGGCCGGCGCATTCACCGCCACCGTGCACGAGATCACGGAAGGCACCGTCTTCCGCGATGCACGGGTCACCATCCGTGCCTTCGCCGTGCCGCACAGCCGCTGGACGCACGCCTTCGGCTACCGCATCCAGACGCCCGACAAGGTGATCGTGATCAGCGGTGACGCGCGCGCCAACGACGCCATCGCGCGCGAGTGCAACGGCTGCGACATCCTCGTGCACGAGGTCTATTCCGACTCCGGCTTCACCACCATCCCGGTCGTCCGCCAGGCCTACCACTCGCACGCGCATACCTCCGCCACGCAACTCGGCGACATCGCGACGCGTGCCCGGCCCGCGCTGCTGGTGCTCTACCACCAGCTCTTCTTCGGCGCCTCCGACGCCACCCTGCTCCGCGAGGTGCGCTCGCGTTTCGGCGGACGCGTGGTGTCGGCCAAGGATCTCGATCGCTTCTGACGTTCACATGACGACTGCACTGTCCGGTGACGCGCTGCTGCGCGCCGCGTTCGACGTTCACACCTTCCGGCGGTCCGGCGAGCGGATGCTCGAGCAGCTGGGTGGCTATCTCGACGATGCGCTGCACGCGCGCAGTGCCGTGCTGCCGTACGTCGATCCCGCGGCGATGCTGCAGCAGTGGCGCCTCGACATGCATCCGCACGGCAACGGCGCAGTGGCCGCGCCATCGGCAGTGCTGGAGGCCCTCACCGCGCGGGTGCTGGCCGATGCGACGCAGCTGCATCATGCCGGCTTCGTCGGACATCAGGTGGCGCCGCCACTGCCGCTGGCCGCCCTCTGCGACCTCGCCGCCGACATGCTGAACAACGGCATGGCGGTGTACGAGATGGGCCAGGCCGGCACCGCGATGGAGCTGCACGTGATCCGCTGGATGTGCGACACGCTCGGCCTCGGTGCGTCGGCGGGTGGCGTGCTGACGTCGGGTGGCACCCTCGCGACGCTCACCGCCTTGCTGGCGATGCGGCAGGCGCGCGCCGGCTGGAACGTCTGGGCCGACGGCAGTGCGGGACAGCCGTTGCCCGCCATCCTCGTCGGCGAGCAGGCGCACTACTGCGCCGATCGCGCGGTGCGCATCATGGGCTGGGGCGAAGGTGGCCTGGTGAAGGTGCCGGTGGACGAGTCGTTCCGCCTGCGTCCCGAGATGCTGGCCCCGGCGCTGGTGCAGGCGCGGTCCGACGGTCGTCGCGTGCTGGGCGTGGTGGCCAGCGCCTGCAGCACCGCCACCGGTGCCTTCGATCCGCTCGAGCCGATCGCCGACTTCTGCGAGGAGCACGGACTCTGGTTGCACGTCGATGGCGCCCATGGTGCCGCGCTGGCGCTGTCACCGGCGCATCGACACCGGCTGCGTGGGATCGAGCGCGCCGACTCCGTGATCTGGGATGCGCACAAGATGTTGCTGCAGCCGGCGCTGGTGACGGCGGTGCTGTTCCGCGACCAGCGTCACTCCGCGGGCGCCTTCGCGCAGGACGCGTCGTACCTGCTCGACAGCTCGCACGACGACGCCTGGTACGACCTCGCCTCGCGCACCTTCGAGTGCACCAAGCGCATGATGAGCTTCAAGCTCTACGCCACCCTCGCAGCCTGGGGCCCGTCGCTGTTCGACGCCTACGTCACGCGCGTGGTGGATCTCGCGCAGGCGTTCGCCGCGCTGCTGCGCGCGCAGCCCGACTTCGAGCTGGCGGTGGACCCGGAGTGCAACATCGTCTGCTTTCGGCACCGTCCGGCGCAATTCACCGGCACTGACGACGAGCTCGATGCGCTGCAGGCGCAGATCCGTCGCACCGTGATCGCTGGTGGTGCGTTCTATCCCGTGCAAACCCGGCTGCGCGACCGTCTCTGGCTGCGCACCACGCTGATGGGACCATTCACCACCCTCGACGACCTGACGCGCCTGCTCGACCTCTGCCGGCAGGCGGCCGAGCCTGCGGTGCGCCTGCCCGCCTGAGGTCGAGACGGCCCTGTCCGGGACGCGCACACCAACGCGCGCCCCGGTGCGGCGCGTAATTTCAGCAGACCCTTACCGGAGCCCTCCAATGCGCCTCGCCCTGGTTCTCACACCGCTCGTCGCCCTGTCGCAGGGCAGCGCCCTCCTCGCCCAGCGCGGTGGACCGTCCGCCGCCAAACAGCCGGAAGCGCGTGAGTGGACGGTGCCGTACGGTGCCGACACGCGACCGCGCGATCCGCACGCCGATGCACAGGGGCGGGTCTGGTTCGTGGGACAGAACGGCAACTACATCGCGCATCTCGATCCGCGCACCGGCCAGTTCCGGCGCTACGAGATCGAGGCTGGCACCAACCCGCACAACCTCGTGGTGCACAAGGGGATGGTGTGGTTCACCGGCAACCGCAACAACCGCATCGTGAAGCTCGATCCCGCCAGCGGGCGCCTCGAGACCTTCATGATTCCCGACAGCACGGTGCGTGATCCGCACACGATGATCTTCGACCCGAAGTCCGGCGTGGCGTGGTTCACCGCGCAGAACGCCGGCGTGGTCGGACGGTTCGACCCGGCCACCAAGCAGTTCCGGCTCTGGCGCACCGGCGAGCGCACCCGGCCCTACGGCATCGTGCTCGATTCGCGCGGCCAGCCGTGGTTCGACCTCTTCGGCACCAACAAGATCGCCACCATCGAGCCGGGCGCGGCGCAGATCCGCACCTTCGCCATCGGGGCCGAACGCGCACGTCCGCGCCGTATCGCGATCACCGCCGACGACCAGATCTGGTGGGGCGATTACTCCCGCGGCTATCTCGGACACCTCAATCCGAAGACCGGCGCGATGCAGGAATTCCCGCTGCCGGGTGGCGGCGCGTCATTGCCCTACGGCATGGCCAGTGACGATCGCGACCACGTCTGGCTGGCGCAGACCGGCGGCACCACCACGCCGGCCAGCCTGGTCGCCTTCGACACGCGCACCAAGACGTGGGGCGCTCCGATCCCGGTCGGCAATGCGGGACCGAACACCATTCGCCACATGACCTTCGACCCGACCACGCGCCTGATCTGGTTCGGCACCGACCAGGGTGCGATCGGCCGCGTCACCGTGCCACCGGTCGCGCTGGTCAAGTAACGCGCGACGCTACTTCCGCTCGAACACCGTCTTCCCGCCCACCACCGTGCGCATCACGCGCACGGTGCGCAGCTGTTCGGGGGCCACGGTGGTGATGTCGCGCTCGAGGATCGCGAAGTCGGCCAGCATGCCGATGTCGAGCGTACCGCGGTTGGCCTCCTCGAACGACGCGTACGCCCCGCCGCGCGTGTACGCCGCCAGTGCCTCGGCCACCGTCACCTTCTGTGCCGGCACCCAGCCACCGGGATTCTTGTCGTCCAGCGTGCGGCGCGTGACGGCCGCGTAGATCCCTTCCATCGGTCGCGGCGGCGCCACGAACCAGTCGGAGCCGAACGCCAGCGCCGCCTTCGCGTCCAGCAGCGAACGGAAGGCATACGTCCGCGATGCGCGCTCGGCACCGATCACCTGTTCCGCCCACCGGCCGTCGTCGATCGCGTGGTAGGGCTGCATCGACGGGATCACGCCCAGCCGCGCGAACCGGCCCATGTCGCGCGGACCGATGTGCTGCGCGTGCTCGATGCGGAAGCGGCGGTCACGCGGCCCATTCTCCCGCGCCACGCGCGCGAAGACATCCAGCTGTGTCGCGATCGCGCGATCGCCGATGGCGTGCACCAGCACCTGCAGCCCCGCCTTGTCGGCGCCGAGGGTGCGCGCATAGAGGCTGTCTGCCGGCGTGACGAAGAAACCGCTGTCGGTGGGCTTGTCGGTGAATCCGGTGGCCATCGCGGCGGTGTGCGAACCGAGCGACCCGTCCACGAACCCCTTCAACCCGCCGATGCGCAGGTAGTCGTCGCCGCGACCACGCGCCGACACCGTGTCGCGCAGGCGCGCCCAGTCACCGAGCGGTGTCACGGCGTAGATGCGCGTGCGCAGCCGACCGGCCTTGTGCGCGCGCTCGAAGACTGCGAGGTCGTTCCAGGTGCCCATGTTGTGTACGCTGGTCACACCATAGGACGCCACGTATTCCATCGCCGCATCCAGCGCGCGATCCTCCAGCGCGACCGGCTGCGCGGGCACCTTGGCGCCCACCAGCTCCATCGCGTTGTCCTTGAACACGCCGGTCAACTCACCGGCCGCATCGCGAACCACCTCGCCGCCCGCCACGTCGCGCACGTCGCGCCGCACACCGGCCGCCGCCAGCGCGCCGCTGTTGGCGAGGTTCATGTGTCCATCCAGCCGGTTGATCCACACCGGATTGTCGGGCGTCACCGAGTCGATCCAGTCGCGGCGCGGCAGTTCCCCGCCCCAGTTGGTGTGATCCCAGTCGCCGTTGGTGATCCACGTGCCTTTCGGCAGCGTGCGCGCGTGTTCGCGGATGCGGGTGATGAACTCCGCCTTCGTCGCCGCGTCGCGCAGCTGCACCGAGGCCAGTGCGAAGCCGCCATCGACGAAATGCACGTGCGAATCGATGAAGCCCGGCACCACCATCTGTTGCTTCGCATCGATCACCGTCACCGCACCGAGGCGCGCCACCTGTGCGGTGGTGCCTACGGCGGCGATGCGCCCGGCACTGTCCACCGCCAGCGCCTCGGCCCACGGACGTGACGCCACGCCGGTCCAGATGCGCGCGTTGACGACGGCCAGCGGCGGGCGCGGGCCGAGGTACTGCATCGTCTGGCACCCGCCGAGCAGGATGGCTCCGACGGCGATCGACAGCAGGCGGATCGTGCGTGACGGCATGCGATGTGTGGAAGGAGGAAGCGTCTCGACGGCGACGGGTCAGCGGCGGCGCAACGCGTCGGCGATCGCGGTCTCGGCCAGCGCAGCCATGATGCGGTAGCCCGCCTCGTTGGGATGCACGCCGTCGTCACCGAGTCCGGCTCGCAATCCCTGGCGCGCATCCGACATCGCGCCATGGTAGTCGAGGTACGTGGCACCGACGCGTGCCGCATAGGCGCGCATCCAGGCATTGATCGCCACGATGCGCGGCGCGGGTTGCAGGCCCGGGCGCCACGGATAGTCGAACACCGGCAGGATCGACGACAGCACCACGCGGATCCCGTTCGCCTGCGCGATCTCCGTCATCGCCTGCAGGTTCTGCTGGATCATCTCATTGGTCGATGGTCCGGAGTTGCCCGCGATGTCGTTGGTGCCGGCGAGGATCACCACCACCGCCGGCTTCAGCGCCACCACGTCAGCGTGGAAGCGCACCAGCATCTGCGGCGTGGTCTGTCCGCCGATGCCGCGACCGACGTACGGCTTGCCGGCGAACATCGTCGGCCAGTGCTTCACCCAGCCATCGGTGATCGAGTTGCCCATGAAGACCACGCGCTGCTCGCCCGCTGCCGGCGCGGGCAGCTGTCGGTTGGCCTCGCGATAGCGGGCGAAGTTGGCCCAGTCGGAATGAAATACGCTGTCCCGTGCCCGTTCCTGCTCGGACGCCGAGCCGCCCTGCGCGAACGACAAGTCACGACAGGCGACGGTGAGGAACAGGATCGCGCCGAGACGCGCACAGGACGAGAGCTGGCGGACGGACGGCATGCGATATCGTGGGAACGACGGTTGGTCGCCCGCTGCGGCCGCACCGGATGCGCGGGCAGGTGGCTGCCGGAGAATGCTCGCGTGACGCGCCGGTGCTGGCAACACCCCGGGCGCAGTGCGATCACACATCGTCCTCCGCTGGCGCGTGGCGCCGGCCATGCCCGTGACACACCTTCAGTGCAGGCGACACACGGACATCGAGACGCGCTGGCGACAGGAGGCTCGGGTGGCGGAAACGTGGGATGCGATCGTGGTGGGGTCCGGAATCTCGGGCGGCTGGGCGGCCAAGGAGCTGACCGAGAAGGGCTTGCGGGTGCTGCTGCTCGAGCGCGGGCGCAACGTCGAGCACCTGAAGGACTATCCGAACGCTACCAAGGCGCCGTGGGAGTATCCGCACCGCGGTGTTCCCACCCGCGCAATGCGCGCCGCGCATCCGGTGCTCGAGCGCAGCCGCTTCGCGCTCAACGAGAAGAATCCCGACTTCTGGGTCAACGAGCAGGAAGCGCCGTACACGGAGGTGCGCCGGTACGACTGGTACCGCGGTTACCAGGTCGGCGGGCGCTCGCTGATGTGGGGACGGTGCAGCTTCCGCCTCAGCGACATCGACTTCGAGGCCAACGCGCGGGAAGGCGTCGGCACCGACTGGCCGATCCGCTACGCCGACCTCGCACCGTGGTACAGCCACGTCGAGAAGTTCGCCGGGATCGCCGGCTCGGTCGAGAACCTGCCGCAGCTGCCCGATGGCGAGTTCCAGCCCGAGATGCCGCTCAACTGCGCCGAGTCGCTGTTCGCCGGCAAGCTGTCGAAGCTGTACGACGGCAAGCGCCGCATGATCTCCAGCCGCACCGCGAACCTCACGCGACCACTGCCGGGCCGTGGTGCCTGCCAGTCGCGCGATGCCTGCTGGCTCGGCTGTCCGTACGGCGCCTACTTCAGCACCCAGTCATCCACCCTGCCGGCCGCCGTGGCCACCGGTCGACTGACGCTCAAGCCGCACTCCATCGTCAGCGAAGTGCTCTACGACAAGGAAACGCGCCGGGCGAGTGGCGTGCGCGTGATCGATGCCGTCACCAGTGCCAGCACCGATTACAACGCGCGCGTGATCTTCCTCTGTGCCTCCACGCTCAATTCCACCTGGCTGCTGCTCCGCTCCGCCACCGACCTCTGGCCCGGTGGATTGGGCAGCAGTTCCGGTGAACTCGGCCACAACCTGATGGATCATCACTTCCGACTCGGCGCCGAGGGTTTCATCGATGGACTGGAAGACAAGAATCTCTTCGGCCAGCGGCCCAATCCCTCGTACATCCCGCGCTATCGCAACCTGATGGGCGACAAGCGCAACTACCTGCGCGGCTTCGGCTACGAGGGTGGTGCCAGTCGTGCCGGCTGGTCGCGCGCGGTGGCCGAGCTGGGGATCGGCGGTGACTTCAAGGATCGCATGGCTCAACCGGGGCGCTGGAGCATCGGCGGCACGGCCTTCGGCGAAATTCTCCCCGATCACGCCAATCGCCTCACGCTCGATCCGGTGCGCAAGGACAAGTGGGGCCTCCCGGTGCTCAGCATCGACGCCGGCATCGGCGAGAACGAGCGGTTGATGCGGGTGGACATGATGAACGACATGGCCGAGATGCTCACCGCCGCCGGCGTGAAGGACGTGGCGACGTTCGACTACGGCTACGCGCCCGGCCAGGGCATCCACGAGATGGGAACGGCCCGCATGGGCACCAGCCCGAAGAATTCGGTGCTCAACAAGCACAACCAGGTCTGGGACGCGCCGAACGTCTTCGTCACCGACGGGGCCTGCATGGCGTCCACCGCCTGCCAGAACCCGTCATTGTCGTACATGGCACTGACCGCGCGCGCCGCCGATCACGCCGTCAACGAGATCAATCGTCGCAACCTCTGACGCGGATCGTGTCGCGCACGTGAAAAACGCAGGGCATCGAATTCGTGGCTGACCAGCGACGGCGAACCGCGCTGCCTTCCCTCATCGATGCCCTGCGCTTTCCAGTACTCATGCCTGATGCTGACTCGTCGTCGACCTGACACGCGATGACGCGCTCAGGTCGACGACACGACCACCGGAATTAGTCCGGCTTGATCGTCAGGTTGTTCACGATCTTCCATTCCGGTGCCTTGGCCTGCGCGATTTCGGTCGCGATCTTCTTCTGCGCGGCGCTCGGGACGTGACCATTCAACGTCACGGTGCGCTGGGCCTTGTCGCTGTCGACGTTGATGTTGTCGGCACTGATGCGCGAGTCGGCGAGCAGCGCCGTCTTCACGTCGGCCGTCTCCATCGCGGCGCTGATGTTGGCACCAGCCGAGTCAGCCGTCGTCGCGGTGGCTTCCGCCGCACGATCCGTCGCTGCGGCGACGTTCTCGCCGGCGTTCTCCGCATCCTTCTCGACGCCCTTGGCGGTGTTGCTGCACGCCGTGGCGAGCGCGAGGATCGCGGCCACGCCGAGTGTATTGATACGCTTCATGAGTGCGTTCTCCATGGTCAATCGTTGAACATCGTGAGTATCCGCCGACGAGCGGGCTGGTGCGTAGTGCAGACATCCACGGGCTGCATCGGGCACTGCTGAGGATTGGCAAGAAGCGTGCGCCGTTCTTCGATGGTGCGTTGCATCTGATGTATTTCTTCAGCACAGTTCGCTCGTTTCGTTCGCGTTATACGCGTTGTGCACCTCACGGCGTATGCCGGAAGGCGTACACAGTCCGCCGCGCGGCCAGACCCCGCCGACGGCGCTTGGACGTTGTGCCCGCCCACCCGACCGGGTAGCTTCACGGCCTGTTGGAGGGATGGCCGAGAGGCTGAAGGCACCGGTTTGCTAAACCGGCGTACTGGGAAACTGGTACCGAGGGTTCGAATCCCTCTCTCTCCGTGCAACGGACCCACCCGATGGCGGTGGGTCCGTTTTCATATCCGCCTGCCGAGCCGAGCATGACCGCCGCTGCCACGCCCCCCCGCCTCCGTTTCGCGCCGTCGCCGACCGGCTACCTCCACGTCGGTGGGGCGCGCACTGCCCTGTTCAACTGGCTCTGGGCACGCAAGACGGGCGGCAAGTTCCTGCTCCGCATCGAGGACACCGACAAGGCCCGCAGCACCGACGAGAGCACCGCCGCCATTTTCCACGGCCTGGAGTGGCTGGGACTGGATTGGGACGAGGACGTCGTCTTCCAGGGCGCCAACGTGGCCCGCCACAAGGCCGATGCGGAGCGCCTGGTCGAGAACGGCACCGCCTACCGCGACTTCACCACCGTCGCCGAGCTGGAGGTGCTGCGCGCCGAGGCCGACGCCCGCAAGGAACCGTTCCGCTTCGACCGCCGCCTGGCCAGCTGGACCCCGGACGAGATCGCACAGAAGCTCGCCGTCGGCGAACCCTACACCATCCGTTTCCGCGTTCCCGAGGGCACCACGGCCTGGGACGACATCGTGCACGGACGCATCGCCTTCGACAACAAGGAGATCGAGGACTTCATCATCCTCCGCTCCGACGGCACGCCGATCTACAACCTGGCCGTGGTCAGCGACGACATCGCGATGGGCATCACGATCGTGATGCGAGGCGACGACCACATCTCCAACACGCCGAAGCAGATCCTGCTCTATCAGGCCCTCGGTGCCGCACTGCCGCAGTTCGCGCACGTGCCGATGATCCACGGCACCGACGGCAAGAAGCTCAGCAAGCGCCGCGACGCGGCCGCGGTGGGTGACTGGGAGTTCAAGGGCATCCTCCCCACCGCCATGGCCAACTTCCTCGCGCTGCTCGGCTGGAGCCCCGGCGACGACCTCGAGGTCATGATGCCGGAGGAGATGCTGCAGCATTTCACGCTCGACCGGCTGCACCGGAAGGCCGCCATCTTCGACACCCAGAAGCTGGAGTGGATGAACGGCCAGCACCTCTCGCGCCGGCCGCTGGAGGAGGTGCTGCCCCGGGTCACCGACGCTCTCGTGCGCCACGAGGTGGCCACGCCGGAACGCCTCGCCGCCGACCCGGCCTGGACCTCCCACCTGGTGGACCAGCTCCGCGTCCGCGCCCGCACGGTGGAGGAGATCGTGAAGCAGGCCCGCCCCTACCTGCTCGAGGAAATCGAGTACGACCAGGAGGCCGTCGCCAAGGCGCTGCTGAAGGATCGGGCCGTGAGTGCCGACATTCTGCATGCGACACGGGATGCGCTCGTCGGAGCCCCGGCCTGGACGGCCGAGGCCCTCGAGCCAGCCCTGCGAACGCTCGCGGAGTCTCGCGGCCTGGCGGCGGGGAAGATCTTCACCCCGCTCCGCGTCGCGGTCACCGGACTTTCCGTCAGCCCGGGCATCTTCGATGTCCTCACGCTGATCGGGCGGGACCGGTGCCTCGATCGTCTCGCGCGGACGCTGGACATGCTGGCGACCACGGCGTAGGGCCTCACCGGCTGCCTGCGCACGGTCGCAGGGAGCCTTATGAGTGACGTGTTGACGCCGACTGAAGAGAAGGTCTACCAGTACCTGATCGAGTTCCTGGCGGCGAACAGCTACCAGCCGAGCATCCGGGAGATCGGCCGGCAGTTCGACATCAAGTCCACCAAGACGGTCTCCGACGTGCTCGGCAGCCTGGCGCGGAAGGGCTACATCCAGCGCAACCAGGCGCGATCACGCGGTCTCCGCATTCTCGGCGCGCAGGCCGGACCCACCCGCGCCGTGCCGTATTACGGTCAGGTGGCGCCGTTCGGGCCAGCCGTCACGCCCGAGCTGCGCGCCGACTCGATCGTCATCGACCGGCGGCTCGCACCCGGCGAGGAGACATTCTTCGTCCGCGTCGCCGATGACGCAATGGCGGCCGTCGGTGTCCCGCGCGATTGCACCGTGCTGGTGAACCCGGCCTTCGCTGCGCTGGACGGTGACCTGGTCGCGGTGCGCGTCGGCAGTGACGTCGTGGTTCGCACCTTCGAGCAGCGCGGCAATGCGACCCATCTGGTGGCATCGGCGGGCGAGATCGCACCGATCGACGTGCCGGCCGGCGACGACCAGGTGGTGCTCGGCGTGGTGCATGGCGTCTTCCGCGGCGCGCTGCAGTTCAGCACCGTCGGCCCCGACGCCGAAGCCGCAGCGTAAACGCGCCGCAGGTCGTTACTGACGATCCTGCGGCTGGATGGGTGTGGGCGTGGCAGGCTGCTGACCCTCTCGCGCCTCGCGCCGTTCGCGGTCACGCCGCTCGCGGATGCGCTTCACGCGCTCGTTGAACGTCTCGGCGTTCAGCGCCACCTGCGCGCCGTTCTGTATCGCGCTCCGCATCGCCCACGGGTTCTCCTGCCGCATGATCGACGTCGGGTTGCTCCCGATGCGGTTCAGCGGCAGCAGCGCCAGCAGCGGTGCCGGCAGCGTGATGTTGCCGAGGACGATGCCACGCTGTGACCAGCCGTACTTCTTGCCGCCACGCGTGATGGTCAGGTCACCGCGACCATCTTCCGTGACGTTGTTCGCATTGCGCGGCGCATTGGTCACGCTGTCGGAATATTCGGCGAACCGTTCCGCGATCACGCTGTCGAGACGTTCCTTCGGCGTGCGCGCGACGCGTGGTTCTTCCGGTGCGCCGGGATACAGCCGCGGATCGTAGCCCGGCACCAGGCCGCGCGCCGCACCGGCGCCACTGCCGGTGCCGATGCCCGTGCCGGTGCCACCGCCACTGCCGCCGCGACCACCGGCATCTGGGATCGCCGTCGGCACCGAGGTCGGCGCCACGAGAACACCAGCGGTGGTACGCGCCGACGGCTTCACCGTCGCGTTCACCGGCGCGCCGCCGCCGTTCACGCCACGCGGCGGTGTCACCGCCACCATCTGCACCTTTTCCAGCGACTCGGTGCCTTGCGGTCCGATCAGCCACTCGGCGATGCGGTTCGAACCCACCACGGCCTGCAGCAACACCGCCGCGATCGCGACGTGCAGCACCACCGATACCACGATCGCGCCTGGCGATCGCCGCTCTGGTGGCCGTGGCGAGAACTTCAACATCAGACGGCGGCCCCGAACGAGGCCAGCACGCGACCGGCGCGCACCGCCGCCTCGCGCAACCGCTCCGGCGAGGCGATGAAGCTGATGCGGAAGAAGCCTTCTCCACCCGCGCCGAATCCGGTGCCGGGCATCACGATCACGCCTTCGTCGTCGAGCAGGCGATCGGCGAACAGCTGCGACGGAATGCCGTCCGGCAGCGGGATCCAGAGGTACATCGCGGCCTTCGGCACGCTGCAGGTGAAGCCCGCCTCGCGGAACGACTGCACCGCCGCATCGCGCCGTGCCTGGAACACCGCCACGTTGCCCGGCACGAACTCGGCCCAGCTCTCGATCGCCGCCACGCCCGCCTGCTGCACGGCCATGAAGGCGCCGGTGTCCACGTAGCTCTTCACCTTCGCCAGCGTGGTGATCACCTCAGGCTTCGCGCAGGCCCACGCGCAGCGCCAGCCGGTCATGTTGTACGTCTTCGACAGCGAGTGGAATTCGATCGAGACATCGCGCGCGCCATCGATCTCGAAGATGCTCGGCGGCACGTAGCCGTCGAAGCCCATCTCCGAGTAGGCGTTGTCGTACACCAGCAGGATGTCGAGCTCGCGGCAGCGGCGGACCACCTGCTCCAGGTAGTCACGCGGTGCGATCGCGGCGGTCGGGTTGTTCGGGTAGTTCAAGTACAGGATGCGCGCGCGACGCAGCACGTCATCCGGCACCTCGTCGAGGTCCACCAGGAAGTCGTTCTGCGGACGCAGCGAATAGAAGTACGGCGTGCCGCTGCTCAGCAGCGTGCCGCCCTTGTACGCGTTGTAGCCCGGCTCCGGCACGATGGTCACGTCGCCGTCGTTCACGTAGCCGAGCGCGAGGTGCGAGAGGCCTTCCTTGCTGCCGAGCAACGGCACGATCTCGGTCAACGGATCGAACTGGACACCGAAGCGACGGTTCATCCACCCGCTCACTGCCTCGCGGTAGGCCGGGTTGCCCAAGCCGAAGCCGTAGCGATTCATGGCGGGAATCTTCGACGCTGCGGCCAGCGCATCGATCGCCGCGGCCGGCGGCGCGAGGTCGGCATCGCCGGCACCGAGGTCGATCACGTCCACGCCGCGCGCGATCAGCGCCCGCTTCTTGATCGGGATCAGCGCCAGCGGATAATCCGGCAGCGTCTCGAAACGGTGGGAACGGGAAGGCATCAGGATTCGGCGACGACAGGATTGGAGACGATGCTGCACCCGACCACTTCGACCTCCACCACGTCCCCGGGGACCAGCGGTCCCACACCGGCGGGCGTTCCCGTGGCCACGATGTCCCCCGGCTCGAGGGTCATCACCTGGGAAATGTAGGCCAGCAGCGCGGGGACCGAAAACACCATCTCCGCCCCCATGCCCCTCTGCCGTACGACACCGTTGACCCTGCATACCACCTCGAGCCGCTCGAAATCGGGCACCCCGGCCCACTCGGGTCCGATCGGGCAGAACGTGTCGAACCCCTTCCCCCGGGTCCATTGCGGGTCCGACTTCTGGAGATCGCGCGCGGTGACGTCGTTCAGCGCCACGATCCCCCGGATCGCCGCCAGCGCCTGCGCCTCGGTCGCACGACGGATCGGCGCCCCAATCACGACCCCGATTTCGCCCTCGTGTTCCAGCTTTTTCGTCAGCGCCGGCGACACGATCGCCGTCCCGCTGGCGATGATCGACGACGACGGCTTGAGGAACAGCAGCGGCTCGGCGGGCACGGCATTGCCCAGTTCCTTGGCGTGTTCGCGGTAGTTGCGGCCAACGCAGACGATCTTGCCGGGACGGGCGGTCATAATCGAGGCTCAGGAGATGGTGGAGAACGGTTCCGCCGGCCGGGCGGCATAAAACGCGGCGATGCGTCGCTCGGCCGACACCCACGGACCCAGTACGCGCTGCGCCGGTGGCAAGGCATCCAGCAGGTCGCGACCATACCGCTTGGTCACCACCCGCACGTCGTCGAGCACGATCACGCCGCGGTCGGTCGCGGTCCGGATCAGCCGACCCACGCCCTGCTTCAGCCGCAGCGTGGCGTGCGGCAGCATGTATTGCATGAAGGGATCGCCGCCGCGCGCCTCGATCGCATCACACTGCGCCGCCACCATCGGCTCCGTCGGCACACGGAACGGCAGCTTGGTGATGATCAGGCCGCGCAGCGCATGCCCGGGCACATCCACGCCTTCCCAGAACGTCGCGGTGCCGATCAGGATCGCGCGTCCCGAGTCGCGGAAACGGCGCAGCAGCGTGTCGCGACCATCTTCGCCGTGCACCAGCAACGGCCAGCCGCTGGCGATCGCCGCTGGGCGCAGTGCCGCCGCCAGCGCGCGCACGTCGCGATGACTGGTGGCCAGCACGAACAGGCCGCCGTCACTCGCCGCTGCCACATCCAGCACGTGCCCCACCACCGCCCGCTGGTGCCCCATCGGGTCCACGTTCGGCGCCGGCGTGTCACCGGGCACCACCAGCAGGGCATTCTCGGTGTAGTCGAACGGCGACGGGAACAACGCCGTCTCCACGCGCGACTTCTCGTCGTCGAGACCGAGGCGGCCGAGGAGGAAGTTGAACTTCGCGTCGGCGGTCAGTGTCGCACTGGTGACCACCGTGCTGCTCAACCGCCCGAACAGGTCCTCGCGCAGGATCGGCGCCAGGTCCAGCGGCACGCTGTAGAGCAACACGGTGGGGGTGCTGTTGCCGCGCATCGCACCACCATCGGCGCGACCACGCAGTTCCGCCCAGCGCACGAAGCCCGCCGCATCATCGGGTGGATCGAGCGTGGCGCGCAACGCATCCAGCTGCGCCGACGTGCGTGAACCCACGCCACGCAGTTCCTGCAGCAGCATCAGCAGCGCTTCATCACGTTCCTCTTCCGTCTCCAGTCGCTCGCGGATCAGGCGCAGGTTCTCGCCGATCGATTCCAGCCCCTGGATCAGGTGCTGCAGCGCCACCTGCAGCCCGTCGCGCCACACCGCTTCCGTGTGCAGGTCGGGCGTGAGACGAATCGTGGCGGCGTTGTTCTCCTGCAGCCACTGCGCGATGCGATCGAAGAGCTGTGCCGCATCACCGCGCGCATGCTCCAGCGCGGGACGCAGACGCGCGCGCAGCAGGTCCAGACTCGCCACGCTCAGCAGGTCGCCGCGCGCCATCAGGCGCGTCTCGAGCGTCGGCAGCAGCCCCTTGGCCTCGCGACCGCCGCGACGCTCGAGCCGGTTCAGCAGCTTCGTCACCGCGCGATTCGACACGCTGCTGCCGAGGTGATTGGCCGCCGCATCCTCGAGATGATGCCCCTCGTCCACCACCAGGTGCGAATACGCCGGCAACACCGCCGCCTCGGCCCAGTTCTGCGACGCGCGACGCACCGCGATGTCGGCCAGCAGCAGCGAGTGGTTCACCACCACCACGTCGGCGGTGGCGGCGTGACGCCGCGCCTTGAAGACGAAGCAGGCATCGAAGTGACTGCACTTGAGCCGCGTGCAGAGGTCACCCTCGGCTGCCACTTCGTCCCACACGTCGGGACGCGGCGGTGTCGGCAGGTCGCTCAGCGAGCCATCCTTGGTCGCCTTCGACCACTCCACCAGCATCGCCAGTTCGTCGCGCTGCGGCGCCTCGAACAATGACGCGCTCGCCGCCTGCGCCTGCATCAGTCGCGAGAGGCAGAGATAGTTGCGCCATCCCTTGAGCAGAGCGAACCGCACCGGCTGGTCGCTCAGCAGGTCGGCCAGCAACGGCAGGTCCTTGAACACCAGCTGTTCCTGCAGCGTGATGGTGTTGGTGCTGACGACAGTGCGTTCCTGGTTGGCGGCCGCCCAACGCAGCGCCGGCACCAGGTACGCCATCGACTTGCCGACACCGGTGCCTGCTTCCAGCAATGCCACGCCGCCATCCGCGTAAGTGCGCGCGATCGTCGTCGCCATGTCGCGCTGCCCGTCGCGCGTCTCGTACGACGTGAAGCCGCGCGCCAACGGTCCGTCGGGCCCGAAGTCGCGTTCGATCGACGATTGCGGCACGACGACCTTCACCGCCACGCGTGGCACTTCGGTCACCACATAGAGGTCGGTGACGTCGTTGTCGGTGATACCGAAGCCCACGCCATCGTCGTGCAGGCGGGCCGCGATGTTCAGGTCCGCGTCACTGGGCTCGAGCCAGCCCGAGGGATGGTTGTGCACCAGCATCTCGCCGCGCTGCGCCACACCCGGCAGCGCCAGCACCTGCCCCGCCTGCCCCCGCGCCACGGCGCGCGCCGACGTGAGCTTGCCCTCGGCATCCACCGCGCAGACGAAGCAGACCTCGCGCCCGCCCGCCAGCCGGATGGCGACGCGCATCGCCGCGGCGGCGGCCGTGGCGATGCGAAAGTCCGGTGGTGTGTCGTCAGCCCGGGCGGCCTTGGCGCGGCGCGTCATCCCGATAATCTACCGAAAGTCGGGTCGCGCCGCGCGAGCGTCGCGCGGACCTAGGCGTTTCGCCCAAAACGCCTGGCCGTGCTGCCGCTCAGGTCTTCCGCGGCTTCTTCTGCGCCGCCGGAAACAGCACGTTGTTCAGGATCAGCCGATAGCCGGGCGATGACGGATGCATCGACAGGTCGGTCGGTGCCGCACCCACCTCGTGCTGCGGATCCTCGGGATCGTGTCCGCCGAGGAATGTCCACGCACCCTTGCCGTAGCTGCCGTGGATGTACTTGGCCAGCGGCATGCCGTCGGAGTACGCCAGCACGCGCGTTCCCGGCTTCAGCGTGGACTTGGTGAAGCTGGTCGTCACGCCGTAGTAGTCCTGCAGCACCGAGCGATGATCCTGCGTCAGCATCGTCGGCACCGGATCCAGCTTGGCCGAGAAGGCGAACAGGCTGAAGGTGCCCAGCGCGCGGCGACGTCCCGGCACGTTCACCTGATGTCCGTCGATGTCGCTCATGCTGTTGATCAGCGGACTCGGTTCGAGGTGTGCGTTCTGCACCGCGAAGGCCTTCGTCCAGTCCATCTTCTGGTCGGCATCGGGGTCCATCGGCGTGCCGTCGGCGAAGCTGCTGGAGATGTCCACGCCGGCGCCGGCGATCGCCAGTTCCAGCGTCTCGGTCGCGCCGCACATCGCGAACAGGAACCCGCCGTTGTCCACATACTGCCGCATCCTCTCCGCCACCGCCTTCTTCAGCCCCGGCACGTTCTGGAAGCCCAGCTGCTTGGCCTGCGCCACGGTCCGATTCACCTGGTTGATGAACCACGGGCTGCCGCGATACGAGATGTAGAACTTGTTGTACTGCCCGGTGAAGTCCTCGTGGTGCAGGTGCAGCCATTCGTACTTCGACAAATCACCGGCGATCACTTCCGGGTCCCACACCTTCGTGTAGGGAATGCCGGCGTAATCCAGCGCGATGGTCACCGCGTCGTCCCAGGGATTGGCATTCGGCGGTGAGTAGATCGCCACCTTCGGCGCCCGCTCCAGTGGCACGGCGTCGAAGTTGCCGCCCGCCATCTGGGTGCGCACTGCGGCCAGCGCCGCATCGTCCAGCGCCGTCACCGACACGCCATCCAATCCCGCACGACGACGCGTACCCGGCGTGTCGAGCAGCAGGAACGCGCCGCCACGATAGTTCAGCAGCCACTCCGCCTTCTCGGTCCGCTGAAGCGCCGCGTAGGTCAGGCCGTACGCCTTGAGGTGATTGCGCTGGTCGTCATCCATCGGCACCAGCAGGTGCTGCGCGGCCAGCGACGGCGCAGCGAACAGCGCCGCCAGCAGCACGCCCGTGAATCGGCGCATCACGACGTCCCCGCCAGGCGACGTGCGGCATCCAGTTCGCGGCGCGCCTGCGGCGCCAGCGCACTGGTCGGATAGGTCAGCAACAGGTGTTCAAGCCGGGCGATGGCCGTGCCACCATCGCGTGCACGCAGCGCGGCACGCGCCCACTCGAGATCACCTTCCGGTGCTTCCGGGCTGGTGCTGTAGTCCGTCACGATGCGCGTCCAGAGTGGCACCGCGCGGGCGTCGTCGTTGCGCGCCGTCAGCAGCCGCGCCGACATCGCCAGCACCAGCGGCGCCGCGTCGCCCACCTCGGTCACGGTGCCCATCAGCTGCGTCAGCGCCGCCGTCGTGTCGCGACGCGCCAGCGCCGTGAACGCGGCACCGATCGCGGTCGATGTCGGCAAGGTGGTGCGCGCCAGCAGTGCCCGCGGCAACAGCAGCAGCGTGTTCGAGGCGTCCGCATTGCGCAGTGCAGTGCGCGCCTTTTCCAGGTCTCCGTCGTAGATCGCCAGCAGCGCCGTCGCCTCGTCTTCGTCGAGGCGCGCCACGAACGGCCGTGCCCGCGCCGCATCACCCACGCGCAGCCAGGCCCACATCAACTCACGCTCCAGCATCTGCAGCTGGATCGGCACCACCTTCGGGCGCACCGAGTCCACCAGCTGCAGCGCCTCACTCGCCTTGCCCAGCGCCGCCAGCGCGCGCAGGCGCACCGGCACCGCGTCACGCAGGCCGAGCTGCGCCGGCAGCAACGCCTGCGCTGCGGACGCCAGTTGCAGCGCGGTGGCCGCCTCGCCGCTGGTCAGTGCCGCATCGGCGGCACGCAGCGCGCTGGCCGGATCACGCGTCTGCTTGTGGATTGCTGCCCACGCCTCGCGCGATGCCACCGGCATCCCACGCGCATCGGCTTCCTCGGCGAACTCCTTCCACGCCACCACCGTCTCGTTGTCGGCCCGCACGCCAGTGAAGGCCAGCCACGCCTGCCGCGGCTGCGCCCAGGTCAGCTCCAGCGAGGCGAGCACCCGCCGCGCCGGGAGCCATGCGGGATCCGCGAGCAGGTTGGTGCGCACGGAGTCGCGGCCGACTCCACTCGCCAGCGACAGCGCGAACACCGCCGCCTGGTAGAGCTGCGGTGTCTGCGTCAGCGTCTCACGCCAGCGACGCGACGCCTCGTGCCACATCTTCTGGGCCGACGCCACCTGCGCCAGTTCGGCGCTGAAATCGCGCGGATCACGCACCATCCGCGATGCCACGGTGAGCACCGAGTCGGCGGCCTGTGAGCGTCCCGTCTCCAGCAGCAGACGCGCATACTCCTTGAAGGGCGCCGCCTCGCCGGGGGCGGCGCGCACCCAGTCACGGAACGCCGTCGTCAGGTCGTCGTCGCGCTGCAGCGCCGTCAGCGTGCGCAGTTGCACCGACCGCACCACGCCATTGCGCGGATCGGTGCGGATCGCGTCACGCACCAGCGGCAGCAGCGAGTCCACCATGCCCAGGGTCGTGTACACACGCTCGAGGCCCAGCAGCGCCGGCACCATCGCGTTGCCCGCGAAGGCGCGCCGATAGAGCACCGCCGCCTCGCGCGGCTTGCCGTCCTCGAGATCGAGGGCGCGCAGCACCAGCGAATCGGTGGCGGTGCCACCCATCTCCTGTGCACCCAGCGGCATCGTCGCGAGCAGGAGCCCCGCGACGACCATCACTCCACGGGCAGCCTTCACGGCTTGGCTCCGGTCTTGTTGAGGCGTTCGAAGTACTGCAGCACCGCGCGACGTTCGTCGTCGCGCAGGCCACGCAACTCTTCCCACGACGGCGGTGCCACCCGCGAGGCCGGTGCGCCGGTGGCGCTGCCGGCCGGCGGTGCGAACGCCGCCGTGCCGATGCCGGGCTTCGATTCACGCGGACCCTGCTTGTCCTCGTCCTCGCGCCGCAGTGTGCGGCCGGCATCCAGCAACCGTTGCAGGAACTGCTCGCGACGCGCGGCGGTCTCGGGGTCGCTGGCGGCGCGCTCCATCGCCTCGGCGAGGCGCTTGGCTTCCTTCGCCAGCGCGTCCGCACGGCCACTCGCGTCGCCACCGCCCACATCGTCCAGTCGCTGTGCGATCTGCCGCTGGCGACGCGCGATCTGCTGCGCCATCTGCTGCGCCTCCGAGCCGTTCTCGCCGCCCGGCATCATCGACATGCCCTGCGCCTGCCCGTTCACCTGCTGCTGCTGGCGCGCCAGCTGCTGCATCTCTTCCATCATCTCGGGCAGGCCCGACGCCGAGCGCGCACGGTTCGCACGCTCGCGATCACGCACCAGGCTCGAGGCCGCACGCTCCATCGCCTCGGCGGCGTCGCGCATCGCCGAGGCCTGCTGTTCCCCGCTCTGACCGCCGGGCTGGCCCTGTCCCTTCTGCATCTGCTGCGTGGCTTCCTGCGCCCGCTGCAGCGCTTCCTGCATCGCGCGCTGCGAGCCCTGCGACACGTGCTGCGAACGCTTGGCCGCCTCCTGCAACCGCTGCGCGGCCTGCTGCACACCGTTCTGCACCGTGGCCTGCTCGGCCGCCATCTGCTGCTGCTGCGCGTTCTGCGACGGCTGCTGGCCCTGCTGCCCCTCGCCCTGCTGGCCCTTCTGGCCTGGCTGCTGCTGTCCCTGCTGGCCGGGCTGGCCGGGCTGCTTCTCACCCTGCTGTTCCGCGCCGGGCTGCTTCTGGCCCTGCTGCTGCTGCTGTTGCTGCGCCTGCTGCTGCGCAGCCTGCGCCATCTGCCGCTCCTGCTGGCTGAGCTGCATCATCTCCTGGATCGACTGGTCCAGCTCCGACGTCGTCTCGCGCTTCCAGTCGTTCACCTGTTCCTGGCGTGCCTGCGACAGCTGATCGGCGGCCTGCTGCGTCTGTTGTGCCGCCTTCTGCGCGGCCTGCTGCGCATTCTGCGGATCACGCGCCGCTTCCTGCATCTGACGGGTGGCGGCTTCGCTGTTCTGGCGCGCCTGCTCGGTGCGCTGCGCTCCGCGCTGCGCGTCATTGTCCCGCAGGCGCTTGGTCAGGTCGTTGATGTCGCGTGACAGCCGCTCGTTCTCGCGCGCCAGCCGATCCGCCTGCTGCTGGCGCTGCGCGGACGTCGATGCCGCGCTCGAGTCGGCGAACTTGCGCTGCGCATTGGCCAGGTCCTGCGCCTCGTCACGCAGCGTCTCCATGCTCCCTTCCATCGCCGCGCGCTTCAGCATCTCGGCGTTCTTCTCGAGCTGTTCGCGCAGCGCCTGCTGCTGCTTCGCCAGTTCGTCCAGCGACTGTCGCGTGGCCTGCTGGTCGAGGCGTTGCGCCGACTGCTCCAGCTGCTGCAGGCGCTGCATCATCTGCGGGTTCATCGCCTCCTGCATCATGCGCTGCGCATCGGCCAGCTTGCCGGCCAGCGCCGAGTCGAGCGCGCCGGCTCCCTTCAGCTGGTCGCTGAGTTGCTTCGCCTGCTGCTGCAGTTGCTGCGCCTGCTGTTGCAGGGCGCGCTGCTGCTGCGCCATCTGCGACGCCTTCTCGCGCGCGTCGAACGACATCGGCTGGCCGTTCTCGCCGCCGGCCTTCGCATTGCGTGCCGCGTCGCTGGTCTGCTGCGCCAACGCCTGCTGCTGCTTCGCCAGCGACGCGGCGCCGGCGGCCACGCTGTCGGCCGTGGCTCGCGCCTGCTCGCGACGCTCGGTCAGCCCGGCACGGCGCAGCACCAGCGTGCGGCTGCGACCGACCTGCCGCCACGGCGATGCATCGGTGGCCGTCACGTCCACGCGCAGCGAGCCATCGTCGCCCTTCAGTCCCAGGGCATCGAGATCCAGTGGCACGCTGCCCTCGAACGACGGGCCGCGCGTGACGAGGATCTCGCGCCGCGCCACCACCGCCTCGCCCGAACGCACCGTCAGCATCACGCTGCCCAGCGCGTGGTCGTCGGTCGCGATCACGCTCACCGATGCCGTGGCGCCAGCCAGCAGCAGCGTGTCGCTGGTGCTGGCGATCTGCACCTGCGGCGCCGAGTCGGCGCGGATGTCGAGCGCGAACGACGGCGGCAGTTCCTGCAGCGGCGTCGCCGCGTCGGCCTTCCATTCCCAGCGCGCGCTGCGATCCGCCACCAGGTCACCTTCCACCGCGTCGGCCCGCACGGCCAGCTCGACGCGACCGCCTTCATCGCTCACCAGCGTGGCCGAGTTGAGCGGTACCGACGCACGCCCGCGCAGCGACAGCACCGTGCCGCGCGGCAGCACCAGCACGCCGGCCAGTGCCACGTCCTCGTCCACGCGCCCCAGGTATCCCGGATAGCTGGCCCGTGCCACCACGTCGCCGAGGTAGGGCTTGTCGGTGACGCGGATCCGGTGTGGCGCCGATGTCGCGCGACCGTCACTGATCGTCAGCACCACGTCGGCGTCCAGGACTGGCAGCGTGCGCTGTCCCGTCTCGTCCTTCAGCACGATCGTTTCGCGCACCACCTTGCCGTCGCTCTTCTTCATGTCGAGCGTGAGCGTGGTGCGCCCCGGCCCAGTCACGCGCACCACCGGCGCCGCACCGCGCAGCGCCACCACCGGCGCATCCAGCACCAGTTCCGGCAGCAGCGTGCCGCGCCAGGCGCCGATCGGGTTCGCCAGCGCTTCCGCGCCATCCGACCACACCGCGCCGGCCCCCAGCAGCGCGACCAGCGCGCCGCCGAGCCAGAGCAGCGCACGCTGCCGCAGCGCCTTCTGCGCGGCATGTGTGCGCGGCGCGCGCGGCATCGACGTGCCGGCCAACGCGCGCGTGGTATGCACCGCGGCGTAGGCGCCAAGGGCACCGCTGTTCGCCACTTCAGACGCCACGCGAATCGCGCCGCGTCGCAGCTTCTGTTCGTCCTCGATCGCCTCGGCGACCGCATCGGGTGTCGTCAGGCGGCCTTCCGCATCGCGACGGCGAGTCCACATGAACGCGGCCGCGCCGATCGCACCCGCCCAGAACACGAACGGGGTCGCACGCGGCAGTGCCAGCCAGCGACCGCCGCCGAGCACGATCACGCCCAGCGCCGCCGTCCCCAGCACCGGCAGGGCCACCGTCGCGAGGCGGGTGTCGCGCGCCAGCTTCAGCAGCGCGCTGCGCTCGTCGCGGACGATCGCCTGCAACTGCCCGAAGGCGCCCTGCGGCAGGGAAGGTGACGTCATGGCTGCAACCGGCTGGTGACGGCGTACGTGACGAGGTTCACTCCCATGCGGAGCGCCTGTTCGTGCAGTTCCGGTGGATCGGTGGGATAGGTGCCGGCATCTTCCCATCCATTGCCGAGGTCCGTCTGGAACGTGTAGTAGAGCGCGAGACGATCCCCGATGAAGATGCCCATGCCTCGGGCCGGCTTCGCATCGTGCTCGTGGATCTTCGGCACGCCGCGCGGGAACGGGTACACCAGGCGATAGATCGGGTGGTTCAGCGGCACGTCCACCAGCGGACGGTCCGGGAACAACTGCTTGATCACGATGCGGAAGCTGCTATCGAGGCCGTAGTTGTCGTCCACATGCAGGAAGCCGCCGCGCAGCAGGTAGGCGCGCACGCGCGACACCTCGTCCGGCTCCATCGTCATCGTGCCATGGCCGGTCACGTGCAGGAACTGGTAGTCGAACAGTTGCGGATCGCGGAACGTGACCGTGTGTTCCTCACGATCGATCGGCAGTGACGTGCGCTCCGCCACCGCCTTGATCAGGTTCTTGAGGCTCGAGGGATTGGCGTACCAGTCACCACCACCGTTGTAGTGCACGCGCGCCAGCATCACGCGCGATCCGTCGCGCGCGGCGGCGGCGCCCACTGGTGGCGCGGTGACGGCGGCGGACAGCAGCGACGCGAGCACGAGCGTGCCCGTGATCCAGCGGTGCCGGTGCCTCATGTGCCCTGCGCCAGTCGGTACGCCTCGTTTCGCGCCACGCCGAACTCCTCCTGCAGGTGACGGACCGTATCGCGGACCGACGTCCCTCCGGCGCGCAGCGCCTCGGCGCGCCGCGCTGCCGCTTCATGATCGGGCTCCACCGCTGGCGCCCCGTCCAGCAGGACCACCACTTCCCCGCGGGGCGCCGTCGTCCCGTAGTACGCAGCGAGTTCCGCCACCGTTCCGCGCCGGAACTCCTCGTGCAGCTTGGTCAGCTCCCGCGCCACCACCGCCCGACGTTCTGACCCGCCCGCCGACGAGAGGGTGGCCAGCAATTCGCCGACGCGTGGCGGCGCCTCGTACATGATCACGGTATAGGGGCTCGCAAGGGCGGCGCGCGCCGCGGTCGCCCGCTCGGTGGCGGCGCGCGGCAGGAAGCCGACGAAGGTGAACGCCGTGGCCGGCAGTCCACTCGCCACCAGCGCCGCCATGATCGCCGACGCCCCGGGAATCGGCGTCACCGTGACGCCGGCTGCGATCGCAGCCTCCACCAGGCGCGCACCCGGATCGGAGACCAGGGGCGTGCCCGCGTCGCTGATCAGCGCCACGTCGTCACCGGCCAGCAGCCGCTCCACCAGCCGTGGCGCCTGCTCCGCCTCGTTGTGCGCATGATAGCTGCGCACGGTGGTGCTGATGCCGGCCCACGCCAGCAGCGGCGCGCTGTGACGGGTGTCCTCGGCGACGATCAGCGCAACCCGCTGCAGTGTCTCGATGGCCCGGGGCGTGAGATCGGCGCGGTTGCCGATCGGCGTTGCGACCACGAAGAGCGTGCCAGCCATGCGTCAGTGAAGTGGGGTGACACGGATCGCCGGAAACGACGACGGGGTGCACACACCGTGCACCCCGCCACTTGCCTCGGGCCCTGCGGCCCGGAGCGCGTTCAGACGTGCTTCTCGAAGTACGTCTGGAGCTGCGCCTTCGGCATCGCGCCGACCACCTGGTCCACCACCTTGCCATCCTTCACGAACAGCAGCGTGGGGATCGAGCGCACGTTGAAGCTGGCTGCCGTCTTCTGGTTGGCATCCACATCCAGCTTGGTGATCTTCACCTTGCCTGCGTATTCCGACGCCAGCTGGTCGAGGATCGGCGCCACCATGCGGCACGGGCCGCACCATGTCGCCCAGAAATCCACCACCGCCAGGCCCTTGTGGTCGAGAACTTCGTTCTGGAAATCGCCGTCGGTGACGGCCGTCACGTTTGCCATGTCTCTCACCTGTCGTGGGCGACCGTTGAGGGCCGCCCCGCTAGAGTTCTTCCCATCATGACAGATACCGCACCCCGCGGCACCCGTATCGCCCACATCGGTCTCGCCGTCAGCGCGCTGGACCAGATGCTCCCCTTCTATCGCGACATCCTCGGCTTGCCCGAGGTCCCGCTCGATGACGCCGATGGGGCACGCATCGCCGGCCTCGCGGCCGGGGACTCACTGGTCGAGCTGCTCGAAGCTCAGTCTCCCGACTCCCCGATCGGCAAGTACGTCGCCAAGCGCGGGCCGGGAATCCATCACGTCTGCTTCGCCGTTGACGATCTCGACGGCACGTTGGCCCGCTGCAAGGCGGCGGGCGTCCGTCTCATCGATGAAACTCCCCGACTGGGCGCGGAAGGCAAGCGCATCGCCTTCCTTCACCCCGCGAGTACCGCTGGCGTCCTGATAGAGCTATCAGAATACTAGCGCTTTTGTTCCTGCGGCTGGCTGGAGCAGAATCCGCGCAGCGGCGAGAGGTCGGTGTTCTCGATGAACCACCGCTGGTTCGGGCCCTGTGCCGCGGTCATCGTGGTCTGGGCGGTGAGTTGGCCGCGCCGCAGTTCCAGCTTGATGTTCCGCTTCTGCGCCTCGCCGGGCAGGTCGCTGAGGATGCGGAAACTGTCGTGGTTCAGGTTGCACTGCATGACGAGGATCCGCTTTTCCAGCTCGCCCCGGTCCCGGATCAGTTCACGGGCCGGTCCCTTCGAACTGCCCCAGATGATCGACGTGGCCTGCACATCTTCCGCCCGGATCGACGCCAGGAACTGCTCTGCCGCCTGACGCGGCCCGACCGCGCCGACCACGCCCGCAGGGGCCGACGAGCCGCCCGACCGGCAGGCGCCCAGTACCAGCATCACTGCCACAACGGTCCGTCGCATCACGTTTTCCACTCCATGAGTCCGATTGAACATGTCGAGCGAAGGTAATCCCGTGGCAGGACGCCCACCACGCACGATCCGCCACCAGCGGCTCTACGTAAACATCGACCACGTCGCGACCCTGCGACAGGCGCGCCGCGGGGTGGCACCCGATCCGGTCGAGGCCGCGCGGTGGTGCGAGGACGCCGGCGCCGATGGCATCACCGTCCACCTGCGGGAGGATCGGCGCCACATCCAGGATGCGGATGTGGAAACCCTCTCACGGACGGTCCGTTCCTGCCTCAATCTCGAGATGGCCTGCACCGACGAGATGCTCGCCATCGCGCTCCGACTCCGCCCGCACCAGGTGACCATCGTGCCCGAACGGCGCGCCGAAATCACCACCGAAGGCGGGCTCGACGTCCGCCGCGAGCCGGCGGCGCTGCGTCGCACCATCGCCGCCCTCAACGACGCCGGCATCCGCACCGCCCTCTTCATCGATCCCGACGCCGAGGTGGTCCAGGCGTCACACGACCTCGGTGCGGTGGCGGTCGAGCTCCACACCGGACAGTACGCGCATCACCCCGGTGAGGCGGGCCCGATTCTGGCACTGGCACGCGCCGCCGACGAGGGCATCCGGCTCGGCCTCGGCGTCCACGCCGGGCATGGGTTGTCGGTGGCCAACGTGGCCGCGGTGGCGGCGCTGGAGCCGATCGAGGAGCTGAACATCGGGCACGCCCTCATCGGGCGGAGCATCCTGATCGGCATCGCTGGCGCCGTGCACGAGCTCCGCGCGGTCATGAACGCCGCCCGTCGCACGCTCTAGCCCACACCGGTCAGGTTCGCCTCTCATGTAGCTTGCACCGCGCGCGGGTCGTCCCGGATCGATGCTGTCCCCGTCTCCCCACTCCATGTCCGTCGGCCTCCTCGATTTCTTCGTCCTCGAAGCCAGCGACTTCATCGACCGCCTGCAGCGACTGCTGGCGAACGACGAGCCGCGGGGACCGGACTCGGCCACCCTGCTGAAGCTGGCGCGTGGGCTGCGCGGGAGCGCCGTGATGGCACGCCTGTCCACCTTCGCCGATGCCGCCTCGGGCCTGGAGCGCGCGGCGATGTTGCTGCACGAGGGCCGGATCGCCTGGACGCCCGAACTGGGAGCGACGGTCGCGGAGTCGGTGACCGAGCTGCGTGCGCTGGTGCCGATGGCGCGCCTGTGGGGCGAAAGTCAGGACCAGCGCGCGCGCACCACCGGCGGCCGGCTGAGCGAGGTCATCGACGCCGTTGAACGTCATGGACAGCTGATGCAGAGTGGGGGTGCGGCGAGTGCACCGGCATCGCCCGCGTCACACGAACCGAACCGTGCCGTTTCCGCATTCTTCAACTCGCTCGATCACGGCGCCGCCGCGCCCGCTGTCCCCTCTGCCATGAGTTCGCCAGTCCCGCCGACGCCGGTGGCGATGCGCTCTGTCGAGTCCGCCTCGGTGGCCACCCCTTTGCGTGGAGTGGCCCCCATGTCCGACGCACCGATGCCAATCGTCCCCATCGCGTCGCTGGCTCCCGCCAGCGGCACCGACGCCGTGGTGTTCCGGGCCAGCAGCCCGGCGATCACGTTCGCCCAGCGGTTCATCTCCGACGTCGCCCCGCTCGTCGCCTCGCTGCGGGCGCGCCTGACTCCCATCCGCCAGGGCGCGATGCAGGAAGCCGGCGCCGACATGCTGGCCGCCTTCCGCCCGGTGCTCCTGTCCCTGCGCGACACCGCAGCCAGCTACGAACACGACGACGTGCGCGCCTTCTGCGACGCCATGCTGCAGGCCCGCGCGCCCCTCGCCGCCGCCGCTGCCGGTGCGCTGGACAGCGCCCTCACGGTGATCCTGCAGCAGGATCTCGCGCCGCAGATCCGCGCCCAGCGCCTCACCGAATTGCGTCGCGTGGCGATGGCGGCCACGCCACTCAGCACCGGCGCGCAGTCGGAACATGCCTCGCGGCCGAACGCGTCGTTCACGCCGCGCGACCGCACGCCGATCGCCAGCGCGACGCAGTCGGGTCGCGCCACGCCCCTCGCCACGCCGACCGTGGCGCGTGCCACCCCGTCGGCGCCGAGCGGACGTGAACTCAATTCGCTGCTCAGCCAGAGCCTCGAGAACGTGCAGGAACTGGTGCGCACGCCGCTCGACCTGATCGCGGTGTCATCCACACCCACGCCCACGACCACACCGGCACGTCCCGCCTCCGGCACCACGGCGCCCGACGGTGAACCCGACGTCGTCCCGATCGACGACCTGCTCTACCGCGGGCCGCGGGCCTTGTCGCGGGCGCGACACATCGTCGGCCAGTTGCGCACCACCGGCGACGCGCACGACGCCGCCCTGATCCGCGAGCTGTTCGATCTGGTCGAACTGGCAGGGAGTTCCAGCTGACCGGTTGCGCGCGATGAACGGGGCACGATGGAAGACCGCACTCGGCGCCATCCTCACGGTGCTGCTGCTCGGCTGGACGCTGCGCGACGTGCAGCCGTCCGAGTTGCTGGCACAGCTGCGCGGCGCCAACCTCGGCCTGCTGCTGCTCTCGGCTGCCGTGGCCACCGCGATCTTCCCGCTGCGAGCGCTCCGCTGGGTGGTGCTGCTGGAGCCGATCGCACCGACGCTGCGGTTCGTCGATGCGTGGCGCGCGATCGCCATTGGCATGATGATCAACAACGTGCTGCCGGCCCGCGCCGGTGAAGTGGCGCGGGCCTATGCCCTCTCGCGTGAGACGCGCGCCGTGTCCTTCACCAGCGCGCTGGCCTCGATCGCACTCGATCGCGTGTTCGATGCGATCATCGTCTTCGCACTGATGTTCGGCGCCATGCTGGCACCCGGCTTCCCGCCCGGTGCCACCATCGGTGGCCGGCCCGCCACCGCATTGATCGGCACCTGGGGCGTGCTCGCCCTGCTGCTGATCTTCGGCGCGGCGGTGATGGTCGCATTCCGCCCGGAAATCGTCCGCTCGGTGGCCACCAGCCTGGTTCGTCGCACCGTGCCACGCTGGGAACACCGCGTCGCCGACTTCGTCGAACACGCGACGGCCGGCCTGGCCGTGCTGCGCAGCCCATCGCGCTTCGCACGGGTGGTGTTCTGGACCGTGCTGCATTGGCTCACCAACGCGCTCGCGTTCTGGATCGCCTTCCGCGCCGTCGGCATCGATGCGCCGTTCTCCGGTGCGCTGTTCCTGCAGGGGTTGATCGCGATCGGTGTCGCGATTCCCTCGTCGCCCGGATTCTTCGGGCCGTTCGAGGCCTTCGCCAAGGCCGGGCTGCAGATCTACGGCGTGCCGGTCACGCTGGCCGTCACCTGGGCGGTGGGCTTCCACCTGCTGACCTTCGTGCCGATCACCGCGCTGGGTGCGTTCTACTTCTCGCGTCTCGGCCTGTCGTTGCGCGACATGCGCGCCACCTCGCAGCAGCCGCAGGCAGCCGCCGATGCCTGAGGGCGCGGTGCGCACGGCGCAGGTGCAGGCGTGGGCGAAGGTGAATCTCGACCTGCGCATCCTCGCCCGCGAGGCGAGCGGCTTTCACCAACTGGAGACGATCTTCCAGCGCATCTCGATGGCCGACGACGTCGAGGTGCAGGTGGGACTCGGAAGTGGCATCACCCTGCGATGTGATCCGGCGCTGGACGTGCCAAATCCGCAGAATCTCGCGTGGCGTGCGGCGGCAGCGTATCGCGAGGCCGCACAGTGGCCGGACGCGGCACAAGAAGTCGCGATCGTGCTGACCAAGCGCATTCCCACCGGTGCCGGACTCGGTGGCGGCAGTGCCGACGCCGGTGCGGTGCTGCGCGCGCTGAACGCGCTCAATCCAGCGCCGCTGTCCATGGCGCGGTTGCTCGCGATCGCCGCCACGCTCGGCGCCGACGTGCCCTTCCTCACCACCGAGGCCGCGAGTGCGTTGGCGTGGGGTCGCGGGGAGCGGATGCTCGCGCTCCCGTCACTGCCCACCTGCGCCGTGCACCTCGCCACCTTTCGCGAAGGCGTGAACACGGCGGCAGCGTACGGCGCACTGGCCGAGTCGCGCACGGCCGGGTCGGTGGCTCCACACCACGCGGCGCTGCACACCATCGCGTCGTTGCAGGACTGGTCCTCGCTCGCCGCGTCGTCGTGCAACGATTTCGAGACACCGGTGTTCGCACTGCGACCGGATGTCGCGCAGGTCCATCACGCCTGGCATGCCGCGGCACCATCGGCATTGGTGCGCCTGTCCGGCTCCGGCGCCACCGTCTTCGCCATCACGCCGGAGCGATCGGCGCGCGATGCCGTGGTGGCGATCGCGTCACGCTGGCCCGATGGCGATGGCGTGCGACACGTCGTCGCCCGCACGCTCGAGGAGGTTCCGGCGGTCGCGATCTTGTCGTCGGCCTCGGGTTTCCGTTAGCCTTCGCCTCGATCCCCGATCGTCTAATGGCAGGACAGCGGCCTTTGGAGCCGTGAATCGTGGTTCGAATCCACGTCGGGGAATTCTCGTTCCAGTCCTGACATCAGCGTGAATCCCGAACGAGTCCCGCGCCGCACGACCGACATGCCGGCGCAGCGGGCCCCGCAGCGCAGCATCAACCTCGCCGACCTCGCGCAGCGTCACGCGACGCCGATCCGCGTCGCGTACCTGCTCTGCATCGCACTCGCCACACTCCTGCGACTGGGCATCGATCCGTCGCTGGCGCACGCCGTCGAGCGGCTGCAGCGCGCGATGCTGCCGGTGCTCAACTTCAAGGACGTGGTGGATGGGGTGCGCAACATCGCACTCTTCTTTGGCTGGGGCGCCATCTACGCGCTCACGTCGCCGCGACCGACCAGTCGCCGCGATGTGCTGCGCGCCACGCTGGTCGGCCTGCTCGCCAGCCTCACCGTGGAGTCGGCGCAGCTGTTCGCCGAGCATCGACAGGCGAGCATCGTGGACGTGGGCACCAACACGCTCGGCTCGCTGCTCGGTGCGCTGGCGTTGGCGGCGGTGGAGCACCGCGCGATCGGCGACATGCGCCGCGGCACCCTGATCGGCGTGCCCGGGTGGCTCCCTGCGGGTTCGCTGCTGCTGACAGCGGCCGGCCTCAGCTTCGCGCCCAGCAGTCGGCCGGCGATGGTGATCGGGTGGGCGGCCACGCCGCTGGCCCGGTTGCGGATGGTGAGCGAGGCCGCAGCCGCGGAGGTGCAGTGGACGGCGCTGCTGGCCGACATGCTCGCCTGGCTGGCGGTGGGGGTGGCGGTCGGCATCGCGATCAGTGACCGCACCGGGCGGATCCGTCGGCGCCAACTGCTGGCCTGGCTGGCGATCGCACCGGGGTGCCTGGCGCTGGTGCATCTCGGCCGCGGGATGGTGGGACTGCAGCGGGATCAGCTGGCGGTCGGGGCGCAGGTCACCGCGCTGGCGGCTGGCCTGACGCTGGCGCTGGCGCTGGTCCCTCGCTGGCGCACGATCGTGACGGCGCGGACCACCCGTGCGGCGCAACTCGGCCTGCTCGCTGCGGCGCTGGGTGCGGTGATGGCATGGAGCCCTGCCGGCTGGGTGACGACGACCGTCGGGGCACCGGCGCTCCGGTGGCAGCAGCTGGTCCCCATGCTTTCGCTGTTCGAGCGGCAGGACATGTCGAGCGTGTTCCTGGTGCTCCAGCGGGCGGGATTGGGCGCCGCCGTCGGCGCCTGCCTCGCCGCACGGAAACGGATCGGCGCTCCGACCCCGGGCATCCTCAGTGCGGTACTCTATGCCGCGGTGCTGGAGCTGGGGCAACTGGTGGTGCCCGGCCGCTATCCTGACGTCACCGACATCCTGATCACCGGGGCGGCCGCCTGCCTGGTCCTGGCCTTGGTGGAACGGGCCGATCGCGGGAACGAGCTGACAGACCCAGCCTTGCCGCTGGCCTTGAACGAATCGCCTCCGGCTGGTAGGTTCTAAGGCTCTGCCATATGGACACGCTGCCGCTGGCGCCAGGCGCCAAGATCATCTCGGGGACTGCCAACCCCGCCCTGGCCGACGAGGTCGCGCGCCATCTTGGCGTCGAGCTCGCACGGACCACCGCGACGCGTTTCAGCGACGGGGAGATCTTCGTCCGGATCGATGAGAACATCCGCGGGTCGGATCTCTACATCATCCAGTCGACCAACCCGCCGGCCGACAACATCGTCGAGATGCTGCTGCTGATCGACGCCGCCCGCCGGGCGAGCGCGACCCGCATCACCTGTGTGCTCCCGTACTTCGGCTACGCGCGGCAGGATCGCAAGGACCAGCCGCGCGTGGCGATCGCCGCCAAGCTGATGGCGAACATGATCCAGGCCGCCGGCGCCGATCGGGTGCTCGGCCTCGATTTCCATCAGCACCAGTTGCAGGGGTTCTTCGACGTGCCGGTGGATCACCTGTACGCGGCCCCGGTGCTGACGGCGCATTACCGCAAGAAGGACCTGAAGGACCTGGTGGTGGTGGCGCCGGACGTGGGTGCCGCCAAGATGGCCCGCGGGTTCGCCAAGCGACTCGACGCATCGCTCGCGATCGTCGACAAGCGGCGCCCGAAGGCCAACGTGGCCGAAGTGCTGAATGTGGTGGGCGATGTGGAGGGGCGTGATTGCCTCATCGCCGACGACATGATCGACACGGCCGGGACGATGACGGAAGCGGCTCGCGCGCTCAAGGCGCTCGGTGCGGCCGACATCTACGTCTGCGCGACCCACGCATTGTTGAGCGGCCCTGCCAAGCAGCGGTTCGACGATGCGCCGATCAAGGAAGTGACGGTGACCGACTCGGTCGCCATCCCCGAGTCCCGTCGTCCCCATCAGCTGAACGTGCTGTCGGTGGGCGAGTTGCTGTCGAAGGCCATTCGATTCACCCACAGCGAGCAGTCCGTCAGCTCGTTGTTTGACTGACGCCGCGCGCGTTCCCAGGAGTCCTGCCGATGTCCACTGCCACGCTGTCCGCCACGCTTCGTTCCGAATCCGGCAAGGGTGCCGCCCGTGCCCTGCGCCGCGCCGGCTCCGTCCCGGCCGTCATCTATGGCCACAAGCGTGAGCCGATGTCGCTTGCCGTCCCGACGCGTGAGCTGGAGCGCCTCCTCGAGCGCGTCTCCGCCGGCTCGACCGTGGTGGAACTGAGCATCGACGGCAAGGTGTCGCGCACCCTGATCCGCGAGATCCAGAAGCACCCGTTCAAGAAGCAGCTGGTGCACGTGGACTTCCAGGAGCTGGTGGCCGGTGAGCTGATCACGGTCAGCATCCCGCTGGTCATCGTCGGCACCTCGATCGGCGTCCGCTCGTTCGCCGGCATCCTCGACCAGACGATGCGTGAGCTCGAGGTCACCGTCGACCCGTCGTCGATCCCGAACCACATCGACGTCGACGTCTCGGCGCTCAACATCGGCGACTCGATCCACGTCCGCGACCTGACCGTGCCGTCCGGCGTGACCGTAATCACCGATGCCGACGCCTCGGTGGTGGTGGTCGCCGCACCGAAGGTCAACGCCACCGACGCCGCCGCCGACGCGGCCGCAGCGGCCGCCGAGCCGGAAGTGCTCCGCGCCAAGAAGCTGGCTGACGACGCGAAGTAAGTCACTTCACGGAGCGCGGGGCGCGGTGCGATCACTCGCGCCGCGCCCCGCATTCGTTTCCTGACATGAAAGTCCTTCTCGGCCTCGGCAACCCCGGCTCGGAATACGAGCGCACCCGGCACAACATCGGCTGGTGGGTGCTCGACCATCTCGCCCGCCGCTGGCAGGCCGACGGCTGGAAGAAGGACGGCAAGGCGATGGTCGCCACCGCCCGCGTCGGCGACGAGGTGGTGAAGCTGGTCAAGCCGCAGACGTACATGAACCTGAGCGGCGAGGTGCTGCGGCCGTTCCTCAACCGGCCGGGCTGGGATGCTGCCCACGACCTGCTGGTGATCGTGGACGAGGTGGCGCTGCCCTTCGCGACACTGCGCGCACGGCCCGGCGGCAGCGCCGGCGGACACAACGGCCTCAAGTCCGTGCAGGCACACGTCGGCAACACGGGGTATCCCCGCCTGCGCATCGGCATCGCGCCGCTGCACCCGCGGGCCTCCGTCGGCGACCTCTCCGGTTACGTGCTCGGCCCCTTCGGGCGCGAGGAGACGGAGTTCATGGAAGCCGCCATGCCGCGCTTCGGCGACGCCTGCGAATCGTGGGTCCGCGACGGCCTCACGCTGATGATGAATAAGTTCAATCCGACCGCGTGACCTGCGCGCTGCCTGTCCCTTCCCTTCTCCGATCCATCCTGTGCTGAAGCTCGGCATCGTCGGCCTCCCGAACGTCGGCAAGTCCACGCTCTTCAACGCCCTCACCGCCGCCAAGGCGGAGGCCGCGAACTATCCGTTCTGCACCGTGGAGCCCAACGTCGGCATGGTGGAAGTGCCCGACGCGCGCCTGGATGCACTGGCCGCGGTGGTGCAGCCGAAGCGCACCGTCCCCGCCGTGGTGCAGTTCGTGGACATCGCCGGCCTGGTGAAGGGTGCCGCGCAGGGTGAGGGGCTGGGGAACAAGTTCCTCGCCAACATCCGCGAGACCGACGCGATCGTGCACGTCATCCGCTGCTTCGACGACGACGACATCACGCACGTGATGGGTGGCGTGGACCCGGTGCGCGACCGCGACGTGATCGACTTCGAGCTCTGCTTCGCCGACATCGGCAGCGTCGAGAAGCGCCTCGACAAGCAGCAGCGCATCGCCAAGAGTGGCGACAAGGAAGCGTTGGCCGAGTTGCCGGCGCTCACCAAGGCGCTCGCCTCGCTGCAGAACGGCGTGCCGATCCGCCGCGCAGGGCTGACGAAGGAGGAACTCTTCCTGCTCGAGCCGCTGATGCTGCTGACGGTGAAGCCGGTGCTCTACGCCGCCAACGTCACCGACGATGAACTGGCCACCGGTCACGGCAAGCACGTGGACGCGCTGCGCACCGCGATCGCGTCGTCCGATGAAGTCGCCGACGTGGTCCCGTTCTCGGCGCGTATCGAGGCCGAGCTGGCGGAGCTGGCGCCGGAGGAGAAGGCGGAGTTCCTGGCGTCGCTCGGACTCGAGAGTGCCGGCCTCGATCGCCTGATCCACGCGGGCTATCATCTCCTCGGACTGCACACCTACTTCACCGCGGGTGAACAGGAAGTGCGCGCGTGGACGATCCATCGCGGCGACACGGCGCCGAAGGCTGCCGCCGTGATCCACACCGATTTCGAGAAGGGGTTCATCCGGGCCGAGACGGCCGGCTTCGACGACTTCGTGCGACTGAAGGGGTGGAAGGGCGCGAAGGAGGCGGGAGCGGTGCGTTCGGAAGGCAAGGAATACGTGGTGCATGATGGGGACGTGCTGTTGTTCCGCTTCAACGTCTGATCGATTCCCACCCACCTGACGCCATCACCATGTCACTGCTCGCCCTGCTGCAGGACGCCGTCACGTCGTCGCCTGCTCCGCTGCCGTTCTTCCGCACGCAGCTGTTCTACAAGAGCCTGCACATCTTCGGCCTCTTCCTCGCCACGACGTCGCTGGGCGGCATCGCGATCCACGCCGCCAACGGCGGCACCAAGGCCACCAGTCGCACCCGCGCGCTGACGGCCAGCGTGTTCGGCCTCGGCATGCTGCTCTCGCTGGCCGGTGGCTTCGGCCAGGCGGCCCGCCTCGGCCTCACCAGCACCGCGATCTTCCCCGGGTGGCTGTGGGCCAAGATCGCGATCTGGGTGGTGGTCGCCGTGCTCTCCATCCTGCCCTACCGCATTCCCGCGCTGGCGAAGCCGATCTATCTCGTGGTGCCGGTCCTCACCGGGCTCGCGGCGTACCTCGCGATCTTCCATGGGCTCTGATCGCCGCGTTCGAGATCACACGAAGATCTAAAAGTGTTCACGCGGGGGCCGCGGGGGACGCGGAGGGGTCTGTCGTGATATGGTCGTCGTGCTCTGCGGGTGAGATGATTGTTGTTGGGGTGCCCGGCGCAATCATCGTCGCGGCGAACCGAGTGCTGCACTGATCGTCGCGATGCTCGCCATCGCATTTGCAGTTCCCAATCAATTTCGTCGGCTGCGCTACGACACCTGCACTCTCGCACCGACCTCCCCGCGTCCCCCGCGGCCCCCGCGGCCCCCGCGTGAACATTGTTAACGATGCCGCGATTGCTCCACGTCACTGCGTGCCGCGAAACGATCGTCAATCATCGATCAAGGTAGAGAAGACGTCAGCGAAGCCGCTGGCTGACGCGTACGACACGTTGACCAACTCCACCGAGGCCTGAATGCTCCGCTACACGATGCCGCCGCTGTTGCTGCTGACCACCGCGCTCCACGCGCAGCCGATCGTGGTGCCGTCCACCAACCCGGCGGTGCGTGCGGCGCTGGCCACCATCCGCACCGACAACGCGTGGACGCTGGAGCAGCAGGCCTCGATCTGCGAGATCGCGGCACCGCCGTTCAAGGAGGCGCTGCGTGCAGCCGAGTTCAAGCGCCGCCTGGAGTCGCACGGCATCACCAACGTGCGCATCGATGCCACCGGCAACGTGATCGGCGAGCGCGCCGGCGTGGCGACCGGACCGGTGGTCGTCCTGTCGGCGCACCTCGACACGGTGTTCCCCGAAGGCACCAACGTGAAGGTGACGCGTGACAGCACCGCCAGCGGTGGCACGCGGCTCACCGCGCCCGGCATCGGCGACGACTGTCGCGGGCTGGCGGCGGTGCTGGCCGTCGCGCGCGCGATGAAGTCGGCCAACGTGAAGACGGCCGGCATGGTGTACTTCGTCGGCACGGTGGGCGAGGAAGGCCCGGGCAACCTGCGCGGCGTGCGTGCGCTGTTCGACGGGGAGCTGAAGGGAAAGATCAACTATTTCATCTCGGTGGACGGCACCGGCTTCGGTGCCACCAGCGGTGCCGTGGGCAGCAACCGGTATCGCGTGTCGTACGAGGGGCCCGGCGGCCACAGCTACGGCGCGTTCGGCATGCCGAACCCGATCCATGCGATGGGACGCGCGATCGCCAAGATGTCGGAGTTCACCGTACCCGCCGAGCCGCGCACCACGTTCAGCGCAAGCGTCGTCAGCGGCGGCACGTCGGTGAACTCGATTCCCTACGAGGGCATCGTGGAAGTGGACATGCGTTCCGAGAGCGCCGCATCGCTGGCCGCGCTGGACGTGAAGTTCCAGGCCGCGATCCGCGACGCGCTGCGTGAGGAGATCGCACGGTGGCCCAACAGCAAGGTGCCGCTGACGATGGCGATCGACACCATCGGCATCCGTCCCGCCGGGTCGCAGCCCGACAGCGCCCGCATCGTGCGCGTTGCCGTCGAGACGGCGAAGACCCTCGGCTTCCCGATCACGCCGAACGCGTCCAGCACCGACTCCAACGTGCCGATCGGGCTCGGCATTCCCGCCATCACCCTCGATGCCGCAGGACGTGGCAAGGGTGCGCACTCACTCACCGAGTCGTACGAGGATGGCCCGAACGGTTTCCTCGGCCCGCAGTGGGTGGCCTTGGTGGTCGCCACCCTGGCCGGCGTCCGCTGAGGCTAGTGACTGCCGCCGCTGACGACGTGCGAGGCGTGCGTCAGCGGCGCAGCTGCTCGAAGGTCTCGTTGCCGATGCGGTACGAGCGCCAGTCCTCGTAGTCGAAGTGCCACCACTCGGCGTCGAACGCGTTGAACCCTTCGGCTTCCATGGCGGCTCGCAGGATTTCGCGCAGCGCACGTTGCCGCGAGGTGCCGCCAGGATATCGCGGATACGACCGGTCCGACATCTCGTCGTAGCCGCCGGTGGTGATGACGGGCTGCCCCGTGCGCAGGTCGTACATGGTGAGATCCACGGCGCAGCCGCGGTTGTGGCGGGAGCCTGACGCCGGGTCGGCGACGAAGTCATGCTTGTCGGCCGGCGTGCCATCCCAGAACATCTTCGTCACGTACCACGGACGATAGCCATCGTGGATCAGCAGGCCGTATCCCTGCTTCGCCAGCGCGCGGTGCGCACGCACCAGCGCCTCGGCGGCCGGTTTCTGCAGGAAGGCGCGCGCCTGCGTGTACATCGGTGAGCTGAGGAAGTTGCGGTCGGACGCGTACCGGATGTCGAGGCGGATGGTCGGGTCGAGTGCCACCAGGTCGGTCAGTTCCTGCGGACGGAACGGACCGCGTTCCACCGGCGGCGTGGCCGCCAGCGCCTCGCGACGCAGCACCTCCACCGGCTTCACCGGCGTGATGCGAAAGACGCCGCCATCCTCCCCGATCCAGGTGCGGCGCTTGAACTCGATCCCGGCTGCCGTGGCGACCGTCGACCGTCCACCGGCGTCACGCGTGAACGTGATGCGCTCGCCGGCGTAGAGACCGGAGTTGGGGAACGTGTAGACATCCTCCGACACCGCCGTCAGCGGGTAGTCGAAGAACCACTCGATGAGGGCGTGCAGGCGACCTTCGCGCTCGAGGATGTAGAGCACGTTGTGATCCCAGCCATACTCGCCGATCAGCCCCCGCCAGCGTTCCGGCGCATCGGCGGGCAGCTGCGTGCGCGGTGCCCGCCGAGCGAACGCCGCGGAGTCGATGTGCAATCGATCGCCAGCCAGCCAGATGCGACGGCCGAAGCCGAGCCCATCGTCCACCGTGAGCGTGTCACCCCGCAGGCGACGCAGGCCGAGTCGCGCCTCGAACAGCGCGCTGTTCACTGTCACGCTCGAGTCGTGGGTCGCGACCGACACCAGCGAATCGGCGGCACCATACTCGCCGGCGAGGCGCTGTGCGAGCGCGAGCGGTACCGCGGCGGTCGTGTCCAGTGCCGGCAACGGCTTGCCGTGCTTCGCCGCCCGCAGCATGCGCAGCGCGGCGTGCGCGATCCGCGTGGTGACGGCGTTCATGCCGTCCTTCGCTGCGCTGACGGCCACGCCCAGCTTCTCCTCCGGCATCGCCGAGAGCTGCGTCGCGAAGCCGTAGATCGCACCGCCATGTTCCACCACGCGGACGCCGTCCAGCATGCCGAGACCGAAGCCGATGCCATACCCGCGCGTGGCACCGGCGGGTGCGAACTGCGGCGTCCACATCTGCTGCAGCGTGGCGGGTTGCAGCACGCGGCCGCGCGCCCCCCGGCCGCCAGCGAAGAGCACACTGAGGAAGCGGCCGAGATCGGGCATCGTGCTGTACATGCTGCCCGCCGGTGCCATGCCGAGCGCGAAGGTGGGCGCCGGGAAGGTGCGATCGTGATACGTCCACATCGTGGCCGCCGCCGCGCGCGCCAGCATCTCGGGTGATGGATCGAAGCTGCTGGACGTGAGCCCCATCGGCGCCAGCACGGCACGCTGCAGGTATTGTGCGAACGGCAGGCCGGCCTGCTGCTCCAACACGTGCCCGACCACGGCGATTGCGGCGTTGGAATACTTGGTGCGCGTATTTGGTGCAAAGACCAGCGTCGTCGCGTTCAGGCTCGCCACGGTTGCGGTCAGCGATGGTCCGGTGTCGTCGAAGTAGTGGCCGATGGGTGGTTCGCGAACGAGGCCGGCACGGTGCGACATCAGCTGGCGCAGGGTGATGGGCGTGCCCGACGGATTCGCTGGCGTGAAGGTGCGCAGATACCCCTCCACCGGCGCATCGAGATCGAGCGTGCCGCGCTCCACCTGTTGCATCACACCGATGTCCGTGAACAACTTCGAGACCGATCCCACGCGATACACGGTGGTCGCGGTGGCAGGAGCATGGGTGGTGTCGTTCTCCTCGCCGAATCCGCGCGACCAGACGATGCGCTGGTCATCCACCAGCGCGATCGAGAGCGCCGGAATGCCGTGCACCTGTCGCTCGTGCTCGATGAATGCCGACAGTGCCGCCACGGCAGCGGCATACCGGGCAGCTGGGGCAATCAGCGGCGGATCGACTGGCTGTTGTGCCCGCACCGTCGGCGCGGACAGGGTCACGGCCAGCACCATCGTGGCCACGCGCTGTCGCATCGTCACCATGCGCCACGCTCCCCGACCGTGGTGATCATGGCGCCAAGCCGCGTGGCAGCGTTCCGCCAGTTGGCCTGCACCGCCCGCTGCGCGCCATCGGCGTCTCCGCTCCGGATCGCGCGCGTGATCGCGTCATGTTCCTTGACCGATGGTGCCAGGCCGCGCGAGAGCAGGCTGACATAGAGTCGTTCGTACCGCTCCGCCTGCGGCTTCACCGCATCGTGCAGCGCGCGCAACCGCGGCCCCGCGGCCGCGGTGACGTAGGCACGATGGAAGCGCTCATCGAGCTCGTACAGCAGGTCGTGCCGCGGCGCCTTCGCCGCGGCGGCCTTTCCAAGCCGCGAGTTGATGGTGGTGAGCTCGGTGACGAGCCGGTCGCGCGCGACGGTCGCGAGATGCGCGGCGTAGCGTGCCGCCAGGCCCTCTATTTCGGCGACGATCGAGAACAGCTCCATCGCGTCCTCGCGCGTCATCGGCGCCACGGTGGGCCTCGACTGCTGCAGCGAGGGTGAGTCCACGATGTAGCCCTCCTGCTGCAGCCGCTGCAGCGCCCCGCGCACGGGGGTGCGGCTGACATGCAGCCGCGTCGCGACGTCGCTCTCGACGATGCGGGCGCCTGGAGCCAACTGTCCGCGCACGATCAGTTCGCGCAACGCGTGATAGACCACCGTCGGACGCGCCCCGCGCGCCGTCGTACCGGATGGCGCGGCCTTCATCGACCGGCTCCGGTCCACGCCGGCCCGCGGACCACGCGACCAGGCTTGGCGCCGGTGTGTCGGCCGTCGGCCCACACCCGCACGCCATTCACGATCACGGTCTCGATGCCGACCGAGTTCCGATGTGGCTCGGTGTAGGTCGCCTTGTCGATCACCGTGCCGGCATCGAACACCACCACGTCGGCCATCAGCCCTGCCCGCAGCAGGCCGCGATCGGGAATCGACAGCCGGCTCGCGACCGCCGACGTCATCTTCCGCACCGCCTCCTCCAGCGTCAGCACGCCGAGCTCGCGCACGTAGTGTCCGAGGATGCGCGGATAGGTGCCGTACGCACGCGGGTGGGTCATGCCGCGCGCGGAGTCGGGGTCCCAGCCGTCGGCATCGGTGCCGAACTTCATCCACGGCCGACGCATCTGCATCTCGACGTTCGGCTCCGACATCATGAACACCAGCATGCCGACTCGCGCGTTGGTGGCCAGCAGCAGTTCGACGATCGTGTTCGCCCAGTCCTTGCCCATCACCGGCGCGATCTCCGACAACCGCTTGCCCTCGAACTTCTTCAGGTCCGCCAGCTCGTACCCGACGGTCATGATGCCGGCGGGCGTGGCCAGCGCGCAGAGATTCTCCCAGCTGCCGGTGGCAGCCGTCATCTCGGCCACGATCTTCGCGCGTGTCGCCGGATCGCGCAGTCGCTCCAGCAATCGGTCGCCTTCGGTGGCCCACGGCGGTGTGCACGCCGCCAGCGACGTCCCCCCGGCGGTGTAGGGATACATGTCGGCCGCGACGTCCTGCCCGGCGGCGCGCGCCGAATCGATCTTCGCCACCGCCTGCGCCGCCTTCGGCCAGTTGCGGACACCGCCTGCCTTCAGGTGGTAGATCTCCACCGGCACCCTACCCTCACGTCCGATGCGCATCGCTTCATCGATGGCCTCGAGGTACTGGTCGGCCTCCGATCGCATGTGGGTGATGTACACGCCTCCCAACGGCGCCATCGCCTGCGCGACCTGCACCAGTTCCTCGGTGGAGGCGTAGCGGCCGGGGGGATAGATCAGGGCACTCGCGACCCCGAAGGCCCCATCACGCATGGCGTTGGCGGTGATCGTGCGCATCGTATCCAGTTCGGCGGGCGTGGCCGCGCCCTCGGCGTACCCCTTTGCATAGACACGCACCGTCGCCGCGCCAAGGAACGAGCCGACGTTGACGGAGATGCCGTGCTGCTGCATGGCGTCCAGCCAGCGGCCGAACCCGCGCGGCCCGCTGAAGGCCCTGGATGCGGTGGCGAACGCCGAGTCGTCGCGCGTCCGCAGCTGGGACGTGAGCGCGGTCAGGATCGCCGCGTTGACCGGTGCCGGTGTGCTGCCCTCGCCGAGGATCTCGGTGGTGATTCCCTGCGACACCTTGCCCACCACACGCCCGTCACCGACCGTGAGCTGGAACGCCGACTGCCCCTGGATGTCGATGAAACCGGGGGCCACCACCTTGCCGGTGGCGTCGATGCGGGTGGCGGTTGCGGCGTCACGCAGGCCACCGGCCGGCACGATGGTCGCGATGCGGTCGCCCCGGATGCCGACATCACCCATGAACCAGGGATTGCCGGTCCCGTCGACCACGCGGCCGTTGCTGATCACGATGTCGTAGGGACCACTCGTCGCCGCGCCGCGCGCGGCGTCGCTGGTTGCCGGCCGGTCGCCGATCGGCTGGCAGGCAGTGAGCAGCGCGGCACAGCACAGCGCGCTGGCGCGCAGGGCCGGACGACATCCGTGGACGGCGAGCAGGTCGGACATGCGGGCACCGGAATATTTGTATACACTTCTGTACGCACCTATCGGTACTGCAGCGGCCGCGTGGTCGCAAGCACACCGGCGGCCTGCTTCTCGCCCATCGCCCACGCCACGCCGATGTTCACCCTCCGCCATTTCGACACCCTCGCCGACTACGACGCCTGCGTGGCGCTGCAGGACGACACCTGGGGCCACGGCTTCACCGAGCGGGTGCCGGGTGCGATCCTGCGCGTGGCGCAGAAGATCGGGGGCGTCGCCGCCGGCGCCTTCGATGAGCACGACCGGCTGATGGGATTCGTGTTCGGCATGACCGGCGTGCAGGACGGCGCGCTGGTCCACTGGTCCGACATGCTCGCCGTGCGACCGGAAGCGCGCGGCACCGGCCTCGGCGCCCAGCTCAAGCACTTCCAGCGCGATGCACTGCTGCCGCTCTCGGTGCGCCTGATGATCTGGACCGCCGATCCGCTGGTGGCTCGCAACGCCCACTTCAACATCACCCACCTCGGCGCCACACCCGCGGCCTACGTGGAGAACATGTACGGAGCGCACACGGGCAGTGTGCTGCACGGTGCACTGCCCACCGATCGGCTCGTCTATCACTGGGACCTGCCGGCCAGCAGCGCGTGGCACCCCGGCGATGGACGGCCCTGCGCCGCTGACGACGCGCTCCCTGACGCGATCGTGCTGTCGCCGGACGGCACACCTGGTGTGGTCGATACCGGCTCCGCACTGGTCGTGCGCGTGCGTATCCCGCACGACTTCTCCGCCGTGCATGCCGCCGGTGCCGAGCGCGCGCTGGCCTGGCGCCTCGCGGTGCGTCACGCGCTCGGCGGCCGCCTGGAACGGGGTGATCGTGTGACGCACTTCGTCCGCGGGCACGACACATCGCTGCCGTATTACGTCGTCGCCGCACGTTGACCTGCGCGCTGACCTTCCCACACGCCGACTCATGATCGAGATCACGCGCATCACCTTGAGGGAAATCCGGCTGCCGCTGCGCGAGCCGTTCCGGATCTCGTCCGGCACGATGGTGCATCGCCGCATCGCCCTGCTCGAGTTGCAGGATGCCAGCGGCGCCACCGCGTGGAGCGAGTGCGTGGCCGACGACCTCCCGAACTACACCGCCGAGACGATCGACACCGCGTGGCTCGCGATCACGCGCTGGATCGCGCCTCGCGTGCTCGGGCGGCAATTCCAGGCGCCGGGCGAGGTGCACGCGGTGCTCGAGCAGGACTTCCGCGGCCACTGGATGGCGAAGGCAGCGGTGGAGATGGGGATGTGGGGCGTGGAGGCGACGCGGCTGGGGGTGTCACTGGCACGCCTGATCGGTGGCACGCGGCGCAGCATTCCGGTGGGCATTTCGCTCGGCATCCAGCAATCGCCGGAAGCGCTGGTGGAGAAGGTGCATGCCGCGTTGGCCGAGGGGTACCGGAAGATCAAGCTGAAGATCATGCCCGGGAAGGACGTGGCCTTCGTGCGTGCGGTGCGGAGCGCCTTTCCGGATGCCCCGCTGATGGCCGACGCGAACAACGCATACACGCTGGACGATGCCGGCGCACTGGAGGCGATGGACGATCTCGCGCTGATGATGTTCGAGCAGCCGCTGGCGTGGGAGGACATCGTGCGGCACGCCGCGCTGCAGAAGCGGCTGCGCACGCCGATCTGTCTCGACGAGTCGATCACCTCGCTCGATCGCGCGCAGGACATGGTGACGCTGGGCGCCGGACGGCTGATCAACATCAAGCCCGGTCGCGTGGGCGGGTTCGCGGAATCACTGGCGATCCACGATTACTGCGAGGCGAACGGAATCCCGGTGTGGTGTGGTGGGATGCTGGAGAGCGGCATCGGTCGCGCCTACAACGTGGCGCTGGCATCACTGAGCAACTTCCAGAAGCCGGGCGACCTCAGTCCCAGCGCGCGCTACTGGGCGCAGGACGTCGTCACGCCCGAATGGACGATGGGCGCCGACGGCATGGTGGCGGTGCCGTTCGACGTCCCGGGCATCGGCGTGACGGTGGACGTCGAGCGCATCGAGGCGCTGACGGTGCGGACGGAGACGCTCCTGTCGCCGACGGCGCGGGGATGACCGGCATCGACACACCAATGGCGGCGCTGCCGCTGCGCCACCAGCTGGTCGCGCCGGCGCGCGCGCTGCAAACGTTCAGCGACGATGAGGTCGCAGCGCTGCTCGGCCTGCGCCGCGCGCTGCACCAGCATCCCGAACTGTCGAACCACGAGCACCAGACGGCAGCGCGACTGGCTGCGGAACTCGCGGCGCTCGGCGTGCAGGACGTGCGCCGCGTCGCGAACACTGGCCTGGTGGCGCGAATCCCCGGTCGCGACCGGAGCGCGCCGGTGGTCGCCATCCGCGGCGACATCGACGCACTGCCGATCACGGAGGCCACCGGGCTGCCCTTCGCGTCGTCGGTGACCGGCGTGATGCATGCCTGCGGACACGACGTGCATGCCACGTGGGCAATCGGTGCCGCGATGCAGTTGCTGCACACACCCGCGGCCGGCGACGTGCTGATCGTCCTGCAACCGGCGGAGGAAATCGGCGCCGGGGCGGCCGCGATGCTGGCGAGCGGTGCGCTGGACGGCGTCGCGGCGATCTTCGGTGGACATGTCGACCGCCGCTTCGTGGTCGGCGAGGTGATCGCCGAGCCGGGTGCGCTGGCGGCGTCGGCCGACAGCTTCACGATCGTGCTGCACGGGCAGGGCGCGCACGGAGCGCGACCACACGAAGCCGCCGATCCGATCGTGGCGGCGGCGGCGGTGATCATGGCATTGCAGACCGTCGTGTCACGCCGCATCGACCCGGCACGACCGGCCGTCTGCACCGTCGGCAGCGTCCACGCCGGCATCGCACCGAACGTGATTCCGGAGACGGCCACGCTCACCGGCACCCTGCGGGCGATGGACGCCGACACGCGTGCGAGGCTGGTCGCCGAAGTGACACACATCGCCAGCACGACGGCGTCGGCGCATGGGGTCACCGCCAGCGTGGAGTTTTCCGACGGGACGCCGCCGATCGTCAATCCAGTGCGCGAATCGCTGTGGGCGCGCGAGGCGGCGACCGCAGTCCTGGGCGAGGCGGCGGTGGTGCCGTTCGGCATCACCAACATGGGTGGTGAAGATTTCGCGTTCTACATGGAACGCATCTCCGGCTGCTTCCTGCGATTCGGCGCCCGGGCGCCGGGTGAGCCTGCGACCGCCGCGCATTCGCCCCGATTCGACGTGTCGGAGGGCGCCATCCTGGTCGGGGCGGCGGTGCTGGCAGAGTGCGCACGCGTCGCATCGCGCGCATTGGCCGGGGCACCTGATTCCCGAACATGAGGATTTCTCAAGGTTTTCGCCGCGCGGCCGATGCTTTGAGAATACTCATGTTCCCCGGACCGCCTCATGTTCTTCTTCAAGAAGGAGCACGACCCTCACCTCGGCACCGCGTCCGCCGGGGCTGCGCGCGTCGATCCCTCGGCGCAGCCGGGTGACCTGCGCGCCGCGAGCCCTGCCGACGATGTGACGCAGCTGCTGGATGCACTCGGTGGCGTGCTGGCCGCGCTGGCGCACCACCCGGTGGACCTCCCGCATCGCCCCGCCGAGGTGACCGCGAGGGAATTGACCGCCTGGCAGCGGCATGCCACGCTCGGCATGTCGGTGGACGGCGTCGACGACGCGGCGGTGGGCATCCCGCATCGCGACTGGGGTGGGCTGGTGCGCACGGTCACCGAGCTGCGTCGCGATGAGCAGCACTCGGTGGATGCACTGGTGTCGGAGCTGCGCACGGCGCTCTGGAGCTGCGTGTCGGCGGTGCACGAGGCGGTGCGCATCGACGACAGTGCCGACAGCCGCACTGGTGCCCATCTGGCGCTGGTGAAGCGGGCCGTGGTGAGTGCCTCACAGATGAGCACCATCCGCGAGGAAGTCCTGGCTGCGGTGAGCGAGATCGATCGCACGCTGCGCGAGCGGCGTGACGAGCAGCAGCGGCAGTATCGCACGCTGGCCTCGTCACTCGATTCGCTCGGCCGCCAACTCGAGGAGGCGAAGAGGGAGAGTGCCACCGATCCCCTCACCGGGGTCGGGAACCGCAAGCACTTCGACCTGATGGCGCTGCGTGCGGCGCAGCTGTTCTCACTCGGTCGCGCGCCGGTGACGCTGCTGATGATCGATCTCGACAAGCTCAAGATCATCAACGACTCGTACGGGCACGTGGCCGGTGACTGCGCCATCACCACCGTGGCGCAGGCACTGAAGCTGGTCTTCCTGCGGCAGTCGGACGTGGTCTGCCGGTACGGTGGCGACGAGTTCGCGGTGATCCTGAACAACTGCGACCTGCTGGTGGCGCAAACGCTGGCGAAACGCCTGCTCGACCAGGTGAAGGCCCTCCCTGCCCCGACGCAGGCGATGGAGTTCGCGCTCGGTGCGTCGGTCGGCGTGGCGCAGTTGCAGCCGGCCGAAGACCTGGCGCAGTGGATCGCGCGCGCGGACCGTGCGATGTACCAGGCCAAGCGCTCGGCCATGGGAGGCGTCATGCTTGCCGACTCGGATGCCGGGCCGGCGGGAGCCGTGCAGCGCCGGTCGGCCTGACGCCCGCACCTCCGTCGCGGGGCGAGTATCTTGCAGCCCCGTGCACGCCCCGCCGGGTGACACCAGATCCCGGATTCGTGATGGCCGTACGGCACGACAGACAGCCGCCCGCCGCGTGGTGGCGAACAATTCCGATCGGCGCGCTGCGAGGTGCAGCGCTGCTCCTGGCGCTGGCCGGCTGCGCGTCGCACGGCTCGCGATCGGCGGTGCCCGCGGCTCCGCCCAAGGTGGTGCTGATTGCGCTGGACGGATTTCGCTGGGACTACCTGGATCGTGCGCCGGCCGTGCGGCTGCGGGAGCTGGCGTCACGCGGTGTGCGCGCCGAGCGCATGCTGCCGTCGTTTCCGTCCAAGACCTTCCCCAATCACTACACGCTGGTGACGGGGCTGTATCCGGAACATCACGGCATCGCCGCCAACGTGATGCTCGACGCGCAGCTGGGTCGATTCCAGACCGGCAACAATCCGGCGGTGCGCGACGCGCGCTGGTTCGCCGGTGAACCGATCTGGGTCACCGCGGAGCGACAGGGTGTGCGCACCGCGACGTACTTCTGGCCCGGCTCCGAGGCCCCGATCGGCGACGTCCGCCCGCACTGGTTCTACGCCTTCGATGCCACCACGCCGCGCGATACACGCGTGCGTCGTGTGCTGGAGTGGCTGGCGATGCCCGACAGCGCGGCGCCGCGCCTGGTCGCCGTGTACTTCAGCGACGTGGACACCGACGGCCACAACTTCGGTCCCGACTCACCGGAAGTCGATGCCGCGATCGCGCGGGTGGACAGTGCGGTCGGCGCGATCATCGACGGCATCGCGCGACAGGGGGCGACGGAGCGGGTGAACGTGATGGTCGTCGCCGATCACGGCATGACGGAAGTGAGCCCATCACGGGCCATCGCGCTCGACGACTACGTCTCGCTGGACAGCCTCGACGTCGGTGACTGGGACCCGGTGGCGACGATCATCCCGAAACCGGGGCGCGAGGCGTACGTGTACGACGCGCTGCACAAGGCGCATCCACACCTCAGCGTCTACCGCAAGGGTGAGCTGCCGGCGCGGCTGCATTACAACAGCGGCGCGCGCGTCACGCCGGTGGTGGCGATCGCCGATGAGGGCTGGTCGATCGGCACCCGTGCCTCGTTGGCTCGCGTTCCCGCCGGCAAGGTGGGAGGCGCGCATGGCTACGACAACGCGCTGCCCTCGATGGGCGCGCTGTTCGTCGCTGCCGGCCCGTCATTCCGCCGTGGGCTGACGGTGCCACCGTTCACCAACGTGCACGTCTATCCGCTGCTGGCGGCGTTGCTGCAGTTGCGGCCCGCCGAGTCCGACGGCTCGCTCGACTCCGTGCGCACGATGCTGCGCTGAGCGGCACCGGGTGAACGGCGCGGGCTCGCGCGCGCCGGACCTCGAACGCCGTTCACCGACCTCACCGCCCGCTTCACCGCCGTCGGCGGCGCAACAGAATCGCGGCGGGATAGCTTCCGGGCATGTCCGCTTCCGCATCGCCCATCGCGCCCGCCTGGACCGCCCGGTTCCTGGTGCCGGGCGCGTTGCTGCTGATGGCGACGTCGTATCTGCTGGTGTTCATCGCCGACGGCAGCCGACTCGGCATGCCGGTGATTCGGGACGCGATCGCCAACACGACAGCCGCCGGAGTGGCGGCGGTGCCTGTGTGGCAACTCTGCCGGCTGGCACCGTGGCGGTTCGCCGCGCGCTGGTGGTTCATCCCGCTGCACCTCGTCGGCATCGTGGTGTTCGCGGTGGCGTGGTACCTGACCATCGCGACCGCACTCGGCAGCGCAGGCTGGCTGTCCGGTGGTGCGTTCCAGTTGCAGTACCTGCGCGGTCCGGCGCTGCACTGGCAGGCGATGACGTCCCTGGTGCTGTACTTCGCGGTGGCGGCGTCGTGCTACACGGCGCAGGCGATTCGCGAAGTCCGGCAGTCGGCGCTGCTGCTGCGACAGGCGGAGGTCAGCGCGCTGCGGGCGCAGCTCGATCCACACCTGTTGTTCAACACCCTGCACTCCCTGCTGGAGCTGGTGCGCAGCGGCGACGCGCGCGCCGACGACGCCATCGACCGTTTCGCACGTGTGGCGAGGTACGTGACGGAAGGGCGCGACGACGGCCGCGGCATGGCGTCATTGGCGGCCGAGTGGCAGATGGCGCAGGACTACGTGGCGCTGGAGTCGCTGCGACTCGGCGAGCGGCTCGGCTGCGACTTCACGCTCGACGAGTCGCTGGCGGGCGTGCTGATGCCGGCACTGACGCTGCAGCCACTGGTGGAGAACGCGATCCGTCATGGCGTCGCACCACGCCCGGGGCCGGGACGCATCGAGGTGTCGGCGCGGCGCGACGACGACGTGGTGACGCTCCGTGTGCGTGATGACGGGCTCGGAGCGACCGCCGTGACTCGCGGCAGTGGCGCCGGCCTGGCGCTGGTGCGGCGTCGGCTGCAAGCCTGCTTCGGTGACCGGCTGCAGTTCAGCGCCGGGCCGCGCACGGACGTGGGCGGATGGTGTGTCGAGGCGCGCTTCCCCGTCACCAGCGCGAGTTGACGTGACGGTGGCGCTCCGCGTGATCATCGCCGACGATGAACCGCTGGCCCGGCAGGCGCTGCGTCGCGTGGTGGGTGCGGATCCAGGCGTGACCATCGTCGCCGAGGCCGACGACCTGCCGTCACTGCGTGCCGTGCTGCAGGCACACCGCGTCGACGTGCTGTTCCTCGACATCACCATGCCGGGTGGCTCGGGATTGGATGCGATCGCCGACGTACCCGCGGGGACCTCGATCGTGTTCACCACCGCGCATGCCGAGCATGCCGTCACCGCGTTCGAGCTGGATGCAGTGGATTACCTGCTCAAGCCATTCGGGCAGGACCGGGTGCGCGATGCGCTGGCCCGCGTGCGTCGGGTGCGCGCGAGCGTGCCGGCGACGGATGCGGCGGACGCCACGCCGCTGCAGGTGCTGCTGCTCCGCACCGGCACGCGACTGCAACCGGTGGCGGTTCCCGCGATCTGGCGACTCGAAGGGTGCGACGACTTCGTGCGGGTGGTGACGGCCGAGCGCGCGGTGCTCTACGGTGCCACGCTGGCCGCACTCACGGCGCGTCTCGACCCGGCGCTGTTCGTGCGCGTGCACCGCAGCCACGTGGTGAACCTGAGCTGGGTGACACGGCTGGTGCCGGGTGACGATCGCCGGCTGATCGCCGAGTTCCCGGACGGATCACGCGTCGGCTGCAGCCGCACCGGGTCCACGCTGCTGCGACAGCGCACGCGCATCGCGGAGCGCTGACCGAGTCATCCGGCCGGTTCACCGACTGCCGGCTGCCGGTGCGTGCACGCGTGGCGCAAGATGTGTCGGACCGCTCACATCCCGCGCGAGGCCGCATGCAGCACAATCGGGTTCACCGTCATCACGTCGGGCTCGTCGCCCTGCTCCTGTCGTCGTGCGTCGGTGCGCCGATGCGTACCGCGGCGCAGGTGACGTCGTCGCCCAGTGGCCCAGTGGTGGAACTGCGTGGCGCGCGATGGTTCGACGGCGCGACATTCACCGCCGGATCGCGATGGATGCGCGACGGACTGTTCGTGTCGCGCCCGGCGCAGCCAGCGGACAGCGTGGTCGACCTCAGCGGACGCTTCATGGTGCCGCCGTATGCCGACGCACACACGCACAGCCCCGACTCCGGCTTCGGCTTCGAGGCAATCCGCGACACGTATCTCCGTGTCGGCGTGTTCTACGTGCAACCGCTGACCAACTCGCGCGCCGGACGACGCGAAATCGCAGCACGGGTCAACGTGCCGACGAGTGTGGACGTGACGTACGCCGATGGCGCCGTGACGTCGAGTGGTGGACATCCGCAGGTGCTGTACGAGTCGCTGGGTCTGTACCGGCGCTTCTGGCAGGTGGACTCGGAGCGCGTGGCTGCGGCCCGGAGCCTGCGCCGCGATGGCGACGTGTACCACCGTCTGGACAGCCTGCCGCAACTGGCGGCGATCGTGACGCGCCTGGCGCGCGACACGGTGCCGGCGCTGAAGGTGATGCTGCTGGACTCGGAGCGCTGGACGGCGCGGCACGGTGATTCCACGCACTACGGCTTCTACGGCATGAACCCGGCGTTGCTTCCACCGCTGGTGGAGGCGGCACACCGACTGGGGCGGCGGGTGTGGGCACACATCGAGACGCCATACGACATGGAGATCGCACTGCGCGCCGGCGTGGATGGCTTTGCGCACGTACCCGGATACGGTGCACCGATCGCCACCGACAGCGCGGCGCGCACGATGGTGCTCCCCGAGTCCACGATCAGGCTGGCCGGACAGCGGCGCGTGCTGATGACGGCCACACTCGTGCTCAGCGCGCGGCAGGCTGGCACCGACACGGCAGCGTTGCGTCGGCTGCGCGACGTGACGGTGCGCAACGCGCGGTCCCTGCAGCGGGCTGGCGTGCAGTTGCTGGCCGGCAGCGACACCTACAGTGACGCGGGCATCATCCGCGACGATCCTGCCACCACCGCACGCCTGCTCGGTCTCTCACCGGTGGAGGAGTTGCGACTGATGAGCGTGACGACGCCGCTGGCGATCTTTCCCGCGCGACGCATCGCACGGCTGGCACCCGGCTACGAGGCCAGCGCACTGGCCCTGTCGTGCAATCCGCTCCAGGGGCGTGACTGCCTGCACGCGATCACGATGCGGCTCAAGCAGGGGGCATGGTTGACCGTGCCTGACGCGGCGCGGTGAAACGCCGCGTCGGGGTGGTGTGATGGCCGGGGGCGTGCGAGACTCTGCGGATGACGCTTCCCACCAGCATGCGCGCCGCGGTGATCACCGCCCCAGGCGGACCTGACGTTCTCGCGATCGAGTCGCGCCCGTTGCCGACGATGGGTCGCGACGACCTGCTGATTCGCGTCGTCGCGTCGGCGATCAACCGCGCCGACCTGCTGCAGCGCATGGGTCGCTATCCGGCGCCAGCCGGCGTGCCGGCCGACATTCCGGGGCTCGAGTTCGCCGGCGAAGTGGTCGCCTTGGGCGACGGCGTCACCGGATGGGTGGTTGGCGACCGCGTGTGCGGGCTGGTGGGCGGCGGCGCACACGCCGAGTACCTGGCGACCGACGCGCGGGCGGTGGCGCGTGTGCCGGACGGCTTGTCGTGGCCGGTGGCTGGCGCCAGCCCCGAGGCCTACATCACGGCGCACGACGCGATGATCGTGCAGGCGGGACTGCAGGCCGGCGAACGGGTGCTGGTGCACGCGGTGGGCAGCGGGGTCGGGCTGGCCGCGGTGCAGCTGGCGGTGACGTGGGGGGCATCGGTGTACGGCACGGCACGGGGCGCCGCAAAACTGGACGCCGCGCGGGAGGCGGGCATGAGCGATGGCTGCCAGCCCGGCGAGGGGGCATGGATCGCCGACGCAGTGGGTGCGTGGACAGGCGGCCGCGGGGTGGACGTGGTGGTGGACCTGGTCGGTGGCGACTACACCGCCGGCAGCCTCGCCGCCATGGCGCCGCGCGGACGGCTGATGCTGATCGGGGCACTGGCCGGTGCCAAGGCGACCATGGACCTGCGGGCCATCCTCGGCAAGCGGCTCACCATCCGCGGCACCGTGCTCCGCAGCCGCGCCCTCGAGGAGCGGGTGGCCGTTACGGCGGCCTTCGAGCGCGCGGTGATGCCGCTGCTGGCCGACGGCCGCCTGGCACCGCGCATCGACGCCACCTTCCCGCTGGAACGGATCGGCGAGGCGCACGCGCTGGTCGAAGGCAACGGGACGATCGGCAAGGTGGCGCTGACGTTCACCTGAGGAGGTTCCGTCGCGCCTCCGGTCCGGCTAGGTTGCAGGGCTAGTCCGCGCCCGGCGTCGCCAGCGCGGGACAACGGGCGCCCCTCAGGTGGGGCGCCCTTCATTCCCCTCCTCCTGCGTCGGCAACCCGCGGGGGGCGGTTCTGACCACAGGGAGGATTGCCACTCGTGACCGCAATCATGCGTCCGTACGAGGCCGTCTACATCTTCGACAGTGCGCTCGAAGATGGAGTGATCGCCGAGAAGCTGGCCAAGCACCATGGCCTGTTGTCGCTGGCCGAAGAGGCCACGATCGACAACTGGGGCCGTCGTCAGCTGGCCTACCAGATCAAGAAGCGTGAGACCGGCTACTACGTCGTCGCGCGTTTCACCACCGACACGACCAAGCTGCCCGAGTTCGAGCGGTCGCTGAAGCTCGATGACGGTGTGCTCCGCTACCTCATCTCGCTGCACGAGCACGAGCTGGGAGCCCCGCCGCTCACCGAAGAGCAGCTGGAAGCCAAGCGCCGCGCGGAAGAAGCGGGCGACGACGACGACGACGAGGATTAACCCATGGCCCGCCGCAACAAGAAGCCCAGCCCGGTGAACGAGGCTGGCATCCGTTTCGTGGACTACAAGGACGAGCGCTTCCTCAGCCGTTTCATCACCGAGAACGGCAAGATCCTGCCGAGCCGGTTGAGTGGTGTGGACGCCCGTCACCAGCGTCAGCTGGCGTCGGCGATCAAGAAGGCGCGCTACCTGGCGTTGCTGCCGTACACCCGCTCGAGCAAGGCCTGACCGCTCGATGACGGATCCGGTCACGCCGGCGCCGCGACGGGGCTGGTGGTGGATCGGGGTGGCGCTGTTCGCCTTCCTGCTGGCAGCCGACCTGCCGATCGCACAGACACTGCTGCCGGTGCACGAGGGGCTCACGCTCCTGCTGCCGATGGTGGCGGCCTGCGCGCTGGTGGGGTGGTGGCGAGGCGGGAGTGCCACGCTGGCGGTGGTCTCGCTGGTGATGACGGGCTGGTCGATCTGGTCGATCACCCGGGCCGGCGTGACCAGTGCCGTCCTGACGGCAGGGTGGTCGGTGATGGCTGCGGCCTGCTTCGGCCTGGCGCTGGTCGCGTCGCGGTCGAAGTGGTTCCTCGGCAAGGGCGTGGTGGCGACGCTGGGTGCGCTGCTGCTGGCCGTGATGCTGGTGGTGGCGACGCCTTCGGGCACGGCGTCACTGGCGCGCGCGGTGGACTCGGTGCTGGAGGTGCGTGGCAACGCGGACCTCACCAACTGGCAGATGGCGCGCTCTCGCATGGCGCGACCGGGCACGTCACCCGCCGACAGTGCATCGACCGCGATGCTGGACCGGTTCGAGGCGCAGGTGTCGGGATTGCCGCAGCTCGCCCGCGGTGTGCTGCCCTCGATGCTGGCGCTGCAGACCTTGGCCGCGATGGCGCTGGCGTGGGCGTTGTACCATCGCTTCGGCCGCGCGCGACTGGGCGAGCCGTTGGGCCGGCTGCGCGAGTTCCGGTTCAACGATCACTGGATCTGGTCGGTGATCGTGGGGCTGGTGCTGGCCCTGCTGCCGGCGCTGGCGGTGCTTCGACCGTTGGGCGTGAACCTGCTGGTGTTCTTCGGCGCGTTGTACGCGATGCGAGGCGCCGGCGTACTGACGTGGTTTCTGCGTCCGGGCCGTTCCTGGCTCGGGCTGTTGTTTGGAGTGGCGCTGTTGCTGCTGCTGCGGGATGGCGCGGCGATCGCGCTCGGATTGGTGGGACTGGGTGATACTTGGGCCGACTGGCGACGCCGGACCCGGCCAGCGGTTTCCTGACCTGAGGAGGGTGAAACGATGGAAGTGATTCTTCGGCAAGCGGTGGACAGCCTCGGACATGCCGGCGACCTGGTGAAGGTCTCCACCGGGTTTGCCCGCAACTTCCTGCTGCCCCGCGGCATGGCCCTGCCGGCCACCGATGGCAACAAGAAGCGGATCTCGATGGAGAAGGCGAAGCTGGTCGCCGCCGAGCAGGCGCGCGTCGCAGCGGCGGAGGAAGAGGCGAAGAAGTACGCCGATCTCTCCATCACCTTCGCCGCCCGCGTGGGCGAGGAAGGCAAGCTCTTCGGCTCAGTGACCTCGGGCGACATCGCCGAGCAGCTGAAGGCGCAGGGCCTGCACGTGGAGAAGCGCCAGATCGACCTGCACGAGCCCATCAAGGCGCTCGGTGTGTACAAGGTCGCGATCAAGCTCCACGCCGACGTGAAGCCGGAAGTGAAGGTCTGGGTGATCAAGGGCTGACCACCGCGCCATGGTGCGCCCGCCTCGCGGCGGGCAGCGTCCGGCGATTGGGTTCGAGCAGCGGGGCGTCCTCCTGATGGGGGGGCGCCCCGCGTTGCGTGTCCGCCTTCGACGGGAGGATGTGACCGGCAGCCCGATCCGTGAGTTCCCGCAGGGGCGATGGGTGACCGGCGAGTGTGTGGTTGTGGGCGCGACGGGTTAACCTACGGGTGGTCGCTCCCGTCAATCACACCGGCGGGCTCCCTGTACCATGAGGCGGACGTCGTCCGCCGTTCCATATATCGATGACCGCATTGAAGAGTACGACCCGTGCCACGAAGGCCGCCTCGGAAGCGTTGGCGAAGCGCGCGGCACAGTTGATGAGTGAGTTCAAGGGCACGGACATCCAGGTGCTGTCGCTGGCCGGCCTGACCGACATGACCGATTTCTTCGTGATTGCATCCGGCACGTCGGACACGCACGTACGGAGCATGGCGGACCACGTGGTGCGGCAGCTGCGGGACGAGGGTGAGCGAGTGACGCATGCCGAAGGGGTGGAACAGGGCCGCTGGGCCCTGCTCGACTACACCGACGTGGTGATCCACGTCTTCCATCCGACGCTGCGGAACTTCTACCAGCTGGAGCGGTTGTGGAGTGATGCGGAGCGCGTGGCGTTTGAGTGATGCGGGCCTGAGGCCCCTGGTCGCAAATGGTCCGGGAGGACTGCAAATGCGGATGCGGCGAACCCTGGTGGTGGCGATCACCAGCACCTTGGCCCTCACGTCGTCCCTCGGCGCGCAGGGCTACTTCGGCAAGAACCAGGTCCAGTACAACAAGTTCCAGTGGCGGGTGCTCGAGACGGAGCACTTCCGCGTGCATTACTACAAGGAAGAGAAGGCTGCGGTGGAGGATGCCGCGCGCATGGCCGAACGGTCGTACGCGCGGCTCTCGCGTGTGCTGGGCCACGAGTTCCGCGAGCGCAAGCCGATCGTGATCTTCGCCAGCCGCACCGACTTCGCCCAGAACAACATCTTCGGCGATCTCGGTGAAGGCACCGGCGGTGCCACCGACGCGCAGCGCCAGCGCAACGTGCTGCCGCTGACGGGCGACTTCCGCACCTTCGAGCACGTGCTGGCGCACGAAATGGTGCACCAGTTCCAGTACGACGTGTTCTCGCGCGGCCGCGCCGGCGCCAACCTGCAGGCACTGCAGGCGGTGAACCCGCCGCTGTGGTTCATGGAAGGCATGGCCGAGTACCTGTCGCTGGGCTCGGACCACAAGTTCACCGACATGTGGCTGCGTGATGCAGCGCTGAACGGCGACATCCCAAACATCGAGCAGATGACGGTCTACCCCGACCGCTTCTTCCCGTATCGGTTCGGCGAGTCGCTCTTCCGGTACATCGGCGAGCGCTGGGGTGACCAGGTGATCGGGCAGATCCTCGAGGCGGTACCGAACGTCGGCATCGAGCGGGCGTTCCGTCGCGAGCTGGGCCTGTCGCTGGACGAGCTCAGCGACGACTGGAAGGACGCGATGCAGAAGCAGTTCCTGCCGACGGTGGTGAACCTCGACCGTCCGCGCCGCTTCGCCGAGAACCTGCTCAACCAAAAGAAGAGCGGCGGCGACATCTTCCTCGCGCCCACGCTGTCGGACGACGGCTCGCAGATCGTCTTCCTGTCGAATGGCAATCCTCTTCGCGGCGAGGTCTTCATCGACCTCTGGCTGGCCAATGCGCGCACCGGCAAGCGCGTGCGTCGCCTGGTGAAGAGCACCACCAATCCGAATGCGGAAGAACTGCGCCTGCTGTACAGCCAGAGCGCCTTCTCGCCTGATGGTCGCGACGTGGCATACGTCGGCCAGCGCAACGGCAAGGATGTGCTCTACCTCACACGCACCCGCGGCGGCAATACGCGGCGCATCGACGTGCCGGTGGATGGTGTGCTGAGCCCCGTCTTCACCCCGGACGGCAGCCACATCGTCTTCAGCGCCAACAAGGGCGGCGTGACCGACCTCGCGATCGTGGCGGTGGATGGCACCGGATTCAAGATGCTGACCAACGACATGCACGGCGACTTCATGCCGAACGTGTCGCCCGACGGCAAGACGATCGCGTTCGCCAGCGATCGCGGCGCCGAGACCGACTTCGAACTGCTGCGCTTCAGCCGCTGGAAGATCAGCCTCTATGATCTGGCCACCGGTGCCATCACGGTGCTGCCCAACCAGCCGGGCCTGAACATCAATCCGCAGTGGGCGCCCGACAGCAAGAGCCTGGCGTACATCACCGATCGCAACGGCGTGCCGAACGTCTTCCTCTACGACTTCGGCAACCGCGAGCACTACCAGCTCACCAACGTGGCCGGCGGTGTGTCGGGCATCACCGAGTTCAGCCCTGCGCTGACCTGGGCCCGGACCGCGGACCGCATGGCGTTCGTGCACTTCGAGAAGAAGGGCGAGTACACCGTCTGGACGGTGGACAATCCCCGCGCGCTGAAGAAGGAGCCGTACCGCGCACCGGTGAAGGCACCGGCGGGCCTGGTGGCGACCACCACCAACGGCATCACCATCACGCCCAGCGCGCCGTCGGTGGCCGTGACACCGGGACAGCCGGCCACGCGGCCGCCCGACGTCACCACGCCCGGAGCACCCGGCGCGCCGAAGGCGCCGACGCCGATCACCGGCGCCACGCAGCCCGGTGCGGTCTTGCCGACGATCGCCCTCGCGCCACCGCGCTTCCCCTCGCGCTCCGTGTATCGGGCGCCGGAAGGCCTGCGCAAGTCCGATTCGCTGCCGGCGCGTGGCGAACGCGACTCCACGCTCGCCAGCGTGGACGACCTGCTCGACAGCGCCGACCTCGCGCTGCCCGACCCGACGCGATTCCGTGACGGTCCGTACAAGGTGAGTTACGAAGCCGATTACGTGGCTCGTCCGAGCATCGGCTATGCGCAGGACAACTTCGGCCGCGGCCTGTTCGGCGGCACGACGGTGGTGCTCAGCGACCTGCTCGGCAACAACCGGCTCGCCTTCACGGCGCAGGTGAACGGCCGACTGCAGGACGCGATCATCTACGCCGGCTACACCAACCTTGCCGGCAAGCTGCAGTACAACACCGCGATCTCGCAGTACCCGTACTTCTTCTTCAACGGGCAGGAGATCCTGGAGGTGTCGCCCGGCATCTACCAGGAGAACCAGAGCCTCGCGCGGTTCGTGCTGCGCGACGTCGGCTTCACCTCCCTGCTGCCGAAGAATCGCTTCAAGCGCTTCGAGCTGGGCCTCGGCCTGCAGAACATCGGCCGCTCCACGCTGACGGTGGCGCGCCAGTTCAACAGCTTCGGCGAGAGCACGCAGTTCCAGATCATCGGCGACGAGAACCTGGGTTCGCTCTGGTTCCTGCAGCCGAAGGCGGCGTTCGTCTCCGACAACACGCTCAACGGCTACACGGCGCCGATCTCGGGTCGCCGCATGCGGTTCGCGTACGAGCCGACGTTCGGCAGCCGCCAGTGGCATGAGGTCACGGCCGACTACCGTCGCTACGACCCGATCCTGTTCAACTACCTGACCATCGCCACGCGCGTGACGAGCGTGCTGCGCGCCGGCCGCGACGAGTCGTTCTTCCCGAACTACATCGGCAACCCGAACGGGTTGATGTGGCTGCGCGGCTACGATCGCGTGAATGCCCTGAACTTCGGCTGCCAGCCATCGATCGGCGCATCGGCGGGCTGCAGCAACACCGAGTTGCTCGGCTCGCGTGCGGTGGTGGCCTCGGCCGAGGTGCGCTTCCCGCTGGTGCGTCGCTTCGAGCTGGGCGTGCTGCCGGTGCAGCTGCCGCCGGTCGACGGCGCAGTGTTCTACGATGCCGGCATGGCGTGGAGCTCGGGGCAGAAGGCGACCCTGTCGCGCCCCGACGCCTACGACTCGCAGTCGCAGCGCTTCCTGCTGCGCAGCTACGGCTACTCGATCCGGCTCAACCTGTTCAACTTCGCGCTGCTGCGCTGGGACTACGCGATCCCGCTCGATCGCCCGGAGCGGAAGGGCTTCTGGCAGTGGTCACTCGGCACGTCGTACTGACGCCTGCCGCAACCGGCCCACGGGTCGGCGAAGGTTGATCCGACGGGCGCCTGCGAAAGCGGGCGCCCGTCGCTTTGCAAGAGTGTTCCCCCTGCCCTGTCACGGCTAGGTTACGCCCGTGCGAACCCGCCTGATTGCCCTCGCCGTGGTGCTCGCTGCCTGCAGCACCGCCGACGAGCGCGGGGCGCCGGCAGCCAGTACTGCCGCCCTCGGCCCCGATGCCATCGTCCTCCGCGTCCCCGCCCCCGGGGGACCGGCGCGCGCCTACCTGTATCCCGCGCTCGACAGCGTGATCTGGAGCACTCGCGCCGCCCTGCCGGCGCAGGTGGTGCCGCTGGCGTTCAACATCGATGCCGGGACACTCGCGCTGCGTGACAGCGCCGGGATGGCGTGGCGCCTGACACTCGGCGGCGGCCAGGTGGAGCGCGCCTTCCCGACCGCGCTGGGGGAGGCGGTGAGCCTCGATGGCACCACCATCTTCGGTACCAGCGAAGACGCCGTTTTCCGGCTCAACACCACCGAGAGCACGCCATGGCGCGTGAGCACCGCGGCCACGCTGAGCCAGTTGCAGCCGCTGCGCGACGGTGGCGTGCTGCTGATCGGCCAGCGCGGGCCGGAGACGGTGCTGACGCGATTCCGCCCGCCGGCGACGACGGCGGTGGACTCGGCGGTGCTGCCGGGCCGCGCGCGCCTGATCTCGGCGGCGGGCGGCGACCGCTATTACCTGAGCGACGGTCCGCGCGGCCTCGTCAGCGTGCGGGCGCGTGACCTGGAGAAACTGAGCACGGTGTCGCTCGGGGACTCGATCATCGCCACCACCACGTCGCCGAGCGGCGATCGCGTGTACGTCCTGGGCCGCGACGACGACGAAGCCCAGGTGCAGGTGATCAACAAGTACAGCGACGAGATCGTGGCCACGGTGCCGGTACCCGGAGACGCCAGTGCGCTGCGCATGGATCCGCTCGGGCGCTCCCTGCTGGTGCGCCATGGCGGCGAGGCCGATTCGGTGCTGGTGATCGGGATCGCCACCAATGCGGTGCTGGGTCGATTCGCGACGCCGTGGCGCGCGGACCTGCCACTGGTCTTCCCCGATGGACGCCTTGGCACGCTGCGCGGCGACGACGTGGTGGTGCTATCGGCCGACCGCTTCCAGGCGGTGGCGGTGGTGGCCGGCGGCGCGAAGGACATCTGGACCGTGGTGCAGTGGAACGGCTTTCGTCGCCGGGCCGGCGATGCGCCGATCCGTGCCACGGCCACGCAGGTGGACACCACCCCGCGTCGCGTGCGCGACACCACGACGCGCAACACGGCTGCGCCCGACAGCGCGCGCCGTGCGGCCGACAGTGTCCCACGCGGCGCCGGTGACACCACCGCACGCCGCATCGCCCGCGCCGACTCGGTGCGCCGCGCCGCGACACGCGTCGACAGCCAGCCGCGTCCACGCCCGTCGGCACCCAGTGTGGCGGCGCAACTCGGTGAGCGCGGCACCTTCGTGGTGCAGTTCGCCGCGCTGAAGGCGGAGCGTCCCGCACAGCAGGTGGCATCGTCAATCAAGGCCAATGGTGAGAAGGCGCGCGTGGTGATGACCACCTCGAACGGCACCGCGCTGTACCGGGTTATTCTTGGTCCTTTCCGGTCTCGTTCGGACGCCGAACAGGCCGGACAGGCGGCAGGCCGCGACTACTGGGTCTTTGAAGGGGGAACGAACTGATGGCGGGTGCACTGACGGTGCGCGTGGATTGGGAAGCGCTGGGCGCCGATGCATCCGCCGCGGTCGATGAGGCGCACGCGATCCTCGTGACCGGCATCGATCCGGTGGCGACGGCACGCGTCGCGATCGGCATCGGCCAGGTGCTGTCGCGCAGCCGCCGGGTCGCGATCGGTGACCTGGTCGGTGATGTCGAGCCCCTGCTCCGCCTGGTGACCGGCGACGATCCGCACGGCATCGTCGACAGCTTCCTCTACGGCGTGTCGCTGAACAAGATCGCGCGGCAGGTGGACGACGCCGGCATGCTGTTCGTGATGCCGAGTGGCACCGAGCCGAACGTGACGCCCGACATCATGCGCAACGAGCGGTGGTCGCGCCTGGCGGCCGGATTCCGCGAGGTCGGTGCGCTGCTCGTGCTGGTGGCGTCGAGTGAGTCCGAGGGCGTGAGCGAGCTGGCGGCGATGCTGGATGGCGTGGTGATCGTGGGCGATGAATCGCCGGCGCTGCGCGTGCCGCCGCACACCGTGCTGGCGCAGATCCAGCCGCCGATGAGTGAGGCGGACGTGCCGGTGCCGACACCCGCTCCTGCGCCACCTGCGCCTGCGCCCGAGGAACCGGCGCCGGTCGTCGAGGAGCCGGTCATGGTATCGGAGCCGACGCCGACGGAGGTGCCGGCACCGGAGCCCCCGCGTCGGCGGAAGGCCGCAGCACCGGAGAAGCGCACCGTCCCGGTGCCGATGATGGTGGCTGCCGGCGTGGTGCTGCTGGCTGGCCTCTGGTTCCTGCTCGGGCGACCGGGCCTTCCGTCAGCGACACCGGCGGTTCAGACGGTGAGCGATTCCGCCGGTGTGACCGACGACGTGCGTGCCGCTGACGACACGGTGGTGGAGGCAGGCGCCGGTGCCGACGCGGGCGCCACGAGCCTGTCCGCCGTGCGCGTGGCGAATCCGCAGGACTCCGCGCGCGCCGTGCCGTACGGCGTGGTGCTGGTGGCCACCAACGACGAAGCGCAGGCGCTGGCGCGCTGGGCCGATCTCGGGCTCAAGCTGCCTGCCGGCACCGTGACGATGGTCAACATCCGCGGCGAACGTGGGCGCTTCTTCCAGGTGCAGGCGGGCGCCTTCGCCACCGCGCAGCAAGCCGACTCGCTGCTGGCCGCGTTGCGCGCCGATCGCCGCCTTGGCGCCGGTGCGGGCAGCGTCAGCGCCACGCCGTATGCGATCGTGCTGGAACCGAACGTGTCACAGAGCGCGGCGCGCGCGATCGCCAATGCCTACGGGCAGCGACAGATCGCCGCCTACCCGATGCTGCAGGCCGACAACTCGGCCGCGATCTACGTCGGCGCGTTCGAGACGCCCGACCAGGCAGCACCGCTGCTCAATGCCTTGTCGCGCAAGGGCGTGAACGCGGCGCTCCACTACCGGACTGGAAGAGGTTTCTGACGTGCGCCTGACCAAGCTCACCCTGCACGGCTTCAAGTCGTTCGCGGACCACACCGAAATGCTGTTCGAGCCGGGGGCGACGATGATCGTCGGCCCCAACGGCTGCGGCAAGTCGAACGTCTCGGACGCCGTGCGTTGGGTGCTCGGTGAACAGCGGGCGCGCATGATGCGCGGCGCGAAGATGGAAGAGGTGATCTTCCAGGGCTCGTCGGCACGCCGTGCGGTGAACGTGGCCGAAGTGTCGCTGCATTTCGACAACGAAAGCGGCGTGCTGCCGGTGGCGTTCAAGGAAGTGGTGATCACGCGCCGCCTCTCGCGATCGGGGGAGAGCGACTACTTCCTCAATCGTGTGCCGTGCCGCCTGCGCGACATCCACGACCTGGTGCGTGGCACCGGCCTTGGCGCCGACAGTGGCGTGGTGATCGAGGCGAAGATGATCGACGCGCTGCTCAGCGACCGGCCTGATGATCGTCGCGAGCTGTTCGAGGAAGCGGCCGGCGTGGGGTTGTACCGCGACCGACGTCGCAGCACCGAGCGTCGCCTCGAGGAAACGACGGTGGACCTGTCGCGCCTCGACGACCTGATCGAGGAAGTGCAGAGCCAGGTGCGGTCGCTCTCACGCCAGCGCAAGAAGGCGGAACGCAACGTGGAACTCACGGCGCGCCGGTTCGCGGTGGACGTGACGCTGGCCGCGCGCGAACTGGAAAGCTGGGCCGACGAACTGACGCAGTTGCAGGCGCGCCTCGAGCAGCTGCGCGAGGCGGTGCCAGCCGCCGCCGAGCAGGCCGAGACCGCGGCGCGCGATCGTGAAGGGGCACAGCGTGCGCGGGCCGCCGCCGAGGCGATGCGTGCCGAGCTGGCGCGCATGGCGCAGGCACAACGCGAGCAGGCGAACCAGGTGGAGCGCGAGTTGCGCGTGGCGGAGGAGCGCCAGCGCAATGCGATGACGCGTCGCGAACGCGCCGACGCCGAGTTGCAGGATGGCGAGGCGCTGGGTCAGCGCGTCATCGCGGAGCGTGAGGACGCGGAGACGGAGCGCGTGCGCCTGCAGGCGGAGCTCGCGGCCGCGGTCGAGTTGCTGACGGAGCGCGCCGGCGCGGAGGAAGAGGCGCGCCGCAGCGTGTCCACCGCACGACAGCAGGTGGACGCCGCCGAGAAGGTGCTGCGCGATGCGCGTGACCAGGTACGACGCCTCGAGCTGGATCGCGAAGGCACCGAGCGCGAACTGACCGAAGTCCTGGCGCGCGGTGCGGCGCTGGAGACGGAAGTGGCCGCGCTGGCCGATGCGCTGGCGCTGGTGGCGCGCGACAGCGAAGCCGCCGACGAGGCGGTGGAGATCGCGCGGGTGGAAGTGACGCGTGCCCAGGGTGCGATGGAAGCGGCCCGTTTCGGGGCGCAGATGGCGCGCACCACCGAGGCCGATGCACGCTCGCGGCTGGGTGATGCGGATCGCAAGCGCACGTCGCTGCAGGGTCGCATTCACGGCCTCGAGGCGCTGGATCGCGATCGGGTCGGCCTGGCACCGGGTGCCGCGTCGGTGCTGCGCGAGCGTGAGCAGTTCGGCGCCGGTGCCGTGCTTGGACCGCTCTCCGACTTCCTCTCCGCCGACAGCGATGCCGCCATCCTCGTCGAGCGTTACCTCGGTGCGACGGTGCATGCGGTGGTGGTGCGCGATCGTGAGGCCGCCAATGCCGTCGCGAACTGGCATGCGAACGCGAAGCCCGGTCCGGTGCTGCTGCTGCCGCTGGATGCGGTGCAGGACGTGACCACCAGCGGCGATGCGCTGGCGGCGCGCGTACGCGCCACGCAGCCGGCCGAGCGCTGGGTGCGCGCACTGCTGGGTCAGGTGACGCAGCTGGATGGTGGCAACGGCTTCGTCGATGCACGCGGCGCGATCTACCTGCCCGGCGGTGAGTCGGCACAAGGCCCGATCCAGCGTCGTGCGGAACTGGCGATGCTGCGCGAGGAGATGGAGCAGCTGGACGCCGATCGCGCGCGCATTCACGAGGAAGCGGAGGCGGCGGCAGTCACGCTGCAGGCGGCCGAACATGCGGTGACGGTGGCCACCGACCTGTCCACCCAGGCGCTGGGCGAGGTGCGTCGTGCCGAGGAAGTGCGGGCCGAGGTGGAGCGCCGCAGTGCCCGCGCGCAGCGCGAGCGCAACGAGGCGCAGCAGTTGACGGAAAAGCTCGGCGAGCGACGCTCGGCACTCGAGGCACGCGTCGCCGATGACGATGCGAAGGCCGAGGAATTGCGCGCCGGACTGGCCGGTTACGAGGCAGTGATCACCAGCACGCGTCAGCGACTCTCCGGTGCCGACGAGATGCTGGAAGAGGCGCGTGAAGGACGCACCGTGGCACAGGTGGCGCAGGCACAGGCGCAGGCACGTGTGCAGGTGGCGCAGGATCGTGCGTCGCGCCTACTGCAGGAACAGGCCACGGCCACCGCACGCCTGGAGACGCTGCGCACCGAGTTGATGCAGCTCGCGAACGCCGACTCGGCATTGGCCGAGCAGATCGCCACGCTGACGGTGCAGCTCGAGGAGCGTCAGCTGGCGCTGTCCGAGCTGGATACGCGCCTGATGGAGTCGGAGGATGGATTGCGTGCCGCCGATGCGGCGTTGCGCACCGGCGACGAGGCACTGGAGCTGGTGCGCCGTCAGGCGGTGCAGATGGCCGAGGAGCTGCACCAGACGGAGTTGCGTCATACGCAGCTCGAGGCGCGCCGGCAGAACATCCGTGAGCGCCTGGAGACGGAGTGGCGCAAGCCGATCGCCGAATTGCTGGAAGGCTTCGAGCCGCTGGAGCTGGAAGCCGACGCGTTGCGCGGCGAGAACGAGTTGCTGAAGCAGCAACTGGAGCAGCTTGGCCCGGTGAATCCGCTGGCGGTGGAGGAGCACGAGGAAGAAGTGAAGCGCCTCGACTTTCTGGCCGCGCAGCGCAACGACCTGGCCGAAGCGAAGCTGGCGTTGCTGCAGGCCATCAAGGAAATCGACGCCACCGCGCGCGAGCTGTTCCTGGCCACGTTCGCCAAGGTGCGCGAGAACTTCCGCCAGATCTTCCAGACGCTGTTCGGTGGCGGCGAGTGCGACCTGCGCCTCGAGAATCCCGACCAGCCGCTGGACTGCGACATCGAGATCCACGCCAGCCCGCGCGGCAAGAAGACGCAGCGCATTCACCTGCTCTCGAGCGGTGAACGGGCGCTGGTGGCGCTGTCGCTGCTGTTCGGCATCTTCCTCACCCGTCCGAGCCCGTTCTGCCTGCTGGACGAAGTCGATGCACCGCTCGACGACCAGAACGTGGGTCGCTACGTGCGGATGCTGAACGAGTTCAAGGGGCGGACGCAGTTCATCGTGATCACGCACAATCCGCGCACGACCACCGACGCCGCGGACGCGGTGTACGGCGTGACGATGCAAGAGCCGGGCGTGAGTTCGCTGGTGAGCGTGCGGTTGCGCACGCGAACCGGCGAGGCGTTGAACGGCGGCGTGGAGAGCGCGCCGGCGGCGAACGAGCTGACGGTGCCGGCAGATGCGGCGTCGGAGCAACTCGAGTCGGTGGCGTAGCCAGGCGTGCTCGCTACTGTCGGTGCGCCTGAGCGAGCTGTCGTGTGTGGATGGAGTCCGTCAACAATGTTCACGCGGGGGCCGCGGGGAACGCGGGGGGCTCCGCGCGCGGTATGGCGATCCAGCGCGGGTGCTACCATCGCATTTTGTTTGGAACTGCGCTCCGCGCACGCAGTTCCCACATGCTTTTGCAGTTGATCATCTAGCGCTGGAGCTGCCGATCGCGTGCGGAGCGTCATTGCCGCACGGAACCCTCCGCGTCCCCCGCGTCCCCCGCGTGAACATTTTTAGCGATCGTCGCCCGTGTAGGGGCTGGCCGCGCGACCCGCGTGAACATTTTTAGCGATCGTCGCCCGTATAGGAGTGGGCGCCGCGAATCAGGTGCACTCACCGTGGAGACCGAACTCGAATGCGATTGACGGTGATCGGCTCAGGGACCATCTCGCTGTCACCGACGCGTGGGTGTGCGGCGTACCTGGTGGAGGCGGGGGAGCTTCGGATCCTGCTCGACGTGGGGCCGGGCGCGGCGCACACGATGGCGCGGCATGGCGTGGACTGGTGGGGGGTGACACACATCGTGCTCTCGCACTTCCACCTCGACCACATCAGCGATCTCCCGGTCCTGATCTTCGCCTTCCGGCACGCCCGGCTGGAGACGCGGACGGCGCCGCTGACCATCATCGGGCCGCCCGGCACCCGCGACCTGCTGACGCGCTGGGCGGCGGCACTCGGCGACTGGCTGCAGGCCCCCGGCTTCCCGCTGGAGGTCCTCGAGCCGGCGCTGGAGGAGCCGCTGGCACTGTCTGACGATGTGACCCTGACGAGCCGGGCCGTGCCACATACGACCGAAAGCGTGGCATATTCCGTGGAGCACGACGGTCGGCGACTGGTCTACACCGGGGATACCGGGGAAGACCCGTCGCTGGGCGTCTGGGCGGCCGGCTGCGACCTGCTGCTGGCGGAGTGTTCCCTGCCCGACTCGATGCCCGTCCCGATCCACCTCACGCCGGCACAGACGGGCGCGCTGGCGGCGGCGGCCGGGCCGGGCATGCTGGTGGTGACCCATATGTATCCCCCGCTCGAGGGGATCGATCTGCGCGCCGAGCTTGGCGCGCGCTGGGCCGGCCCGACCGTGATCGCCACGGACGGGCTCGTGCTCGACTGCTGAGGACGGACGCGATGCTCGTGATGATGCAACGGAACGCCACGCCGGATGAAATCCAGGCGGTGTGCGAGGCCATCCAGCTGCTCGGCTTCAATCCCCTGCCGATGCCCGGTGCGCTGCGCACCGCGATCGGCGTCGCGGGTGATGACGGCCAGGTCGACACGTCGCACTTCGAGGGCATGGCTGGCGTCGCCAGTGTGCTGTACGACTCCAAGCCCTACAAGCAGGTGTCGCGCGAGTGGCAGCCCGAGAAGACGCTGGTGTCGATCGGCCACGGCGTGGTGTTCGGTGGCACCGAGGTGCCGGTGGTCGCCGGTCCGTGCAGCGTCGAGGGCGAGAAGGAAATCCTGCACATCGCGCACCTGGTGAAGGCCGCCGGTGCGGTGGCACTGCGCGGTGGCGCGTACAAGCCGCGCACGTCACCCTACGCCTTCCAGGGACTCGGTGAGGAAGGCCTGCGCCAGCTGGCGCTCGCGCGCAGCGAAACAGGCTTGCCGATCGTCACCGAGGCGATGGACGAACGTCAGGCCGACCTCGTCGCCAAGTACGCCGATTGCATCCAGCTCGGCGCGCGCAACATGATGAACTTCTCGCTGCTCAAGCACCTCGGCCGGCTCAACGTGCCGATCCTGCTCAAGCGCGGCATGTCGGCCACCATCACCGAGTGGCTGCTGGCGGCGGAGTACATCATGTCGGAAGGCAATCGCAAGATCATCCTCTGCGAACGCGGCATCCGCAGCTACGACACCGCCACACGCAACGTGTACGACCTCGCTGCGATCCCGGTGATCCAGCGCATGTCGCACCTGCCGATCATCGGTGACCCGAGCCATGGCGTGGGCATCCGCGATGCCGTGGCACCGCTCGCCCGCGCGACGGTTGCGGTTGGCGCCGACGGCGTGATCGTCGAGGTGCACCAGCAGCCCGACAAGGCGTGGAGCGATGGCGCGCAGAGCCTGCACCCGCCGCAGTTCGAGGACATGGTGAAGAGCCTGATCCCGATCGCCGAGGCAGTGGGGCGTTCGATCATGGGAGCGGGAACGGCGGTCGCCTGAGCCGGGTACAACGCCCTGCACGAGAACGTGTCGTGTTCTCCCGTTTCCAGGCGTCGTGATGAAGACTGTCCATGTGCTCAGTGCTGCCCTGCTCCTGCTACCGTCGATCGGTGTAGCCCAGGCGCGTGCCGCAGCGGCCGCCGTCGGTCCGGGCAGCAATGCCAATGCCGCGGCGATGCTGGAGCGCACCGCGCGCCTGTACACCGGCACGCGGGGCCTCCGCGCAGAGTTCACACAGCGCGTGAAGAATCCGATCACGTCGTCGGAGACGCCGAGTGCCGGCAGCTACCTGCAGCGCGGCCCCGGTGTGTTCGCGGTGAGTTTCACGCAGCCCGCAGGCGATCGCATCGTGAGCGATGGCAAGACACTGTGGGTCTACGTGCCGAGTGCCACACCGGGCCAGGTGCTGAAGATGCCGGTGGGTGCCAATGCACCCGGTGGCGTGGACCTGGTGGGGCAATTCTTCACGACGCCGTCGCGCAAGTTCACCGTCAGCGACGGTGGCACTGCCACGCTCGCCGGCACCGCGTTGCGCAAGTTGGTACTGGTGCCGAAGAGCGACATGGGCTTCGGCCGTGCGGTGATCTGGGTCACGCCATCGACCGGCGCGCTGAAGCAACTCGAGGTCACGGAGCATTCCGGCCTGGTGCGCACGCTCAACTTCTCATCGATCACGCGCAGCGCATCGCTGCCGGCGAATGCGTTCAGCTTCACCGTGCCGCGCGGCATCACGGTCGTGGATCAGGCAGCGCTGATGCGCGGGATGTAGTCGCAACGGGCGACGACCGCGGCACCGCTCAGGCGTCGCGCGTCCAGAGCCCCGGATAACTGCGCACGAAGCCATCGTCGTCGATCGCCAGTTCGGCGGTGAAGCCGAGCGTCGCCGCAGCATAGAAGTACATGTGCGCGGCGTGTCGTTCGTAGCGCTGCGGCAGGTAGAGCAACTCCCCTGAATCGATGTGCAGCCAGGCCACCGGGATGTCGGTGCTGACACCGACGGACGGCGCGGTCCGGTTCAGCTGCAGCAGGTTGGTCGCCGGGGTGAAGCTGAGGTCGAGGTCGCGGCAGTGATCGAGACCCGGCACATAGGAGCCTTGCATCGTCCAGTGCCCCGACGACGCGCGCCCGATGACGAACGCGACCCGCCGCTCACCCCACCAGCCGTCCACCACACCACGTCGCGTGCACCAATCATCGCCACAGTCGATGACGTAGCGGAGGTGCACTGGCGCCGTCGCCTGCGGTGCGCGGAAGACGGCCGTGCCGGCAAGCTGCCAGCCGTCATCCAGCCGCGCGAGGCTGCAGGCGTCATGCCCCGGCGTGTCGAGCCGTCGCCAGAGCGCGGTGGCGACCACGCGGTCGCGGTGGTGAATCGCGGTTGGGTGCGCCAAGGGTCCGCTCCCGTGCCGGGTGTGCATGCGCCACAGTGGGCGTTGGTGCCGTTTCGCACAAGATGCGACCTTCGCCTGCCGTGGAGACGGGTCAGGCGACGTCGAGGGCGATTGAGCGCGCCATGCGCGCCGCCGGGCCGCCCTTCCGCAGTCGGCGCTAGTTTCCCCTGCCACCGACAGCACCATCACGACGATCCTTCCTCGATCAGCCTGCCATGCCGTCCGCCCCGACGCCGCGCGACTGGATTCTCGCCGAGTTGAACTACGGCACCGTGCGCACCGCCGACATCCAGGTGGCGGTGCTGCCGCTCGGTGCCACCGAGCCGCACAACCTGCACCTGCCGTACGGCACCGACGTGCTCGAGGCCAGCATCCTCGGTGAACATCTCTGCGAGGCCGCGCACGCGCGCGGCGCGAAGGTGGTGTTGCTGCCGACCATCCCGTTCGGCGTCGAGACGAACATGCGCCAGTTCCCGCTGGCCATCAACGTGCACCAGGAGACACTCAACCACTTCGTGCGCGACGTCGTGCACTCGCTGCGGCAGTCGGGCATCCGCAAGATCGTGCTGCTGAACAGCCACGGTGGCAACGAGTTCAAGCCGCTGCTGCGCGAACTGGCCGGCGAGGGAATCACGGTGTTCCTGATCGACTGGTTCCGCGTGCTGAACGACGTCTACTCCACGATCTTCGAGCACCGCGAGGACCACGCAGGCGAGATGGAGACGTCGTTCGCACTGGCCTACTTCCCGCACCTCGTGCGACACAACGCCGATGGCACGCTGGCGGCCGACGATGGCGCGACCCGCAAGACGCTGTTCGGTGCGGTGAACGATGGCTGGGTGTCGATCACGCGACCGTGGCACCTGCTCACCACCAACAGTGGCGCCGGCTTTCCACACGCCGCCACCGCCGAGAAAGGTCGGCAGTGCATGGCGCTGCTGGTCGATCGACTGTCAGGGTTTCTGGTGGAGCTGTCGGCGCAGGCGATGGACGAACATTTCCCCTATCCGGCGCGTGATTCGACGACCTGAGCGCCTGCCTGCGCAACGGGTGGGCTCGACGGCCCGCTCGCCAGCACGGCTGTCGTGAGGTGCGCGGTGACGTTGGCGGTGGTCTTGAAGATGTCGGGCACCACGTCCACCGCGATCAGGATGCCGACCGCCTCGGCCGGCAGGCCCAGGTCCACCAGCACCGGCGCAAGGATGAAGAGGCTGCCAGAGGGAATCCCCGGCACGCTGAAGCTGAGCAGCGTGGACGTGACGATCACCGTCATCAGTGTCACCACCCCGATCTCCACGCCATACAGCTTGCCGAGAAAGATCACGCCGACGACCCAGGCCATCGGGACGTTGACGCGAAAGATCGAGACGGCGAACGGCAGCACGAATCCGCTGGCGGTGGCGTCGAGTCCCAGCTTCTCACGCGCCGCGCTGATCATCATCGGCAGCGCACTGAGTGACGAGCGTGAGCCGGCAGCGAGGGCCTGCGCCGGCGCGGCGGCGGCGAGGAATCGCCGCAAGGACATCCGACCGAGCAGCACCACCACCGGATACAGTGCCAGCGTGAACGTCACCAGCACCAGCGACAACGTGGCGATGTATCGCGCCAGTGCACCGACGCTGGAGATGCCGAGTCGCGCACCGAGCGCGAAGGCGAGCGCGAACACACCGACCGGCGCCACCGCCACCACCCACCCCACCACCACCAGCAGCGCGTCGGAGATGCCGCGACAGAAGGTGATCACCGCATCGCGTCGATCGGCCGCGATGCGCTTGAGCGCGAATCCGAGCGCGAGCGCGAAGACGACCAGCGGCAGCAGCGCTCCATCCGCCGCCGCCTTCACCGGGTTGGACGGCACCATCTCGATCAGGCGCTGGCCGAGTGTGGGGAGCTTGGGCGTGCTGCCGACAGGTGCTGCCGTCTCGCGTACCCGCGCCGCAACGTCGGCTGGCAGCGTGAAGTCGGCGAACGCCAGTTCGCCGATCACCAGTGCGAGCACACCACCACTCACCAGCAACACGACGAAGACGACGATGGCGCGCGTCATGGCGCGACGCAGGTCGGCGGTGGCACCGGCGCTGGCCACCGAAGCGATCGTCAGTGCCGCGACCAGCGGGATCACGGTCATGCGGATGGCGTTCGTCCACAGCGTGCCGACGACGTCGGCCACGGGCACCAACCGGGCCAGTGAGGCATCGCCGATCGAGGCGACGAGCATGCCGAGTCCGAGGCCGACGGTCAGTGCCAGCAGGACGCGGAGCGACTGGCTGCGGATCACGGGCGCTGGATGGCAGGGGTGTGGTTCGTCATGCCCCAAGCTGGAGGGGCGTGCGCGGTCCCGCTACCATGCGCGCATGCCGGTTCCCGCCGCACGATTCCCGACGCCGACGCTCGCGTGATTCCGTTCTCGCCGCAGCCAGCGGAGTCGGAACGTCCACACCGATTTCCCAGCCCCTTCGACCGTACCGCAGTCCATCCGCTGGCGCGCCGTGCAGCGGACGAGATGCTGGGATGGCTGTCGTCGTCGGCCGCGGCGGAATGGCGACTGGACGCGCCGGGCAACGGCAAGATGTTCGGCGTGCTGGTGGTGCAGGCGCCTGATGGATCGCTGGGCTACCTGCGCGCCTTCTCCGGAATGCTGCAGGGTGCATGGGACGTCCCGGGATGGTCGCCGCCGGTGTTCGACCGCCACGCGCGCGATGCGGTGTGGGTGGCTGGTGACGCGGAGATGCGGGGGCTGGCCGCCGATCGCGCTGCACTGGAACGCGAACTTTCTGACGGCGATGCGGTGACCGCGCTGCGCGCACTGGACGATGCACGCTCGGCGCGATCCCGCCAGCTCCTGCCGCTGATCCAGGACACCTACCACCTCACCAATGCCCTCGGCGAAGTGCGCCCACTCCGCGAGGTCTTCGCGCCCACGCTGCCACCCGGTGGTGCCGGTGACTGCGCGGCGCCGAAGCTGATGGCGGAAGCGTATCGACGGCAGTTGCGCCCACTGGCACTGGCCGAAGTCTGGTTCGGTGCACCGCCCCGCTCCGGCGACCGCCGCTCAGGCTCGTTCTATCCGGCCTGTCACGGCAAGTGCGGACCGATCCTCGCGCACATGCTGCGCGGGCTCCCCGCCGATGCGCCGCCCGTGTTCGGTGCGTCGCCGATCGACGCATCGGAACCGATCGTACTGCATGAAGACGCGCACCTGCTCGTCGTGCACAAACCGGCCGGTCTTCTCTCCGTGCCGGGGCGAAGCGGCCAGCTGCAGGACTGCGTGGCGAGCCGACTGCGCGCCCGTTATCCCGACGCCACCGGCCAGATGGTGGTGCATCGGCTAGACCTCGACACCTCCGGCCTGCTGCTGGCGGCGAAGGACGCACCGACCTTCTCCTCCCTGCAACGCCTCTTCTCGCTGCGCGCCGTCACGAAGCGATACGTGGCGGTGGTGGACGGCGACGTGCGCAGCGACGCTGGCCTGATCGAGCTACCGCTGCGCACCGACATCGATGATCGCCCGCGCCAGATCCACGATCCGGTGCACGGCAAGCCGGCCGTCACGTCGTGGCAGGTCCTCGAACGACACGACCGACGGACGCGCCTCGCCCTCACGCCCCACACTGGCCGCACCCATCAGCTGCGAGTCCACTGCGCACACCCGCAAGGCCTTGATGCGCCGATCAGCGGTGATCGTCTCTACGGACGCGTCGCGCCTGACCATGGCGAACGCCTGCTGCTGCACGCGGAGCATCTGTCGTTCGTGCATCCGGTCAGCGGTCTGCTTCTCAGCATCGACAGCGCCGCTGCTTTCTGACGTCTGCGCGCTGCGCCCGCTGTGACTCTCCGGCGGTCACAACAACTGCTTACTGCTTGATCGCAGAACTGCAACAGCCGCAGAACCGAACAGCCGCAGAAGGGCGGCCGTGCGCGGACGGCCGGCGTCGTGCGCGTTCGGAGCATCGCAACTGATTTGTGAACTGCAACAGCGTAGGACCCGCTGTTCCTCAAAAACTACGAAGGTGGCGCCGTGTACGCACGCAGCAGCGCGCGACGAGCGTCGCACGCCATTCTGCGGCTGTTCTGTTCTGCGGCTGTTGCCCTTCTGCGATCAGCAGTAAGCGGTTGCAGTGCTGACGCAGAGTTCAAGGCGTCGGAAAACGACTTCGCCCCCAGAAACCTTCCGGCGTGCGCTTCAGTGAGTCGAGACCCATGCGCTGGATCGCGAGGTCGGCTTCGCGCTGCGCCATGTTCAGCACCTGCGTCTCGTTGACCGTCAGCACACGACGATCACGCATCAGCACCCGCCCGTTCACCAGCACCGTGCTGACGTCATTGCCGTTGGCGAAGTAGGCCACGCGGTAGAGCGGCATGTTCATCGGCACCATGTGCGGACGGAACCAGTCGATCAGGATCACGTCGGCCTTCTTGCCGGGTTCGAGCGAGCCGATGTCGCGCTCCATGCCGAGCGCCTTGGCGGCATCGACCGTCACCATCTCCAGCACCTTGCCCGGCGGCAGCACGTTGGTGTCGCGCCAGTGGAAGCGGTGGTAGCGCATCGCCTGGAACATGTGCCGGAACATGTCGTAGCTGCGATCCGGTGCCACGCCGTCGCTGCCGAGCATCACCGTCACGCCGGCATCCAGCAGCTCCACCAGCTGGAAACGCTTGCGGGTGGCGGCATTGGCGCTCGGGTTGTGCACGATGCGCGTGCCCGTGCGCGCGAGGATCGCGATCTCCTCTGGGGTGAACTCGGTGGCGTGCGACAGGATTGCGTCGGGGCCGAGAAGGTCCATCCGGTCGTGCGCGAACTGCACCGATCCGGTGGTGTGCCCGTCCTGCGTGAACAGCAACTTGTACTTCTTCGACAGCGCGCGAGTCGCCTTCGCCTGCGCGATCAGTGTGTCCAGCGCAGCACCGGTCACGCGATTCTCGGCCGGATGATGCGTCGGGAATGCCATCGCGAGGTTGATGCGGCCGTTCCCCGCCCCGTGCCACTTCTTGATCAGCGCCTCGGACACCTGCAGTTCCTGCTCGAACGTGACCCGCGTCTCGCGCGACGTCCCACCACTCCACTCGGCGAACGTGTTCGGGAAGGGCGGTCGCCGCGGGCCCACCGCGAGGATGTAGCGGATGCCGACATCCTGCGTGGCCTGCAGGTAGGCGTCACCGTACTTCTGTTCGTCGGTGCGCATGATCATGTCGCCACCACCGAACATGCTGAGCGCCGTCGTCACGCCGAACCGCACGCGCTCCACGCCCGTCAGCAGTGCCTCGGCGCGCCAGAAGTCCACCGTCGATCCGCGCGCGTACACCTGCTCCGTGGCCGGATACCACTCGTCGGTGTCCATGCCGAGTGACTTCACCAGCCCATGCCCCGCATGGCCGTGGCCGTCGATCAGCCCCGGCATCACGATCTTGCGCTGGGCATTGATCAACTCGCGCCCGGAGTAGCGCGCCAGGATGTCGCGGCTGCGACCGACGGCCACGATCCGATCGCCTCGGATCGCCACCGCACCATCATCGATCACGCGTCGCGTGGAATCCATCGTGATCACGGTCCCCTCTGCGATCACGATGTCCACCAGCTGGCGGCGCGGTGGCTGCGCGATCGCGTCGACCGTCAGCGCAGCGAACGTGAGCGCGGGGAGCAGGACGGTGACTTTCATGCGCGAGGACCGGTGGCGGGAGTCGGTGCGGCAGACCCGAGGCTGAGCACCCACCCGACGGCCACCACCACGGCGGCGCCGATGAGGTTGTGCCAGAGGAAGCTGATCTCCGGCGCCCCGAACGCGACCGCCGCCACCGCACCCATGCCGCACAGCATGCCGATGAACGCGCCCAGCGCACGGACGCGCGGGATCATCGCCAGCAGGAAGATGCCGAGGATCGACCCGTAGAAGAACGAGCCGAAGCGATTCACGACTTCGATCAGCGACCCCAGTGTCGCCGCGTATGTGGCGACCACGCAGGCGAACACACCCCACACCGCCGTCGCCACCTTGGAGACGTTGAGGAAGTGCGCGTCGCTCGCCACCGGTCGCAGCCACCGCTGGTAGAAGTCCACCACCGTCGCCGTCGAGAGCGAGTTCAACTCCGCGGCGATGCTCGACATGGCGGCGGCCAGCACGGCGGCGAGGAAGATGCCGGCGAAACCGAGCGGCAGCTGGTCGAGCACGAAGCGCGGGATGATGTAGTTCACGTCGCGTGACGACTCCCCACTGGCCTTTTCCGCCGCCGCCAGCGCCTCGGTGCGGATCGCAGTCACACCGGCCTCGGTGGTCCGGAACTTCTCCACGGCGGTGCTGATCGCCGTCGCGTCGCCGCCATGTCGAATGGTCGCCGCCTCGCGCGCCGCCACCTGCCGCGCTGCGATGGCGGTGGCGTAGCGCGCCTGCAGGTCCGCGAACACCACCGGCTGCTCCTGCTCCACCTGCGCACTGTGCGTCGGGTTGTAGAGCAGCGGCGGCGGCTGGAAGAGGTAAAACAGGAACACCAGCACGCCGGTGAGCAGGATCAGCGCCTGCAGCGGGATCTTCCAGTAGGCGCTCATCAGCAGCGAACTGCGTGCCTCGTCCACCGATCGGGCGGCGAGGTACCGCTGCACCTGGCTCTGGTCCGTGCCGAAGTACGACAGCATGAGGAACGTGCCGCCGAGGATGCCCGACCAGAATGTGTAGGTCTTCGACAGGTCGAACGAGAAGTCGAACACCTGCAGCCGACCGGCCGCACCGGCGATGTGCAGGGCATCGTCGAGCGGGATCGGCATGCGGATGATCAGGATCGTGATGATGGCCAGCATCGCGAAGGCAATCACGAACATCTGCTTGACGTCGGCCCACGCCACCGCCTGCACACCACCGACCACGGTGTAGAGCACCGTCGGTGCACCGATCAGCGCCACGCAGAGCACCAGGTCCCAGCCGAAGATCGACGACAGCACCACGCTCGGTGCCGCGATGATCGTGCCGCACGACATCCCGCGTGACAGCAGGAACAGGAGGCTGGTGAGTGACCGCGTCTTGGCGTCGAACCGTCGCTCGAGGTACTCGTAGGCGGTGTAGACCTTGGCGCCGTGCAGGAACGGCACCAGTGTCACGCCGAGGATCACCATCGCGATCGGCAGGCCGAAGTAGAACTGCACGAACCGCATGCCGTCGGTCGCGCCCTGGCCGGTGGTGCCGATCAGCGTGACCGCCGACAGTTGCGTCGCCATCACCGACAGTCCGACCGCCCACCAGGGCAGGTCGCGGTTGGCGAGGAAGTAGCCTTCGATGTTGGTGGTGCCACGGGTGCGTCGCAGGCCGTCGACGACGACGACGGCGAGGTACACTCCGACGATGAGCCAGTTGATCCAGTGCATTGCCTAGGCTGCGTAGTGCGACTGGAGCCACCAGAGCAGCGCCAGCGCCGCCACCTGCATGGCGAGGACGCGCCGGAGGGTGGAGCGGAATTGAGGAGTCATGTCCGGAAAGTACGCGGCATGCTCACGCCGCGGCATCCGGCCTGGCGCCGGGCCGGTGCTCCACAGGGTACCGTCGAGCGGCGCCTACTTGCCGTCGCTCTTCCAGAAGGTGATGCCGCTGGCCTGCTGTGCCACGTCCACTGTCGCCACCCGGGCGCGCGCCCGAATGTCGTAGATGTCCACCTTGCCCGGCGCCGCACCCACCCCTTCACTGCTCACGAACGCATAGCGCGAGTCACCACTGATGGTCACGCCGTGGGCGACGGTGGTGGAGGTGGGAAGCCTCGCCACACTGCGACCCGACGCGAGGTCGAAGATCTCGATGGCGGCTCCCTGCTTCAGGGTGGCGACGAGGTGCCGGCCATCCGCCGTCACGGCGAGGTTGTACGGCCCCCGACCGGTCGCCATCCGGCGCGTGATGGACCAGCTGGCGCGGTTCACCTCGATGATCTCGTCGGCCTTGTTGCAGGCCACGAACACCACCGCGCCGTCAGCCGATGGCTGCGCCCAGGTGGGCGAACAGCTGGACGTCATCGTCATGCCATGACCCTGCGACATGTCCATCTGCACCGGCACCGCCGGCTTGGTGGAATCGGGCTTCGTCATCGCCGACATGTCGTGCCCTTCGTGGCTCGCCATCGTGTTCGCGACCGGCCCTTCCTTGCCCTTCGCCAGCGAGAAGCGACGCGTCACCGCGAACGAGCGCGTGTCGATCTCCACCAGCTGGTCATCCATCATGCAGCCCGAATACTGCATGCTGCCATCGGGCACGATGCGGCTGCCGTGCGGCATGGTGCAGGTTTCGACCTGTGCCACTTCCGTCAGCGTCGGCGTATAGACCACGCTGATGCTGCTCGGCACCATCTCGCCGTGCAGGTTGAAGTTGGCGGAGAAGCTGTAGAGGCCATCGGGCGTGATGTCGAGCGATGCCGGGAACTTGCCGAGCGAGATGCCGGGACCGACCAGCGTGTCTGCCGCCAGGTCGTACTTCCACAGCTTGCCATCGGGGGTGCCGTGGCCGGTGGTCATGTAGAGGAACTTCGCGTCGGGCGACACCTGCAGCCCATGCGGCCCTTCCATCTCCGCCGCCAGCTCGCCGATGCCGATCGTCTTCTCCACCACCGCACCACCGGGCCCGAAACGGACGCGGTGGATCCGGTCGGCCGACTCGGCGCCAACGTAGACCCAGTAGGTGGCCGTAGGTGGAGCGATGGCAGGTGCGGCCCCGCTGGCGCTGGCGGCAGGGCGTCGCGTTGCCCGCTGTGCCTGTACGACGGCGGTGCTGCCGGCCACCAGCAACATCACGCAGGCGGCGCGCAGTGCCGAGCAGTTCGGCTTGCGGGCAGGATGGACGTGGACCATGATCATCGCTCGTTGCACCGCACGATGGCGGGCCGATTGAGGCAGCAGCTGCACCCGTGCCAGTCGCAGGTTTTCACCCGATCCGGGGAGTTCGTGTCATGAACGTAGCGCGCTGCATTCGCCGCGTCACCGCAGTCCTCACGACGACGCTGGCGCTGTCGTCGGGCGTCGCTGCCCAGTACACCGTCGGGGTCGCCCGGCTGGTGGCGGAGCCGGCCCGCGTGACCATGAAGGCCGGCGAGAGTGTGTCGCTCAAGATCACGGCCTACGATTCGGCCGGGAAGGCGATTCCTGACGCCCCGCTGCGCGTGGGTGGCCCGCGTGAATCGGTGCGTTACGCCGAGGGACGCCTGACCGCTCTGCGCGCCGGCTCGTTCAAGGTGACGGCGACGGCGTTCGTGGGTCGCGGCATCGCGTCGGTGGCGCTGGACATCCCGGTCACCGTCTCGTGGCCGACGCTCACCAAGCTCACCGTCGCGGCCGCCGAGAACGGGAAGCTCTACACCGGCACCATGCTGGCCCACACCGCCAAGGGTGCACATGCCGACGGGACGCCACGGCCGGGACTGACGGCCACCTGGCGCACCAGCGATGCGAGCATCGCGACGGTGGACCGCTTCGGCAACGTGACCGGCATCAAGCCCGGCGCCGTGACCATCTCGGCCGCGGCCGAAGGCATCACGGCCGAGACGCGATACACGGTGGCGGCGAGTCCGGTGGCGCGCATCGAGAGCGGCATCAAGGAGACCACGATCAGCACTGGCGACGTGGTGCACCTGATGGCGATCCCGCGACGTGCGAATGGCGAGGCGGTGAACGATGCCAAGGTCGATTGGAGCTTCGTCTACACGCCCGACGACACGACCGTCGCACCCGGCGGCCCCGCGATCATCGACCGGGCACCCGACGGCACGCCACTCTTCACCGCCAATGCGCCGGGCCGATTCACGTTGCTGGCGCAGTCGGGCGTGGCGGTGGCGCGCACGGTGCTGGACGTCAAGCCGCGCGACGTGCGCCGTCGCATCTCGATCACCGGTCGCGGCATCGTGAACACCACCGCCACCTCGGATCTCTGGCCGTGGACCGGCAAGGACGGGCGCGACTACTGCGTGGTGGGCACCTGGGGCGGCGACGGCTACGCGCTGATCTTCGACATCACCGACATGAACAACATCGTCAAGACGGACTCGATCCGGGTTGACGCTCGCACCATCAACGACGTGACGGTGTCGCCCGACGGCCGCTTCGCGGTGCTGTCGCGCGAAGGCGCCTCGAACCGCGTCAACGGCATCGTGATCCTCGACCTCGCCGTCCCGGCCCACCCCAAGGTGGCGGCGGTGTTCAACGAGCAGCTCACCGGCGGCGTGCACAACATCTTCGCCACCAACGATCACATCTTCGCCATCAGCGGCGGCGAGAAGTACGTGATCATCGATGCGAAGGACATCACCAAGCCCCGCTACGTGAGCGAATACAAGCATCCGGGCGCGCGTATCCACGACCTCTGGGTTCGCGACGGCATCGCCTACTCGGCACAGGGTGGCGCGGGCACGGTGCTGGTGGACGTGGGCAACGGCAAGTGGGGCGGCACGATCGAGAAGCCGCGGCTGATCAATGTCTTCCCGATCAACTCGGGACACGAGATCTATCCGTACGTGCAGGCCAGCACCGGCAAGACGTACCTCTTCATCGGTGACGAGGAGATGAACCGCGCCGGCCGCGTGTGGGAAGGCACCAACTACGGCCCCACGCTGGGCCAGGCCGGTGGCGTGGCGCAGACGTCGGGAGGCTACGTGCACATCGTGGACGCCACCGATCCCATGAACATGAAGAAGGTCGGCCGCTATCACCTCGAGGACTACGGCGCACACGACATCATCGTCGAGAACGACGTGCTGTATCAGGCCTACTACGATGGTGGCGTGCGGGTGGTGGACGTGAGCGGCGAGTTGCTCGGCAACCTGGCCGAACAGCGTCGCGAGATCGCGGTGTTCAAGCCGTACGATCCGAAGGCACTGACGGCCAATGCACCGTTCGTGATGAACGCGATGCCGTGGAAGGGTCGGGTGTTGTTCACCGACTTCAACTCCGGCCTCTGGGCCGCGAAGCTCGAGGAGCGCGCGACGGTCGTTCCGTAACGCGCAGCGGTGACGTTGCTGTGATCAGGGCCGGCGTCGCGTGCTTCGCCATGTCGGCCCTGATTGCATCCGCACCCCGCTGTGCATCGGGGTGCGAGTCAGTGCATGAAAATGGTGATGGGTGTTGCCGAGGCGCGATTAGTCTTTCGCATGTCCCCTTGCCAATCACGCCGAGCCACGAGCAGTGTATGGCCATGCCTGCGATCGACGGACACCGCTGGACGGCGGACGAAGTCAGGGCGCTGCCGGACGAGCCCGGAAAGCGCTTTGAATGCGTGGATGGGGAATTGCTGGTGAGTCCCGGACCGCGCTTGCCGCATCAGTCGGCAATGTTCCTCATCTCGCGTGGCCTCGATGCCTACTGCATCGAGAGCGGCGTCGGCTCGGTATTCAACGGCCCGGGCGAGCTGGAACTGGATCAGTTCACCCTGGTGCAGCCGGATGTCGTCGTGCTGCCGCTGGTCGCGGGAAAGCGGGCGCAATCAGAGGAAGAGGCCGGACAACCGCTGCTCTTCGTCGAGGTTCTGTCGCCCAGCACGGCTCGGCACGATCGTGTGGTGAAGCGGCGACGATACCAGCGCTACGGTGTGGAGTACTGGATCGTGGATCTCGAGGCGCGACTGGCTGAACGCTGGACACCGCAGGGCAGCGGGCCGGAGATCGTGCTCGACACGCTGGCGTTTCATCCAGCGGGAGTGGGTTCGGCGCTGCGAATCGCGCTGCAGCCGTTGATCGAGGCGGCGCTGGGGGAGCGCTGATGCATGCGCAAGCGCAACGGCAGCAGTGGTCACCCTGACCACCGCTGCCGCCACTCAATCCTTGTACGGATCGAACTCGTTGTCGCCCGCCATCACCACGATCAGCGGGCGCAGCACGTGCAACACGTCGACCGTACCACGCTGTGCCGCCAATACCTCGGGCAGGCGGCGGTACACCTGCGGACTTTCGTCCACACCGCCACCGCGCAGCACCACACCCTTCTCGCGGATCCAGTCGCGCATCATGTTCGGCGAGATGGCACCGCGGCTCAACTGACGCCCGGACCGGCGATCGCGCTTGCCCGCTGCTGCCGTGCGTGACATGACACGACCGGCGCCGTGTACGGTCGAGAAGAGGGCCGACTCCTGCAGTGCGCGGATCTCAGCCGATGCCGCATCCGTCGTCACGCCCTGTACGATGACGGCGTCGTCACCCATCGATCCACCGACGAACCCCTTCTGGCCTGGGAATGCCGGCGTGGCCCCCTTCCGGATCACGACCACCTCCTCGCCGTGATGCTGCTCCTTCCATGCGAAGTTGTGGTGATTGTGCACCAGTTCGAGCTCCGTGCCACCGAGCAGTCCAACGACCTTTCGCGCCACCCATTCCCGACCCGCATACGCGTACCCGCCAGCCAGGTTCATGAGGTGCCAGTAATCATGCCCGATCGGGGCCGAGAGGTCGAGCAGCACCTCCGTCTCGGGCACGCGCTCGCCCCACGCCTTGCGCTGGCCGAGTGCGAGGAAGTTCGACGCGATGGTGTGGCCCAGCCCGCGCGAGCCGAAGTGCACACCGACCCAGATCGCCCCGCGTTCGTCAGCGAAGACGTCCACGTAGTGATTGCCACTGCCGACCGTGCCGAGCTGCGCACGTGCCTTGTCGCGCAGGGCCTCCCGGTGTGCGGACGGTACCGCCTCCCACGCCGCATCATCGAACAGCGGGTGCTGCACCGGCGCGTCGTCGGCGCGATTCTTCCGGCCCATGCCGAAACTCACGCTCGCCGCGATCGCATCGGCGCATTCCGTCAGCGCAGCGTGCACCGCTGCCGGATCGCCACCGAACGTGTCGAGGGTGAGGTCGGTGCGGATGGCGGCGTTGCCGCAGGCGATGTCGAAGCCCACGCCCACCACCGACACCTGGTCGTGATAGGCGGCCACGCCGCCGATCGGCATCACGTAGCCGACGTGACCGTCCGCCATCAGCGCGGCATGCACCGCCTGTGCGCGGACGTGCTCGAACTGAATGAGGGTCTTTTCCTCGTGCTGGCCGAAGATTGTCATGCGTCACCTGCCTTGCGCGTTGTGTAAGTGGTCCAAAGAGGCGGCGTGCGCGGGTCGGTGCGCACGCCGGGTGTGTCGTCAGTCCGGGTCCCACGGACGACGGTCGTTCGATTCTTCTGCATCGAGCTCGCGCCAGAACTGTCGTGCGGCGGCGCGCTGTCCTGCCGTCGACTCTGCGATCGTGAGAATCGTGCGCGTCCGGACGCGCAGCGTGGTCCCGAACAGCGAGCGGATGTCGATCCACCGCGGCGGAACGATGCGGGACACGATCGTGCGGAGACGTCGGGCCGTCTCGCGCGACACGAACACCTGACCGAACTCCCCCGCGACGACGAAGTATTCGATGTCGCGCGGGGATTCGGCACGTTCGTCGAACAGGTGCTGAATCCGGTTGGTCATGTGTGCTGAGGAATGACGCGTGCGGCAGGACGCCGCCTGTCGGTGATGGTGAATGAATGGGTGATGCCGCCACTCGAAGTGGCCTGCCCCCTGGAGTGGGGTGGAGCGATGCACCGCGAACACTCCCGGGGACGGTCAGAGACAGCGCGAGCCGGAGCGCGCACGACAGCGGAAGTGATCCGGCAGGGGAGTCGCGTGTCTCTCTGCGCGGGCTTCATGTCGTGGCGTCCGTGCACCGCGGGTCGGTGCGTGCGTCGTGATCGCCTTGCACCGGTGCGGAATGGCAAAACGCCCCACCTGGCACATGGCGCAGGCGGGGCGTTGGACGCTCCTTCGTCAGGTGATGGACGCGCACTACGGCGTGCGCACCTCGACCCTGACGCCTGCTTGCGATCGTCCGTCGCCTCCAAGCCTGAACGGCACCTGGCACGCAACGTGTGACGCCTCGGGCACGCGCTGACCGACACGCGCACACGGCACCGCAACGCGACGATCACTGCCGTCGCGCGGATTCAGCGGAATGCGGGGTGTGAGTATGGCCATGCGACGTGAGGGGTGCAGGAGTGGAATACGACGTGCAGAAACGACGAATCGCGCCGCCGACGTTCACGCGACGGCTCATGCCGTCGAGACTGAATCACCATGCGATGCATCGGCATCGGCAAGAAGATGATTCGTGAACATCGGGACGCGACTCCCAGAGCCACGATGCTATCGGCGCCGTGATTCGGTGTCAAGGGGGTGCGGCGTCGCGTAGCGAAAAGTGTCGATCGGCGCCGATCGCGAGTACACGCGGCACGCACGCAGTGATGTCAGACCCGCACCGCGAACGGCTTGGTGAGCTGCACCGGCAACGGCGGCGTGCCACCGGCACTCGACGCCACGAACGACGCGATCCGGTTGGCGTGCGCATTCACGTCATCCAGCGCCCAGCCGGACAGCAGGCCGACCGTCATCGCCGCCGTGAAGGCATCGCCGGCGCCGATGGTGTCCATCACCGTCACCGGTACGCCGCGGTGCTCCGACCACTCGTGTGCCGTGAGCAAGGCACTGCCCTTGTCCCCACGGGTCAGCGCCACCGCGCGCAGCTGCCAACGCATCGCGATCTGCTCCAGCTGCGTGCGCTCGTCGCCGGTGAGGCCGAACATGCGGGCCAGCTGCGGCAGTTCGAGATCGTTCACCTTCAGCACCGTCGCCAGCATCAGCGACTCCTCGATCAGCTCGCGCGAGAAGTACTGCTGCCGCAGGTTCACGTCGAGGATGCGCAGCGCCTCCGATGGCGACGACGCCACCAGCGCGCGGATCGACGTCCGCGACACCTCGTCACGCTGCGCCAGGGTGCCGAAGCAGATCGCATCGGCCGACGACGCCGCCATGGTGGCCGACGGCGTGACCTGCAGGTGATCCCAGGCCACGTTGCGCGTGATGTCGAAACAGGGTTGTCCCGCGGCGTCGATCTCGACCGCCACCGTGCCGGTGGGCAGCGAGGTGTCGATCTGCACGCACTCCGTGTTCACGCCCAGCGTCGCCAGTTGGGCCAGCAGCTCGTGCCCCAGCACATCGTCGCCCACTCGCGAGATGGTGCGCGCCTCGGCGCCGAGCGCGCCGGCGTGATACGAGAAGTTGGCGGGCGCGCCACCGATCTGCGCGCCGGCAGGCAACAGGTCCCACAGCAGCTCGCCGATACCCACCACGCGGAACATCAGGCGAGCCCCAGCTGGGCCTGGATCGCCTCGAGCGTGCGACCCTTCGTTTCAGGCACCATCGTCTTCACCCACACCAGCTGCAGGAACATCATGAAGGCGAAGAAGGCGAACACGTAGCCGGGCGCGAACGCCGTCACCATGACGGGGAAGAACGTCGTGATCAGCGCCGCGAAGATCCAGTGCGTGGAGCAGCCCAGCGCCTGTCCGGCGGCGCGGTGCCGGTTGGGGAAGATCTCGGAGATGAACACCCAGATCACCGCCCCCTGCCCGATCGCATGCGCCGCGATGAACGCGAAGATGCAGGCCGGCACGATGCTGTAATGCTCGGTGAAGAACGCCCACGACACCATGCCCAGCGACGCGATGTAACCGAACGACCCGATGTAGAGCAGCGTGCGCCGGCCGAGTCGGTCGATCAGCCACAACCCGACGAAGGTGAACACCAGGTTGGTGACGCCAATGCCGATCGACTGCAGGAGCGCGGCCTTGTCGCCCAGGCCTGTGAGCTCGAAGATGCGCGGCGCGAAGTACAGGATCGCGTTGATGCCCGAGAGCTGGTTGAAGAACGCGATCAGGAACGCCAGCATGATCGGCACCCGCAGCTCACGCGTCCAGAAGCGTCCCGACGATGCCGACGGCGTGACGGCGGCGGTGATCTCGTCTGCCCGCGCCGTGATCTGCGCCTCGCTGGCACCAGGTTCGATCAGGCGCAGCACCGCCATCCCCTTCGCCCGATCGCCGGCCCGCGCCAGCAACCAGCGCGGGCTCTCCGGGATCACCAGGCAGCAGATGGCGTAGATCGCCGACGGGAAGGCCGCCACACCCAGCATCCAGCGCCATGCATTCTCGCCGGTGCCGGCCAGCAGCGCATTGGAGAGGAACGCGATCAGGATGCCGAAGACGATGTTGAACTGGAACATCCCGGTCAGCAGGCCACGGCGGTCGGCGGGTGCGATCTCGGAGATGTAAAGCGGTGCGGCGATCGTGGAGGCACCGATGCCCAGCCCTCCGATCGCGCGGGCGAGGATGAACGAATACACGTCACCCGCCAGCGCCGACCACACGGCACCCACCAGGTACAACACGCCGATGAAGAACAGCGTCGGCTTGCGGCCCCACTTGTCGGCGGGCCAGCCGCCGAACATCGAGCCGATCACCGTGCCGTACAGCGCCGCCGCCATCGCGATGCCATGCATGCCCGCCCCCAGCCCCCACAGCGACTGGATCCGCTGCTCGGCCCCCGAGATCACCACCGTGTCGAAGCCGAAGAGGAACCCGGCCAGCGCCGACGTGATGGACCAGAAGAAGATGCGCGGGTTCATGGATTCGGGCGTGCCGGTGAAGGACGGCGCGGCCACGCCTGGTGGTGACCGCGCGAACAGCGCTGCGAAACGGTCAGCGGAAGCGCAGGCGCTTGAGGTACGCGTGGCTGGCCGTGATCGACGCCCACGGGTCGGGCGGATTGTCATGCTCGACATAGAAGTGCTTGATGCCCGCCACGTTCCGCTTCTCGAACAGCGACGCCCAGTTGATCACGCCCGCACCCACGGAACGCATCTCGTTCGACGGCGGCCCGGCATTGTCCTTCACATGGACCAGCGGGAAGCGACCCGGGAAGCGCGTCCAGTACTTGACCGGATCCTGCTTCGCCACGCTCATCCAGAAGAGGTCCATCTCGAACTGCACCCCGCTGCCGGTGGTGCGATCCAGCAGGATCTCGTAGCCGTTGGTGCTGCCGAGCGGATCGAACTCGAATTCGTGGTTGTGATAGCCCATCGTCAGGCCGGCGGCGCTGGCCACCTTCTGCGCCGCGAGCAGCGCATCGGCATGGGAGTTGTACTTCTCCGCCGACCCACGATCCGGCGGTGCCAGCCACGCCAGGTTGATCCACTTGTGACCGATGGTGGCGGCGTCCTCGACGAACTTGGGGAAGTTCGGGTCGGTGAGCTGCTGCAGCGGCACGTGCACCGACGGTGACGTCAGGCCGTTGGACTTGAGCGCGTCGCGGATCTGCGTCGCACTGCGTCCGAAGTAGCCGGCGAACTCCACCTCGCGGAAGCCGATGCGTGCGATGCGCGCCAGCGTCGCGTCAACGCCGTCCTTCTCCATCGCGCCACGCACGGAGTAGAGCTGGACCCCGACCTTCTGCAGCTTCGCGCTGCTCGAGAGTCCGTCGGCCGCAGCCGCCAGCGTGGTCTTGGGGAAAAGGGCGCCGGCAGCAGCCGTGGCGCCAAGGAACTTGAGGAAGTCTCGACGATGCGTCATGCCCCGAAGACTGACGGGTGGACCAGTCACCGTAAAGTCCGCCCCCGGGCTCGGTAAGACCCGCAGCCCTGCCCTCCGCCGAGCCATCCTCCGGAACCGCATCGCGAGCCGAGCCACACCGGCGGTGGCGCGACTCGCGACCCGGATCAGGCGTGGATGTACTTCTCGAAGACGGTGCTGAAATCGCGACGCGTGTGCCGCTGCAGGATCGCGTCGTTGACGCCAGCCAGCAGTGCATCGAAGTAGCGCACCGGCACGTCAGGAGACGACGCGTCATTGAGCTTGAACATCGATCCCAGCTGGCCGAGGCAATGCAGGGCATGCTGCCGCCCGTGCGCGTCGAGCACCTGCAGCTTGCCGATCGTGTGCAGCGCCTTGTAGATGTCCTTCAGCTGCTCGATGAAGCTCTTGCGCACGTCGATCGAGAATCGCACGTCGGCGTCGATGGTGAACTTCAGCTCGACGTCGAGGTCCACCGTGCCAGCGGTCTCGATCGCCACATCGGAAATCCGGTGGCTGCCGTACTCGTAGCGCCGGATCGACCGCTTGCTCGAGACGGCCGAGTCGCCATCGACGTGGATCAATGCCAGGTTGGTGAAGCAATACTCGTCCTTCTTCGACTTGATGAGGAAGAAGATCTTCTCGCCATCTTCGGTGAAGAGGTAGTCGTCGGAATCGACCTTGTCGAAGTCCTTCGGCGGGACGATCACGCCGATGTCGGACAGACCGAGCGCTTCAGCTGCGAATTTCTTGAACATGGTGGCGTACCTGTCGCGTGAAAGTGTCGCGTTGTGACCGGGGGTGCGCGGTCGACGGCGCGGGCAAGCTATCGCCGCGGTACTGACCGAGTCCAATGCACAGCGCCGCGCGCGGGGAAACGACCGGCCCGGCCCGCGTGACGCGTACCGAGCCGGGCTGTCCGCGCAGCGCTCGCGCCGGATCGCTCAGGGTTTCGAGGTGTTCGTCGAGGCGGGTGCCACCACCCCGGCGGCAGACTTCGACAGGCGTACGGGATTGCCGAACATCCATTGCGAGTTCAGCCGCTCGACCTTGGGAACCCGCAACATCTCGCGCAGCATGTTCATCAGGTCCCGCTGTGTGGGCGTGATCAGACCGGCGGCGATCTCCGGCTGCTCCCAGAACACCTTCCAATACGCCTTCTTCGCCACCGTCACGCTGTCCAGCGCAGCCTTGGTGGCCGCACCGCCGGCGAACTGCTGCAGGTAATGGCCCAGCTCCGTGTAGATCTTCCGCACCTGCACCGCGTACTCCTCCTCCGCCTTTCGCAGCGCCACGATCTGCGGCGCCGAGAGGAACAGCGAATCGCTCTCGGCCAGCAGCGCGGTGTGGATGTTCGACGTTTCACCGAGGTACAGTGCGGTCAGTGAATCCGCCGACCGCGGCACCCAGCGTCGCTCCTGCTTCACCGGCGCCAGGGCACGCCGCAACTCCTGCAGCGAGTAGTCGGTGGACAGCCGCATCGAGAAGTCGAGCGTCACGCGGAACGGTGATCGCAGCGTGGTGCGCGACGGACGCGTCTCGGCGAACCGCGGATTCACGTCGTAGCGGAAGGTGCGCGTCGCGGCGTCGAAGCTGCGCGGCACCAGCAGCACCGGATCGGGCGAGGCCGAGCCACCCCAGCCGCGCAGGCCGTCGGTGCCATGCAGCGCCTGATCCACGCCCGCCAGCACGTTCTCGAGATAGACGTTCGCCGTCAGGCGGTTGAGCGCCTTCGGCATCCGGACGCGGTACTGCATGTTGAGCGTGGCCGTCCACGGCCCGCGACAGCTGTTGCGCTTCACCAGCTCGTTATCCACCGAAGCCAGGCACTTCTGCGCCGTCGGCGATCCGCCGGTACGGAGCGCCAGCAGTTGTGATGCCAGGGCCGGGTCCGTCGCCTGCGCGCTGGACGGAATGAAGGCGCGATCGCCGCTGCGCCCATCGCCGTTCACGTCACCCTGCACCTGCGGCGTGAACGGCAACCCCGATTGCGCCCGCGTGAAGAGGGTGAAGGTGCCGATCGGCTTGATCGTGAACGCCCCCTGCAGGCCGATGATGTGCCGCGCGTCGTTGATGCTCGGCGCCCATTCACGAAGGCGCGGATCGCCAGCCGTGAGGCCATCGAACCCGAGATACTGCCGACGCGATGACTGCAAGGTGTAGGACAGCGACCCATACAGGTTGAGCGGCGCACGCATGGTGCGGAACACGTCCGGGGCCAGCGTGATCGTGGTCTGCGCACCGTAGCCGCGCAGTTCGCTCCCGCGTACCGCCACCCGTCCGAACGCCGCCGAACGCCGCGATTCCGTGGCCGACACTGCACCGGTCGAGGCGTCGATGCCAGCCGTCGAGACGTACACGGGCCGTCCACCTTCGGCGTCGAGCGTGAAGCGCTGTGTGCCAGCGAAGTTCTCGTCGCGCACCGAGGCCTGCGACAGGTCCCAGGAGGCAAGGTTGTTCCACTTCACCTGCATCCAGCCGAAGTTCGCACTCCAGTCCAGCGAGGCGCGCCACGAACGCGGCACCTGATAATCACGCGCGATCAACGTGGCCGGCGGTGCGTTGTCGATCAGTACACCACCGCCGTCCACGCAGGTGGACGGAATGTTGCCGGCATCCTGCAGGAAACGCGACCAGTCCGGCACCGGCACGGCGGCACCGGTGCAGAGCAGCGATGCCGTGCTACCAGCCAACCCGGTGCGCGATGACGCCTCGGCCAGCAGGTCTGGGCGCAGCAGGTCACGGAATTCACCGATGCCGCCGCGGATGACACCAGTCGTCGTGCGGTAATACTGGCCCGAGTTGGTGAACGCCATCCCGGATCCGTTGTTCTTGTCCCGGTTGAACGTGTACGAGAAGCCGACGCGAGGGCTGACGTGCAGCGTCGCCGGCGCGAGGCCCGTGCGCACACCGAGAGCACTTTCCAGTGCGGCGTTGCGGTCCGGTGACGAGGCGAAGCCGTTGCCTTCCAGTCGCGCGCCGTACAACAGGCTGAAGAACCGGGTCGGATTCCACTGATGCGCCACCGCACCCGCGGCGTTCCACACCGTGCCGTCACGCTCCGGCTGCGTCAGGGTGCGGGAGAAACTCGCGGCACGGCCCGCCGCGAAATCGTCGATCGAGTTGAAGGCATACCGCCCCAGCACGTCGGCGCCACCAGCCTCGCGCAGTGCATCCACACGGCCCCAGCCGAAGAGCTTGAAGGTGTGCTTGCGGCCGCGCGCGTTCCACATCGTCAGGTTGCTGGCTTCACCGGTCCAGCGCGTTTCATCTCGGCCGAATGACGAGTTGCCGCCGAGTGTGAGCGGAACGATGCCTTCGCCGCTCGTGCCGGTGGAGCGCACCAGTACCGCCGCGCCAGGCAAGGCGAGATACGGATCACCGCTGGTCTTCGACTGGCTGACGGCGACCTTGGTCTGGGTCAGCACGCGCCGCGCCTCACCCACGAAATCCGTCAGCTGCAGTTGCACACCGATGGATCGATCGGTGGTGGAACCGCCAGCGGACGGCGACGCCAGCGGCGCGAAGCCGAGCGCGCCGTTGCGCGCCAGGTTCACGTAGCTGGTGATCTGGCGCGAGTTCAGCGTGTCGCGGATGTCGTCGATGCGACTCAGCCACGTGATGCCTTCCCGTACACGCGCGGAGGGAATGCCGCCACCGGCCAGCGGTACGCCGAGCGTCAGCGCGGTGGTCTGGAGGCGCTGCACCGAGTCGCGGGACACACCGGCGCTCTGCAGTGCACGTGCGTCGCCGGCGAAGAGGGTCGCGGGATCCGATTCCGAGCGTGACAGGTCCAGCGCCATGCTGTACGTCATGACGCGCGGGATCAGGTAGCCATTGGCACCGACGCTGCCGCGATAGGACGAGTAGCGCGCGCCGAGCGACTGCCCGACGGCGTCCGTCGATTGCAGCGACGGTGTGTCGAACGTGAGGAAGGCGTTGCGTTCCTGATAGTTGCGGCTGCCCGCCGAGAGGCGCACGTCGGTGTTGGCGCCGGAGAAACCGCCGCGCACCGGATCGAACGAGGCGGCGGTCACGCGTGTCTCCACCCGCGCCGCGCGTGGCAGCGTGCCACCGGGAAGCGCCATGCCGTTCAGCGTGGTGAGGTTCGACTCCGCACCTGAGCCGAGGATGGACGGGCCGTTCACGCCCTGCGTGACGCCGGGCAGGTTGCCCGTCAGTGCGGTGAGGTTGCCGAGCGACGAGGGCGGCAGCTGGCCATTGACGCCGTCGGCCCAGCGTTCATTGGCCCCCGTCTCCAGCTGGGTGGGGCCGATGGAGTTCGAGGCCCGCTCCGGCTTGTCGGCGGTGACCTTCACCGCCGCCAGCGTCGAGATGTCCATCGCCAGCGTGAAGTCGGCGACCAGTTCGCGTTCACTGCCCTGTCGCTGCACACGTCGCCGCGCCGTCTTGAGGCCGACCGACGTGATCGCAACCAGGTAGTCACCGGTGCCGTTCTCGAACGACACCAGGTAGCGACCCGTGCTGTCGGTGGTGGTCTGCTTGAACGCCCGATCCGGTCCGCGCGTCACGAACACCGACGCCCCGATCACGACCTTTCCCGAATCACTCATCACGCGACCGCGGATGATGTCGGTCACCTCCTGTGCCAGGAGCGGCGGGGCGGCGGCGAGGAAGACGATCGCGAGTCGGAGGATGGCAGGCAGGCGCATGGCGTCGGGAAGCCGGTGGGATGAATGCGATGGAGGGCCGACCTGAGACACGGGTCGGCCCTCCATGGTTGTCCGCACGACCCGCGGTCGAAGTTTCAGCGCGCGGGGGTAATCGTGATCTTCCGATACTCTACCGCAGTGTGGTCACCCTGGAGGTAGATCGGGCCCGGCTCACCTTCGTTGCTGTCCAGCGCGCCGCCGGTGATGCCGGGGATGTTCTGCATCGAGATCACCGTCTTGCCGTTCAGCACCACCGTGATCAGGCGGCCCACCAGCGTCACGTCGTAGGTCTGCCATTCACCGGCCGGCTTGGCCGCATTCTCGTTCGGCGTCAGGAAGCCGTACACGCCGCCGGTGTGTGTGCTGAGCGGTTCCATGCCATGGCTGTCCTCCACCTGCAGTTCATGACGCCCGCGGAGGTAGATGCCGCTGTTGCCGTTCTTCGGCACGCGGAACTCCACGTGCAGCTTGAAGTCGGTGAAGTTGCGCTCGGTGATCAGGTTCGCACCCGAGGCGGTGTTGGTGAGCAGACCGTTGATCACCTGCCACTTGTTGTTGGCCGGGTTCGACGCCTTCCAGCCGCTCAGGTCGCGGCCGTTGAAGATCGCCACCGGTGTGCCCCAGCGCGGTGCCGTGGTGCGCACCAGCGCCGGCGCCCGAACGCCGGTGAAGGTCGCCTTGGTGCCGTTCGGCTCCGTAATGGTGCCGGTCAGCTTGCTGTCCGCGAACGTGCCTTCCACCACCAGCTCACCGTCGCCTCCTTCCCACTGCGGCGGGATGGCGAAGCGGAAGCTGTTGCCAGTGTAGGTGACCTTGGCCACCGGACGTGCGCTGCCGCCGCCGGACACGAACGAGCCGACCAGCGACTTGTTGCCGGAGAGCTTCACTTCCATCCACGACGGATGCACGGAGCGGGCGCCGGTGACGGTGAGGTCCCAGCGGCCGATCATCTCCTCGCCGGGGATGGCGACGGCGACGAGGGAGCCGGGTGTGAGGGCCGGTGCAGCGGCCGGTGTGGCGAGCGACAGCACGAGGCCGAGAGCGGCGAAACGTCGCATGGGCGAAAGTCCGGAGGAGCGTCAGGGGCCCGCCGACGGCGGGTCGGCGCCATGCCGGCAGCCGATGCAGAGAATGTCGCGCCCTGCACGGGCGGAGGGAACGCCCGCCCGCGACCCGCTACGGGGCGCGTGCGCCTCGCCGACCGAGCGCATCACCCACACCGGGCAGGGCGGCCGCCGCCCGTGGCTCAGCCGCCACCCAATCCTCGCCAAGGAACGCGGCGATGGTGGCTGCCACCTGCGCCTGCCGGACGGTCGCAATGTTGCTGCGCGCACCCAGCGCCGGTGTGTCGGGCCCGACCACCGCCATCCAGATGTTCTCGGCGCCGACCACATCCTGCCCGTGATCGCGCCACTTCGCGCCGTAGCCGCGCCCGTGGTCGGTGGTCACGATCAACGTGGTGCGATCGCGATACTGCGGGTCGGCCTGCACCGTCGCCCACAGCTGCGCCAGATAGGCGTCGACCTGGTGCGCGGAGCGCAGGTACAGGTCGTACCGACCCGCGTGCGCCCATTCGTCGGTTTCACCGTAGCCGACGAACACCACCTTCGGCTTGCGCACCGCGAGGTAATCCAGCATCGCGAAGTGCGTCAGCGCGTCGAAGTTGTTGTCGGGCCAGTAGCGCACCGTCGTGGTGAACAGGTCGCGCAACGTGGACTGGCGCGCGGTGCGCGTCCCGGTGGCGCCACCACGATCCCAGCCGTCGAACACCGGCACGCCGCTTCGATCGGCGTTGATGATCCGCGTGAACGCATCCCACGTGGCGAAGGCCGCCACCTTGCCGCGATACGCCGGCTTCCGGTTCAGCCACTCGAACACCGTCACGTTCGCGTTCGCCGGGTGCCCGTTGCTGTCAATGCGCGGATCGACATGGCCGGTGAACGTCTCGCTGTAGCCGGGATACGAAAACTTGAGCGGATTGCGGATCTGCGCCACACTGCCGCGCGCACTGTCGCCGAACAGCTGCCCCTTCACCGCCATCGTACCCCAGATGAATGGCAGCAGCGCCGCACGGCGCGCCGTCGCCGATCCACGCCCGAAGTCGCGACGCAGCGCGGCGGTGTCGGCCACGTTGCCGTCGGCGCGCGTCAGCAGCGCATCATCGGCGCCGTTGAACACCTCCTGCCAGCGGAAGCCGTCGGTCATGACGAGGATCACATGCTGGGTCCGGCCGGTGGTGCGCGCCTGCGCCACCAGCGGCAGCGACGCGGCACACAGCGCCGCGACCTGCAGGACCATCCGGAGGCGTGTTCGCATGCCGGTCACCCGTGGTTCAGGATCAGCGCAAGCCGTCGGCGTCGAGTGCCGTCTCCATCGCCTGCACCGCAGCCGGATCATCGCCACGCTCGCGCATCAGCGCCAGCGTCGCCCGTGACACGACTTCGTATACATCGTGATACGGGCGCGACCCGTGCAGCGCGGTGGTGTGTGCTCGCACCGTCGCCACGTCGTTGCGTGCGATCGGCCCGGTGAGTGCATCCAGCGCGCGCGGCGCGGCGGCCAGGTTCTCCACGCTGGCGGCCATCAGCGCGCGTACCGCCCGATGGGCCGCCACGCTGTCCACCCCGATGCGCGACAGCAGTCCCTCCGCCAGCGCCGCCAGCGTCACCGGGAAGTTGCTCGCGATCACCGCCGCCGCGTGATATGCCGCCCGCTCCTCACGTGGGATCTCGATCGTGCTCGCGCCCAGCCGCGCGGCGAGCTTCACCGCCACCGCGTGCGCTGCCGCATCACCTTCCACCCCGATCACGGAACCCTGCAGGCGGAAGCTGGCCAGCGAGGGGTCGATCAGCGGCAGCAGCGGATGGAAGGTGCCGTACGACACACCCGCCGCCGTGATCCGTTCGCGCGCGGCCGGTTCGGCGCTGCCACTCACCTGCAGCACCACCGCGCCCGGCATCACGCCATCACGCTCACGCAGCTCGTCGAGCGCCACGTCCAGCTGGCCGTCGCGCACCGCCACCAGGATCGCAGCCGCCTGCTGCACCGCATCGGGACGTGAGAGGAACACCGGCGGCCCGTGCTGCTCCACGATGCGCTCGCGATCCACCAGCGCATGCGACACGCCAGCCGCACGCAACGCCGCGGTGAGCGCACGTCCGGCACGCCCCGCCCCGACCAGCACCACCGGCTCCATCGAACCGGCGGCGACCGTCACGAGCGACCGCCGACCTTGCTGGGGTGTTCGGCGCTGGCGCGCACCAGCAGCCGCGCGCGATCCGGCGCACCCTGCAGCAGCGACAGTGCGCGCTGCATCACCGGGTCGTCCGCCGTGCGACGCGAGAATTCGGCGTCGCGGCCGAACACGTAGCGCGTCACCTCGTAGCCGATGAGGCGATTCACGACGTCGGCATTCGATTCGAATGCCGAATCGGGCACCACCGCCTTGCGCGACCGTACCCCGGCCAGCAGCGAGGCACGCATCGCAGGCGTCACCACGAACTCGGTGCTCACCAGCGTGCCGTCCGACTTGAGCTGCAGCGCCAGCGCCGTCAGCGCATCGCGGAAGGCCGGCACCGCGCGACCCAGCGCCGTCTGCAGCGCGGCGCCCTGCTCGATGGCGGCACTGTCGCGGGCGATCACGTCGGGGGTGATGCCGCCGCCGCCGTACACCACGCGCCCCTTGTCGGTGCGGAACGATTCGCGTCGCGCGATCATCGAGTCGATGCTGCTGCCGAGCGTATCACCACCCTCCTCGTCCACCTGCGCGAACGAGCCGTCGCTGGCCTTGCGGCGGATCGAGATGCTGCGGCCGGCCGGCGTGAACCAGAGCGACGTGGTGAGCTTGAGCGCACCCGCGGTGCCGGCGTCGAACACGCTCTGCGCACTGCCCTTGCCGTAGGTGGTGGTGCCCACCACCACCGCACGATCATGATCCTGCAGCGCACCGGCCACGATCTCCGCCGCGCTGGCACTGCCGCGATCGACCAGCACCACGATCGGCAACGTCGGCCACTTCTGCGGCAGCTTGTCGGTGAAGGTGCGATTCGATTCCGGCGTGCGCCCACGCAGCGTCACGATCTGCTGTCCCGGATCGAGGAACAGGTCGGTCACTGCTGCGCCCTGCTCCACCAGGCCTCCCGGATTGCCGCGCAGGTCGAGCACCAGCGACGCCATGCCCATCTTCACCAGCGAATCCACCCCGGCCGCCACCTCGTCGGCGGTGGAGTCGCTGAACACACTCACGTCCAGGTAGCCCACGTTGCTCGGCAGCATCGCGACCCGCTGCACGGCGCGGACGTGGATCACCTGCCGCGTGAGCGTGAACGTGAGGCGGCCGTCGACACCGAGTCGCTCGACGGTCAGCACCACGCGCGATCCGGCCGCGCCACGCAGCCGCACCAGCGCCTCTTCCGACGTCAGGCCCTTGGTGTCGAACGCATCGATGCGCACCACCCGATCGCCGGTCTGCAGGCCGGCGGCCTCGGACGGTGACCCGGGCAAGGGTGCGATCACGGTGATCCAGCCATCGCGAACGTCCACCCGCAAACCCAGCCCGGCGTACTGCCCGGTGGTCTGCTCGCGGAAGCGCTTCAGGCGATCGGCCACCAGGAACACCGAATGCGGATCGTCGAGTTCGTCCACCAGGCCGAGCGTCGCTTGCTTCCACAACGAGTCCGGCGGCAGCGAGTCCACGAAGCGCGACTCGATGGTCTCCATGACCTGGTCGAACAGGTGTCGGCCATCGACGATGGCGGGCGCCTCGCGACGCAGGCCGCGGCCCATGAGCCATCCGCCCGACGCCATGGCGAGGCCGAGCACCGCGGCCACGGTGAGGCTGCGACGCTTGTTCATGCGAGCCCCGTGTGACGTGGTGCGCCGTGCGGCATCGATCGACAGGCGACGGGTGAAGCGCGATGGGCGGTCATGCGGTGAGCACCGCGGTCGGGGCGAGATGTTCCACGATCACCTGCACCAGTCGGCCGGTGACGGCATCCACCGCGCCATCGGCCGCCACCGCGATGATCGGGCCGCACTCGGGGTGGCGTGCCTGCCACGCCGCGGTGCCGGCCGACGCGTATGCCTCCGCCACCCGGGCATCGAATGCCACGCCGTACCGCTCCAGCCGATCGGCCTGCCCGCGCTCCGCGCGCCGCGCCGTCGCCACCGTCTCGGGCAGTGTCAGCAGCAGCGTCAAGTCGGGCACCAGGCCCGCCGTCGCCAGTGCATTTGCCGAGCGCACCTGCGCATCGTCCAGGCCGTGGCCGGCGATCTGGTAGGCGTAGGTGGAGACGAAGAACCGATCCGCCACCACCCACTCCCCCGCCGCCAGCGCCGGTTGCACCACCTCGGCCACCACTTGGGCGCGGGCCGAGAGAAACAGCAACACCTCGGTGGCGGGGCTGACCTGCGAATCGGGGTGGAGCAGCAGTTCGCGCACGCGCAGTCCGACTGCCGTCTGTCCCGGCTCGCGGATGGTGCGCACGGTCACTCCGCGTGCGCGCAGGGCGTCGGCCACCAGGGACAGCTGCGTCGTCTTGCCGACGCCGTCGCCGCCCTCGAGGACGATCAGTCGCCCGCGCGTCACGCCACTGGTCATGACAGTGTGATGATCTTGCTGACCGCACCGGTGCGGATGCCTTCCGAGATGAACTCATTCACGCGCATCATCAGCTTGTCGAAGTTCATCTGCGCCGACATTGCCTGCTGGTAGGCCGGATTGGTCTCGACGCCCTGCAGCAGGGTGTCCAGTTCCTGCTCCATGGCCGCCGGCGGCTCCTCGCCCCGCTCGATCATCTCCTGGGCCTGCGATCGAAGCTGCGACAGCCGCTGCAGGACCTTGGTGGCCTCCACATCGGCCATCATCAGGTCGTTCGAGCGCTTCAGTGCCTGATATTCACTCGACTGGCCGATCTGCCGGCCCAGTTCCTTCGCTTTCTCCTCGAGCATCGCAGTCCATCGCTGAAGGGGGTCGCTGCACCCGGACGGCGCGCGACATGCCCAAAGTTAGCCCCGATCGACCGGCTCGGTGCCGGTCAATCGGCCGATCGAGGCCGCGCGCTGGCTGCACTCCGGCGGCCGGTCACAAACCGGTCCCGGCCGAATGCGTCCGGCACCACCTGCACATCCCGCCACTGCGGCTCGGCCAGCAGCCCCATCGTCTCGGCCGCCCGCCGCGCATCGATCTCCAACAGCAGCACCCCGCCGGCAGTGAGGCGCGCCTCCGTCTGCGCGACCAGCTCGCGGATCACCGCCATGCCGTCGAACCCGCCGAACAGCGCCTGCGCCGGCTCCCAGTCCTTCACTGCCGGCGGCAGCTCCGCTCGCTCCCCCAGCGCGATGTACGGCGGATTGGACACCACCACATCGATGTGTTCGTCACCGATCGGTTCGAGGAGGTTGCCGTGGAGGAACTCGGTGCGGGCATATTCGCGCTTCAGTACTGCCCGCGCGTTCATCTCCGCGACCTCGATCGCGCCGGCCGAAAGGTCGGTGCCGATCACGCGGCGCGCGCTGCTTTCCTGGGCCAGGGCGAGCGCGATGGCACCCGAGCCGGTACCGACGTCCACCACCGTGGTCCCCGCCGCGATCAGTGGCAACGCCAGCGTCACCAGTTCCTCGGTCTCCGGACGCGGGATCAACACCCGCTCGTCCACCTGCAGGAAGAGGTGGCGGAATGCGGCCCGACCGGTGGCATATGCCATCGGCGCACCGGCGATGCGCCGTGCCGTCGCGTCCTCCGCGGCATCCAGCAGCAGGTCGATCAGTTCGTCGTCGGCGTGGGTGGAACTCCACGACAGCGGTGCGTCGTGCAGCGCCGCCAGCAACTCACGCGCCTCGGCCAGCGGCTCCGCGACCCGCCCCTCGAGTCTGGCCGCGATCCAGTCGCGGAGCGCGGCGACGGTGCGTGGCCGCTGCAACTCAGCCACCGAGCCGCTCCTTCACTTCCGCTTCCTGCAACGCATCGATGAACGGGCCGATGTTGCCATCCATCACCGCCTGCATGCCGTGCATCGAGAAGCCGATGCGGTGGTCGGTGATGCGGTCCTGCGGATAGTTGTAGGTACGGATCTTCGCCGACCGATCGCCGGTGCCGACCTGCGCGCTGCGCATCTGCGAGCGTTCCGCCTCGAGTTTCGCGAGGCGCTGATCCAGCAGGCGTGACCGGAGCACCGTCATCCCCTTGATCTTGTTCTGCAGCTGCGACTTCTGATCCTGCTGGCTCACCACGATCCCACTCGGGATGTGCGTGATGCGCACCGCCGAGTCGGTGGTGTTGACGCTCTGGCCGCCGGGGCCCGAGGAGCGGAACACGTCGATACGCAGGTCCTTGTCCTCGATCGTGACATCCACTTCCTCCGCTTCCGGCAGCACGGCGACGGTGGCGGCGGAGGTGTGGATGCGGCCCTGTGTCTCGGTGGCTGGCACCCGCTGCACGCGATGCACACCTGACTCCCACCGCATGGTGCCGAACGCCGCGCTGCCATCGATGCGTGCGATCACTTCCTTGATCCCGCCCAGCGTGCCGTCGGACATCGAGATCACTTCGATCCGCCAGCCCTGCCGCGCGAAGAACCGCTCGTACATTCGCCACAGGTCTGCCGCGAACAGTGCCGCCTCGTCGCCGCCGGTGCCGGCGCGGATCTCGATGATCGCCGGCCGGTCGTCGAGCGGATCGCGCGGGATCAGCAGTGGCTTGAGGGTGGCGTCGAGTGAGTCCAGGCGTGCCTCGAGCGCGAGCACTTCGGCCTGCGCCTCGGCAGCGAAGTCGGCATCGTCGCCGCCCGCCATCTCGCGGGCTTCCTCCAGTTCGCGCTCGACCTGCCGCAACTCGGTGGCGAGCCGGACCACTTCCTGCAGCCGCTGGTGCTCCTTGCCCAGCGTGGCCAGCAGTTTCGAGTCGCGGACGGTGCGGGGATCGAGCAGTTCCTGCTCCACGACGGCGGCGCGTGCCACCGCATCGTCGAGGCGATCGCGCAAGCTCATCGGAGGCGGACCAGCGGGTCTGACAGTTGCATAAGTCCAAGGAAACAAACCACTTGGACGAATGAACTCAAGCGTGCCGACGGGGTATCAGGCAGTGTCGGAACCCGTGCAGACACGCTACGATTGGCGTGCGTGGCCCGCAGGGCCCGACAGCCTGGCATCGAACGCTGATGCGGGCCTCCCTCTTTCAGGAGTGGTACATGCGTGTCCTTCAGGCCCGTCGCACATGGTCGTCCATCAAGACGACCGTCCTGTTCGGGCTGGGCCTCGCCGTTCTGCCGATGGCCGTCCAAGCGCAGGCCGCGACGCCGCTCAAGATCAGTGTCTCGATCCAGCGGCAGGCCACCGGTCCGGTCATCACCATCACCGGCTCGAACTTCACGCCGAATGGCGCGGTGAAGCTCACCGGCTCGCCGCCGCCGAACACCAGCCAGGCGATCGCGTTCGGCCCGATCAAGGCCGATGCCAGTGGTGCGTTCAGTGTTCGCAAGGAGATGCAGTGCACGTCGCAGAGCCAGGACGATGGTTTCCTGGAAGTGACGTTCACGGCGATCGACGAGACCAGCACGCGCCGCAGCACCGCGCGTGAGAACGCCACGCCGTGGATCTGTCGCTAGTCGGCAGGCGAACGGCTACGACGCAGTGAGGCGCCCCCCGATCAGGTGACTGGTCGGGGGGCGTCCAACTTTCCATGCCGCTGCCGACGAGCGGCATCGCCGAAGCCGGCACGCTCGCGCACCTCCGCGCGTGAGAGCGGCAGCAGTGTCGCCAGCGCCGTGATGTCGATCGGCTTCACGAAATGGGCATCGAAGCCACTCTCGCGCGCGTGTCGCAGGTCGGCCTCCGAACCCCACCCGGTCAGCGCGATCACCAGCACCGTGTCACCCCGCTCGTCGCTCCGGATGGCCTCGCACACCTCGTAGCCACTGATCGTCGGCAGCCCGATGTCGAGCAGCACCACCTCCGGCTGCCAGTTGCGTGCGCGCGCCACCGCCTCGACGCCGTCGTACACCGTCTCGACGGAGAATCCGCTCAGTCGGAGCAGCGCCGCCAGCGAATCGCAGCCATCGCGATTGTCGTCCACCACCAGCACGCGTCGTCGCGTGCCTGCGATCAGCGTCGCCTCGATCGTGCTCGCGTTGGAGGTCAGTCCACCGGCCAGGCTCAGCGGCAGCGTCACGGTGAACTCGGTGCCCCGCCCCGGGCCGTCACTGTGCGCGGCGATCCGGCCGCCGTGCATCTCCACCAGCGCCTGCGCCAGCGACAGGCCGATGCCAAGGCCATCCTGCGAGCGGGCCTGCGCCGACTCCACCTGCCCGAACATCTCGAAGATGCGCGGCAGGTGCTGCGCGTCGATGCCGATGCCGGTGTCACGCACACTCACGTGCACCTGTGCATCACGCACCTCCGAGCTGACTGTGATGATGCCACCGGGCTCCGAGTATTTGGCTGCGTTGGTGAGCAGGTTGGAGAAGATCTGCGCCACGCGCATCGGATCACCGTCGATGTAGATGCCGGCGCTGCCCAGTGAGATGGTGAGCGTGTGCTGCGCTGCATCGAGCAGCGGGCGCGCCGTCTCCACCGACTGGGCGATGACGTCGGACAGGGCCACACGCTGGCGCCGGAGCTCCAGCTTCCCGCTCGAGATGCGCGAGGCATCCAGCAGGTCGTCGAGCAGGCGCGACATGTGTCCCACCTGCCGGTCGATGATCTCCTGGCACCAGATCAGCTGCGGATCGGCGCTGCCCTTCAGCCGCATCACCGCCACTGCGTTCCGGATCGGCGCCAGCGGATTGCGCAGCTCGTGCGCCAACGTGGCGATGAAGTGATCCTTGCGCGTGTGCGCATCCTGGAGCGCCAGCGCATCCTGCCGCTCGCGCGAGATGTCCTCGAAGACGGTGTACACCTCGTACGGCACCGACTCGCCTCGACGCAGCAGCGGCACCGCATCCACGCGCAACCAGCGGTACTCGCCCAGCTCGTGGTTGAACACGCCCATCACCACCCCGCGCGACGGCGCGGCAGTGCGCATCGCCACCGACGACGGATGTTCGGCGCCGGGAAACGACGAGCCATCCTCGCGGATGGTGTGTCGCTCCTCGGCCACCGGGTCGCTGCCGATGAATGCCTCCCGCGGGCGTCCGAGGATCCGCTCGGCGGCGGCATTCAGCCCGATGATGGTGCCATCCGGTGCGTGGCGCACCACGCCCTGCAGCATCGTCTCCACCAGCAGGCGGTGCCGCGCCTCGCTGGCCAGCAGCGCGTCCGCCGCCTGCATGCGTGCCGTCACCTCGCGGGCGGTGCCGATGACCTGGATCGGCACGCCGTCGTCGTCACGCGTCAGGACCGCGTCGCGCACCTCGATCCACGCCCAGTCGCCCGACGCCGCGCGCATGCGATGCCGGAACTCGGTCACCTCGCCGTCCACCAAGGTGCGCAGGCGCTTCAAGTACTCCTGCAGTCGGGTCGTGTCATCGGGGTGCATCAGCTCGTGCACCGTGTCGAGCGTCATCTCGGGATGCGTCTCGGCGCTGTAGCCGATGAGCGACGAGATCGGCCGCGTGTTGAACACGACCTGCAACGGATCCAATTGCACGATGTAGAGCGACACCGTCTCGGACGGACTCGCTCCCTGCAGCGCGTTGGCGATCGCGGTGAGGTGCGAGGGCGTGCGCAGGCTAGGCATGCCGGGACTCGGTGAACAGCGGGGTCAGGACTCGACAGAGGTCGAAGTGGATCGCGAACGGCACACGCAGCATCGGTGTGATCAACGGGGCAGTGTGGCAGGATCACCGCGGCGGAAGCGATCCGCCGCATACACCACCACCGCGTGTCCGGGCAGCACCAGCGCCGCCAGTTCCAGTGCACTCACGCCGTGGCCGAGGATCACCGCGGCCAGGCTGCCGAGTGCCGCAACCGCCAACAGCCACTTCAGCAGGCTCCGCACCCGCCAGCTCACGCCGTTTCGCAGCACCATCACCGCGGCCACCACACCCACCATCCAGGCGGGGTTGAGCAGGCTCACGCTCGGGTTGTTGCCCATGAAGTGGTGCTCCGTGGCAAACCACGCCAGCAGCAGCACGGTGCCCACCAGCACGCTCGCCAGGCTCCAGGCGCCGATCGCGATCGACGCGCCCACCTTGCCCAGTCGCGACACCAGCAGCAGCACCGCGCCGAGCACGATGCCGACCAACGCCGCCACCGCGATGCGCGGTGCCACGGCGGTCGGCTCCGCCTCGCGCGCGGCGCGGAAGACCGTGTCCACCGGCGCCGCCAGCATGCGCGCCGGCAGGTTCTCCGCAGCCGGCAACTCGATGCGCGTCACCGACTCCGACAGCGACAGCGGCAGGAATGCCTGCTCCCAGCTCGTCAGCGGCGTATCGGCATCCACGCCCAGCACCAGCTCACTGCCCAGGTACAGCGGCGTGCTGTAGGCCAGCAGGCGACGCGTGTGCCAGCGATAGCTGCCCTGCCCTGCCGCCGGCTGCATCACGCGCGCGAGTGCACCGCCGGTCACCGCATCCAGCGCATCGCGCACGCGGGTGCTGCAATTGTCGCGATAGTAGTCGTACCGGTAGAACTTGTTCTCTTCGAGCGCGTTGGTGGCGAGACGCTGCACCAGTGCCTGTTTCTGCGACGGCGTCAAGCGCAGCTCCTGCAGCGTGACGGTGCGATTCAGCTGGCGGTATTGCGCCAGGGTGCCTTCCAGCGTGCGTGGCTCCATCCAGTACTTCGTGTCACCGCTCAGGAAGCGCCCGATGAAGTTCGGTTGCGCGAAGTCGAACATGCCCCAGTTGTAGACCAGCGGCTGCCCCATCACGTCGTCCCACACCACCAGCGCGTTGTGCCCGAACTTTTCGAACACGGCGTCGCCTTGTCCCATCGTCATCAGGAAGACCGGCTTCGACGACCAGTCGATCGCCCGCTGCGCGCCGAGCGGGGACACCAGTGCGAGCCACAGCAGCACGACGCGCAGTGCGGCGCGATACGTCACAGGCGGATTTCCTTCCCCTCTTCCGCGCTGCGGTAGATCGCCTCCACCAGGCGCTGCACCACGATCTGGTCCACCGGCGGCTCGTACGCCACGTCGCCGTGCAGCACCGCCGCGAAGTGCGCCAGCTCGGCGCGATAACTCTGGATGAACGCGCTATCGCGCTGCGCGGCACCGGTGGGCGACACGTCCACGGCGCGCCCGTTCAGCTCCTTCACCACCCGGAGCGGTGCGAGGCGTGCCGTGCCCTTGCTCGCCAGCACCTCGAACCACCAGCGATCCTCCTCACCGACGTAGCCCCAGGCGGTGTCGATCGCCACGCTCAGCCCCGACGCGTACTGCACGTGCACGTACATCGCGTCCTCCACCGCCCGCACCCCGCTGCCGCGCTCCATGCTGGCTGTCACGCGCACCGGATCGGGGAAGTCGGCGAGCCACATCGCGAGGTCCAGCAGCGGGACGCCCTGATCGAGGAAGATGCCGCCGCCCGCCTCGGCTCGACGCGAGCGCCAGCCGGCATCACCACGCCGCGTCTTGTAGGCGCCGGCCCGGATGCCGATCAGTCGGCCCAGCTCTCCACCGTGGATGAAGCTCTCGAGATTCTGCACCTCGGTGCGGAAGCGGTGGTTGTGTCCCACCACCACCTTCATCGAGTGCTTCTCTGCCGCGGCGAGGATGCGTTCCACGCCCTTGGTGGTCAGCGCCAGCGGGCGCTCGCAGAGCACGTGCCGCTTCGCCTTCAGGGCGCTCAACACATGCGGCTCGTGCAGGTGGTTCGGGGTCGAGATCAGCACCGCATCGATGTCCTCGAATTCCAGCAGCTCCTCGATGTCGGTGAACGTGTCGGGCACGCTGAACCGATCCGCGAGAGCGCGCACCTTGGCGCTGTCGTTGTCGCAGAGCGCGACCAGCTTCACGCCGCGCATCTTCGACAGGACGGGCAGGTGCGCCAGCTGTGCGATGGCGCCGGCGCCGATGACACCGATCCGGAGGTCTGGCTTGGACATGCTTATCAGGCAGGGCGGAGGACGCGGACGGGCACCAGGAGTGGTGCCGGTGTCGGCAGCTTACAGCAACGGCGAGAGACGGGTTCCCGGATAATACGCGGCCAGAATGGCGCGGGCATCCTGCCCCGCTCGGGCGCGGCCGATCGCGCCCCACTGCGACATGCCGACCCCGTGCCCGTTCCCCACCCCGCGCAGCACCAGAGCGGTGCCGAGCACCTCGAGCTGAAAGCTGGTGCTGGGCAGGATCGCCGCATCGCGACGGAGCACGAAGCGAATATCGTTCCCGCGCAGGATTGCGCGACCCGCGCTGGTCTCCAGTTCGAGCGCCGTCACCCGCCCCGACGGGCCGCGCGATGCCACACGTACGCCACGCACGTCTCCGGTCAGGCTCACGCCGGCCTCGCGTCCGTACTGCGCCAGCAGGGTGCGCAACTCATCAAAGGTGAAGCGACGCTCCCACCCGCGGTTGCCGCTCACGTCACAGAAGCAGCCGCCGCTGGCCGTCCGGTCATTTACCGGACGCAGGAACGGTTCCGCGCCGCGTTTCCAGAACACTTCGTCGGGTGCGGCCGTCACCTCGCCGCCGTGGGCGTGATATGGTGCGGTGATGATCCGATCACCCCACGTCAGCACCAGCCCGTGCGTCTGCCGCACCGCGTCGTCGGTCTCGGCGCGCTCCACCGCCTGGCCGCCGTAGACCTGGTCACTGACCGTGGCCGTCACGTCGTACAACGGCCGTCGCTCACCCATGCGCGCCGCGGCGTAGGAGCGCGCGGCCACCGCCTGCGCCTGCAGCGCCGCCCGGTCACGCGGATCGCGTGAGCCGATCTCGCCGGGCAGCACGCCACGCAGGTACTCTTCCAGGTCGAGCCGGTTGATCACGGCCAGCGTGCCGTTGTCTGGCACCAGGTCGACGTCGCCGCGATAGCGCCGACCTTTCCAGGTCGCGAACCCGCTCAGGTCACGTCCGGCCGACTCGCCGGCCGCCGCACGGCCCAGCAGCACGCGGATCGTCTTGTCGCCGAGCACCCGCGAGCTGTGCGCCGCCTCCACCACGCTGTCCTGCCGCTCCTGCGCCGCCAGCCCGCGCGCGACGCCGGCGAGGCACGCCGCCAGCATCAGCGCCCGCAGCAGCCCTCTACGACTTCGCGGCGCGGATCGCATCGGTGAGTCGTTCGAGCGTGTCGGCGACGACGTCGTCGCCATGCGCCGCGCTCATGAACGCCGCCTCGAACGCCGACGGCGCGAGGTAGACCCCGCGTTCGCGGGCGGCGTGGAAGAAGCGGTTGAAGAGGGACACATCCGCCTGACGAGCCTCGGCGAAGTTGGTGACCGGTCCCGGGTGGAAGAAGAAGCCCCACATGGACCCCGCGTGCGAGGCGCTGAACGGCACCCCTTCGTGCGCCATGATGTCGCGCAGCCCCTGCACCAGCGCCCCGGTGCGCCGCTCGATGATCGCGTGCAACTGCGGCGTCAGCGATGTGAGCGTGGCCAGCCCACCGGCCATCGCCAGCGGATTGCCGCTCAGCGTACCGGCCTGGTACACCGAGCCGCTCGGCGCCACCTGCTGCATCAGGTCACGGCGCCCACCGTAGGCCGCCACCGGCAGCCCGCCCCCGATCACCTTGCCGAACGCCGTCAGGTCCGGCGTAACGCCGAATCGCTCGGCCGCGCCACCGTAGGCGATGCGGAAACCGGTCATCACCTCGTCGAACACCAGCAACGCGCCGGTCTGGTCGCAGATCTCGCGCAGCCCGGCCAGGAACCCCGGCAGCGGCTCGATGAAACCGGCGTTGCCGATGATCGGCTCGATCAGGATCGCGGCCAGCGGCACCGTGGCGGCGATCGCGCGCACCGCATCGAGGTCGTTGTACGGCGCCGTGTAGGTGAGTGCGGCCAGCGCCGCCGGCACCCCGGGCGAGTTGGGCAGGTTGAGCGTGGCCACACCGGAGCCGGCCTTCACCAGGAAGCTGTCGGCGTGCCCGTGGTAGCAACCGTCGAACTTGAGGATCGCGTCACGGCCCGTCGCGGCACGCGCCACGCGGGCGATGCTCATCGCCGCCTCGGTGCCGCTGCTGGTGAAACGCAGCATCTCGATGTGCGGCATCCGCTGCACGATCAACTCGGCCAGCTGTACTTCGAGCCCGGTCGGAATGCCGAAGCTGGTGCCACGCTGCATGACCTCGTGCAACGCATCCAGCACCACCGGCGCCGCGTGGCCCAGTACCAGCGGGCCCCAACTCAGCACGTAGTCGATGTAGCGGTTGCCGTCGGCATCCCAGATGTACGGGCCCTCGCCGCGCTGCACCACGAACGGCTCGCCACCCACGCCGCCGAACGCGCGCACCGGCGAGTTCACGCCGCCGGGAAAGAGCTGGCGCGCCCGCGCCATGATCGCCTGCGATTCCGAAGTCACCACACCCGTCGCGGTCATCGTCCAAAGCTCCCGATGGAGGAAGAAGCCAGCGGCAGGGTGCGTGCGATTCGCTGCGACGACGCGAACGCCGGCGGCAGCAGCACGAGCCCCGTGGCCGTGGCCTCGAAGTCATAGTCGTCGATCACGTCGGTGATGGTCGCCTCGACCAGCGACCCCACCGGCGCGTCGGTGTCGAGGTGCGTCACTCCGTCGATGTCGTCGGCCTGCCATGGCGCGCGCGCCACCGCCAGCTCGTCGTCACTGCCGGCGCGATCTATCAGCAGCTGCACCGTGCGCCCGATGTGACGCTCGTATCGCTCGGCGGTGATCGCCGACTGCACGCGCTGCAGCATGTCGAGGCGTTCATGCTTCACTTCGTCCGGCACGTCGTCGATCATGTCCGCCGCCGCGGTGCCGTCCTGCGCACTGTAGGTGAAGGCGCCGACGCGATCGAACTGCATCTCCTGCAGAAAGTCGAGCAGGATCGCGAAGTCGTCGTCGGTCTCACCGGGGAAACCGACGATGCAGGTGGTGCGGATGGTCAGGTCCGGGACCGCGTCACGGAATCGCGCCACCTTCTCGGCGATCACGCGACGCCGTTCCGGGCGACGCATGCGCGTGAGCACCGCATCGCTGCCGTGCTGCACCGGCATGTCGAGGTACGGCAGGATACGCGGGTTGTCGGCCACCACCTGCAGGAAGCGGGGTGTGATGCCGGCGTTGTAGAGGTACAGGTTGCGGATCCACGGAATTTCCGTCTCACGCAGCAACGCCTCCAGCAACTCCGGCAGGGCCGTGCCATCGCGACGATCGCGCCCGTAGTGCGCCAGGTCCTGCGCCACCAGGTTGAGCTCGCGCGCGCCCTGCAGCTCCAGCAGCTGCGCCTCGCGGATCACGTCATCGAGCGCGAAGCTGCGATGGCGGCCGCGCATCAGCGGGATCGCACAGAACGCGCAGCCGTGATCGCAGCCTTCGCTGACCTTCAGGTAGCGCACGTGCGCGGCCTCGCCCGCGAACACGCGCTCGCCGGGATGCGCCATCGGTGCCGCGTCGATCAGCCCGCGCTGCTGCAGCTGCGGGATCAACTGGTCCACGTCGGTGGTGCCAAGGAACAGGTCCACTTCCGGGATCGCCTCGGCCAGTTCGTCCTTGTGGCGCTGCACCATGCAGCCGAGCGCGACGACCGCCTGGCAGGCGCCCTCCACCTTCTGGCGCGAGGCGTCGAGGATGGCGTCGATGGACTCCTTCTTCGCGGCATCGATGAAGCCGCAGGTATTGACCACGATCACCTCGGCCTGCGACAGGTCGTCGGTGTGTTCGCCGCCGTAGGTCGCCAGTTGGGCGAGGTAGCGTTCGGTGTCGACGGTGTTCTTGTCGCAGCCCAGCGTGATGAAGCCGATTTTCATGCGGGCAACTTACCGGACCCGGGCGGCGGGTGGAGTGGCGTGCGAGGGCACGGGGCGCTTCGAGGCGTGAAACTGAGGACACGGAGCCGACACGCCTCGTGGCACGAGCGGGAACGCGATCGCTGCCGTGGGCATATATTTTCTTGCCTCAGGCAAGCATTTCCCCGCATTCTGGAACATGTCGCTGCTTCCGCTGGACCAAAAGATCGCGGCCCTGCGCCGATTCACCCGCTTCTTCGCCCAGCAGCTGGGCGCCCTCGAGGCCGGTCCGGCGGGGAGCCCCTACTCGGCCACCGAAGTCCGCGTGCTCACCGAGATGGCGCAGTACGAGCAGCGCACCGTCACCGCACTCAGCCGATCACTCGGTCTCGATGCCGGCTACCTGAGCCGGGTGCTCCGACGGCTCGAGACGACCGGCATCGTCGCCCGCGCGCCAGGCGCGACCGATTCGCGACAGCAGCCGATGGCCCTGACCGAGGCGGGTCGCACCGAGGTCACCACACTCGAGTCCATCAGCACGGCGCGCTACGCCTCGATGGTGCGCATGCTGCCCGCGCACATCCACGCGCCTCTGCTGGACGCGATGGAGCGGATTGAAAGCGCGTTCAGCACCGAGGTGCCGGCGCGCGACGCGGCACCGTACCTGCTCCGCCCACACCGCATCGGCGACCTCAGTTTCGTCGTGCAGCGCAGCATCGCCTCGGCGATCGAGGAGTTCGAACTGGGTGGCACATACGAAACCGTGACCCTCGGCGCCGCCGCGCATTTTCTCGAGCGGTTCACCGCCGAAGACGCGTGCGTGTGGATCGCGGAGCGCAACGGCGCGCCGGTGGGATCGGTGTGTGTGCGCCGCGTGGGCGATGGCGCTGCCGAATTGCTGCTGCTGCACGTGGAATCACAGGCGCGTGGCATCGGCATCGGCCGGCGGCTGATCGCCGAAGCCATCGACTTCGCCACCCGCGCGGGGTACGACACGCTGCAGCTGGAGTTGTACGACGTGATGAAGACGGCACGCCAGTTGTTGCATGCGGCCGGATTCCGGCATGTGAGTGAGCTGCCCGACGCGCGGTTCGGCCGCGCGCTGCAGCGGCAGGTGTGGCGGTTGGGGCTGACGCAGTAAGTACCGTCGAGCTGGCATCAAAATTTCGCGCAGCTTGACACCAGGCGGCGGACGGTACGAATATCGGGCGCGCCTTCGGAGCGCGCCCGGTCCGCGGGAAGGGAAGATCCCATCCGTCGCCATCGCACGCCGTGTGTGACAACCTGACCTTCTTTTCGAGCCCGCCACGCGGACATGGGCTGCACCGAAAGGAGGAGTCATGACCGTACTTCGGCCACTGCCGCCGACCCCGAGCCTCGAGTTCGCCCGCAAGGAAGCCAAGGCGCTGCTGCGACAGCTCCGGGCGAATGACGTCCAAGCCGTGCACCGGCTGCAGGCAGCGCAAGGAATTGCCCCAAGCTCGATTCCGGACAGCTACCAACTGGCCGAGGCGCAACTGACGCTCGCCCGCGAGTATGGGTTCACGGGCTGGCCGCGACTCGTGCGCTATTTCGCGACGGCGGAACGCCAGCGGCATCGCCAGCACTCGTCGTTCGCGACGCCATCGGCATACGAACACTGGGCGCGAAGCCTGCTGGCCGACCATGCGAAACGGCGTGTGCGCGCCGGGAAGATGCTGGCGGAATTCACACCGCGCTTCTTCGGAGTTCCCCTCGACCATGTCTTCCGGGCAACCATCACGGAGGACGAGGCGCGTCATGCCCTCGCCCGCGACATCGGCTGCGCTTCATGGTCGGCGCTGATCGCGCAGGCCACTGAAGCGATGACGGTGCGCGACGATGGCTGGGACGAAGACGTCGAACAACTCGCCATCAGCGCGTTGCACCGTGCCGATCTGACGGACTTGCAGGAGATCACTCGCCAGCACCCTGCCCTGCTCCGCCCCAGCGAGCGCGAGACGGAGCGGAACAGCGGCATCGTCAACTTCGCGCTTGGTGCGGAGAGTCAGCGCGGCATGAAGACGATGCGCCCCATCATGACGTGGCTCGAGTCGCAGGGGTTCGACGTCGATGCACGCCGCAGCGCTCAGCTGTGCGGCAGCATGTTCACGAAGGTCGCCGACGTGCAGTCGCTGCTGGATCGCGGTGCCGATCCGAACTGGGTGGCGCCGAACGGTCTCTCCGTGCTGGAACACGCCCTGCTGCGGTACGGGAACGGCGCGTGTGTGGACCTCATCGCGCGGCGCGTCACACCGCCACGTGCGCTGTGGATTGCCGCCGGTCTCGGTGATGTGGAGACCGTCGCGACTTTCCTCGATGCTGCCGGCAAGCCGACTGCGGCGGCGCGTGCCCACCGACCGGACTTCACGGCGGTCGGGCCATTCAGCTGGCCGTCGCGCTTCGATGCCGACGACGAGACGATCCTGTTCGAGACGGCGTATGTCGCCGCAAGCAATGGCCGCGTGCCCGTGTTGGCGTACCTGCTGTCGCGGGCATTGCCGGTGAACAGCCTTGCGTGGGACTACCCGTTGCTCACGTGGGCGGTGAGTCGGGGATGGCTGCCAATCGTGGAGTGCCTGATGCGGCACGGCGCCGATCCGGACCTCGCATCCCGGAGTGCCGGCATTCCGGCCGCGCGTGAGCTCGGCCACCAGAACCTGTCGCGGAGGCCGTGGGATGAAGAGGTCCGGGCGATCGCGATACTGATCGGAATCGATGCCGCGGCTGTGCTGGCCGAACGGAACCGGCGCGTCCCACCGACCCTCGGCTCGTCGCCTGAACTCCAGCGCATCCTGCAGCTGGCGAACGACGACGCGCTGCGTCAGGGTGCGGCGGAAGTGGCGATGGAGCACGTGCTCTTCGGGATGCTGCGCTCCGGTGGCATGGTGCAATACATGCTGTCACGCGGTCCGGTGATGGACTACAACCGGTTCCGTCGCGCCGTCCTGCCACGGGTGCGCGTCGGCGATCCCGCCGCCGATCAGGCACACATGCCGCGCGCACACGACGTCAGCCGCGCGGTCGACGATGCCGTGGCACTGGCCGCGACCCGTCACGATGAAGCGGCCCACGGCATCCACCTGCTGGCCGTGCTGGCAGCGATGGAGACCGCGCTGCAGGCGTTCCTGAGCCCATATGGCGGCAGCCTGGCGCGACTGCGGGAGGTCCTGGCATCGTCGCTCCAATACGACAATGCGACGTAGGAGTATCGGGGCGTCGAGTCGTGGGACGGGGCGTGTCGCTTACGGAGGTGTAAACACACCTCCGCACCGCGTTCACCCCACCGGCGCCCGCAACACCCCCCACGCGCTGAGCTGCTCCGTCGTCACGTTCCCGCCGCAGAGGATCGTGCCGACGCGCTCACCGTACGTGCCATGTGCGGCGGCGAGCAGTGCGGCGATGCCCACCGCGCCCGCCGGCTCGACGATCAGCCCGACGTGTGAGATCAGCCCGCGCATCGCGGCCGTGATCGCGTCCTCGGGCACCGCCACGTAGTCATCGGCGAGGCCACGCAGGTCATCCACCGCCTCGGACACCGGTACGCGCACCGCGATGCCATCGGCGATGGTCTGCACCGGCGCATGCGTGTCGACCTGGATGCCGGTCAGCGCGCGCATCATTGCCGGTGCGCCTTCCGCCACCACGCCGACGATGCGCGTCTGCGGTGACACGGCGCGCATCCAGGTGGCCACACCGGCCAGCAGCGCGCCATTGCCCAGCGGCACCAGCAGCGTGTCGAGCGTGAGGGCGTTCGCCAGCTCCACTGCGATGCTGCCGGCGCCTTCGGTGATCGCCAGCGCCTGCCCATCCTCCACGAACTCGATGCCGTGCTTCGCACCGAACGCGCGCGCGGCATCCTTGGCGGCGTCGAAGTCGGCACCGTCCTGGATCACGGTGGCACCGAGCGCCTTCATGCGGGCCAGCTTGAGCGGACTGGCGTGCACCGAGGCGAACATGGTGCACTCCACACCCGCCGCGCGCGCCGCGTACGCCAGTGCCTGCCCGAAGTTGCCGGCCGACGCCGCGCACACCGGCGCCGACGATGCGCGCTGCCGCATGAACCAGTCACCACCCCGTCCCTTGAACGAGCGCAGTGGGCCGAGCGATTCCACCTTGCAGCTGATGCGCGCACCCAGCCAGGCATCGAGGTCGTCGTGCTGCACGACCGGCGTGTGGGTGAAGGCGGCGGTGATGCCCTGCGCGGCGCGCGCGATGCCAGCCGGCGTCACGCGGCGCGCCTCGACGAGTGTCATCGGAAGTTGCCGAACTGCAGCTCGACGCCGAAGTCTTCCTTGCGCAGCAGCGCGATGGCCTGCTGCAGGTCGTCACGCGACGGAGACGTGACGCGCACCTGCTCACCCTGGATGGCGGCCTGCACCTTCTTGAACTTCGCCGCCTTGATCGCGGCCGCGACCTTCTTCGCGGTGTCACCATCGAGGCTCATCTTGAGCCCGATGGTGCGCATCAGCGTGTCACCACCCATCGGCTTGACCTCACCGATGTCGAGGTTCTTCACCGGCACGCCGCGCTTGATCAGCTTCGCGTTCAGCATGTCGAGCAGCGCTTCCATCCGCATGTCGCTGTCGGTCTTCAGCTCGACCTTGTTCTCGGCGCGCTTGAAGTTGATCTCGACCAGCGCGCCCTTGAAGTCGTAGCGCTGGGCGGCCTCCTTCTGCGCCTGGTTGACGGCGTTGTCCACTTCCTGCAGGTCGACGCTGGTGGTGACGTCGAACGAATTCGTATCGGCCATGGCGGTGCGATCCTCTGACGGTCCGGGCGCGGCGTGACGTGGCCGCGTCCCGGAAAGTTACGTCGCCCGCCACCCGCGGGCGACGACGCCGTCAGGAGACGTAGAAGCTCTCCAGTGCAGCCGAGTTGCTGACGTGCCGGAGCCGGCTCAACGCCTTCTCCTTGATCTGGCGCACGCGCTCGCGGGTGATGCCCAGCCGGAGGCCGATTTCCTCCAGCGTCAGCGGTTCGTGTTCGTCGAGGCCGAAGTACATGCGAAGGATCTTCGCCTCGCGATCCTTGAGCCGGTGCAGCGCCCCGTCGACGGTCTCCATCATCGCCTTCTCCACCATCTCCTCCTCGGGCGACGCGTGCTCGGTGTCGGCGAGGTAGTCGCTGAGGCGGTTGTCCTCGCCCGGCGTGACCGGCGAGTCGAGCGAGACGTGGCCCTGGGCGATGCCCATCGTCAGCGACACCTCGTCCACCGAGATCGACATGTCCTTCGCGATCTCGTCGTGCGTCGCCTCGCGGCCGAGCTCCTGCACCATCGCGCTGGCCCGCTTGCCGATGCGATGCAGGGTGCCGGCACGGTTGAGCGGCACCCGCACGATGCGGCTCTGCTCGGCGAGCGCCTGCAGGATCGCCTGGCGGATCCACCACACGGCGTAGGAGATGAACTTGATCTCCTTCGTCTCGTCGAACTTCTGCGCGGCGCGGATCAGGCCGAGGTTGCCCTCGTTGATCAGGTCCGACAGCGACACGCCCTGGTTCTGGTACTTCTTGGCCACCGACACCACGAAGCGCAGGTTCGACCGGACGAGTGTGTCGAGGGCCTCGCGGTCGCCGACGCGGATGGCGCGGGCCAGTTCGGCCTCGCGTTCACGCGTGATCAGCGGGTAACGACTGATGTCCTTCAGGTACTGGTCCAGTGATCCTTCATCCGAGGCGAGCTTGGGCCGACGGGACACCGGCATGCGACGAACTCCTGACAGCGACGGGGGCGGGCGTGTGCGCAACGGGGGGGGGAGGGATCGCGCACACGTACGTACTACAACGTCACGACGGCGGCGGCTGCATCATCGCACCCGTTCGCCAATGCGGTGCCATCTCACGCGCGACATCCATGATCCACGCGTGACGGAATCGGGCACCACACTGTAGTAGACCAGCAGCGGCTGGCCGAGGAGCAGCGAGTCGGGAACGAATCCCCAATACCGGCTGTCGGAAGAGTTGTCGCGGTTGTCGCCGAGGACGAAGTAACTGTGGCGCGGCACCACCAGCGGACCCCAGGTGTTGCGGGTCGGGCGGGCGCCGGGCGAGGCATGGGCGGCGGGGAGCAAGGCGCGGCGGAGCCAGTCGAATTCCATCGCCATCGGCTCGGCGATGCCGGGCATGCGGCGCGTGAACTGTTCCTGCTGCGCGACGCCGTTCACCTGCAGCCGGCCCGCGCGCATGGCGATGGTGTCACCGGGCAGTCCCACCAGGCGCTTCACGAACGGCTTGGCGTGGTCGAGCGGCCACTTGAAGACGATCACGTCGCCGCGCTGCGGCACGCGCATCGCCGGCAGCCGCTTGGCCGTCAGCGGCACCTCGGCGCCATAGGCGAGCTTGTTCACGAACAGGATGTCGCCCACCAGCAGCGTGCCTTCCATGCTGCTGCTCGGGATCCGGAAGATGTCGATCAGGAAGGTGCGGACCACGAGGATCACCAGCACCGTCATGCTGAACGACTTGGCCCACTCCCACGCCCACGCCAGCCCGCGACGGTTCACCCTGCGCAGGGCGTCGCGACGCTCCGTCTCGGAGATCGCTCGGGGAGGTGCCTGGCTCGGATTTGTCTGATCCATGTCGGCCGGCGGACTGGGTCTCGCAGTGAGGCGGGGGCGGAGGGCGCACCATGAAGACGCACACATCCGCGGTCCCGGCACAAAAAGCAATCTGGACCCGCGAGCCGCCGCAAGTCGCCCGCGGCCCGCGCGGCAGCGGGACAGCTACGATAGCCACCCGTCCCGCCACCTGATGTACCCGAGTATCGCAGGGCCGTGCCTTTTGCTGCACGACCACGGCGACGCGCGTCCGGTCAGTAGTTGTCGATCTGCGCGCGCTGGAGACGGCCCGAATAGTCGATGTAACCGACCTTCGTCTCCGAGTAGAAGTCGTACACTTCCCACCCCCCTTCCCGGTGCCCGTTGCCGGTCTGCTTCACACCACCGAACGGCATGTGCGCCTCGGCGCCGATGGTCGGGGCGTTGACGTAGGTGATGCCGTTGTCCAATTCGTTCAGTGCGCGGAAGGCGAGGTTCACGTCGCTGGTGTAGAGCGACGAGGAGAGGCCGTACTTCACCCCGTTGTTGACGCGGAACGCCTCGTCGGCATCGGCCACCCGGATGACGCTCAGCACCGGACCGAAGATCTCCTCCTGCTCGAGACGATCGCCCTGGCGGACGCCGGCGAAGATCGTCGGCTGGAAGAAGACACCCTTGTCCAGCTCCCCGCCGGTGGCGCGCTGGCCACCCGTCACCAGCGTGTTGCCCGCCTGCTGCCCGATCTCGACGTACCGCTCGATGTTGGCGCGCGACGCCTCATGGATCACCGGGCCGACGTCGGTACCGGCCTTGCGACCGTCACCGAGGCGGAGCGCGGCGGCGGCGGACGCGAGCCGGTCGAGGAAGCGGTCGTGGATCCCGGCCTGCAGGATCAGGCGCGAGGTGGCCGTGCAGCGCTGGCCGGTGGTGCCGAACGCGCCCCACAACACGCCCTCGAGCGCCAGCTCCAGGTTCGCGTCGTCGAGCACGATCTGGGCGTTCTTGCCGCCCATCTCCAGCGACAGGCGCTTGTGCATGCGCCCGCACGTCTCGCCCACCAACGAGCCGGTCTCGGTGGACCCGGTGAACGAGATCACCGGCACGTCGGGGTGCGACACCAGCGTCGCCCCCACCTCCTCGCCGAAGCCGTGCACCAGCTGGACCGCCTCCGGATGCACCCCCGCCTCGAGCAGGATCTCCACCAGCACCGAGACCGTCTGCGGCACGTCCTCGGCGGGCTTGAACACCACCGCGTTGCCGCAGAGCAGCGCCGGGAAACTCTTCCAGGTGGGAATCGCGAGCGGGAAGTTGAACGGGGTCACCAGTCCGCAGACACCGATCGGCCGACGGAAGCTCATCGCCCACTTGTTGTTCAATTCGCTGGGCACGGTGTGGCCGAAGAGCTGCCGCCCCATCGTCCCGGCGTAGTAGGCGGTGTCGATGCCCTCCTGCACGTCGCCCCGCGTTTCGGCGAGCGGCTTGCCCATCTCCCGCGTCATGATGTCGGCCAGTTCCTCCTTCCGCGTGGTCAGCAGGTCACCCACCCGGCGCAGGACATCGCCGCGCGCCGGGGCCGGCAACGCCTTCCAGGCCGCGAACCCCTTCACGGCGCTGGCCACGGCCCGGTTCACGTCTTCGGCCGACGACCGGGGGAAACGCCCGATCAGGTCGGCGGTGTCGGCCGGGTTGCGGTTCTCGAACCAGGCGCCGGTGGACGACGCCACCCACTCACCTGCGATGTAGTTCTGGAAGTCGGTCATGAGAGCGGTACTGAAAGGGATCGCGCCGGCGACGGACCGGCGACTGGAACGAGGCGAAGGATAGCAGCGACGCGCACGCCGAACGTCCGGGGTGCAAGCGCCGCGCGGTGCGGCCGCGCGTCAGCCCACCGCGCGCAGCAACGGTGCGGTGAGCCAGCGCAGCTGCACCCGCTGCGAGCCGTGGGCGTCGAAGTTCTCCGGGGCCAGCCACTGCTCGAACGCCCCGCGCACGGCGGGCCATTCGGCGTCGGTGATGGCGTACCAGGCGGTGTCACGATTGCGGCCCTTATAGACGATGGCGTGCCGGAAGACGCCCTCGAACGAGAAGCCGAGCCGCTGTGCGGCCGCACGCGACGGTGCATTGAGGGAGTCGCACTTCCACTCGTACCGACGATAGCCGAGCGCGAACACGTGGCGCATCATCAGGTACATCGCCTCGGTGGCCACCGGCGTGCGCTGCAACGCGGGTGAGAAGTTGATGTGCCCCACCTCGATGCAGCCATGCTCCGGTACGATCCGCATGTAGCTGGCGACACCCACCGCCTCGCGCGTGGTACGATCGACGATCGCGAAGCAGAGCGGATCGGCCCCCGTGAACGAGGCCGTCATGTAGGCGAGGTAGGCTTCGCGCGATGCCGGCGGGTCGGCGAAGAGATAGGTCCACGCGCTGCCGTCACCGCGCTGGTTGGCGTCGTAGAGCGCGTCGCCGTGTCGCGCGATGTCGAGCGGCTCGAGGTCGCAGCGGGTGCCGTGGATCACGTCGCGCGGCGGTGCCGGCGGGGGTGTCCAGTTCAGCACCGCGTCGCCGATGGCCTGGCCGAACGAGTTGACGCGCGCCATCAGGTGGCCGACATCCCGGCCCGCACCAGCCCATACCGCTCGATCTTCTTGTACAGGTTCGAGCGTGGCATGTCGAGTGCGCGCGCGGTCTCACTCACGTTCCAGTCGTGCTCACGGAGCTTCACCTTCAGGAACGCCTCCTCGGCCGCCAGCTTGAAATCCTCGAACGTCTTGCACTGCATCAGCGCACCCAGGCCCGCGGTGTCGGCACTCGGCCGGCCGACGAGGCGATGCACGTCGGCCACCGTGATGCCATCACCACCGGCCAGGATCAGCAGCCGCTCGACGGTGTTGCGCAACTCGCGCACGTTCCCGCTCCACTCCAGCTCCGTCAGCGCATGCACGGCATCGGGCGCGAAGCGGCGCGGCGCGATCCCGTCACGCTGCGCCATCTGCTGCACGAAGAATGCGATCAGCAGCGGGATGTCGCCGCGCCGCTCGCGCAACGGTGGCACCGTGATCGGCACCACGTTCAGGCGATAGAACAGGTCCTCGCGGAAACGACCGTCGGCGATCTCCTGCTCGAGGTCCTTGTTGGTCGCGGCCAGCACGCGCACGTCAACCTGTACCGGCTTGTTGCCGCCGATGCGCGTGACCACACCATCCTGCAGCACCCGCAGCACCTTGGCCTGGGCGGCCAGCGACATGTCGCCGATCTCGTCGAGGAAGAGTGTGCCCCCATCGGCCTGCTCGAACTTGCCGGGCCGATCGGCGACCGCGCCGGTGAACGAGCCGCGCATGTGGCCGAACAGCTCACTCTCGATCAGCTCCCCGGGAATGGCAGCGCAGTTCACCTCGACGAACGGCTTCTTGGCGCGCTGTGATCCGCGATGCACGGCGCGGGCGACGAGTTCCTTGCCGGTGCCGTTCTCGCCCGTGATCAGCACACGTGCCGGCGTGCCGGCCACCTTGTCGATGCGCTCCATCAGCGAGACGATGGCGTGGCTCTGCCCGACGATCTCGCGCCGCGCATCCAGCTGCTCCAGCAGCGTCGCGTTCTCCTCCTCGAGGTCGAGGTGGCGCAGCGCGTTGCGGAGCAACACCAGGATCCGGTCGGTGTCGAGCGGCTTCTCCATCACGTCGTAGGCACCGGCCTGCGTGGCCTCGACCGCGGTGGCGAGCGTGGCATGCCCACTGATCATCACCACCAGCGCCCGCGAGTCCTTGGCTCGCAGCGCGCGGAGCACGTCGAGGCCATCCATGCCGGCCATCTTCACGTCACTGAAGACGAGATGGGGCCGGAAGCGGTCGTACTCGGTCAGCCCTTCCGCGCCGCTCGAGACGGCGCGCACCTCGTAGCCTTCGTACTCGAGGAGCTGGCCGAGGGCGGAGCGGATCGGGGCTTCGTCATCGATGACGAGGATGCGTCGATTCACGGTGCGGCGCGGTAGATCGTGATCCGGCCCTGCGCCGTGCGGATGTCACCCACACCGGCCGGCAGACGGACGGGCAAGGCACTGGCATCGACGCCCGCCGGCGTGGTGCCACCCTGTCGCTTGATGGACTGCACCAGCCTCGGTACGACGGCGCCGGGCACCGTGAAGTCGCCGACCCGCACGCGGGTCAGCCGGAACTGCGCCAGGCCGGGGGTGGCGGTGGGTTCCAGCATCCCACCGAGCAGCAACCGTTCGCGATCACCGAGCATCGCCGCCAGCGGGCCGAGGGCGCCACGGCCGCCGAGATCTGCCAGACGCACCCGTGCGCGCACCTGGAACTCGCTGCCACTGGTGCGCACCTGCAGGCTGTCGGTGCTGGCGGGCAGCTGGGTCATCAGCGAGTCGAGCGCCGCGCTGGCGAATTCGCTGGCGTTGAGCCGCACCAGCGACGGACCCTTGCCACTGCGCAGGCGCGAGACGGCCTGGCGGCCGCGCTCTCCGGCCGCAAAGGAGAGTGACATCCAGCCGGTATCGGCGGCCGCGGCGCTCGAATCGGCAGCCGCCGAGCGACCCGCCGGGAAGCCGGCCAGCTCGCGGGCACGCGGCAGCCAGCGATCGCGGGCGACGTAGAGGCCCACGGCGATGAGCACGAGGAGGATGAGACTGAGCAGGCGACGGAAGCAGCCAGACACGACGAACGACTCCGGGACACGGGAAGACCGGCACTCTTCGGCGCTCGACCGCGCCTCGGCGGACACGTTAGTCGCGCACGCGGCCGGCGGGGAGCGACGGGGCCGCTGTCCGCTATACCCGCTCGCTGAGCAGTCGAGCCAGCGCGGCGTCGATGCCGGTGAGGAGTGCGCTGGTCACGAACGGCTTCTGGACGAAGATCGGCGTGGCGGTGCCGGGCACGGGAGCGTGCAGCGACTCGGAGGTATAGCCGCTGGCGAGGACCACCGGCACCGTCTTGCCGCGGCGCCGGAGGTCGGCCAGCACCTCCGTGCCACTCATCCTCGGCATCGTGACATCCAGCACGATCGCGATCACCTGCGCCTCGTGCTCGGCATACATCCGCAGGCCCTCGTCACCGTCGGTGGCAGTGAGCACGGTGTATCCGCTGCGCTCCAGCATCCGCCGCGCGACGTTGCGCACGGACTCCTCGTCATCGACGACCAGAATGGTCCCGGTGCGCGGGATGCTCACCACCGACCGTGGCGTGCGACTCGACGGCGCGCGCGATTCGGCGACCGGGAACAGCACCCGGAACACGGTGCCCATGCCAAGCGCGCTGTCGACGTGCAGCGCGCCCCGATGGCCGCGGACGATGCCGAGTGTGGCGGCGAGGCCGAGGCCACGTCCGGTGAACTTGGTGGTGAAGAACGGATCGAAGATGCGGGCGAGCGTCTCGCTGTTCATGCCGACGCCGGTGTCGGCCACCTCGACGTAGATGAACTGGCCGGGCTGCACGCCATCCGCCGCGAGGCAGTGCGCCAGATAGCTCTCGTCGGCGTACATCGACCCGGTGCGGAGCGCGATCTCACCCACCTGCTCGTTGAGCGCGTCCGAGGCGTTGGTGAGCAGGTTCATGATCACCTGGCGCACCTGCGTGGCGTCGGCGGAGATCATGGCGAGGTCGTCGTCGAGCTGCAGCGAGAGCGTGGCGCGCTTGGAGATGGCGGACTGCAGCAGCGTGGAGGTCTCGCGCACGGCGGCCGACACGTCCAGCGGCTGCACGTTGAAGCGTCCCTTCCCGGCGTAGGCGAGCAGCTGGGTGGTGAGTTCGGCGGCGCGCCGGGCGGCAGTCTCGATGTCGGCCAGCAGCTCCTCGTGCGGCGTGCCGACGTCCACGTCCTCGCGTGCCACGCTGACGTTGCCGAGGATGCCGACCAGCAGGTTGTTGAAGTCGTGGGCGATGCCGCCGGCGAGCACACCGAGGCTTTCCAGCTTCTGCGCGTGCTGCATCTGCGCCTCGAGGCGGCGGCGGTCGTCGCCGGCCATCTTCTGCGCGGTGATGTCCTCGACGGTGCCGACGAAGCCGGTCACCACATGACCATCGCGGTGGGCGGCGGTCCGTTCGCAGATCCAGCGCACTTCGCCGTCGGGGCGCAAGACGCGGTATTCGACGTTGAGTTCCCCGCCCTCGCGCACCGCCTGATCCCACGCCTTGGTCACCCGCGCGCGGTCGTCGGGATGTGCGGCATCGAGGAAGCCGCGCCCGAGCAGGTCTTCCACCGGCGCGCCCCAGAGATCGAGCATGCGCGGCGTGACGAAGGTGCATTCACCCGCCGCGTCGGTGAGGAAAATGCCGAGTGGCGACGCCATCGTGAGCGTGCGAAACCGGTCCTCACTGGTGCGGAGCGCGAGTTCGACCTGCTTGCGTTCGGCGATGTCGGTGTGGGTGCCGACCATGCGCACCGGGCGACCGTGCGCATCGCGTTCGACCACCGTGCCGCGGGTGAGCACCCAGCGCCAGGTGTTGGTGACGGTGCGCAGGCGCACCTCGAGGGCGTAGGTGTCGGTGCGGCCGTCGAAGTGTTCACGCAGCGCGTTCTCGCAGAGCGCGACATCGAGCGGGTGGAGCAGGTCGAGGAAGGTGTCGATGTGCGGCGGGAGGGCGTGTTCCTCGAAGCCGAGCATGGAGTACCAGCGCGGGGCGTAGTAGCAGTAGCCGGTCGGCACGTGCCAGTCCCAGAGGCCATCCCACACCGCGCTGAGCGCGAGCCGCAGGCGTTCCTCGCGTGCGCGCAGTGCCACCTCCTGCCCCTTCTGCGACGTCACGTCGCGCTCCACCGCGACCCACTGCATGTACGACCCGCCCGGGCCATCCACGGGGAGGATGTCCACATCGAGCCAGAGCGGTTCGCCCTGCTTGGTGTAGTTGAGCAGTTCCTCGCGCACGCGTTCACGATCGCGGATTGCACCGTCGATGCGATCGGCGGCGCCGCGATCGGTGTCGGGTCCGCGCAGGATGGCCGGCGAACGGCCGATCACTTCGTCGCGACGAAAGCCGGTGGTGCGTTCGAACGCCTCGTTGACGTAGACGATGCGTGCCGATGCGGGATCGGCGGCAGCACCGGCGGTGATCAGGACCACATCGCCGACATGTTCGAGCGCACGCTGCAGCACCTCGGGATCGAGGTCGTCGGGCTGCGGTGTGCGCGCACGTTCCGCGAAGGGTCGCACGCGCAGCACGATCCAACGCCCCGACTCGCGATCGGCGGCGTCGTCCACCTGTGCGAGCGAGAGATGCACGGTGACCTTGCCGCGCACGCGATGACTGACGGTGGCCGCACCTTGCCACTGCGTGCTGTCGAGCAGTGCGCGGCTGCGCGGTGCATTCACGTCGGCTGGCGAGGGGTCGAGCAGTTCCACCAGTGCGCGTCCCTGCACGTCCTCGCTCCGCCATCCGAGCACGGATTCGGCGGCGTCGGTCCAGAGTACGATGGTGCCGTCGATCGCGGTCACGACGACGGCATCACCGAGGGCGACGAGCGTGTCGACCAGTTGGCGCACCGATGGCGCGAGGTCGCTCGAGAGCATGTCGTCGTCGTCCGATCGCGCGCGCGAGGATTCATCATCCGTTCCCGAAGGCTCGGACGACAACACTCGTGGCGATGTGGCGACGGAATCGGGCATGCGCGCGGATTTCTTCGAGACGGGCGACTGCGGCGCGGACCGCCGAAGGTTCGGGGCTGAGCGAAAGTAACAATGCACAGCACGGTTCGTGCCCCGTGCAAGCGGCGTCATGCAGGCACTTCCTGCCGGATGGCGACCGGACGCACCGGCCCCGCTCGCCGGTAGCGGAGTGCCTCAGCGACGGCCGCGCTGCCGACTTCCGCTTCCTCGGCCAGATCGGCGATGGTGCGCGCCACACGCAGGGTGCGGTGCCAGGCGCGGGCCGAGAGGCCGAGCCGTTCGCTGGCGTCGCGGAGGAGCGAGAGGGCGGCCGGTTGGAAGGCACCAAGGGAGGTGAGGAGGCGTGGCGCGGCGGCGGCGTTGAGTGCGTTGAAGCGCTGCAGTTGTCGCGAGCGTGCGGCAGTGACGCAGGCGCGCAACGTCGCCGATTCCGGCGCGCGGGTGGCGATGGTGAGGTCGGCGATCGGCACCGGACCGACGGGGATGTGCAGGTCGATGCGATCGGCGAGTGGTCCGGAGATGCGGCGGCGGTATCGTGCCAGTGCGCGTTCGTCGCAGTGGCAGGTGATGCTGGCGTGTCCCGCGTAGCCGCACGGGCAGGGATTCATCGCCACCACCAGCAGCACGTCGGATGGGAAACGGATGCTGCCGGCGACGCGGGCGATGGTGACCATGCGATCCTCGAGTGGCTGACGGAGTGCCTCGAGGGCCTGTGGTCCGAGTTCGGGGAGTTCGTCGAGGAAGAGCACGCCGCCGTGGGCGAGGCTGACTTCACCGGGGCGTGGGCCGGTGCCACCGCCGATGAGGCCAGCGGTGCTGACCGTGTGATGGGGAGAGCGGAATGGCGCCAGGCGGCCGTGCAACTGTGAGTCACTGAGTGTGCCGGCGACGCTGTGCACGGCGACCACGTCGAGCAGTTGCGCATCGCTGAGTGGTGGCATGATGCCGGGCAGGCGACGTGCGAGCATCGTCTTGCCGGTGCCTGGTGGACCCGTCATGGCCACGTTGTGGCCCCCAGCGGCGGCGATGAGGAGCGCGCGCTTGGCCGTCGGCTGTCCGATGACGTCGGCGAAGTCGGGGACATCGGACGCAGTCACCGTCGTGGTGGACGGTGGCACGACGGCGCGTGGCAGTGGGCCGCAGTGCAGCATCGCGACGAGGTCCTTCAGCGATGCGGCGGTGGCCAGCCTGACGTGAGAGACCAGTGCCGCTTCGGTGACGTTCGCAGGTGGCAAGACCAGTGTCGCCTGATCGCCGGTGGTGGCGAGCATGCGCGCCACCGAGAGTGTGCCGCGGACGGCGCGCAGTGATCCGTCGAGGCCCAATTCACCGATGGCGACCAGGCCGGACACGCGGTCCGCGGCCAACTGCCCTGTCGCCACCAGAAAGCCGAGCGCGATCGGCAGGTCGTATCCGTTCCCGATCTTGCGCACGTCGGCGGGTGCGAGTGCGGCCAGGACGCGCAGTGACGGGATGCGAAATCCACATTCGCGCAGTGCGGCGACCACGCGCTCCTTCGATTCCTTGACGACGCTGTCGGCCAGCCCGACGATCGTCCACAGGGGCAACCCCTGTGAGACGTTGACCTCGACGGTGATCGACGTGGCGTCGATGCCGAGTATGGCGGCGGAGCGGAGGGAGGCAAGCACACCCGGATGGTGGCGTGTGCGTGACGCCTCCGCGATGCAGAATCACGCACGCATCATCGTTGTCGCGCCGTCAGGACTTGCCGAGCAGCTTGTAGCGGTCGGTGAGGCCGTAGGAGCGGTCGTAGATGCTGAGGAGTTCGAAGAACCAGGTGATCGCGAGCGGTCCGAGCAGCACGCCGATGAGGCCGATGTATTCGATGCCGGCGAAGGCGCCGAGGAGTGTGGTGAGCGGGTGCAGGTTGCCGACGCGTCGCGAGACCATCGGGCGCATGACGTTGTCGACGTTGGAGACGATGACCGCGCCGAAGATGCCGAGCCCTACTGCTTGGCCCACATGGCCGGTGGCGAAGAGGACGATGGCGCCGGGCACCCAGACCAGCGCCGAGCCGACCAGCGGCAGCACCGAGGCGATGGCGGTGATGGTGCCCCAGACGATCGCGTTGGGGAGTCCGAGCACGGCGAACGCGATGCCGACGAGGACGCCCTGTGCGACAGCGACCACCACCACGCCGAGGGCGGTGGCCATCGTCACTTCGTAGAACTTGAGTCGCAGGTCTTCGCTGTCTTCGTCACTGAACGGCAGGAAACGCTTCACGCGTGGCCAGACCTCTTCGGCCGCGACCAGCAGGTAATACAGGCCGAGCAGTGCGATGACGAGGTTGAGCGTGCCGCGGGCCGCACCGCCGACGGCGCCGAGCACCTGGGCGGAGACCCAGGCGCCGATGCTGCCGCTGGCGCGCGAAACCTGTTCACCGACGTTGATCGGGCCGAGTTTCAGACCTTGCAGGCGTTGCACCAGCGGGCCCGTGTCGAGGCCCTTGATGGCGGCGGGAATCTCATCGATCAGCACCGTCACCAGTGCGCTGCCCGGCACGAGGATCAGCACCAGGACGAGGCTCAGCATCAGCGTGGCGGCGAGCGACTTCGGCACGCGACGCGACAGCAGCCAGCGATAGCCGTTCACCGTCAGCACGTAGAAGATCGCGGCGCCGAAGATCCCTGGGGCGAACGGGAGCATGGCCCAGAGGATACTTGCGCCGAGCACGATGAGGATTGCGGCGGCGCGATACTTTCCGGTGGGCGGCGTGATCTTCACGTCGAGGCCATCGGCCGCCACCAGCCGTTGCGCCGTCGAGACGTCGACGCCATCGGCATTCAGGATCGTAGCGGGCACGACGGTCGAGTTTTCAGGGATGAGCATCGGAGAAGTATGCGACGAAGCGATGTGACCGGCAGGTGGTGGCGCGTGGCGCCATGGCAGGAAGGATACTCGACGAACACGCTCCGCATGCCGACGGCGTGAACACATGCGACTGAAAAGCATCAATCCGCACGGTGGCGCGCTGATCGCCGAATATCCGGCGCACGACGCTGGCGAGGTGCATCGACGGCTGGACCGCGCGCAGGCGGCGCAGCGCGCGTGGCGCCACACACCCATTGCCGAACGCGCGGCGCAGTTGCGCGGCATTGCGGATGCGATCCGGCGGCACGCCGACGTGCTGGCGACGACGGCGACGCTGGAGATGGGCAAGCCGATCACCGCCGCGCGTGCCGAGGTGGAGAAGTGCGCCGCCTGCTGCGAGTGGTACGCCGACCAGGCGGCGTTGCTGACACCCGTGTCTGGCCCGCGTGAGGGCGACGAAATCCGCCTGCACCCACTGGGCGTGCTGTTCGCGATCATGCCGTGGAACTTCCCGTACTGGCAGGTGGTGCGTGTGCTGGCGCCGGCGCTGTTGCTGGGCAACACGGTGGTGCTGAAGCATGCGGAAAACGTGAGTGGGTGCGCGCTGGCACTCGAAGCCGCGGTGCGCGACGCGGGTGGCATGGACGGACTCTTCGAGGTGCTGCTGGTGGCGCGCGACGAGGCAGCCGCGATCATTGCCGACGCGCGCATCGCCGCCGTGACGCTGACCGGCAGCGAACGCGCCGGTGCCGCAGTCGCCGCTTCCGCCGGCGAGGCGCTCAAGCCAGTGGTGCTGGAACTCGGCGGCAGCGATCCGTTCCTCGTCTGGCAAGACGTGGACGCTGCAGTGGTGGCGAAGGCCGCCGCACTCGCACGCTGCGTCAACAGCGGGCAGTCGTGCATCGCCGCCAAGCGCTTCCTGGTGCACGAGCGCGTCTACGACACGTTCCTCAGTGCCTTCATCGATGAGATGCGCGCGCTGACGGTCAGCGATCCTCGCGCGATCGACACCGACGTCGGCCCGCTGGTCTCGGTGGCGGCGCGCGACACCCTGCACCGCCAGGTGCAGGACACGCTCGACGCCGGCGCCATCGCACACCTTGGGTGCGTCAATCCCGGCAGCGTCACCGCGTGGTATCCGCCGTCGGTCGTGACCGACATTCCCGATCACGCACCGATGGCCAGCGAGGAACTGTTTGGTCCCGTGGCCGGTGTCTGGCGCGTGCACGACCTGGACGACGCGATCGCGCGCGCCAACAGCACCCGCTTCGGGCTTGGCGCGAGTGTCTGGACGAACGACGCCGAGGTGGCCGCGCGATGTGCCGCGGAGTTCGACTGCGGCAGCGTGATGATCAACCAGCCGGTGGTGTCGGATCCGGCGTTGCCGTTCGGTGGCGTGAAGGCGAGCGGGTACGGGCGAGAGCTCGGGCTGGCGGGGCTGACGGCGTTCGCGAACGTGAAGACGGTGCGGGGGCTGCTGGCGTAATCCCTCAAGAGGCAAGCATACCGATGTACTTCAGGCAGCCAATCTGACCAGTGAGAAAAGCAATGCCTCGACTTGGAAATGTGGTTGGTAGCTTGCTGTTCGCGTGTGGCCTGGCGTCCACCGCCGATGGGCAGACCAACGCGTGCCTGCCGCGTGACGACGATGCGCTTCGCCTACTTGGATTTGCGCGCGATCTCGCCTCCGCCACGGACGCAGCCGAATCGAAAGTGCGAACGAACGTGGGACTGACACTAATCGATACGACCAAAGTTGTTCGAGAGTCGGACGCGCGTGCGTGTGCCAACGCCATTGCCGGAATCAATACGGACCTGAATACGCCAGGTCAGGCTCGCGCCATACATCTCGTGAAGCTCTCGACGCAGGGGTACCTCGCCTTCGTGCCGGCCTTGGCGGGGGCGTTTCCGGGCTCTGAATACAACCCGATCTTCGTGCTCACGAAGTCCGGCGCGGTGCGCACGAAAATCCTTGCATTCTGATTCGAGTGCGCGCCTGCTGACCGAGACGCGGAGCAGCCAGCTCGACGTCGGTTTGTTGCGCTCAGTTCCCCGCCAACCACCGCCACCACCACTGTCCGCGCTCCGCATCATCCTGCAGTTCATCCAGCGCCGCATGCCAGGCACGTCGCATCTCACCGGCATCCGCAAACCGGAGTTCCTGCGTCGGCGCCAGTGACCGCTCGATGAACGGCAGCAGCGGCGGCGGCACACCGTCGAGATCCATCTCCGCCTTCAACTGCCGCGCCACGATCACGCGTGCATCACCACTGCCGAACGGTGGACGACCGGTGAGGGTGAAGGCGATGATCGCACCCAGCGCGAAGAGGTCCACGCTCGACCCCTGCGGCTCGCCCATGATCTGTTCCGGCGCCGCGAACTCCGGTGTGCCGGTGCCGCCATGCTTCTCGGTGATGCCGGGCCCGTGCGCGATGCCGAAATCGGTCAGGCGCCAGCGCCCGTTGCGATCGATCAGCACGTTCTCCGGCTTCAGGTCGCGATGCACGATGCCCACCGCGTGCGCGGCGTCCAATGCATCGAGGATGCCATCCACCTGCGTCGCGATGTCCACCGCGGGCTGCGCACCACCACGGCTCACCAGGCTGGCCACCGAGCCCCCCTCGGCCAGCTCCATCGTGTACCACGAGATGCCGTCGCGCGTCTCCCAGTCGTAGATCGGCACGATCGCCGGATGCGCCAGCTGCGCGGCCAGCTTGGCCTCGCGACGGAAACGCGCCACCGCGGCATCGTCATCAGCCACGGTCGGATGCAGCACCTTCATCGCCACCTCGCGCTCCAGCGACAGGTCGCGCACCCGCCACACACTGCCGAAGGTGCCGGCACCGAGCCGGGCCAGCACCTCGTAATCGTCACCGGTCGCCCAGCGCAGGCGCACCTCTTCCTGGTCGGCGGCACGACGCGCCGTGGGCGCCACCCGCTCGATGCCGATCACGCTGGTGCGCACACTGGCGACGCGCTCCAGCGCGCGGAGCATGGTGGCCACCGTCGCGTGCCGATCCTCCGGGTCCAGCGACAACGCGCGATCGATGATCGTCGCCACCTTCGCCGGACAGTCGGGCCGCACCAATGCCAGTGGCGGCGGCGTCTCGTCACTTGGCGGGCGTTCGCCGGTCATCATCGAGAAGGCCAGTGCGGCCAGCTGCCACTGGTCGCTCATCTGCGTCGGCTGCCATCCCGTCGCCCATTCGGGCGCATACGGCACGAATGACTGCGGCGGCGCCACCGCCGGTGGCCGCTGCGATTCCGGCAGCGCCCACTCCCATCCCAGCTGCCACAGGCGGCCAGTCGGGGTGATCCAGCAGCTGCCGGTGCCGATCGCGCCGTGCGGCAGGTTCTGGTCGTGCAGGTACACGAGCAACGTGCCGACGGTGCGCAGCAGGTTCAGCATCCCGGGCGCGTCATCGGGCCCGATGCGCTTGGTGCGACTCTCCACACTCTCACCCGCGATCCAGCGCCGCAGGTAGCCCGGTCCGCGCGAGACTTCCGGCGAATCGGTCCAGTAGTGATAGGTGGTCGGAATCGCCGGATGGCTCTGGTGCGCCAGCTGTCGTGCTTCCGCCGCCAGCCATGGGCGATGTTCGGCGTCGGGCACGGTGACCAGCGACAGCGAGCGGCCCAACGCGTCGATCACTTCCTGGTAATGCCGCACCGCGCTGCGCACACTGCCGCGCCCCCAGCGCCAGCCCGGCGGCAGCATCCACGGCTGCAGATGCGGCGGCAGCGTGGGCAGAATCACACGTGGCACGCCCCCGGCAGGCGTCAGCATGGAGGGGCGGTCCGGTGCGGTCATGCGCTCAAGATAGCGTCGCCTGCGACGCGCCGAGCACGCCCACGGGGCGCAGCGTCATCACCACCACGGTACCGCCGGGACCGCTGTGGTCGATGGCCAGCGACCCGCCCCACCCGTCCACCAGGCGACGGCTGATGGCCAGTCCCAGCCCGCTGCCGCTGGTGCGCGTGGAGAAGTGTGGCTCGAAGACCTTGAACAGCACCGACGCCTCGATGCCGCTGCCGTTATCGCGGATCTCGAGGCGCACCGCATCCGACGCGCGCGTGATCGCGACCTGCACCAGCGTGGCCCCTGCCTGTCGCGCATTCTCGAGCAGGTTGAGCAGCACGTCACGCAGCTCCGGCGCCCGCGCCATCGCCGTTGCCGCACCATCGGGTGGCAGTGCGACCTGCCAGTCCACTGAATCCTCCGCCATCCGCTCCAGCGCCAGCACTTCCTGCACCACCGCCACCACGTCGGTCGGTTCCGCCATCGGCGCCGATTCGGGCGAGGTGCCATAACGACTGAACGCCCGCGCGATCTCGTCGAGGCGGTCGATCTGCGTCAGGATGGTGCCGACGTTGCGATCGAGGATGGCATCGAAGTCGGCGCGGCCATCGTCGCGCGCGCGGCGCAGGTGCTGCACACCGAGCCGGATCGGCGTCAGCGGGTTCTTGATCTCGTGCGCCACCTGACGTGCCATCTCACCCCACGCCAGCACGCGCTGCGCATGCGCCAGCTGCGTCACGTCGTCGAGCGTGACCACCACGCCGCCGCTGTCGAGGCGCGTGAACCGACCCTGCACCGTGGCATCACCCCACGTCTCCTCGAACGCATCGTCACGTTTCGGCGACGCAGCGAACGTTGCGGCGCGCGCGGCCAGCGACGGCGCCACGATCGACAGCGACGTTCCTGCCGCCACGCTTCCACCCAGCAACGACTCCGCGCGCGGATTGGCCAGCACCACGCGCGTCTCGCTATCCACCGCGATCACGCCCGATGCCACCGTGCGCAGCACCGCGTCGGTGCGACGGCGCGCGGCATCCAGCGCCCGCGCACTCTCGCGCAGGTCGTCGGCCATGCTGCGGAAGGCGTTGAACACCGGCACGAACTCACTCGGCGGCGCCTCGTCGAGGTGCGGCGCACGCTCGCCGGCCGCGACAGCGACGGCCGCATCGCGCAATGCGCCGATCGGCCGCGCAAACTGTCGTGCGGCGAGTCCCGAGAGCCAGAGCGCCGCCAGCACACCGCTCAGCGCACCGAACAGCAGCAGGATCACCAGCGCTTCCCGCCGCTGGTCGAACGTCTCCTCCTCCAGCACCGCCGGCGCGCCCACCACGATGCGCTCACCGCGTGCACCGCGCGTGCTGAGATAGCTGAGCAGCACGTTGGTACCGGCGACCGAGACGGTGCTGGTGGCCGTCAGCGAGCCGCCGGGTGCCAACGCGAGCGCGACATCGGGTGGCAGGAACAGCCCCACCGGTGCCAGTGCGCCGAAGAGTTCATCGCTCACGTCCACCAACCGACCGACGGAGTATCCGAGCAGCGGGACGCCGATGCGCCGGCTCGCCTGCTCGAGTTCAGGACGTTCGCCCGAACGGTCCACCGCGCGCAGGAACTCACGCACCAGCAGTTCACGCTTCTCGGCATCGTCGATGCGAAGGCGCTGGAAGCTCCAGACCGTGAGCACGCTCAATGGCACCACGAAGAACAGCAGCAGCACCACCGTCAAGCGCAGCCGGTAGCTGCCGCGCCAGGAGCGGCGCCGCATGCGCCACCAGCGCCACGTGCCGGCGCGCGTCAGGCCGGCCGCCGCCGCTAGTGCGAACAGCAGCGCCAGGTCGGCGGCCACCAGCAGTGACCCGCGCTGGATCAGCGACCACCCGGTGGCCACTTCGATGCGCGCATGCGCCTGCAACGGTCCCAGCACCGTCGGCACCACCCGCGATCCGTCGAACACGCCGCGTTCGCGCGTCCAGCGCATCCCATCATCCAGCTTGCGATCCGCCTGCACCTCGCCGAGTTCGAAGCGGTACGGTGGTGCGCCCGACGTCGGCGGGGTATAGCCGAGCAATGCGGCGACTGCCGGCGCCGCAGCCGCCGTGCGTGCGCGCGGCTCGACGATCACCGTGGTGACGGTGCTGTCACTGAACGGCACCGCGAGCACCTGATACACGCCCGGATATCCCACCACATCGCTCGACGCCGGGCGACCCTCGCGCACCGCGGCTTCCGCCACCTCTCGCACGTCGAGCTGCTCGGTCTGCCCGAAGACATCGAGCGAGGCGAGCGGCGTGCCGTCCACCTTCCAGGTGGCGGCGGTGAGTGGATACCGCGCCACCAGGTCGCTGGCGGCCACGCGATCCAGCAGGTCGGCGCGCGACCGTGGCGATGGTTGCTCCGCCAGCTGCGCCGCGAATCGATCCAGCAACTGTGTGGCTTCGACGTCGGGCGATGTGAGGCGCGCCGTCTCGAAGGTCGCCAGTTCCACCGTGCGCCGCATCACCGCGCCCCACGTCAGCACCGTGGCACCGAGTGCCGCCACGATCCCCACCTGCAACAGCACCGCCCTCGTCGGGCGCGACAACGCGGTGCACGCGATCACCGCGATCCAGAGCAACGTGTAGGCGTTGTTCCACGCACCGTCCGGCATCCACAATCGCGGGCCGAGCGCCGCCGCCAGCACGGCGAGTGCGGGGCCCACGATCGGATCCACGCCGCGCTGGTCGCGCAGCAGGGCACGTCCCGCCGCGGCGCCGCCGAGCAGCACCACCACCGCGAACAGGAAGATGCCCAGCTGCCACGCCAGCCAGAGCGGCGTCGGCACGCCACTCGACGGCAGCGTCACGCCACCGCCGAGCGCGCGCAGCAGGAATGGCCCCAGTACCACCAGGGCCAGCAGCACGGCCCCCGGCACCAGGCGCGACTCGTATGCCAGGCGCGCGCGACGCAGCGCGAGGCCGGCCAGCGTCAGCAAGGCGCCGGAGAGCAGCAGCGCGACCAAGCCGGCGATGGTGACGTTGCCGACGCGCACGAAGTAGAGGCTCGGATTGAAGAGCCACGACACGTTGCTGAGCGCTCCGAGCGGCACCAGCCCGACCACCATGGCTCCCGCCGCCAACGCGCCGAGTTGCTCGGCCAAGGACGGGCGTCGCCGCCAGGCCACCACGATCAACGCCAGCGCCCACGCCGCCAACACCGCGCCGCCAAGGCCGCGTGCCGTTTCCAGTTGACGCGTGACGGCGTTGCCACGCGTGGGTGCGGTGGCGCGATACCGCAGCATCGCATTCCCATCGACCAGCCACGGCCTGAAACCGGTTTCGTCCGCAGGCCCGGGTGGCGCGAACTCGATCGCGCCCACCGACGCGCGTTCGGCGAGGTCGGCACCCAACCCCTTCACGAGGTGTCGCGCGGGCGGATCCGCGTCCAGCACCATCGTCGCCACCGCCACTGCGTCATCACGACGTTCCGCCGCGTACAAGACGAGGTAGAACCGCAGGCGTTCGACACCGAGATCGCCGCGGAGCACTTCCGGCACCGCGCGTGGGTCACCCGCCCACGACACCGGCAGGCCGTTGCGATACAACACCACGCTGGTGCGGGCGTCGATGCCGTCCAGCGACTCCATGAACCGGAATCCGGCCGCGGGCAACGTCGGCGCGTCCAGTGCGCGCATTGCCAGCGCGCGCACACGCTGGGCGGCGATCGGCAACGCACGCGCGGCGCTGGCGTCACCACGCCGGATCGCCGCCGCGGCCCAGGCGTCGAAGCCGGTCTCGATCTGGTTCAGCTGCAGCTGCTGCCAACTGGCGGTGGCGATGAACAGGACGCCCAGTGCCACCACCGTGCGCGGCGAACGTCGTTGCTCGGCCCACAGTCCCGACACTGCCGTCAGCACCACTGCCGCCGCCACCGCGGCCAGCCATCCCGGCGACGGCGCACGCAGCCAGAGTGCGGCGCAGACCACGCCGACCGCCGCCGGGAACAGCCAGCGGCGGCGCGGGGTCAGGAGTGGTTCCGTCGATGCGAGCGAAGGCAGGAGCGGCGAGGCAAAAGCAGGAAAGATCCGCGCAATGTCGCGCGCAACGGCTGAGACAGGTCAGTTTACAGCGTGACGCGTTTTCTCCATACACCTCGCCGCGCCGGCTGGATGGCGCTGGCTCTGCCCTGCCTGCTCGCCTCGTCGCCACTCGCGGCGCAGCCGGTGGCCGCGGCTCCGCTGCTCGATGCGCTCTCGATCACCGTGCAGCAGGACTCGGCGACCGTGGCCCGCGGTTCGTTGCGTCTGCGTCAGGTCCGGACCGGCGCCGATCTCGAACTGGTGGCCACGGGCACGCTGGTACGCAAAGGGCTGCGGATCACCGCCGAGCTCCGCACCGACTCGCTGTTCGGCCTGCGACGCTACACCGCCGAGTCGCGCGACAGCGCCGGTGCGCTGCTGGACCGGGTGCAGGTGACCAGCGCCGGCGGCCGCGTGACGCTGGAGCGGGTCACGCCCCGTCGTCGGCAGGTTCGCGAATATTTCGCGCAACGCGACCTGATGATCCTCGATTCGGCGTCGGTGGTGCCGTTCGTCATGTTGGCCGGCATCGCGCAGCGCGCCGGCGGGGTGCTGTTCCTCGACGTGCGCAGCGGGCTCCTCACCCAGGCGCAGACGGCACCGGGCACCGCCGCCGACCTGACGATGGCCGAGGCGCTGGTCAGCGGCACACCGATCGCGGTGACCGGGCTCGCCACACCACTCACCTGGTGGCGCGACAGTCGCGGACACCTGCTGCGGGTCGTCTGGGGCACCCGCGCCCGCGTCCTGCGCGACGATCCCCCCGCCTGATCCGCCCCGTCACCCGGCGGTAAACCGCCCGGGTCAGCCGGTTGTCCAACGTGGTTGAGGCTGAAACTGTAGGTCAGCTGTGCCCGTACGCGGGGCAGTCCGTATCACTCCGACCTTGCCTATGCCGATGACTGCACTATCCCGTGGCCTCGCTGCCGCGCTCTTCATTCCGCTGCTGGCCGGTGCCCAGGATACGCCGCCCATCGCGACGCTCAGCGTGGACGAAGCGGTGAACCTCGCCGTCGCCAACAACCCGCAGCTCCGCCAGTCTCTGAATGCGCGCCGGTCGGCCGCCGCGGCCACCCGGAGCGCCTACGGCCAGCTGCTGCCGAACGTGAGCTCGAACGCCAGCATGTCGTGGCGCGAAGGCCGCCAGCAGGTGTTCAACGGCGTGGGCTTCGGTGCCAGCGCGAACACGGTCGGCTCGAGCGCCGGCGTGAATGCCTCGCTGACCTACGGGCTCGACGTGCTGCTGCAGCCGAAGTCGTCGAAGCTCACCGAACGCGCGGTGGAAGCCGAGGCCGACGCGGCCATCCAGCAGCTCAGGACGACGGTCACGCAGCAATACCTGATCGCGTTGCAGGCGCAGGCCCGCGCGCTGCTGCAGGACACGCTGCAGGAAAGCGCGCGCCTGACGGCGGAACTGGCCCGTGCCCGCCTCGCCGCCGGCACCGCCACGGTCCTCGACGTGCAGCGCGCTGAAGTGGCACTTGGCCAGCAGCGGGTACAGGTCGTGCAGGCGCGCAACACGCTCGCCATCGAGAAGTTGCGCCTGTTCGAGAACCTCGGTGTGGCACCGCCGGCGGCCGATGTGTCGCTGACGTCGACCTTCGCCGTGGCACCCATCGGCACCTCGCTCAACGAGCTGGTCGAGCTGGCGAAGAAGGGCAATCCGAACGTGATCGCCCGTCGCGATCGCGAGGATGCGGCCGCCGTCAACCAGCGGATCGCACGCGCCCAGTACCTGCCCCAGCTCTCCCTCTCGGCGGGCTACGGCGGATTCACCAACTCGTTCACGGACAACAACTTCCCCGTGACCCAGGCGCTCGCCAGCAAGCAGGGCTCCTGCTACTCGCGTGGCAGTGTGCTGACCATCGTCGGCCAGCCGTTCGACCCGGCCACCTGTGCCGGCATCACGCTCACGGCCGAGGAAGCGGCGGCCGCGCGGTCCAGCAATTCGACCTTCCCGTTCTCCTTCACGCGCAACCCGTACAACGTCAGCGCGCAGCTCTCCCTGCCGCTGTTCAACGGCTTCCAGCGCGAGCAGCGCGTCGCCGAGGCGGCGGTGGCACGCGACAACGCCAAGCAGGCGGTCCGTCAGCAGGAACTGGCCGCCCAGCAGGCGGTGCGGGTGGCGTACCTGAACCTCGATGCCGCCCGCCAGACGGTGGCCATCCAGGACGAGAACGGCGCCCTCGCCCGCCAGGCCCTGCTGCTGGCGGAGACGCGCTACCGTGTCGGACAGGCCACATTCCTCGACGTGGCGAACGCGCGCGCCGATTTCTCGCGCGCCGAGAATGACCGCATCACCGCCGTGTACGATTTCCACCGGGCGTTCGCCGCGCTCGAACAAGCCGTCGGCCGCCGGTTGCGCTGACCCACCCACGAGAATCAGATGAACAAAGGCGTCAAGATCGGGATCGCTATCGCGGTCGTCGCGGGACTGGGCACAGCGGTGTTCGTGGCCCAGAACAAGAACAAGAACAAGGCCGCCACGGTGAAAGTCGAGGCGGTGGAGTCGCGTGACCTCGTGGCCAGCGTCACCGCCAGCGGCCAGGTCAGCCCGCGCACCAAGGTGGATGTCAGCGCCGACATCACGGGCAAGATCATCCGCCTCGCGGTGAAGGAAGGCGACCAGGTCACCAGGGGGCAGTTCCTGCTCCAGATCGACCCGCAGCAGTTCGAGGCCGCGCTCCAGCGCTCGCAGGCGCAGCTGGCCTCGGCCAAGGCGCAGCTGGCGCAGGCCAGCGCCAACTTCATCCAGTCCAAGCGCAACTACGATCGCTCGGCCGAGATCAAGAAGTCCACGCCGACGCTGCTCAGCGACGAGCAGCTGGAGCAGCTGCGTACGCAGGTCGAGGTCAACCAGGCCCTCTCCGACGCCGCGAAGTTCAGCGTCGAGCAGGCCGAAGCCTCGGTGCGCGATGCCCGCTTCTCGCTCAGCCGCACCACCATCTCGGCACCGATGTCGGGTCGCATCACGCGCCTCAATGTCGAGAACGGCGAGACGGCCATCCAGGGCACACTGAACAAGGATGCCGCCACGCTGCTCACCATCTCCGACCTCTCGGTGCTCGAGACGAAGATCAAGGTGGACGAGACCGACGTGTCGCGCATCAAGCTCGGCGACAGTGCGGTGGTGCAGATCGATGCCTTCCCGGACACGACCTTCATCGGCCGCGTGGTGCGCATCGCCAACAGCTCGGTGAAGGCCGCCGCGACCACGCAGGCCGCCGACCAGGCCGTGGACTACGAAGTGGTGGTGCAGCTGGTCAACGCGCCGGGTGAGACCCGTCCCGACTTCTCGGCCACCGCCAAGATCATCACCGACGTGCGGCAGCAGGTGCTGTCGATCCCGATCATCGCACTCACGGTACGCGAGGACTCGGCGATCGCGGCCGGTGACACCGCGCAGGCTCCGGGCGGGCGCAAGCCGGCCGGCAAGCAGATCGGCAAGCGCGACGTGGAAGGGGTGTTCGTGGTCAACGGCACCAACACCGTCAGCTTCCGACAGGTGAAGGTGGGCATCGCCGGCGATCGCTACTTCGAGGTGCTCGGCGGACTGAAGGCGGGCGACCGTATCGTGGCCGGCACCTACCAGGCCATCCGCGAACTGCGCGACGGCGCCACGGTGAAGGAAGAAGTGGTCCTGCCGCCCGGTGCCAAGCAGGGGAAGAAGGCGTGAGTTCGCCCACCGCGCCCGAGGCGATGACGGTCACCGCGGAACGTCGCGTGGTGACTGCCGCCGCCGGCAACGCCCCCGAGAAGGATTGGGTCATCGTCACCCGCGGCATCACCCGTCAGTACGAGATGGGTGGCGAGATCGTGCGCGCGTTGCGCGGCGTCGATCTGGCCGTGCGACGCAACGAATACGTCGCCATCATGGGCCCGTCGGGCTCGGGCAAGTCCACGCTGATGAACCTCATCGGCTGCCTCGACACGCCCTCCAGCGGCGAGTACTGGCTCAACGGGCAGCAGGTGTCGAAGATGTCCGACGACGCGCTGGCGCAGGTGCGCAACAAGGAGATCGGCTTCGTCTTCCAGACGTTCAACCTGCTGCCCCGCGCCAGTGCGCTGCAGAACGTCGAGCTGCCGCTGGTCTACGCCGGCATCTCGAGCGGCGAACGGAAACGGCGCGCGGCGCAGGCGCTGGAACGCGTGCAGCTGGCCGAGCGCATGTCGCACAAGCCGAACGAACTGTCGGGCGGCCAGCGGCAGCGCGTGGCGATCGCGCGCGCGCTGGTGAACGAACCCTCGATCCTGCTCGCCGACGAACCGACGGGTAATCTCGACTCGCAGACATCCGAGGAGATCATGCGTGTGTTCGAGAGCCTCGCGGCGCAGGGCCAGACGGTGATCATGGTGACGCACGAACCCGACATCGCGGCGCACGCCCGCCGGGTGGTGGTGCTGCGTGACGGCATCATCGCCAGCGACGACAGTGGCGACACGTTCCGCAGCCGCATGGGCCAGGGGCACTGACCGATGCCGCTCTTCGAGGCCGTCCTGCTCGCGCTGCAGACGATCCGCACGCAGAAGCTGAAGAGCTTCTTCACGATGCTGGGCGTCTGCATCGGCGTCACCTTCCTCATCGCGGTGGTCAGCATCGTGGAGGGGATGAGCGATTACATGGAAAACGACCTCGTCGGCAAGATCCTCGCTGTCAACACGTTCGAGGTACGGCACCGGCCCAACGTCAACATCGGCAACACCTCCGAAGAGACCTGGCGCGAGTACCAGCGCCGGCCGCGCATCATGGAGCAGGACATCGCGCCGATCGTGGCCGCGCTGCCGCCCGAGGCACTCTGGGCGCCGATGAGCAGTGACAACGTCACCGCCACCACGCTGACCGGTCGTCCGCGCGCGGTGCAGGCGTACAACACCACCCGCAGTTACTTCGAGATCAAGAAGATGGGCGTCACCAGCGGCCGCGTGTTCTCGCCGCAGGAGGATGCCATGGGGTCGCTGGTGGTGGTGATCGGCAAGGACGTGAAGGAACACTTCTTCCCCAACGTGGACCCGGTCGGCAAGGAACTGCGGCTCGGCAACCTGCCGTACACCGTCATCGGTGTGGCGGAGAGCCAGGGCAGCGCGTTCGGGCAGTCGTTCGACAAGTTCATCGTGGCGCCGTACACCTCGCCGCTGCGCCGCCTCACCAACCGGCAGAAGGGCGTGATCGATGCCGTGATGGTCAAGAGCCCGACCGAGGCGGTGATGACGTCGACCATGGCCGACGTGCAGGAAGTGATGCGTTCGGTGCGCAAGCTGCGCCCCGGCCAGAAGGACAACTTCGTGCTCGAGACCAGCAGCTCGGCACTGTCGTTCTTCGCCAAGATCAAGCAGTACCTGGTGCTGGCCGGCGTGGTACTGCCCGCGATCGGGTTGATCGTCGGTGCCATCGTGATCATGAACATCATGCTGGTGGCGGTCGCCGAGCGCACCCGTGAGATCGGCGTGCGCAAGTCGCTCGGTGCGCGGCGACGCGACATCATGGCGCAGTTCCTGGTGGAGTCCACCACGCTCTCCATCATCGGCGCCGCCGTCGGCGTCGGCCTCGGTGCCGCGCTGGCGAAGATCATCGCCGCCGTCAGTCCCCTGCCCGCCAGCGTTGCACTCTGGTCGGTGATCGTGGCGGTGGTCGTCGGTGCCGGTGTCGGCATCGTGGCCGGCGTCTATCCCGCCTCACGCGCCAGCCGGCTCGATCCGGTCGTCGCCCTCCGTTCGGAGTGATCGCATGTCCCTGAAGACCACCATCAGCGGCACCGTCGAGGGCGTCGGCATCGCGCTGGAGTCGATCCGCGCCAACAAGGTGCGCGCCGGCCTCACCATCCTCGGCGTCTCGGTGGGCGTGTTCGTGGTGGTCGCCATCGGCGCCATGATCACCGGCATCAACAACGCCGTGACCAAGGACCTCGCAGCCGCCGGACCGACCACGTTCTTCGTCTCGCGCGCGCCGATCAGCTTCGAGGCATGCGACGGCACCGCCGACACCTGCAAGTGGCGCCGCAATCCGCGCCTCACCGTCGACGACGCGGCCACCTTCCGCGCACTGCCGTCGATCCGCGCCGTGATCACGCAGATCAACACCAGCGCCAGCGCGCGGTACCGCGGCGAGTTCCTGTCGTCCATCAACGTCCAGTCGTTCAGCACCGACTGGCTGATGGTGGATGGTGGCACGATCGTCACCGGGCGCTCCTGGACCGAGGCCGAGGACAAGGCCGGTGCCAAGGTCGCGGTGCTGAACAAGAAGATGGTCGAGCAGCTCTTCGGCGACAGCGACCCGCTGGGCAAGCAGGTGGTCATCGGCAGCGTGCCGTTCGACGTCATCGGCACCTACGACAAGCCGCTCAACCCGCTCGGCAACGACAACGATGCGGTGGTCTACATGCCGATGCAGGCCGCCATCTCGGGGCTCAACGCGCGGCCGTGGTGGGTCAACATCTCGGTGCGCCCGCGCGACGGGGTGGCCCGCGACGAGGCGATCGACGACGTGACGGCCGCGCTGCGCGGCAAGCGCCGCCTGCGCCCCGCCGACGAGAACAACTTCGCCATCATCACGCAGGACAAGATCCTCGAGGTCTACGACAAGGTCGTCGGCACCTTCTTCGTCGTCATGCTCTCCCTCTCCGCCGTCGGCCTGCTGGTGGGTGGCGTGGGCGTGATCGCGATCATGATGATCAGCGTCACCGAGCGCACCCGAGAGATCGGCGTGCGCAAGGCGCTCGGTGCGACCGCCGGCCTGATACTCTGGCAGTTCCTCGTCGAGGCGGCGACACTGACCGGCATCGGCGGTGCGATCGGCCTCGCGCTCGGTGCCCTGGTGGCGTTCGTCGTCCGCTCCAACTTCCCGATCCCGGCCGAGATTCCGTTGATCTCGGTGGTGGCAGCGATCGGTGGCAGCATCATCACCGGTGTGCTCTTCGGCATCATCCCGGCCTTCCGCGCCGCGCGGCTGGATCCGGTGGTGGCGCTCCGCTACGAGTAGCGCCGCGCGCGACTGAACGGCGCGCAGCCGCGGCTCAGGGCCCGCTGCGCGCACCTGCCTTCCTGCCACCCACCGGAGGTGTGCCGTGGAACGTCGTCCCGTAGGGCATTGGGTCGTGATGGCGCTGTTCGCCGCCGTCGGCGTGAACGCGATGGCGGAGGTGCTGGAAGGGCTCACCAACCGGCCGACCGGATCCTTGCTCGTGGTGGCCGGGTTGCAGGCCTTCACCGCCCTGCTGGCGTTCCTCGCCGTGGCGGCGATCTGGAAACGCGCCACCTGGAGCACGGCGGTGATCGTGCTGTGGGGCGTGATCTCGGCGGTCATGCTGATGCTGCTCGAGCCACTCCTGCATCTCGGCCGAGAGGCACGCAGCGGGCTGGTCACCGGAGCGCTGGTGATCCTCGTGGTCGCCGCCTGCAGCGCGTGGTACGTGCGCGGCACGCCTGCCGGTGCGCAGCAGCCGCGCTGATCCCGCCACTCCGGGGCGGACGCGCCATGGCGCCGCGCTCCGTATGATTGAGGGGTGCGACTCGACGACGTCTTCCTGACCGCCTGGACGCAGCTCCGCGCCAACAAGTTCCGCGCGTTCTTCACGCTGCTCGGCATCATGGTGTCGGTCGCCTTCCTGGTGGCGGTGATCGCCATCATCCAGGGCATGAACGCGTACGTCAGCGAACGGGTGGCCGGGTCGCTGATCGGCAAGGACGTGTTCCAGGTCCGACGTGGCCCGATCTCGCTCGGCCTGGTGGACGACGAGATGCTGCGCAGCATCCAGAAGCGGCCGCGCATCACGCTGCAGGATGCCAGCTTCCTCGAGGAGGCCCTCCCCGACGCCGCGGCCATCAGCATGCAGTCCGGCTGGCCGACACCGCTGGCCGATGTGTCGTGGCGTGAGCGCGAAGTGGGCAGCGCCACCGTCTTCGGGGTCACCGCGGAATTCCAGCGGGTGCAGGACTACACGTTCCAGTCCGGGCAGCCACTCACGGAGCTCGACATCCGCGAACGCCGGCGTGTGGTCGTGATCGGCCACGACATCGCCACCAACCTGTTCGAGGGCGTGGACCCGATCGGGCAGGTGATCCGCATCAAGGGGCAGCAGTTCACGATCACCGGCGTCGCGGCCCCGAAGGGACGTGTGCTCGGCCAGAGTTTCGATGGCTTCATCCTGATGCCGATTCCCGCGTTCGAGGCGATCTACGGTCGGCGGCTGACCACCACCATCAGCGTCAAGATGAGCGACCCGGCCGCGATTCCCGAGGCCATCGATCGCGCCCAGGCCGCGATGCGGCTCGCCCATCGACTGCGCCCCGGCGAGGCCGACGACTTCAGCATCGAGACTGCCGATGCGCTGGTGGACTTCTGGAAGAAGCTGACCAAGACGCTCTTCTCGATCATCCCGGCGGTGGTGGCGATCGGGATCGTCGTCGGCGGCGTGGTGATCATGAACATCATGCTGATGTCCGTCACGCAGCGCACTCGCGAGATCGGGATCCGGATGGCGGTCGGTGCCTCACGCCGCGACATCCGCCACCAGTTCCTCGCCGAGTCGGTGGCCGTCTCCGCACTCGGCGGTGTGCTCGGGCTGGCGCTCGGTGCCGCGCTGGCATGGCTGGTCGCCACGCTCTCGCCGCTCCCGGCGCGCGTCACCCCGTGGTCCGTCACCGTGGCGCTGGCACTCGGCGCCGGTGTCGGTGTGCTCTTCGGTGTCTATCCCGCGGCGCGGGCCGCGCAGCTCGACCCGATCGACGCATTGCGCGCGGAGTAGCCGATGCCAGCCACCGGACGCGTCGTCTCACAGCTCGGGCAGAACGTCGCGGTTGCGCTGGGCGCGATCCTCGGCAGCAAGCTGCGGTCGGGTCTCACCATCCTCGGCGTCGTGATCGGTGTCTCCACCGTGATGACGATGGCCAGCCTGGTGCAGGGTATCCGCGACCAGATCGTGCGCACGATCGAGATCGCCGGACCGACCACGTTCTACGTGCTGAAGGTGTTCTCGCAGACGCCGCTCAACCCGGATCGTCTGCCGAAGTACATCCGCATCCGGCCCGACCTGAGCCTGGCCGAGGCGGAGCGCATCCGGCAATTGCCCGGGATCCTCTACGCATCGCTCTGGGGCCAGGCGGTGGCGCGCGTCGAGTACGAGGGCACGCGCACGCAGAACGTTGCGATCTTCGGCGCCGACGCCGGCTTCACCACCATCCAGGGGGGTGAACTGTCGGCCGGCCGCTGGTTCACGCACGCCGAGGTGATGGGCGGTGACGCGGTGGTGGTGCTGCGCGACGCGATCGCGGAGAAGGTGTTCGGGCGCGTCGACCCGATGGACAAGCTGGTGCGCGTGGGCGGGCGCCCTGCGCGCGTGATCGGCATCTACGTGCAGCCCGGCAACATCTTCTCGCCACCGGGCTCGGAGATCGGCGCGATCATCCCGTTCCGCATGCTGGACGCGCAGTTCCAGCTCGACAAGACGAATGGTCTCTGGATCCCCGTCAAGCCGGAACCCGGCGTCAGCGTCGACGATGCACAGGCCAGCGTGACGGTGGCCCTGCGCGCCGGTCGCAAGCTGCGCCCGCGCGACCGCAACACCTTCGACCTCGTCACGCAGGACCAGGTGCTGGACACGTTCAACAGCATCACCAGCGTCTTCTTCCTGGTGCTGATCGTACTCTCCAGCGTGGCGCTGCTGGTGGGCGGCATCGGCGTGATGGCGATCATGATGGTCTCGGTCACCGACCGCACGCGCGAGATCGGCCTGCGCAAGGCGCTCGGCGCCACCACCAGCGACATCCGCCTGCAGTTCCTGGTCGAAGCGGCCACACTCACCGGCATCAGCGGACTGGTCGGCGTGCTCACCGGCGGCGCACTCGGCAAGCTGGCCACCGTGCTACTCGACATCACCACCGGCTTTCCGGTCACACTGACTGTGGTGGCTGTCGCCTCGTCGATCGTCGTCGGCGTGCTGTTCGGCCTCATCCCCGCCAACCGCGCCGCCCGTCTCGATCCTGTCGATGCGCTGCGGTACGAGTGACCGCGCGCGTCGCTGCTGCACGTCAGTCGTAACGGCAATAGTAAGAGCGAATCGCAGGTCGCTTTCAGCGACACGCAGAAAAGAACAGCCGCAGAAGTGCAACGGCTTGAAATGTGGAACTGGTCAGCTGTTGTTCAACCAAAAAATACGATGGTGGCGACCACACCTCCGCCTGCGCTCGGTCATGAACTCCCAGGTCCGCCCTTCTGCGGCTGTTCCGTTCTGCGTGTCGCCGCAGGCGACCTGCGATTTGCAATTGCAGTCTTTTGCTCTTGTCGTACCACAACTACTGCCAGCGAGCGAACAGTTATGACCGAGGGGCGCTCGTCAGAACCCGCGCGCCTTGAGGAAGACTTCCCAGAGCGGTGCGTCGCTGCGGACGCCGAGCAGGAGGTACTCCAGCGCGGCCAGCGCGATCAGCATCGCCAGCAGGGCGCGGCTCTGGCGCAGGAAGCTGTCCCTTGCCTGCCAGCCGTGCCACCAGAACAGCAGCGCGATGCCGAGTGCGGTGAAGAACGAGATCGGCAGCCAGCCGGTGTTCTCGGGCGGACCGTAATACGACAGCAGGAACTGCAGGTGCGGCGGCAGGAACCGCGCACCCGGGTTGGCGACGCCGAAGAAGATGTTCAGCTTCGCCACCTGCAGCACCGCCCAGTACGTTGCCAGCGCCACGAAGCCCAGACGATTGGGCGACGTGCGCACGTGCAGCCAGCTCACGAACAGCAGCAGCACGCAGAGCAACTCGTGCCAGAGCAGCGACACGATCGCTTCCGCAGCGCGGACGAACGTCGGTGCGCCGGCCACACTCGCCTCGCAACCCGGGCCCACGATCCAGCCTCCGTACAGGCCCACGTTGATCCACATCCAGATCGCGGTGGTGGCGAGAAAGGTGCGGCGCGCGGAGGATGCCGTCCGCAGCGATCGCTGCGCGTGGATCTCGTGCGTGGCCCAGATCGCGACACCGGTCGAGACCACCCACGCCGCCAGCTTCGTCCACTCGTTCCGCTGCAGGGCCACGATCACGCCGGTCACCAGCCACCAGAAACCGACCACCGCCAGCGTGCCCTTCCCCACCGCGCTCCAGTGATCGTGCCACCAGGCCGACCACGGTCCGCGCACCGGCGCCGTCACCGGCGCATTCGCGATCACGTCAGGCGGCGGCGTCATGCCACCTCCTTCGCCAATGCCACCGCGCCCGCGATCGCACGCGCATCCACCACGGGCAGCGGCACGTAGCGCGCACTCAGCGCCTCGGCGATCCGACGCGCCATCGGCTCCGGGCGCGGTGAGGTGTCGATCAGCACCGCCGCCAGGTTGCCTTGCCGGAACTTCGACGCGGCGTCCAGCGCATCGCGCATCGACTCGGCGCGCCCGCCCTTGCCGTCGCGCGCCACGTTGGCCCGGCCATCGGTGAGGAACACCACCACCGGCAGCGTGCCGGCGCGCCGCGCCGACACACCGGCGATCAGTGCCGTGTCGATCGCCGTCGCCAGCGGTGTCCCGCCGCCGCCAGGCAGCGACGCCAGCAGCTTGCGCGCACGCGCCAGCGCCCGCGTGGGTGGCAGCAGCACCTCCGCCGTGGTGCCGCGGAACGCGATCAGCGACACACGATCCCGTCGCGCATAACTCTCGGCCAGCAATGCCTCGACGGCACCCTTCGCTTCGCCGAGGCGCTGCGCGGCCGCCGAGCCGGATGCATCCACCACGAAGATCACCGACGTCCCCGCACGCTCCACGTAGCGACGGATGCGGAAGTCGTCGCGCTCCACGATCAACGATCGCACCGGCAGGTCGCGCAACGCACTGGCGCGCGCCCGTGCGCGCTGCCATGGCGCGGCGGCGCGCAACGTCTCCAGCACATGCAGGCGACGCACGCCGTCAGGCACGCCGCGGCGCGCCGCGACCTGGCGCCCGCGAATCCAGCTCTCCTTCTCGGCACCGGCACGGCCCAGCTCCTGGCTCGGGCGCTGTGCGCGGGCGAGCAATTCCGCCAGCAACTCGGGTGGCAACGCAGCCGTCACCGCGTCCACCAGTCGATCATCCATCGGCCGGTCGTCGGGTTGGTCCGGCGGTGTCTCCGACGACGTCGCCTCGGGTGGTGCCGGTTCCGGTGGCGACTCCTCTTCCGGCTGATCCTCGTCCGGTGGTGGCGACGGCATGCGCGTGGCGCGCGGTGCCAGCACCAGTTGCGCCGCCAGTGCCACGTCGGCTTCCTCCACGTCGCGGCGCTGGTCGAGCGCCGCCAGTGCGCGCGCCGCCCACAGCGCATGTCGTGCCGCGCGTTCGGACGCGATGCCGAATGCCACGCACAGCGTGCCGAGTCCGATCATCACCTCGTCCGACGCATGCACGTGCGCCACCATCGCACGCGCGGCGGCGATCGTCGGCGCGTCGGGCAGCATCGCTTCGTCCACGCGCACGTCACCATCCAGCACCAGCGCGAGACGGTCCCGCAGCGGTGGCGCCACGCCCCACACGTCCTCCTCACTCTCGTCGATCGCAATCAGCGTGAACTCGGCCTCGAACTCGGCGCGCACGCCGTCGCGCAGCACCTGTGCGATCCCGGTGTCGAGCACTGTACCGAGGCGAGCCTGGGTCGCAACCGGCATGCGTTCGACGAGCGGGATCACCACCATGCCGCCGTGCGCCTCCGCCACCACGCCGCGTTCTGCCACCGGCGTGCCGCGCGCGATGGTGGCCGCCAGGTCGAGCCCACCGAAGATGCGATCGTCGGTGGCCGACGACGGCAGCCGCAGCACGCGCATCGCGGCAGGCAGGCGCGCCTTGAGCGCGGCGATCCACTGCTGCGCCCCCGCCGACGAGTCGCGCAACACGATGCCTCCGATGCGCGGACCCGCGACCGCCAGCACACAGAGTGCGGCCACCGAGCGCGCACGCGCCGCGCCGACATCGGCGGCGCTCGCGGCGACGGGCACTGCCACCGTCATCAGCCTGCGCCGTAGATCGCCGTGATCGCGCGCGCCACGCGGGTGCCACTGCCCCCTTCGTCGAGCACGTTGCGCCGCAGGCGATGTCGCAGCGCCATCGGCGCCACCTGCTGCACGTGCGCGTTGGTGACGGTCTTGTGGCCATCGAGCGCCGCCGCCGCGCGTGCCGCACGCAACAGCGTCAGTTCACCGCGCACGCCGTCGGTGCCGAGTTCCACGCACAGCTGCACCGCCTTGTGCAGCACCGCATCGGGCACCTGCACCGAGGGCAGTCGCTTGCGTGCGGCGAGGATGCGCGCGCGCACCGCGGCGTCGGCCTCCTCCCAGCTGGCCATGAAGTTCGCGGTGTCGCGCTCGAACGCGTCGCGACGCCGGATCACGTCGACCCGCTGCGACACGTCGTCACTGGTGCGCACCTCGACGCTGAGGCCGAAGCGATCCAGCAGCTGCGGGCGCAGGTCGCCCTCCTCCGGGTTGCCGCTGCCCACGAGCACGAACCGCGCCGGATGCCGCACGCTCACACCGTCGCGCTCCACCACGTTCTCGCCCGTCTGCGCCACGTCGAGCAGCAGGTCCACCAGGTGATCCTCGAGCAGGTTCACCTCGTCCACGTAGAGGAAGCCGCGGTGCGCCCGCGCCAGCAGGCCGGGTTCGAACGCCTTCTCGCCGTTGCGCAGCGCCTTCTCGATGTCGAGGGCGCCCACCACGCGATCCTCGGTGGCGCCGAGGGGAAGGTCGATCACCGGCACCGCCTTGTCGGTCACCGGCAGCTTGCCGCGCGCGACGTGGAGGGCCCGTTCGCGGCATTCGTCGCAGCGCGAGCCGTTGGCACTCGGATCGCAGCCGTACCGACATCCCTCCACCGCCTTCATGCTCGGCAGGAGCGCCGGGAGCGCCCGGACCACGGTGGACTTGCCGGTGCCGCGATCACCCAGCACCAGGACGCCGCCCACCGACGGATCGACCGTCGCGATCAGGAGCGCCAGCTTCATCTGCTCCTGCCCTACGATTGCACTGAACGGAAAGGCGACGCGCACACAAGCCCCGGATAGATCGGTGAGTAACTGTCAGTGGGTCGTCCCGCCTGTTACGGTCGGACGTGGCCGGACGGCCCGCTGCAGGGAGAAGCTGCCCCCGGCTCCACCGTCCAGCAAGCTTGACAGAGTGGCTGTTTTGCTTGCATGACAGAGCAGCAATCCGGCGAGGTCGGCTCATGCCGGCTCGGTGCTCGCCCCTTTTCCGTCAGGACCGGACCGTCTTTTCATGTCTGATCGCATCAAGCCGTCGGCCGTCGCCACTGCGGCCCCACCGCTGGTTCCCGGACTGCGGGACCGCATCGAGGTGCCGGTGCCGCGCCTGTCGCTGGCCGACCGCATCGCCGACTGGCGGAACCGGATGGCCGCCTCGCCCGGATTCCAGCGCTGGGCCGGCTCCTTCTTCCTCACCCGCTTCATCGCCAGGCGGCACGCCCGGGAGCTCTTCGACCTCTGCAGCGGTTTCGTCTACTCGCAGGTGCTCTACGCCGGGGTCCAGCTCAATCTCTTCGGCAAGCTGCGGAACGGGCCACTGACGATGGCCGAAATCGCCGTCGCCGTCGGCCTGCCGCTGGAGGGGACGGAGCGCCTGGTGCGTGCGGCCAGCGCCCTCGACCTCCTCGAGGCCACGCAGGACGGCCGCTGGCGCCTGACGGTCAACGGCGCCTCGATCGCGCCGAGCACCGGGCTGGAGAAGCTGATCGAGCACAACCAGTTGCTCTATCGCGACTTGCTGGACCCGGTGGCGATGCTCCGCGACCCGCACCGCAGCCAGACCGCCATCGCCGCCTACTTCCCGTACGGCGAGGCCGGCCGACCGGAGGACGTGGATCCGGTCGCGGCCGCCCGGTACAGCGACCTGATGGCGTCCACCGTGCCGCCGCTGGCCGAGGAGGTGGTGGATGCGTATCCGGTGGCGCGGCACCGCCGGTTGCTGGATGTGGGTGGAGGCATTGGCGCGTTCCTGACCCTGATGGGTGCGCGCGCCCCAAACCTCGACCTGATGCTGTTCGACCTGCCGGCGGTGGCCGTCCACGCGAAGGCCGAGCTCGCCAAGAATGGCCTGGGTGACCGGGCCAAGGTGCACGCCGGGAATTTCCAGACCGACGCGTTGCCGGTGGGTGCCGACCTGATCACGCTGGTGCGGGTGCTGCTCGACCATGGCGACGAAGTCGCGCTGACGGTGCTGCGCCGGGTGCGCGAATCGCTCGAGCCCGGCGGGACGCTGCTGGTCGTCGAGCCGTTCTCGGGCATTCGCGGCGCGGAGCGGGTGGGCGATGCGTATTTCGGCCTCTACCTGTTCGCGATGGGCCGTGGGCGCGCGAGGACCATCGCACAGCACCAGGCCCTGCTGCGGGCGGCCGGCTTCTCCCGTACGCGCATCGTGCCAACGCGGTATCCGGTCCACACCGGCATCATCGCGGCGCAGGCGTAGAGGTAACCGTCGAAGCTTGTCGCGTGGGGTTTCTGCCCCGCCGCACGCGCAGCTTCCGGTGCCGAAAGACGACGGATTCCGCACCCGAACTCGCGTCCCGAAAAACCGTCAACCTTTATTGACGGTCCGTGTTGTACGGGTAGGTTGACACATGTCCCCCTGAATGCACCCCGCCGTCGGAGAAGCCGAGTGAACGCTCTCGCTGTCGTGTTCGACGAACCGCAATCGCTCGCACTGCGAACGTTGCCGATCGACGAGCCTGGCGACGCCGATGTCCTGATCGCCGTGCAACACACCGGCATCAGTACCGGCACCGAGCGACTCCTCTATACGGGCACCATGCCACCCTTCCCCGGGCTCGGCTATCCGCTCGTTCCCGGTTACGAAAGCATCGGCGTCATCACGCACGCCGGGCCGACATCACACCGCGCCGTCGGTGACATCGTCTTCGTGGCCGGCGCACGATGCTTCGGCCCGATGCGCGGATTGTTCGGTGGCGCGGCAGAGACGCTGATGGTCGCCGGCGATCGCACGCATCTGGTGCCGACCGGCCTCGGTGATCGCGGCATCCTGCTCTCGCTCGCTGCCACGGCATTGCACGCGCTCCGCACGTTCACCGACGGCGCGCCACCGCAGCTCATCGTCGGCCACGGTTCGCTGGCGCGACTTGCCGCACGCCTGGTGGTCGCATTGGGCGGCGACGCGCCGACGGTGTGGGAGATCAACCCGGCGCGCGTGAGCGGGGCCGAGGGGTACACGGTCGTCCATCCCGACCACGATCCGCGCCGCGATTACCAGCGCATCCTCGAGCTGAGCGGAGCCACCGGCATTCTCGACACGCTGGTGCCGCGACTCGCACGCCAGGGAGAGATCGTGCTCGGCGGCTTCTATCACGAGCCGGTGCAGTTCGCCTTTCCGCTCGCGTTCATGCGCGCCATGCAGCTGAAGATCGCTGCCGAATTCACGCCCACTGACCTCGCGCACGTGACCGCGATGGCCGGCAGCGGCGAGCTGTCGCTGGACAACATCATCACGCACCGCATGCCCGCCGCCGATGCAGCGCAGGCCTATGCCACGGCGTTCGGTGATCCGACGTGTGTCAAGATGATCCTCAACTGGAGTCACCCGGCATGAGCACACAGCAGGCCCCCGCCCAGGACGACGTGCTGGCGAAGATGCACCAGACGCTGCGCGACGAAGCGGCCGCCCCGGACGACGCGCCGATCGAGGAACGCCCCGTCACCAAGGAAACGCAGATCATCGCGATCTACGGCAAGGGAGGCATCGGCAAGAGCTTCACGCTCGCCAACCTCTCGTACATGATGGCGCAGCAGGGCAAGAAGACGCTGCTGATCGGCTGCGATCCCAAGAGCGACACCACCTCGCTGCTCTTCGGCGGCAAGGCCTGCCCGACGATCATCGAGACGTCGTCGAAGAAGAAGCTGGCCGGTGAGCAGGTCGCCATCGGCGACGTCTGCTTCAAGCGCGACGGTGTCTTCGCGATGGAACTCGGTGGGCCGGAAGTGGGACGCGGCTGCGGCGGGCGCGGCATCATCCACGGCTTCGAGACGCTCGAGAAACTCGGCTTCCACGAGTGGGGCTTCGACTTCGTGCTGCTCGACTTCCTCGGCGACGTGGTGTGCGGCGGCTTCGGCCTGCCGATCGCGCGCGACATGTGCCAGAAGGTCATCGTCGTCGCGTCCAACGACCTGCAATCGCTCTACGTCGCCAACAACGTCTGCTCGGCGGTGGAATACTTCCGCAAGCTGGGCGGCAACGTGGGCGTGGCCGGTGTGGTGATCAACAAGGATGACGGCACCGGTGAGGCCGAGGCCTTCGCCAACAAGGTCGGCATCCCGATCCTCGCCAAGATCCCGGCCAACGACGACATCCGGAAGAAGAGCGCCAACTACGAGATCATCGGCATTCCCGGTGGCGAGTGGGGCAGCCTGTTCGCGGAGCTGGCACAGAACGTCGCCGATGCGCCGCCGGTGCGTCCGCACCCGCTCACGCAGGACGAGCTACTGAACCTGTTTTCGGCCGACACCGTGGGGCGCAACGTCGTCCTCGAGCCGGCCAGCTTCCTCGACATGTGCGGCCGCGAAGAACTGAACAAGGCCACGCTCGAAGTTGTCTACGACACCGTCTGAACCAGTGCATTCCACGTCGGGTGACGAGATGATCACGACACCGAACCGAGAGATCGCCTACGACGGTGCGGCAGCGGCACCGATGGCGAACGATGGCCAGCAGGCGACCGGCATCGATACGCCTTCCAGCACGCGCGCGGCCCTGCCGGTGATGACCGCCCCGGCGACGGATGGCGTGGGTTGTCACTCCGGCGCCGAGCAGATGAAGGCGGCGGCGATGGCCAGCGGCAAGGGCGGCATCCTGGAGCAGTACGCTGCCGACTATCCGAAGGGACCGCACGACCAGCCGCAGTCGATGTGCCCGGCCTTCGGGTCGTTGCGCGTCGGACTGCGCATGCGGCGCACCGCCACCATCCTCAGTGGCTCGGCGTGTTGCGTCTACGGGCTCACGTTCACCAGCCATTTCTACGGTGCACGACGCACCGTCGGCTACGTGCCGTTCAACTCCGAGACCCTGGTCACCGGCCAGCTCTTCGAGGACATCCGTGACGCCGTCTACAAGATGGCCGACCCGGATCTCTACGACGCGATCGTGATCACCAATCTCTGCGTGCCGACGGCGTCGGGTGTGCCACTGCAGCTGCTGCCGAAGGAGATCAACGGCGTGCGCATCATCGGCATCGACGTGCCGGGCTTCGGCGTGCCGACACATGCCGAGGCGAAGGACGTGCTCTGCGGCGCGATGCTTCGTTATGCGCGCACCGAAGCCGAGCAGGGCCCGGTGGCCGCACCGCGCGGCGGTCGCAGCGACAAGCCGACGGTGACGCTGGTGGGCGAGATGTTCCCCGCCGATCCGGTCGGCATCGGCATGTTGCTCGCTCCACTCGGCCTCGCGGCCGGACCGGTGGTGCCGACGCGTGAATGGCGTGAGCTGTACGCGGCGCTCGACTGCGCAGTGGTCGCCGCCATCCACCCGTTCTACACCGCCTCGTTCCGCGAATTCGAGTACATCAGCCGTCCGATCGTGGGTTCGGCCCCGGTGGGACACGATGGCACCGCCGACTGGCTGCGCAACATCGGTGAAGCCGCCGGCGTCAGCGCGGATCGCATCGCGGCTGCGCAGAACGGCGTGCTCCCGGCGATCAAGGCCGCACTGGCGGCGAAGCCGATCAAGGGCCGCATCACGATGAGCGGCTACGAAGGATCCGAGTTGCTGGTGGCGCGCCTGCTGGTGGAAAGCGGCGCCGACCTGCGGTACGTCGGCACCGCCTGCCCGCGCACGCAGTGGAGCGCGGCCGATCGCGACTGGCTCGAGGCGCGCGGCGTGCACGTGCAATACCGTGCCTCGCTCGAACAGGACCTGCAGGCGATGGAAGCGTTCCGGCCGGACCTCGCGATCGGCACCACGCCGGTGGTGCAGAAGGCGAAGGAGCTCGGCATTCCGTCGCTCTACTTCACCAACCTGATCTCGGCGCGCCCGTTGATGGGTCCCGCCGGGGCCGGGTCGCTGGCCACCGTGATCAACGCGGCGCTCGGCAACCAGCACCGCTTCGACGAGATGAAGGCCTTCTTCGACGGTGTCGGTGAAGGCCACAACGCCGGCGTGTGGGAAGAGGTGCCGGTGGATCGTCCGGAGTTCCGCGATCACTACAAGCGGCACCTCGCCAAGATGGCCAAGGCACGCAAGGCCGAGGAGATGGTCTGATGCTGGTGCTCGATCACGATCGCGCTGGCGGCTACTGGGGCGCTGTCTACGCCTTCACCGCCATCAAGGGATTGCAGGTCGTCATCGATGGTCCGGTGGGGTGCGAGAACCTGCCCGTGACCTCGGTGCTGCATTACACCGATGCGCTGCCGCCGCACGAGTTGCCGGTGGTGGTCACTGGGCTCTCCGAGGAGGAACTCGGTCAGCACGGCACCGAAGGCGCGATGCGCCGCGCGCACACCACGCTCGATCCCGAGTTGCCGGCGGTGGTGGTCACCGGCAGCATCGCCGAGATGATCGGCGGTGGTGTGACGCCGGAAGGCACGAACATCGTCCGCTTCCTGCCGCGCACCATCGACGAGGACCAGTGGCAGGCCGCCGATCGCGCGCTGTACTGGCTCTGGACCGAATACGGTTTGAAGAAGGGCGTGATGCCGAAGCGCACCGAGCGCGCTGCCGGTGCCAAGCCGCGGGTGAACCTGATCGGCCCGATGTACGGCTACTTCAACACCTGGAGTGACCTGGCCGAGATCCGCCGCCTGGTGGAAGGGATCGGGGCCGAGATCAACATGGTGTTCCCGCTCGGCAGCCATCTCGCCGACGTGCCGCGCCTGGTGGACGGCGACGTGAACGTCTGCATGTACCGCGAGTTCGGGCGCATGCTCTGCGAGTCACTCGACAAGCCGTACCTGCAGGCCCCGATCGGCCTCCACTCGACCACGAAGTTCCTGCGCAAACTCGGTGAGCTGCTTGGACTTGACCCCGAGCCCTTCATCCAGAAGGAGAAGCACACCACGATCAAGCCGCTGTGGGATCTGTGGCGCAGCGTGACGCAGGATTTCTTCGGCACGGCGAGCTTCGCGATCGTCGCCAACGAGACGTATTCGCGCGGCGTGCGGCACTTCCTCGAGACCGAGATGGGCCTGCCCTGCACCTTCGCGTTCGCGCGTCGGCCGGGGGTGAAGCCGGACAACGCAGCGGTGCGCGAGGCGATCCGCACCACCCCGCCGCTGATCATGTTCGGCAGCTACAACGAACGGATGTACATGGCGGAACAGGGTTCGCGCGCGATGTACATCCCGGCCTCGTTCCCCGGCGCGATCATCCGCCGGCATCTCGGCACGCCGTTCATGGGGTATTCCGGCGCCACGTACCTGATCCAGGAAGTCTGCAACGCGCTGTTCGATGCGCTGTTCAACATCCTGCCGCTGGCCACCGACATGGACAGGGTCGAGGCCACGCCATCGCGCCTGCACCAGGAGCTGCCGTGGACCGACGAGGCCAACGCGGCGCTGCAGGAACTGCTCGAGGAGCAGCCGGTGCTGATCCGCATCTCGGCCGCGAAGCGCATTCGCGACCTGGCCGAGCGTGATGCCCGGGACCTGAAGGACGCCACGGTGACGCGCGATCACGTGCTGGCCTCACGTCGCGCGATGCGCGGCGGGGCGTACGCGTGAGTGTCAGCCGGTGCGTGACGCCGTGGTGGCGAGGGCCGACGTGATGACGTCGGCGAGCGCCGCCGGCTTCTCGTCGGGGATGAGGTGGCCCGCTGGGGTCATGTCGATCACCGACCGCATCGGCAACGCACGTGTCGCCGCCATCAGCTCGTCGTACGGCACCCACGGTTCGTTGCGGGAATGCACCAGCGTGACCGGGATGCCGATGCGTGGGAACGTGGCCTGCAGTGCCGGCAGGTCCCACGCCGACATCATGCGCAGCACCGAGCCGACGCGTGCGGCGTCGGTGAGCAGCGCCACGTATCGCGCCTCCTGCGCCGCATCGAGCGGGGTGCCGGCGGACCGCAGCAGCGTGCGGGCCAGCATGCCGTTGCGCATCAGCGCGGCGATGCCGGCGCGCACGGGGTCCAGCTCCAGCAATGCACGCGATGCCGGCAGCAGGAATTGCCCTAGTGCATTGATGGAAACGAGTGCACTGTTGACGCCAATGATCGATCGTGGTGCGACCGGGTGGGACGAGGCGGCAAGCTGCAGCAGGACTGCCGCGCCCGCCGAGTGTCCGACACCGAGCAGGGGTCGTACGTCGAGCGTCTCGAGCAGCGTCCGCACGGCGGTGGTCATGCCCGCCAGCGACAGCTGCTCCGGTGTGGCGCCGGTGGTGAAGCCATGGCCCGGCAGGTCGATCGCGATCACGTCGGCGACCGGCGCCAGCAACGGCAGCACGGTGCGCCAGGTGTGCGTCGCGCCGGCCGTACCGTGCAGCAGCACGACCGTCGGGCCACGTCCCGCGCGCTGCACATGCCAGCGCACGCCGCCCGCCATCACGGCGCGCGAAGCAAGTCTATTTGGCCACGTTGCCGGGATGTCCGGTGGCGTGGCGTCGGTATCAGGCACGCATGCCCTCCTGGTGTGGTGTCTGGTCAACACGGGCGACCCGGGTTTGGGCCGGCGCAAGCCGGTGGGCCGTTCGTCCCTGCACGACGGGATTCAATGTCGTGCCCTGCGCTGCGCCAGGAGCGTGCAGCACCCCATTTCCCGAGGTTGGAATGGATAAGCCCCCGATGACAGACGAAGAAGCACGCGGCGTGCACTCGTTGGCCATGCTGACGTTTGTAGGCTTCGCGTTCTTCGCGTCGATCGTGCATTACCTGTGCTGGCAGTGGCGTCCGTGGTTCGGCAAGCCGCTGTCGTACGGAGCCGCGCAGCTGATGGATGCCGCGCACACCGCCACTCGCTTCCTGAGCTGAGGAGAAACCCATGCTTTACAAAATGTGGCAGGGCTTCGATCCCCGGCGTCTGATGGTCGGCATCTTCGCGTTCATGTTCGCGCTGGCGCTGGTCATTCACTTCATTCTCCTGAGCACCACGCGGTATAACTGGCTCGATCCTGATGGGAACGCAGCCAGGGTGTCGACGGCAGACGCGCTCACCCCGATGCCGGCAAGTCGGTAACGACGGCGCGCGGGCTGCGGCCCGGATGGCCTCGCGTGTCCAGACCACGTGGGCCATCCGGCGCCATAGCCTGGTTTCGCCGCGTCACTGACGTGCCAGCAAGGAGCGACAATCGATGGCGATGATGTCCTTCGAATACAAGTATCGCGTGCGAGGCGGCACCCTCCTCGGCGGTGACTTGTTCGATTTCTGGATCGGCCCCTTCTACGTCGGCTTCTTCGGCGTGGTGGCGGCCTTCTGTGCCCTTCTCGGCACCGCACTCTGCGTCTACGGCGCAGCGATCGGGCCCACGTGGAACCTCTGGCAGATCAACATCGCCCCACCCGACCTGAGTTACGGGTTGCGGCTCGCGCCGCTGCGGGACGGCGGGCTCTGGCAGATGATCACCTTCCTCGCCACCGGGGCGTTCGTCGCCTGGGTGCTGCGTCAGGCTGAAATCAGCCGCAAGCTGGGCATGGGCTACCATGTCCCCGTGGCGTATTCCGTCGCGGTGTTCGCGTACATCTCGCTCGTCATCATCCGCCCGGTGCTGCTGGGTGCATGGGGCCATGGCTTCCCGTACGGCATCCTCAGTCACCTCGACTGGGTGTCCAACGTCGGCTATCAGTTCCAGCACTTCCATTACAACCCGGCGCACATGGTGGCGATCACGTTCTTCTTCACCAACAACCTCGCCCTCGCGATGCACGGCTCACTGATCCTGTCAGTGACCAGCCCGCCGAAGGGTGAAGCGGTGAAGACGAGCGAGCACGAGAACTCGTTCTTCCGCGACGCGGTGGGCTATTCCATCGGCGCGATTGGCATTCACCGGCTCGGGCTCTTCCTGGCGCTCAACGCCGGGCTCTGGAGCGCCATCTGCATCCTGATCAGCGGTCCGTTCTGGACCCGCGGCTGGGCAGACTGGTGGAACTGGTGGCTCTACCTGCCCTTCTGGGCCCCGAGGTGATGCGCCGATGATTGAATACCAGAACCTCTGGACCCGCGTGCAGGTGCACGCGCCGGTCGATCCCGGTGTTCCGCTGCGCGGCGGCACCTGGGGACGCGACGGCAAGCCGATCCTGTTCTACTGGGCCGGCAAGATCGGTGATGCGCAGATCGGGCCGATCTATCTCGGCACCACCGGCGTCTTCTCGCTGATCTTCGGCTTCATCGCCTTCGAGATCATCGGGCTCAACATGTGGCGCTCGGTGGGCTGGGATCCGATCCAGTTCATCCGCCAGCTCCCGTGGCTGTCGCTCGAGCCACCGGCACCACGCTACGGCCTCCACATCCCGCCGCTGGAACAGGGTGGCTGGTGGCTGCTGGCCGGCTTCTTCCTCACCCTCGCGATCCTGCTCTGGTGGGTGCGCATGTACCAGCGCGCGCGCGCGCTCGGCATGGGCTCGCACATCGTCTGGGCGTTCGCGTCGGCGATCTGGCTCTACCTGGTGCTGGGCTTCATCCGCCCGGTGATGGTCGGCAGCTGGTCGGAAGCGGTGCCGTTCGGAATCTTCCCGCACCTGGACTGGACGGCCTCGTTCTCCATCCGCTACGGGAACCTGTTCTACAATCCGTTCCACATGCTCTCGATCGTGTTCCTGTACGGCTCCGCGGTGCTGTTCGCGATGCATGCGGCGACGGTGCTGGCCTGCAGCCGGTACGGTGCGGAACGCGAGATCGAGCAGGTCACGGATCGCGGCACGGCCGGCGAGCGCATGGGCCTGTTCTGGCGCTGGACGATGGGCTTCAACGCCACCACGGAATCCATCCATCGCTGGGCCTTCTGGTTCGCGACGCTCACCACATTGACCGGCGGCATCGGCATCCTGCTCACGGGCACGGCGGTCGACAACTGGTTCCTGTGGGCGCAGAAGCACGGCGTGGCCCCGAGCTACCCGGTCCTCTACGAGGTGAAGGCCGAACAGGCCCCCTACCTGCGTGGTCAGTACATGGGTGTGGCGCCGGACACGTTCCCGGGCATGATGCGTGACGCGAGCGGGCGGCTGGTGCCGCAGCGACTCCCGGTGCCGCAGGGGGCGCAGCTGACCGGTGACGTGGAGGTCTACAACAAGCCGGTGCTGACCAGCGACAACATGCGCGACTCGTTGAACCTCGACGGGTTGTTCATCATGAGCGCGGTCTACTTCGACACCGGCATGGACGCCTTGCGCGGCGAGTCGGATGCCGAGCTGACGAACCTGGCGGGGTTGATGACGAAGTACCCGGCGCTGAAGGTCGAGGTGCAGGGCCACACCGACAACGTCGGTGACCCCACCGCCAACCTGACGCTCTCGCAGAACCGCGCCAATCGGGTGCGTGAACTGCTCACCAGCCGGCATGGCATCGCCGCCGACCGCATCACGGCTCGCGGATTCGGGCAGACCAAGCCAGTCGGGTCGAACGAGACCCCGGAAGGCCGTCGCCTCAACCGTCGCGTCGAGATCTCGAGCGGAGGCAAGGTCGTGCTGCCAGTGGAGGCCACACCATGATGACGCGACCGACCCTGCGCCTCAGCGGTGCGGTCCTCGCGCTGGCCGTCCTCGGTGCCTGCAAGGGTGCCCCGGACGTGCTCAAGCCGGGACCGAAGCAGATCGCCCAGCACGGCTACGCCGGGGTGGGCATGGAAACGAACTACGACCCGGATGACATCGCGAAGACCGCGGCGTACAACCAGGCACCGAAGCCGCTTCCTGCCGCCCCGCCGGGGCCTCCGGGCCAGTACCAGAACGTGCAGGTGCTCACCAACATCAGCGCCGCCGAGTTCGGGCGGACGATGACGGCGATGAGCGCCTGGGTGGCGGGCGGCGCGGGCAACTGCGCGTACTGCCACAACACCGCCAACTTTGCCGCCGATTCCAACAAGGGGCAGCCGATCTACACCAAGCTGGTATCCCGGATGATGCTCCGCATGACGCGGCGCGTGAATTCGGACTACACGCAGCATGTGGGTGGCACCGGTGTCACGTGTTACACCTGTCATCGCGGCCAGCCGCTGCCGAATGGCCTCTGGTTCTACACCACCGAGAACCAGATCCTCCGGCACTACCTGGATCGTGACGACATCCGCGTGCAGACGCACACGATCGAACCCAACGACGGCAACCGCACCGCCATCCGCCAGACGTACAACACGTACGCACTGATGGTGACGCAGTCGAATGCCCTCGGCGTCAACTGCACGTACTGCCACAACTCGCGGGCCTGGACGTCGTGGGAGCAGTCGACACCGAAGCGTGTCGTGGCCTACTACGGCGCCGCCATGTTGCGCGACATGAACATGAACTACCTGAACCCGCTGCAGCCGGTGTACCCGCGCAGTCGCCTGGGCGAGCATGGAGACGCGCCCAAGGCACAGTGCATCACGTGCCACAACGGCGTCTACAAGCCGCTGTACGGCGCGAAGATGGTCAAGGACTACCCTGCCCTCTGGGGTGCCGCTGGCTGGGACGCCAATGCTGGACCGCTGGATGCAGCCGGCAAGCCGCTGTACGACGGCACGCCACTCACGGCCCCGGTGCCGACACCGACCGGAGCCAAGTTGAGTGCCGCGCCGACGACGGCGACTGCCGCCGGTGTCGAGGTCGCGATGGGAACCACACCAGCCCCGGCGATGCCCGCCGCGAGCCCGGTGCCCGCCCGCACGACACCGTAACACCGCTGGTGTAGTCATCGCCCTCGTCACGCGCCCGGATCGCAGCAGCGGTCCGGGCGCGTGGCGCGTTCGGGCACCTCCTTTCGCGGACCGGCGCGAGACGCGGTAAAATTCCGGCGACCGTACCGGCGCCGACGCGCCACACCGCCCCCGCCGATGCCCGCGCAGACCGTCGAGAAATCCAAGCCACTCCGGTACGTCGAGATGCCGCCCGCGCCGGACGTCGCCGCACTGGTCGCGACCTACTGGAGTTTCACCGCGCGGTCGCTGCCGAGCCCGGACTTCACGCATCGCGTGTGGCCGGATGGCTGCACCGGGTTGGTGATCGGCCGCATTCCCGTGCGGGGCTGCATCTCCCGCGTGGTCGGCGCGTCCACCAGCGCCAGCGAGGTGCCGCTGTTCGTCGGGTCGCACTACTGGGGCATCCGGTTCCGACCCGACGCTGGTGGCCCCTGCTGCGCACGCGATGCGGTCGCGTTGCGCGACACGTCCATCGACGCCGAGGAATGCTTCGGCGCGGCGCTGGCTCCCCTGCAGGCGGCATTGCTGGCGCTTCCTGATACCGAGGATGACCGAGCAGCCACCGTGGTGCTCGACGCCTGGGTGCGCGCCCTGTTGCCACGCGCGGTGCGCATCGATCCACTGGTGACGGCGGCGGTGGACCAGATCGTCGCATCCGACGGCACTGCCACCATCGCCAGCATCGCGGCGCGCCTCGCGATTTCACCCCGACACCTGCAACGCCGCTTTCGATCGGCGACCGGACTCAGTCCGAAAGAGTACGCCAGCATCCGGCGTGGCCGTGCGGCGCTCAAGCGCCTCGCCACGGCGGACGACCGCAGCGCGCCGGTGGCGCTCTCGCGGCTGGCCGCGGACACAGGCTACGCCGACCAGTCGCACCTCACGCGCGAGTGTGCACGACTCACCACGTTCACCCCGGCCTCGCTGATCGATCGCCTCGGCGACATCACGCACGATCGGCTGGTGGACTGAGCGACCCGGCCGCGCGGCGCATCGACGTGCGCGCCGCCACAGGTCGCATTCGTTCAAGACGGCCGGACCGCGCGTCGGTAGCCTGCGTCGGACGCACTCACCTCAACGGAGCCCGCCGATGTCGCCTGTCCGACGAAAGTTCTCCCCCTCGCTGCACCTCCTCGTGGTCGCGGTCTGCCTCGCGATCACCGGCACCGGTGCCGGCGCGCAGCCGCCGTCCACCGCCGGCGCCGACACGGCGCGCGCCCGTCTCGCGCCGCTGACCTGGCTCGTCGGTGAATGGGAAGGGCCGGTGCACCTCACCGCCGGCGGCCGCAAGATGACGCTCACGCAGCGCGAAACGGTGATCGAGGCCGCCAACGGCACGGTGCTGGTCGTGCGGGGTCGTGGGAGCCTGGCCGATCCCGCGCGCGGTGAACGTGAGGTGTTTCAGGCCGTCGGCCTGCTCACCTACGATGTCAGCGTGCAGCGCTTCCGCTGGGTGTCGAGCGGTGGCAGCGGCGTGATCGCGACCACCGAACCGATCGTCGACGGCAGCTCGTTCGTGTGGTCGACGCCGCCGCGAAACGGTACGCAGACGCGCTACACGATCACCCGCTCGGCCGCCGGTGAGTGGGTGGAGATCGGCGAGGAATCGCGCGACGACGTGACGTGGACCCGGACGCTCGAGATGCGGCTCACGAAGAAGTGACGCCGCCGTTCCTGACCCGCCTCAGGCCACCGCGGGCTGGCCCGCCAGCAGCCTGGCGGGATCGGTGACGGTGTACAGCGACAGCATCAGCCGCGTCTTGCGGCGGAAGCCGATGTGGGCGCGCATCGAGACGGTGTCGTAGTCGGCCTCCTCGATCGCCTCGAGGATCGCCGCGTAGCCCACCGCACACGCCTGCGCACAGCGGCGCGAGTCGGGCGACAGCAGCGCAATGCCCGGCAGCGCCTCGTGATACAGCTCACGGGCGCGGGCCACGAAGTGCCGCATCATGCTGCGCCACGCCTGCGACCGGACGTCGACGTCGGCGGCCAGCACCTGGTCGCGCGTCAGGCCGACGCTGCACAGGGCGTCGTCCGGCAGGTAGCAGCGCCCGTTGCCCGCATCCTCGCCGATGTCGCGCAGGATGTTGGTGATCTGCATCGCCACCCCGAGCGTGCGGGCGCAGGTGATCGCCCGTGCGCGCGCGTCGTCGCCGCCGACCACACCGAAGACGTGCGTGCACAACTCGCCGACGCTGCTCGCCACGCCTTCGCAATACGCGTGCAGCGAGGGCCAGTCGCGGTAGTCGGTGGGATCGAGGTCGCGCGCCACCCCGTCCACCAGCTCGTCGATCGGCGCCATCGGAATGCCGTAGCGGCGCATGGCCCACGCCGTCTCGTGCATCACCGGTCCCGCGAACCCGCCGGCCAGTGCATCGTCGAGCTGGCGACGCAAGGACTGCAACGAGTCGCGCACGGCCTCGCGCCCACCCGGTCCCGCGCGGTCCACCGCATCATCGGCCAGGCGACAGAACGAGTACAGTGCGTAGGTCGCGCGTCGCTTGGTGATCGGCAGGAAGGCGCTGGCGAGTGCGAACGTGCGCGCGTGGCGGCGCACGATGTTGCCACACACCAGGCTTTCGAACGTCACCATGCGGTGATGCTCCCGGTCAGCGAAGCCGTCACGCGGGAGAGGCCGTGATGCCTGCCGCGCTGGTACGCACCGGTGACGCCACCATCGTGGCCGTGGCCCCACTGGTCACCGTGGACGGAGCGTAGGCACGCAGCGCCGACACCACCGCATCGGCGGCCGGCTGCGGGTCGCGCAGCGCACGGAACGTCGGCCGTCCACGTCGGCTGCCACGCCAGGTCATGTGCGGGAACAGCAGCAACCACGGAATCTCCTGCGTGTCGGTGAGCGACACCATCAGGTCCGCCGATCCGTCGCTTCGGCGCAGCAGGTCCACTCCCTCCACACTCGAGAAGGGGATGTTGGCGTCGGCGCGCAGCACGATGCCGATGTTGAAGTACACGCGACGATCGGTGATCACGTACTTCGACGTCTTGGCAATGCGCCAGGCGAAGAGGCGGATGCTGACCAGCGCCACCGCCACCATCAGCAGGCTCAGAGTCGTGACGCCGACCAGTCGTGGAATCACCTCGGCCGGGTGCTGCAACGACTCCGCCGCACCGAGTGCGAACGAACAGGCCGCGAACGCCAGCACCCAGCGCTCGCGCAGGAAATAACGCGCCAGCGAGCGCTGGTCGGGCGCGCCGGACCAGAGGACGCGTTCTCCCGCGGGGAGGCGGCTGACCTCCCCGTCGGGCCCGACGTGCTCGACGATCTCGGTCATCAGATCAGTGGCCCGAAACGCAGGTTCGAGTTGTACATCGATCCGGCACCGAAGTAGGCCGCGATCTTGTCCTCTTCCAGCAGCGTCACCGAGTCCGGCGTCTTGATGTCGGGGATGCCCGCGAAGTCGGCCGCCTTCAGCACGTCGATCTGCACGTGCGTGGCGGACGGGCCGGCGCTCATGAACGGCAGCCAGCTCGATGGCCGCGGCATGCGCATGAACGGCACCGGGAAGAGGCGACGCGCGCCACCGGTGACCTCGACCTCGAGGTAGCGCAGGCATGGCTCGCTGCGATCGACCCACAGCTCCACCACCTTCCCACCCACCTCACCGTCCATTCCCTTCACGTCGAGGCCGCGGGGATCGGGATCCTCGTGCGCCACGAAGAAGTCGGTCGCCACACGCATCGGCACGATGCGATGGTGACCGTTGATGGTCAGGTCCGGGCGATCGGCGCGATCGGCCCACGACCCCGGACCGATGCCGGCCGTCAGCGGATTCCCGATCGGCTCCAGCGGGGCACCCCAGCCGGAATCGACCGGCTTCGCGTTCTTCGGTACGATGAGTTCGGACATGCCCTAGTGCTCCGGATGGGTGGGAATGAACTCCTTCGGGCCCGGATAGGCCGGATACCCCTGATGCAGGCGGCCCGGCTGGTCCGACACCAGCGGATAGCCCTCACGCTTGTCCTCGCGCCGCAGGTACAGGATCAACCCGAAGAACGCGAACCAGAACGCGTACAGCACCATCTGCGTGACGTCGATGTACGGCGTGAAATTCCTGAACATGCTCACTCCTTCCTCTTCTGGGGAGACACTCGTTTACCGCATCAGGCCGGGAACTCGGCGATTCCGAACGGAACCGGTCGCGCATCCGCACGGCTGCGCGCCGCGAGCGGACCCAGCACCACCAACAGCACCAGCAACCCGGCCACGGCGACGAAATAGGCAGCCAGATAGCCGGCCCCCGGCGTCACCGCACCCAGCGCACCCTGCTCCGTGGCCATCACCGACGTCACGCCGTCGCGGATGCCACCGGCCACCGCCATCGCGAGGCCGGCGGCCGTCGCCTGCACCGCGCCCCACGCGCCCAGCGCGAGGCCATGTTCACCCTTGTGGGGCAGCGCCATCACGCGCAGCAGCGTGCCGATGCTGAAGAGGCCATTGCCGAACCCGATCAGCAGCGCGCCGATCATCAGCAGCGCCGGCGCCGCCATCGGGGCCGAAAGGATGATCGACGCGAAGCCGAACATGCCGATCACCGCGCCGCCGCCGCAGAGGCGGATCGGATCGGCACCCTGTTGTGCACGACGCGCGGCGATCGCGAAGCTGGCGATCGCGCCGCTGGCCATGATGCCGGTCAGCAGCGTCGTCGCGGCCACACCGAGTCCCAACACCTGTCCACCGAACGGCTCCAGCAGCACGTCCTGCAGCGTGAAGGCGAAGGTGCCGATGCCGATCGCCGCCAGGAGTCGCACCAGCTGCGGGCATTCGTGCACGAACTGCCGCCACGCCACCAGGAACGGCGGCCGTGGGATTTCCGGCTTCTTCGTCGGCGCCGAGCCGCGCACTTCCTGCTTCCAGACGGCGAAGATGTTGAGGAACATCGTCACTTCGGCCGCACCCTGGATCACCTGGAACAGCACCACCTTGTTGAAGTGGCGCAGCATGGCACCGTAGCTCAGGCTCGCCACCACCATGCCCACCAGCAGCATCACGTAGAGCAGCGCCACCACACGCGGCTGGTCCTTCTCCGGCGTGATGTCGGTGGCCAGTGCGAGGCCGGCCGTCTGCACCATGTGCGAGCCGAGCCCGGTGCAGAGGAAGGCGAAGAAACTCGCCGCGATGCCGACGTTGGGGCTGCCGGTGGTGTCACCGGAGAAGATCAGCAGTGCCACCGGCATCATGGCCAGGCCGCCGAACTGCAGCAGCGTGCCGAACCAGATGTACGGCACACGACGCCAGCCCAGCACCGAGACGTGTGTGTCGGACTTGTAGCCGATCAGCGCGCGGAACGGTGCGGTGAGCAGCGGCACCGCCAGCATCAACCCGACCAGCAGCGCCGGGATCTTCAGCTCCACGATCATCACGCGATTGAGCGTGCCCGCCAGCAGCGTGGTGGAGAGCGCGACCGTGAACTGCAGCAAGCCGAGGCGCAGCAGGCGTGGCAGCGGCAACTCGGCGGTGGCCACATCCGCAAACGGCAGGATGCTGGGGCCGAAGCGGGAGACCAGCTTCGACACCAGCGGAGTGCGGGGCACGGCCCCGGTACTCATCGGCTCACCAGACCGGCTCCATGCGCACGTTGGCCGGCAGCTCGTTCGAGATCACCGGCTGGAAGTACAGCTGCACGAAGGTCGTCGCCACCGTGACCTTCAGCGCCGCGCGTCGCAGCGCCGCGCCGATGCCACCCATCTTCCGCGTCGCCTCGATCGCCAGCGTGAGCTGGAACATCTTCTCGAACAGCTCCCAGATCTTCGGGCTCTCGAGGTCGAGGCTGACCGGGAAGACCTGCTTGCTGATCAGGCTCGTGAGCTTGATCACCTTGCGGTCGTAGTCGTCCACCGACATGCCCATCGCGCCGAAGAACGAGGCCCGCAGGTGGTCGCGCACGTACATGGTGCAGAAGACGGCCAGCAGGAAGAACCGGATCCAGTACTTGTTGATGCCCTGCAGCGTCTCCGGATTGGCGCGCATCAGCACCGCGAACGCCTCACCGTGCCGGAACTCGTCGTTGCACCAGTTGTCGAACCACTTGAAGATCGGGTGCCAGCGCTTGTCGGGCTGCTGCTCGAAGTTGCGGAAGATCGTGATGTAGCGCGCGTAGCCGATCTTCTCCGACAGGTAGGTCGCGTAGTAGATGAATTTCGGCTTGAAGAACGTGTACTTCTTGGCGCGGGTGAGGAAGCTGAGGTCCACCCGCACGTTGAAGTCGTTCAGCGTGTGGTTGATGAAGCCGGCGTGCCGGCCCTCGTCGCGGCTCATGTAGCCGAACAGCTCACGCACGTCGGGATTCTTGCAGCGCTTCTTGATCTCGGCGTACAGGATGCAGCCCGAGAACTCGGCCGTCACGGAGCTGATCAGGAAATCCACGAACTCCTGGCGCAGCTTCGGCGGCAGCTTCGAGAAGTCGGCGTCGAACTCCTCGGTGCGCTTGAAGTGGTTGCGGTTCGGGTCCGACTTGAACTCGGCCACCATCGCATCCCACTGCTCGCGCATCGACGAGAAGTCGAGCTTGTTCAGCTCATCGAAATCCGTCGTGTAGAACCGCGGATTGAGCGCCGCATCCTGTGCCGCGACGGCGGTGCTCTCGGCGGTTGACAGCGGCTCGGCGGTCAGCTCGGCGCGCTCATCGGCAACGTTATACATGTCTGTCAGCCCTCGAATCCGACTTCGTACAGTTCCGTGATGCGAGTGCGTCCCATGACGCGCTCCCATGCCCGTCGCGGCAGGCTCGCCTTCGATACGGTCGCGCGTGCCGGCATCGTCCGCTTCTCGTTCAGCGGGATGTACGACGGCGCCCCATGCACCAGGACTTCATCGCCCTCATTGACCTCGACACCCTCGAGGATCACATGCGCGTGCAACTCACGGTCGGTGGCCTCGAGGTCGATGGTGGCCGGCACCTCGATGCGCTTGCGCACCAGGAACCATGCGGCCAGCACCAGCACCGCGCCCCAGAAGAGCATGGTCGCGCTCATGTGGTGACCTCAGGCGTGCGACGGCGCAGCTCGAGCGCCTGCGACGTATAGAAGCCGCTCGCGACACGATGCGTGCGCTGTGCGCTCCACGCCGCGAGACGGGCGTCGGTCGCGACGCCGCGCAGCAGCGGTCCCATCGCCACCGGCTCGATGGCCGGCGCGCGGTCGGTGCGCGGAAAGAGCCGCCCCACGCCGCGCATCGCGGCCAGCAGCGGCGTCCAGGGGGCGAACGTCACCGCCAGGCTCACCCGGGTGCGGGCGGCCAGTGCGGCATACGCGTCCAGCATGTCGGCCATGCGATAGTGGATGAGTGAGTCCATGGCGATCACGTGATCGAACGTCCCGAGCTGCGGATCGAGCATGTCGCCCGACCGCCACTCGATGGTTCCTCCCTCGAATTTCCCCGCGGACCGCGTCTCGGCTAGTCCCACCAGCGTCGGCGAGAGGTCGATGGCCACCACCGACGCCCCCCGGTTCGCCAGTTCCACCGCCAGCACCCCGGTGCCACAGCCGGCATCCAGCACCCGCAGCCCGGTCAGGTCCGCCGGCAGGTACCCCGAGAGCGTGTGCCGCATCCGCTCCCGTCCCTCGCGCACCACGCGCCGCACCCAGCTCACCTGCGAGTCGGAGGTCAGCGTGGCCCAGGCGCCGGCGGCGGTGCGGTCGAAGTACTCGTGCAGCCAGGCCCGGCGCTCCGTGTAGGTGCGACTCCCCGGCGTCCCGACGTCCGTCGATGGTGCTGCCATGGCTCAGTCGTACCCGAGCAGGTCGAAGATCTCGCGGTCCTTGAGTGGCTGGATCAGCAGCGGCGGCACCCCATCCAGCAGGCGCTGCGCGCAGGCGAGGTACTCGTCCTGCACTGCCTTCACTTCCGGGTCGGTCGAGTCCATCTCGAACATCGTGCACTTCTTCAGCCGGCTGCGGCGGATCGCGTCCAGGTCCGGGAAGCGCGCGGTGGTGGTCAGGCCCACCACGTTGTTGTAGCGATCGATCTGGTCGGTGTCCTTGCTGCGGTTGGCGATCACGCCGCCCACGCGCACCTGGTAGTTCTTGGACTTCGCCAGCACCGCGGCGATGATGCGGTTCATCGCGAAGATCGAGTCGAAGTCGTTGGCGGTCACGATCATCGCGCGGTGCGCATGCTGCAGCGGGGCGGCGAAGCCGCCGCACACCACGTCGCCCAGCACGTCGAAGATCACCACGTCGGTGTCTTCCAGCAGGTGATGCTCCTTGAGCAGCTTGACCGTCTGGCCCACCACGTAGCCACCGCACCCGGTGCCGGCCGGCGGACCACCCGCCTCCACGCACATCACGCCGTTGTAGCCGGTGAAGACGAAGTCCTCGGTCCGCAGCTCCTCGCTGTGGAAGTCCACCGACTCGAGCTGGTCGATCACCGTCGGCACCATCGACTTCGTCAGCGTGAAGGTCGAATCGTGCTTCGGGTCGCAGCCGATCTGCAGCACTCGCTTGCCGAGGTGCGAGAAGGCCGCCGAGAGGTTCGACGACGTGGTGCTCTTGCCGATGCCGCCTTTCCCGTACACCGCGATGCAGAGCGCACCGGTGATCTTGTCCTCGGGATTGAGGTGCACCTGCACGCTGCCTTCGCCGTCCTGTCCTCCCAGAATGGGGAGTCGCGTTGACACTGCCACGTTACTTCTCCTGAACCAGGGAATGTTCGCCGGCGGGCGCCACCACGCGCGCCGGTAATGCCACCGTCACCTTCATCGGGCCACCACACCTTCCAGCCGGTCCTCGAGGTCCGCCGAGGCATCGCGCAGCGCCTCAAGCGTTGCCGCATCCGGCGACCAGTATCCACGATCGTTCGCTTCCAGCAGCTTGGTCGCCATGCCCGCGGCCGCAGCCGGGTTGAGGCTCGCCAGCCGGTCACGCATCGCGGCGTCCAGCACGAAGGTCTGCGCCATGTCGCCATAGACCCAGCCCGGCACGCTGCCCGTCGTCGAAGACCAGCCGACGGTCGTCGCCACGTGCCCCGCGATGTTGCGCACACCTTCGTAGCCGTGCGCCAGCTGCCCCTCGAACCACTTCGGGTTCAGCGCGCGCGTCCGCGACTCGAGCACCACCTGCTCCTCGAGCGTGCGGATCTTGCCATCCTTCCCCGTGTGGTCGCCCATGTAGCAGGCGACCTTCTTCTGCTGCTGCTGCTCGATCACGCGGTTCACGCCACCCAGTGCCTCGACGTACTGGTCGATGTCGGTTGCACCGAGTTCGGCGGAATCGACGTTCTGGAAGCTGAGCGATGCCGTGCCCAGCGCACGCTTCATCATCTGCTGCCCCGCGCGACACTTGCCGTCGGCACCGTAGGCAAACCCCTTGCGCTGCACGAAGAGGTCGGCCAGCTGGTCCTCGTCCTCCCAGCGTCCCGTCTCCAGCAGCAGGTTCACGTTCGAGCCGTACGACCCTTCCGAGTTGCCGAAGACGCGCAACGACGCGGTCTCGAGATCCACGCCATCCTCGCGCATCGCGGCCAGCGTGTGCTTGCGGATGAAGTTCTCGGACTCCGGCTCGTCGGCACTGGCGCACAGCAACGCCGCCTCGGCCAGCAGCTTGACCTGCAACGGCAGCAGGTCGCGGAAGATGCCCGACAGCGACGTCACCACGTCCACCCGCGGCCGCCCGAGCTGCGCCAGCGACAGCAATCGTGCGCCACAGAGACGCCCCACGCCATCGAACCGCGGCACCACGCCCATCAGCGCCAGCACCTGCGCCAGCTGCGTGCCTTCCGACTTCATGTTGTCGGTGCCCCACAGCACGAACGCCACCGTCTCCGGGAAGGGGTTGCCATCCGCGAGGTGTCGTGCGATCAGCTGCTCGGCGCGCACACTGCCTTCCTGCAGCGCATACGGACTCGGCACCTTGTAGGGATCGAAGCCGTACAGGTTGCGACCGGTCGGCAGCACGGCGGTGTTGCGCACGAGGTCCGCTGCCGGCGCCGCCGTCACGTAGCGACCGTCGAGCGCGCGCAGCAGCCCCGGGATCTCGGCATCCTCGGCCAGCAGTGCATCCAGCGCCAGCAGGCCACGCAACGTCGGCTCCAGCCCCATCGGTGCCACGCCGTGACGCTCCGCCTCGCGCAAGCCACCGGCCGTCGTCCCGGCGGTGATCGCGGCCGTCACGATGTCGTGCGCCGCGGCGTCGATCTCGTCGTCCGACAGGGCGCGACGGGTGCCGGCGCGTACGGTGTCGCCAAACGGCTGGATCTCGATCTCCGGCCGGCCCACGCTGGCGATCGCGGCCAGCATCTCCGCCCGTTCCTCGATGGTCGGCGTGCGGCCCACCACATGCAACCCGACCGGAATCAGCGCCTGCTCCACTTCCTGCAGCTTCCGGCGCACCGACTCGATCAACGTCACGTCATCGGCGGTCCAGCGCGGCAGCGGTGCCGTCAGCTCCAAGGCGACGGCCTGCTCCTGCAGCAGCGTCGCCAGCGATGCGCGTTCACCGGCACCGGTGCGGTCGTCCATCATGCGCCAGCGTTCGAACGACGCCTTCAGGTCCAGCAATCCCTTGTAGAGTCCCGCCGACGAGAGTGACGGGGTGAGATAGCTCACCAGCGTGGTGGCACCGCCACGACGCTTCGCCAGCGTGCCTTCCGATGAGTTGTTCGACGCGTAGAGGTAGACGTTCGGCAGGTCGCCGATGAGGCGATCGGGCCAGCACTGGTCGGTGAGGCCGGCCTGCTTGCCCGGCATGAACTCCAGCGCACCGTGGGTGCCGAAGTGCAGCGCCGCATTGGCGCCCCAATCCTCGCGCAGCCAGCGATAGAAGGCGCTGAACGCGTGCGTCGGCGCGAAGTTGCCCTCGAACAGCAGCCGCATCGGGTCCCCTTCCCACCCGAACGATGGCTGCACGCCGACGAACACGTTGCCGAACTCCGCGCCCAGGATCTGGATGCCGTGGCCGTCGGCGAACTGCTTGCCCGGCGCCGGTCCCCACGCGCCCTCGATCTGCGGCAGCCAGCGTTCGCGGCGCACATGGTCGTCGGTGGGAATGCGCGCGAACACCGAGGCCACCGATCCGTACTGCTCGCGATTGCCCTGGATCACCGCATCGCGCAGCGCATCCACGCTCTCGGGCACCGTCACCGTGTAGCCCGCGTCGCGCATCGCCAGCATCGTGTTGTAGAGCGAGTGAAAGCAGTCCAGGTACGCCGCGCTGCCGGTGTTGCCGGCGTTGGGCGGGAAGTTGAACAGCACCACCGCCACCTTGCGCTGCGCGCGTGGCGTACGACGCATGCGCACCATCTGCAGCACACGATCGGCCATCGTCTCGACGCGTTCGGTGATCGGCAGCGACTCCGCGTTCTCCACGCCCTTCGCGGAACCCACCTTGCCCGCGAACACCGTCGGGCCGATGGCGCCATCCAGCTCGGGAATCGCGACCTGCAGCGTCGCCTGCAGCGGATTGAGGCCGCGTGGGTCGCCCTGCCACTCCGGCGTGCTCTGGAACTCGAGCGTCTGCAGGCAGAAGTACGGCACGTCGAGGCGTGAGAGCGTGGCCTGCGCTGCGCTGGCGTCGTTGTAGGCGGGACCGCCCACCAGCGAGAAGCCGGTCAGCGACACGACCGCGTCCACCGTGCCCTTCCCGTCCGCATTCATGAAGTAGCGATCGATCGCCGGGCGCGCATCGAGTGCGCTGGCGAAGGCGGGGATGGTGCGCAGCCCGCGACGCTCGAACGCCCGCACCACGGCGGCGTAGTGCTGCACGTTGTCCGCCAGCAGGTAGCTGCGCCCCAGCAGCAGCCCCACCGTGCCGGCCGCGCCGGCTGAGGGCAGCGCGTCGAGCGCCACCCCGATGCCGTGCGCCGATTTGATGTCGGGATGCCACAATCCCACTTCCGGATACGTCTGCGGCGCCGCCGCCTTCACCTGCGCCCGCAATACCTTGCGCGGCCCGTCGGCATACTTCTCGACGTGCAACAGGATCAGGTTGGCGATGTTCTCCGACGTGCCGGCCAGCCAGTACTGGATGCTGAGCAGGTACACGCGCACGTCCTGCGCCGTGCCGGGAATGAACTTGAGCAGCTTCGGCATCGCCTTCAGCGCCGTCATCTGCCGCTCGCCGCTCGACTTCCCGTCGGTCCGGCTGCCGCGAAGCTTCTTCAGGATGCCGAGCGGTGACCACGGCTTCGGCTTCTTCTCCTCGGCCCCGCCGAGATCGAACCGGCCCATCTTGGTGCAGCGCACCAGTTCCGGCGCCGAGACGGCCACCAGGATCGAGTCGCAGTGATCGCGGCGAGCCAGCAGCGCATCGCGGATCGCGGTCACCTGCTCGTCCTGGAAACACTGCGTCACCGCGATGATGTCACCGGTCGCGATGTCGGCCTTGCAGCGCGCCAGCGCCTCGGGATGTTCGGGCCAGTCCGACGCCACGTGCACGCGCAGGTCGATCGACGGCACCTGCTGCACCACCATCGTCGCCGCCTCGGCCACCGCACCGGCCAGGTGGGAGTCGAGCGTGATGATGACGAAGCGCAGCGGTGGCATCGAGTCAACGGCCATAGTGCGCCTTGGCCTCGTACAGGGTCTCGGTGGTGATCACGGCGATGCCCTGCGCCGCCGCGTACTTCTCCGTGTTGCGCCGCGCCTTGCCGCGCACGAAGAAGGGGATCTTGCCCAGTTCCTTCTCGCCGTCGGCCGACCAGGTCGGCGTGCCGGCGGTGGCATCTGCGGGCGCACCCGGCGCCTCGACCACAGTGGTGGCCGTGGGCGTTTGCACCGACGCGTGCGCCGGCTCCGAGACGACGGGTGTGGCGACGGCGCCTTGCGGTTCCGTCCCCATCACGCCGGCGGAGCCCTCGGACCTCGCCGGCGCGACGCTGTGCAGGTGCGACGGCGTGGCGCCATCGCCGAACTCGAAATCCTCGCGGAACATCTGCAGCAGGTGCTCCTCGAGGCCCATCATCAACGGGTGCACCCAGGCGTCGAAGATCACGTTCGCGCCTTCGAAACCCATCTGCGGCGAGTAGCGCGCCGGCACGTCCTGCACGTGGATCGGCGTCGAGATCACCGAACACGGCACACCCAGCCGCTTGGCGATGTGGCGCTCCATCTGCGTGCCGAGCACCAGCTCGACCTGCAGCTCGGCGACCGTGCGCTCCACGTCGAGGTAGTCGTCGGTGATCAGCGCCGTCACGCCGTACTTCTCGGCGGCGGCCTTGACCTCGCGCGCCATCTCTCGGCTGTAGGTGCCCAGCCCCACCACCTTGAAGCCCAGCTCCTCGCTGGCGATGCGCGCGGCCGCCACCACGTGTGTGCCGTCACCGAAGATGAACACGCGCTTGCCGGTGAGGTACGTCGCATCCACCGAGCGCGAGTACCACGGCATGCGCGACTGGCTGCTGCCCAGCGACGCCGCACCGGCCGTCTCGCCGCCCAGCACCGCCGAGACGTCGATGGCCAGCACGCGGCCCACCTCGGCGATGAAATCACGTGTTGCGCCAACGCCGATCGGCACCGTCGTGATCACCGGCATCTGGAAGGTGCGCTGCAGCCAGCTGCAGGTGGAGAGTGCGATCTCGGGATACAGGCAGACGTTCGCATCCGCTTCCGGAATGCGGCGCAGGTCGTCGGGATCGGCGCCCAGCGGCGCACTCACGTGCACGTCCACGCCCACGCTCGCCAGCAGCTTCGTCACTTCCGCGATGTCGTCGCGGCAGCGGAAACCGAGGATGGTGCCACCGAGCAGGTTCACCCGCGGACGACGGCCCTCACGCGCGGGGCGCGGCTCACGCACCTTCGAGCGTTCCAGCAGCAGCGTGCGCACCAGCTGGTAGAACGTCTCGGCGGCGCCCCAGTTTTCCTTCTTCGAGTACGAGGGCAGCTCGAGCGGCACGATCGGTAGATCGAGGTTCATGCCCATCGCGAGGCTGCCAGGATTGTCCTGGATCAGCTCCGCGGTGCAGCTCTCACCCACCAGCAGCGCCTTCGGCTTGAAGCGATCGACGGCATCCTGCACCGCGCGGGTGACGATGTTGGCGGTGTCGCCCCCGAGGTCGCGGGCCTGGAACGTGGTGTACGTCACCGGCGGCCGCTTGTCCTGCCGCTCGATCATCGTGAACAGCAGGTCGGCGTAGGTATCGCCTTGCGGCGCGTGCAGCACGTAGTGCACGTCGCGCATCGAGGTCGCGATGCGCATCGCACCGACATGGGGCGGGCCTTCGTAGGTCCAGAGCGTCAGTTGCATCGTGTCAAACCGTCAGTCGCGCGCTGCGATCGAGGGGACGGACGAACAGCTCCGCCAGATCGCCCGCCTGGTCATAGCCTTGGATCGGTGAGAACACCAATTCGATGGACCACTTGGTGCGCAGGCCGCGCGCCTCGAGCGGATTGGCGAGGCCCAGACCGCACACGGTGAGGTCGGGCTGCTGCGCCTCGCATCGGTCGAGCTGCTTCTCCACGTCCTGCCCTTCGCTGAGGAAGGTGCCTTCGGGCAGCAGTGCCAACTCGGTGGCGGTCAGCATGCGATCGAGATACGGCGTGCCGACTTCCACCAGCTGCATGCCACACTCGCGCGAGAGGAACCGCGCCAGCGGCAGCTCCAGCTGCGAGTCGGGGAAGAAGAAGATTCGCTTGCCTTCCAGAGTGCTGCGATACCGCTGCAATGCGGTGGTGGCGCGTGCCTGCGCCGGCTCCGTCACCCGACGGAAATGCTCCGCGGGCACATCCCACGCGGCGGCCGCCGCTGCCAGCCAGCGCGTGGTGCCGTCGGCGCCGAGGGGATACGGTGCCTGCAACAGCGTGGCGCCGCGGGCCTGCAGCGCGCGCACCGTCTCGCCGACGAACGGCTGCGCCAGCAGCAGCTGCGTGCCCGGTCCCACCGGCGGCAGCTCCGATGCACGGCGCGCCGGGAAGAACGACACCGGTCCGATGCCGAGCTGCGTGAACAGGCGGGAGAACTGATCCTCGATCACGTCGGCCAGTGTCCCCACCACCATCAGGCGACGTTCACCGTCGGTGGCGGCGGGCAGGTGCGGCACCACCGCCTTCAGGCACTGGTCCTCACCCTGCGTGAACGTGGTCTCGATGCCGCTGCCGGAATAACTGAGGATGCGCACGCGCGGGAAGTGCTCGCGATTGAGGCGCTGCGAGGCCGTCAGCAGGTCGAGCTTGATCACCTCGCTGGGGCACGATCCGACCAGGAACAGCGTCGTGATCTCGGGACGGCGCGCCAATAGTTCCGCGACGACACGATCCAGTTCCGTGTTGCAGTCCGCCATGCCCGCCAGGTCACGATCCTGCAGGATCGCGGTCGCGAAACGCGGCTCGGCGAAGATCATCACTCCCGCCGCCGACTGCAGCAGGTGCGCGCAGGTCCGCGACCCCACCACGAGGAAGAACGCATCCTGCATCTTGCGGTGCAGCCACACGATGCCGGTGAGGCCACAGAACACCTCGCGCTGGCCGCGCTCGCGCAGCACGGGCGCATCGGTGCAGCCGCCACCCATCGCCGCGTCGTTCATCACCGGAAGCGAGGTGCTCATGCCGGCTCCGCGATGCGGCGGGCGGCGTCGTGCGCTTCCTGCAGTCGCGCAGCGCGCAGCTTGAGCACGAACTGCACCGCGTTCACCACATAGACGGCGTAGGCGGACAGTGCCACCAGCAGCAGCGCCTGCGTGGAGAGACGCCCGGTCAGCAGGCCGCCGAGATAGATCGTGTGCAGCGCGATCACCACGAAACTCACCACATCCTCCCAGAAGAAGGCCTCGGCGAAGAGATATTGGCCGAAGACGACTTTCTCCCAGATCGCGCCGGTGACCATGATCGTGTAGAGCAGCACCGTCTTGACGATGATCGAGATGTGGGCGGCCAGCACCCCGTCGCCGGTGAGCAGCGAGCGGAGCACCAGCACCACGCTGACGGCGAAGACGAGGAACTGCACCGGCGCCAGGATCCCCTGCACCAGCGTCCAGCGGGTCGCATCACGCCGGCGGCGCTGCTCCGGGGTATAGAGCGCACGCACCGGCCGGCCCCGCGCCGCCGCAACGCCCCCCCGTTCAGTGCTGATCGTCAGTCCGCCATCCATCACCGCGCTGCGCTCCATGTAACCGTTGCTCCGAGGCTACCCCCGGATGGGAAAGTGTCAAGGAAAGCTGACAGTCGGCATCCGAGCGTCAGGCGCGCGCGACACCCCCCGGCCGCCGCCGGCCGAGCCCGGAGCATTTGACAACGCCGAGAGTGCGGGTTTCTTCAAGCCAGCGGCGGCTCCCCTGTCTTGCGGCAACGTGGCCCAGACTGGATCGTTAGGGACCCGCCGTCCGACGTCCGTCGCTGCCCGGAGGGGCCCGTTGTCCACCTCGCTGCATCCGTTCGGTTCTCAGCCGCCAGCCGAGTGCGACATGCCGCGCGTCCGTCCGGTCGTGGGGCGCGCGATGGAGCTGGACCTGATCCCGCGGTTGTTGGCCCACGCGCGCGAGCATGCCACCCAGCCGGATGGCAGCATCATCCCGGCGCACGTGCTCGCCCTGATGGACGTCGAACGCTTCGTACAGGCATGCCTCTCGCATGACGAGGAGCGCTGCCCCGCCATCGTGAACGACCTGATCGAGGCGGGAATGCCGCTGGAGCGCATCTGCCTCGACCTGCTCGCGCCCGCGGCCCGGTCGCTCGGCGAAGGCTGGGAAGAGGATACGGTCGACTTCCTCGAGGTCACGCTGGGCCTCGGCCGCATGCAGCGCGTGGTCCGCGACCTCGGCCGCCGGGTCGCCGCGGAGACCCTGATGTCGCCCGACGCCGGCCAGGCGTTCCTGTGCGCCATGCCGGACGAACAGCATTCGCTGGGACTGGCCATGGTGGCGGAGTTCTTCGTGGCCGACGGCTGGGGCGTCACGGTCGGACACCCGCTCGGCAACTCCGACGTGGTGCAGGAGATCGCGGCCCACTGGTACGACGTCGTCGGGCTCTCGGCCGGCGTGGTCGAGCGGATGCCGAAGATCCGTGAGCTGGTCGCCAGCATCCGTGAGGCCTCGCTCAACGCCGAATTGGCGATCATGGTCGGCGGCCGGGCTTTCAACGACAACCCGGCGCTCGTGCAGCGTGTCGGAGCCGACGCCTCGGCTCCCGATGCCGCACAGGGGCCGATGGTCGCTCGTACGCTGGTGCAGGCGCGACGCGCCGCCCTCGACGACTCCTCTCCTCCCCTCGCGCCCTCGTCCCCGTGACTCCAGCCCGCGCCGTCGACGGTGGCCTCGCGGATCTCGACCCCCTTCTCGCGGCCGACCTGGTCGCGAACACCGGGGATCTCGCGGTCATCGTCGACCGTACGGGTGTCGTCCGTGCGGTGGTCGCCACCGACCCCGAACTGCGCGAGGCCGGCATCGAACGCTGGGTCGGGCAGCACTGGGCCCAGACGGTCACCAACGAGACCCGTGGGAAGGTGGAGGCGCTGCTGCGGGATGCCGGATCCAAGTCGTCCGGTCGCCGTCGCCAGGTGAATCACATGCTGGCCGGCGGCAATGACTTGCCGGTCTCGTACACCGTGATGCGCGTTGGCCGGGACGGTGCCTTCGTCGCCGCCGGGCGGGACATGCGCACGGTCTCGGCGCTGCAGCAGCGGCTGGTTGAGGCGCAGCAGGCGATGGAGCGCGACTACTGGCGCCTGCGCCACGTGGAAACGCGCTACCGACTGCTCTTCCAGCTGGCCGCCGAGACGATCCTGGTGGTGGACAGCGCGACGATGAAGGTGATGGATGCGAACGCCTCGGCCGGCAAGCTCTTCGGCGAGGCGCCGGAGAAGCTGACCGGGCGCACCTTCCCGTTCGGCATCGCGCCCGACGACCTGCGCAGCGTCGGCGACGCGGTGGCGAACGCCCGCGCCGTCGGCAAGAGCGGTGACATTCGCATCCGCCTCGCCCGGAGTGGTGAGACGTTCAGCATCAGCGCGTCGACCTTCCGGCAGGACAGCAGCACCCTGCTCCTGATCCGGTTCACGCAGATCGAATCCGACCGTCAGGTCGGCGACGGTGGCGAGCGCAGCCGTATCGCCGCCCTGCTCGAGCAGTCGCCGGACTCGTTCGTGATCACGGACACCAGCGGGATGGTGACGTACGCCAACCGTGCCTTCCTCGACCTGGTCCAGCTCGCTTCAGACGAGCAGGTGCGCGGCGAGGACATCGGTGCCTGGATCGGCCGCCCGGGAGCCGACTTCGACGTGTTCCTGACGATGCTCAAGCGCAATGGTGCAGTCCGCCTCGCGTTGACATCTGCCCGCGGCGTGCACGGGCTCGCCACGGAGGTCGAAGTGTCGGCCGCCTGGCTGCCCGATTCCGACCATCCGGCAATCGGGTTCATGCTCCGCGACGTGGGTCGCCGGTTGGCGGTGGGGCCGCAGGGCGCCCGCGACCTGACCCGCGCCGTGGAGCAACTGACGTCCCTCGTGGGGCGGGTTTCCCTGCGGGAATTGGTCCGCGACACCACCGATCTGGTGGAGCGCCACTTCATCGAGGCCGCCCTCGAGCTGACCGACGACAACCGGACGTCGGCCGCCGAGGTGCTGGGCGTGAGCCGCCAGAGCCTGTACGTGAAGTTGCGGCGGCATCGGCTGCTGGACAGCGCCGACAGCACGCTGACGCCGTCGGAGTAACCGACGAACGTGCGGGACACCTTGCGGGCGTCCGTTTTTCGCCGCACTGTCAGGAAATGTTGACACTGGATTCCGTCAGCCCTCGTTTACAGACCGTGTCGCGGCGCTTTCCGAGCCCGGGCGCGGTGCTCGAATTGCTCAAGCCCGTCACCTGGTTTCCCCCCATGTGGGCGTTCGCCTGCGGCGTCGTCAGCGCCGGGGTGGACATGACCGGACGCTGGTGGTTGCTGGCCCTTGGCGTCGCGTTGACCGGCCCGCTGTCGTGCGCTGGCAGTCAGGCCGTGAACGACTGGTTCGATCGCCATGTGGACGCGATCAATGAACCGCATCGCCCGATTCCGTCGGGCCGCATTCCCGGAAGCTGGGGCCTGCTGATCGCCGTGATCTGGAGCGGCGCCACGATCGCCGTCGGCTCGTTGTTCGGCACCGCAGGACTGGTCGCCACCTGCCTCGCCGTCGCGTTCTCGTGGGCCTACAGCGCACCGCCGCTGCGCCTCAAGGCCGATGGCTGGTTCGGCAACGCCGCCGTCGGACTCACATACGAAGGACTGGCGTGGATCACCGGCGCGGTGGTGATGCTCGGCACCTGGCCCGACCTGCGCATCGTGACCGTCGCCCTGCTCTACAGCATCGGCGCGCACGGCATCATGACACTCAACGACTTCAAGGCGATCGACGGCGACAAGCAGCTCGGTGTGATGTCGCTGCCGGTGCAACTCGGCGCCGAGCGCGCGGCGAAGCTGGCGTGTGTGGTGATCCTGCTGCCGCAGGTGATCGCGGCCGGCCTGCTGCTGTTCGCGTGGGACCGCCCGATGCATGCCGCGGTGCTGGTGCTGCTGATCGGCATTCAGCAGGCGATGATGCCGACCTTCCTGCGTGCCCCGGTGCAGAAGGCGCTCTGGTACAGCGGATTCGGCGTGCCGTTCTCGGTGCTCGGGATGATGGTCTGCGCCCACGCGATCCGTTCGCTGGGGGCCGGCACATGAGCAGCAGCGCTGCCCCGATGCACCGCGATCACTTCGGCTTCACGTCGGTGTTGCGCCTCGGTCTGGTGCAGGCCTGTCTCGGCGCGCTGATCGTGCTCATCACCGCGACGATGAATCGCGTGATGGTGGTGGAGCTGGCGCTGCCGGCGATGGTGCCCGGCGCGCTGGTCGCGCTGCATTACGGCGTGCAACTCTGGCTGCGTCCGCGCATGGGGCACTTCGCCGACCAGCATGGGCGCCTCACGCGATGGATCGTGGTCGGCATGATCATGCTGGCGGCGGGTGTGGTGTCGATCGCGACGCTGCTGCCGCTGCTGCGATCGGCACCGATGCTCGGATATCCGTTGATGCTGGTCGCCTTCGTGCTGGTCGGCCTTGGCGTGAGCACGGCCGGTACGCTGCTGCTCACGCTCCTCTCGCTGCGGGTGCCGCCGGCACGTCACGCGCGGGCGGCGGCCACGGTCTGGCTGTGCATGATCGCCGGCTTCATCCTCTGCACGGTGGTCGCCAGCAAGCTGCTGACGCCCTTCTCCTTCGCCACGCTGGTGCGCTGCACGATGATCATCGGCCTGGCGACGGTGGTGCTGACTGCCGTGGCGCTGATCGGCCTCGACGCGCCGCGCGCCGCCGGGGTGCGTGAACGGGCTGCCGCGACGCCCTTCCGCGACGCGGTGCGCGTGGTGTGGTCGGATCCGGTGGCGCGTCGCTTCTCGTTCTTCGTCGGCCTGTCGATGCTGGCCTACAGCACGCAGGACCTGATCCTCGAGCCGTTCGCCGGGTCGGTGTTCGGCCTCACGCCGGGTGAAAGCACGGCGATCAGCGGCGTGCACCAGGGTGGTTCGCTGCTCGGCATGCTGCTCACCGCACTGCTGTCGACGCGTGTCGGCACGCTGGCCGGCTGGGCGCGTCACGGCTGCCTGGCGTCAGCGGCGGCGCTGCTGCTGATCGCGATGGCGCCGATGACCGGCAGCCTGCTGCTGCTGAAGGGCGCCCTGTTCGCGCTCGGCGTCGCCAACGGGGCGTTCGCGATCGGCGCGATCGGGTCGATGATGTCGCTGTCGGCAGCGGCCGACCAGGCGCAGACCGGTGTGCGCATGGGTGTGTTCGGTGCCTCGCAGGCGATCGCGATGGCGGCGGGCGGCATGCTGGGTGCCGGTGCCAGCGACGTGATGCGCGCCGTGCTCGGCTCCGACCGCCTGGGCTACGGCAGCGTGTTCGCGATGGAAGCGGCGCTGTTCGTCGGCGCGGCGATGCTGGCATCGGCGGCGCGGCAGGCCGGGCGGGCGCAGTCGAGTGAATCCCTCCTCGCCGCGGCGGGCTGAGGGATGACGGCGACGCGCAACGGATGTGAGGATCCCCTGCAGGCGGGGATCGCAGGACAGGTCATGGCAGTGCACGGCATCGGGCGTGGTTCCGGTGCCCTACCTGACGACTCGGCGCGAGGAGCAGCGTGATGAAGATGTACGACGTGGTGGTGATCGGTGGCGGACCCTCCGGTGCAACGGCGGCCAACGACCTCGCGATGCAGGGCTTCTCGGTGGCGCTGATGGACAAGGCGGGCCGCGTGAAGCCCTGCGGCGGTGCCGTGCCGCCGCAGGCGATGGTGGACTTCGACATCCCCGACGAACTGCTGGTGGCGCGTGTCGGCACCGCACGGATGGTCTCACCGCACCGGCAGAAGGTCGACATCCCCGTCGGCAAGGGCTACGTCGGCATGGTGGATCGCGGCACCTTCGACGAGTGGCTGCGCGAACGGGCCCGCTCGAATGGCGCCGATCGCATCACCGGCTTCTTCGATCACTTCAGCTACGACACCGACAACCGGCTGCTGATTCACTACGCCGCCGGCTCCTCGCGCTCCGGCGCGCTGGAGACGATCAAGGCGCGGCACCTGATCGGCGCCGACGGCGCGCTGTCGGCCGTGGCCCGCCAGGCCATCCCGATCGCCTATGCCGGCGGCAACCGCGTCACGGCGTACCACGAGATCGTGAAGTCACCGGCCGTGGAAACGGACGATTTCCAGGCCCGCCGCGCCGACATCTACTACGACGGCAAGTACTCGCCCGACTTCTACGCCTGGGTCTTTCCACACGGCGAAGTGACCAGCATCGGCACCGGCACCTTCGAGCAGGGCTTCGACATGCGGGCCGCGGTGGCGCGCCTCCGTCAGGAGACGGGGCTGGCCGACTGCGAGACGGTTCGACGCGAAGGCGCCCCGATTCCCCTCCGTCCGCTCAAGTGGTGGGAGAACGGCAAGGACGTCTCAGTTTGCGGAGATGCGGCCGGGGTGGTAGCGCCGGCGTCAGGTGAGGGCATCTTCTACGCCATGACCTGTGGCCGATTCACCGCCGATGCCGTCGCCGATGCGCTGCGCACCGGGAAGGCGAGCAAGCTGCGCGCCGCGCGGCGCCGCTTCCTGTGGGAGCATGGCCAGGTGTTCCGCGTGCTGGACGTGATGCAGAACTTCTGGTACACCACCGACAACCGGCGCGAGCGTTTCGTGTCGATGTGCCGCGACGAGGACATCCAGAAGCTCACCTTCGACGCCTACATGCGGAAAAAGCTCGTTCGCGGGAAGCCGTTGGCGCACGCACGGATCTTCTTCAAGAACATTGGACATCTGACAGGCCTGGCGCCGGTTGCTTAATGCTCGGGTATTCGGTCACGGCGATTGCGCTCGCCGCCGGCGGTCTGGTGCTGACCGCCGCGGGTGGCGCGCTCGTGACGCAGCTGGGCCCGTGGTACTACGGGTTGAAGAAGCCGTCGTGGCAGCCGCCCGACTGGCTCTTCGGTCCGGCGTGGACCACGATCTTCCTGTTGATGGCATTCGCGTTCGTGATCTCGTGGGAGCGGTTGCCGGATCCCGCCGACCGCTGGCGGCTGACGGGATTGTTCGCCTTGAACGGCGGATTGAACACGCTCTGGAGTTTCCTGTTCTTCGCGCAGCGCCGGCCGGACCTGGCGTTGCTCGAGATCGTGCCGTTCTTCGGCAGCATCGTGCTGCTGGTCATCACCGTGGCGCCGCTCGATCGGCGCGCGGCCTGGGCGTTCGTGCCGTACCTGTGCTGGGTGATGTTCGCAACCGTGCTGAACATCGCCATCGTGCGACGCAATGCTCCCTTCGGATCCCGGTGAACGCATGCTGATCTGCCTGGCGGTGGACTATCGGACCGCGGACGTCGCCACACGCGAGCGCTTTCACGTGGCCGAGCAACGGCTGGGTGAGATGTACGGCGCGCTGCTCGGTGGTGGTGTCTGCGAACTGGCCCTCGTCTCGACCTGCAACCGCACCGAGCTCTATGCCTGGACGGAATCGAGCGGGCAGGCGGCGCTCGAGACCGCGGTGGATCACCTGACCACCGTCTGGATGCCGGAGCCGATGGAACGGCACGCGCTGCTGCAGTCGCTCAACATCCGCATCGGGGATGAAGTGGGACGGCACCTGCTCCGCCTCGCCGCCGGCCTCGAAAGCCAGATCCTCGGTGACGGCCAGATCCTCGGCCAGGTGCGCTCGTCGTACCGCACCGCCTGCGAGATGAACACGGTGGGGCCGATGCTGCACCGCCTGTTCGAGATCGGCCTGCGCACCGGCCGCCGCGTGCAGTCCGACACCAACCTGTCCACCGGCCGCAACTCGATCGGTGCCGAGGCAGCGTCGGTGGCATTGCAGCGCTTCGGATCGCTGCAGCATGCACGCTGCCTGATCATCGGCTGCGGCAAGACCGGCACCCGTGCCGCGCGCCAGCTGGCGAAGCTCGGCGCGGTGGACATCGTGCTGATGAACCGGACCATCGAACGCGCACAGGAACTGGCCGAGAGCCTGCGGGGCCGCGTCGCCGCGATGGAGACGATGCACGTCGAGGCCGCGTTCGCCGACGTGGTGATCATCGCGACGGGTGCCGCCACACACACGCTGATCGCCGAACAGCTGCAGGCGGCGCGCGTCAACGTGGGCTACGACCATGCCCCACTGCTGCTGCTGGACCTCGCCATGCCACGCAACGTCGATCCGCGCGCGGCGCACATTCCCGGCGTGACGCTGGTGGACCTCGATTCCCTGCACCAGCCGATCATCGCCGCCGAGGCCGCACGCCTGTCGGCGGTGCCGGATGCGGAACGGATCGTGGATCACGAAATGCGCTGGCTGCGGCACTGGCTGGCCACGGGTGCGGCACGCCTCGCCATTCGCTCGCTGCATCACGCGCTGGTCGATCTCTGCCGTCGCGAAGTGGCCTTCGTGGCCGGTGACGACGTGGCCGAGCGCACCGCGGAACGGATCGTGGCCAAGCTGCTGGCGCGCCCGATGAACGTCTTCAGCGACGCGATCGCACGTGGCGAGAACGTGGACGACCTGGCGGTGCACCTCGACCAGCTGTTCGCGAACACCCCGCGCCGCGGCGTTCCATCCGACTTTTCAGCGATGCCGATGACGCGCGATGGCGCCTCGGCGGTCGCTTCACCGAATTCCTGACGCACCTCATGCCGACCAAGACCACACCTGCCGTGATCACCGACGCGTCAGCCCCCGCCACCCAACGCCGCAGTGACCTGTTCCTGCGCGCCTGCCGTCGCGAGGTGGTGGAGCGTCCACCGGTCTGGATGATGCGCCAGGCAGGCCGCTACCTGCCCGAGTACCGTGCGGTGCGCGCCAAGTCCGGCGGTTTCCTCGAGATGTGTCGCAATCCGGAGCTGGCCACCGAGGTCACGCTGCAGCCGGTGGACATCATGGGCGTGGATGCCGCGATCATCTTCAGCGACATCCTGGTGGTGCCGCAGGCGATGGGCATGGACCTCACCGTGGACGAAGGCGTCGGTCCGGTGTTCTCGTCGCCACTGCGCAACGGTGACGCGATCGCGCGCCTCAACCCGGTGGTGCCGGAGGAAGGCCTCGGCTACATGCTGGATGCGGTGCGCATGACCCGTCGCGAGCTGGATGGTCGCGTGCCGCTGATCGGCTTCGCCGGCGGCCCGTGGACGCTGGCGGCCTACATGGTGGAAGGACGCGGCACCAAGCAGTTCGCGGTCGCCAAGCGGATGCTGTACGAATCGCCGCAGGACGCACACGCGCTGCTCAATAAGCTGGCGACGGCGGTCGGCAACTTCCTCGTCGCGCAGGCAGCAGCAGGTGCGCAGGCACTGCAGATCTTCGAGAGCTGGGCCGGCGCGCTGGCACCGCACGAGTTCCGTCAGTTCGCATTGCCGTACCTGGCGCGCGTGGCGTCGATCGCCCGCACCGCCGGTGTGCCGCTGATCGTCTTTGCACCTGGCGCGGGTTGGGCGATGGAAGAGCTGGCGCAGGCCACCATGGCCGACGTGATCGGCGTAGACTGGCAGATCGGTGCCGCCGAGGCGCGCAAGCGCATGGAGCACCTGCCGGTGGCGTTGCAGGGCAACCTCGATCCGTGCCTGTTGTACGCACCGCCCAGCACCATCCGCGCGCGCACGCTGCGCATGCTGGAGGAGTTCGGCGGTCGCGGGCACATCGCGAACCTCGGCCACGGCATCCTGCCGGACATTCCGGTGGCCCATGCCAAGGCGTTCATCGACACGGTGCGTGAGTGGCGCTCGCCGCAGGCCGCCGTGCCGACGCCCCGCGCCAAGGAACGGCTGGCGTCATGACGCCGGCGGCGTTTCCGAGACCCGCGGCGACTGACCTCGCGGATTCCGGAGATGCGCGGCGTGCCCGCGCGATCGCCTGGATCGCCGGGGTGCACGATGAGATCACCGCGCTGTTCACGCGTCTCGATGGTGGCGGCGCGTTCCGCGAGGACACGTGGGAACGCGCCGAAGGTGGTGGTGGCCACTCGCGCGTGATGATCGACGGCAACACCTTCGAGAAGGGCGGCGTGAATCGCAGCGTGGTGTATGGCCGGCTGCCCGCCGCCGCCGCCGCGAAGCTCGGTGGACGCGGTGTGTCGGATGGTGAATCGCGGTTCTTCGCCACCGGCGTCAGCCTCGTGTTCCACCCGCGCAGCCCGATGATCCCGACGGTGCACCTCAACGTGCGCTACTTCGAGCTCAGCGACGACGAGGGCAACCTCCGCGATGCATGGTACGGGGGCGGCACCGACCTCACACCGATGTATCCGTTCCCCGACGACGTGCGGCACTTCCACCGCACGCTGGCCGGCATCTGCGACGGCTTCCATCCCTCGCTGCACCGGCGCTTCAAGCCGTGGTGCGACGAGTACTTCCGCAACCTCCATCGCGACAACGAGACGCGCGGCTGCGGTGGCGTGTTCTTCGACCACCTCCGTCCCGGCGAGGACGAGAGCGGCATGGACGCCGAAACGACGATGGCGTTCGTGGACGCGATCGCGCGCAGTCTGGAGACGGCCTACGCGCCGATCGTCGAACGACGTCGCAATGAGCCCTACGGGCCGCGCGAACGCAGCTTCCAGCTGGTGCGGCGCGGGCGGTACGTGGAGTTCAACCTCGTGCACGATCGCGGCACGCACTTCGGCCTGCACACGGCGGCACGCATCGAGAGCGTGTTGATGAGCATGCCGCCACTGGCTGCGTGGCCGTACGCGCCGACATGGCCCGAGGGCAGCTTCGAGGCCGAGTTGATCGCGATGCTCGCACCGCGCGACTGGCTCGTGGACTGACGATGGCCGCAGTGCCCCATGTGCTGGTGTGTGGTGCCGGGCTGACCGGCCTCACCACCGCATGGCACCTCCGCCGCCGCGGCATCGAGGTGACGGTGCTCGAGGCGTCCGACACCGTCGGTGGCGTGGTGCAGAGCGTGCGCCGCGATGGGTACCTGGTGGAACGCGGGCCGAACTCCTGCACACTCACGCCGGGCCTCGCCGCGCTGGTGGAGTCGCTGGCATTGACGCCAATGCTGCGTCCCGCCGCGCCACAGGCGCAACGTCGCTACATCGTGCGCGATGGTGTGCCGCTGGAGGTGCCGTCGTCCCCCGGTGCGCTGGCGCGCTCACCGCTCTTCAGCCTGTCCGCCAAGGTGCGTCTCCTCCGTGAGCCATTCATCTCACGACGCCTCGACGCAGGCGACGAATCGGTGGCCGATTTCGTGACGCGACGCCTCGGGCGCGAACCGCTGGAGTGGGCGGTGGACCCGTTCGTGTCGGGTGTGTACGCCGGCGATCCGGCTCGACTCAGCGTACGACACGCCTTCCCGCGCCTGGCAGCCCTGGAGCGGGAACATGGCTCGCTGTTCAAGGGCATGCTGGCCGCGGGCCGGAAGGCGCGCGTGGCACGCGGCGCGGGTGATGCGGCGGCGGGTCGTCACACGATGGTGTCGTTCACCGACGGCATGGCCACGCTGCCGCTCGCATTGGCCGAGAGCATCGGCCGCGAGCGGATCCACACCCTGACGCGCGTGGTCGGCATCACGTCGCGCGAGTATGGCGTCGATGTCACCGTCGAGCGTGACGGCGAGCGACAGCTGCTGCACGCCGACCTGGTGATCTCGACGCTGCCGCTGCACGCGCTGAGCGCCATCACGCTGCCGCCTGGTGCACACTCCGCGTTGGCGCCGCTGCAGCGCGTGCCGTATCCGCCGGTCGCGTCGCTGGCACTCGGCCTGCGCCGCGCCGACGTCGCCCACGCGCTCGACGGCTTCGGCATGCTGGTCCCGAGCCGGGAGCAGCGAAAGACACTGGGGGTGCTGTTCTCCAGCACCCTCTTCGAGCGTCGCGCGCCGGACGGTCACGTGCTGCTGACCTGTTTCCTCGGCGGCATCCGGCACCCGGAACTCGGCGTGGCCTCGACCAGCACACTCCTCGACGTCGTCCAGCCCGAGTTGGCCACACTGCTGGGCGTGTCGGGGGCCCCGAAGTTCGTGGAGCACACCGTGTGGCCGCGCGCGATTCCGCAGTACGACCTCGGGCACGACGACGTGCTGCGGGCCGCCGACGCGCTGGAAGGGCTGGTGCCGGGGCTGATGGTGGATGGTCAGTTCCGACGTGGCGTGAGCGTGGGTGACTGCATCACCGGCGGCGAGGAGATCGCGACCCGCGCGGCGACGGTAGCCAGCGCGGTCGCCGCGTCACGGCCGGCGTCGGGTGACGCGGCCGGTCGGGCGCACGAGGCCATCGCCCTCGGCTGACACCCGCCTCGGCACCGCCGTGTAGTTTGCCCGCATGACGGAGTCACTCGACGTACTGGCGATCATGTCGCACCCCGACGATGTCGAACTGACCTGTGGCGGCACGCTGCTGGCGAGCGCGGCACTCGGCCGACGCACCGGCATCGTGGACCTCACCGCCGGCGAGACCGGCAGCCGCGGCACGGTGTCGTTGCGGGCCGCCGAGGCGCAGGAGGCGGCGCGCATCCTCGGCGTGTCGGTGCGCGAGAACCTGCACCTGCCCGACGCGCACCTGGTGAACTCGCCCGAGGCGCGGGAGGTAGTGATCCGTGCCATCCGGCGGCATCGGCCCATCATCGTCATCACCCACGCCCGGCAGGGACGTCATCCCGATCACATCGCCGCTGCGCAGCTGGTGCGCGATGCCTGTTTCCTGTCGGGTCTGAAGAACCTGGTGCCCGAGCTGCCGGCATTCCGGCCACGCAAGGTCGTGCACGCGATGTCGTTCCGCGAAGATGCGATCGTGCCGTCGTTCGTGGTGGACATCAGCGACGTCTTCGAGCAGAAGCTGGCCGCGATCCGCGCCTATCACTCGCAGTTCGACGGCCTGACGCAGGCCGGCGAGGTGTACCCGAACGGTGAGCCGCTTCCCGACATCATCCGGCACCAGGCCGCGCACTACGGCACGCTGATTCGCGCCCGCTACGGCGAGCCGTTCCACACCACCGAGACGCTGCGCGTGCGAGACATCGCCGCGCTCGACGTCTCCACCTTCTGAGGCCGCCGTGGATTACGCCCAGTACCTGATGCTGACCGACCTGCTCACGCTGCAGCAGGTGCAGTCGAAGCCGGAGCATCCCGACGAGTTGCTCTTCATCATCGTGCACCAGGCCAGTGAGCTCTGGTTCAAAGTGCTCCTGCACGAGATGGATCACCTGTCGGAGGCGATGGACGCCAACGATGCCCCGCGTGCGGTGTCGAGCATCACGCGCATCAACGTGCTGGTGAACATCGTCAGCCAGCAGCTGTCCGCGCTCGATACGCTGCCCCCGCAGCGCTTCGCGCAGTTCCGCGGCTACCTCGGCACGTCGAGCGGTTCGCAGAGCGACCAGTTCCGCGCCATCGAGGCCCGCAGCGGCCTGCGCGACGAACACTTCCTGCAGGTCATCCGCGAACATGGCGATCCGCCGGCGCTGGTGCAGAAGGCGCTCGACGCGCCGCTGATGCAGGAGCAGTACCTGACGATGGTGCAGCGCGCCGGCCTGACGCTGGAGCAGGTCTACACCGAGCACGAACATGGCCCGCTGGCGCAGCTGGCCGAGGGGCTGCTGGCCTACGAGCAGCAGTTCGCACAGTGGCGCTTCCTGCACGTGCAGCTGGTGGAGCGCATCATCGGTCCGCAGACCGGCGGCACCGGCGGCACGCTGGGCGCGAAGTACCTCAACCGCACGCTGCAGAATCGCTTCTTCCCCGCCCTGTGGGCGGTGCGCGCCAAGTTCTACGGCGCCTCGCGGTGATGCGGCACGACATCACGATCGCGATGGGCGCTGGTACACCGGAATGGCCCGGCGACACGCCCTTCTCGTGTGGCTGGGCGTGGGACATGGCGGCCGGCGCGAGCGTGAACGTCGGCAAGGTCACCACCAGCCTGCACGTCGGCACACACGCCGACGCCCCGCTGCATGTGCGCATCGACGGGGCGCCGAGCGAGGCGTTGCCGCTGGAGGCCTTCTGCGGCCCCGCCACGGTGCTCGATGCGCGTGACGCCGGTGACGGCCCCACGTTGACCACCGAGTGGCTCCAGACCGCGCTGGAGGGTCAGGCAGTGCCGACGCGTGTGCTGCTCCGCACCGGTCGCACGGTGGCGGAGGGCACCTTCCCGGCGGCGTGGCCGAGCCTGACCCCCGCTGCCGCGGCGTGGCTCACGCGCGCCGGATTGCGCCTCCTCGGCGTGGATGCGCCCAGCGTGGACCCTCGGCAGGCCACCGATTTGGCGGTGCATCACGCCCTGTTCGACGGTGGCGCCTTCCTGGTCGAGAACCTCCAGCTCGAGGGCGTGGAGGTCGGCGCCTACCACCTCACCGCCTATCCGCTGCTGGTGGCAGGTGCCGATGCCGCCCCGATCCGCGCCGTGCTGGAGCCGCTTCGGCCGTAGGACATCCGACCCGCCGGTCCTATCTTCCCCGGCATGGCCCCGCCCATCTACCTCGACCACGCCGCCACCACGCCAGTCCGGCCGGAAGTGCTGGAGGCGATGACGCCGTTCTTCGGCGCTCGCTTCGGCAACCCGTCCAGCGTGCATCGCTGGGGTCGTGACGCCCGCACCGCACTGGACGAAGCCCGCTCTCGCATCGCGGCCTGTCTCAAGGCGCAACCGGACGAGATCGTCTTCACCTCCGGCGGTACCGAAGGCGACAACCTCGCCATCATCGGGCCGTGGCGCACGCGGCGGCAGCACGGGCGCAACGCCGTGGTCACCAGTCCCACCGAGCACAAGGCGGTGCTCGAGGTGGTGCACCAGGTGGCGCGTGAGGGCGGCGAGGAGCGGCTGTTCCCGATCGACGCCGACGGCATGATCGTCCCCGCCTCGATCGACGCGCTGGTGGACGACGGGGTCGCAGTCTGTTCGGTGATGTGGATCAACAACGAGATCGGCGTGGTGCAGGACGTGCCGATAATCGGCGCGCGCGCGAGGAGCGTCGGCGCCCTGATGCACACCGACGCGGTGCAGGCGTTCGGCAAGCTGCCGATCGACTTGACCGCACTGCCGATCGACCTGCTCTCGCTCAGCGGCCACAAGATCGGCGCCCCGAAGGGCATCGGCGCGATGTACATCCGTCGCGGCACGCCGTTCGAGCCGCTCTTCCACGGCGGGTCGCAGGATCGCGGGCGCCGTCCGGGCACGGAGAACGTGGCGTTCGCGGTGGCACTGGCGGTCGCCGCCGAGTTGCAACTCGCGGAACGCGAGCACGAATGTGCGCGACTGGGCGCGATGCGCGATGCGTTGCAGGCCGCGATCCTCGCGCGCGTGCCGGATGCGGTCGTCCACGGTCTGGCCGCCACTCGAGCGCCGCACATCCTGAACCTGAGCGTGCCCGGCACCGACAGCGAGAGCCTGCTGATGGCGCTCGACCTGGCCGGCATCGCCGCCAGCGGCGGCTCGGCGTGCCAGAGCGGGAGCGTGTCGCCGAGTCATGTGCTGAGTGCGATGGGTGTGTCGCGCAACCTGGCCGGCGCGGCGGTGCGCCTGTCTGTCGGCATGCTGAGCACCGACGCCGACATCGCGCGCGTGTGCGAGGTGTTCCCCGCCCTGGTCGAGAAGGCACGGCGCCTCGCTGGCGCCGCGTAGGAGATGCGCGGTCGCAAGGTGTTGGTGGCGATGAGCGGTGGCGTGGACAGTTCCGTCGCCGCGGCGCTGCTGCACGAGCAGGGCTACGACGTGATCGGCGCCACCATGAAGCTGTTCTGCCACGGTGAGGACCTGCCCGACCGGCCCTGCTGCTCGCTGGACAGCGTGAACGACGCGCGCCGCGTCTGCCAGCAGCTCGGCGTGCCGCACTACGTGCTCAACCTCGAGAGTGCGTTCGGTCGCGACGTGGTGCAGGATTTCGTGGACGAATACAGTCGCGGCCGCACGCCGATTCCCTGCGTGCGCTGCAACACGTTCACCAAGTTCCGCGACTTGGCAGCCAAGGCGGCGGCGCTGGAGTGCGACTGGATCGCCACCGGCCATTACGCGCGCGCGATCGACGGCGACCTGTATCGCGGCCTCGATCACGGCAAGGACCAGACCTATTTCCTCTGGGGCGTGGCACGCGACGTCGTGCAACGCCTGCTGCTTCCGGTCGGCCACCAGACCAAGGCCGAGACGCGCGCGATGGCCCATCGGCTCGGGCTCGAGGTGATTGCCGAGAAGGTCGAGAGCCAGGACATCTGTTTCGTGCCCGATGGCGACCATGTCAAGGTGATCCGTCGCGAACTCGGTGACGCCGCACCGGCACTGCAGCGCGGTCCGTTCGTGCTGGAGGACGGCACGCCGGTCGGCGAACACGATGGCTTCGCGCGGTTCACGATCGGGCAACGCAAAGGTGTGCCCGGCGGCTTCGCGGCGCCGATGTTCGTGGTCGCCATCGAGCCGGAGACGCGCGCGGTGGTGCTCGGCCCGCGCGACGCGCTGCTGGGACGCGGGCTGGTGGCGCGCGGCGTGCGCTGGATGTGCGCCGACCCACTGCAGGTCGGCGACCGGGTGCAGGTGCAGCACCGGCACCGCGCCACGCCGGTCCCCGCCGAGATCGTGCGGCTGGATGGCGACGAGATCGAGCTCGCCCTGGATGCGCCGCTGAGCGCGATCACGCCGGGACAGTCGATGGTGCTGTACGACGGTGATCGCGTGCTGGGCGGGGGATTCATCGAGTCGGGCCGTCGCGCAGCGCGACGGCTTCCCCTGCCGATTCTGGCCTGAGCTGGCGTCGGGCGTTCCGCGTCTGGCGGGTGCCTGTCCCGCGCGATATGCTCCGAGGACAACCGCTCACGAGGCCATTGCATGTCCACTGTCCGTGACCTGCTCAGCAGAAAGGGTACTGCCGTCGTGTCCGTCGCGCCGGAACACACCGTGCTCGATGCCGCGCACCTGATGAACGAGAAGGGCATCGGCGGCGTGGTCGTGATGCAGGACCACGCGCTGGTCGGGATCTTCACCGAACGCGACATCATGCGGCGCGTGGTGGCCGCCAAGCGCGACCCGGCCACCACGCTGGTGAGCGACGTGATGACCTCCGACTGCCTCACCATCACCGCCGACGTGCAGATCGCGGTCTGTCGCGCGATGATGAGCACGCGACGGGTGCGCCACCTGCCGGTGGTGCACGACGGTGGCCTGGTCGGCATGGTCACCTCCGGCGACATCCTCGCCTTCGAGGTGGCGCAGGCCGAGGCGCAGATCGAGCAGCTCGAGAAGTACGTCTTCGACGTGCGCTGAGCGCGCGACACCCGTCCTCGTGAAACGCCGGCGCAGCACGCGTCGGCGTTTCGTCGTTCGACGCGGTCAGATCTCGCTGCGCAGCTGCCCGAGATAGGCCGACATGAAGCCGGTGCGGCGCTCGGCCTCGCGCCGACCGGACGGCGTCTGCATCGTGCCCGCGAGCGTCAGCAGCTTGGTGTAGAAGTGGTCGAGGCTCGACACGCGGTCACTCGGCTCACGCCGCTCGGCGAACGGATCGTCGGCGTCGTACAACACGCGCCCGAGCTGCCCGCCCAGCATCAGGCAGCGTGCGATGCCGATCGCGCCGATGGCGTCGAGGCGGTCGGCATCCTGCACGACCTTCGCCTCGATCGTCTCGGGCGCGATGCGCGCACTGAAGCTGTGCGCTGCGATCGCGTGGTGCACCGCGGCGTGGCACGGCTCGGGATATCCGATCTCTGCCAGGAACGTCACCGCGGCGTCGGCTGCCATCACCGACGCGCGCGGGCGGTCGGGTGACGTCACGGCCACGTGGACGCAGTCATGCAGCCAGGCGGCCGGCATCACGACGTCGATCGCCGCGCCTTCCTCCTCGGCGAGGCGCGCGGCGCTACGGACGACACGTGCCAGGTGCGCGAGGTCGTGCGCGGCGTCGGCCCGTTCGGCGGTGCGATGGGCATACGCCTCGATCGCCTCGCGATGCCGCACCCACGACACAGCGGTGACGACGTCGCTCAGAACTTGAGCCCACCCGCTTCGGCGAAGTCGCGCATCAGCTTCTCCTGCTCCTCGCTCAGCTTCTCCGGCACCGTGATCTGCACGTCGACCAGCAGGTCGCCACGCTTCCCCTCCTTCTCGATGCCCTGCCCGCGCACGCGGAACCGCTTGCCACTCGGCGTACCGCCGGGGATGCGCAGCGCGACCTTGGTGCCGTCCAGCGTCTTGACCTGGATCTTCGACCCGAGCGTGGCCTGCGCGATGTTGATCGGCACGCCGAGAATCAGGTCGAGGCCATCGCGCGTGTAGGAGCGATCGGACAACACCTGGAAGGTGATGATCAGGTCACCGGTGGCACCGCCGTTCTGTCCACGCGAGCCCTGTTCCTTGAGCCGCACGCGGGTGCCACTCTCGGCACCACTCGGCACCGTGATGTTCACCTTGCGACGCGAGCGCACCTGACCGGCGCCAGCGCAGGCACCGCACTTCTCCGACGGGATCGAGCCACGTCCGAGGCATGCCGGACAGGGACGATTCACCGCGAAGCCACCCTGCCCGAAGCTGATCGTGCCGCGACCGCCGCACTCGCCACACATCTTCACCTGCGCGCCGGGGGCGGCGCCGTTGCCCTTGCAGACCGGGCATTCCTCGACGAGGTCCAGTTCCACCGGCACCTTGCCGCCCGTGGCTGCGGTGCGGAACGGGATCTCCACCGTGAGCTCCACATCCGGGCCACGTTCGCTGGCCTTGGCACGCCCGCCCCGTCCGCCGAACACGCTGCCGAACAGGTCACCGAGGCCGCCCAGACCCCCGATGTCGAATTCGTCGAAGCGTGCATTGCCAGGTGAGCCGGCCGTCGGACCACCGGCGGCACCGCCGCCCGGTCCCGGACGCCGCGTGTTGGTGGACGCATTGCGCCACGCCTCGGTGAAGCCACCCATCGACCCGAACTTGCGCATGTCGTCGTACTGCTTGCGCTTGGTCTCGTCGCCGAGGACCGTGTAGGCCTCGGAGATCTCCTTGAATCGCTCGGCGGCCTTGGGATCCGACTTGTTGGAGTCAGGATGATACTTTTTCGCCAGCCGGCGATACTGCTTCTTGATCTCGTCCGCCGTGGCGGTGGACGAGACGCCAAGGACGGCGTAGAAGTCTGCGCTGGGAGATGCCATGGGCGCGCGTCAGCGCGTGGAGGGAATCAGCCGTTCCACTGCCGCACGACGACGCGCGCCGGGCGGAGCAGCATGCCGTTGTACATGTAGCCGACCTGGTAGACGGCGCCGACGGTGTGATCGAGTTCCGGCGACGCCGCGGGCTGCGTGGTGACCGCCTCGTGCTGCGCCGGATCGAATGGCTGGTCGGCCGGGTCGATGACCGTCAGGCCACCGGCGTTCAGCTCCTTGAACACCTTGCGCGCGACCAGCGCCGCACCCTCGACCATCATCGGCACGCTGGCGCTGGTGACGTCGACGTTGGCGAAGCGGGTCAGGTCGTCGAGTGGATCCATGAGCAGCTTCACGAGGTCGGCCTGTGCACGCCCGCGCTCGTCCTGCCGCTCCTTCATCGTCCGCTTGCGATAGTTGTCGTACTCGGCGGCGAGTCGCAGGTACTTGTCGTTGGCGGCGTCGAGCTGCGCGCGGATCGACTCGACCTGCGCAGCAACCTCCCCTCCCTGCGGCTCCGGCGCGTCGACCGGACTCTCGACCGGGGCGGTCATCTGCGGATCAGGGGCGGCGGTGTTCTCGTCCATCGGTCGAACTCCTATTGGTCAGGCGCGCGATCGCGGCGCAGGCAGGCAGGCTCGTGCGGGGTGCAGGCGGAAAGATGGCAACTCGCGTTCCGCACCACCCTGCCGGTCTGGCAGGCTGATGGGAACGCGCGGCGCCCGTGCTGCCAAATCTACGCGGGCGCGGCCGGGTTGTGTCACGTGGCGACTGTTGGGTGCGACGCCATCGCGGGCGAACGCGCCGTCACGACGCCAGCAGCGCCCGGCGGATCAGGTCCATCGCGACCTGCGTGGCACGATGGCGGATCTCGGACCGGTCACCGATGTAGATCGAGCGGTTGGTCGTCACCTCGCCACGCACGTCGATCGCGATCCAGACCGTGCCGACCGGCTTGTCGTCGGTGCCACCATCCGGCCCTGCGATGCCGGTGATGCCGACACCGATGGTGGCGCCGGTCATGCCGCGCACGCCACGCGCCATCTGCATCGCCACCGGCTCGCTCACCGCGCCGTGCTGCGCCAGGTCTTCCGGTGACACGAGCAGTTCCTGCTCCTTCACCGAGTCGGCATACGCGATGACGCCGCCGAGCACCACACGACTCGCCCCCGGCACGTCCGTCAGTCGTGCGCCGAGCAATCCACCGGTACAGCTCTCGGCCACCGCGATCGTGTCGCCATGTGCGACACAGAGATCGAGCAACACCGCCGGCATCGACACGCCGTCGGTCGCATAGGCGTGAATGCCGACCACGTCACGGATTCGCGCCACGGCCGCGTCGAGGCGCTGCGTGGCCTCGTCGGCGGGCAGGCCGCGTGCGGTCACGCGCAGGTCGACACCGTCGTGTCCCGGCAGGTACGCGAGCGGCAGCCCCTCCACCTCACGCTTCATCGGGCCGAGTTTCTCGGCCAGCGCGCTCTCGGCGATGCTGGTGGTGCGCACGCTGCGCGAACGCAGCACGGTGCCGCTCCCGCGTGCCGCCAGCCACGGCACGATGTGGGTGGTGGTCATGTGGCGCAGTTCACGCGGCACGCCGGGCAGCATGATCACCCAGCGTCCCTGTGCGTCGGTGAGGCGCAGGCCGGGGGCGGTGCCCTGCGCATTCGCCAGCACCTCGGCGCCCTCCGGCACCAGTGCCTGCTGCAGGTTGCTCGGTGGCAACGCGCCACCGCGCCCGCGCGAGGCCCAGAGTGCGTGCAGCGCGGCCACGATTTGCGGGTCTTCACGCAGTTCGCGACCGAACAGCTGTGCCAGCACGGGGCGCGTGAGGTCATCGGCGGTGGGACCGAGACCGCCGGTGGTGATCACGCCGCCGGTGCGCTCGAGCGCCTGCTGCACCGCATCTGCGATCTCGTGCGCATCGTCGGCCACCGTGGCGCGCCGCGCGATCGGCACGCCGATCTCACCGAGGGCACGGGCGAGGAAGATGGCGTTGGTGTCCACGGTCGTGCCGAGGAGGAGTTCATCACCGATGGTGACGATCTCGACGGAGGTGCTCATGTTGTGGTGTCCGATTCAGCCCGCGTGACTGCGCGTCGGGGCTGCGATGAGGCTGCCGTAGCGCTGGACGTAGAGTCCCAGCGACCAGAGAGTCAGCGCGACCGCCGCGAACATGCTGAGCGCGACGACGGCGCCATTGAAGTACGCGAACGCCGACCACCAGTCACCGCCCCAGCCGCGCTCACGGGCGAGGGTGGCGGTGAAGAACCAGCAGTAGGCGGCGCCGATCCAGATGCTCTGGAAGGTGGTCTTCCACTTCGCCGGGCCGATCGACGAGATCACGACGCCCTTCCGCTTGGCGAGCTCGCGGAAGCCGGTCATGAACGCCTCACGCCCCAGCACCACCAGCACCACCCAGAGCGGCAGCGACAGCCACATCGAGGCCAGCAGCGTGGGGAACCGTCCATCGGGCGGGACGGTCTGGCCCGCGTGCTGCAAGGTGCTCGCGCCGCGCATCAGGTAGTACATGGGCACGAACGTGCCGAGCAGCAACAGCTTGTCGGCGAGGGGGTCGAGCCACTTCCCGAGGTCGGTGATCAGGTTCTCGCGGCGGGCGAGGTAGCCGTCCACGTAGTCGGTGACGGCGGCGACCACGAAGAGCAGGAACGCGATCGCGCGGACCGTGGACCCGTTCACGAACGGCAGCACCGCCACCAGTGGGGTGATGGCGATCCTGCCGATGGTGAGAGCGTTCGGGAGATTCACGGGACGGCCGAGGTTCAGCTCGAGGACGCGAGACTCTTGAGTACCAGCTTGCTGACTGCCTTCAACGTATCGAAGACCCCGTCGCCCGCCACTGCCACCGCCTCGACGCTCGGCACCCGCTCGATCCACTCGCCGGTGGGGAGCTGCTCGACCAGCAGTCGGGCGGGGTTGTTGGGATCGGCCATGGGGCGCTGGCGGAGGGGATCGACGACCTCGAAGCCCGGGTTGAGGAGCGAGTCGAGCTCGTCGATCGGTGCCGCGTTGGGCAGGTCGCGCTTGTTGTACTGGATCACGAACGGCATGCGCGTGATGTCGTACCCGTACTCGGCCATGTTGTCGTACAGGTTCTGCATCGCCTCGACGTTGGCTTCCTGGCGCTCCACCTGCGAGTCGGCCACGAACACCACGCCATCGACACCCTTCAGGATCAGCTTGCGGCTGGCGTTGTAGTAGACCTGGCCCGGCACGGTGTAGAGGTGGAAGCGGGTCTTGAATCCGCGGATCGTGCCCAGGTCCACCGGCAGAAAGTCGAAGAACAGCGTGCGTTCGTTCTCGGTCGCGAGGGAGATCAGCTTGCCACGCGTGTCGGGCGCCACCCTGGCGTAGACATGTTCGAGGTTGGTGGTCTTGCCGCCGAGTCCCGGACCGTAATACACGATCTTGCAGTTGATCTCGCGCGACGCGTAGTTGATGACCGACATGTCGGGTGGGTGGGCAGAATTAGCTGAAGAGTCGGTCGATATCGTCTTCTGCGCCGGCGAGCAGATGGGACGCGCCGAAGTCGGCGGGCTGCGAGTCCTGCGGGCGCGTGAAGACCTGGTTCAGGTCATTGATGGCCGCCTTGAGGCGCAGCCGGACCAGGCCGAGCGTGGTGCGCTGGTCGAACAGCACCACCAGGATCAGGCGCCGGGCCACGTCGGCGACATACATCGAATCGCGCTCGCCCTGATGAAAGAGCGTGGTGAAATCGGTCTCGCCGATCAGCTTCGCCAGCTGGTCGTTGGCGCTGAAGTCCGCCGCCGCCAGCGTCGCGAAGGCGGTGGCGTCGAACTGCGGCTGTTCACCGACGGTGGTGACGAGCTGGCCGGAGCGGTCGACGAGCAGCGCACTTCGGCTGTTCGTCTCCTGCAGGAAGTTGAGCAGGATGCGCGTGATCGCGTCTGCGTCGTCCTGCGTGAAAGACCAATGCGATGCGCGAGACATATCGGCGCTCACGACTCGAGAGCGAGGAGGAGGCGGTCCAGCGCACGCTGCGCGCGCCGGCGAAGCGTCGGGCGACGCTCCCAACGAATGTAGTCGCGCAGCAATCGCGCGTTCTCGACCGATGGCATGCGTGTGAGCCAGCCGATGGCGGCGGCTCGCTGCACTGCCGATGCGGCGAAGAGTTGGTCGTGTGCCGAGGCCTGCTGCCGGCGCCACGCCAGTGCGCCGACCACCACGCCACCGGCGAAACCCGCCAGCAACCACGACGTCGTGCCGCGCGCCGCACGCGGCGACGCTCCGGCACGCAGGACTTCATACCTCATGCCATCTCCCGGCGCGCAGAAAGCGCCTGTGCAATCGTCACCCCGTCCGCATACTCCAGGTCACCGCCGACAGGCAGCCCGCGGGCGATGCGCGTGATGCGCACGCCCGTCGGCGCCAGTTGGCGCTGCAGGTGAATTGCGGTTGCTTCGCCTTCCATGGATGGGTTGGTCGCGAGGATGACTTCCGACACGGCGCCCTGCCGCACGCGATCCACCAGGGATGCAATGGTCAGGTCACCGGGACCGACGCCATCGAGCGGCGAGATCCGTCCCCCGAGCACGTGATAGACGCCCCGGAATTCAGCTGCGCGCTCGATGGCCCCGATATCGGCTGCCTCTTCGACTGCGCAGATGGTGTGAACGTCACGTCGTGGGTCCGAGCAGATCGGGCAGCGCGGCGCCTCGGTCAGGTTGAAGCACACCTCGCACTGTCGCACGCGCTCGGTGAGGCCCACCAGCGCGTCGGCCAGCCGCCGGCACTGGGCCGCCGGCTGCTTCAGCAGGTGATACGTCAACCGGAGGGCGGTCTTGCGTCCGATGCCGGGGAGCCGGGCGAGTTCGCTCGCCAGCTCGTCAATCGCCGACACGGCTCACATGAACGGGAGCTTGAGACCGGGAATGCCGAGGCCGCCCGCCAGCCGGCCCATCTCTTCCTGGCCGAGGGCCGCCGCCTTCTGCTGCGCGTCGCCGACGGCGACCGTCACCAGGTCCTCGAGCAGCTCGACGTCGCCGCCGGTGAGCAGGCTGGGATCGATCTTGATCCCCTTGATGGCGCCCTTCCCATCGGCCTCGACCGTGACCATGCCGCCGCCGGCGGCGCCCGTCACGGTGCGCTTCGCGAGTTCGTCCTGCAGTTCAGCCAGCTTGCCCTGCATCTGCTGGGCTTGCTGCATCATCTTCATGAAATCCATCGTCGGATACGGTCGGGAGGAAAAGGTCCGGAAAGTTACCGGCGCCGCCAGCCTTACTCCAGCAGTTCGAGATCGAGCGCGTCCACCGCGGCGCCGAGCACCGGGTCCTGCTTCGAGAGGGACGCGACGCGCTCCTGTTTGACCCCCTCGGTCGTGAGGCGTTCGCGGGGCGCCGCCGGAACGCCGTCCGCCGGTGGCTTCACCTGTACCCGCGTGATGGCCGGCATCACGTCCCGAAGCGCCTCGGTCACCTGCGGCAGGCCGTCGGTCACGACCGGATAGTCACCGGCATCGTCGCACTCGAGCGTGAGCAGCCCGCCCGCCGTCACTGCGGTGGGCTGCACACGCGACAACAGTGCCGCCAGCATCCCGCGACCCTGGCGCTTCATCGCGGCAATCACGGCGTCCCACTCGTCCACGATGCGGTGGAGATCGGGGACCGCGGGACTGCCGGCGACCGACGCTTCCGACGTCGCCACGGACTTGGGTGCCTTGGCTGGCGCGGCTGGCGCCGCCGGCGGCGGAGCGGGCGGTGCCGCGGCGGCACTCGCCGTCGGCGGTGCGGGCTGCGCCCACTTGGCGGCGGGCGGCGGCGTTCGCGGCGGCTCGGCCACGGCGGCGCGGGCGGCGACCGGCGGGGCAGCGCGCGGAGTCGAGACGGCGCGCGGCGCCACATCGCCGAGCCCGGCCAGCACCTCTTCCAGCGCCAGCGTGCGGTCCAGCAGCGCCAGGCGCACCAGCAGCGTCTCGAACACCAGTTGCGGCTGCCCGCTGCGCCGCAGTCGCGCCTCAACCTCGGCCATCAGTTGCAGCACGCGCAGCAGATCGCCGGCACGCCACTGCGGCGCCATCGCGGTGAGTTGGGCCGTCACCGAGGCCGAGATGGCACCCGGCGACCCGCCGAGCACGATGGCCAGCTGCGCACGCACCAGGTCGGCGAGACCGGTCAGCAGCAGCACCAGGTCCACGCCGAGGTTGGTGAGCCGCTCCACCGCACCGAATACGTCGCCCGCACGCCGTTCACCGATGATCGCCAGCAGCGCCAGCAGCTCGTCTTCCGGCACCAGGCCGAGCGCGTCGCGTACGCGGGCCGAGGTCAGCGGCGCATCGTCGCCGAAGGCCAGCACCTGGTCGGTGAGGGAGAGCGCGTCGCGCAGGCCACCGTCGGCGGCGCGGGCGAGCATCTGCAGCGCCTCGGGCTCGTACTGCACGCCTTCGTCGTCGAGCACCGACGCCAGCCGGTCGCGAATTTCGGTCGGGTTGATGCGGCGGAGGTCGAAGCGCTGCAGGCGGCTGAGCACCGGTGCCGCAGTCTGCGCGATCTTCTGCGGCTCGGTGGTGGCGAAGACGAACACCACCCGCGGCGGCGGCTCCTCGAGGATCTTCAGCAGCGCATTCCACGCCTCACGCGTGAGCATGTGCGCCTCGTCCACGATGTAGACCTTGTACCCGTCGCTGGTGCTCGGTGCGTACATCGCGCGCTCCCGCAACTCGCGCGCATCGTCCACGCCACGGTTCGACGCCGCATCGATCTCGATCACGTCGAGTGATGCACTGCCGCTCCAGATGCGGGTGCAGGCACCGCAGCTGCCGCATGGCTCGCCATCATCACGCGTCGCGCGATTCTCGCAGTTGAGTGCCATCGCCAGCACGCGCGCGAGGGTGGTCTTGCCGGTGCCGCGTGGGCCGCAGAGCAGGTAGCCGTGCGCGACGCGATCACGGGCGATGGCACCCTTGAGCGTGTTCGACACGTGCGTCTGCACGGCGACCTGGCCGAAGTTGCGGGGCCGGTATTTGCGAGCGAGCGCGATCACGGGCTGGGGATCCTCCCGGGGGGCGCGGAGGTCGCCGGGCATGCCGACGACCTGGGCGAGCTGCCGGCCGCCACACGCGATGCCGACCATGAACTGACAGAAACAAATCGCGCGGCGTCGCCGTCCGAAACCGGACGATCGAACGGCCGCGCGATACTCCAGGCCTGACGGAGCAACGCAAGACACCACACGGCGCTGCTACCTCTCGGTCCTGACGCGGTTAGCGGGCCTACGCCCTCCGGGACCTGGAGCAAGAAAGAATCTAGCGCACGCGTGGGACCGCGTCGAGTGCAGCGTGCCGGCTGATCAGGCGGAGAGCGCTGCCGCCACCACACGCCCGGCCTCGGCCGCGGCGTCGGCGGAGACATCGAGATGGAACACGGCGCGCACACGGGTGGCGGACCAGCCGGACAGAGCCACGCCACCTGCCAGCGCCGCCGCCACCACGTCGGCGGAGCGCTGTCCGGCGCGGAGGTCGATCATCACGATGTTGGTGTCGGGCGTCACCGGCCGCGCACCGCCGGCATCCTGCACCATCCGCGCGAAGGTCGTCGCGTTGGCATGATCCTCGTGCAGGCGACCGAGATGATGCTGCAACCCGTGCAGTGCCCCGGCCGCGATGATGCCCGCCTGCCGCATGCCGCCACCGAAGCGCTTGCGCACTTCCCACGCCGCATCGATCACCTTCCGTGGCCCAGCCAGCGCCGCGCCGACGGGAGCACCGAGTCCCTTCGAGAAGCTGACCATGACGGTGTCGGCGCAGGCCGCGAAATCCGCCAGCGACGTCCCGGTCGCGACATGTGCGTTCCACAGCCGTGCACCGTCCATGTGCACGTGCAGTCCGGCAGCACGACCGGCATCACTGAGCGCACGCAACTCCGGCAGCGGCGTGACGGCACCACCGGCGCCGTTGTGCGTGTTCTCGGTGCAGAGCAGGGTGGCGCGCGGTGCGTAGCGCGATGGAGCGCGCAGCCCACGCACCACGTCGTCGGCACGGATCGTCTCGGTGGCCGCCGGCGTGACGATGCGCAGCTGCACGCCGCGATACACCGCCGCCCCTGCCCCTTCCCAGTCGTAGATGTGCGCGCGCGCATCGCAGAGCGCCTCGGTGCCCGGCTCGGCGAGCATCCAGATCGCCGTCTGGTTGGCCATCGTGCCGCTGGGGAAGTAGAGCGCCGCGTCCTTGCCGAGTCGCGCCGCCACCGCCTCCTCGAGCGCGCGCACGGTGGGGTCGCCTTCCAGCACGTCGTCGCCCACCTCGGCATTGGCCATCGCCGTGCGCATGGCAGCGGTGGGCCGGGTGACGGTGTCGCTACGCAGGTCGATCATGGTGGGGCGAGGTGTCGGCTGTGATGTCGGAGTTCCACCGCCTGCGCCACCTCGGCGCCGATGATGAAGATCAGCGACGCATAGTACGTCCAGAGGGTGACGACGACCAGCGTGGCGAGGGCGCCGGTGTAGAGCGATCCCGGAGGAAACCGCGCCACGTAGAAACTGAATGCGATCCGTGCCAGCTCGAACAGCACGCTGGTGGTCAGGGAGCCGATCCACGCAATGCGCGACGGAATGGGGCGGTTCGGCACCAGGCGGTAGACCGCGAAGCAGAGCAGCACCACCAACGCGAACGCCACCACGCGCCCGAATCCGTACTCGATCGGGCCCATGATGCTGTCACGCACACCGAGGCGCTCCAGCACCGATGCGCCGCGGGTGCTGGCGACCAGCAGGTAGGCGCTCAGTGACCCGTAGGCCGTGATGCCGATCGCGGCGAGGAACGACGAGAGCAGGTCGAACGCCTTGCCGTGCAGGATCCCGCGTTCGTTCGGCACGTCGAAGGTTTTCTGGAACACGCTGCGCATGGAGCTGAACACTCGGGTCGAGAACCAGAGGAAGCCGATCAGCGAATAGAGCGTGACCGAACCGCTGACGCGTGCGATCTCGCGCACGGTGGCGCGCACGTTCTGTCCTTCGCTCCAGGTGGTCGGCAGCAGCCGGTCGATGAAGCCGATCGCCGCGTCGGCGGCTTCGTCGGGTGTGTTACCGAGGAAGAGCGTGGACACCGAGACCAGCAGCAGCACGAACGGCACCACCGCCAGCAGCACGTTGAACGACACACCCGAGGCGAGGAACATGACGTCATCCTCGGCCAGCATGCGCCACACGCGAGCGAGGAACTGCCGCACCTGTCGCGGGCGGGTAAGCGGCACCGGCACCACACTCGGCGCAGGCGTCCGCAACCGACCCGATCGTGTGGGCGTGGGGCCCGTCTTGCGGCGCTCGCGGCGCGGCGGCTCGGTCACGAGGTGCGCATCAGAGGTGTTCCAGCACCCGCTTCGTGCGTTCGCTGACGACATCGCCGGTGTTGAGCGTGCTCGCGGGCTCGAACAGCAGCACCTCCACTTCATGGTCGGCAACCGGGCGATGCTCCACGCCGCGCGGCACCACGATCATGTCGCCGGCGGTCAGCGTCACGGTGCGATCGCGGAACTCCATGCGGAACTCACCGCGGTGCACGAGGAAAAGTTCGTCCTCGTCGGCGTGCGAGTGCCAGTCGAAGGCGCCGGCAAACTTGACCAGCTTCACCTGCTGCCCATTCAGCTCCGCGACGACCTTCGGGCTCCAGTGGTCGCTGAACCGCGCGAACTTGTCGTCGAGGGTGATCCGGTCGGTCACATGGCACCTGAGGTGGCGAAGATGGATGGCATACGGCGCTCGGCCAGCGAGCACGACACCAGTGCCGATGGCGGTCGCGGCAGGATCGGGCTGGCCGTCGAGGGTAAATTACCCCGGGACGAGAGGAGTGACGACCACATGACCGGATCGGGAGAACTCGCATGACCGCTTCACGAGGCTACGCGGCGCAGCAGGCGCGCGCACCACTGGCACCGCACACCTTCGAGCGCCGGGCACCCGGCGCGCGCGACGTGCACATCGAAATCGCCTTCTGTGGCGTCTGTCACAGCGACCTGCACCAGGTCAGGGACGAGTGGGGAGGCGCGATCTTCCCGATGGTGCCGGGACACGAGATCGTGGGCACGGTGGTCGCGGTGGGCAGCGAGGTGAAGAAGTTCGCGGTCGGTGACCGGGCCGGCGTCGGGTGCATGGTGGAGTCGTGCCGCACCTGCGCCAACTGCGCCGATGGCGAAGAGCAGTACTGCTCCACCGGGGCGACGTTCACGTACAACAGCCGCGACACCGATGGTTCGCCGACGTACGGCGGTTATGCCAACGACATCGTGGTGAACGAGGACTTCGCGCTCACCATTCCGGCGTCCCTCGACCTGGCCGGTGTCGCGCCGCTGCTCTGCGCCGGCATCACCACCTATTCGCCGCTCCGCCACTGGAAGGTGACGGCGGGCCAGAAGGTGGGCGTGGTCGGACTCGGCGGTCTCGGTCACATGGCGCTCAAGTTCGCGAAGGCATTCGGCGCCCACGTGGTGCAGTTCACGACCTCCCTCTCGAAGGTCGACGATGCGAAACGCCTCGGTGCCGACGAAGTGGTGTTGAGCAGCGACGCCGCCGCGATGAAGGCGCATGCGAGCACGTTCGACTTCATCCTCGACACCGTGTCGGCGCCGCACGACGTCCAGGGCTTCCTCGGCCTGCTCAAGCGCGACGGCACGATGACGCTGGTCGGCGTGCCGGAGAAGCCGCCGGTGGTGCATCCGTTCCAGCTCATCGGCGCCCGCCGTTCGCTGGCCGGCTCGCTGATCGGTGGCATCGCCGAGACGCAGGAGATGCTCGATTTCTGCGGCACGCACGGCATCACGGCCGATGTCGAGGTGATCGCGATCGACACCATCAACGACGCGTACGAACGCATGTTGAAGGGTGACGTGAAGTACCGGTTCGTGATCGACCTCGCCACGCTCGGCGCGTGAGCGTGCGACCGGTGCAGCACCGGAGGGCGCGATGACGCCGGGCCTCATCATCACCGGCGTGCTCTTCATCGTGGCCGGGGTGCTGCACTTCGTGATGCCGAAGTTCTACCTGGCCATCATGCCCGGATACCTGCCGATGCCGCTCACGCTGGTGTACGTGAGCGGCGTGTTCGAGATCCTTGGTGGGGTCGGGCTGCTGGTGCCGGCCACGCGGACGGCGGCAGCGGTCGGGCTGATCCTGCTGTTGCTCGCGGTCTTCCCGGCCAACGTCGAGATGCTGCGCCTGGCACAGCAGCGCGGCGCGAGCACCTGGTTCCAGTGGGCCTGCTGGCTCCGGCTCCCGCTGCAGCCCCTGCTGATGTGGTGGATATGGCGCGTGTCGCAGGCAGGGCGCGACCTTTCGCCGTGACCGCCATGACGATTGACTCTGACCCCATGCTGCCATGTTCGCTGCCGTCCTGATCGCCAGCCTCGCCGCCTGCACGCCAACCAGTCCGGCCGTGACGGCAGGCGTGGCGGCGGTGTCCGCCGACAGCTCGCTGCAGGCACTGTTCGATCGCGGTGTGACGTTCGCGGATTTCGTGCAGCAGGCCACGGCGCGACGCGAGGGATGGTTGCGGCTGCAGCGTGAGGCGACCATCGCCCCCGCGCTGATCGCCCGCGCGAAGGCGGTCGGCGGGAAGTGGCAACTGCTGGTGATCGCACGCGACGGCTGTGGCGACTCGATGAACTCCGTGCCCTACGCGGCGCGCCTGACGGATTCCGTGCCGGGGTTGAGCCTGCGCATCGTCTCGCCGAGTGAGGGGGCCTCGGTGGCGGGCAGCCATCGCACGAAGGACGGTCGCACGGCGACCCCGACCTTCGTGCTGCTCGATGCCCGCGGTCACGATGTCGGGTGCCTGGTGGAGCTGCCGGCGCCGCTGCGGCAGTGGACCGACGCTTCGCGTGCCACCCTCAGCAGCGACTCGCTGCACGCCTATCGCGATGCGTTCTACGCCCGCGACCGCGGGGCCAGCCTGGCGACCGAGCTGGTGGAAGTGCTGGAGTCGGCACAGGCGGGTACACCACGCTGTGACCGACAAGTGACCCGCTGAGGCAGCGGCGTCGCGCGGCCCTGCACTTCCCTACACCGAGACGCATCAGATGAACCCGACCGACGCAGAGATCATCATCAGCATCGCTGCACAGGCAGCGGTGGCCGATGGCAACCGGAACGACACCGAACTGGCGCAGATCTCCGCTGCGGCCGAGCGCCTCGGGCTGCTCAGTGCACATGCGGTGGTGCAGCAGGCGGCGGCCGCACCGGAAGACGTGCGCACGCTGGCGGCCTCGCTGTCATCCGACGAGGCACGACGGGCCGCGTACGAGATTGCGGTGGCCGTCTGCAACGCCGACGGCGTGGCCGGTGATCGGGAGGTGGCGTTCCTGCAGCAGCTCTCCAGCGCACTGGGTACGGGTGTCACCACGGCGGAAGTCTCGGCCATCGCCTCGGTGGCTGCGCTGACCGGAACCGTGCAGCCGCCGCCGGCGCCGGCGACCGCGTCGCCACAGCCGCAACCCGGTGAGCTGGACGACATGATCCTCGACCAGGCGATCCTGACCGCGGCGCTCGAGATCCTTCCCGACCGGCTGTCGAACATGGCCATCCTGCCGCTGCAACTTCGGCTGGTCTACCAGATCGGGCAGCGACATGGGCAGCAGCTGGACGTGGGCCAGGTGAAGGACCTCGCCGCGACGTTCGGGCTGGGCGCAGCAGCGCAGCTGATGGAAAGCCTGGTGCGCAAGACGTTCGGACGGCTTGGCGGCAGCCTGCTGGGGGGCATGATGGGTGGCGCCACCGGACTCGCGGCCGGCGCCACGGTGACCTTCGCCAGCACCTACGCATTGGGGCACGCCGCATCGCAGTATTACGCGCAGGACCGCACGATCTCGACCGCGGACCTGAAGGCGCTGTTCGCGCGGCTGCAGGTGGAAGCAGAGACGTTGTTCCCGAAGGTGCAGGATCGCGTGGCGTCGGTTGCCAAGGGCACCAACCTGCAGTCCGTGCTGGGATCGTTGCGCGGGCGCTGACGCTCACGGCCGGTCCCTGCCCGCTCCTCTCGACCCGTTCACATGTTCAAGAGCCTGCGCGTTCCCGAGCGGTTGTTCTCGATCGCGATGTGGGCGGTGTCACTGGTGTTCGCCGGATTCCTGATCGGCCTCGGTGGCAAGATCGTGGGCGACCTGCCGGGGGTGGATCAGTCGCTGTCGATCGAGCGCTTCGTGGATCGGGCGCGGATGCAGCCGATCCGCAGCCAGCAGGAGTTGCTGCGCACCGAGGCGAACCGGGTCGACAACCTGCGCAACACGGCCAGCCTGGCGTTCGACTCCAGTCGATCCACGTACAACAGCCGCAAGGAAGCGTACGACAACTGGCGCGCGACGCGCACCGCCACCAGTGATCCCGACCAGGATCCGGACGGCATGGCGAGAATGCGCGTACTGGACACGTTGCTGGAGGCGCAGTCCCGCGCCCGCAAGGCGATCGAGGTGCAGGACGCGCGCCGGCTCGAGATCACGCAGGCACTCGACTCGCTGCAGGGTGCGGAGTCCGGGCTGCTCGACGATGCCCGCCCGCAATACGAGCGAGCGCAATTCCGTCAGGAGCTGACCGTCTTCGGCATCCGACTGGCGCTCACGCTGCCACTGCTGCTGATCGGTGGCTGGCTGATCGCGCGGAAGCGGAAGAGTGACTACTGGCCGCTGGCTCGCGGTTTCGTGATCTTCGCGCTCTTCGCCTTCTTCGTGGAGCTGGTGCCCTACCTGCCGAGTTACGGCGGCTACGTGCGCTACATCGTCGGCATCCTGCTGACACTGGTCGCGGGGCACTACGTGATCCGCGCGATGAAGCAATACGTGGCGCGGCGTCAGGTGGTGGAACAGCAGACCGAGACGGAGCGCCGGGCCTCACTCGGATACGAGCAGGCGCTGCGCAAGATGAGCACGAACCTGTGTCCGGGATGCGAACGCGCGATCGTCGGTGGCGCCAATTCCGCATCGAACTTCTGTGTGCACTGCGGCATGATGCTCTACGACACGTGTGCCGCCTGCGACACGCGGAAGAACGCGTTCTACCAGTACTGTCCGACCTGTGGCGTGCCTGGCGCGCATCACGACGTGGCGCCCTCGCCACCGCTCACCTCCGCGCGACCCTGACTGCGTCGTCCGGTTCGCGCGGGGGAGTCGTGCTCAGGTGGTGCCGTTCTCGTGGTCGCGGATGCGATTGGCGTCGGCGGTGCGCTGGTCGGACATGCGACGCTCGAGATCTTCGCGGGCCGCCCGCGCCGCTTCGCGTCCGGCGTCCACGGCACGGGACACCTGCGTCTTCTTGAGGTCGAGCGACGACTTCGCGGAGTCGAGGCGAGATTCGATGTCGGCCTTCGCCTGCGCCAGTGCGTCGGTCACCTTCTCGCCCGCGCGCCGCGTGGCTTCGCCGGCCTTGCGCGCACTGCGCTTGATCGTCTGACGCGTCTCGGCACCCGTCTGCGGCGCGAACACCAGCGCCAATCCAGCGCCGAGCGCCGCACCGAGCAGGAAGGCGGTCAATCCGGAGGAATCACTTTCTTCGACGATGATGATCTGGTCGTCGTCGTCCCAGTCACGGCGTGGCATACGGCGGCTGTGCGTTGATGGAGTCGGCGGACCGCCCCCGGACACTAGCGTCCGGGCGCGGCTTTCCCTTCGTCGGAACGTACGAGGCGAACCGAGGCGCGGTCACTCCCCTCTTCGCCTCCGGGAGGCAGGTCCCCTGACGGATCGGGCAGGGCAATCAGAGCCAGCAACTCCTCGCGAAGTTGCGATTCCTTGAGGCCGAGCGTGGCGGCGGCCTTGGCCATGTCGCCGCTCATCTGGGCGAAGGTGCGCAGGGCCAGCTGCCGGCGCGCATCGGCCATCGACGAGCCGACGCTGAGCGTGACCGGTCCCAGGCTCTCGGCCGTGCCCTTGAGGTGGCGCGGCAGCAGGTCGGCGGCGCTGACCTCGGTGGTGCGCGCCAGGATCACGGCGCGCTCGATCGCGTTCTTCAGCTCGCGCACGTTGCCCGGCCACGGGTACATCGCCATCCACTCGCGCGCGCCATCGCCGAACCCGGTCAGCCGCTTGCCGTTCTGCTTCGAGAAGCGCTGCAGGAACGCCTCGGCGAGGATCAGGATGTCGGTGCCACGCTCGCGCAGCGGGGGCAGGATGAATTCCACCACCGCCAGGCGATAGTAGAGGTCTTCGCGCAGCTCGTTGTCGGCGATCGCCTTCTGGATGTTCTTGTTGGTCGCCGCGACGATGCGGATGTCGACCGGAATCTCCTTCTTGCCACCGAGGCGGCGGATGGACCGCGTCTCGAGGGCGCGCAGGAGCTTGACCTGGATGTCGGTCGGCATCTCGGCCAATTCGTCGAGGAACAGCGTGCCGCCGCTGGCATTCTCGAAGGCGCCGGTCTTCTCGTTCACCGAGCCGGTGAAGGCGCCCTTCTCGTGGCCGAACAACTCGTTCTCGAGGATCTCCTTTGGCAGCGCGGCGCAGTTGAGCGCGTAGAACGGACCCTTGGCCCGATCGCTCTTCTGGTGCACGGCGCGGGCGACCAGCTCCTTGCCGGTGCCGCTCTCGCCCAGCACCAGCACGCTGGCATTGGTCGGTGCCACGGCCTCGATCAGGCCATACACCTCGCGCATCGGCTCCGACTGCCCGATCAGTTCACCGAAGCTGGTGAGCCCTTCTAGGCGGGAGGACAGCTCGCGATTCTTGCGGCGCGTGGCCTCCTTCTCGATCGCCTTCGGGATCAGCGCCTTGAGGCGGGTCAGCTTCTGCTTGGTGAGCGGCTTCTCGATGTAGTCGTAGGCGCCGAACCGCATCGCCTCGACCGCCGTGTCCACCGAGGCCTCGCCGGTGATGATGATGCACTCCACCAGCAGTTCGCGGGTGCGGATGGCTTCCAGCAGCGCCATGCCGTCCAGCCCGGGCATCTTCAGGTCGGTGAGGACCAGGGCGATGTCATCTTCCTCGAGGCGCTTGAGGGCGGCGGTGCCGTCACTGACCACCACCACGTTGTAGCCGTCGGCGGAGAGTACGGCTTCGAGAGGCGTGGTGACGGCAGGTTCGTCGTCCGCAATCAGGATCGTGGCGTTGGCCATGGAGTCGGTCATAGGTCAGGCGATCGGCGGGAATTGAAGACGCAGCCCGTCCTCGGTCGATTCGATTCGACCACCGACGCTGCGGAACTGCACAACCCATTCCAGCGCCTCATCCGCAACCAGCGGCGCGCCGGCGACGACCTCGAGGGTCGCACCATCGGGGTCGGTGGAGACGGCGAAGCCGGGGGCACGATGTCGGGCGAGGGCCAGCACCAGCACCTCGAGGGCGATGGCGCGCGTGAGCGTGGGATCCACGCCCACCGCCGCCACCGACGGTCGTGACACGCTGAGCGGTCGCAGCGGCACCAGCGCCGCCGCCTCGCTCACGATCACCGACAGATCCGACGACGTGCGGCCTCGGGCGAAGGCGATCAGCGCGTTGGTCATCTCGGCCAGGCGCTCGATGTGATCCGACGCGATGGCGGCACTGGCGGCGATGGCCGCCACGTCGGGCTGCCCGCTTGCGGCGCGCACGGCGATCACCTCGACCTGCATCGACACCACGCCGAGCGCGTTGCGGAGGTCGTGCGCCAGCGTGGCGATGGCATGCGCGAGGGCGGCGTCGAGCAGCGCGCGCGACGCCCGCGACGACGCAGCGGCCGCATCTCCCTCGGGGGATGCGGCCGCTGTCACGTCACCGGCGAGGGACTCAGTCACTCAGGTCGGCGTCGTCCGGCGCGGCCACCACGCCGGGGGCACCGAAGACCTTGTGCAACCGCGGCGCCTTCACGAATTCCTTCACCGCCGGCTTGGTGCCGTTCACGTGCAGCTGCGTGAAGAGGAAGGTGAACTTGTCGTCGTAGGCCGCGGCCAGCCGCGCCTTGATGTCGGCCGGCAACGCCCACAGCTGCTTCTTGAACGGACCGATCGCCTTCTTGCGCGTCTTGTAGAAGAACTGCTCGTCGGTGTCGGTGGCCTTCCGCTCGTCCTTCGCGTTCACCAGCAGCCAGTCGTAGATCTCCTTGCGGAGCGCCTCGGGCAGGTGATCGAACATCATGTTCTGGAAGTTCGTCGCGAGATGGATCTCGGCCGTCTCGGCGGCCGGGAACGCGTTGAACCGGCTGTCGGGCAGCGTGCTGGCGCCGTGCTGCACCGCGCCCGACATGCCGTACGAATCGCGCGCGATCTCACCCAGCTTCTTGAGCGTGTCGATGTCCAGCGCGACGTCGGCGATGCTGCCGTCGGGCAGCACGGTGCCACCATGACTGGTGCCGCTCTGCACGCTGATCTTGGAGAGGCCGGCCATGCCCGGCGCCTGCTCGGCCAGCACCCGCGTGAAGCCGCCCATGAACGCGTGCAGCTCCTCCGGCGTGGAGTTCTCGGTGCCGACTTCGCCGATCTCGCCACCAAGCGAGATGGTGACTCCCTCCGGCTCCGATGCGCGCACGAAGCGGCAGATGTCCACCGCGGTGTTGTAGTTCGGCGCCTGCTGCTCGTCCAGCGTCGGCTTGGAGAGGTCCACCAGCGTGGAGGTATCCACGTCGATGTTGTAGAAGCCGGCGGCGACGGCCTCGGTGACCAGCTGCTTCACCGAGTTCACCTCGAGCACCGGGTCCACCGCGAACTTCTTGTGGTTGACCTGGAAGTGGTCACCCTGCACGAAGAGCGGGCCGCGATACCCTTCGCGCAACGCGGCGGCGATGATGACCGCCACGTACTCGGTGGGACGCTGGTCGGTGTAGGCGATCTCGGAACGGGCGATCTCGAGGATGAAGGCGCCGGCATCGAGCTTGATCGCGGTGCGGAAGATCGAGCGCATCGTGTCGTACGACGCCGCACGGATGTTCATCGCCGGCACCGTGTAGCCGCCGGTCTTCCCCGCCCCGCGCGCCACGTAGAGATCGTGGATCGACGCCGGTCGCACGCCCACCTGCTGCCCCACTTCCCAGAGCAGCCAGCGCGCGTACTCCTTCTCCTCATCGCTGCCGAAGACGGCGGCGTTGATCACCGCGTCCATGCGTTCGGTGGCCAGCAGCTCGGGATGCGTGACGGTCACGGTGGAACCGGCGACGGTGACGCAGTCGGCGAGCAGGGCCGACGAGATGGCGGGAGCGGACATCAAGACCTCAGTGGAAGAAAGGGAGGAACGGCGAGCTCGTGCGCAGTCGGTGGGGAGACGTGAAAGCTCCCTACCGCTGGCGCGAGGCACAAGTGAGCACCGGCGTGCCGCAGATCAGACCACACACGACGGATCGGGCTGCGCCAGCTGCTGGAAGCGATCACGATCCGCCTCGAAGCCCGGCCGACCGAAGATCCCGTACGTGAACTGCTTGCCCAGCTCCACGCCGGGCTGGTTGTAGGCGTCGATGCCGTACAGCGCACCGGCGAAGGCGGTGGCGAACTCGAAGAGCATGATCAGCTCGCCGAGGTGGTGCGCATCGACCACCGGCAGCTGCAGCACGCCGTTCGGGCGGCCGCTGCTCGCCAGCGCGCCTGCGGTCGCGCGACGCTCGGCGTCGAGCAATGCGCCGATGGTGTTGCCACCCAGATAGGCGAGGTCGGGGAAGTTGCCGTGCAGCGCCGGGATCGTGATGTCGCGGCCGAGCGACTCGACGGCGATGAAGGTGACCGTCTTGTCGTGCGGGCCTTCCATGAAGTTCTGCACCTGCGCGTGCTGGTCTGTAGCGCCGAGCGCCGGCAGCGGCGTCGGTCCGACGTTGCCGCCGCCCGGCAGCACCTTGCCGAGACTTTCCGCCCACAGCTGCACGAACCAGTTGGCCACGTCGCGCAAAGCATCAGCATATGGCATCAGCACGTGGATGCTGCGACCGTTGGCCTGGTCGTGCCGCTGCTGCAGCACGGCGAAGACGCCGGCCGGGTTCTGCGCCAGCTCCGCCGACTCGCAGCGATCGCGCATCGCGGCGGCGCCGGCACAGAGTGCGTCGATGTCGATGCCGATGAACGCCGCCGGCGCCAGTCCGACTGCGGTGAGCACGCTGAACCGCCCGCCGACGCTGGACGGGATGTCGTAGGTGATGATGCCGTCGGTCTTCGCAATGGCACGCAGCACGCCCTTCTCGGGATCGGTGATGAAGCGCAGGATGCGCTTCGGCCACTCGTCACCGAGCTGCTCCAGCTTCTCGCGCACCACCAGGTACTGCGACATCGTCTCCGCCGTACCGCCGGACTTGGAGATCACCAGCACGCGCGTGCGCCGCAGGTCCACGCGATCGAACAGCGCACCCATCGTGACCGGATCGACGTTGTCCATCACGTGCAGTCGCGGCCAGCCACCCCGCGCCTCGAGGTCCAGCTCATTCCAGCGCGGCGGGCACAGTGCACTGCGCAACATGTTGGGGCCGAGGGCCGATCCGCCGATGCCGCACAGCACCACGTCGTCGATCTCGCCACGTGAGGCCAACGCATCGGCACGCAGCGCAGCACGCAGCGCCGCATCCTCGGGGAGCACCGGGAACCCCAGCGTGCCCGCGGCACGCCGTGCATTCACGTCGGCGCGTGCGGCGGCGAAGGCCTCCGCAGCCGACGCCAGCGTGTCGGCGGGCAAGCCACCGGGGCAGGCCGGCGTCAGCATGTTGGTGAAGTCGAAACGGACTGCCATGATCGGGACGTGTGAAGGAAATCAGGGTATGAACGAACCGTGCGCGCTGCGGCGGATGGCCACGCATCGCCCGGTGTGATGCATCATTCCACGCGCACCGTGAGGCCGTCGAACGCGGGGCTGATCCCCGACGGCAGCTCGGCCTCGAGGTCGGCGTGGAAGTTTTCGTGGGTGAGGTGTGTCAGGTACGTGCGCTCGGCGCCGATCTCGCGCGCCACCGCGATCGCCTCGGGCAGGCTGAGGTGCGTGGGATGCGCGGTGCGGAAGAGCGCGTTGAGCACCAGCACCTTCACGCCGCGCAGCGTGCTGACCGCCGACGGGGGAATCGATTTCGCATCGGTGACGTAGCCGAGCGGACCGATGCGGAATGCCGTCACCTCGAAGCGACCGTGCGGCACCGTGAACGGATGCACCACCAGGTCGCCGACGGTCACCGGCACGTCCGGCTCGAGCAGGAACGTCTGTCCCTCGGGCTTCGCCGTGCCGGGCATCGGGCGCATCGTGTCGTCGAAGACGTAGCGGAACTTCTCCTGCAGGCTGGCCATGGTGGCGGGCGAGCCGTACATCGGCAACGGGCCATCGCGCCGCACCGAGATGGCGCGGATGTCGTCGATGCCGTGCGTGTGGTCGGCGTGGTCGTGCGTGAACAGCACCGCATCCACGCGATCGACGCCGTTGGCGATCAGCTGGACGCGCAACTCCGGTGGCGTGTCGAGCAGCAGGCGGGTGCCGGCCGCCGACTCCACCACCGCGCCGACCCGCGTGCGCTTGTCGCGCGGGTCGGATGACTTGCAGACTGCACAGTGACAACCAACCTGCGGCACGCCGAAACTGGTTCCGGTGCCGAGGAAGGTCAGTCTCACACCGTCTCCACGCGCATGAAGTTGGTGGTGCCGGGCGTGTCGAACGGCACGCCGGCAGTGACGACGATGTGGTCGCCGGGATCGGCCAGGTTCATGCGGCGCACCGCCCCGAGTCCCTCGACGATCAGGGCATCGTAGTTGTCGTGCCGCGGCACCAGCTCCGGCACCACACCCCACACCAGCGCCAGCTGGCGATAGGTCTTCTTGAGGTCCGTGCAGGCGACGACGGTCACCGCCGGGCGCATGCTCGACACCACACGCGCGGTGGAGCCGCTCTTGGTGAAGCAGACGATGGCCGGCGCGCGCAGCATCTTCACCGCCGCACTCACCGCCGATGCGATCGCCTCGGCCACTTCGTGCTTGTGCTCCGGCATGCGGCGCTGGTCCTTGTTCGCCGACTCCAGCTTCGAGCGCTGCTCGATCTCGACGATGATGCGCTGCATCGCTTCCACGGCGAGGCGCGGATAGGCGCCGGCCGCCGTCTCGGCGGACAGCATCACCGCATCGGTGCCGTCGAGGATCGCGTTGGCGACGTCGGAGGCTTCGGCGCGCGTGGGACGCGGATGCGTGATCATCGACTCCAGCATCTGCGTGGCGGTGATCACCGGTCGGCCCATGCGGTTGCAGAGCGCGATGATCTGCTTCTGCGCCACCGGCACCCGCTCGAACGGCAGCTCGACACCGAGGTCGCCGCGGGCGACCATGATCGCATCCGAGGCAGCGACGATCGTCTCGATGTTGTTGAGCGCGACGTCCTTTTCGATCTTGGCCACGATCATCATGTTGCTCGGCACCAGGCCGCGCAGCTGCCAGAGGTCCTCGGCACGCCGCACGAAGCTGAGGGCCACGTACTCGAGATCCTGCTCGACGGCGAAGGCCACGTCGGCACGGTCCTTCTCGGTGATCGACGGCGCCGAGACGGCGATGCCCGGGAGGTTGATGCCCTTGTTGCTCTTCAGCTCACCGCCGAAGACCACCTCGCAGCGCACCCGCTTGCCCATCACCTGCAGCACGCGCAGCTCGAGCAGGCCGTCGTTGATCAGGATGCGGCTGCCGGCGGTGACGTCCTGGGCCAGCATGGTGTAGGTGACGGGAATGTCGCCTGCCTCTTCCTCACCTTCGTGCGCCAGCACCACCTCGCGGCCGGGCACCAGCTGCAGCGGCTGCGAGAGCATACCGATGCGGATGCGTGGGCCCTGCAGGTCGCCGAGGATGGCGACCGGCTTCTGCATTTCCTCGGACAGCTGCCGCACCAGCGCGATGGTCGCCGCGTGCTGCTCGTGCGTGCCGTGCGAGAAGTTGATGCGGGCCACGTTGAGGCCAGCTTCGATCAGGCTCCCGATGCTCTCGCGCGTGGCGGAGGCGGGGCCGAGGGTGCAGACGATCTTCGTCTTGGGGGCAGTTACGGACACGGGATCGGCGTCGAGTGGAAACGGCGCCGGGGCTGCCGGGCCGTGCGGGCGCAGCCGACACGCCCACGCGCCGGCCCCCAAGCTCCCAACATAGCGGGCTAACCGTTCAATGCGGGCTTCTGCGGCCGGATTTCATTCGATTCCGGGCGCATTCCGGCACCGAGACGTGCCGCCAGCCCTGCCAGCAGCAGGGGTAGCGCGACCGTCGCCACGGCGAGGACGGCCGTCGGGAGTGACATGCTCTGCGCGAGTGCCTGCATGAACGTGCCGAGGTTGCCCGTCATGCCGGTCCACGCCAGGAGCAGCCCCCAGGCCACCGCTGCGGCGACGGCGACCTGCACCGAGACCAGCCGACGACGGGCGCCGATCAGGCCGAGAATCAGGCCGACGACCGGGAGGGACCACCAGCCGAGGAGAAACTCGGCGGCGGTGAACAGCAGGATCGCGATCAGCAGGAACATGACGGGGACGAGGCGGGAGGCGAGGGCACGGCGAGGCACGCGAGAGCGCGCGTCGAAGTCAGGGCCGGAGGACGAGGGTGGACATCACGCGCTCTGCCGGGAAGGCTGCCTCACTCTCCGGCACCACCAGCGAATCGAGCTGCCCGGTGCGCCATTTCTCCAGGCGGTCGTCGTAGCGACGGCTGGCCGGGTTGCCGCTCTGCCCTCCCGGATAGATCGCCCACGCGGTGCGCCGGTCCCTGGTCAACTCGACGATCATGCGCCAGCTGGCGCCGTGGCTGCCGGTGGCGCCGGAGGCTGGTGCGATCGTGCCGTAACCCGACGTGACGGCGAGGTGATCGCGATTGAAGCCGGCGAGGTTCACCAGGTGATGCACGTTGATGCCGCCGGTGCGGCTCCACTCCCACGACGGGCCGACCGGACCGAGCGCGCGCGTGAGCGAGTCGTAGGCAGCGGCGAGCGACGTGGCCAGCAGCGCGTCGCGGGTCTCGACGACGCCGGCGGTGCGACGATCATCCCACCAGACGCTGCTCGAATCGCGCAGCGCCTCGAGGAAGATCACGTTCGCCGGCACCGCCACCGGCGCCTTGCCCTGCGCGGGGATCAACTCGTCCCACGTTCCGCGCACGGCGCGCCGCATCGCGGCCTCGAACAGCACCGGCACCTGCGCCGGCAGCGTGTAGCGGAAGTCCCAGTCGCGCAGCATCGCGGCCGCCGCAGTCAGCGACGCATTGCCACTGCGCTCGGCGGCGCGCACGAAGTACGGCGCGATCATGCGGGCGCGCACGTTCAGCGGATCGGTGTGGATCTGCTGCAGTCGGCTCGGCGTGACGCTGCTGTCGGCGCGCAGCAGCTCGTTGATGCGCAGCGCACGCCACGGATCGGGCCAGTTGCTGCCGATGAACGTCGGCACCACCGAGGGATCGAACGGCTGCTGGTTGGCGCTGACGATGTAGCCCTGCGCAGGGTTGCTGACCTGCGGCATATCGCTGAGCGGCAACATACCGATCCAGTCACTGCCACGGGTGCGGCCGTCGCGAACGTAGGTGCCTTCGCCACCGTCGGGCCGCATCGGATACTCGCCGTACGAGCGCAGCGCGATGTTGCCGCCACGATCCGCCACCAGCATGTTCTGCGTCGGCGTGCGATACGGCAGCATGGCCCGCTGCCACCCATCGACGGTGGTGGCACGCGTGGCGGCGACGAAACCATCCAGCTCGTTCGACGGATCGTGCGCCGTCCAGCGGAAGCTGAGCAGGTGGCCGTTCTCGGTCAGCGTCGGGCCACGGTGCGTGTAGTGCACCGTGTCGGTGGCGATCACCTCTCCCGCCACGTTGCGGAAGGTCTCGATGCGCGGCGTGAGCTTCTGCCACGCGCCATCGAGGCGATACCGCGTCGGTGCCCTGGCGTCATCCACTTCCTCGAGGAAGTAGTCGGCCACGTCGCCACCGGTGTTGGTGAACGTCCACGCCACGTCGCGATTGAAGCCGATCACGATCGTCGGCGAGCCGGGAAAGGTCACGCCGTACACGTCGAGCGAATCCTTCACCACCAGGTGCGCCTCGTACCAGATGGACGGCAGCGAGAGGTCGAGGTGCGGATCACCGGACAGCAGTGCTCCGCCGCTCGCCGTGCGGCGTGGTGCGATCGCCCAGTTGTTGCTGCCCAGCGCGTCGCCGGTCTGGTCGGCGGTCGGCATGCCGAGCGCGGTGTGCTCGATCACGCCCGCCGCGCGGGCCGGTGCCAGCAGCGAGGTATCGGGTGCGCCGGGCGGCGGCAGCATCGCCCACGCCTCGCGCGGTGCGCTGCGACCGGGCACCGGCTGGATCGGTTCCTGGATCGGGTTGTCGCGCGGGAAGAGCGCGTCGGCAGCCTCGCGTCCGATCAATGCGGCGGCGCGCGTGCGACGCAGGTCGCTGGGATCGTGCGCCAGCGTCAGCGCCATGCGCATCAGCAGATACACGGAATAGCGCGGCTCCCATCGTGCCATCGGCTCGGCACCGAGCAGCTTGTATTCCACCGGCGTGCTGGCCGCCGTCATGGTGGCGCGATAGGCGTTCACGCCATCGGCGAAGGCACGCATCGCGCGCGCTCCCTCGCTGTTGCTGTCGGTGGCGGCCCACTTCCGTTCCGCAGCCCACCCGAGTCCCAGCCGACGCGCTTCCTTGTCGAGTGGCAGCGCGCGCGCTCCGGCCAGTTCGGTCAGCGTGCCGGAGGCCGCGCGATAGGTGAGTTCCATCTGGAAGAAGCGATCGCGCGCCACCGCCCAGCCCAGCGCACGATACGCGTCGCGGGTGTTGGCGGCGAAGACGTGCGGCACACCGCGCACATCGAAGAGCACGCGGGCGTCGGCCGAAAGTCCGGTGAGCGGTGCCTTCTCGTCGGCCGGCAGGTCGGCGAAACGCAGGCTGGCGGCGGCGCCGTGCAGCGGATCGAGCAGCGGACCAAGCGGCGGCACACCGGCGCGACCCACGCCGCGCGCCGCGATGACCGTGATCGCCGCCAGTGCGACGGCGCTGGCGAGAGTTCCGACGAGCCTGCGTGCCATGGGGTTCCGGAGGGAAGAATCGCATCGGGGGCTGCCCGCACCATGCAGGCAGCCCCCGAGTCGTGACGGACCGTGGACCGAACTACACGGTAGCGACCGGCGCGCGTCCGAGGGAGCGCAGCTTGGTCTCGAGACCGGCCAGCAGCGTGTCGAACGACTTCTGGAAGCTGGCCAGGCCTTCGGTGAGCAGCTTGTCGGTGACCGACACCATGCTGATGCCTTCACTGGCGAGCGCCTGCAGCAGTTCGCGCGCCTCGTCCACACCACGGTCGATGGTGCGGCTCGCCTCGCCGTGATCCTGGAACGCGGCGATGGTGGCCGGCGGCATGGTGTTCACCGTGTCGGGGCCGATCAGCTGCTCCACGTACATCACGTCGCGATAGGCCGGGTTCTTGGCGCCGGTGCTGGCCCAGAGCAGGCGCTGCACGCGGGCACCGTGCGAACGCAGCTTCTCCCAGCGTTCGCCGGCGAAGGTGCGCTGGAACAGGGCGTAGGCGAGCTTCGCGTTGGCGATGGCGGCCTTGCCCTTGAGGGCACCGATGCGGCTGCGCGAGGCATCGTCGGCGTCGCGGATGCTGGCATCGAGGCGACCATCGACTTCGCTGTCCACTCGGCTGACGAAGAAGCTGGCCACGCTGGCGATGCGATGCAGGTCGCCGCCGGCCTTGTGGCGATCCTCGAGCCCGGCCAGGTAGGCCTCGATCACGCGGGCGTAGGCATCGACCGCGAACAGCAGCGTCACGTTCACGTTCAGGCCATCGGCGATCAGGCGGCGCAGCGCCTTCGACCCTTCCTCGGTGCCGGGCACCTTGATCATCACGTTCGGACGGTTGACCAGCTTCCAGAGGCGATGCGCCTCTTCCACCGTGGCGTCGGCATCGTTGGCCACGTTGGGTGACACCTCGATCGAGACGTAGCCATCGGTGCCGCCCGACTGCTCGTAGACGCCGCGGAACTGGTCGCAGGCGGTACGCACGTCGTCGCTCTCGATCAGCTCGAACAGCTGCCACGGAGTGAGCGACTCCGGCGCCGACGCCAGCTGCGCATCGTAGGCGGTGCCGGTGGCCAGCGCCTTCTCGAAGATGGTGGGATTGGACGTCATGCCGGTGAGGGCATCGTCGGCGATCTGTTTGGTGAGCGCGCCGTCAGCGAGAATGGTGCGGTCGATATAGTCGAGCCAGACGCTCTGACCTGCGGCGTGCAGCTTATGCAGTCGGGAATGCGGCATGAGCGGAGTGTGCAGCGGGAATCGGAAACCTGCCGTGCCAGGCCTGCAAGATAGCCGTCCGACCACACCGGTGGACCCTCGCCAGCACCCCCCGCGCGGGCCGCGGTAATGCCACAAACGGACGACGGGCGCCGCGCATCACGCGACGCCCGTCCGGCACCGGCCGCGCAGGGCGACCGATGGTTCCTGCATGAATTACGGCGCGACGGTGACCGGCACCGAGAACTCCGACTTGCCCCACGTCATGCGCAGCGTGGCGGCGGCCGGGCCGTTGCCGGCAGCGGCCGGCTCGAGCGCGATCACGAATGCGTCACGCGTCTCGGTCAGCGTCTTGGCCGTCATCGCGACACGACCGAGGTCCATCTCCGGCTTGTACTCGGTGCCCCACTGGCCGGTCTGCTTGTTGATGATCAGCTGCATGCCCTTGCCGGGCGTCCACAGCGTGTAGACGGTGTACGATCCCTTCGGCACGGCGAGGGTGCCGATCTGCAGGTTTGCCTCCGTCACCAGCGAGGTGGCGGCGTTGGCACCGGTTCGCCACACCTGGCCGGCGGGAATCAGCGTGCCTTCGACCGCACGACCGCGGGCGAACGGCTGGCCGTAATCCACGGTGACCTTGAGCGGCGCGGCACCGCGGGTGCCGGTGTTGATCGCCATCACGGCCGTGGCACGCGGCGACGGCGCGATCGACGGGCGGCCGGCCGGCGGCGGCGCCATGGTCATGCCACCCTGCGCAAAGGCGGGAGTGGCGGCGGCGAGGACGACGGCGGACATCAGGGCGAAGCGACGCATGGGTAGTGGCATTTGGAGGTGTGGGGACCGCTCGGGACGAAGCCTGCTCCAGCGGAGCATGAAAGGTATGCTCCGTCCGGCATGGATGTTCCCCCTGCCAATCGTGGCCGGAATGCACCACATTCGCCCCGTGACCCTCGCTTCCGCTGCGCTCGCCGCGCTCGTCGTGCTTCAGGGCGCCGCCGCCCTGCTGCTGATCGTCCGGCTGCTGCCGGGGCGCACGCGACGGCCACCGATTCCGCCGTTGCCCGGCGACGCGCACGCCGGCCGGGTGACGGTGGTGGTGACGAGCCTCGACGAGGCGCACCGGATCGGACCGTGCCTCGACGGGTTGCGGCGACAGGGCCCGGCGATGCTGGAGGCGCTGATCGTGGACAGTCGCTCCACCGACGGCACCTGGGAGCTGATCCAGGCCGCCGCCGCGCAGGATCCGCGGATCGTGCCGATGCACGACGATCCGCTGCCGCCGGAGTGGGTAGGCAAGGTCTGGGCGCTGGAACACGGTCTGCGTCACGCCCGCGGTGAATGGGTGCTGGGCATCGACGCCGACACCACCCCGCAACCCGGCCTGGTGGCCGCCGCCGTGCACGCCGCCGACCAACTGGGCTACGACGCGGTCAGCTTCGCCCCACGCTTCAACGAGATGAGCGTGGCCGAGCAGTGGCTGCAGCCGGCGATGCTGACCACGCTCGTGTACCGGTTCGGGGCGGCAGGTGAGCGGGCTCCCGATCCCGATCGCGTGATGGCCAACGGCCAGTGCTTCCTCGCCAGGCGCGCCACCCTGCTGGCCAACGGCGGCTACACCAGTGCGCGGCGGAGCTGGTGCGACGACGTGACGCTGGCGCGGCACATGGCGCGCAACGGAGCGCGGGTCGGCTTCCTCGATGGCGCACGCATCATCGGCGTGCGGGCGTACAGCGGCATCGGTCAGATGTGGCGCGAGTGGGGCAGATCGATCGACCTCAAGGACGGCACGACGCCGTTCACCCAGTTCCTCGACGTCTGCTTCGTGCTGCTGACGCAGGGCGTGCCATTGCCGGCACTGCTGATCGTGCTCGCACTCGGCGCCCCGTTTCCGGCGCCCGGCAGCGTGGCGGCCGCATTCGTGATCCTGAACGCGGTGCTGGTGGTGATCCGCATCCTGCTCACCTTCGGCCTCGCCGGCTCGTACGCCGAGCGGCACTGGACCTTCTGGCTCTCGTTCACCGCCGATCCGCTGGCCGCGATCCGGATCCTGCTCTCGTCGCTCAAGCGGCCGCGCCAGTGGCGCACGCGGCAGTACGAGGCGGAGACGGTCGTCGCCTGATCCGTTCGCACGTGCGAGTGGACGACGTCATGCCAACGGCACCTCGCGAGTCCTCAGGCGCGTATCACACTTGCCGGGCGCAGCGTCGCCAGCCACGCGATCGAGATCACGCACGCCACCAGCGTCACCGTGGCGAGGCCGACGTGCTGGCGCTGTACCACCATCACGCTCGCTGCCACTGCGATGGTCGCCAGCCGTGCGAACTCCATGCCGAAGACCCACCGCCGACCTTCGAAGATCGCGCCGACGTTGGTCAATCCGAGCGTGACGAAGAAGAGCATCGCGGCCAGTTCGTGCGTCGCCAGCGTGCTGGCGGTGACCAGCGTGAGGTAGGCGGCGGTGAGCAACGCCACGAACTGCCCGAGTGCGTAGTGCTGCGCGGCACGCGGCACCACGGGATCGAACTGCGGCGCCTGCAGCGGCCACGCGAACGGATGCGACGCCTGCGCCGCAATGTCGGCCGGCACGAACCCCGGATGCCCGAACACCACGCGCCACTTGTCGCGCCACCGCCGTGTGCGCCATGCGTCGCGTGCAATGTCGGCGAAGACGTGCACGTTGGCCCAGACGGGGTTCCAGCTGCCGAGTGGTGTGGTGATGCCGTAGACCACCGGCTCCACTTCCGGCTCGAAGGTGCCGAAGAGGCGATCCCAGATGATCAGCGCACCGGCGTAATTGCGATCCTGATACTGCGGATTGACGCCGTGGTGCACGCGATGGTGTGACGGGGTGTTGAGCCACCACTTGAGCCATGCGGGCAGGCGGTCGATCTCGCGGGTGTGGATCCAGAACTGGTAGACGAGATTCAACGCGTAGCAGGTGGCGAACAGCTCCCACGGCAGTCCGATCACGGCCAGCGGGACGAAGAACACCCAGCTGAGGAGCCCGTGCAACGCGCTCTGCCGGAGCGCGACGGTGAGGTTGTACTCCTCACTCGAGTGATGCACCACGTGTCCGGCCCACAGCAGGTGGATGGTGTGCGAATAGCGATGCAGCGCGTAGTAGGCGAGGTCCACCAGCAGGAAGGCGGCGATCCAGCTGCCCCAGGCCGCCCAGTCGATGCCCAGCGCGCCCGGCACGGCGCCGTCACCGAACGGCAGCCGTGACACCCAGGCCGGCAGCAGCCCGACGCGTTGCAGCGCGAAGTGGCGCACGCACCAGGCGTAGATGCCAAGCACCAGCAGCTTGGTGAAGATGCCCAGCAGCTGGCTCAGGATGCCGCAGGAGAGATCGCTGATCGAATCGTTGAGCCGGTACCGTCCGACGCGTCGCCGCCGCACCAGCACGAGCTCCACCAGGATCAGCACGAAGAACAGCGGGATCGAGGCTTCGATGATGGCCATGGCGCGGAAAATAGCTAAACTGCAGGCATGACCCAGCCACTTTCCCGCCGCGCATTCCTGACGCGAGCCGCCACCGTCACCGGACTCGGCCTGCTCGCCAGCCGCTCCGCCGGTGCGCAGCCTGCCGCGACCCCGATCACGGTCTACAAGGATCCGAACTGCGGCTGTTGCAAGAACTGGAACACCGCCATGCAGAAGGCGGGCTTCGCGGTGTCGGTACGCGACAGCCATGACCTGGCGTCGGTGAAGGGCTCACTGGGCGTGCCGCAGGACCTCGCGTCATGCCACACCGGTGTGGTGGCCGGCTACCTGTTCGAGGGGCACGTGCCGCCCGACCTGGTGCGGAAGGTGCTCCGTGAGCGGCCGGCGATCGTGGGCCTGTTCGTGCCCGGCATGCCGGGCGGCTCCGTGGGCATGGAAGGCCCGAATCCGGAGCGCTACGACATCGTCGCACTGGCGCGCGATGGGCGCCGCAGCGTGTACGCCACGCGCATGGGGAAGGCGCAGGGCTGAGCGCGATCGTCAGCGATACAGCCGGTCCACCAGCGTCTCGCGCTCGAACCGCGCGGCATCGGTGCGCCACATCGTCAGGAGTTCCTCGGTGGCGCCGATGCCCTGCACCAGCGCGCGATGCAACGCCTTGCCGCCTGCCAGCTTGGCGAGGAACTCCTCGCGCCACACCAGCTCGCGCGGATGCCGCTGACGGATCGCGGCCAACGTGATCGCACCGACGCGCACCGGCTGCACCGAGTCGCGCGCGGTGACCGTGATGCGCAGCATGGGAATGGTCGCTTCACCATGCTTCTGGCCCTTCGCGACGGTGCGTGACACGGAGTCGAAGCGCACGCCCGGTAATGCCAGCGCGCCGAGTGACCGCGCCAGGTCGCCGGCATCGGTGAGCCACGGCGCGCCGATGAGCTGGAAGGGGGCGTCGGTGCCGCGGCCTTCGCTCATGTTGGTGCCTTCGACGAACACGGTGCCGGTGTAGAGCAGCGCCGCGTCGAGCGTCTTCAGGTTCGGCGACGGCGCCACCCACGGCAAGCCGGTCTGGTCGTACCACTGGTCACGCGTCCATCCCTGCATCGGCACCACCGTGATGCGCGCCTGCACCTGCTTCGTGCGCACCAGGTGCCGCAACATCTCGCCGGCGGTGAGCCCGTACCGCAACGCCACCGGATACTGGCCGATGAAGGAGCGGAATGCGGTATCGAGCACGGCGCCGTCCACGCGATCACCGCGCACCGGCACCGGCCGATCGCAGACGATGAAGGGAATGCCCGCCTTCCCCGCGGCGTGCGCGGAGAGCGCCATCGTCCACGCGTACGTGTAGGTGCGCGACCCGACGTCCTGGATGTCGTAGACGAGCACGTCGATCTTCGACAGCATCTCCGGCGTCGGCACCTGCGTGCTGCCGTAGAGCGAGTAGATCGTGACGCCGGTGGCGCTGTCCACCGAACTGGCGACCTTCTCGCCCGCCTCGGCGATGCCGCGCAGGCCGTGCTCGGGCCCGAAGAGTGCCACCAGCTTCACGCCGGGGGCACGCGCCAGCAGGTCGATGCTGCTCACCCCCGCGGCGTCGCGCCCGGTGTGGTTGGTGATCAGGCCGACGCGCTTGCCGCGAATGAGGTGCAACGAGTCGCGCACCAGCACCGTGATGCCCGGTGTCACGGTCGCCGCCGGTGCCTGGCCGTTCACCACGGTCGCCAGCAGCAGTGCGGCGGTCAGGAGCGTGAGTCGGCGAGGACGCATGACGAGGGAGTGAGGGCGAAAGCGGGACGGTGGCACGACGGGAAGGAATGTGACCGATGGCACCGATCCCCGGAACCACGTCGCAGTCCTACACACGCTTCCAGAGGCGTTTGCCGCGCGGGAGCGCCGTGGCGCGGAGGCACCGGGGGCTCCGCGATCGTACACCGGGCGCGGACGAAGGGGACCAGCGTGCCGGCCGCATCGCGGTTGACAGCGTTCCGGCGCCGCGACACCGTCCCGCGTCGGCACCAGAGTCGCCCCCCCTCGCCCCACACCAGACGTGACGCTCCGCACCCGCCCGGCCATCACCGCTCGCCACGCACGCATCGCGCTGCAGAACGTCGTCGCGCTGACCGCGATCCTTGGCAGTCCCGTCGACGTCGGCGCCCAGCTGTCGCACCCGCTGCCGGTCGCCCGCATCGATTCCGTCTTCAACACCTACGATTCGCGCGCGACCCCCGGCTGTGCGGTGGCGGTGCTGCGCGGCGACAGCGTCGCGTTCCGGAAGGCGTACGGGATGGCGCACATCGGCTTCGGTGTGCCGATGACGACGGCGACGACACTCTGGATTCCCTACTCCGAGACGCGCACGTTCGTCGCGCTGGCGGTGGCGACGCTGGTGCGCGACGGGCGCCTGTCGCTCGACGATCCGGTGCGCCGCCACATCCCGGAATTGCCGGCCTACGCATCGGCGGTGACGGTGCGGCACCTGGTGCATCACAGCAGCGGACTGGCCGACTACGGCGTGCTGGAGCCGGCGTTCGACCTCACCGACCGCATCACCGATGCCGACGTGTTCCGCATGCTGGGGCGCTGGGGCAAGCTGGTGTTCGCGCCGGGGAGTGGGACGATGTACAGCAACACCGATTACGCGTTGCTGCGCATGCTGGTGGAGCGCACTTCCGGGCGGTCGCTGCACGAGCACCTGCGCACGGTGCTGCTCGATCGGCTTGGCATGCGCGCGACGCGGATCGGCGCCGAGCAGGGGAGCGTGCCGGGACCGCATGCGCTCTTCCACGAACCCATCGCCACCGGGTGGCGCAGCGTGCTGCGCTATCGCATCTCACCGGTCGGCGGGATCGCGGTGAGCACGAACCTGGACGACATGGTGAGATGGGCGCGTGCCGTGCGCGATTCCTCCAGCGGCATCGCAGCACTCCTCGCGTCGCTCGAGGGTGGTGCGCCGGAGTCGGCGCGGAGGACCGGTTTCCTGTACGGCGTCTATCCCGCGACGGTGAGCGGACAGCCGTCGATCGAGCACCGCGGCGTGGGTGAGTACAAGTACCTGGTGCGCGTTCCCAGCGCAGACCTGTCGGTGGTGACGCTCTGCAATGCCTATCCCGGCATGTGGACGTTCGGACCGGCCGTGGCGGCGCTGATCGTGAATCGTGCCGACACGCTGCCGCCGCCGAACATGACGGCACTCGCCGCGGCAGCGGCGCTGCCCACGATCCCGATGCCGACCACGGTGCTGCAACGGTATGTCGGCGACTACGTGACACTCAGTGGTCGCGAGGTCGGCCTGCGGATCACGCTGGCCGACACCATGCTCGCGTACAACGTGCCCGGCGGCCGCGTCTACAGCATGCGGCCCATCGGCGTCGGACGTTTCGAGGTGGTGATGACCGGGATCGCCATCTTCCACGTCACGATGACCGACTCGGAGCGCACGCCTGGCGGTGTGCTGCTGACCGCGCGCGAGGTGGGCGCCGCCGCGTCGGAACCCGACACGCTCCGGCGCAAGGTCGTGGTGCGCACGCCCGCGACGTCCAGTGCCGCGCTGCGTGGCCTGGTCGGTGCCTACACCGGCGACGCCATCGACGTGACGCTCCACGTGACGGTGGATGCCGACCGACTGCTGGTCAGCACGAAGTCACTCGCGCCCACCGAACTGCGACCGGGCGCGAAGGCCGACACCTTCCGCTTCACGGATTACGACCTCCGCTTCGTACGCGACGCGACAGGACGCGTGACGCACCTCGTCCTCGATGCGAGCCGCGTGAAGGGCATGCGGTTCTCGCGACGGCCGGCCGCCGCGGGGTGAGTCGCATGTCGCGACCGCGGGTGGTGGGACCCGCGCCGACCCGGTCTCCAGCGAAGCGGGCGACGGCGGCGTAGCAGCAGTCACTCACGGCGCAGCGTGACCGCGCCAACGGCAGCGCACCCGGTTACGCAACACCCGCGGGCTCGTTGACCGGTTAGCAGTCACAAGTACGCACGAGGCATTCGTTGTATTGGAGCGCGCTCAGGTGTGGACGCCTTCCGAGGCCCTAAACTGAACACGCGCAAGAGGTTAGGTCGGGTCGTCGCTGGGCTGGACTGCAAATGGAAATGCAGGCGCAGTGCAATTTCGTAACCCTCCCTATTGCACGTTGGCGGTACAGGGTGGAGAATCGTCGTGCATCCCAACCCCCACTCCCCGATGTGGCCACTCGACGATCTCAGTGATGAGAGCACGGACGTGCGCCTGACCTTTGGTCGGCGCTACGGTTGGCACCTGCGAGAGGCAGCCGATGTGCTGTTCCGCAGCGAAGGTGATCACGGGAGACTGGCCGCCCTCTGGGTGCAGCAGATGCTGCACCGCGGCGACCTGTATCAGGACTGCGATTCCGACCGCGTGCTGCTGCGGCTCACGATCGGGCCGTGGGCGTACGACTTCGACATCTACTGGGATCAGGCCGGCGGCTCGCAACCGGTGCGCGCCGGGCTGCCCGACACGTTGTTCCGCGACTGCTTCGCCATCTCGGCCAGCGACTATGCCGAGGAAGAGTTGGCGGTGCTGCGGTCGGCGGTGGCGGCGTCGGGTGGCGACGGTCTCGACACGGTGATGCCACAGCTGGCACGACTGACGTTCGACGACTGACACTGGCCTCGCCGGTGTCGGTGGCGCTCAGGCGCCGACCACACCCAGCGTCGCCTCGTCGCGCGCGAGGTACTGCGTCACGTAGTCGTGCACCGACTCCTCGAGCGAGGAGAACTTCACCGGGCAGCCGGCGGTGGCCAACTGCGTCATCGATGCCTGCGTGAAGTACTGGTACCGGTCGCGGATCGATTCCGGCATCGGGACGTAGCGGATCCGCGGTTCCCGCTGCATCGCCTTGAAGACGGCGTGCGCGAGCGCATTCCAGCTGCGTGCCTTGCCGGTGCCGAGGTTGAACAGGCCGTGCACCTGCGGCGCCGCGACCAGCCAGGCGATGACGGCGCTGGCGTCCTTCACGTAGACGAAGTCGCGCTGCTGCTCGCCATCGCGGAACTCGGGACGGTGCGACTGGAAGAGCTGCAGCTCGCCGGTCTCGAGGATCTGGCGATGCGCCTTGCACACCACGCTCATCATGTCGCCCTTGTGGTACTCGTTGGGCCCGAAGACGTTGAAGAACTTGAGGCCCACGATCTGCTGCAGCAGCCCGCTGCGCGCCGCCTGCAGGTCGAACAGGTGCTTGCTGAAGCCGTACATGTTGAGCGGCACCAGCGACTCGAGGCGTGCCGGGTCGTCATCGAAGCCGCCGGCCGCCTCGCCGTAGGTGGCGGCACTGCTGGCGTAAATGAAGCGCGCATGGCGCTCCAGCGACCACTCACAGAGTTCGCTGGTGTAGTGGGTGTTGTTGCGCAGCAGGTAGTCGGCGTCGCGTTCGGTGGTGGCGGAGCAGGCCCCGAAGTGGATGACGGTGTCGGCCTGGTAGGCGCCGGAGTTGCGGCGCAGCGTGGCGAGGAAGTCGTCCTTGTGGATGGCGTCGGTGATCCGCAGCCCGACCAGGTTCTTCCACTTGTCGCCCGTGCGCAGCGCGTCCACGCAGATGATGTCGTCGTATCCCAGCTTGTTCAGCTGCCAGATGGTGGCGCTGCCGATGAAGCCGGCGCCGCCGGTGACGATTAAGCGATGACGTGACACGAAAGTCCGGGTGGGAGGAAACTCTGCGGGTTCCGCGGCGTAATCTACCGGGCCTGCGATGGGACCGGGTCACCCCTGCCCCGCCGATGCCGGCCGCGATCCGGCCGATGCTCGTGCCTCACTCCCTCCCATTGCCTCGCATGCCCGACTCCCTGCCCCTCCGGTTGCTGCGGCGCCTGGCGCTGCTCGTGCTGCTCGTGCTGCTCGTCCCCGCCTTCCTGCGCGCGCAGGGCACGCCGCCACCCGCCGACACCACCGCGGCCAGCGACGCGATCAAGGTCTTCCTCGACTGTCGCGGCGACACGAACCAGGGATGCGCCACCGAGTTCTTCGTGCTGGAGCTGCCCTACGTGACCTGGACCCGCGACCGGCTGTTCGCCGACGTGCAGTTCCTCGTCACCACCATCCAGACCGGCAGCGGGGCGTTCCAGTACACCGTCACCGCCCTCGGGCGCGGCCGATTCGATGGCCGGGCCGACACCTCGGTGGTGAACACCTTGCCGAACGAGTCGGAGGACGGCATCCGCCGCAAGCTCTCGGCCCGCTTCGCGCTGCTGCTGGTGCCCTACGTGCGGGCCACCTCGGCCGCCACCCGGTTGCGGGTGGTCTACGACGCGCCGGCCAACGCCCGGCAGGCATCGCCGCAGTCGGTGAAGGATCGCTGGAATTTCTTCGTGCTGCAGGTGGAGGCGAACGGCTTCATGAACACCGAGTCGCGGCAGACGTTCGCCAACATCTTCAGCGACATCCGCGTGCGACGTGTCACCGAGCGCAACGCCATCCGGTTCGGCGTCAACCAGAGCGTGCGGTACAACAAGTTCGAGATCGACGACACCACCACGGTGTCGAACACGATCCGCAACGGGCTGGTCTTCGTGCGCGGCGTGAAGGCGCTGGGACCACGACTCTCGGCCGGGTTCCTGACCAACGTCGGCTTCAATGAGTTCAACAACACGAAGCTGTTCTGGCGCGCGGCGCCGGTGATCGAGTACAACCTGTTCCCGTGGAAGCAGGCCACCAGCCAGCAGATCGCGATCTCGTACGGTGTGGGCCCCCGCTACTTCCGCTGGACACAGCCCACGATCTTCGGCCGCAGCAGCGAGTGGCGCGCACAGCAGGAACTGGTGGTCGGCTCCGACATCCGCAAGAGCTGGGGCAGCGTCAACGTCAGCTCGCGCTACGCCAGCTTCATCCCGGACGTGAAGAAGTGGAACCTGAGCATCAACGGCCAGACGAACCTGAACCTGGTGAAGGGGCTCTCGTTCAACTTCGGCGGCGGTGCGTCGCTGATCCGCGACCAGATCTTCCTCGCCGCCGAAGGGCAGACGCCGGAACAGATCCTCACCCAGCAGCGCGCGCTGGCCAGCAACTACAGCGTGTTCGTGTTCACCGGGCTGTCGTACAGCTTCGGGTCGATCTACAACAGCGTGGTGAATCCACGGCTCGACTTCTTCAACCTCGGCGGCAACAACTGAGGTCGTCGCTGACGCGAGTCAGCGCAGCAGGGCCGCGAGGTCGGCGACCCACGCCGCCTCGAGGTCGGCCATGCGCGCTCCCTTACCGCGATCGGGTGCGGAGGTGAGCAGCCCCTGTGCGCTGGGATGCGGCAGCGCGTGGACCACCAGCGGCAGCTGCAGCAGCGACACGACCGAAGCCGCCACCTTGCCGAGACAGCAGACGCGGTCGGCGCCGTGCGCGATGGCATCGTCGAGATCTCGGCGGAGCCGCCCGAGGTTGTCGGGACTTTCGCGTTCGCTACGCGTTGGCGCACGGAACGACCGCCCATCATCGGTGGGGCAGCGATCGTAGGCGTTGGTCAGGATCACATGCGACACCACCGGGCGCACGCCGGCCTCGATCAGCGATCGGCCATCCCATGGCACACCATCGGGCGATCGCCCGGCCCACGACAGGACGCCGGCCTGCAGCAGTGCGGCGTAGAGTGGCCGTCCTGCGCGATCACCGAAGAATGGAATGCCCGACTGGTCGGCACCCCGCGGCCCCGGCGCCTCGCCCACCAGCACGGCGCGAATGGGGGCACGCGGATCGGTGGGACGAAGTGGAACGACCGGCGCGCCGCGAATGCGCGACGCAGCCGGTTCGGTGACGCGCGCCTTGCGAGCGGGCAATCAGATCCCGTTGCTGCGCAGCGAGACATCGCCGTTGGTGGAGCGCACGACCAGCGCGCGGCCACCCTGCCCCAGCGTGCCGCGGAGCTGCTTGCGACCGAGCACGCCGCTGACGGTGACCGGGAAGTCCACCGACAGGTCGCCGTTGGTGGTGGACATGTCGAGGTTGGCCGACAGCGTGGGCGGTGCGTAGACCGTCACCCGCCCGTTGGTGGTGGTGAAGCGCATCGGCGCATCGCCGGCCGCGCTGCCGAGCGTGGCGGTGATGCTGCCATTGGTGGTGCTGGCATTCACCACGCCGCTGGTGGTGCGCACGTTCACGTCGCCGTTGGTGGTGGCGGCATCGACTTCGGACGTCACCCCTTCCACCGCCACGGCGCCGTTGGTGCTGCGCGCATACGTCTTCACGCCGTCCGGCACTCGCACTCGCAGCGCGACGCTGACGCGATCACCCTTGCGCCAGTTGGTGCTGTAGTTGCCGCGGCTCCCCTGATCGGTGCAGGTCATGTCGGGACCCCAGAGCACGCAGATGACCACGTCGCCGTCGTCGCGCATGCGCACGTCGAACCGCACCACCGTCGGGTCGCCACCATGCACCGTGCGCTCACCGATGACTTCCACGCGCGAGCCCGGCGCGCCGCGCTCCACGCGCACGTCACCGTTCATGTTGTGCAGGCGGATGTATCGCCCCTCGGACACCGCGCCGGACCAGCGGAACGTGGTACCGTCATCGGACTGCGCGGCCAGCGGTGCGGCGACGAGGGCAGCGGCGAGCAGGAAGGCGGTGCGACGCATGGAGAGTCTCGGGAGGCTGGGGATGGTGGCGCCTACGCGGTGCGACGCGAGCCGGTTTCGGGCCCGGCCGTGCCGCGGATACGACGGGAGGTTCGACGTGTCCAGCTCACCGGATGCAGTCGCGCAGGTTGCGCCCGGACCGGATCGCACGTCCACCCGGCATGCGTCAGACACTCGCAGTGGCCGGAAGCGTTGCCTTCAGCAGCCTGCTTGGCTGGGCCGGCTCCCGGTACGGCATCATGACCGGCGTGTTCCTCGGCAGCATCGGCACCGGACTCGGGCTCTACTGCGGACGACGGCTGGCGGATCGGCTCGGAGGCTGATCGAGGGCGCGGCAGCGGTCGCGGGCACGGCTCAGCGCCACTCGATCCGGACCACGCGACCTTTCGGCCCCACCATCCAGCCCGTGCCACTCCAGCCGAAGCCGACGCTCCAGTACGGCGCGGCGTCCAGCACCGTCCACGTGTCGCCATCATCGGTGGACCAGGCGGCGCCGCCCGGGCCGACGGCCACCAGCAACGCCCTGCCGCCGCGCACCGCGTACGCGGCGCCGTAGAGCGCACCGGTGAGCGGCGGATCGGCGATCACAGTCCACGTGGCTCCACCGTCGGCCGTACGCGCCGCACGCGGGCCCGTTGCGCTGCCGCCGATGGCGCCGCCGACCGCCACGCCGTGCCGCCGGTCGCGGAAGGCGAGCGCGGTGATACCCGCCCCGCTGCCGCTGACGATGGGTACCTCCACCGCGCTCCAGCTGCGGGCGAAGTCGGTGCTGTGAAGCACTCTCGGACGGGCCGCCGCACCGGTGCCGATCCATGCCTCACCAAGCACCGTGGCCTGCGCACAGCTCCCGCTGGCCGCGAATCCGCCCTCGCCCTGCTGCGCCGGAATCGCGCCCACGGCCCACTCACGCCCGTTGCCGGTGCGCACGATCGGCATGCGCGCATTCACCGCGTCACTGAACGCGAACGCGCGCCGCTCGTCGAAGAAGGCCATGCAGTCGTAGAACGCCGCGGTGTCGCGGTTGGCGAACACCTGCGACCAGTTGACGCCGCCGTCGCTGGTCTGGAAGATCCCCGACTTCGCGCCCGTCCCCGACGACAACAGCCAGGCGCGGCGGGCATCGATCGCGTGCACGTCGCGGAACTCCAGGCTGTCGCGACCGGGCATCACACGCGCCGTCCAGGTGCGGCCGGCGTCGGTGGTGAGGGCGTAGGTGCCGCGATGCCCGCTGATCCAGGCCACGTCGGGATTCACCGCGCTGACACTCACCGCCTGGAACAGCGACTCCACCCCCGACTGCTGCACCGTGATCGTGGGTGCCTGCGCCGGCAGCACACCGGCGCAGGCACCGAAAACGACGAGTGCCTGCAGGCTACGCAAGCGCTGCACTCAGGCGTGCGCGGGCATGGCGGCGTTCGGTGCGGTCTTCACCTTGAAGAGCGCGGCGAAGATCAGCATCACACCCAGTGCACCCATCGCCGGCACGATCCAGATCTTGGTCCAGTCATGCGTCACCGCACCACCGGCGGTGGTGGCGGCGATGACGTTGGCATCGACCACCACACCGGAGAGCCACGAGCCGATCAGCTGGCCGGCACCCAGCGTGACGAGCGCGATGAAGCCCTGCGCGGCGGCGCGGATCCGGATGTCGGCCTGCTGGTCCACGTAGATCTGGCCGGTGACGAAGAAGAAGTCGTAGCAGACGCCGTGCACCAGGATGCCAAGGTAGAGCATCCACATGCCGCTGCCGGCATTGCCGAACGCGAACAACAGGTACCGCAGGGTCCACGTCGCCATGCCGATCAGCAGCAGCTTCTTGATGCCGAGTCGCGCGAAGAAGAACGGCATCAGCAGCATGAAGCCGATCTCGGACATCTGGCCCAGCGTCATCTTGGCGGCCGCACCCTGCACGCCGATCTCGTTCAGGAAGGGATTCGTGAACGTGTAGTAGAACTGCAGCGGGATGCAGAGCAGGAACGACCCGAGCACGAAGACGGCGAACGAGCGGTCCTTCATGAGCGCCAGCGCGTCGAGGCCGAGCAGGTCGCGCGCCGACAGCTTCTTGCCGGCGTTGTGTGGCGGCGTGTGCGGCAGCGTGAGGCAGTACACGGCCATCAGCACCGAGGCGCCAGCGCCGAGCTGCAGCGGCAGTGCCGTGGCATCGGCACCCAGCTGGCCGATCGCCAGGCCGGCGGCGATGAAGCCGATCGTGCCCAGCACGCGGATGCGCGGGAATTCCTTCGCCGGATCACTCATGTGGTCGAACGCCAGCGCGTTGGTGAGCGCCAGCGTCGGCATGTAGCAGAGCGTGTAGAGCAGGAAGAGCGGCCAGAAGCTGCTCACCGATCCCTGCGTGGTGGCGAAGTACAGCAGCGCCGCACCGGCGAGGTGCAGGAACGCGAGGACCCGCTCGGTGGCGAAGAACCGGTCGGCGATCATGCCCACCAGGAACGGCGACACGATGGCCGCCATGGCCGGCAGCGAATACATGAAGCCGATCTCGGTGCCGCTGGCCTTGAGTGCGCTGCCGAGGAACGTGCCCAGCGTGACCAGCCACGAACCGTAGATGAAGTACTGCACGAACATCATCGCCGAGAGGCGGAGTCGGGTGGAGCTGCTGCCCGGTGCTGCGGTGCTCATGGAAGGTCCCGGATGCGCATCGCGCGGATGCTGAGCGTTCCAGAGTGGTCGCCCTGGATGGAAAGAAAGCCGCGCTTGGCGAGGCCGTAGTTGGGATACTCGGTGAACTTGCTGGCCTTGACCTTCGCCGACCAGTCGGCACTACCCAGTTCGTACTGTACCACCTGCTGCCCGTTGAGCCAGTGCTCGACGAAGTTGCCGGCGACCACGATGCGCGCGCTGTTCCACTGGCCGGCCGGCTTCACCACGTCCTTCGGGCCGGCGTAGAGCGCATAGGCGGCACCGGCGGTGCGCAGGCGATCCTGTCCATCGGGATGCCGCGCGTCATCCAGCAGCTGGTACTCCGGCCCACTCCAGTATGGCTTGTCGTATTCCTCGGTGACGCGGTAGAACACGCCGGCGTTGCCGACCTCACCCACCATCCAGTCGAACTCCAGCTCGAAGTTCGCGAACTGCGCGCGCGACTCGAGGTCGCCCACCGGGCCGTCCTTCGAGAGCACGTCACCGGTGACGGTCCAGCCGGCGGGCATCGCATCGCCTTTCCAGACGCGCCACTGGCTCATGCTGGCGTCGAGTAGCGGTGTCCAGGTGACGGTGTTCGACACGGGCTTGTCTCCCCTGTTGGTGGCCGGCTGCGCGGCGGCAGCGGCCGTGGCGGCCGACGAATCGGCGTCGGAGGCTGCCTTGCCACCGCAGGCGGTGACGGCGACGCCGAGCAGCAGTGTCGCTGCCACCTGTGTGATCGCGCGCGCGCTCATCGCTTCCACTCGTAGCGCGACACCGCCGACGTGAAGGTGTCGAGGTGCTCCCCGGGGTAGTCGATCGTGCGCCCCTGTTCGGCGCTCTGGTAGGCGGTCATCAGCAGCTTCACGACGTCGAGTCCATCGGCAAAGGTGAGGCGCGGTTCCTCGAGCCCGAGGAAGACGCGGGTGAAGTGGCGATCTTCGGCTTCGTACCCGTACACGAACGGCTCCGCCGGCACCACCGGCATGCCGCCGGTTTCGGCCTGCTGCTTCTCCACCAGATCCTCGCCCACGCTGCCCTTCACCTCGCGCGAGAAGAACAGCTTGAGGCCGGGATCGAGCGAATTCCACTGCATGGAATATTCGGGACCGAGCAACTCGGCCGAGAGGCGCAATCCGGGCCCGACGTAGCTCCACGAGGTGGTGGCTTCGCCCAGCACGGTGTAGCCGTCGCTGGTGCGGAACTCCACGTGCATCGACGCGAAGTCCTCCGACGGCGTGCGGGTGTAGTCGAGCGGCACCTTCATGTCGTTGGCGAGGATGCCGGCGTAGTGCGGCCGTGACCACTTCAGGCTCGCGATGTGCGCCGTGACTTTCACCGGCACCACGGTGGACAGCGGCTCGCCCGGCTTCACCAGCAGGTGGCGGATCAGCAGCGCCGAGTGGCACATCATGTCGGTGAGCGTGCCGCCGCCCTGCAGCGCACCGGTCCAGAACCAGGGCGAATGCGGCCCGCTGTGCTCCTCGGCGGCCCGCGCGAGGTACGGGCGACCGGTGCTCGCAGCGCCACGTGCCCAGAGCAGCTTGTACCCCGTCTCGACGTGCGGCGAGAAGAACTGGTTCTCGAGATAGCCGGTGGCAAGGCCGACGCTCTCCACCAGTTCGATCACGCGATTCGCCTCCGCGACGTTGCGCGCCAGCGGCTTCTCGCAGGCGAGTCCACGCAGCGTACCCTTGCCGCTGCGGATCGCCTCAACGATCTCCTCCACGTTCTCGACACGCGCCTGGTTCGGTCCACTGAGCCAGATGGCCTCGATGGCAGGATCGGCCACCATGTCGGTGATCGAGTCGTACGCCTTGCAGTCACCGACATCGAGTTCACGTGCCAGCGCCGCGGCGCTTTCGGCGCGCTCGCGGTTGGGGCTCCACACGCCGCGCACGTCGCCATCACGGATCGCCCGGAACGCCTGGATGTGGAAGCGGGTGTTGAACCCGCTGCCGACGAACCCGACGCCCAGGCGCTTCGCCATCGCCGTCACAGACTCCAGCCGGCGCGATACTCGCGACCGAGGAAGGCGTTGGCTTCCGGAGCGTTGGTGACGCGCATCGCCTCACCGTCATACAGGATCTTGCGACCCTGCCCGGAGCGCAGTGCGACCAGGCCAAGCAGCATCACTTCGGTGAGCGGCGCCGCGTACGAGAAGGGCGTGGATGCCGTGCCGACGCCCTTGCACGCGTTGGCCCAGTTCACTTCGTGCGACGTGGTCACACGCTCCAGCGTCTTCGGCACCTTGTCGGCGCGCTCGGTGAGCGATTCCGGATAGACCTTCGGATTGTTGCCGTAGGTGTCGTAGACCATGATGCCCTTGCTGCCGACGAAGATGCCGCCACCATCGGAGCTGAGGCGCACGTCGTCGGGGAGGTGGCGCGGGCGTGGCGGGAGGATGCCACCGTCGTACCACATCATCGTCACCGGCTTGCGCTTGCCGCGCGCGGCGAACTCGTACTGCACCTGCGTGGACAACGGGTACGACGCCGGCGTGTTGTTGCCGCCGCCCCACGGTGTGGAGGTGGCGCTGATGCTGGTGGGGTAGCCGAGTTCCAGCGCCCAGAACGGCTGGTCGATGAGGTGCGCGCCCATGTCGCCGATCGCACTGACGCCGAAGTCCAGCCAGCCGCGCCACGCGAACGGGTGATAGGCGGGGTGATACGGCACCGCCGGAATCGCGCCGACGAACAGGTCCCAGTTGAGCGACGCCGGCGGTGCCGTCTGCGACGCCACCATCGCCTGCAGCACCGCGCGATCCACGGTGCGCATGTTCCACTGCGCCGGCACGTCGGCCGACGGCGGTGGTGCGGCGGGCATCGTGGCCACCGGACGAGGAATGCCCTGCGCCCAGTAGCGCTGCGGGCGGTCGGTCCAGACGTGCACCTCGGTCACGTCACCGAGCACGCCGGCCTCGATCACTTCCTTGATGCGACGGGTGCCTTCGCCGGAGTGGCCCTGGTTGCCCATCTGCGTCACGACCTTGATGTCGCGCGCCGCCTTCTGCAGCGCACGCGCCTCGGTCACCGACCAGGTGAGCGGCTTCTGCACGTAGACATGCTTGCCGGCCTTCATGGCCTGCAGCGCGATCATGGCGTGCATGTGATCAGGCGTGGCCACCAGCACGGCGTCGATGTCCTTCTGCTTGTCGAGCATCTCGCGATAGTCGGCGTACTTCGTGGCACCCTTGTACGCCTCTTCCATCTTCTTCGCGTCGGCGAGCGTCTTCGCGGCATCCGCCGTGCGCCGCGTGACCCAGGCCTGCGCCTCGGCGCCGCTGAGTGTGGACGGTGCGGTGAATGGTCCCTGCGGCGTGCGCAGGCGGCCGGCGAGCGAGCGCTCGACGTAGCCGAAGTCCACGTCGCAGACGGCAGCGGTGCGTTCGCCGAGCAGCTGACCCCAGTTCGACATGCCCATGCCACCGGCACCGACGTAGGCGATGTTGAGCGTGTCGCTCGGTGCCTGATAGCCGCGTCCGAGCACGTGGCGGGGAACGATCATCGGCGGCGCGACGAGGGCGCCGAGCGCGAGGGAGGCACTGCCGGCGACGAAGTCGCGACGGGTGACCGCTTTGGAGTCCATGCTGGGGCGAGGTAGGAGAGCCGTGCCGGCGTGCGCCCCCCGGGCAGGGGCGTCCTCGGACGTCGGTAATCTTTCCGCCGGACCGCGATTCTGGCAGCGCCCCGGGCCGCGCAGGATGACAGCGGCGCCGCCCCGGGGTCACGAGGGCGGGCGTCGGGCGTTCGCACGACGTGCGTGAGCGAGGTCCTGCGGCTAGGATGCTCGCGTCTGACGCTGCCGCGCGCGCGGCGTCCACCCAGCCATCCGCTGTCGCCCCCCTCCCTCTTCCGCCGGTCGCCGGCGCTCCGTGGAGCCCCCGTGGATCTCGTCCCGGTCACCCATCTGACGGCAATCGATTACGCCGTGATGGCCATGTACTTCGTCTTCGTCCTCGGCATCGGCTTCGCGCTGCGGCGGAGCACGAAGTCGAGTTCCGACTTCTTCCAGTCCGGCCGCTCGTTGCCGCCCTGGGTCACGGGGCTGGCGTTCCTCTCCGCCAACCTGGGCGCGCAGGAAGTGATCGGCATGGGTGCGTCGGGGGCCAAGTACGGCATCGCCACCGCCCATTTCTACTGGATCGGCGCCATCCCGGCGATGGTGTTCGTGGCGCTGTTCATGATGCCGTTCTACTACGGCTCCCGCGCGCGCAGCGTGCCGGAATACCTCAAGCTGCGCTTCGACGAGAAGACGCGCACGCTGAACGCGATCAGCTTCGCACTGATGACGATCTTCTCGTCGGGCATCTCGATGTACGCGATGGGCAAGCTCTTCAACCTGCTGCTCGGCTGGAGCTTCGACGTGAGCGTGCTGGTGTCGGCGGTGATCGTGCTGGCGTACGTGTTCGCCGGCGGCCTGACGAGCGCGATCTACAACGAAGTGCTGCAGTTCTTCATGATCGCGTTCGGCTTTGCGCCACTGGTGTTCCTCGGCCTCAAGTCGGTGGGCGGATGGGCGGGCCTGACGGCGCGCCTCACGGAAGCCGCCGCGACGAAGGGACTGGCGCCGGGTGCCTACACGCACGCCTGGCAAGGCATGACCAGTGCGGCCACCAATCCCTTGGGGGTCGAGTGGTTCGGCCTGGTGATGGGCCTCGGCTTCGTGCTGTCGTTCGGCTACTGGTGCACCGACTTCCTGGTGGTGCAGCGCGCGATGGCGGCCGACTCGATGATCGCGGCCCGTCGCACGCCGCTCATCGCCGCCGTGCCGAAGATGCTGTTCCCGTTCCTGGTGATTCTGCCGGGCATGATCGCGCTGGCGCTGACCGGCGCCGCGGGTGGCATCATCCCGGCCAAGCTGGGCGAGAATGGCCAGCCGCTGCTGGACGCCGCGGGCAAGGTGGTGATGGACTTCGACCTCGCCACGCCGATGCTGCTGATCAAGCTCTTCCCCGAGGGCATGCTGGGCCTCGGCCTGACGGCGCTGCTGGCCAGCTTCATGTCCGGCATGGCGGGCAACGTGACGGCGTTCAACACGGTGTGGACGTACGACATCTACCAGAGCCACATCAAGAAGAACGCGTCGGACGAGCATTACCTGTGGATGGGTCGTGCGGCGACGGTGGGCGGCATCCTGCTCTCGATCGCGGCGGCCTATGTGGCGGGTGCGTTCAACAACATCATGGAAGTGCTGCAGCTGGTGTTCGCGTTCGTGAACGCCCCGCTGTTCGCGACCTTCGCCCTCGGCATGTTCTGGAAGCGCGCCACCGGTCACGGCGCGTTCTGGGGCCTGGCGGCCGGCATGAGCGGCGCGATGCTGCACCACGGCTTCACGCTGCCGAACGGCTCGGTGCCGGGCATCAAGGGCGGCTTCTTCGGCCTGCTGCACACCTACCCGAGCGAGATGGCGCAGACGTTCTGGACGGCCATCGCGGCGTTCACGACCTGCGTGGTGGTGAGCATCGTGATCAGCCTCGCCACGCAGCCGCGGCCCGACTCGGAGCTGAAGGGCCTCGTCTACTCGCTGACCGAGAAGCCGCAGGACGGCGACATTCCATTCTTCAAGAAGCCGTGGGTGTTCGCTGCGGCGGTGTTGGCAGCGACCGTGCTGCTCAACATCATCTTCCTCTGACCGCGGAGCGATCCACATGAGCGCAGAAGGCTCACTCGACCTCCGCCTCCCGATCGGCGGCCTGTTCACGGTGCTGGGTGTGATGCTGGCCGGCTACGGCCTGGCGACGGGCAGCAACACGGAGATGTACGCGAAGTCGGCCGGCATGAACATCAACCTGATCTGGGGTGTTGTGATGATCGTGACCGGCGCGATCTTCCTCATCCTGGCGAAGCGCGGCGCCACGAAATAGCTCGCCTCGTCACGACCCGCAGCGACGAAGCGGCCCGTTCATCCCGAACGGGCCGCTTCGTGTTTCGACTTGGTTCGGCAACTGCTACTGCTACTGCTACCGCTACTGCAACGGCATGACGCAAAGGCGCGAAGACGCGAGGGCGCAAAGGGTTCTGCGAGCAACTGCAACGGCCTGACACAAAGGCACGAGGGCACCAAGGCACAAAGAGTTTCGTGACCTACGAGAGTACACGTTGCACGCGCCGATGACCTCATGTTGGCGCACAGCGACTCAAGATTTCTTATCTCGAGCTGTGCGCCATCACTCCGATCGACACTGACCGCTTTGTGTCCTTGTGCCTTTGCGCCTTTGTGTCAAGTAGTTGCTGTTGCTGTTGCGGTTGCGGTTGCGGTTGCGGTTGCGGTTGCGGTTGCGGTTGCGGTTGCGGTTGCGG
>JAZKJL010000003.1:44239-88070 GCA_040384325.1 Gemmatimonadota bacterium | reverse complement strand
TTGCTGTTGCGGTTGCGGTTGCGGTTGCCGTTCTTGTCGATGACTGCGTCTCCGCCGAGTGCCAGCGGTGATCGAACCGAGGATTACTTCGCGACGCTGGTCACGTCGAGCACCGTGGATGTGCCGAGCTTGAGTGCGTCGATGCCGGCGCGGATCTTGGCGAGGTCACCGACCACCACCACCGTGGCGCGATCGGTGGGGATGTATTTCTTCGCCACCCGTTGCACGTCGGCCGCCGTGACGGCATTCACGCGGGTGATGAACTGGCTCACCGACGACAGCGGCAGGCCGAACGTGTCGAGCTCCACCAGCTGGCCCACGATCTGGCCATTGGTCTCGAAGTTGCCCGGGATGCCGAGTGCGACGTAGGCCTTGGCGCGTGCCAGTTCGGTGGCGTCCACCAGGGCGGACTGGATCAGGCGCAGCTCCTTGAAGATCTCGACCAGCGACGAGTCGGTGACGTCGGTGCGCACACCGCTGGCGATGCGGAAGGCGCCGGGCACTGGTGACCAGCCGAATCGCGAGCTGATGCCGTAGGTGTAGCCCTTGGTCTCGCGCAGGTTGGCGTTCAGCCGCGAGGAGAACGACTCGCCCAGCAGCGTGTTCATCACCACCAGCGCCGGGTAATCGGGGCTGGAGCGTGGCACACCGGGGCCGCCGATGCTGATCACGGACTGCGCCGCGCCGGGCTTGTCCACCAGGAACAGCTTCACCGCCGCGTTGGCCACGGCAGGCACCGTCACCGCCGGAATCGGCGACGCCGTCGCGGACGACTTCCAGTTCCCGAAGCGCGCCCCGAGCAACTCGGCCGCCTCGCCGGGCGTGATGTCGCCCGCCACCATGAACTTGGCGCGCGCCGGCGTGAAGGTGCGCTCGTAGAAGCGGCGGACGCTGGCCGAATCGAGTCTCGCGGTGGACGCCGAGTCACCGTCGGCCGGGTTGTGGTACGGATGTCCGGCCGGAAACAGGATGCTGTTGTACGCCAGCGAGGCGAGCGCATTGGGCTGGTCGCGACGCTGCAGGATGCCGGCGGCGCGCAGCGACTTCTGGCGGCGCACGTCGGCGCTGGTGAAGGCAGGGCGCTGCACCACGTCGGCCATCAGGTCGAGTGCGGCGCCGAGTGAGCGCTTCGGCACGTTGAGCGAGACGTAGTAGCCATCCCAGCTCGCGGAAGCGTTGAGCGTCGCGCCAAGGAACGCGAGCGCGTTCTGCAGTGCGTTGACGTCCTTGCCGCCGGCGCTCTCGGTGAGCATGCGTGCGGTGAACGAGGCGAGGCCCGGTTCGGCGCCATCCAGCCGCGAACCACCACGCACGGCCAATGACACCTGCACCAGCGGCACCTCGCGCTGCGTGACCACCTGCAGCGCGATGCCGTTGCTGAGGCGTGACGTGCCGACGGTCGGCAGGACCAGCTTCGGTGCGGGCGGCAGTGTCGGCACCTTGGAGCGATCGAAGGCGGCCTGCGCGCCGGCGGCGGCGGGCGCGAGCAGCAGCAGCATCAGGGATCGGCGCATCACGGGGTCACCTGCGCCTTGGTGGCGGCGAGCGCCTGCTTGCCCTGGGGAACGACGGAGATCATCACGCGCGGGGCCTGGAGGTAGGTGCGCACCACACGCTGGATGTCGGCGGTGGTCACTCGGCGCAGCCGGTCGAGATCCTCCTGGAATCCGTCCGGGTTGCCCGACTGGTAGTAGTACTCGTTGAGCTGGTCCGCCTTGCCGCCGACGGTCTGGATGCTGCGCAGGAACGCGGCTTCGATCACGTTGCGCGCCTGCTCCAGCTCGCGGTCGGTGGGGCCGTCGCTGGCAAGGCGCTGCAGGTTGCGATCAACCACGTGCTGCAGGGTGTCGAGCCCGATGCCGGGGCGCGCGGTGGCGACGATGCTGAAGTCGCCGTCGAGCCGCTTGCCGTCGTTGTAGGCCTGCACACTGGTGGCGATCTCGCCGTCGTACACCAGCGCCTGGGTGAGGCGGCTGGTGCGTGCACCGGCCAGCACGTACGCCGCCAGCTGCAGCGCCGCGGCGTCAGCATGGGTGGCCTTCACGGTGTGCCAATTGAGGTACAGTCGCGCCAACTGTACGCGATCCTCGAGCGTGACCGCCGTGTCGCGCACGGTGAACGGCGCCGGTGTGGGCCGCTCGATGGCCGGGCCACGCGGGATCTCGCTGAAGTACTGGCGCACGATGGCGCGCACCGAGTCGGTATTGACGTCACCGGCCACCACGATGGTGGCGTTGTTGGGCGCGTAGTAGCGGCGGAAGAAGTCCTTCACGTCTTCCACCGACGCCGCCGAGAGGTCAGCCATCGAACCGATCACGGTCCACGAATAGGGATGGCCGGCGGGGTACATCAGCGGCGGCGCGATGTCGCCGACCATGCCGTACGGCTGGTTCTCGTAACTCTGGCGTCGCTCGTTCTTCACCACGTCACGCTGCAGGTCCACCTTCGGCGCGTCCATGGTCGGCAGCAGCCAGCCCATGCGATCGGCCTCGAGCCAGAGCATCAGGCGCAACGCACTGGCGGGACCTTCCTCGTAGTAGTTGGTGCGATCCTCGGTGGTGGAGCCGTTGTTGTTGGCGCCCGCGGCCTCCAGCAATCGGTCGAACTGCGGATACTGCGCGTGCTCCGAGCCCATGAACATCAGGTGCTCGAACAGGTGTGCGAAGCCGGTGCGTCCGCGCTTCTCGTCACCCGAGCCGACGTGGAACCACACGTTGGTGGTGACGATCGGCACAGAGTGATCCTCGTGCACGATCAGCGTCAGGCCGTTGGGCAGCGAGTCGAGGGTGAACGGCACACGCAACGGCGCGGCCTGCTGGGCCTGTACCAGCATGGGGAAGCAGACGAGCGCGGCGAGCGCAGGCAGGGTCCGAGTCTTCATACGATGCGTTGTCTGGGTCGAGTTGCGAACTGAAAACGGCACGGCGAATCGCAGAACGGAACAGCCGCAGAACATCACGGCCGCAGAAGTGCGGAACGTGGAGCGAAACGACGTGTGAGGTCGGAGGACGATCTCATGGATTACCTCCCGGCATCGCAGTCGACACGGCACCGCGACGCCCACGGCTGTGTTGACCACGCCCACCGCACGCCACTACGGGGTCGACGTCACTCCTACGCCCCAGCGCGCGACGCGAGTTTCACCGGGCGACAGACGGATCAGGCCCCAGTTGGGATGATTGAGGGCGTCGGTGGCGCAGGTCATGGGCTCGATCGCGATGCTGGTGCGTGCCACGCCGGCGGGCAGGGCGTCGCCGCTGTAGACCACCACGTGCCCGAACGCGTCGTCCATCCACACGCGCACCGTGCGGTCGCCACCGCGCAGGGTGACGATCGCGCGCCCGGTGGCATCGCGCGCGGGGGCGGCGAAGCAATGGTTGAAACGGGTGTCCGCGATGGGGCGCGCCACGCGGAAATCGAGCTCGGTCTCCGACACCCAGGTCACCTCGCCCGTCGGCACCAGCTGCTCGAATTCGAGCACCTCACCGAAGGGCAGCTCCAGCACGTCACCGTCCACGACCGGCGAGCCGACGGTGAAGTACGGGTGGAAGCCGACGCCGACGGGCGCATCCGTCGCACCGGCATTGCTGATCTCGCAGGTCACCACGAGCCCGTCCTCGGCCAGCCGGTACTCCAGTCGGATGCCGAGCGGGAACGGGTAGCCCTCGGCACCCGCGAAGTCGAGCCGGTACGTCACGGCATCGGCCGCCTGTGACTCGGTCTGCCATGCCACGCCGCGCACGAACCCGTGGATGGCGTTCGGGCCTTCCTTGTCGGTGAGCGGCAACTGATGCTCCACGCCGTCCCAGGCATAACGACCGGCCTTCACGCGACCGGGAAATGGCAGCAGCACGTCGCCCTGCCCACCCTGCTTGGCAGCCGCGCCGCGATAACCCGTCACCACCGGCTGCCCGCGCCAGGTGAGTCCGCGCAGGCTGGCGCCGTGCGACGAGGTGACGGCCGCCCATTCACCGAAATGCAGTTCCGATTCAGTATCGTCGGTCATGCGGGGAGAATACCCGCTGGTCGCGGGTCGTGCCCAGCGCCGCCGAGACCGACGGGACCGTAGCGGAACCGCGTGGCATGCACCACCATTTCCCCGTTCCACGCCCGCGACGCTCAGCCCGGGCTGCCTGATTCCGCCCTGCCCTGCACCGATGACCTTCCCGCGCGCTGCCGGCGTCCTGCTGCACCCGACCTCCCTGCCCGGCGCGATGGGCATCGGCGATCTCGGCCCTGACGCCCACACGTTCCTCGACTTCATGGCAGCGTCGGGGCTCAAGATCTGGCAGATGCTGCCGGTCGGTCCCACCGGCTACGGCGACTCGCCCTATCAGTGTTTCTCCGCCTTCGCCGGTAACGCACTGCTGATCCACCTCACCGGCCCCGATGACACCAAGTTCCCGGCGCGCACGGTGGAGTTCGAGCACGTCATCCCGTACAAGCGCCAGCGGCTGCTGGAAGTGATGTCGTCGTACGAGCCCGATGCGCGCTATCACGCATTCGTGGCGGCGCACAGCGACTGGCTGCCCGACTACGCGCTGTTCATGGCGCTCAAGGAAGCGCATGGTGGTGTGGAGTGGACGCGGTGGGAGCCCGGCGCCGCGCATCGCGAGCCAGCTGCGTTGGCCGCGTGGCGCACCAGGCTCGCCACCAGCATCACGCGCTATCAGGTGGAGCAGTTCTGGTTCTTCACGCAGTTCCACGCGCTCAAGTCGGCGGCCAAGGAACGCGGCATCGAGTTGATGGGCGACCTGCCGATCTACGTGGCGCACGACAGCGCCGACGTGTGGGCGAATCGCGACTGCTTCATGCTCGACGCGGACGGCCACAAGCTGGTGCAGGCCGGTGTCCCGCCCGACTATTTCTCCGCCACCGGGCAGTGTTGGGGCAACCCGATCTACAACTGGGACGCGCTGAAGAAGACCGGATACGCCTGGTGGGTGCGTCGCATGCGCGCTGCGTTCGAGCTGTTCGACAGCGTGCGGCTGGATCACTTCCGCGGCTTCGAGGCGTATTGGGAAGTACCAGGCGCGGCCGTCACCGCCGAGAAGGGCAGCTGGGTGAAAGGGCCCGGTCCAGACCTCTTCACCGCGATTGAGCAAGCGCTCGGCAAGCTGCCGATCGTGGCCGAGAACCTTGGACTGATCACGCCCGAGGTGGAGGGGCTGCGCGAGGAGTTCGGGTTCCCCGGCATGAGCATCCTGCAGTTCGCCTTCGGCGGCGACGGCCAGGCGCACGAGTTCAAGCCGCACAACTTCCCGCGCGATCGCGTGGCCTACACCGGCACCCACGACAACGACACCACGGTCGGCTGGTGGACCTCCACCGGTGAAAGCGACTCGACCCGCACCTCCGACGAGGTGACGCGTGAGAAGCAGTACGCGCTGGATTACCTCGGCACCGATGGCAGCGAGATGAACTGGACGCTGATCCGCGTCGGCCTGGCGTCAGTGGCGAACACGGTGCTGATCCCGCTGCAGGACATCATCGGCACCGGTAGCGACACCCGCATGAACACACCCGGCAAGTCGTCGGGGAACTGGTCCTTCCGCTTCAGCTGGGACCAGCTGACGCCGGAGATGACGACTCGACTGCGCACGATGGTGGACATCTATGACCGCTGATCACATGACACCGATCCCGCCCACGCCGCGTCGCGCGACGCGAGCGCTGCTCACCCTGTCGCTGCTCTGCGCCACTGCACTGAGTGCACAGGCCCCGACGATCGAGAAGGTCGACCCGCCGAACTGGTGGGGACAGCACTCGATCAATCCGGTGCGACTGCTGATTCGCGGCAAGAACCTGTCTGGTGCCTCGCTCACCTGCCCGCGCCTGCGTTGCGCGCGGGTGACGGTGAATGCAGCCGGCACCTATGCCTTCGTGGACGTGACGATTCCGGCCACCGCGCGGCCGGGGAGTTATCCGCTCACGCTGCGGACGGCGGCAGGACAGGCGCCGGTGCCGTTCACCATCGCGCCGAAGCTCGCCACCACCGGACGGTTCCAGGGCTTCGACCAGGATGACGCGATGTACCTGGTGATGCCCGATCGCTTCGCGAACGGCGACACCACCAACGATTCGCGCGCGGCGTCACCCGGCATGCACGATCGCACCAAGGGGCGCTACTACCACGGCGGCGACCTGGAAGGCCTGCGCAAGCGCCTGCCGTACCTGAAGCAGCTCGGCATCACCGCGATCTGGCTCAATCCGTTGTACGACAACAACAACGCGCTGAACAGGAAAGAGATGTACGACGGCCTGCCGATCACCGACTACCACGGGTACGGCGCCACCGACATGTACGCGGTGGACGAACACTTCGGCGACATGGCGCTGTTCAAGACCGTGACCGACGAAGCCCATGCGATGGGGCTCAAGATCATCCTCGACATGGTGGCCAATCACACCGGCCCATATCACCCGTGGGCAAGCGATTCGCCCACGCCGACCTGGTACCACGGCACCACCGAGTCGCATCCCGAGAACACTTGGCAGACGTGGACGCTGCACGACCCGTATTCGTCGGCCGAGATGCGCCGCACGACACTGGACGGCTGGTTCATCAACATCCTGCCCGACTTCAACCAGGACGACCCGGAAGTGGCGCGCTACATCATCCAGAACACGCTCTGGTGGATCGGCATGAGTGGCATGGACGGCATCCGGCAGGACACCTGGCCGTACGTGCCGCGCAAGTTCTGGCGCGAGTGGATGACGGCGATCAAGAAGGAGTATCCGACCTTCAAGGTGGTGGGTGAGGTGCTGGACGGCGATCCGACCTTCGTCTCGTTCTTCCAGGGTGGCAAGACGCAGTACGACGGCATCGACGACAAGGTGGATGCGCTGTTCGACTTCCCGCTGCACTTCACGCTGCGCAACGTGTTCGGGCGCGGTGGGTCGATCCGCGACGTGCCGCAGATGCTGGCGCGCGATCACCTCTACCCGAACCCCAACGCCCTCGTCACGCTGCTCGGCCTGCACGACGTGAACCGGTTCATGAACGAGCAGGGCGCCACGACCGCGGGACTGAAGCTGGCGTACACCGTGCTGGCCACCACGCGCGGCACGCCGCTGGTGTACTACGGCGATGAGATCGCACTGCCCGGCGGCAACGACCCGGACAACCGTCGCGACTTCCCCGGTGGCTGGCGCGAGGATCAGCGCAATGCGTTCGAGGCGACCGGTCGCACCGACGTCGAACAGGCGGTCTGGTCACATGTCCAGACGCTCCTGACGCTGCGCGCCAATCGCACCGACCTGCGTCGGGCGGCGCTGCAGAACCTGTCCGTCAGCGACCAGGCGTGGGTCTACAGGCGCGGCTCGACGGTGGTGGCGATCAACAACGGCACCGCACCGGCGACGGTGACGTTGCCAGCGATGACGCTGCGGACGGATGTGCTGAAGACCTGCGCAGCGCCGGCAACCACGGCCAGCGGTATCACACTGACGATTCCGGCGCGATCGAGTTGCGTGTTCTGATGCCGCGGGCCATCGCGGCCCGCGGCATCAGCAGCACGATCACGGGGCGCGGTCGGACTGCGCGAAGCGGAGGGTGAAGGCGGCCACACGATCGCCGTGCGCCTTCCCTTCCTCGATGTCCTTGCGATAGTGGATGCCGCCATAGAGGCGCGACATGCCGGCCTCGTCGGCCATCGCGCGGAAGTTCGCCGACTCGGACGGGAACAGGTATCCGAGCACGTCCGACGCGGCCGCCGAGAACGTGGAATGACCCGACGGATAGGCCGGGAAGTTCGGCAGGCCGATGTCGGTGCGGATCGCCGGGTCGAGCTGCGACGGCCGCGGATTGAAGTAGCGGAACTTCGCTTCCCAGCAGGCCACTGACGCATCGTGCATCGCCATGTTCAGCAGCGCGAACGCACGCGCCGCGCGCACTTCGCTGAATTGTGCATCACGGATGTGATCTGCCGCGATGTCGTTCCAGTGACCCGGCGGCGTGTAGGTGCCGGCGCCGTCATTCCACTTCTGCGCGATGGCGCGCTGCTCATTCGTCAGCTTCTCGGTGGTGCGGCGCACCTCGGCCAGGTCAGCCTTCATCTCGGCCGATGCCGTCGGGTACGGTGCGGCCGGACGGACCGCCACCACCTCGGCGGCCGTCATGCTCCAGGTGCGGACGTTGCCGAAGAGCGGCAGCATCGGCGGGCGCACCGGCGCCTCGAGGCTGAGCCACGGGGTCTCACCACGGGCGCGCGCACTGTCGGCCATCGCCGCCCACAGCGTGGCGTTGCCGATCGCGTTGCCGGTGCCGTCGGTCGTCATGCGCGCCAGCACCAGCGTCGCCACGGCACGACCGAGGGCGAGTCCGGCGGCGAGGTCGGTGCTGGTCGCCTTGCCCGACAACAGCGCGGCTTCGCGCTGGTCCGCTCCGCGCGTGGTGGCTTCCTCGAGCGCGGCGGGGAACAGCGTCTGCAGCATGGCCACCGTGACACCGGCCAGCACCGCGTCTTCCGACGGATACGACGGCAGGTCGGAGACCGGCACCAAGGCACGAATGCCGGCATCGACCTTCGCCGGTGATGCGCGATTGTACTGGTACTTGTAGTGCCAGGCAGCCTTCAGCGCCTCGTACTGTGCCACGGCGATGTAGCTGTAGGCGCGCGCGGCGTATGGCGGATTGGCGAACGGGAATGCCGGGTCGCCGAACGGATTGTTGGCGTCGGGGAAGACGTAGCTGCCATCGGCGCGCGGCGCGGGGGGCAGGTTGTACTTCGCCACCAGGCCACGCAGCACCTGGTTCCAGCGCAACACACCGCCGCCGGCCCAGTAGTCGATCTTCGCGCGCTGCGCCGAGGTGAGTGATGCCTGCGCCACCTTGATCGCCGCCAGCTCGGCCTTGTAGGCGTCGCTGGTGACAGCGGTTGGCGCGGCGACCGCCACCTGGCTCGGCGACGTCATGACGATCATCTGCCAGTTGCCGGCCGTCGCATCCACGCTGGCAGCCGCCAACGGCGGCAACGGCTCGAGGTCGGTGATGCTCTTGTCGCAGCTGGTGAGCAGGGCGCCGGCGGCGAGTACGCTGGCAGCCGTGACGCGACGTGCGAAGCGACGTGTCGTGATGCGCATCAGAGCTTCCCCGCCAGCAGCAGGCCGACCATCGCGGTGGTGGACTGGCCCACGTTGCGGCCATCGAGGATGCGCGAGCCACCGGCGTGGAGCACCACGCCGGGCAGGCGCGGCAGGGTGTACTGCACCCGTGCATCGAGTCGCGAGAAGTTCATGCGGTTGGACACGAACGGCATGTCCTGCCGGCGAATGTCACCGCCGCCCAGCGTGCGCTGCTGCGTGAACGTGACCGGCACCACCAGGCCGCGGCGCTGGTAACCCACGGTGAGCATCATGTCGCGCACATCGGGCATCTGCACTTCGTTGCTGAGGAAGAGTTGACCGTCGGTGTAATAGGCCGGGCGCTCGAGCGTCACGTTGCCACGGCGGGTGTAGGCGCCGGAGGCATTCACGTAGATCCCGTTGTGCGCCTGGAACGACAGCAGTGCGCGCCCGGTGGCGCGCTTGCTGCGCGAGCCGATCGACATCGGATAGAAGTCGGCCGTGTAGTCACTGGTGGGGACGCTGAACGACGCGACGCCGATGACATTCAGCGTGCCGGCCGACGTGAGCGGCGTACTGAGCGCGTTGTACTTGACGCCCACGCTCAGGTCCTGGCTGCCGCTCTGGCCCTGCAGCACGCCCTGGCTGGCGCGGGTGGACACGTACGGCAGCGACGCGATGACGTTCAGGCGCCCGGTGACACCGTAGGCCGTCATGAACGCGGCCTGCTGGGTGGTGACGGTGCCGATGTTGCCGTTGTCGCGCTTGAGCGTGCCCTCCCAGTAATCGGTCCACTGTTCGCGCGTGTAGACCAGACCGGCGCAGAGCACGCGCTTGTCCATGAAGATCGCGTCATCCAGGCTCTGGGCCTGTGCGGTACCCGCCGTTCCGGCGAGCAGGACCAGCGCCCGATAGAGCATCGACAGCGGGAACGGCGACGAGCGGCGAGGTGCAAGCAGACTACGCAGGGGCATGGGACCGAGTCGAAGGTGGGAAACGGACATCGTCTCCGTACAGAAATGCCGCGTTGAACCGCGGTATGCTCAGGCGGCCGTGGCGGGACTGGTGCCGGATGCGCCGGCCACCCGCGCGGCACTCGCCGGCACCGGGGCGTCGGCGTCGTGCACGAACTGGACGCAGATCGCCGCCACGATCATGCAGAGGCCACCGAGCATCACGACGTAGAGCGCGGTGTTCGGGTTGTCGGCGCCGAAGAGGGCGCGCGTGAGCGGACCGAAGAACAGTGCCGCCGCGATTTCCGGCAGCACGATGAAGAAGTTGAAGACGCCCATGTAGACGCCGATGCGGTTGGCCGGCAGGGCACTGGACAGCATCGCGTACGGCATCGAGAGGATCGATGCCCAGGCGATGCCGACGCCCACCATCGACAGCAGCAACAGGTACTGGTTGTGGATCACGTAGACCGACAGCAGGCCGGCGGCACCGCAGAGCAGCGCCACCGTGTGCACCGTCTTGCGACTGGTGGCCGCAGCCAGGCGCGCCAGCACCAGCGCGGCGACGAAGCAGGTGATGGAGTAGAACGCGAACGCGAACCCGCCCCATTCCATGCCCTTCGCGTACAGCTCCGACTGCGGATCGGTGGCGCCGAACACGTGCCGCGCCGTGGCCGGCACGAAGAAGAGCCACATGCAGAAGAGGCCGAGCCAGGTGAACGTCTGCACCACGGCCAGCTGCCGCATCGTCTGCGGCATGTCGCGCACCGCCTCGAAGACCTCGCGCAGCAGCCCGCCCACGCCGAGCCCTTCCTCCTTCGCGCGCTGGAACGCCGCCATGTCCTCGGGCGGGTATTCATCGGTGGTGGCGACGGTCCAGAGCACGGCCAGCAGGAATACCACCGCGCCGACCTGAAACGAGTACTTCACCGTCAGCGGGATGCCGCTGGGGGTGTTGCCCACCACGCCGAACTGCCCGAGCACGAACGGCAACGCATTCGCGAAGCTGGCGCCGACGCCGATCATCAGCGACTGCATCAGGAAGCCCGCCGTCCGCTGCGATGCATTCAACTTGTCGGCGACGAAGGCGCGGAACGGCTCCATCGAGATGTTGATCGAGCCGTCGAGGATCCAGAGCAGGCTGGCGGCCATCCAGAGCGAACTGGAGGTCGGCATGAAGAAGAGCGCGATCGACGCCAGGATCGCGCCGGTCAGGAAATACGGTCGCCGGCGACCGAGGCGCCCCCAGGTGCGATCGCTGAGCGCGCCGACGATCGGCTGCACCAGCAGGCCCGTCACCGGTGCGGCGAGCCAGAGCAGCGGAACTTCATCGGGCTTGGCGCCGAGCCGCTCGTAGACGGCCGACATGTTCGCCAGCTGCAATCCCCATCCGAACTGGATGCCCAGGAACCCGAAGCTCATGTTGAAGAGCTGCCGGAAGCTGAGGCGAGGTCTCTCCATCCAGGGGAACCTGTGTTCGGGGGTTATTTCGTAACCTCGGATCGCTCGATCCTGAGGTACCGGGCGCGGGTGGTGCGCACGTTAGTGGCGTAAAATGTGCCGACCGTGCTGAGCGTTGTGAAGCGTCAGCCATAATATATCACCCACGCCGTGCCCCTCGCGCGACTAATTTGCCCGCCATGCCTCCTCTTTCGCCCTACCGATCCCTGCCAGTCGAACGCCGAGTGGCGCTCGTCACGTACGAACTCAAGACCCAGAAGGACGCCCGCGCGATCTTCATCCAGCGGTTGGTCGGTCGCGGCGGTGGCTTCCGGCCCGCGTCGTTCCAGAACTGGCCCGCCGAACGCCTCGCGACCGAGGTCGTGCGCCTCAAGGTCGAGTCGGCGCAGGACGAGCTGGGGCTGATGCAGACGCTCTACGTGGACCTCGAGCCGGCCATCCAGGCCTCGTTCCTCGACGCCGCCGGTGTGAAGCACGAGAACGGTCGCATCGACGAGGAAGTGGAGCCGCCCTTCTGTGCGCCCGATGCCACCGAGCGCGCCTCGGCGGCGGTGATGGCGGCGCATGGTGAGGATGGCGTGCGGTACCTGCGCACGATTCACCGGTACGCCGCGGAATCGTGGCCCGGTCTCGACGCGGTGCTGTCGAAGCTCGACGCCACCGCCTAGCCTGTCGCTTCATGCAGTCACGAGCCGCGCGGCACCGTCACGGTGTTGCGCGGCTCGCGACGTCATGGGGATCACATGCCCGGCATCTTCATCGCCGGCGACCCTGGTGCGGCGGTGGAGCGGAACGGGACCGGTGCACGATCGAGTCGCAGCGGCGGCGCGCCCTGCGTGATGCGGTAGTGCGTGTCGAGCGCCAGCGCGGTGTAGTCGCTGCGGGTGCGCACCTTGTCGGGCCACTGCACATGCACGGCCGTGATGCGCGTGGCGCGTCCCAGCCCCACGTGCAGCTGCAACGGACCCGCACCGAACGAGCCGCCGGTGCGGATGGTGCGATGGATGGTGCGCAGCGCACCGCCGGCATCGATGACGTCGATCGCGACGCGGGCACCGATCGCCGACCGGTTCGCGGTCCGGCCCTCGAGCGTGAGGTTCAGCCAGCGTGTGCCGGTCCATCCGGGGTTGGCGAACAGCACGCTGGTCGAGATGTCACCTTCGTACGCGCCACCGATCATCTCGTACACGTCCTCGTCACCGTCGCGATCGAGATCGGCGAACGCCACCGCGTGTCCCTTCTGCAGGTGCCCGAACCCGCCAGGCAGCGTGACTTCCTCGAAGCGCGTGCCGCCGACACTGCGGAACATGCGATTCGGGATCACCGAGCGCAGGTCGGGATTGCCGGTGCCGACGTAGAAGTCGAGGAAGCCGTCGTTGTCGAGGTCTCCGTAGTTCATCCCCATCGCGAAGATCACCTTGCGATCGAGGCCGGCGCGGCGTGTGACTTCCTCGAAGGTGCCGTCACCGCGATTCCGATACAGCTTGGCGTCCTCGAAGGTGACATCCACGTCGCCGACACGAACCGACAGCGGCAGCCCGAGGTACTCGCGCGCCACCATCTCGTGCATCGCCGAGTTCACGTCGTAGCTGGGGACGAAGAGGTCTTCGTGACCGTCGTTGTCCATGTCGAAGAACCAGGTGGCGAACGACGCCAATGGCAGTGTGACGCCGGCGGCGGCCGCGCGCTCCTCGAACTTCCAGTCGGAAACCGACGTGCCACCCCGGTTCATGTAGAGCCGGTTCCGGCCGTAGATGACCGACAGGAACAGGTCGGGCAGGCCGTCGTCGTTGACGTCGCCCCACGCGGCACCCTTCACGAAATCGTCGATCGCGATGCCGACCGCCGTCGCCACTTCGGTGAAGGTGCCGTTGCCGTTGTTGTGGAACAGCTTCGAGGGATGCGACGGGCCGCCGTTGATCTTCGAGTACGACTCGTAGCCGACGAACAGGTCGAGGTGTCCGTCGAGGTCGAAGTCGGCAAAGGCGGCGGTGTTGGTGGGCCCCGCGGTGCCGAGGCCGGACGCGAACGACACGTCGTCGAACGTGCCATCGCCGCGGTTGCGCAGCAGCGAGAGTGGGAAGGGACCGCTCTCGCGCATCCAGGCGCCGCGCAGCACCACGATGTCCACGTCGCCGTCATTGTCGTAATCGGCGTGGGTCGTGTTCAACCCTCCGACGATGCCGGCCAATCCCGCAGCGGCCGTGCGATCGGTGTAGCCGCCGTGCCCATCCGCCAGGAACAGGTGCACCGGATCGGCCAGGCCCCAACCGGTGGTGAACACGTCCAGCAATCCGTCGCCATTGAAGTCGTCCACATTCAGCCCGCCCGCCAACCCGGAAACGGCCAGCCCGACGATGCCGGCGACGTTCGGATAGGTCGGGAAACTGGGACCACCATTCGCCGGAGCGAGGTTGCGAATCAGGTACTGCGGTGGGACGTCGTCGGGATATCGGCCGAGCTGCAGGTAGGCGAGGTTGAGCAGCCACTGCGATCCACGATCGTCCGGATACTGTCGCAGGATCTTCGTGTACCGCTCGATGGCACCGCGTGCGCCGGCCTGCTTCGAGTGACGCGCGGCACCGGCCAGTGGCAGGATGCAGATGTTGGCGGCCGCGTTGTCGAGGCAGTTCTGTTGTTCGCCGAGCCGCATGTACGCCACCGCGGTGAGGTCGAAGAACGGCTTCTGGTGCGGTGCGATCTGGTCCCATGAGATACCGGCGTCCCGGATCAGCGACTCGAGACCGTCGATCGCAGCCTGCGTCTGTCCCGCTTTCAGCTGCTCTTCCGCCAGCCGGAATCGCGTCTCCATCGCCGCGTCACCGGAGAGCGCGGCGAGTGCCTTCGTCAGCGCCGCGGCCCGCGCGCGGTTGAGGAACGGATTGCCGTCGGGCAGCAGCAGCGCACGCGCATTCAACGCTGTCAGCGAGTCGGCCATGCGCGCCGTGCCACTCTCGATCACGGTGGTGGCAGTGGCGGCCGGTGACCCCGACTCACGACAGGCCGCAAACGCGACGCCGATCGCCAGCGCGACGAGCGAGGCGCGCATGTCAGTACCGCGTGGTGGCCGGCTGGAACGTGCGCCAGCTGTGCCAGAACTCCTGGCTCGCCGTCACCGGCGTCAGCACACCGCCCGAGCCACGACCGGTGAACGCGAAACGTCCGCGCGCGGCGACGAGGGAATCACCATCCACCGAAATGCGATCGGTGCTGTCCGGACGCTGGAAGGCGAAGAAGCTGACGCTGTCGGGGCCCATCACCAGCACGATCGGTGTGCCACCGACCACGTCGTTGATCACGCGCTCACGCCGCAGCCGGCGCCAGTCGTACGCCTTCGCCTCGCCGCCGAGTGCGATCCCCACCACCCACGCCTTCTCGCTCCACGGGATCGTGTCGGTGCCGGTGAGGCCGCCGCGTTTGGTGCCACGTTCGTACGCATAGTCCTTGGCGTACTCGCTGGCGAACGTCGGATCACCCTGCATCACCAGTGTGGCGGGATGCAGCTTGACCCACTGTTGCAGCGACACCTGCACGCTGGGCAGCTCCGGCATCGCGACACCCTTCAGCGGCCCGATGATCGCCTGCCCGTTCGCCTGGCGCCACCAGCTGCGCGTGGTACGATCCTCGAACATGGCGTTGAAGTGATCCATGCCGACCAGCCGGAACATCTCCGGCGCGCCGTTGACCATCGGCTTGAACACGCGCCCGGTGCGACAGACGGTGCAGTAGCTCACCAGCACCGGCGTGCCGGCGATCGTGTCACGCACCTGATGGTGATAGCCGATGTACTGCAGCGGATAGGCGCGCGCCTGTCCGTCGATGTCGATGCCCACCACCAACCGGTCGAGTGCCACCGTGCTGGCCGATACCGGCGCCATCACCAGGCGCTCCGGCTGCCGGAAGATCTGGTCGGCCGCCATCTTCACGTTGGTCATGAACGCCAGCGCGGCGACCAGCACCAGCGCGATCGGCGTCAGCCATCGCGCCACCCCGCGTCCGCCCCACGCACTGCGCAGGCCGAGCGCGATCATGCCGACCAGCGCAGCGCGCGCGATCCAGCGCCAGGTGTAGAGCGCATACGCCAGCTCGATGCTGCGCATGCGTTGGCTCCCCGGCAGCGGCATGATGAAGTACACCAGACCCACCTCCAGCAGCGCGAGGCCGATGACGCCAAGCCAGAAGAGGAGCTTCACCGCACCGCGCCCATGGCCGCCAGCGCGAGCGCGACCCCATTGGTCCAGCCGAATCCATCCTGCGTGGGATACTCACCACCGCCTGCTGGGCGCGACAGGTCCAGCACGTCGTACTTCTCGGTCATCTTGCCGACGCTGGCGTAGGTGCGACGATTGAGCGCCAGCCACCGGTCGCGCGCCACGTCGGCGAGGTCGGCGCGGCCATACCGGCGCACACCTTCCATCGCCACCCACTGCAGCGGCGGCCAGCCATTCGGTGCATCCCACTGCTGCCCTGAGCGGATCAGCGTGGTGACGAAGCCACCGGGGCGCAGGAAGTCGCGTTCGAATCGCGTCGCGACGGCGCTGCCCTGCTCCGCCGTCGCGAGGCCGAAGAAGAGCGGTGCGGCTGCCGCCATCGTCGGACGATCGGTCACGCGCTCGCCGTTGCGCCAGCGCACGTCGTAGAAGAAGCCGGACTTCGCATCCCACGCTGCAGCCAGCAGCGCCGTTCGCCGTGCGTCGGCCGCCGCGGTGAACTTCGCCGCCGCCACCGAATCACCCTCGCGATTCCGGAACCGGTGCAATGCGGCGATGGTCCGCTCCATGTGGTACATGAGGCTGTTCAGGTCCACCGGCGCGAGGTCGATCGTCTCCAGCGAACGCAGGTCGGTGGTGTCCCGCATCCAGCGACTCGAGAAGTCCCAGCCACTCTCGGCCGCCGCACGGATGTTCCGGTAGAACGCCTCGCGCTTCGCCTCCGGCAACTTCATGCCAAGCTCGTAGTCCTCGCGGTACGATTCCGGCCGCGGCTCGGGGCGATCGTCCCAGAAGCGATTGAGCAGCGAGCCATCACGCAGGCGCACCACTCGGCGATTGGCCGTGCCGGGCTTGAGCGCGGTGGCACCATCCATCCAGAAGCCGTACTCGGCCACCATCGCATCGAGATAGCGCAGTGCCTGCGACGTGTCGGTGGCGGTGGCGTACAGCCCCACCATCGCCGCGAAGTAGGGCGGCTGGCTGCGGCTCAGATAGTAAGTGCGGTTGGCGTTCGGGATGTGGCCGACGGTGGTGATCAGGTGCGCGAAGTTGTCGAGCATGTTGCCGATGAGATCCGTGCGCTTGCTCTCCACCAGTCCGAGCATGGTGAAGTACGAATCCCAGTAGTAGACCTCACGGAACCGGCCACCCGGCACCACGTACGGCTTCGGCAGCGGAATCAGCGACGAGCGCGGGTCGGGCGCATCGGCGGCGCGGGTGAGCAGTGGCCAGAGGTCGCGGATGTGCTGTTCCATGCCGGTGGACGATGCACTGCCCACCGGGCTCGCCGCCGGCGGTGGTGGCGTGAACCAGCGTTCGACGAACGTCTTCAGCGTGAAGCCTGGTGCGGTGCGCTCGGTCGCGTAGCGCGTCACCAGCGCAGCGGGTGCCTCGAGCGGCTTCGCGTCCACCAGCGTCTTCGAGTCGGGGAAGAGCTGCGCCAGCTGGGCGTCGTGGAACAGCGGGCCGAGGTCGCGCGCCGGGTCGTAGCCGATGATCGGCGTCGGATTGCGCGAGACCTCGAAGGTGGTCCTGGTGACCGTGCGGCAGGCCGGCAGCAGCAGGGTGGCCGCAATCGCGGCCGGCATGAGTCTGCGTGACATGGTCAGTGCCCTCCGGTGATCGGCAGCACCACGTCGTCCAGTGCACCGCGCTTCACCGTCTTCACGAACGACACCGACACCGCGGCGCAGAGCAGCAGCGCACCGGCGAGGCGGATCACGTTGGCCGGGTTGCCACCCAGCAGCGAGTCGTAGTACAGCGGCAGCGTGAAGATCTGGATCATCATCGGGATCACGATGAACATGTTGAAGATGCCCATGTAGACACCCACCCGCTCAGCCGGGATGCTGCCGGCGAGCATGACGTACGGATTGCCCATGATGCTGGCCCAGGCGAGGCCGATGCCGACCATCGGGATGAACAGCATCGCGCGGCTGCTGATCATCGGGATCGAGAGCATCGCGATGCCGGCCAGCGTGAGGCAGAGCGCGTGCATGATCTTGGGGCCGAACCGCTTGGTGTACGGCACCATCGCGAACGCCCCGACGAAGGCCACGAAGTTGTAGAAACCACCGATCTGTCCGTTCACCAGCCCCGCCTCGCGGAAGCCGGCGCTGGACGCGTCACGGGTGTTGAACAGCGTCACGGCGAGCGAAAGCACGATGTACTGCCAGTAGCAGAACATGGCGTACCACTGGAACAGCTTCATCACCGCCAGCTGCTTCATGGTGGACGGCATGTCGCGCATCGCCTCGGCCACTTCCGACAACGCCGCCCCGAAGCCGGTGGGCAGGGCGCGGATGCGCGCTTCCTCGTCGGCACTGAGCGGCAGCTCGGGCGTCGTCTTCACCGTCCAGAGGATCGAGCTGATCGAAAAGACGGCGCCGATGAGGAAGGCGCCCATGGTGATGTACGGAATGCCGCGCCCGTTCACCGCGTCGCGATTCATGCCCAGCACCACCAGGATCGACGGCGTGAGGTACGACAGCGTCTGACCGAGGCCGGTGAAGGCGCTCTGGGTCAGGAACCCGATCGAGTGCTGCGCCGCGTCGAGGCGGTCACTGACGAACGCGCGGTACGGCTCCATCGTGACGTTGTTGGCGGCGTCCAGCACCCACAGCAGGCCGGCGGCCATCCACAGCGCACTGCTGAACGGCATCGCGAACAGGGCCACGCTGCAGAGCAAGGCACCGATCAGGAAATACGGCGTGCGGCGTCCACGCGGGCTGAGCGTGCGATCGCTCATCGCGCCGATGATCGGCTGCACCAGCAACCCCGTCATCGGGCCCGCCAGCCAGAGCAGCGGCAGGCTGGCCTCGTCGGCGCCCAGATAGCGGTAGATCGGGCTCATGTTGCCCTGCTGCAGCCCGAAGCTGTACTGGATCCCGAAGAACCCGATGTTCATGTTCACGATCTGCCCGAACGAGAGCCGCGGTCTCGTGATGGCTGGCGCAGAGGACATCGGGATGGTGCCTGGTTCGCGTGATCGGACGAGGGGCGTGCGCAACGCGCACGCCGCAGCGACGCTGCCAGTGTACGCAGGGGGCGCGGTGCCGACCAGCGGGGCGGGCGCATTCACCGGGGGTGGCATCCGCACCGGCCGTGGGTTGCCCTCGGCCGCGCTTGCGATGCGGCCATCTCGCGTGTTAATGAGCGTCCACCGAAGTCCCGGATCACCCGTTCGCGAGGCGCTCGTGCCTGTCCCCCATCACGCCGAAGCGGTCACCCTGTTGCGCGCGCTGAGCGGGCCACGGGGTATCCACGCCTCGCAGGCCAGCACCGCCAACTACCGCGCGATCTTCGCACGTGATGGGGTGATGGCCGGCGTGGCCGGACTGCTGCTCGGTGATGCTGTGATCACGGCGGGACTGGTGCGCACGCTGGAGGGATTGCGCGACACGCAGGGGACCGAGGGGCAGGTGGCGTCGAACTTCGAGTTGCGCGATGGGCAGCCGCCGAAGGTCAGCTTCGGGTCGCTGGCGCCGCGGATCGACGGTGCCACCTGGTACCTGCTCGGTGTCGCGCTGGCTGCACGCTGCGACGCGATCAATCCCGACGACTTCGAGGACTCGGTGCGCGCCGCAGTGCGCGTGCTGGACGCGCTGGAGTACAACGGTCGGCACCTGATCTACATCCCCACCGGTGGCAACTGGGCCGACGAGTACATCTACGACGGCTACATCCTCTACGACCAGGTGCTGCGCGCCTGGGCGCTGCGACTGCTTGGCGTGACCTACGAGGAGCATGGCTGGGTGGACAAGGCGGCGCAGATCGCGCATCGCATCGACGATGCGTTCTGGCCCGAGGCACGCGGCGGGCCTCGTCACCCGGTGGCGTCATTCACGCCGGTCGGTCGTCGCGAGATCTTCGACCTCGCCGCCTGCAGCCTGCTCGCGCTCGCGGACCTGGTGCCGACGATGGGCGCGGCAGCGCTGGACTGGATCGAGGCGGAGTTCCTCGATGCCGGACGACTGCCGCCCGCATTCCATCCGGTGATCGATCCCGGACATGCCGATTGGGACGCGCTGAGCCGGTATCACCTGCACGGGTTCCGCAACCGTCCGCACGAGTATCACAACGGCGGCATCTGGCCGATCTGGCTCGGCTGGCTGGCACTGGCGCTGGCGCACACCGGCCGCACCGCGGCCCTCGCACGCCTCACCACGCTCACGGCCGCGCAACTCACGCGCACGCCGGAGTACGGCTTCGAGGAATACTTCCACGGCGCCACCGGCGAGTCGCTGGGCACACCGCAGATGGCCTACTCCGCGAGCGGCATCGTCTTCATGGACCACGCCGCCACCGATGCCACGCGCGCACTGTTCCACGCATGAACCCGCCCCCCCGCGCGTCCCGCTACATCGACCGTGCCGAGCGCCTGCTGGCCTTGCTGCGTCGCGACTTCGGCATCCCGCGCGGCGTGCGCACGGTGATCGCGGTGGCCGGCGAATCCGGCAGCGGCAAGTCGGTGACGGCGATCGACCTCGCGCTGGTGCTCAATCAGGAGGGCATCCCGGCCGCGATCATCCACCAAGACGACTACTTCATTCGTCCGCCGCGCACCAACCACGCGTTTCGCGAGCGTGACATCGCCAGCGTCGGTCCGCAGGAAGTGCAGATGGACCTGATCGCGCAGCATGTGGCGCAGTTCCGGAGCGGTGCCGACTCGATCACGGGGCCGAAGGTCAATTACCCGGCCAACCGATTCGACACGCAGGTGATTCCGCTGTCGCCGTGCGAGGTGCTGGTGGTGGAAGGGACCTACGTCCTGCAGATCGCCGACGCCGACATCCGCGTCTTCCTCGAGGCCACCTGGGAAGACACCGCCGCCGCCCGCCGCGCCCGCAATCGCGACATCGACGCGCCGTTCGTGGCCCAGGTGCTGACGATCGAGCACGAGATCATCGTCCGCCAGCGCGACACCGCCGACGTGATCATCGACCGCGACTACCAGGTTGCGCGGCGCCGCGATGCCGACGTCTCCGCACCGCCGACAGGAACCACCTGACGCAAAGCTGCAAGGGCGCCAGGACGCAACGCGGTCGGTGTCGATCCGAGCACCGATGCGCGAGCTTCTGTGCAGTAGTCGCGGCGGTTCGTGCACCGACGGGAACTGCCTGACACAAAGGCGCGAGGGCACGAGGGCACGACGGCACGAAGGCACGAAGGCACAAGGCGGTCGGTGTCGATCGAATAAACGCGTCGACAAGAAGGGCCACGTGTTGGATGCACATTCGCATTCGCAGCCGTTACAACCCTGCACCATCCTCACGCGCACCAAGACGTCAAGACATCACGGAACTCTTTGCGCCTTCGTGTCTTTGCGCCTTTGTGTCAAGCAGTTGCAGTTAAGCAGTTGCAGTTAAGCAGTTGCAGTTAAGCAGTTGCAGTTAAGCAGTTGCAGTTCAAGCAATTGAAGTTCAAGCTGTCGCAGTTCCGCTGTCAGCGCACCAGCACCCGATACCCGTGCGCCGGTACGTCGATGGTGCCGCTGCCAGCCAGACTCACGGCCGCCTTGCTGAACCAGTCGGTGTAGGGACCGGGAACGGACAGCCCGTCGTAGCGCACTGACAGCGGCGCGTCGCCGAAGTTGGTCAGCACCACCGCGGCCTGCGTGTCACGCGCGCGCACGAAGGCGAACACCTTATCGGCATGGTCGGTCTGGAGCTTGAGCTGCTGCGCACCCCACGGACCACTCCAGAGCACCGGCGTGGCATGACGGAGCGCGAAGACCTTCGAGTAGAAGTCGGCCAGCGACGGGCCTGTCCAGTCGATCGCGTCCTTCTCGAAGAACTGCAGGCGACGGTTGAAGCTCGCTTCCTGGCCCGAGTACAACATCGGCATCGCACGTTCCATCGTCGCGCTCAGCACGTAGGCCGCCTGATGGTTCGCACCCATGCGCTCGAACTCGGTGCCCGCCCAGCTGTTCTCGTCGTGATTCGACGTGAAGGTGAGCCGGTAGTCACCGGGAGCGAAGAGGGTGTCCTGCTTCGCGAACAGTGAGTCGAGACTCGACGCCGGACGCTTCCCCGATGCGATGTCGTTCATCAGGTGGAAGAGCTCCCACGAGTACGTCGCATCGAAGGCGCCGTGCAGCGCCGGGTCCTCCCACTCGCCGAGGAAGAACAGCTCCGGCTTCACCGGGTCCAGCGCGCGGCGCACCTCGGTCCAGAAGTTGGTGGGCACCAGCCCGGCCATGTCGCAGCGGAAGCCGTCGATGCCCGTCTGCTCCAGCCACCAGCGCATCTCGGCGATCATCGCCTGCCGCATCGCGGGGTTGCCGTAATTCAGGTCGGCGACGTCGCTCCAGTCGGTCTCCTTGCCGTCGCCGCCGATGGCGCGCGAGATGGAGCCGTCGGGCTTCAGCGTGTACCAGTCCTTGTGCGCGGCGGTCCAGGCGTGGTCGAAGGCGGTGTGGTTCGCCACCCAGTCGAGGATGACCTTGAAGCCGAGTGCGTGCGCCGAGTCCACCAGCGCCTTGAAGTCGGCCTCGGTGCCGAATTCCGGGTTGAACGCCGTGTAGTCGCGGATCGAGTAGTAGCTGCCCAGCGTGCCCTTGCGATTGAGCGTGCCGATCGGCTGGATCGGCATGAACCAGAGCACGTCCACACCCAGCGCCTTGATGCGCGGCAGGTGCTGCTGCAACGCGGCGAAGGTGCCTTCCGGCGTGTACTGCCGGATGTTCACTTCGTAGATCACCGCATTGCGCGACCAGGCCGGGTGAATGCCGGCGTCCACCGTCGGGGCTGCGGCGACCGCGCTGTCGCTGCCGGTGTCCGACGCCTTCGGCGCACAGGCGACGAGTGCAGACATGAAGAAGGCCATGAGTACCTTGGCGTGGCGCATGCGTCGCGTGGAGGGAGGAGCCGACTGGTTCACTGCCGCGGGCTGAGGAACACGATCCGGTCGTTGTTGCGTGCAACGGCAATCGCGACGCGGCCGCCGGCACGCCGCACCACCTGCATCTGCCGGATCTCGCCACGCACGTGCACGCCGCTGCGCGCCATCTCGAGGGCGGCGAACGAGCCATCGCCGTTGCCGTGCAGCAGCAGCCCGTAGCTGGCGTCCGACTGTCCGAGCATCGGCGGCGCCGCCATGCGATTGCCACCGAGCAGGAGGTCCACCCTGCCGTCGCCATCGAGGTCGCGCACCACCGACGCATACACGGGCGCGAACTGCGCTTCCACCGGCAGTGGTCTGAGCACGTAGGCGCCGTTCGCACCGGCGATCGCGACCGCGCTGGCGAAGGTGTGCGCCTTCAGGACGGCGGCCTTCGCCAGTTCGTCGGCGGGCAGGATGTCCTGCACACGGCTGGCACCGAACGACTTGTAGGTCAGGTACTTCGCGCGCAGCGGCGGCATCAGCTTCACCATCTCGTCGCGCGTCGCCAGCGGATAACTCACGCCGTGCTTGTAGAAGGTGATCACCTGCTCCAGCGTGCCGTTGCCGAAGAAGTCGTACACGTACATCTCCGCCGGCTGTGACGCCGACGCGGTGATGTAGCCGTTGAGTCCCTGGTTGCCGAGCACCAGGTCGGTGCGGCCGTCGCCATTCAGGTCGGCGGCAGCGACGTGATTCCACCATCCCTCGCTGCCGGCCATGCCGGCCTCGCGCGTGCGATCGGTGAAGCGCCCGCTCGACTGTCGGTACACGCGCACCGGCGTCCACTCGCCGGCCACCACGAGGTCGAGCGTGCCGTTGCGATCCTGGTCCACCCACGCCGCCGACGTGACCATGCCAGCCTGCAGCAGCCCGGGTGCGACTGATTCAGTGACGTCGGTGAACCGGCCACGCCCGTCGTTCTGCAACAACCGGCTCTTCGGCGACACACCGTATTCACGGGCCACCACTCGGCTGCCGACGAACAGGTCCATGTCGCCGTCGCCGTCATAATCACCCGGCACCACGCACGAACCGTTGTCGAACGTCTGCGGCAGCCCGTCCGCCGACTTGGTGAATCGCCCCGTGCCGTCGTTGAGGTAGAGCCGATCGCGCAGTTCCTTCATCGACCCCCAGAACTCATTGCCGCCCGTGACCACGTACAGGTCCGGCTTGCGGTCACCGTTGGCGTCGAAGAAGACTGCGGCCACATCCTCGCTCACGCTGTCGGGCGCGAAGGTGGCCGAATCCGACGACGTGAATGTGCCGCCCGCCTGCTGCAGCAACACGCGACCGGCCTGCCACTTCGCGCCACCGACGAACAGGTCGTCCAGCCCATCGCCGTTCACGTCGCCCGCCGCCAGCGCCGGCCCCTCGGTGGAGAGGTTGTGCGGCATCAGCGGCTCGCGGTCCATGTCGTTGAAGTCGTTCTCGACGTGGACCCAGTTCGCCTTCACACTGTCGGTGATGTCGGTGAGCAGCGGTGTGGCCGTTGACGAGCGCGCGTAGTCCCACCGCCCCGACGCGTCCGACTGCGACAGCGTCAGCACTCGATTCCCCGCCACCGAAGTCAGCACCTGGAAACGGCGATCGGGCCAGATCACCACCAGCGAATCCACCGTGCTGCCCGTGCCGAGGCCGAAGTGGAGGCGCTGATCCACCGACGACTGGAACCCACGCGTCGGGCTCTGCTCGAGGAACTGTTGCCGCCCGCCTTGCACGATGCGCACCTTGGCGCCGATGCCGGCGGTGTTCTTCCCCGCGCCACGCAGCGTGACCGTCAGCCAGCCGTTGGCGGTGCGCTCCCGCGCCCGATTGCGGTAGATCGATGCGGGCGCGTCGTAGTTGTTGACCACCAGGTCCAGCGCACCGTCGTTGTCGAGGTCCGCGTAGGCCGCGCCGTTGGAGTAGCCGGGTCGCGCCAGGCCCCACGCCGTCGCCATGTCGGTGAAGTGCAGGTCACCGTCGTTGCGGTAGGCGTGATTGATCACCGGCACCGTCGGCATCTGCTTCAGCAGCGCCACGTTCTCGCGCGACACGCCGCGCGCCAGCGACGCCTGCACCGACTGGTTGCCGATGTAGTTGATGTAATCGAGGTCGTTCGGGCGGCGGAAGATCCCGCTGGTCACGAACAGGTCCTTCTGCCCGTCGTCATCGAGGTCGGCGAAGAGGAGTGACCAGGTCCAGTCGGTGGCCTCCACGCCAGCCAGGAAACCGACCTCGCTGAACGCACCGTCCCCACGGTTGATCTGCAGCGTGTTGCGCGCGTACTGCGGATGGTAGCCGGCGCGCACGCGCAGCTTGAACAGGCTGTAACTCTCGGAGCTGGCGGAGCTCTTCAGGATCTCCTCGCGCTCCGGCAGCATGTCGCCGACGACGAGGTCGGGGCGGCCATCGTTGTTCACGTCCGCCGCATCCACGCCCATCGAGAAGCGGCTGGTGTGGCCGGTGGCGGTGGCGATCGATTCCGTGAAGCGCTTGCGGCAGGTGTTGTAGTAGAGGAAATCCTGCTCCTGGAAGTCGTTCGCGACGTAGATGTCGGGACAGCCGTCGAGGTTCAGGTCACTCACCACCAGCCCGAGGCCGTAGCCCTCGATGCCACCGAAGATCCCTGCCTCGGCGCTGACGTCGGTGAAACGCGCGCCGTCGTTGCGATACAGGCGACCGCCTGCCGTGGCGTTGCGCACGTCGCGCCGAGTCGCGTTGCCGATCGAGCGTTCGGTGTGCGTGGAGTGGCTCAGCAGCAGCATGTCGAGGTCACCATCGGCGTCGTAGTCGAAGAACGCCGCCTGCGTGCTGTAGCCCGCGTGCGCCAACCCCAGTGCCTCGGCGCGATCGGTGAACGTCCCGTCGCCGTTGTTCATGTAGAGCATGTTGCGCCCCTGCATGCCCAGGTAGCGCACCGCCGACACATAGATGTCGAGCTTCCCATCGCCGTTCACGTCGGCCATCGTGACGCCGCTCTTCCAGCCGGGCGGTCCACCCACGCCTGCCGTCGCCGTGACGTCCTCGAAGCGGAAGTTGCCGCGATTGAGGTAGAGGCGATTCGGCTCCAGGTTCGACGAGAAGTACAGGTCCGGCAGGCTGTCGCCATTCACATCGCCGACCGCGACGCCGCCACCGTTGTAGTAGTAGAGGTAGTTCAGGATGTTGAAGTCGGGCGCCTCGGGCAGCCGATTGGCGAACGACACGCCGGTGGCGACGGTGTCCAGCGCCTCGAACAGCGGCGGCCCCGCCGGCGCGGCGACGGTGGCACTGTCGATGCGCGCACCGGCCTCACGGCTCGGCGTCCGGTCGCAGGCGACCACCAGCAACGCCATCGCGACACACGCGATGCGTCGGCAGCGGCCGCGCGGCACCACCGGGCGGATCACGACGGCACTCAGCGGGTGGTCGCGACGGCGGGCGAGACACGCGTCTTCACCGTCGCCAGCACCTGCTCGCCAACCTTGCGGCCCTGCACCTGTCCCTGCTCGATGGCGCGGCGGTAGTGAATGCCACCGTACAGCCGGCTGATAGCCGCCTCGCTCGCGGCCTGATCGAACGACGTGAAGCTGCGTACCGGCAGGCCGTATTCCACCTCGGTGGAATCGCTGAACGCGAAGTCGGCGCCGAACAGCTGCGTCAACACCGTGGCAGCCGCCGTCGAGATGCCGCTGTGCCCACTGGTGTACTCGGGGAACGGGGGCGTCTGCAGCAATGGCTGCCACGACTCGTCCAGATATCGGTTGATCATCGTCTCGGGCCGGATCACGTTGCTCACGTACTTCTCGGCCCAGACACTGAGGAAGCCGTCGGCGAGCGCGATCGCGGTGCGCGCGTACGCCTCCGAGGCCCGCGCCATGTCGGCATTCACCTTTCGTGACGCGATGCCGACGATGCCCATCCAGTGACCACCGGGACTCATCTTCTTGGTGGCGAACATGGTGTGCCCCTGCACGTGCATCACGAACGGGTTGCAGTCCCAGAAGGCCGCGATCGCGCGCTGTTCCTCGCTCAGGTTCTTCCCGACCTGCTGCACCTCGGTCATCTCCTTCCAGAACGGGCTGCTGCGGGTCGTGTCGAACGCCAGCGGTGGCTCGGGGCGGAACTGGTTCGAGGTGTCCATCGTGAACGGCCGCAGCGTGCCCCAGTTGGGCTCCACCGCGTCCATGTACGCCGGCGGCGTGGGGATCCAGCGCCCGGGCGTGTCGCGCAGCACGCTGTACTTGGCGAGGCCGGTGCGCTGCTTGAAGCGATCCTTCGACGCCCAGGCCAGGATGTGCTTCGCCACCGTGTCGCCGTACGCGATCGAGTTGGCGAACACCTCGGCCGACAGGTCGTCGCGGAACCGCGCATCCATCGCCGTGCGCAGCGTGTCCATGCGCGCCTGCGAGAAGGTCAGCGCCCGCCCCACGGTCATGTAGGCGTGCACGCCGGCCAGCGGCAGCGACACCTCGCGCCCAGGCGTGCGTGCCGGCACCGGGGTCAGGTCGCGCACCTGGCCCGCCACGGTGACGTAGCCCGAGTCGGACTGACGCAGCACCTCATAGGCGGCGATGCTCGCGTAGGCGTAGACACGGCTCGCCTGCGGCGGGCTGAAGATGTCGTACACGATCACGTCGTTCACCTGCTTCACCGCGTCGTGCAGCGGCGTGGCGTCGGCACTGCTGACGGTGCTGTCCCTGGCGGTGGCGGTGCGTGAGCAGCCGGTGGCGCCAAGTGTCAGGGCGCCCGCCGTCAGCAGCAGCGCGAGGGAAGTCGCGAACCTGGTCATGGTTGGCGCGGGTTGAGCGTGAAGAGCAGCGGACGATCGCCATTGCGGGCAGCCACGATGCGAGTGCCGTTCCGCGTACGCAGCCGCAGCAGCGCGCGCGTCTGGCCGGGAACGAAGAAACCGCTCTGCATTCGCGGCACGGCGGTGAACGCACCGCCCTTGCCGCCGCGCAGCAGCACGCCGTACGAGTCACTGAGCCGGGCGATGTCCGGCTTCACGCCATCGAAGTTGCCGGCCAGCAGCAGGTCGGTCACGCCGTCGCCATCCACCTCGGTGGGTGCGATGCCGTACACCGGCGCCAGCTGCGCCTCGACCGGCAGCGCCACCAGCGTGAACGAGCCGTCACCGTTGTTCCGCATCAGCGACGTGGCGAACGTCTCCGCCTTCTTCTGCACCGCACCGGCCAGGTCCTCGGCCTTGAACATGTCGGTGACGCTGGCCTTGGCGTATTCGGTGTAGCTGAGGAAGCGCACCTTGAGCGGAGGCAACGCGCGGATCATCTCGTCGCGCAGCACGATCGGGTAGCTCTTGCCGCCGTTGTAGCAGGCGACGATCTGGTCCACGTACCCGTTGTTGTCGAAGTCCTTGACGAACATCGTCGCCGGTTCGGCCGGTGTGGCGCGCAGGCGGCTGTTGAGGCCAAGGTTGCCGACGATGAAATCCGGCTTGCCGTCGCCAGTGAAGTCTCCGGCGACGATACGGTTCCACCATCCACTGCTCTGCTCCAGCCCCTTCACCATCGACTTCACCAGTCGACCACCGGCTCCGTTGCGGAACACCGTGATCGGCATCCACTCGCCCACCACGATCAACTCCGGGCGGCGGTCGCCGTCGAGGTCCTGCCACACTGCATCGGTGACCATGCCGAGCGTCGCAAGGTCTGGCGCCAGCTGCGTCGTGACGTCGGTGAAGCGACCACGCCCATCGTTGCGCAGCAACATGCTGACGGGGTCCAGACCATACGTCCACGGCACACTGCGGCTGCCCACGAACAGGTCCTGGTCACCATCGCCATCGAAGTCCGCGGCGGCGGCGCGCGAGCCACTGTGACCTTCGGCCGGCAGTGCGTCGGTCGTCTTGCGGAAGTTGCCGGCGCCGTCGTTGAGGTAGAGCCGGTCCTGCAACGCGCCGGCACCCACGCCGTACTCCGTGCCACCACTCACCACGTAGAGGTCGGAATCCTTGTCGCCGTCGGCATCGAAGAACAACGCGCCGACGTCCTCCGAGATCGCGTCCTGCGCGAACACGGCGGCACTCGACGGCGTGAAGCTGCCGTCAGGGCGCTGAAGCAGGAGCTGGCCGGCCTGGTCCTTCGCCCCACCGATGTACATGTCGTCCAGCCCATCGCCATTCACGTCGGCGCTGGCGGCCGCGGGTCCTTCGGTGGAAAGCATGCGCGGAATCAGGCGCTCGCGGTCGAAGTCCACGAAGTCGTTCTCGCGATGGGCGAAGGTGATCCGACCTTCCGCCGTGACGTCCGACAGCAGCGCCGCCGGTGCCGGTGGCGACGGCGCAGCGACGACGCCCTCGGCCTGCTTCAGCGTCACCCGTGCATTGGTGGCGACGTTCACGCGCACCGTGCGCCGCCCGTCGGGCCAGTCGGCGCGCAGCGAATCCACCGCGGCGCGCGCACCGACACCGAACGTCAGCGGATACTCCACGCTGGACTGGAATCCCCGCGTCGGCGAGAGCTCCTGCACCAGTTGCTCCGTGCCCGCGAACAGCGTCACACGCGTGCCGACGGCGAAGCGGTTCATCCCGCTGCCCTCGAGCGTCACCGTCAGGAAGCGGTTCGCGGGCTGCAGCGTCCGCGAGTTGTTGCGGAACACGAACGCCTCGAGGTTGGCGTTGTTCACCACCAGGTCCAGCGCGCCGTCACCATCGAGGTCGGCGTAGCTGGCTCCACTCGAGATGCTCGGCTCGCCGAGTCCCCACGCGGCGGCCTGGTTGGTGAACTGCATGCCGCCGTCGTTGCGGAAGGCGTAATCGGCGATCGGCGTCGACGACATCGCGTTGGTGAGCGCCATGTAGTCCACCGTCTGGCCGGTGGTCACGCGCTTGGCCGTCTCGGTGTTGGCCACGAACGCGAGGTATTCCTGCGAGGTCACGTCGCGCAGCAGGCCGTTGGTGACGAAGATGTCCTTGCGTCCATCGAGGTCGAGGTCGGCCAGCAGCGCGCTCCAGCTCCAGTCGGTGCGCGCCACGCCAGCCATCTGCCCCACGTCGCTGAACGTGCCGTCACCGTTGTTGTGCTGCAGCATGTTGCGCATGAACTGGTGGCCGTAGTCGTTGCGCAGCTTGGCCTGGTACACGTCCCAGCCGTCGAAGCTGGAGGTGGTGCGGAGGCGGTACTCGTCCTCCGGCAGCATGTCGGTGGTGTAGATGTCGTCGCGGCCGTCGTTGTCCACGTCGGCGATGTCCATTCCCATCGAGAAGTAGCTGCCGTTGGCCAGCGCCCTGGTCAGCGACTCGGTGAAGGTGCCGTCGCGGTTGTTGATGTAGAGGTAATCGTGCTCGAAGAAGTCGTTCGAGACGTAGATGTCGGGCCATCCGTCGCGATTGACGTCCGAGACGCCGATGCCGAGGCCGAAGCCCATCTCGGGTCCGAAGATGCCGGCACGCTCGCTGACATCGGTGAACCGCCCAGCGTCGTTGCGATAGAGCCGGTCACCGCCGTTGTGATCCCGCTCGGTGCGCGTGTTGCGGAGCCCGAAGCTGCTGGCCGGTCGCGGCGAGTTGTTGACCACGAACAGGTCCAGGTCGCCATCATGATCGTAGTCGAGAAATGCGGCCTGCGTGGTGTAGCCGTCGTCGTCGATGCCGTACCGGGCGGCCTGCTCGCTGAACGTCGGCACGCTGTCGGCACCGATGCCTTCGTTGATCCAGAGCTCGTTGCGGCGGCTGTCGGCATCACCGATGCCGGCATGGCTCACGTAGAGGTCGAGGCGGCCGTCGCCGTTGACGTCGGCCAGCGTGAGCCCGGTGGTCCATGGCTTGGAGGTGACCAGCCTCGCCGCCGCGGTCACGTCGCGGAAACGGAAGCCACCTTCGTTCAGGAAGAGGCTCGGTCCCTTCAGGTTGCTGCCGAGTACCACTTCCGGCCGACCGTCCCCATTCAGGTCGCCGGTGGCCACGCCACCACCGTTGTAGAAGTTGCGGTAGACGAAGACGTTCATCGCCTGGCTCTCGACGATCCGGTTCTCGAACCGGATGCCGGTATACGCCGACGGCATCTTCGAGAACAGCGTGCCCGTCGGCGCCGGGGCGGAGTCCGAGCGCGGCGCCGCCGTCGAGGGACTGGGAGTGTCAGTGCAGCCGGCCGTCACGCACAACGCCGCTGTCAGCGCGATTCGCATCGCCGCCGATCCTTCTCTCATGCCACGTTCTTCGCTTCGTCGGTGAGGACGGCGCGGGACACCGCGCCAGTGTCGTCCGGAAAAGACTTCAGGGCCTGCACCGGTGTACCGGTGCAGGCCCTGAAAGTTACTACAGGAGCTTGGTACCCCGCAGCGATCAGTAGCCGGGGTTCTGCACCAGCAGCGGGTTGGTGTTCAGCTGCGCCTGCGGGATCGGCAGCACCACACGGTTGCCGGAGGTCGCCGTCTTGGCGAACCACACACCGGTGGTGTACGTCCCCTCGCGGATCTGGTCCTGACGACGCTTGCCTTCGCCGGTGAGCTCGAACACGCGCTCGTCGAAGATCGCCTGACGGACCGCAGCCTGCGACAGGCCACCCGGGATCAGCTTTGCGGCATTGCCGGGGAAACCACGGGCACGAACCAGGTTCAGCGCCGTGATGGCCGCTGCCGTCTGTCCGAGCTCGTTCAGCGCTTCGGCCTTGATCAGGTACATCTCGGCCAGGCGATACAGCGTGAAGTCGTTGCCGCTGGCGTTGCCGGCCTTGTTCGGATCGAGCGGGAACTTGTAGAGACGGGCGCCCTCGCCTTCGTTGGCGGCCGTCACGTCAGCGATCACCGGCGAGAACACCAGCGGCTGGCCCTGACGGTTCGTCACTGCCACGCCCGGATTCAGCAGGTCGAACTGCGGACCGGAGAGAATCGAGGCATCGCGACGGATGTCCGCCGGATCGAACTTGTTGAACGTCTGCTCCACGATCGACCAGCCGTTCCAGCCACCACCACCCGGGAAGCTGTTGTAATGCAGGGCGTTGTACTGACGGTTGAAGCCGAGGCCATCCACCGCCTTGCCACGCACCACGAACACGTTCTCGGGCGAGTTCTGGTTCGTATAGCAGAAGTTCGCCTTGAAGCCGTTGCCGCAGGGCGACGTGTTGCTGTTACCGGCCAGCGTGTAGTTGCCGTTGTTGATCACGCTGTCGGCGAACGCGGCCGCTTCGGTCCACTTGGCGGTGCCGAGCGTGATGCCGGTGGCCGTCGGGGTGCCGCTCCAGACGCGGGCGTTCAGGTACAGGCTGGCCAGCATCGCGTCGGCCGCGCCACGGGTCAGGCGACCCTGCTGGTCGGGCCAGACCTTCGGCAGGTCGGTACGCGCTGCACGCAGCTCGGTCTCGACGAACGTGAAGACTTCCGCACGCGTCTTGGCCTCGCGCTGCTCCACCTTGGTGTCGGTGGCAATCGGCACGCCGCCGTACACGTCCATCAGCTGCATGTAGTACAGCGCACGCAGCGCACGAACTTCGGCCTTGATCGCGGCCTGGTTCGGGATCGTCACGTTCTCGAGGGCTTCGAGCACGATGTTGGCGCGCGCGACGCCAGCGTACTGCTGGTTCCAGATGTTCGAGATTTCGCGCAGGCCGGTCACGCTGGCCGGCGTCCAGCCCTGGCGGTGCAATTCGAGCCACGCGCCGTTGTCGAACCAGTCACCACCGCGCACCGGCACCACGCCCTCAGCCGAGGAGATGGAGTTCAGGGCGTAGTAGTCCTCCATGTTGTTGCGGAGGTTGGCGTAGACCGAGGTCACGCCGGCCAGCACTTCGCCTTCGTTCTTGTAGAACGTGTCCTTCGTGATCAAGCTCGTCGGGGTCTCCTTCAAGTCGGTACAACCGACCATCAGGCCGACGGGCACCAGCACCAGCGCGCCGAGGCGCGCCGTGCGGGTGGGGTTTCGGAACAGAGACATTCGCATTCGCCTCAATGGGACAGGTAGGAATTCACGCAAGCGATCGGAAAGACTTCGGCCCTGACTCAGAATGCAATGCGGAAGCCGGTCGTAAAGGTCCGTGCCCGCGGGTACGACAGGTAGTCGATGCCGCGTGAGGCCAGGCCGGAATCGATGAACACTTCCGGGTCATAGCCGCTGTACGGGGTGAACAGGAGCAGGTTGTCGCCCGAGAGGTAGACGCGGGCGTTCTTGCCCGTGCCCGGCATCGTGAACGAGTAGCCGACCGTGATGTTCTGCAGGCGGACGAACGAGCCATCCTCGACGTAGCGCGAGGAGTACTGCGACGGCTCGGCGATCGTCTCCGGCGTGCCCAGTGCGGAGGCCAGCAGGTTCTTGCCCTGCGTGATGTTCGCCTTGGTGGCATAGACCAGCGCCGTGTTGTTGAACACGTCACGGCCCTGCTCCGCGCGCCACAGCCAGCTGGCGTCGAAGCCGTTCCAGGTCATGTTGCTGCGCAGGCCGAGGCTGAAGTTCGGGTTCGCGTTGCCGATGATGACGCGGTCGTCAGCGCCCGGCGCCGTGGTGGTGCCCGACAGCGAGCGGCCGGTCTCGACGCCGTTGGCGTCGCGGGTCACGGTGTACTTGTTGAACTGCTGCGCGCCCGCGGCGGTGAAGCCGGCGAACTCGAAGCCGTAGAACGTGCCGATCGGCTGGCCGGGGATGATGCGCTGCGAGTTCACACCCGTCTGGCCCTGGCCGCTGACGCCACCGGTCTCGATGAAGTCGGCCGGGCCGAGGTCGAGGACCTTGTTGCGCTCGACCGAGAGCACGAGGCCGCTGGTCAGGTTGAAGTTCTTGCCGGTGCCGTCGTACATGCGGGCATCGAGCGAGAATTCGAGGCCGCGGTTCTGCACCGAGCCGATGTTCTGCAGCTGCGTCGAGACGAAGGCCGAGCCGGTCTGCGAGATCGGGACGGTCAGCAGCAGGTCGGTGGTCTTCTTGGTGTAGTACTCAAGCGAGCCGCTGAAGCGACCATCAGCGAAGCCGTAGTCGAACGCGACGTTCGCCTGCGACGACTGCTCCCACTTCAGGTCGGGGTTCGGGTTCACGTTCGGCACGATGCCCGTGTAGACCGTGTTGCCGAAGACGTAGCGCGCACCGCCGTCCGGAGCCAGCGAGGCGAGCGAGGCGTACGGCCCCACAGCCTGGTTGCCCTGGAGGCCGTACCCGCCGCGCAGCTTGAGCTGCGAGAACGGCAGGCCCTTGGCGAACGATTCGTCGGAGATGAGCCACGAACCCGAGATGGCCGGGAACACCGCCCACTTGTTGTTGTCACCGAAGCGCGACGAGCCGTCGCGGCGCAGCACGCCGGTCAGGAAGTACTTGTTCTTGTAGCCGAAGTTCGCGCGGGAGAAGAACGAGACGAGGCGGCTCTGCTCCTGGTACGACTGCGGGATCTGCGGCTGCGAGCCGGCGCCGAGGTTGTTGAACGTGAAGGCGTCGGTCGTGAAGTTGCGCGTCTGGGCCGAGAAGTCGGTGTTGTCGAAGTCGGTGTACTCGTAGCCACCGACGATGTCGAAGTCGATCTCGTTGCCGACCGTCGGCGACCAGGTGAGCAGCGACTGCAACGTCTGGTTCGACAGGGCGCGCTGCGCCTGCTGGGCCAGACCGCCGAACTCGGAACCCACGGCACCATCCTTCGGCAGGTACACGTTGCGCTGGCCGTTGGAACGGTCGGTGCCGACGTTGAGCTGCGCGATCAGGCTGGGGAAGATCTGGAGCGACGTGGTGACGTTCGCCAGCGTGCGCATCGTCTGGCCTTCGTCCACCGTCTGGTTGGCGAGGGCGACCGGGTTACGGACCGACTGACGGCCGATGCCGATCTCGTAGTACCGCTGCGCCTGCGTGGTCGGATCGGTGACGAAGATCGGGTTGGTCGGATTGAACACCGCCACGTTCTGGAACACGCCGCCTTCGAAGCCACCGGTGTTCTCGAACGCCAGGTAGTCGTTCTCGATGCGCGTGGAGCTCAGGTTGAGCCCGATGCGCAGGCGACCGTTCAGCGCTTCGTGGTTGCCGTTCAGGCGCGCCTGGAGGCGCTTGAAGCCGTTCGACAGCACGACACCCTGCTGGTCGGCGAAGTTCAGCGAGGCGCGGAACGTCGTGGACTGGTTACCGCCGGCGAAGGCGATGTTGTGGTTCTGGGTGATCGCGGTGCGCTGCGTCTCCTTCTCCCAGTCGGTGTCGGCCGAGCCGAGTGCGGCGAGCTGCGACGTCAGCGCAGCGCGCTGGCCGGCGGTGTTGGCCGAGTTCGTGCTCTCGCGCGTCACCAGGGCGCGGTATTCGGCGCCGCTCAGGTAGTCGAGCGAGTTGGCGGCAGTGCCGGCGGCCACGTACGTCTCGTACTCCATCGTCGCGGCGCCCGGACGACCCTTCTTGGTCTCGATCAGCACCACGCCGTTCGCACCGCGCGAGCCGTAGATGGCCGTGGCGGCGGCGTCCTTGAGGACCGTCACCGACGCGATGTCGCTCGGGTTGATGGCGTTGAGCGGGTTACGGCCGAGGGCCGGTGAACCGCCGATGCCGAAGCCACGGGCTTCCGACTCGTTGTTCTGGAGCGGCACGCCGTCGATGACGTAGAGCGGATCATTGCTGGCGCTGATCGAGGTGCCGCCGCGGATGCGGATCTGCGCGCCGGCACCCGGCTCACCGCTGTTCAACGTCACGTTCACGCCCGGGGCGCGGGCGGCGAGCAGCTGCGTCGGGTTCGCGATCACGCCGACGTTCGCTTCTTCCGCATTGATGGTGGCGACGGAACCCGTCACCGCTTCCTTGCGCTGCGACCCGTAGCCGGTCACGACCACGGCGCCGAGGTTCGCGGCCACGGCCTGCATCGAGAACCGGATGTTCTGGGTCTGGCCCGGCACCACCGCAACATCCTTCACCTGCGGGGTGTATCCGATTCGGGTGACGCGCAGGCGGGCGGTGCCGGCCGGCAGGTCAGACAGGAGGAACCCACCGTCGACGCGCGTGATGGCACCCCGCTGGGTGCCCTCGATCGTGACGGTGACACTCTGCATCGGCAATTGGCTGGTCGAGTCGACCACCCGGCCGGAAATCGCACCGCGGGCACCCTGTGCCTGCAGCGGATTGGCCAACATAAGGCCGCCTACTGCTGCGACCATCAGACCTCTGATCAACTTCATTCGTCAGCTCTCCTGGATCATGCGGAGGGTTTTGTCAAACGGGCTCGCTCCGACTGGGGAGGTCGAAGACCGAACGTCGAGACAGCACCTGCACCTGCGGACCACGTCACTTCCCTGCGTCTTCCGTCGTTCATCACCCGCGCCGCATGCTCGTCCTGCAGGTGCACCCGGCACGGCGCACGCAGCGTCGCCGATCAGCTGCGTCACCGCGCAGCAGCGTACGTGCGGTCACCTCATGGCGTGAGGAACTGATAGGCCAAGCGGCGTCCCTCGGTTGCTACCGAATGGACGCACCTCTGCCGGGGATTTGTTGGGGGCTATGCTCGCCGTCGGTACAGGCGTTGTCAAGATTCATTAACAAACAGGACCGTTGCGCGAGATACACCAGCAACGGCACGCAATACCGGTTACCTGACCGCATCGGCGGATATCGGCGTTGGTCGGATGCTTTCGGCATGAATACGCGCCCGAATGCCGCAGCCGTCGCCACCTTCCGCCCCCACGCATACCATTCCGCCACGCCGCGCCGGCCGACGCCGCCCCACCCTGGCCCTCCACACGGGGCAGCGGCTCGTCGCCACGCATGCACCGCCGGTGCCCGCCGTTCATCCCGACATTCATGTCCGTGCTCGCCCTCGCCCTCTTCGCCCAGCTCGCGGTCGCCTCGCAACCGGTGCAGCCGGTGCTCGCCTTCCCCGACGCGGGCCTCGACGATACCGCCGCCTACCGCGGCTACCAGACCCGCTTCTACCGCGACGCGGCCCGCAACACCCTGCAGCTCTACGTCGACCAGCGCAGCGCCCGCGTGGTGCACCTCCTCGCCGACGCCGACAACGCCAGCATCGGCTTCACCACCCGCGACGCCGCCGGACAGGTCGCCCCGCTGCAGTGGGGTGCGCGTGCCGCCACCGTCGCCCGCCGCGGCCGCACCCGCACCTTCTCGCATCAGCTGCTCGCGCGCACCTCGACCATCCACCTCGGCTGGTTCCTGCTCGGGTCCATGCGCGTCGAGCGCGACTTCCAGTATTTCGAGAAGGCGCGCGGCGCGTTCAGCGGCGCACCGTATGCCATTCCCGAGGTGGATCGTCTGCTGGCGGCGTTGACGCAGGTGCCGGCACCAGTCCGCGCGCGACACCTCGCACGCCTGAACGCTCGCACCGTCGCCGACCTGCGCGCACGCATGTATCCGAAGCCGGTGCTGCGCCGCGACGGCACCACGTGGGTGGCGCAGGTGCGGCAGGTCACACTCGACGCGCGTGATACGCTGACGCTCGAGCTGCGCGCGCCGGTGCGCACCGCCACGCTGCGTGTGGCCGGCGATTCGGTCACGATGGTGGCGGCGCGGGGCGACTCGATCCCCTTCGACGTGGTGGTGACGACCACCGCGCGTGCGCTCACGCCGCTGACGCGCGAGCAGATCTTCACCACGGACTTCCTCGAGTTCCTCGCCGCCACCACGCGGCGCGGTGCCGCCGCCGCACCGACCGACACCGCCGCCATTCGCGCCCGACGCATGGAACGACAGGTGAGCGGCGTGGAACTGCTCGTCTCGCGCGAAAAACTGATGGCAGGCTTGCCCACCTACGCCACCTACTTCGGTCGCGACATGCTGATGACGGCGCTGATGATGCGTCCGATCTGGCGGCACGAAACGATGGAGGCCGTGATCGCGACTGCGCTCCGCAAGCTCGCACCGCGCGGTGACGTGAGCCACGAGGAGGCACTCGGCGACCAGGCCACGCGCGAATCGGCCGGCGAATACGCCGACCTGGTGAAGGCCGCGCTGGCGTCGACCGACCGCGCCCGCACCGATTCGCTCTACGCCCGCGCCGACTCGGTGGTGCGTCACCTGCGCACCACGCGCGAGAACTACCACATGATCGACGACGAGTACCAGTTGCCGATCGTGGTGGCACGCTGGATCACCGATCCGACGGTGCCGGTGGCCGCGAAGCGCGCCTTCCTGCTCGATCGCAGCGATGGCACCGGCACACGCGCCGAGCGATTGCTGCGCGAACTGGCGCTGGTGGCGCAGCTCACGGCCGCCTATGCCGCCGATCCGGTGACGGCCAACCTGGTCGCGTTCGCACCCGGCGGCCCATCGGGATTCCAGACGGCCAGCTGGCGTGACAGCGGCGCGGGATACGCCGCCGGTCGCTACGCGATGGACATCAACGCCATCTGGGTGCCGCACGCCCTGGAGTCGGTGGGACAGATCCTGGCCGCATTCCGCGAACTCGGCATCCCGACCACCAGCGCCACCTCGGGCGACACACCACTCGCCCGCTACGCACGCGAACCAGCCGCGCTGGACCGCGCGATCGGCACCTGGCGACAGGCGTCACGCCACTTCCTCGTCACGCTCAGCACCGAACAGTTGCGGAGCGCCGTGATGGCACGCCTGGCCGCGATGCCAGAGAATGAGCGCACTTGGTGGCAGTCGCGTACCACCACCATCGCGGCCCTCTCCGACGGGATCAGCTTCCTCGCCGTCGCACTCGACGCGAACGGGGCGCCGATCGGCGTCGCCAACACCGATCCGGCCACGCAGCTCTTCCTCGGTGATGGCGAGGGTCGCACCACGCCGTCGTCGGCCGAGGAGATGGCGCGCACGCTGCGCGACGTACGCCTCTTCGCCCGTCCCTATCCGGCGGGCCTGTTCGTCGATCGCATCGGGCCGGTGGTCGCCAACGATGCGTACGCGCCGCCGCCGGTGTGGGCGGCATTCGTGAAGGATCCCTATCACGGCCCGCGGGTGGTGTGGGGTCGCGAAGTGAACCTGTTCCTGCTCGGCGTGTCGCAGCGCATCACCCGCGCCTCGCACACCTCGGGCTCACCGCCGGAGTACGTGAGCGAACTGCGCGCGGCGATGGACAAGGTGCGCACGGCCGTGGAGCAATCGGGCTTCCACACCGAACTGTGGAGCTACGGCTTCGAACGCGGCACGCTGGGCGCGATGCGCTACGGCAGCGGCGCCGACATCCAGCTCTGGAGCACCACCGACCTCGCCGTGCAGTACGTGCTCGACCGCATGCCCCGCTGACCCGCGCGCGCGGTCGGGAGCGCGCACCACGGCACCAACGGCGCAGGCGGGGTTATTCTCCAAGTGCGCCCTCTGCCGTCCCTGCCCTGCTCCTGCCGCCTGCGTCGTGTACACCACCTGCATCCACTGCAACGCCGACCTCGGACGGAACGAGGCCTTCGAGACCTTTCCGGTCGGCGTGCGCCTGGCGTTCGATGCGGCGAAGGGACGGCTGTGGGTGGTCTGCCGGCAGTGCGCGCGCTGGAACCTGACGCCGCTCGACGAACGCTGGGAGACGATCGAGGTCGCCGAGCGGCGCTACCGTGACAGCCGGTTGCGCGTCACCACCGACAACGTCGGCATGGCGCGGCTGCGCGAGGGGGTGGACCTGATCCGCATCGGTGCGCCGCAGCGTCCGGAGATGGCGGCGTGGCGGTACGGCGATCAGTTCGGGCGGCGACGGAAGCGACAGATGATGGTCAGTGGCGTGGTGCTGGGCAGTGCGGCAACGCTGGTGGGTGGCATCATTGCCGTCGGTGTGAGCTTCGGTGCGTTCAGTGGCATCTGGGCGAACGCGACGCTCTGGGATTCGCTGATCAACGGGCGACCAGGCAAGCAGGTTGCACGCATCGTCCTCGACGGCGGTGACACGGTCACCGTGCAGCGGCGGCACGCGCGAATGAGCACGCTCGAGCGCACCGAAGACTTCGGGCGATTCGCGATGCGCCTGGAGTCCGATCAGGGGACGCGCCTGCTGTTTGGTGACGAGGCGATGCGCGTTGCGGCGCGGCTGATGCCAACCGTGAATCGCTTCGGCGGGTCGAAGGCGCACGTCGCCGCGGCGGTGGACATCCTCGAGGAGATCGGGGATCCGGTTCGCGTGCTGCACGCGCTTCAGCAGCGGGTCGGCGCGCGCGAGGGGTCGGAACGGTGGAATCGCACGTCGGCGACCTTCGGCACGGCAGGCCCGATCAACGCGGTGCCTGGCGCACTGCATTCCCAGAAGCCCGCCGATCGCCTCGCCCTCGAGATGGCCCTGCACGAGGAGAGCGAACGCCGCGCCATGGATGGCGAAATGGCGATGCTGGAAGCCGCCTGGCGCGAGGCTGAGGAGATCGCGCACATCGCCGACACCATGTTCGTGCCCGACGCGATCGAGGGGCGCCTCGAGACGCTGCGGCGCGGCGACGCTGCGGCGCGGCGACGCTCCGCCGGAGCCGACCTAGCCTAGCCCCGGTCGCGAATCGCGCGCGCCTGCAACAGGCGCTCGCCGGCCGCATGCAGCACGGCGTCGGTCTTGGCGAAGTGGAAGCGCATCAGGTGATGCACCGGCTCGCGGAAGAAGCTCGAACCGGCCACCCCGGCCACGCCCACGTTGCGGATGAACCACTCCGATGCCTCGGTGTCGGTGTCGAAGCCGAACGCGCCGATGTCCACCATCGCGTAGTACGCCCCCTGCGGCTCGGTGTACGGCAGTCCGGAGCGCCGCAGGTAGTCGAGGAAGAGTGCCCGCTTGCCGGTGTAGAGCGCGGTCAGCCCCTCGTAGTAGCTGTCCGGCAATTCCAGTCCCGCCACCGCCGCCTCCTGCAACGGGGCCGCAGCGCCGATGGTGAGGAAGTCGTGCACCTTGCGCGCCTTGTCGATCACCTGCGGCGGCGCATGCACGTACCCGATGCGCCAGCCGGTGATGGAATAGGTCTTCGACAGCGAGTTGCAGGTGATGGTGCGCTCGAACGCCCCCGGCAGTGCCGCGAAGTACGTGTGCACGTGCGGCGCGTAGACGATGTGTTCGTACGGCTCGTCGGTGATCACGAAGCAGTCGTGCTGCTGGGCGAGCTGCAGGATGTACAGCAACTCGTCGCGGGTGAACACCTTGCCGGTGGGGTTGCCGGGGTTGCAGAGCACGATCGCCTTCGGCTTCTGCGCGAAGGCGCGGGCCAGTTCGTCGTCGTCGTAGTTGAACTCGGGCGGCCGCAGCGGCACGTAGATCGGGATCGCGCCGGAGAGGATCGCATCGGCCGCGTAGTTCTCGTAGAACGGTGAGAACACCACCACCTTGTCGCCCGGGTTGCAGGTCGTCATCATCGCCACCGCCATCGCCTCGGTGCTGCCGCAGGTGACCACGAGGTGCCGGTCGGGATCGACCTCGATGCCACTGAAGCGCTCGATCTTTCGCGCCAGCGCCTGCCGCAGGCGCGGTGCGCCCCAGGTCACGGCGTACTGGTGGAAGTTGCCGCGCGCCGCGCGCTCCAGCGCCGCCAGCATCACCTCCGGGGGATCGTAGTCCGGGAAGCCCTGCGCGAGGTTGATCGCGCCATACTGGTCCGACATGCGGCTGGTGCCGCGGATGACGGATTCGGAAAATACGTTGAGGCGGTCGGCGGTGGTCGGCATGCGGGCAATGTCGCGCCGCGCGCCGGTCCCGAGAAAGGGGAGTCCGGGTTATCCTGCGACCGATCGCACTCGCCTCCCTCGCCCAGGGTCACATGCAGCTCGGCATCGACAGTTTCGCGGCGTCCATTCCCGACCCCGTCACCGGGCTGGCCCTGGCGCCGGTGGAACGCATGGCGACGCTGCTGGCCGAGATGGAGCTGGCCGACGAGGTGGGCCTCGACGTCTTCGGCATCGGCGAGCACCATCGTGCCGAGTTCCTCGACTCGGCACCGGTGGTGATCCTCGCTGCGGCCGCCGCGCGCACGAAGACCATCCGCCTCACCAGCGCCGTCACCGTGCTCAGTGCCGCTGATCCGGTGCGCGTGTTCCAGGAGTTCGCGACGCTGGACCTGATCTCGAACGGGCGCGCCGAGATCGTGGCCGGACGTGGCTCGTTCATCGAGTCGTATCCGCTGTTCGGGTTGCGGCTCGAGGACTACGACGACCTGTTCGCGGAGAAGCTCGCGCTGCTGCTTGCCATCCGCGACACGGAGCGCCTGCACTGGTCGGGACGCCACCGGCCGGCCCTCACTGGCCAACCGATCTATCCGCGACCGCTGCAGGATCGCCTGCCGGTGTGGGTCGGCGTCGGCGGCACACCGGCGTCGTTCGTGCGCGCGGGCACACTCGGCCTGCCACTGATGGTCGCCATCATCGGCGGCGAGCACCGACGCTTCCGGCCACTGGTGGAGCTGTATCGTGACGCAGGACGTCGTGCCGGCCACGCGCCCGAGTCACTCACGGTCGGCGTGCACTCGATCGGCTTTCTCGCCGACACCACCAGCGATGCCGCCGAGCAGTTCTTCCCAGGTTATGCGCACACCTTCACCGAAATCGGCAAGGAACGCGGCTGGGCGCCTACCACGCGCGCGCACTTCGATGCCCAGCGCGGCCCCACCGGTGCCCTCGTGATCGGCGATGCCGACACCGTGACCACCAAGCTGCTGCGCATCAACGAGGATCTCGGCGGCATCTCGCGCTTCACCTTCCAGATGGGTGTCTCGACGTTGCCGCACGCGCAGATGCTGCGCGCGATCGAGATCCTCGGCACACAGGTGGCGCCGAGGATCCGCGCCGTGGTGGCATGAGTCCCTTCACGCCGATCCTGCTCGCGATCACCGTCGCGTCGGTGGTGGTGGCGCTCACCGCGCTGGCGCGCAAGCTGCCGATCCCGTCACCGATCCTGCAGGTGATGGCTGGCCTCGCGGTGGGGTTCATCCCGGGGTTGACGGTGCCGGAGCTGGAGCCGGAAGTGGTGTTCTTCGTCTTCCTGCCACCGATTCTCTGGCAGGCGGCGTTCTTCACCTCGATCCGCGAGTTCCGCCGCAACCTGCGACCGATCGGGTTGCTGGCGGTGGGCCTCGTGCTGGTCACCACGGCGGCAGTGGCGATCGCCGCGCACGCGCTCTTTCCCGGCCTGCCGTGGGCAGTGGCGATCGCGATCGGTGCCATCGTCTCACCACCCGACGCGGTGGCGGCGGCGGCCATCGTCTCGCGGCTGCCGGTGCCACGACGCGTGGTGGTGATCCTCGAAGGCGAGAGCCTCGTCAACGACGCGGCGGCGCTGGTGCTCTATCGCACCGCTGTCGCCGCCGCGGTCACCGGCGCCTTCAGCCTCGGCGAAGCTGTCGTCCGCTTCTTCATCGATGCCGGCGTGGGCGCGTTGATCGGCATCCTGATCGGATGGCTGGTGGTGCAGGCCGTGCGCTGGACGAAGGATTCGCTGGCCGAGACGCTGCTCACGATCGCCGCGCCGTACCTGGCGTGGGTGGCCGCCGAGGCGCTGCACGTCTCGGCGGTGCTGGCGTGCGTCGCGGGCGGCATCTACCTGCGGCAGCATTTCTCCACCGCCGTCTCCGCGATGTCCCGCCTGCAGTCGCGCGCGGTGTGGGACCTGGTGGTGTTCATCATCAACGCGCTGATCTTCCTCATCCTCGGCGTGCAATTCAGTCCGCTGATGAAGCAAGTGCCGGATGGCGAGATCGGGTCGGTGCTGATCAGCGGGGTGATCATCAGCGTGGTGGCCATCGTGCTGCGCCTGCTCTGGGTACCGCTGGCGACCTACCTGCCACGCTGGCTGAGTGCCGAGGTGCGGCGACGCGACCCGATGCCGGATCGCCGTGGCGTGACGCTGGTGGCGTGGACCGGCATGCGCGGCATCGTCTCGCTGGCGGCGGCGTTGGGTCTGCCACTGGCGCTCAGCAACGGCGCGCCATTCCCCTATCGGGCCGAGATCATCCTGGTGACGATGTGCGTGATCATGATCACGCTGGTGTTGCAGGGGCTGACGCTGACGCCGATGATCCGCGCCTTCGCCTTCTCCCCCGACCTCACCAACTTCGAGGAAGAACATCATGCCCGTCGCGAGGCACTGCGTCGCGGCGTCGAGGCACTCGAGGACCTGTCGCGCGAGGACTGGACCGACGCCGACGAAGTGTCAGCCCTGCGACGCGAATTGCACGACCGCATGCAGCAACAGCAGCGTCGCGGCCGCGACTCCGCCTCGCGTCGCCGCCTGCGCATGGGTGTCCTCACCGCCGAGCGCCGCATGCTGGTGCGCCTGCGCAACGAAGGCGCGATCTCCGACGAAGTGCTGCGCGAGCTCGAGCAGGAGCTCGATCACGAGACCGTTCGCTTCGGCGCCGGCGACGAGCGCTGAGCCCTTCGTACTTCTTACGCTCTCGCGTCGCTGCTCGCACCCGGCGGCAGCGTTCTGGTTTCGCCATCCTCCGCTCGGTGGCAGCGTTCTGGTTTCGCCA
>JAZKJL010000003.1:0-44139 GCA_040384325.1 Gemmatimonadota bacterium | reverse complement strand
GGCAGCGTTCTGGTTTCGCCATCCTCCGCTCGGTGGCAGCGTTCTGGTTTCGCCACCAGAAAAATGTTCACGCGGGGGCCGCGGGGGACGCGGGGGGTTCAGTACCATTGGCAATGATCGAGCGCATTCGAAAAGCAAAACTGCTGTGGGAACTGCGCTCGCGAGACGCCGTTCAAAAAAATTTTCGCTGTGCCTCGAGCGTGCAGATCGCTGCACTTCGAGCGGAGCCCCCCGCGTCCCCCGCGCCCCCCGCGTGAACATTGTTAACCACACTTCCACGCGAGGCGATATCACGATCAGCGAACCGCTACGCCGACGATGGCTCCGAAGCGCTGTTCAGAGCTTGCCTGTCGGCAGCGCGTCACTGGTGAATTCGGAGGCGGCGGGGGTGCTGGTGCTGCCGTCGGCGAGCACGTCGAGACGGTCCAGCCGCTCCACGTCGATCGTCATCACGCCATCCGGTGCGTTGACGAAGATGCTGGCGAACTTCGCATCCCAGCGAATCTCGTCCCAGAGGTACGAGCTGCGGGCGATGATGCGGGTCGAGAAGGTGGCCTCGTGGGCGTTGATCGAGACCAGCAGTTCCGCCTCGCCTTCGCGCAGCATGTCCGGCGTGAAGCGGCGCAGCGGGCTGCGGTCGTTGATCGGGTGCACGATGGTCCAGTGCAGCGTGAAGAACTCCGCCGAGTCGCGCTCCAGCTCCAGCTGGTAGAACTCCCGCGTGCGCACGCCGTCGTTCACCTCGAACAGCACCAGGTTCACGCGGACCTGCACGTCGCTCAGTTCACTCGGCTGGGTGCCCACGATGCGGAACATCAGGCCGCGGCCACCCTCGTACGGCGCCACCACCGCCGATTCGCTGAACCGGATGCGCATGCGGGGCCGGATCAGGCGCGCGATCAGGAGCCCGGAGATCACCACCATCGTCAGCGGGCCGAGCAGCGACTCGAAGATCACCAGCCAGTGTGCGGTGGCGCCGACGGCGAACATCGGCCCTGTGCCCGAGGTGGTGAACACCGCCAGGCTGAAGCTGAACGCCGTCAGGAACGGGTCGCCGATGCCCACCGTGTCCTGCCCGGCGATCGCACCGTTGCCCAGCGAGAGGTAGGCGAGCGTGAAGCACCCGTTCACCAGCATCACCACGGCCAGCGACCATCCGAGGAACGTCAGCCAGGTCGTGCCGAGCGCGCCGAGGTAGAGCCGCTCCAGTCGCTGTGGGCCGAGGCCGAACTTGCGGCTGGTCGGCGTGCCGTCGCGCGAGAGGAAGCGCCCGCGCACCTGCTGCGCGACGAGGCGACCGAAGCCGAGATCATCGGGCTCGTGCGGTTCCTGGCCGCGTGGGGTGTCGGTGGACTGGGCAGCGGTCACGTGGGGCGTCGAAACGAAGGGAGGCGGAAGGTGGCGGCCGGGCCGGCGGCACCTTCACGATAATCACCGCCGCCCGTCCCCCGCAGCGCGGCGTGCCACGCGCCGGGACCGCTACCCGCTCACGGCAGCGCGAAGGCCACGTAGGTGCCGCCGCTCGGCGCGCCGTTCTTGCCGCCGCCGCAGGCGATCACGATGTACTGCTTGCCGTTCACCATGTAGGTGCTCGGCGTGGCATTGCCCGCCGCCGGCAGCACCGTTTCCCACAGCAGCGCACCCGTCTTCTTGTCGTAGGCGCGGAACTTGTTGTCGTAGGTCGTGGCGGCGATCAGCAGCAATCCGTTCTGCGTCACGATCGCACCGCCGTAGCTGTCGGTGCCGGTGCCGGTGATGCCCTGCGCCGCCAGCTTCGGGTACTCGCCGAACGGAATCGTCCACGCGAACTTGCCGGTGTTGAGGTCGATCGCGTTCAGCGTGCCCCACGGCGGCTTGATGCCGGGGTATCCTTCGTGGTCGAGGAAGATGTCGAAGTAGGCGGTGCGATACTTGAGCAGGTACGGACTTTTCTCCGACGTGTGCGCGGCCGCCACCTTGCCGGTCGTCAGGTACTCGACGATCTCCGACACCGCGGTGCCGTCCATCGCGCCGCCGAAGGCGGGCATGCGCCCGTTGCCTTCCTTGATCATCTCCGTGATCTGCGCCGGTGTGCGACGCTTCGCGATGTCCACCAGCGATGGTCCGCCGGCGCCACCCTGACGATCGTCGCCGTGACACCCGGCGCAATTGGCGGCGTACAGCGACTCATCGCTGCGTGGCACCAGCTTGAGCAGCCACGCCATCTCGTTGGCGTTCACGTACAGCAGGCCGGTCTCCGGATCGTACGCCGGTCCACCCCACTCGCCGCCGCCATCCACACCGGGAAAGATGATCGTGCCCTTGGTCACGTTCGGCGCTTCCCACGGGTCAGTGGGATTGTACTGCTCGAACGTCTTCAGCGCCGCCGCATGCGCTTCGGGTGTGCGTTGCGTGAGGTCGTTCCGCGTCAGCGCCTGCCGCGAGAACGGCGCCGGCAGGGTGGGAAACCGCTGCGACTCGGCGGGGCGCTCACCGTCCAGCGCCAGCGTCGGCATCTTGCGCTCCTCCACCGGGAACATCGGCGCACCACGCTCACGCTCGAAGAGCCAGACATGGCCCGTCTTCGTGATCTGCGCCACCGCGTCCACCGGCTTGCCGTCACGCTGCACGGTGACCAGCATCGGCGCCGCCGGCAGGTCGCGATCCCAGATGTCGTGGCGCAGCGTCTGGTAGTGCCAGCGATACTTGCCGGTGCGGGCATCGAGCGCGATCACGCTGTTGGCGTACAGGTTGTCGCCGACCCGGTTGGCGCCGTAGAAGTCGTACGATGCCGAGCCGGTGGCGGCGAAGAGCATGCCACGCTTGGGATCCACCGTGACACCGGCCCACGCGTTCGCACCGCCGGCCACCTTCCACGCATCCGGCGGCCAGGTTTCGTAGCCCGGTTCGCCCGGATGTGGAATGGTGTGGAAGCTCCAGCGCAGCTTGCCGGTCTCGAGGTCGAAGGCGCGGATGTCGCCAGGGGCGCTCGGCAGCTGTTCCGGCACCGTGCTGCCCATGATCAGCATGTCCTCGAACACCACACCGGGCGTGCTGGCGCTGACCGAGATCTCCTTTGCCGGGCGACCCAACCCTTCACGCAAGTCCACCCAGCCGCTGTCGTTGCCCCACCCCGGCATCGGCTTGCCGGTGGTGCGGTCGAGCGCGAACAGCTTGTACCGGTAGTTGAAGATCACGCGATCGCCGGCCACCACCACGCCGCGATGCCGGAACCGTGAGGCGGGTGGCTGGCCGTTGTTCGGATCGAAGATCCAGCGCTGCTTCCCGGTCGCCGCGTCGAGCGCGAAGACGTGCATCTTGGGTGTCGTGGCATAGAGCACCCCGTCGATGACGACCGGGTTCGCCTGCATCTCGGAGCCCTTGAACTCGCCGCCCGTCTCGAACGTCCACGCCACCTGCAGCTTCGTCACGTTGGCCGGGGAGATCTGGCTCAGCGTGGAGAAGTGCGTATGGTCGGTGTTGCCGCCATACACCGGCCAGTCGGCACCAGCGGCGGCGGCGCTGTCGGGTGTCACGGCGCTGTCGCTGCGCGGCGTGCAGGCGGACAGCGTCAGCACGCACGCGGCGAAAGCGGCGACGGTGGTCGGCAGGGAAGATCGGATCGGCATGGACGCAGGCTGGGAGTGTCGTGGAGCCCTGCCGGAGTGTAACCGGGTGCCCCGCCCACGCCATTGTGACCGCACGTCGCGGACGGAGTATGCTGGGCATGCCTGCCTCCATTGCCGCAGCGATCCGTCGTGGCACTCGCGCCGCGTTGGCGTGCGTGGTCCTCGGCGCAACCACAGCCTCGTGCGGCGACAGCACCACGCCGCTCCTCGAGTTCGTGACACTCTCGGTCGCGCCGTACCGTGTGCCCTGCACCGGTGCCTTCCCGATGACGTGCATGGTCGTCCAACGTCTTCCCGACACGCGCGACGAATACTTCTACGACTCGATCTCGGGCTTCACCTTCGAGCAAGGGTATCGGCAGGTATTGCGAGTGCGCGTGATCCAGATCGTGGATCCTCCCGCCGACGGGTCGAGCGTGGCGTACGTGTTGGTACGGGTGCTGGAGCGACGGCAGGAGTTGGTGCTCGACTGAGGTCTGCGGGCGAGCGAAGTACTCCCACGATCAGGGCGTGGCGAGTGCGCACCGAAAGCCGATCAGGCGACCAGAGTTGGGTGGCTGAACCACCATCCGTCCGGATGGCCAGGTCAGTACCGTAGCGGCCTGCGATTCCAGCGACAGCGTACCGGCGCTGGATTCGACGACCACACCGCTTGCCATTTTGCCGGTCCGCGCATCGGTATGTGTGAAACCGGGACCACCGAGCAGCAGCACCACGCCATCGGTCCCGCATCGTTGCGCACGCTCGAATCGCGGCTCCACGCTGAATTGTCGCTCGCGCACCACCACGCCATCGGAGAGCCGCACTACCAGCTCGCGCATCACGACCGACGCGACGGCGTATCCCTGCACGATGATCTGCACCTGAGGATCACTTCCCGCAGTGAGATACTGCGCCAGTGCCGCGGCGGAGCGGAACGACCCCGATGGTGGTGACAGCATCGTGCGCCACCGCTCCGCCCCGGTCCGCGCGTCCAACGCCATCGTGACGCCGCTGGCCGTCAGGAAAAGGGTCTCTCCTGTCGCATCCAGCCTCGCGGCCGCAAGTCGCGCGATATTGGAGTCCGCAGCGGGTGTGACGAACGGAGCGACGGCAATCGCACCGTCAGGTGTGACGCGCAGCAGATGATGCGCGGTGCGCCCCGGATTGAATCGCACGAGCACCAGATCCGGTCCGGACCGCCCTGCAGCGACGTAGCACGCCACAGGTTGCACGGGGATGCATGGTGGCAATGGAATCGTGCGCGCCCAGAGTACCGCACCGCTTCCACGTTCGCGCAGGAGGAGGCCGGTGTCGCTGACGATGAACAGCAAGCCTGAGTCGGACGCCGCCACCAGGCGACGTGACCATTCACCCAGCTCAGAGGTGGTGAAGAGTCGCACTCCGCTGGCCGCATCGAGGAACGTGATGCGATCGTACGTACCGTTTATCGATTCGGCGGCGCGTACGACGTTGTCGACGGTCTGCAGTCCAACCGTTGGCGGTCGAAAGAAGGTGCGCCACCGTTCAGCCCCCGTTGTCGGATCGAGGGCGATCACACTGCTATCAGCGGCATACACCAACCAGTCGCCCGCGACCTGGACCGAGACGTTGATACTGGATACACCCGCCGCGTTTGGCACCGTCCACGAGGCGACTGTTGAGGGTTGCGTGGCGATCGGTTCGGCCGGAAAGTCGCTTTCAGTTCGGCACGACGCGACGCAGAAAAGAACCAGCGGCGCCAACCAGCGGCGCAGGGCAGCGCGAGCGATACGCTGGCGGCGGGCAGCAGGCTTCGTCACCTTTCGATACTGTCATCGGCGCCGCACCTGCACAAGGCCAGTCACTCGCGCTTCCCGTCCTCCCCCTTCACCGCCCCCTTCCGCGGCACCACCGAGATCTCCCCGCCCCGCTCCACCACCGCCTCGTCCACGTCGCGCAACGACGTGATCCCCTGCTGCAGGCGCGCGGCCTCGAGCAGGTCGTCGTCGTCCACCCGCTCGGCCTCCATCGCGCGATCATCCGTGACGCCGTTGCGCACCAGCCAGACGGGCTCCCCTTCCACCAGCCGGCCGAACGCGGGCCAGCGTTGCTTCGCGAGCGAGAAGGCGATGTCGGTGCAGACCAGCGTCAGCACCGCGATCGTCGCACCCGTGATCGAGTGATCATCGGCCAGCAACGCCGACGACACCGCCTCGCTGATGATCAGCAGCAGCACGAAATCGAACGTCGTGGCCTGGCCGAGTGACCGCTTGCCCGTGATCCGGAAGAGGACCATCAGCATCAGGTAGACGACCAGCGCGTGGAGGACGGCGGTCATGTCAGGGCAGGACGACGACGCGCACGTCGCTCCACACACCGTCACCCAGTCGGGCACGCAGTGTCTGTGCGCCGATGACGTGTGGGGTGACGACCAGTTCCACCGCGACGGTGCCATCGCGGGACGGTGTCACGTCGAGTTCCATGTGCGATGTACCCCGCCGCGCCGCGGTCGCACCGGGCACGGTGGATTCGATCGTGAGCCAGCGAAGCGTGGTGCTGTCGAGGCTCAGGGTGACAGGGCTGGCGCCGGCCGATGCCGAGATCAGCACACGCTCCGGACTCTCGGCACGCATGACCCGGTTGAGCGCGATCGTCGAGCCGTCGGGTTGATGTACGGTCGCGCGACTGAGCGGCCCGTCACCGAACGCGCCAGCCAGTGCCAGCATCACGAGCAGGGCCATCACCACCCAGCCCACGCGCTGCCAGCCCCAGAGGCGTTGCTGCAGCGGTGACGGCGATTCACCGGAGGGAATGGGGCACCCGCGGCGTCGGCACTACGCCTGGCCGCGCTGGTCGCCGTCGTACGGTGACCGCCCAGTCCCGACGCTCACCGCTTCGCGCCGCGCATGGTCGGTGGCATCGCGATCGGTACCGCCGTCCATCAGCGCCTTGAACGCCTCGAGGTCCGCCTCCACCTGCTGACTCGGCTCGACGCGAAAGAGACGCGCCACCACCTCACCGAGCGAACCGATCGTCGGACTGTACTCCACGCTCAGGTGCACGATCGTGTCGCGCCCGGAAGCGGTCGGGGCGAAGCGTACCGTGCCCGCGCTATGCACAGCGGCGTCGGGCAAGGAGTGCCACGCGATCAGGGTGCCGGGTACGTCGGCCACGATCTCAGTGTCCCACGCGATCCTCGACCCGCCTGGTGCCCGCGTCACCCAGTGTGACCGGGTGCCATCGAGGCTCACCACCGATTCCAGCTGGCGCATGAACGACGGCAGGTTGGCGAAGTCGCGCCAGTACGCATACAGCTCCGCCGACGCTCGCGCAATCGACACCGTATGCTGCGCGACGCGCACGTCACCGGATGCACTGACGTTTTCGTGCGCCTCGTGACTGGACAGCGGCGCAGCGGAAGCGGCGCGATTTGCCGGGCCATCCTCGAGCTGAGGCCCCACCGGTTGCGCTGGCGGCTGATACGGTGCGCTGGCGCCGATTCGTGCACGATCCGCACGCCGTGCGCGCGACGCGAGGTAGATGTTCACCCCAGCCACGCCCGCAATGGCGATGGCTGCGCGTGACGCCCGCACACGATCATCGGCACGACGGCCGACACCTGCCGCGAGCACCGAGAGGTCGAGCGCATCGCCAGCGACTCCCTTCCACGATCCCTTGATGGCTGGTGCGGCGCGCAACAGCCCATACCCAGCCGTCAGCTGGCGCATGCCGAGTGCACGAGTCATGACACGCGCACAGGCCGATGGCCGCAGGCCCATCATGCGCGACAGCGCATCGGGTGCCAGGACGCCGGTCACGCCGAGCGCGATGCGCCAGAGCGCCACACCGGTCGTGACCCGATCGCCGCGGTACGACATCACCGCTGGCGCCGCATGAGACGACCGATCAGGAAGCCGACCGCGACCAGCGCCACGATCGCGACGCGAGGATTCTTGCGCGCCACGTTGCGCGCGTCCTCCAGCACATCCTCCACGTCGTGAGTCTTCACGTAATCCTGTGCGCCGGAGATCCCACGCTGGACACGATTCCTGGCCTTCGAGAACGCTTCCGGCACGCGACGACCGGCGCGGCGTGCAGCTTCGGGCAGCGTGTCGTCCACGCCGAACGGTTCAGCCCTGTCCTGTGGACCGAAATCCTCGTCGTATCGCTCACGTCGGTACTGCGCTCCGTTCGTTTCTGGCATCGACCCTCCTCGGCTCGGTTCAGGTGTGATGATCGCTCCACCTCGGCGCCGGCGTCACGAATCCGGGCAGCCGCCACCACACTGAGAAATGGTCCTCCCGGCACCGCGCGACAATTCATCAGCAGTGACGATCGCAGCTACTCCCTGCGGCCATGCAGCCGCCGCAATCAAGCGTGCTCGTGCGGTTCCGCGCCTTCGATCGGCTTCGGCAACTCGCCTTCCTGCGTGAGGGCCAGCAGCTGCTCGATGAACTGGCGCTGCTCGTCGCGAGAGCCGTCACCCGCATGTTTCTCGAGCCAGCGATAGAAGAGGGCACGGCTTTCATCCGCGCCGACGTCGCCGATGATCTCTGGCGCGGTCGTGTTCGGGCTCTGTGGTGGGTGGACGCGGCCGGTGCCGGAGTCGGCAGGCGCCCGCAGGCCGAAGATGATCGTATTCACCCCCGCCTGCATCGCCGCACCGGTGCACATCACACACGGCTCGAGCGTGGACAGCATCGTCACCGTCGTCCCGGGCGCGATCCGGTCGCCCGCGGCAGCGAATGCGTTCATCTCGGCATGCGCGGTGACGATGCCACTGTCGCGCATGGTGTTGTGTCCGCGGCCGATGACCACACCATCGCCATCGATCAGCACACACCCGATCGGCGCCTCTCCATCGTCCAGCGCCTGAGTCGCCTCGGACAACGCCTGCATCATCCACTCGATGTGCGCGGATGCGTCGTGCGCCGGTGTTTCATGGTGCAGCGTCATGCACTTCTCCTCGATTCGAACGTGATAGGGCCGACACCGTGGCCGGCATCAGCCAGCGGACGGAGTGCGAAGCCATCGTGTCAGGTAGGCGCTGGTCCGGCTCGCGGGCGCCGCGTGCAGGTCCTGCGGTGGGCCCTCGAAGACGATGCGACCTCCTGCCTGCCCGGCTCCAGGTCCCATGTCGATCAGCCAGTCTGCCGACGCCACCACGCGCATGTCGTGCTCCACCACGACCACGGTGTTGCCGGCATCCACCAGCTCCTGCAACCGCTGCATCAGCCGGTCGACGTCGGCCGGATGCAGACCGGTGCTCGGCTCATCCAGCACGTACAGCGTGTCGCGCTTCTGTGATCGTTGCAATTCGGTGGCCAGCTTGATCCGCTGCGCCTCGCCACCGGAGAGTTCGGTGGCGGGTTGCCCGAGCCGCAGGTAACCCAGGCCGATGTCGCGCAGCAGTGCCAGCGGCCGAGCGATCGACGCCTCGTCGGCGAAGAACGCGTGCGCGTCATCCACCGTCAGCTGCAGCACCTCGGCGATGTGCTTGCCACGCCAGCGCACGGCCAGGGTGTCGGGGTTGTACCGGGCACCGTGGCAGGTGGGGCACGGCGCGTAGACCGTCGCCATGAACAGCAGTTCGACGCTCACGAACCCTTCACCTTCGCAGGTGTCGCAACGCCCGTGCACCATGTTGAACGAGAAGCGCCCGGCGTCGAATTGCCGCGTCTTCGCCGCCCGGGTCGACGCGAAGAGCCGGCGTACGTGGTCGAACAAGCCGGTGTAGGTCGCGAGGTTCGAGCGCGGTGTACGCCCGATGGGCTTCTGGTCCACCGTCACGAGGCGGCGCACATGGTCCGCACCGCTGGCGATCCGGCCATGTGTGCGCATCGATGTGGTGCCCGGCTCATCGGTGTCCTCACGCTCCGCAGGTTCGTGGCCGAGGTGATCCGAGACCAGGTCCACCAGCGCCTGACTGACGAGGCTCGACTTGCCTGACCCCGAGATGCCGGTGACCATCGTCAGCACGCCGATCGGGATGCGTGCGGCGAGGTGGTGCAGGCTGTTGCGTGTCACGTCGCGCAGTTCCAGCCAGCGCTCGGGGCGGCGCGGCGGGCGCAACGGCATCGGCACCTCGTCGAACAGGTACGGCGCGGTGTGTGAGCGACTGTTGCCGCGAAGGCCCTCCGGCGGCCCGCTGTGCAGCACCTCGCCGCCGCCACTGCCGCCGTCCGGCCCGACGTCCACCAGCCAGTCGGCGCGCCGCATCAGGTCCAGGTCGTGCTCGACGACGAACACCGAATTGCCCTCGGCCTTCAGGTGGTCGAGCGCCCTGAACAACGCCTCGTTATCCGCGGGATGCAGGCCCGCCGAGGGCTCGTCCAGCACGTAGACGACACCGAACAGGTTCGACTGGATCTGGGTTGCCAGGCGCAGGCGCTGCAGTTCACCGGCCGACAGCGTGGTGGTGGTGCGCTCGAGTGACAGATAGCCCAGGCCCAGCGACGTCAGTGTCTCCACCCGCGCCAGCACGTCACGCGCGATGCGCTGCGCGGCGATGCGCTTTTCCTCGGGCAGCTCGTGCGCGGCCGCCCCGCCATCGGCGGCTGGTCGCAACGCCGCCGCCATCGCATCCAGCGTCAGCTGCGACAGGCTGCCGATGTCCAGACCTGCGAACGTGACCGACAGGGCGGCCTGCGTGAGCCGTCGCCCGTCGCAGGTTGGGCACGGCGTGCTCGTCATGAACCGGGAGACACGCTTCTTCATCAGCGCGCTCTGTGTCGTGGCGAACGTGTCGAGCACGTACTTTCGCGCCCCGACGAACGTCCCTATGTAGCTCGGCTCACGCTTCCGCTTCAGCGCCGCGCGCGTTTCCGCGGGCGTGAAGCCGGCGTAGACCGGTACCGTCGGCTGCTGCGTGGTGAAGAGAATCCAGCGCCGCGTCTTCTTCGGCAGGTCGCGCCACGGGACGTCCACGTCATGGCCGAGCGAGACGAGGATGTCGCGGAGGTTCTGTCCCTGCCACGCCAATGGCCAGGAGGCCACGGCCCGTTCGCGGATCGTGAGCGAATCATCGGGCACCATCAGCGACTCGGTGACGTCGTGGATGGAACCGAGGCCATGGCAAGCCGGGCACGCGCCCTGCGGCGTGTTGGGCGAGAAGTCCTCGGCGTAGAGCATCGGTTGCCCAGGCGGATACTGCCCGGCGCGCGAGTAGAGCATGCGCAGCAGGTTGGCGATGGTCGTCACGCTCCCCACGGTGGAGCGAACGCTCGGCGCACCGCGTTGCTGCTGCAGCGCGACGGCCGGTGGCAGGCCGTCGATCGTATCGACATCCGGCACGCCCACCTGGTCGAACAGGCGGCGCGCGTAGGGTGCCACCGAGTCGAGGTAGCGGCGTTGCGCCTCGGCGAAGATGGTGCCGAAAGCCAGCGAGGACTTGCCTGAGCCCGATACGCCTGAGAACACCACCAGCGCATCGCGCGGGATGTCCACGTCCACGTCGCGCAGGTTGTGTTCACGCGCGCCGCGCACGCGGATGTGCGGCGTCCGCGCCGTGCCGGCGATGCGCGGCGAAGGATCGCGACCTGTCATCGGTGTCGTAGGACTGAAGACGGTCCGGCACTCGGCGCGCGAGTACCGGACCGAACGTCAGGCCGCGCCAGGTGCGGTGGCCCCGAACGGCGGATTGCGACGCACGATCGCGGAGTTGAGCACGGCGGCGAAGAGAATCCACGCCAGGTAGGGCAGCAGCGCCATCGCCGCGCGCTGCTGGAGCGGCATCACCGTGACCATCATCAGCACCACGCTGGCCAGCAGCGGGATGGTGTCGAGCAGCGCCAGGTCGGGACGCCGGCGCGTGAAGAACAGCCAGCTCCAGAGCGTGTTGAGCCCGAGGTTCAGTGCGAACAGCCCCGTCAGGCGCAGCCGCTCACCGTCGGTGGTGAGCTGCTCCCAGGACACGACGTACGCGTAGCCCATCAACAGGAAAATGACGGTCCACGCCGGCCCGAAGAGCCAATCCGGCGGCTGCCAGGACGGCTTGCGCAGCGCGTAGTACCACGCGTCGAGGCGGGTGAGCAATCCCCCACCGACGCCGACCACGATCAGTCCGGCGGCAGCGTAGAGGATCGGCTTGAGGGCATGACCAAACAGCATGTATCAGGTCTCCAGCGTCAGGCCTGCGCGGCGCGATGATCGCGCGCGCCTGTCCAACGCATGGTGTTGAAGTGTTGAGGAGTGCACGACACGTCAGCCAGCCGACGGCGTCAGCGCGTCGAGCACACGCGCCGTGAATCGCTGTCGCGTCGCGAGCATCGCTTGCCACGGATCCTGCGGTCGCGACGCCAGGAACTCGCGCACCACCGGCACCGTCATCACGGCGGGACCGTCGACGGCGTCGAGGTCGGCCCAGCTGATCGGCACTGCCACCGGCGCCTGCCTTCGCGCCCTGACCGACCACGGTGCCGCCGCGGTGGCACCGCGACTGTTGCGCATCCAGTCCACGAAGATGCGCCGCTGGCGCTTCGCCTTCGCCGCCACGTCCACGAACGTGCCCGGATGGTCGTGGACCAGGCGTCCCGCAATCAGCTTCGACAGGTCGGACAGCTGTTGCCAGGTGAGACGCCGGTCGAACGGGATGGTGATGTGCACACCCTTGCCGCCACTGAGCTTCACCCAGCTCTGCAGCCCAGCGTCGGCCAGCAGGTCGTGTACCGCCACCGTCGCCTCCCGAAGCGTCTTCCAGCCGACCCCTGGCCCAGGATCGAGGTCGAGCACCAACCGGTCGGGTGATTCCAGCGCATCGGTCCGCGAACCCCAGGTGTGGAACTCGATCACGTTCCACTGCACCAATGCCACCAGGTCGGCGGCCGTCTGCGCCACCGCGTAGTCGCCACCTTCACCATCCGCCTCATCGATCGGCACCGTGCGCACCGCGGCGCCACGTGTCGCCTTCCAATGCTTCTGGAAGAAGCAGGCCTTCTGCGGGCCGTCCGGACAGCGCACCGTCGACAGCGGGCGTGCCGCGACGTGCGGCAGCATCAATGGCGCCACCGCCTCGTAATATTCGGCGAGACCACGCTTGGTGAGCTTGACCTCGGGATACACGACGCGCTCACCATGGCTGATCCGCACGCCAGCGACGGCATCACTCGTTTCCTCTCGCACTTCGCGGCTCTCCTTGTCGTCTCGGATGCCCTGGAACGTGGCCTGGCGCAACAGCCGGTCCACCGTCCATTCGGCGAAGGCGACGTCGGCCACCAGCTTCGGTTCCACCCAGTGAACGCCACGCGTCGCCGTGCGCGGAACCGTCACCGCCGGTGTGTCGCGCTCGAGCCGGCGCAGGCGCGCGGACAGGTCGGCCAGCACCGCGTCGCTGAATCCCGTCCCGACACGCCCGGCGTATCGCAGCATCGCCCCTGCCTCCGCACGCGAGGCGAGCAGCAGCGCACCGAAATGTGTGCGCGAGCCTTCGGGCTCCGTGTAGCCGATGATCACCAGCTCATCACGCTCACCGCACTTGATCTTGAGCCAGTCGCGCGTGCGGCCGGGATGGTAGGCCGCATCGCGACGCTTGCTGATGATCCCTTCCTCACCGCGGGCGCAGGCGGCGGGGAGCAGCGAGTCCGGTGCGCCCTTCAGCGCCGGCGTGATGCGGATCACCGCGGTCCGTGACGCCTTCCCGACCAGCGCGGCGAGTCGGGTTCGCCGTTCGTCGAGCGGCCGCGCGCGAAGGTCGGTGCGCCCGTCGAGCAGCAGGTCGAAGACCCAGAAGATCGCCGTCTCGACGGGCCCCGCCCGCAGCGCAGCCTGCAGCGACTGGAACGGTGAGTGTCCGTCGGCCACCGGCACCACGACCTCGCCATCGAGGATCGCGCGGCGTCCGCCGAGCAGTGCGACGGCCGCTGCCGCCACGCCAGGAAACTTGTGCGTGTAATCGAGGCCATTGCGCGACAGCAGCGTCGCCGAGCGACCCTGCACGTGACACTGGATGCGATAGCCGTCGATCTTCGGTTCGTGCAGCCACTCGCGCCCCGTCGGCACCACGTCCACACGCGTCGCGAGGGCCGGCGCCACCAGCGCCGCGCTGCGCTCCCGCGTCGCCATCACCGCGATCCCAGGTCGCGCGACGCTCTCATGCCACCTTGCCCTTCGTGCTGCGCGCCGTCTTGGTGCTTCGCTTGGCGGCTGCACCGCGCGTGGACGATGGCGGAGCCTTCGCCTTGCCCTTCGCACCGCGCGCCCCGGGCCCGAGGCTCTGCTTGAGTGCCGAGACCAGGTCGAGCACACGCGTCGGCTTCGCCGTGCGCTGCCCACCGGCGGTCGAGGCCTTTCCGCCCGACTTCGCACGCTCGCGGATCAGCGCCATCAGGTCGTCGCGATACGAATCGCTGAACGCGTCGGGCTGCCACTCCATCGCCATCGAGCTCACCAGCTGCTTCGCCATCGCGAACTCCTTGCTGGCCGAGGTCTTCGGCAACGCCGGCACGTCGCGCACACCGGCGTCCTCGGGCGCCTTGATGTCGGAGCCGTATCGCAGCAGCTGCACCACCAGCGCCTGTCCATGGGCGTACACCGCCGCCATGTGCTGGCGGGTGTGGATCACCACCTGCGCCAGCGCCAGCTGGCTGGAACTGGCCAGCGTGTCGCGCAGCAGCGCGTAGGCGCGGTCGGCACCCTTCACCGGTGACACGTAATACGGGCGGTCGTAGAAGATGCGCGGCACGTCGGCCTCGGGAATGAAGCCGACGATGTCGATCGACTGTGTGGCGCGCGGGTTGGCGGCCTTCAGGTCGGCGTCGTCGAGGATCACGTACTCCCCCTTGTCCACCGCGAATCCCTTCACGATGTCGGCCTGCTCCACCACCGCGCCGGTGTCCTTGTTGATCTTCTGGTAGCCAATGCGGGCGTGATCACGCCGGTCGAGCATGTCGAGGTCGAGCGTATCCGACGTGCTGGCCGTCAGCAGCTCGACGCCGATGTTCACCAGCCCGAAGCCCAGCGTCCCTTTCCAGATTGCGCGTGCCATGACCGTCTCCCGTGGTGCCGAAGGTTCAGTGCTGCAGTCGAGCGTGGATCACGACGCTGTGGCGCTGGCCGTCGGAGCCAGCTGCAGCGCGAGGCGACCGGTGGACAGGCGCAGCACCTCGAGTCGCGTGATGTGATCGCTGGCGCGCGCCGCGAGCGCGTCGAAGTCGAGCGGCAGCGGCATCTGGTCGCGCAGGTCATGCAGCATGCACCAGAGCGCACGGCGACCCGTGAAGCCGAGCAGCAGCGCCTCGAGCGCCTCGAACAGCATCAGCCCCGAGTCATCATGCTCCCCGGTGCCGAGCTTGAGGCGCGTCAGGCGTTCGCCCACCCACGCAATCGTCTGCGCGACCTGGCTTTCCGACTTGTCCATCGCCGCCAGCAGTTCGCGCAGGTGCACCTGCTCGGCCTCCACGTCCGCACGCAACTCCGCCATCAGGCGACCGAGGTTGCACTCCGTGTGCTGCTCGCAGATCCGGCCCATCAGCTGCAAGGCCGCCACCGAACCGGCGAGGTGGTCGTTCAGGTAGGTCGCCAGCGCATCATCATCGCGCTGAGGCATGGATCGGCTCCCCCTCGCTGTCGCGCAGCGTCCGGCTCTGCGCGCGCGCGTCGAGCTCCCGCATGCCGAACTGCCCGAACAGGTTGCGATTGTCGGCGAACAGGGTGTAGGCACGGTCCCGCAACGGGCGCGGCACGATCGTGCGCAGCAGTTTCGCCAGCGGGGTGAGGGTGCCGCCGAGGTATTCGATGGCGTCGAGGATCGCATCGGAGTGCGTGCTCAACGAGCCGTCGGGACGCACCCAGATTGCGCTGTCCTTCGGCACCAGGTGCGGATGCTCGCGGCGCAGCGCATCACCCACCGCACAATCCAGCGGGGCGATGCGCAGCGTGCCGCGTCGGTCGGCACCGATCACCATCGACACGAAGCGCCGACAGACGCTGCACTTGTCGTCATAGAGCAGCAGCGGGGCGCGTTCGTTCGAGCGGCGGCGTTCACTGTGCGCCACGCCATCGATGGCCGTTTCCGTGGTGTGCATCGTCATGTCCTGGGGTGAACACGCATCGTCTGGCCACCCAGATGGTGGCGCTGCCGGTGCCCGTGAGTGAAACGCCGTCCCTGCACCTCCGTCCGTCGATCCCTCACGACTTGCCTCGCGTGCGCGTGCCGCGCGCCGGCGACTTCATGCCCTGAGGCTTGGCGGTCGGAGTGTTGCCTGACGGATCACCGACCGGTGTCGCCGGCACGTCGGGCTGCTCGCTGCCGCGACCACCGTAGCCGTACTGGCTGCCGCGCTGCTCGCCCGGACCATCGAAGCGGCTGTAGCGTTCATCGCTCCGCTGCGCGGCGCCACTCTCGTCGCCGTCGGCCTGCGCGGGTGCGCCCTGTCCGTAGCCGCCGGCGCCGCTGCTCTGTGCGTAGCCGGAGCCCTGACCCAGGCCGCCGGGCAACTCGGTGTCCTGTCCGTAACCGCGGCCGCCGCTGGCGCCACCGCGGAAATGGCCATCGCCGAAGGCGCCCATGCCGGTGTCCACCTGCCCGGCGCGCTCGGCGAGTCCGGCATCATCCGTGGTCGATGCGCCATCCGCCTGCGCCACTACGTCAGCCGACGGCGCGTCCGCGGCCGGCTTGCCCTGCTTCGGCGTCGAGGCGCGCTTGCCGGCGTTGCGGTCAGCCACGGTCACGCTCGCGCTGCACCCGCTTCTGCAGCGAGTAGTTCACACGACTGACCACCTCGACGCCGTGGCGCAAGGCGTGATACTCGACGACGCTGTCGGCCAGCGCGTGCACCAGGTCGCGATAGGCGCGACTGGCATGCGTCACGGTGACTCGCTCGTTCGACGAGCGGCCCGCCAGCGTGGCATTGCGACGCGACGTGCTGCGTGGCATGCGTGGAATCCGTGGTACGGTCATGACAGGTTCTCCCGAAAGCACAAAGCGACGCCCAGCGACACCGATGTGTCGCGGACGTCGCAATCGAGGGACCTCGAACTCCCCCGTCTCGACGAGCCGTGCCGAATGCACGGCCCACAGCGTTCTCATGTCAGCGTGCCGACCTCAACCCCCACACGGCGCGTCACGAGCAGCGATCTCCACCGCGCGTCGCACCGACGGGATGCCCGTCAGCTCACCTCTTCCACCGGCGACGCAGCCGGGCAGCGCACTTCGAACAGCGTGCCGCCGGTCGGCGTGCGCGACATCACCAGCGTGGCGCCGAACACGCTCAACACCTCCGAGGCCACCCGGATCCGTCGCGCATTGCTTTCCCGCGGTGCCAGTACGCGACCGTCAGGCGTTGGCGTCCCCGTGTGCGCCGGCAACAGCGCATCGTCCGATTCGACGCGGATGACCACGTCGTCATCGACGCGCGTCGCCATCACGTGCACACCGCCTTCGCCCATCGTCGCTTCGTACACCTCACGGAGCAAAGAGCGCGCCACCACCCGCATCGCCGTGTCGGGAATCGCGATCTGTCGCGCATCCTGCGGAATCGTGATCGAACTGCCGTAGACACCGTACTCGGCACTGAATTCGGCCACCACATCCTCGAGTACCACCGCCAGGTTGCTGCCGGTGGCGGTGTTTTCGTTCGCTTCCGCCACGCGGCCCAGCTCGCGCGTGGCGGCGGTGATCTCGTCCACCGCCCGCGCGATCTGGGTCACATACCGCTCGCGCGCGTCCGGCTCCTCCTCCGATCGGCGGATCAGTTCGGCGAAATTCCGAATCGTGCCAAGCGGACTCCGCACGTCGTGCGCGAACCGCCGAGCGAAACGCGAGACCAGCTCGAAGCGCTGCAGTCCCGCCTGACCGCTCTCTTCTGTGTGGGCGTCAGTCACGTCGCGTACCTCGAGCAGCATCTCGGAGCGCGCGAACTCGGACTTGACGCTGATCAGCGTCAGATCCATCAGTCGCGTGTGCCGGTCCGCGGTGGACAGCCAGACCCGACGCCGAGCGATGCCGCGCCGCTCCGCCTGCCGCCAGAGGTCCTCGAGGCAACGCATGTCGCCCGCGGTCGCCGCGCGCAGCGTTCGCGGCCCCACGAATCGCGAGTCGTCGAGGTCGTCGAGCATGTACTGCGAGAGCCCACTGGAGGCGAACAGCACGCCACCGGCGCGCCCGAACAGCGCCTGGTCGGCCTCATGCGGCAATGAAGTGGTGACGGTCGCGGTCAGTGGCACTTCTGTGACGCTGTCGCGACCACGTGGATCGTCCAGAACCCCGAGCGTGCCGGAGATCACGACGCGCCGTCCACCATCCTCGGTGAATTCGGCGATGCCCTGGTCCACCACGCGAAGCACGTCGCCGCCCTGGATGCGGATGCCGTACTCCAGCAGGTAGCGGTCGAGCTTCCGCGCTTCGACCGCCGTCATCGCATCCTCGAAAGCTCCGCGATCCTCGGGCACGATGAGCTCGGCCCACTCCTGCCACGATGACGCGCAGACCGCGGACCCGAACCCCAATCGTTCGACCAGTGATATGTCACGAATGACGCGCGAGGTCTGCAGGTCCCAGCGGTAGTAGAGATGCGGCTGGAGGGACGGCAGCAGCCGAGCCAGCAAGGCGGCCTTGGTACGGGCGCAGCCCGCATGTCGCACGACGGTCACTCCGGCGAACACGCTCAGCACCAGGATCGTGAGCACCAGCGTGCCGATGAGCAACTGCGCCGATGGTGGGGTCATGCCGTGGGCCTCCGAGCTGCGTGCCGTGCCGGGTCGGACGATGAACTGACCCCGCGAACCGTCGTGACATATAGCACGGGCCGTGCCGCGGTCGCGGTCGCCGGACGTGCCACCTGCGCGGTACGATCGCCGCCAGTGCATGGAACATGCACCGATGCCTGTGTTCGCGCGCCAGACATGACGTCACTCAGTGGAGATGGATAAATATGGCTCACACCGTTACCGAACCGACACCGCCCTTTCCGCCGCAACACCAGGAATGGCCGGGCCTCGAAAGCCGGATGACCCCGCGTCCCGAATATCGCGCGTCCGAGTATCGCGAGGCGGGAAAACTCACCGGCCTTCGCGCACTCATCACCGGCGCCGATTCCGGCATCGGTCGCGCGGTGGCGTATCTCTTCGCCCGCGAAGGCGCCGATGTCGCGGTCGTCTACCTCCCGCAGGAGGAATCCGACGCCCGGGAAACGGAACGCGCCATCGGCGAACTGGGTCGGCGCTGCGTCCTGATCCCTGGCGACGTCACCGATGCGGCCTTCTGCCGGCAGGCCGTCGCACGGGCCGTCGACCAGTTCGGCGGACTCGACATCCTCGTCAACAACGCCGCCTACCAGCAGCATCAGCGATCCGTGGACGCGCTCAGCGTGGAGCAGTGGGAGCTGACGTTCCGCACCAATATCCACGCCTACTTCTACATGGTTCAGGCAGCGCTCCCGCATCTCGGGCCGGGGAGTTCCATCATCAACACCGGATCCGTGACGGGCATCGAGGGCAGCCGACACCTCCTCGACTACTCCGCCACCAAGGGTGCCATCCACACCTTCACCAAGTCGCTCGCACAGCAACTCGTGGATCGCCAGATCCGCGTGAACTGCGTGGCGCCCGGTCCGGTGTGGACGCCCCTCAACGTGGTCGACAAGCCGCCGGTCGAGGCGGGGCGTCATGGAAGCGACGTGCCGATGAAGCGTCCTGCCCAACCCGACGAGATCGCACCCGCCTTCGTGTTCTTCGCCTCGCGCGCCGACTCGTCGTACATCACCGGTGAAGTCCTCACCCTGCTCGGTGGCGAGACGCTCGGGGCCGCCTGAACTCTGTCAGCGAAACAGCGATGCCCCGGCGCCGCAGCAAAAGCTGCAGTCGCCGGGGCATCGTCGCGCAGTACCGTTCGTGCCATTGGTCAGCCGAACGCGTCCGCGTCATCCGTCATCCGCTCGGCCGCCCGTGCGGTCGAGCGCTTGCGTGGCCGCTCATCACGATCGTCCCGGCGTGACGAGGTCAGTTCGTGCACCTTCTCTGCCACGCGGGCCACGATCATGCCGACCACCGCACCACGCAGCTGCTGCCAGCCGTCGTGAACGATCCCGCTGCGCCGGCGTGGCCGGGCGTCGTAGTCTGCAAGGTGGCGTGGCGGCCCGTCGCTCTGTGTCACAGCGCCAAGGACCACACCACCCACCAATGCAGCCGCCAGGACGGGCAGCGGATGCCGATCGAAAATCATCCCCGGATCGAGCGCCTTCTCGAAGCGCTCCTGCAGCTGGTCCAGGTATTCGCCGAGCCGCTGGCGCTCCTCTGCCGCGGCGCGTTCGAGGCGTTCAGTCTGCGAGCTCATCGGACCGTCACCACGCCAGGACGTCGCGAGCGCATCGGCGCCGCCGGCTCGTCCACGCTCTCGTCCCGGTGCATGCCCATGCGCAGCAGGATGATCGCGCTCACGAATGCGATGGCGGCCGTGATCAACGCAGCCAGCCACGGCTCCACGCGCATCAGCAGCGCGGTGTAGATCGCCTGCAGCAGGAACGCGGTCCCGCCGAGAGCGAAGACACCGGCCACCACCAGCACGCCGAGATTCCGCGCCGTGTCACCCATGCTCTCGCGACCCTTGGCGATCGCCAGCTCTACCTCGGTGCGCGCAACGCGCTCGGCCTGCGTCAGCAGTCCGCGGACGTTGTGCGAAATCGAGTCCGCCTCGCTCGTGGCGGGCACGGTTACCTCGAATCGCTGCGGGACGTGGAACGCCCGATGGCGAATCCGATCACTGCGACCGCCAGCATCGAGGCGCCCGGGTTGCGACGCGCCAGTTCCTTCACGTCGCCCCACATGTCCTCGGCATGCGCCGTCTTCACGTAGTTCGAGGCCGACGAGACCTTGTTCTTCACCGTTTCGCCGACGCGCTCGGCGCGGTCCTTCACACCGTGGATCGCATCGGCGGCGCGCTGACGGACGCCAGTCGTCTGCGGCTCCGCGAACGGTGCATCGGATTGCGTGTCATCGGCGCGGCTGGCAGGCAGCTGCTCCATGTCGGTGCCGCCGTCCAGCACGTCACTGTCGTCGAATGTGGTGCGATTCGGGTACGATTCCATGGCCAGCACTCCCGCTCTCGAAAGGTCGAATTGATGACTTCTGATGCTGTGGTCATGATTGACCCTCGACACCAGTAGCGACAATCCACCAGCGGGCCTCTTTACGGCTATGCCTTCAGAGGTAGCAGGTCACGGCACGATGGCATGCGCGCGGTGATTTCGTGCGTGATCACGGCCTCGGCAGCGTGCCTGCGCGCGCGATCAGCTCGCGCAACGTCTTCAGCTCGACCGGCTTCGGGACGTGCACGTCGAAGCCCGCCGCCTCTGCCTTCAGGCGATCCGACTCCTGAGCCCAGCCGGTCATCGCCGCCAGGACGGCGCGCTGGCCCCACGGCTCTGCACGCATCAGCTGCGCGACGTCGTATCCACTGAGGCCCGGCAGACCAACGTCCATCAGCACGAGGTCCGGCTGGAGCTCGCGGCCTGCGCGCACGCCTTCCTCACCATCACTGGCCGTCAGCACGTCGTGCCCGAGCAGGCTGATCACGGTCGCGACGCTCTCGCGAATGTCGGCGTTGTCATCGATCACGAGAACGCGACAGCGGTGCTCCGGCAGTGTCATGTCGTCTGCTTGCGTGGCGATATGGCGCTGGCTGCGTGGTGGTGCGCAGCCCGAAAGGCGTCTGCCGGGGCAATCCAGCGGTCGCGCGGCAGAGGTACAATATCAGGTTGCGGCGAAATCAGCGAACCGGGCGGCATGACGCGGGAGCGTCGACGCGCGGAAATCGGAGCCGATTCACCGCCTTGCGACGCGCGTCGCAAGGCGCGGGCCCGCACCTTGCCATCATTCTTGCCATGCTCACTCGATGGATTGCAACCCCATGACGCTCGCTGCCGGTGGCAGCGGGGCACCGACAGGCTCACAACGACAGTTGCAGCTCGGACTGCTCGCCGGTGGCATGGGGCACGACATGCGCAATGCCGTGATGCCGATGCTCCTGCATCTCGACCTGCTCGAGATGGCCACGGCCACGCTAGAACCGCCGTCGGGGATCGACGTCCGTCATCTGGTGGAGAACCTGCAACGGCTGGCCAACGGCCTCCTGCTTCGCTGCACCGAGAGCGAGTCCACCCCGGCGGCCGCCCCGATGGATCTGCACACCTGGTGGGACGAGGTGGGCGACCTGCTGCGCAGTACCCTGCCCCGCAGCTGCACGCTGGATGTGCGCATCGACCCGGGATTGCCGCGTGTGGTGGCGCAACCGGCCGTCCTGGCGCAGGTGATGCTCCACCTGATGGTGAACGTGCATCTCGCGCTCGACGGCGGCACACCCTGCGTCGTCTCGCTCACGGCGACGCGGTCACGGCGCGGCGTTGCGCTGTCGGTGCAGGACGAGGCTGCGCGCAGCGCGCCACCAGTGCGGCGCAGCGCACAGCGCATGGCATCGCAGTGGGGCACCACGCTTGCGCGCACGCTGCTGCAGCGTGCAGGAGGCGACATCACCGGCCATTCGATCCGCGGTCAGGGCACCGAGGTCACAATCCACCTGCCCGTCGCACCCGACGATGCCGGAGAGACGGTGGTGGCACCGCGTCGTCGGTCGGCCGCACGCCCGCGCGCCACACCCGCCCAACGCGCGCGTCCCACGACGCGTGGACATGCGGCGGGCGACACCACCGTCTCGGTGCTCTGCATCGACGACAACGCGGCGCTGACCTCGGCGCTCGCGCTGCGCCTCGGCATGGACGCGCGATTCGCATTGCTGCCGCCCATGCATGCGCTGGACGATTCGGTGGCGCGCATCGAGGCGCTCGCCGCGGCGGTGGTCTTGCTCGACCTCAACCTGCCCGGCACCGAACGCCCGCTGGACGTGATCCGCGCCTTGCGAGCCCGCAACAGCGATTCGCGAGTCCTCGTGCTGACCGGAAACCCGTCGCCCGAGGCGGTGACTGGCGCGCGAGAGGCGGGCGCCCACGGTTTCATCGCCAAGGGCGTGGCACCGGAACGCCTGATCTCCGCCATCCTGCGCGCCGGCGCCGGCGAGTTCGTGCTCGAACTCGACGACTGACCGGCGGCGCATTCAACTCGAGTGGACGAGCCCGCGCTTCATCGCCACCATGATCGCCTGCGTGCGGTCACGCGCGCCAAGCTTGCGCAGGATCGCCCGCACATGTGCCTTGACCGTGCCTTCGCTGATGAAGATGGCCTCGGCGATCTCGAGGTTCGACTTCCCCTCGGCCAGCAGGCGCAACACCTCCTCCTGCCGCGGCGTCAGTGCATCCGACGCCACATGCTCGGCCAGCTTCACCGCGATCTGCGGGTTGATGATCCGCTCGCCGGCGTGCACGCTGCGGATCGCCGACAGCAGCCGGCTGCTGTCGATGTCCTTCAGCAGGTACGTCGCGATGCCGGCGCGGAATCCCTGGAAGATCTCCTCGTCGGTGTCGTAGGTCGTGAGCAGGATCACCCGGGCGTCGGGCACCCGCTTGCGAATGGCCTCGGTGAGCTCCACGCCATTCATCGGGCGCATGCGGAGATCGACGATGCTGACGTCGGGACGCACGGCGTCGAACAATTCCAGTGCCGTGGCACCGTCATTGGCTTGGGCCACCACCTCGATGTCGCCGCTGCCACCAAGCAACACGGCGAGCCCTTCGAGCATGATCTGGTGGTCGTCCACTAGCATCACTCTGATGCGGTTTTGCATGGCCTCATTCGTGAATGGAACCGGGTGTGTCGCTGCGCACCCCGTCGAGAACCCTCGGACACTCTTCCATGGCAACCTTCGGTCCACCCGCACCCGACGCCGAGCCGGTGGCGGCACCCGCCTTCGCGACGGCACGCCTGCTGATCCTGCAGCGCGCCCTCGCCACACTGACGCACGAACTTGGCAACATGACCAGTCCGGTCGCCCTCGTCGCCGATGCCCTCACCGTCGGTGCGACACCGGCACAACAGGCCAGCGTCGCCGGTACGTTGCGACTGGTGGCGAACTCCCTGCGCGACAGCACCGCGGTCTGCCGCATCCTCCGCGGCAACCTGGCGCCGGGCGCCCTCTCGCCCGCCACCTTCACTGATACGTCGCACTGGTGGTCGCTCTGCCAACCGTTCGTCGCCGACATGCTGCCTGACATGGCCCGCGTGCACGCGAACGTCGCCGCGACCACGCTCGATACAGCCCGCTACGACGCGCTCACCTGGTCCGCTGTCGCGGCCGCGCTCCTCACCGCCACCACCCGTACACCTCTCACCAACCTCACCGTCACCGGCACCGCCAACGACGCACGGCCGCACCTGTTCGAACTCACCTTCACGACTTGCGCTCCGAAGATCAACTCGCCGGCGCGGGCCACCCGGGAACTGCGGCACCTGCTCGCGTGGGAAGTCGCCCGCGCGGGTGGCACCCTTCAGGTGGTGAATACCGCATCACGCCTCGATCTGCGCATCACGATCGCACCCACCTCCGGTTGAGTCCGGTTCAATTCTCCGAGACGCAGAAAAGGCGAATGCGCGCCATCCGCATCCGCCTTCAACGCGCAGCCGAGATCGCTGCGAGATAAGGTCGACCGATCGCATGTCGAGTACGATCATCCGCCAATCGAAGCAGGAACTGTGCCATGGGGCGCATATCGTCCATCGCCTTTCGGCCAGTGGCGCTCCGGATGACATTCCAGCTACATGGTGGCAACATGCCACCCACTCCACCTCTCGATCCCACCTCGCTCCGGCAGCACGGACTCTTCGTCTCGTCGCTCGCCGTCGGCACGCTGGTGGCGGCCGTCCTGATGCTCCAGTGGCGTCTGGCGTTCGTGCTGCCCCTCTCGCTCTGGGTGGCCGAGGCGTTCGGCCCACTGCGCTGACCCCGGCTCAGTCATCTCCGAGAAAGGCCAGCAGCGCCGATTCCTCCCGAGTGAGGCCGGCGCGACTGCGTGCCTTGCGGAAGCAGGCCACCCATCGTGCCCGCGCCGCCTCGTCCCCGTACGCCTCGAGGACCGTCGGGTGCACGTAGCCTTTGCGACAGACGGCCGGTGTGTTGCCGAGCTGCTGCGACACCTGCTTCAGCGCCGCCGTCAGCGTCGGCGGTGACGCGGGGTCGGCGGCTGGCTCCGAGACTGGCAGCACCGACGGATCGAGCAGGGCGGCCGCCAACAGCGTACCCGCCCAGGTGCGGAAATCCTTCGCCGTGAAGTCGGCGCCGCTGATCTCGCGCAGGTAGCTGTTCACGTCGGCCGAGTCGATCGGCCGCAGAGAGCCGTCGTCATGGCGGAACTGGAAGAGCAGCTGACCCGGCAACTCCCGGCAGCTGCGCACCAGCCGCGAGAGCCGACGGTCCTCCACACTGATCGCGTGTGTCTTGCCACTCTTGCCGGCGAACTCGAATCGCAGCGTGTCTCCACTCACACGCAGGTGCTTCCGACGCAGGGTGGTGAGTCCGAAGGAGCCGTTCGCCTTCGCATACTCCTCGTTGCCGACGCGGATGTAGGTGGTCTCCAGCAGTCGCACCACGATCGCCAGCACCCGCTCGCGTGAGTGCGGAGCCGCCTGCAGGTCCGCCTGCACGCGGGCGCGGATCTTCGGCAGGGCGGCGCCGAATTCCAGCATCCGCCCGTACTTGTTCTCGTCGCGCACCGCATGCCAGCGCGCGTGGTAACGATACTGCTTCCGCCCGCGCGCATCGCGCCCCGTGGCCTGGATGTGTCCCGTGGCCGATGGTGCGATCCACACCGAGGTCCACGCCGGTGGGATGGCCAACTGGCGTACCCGATCCAGGATCGTCGCATCGCGGATCACCTTTCCCGCCGCGTCGCGATAGCTGAAGCCCGTGCCGCGGCGCTGCCGCGTGATGCCCGGGGATGCGTCGCTGACGTATCGCAACGACGCGAGGCTTGCCCACTCCGCGCCGTCCGTCGCCGTGGTGGTGGCCGGCGACGATCCGTTCGACGAGCGCTGGGGGTGTGTCATGCGGCAGAGCTTTTGCATGGACCATACCGACGGCCCGCGGCACGCGGCCGCCGCATCGCCAGGTTTCCTCGCACACGCGCATCAGCCATGAGGCTCATCATGACGTCATATCCTGCAGCACGACGCACCCTGACGCACACCGCCGTGGCGCTGCTGGCAGCGACACTCGGTGCCTGCGGCGGCAGCGATCGCGCGGCCACCGCTGCCGATTCCGCCGCGCTGGCGACGGCCACCGCCGACACCCCGTCCACCGCGCCGCCGGCCGCCGGCACCACCACCATGGCCAACGCCACGCTCGGCGACACCAGCATGGTGCAGCTGATCGTCGCCATCGACCGCGCCGAGGCGGCCGGCGGCAAGCTCGCCAGCACCAAGGCCACCCAGCCTGACGTGAAGGCCTACGGTCGCACGATGATGGAGGAGCACGAGGCGGACCTGGTGCGCATCCGCCAGATCGCCACCGCCGCCGGGATCCCGCTCGACACCAGCAGCACCACCCGCGGCCCGGGCGACGTGCCGGCCGCCGCCGGCGGCACCACCAACGCGGCCATCATCCAGCTCGAGCAGAACCAGCAGCAGACGTTCAGCCAGTTGCAGGTGGCCACCGGTGCCGACTTCGGACGCCAGTATCTCGCCTCGCAACTCGCCAGCCACCAGCAGGTGATCGACCTTCTCCGCCTCAATGAGGGGCGCCTCGTGAATCCCGACATCAGGGCGCACGTCAGCGCCATGTCCGCCGCGGTCGCGAAACACCTCGCCCGCGCCAAGCAACTGCAGCAGAAGGTCGGCGGCGACGGCGCCACCACCGCCCGCTGACGACCGCTCGCCGCCGATCGAGCTTGCGGGCTCCGTCGGCGGCGGGTAATTCACACGCTCGCGTCCGGGCGCCCGTTTGCGCTGGACACTGCGGGCTGTCGCACCCTGGCCACTCCCCGGCACGGCATCGATGTCCTCTGCACTCTCGGATTCCAACACCGGCGCCACCGGTGCACGCGTGCTGGTGGTCGACGACAGCGTGGACGCGTGCGACAGCCTCGCGGCCGTCGTCCGCATGCTCGGCCATGACGCGCGCACCGCCTTCGATGGCCAGCAGGCCGTCGAAGAGGCTGCGGCATTCAAGCCGCAGCTGATCCTGATGGACATCTCGCTGCCGCGGCTCACCGGGTACGAGGCGGCCGCAATCATCCGCGGCCAGGACGGCGGCGCTGACATCGTGCTCGTCGCCCTCACCGGCTGGGGACGCGACGAAGACCGTCGCGAGGCGCTGGCGCACGGATTCCAGCACCACGTGACCAAGCCGATCGACTTCGACGTGCTGAAGAAGCTCCTCGACGGGGTCACGCGCAGCATTCACTGAGCTCGGCGGGACGCCGGCGCCGTCAGGATCCGTGCGTGCGGCGCAGCGTCACCGCGCCAGTGGGATCAGGAGCACGAACGCGCTGCCCACGCCCAGCGTGCTGCTGGCCGTGAGTTCGCCGCCCAACCCCCGCGCCAGGTCACGGCTGATCGCCAGACCAAGCCCTGTGCCTTCGCGCGTGCGGGTGAGTTGTGCATCCACCTGCACGAACGGCTCGAAGATCCGCCCGAGCTGGTTGGCCGGAATGCCGATGCCATCATCGCGCACCTCGACCGCCGCGAACTCCCCGTCCGCATTCGTCTCGATGGCGCAGCTGACCTCGATGCGGCCGCCGGTGTCGGTGAACTTCACCGCGTTCGACAGCAGGTTGAGCACCACCTGCTGCGTCTTCTCGCGATCGGTGCGCACCAGCAGCACGGGATCGGCGGCGTCGCGCCGCAATGTCAGGCCCTTCGTACGCACCTGCGGCGTGGTGAGCGCCTCGCAGGTGGCGAGGATCTCTTCCAGCGGCACGTCCTCGACCTCGTACCGCACCGCGCCCGCCTCGACCTGCGCGTAGTTCAACACACCGTTGATCAGGCCCAGCAGGTGGCGTTCGCTCTTGCGGATGCGAGCCAGGTCGTGCAGCTGCTCGCTGGTCACCGGGCCACGGATGCCGAGCTCCATCAGCTCGGCGTAGCCATCGATCGCGTTCAGTGGCGTGCGCAGCTCATGACTCATCACCGTCAGGAACTCGCTCTTGGCGCGATTCGCCGACTCGGCCTGCTCGCGCGCCAGTTCGGCGGCGGCCAACGCCGAAAACTGGTCGGTCACGTCGACGCAGGTGCCGATGAAGCCGAGGAACGCGCCATCGTCGGCGAAGCGCGGCACGCCGTTGTCGAGCAGCCAGCGGAAGCTGCCGTCGTGACGCCTGAGCCGATACTGCATCGCGAATGCACGGCGCGCATCGAAGTTGGCGAGGTAGGTCTCGAGCACGCGGTCACGATCGTCGTCGTGCAGGTTGAGCGCCCAGCCGACGCCCAGTTCGTCGCTCATCGTCCGCCCGGTGAACTGCAGCCACGGGGCATTGAACCAGTCGCAGAGGGCATTCGCACCGGAGGTCCAGATCAGCACCGGTGCCCCGTCGGCATTCTGGCGGAAGCGTCGTTCGGATTCCTCGGCCTGCACACGGGCCGCTTCGCTCTGCGTCAGCAATCGCTCGATCTCGCGCCGCGCCTGCACCGGCTCCGTCACGTCCACGCCGTGCACGATGATGCCGGTGCGCGCACCGGAGACGCTGGTGACGGGCGTGTAGGTGAGGTCCATGTAGCGTTCCTCCTCCGGTCCGCCAACGGTGCGCGCGATGCGCACCCGCAGCGCACGCCCCACGAATGGCGTGCCGGTGGTGATCACGCCGTCCAGCAACTCGCGGATTCCCTGGTCGCGCAGCTCCGGTATCGCCGTCAGCACCGGCACGCCGATCAGCTCGCGCTCTCCCACCAGGTCGTAGAACGCATCGTTCGCGAACTCGAACACATGCTCGGGGCCATCCAGCAGGGCCAGGAATGCCGGTGCCAGGCGGAACACGTCACGCAGTCGCGCACGCTCCATGTCCAGCGTCTCCAGCAGCACCTCACGTTCGCGGGCGGCCGAGCGGATCTGGGTGATGTCGGTGAACAGGAGCGCCACACGGTGGTCGCGCGGCTCACCGACGCGCACCGCGAACACGTCGAACACTCGGCCCATCGCCTCTGATCCCTGCTGGAAACGAAGCGACTCTCCCGACTCCGAGATGCGCGCATACGTCTCCACCCAGAACTGCTCCAGCTCCGGCACCAGCGTCCGCGCGGTCTGACCGATCGCATCTCGCAGGCCGGTTTGCGACTCGAACGACGCGTTGGCCTCCACGAACAGATAATCCACCGGCGTGTCGTCGGCGTCGTAGAGGATCTCGATGATCGTGAATCCGCTGTCGATCGAGTCGAACAGCGCGCGGTACCGCTGGTTCAGGTCGCGCAGCGACTGGTCGGCTCCGACCCGCGTGGTGACGTCGCGCCAGAACACCGCCAATCCCCCATCCTCGGTGGGGTAGGCATCGATCTCGAGGTACCGGTCCATTCCGTCGCCGACGTAGTGGATCGGGAAGTGCACCGGCACGCGCTCGGTCATCGCACGCCGGTACTGGGCCTCGGCGACGGTGCCAACCGAAGCGGGAAACGCCTCCCAGTGAACGCGTCCGATGAGGTGTGCGCAGTCGTAGCCGAGCGCCCGCTGCGCCGCCTGGTTCAGCGACAGGATGCGGAAGTCGGCATCCATTGCCATGTGCTCGTCGCTGACGCGCTCGAGGATGCTGGCGGCGCGTGCATTCGCCTGCGCCGTCGCCACCGCCTGCGCATCGCGTTCGCGCTCCGCCACCACACGCGAGGTCGTGTCGTGACAGATCACCAACACCGCCGCGACGCTGCCGTCGCCGGCGAACACCGGTGTGAACCCGCAGCGCCACCAGACCTCGGCGCCCTGCACCTGCGGCGCCGGCACCAGGCGGTCCTCGTGCAGCTGGGCGATGCCCGTTTCCAGAACACTGGTGATCACGCCGCCGACGTCGGCCCACGCCTCACCCCAGAAGTCGGCACACCGCGCGCCGAGTGCCCGCTCGCGTGTCGCGGGATCACCGAGGCTCTGGCCGTACGCGTCGTTGAAGATCTGGGCCAGGTCGTCGCCGCACAGCAGCAGCATCGATTGCCGACTGGCCAGCACCATCTGGACCATGGTTCGCACTTCGGGCAGCCAGCCGCGCGGTGCGCCGAGGCTCGTGCCACGCCAGTCGAATGCGCGGCACCGCGAGCGCATCTCGCCGTCGCCGGCGAACAGCGGGTCCGAGCGGTCGTCGCCGGCGTCATGGCCGGAGGTCATACCTGACCTCCGTCGCCACCAGCCGGACTGGATGCATGCGGCGTCCGCGTCGTGACGACCCTCACCCCTGCAGAGCCCTCCCGACTTCGCGGATCAGGCGGAGCGGCTCCACCGGCTTGGCCAGGTATCCGTCGCACCCCACCCGCATCGCCTGCTCGCGATCGGCGGGAAGCGCATGCGCCGTGAACGCGAGGATCACGATGCTGCGCGTCTCCGGATCCGCCTTCAGCGTGCGGCTCGCTTCCCAGCCATCCATCTCCGGCATGCCGACATCCATCAGGATCAGCGCCGGTCGTTCGGTGCGCGCCATGTGCAGCGCCTCGATGCCGGTCGTCGCCTCGATCACTCGATATCCCGAGTAGCGCAGCATCGTGGTGGCGATCAGCCGATTGTCCTCGTTGTCCTCGGCAACGAGCACGAGTGGTGCCGACCCTGACGGGACGATCTCCGACTCGCTGCGCACCTCACCTTGGTTGGACACGAATGGTGGCTTACGGCTGTGGGAACACTGCACGCGATCGCCCAGGCGGACGCCGCATCCTTTCGTACTCCGGAACCTCTCCTTCGGTAGCGACCATCGACTCAGCCCGCTGTCGCAATCGTCCCAACCACACGCGGGAACGTGAGTCGCAACGTGTGCCGCGACGACTCCAGCACCGCCACCACATCGCCACCGGATCGGCGCGCCAGGGCACGCGCCTGCGGCAACGCCAGCGCCTCCACGTCACCGGACACATGACGCTGCGCTGCCCCCCGTGCGTACGGAGTGAAGAGCGACTCGCCGTCGTACGCCACCAGCGCCGTCGCCAACACCGGATGTGCGACGTCCACCTGCGCGACGTCGGCACCGCTCGACAGCGACACCTCGATCGCGTCGCCGGCACTCGCGCTCCTGATCGCATCGCGCAGCATGGCAGTGATCACCACATGCGCTGCTGCCGCATCGACAACCACCATCACGTCGACCACGCCCACGTCGTCGCTCGAGCCCGCCAGGTGCAGCTTGACCCCTCGTTGCGCGGCTGACAGCGCACACGCATCGACGGCATCCTGCACCAGCGTGGCGACTTGCGTCGGCGTCGGGTGCAGTGGCAAGGCGCCGCTGCTGGCAGTGCCATAGGCGACGACGGCATCGAGGATCTCCACCGCTGCCTGCTGATTGCGCACGATGCGCGCCAGCATCTCGAGTTGCGTCGCCGGCATCGGACCATGAGCGCCGAGGCGAAGCAACTCGGCATACCCCGCGATGGCACCGAGGGGCGTTCGCAACTCGTGCGCGAGTCCGGTGAGGAGTTCCAGCGTTCGGATGTCCATTGACGCGTACGCTCCGGACGCTGTCCATGATTGCACTGCGAGGCACGCTGCGTCGGAGCCGAGACCGACCGAATGCCCAAGTCTAAACAGGTGGACAGTACAGGTGCCACGCCATCGCGGATGGGCGCACGACATCGAAAGCACGTACGCATCGCGATGGCATGGCGTGACGACAACCCATTGCATGACGGCGCGTATCAGCAGTGCTGATACATCGCGACACCATCCACCGCTTCATGACCGCGTGATGAGCGCGTGATCGAAGGCCGCATCAGTGGTGCGGTCAGTCTGCTGCACGCTGTTGCAGGGGCGCGTCACTGCGGCGCGTTGGCGACGCTACGCAGTGAGGCGTACATCCGCGCGCGGCCTGTATGCCGTAGGGTGCATGCCGTAGGGTGCATGCGTGCTCTCGATGCATATGTCCGTCGCGCCGCCAGTGCTGACTCAGACAAGGCCGAGTCGGCTTGTGGCCCAGGCGCCACTATCGGCGGCTGCCGCGGACGCGGATCAGGATTTGCATACCCGAGGTCGGTGGCGCACCACGCCTGTCCCGTCGAGCGAGGCGCCGCATATTGTCACCGTAGGGTTTGCATTTTGCAATACCATCGTACCGCGGCACGATCTGCGCGGATGGGTGTCTGATTCCACGGTTCGTCGGCCGCATCTCGCGGACGACAGCCGTGCCACGTTCCCCTCGATCGCCACCGCCTCCGCATGACCACTTCCAGCGCCGTGTTCTGCCCCGACTGCAACGCGGAGGTCAGCGGCGATCTGCGCACCTGCGCGGAGTGCGGCGCCGATCTCGGGCGCTGGACGGAATCGCAGCGGACACCGCTGATCCTGCCGGGCAACCCGGCCTTGAGCGCCGACGTGGTGCGCAAGCGCGTGTCGGTGCCGAAGATGGTCGGGGGCGCGGTGCTGACATCGGTGGTGGTCGGCTCGGTGCTCTACTACATGCCGGAGAAGCAGGTCGACGACCGCCAGACCGCGGTGGCGGTGGCCGGACCGCGCATGGCGCCCGATGCGAACGATCTGCCCGTGTCGCGCGACGTGGAGTTGCCTCCGACGGCTGTGCCGGAGACCGCGCCGACCGCCAGCGCTGCCGCCTACTCCGCTGGAGACGCGGCGATCGCACGCACCGTGACGACACCGGCACCACCGGTCGCCGCGCCGATCGTCACCCGGCCCGCGCCGGTCACGACAGCGGCACCGGCACCCGCCGCACGCGTCGCCGCGGCGCCTGCCAGGCCGACTCCGACCGCGACGACGCCGACGACATCCGTGCCGACGACGCCCGCGCCGCGCCCCGTCGCCTCCGCCGGCTCGGTGCTGCGCATGCTGCCGCTGGTGTCGAACACGCTCCGCCCGGGCGAACGCCTGCAACTGCGCTGGAGCGTGACCGACCGACGGACGCGGCGCGCAGTGCCCGCACGCATCGAGTTCACCAGCACCGATGCGAGCATCATCACCGTCAATTCTTCGGAGGGCGTGGTGGTGGCGCGCGCACCCGGCACCGCAAGCGTGATCGTCGATGGCGGCGCGGCCGGCCAGACCACGGTTCGCATCTACGTGCGCGCGCCCGCGGCGTCGCAGGTCGTCACGGTGGCACCCGCCCCCGCCACCGAACCGCCGCGTGTGACCAGCGTGCCGCCCGCGCCGAGCACCACCACGACCAACACCGCGCCGCCGATGACTGTGCCGGTGCTGACGCCGGCGCGCGACATGCCCACCGCCGACGAGGTGCGGACCGTCGTCGATCGGTTCATTCGTGACGTGCGCAGTGGCAGCGTCCGCAACTTCGAGCTGATGCAGTTCCTGCGCGATGGCGCCGACCACAACGTGCGCCTGGTCGGCGGACCGAGCACCACGCGCTCCACCACGTTCAACATCCGCGTCGCCTTCGACCTGCGCCTCAGCAAGTACGATGGCGGCGGTCGTCCGGTGACGCGCATCGCCTCGATCACGATGGACGTCGAAAAGCGCGATGGCACTGCGACGTCGTCGGCCATCAACATCGGCCCACTGTTGCGCCCGTGAACAGCCCGGCGGTTCTCCCCAGCCCGCCTCACCCCCGCCCAATCGTGAGCACGTCATGTCAGTGAACGCCCTGCCCGCCTGCCGGTCCCAGTCCCTCGGTGCCGCCGCCACGCGCGCAGTCGTGCTCCTCGCGCTCGCAGCCTCGACCGCCGGGGCGCAGAACGCGCAGGCGTACGCGGCGCAGTTGTCGGCGTTCTTCACCACCATCCGCGCCGGCAACACGAACGTCTCCGGTGCCGGCGTGGAGGTGCAGCAGCGTTTCAACCGCATCTACGCCACCGAAGGCTTCGGTGCGGTATCGCTCGGCATCGGCGGGCAGTACACCGTGCACACCAAGGTGCGCGACCGCCTGCAGATCGCGGGTGTCTTCGTGGAACCGCGATGGGTGCCTGCCACCGGATCGAGCAGCGTCTTCCCGTACCTCTCGGCGCGTCTGGCCGTGCAGCGCATGAAGGGCACGTTCCAGTTCGCGGAAGGTGGCAGCAGCCTTGGCAGCGCCTTCGGTGCCGGCGGTGGCATCGCCTTCAAGCTCAGTCGCTCCGTGAACATCGATGCCGGTGCCCAGCTGGTGCGCCAGCAGTTCGGTGCCATCGGTGACGTCGAGTTCCGTCCCTTCACGACCTACACCGCAAAGGTCGGCATCAGCCTCGGATATCCGCGATGACGACCTTCTCCGTGCAGTCACGTCGCACCCACACGCTTCGGCGACTTTCCACCGCGGGACTGTCGGTGCTGGTCGCCGTCGGCATCGCCGCCTGCTCGGGCGGTGGCGACGACGAGTGCGGCGGCATCGTCGAACCGCTGCGGGTGGTGTCGCTCGCGCCGTCGTCCGTGACCATCGATCCCGGCGGCACGGCGCAGGTCACCGCCAGTGTCTCCGGCGGATGCGGAAGTGACGATCGCACGGTGCTCTGGTCGATCAGCGATGCCGCCGTGGCCACGGTGGATGGCAACGGCCGGGTGACGGGCGTCGGCGGCGGCAGCGCCACGCTCACCGCCACGGCATTCGCCGACCGCGCACGGAGCACGATCCCGGTCACGGTTCGCGCACGGACCGCCACCACGCTCGAGGTCCGCCCCGAGGTGGACACGCTCTCGCCACTCGGCACGCGCCCGCTCACCGTCACGGTGCGGGACCAGACGGGTGCAGTGCTCGCGGGTGCAGCGGTGGCCTATCGTTCGCTGACACCGAACCTGGCGTCGGTGTCGAACGCCGGCGTGGTGTCGGCGGTAGCAGCGGGCACGGCCAGTATCGAGGCCGCGACCGCACGCGCCGGGCTCGACTCGCTGCGCGACACGGCGCGGGTCCTGATCGTCACCGCCTGCAGCCTGGTCCGACCGATCCAGCTCGGCACCCCGCTCACCGGCCGCATCGATGCGTCCAGCTGCCGGAACCTCTACGGATACAGCGCCGTCAATCAGTACAGCGTGACCGCCAGCGAGCAGCGGTACTACTCGGTGCGTCTCGCGCCGACGCTGTCGATGGCCCTGGTGCCGCTGAACATCGGTGCCGCTCTGCACGGCCTGCCAGCCGCCGACACCGCGGTGACGTCCTTCGTGGTGATCCGCGCCGGCACGTTCGGGCTGCTCGCCACCGCGCCCAGCGAGGCGGGCAACAATTACACGATCACGACGCAGATCGACCCCGACTCACGCCTGCTGTGCGTGCCCACCGATGCCACACTCGGAGTCAGCTTCCGCACCGGCATCACGCCGACCTGCCTGGTCCGCGACGTGCGCCTGCTGCCGGCACTGACGGTGAACCAGACCGTGCGCATCACCGGAGTGGCGGCGGGTTTCCCGGTGACGCTCGAGTTGCGCAACGTCGCCAATGGCTCGCTGCTGCAGCGATCGGTCGCCAGCGGCAATGGCGCCACGGCGACGATCAACTACCTCAACCTCGCATCGGCGCCCCGGGTTCTGGTGCGGGTGATCGGGCCGACGAACGCGAACGATCTCGTCACGCTCACGATCCAGCCGTGACGAGTTGTCGACGTGTATGCCGCAGTGCAGAGTTGCACCTGCCACCTGCGGCATAGCGTCATGCTTGCCGTCGCACCACACGAGTGATCGCCGTGATGCGGCTTGCGTGAAATGTCTGCGGTGCGCGGCATCGTGGTGAGCTCGGCCGCAACACGATCGGCACGAAATACGCATGCAGGTGTGTGAGCGTCACGACGTTCGGTGCCCGGGCACCGTCGACGTGCGCTTCTCCCCCGGATTTTTTGACACCTGCGCCGGTCCTGCATGTCTACGAAGCTTACCGCCCGCTGCCTCGCAGCCACGGCGGAGAACGATCACCAGCGTTGCGCGCCGTTCGTCGGCCGTCGCACCTGGCTCGCCGCGTCGGTTCCACATTGGACCGTTGTATCCTTTTTCATGCTGGTAGTCCTGGGTGCGTGCGGCGGCGGTGGCGGGAGCGAATCCTGTGACGGTATCGTCGAGCCGATCCGCGTCCTGACGCCGACGCCAGCCAGCCTCACCCTCGACGTCGGCGTGCAGGGACAGGTCACCGCCAGCGTCTCCAGTCGCTGCAACAACGAACGGCCCAGCGTGCAGTGGTCCTCGAGTGATCCTGCGGTGGCCACGGTGGACGACGATGGGAAGGTGGTCGCACTGAGTGCTGGCTCCGCGACACTGGTGGCGACCGCTTTCGGGCAGCAGGCGCGGACGAGCGTGCCGCTCGTCGTGCGCCCGCGCGTGGCCACGGTCATCAGCGCCACGCCGCCGCTCGACAGCATGAATGTCAGCGACAGCCGTGCGCTCGCCGTCAGCGTGCGCGACCAGGTTGGTGATGTCGTCCCGGCCGCACCGGTGGTGTGGCGCAGCGTGCAGCCGACCATCGCACAGGTGTCAGCCTCCGGTGTCGTGACTGGCGTCGCGAGTGGTACGGCATTGATCGAGGCCGCCACCCCCGGCGCGGCTGCGGATTCCCTGCGCGATACGGTCCGGATCGTGGTGCGTGCGCCGGTGATCGTCCCCACCGGCGAACCCGAGACGCCAACGACGCCGCCGACCACGCCGCCCACCGAACCGCCGACGACTCCGCCGACGACTCCGCCGACGACGCCACCGACGACGCCACCGACCACACCGCCGACCACACCGCCGACGACGCCACCGACGACGCCACCGACGACGCCACCGACGACGCCGCCGACCACACCGCCGACCACACCGCCGACCACACCACCGACCACACCGCCGACCACACCACCGACGACCCCACCGGCACCGCCTGCACCAACGCCTGATTGCACCACGAAGCCGCTGGTTCAACTCGGTACGCCGGTCACGGGAAGTTTCACCGCGACCACCTGCCAGAACCTGCTCGGCTTCGCACTGGCTCAGGCGTTCCAGGTCACCGCGACAAGCCAGACGTCGTATGCCATCCAGTTCTCGGCAGCCGTCCCGGCGGGGCTCGTCCCGCTCACCGTAGGCACGGCCGCGGCGCCGGTGATCACCACACCCGGGACTGCGGCGCTGGTGGTGGTCGAGAAGGGCACCGTCGGCTTCCTGATGACCGCTGCCGCGCTGACGTCCGGCTCGTTCACCGTCAGCACCCAGCGCGACCCGGACCCCCGCGCCAGCTGCGCCACCACTTACGTGACGATGGACGTCAAGTTCAACTCGGCGCTCACCGCCACCTGCGTCAGCCGGGACATCCTCATTGTCCCGCCGCTCTCACCGTTGGACGACGTCGAGATCTCGGTCACGACCCCTGGGCGGCCGGTACTGCTGCAGGTCTACAACGCCGTGACCGGCGTGCTGCTGGGTGAGCTCACGGCCAACCCGTCCAAGCGCACCGTCACGTTCGATTACCGCAACGGCGCGGTGGCGCAGCAACTGCTGGTGCGCATCAGCGGGACGAACCACAACGACCTGATCCCGGTGGAAATCGAACAGTGACGTAACACGGCGCCGAGTGCAGTGGCGAGCAGACGGGCGGCATGGTGATCGTTCAGGGACCACCGCCTGCAGGCCTCCTCGCACCGCCACGCCTCGTCGCGCATGCGCTACGCACTGATTTCCGACATCCACGCCAACCTGCCTGCGCTCGACGCCGTGCTGGCGGACATCGCGGCGCGAGGCGATGTGGACGCGACCTGTCACCTCGGCGACCTGGTTGGATATGGCAGCCGACCCAACGAGGTGGTCGAGCGCCTCGTGGAGCAAGGCATCAGTGGCATCGCCGGCAACTACGACTCGACGGTGGCCACCGGCTACAAGCACTGCGGCTGCCGGAGTGAGTCACCGCGACAGGAAGAGCTGGCGCACCTGAGCTTCGAGTACACCTGCCGCACGGTCACCGCCAACACGCGACGTGTGCTGGGCGCGCTGCCATTCTCGATGGACCTGCGGCCGCTCGGCGGTCACGCCAGTGGGCCGCGCCTGGTGCTGGTCCACGGCACGCCGACGCTCAACACGATGTACTGGACCGAAGACCGTCCCGACGACTTCTGTCGCAAGATGGCGCAGCTGGTGGGCCTGCGCGCCGGCGATGCGATCGCCTTCGGCCACACCCACAAGCCCTGGCATCGCGTGGTGGACGGAATGCACTTCATCAACACCGGCAGCGTCGGCCGACCGAAGGACGGTGACTGGCGCGCCGGCTACGTGCGGCTGACGCTTGGCGACACACCGGCGCAGGTGGAGTTCGTGCGCGTGCCCTACGACGTCGAGCGCACGGTGACCGACCTGCTCGCGGCCGGCCTGCCGCAGGATTTCGCGGACTTTCTGCGGACCGGTGGTGCGCCACCGGCCACGCCATCAGTGGCGACCGCCGCCGCCAGCAGCGAGTAGTCGCACCGTGGCCTCAGTAGCCCCGTGCGGCCCCGCGCCCGCGCGGCTCCGTGACGCCCGTCCACCGTCCATTCTCGCGGTGAATGCTCTGCACGTTGGTGAGGAACCCCCACGGTGAGAGCTTGACCGCGTGGCCGAGCGGGCGCATGAACGCGGCCGCGCTGTCGGCCCACGCCGATTTTTCGACCAGCAGGGAGTCAGGCACGTCCTGGTGATGGAACTGTGGCGCCGTCATCGCATCCGCCAGTGAACGCCGGTGGTCCACCACGCTCACGATCTGGTGTGCGACGGCGGTGATGATGTACGCGCCTCCGGCGGCGCCGGTCACCAGCTCCACCCGATTCGTCGAGTCGAGCATGATGGTCGGCGTCATGCTCGACAGCATGCGGCGCCCAGGCGCGATCGCGTTCGCACTGCCCTGCACCAGTCCCATCGCATTCACGGCACCGAGCTTGGTGGTGAAGTCGTCCATCTCGTTGTTGAGCAGGAAGCCCCCACCCGGCACGGTGAACGCGGCGCCGAAGCTCTCGTTGAGCGTAGTGGTGATCGCGACCGCGTTCCCGGCTGCATCCACCACCGAGAAGTGTGTGGTGTGGCGCGACTCGGGTACGGCGGCAGCGGGTGCGGAGACCGAGGCAGTCGTTCCGATCTCGGCGCGCAACGCGGTCGCGGTGTCGCGCGACAGGAACGACTGCACCGGAATCGCCATGAACGCCGGATCCCCGAGCAGCGAGTTGCGCCGCACGTAGGCACGACGTTCGGCCTCTGCCAGCAGGTGTATCGACGCCGGCGTGCGCCAGCCGAGTGCCGCCACGTCCCGCCCCTCGAGGATGCCGAGGATCAGTGCCAGCGTCAGCCCACCCGACGACACCGGCGGCATCGAGATGACACGGTGGCCGCGATAGTCGAAGCGCACCGGATCGCGCCACACCGGGGTGTACGCGGCAAGGTCGGCGAGCGAGATGATCCCGCCGCCGTTGCGCATCGCATCGGCGATCAGCTGTGCCGTGGTGCCACGATAGAAACCCGCCGTTCCGCGATCGGCGACGCGCTGCAGCACGGCGGCCAGTTCCGGATTGCGCCACGTCGTCCCGACCGCCGGGAAGCGTCCGTTGCGCAGGAACGTCGCCGCGCTCGCCGAGTCGCTGGTGAGCCGGCCCGCGCCACCTTCGTCGTCATCGGAGAAGGCGGAGTCGATCACGAATCCCTGCGCCGCCAGTGCGATCGCCGGTCGCACCAGTTCCGCCCAGGGCCGGCGACCGAACTTGCGGTGCGCCTCGAACAACCCTGCCACCGATCCCGGCACGCCGGCGGCCAGCGCACCGTTGACGCTGCGATCCGTCAGTGCGCCGGTGGAGTCGAGGTACATGTCGCGCGAGGCGCGCGCCGGGGCCGTCTCGCGGAAGTCGAGCGCGACGTCCTGTCCGTCGATGCGGGCGACCATGAAGCCGCCGCCACCCACGTTGCCGGCCGCTGGGTAGGTCACGGCCAGCGTCAGCGCGACTGTGACCGCGGCATCGACCGCGTTGCCGCCGGCGCGCAGCACTGCCAGGCCGGCGTCGGTGGCGTACGGCGAGGCGGAAACGACCATCGCGGAATCGGCGCTGACCGGGCGCGCCTGCCGCGGCGGCGTCACCATCGTGGTCGACGCGACGCCCGTCGTCTCGACGGGCGGGCGTCGCACGTCGGAAGCGCCGCAGCCGGCGAGGATCGCCATGCCAACCAGGGAGCCGGAGAACGTCGCCGGTACGTGGAATGTCATGCGGCCAACATACCTCGCGGATCGCCCGGGCGGCCGACTGGGATCGATGCGCCGCATTCCGTCGTGCGCCTGCACCGGGTATTCCGCACCCGGTCTTGCAGCGCTCCTCGCGTGCGGCGTATTCTGCGCGGTCCGGCCTCGCATGGCCGGGCGCCCGTCTCGCTCGTCATCCACCGTCACGATGCACATGCCAGCTTCACGCGGCGACATCCACGCGCTGGTGATGGAGATGGGTGAACACCTGGAGCACCAACCGACGCTCGCTGACCTGTCGCGACGCTCGGCCATGTCTCCGTTTCACTTTCATCGCGCCTTCACGGCAGTCGTGGGTGAGACGCCGAAGCAGCACGTGCTGCGCGTACGGCTGGAGCGGGCCGCGTATCTCATCGCCATCAGCGACGCGAGTATCCTGCGCATCGCACTCGACGTCGGGTTTCGTTCGCACGAGACGTTCACGCGTGCATTTCGGCAGCGCTTTGACGATTCGCCGGCCGGCTACCGGAAGGCGGCCCGCATCGCGCAGAGTGCGCGGCTGCACAGCAATGCGGCCTTCGCCGGGGCGGGATGTCAGCTCTCGGCCGTCGGGCCCTTCCTCCTCCCACCGACCCGCCTGCTCTGCGCACGATACACCGGCCCCTATGCGCAGATGCCTGTGCCGCCATTCCATGAGGCCGACCAGCGCTGGCGTCCGCTTGCGGATTGGGCACGTGCCAAGCGCATGGCGCACGAGCGCACGGCGTGGGTGATGTGCCTCGATGACCCGACGGTGACGGACGGCCCGCAACAACGCCTCGACGCCGGCATTCCGGTCATGAGTGCGGCGAGCAGTCACGAACGTTTCGCCGTCAGGGAGTTCATGGGCGGATGGTACGCCGGTGTGGAACACGTCGGGCCCCACGATTCGATCATCCAGGCCTATCGTCATGCGGCGGACTGGGTGCGGCGATCGGAGTCGCACACCTTCGGCACCGGACCGCCGGTGCAGATTTTCCGCTACCTCGACGCTGATCCGCAGCGCCACCGGACGGAGGTGTTCCTTCCCATTCGTCGCCGATGACAGGAACGCAAGAATCGTCAAGCTGGTCGGCCTCGTGGTTTGTACTCTCGGGGCACGCAACCAGTCGACCTCGTGCACGCCGCCTGGCGCGTATCTCGGCGCTGGGCGTGCGTCGTCGCGATCGGCGTTTTCTCCCCACCAGGAATCGCTTGCATGGCTGAACCCAAGACCCGACCCACGTCCGCCAGCGTCGATGCGTTCCTCGATGCGATTGCCGACCCACAGCGGCGGAGCGACGCGCACACGATCCGTCGGATGTTCGAGACGATCACAGCCGCGCATGCTCGCATGTGGGGTGAGACGATGGTGGGATGCGGCACCTATACTCGGCGCTACGCCAACGGCTCCACCGAGGAGTGGATGTTGCTGGCCGTCGCACCGCGTGCCGATCGGATCACGCTGTACGTCGCGCCTGGTGCCGAGGGGCACGACGCGTTGCTGGCCCGACTCGGCAAGTTCAAGGCGGGCAAGGGATGTGTGCACATCAAGCGACTCGCGGACGTTCACCAACCGGTCCTCGAGGAACTCCTGACGAACTCGGTGGCACATCTGCGACAGCAGTACGGCTGATCGCCGAGGGCGAAACGTGCGCCGCATGATCGGCTGTCATGCGATGCTGCCGGGAGGCACGCCTGCCGGCGGCGCAGGCGATGTGTCAGGGCACCGTGATCATGCGCAGCATGCCCATCTCGACGTGCGCGCGACGCGTCACCGGATCGGAAACGAGGCAGTACATGACGTAGGTGCCCGGCGTCAGCTCCACGGGCAGGAACACCGTCTGCCCGGCTCCGAGCCGAGCCACACCCGTGAACGTGGTGGCGACGGTGTCCGGGTCATCGGCCGAGAGCCACTGCTGCACCGACGTTCCGGCACGGAGTCGCGCCAGGCGGACCTGGTGGTCTTGCTTCCCGGTGTTCTCGATGCGCAGCCACCTGGTGTCCGACGGCCAGTGATCGGGACCCACGTACGCGAAGTCGACCAGTCGCACGTCCTGCGCGCCGCTCGGTGCTGCCGGGGTGACCGAATCGGCAGCGACGGCGGCGCGCACGTGCACGACCTTCGATTCGCCTTTACCGGCATGCCGCTTGTCGTCGTCTCCGCGCCGCACACAGGCCAGCACGTACACACCAGCCTCGACACGGATCATCACCTCACCGCTCGCACCGACCTCCGGTCCGCCGAGTGCGACGGCGGGGGATGGCGTGGCTGGGGTCGCGTCGAGTGCGGCGACGAAGGCGCGCACGTCCGCGTCGCTGGTGCCGACGGGGAGCCGAAAGGCCACCACGATGTGCTTGTCCTCCGCCTCCTCGACGCGCAGGCGAATCCAGCCGGGCGCGGCGGAGTCGGGCGCCGTGATCGCGCCGTGCCGCACGGTGACGAGGAGTTCGCCCGGTTTCGTGTCCGCGACCGGCTCAACCCGCGTGCACGCGGCAGCCAGGATCAGCATGCCGACGGCTCCGACGACGTCTCGCGCGCGCTGCGATCGCATGGACCTTCCTTTGCTGACGATGGGCCGGCAGGGCGTCCACGGTGCTGCAGTGGCACGCTCAGGCCGTGGCGCCGTCGCACGGCAGGATCACGGCACAGAGTACCATCGTGCGCAGCGGCGGTCGACCAGCGGTCCCGTCCAACGCGTGAGGGCGGTGCAACGCGAACGTTGCACCGCCCTCACATGCTGATATGGGCCTGCGAGGAGTTGAACCTCGGACCTCACGCTTATCAGGCGTGCGCTCTAACCACCTGAGCTACAGGCCCCAAGAACCACACAACCTATGCCGTCAGGACCTGTTCCGCAACGGAAGAGGCACCCGATGGGCGCCGGTGCCGGGACATCGTCGCCCCGTCATCCGACACCGAACACCGGGTGCCTCGGTCGCTCCGCTCACATCACCGGGACTGGAGCGTCCCGATGATGCGTCGTACTTCGCTCCTGCAATTACGGCTTGCGCACGGGCGAGATGACCGAGTCGGTCTTGGCCGGTGGCAGCGTGCTGCGGCTCATGCCCGCATCGCTGGACGGGGCCGACCACTTCGGTGCCCCGGTGCTCTTGTCGCGCAGCTGCACGGTTTTGTCGCCCTTCGTGATCTCGGTGGCCAGCACCGTCGTCGTCACCGCGCTGGCGGTGGCACCGATGGTGGTGGCGGCCGACGAACTGGTGGTGGCCGCGGCACTGGCACCAGCGCCGACGCCGGCGTCGGCGGTCAGGCGGACACCCTTCACGTTGATCACGTCACCGGCCGCCAGCGTCAGCTGGTTGGAGGCGAGGAAATCGGCCGGGCCGAGGAGCACCTGCATCGAGTCGGCGCCGCTGCTCACCAGTGCGGACACGTTGTGATTCGGGCCCTGCGCTTTGGGGCTGGCAGCGCTGCTGCCGGCGCCCATCGCGCCCGATGCGCCGGCGGCCATGCCGCTGTGCGCGCTGCTGTTCCAGGCGCCCTTGCCACCGGCGATGCTGTCGAGTCGGACGATGGTGACACCCGTGAGGGAGATCGCCTGCGTGGTATCGAACCGCTGCATGGTCATGCTGCGGCCGCTTGCGCTGTCGCTCTTGGTCCGACCGCCGGTGCTGGTGGTGTCCTGCGCCGACGCGGTCGCGGGCAGAGCGATCGCCAGCAGCATCGCTGCGGCGCTGAGTGCCTTGATGGAACGAGTCATTGGTAAAGCTCCAGCCTGTTGGTGAATCGAAGCGCAAGCACATCTCACGCTCATCCGTTCAGGCGTGGAGAGAGGCAGGTGCCGTGCCTCGCATGCCAGAACCCCTTGTCCCATATGACTTTTTTCTCACCGTCCGGTCAGTGCTTCACGACACCGTCACGTGCGCGATGGAACACGCTACAGCGCGATGTGAGATACGATCGCAACGGGCACAGCAGTCAGTACTCGACTTGCCGCGCATTGCGTGCACGCGGTGCTACTGCTGTGCTGGCATGCGAACGAGACAACAGCAATGGCGACTGCGAATCGCAGAACGGCACAGCCGCAGAACAGCACGGCCGCAGAAGACGAGGATGTGTTGACGCCTGATCGTGTGCGACGGAAATTTTTTTGGTTGTCGATGAGTGCGCGCCGCGCTGGTGCGACGCTCGGCTTCGATGACGGACTCGGCGGAGACATCCACACGCCGAACCCACAGTGCCCAGCCCGCGATCGCCCTCCGCTGCGGCCTGACGTGCACCGCTTTTCTGCAGCTGTGCTGTTCTGCGGCTGTGTCGTTCTGCGATAGGCAGTGCCGTTCACGAGCGATCGAGAAGTTAGCGCAGCGCTCGGTGCAGAAAACACGACGCCCCCGACACTCGTGAGAGCGCCGGGGGCGGCATGATCTATAATGGCAACCGAGAGAAGCGTGTGTGGTGATGCGACTACTGAGTCGTTTTCGATCGCGCGCTGTTGCCAGCGGGACCTACTCGCGGACTCCGTGAAGGAGGT
>JAZKJL010000002.1:225790-414620 GCA_040384325.1 Gemmatimonadota bacterium | reverse complement strand
AACACTGTGACGCCGCGACCGGTCGGGGGAAGGCCTTTCTCATTTTAACTTTGCGTCAGGCAGTTGCCCTTCAGCAGTTGCCCTTCAGCAGTTGCCCTCAAGCAGTTGCCCTCGAGCAGTTGCCCTCGAGCAGTTGCCAGTCAGCAGTCTCCGCCAAAGCCGTACCTGCTGCGCCGGTGCCGGCTCAATCCAGCGTGAACTTCGCCTTCTTGAAGAACGACGCGGCGTCGGACTTCGACTTGATCGCACCCACCGCCGCCTGGTAGTCCACCAGCGTCGCACCGGCGGCCTTGGCGATGTCGTCGCAGATGTAGACCACACCGAGGGCCTTGTGGTTGTGCACCTGCTTGTAGCCGAAGAGGGCGAGGCCCATCAGCTCGCGGCCGGTGATGCTCAGGGCGTACTGCGAGTCGAGCATGTTGGCCTTGCTGATCACCGACGCCGCGTAGAACGCCAGCTGGGAATGCACGCCACCCAGCAGCCAGGCGTCGTTGACGGTGAAGTTCCACTTGCCACCGCCCATCATCAGGATCGAGCCGTCACCGGTGTCGTTCACGTAGCCGAAGTTCTTCTCGAACTTGTCCTGCGGGCTCTTGGTGATGCCCTGCATGTGCGCCGGCAAGGTGGCGGTGTTCCCCTTCTTGGTGCGCAGGTTCTGCAGTTCCTTCGCCTTGTTGCCAGTGACGTGACGTCCGAACACGTGGAAGCCGAGCGCCGGCTTGAGCGCGTGCTGGTACAGCTGGAACGCCACATCGGTCGACACCGGCTTGGTGGCGTTGTTCAGGCCATGCACTGCTTGCGCACCCACCTGGGCGGCTTCAAAGTGCGGGCGAAAGGTGCCCATCGTGTACGGCATTGCAGAACCTCTGGGACGATGCGGGAGGGGGACCGTCGAGCGTCCAACCTGCCGTCAGCACCCGGAACACACAAGAGACGGCCACCGAACGCTGCCGTGCGCGTCCGTCACGCCACGCGCACGCTGCATGACGCGCGGTCAGGGCACGTCGCGCATGCGCATCAGGCCTTCCTGCGCCACCGATGCCACCAGCACGCCGTCCTGCGAATAGATGCTACCGCGCACGAAGCCACGCGCCCCAGCTGACACCGGACTGTCCATCACGTACAGCAGCCATTCGTCGACGCGGAAGGGCCGGTGCATCCAGAGCGAGTGATCGAGTGATGCCAGCTGCATCCCCGGCGACCAGAGCGACAAACCGTGCGGCAGCAACGCGGTGCCGAGCAGGCCATGGTCCGACGCATATGCGAGCACCGCCTGGTGCAGCGTCGGATCGTCGGGCAGTTCGCCGTACGACTTGAACCAGACGTGCCGCACCGGCTCGCGTGGCTTGGGATCGAACGGATCCAGCGGCACCACCGGGCGGAAGTCGATCGGGCGCTCCTGTGTCAGCACGGGCCGCAACGGCGCCGGGATTCTCGACTCCAGCGCACGGATCAACTCCAGCTCCGTCACCAGGCCGTCGGCGGCCGCCACGTTCGGCATCGGTGTCTGGTGCTCCACGCCACCCTCGTCGATGTGGAACGACACCGAGAGGTTGAAGATCGCGCGGCCGTGCTGGATCGCGGTCACGCGACGCGTGGTGAAGCTGGTGCCGTCGCGCAGGCGATCCACGAAGTACACGATCGGCGCCTTCAGGTCACCCGGCAGGATGAAGTAGCCGTGCACCGAGTGCGCCTCACGCGCACCGTCGACGGTGCGCCGGGCCGCCACCAGCGCCTGCGCGAACACCTGCCCGCCGAACACGCGCCCGGTGCCGATGTCACGGTTCTGGCCGCGATAGATGTTCACTTCGAGCGGCTCGAGGTCGAGCAGCGCCAGCAGGTGATCGACGTGACCGGCCATCGGAAGGTGTGTGATGGTGAAGGACGTGCGGCGACGACATGCGCCACCAGGCGGAACCTAGCAGCGTCAGCAAGGCGAACCACGCGCGTCTGCCGAGGACGCTGGCGCGCGATCACGTGCAGAGACACGGCCATCGCCACGTCGCGCGCAGCAACGCGAGAATCATCACGCGACGACGACGTGAATACGCATGCGACGGGAGTGCACCCATCCCCATCCCTCGCCAGGCGTGGCCCGTGCCGCGCCGTTGCCTGACTGGCGCGACGACAGCGCCCACACCCAGGAGTCACCACCATGACCGGTCCAATCAAGGGAGAACGACAGGTACCACTCGAGATCAACGCAATCCGCACCGAATCCGGTGGTGAGGCTCCACCCCTCACCGCGCTGGCCTTCAGTTCCGGTGGCGCGCTGCTCGACCGGCAGCGCGTGGACGAGAAAGGCAATGCACGGCTCATGCTGCCGCTCTCGCATTCGGGTGACATGGTGCGCGTGATGCTGACGCCGATCGGCGACGACGAGCCGCTGGATGTCGGCGAGCTGCTGCGGCGCGGTGGCATCGATGCCCACGTGGCGCTGCGTCCCGGCGCCGAGAAGTTGCCGCCACTCCGCTTCGAGCTGACGCCCGACCTGCTCGGTCCGCTGCTCGGCCGACGATGCCTGGTGAAGGGCACGCTGCTGAAGCGCGTGCTCTCCGGCGGACTGTCACGGGACCTGCCGGTCTGCAATGCGGCGGTGGACATCTGGGAGGTCGATCCGTGGCCCTTCATCCTGCCGCGACTGCCGGACCTCGAGCTCGACCGGTTGCGCCCGATCCTCGTCGGACCATGGCCGCCGATCGACCTGCCGATCCCGCCTCGCCCGGTGGATTGGTTCGCTGATGACATCTTCCCCGATGTCGCCGGACCCGTGACCCTCAATCCGCAGCCGCTTCCGCCGCGGAGTTCGGTGCTCGACCGCATCGGCCTCAACCCGCAGCCGCTGCCGCCACGCAGTGCCGTGTACGAGCGCGTCGGACTCAACCCGCAGCCCTTGCCGCCACGCGATGCGCGCTTCAGCGACATCGAGCTCAATCCGCAGCCGGAACCTCCCGCACTCGGACGCGGCGGCATTCGCGGCTTCAATCCGCAGCCCGACCCGCCGCGCGACCCGCTGCGACTGATGACCTCGCGCGCGATGCTGGTCTCGCCGCTGCCGGCCGACCTGCAGCTGGCCGCTCGCTCGTCGCGCGCCACGCTGGAACGCAGCGTGCTCGCCAACCTCGAGCTGCTGCGACCGATCCTCTGCTGGCTCTATCCGCAGCGGGTGCGGAAGGTGCGCATCGCCACCGCGATGACCGACCAGTGCGGGCACTTCCGCACCACCATCTGGCGCTCGATCCTCGACGCCGACGTGCCGGACCTGTACTTCACCGCTCGTCAGCGCATCTGGCCCGGCTTCTGGGTCACGATCCACGAACCGACGCCGGTGTCGTGCGACACCTACTGGAATTATCGCTGCGGCACCGAGGTCACGCTCATCACGCGGCATCGTGCCGCGCGGACCTGCGCGCCCTGCCCGCCGATCATCGCGCCCAACAACTGGGTGCTCTTCATGGCCCTCGGCAACACGTCGGTCTGGCGCATCCACGGCGCCAACACCGGCACCGCGTCGGGATCACCGGGATTCGACGCCACCCGGCACGGACTGCTGGACGGCACCGCGCCGTGGGGCGGCACGTTGCGTCCACGGCTGGAGTTCGACAACGCGCTCCGTGCCACCCTTGGCGTGCAGTACTACCGGGTCAGCTACAAGCGTCCCACCGAACCCGACACCGAGTGGCGCTTCAGCACCGAGGCGATCAACCGGCACTACGTGCAGACGATCGCCGGCGAGCCGGTGATCACGCAGTATCCACTGGGCCCCGTCACCGTCGGTCCGTCGTCGCACCTGTACGAGATTCCGCCGGCCCTGCCGCCGGTGGGCCAGTGGTCGCTGCCGAACGTGGTGCTCGACACGCAGAGCGCGGTGATCGACACCCGCGCCGTGGCGCCGGGCGTCGGCTACGACGCGAGTGATGCACCATCCGGCGCCAACCAGGGTGGGCTCTGGCAGATCCGCGTCGAGCTGTTCACCGCCTCCGGTGCCGCCGCCGATCCCGAGGCACTCGGCATCGCGTGGCGGGTGCCCGAGAGCGCCGACCTCACTGGCACCATCGACACCGCCAACGCGGCCACGCTCGGCCTGGTGAATGCGGCGCTCAATTGCATGATCGTGACCGTGCTGGTGGACAACAATCCGTGTCGTGCCTCGATCGGCGCGCCGACCGTCGGTGGCAGTCCGGCCAGTGCCGGCTGCGGCGTGATGAACTACGGTTCGCTCTCCGCCACGGTGGCGACGCCGTTCACTGCATTGCAGCGCACCGGCTTCGCGGACTACTCGTTCTTCGTGCAGCGCGGCGAAGGGCCTGCAGCGCAGATCGCCGCCGGTGGACAGGCCGCCACCACGCTCGCCGGCATGGGCGCGGCGCCGACATCCACCGTCGGTGACCTGCTCGACGGCTGCAGCATCGCCGGGTTCACCGAGCAGCTCTACGTGGCACATCGCGCCACCGACGGCTGGTCGCGGCAGGTGCAGAACGACGCCAGCGCAGTGCGCGCCTTCGTGCTGGCACCACCGACGTCGACGCCCTAGCAACTTCCCATGAAAGCACGCGAGCCCCGGTCGGAAATCCGGCCGGGGCTCGCGCGCATGCTGGATGTCAGCTCAGACCGTGATCGCCATGCCGCGATAGATGCGTGAGCGGTAGCGCGAATCCTCGGCATCCGGCAACGGCGCGCCAGCCAGCAGCACCGCACGTGCGAACCGGCGCACCTCCTCCAGCGTCTCCTCCTCATTGCGCGGTTCCTCGCTGCGCACGCGACGCGTGAGGTTGATCTGGTTGACCGGCACGTCGTTCACCAGGCGCTCGTTCTCCACCGCCAGCGTGGCCGTCAGCGCATGCATCGTGGTCTTCACGAAGTTGGCCAGCGAGAATGCCTCCACGTGCCCGCCTGCCGGCACGTCGGGTGAGACCAGCACCAGCTGCGTGTCATCCAGCATCGATGCCTTGCGCGCCACGCGGAAGTGATGCGTGAGGTTCACCTCCACCAACTCGCGGAAGGTGGCGGCATCCAGCACCTCGCCGTCGGTGCCGAACAGCGCCGGCGGCAACGGGGCGAATGGCGTGGAGACCACCGTGGTGGGACGACCCGCCTGCTGGAGCGCGGCGTTCATCCCCGCCTCGATGTCGTCGCCACACGGGATCTTCACCAGCACGCGCCGCAGCTCGCGCGGCACCAGCGCCTCGATGCCGTCGGCGCCGGCCATCGTGCGCGTCAGCAGCACCACCTTGCCCACCTGGCAGAGTTCCGCCAGCTGCCGCACCGCCTCGGCGAGGTGTGGCGCGAGGTGTTCGCCGATCAGCCACACGGTGCGACCGCGCAGCTGGTCGAGGCGCTCGCGTTTGGCGCTGCCGAACAGTTCGCGATCGGTGATCGACCGTTCGAGGTTCAGGCCCCCGGACGGCATGAAGGTTTCACCACTCACGGCGCGGTCGGCGAGGAAGAACACCGTCGCCAGCGCCACCTCGGTCTCGGTTGGCATGCGTCGCAGGTGCAGCAGCGACATCACACCGCGATTCACCTTCTCGGCCTCACGATCGATCGCCGCCGACGGCAGGAACGGCACGTCGTCCGGTGGCGTGCGCCGCAGCCAACCCGACGCATCGGGCGGTGTCCAGCCGTCCGCCGCATCGAGGAACAGGCCACCCAGCTCCAGCCGGTTGTGCAGGTCGGCCGCGATCGCTGCCGTCATCACGAAGTCGCCCCACGTGGCTCCCGACGCCGCCTCGGCGTGACAGGCGGCGGCCAGCTCGCGCAGTTCCTCCGGCTGGCCGGCGTCGCTCCGCAATGCGTTCACGTCGTTCCCTGCCAGCGCCTCGAGCAGCGCCGCCACCGGCAGCCCGCGACGGGCAGCCTTCACGACGGCCGAGTGTGTGGCGTTGAGTCGCTTGTTCTCGAGGATCAGTCGGCCGCGGCGCATGAACAGTCCCGGCTTGCCGCCCAGTCCGCGCAATCGATCGCCGTCCACCGGCCCCGGTGCGATGGCATTGATCTGGATCTCCGGCCCGAGGTGCCGCGCCAGCGATTCCACCAGCGCACGCTGTCCCGCCTTCGACACCGCGTAGTCGGCACGATTGGGGTAGGCCACCGCGAGGTGCTTCTCGCCGCCGAAATAGCTGGACACGTTGAGGATGTAGCCGCTGCCCTGCTTGCGCATCACCGGCACCACTTCCTTCAGCAGCGCATAGTTCGACACCAGGTTGGCGTCGAGCGTGTAGCGCCACGCGTCGAGTGACATGTCCACCACCATCTCCTCGGCGCCCGACACCCCGGCGTTGTTGATCAGGTAGTCGATGCGTCCGAAGGCGGCCAGCGTGCCTTCCACCGCGCGGCGCAGCGTGGAGACGTCACCCACGTCCACGCCGGCCATGATGCGCACCCGTCGCTCGGCACCACTGTAGCCCACGTCCTCCAGTTCACCCACGATCTGCGCCCGCATCACGTCCAGTTCACTCTCGCGGCGGGCCACCAGCATCACGCGCGCGCCGGCCATCGCCAGCAGCCGGGCCACCTGCCCGCCGATGCCGGCCGAACCGCCGGTGATCAGCGCCACCTTGCCGAGGTGCAGGCCGGTGAGGTTCTCCATGAACCCGACCATCGAACGCTTGGCACCGGTGGCCTTCACGATCGACTTCGGCATGTACAGGTTGACCTGCGGAATGCGCCGGTCGGTGTAGATCAGCCGCGCGGCCTGGCCGGCCGCGAAGCGACGATTCTCCGGTTCCGTATTGCCGTAGCGGATGATCTGGTTGCCCCATTCGATCCACTGCCGGCGGCCATGCTTCACATCGACCTTCGTCTCGTCACGCCATACGCGTGTCAGCGACTCGAGTGCGGCGCGCAGCAGGTCGGCGTACGAGTTCCACGCCCCATCGCTGCCGTTGCTCATCATCACGAAGCGCGGGTTGCGCGGCAGGTCGGTGCGCCCGCTCCAGTAGCGGCTCAGCGTGCGTGCCAGTGCGATCGCACCGGTGAGTTCATGATCGATGAAGGCATCGATGTCCGCATCCGGCAGCTCGCAGACCAGCCCCGTGAACCGCTGCGGTCCGTACGCCGGCAGGATGATGGCGCCATGAATCGCGCCACCACCGGCCGGCCCATCGGCCAGCGCCTGCTCCATCGTGGCCGGCACCGAACGGTCGAAGCGTGCCACGCGGATCTGCGTATCATGCCCCTGCGTCGCCAGCTGCGCCTCCAGCGCCGGCACGTCGGCGTCGCGTGGCACGCCGAGCAACACTGCGGCGCCGACTTCAGCCTGCAGGCGCGCCACTGCCAGGCCATCCTCCAGCTGGTCACCACACGCCACCAGCACCGACAGTCCGCTGCCGTCCACCGTGCGCATCGTCGGTCGCGAGACGAACTCCGACCGGCTCTCCTTGCGCACCCACATGCCGTGCGTGACCTCGAAATCGTGGCCGTTGAACGCCGCCGACTCGTCGCTGGCGAGGAAGAGGCAGGTGTTGGCGACGTCCTTCGGCGTCGGGAAGGTGCGGCCCGCGGCCGGATCCTCCCCGGCGCGCTTGAGCGACATCAGCGCCGTGAAGTCGCGCGCCGTGGTCCCTGCTTCATCGCCACGCATCTTGTCCATCGCCGCGAACACGGTCTGGATGCGCTCGGAGCGGATCGGGCCGGGATACAGCGTGTTGACACGAATCCCCCGTTCACCGAGCTCGAACGAGAGCTGCTTCGAGAGCGCGTTCAGCGCCGCCTTCGGCACCACGTATGGCGAGCGGGCGTAGTACTCAGTGCGCGAGAAGATGGTGGAGATGTTGATGATCGAGCCACCCGGCTGCATCACGCGCGCGGCGGCGTTGGCCACGTGCCAGGCGACGCCGAGGATGCTGCGCATCGCGTCGCCGACCGTCTCGCTGTCGGGTGAGCCCGCTGCCCGCGACGCCTCCAGCTCCTCGCGCGTCAGCGGCACTGTCCGCAGCGGCTGCCGTGGACCCGCCGACCCGGCGTTGTTGACCACGATGTCCAGCCGCCCGTGTGCCGCGATCGCCTCGGCGATCGCCTTACGCACCGACGCCGGATCGGCGCCGTCGAGCGTGACCACCGAGGCGCGCTCGTCGGGCACACCGGTGACGTCGATGACCGCGGCCCGCGCCGCCTCGATGCGTCCGCGTTCGCGGCCGGTGAGCACCACCGTCGCACCTTCGCGCAGGAAGTGACGCACGATCTCGCCGCCCAGGTTGCCCGCAGCACCCGTGACCAGTGCGACCTTGCCCGCCAGGCGACCCGTCGCCGACGTGGTCATCTCTCCTGCAGTTCCCGGCTGTGTCAACAGTGCCTCTGGCTGTGCGGTCATGATGCGTGCTCCGATGCGGCCCACGCTTCCAGCAATGCGTCCTTGCCACGCAACCCGAGCGCGGGCAAGGCGTGATTCACGAGGTAGTTGGCGCCGGCGTGCTTGTTCTCCCACATCGCCTGGTGTGCCGTCGGCAATTCGTGCCACGGCACGACGGTCGGCGGCGTGATTTCCAGCAACCCGGCCGCGATCATGTCGTTCATGCGCGTCACCTCGAAGGCATTGGCGAGGTGCGTGCCGAGAATCGACGCGGTGGGCATCAGGATCTTGCGTTGGCGCGTCCACACCTGCGGCGCGTAGAACGCATAGCGCCGACCCACCATGTCCTCGCAGTAGACCACGCGGCCGGTGAACGGCTTGACCAGCGACGTGCTCACGCCCAACGCGTCGTGTCCGGCGCGCTCGAGGATCAGGTCGGGTGCACCGCGTGGGTTGTCGGGTGAACGCAGCAGCCGGCCGATGGCCGCGCCGAACGGCTTCAGCGTGTTGTCCTGGAAATCACGCACCGCCTGGCGGAAGGTCTCGGTGTCCGCCTTCGCATCGGGCAAGCGCGGCATGGTGCGCGGCCACTCGAACTCCGCGCTGCGCCGGCTGATCTCCTCCAGCGAGACGACGCCCGCCACCGCATCCTCGAAGCCCAGCGACTGGACGAACTCGCGCTGCCCATCGGTGGTGGTGGCCACCACGCAGCGGCCGCGCAGCGCACGCACCGCCTCGATCATCTCGAGGCCCACCGCATCCACCAGTTCCGTCGTGCGCGGGCCGTAGTAGACCAGCACCGCCTCGCCGGCCCGCAGTGCAGCCTTCTGCAGCATCTGCTCAGGCGACGACGCGCCGGACTTACCCACGAACGTGAAGTGGTAGCCGCTCGACGCCCCGTAGAAGGTCAGCTCACCGTGCTGCTCGAGCAGCTGGAACGAGCGCGGGAACGCCGTCTCGCCGGCATGTGACACGACGTAGTCGGCCAGCCGTCCACCGTTCTGCGCACGATACGCATCACACAGCGCCTCGCCTGCCTCCAGCCACGCCGCGGTGTCGCGCTCGTCCTCCGGCACCACCGTGAACAGCGACGCGAAGCGAGGGTCTCGCCGATCCAGCGTCGCCGAGGCGCCCAGCGTCCGCACGAACGCGGCCCGCTCGGCGCTGGAGACGAGCCCCGTCACCTGCACGCCCGACTTCACCGCCGTCTTCAGCGCCTCGAGGCCGGTGCCGGTGGCCGAGCCTTCCACGAACATCGTCCTGCCCGCAGCGATCTTCAGCGTGGTGAAGAGTGCGCGGACGATCGTGCCGAGGTTGAGGATGTACGATCCGGCCTGCTCCAGCGTCAGGTCACCCGGCACCGGATGCAGCTGCGGCGCCTGCGTGACGAGGAACTGCGCATGGCTGCCGAAGTCGGTCTCGTAACCCTGAATGCTGAAGTCGGCGTACATCGGGTCGCGCGCGGCCAGCGGCGAAAGCAGGTCGCTCTGCCCGCTGTAGACGGCGACCAGGTCACCCACCTTCAGGCGTCCTTGAGCCTTCGCATCGGCCCCCAGCGCGGCCACCAATCCGAGGCCTCCCGAACCAGTGACCTGCACGTCGAGGTCATGGTTGTCGAAGCTCGACACCGGGATGCCGGTGATGGCCCAGATGTCGTTGAAGTTCACTTCCGACGCCAGCACGTACACCAGCGCTTCCGTCGCACCCGGCTCGCCCACCGGCACCAGCAGTTCCTGCTCGGCCACCAGCGGTGCACCGAAGCGCGGTGCACCGGTCGCCTGGTCCTTCGGCACGCCGAACGCGAATTGCCACGTGGGCAATTGTGTCACGCCGGGATAGAACGGCGCGCCGACCGGCAGCAGGTCGCCGCTGGCGAGCTGCGCACGGATGAACTCCTGCTGCTCCGCGATCAGGCGCACGCCATCGCGCTTGATGGGCAGCGGCGCGCTCTGCTTGTCAATGAACTGCCGGATGCCTGTCTTGCCGCCCTCGGGGTCCACCACACCTTCGGCGAACAACTCGGCCTCTCGCGCCAGTCCGGCGGTGAGTCCCTGCGCCCAGCCCGTGCGCACGGCGTCCATCACGCGTGCACCGGCACGCTCGCGTCCCGCCCACGCCAGCTGCGCCACGATCCGCTGCAGGTGCGCGTCCTGCATCACCGCGTCCAGGTCCACCGTGGCCGGCTCGTTCCACTCGCGCGTCTCGGCCAGCCGGCCGGTGTGCGCCTTGCCCAGCACACTCGAGTCGCCGGTGCGATACCACTCCCGCACCCGCGCATGCGCACACGTCAGCACGTCCGACGAAGTCTCGCTCAATTCGTCGACCACACCCATCGCGTGCGCTGCGACGCCATCCACGTTGCGTCCACTCAGCAGCAGCTCGAGCGCGTCACGCACGCCGTCGGCACCACGACGCTCGGCCAGCAAGCGTGGCAGCCGCTGCGTGCCACCGTATCCCGGCAGCAGGCGCAGGCGGATTTCCGGCTGGCCGAACTGCGAATACGGCTCGGCGATGCGGTAATGACAGGCGAGGGCGAACTCCATGCCGCCGCCCAGCGCCACACCCTGGATCGCCGCGATGCACGGCTTGCCCATGCGTTCGATGCGTCGGAACGCCAGCTGCGCGTTGTTCGGCAGCACGCGTGCCTGCTCCAGCGTGTGGATCTCGTCCAGGAACTGGCGGATGTCGGCACCGGCCACGAACGACGACGTGCCGTCACCGGTGAACACCACCGCCTTCACGTCGGTGCGACGCGCCAGCGAGTCGACGACGATGTTCAGTTCGTCCAGTGCCCGCTCATTCAGCGCATTGACCGGCGGATTGGTGACGTAGACCGTCGCCACCCGTGCTCCACGCGCCAGCGTGTTGTACTGCACGCGGAAATAGCGATACCGCTCGAAGAGCTGCTGCTCGTCGCTCAGTTTCTGGCGACGCTGCCACTCGTCGATCACCTGCTTCAGCTCGGGAATCGACTCGGGATTCCGCAGCGTGCTCATGTCGCCCACGTCGGTGCCTTCCACCAATGCACGCACCATGCGGCGCACGTACTTGCCGCTGCGCGTCTCGGGGAACTGGCTCACCTCGATGAAGTCGGCCGGCACCGCCACCGCCCCCTTCTCGAACCGCACCAGCTCCGACAGGCGACGCTTGTCGTCCTGCGTCAGCGTGCGCCCGGCACTCGGCTTCACGAAGGCGAGTGGGGTCAGCCCCTTCTCGCGATGCGGTGCGCCGACCACGATCACGTTGCCCACCGGCGAGTCGGGATCGAGCTGACGATGGCGCAGGATCGCGCCCTCGATCTCCTCCGTCCCCATGCGATGGCCCGACACGTTGATCACGTCGTCACTGCGGCCGTGCAGGCTGAACGACCCGTCGTCGTAGCGCACCGCGAAGTCGCCCTGCGTGTACGCCCACACCCCTTTCCAGCGCGCCCAGTAGGTGCTGGTCCAGCGCTGCAGGTCGCCCTGCCACGCCGGCGCCACCCGTGCACCGTCGACGCGGAAGTTGGCGCTGTCGCCCCACACCGTGCGCGCGAGGTAGGGATATGGCGCCGAGATCACGATCTCGCCCTTCTCGTCCAGCGCGGCCCGGCGGAATGGTGCGCCAGCGTCGGCGTTGCGGCGGAACAACGCCAGCGGCGCCTCCGGATCGACGTCGTCGGGCGTGGACTCCACCCACACGTCACCCACGATCCACGGCAGCGGGTAGGTGTGTGCATCGGCACGCAGCGGGAAATCGGCGTTGCCGTAGAAGTGGGTCCAGGCGATGCCACCGTGTTCGGTCGCCCAGTACGAGTTGATGTACCACGGCGCCAGCAAGTCCATCCCGAACTGCTGCACCGACGGTGACGTCGGTTCCGCGCAGAAGGTGCACACGCGCAGCGTGCCCAGGTCGTAGCGCTTCACGTCCTCCGCGTTCTGCGGGTCCTGCATGATCGCCTTCAGGAACGTGACACCGGCCTTGAAGATGCTGACCTTGTGCCGCTCGATGATCGAGGCGAAGCGGCCGGCGTGCGGGAAGGTCGGCGCGCCTTCGGTGAACACGCTGGTGACGCGCGTGGTGAGTGCCGCCGAGATCATGTAACTCTGCCCGGTGATCCATCCCGGGTCGGCCACCACGTACATCACGTCGCCGGCCTGGGCGTCGAACGCCACCCGCATGCTGTGCGCGATGCCGGAGGTGTAGCCGCCATGCACGTGCACCACGCCCTTCGGCTTGCCGGTGGATCCGGAGGTGTAGATGAAGAACAGCGGAAACTCGGCATCCAGCGGCGCGGGCGCACTGGAAGCCCAGATCGCGCGCACGAACTCGGCGTCAGGCAGCGCCAGCAACTCCTGCTCTGAGTGCACCGCGATGCCGGCCTCACGTGCCGCCGCCAGCATCACCTGCAGCGCGGCGTCGGTGAGCTCGTGACTCCACCGGTCGCGATCCTCGCGCCACACGATGTCCTCGATGCCGCTGTGGCGCACCACCACCACCGTGTCCACACGCGGTGGCACCGACACCAGCGCGGCGGCGATCGCCGTCCGCACCCGGCTCGCCTCGCTGGCCGGCAGGTCATGTGCATCGGACAGCTTCTGCAGCGCGCGTCCCACGCCGCGCATCACGTCGCTGCGCTGCACCGTGATCTCGCCGCCCAGCGTCTCGTCGATCGCGCCCAGCAGCGTCTCGATGCGCGCCGCTGTCAGCTCCAGTGCCTGCAGCGTCTCGGCCACCACTACGCGCGCCGACGCCAGCGGCACGTAGTCATCCAGCGCGGGATCGGTGTACGCCGTCTTGAACGGCACGATCTGCGCGTTGCGATAGCCGCCGTCGGCGGTGATCACCACGCGCGCGCCGGCGTCGTGGATCCGATCACTGAGCGTCTTGTCGCTGAAGCCGCCGAACACCGGCGTGTAGACGACGCCGATGCGCTTGGCACCCTCCGTCCAGAACAGCTGGCCGGGAATGTTCGGCATATTGAGCGCGATGCGGTCACCGCGCTGCAATCCCAGCGCCGCCAGCGCGATCGAGCACTTGGCCGACTCCAGCAGCAGCGTGCGTCGCGACACCGGGTAGCAGTCCACCGGTCCACCACGCCCGCCGTCCACCGACATGTCCCAGCGATCGCCCTCGAAGATGATCGCCGCCTCCGCGCCATGTCCCGCCAGCACGTGGCGATCCACCTCGTTGAAGCCGGCGTTCGTCAGCGCACCGTCGAACCAGCGCCAGAACGGCGCGTCGTCGGCATTGAAGGCGCGCGTCCACGGCGCGAAGTCGGCGGGCAGCGTCGGATGCACCTCGGCGCCGGTGACCGCGTCCCAGCCGGTCCAGCGTGCCGTCGCATCGTCCCACGTGATCCAGGCACCGGCCGCACCCGACCCGGCGTGGAACCAGTGCAGCTCCCGTTGCGCGATGTCGCCGTGGAAGCGCCCCGGGTCTGCCAGGCACTCGGCCCGCATCCGCTCCCAGTCGGCGCGTGTGCGGATCGGATTGCGACGTGCCGCAGGGGGCGACACGACTCGAGGCCCGGTCGGTTCGACCAGGGAGGGATCTGCCGTTACGGCCATGCCGGCTACTCCGGGCGGTGGCGGGAAAGTGCACAACACTCGAACGACCGCGCCGGCTACCCCGCCGCGGTCGCCGAAAGGAAGCCGGGGGCATGCGGCACTGGCAAGGACGAAAACGTCCGTGACACCGTTACACGAGAGCCGTAACCGGTTACCACCGCCTGCCGCGCAACGCCCGCCCACCGACGTCGCCGTTCCTCGCACGATGTGTTCCACCGCGCCGATGGCGCCCGGTCCACGCCCTGTGCATGTTGCCCCGACAGTGTGGCAGCGCAGCATCATCCCCCTTGGCGATCGCGCGCTCACCATCGCCGTCACCGGCGACGGCAGCGTCCCGACGCGCACGCTCGTGCGGTGCCTCACCGCACGCGTGCACGCCGATGCGCCCACCGGCATCACCGCGGTGGTGCCGGCCATCGAGTCGGTCACGCTGCACTACGACCCCAGGCGCGTTGCATTCGGCGCCCTCCGCGACTTCCTCGCCGAGGCGCTCGACACGCTGGTGATCTCCGACGCGGTGACGGCTGAGCCGGTGGTGATCCCGGTCTGTTACGGCGGCGAATACGGTCCGGATCTCGACGACGTCGCCGCCGCGCATCTCACCTCCGCCGAGGCCATCGTGGCGGCGCACACCGCCGGGCTGTACACGGTGGCGATGATCGGCTTCCTCCCCGGCTTCCCGTATCTCGACGGCCTCGCACCCGACCTGCACACACCGCGACGCGCCACGCCGCGCACCGCCGTGCCGGCCGGCAGCGTGGGCATCGGCGGCAGCAGCACCGGCGTCTACCCGTACACATCGCCCGGAGGCTGGCACATCATCGGCCGCACGCCTCGCGCACTGTTCGCACCGACGCGGGCGCGTCCCGCCCTGTTGCAGGCCGGTGATCGCGTGCAGTTCACGGCCATCTCGCCCGCCGCGCTGCGCGCGATGCTGGAGCAGGGATGACGATCACCGTGCGCCAGGCCGGCATCCAGACCACGGTGCAGGATCTCGGTCGGCTCGACTGGCAGCACGCCGGTGTGCCGGTCGGTGGCGCGATGGACATGCAGGCACATCGCATCGCGAACATCCTGGTGGGGAACGACCTGCACGCGGCCGCACTGGAATGCGCGCTGGGTGGCGTGGCGCTGCAGTTCGCGACGCCGGCGCTGGTCGCGCTCACCGGCCGTGACATCACCGCCTCGCTGGATGGCACGCCGGTGGTGCCGTGGCGCCCATTCCGCGTGGAGCGTGGGGCGCTGCTGGCGGTGCACGCCGGCTGCCGTACCACCATCGCCATCGCGGGTGGCATCGACGTGCCGATCGTGCTCGGCGCGCGCGGGACCTCGATGCGCGCAGGCTTCGGCGGCTGGCACGGTCGTGCACTGCGCCGCGACGACGTGCTGCCGGTTGGGACGCCGTCGCCGCTCGCTCACCGCATCGTCGCGCACCTCGTCGCCACCCGCCACACCTTCGCCTCGTGGGGTGCGGGCCCGGGCCTCGTGCCGGCGTATTCCGCGACGCCGCGCGTGCAGGTCATTGCCGGTCCCGAACTCGCGGAGCTGGATGCCGCATCGCGCACGCTGCTGCTCGGTGACAGCTTTCGCATCGCTCCCGACTCCGATCGCATGGGCTACCGGCTTGCCGGTCATGCGCTCAGCCTCCTGCATCCCCGCGAAATGCTTTCGTCCGGAGTGACCGCCGGCACCATCCAGCTGCCGCCCGGCGGTGCGCCGATCGTGCTGATGGCCGATCGCCAGACCACCGGTGGCTATCCGCGGCTCGGCGACGTGATCTCGGCCGACCTGCCGCTGCTGGCACAGCTCCGCCCAGGCGACAGCGTGCAGTTCGCACTCACCACGCTCGACGAGGCGCAGCAGCGCTGGCGCCACGTCGAGCGCGACCTCGCCACTGCGCAGCGTGCCGTGGCGCTGCGTTTCTCGACCGGCACCGATGGCGCGAGTTGACCTGAACTGCGACATGGGCGAGAGCCACGGCGCCTTCGTCATCGGCAACGATGCCGCGGTGCTGCCGTTCGTGACCTCGATCAACGTCGCCTGCGGCTTCCACGGCGGCGATCCGTCGGTGATGCGCCGCACCGTGATGCTGGCCGCAATGCACGACGTGGCGGTCGGCGCGCACCCGGGATTGCCCGACCTCATCGGCTTCGGCCGGCGCGAGATGGCCGTGTCGGTGCAGGAGGTGTACGACATGGTCACCTACCAGGTCGGTGCGCTGCAGGGCATCGCGATGGCCGCCGGCGGGCTCCGACTGCAGCACGTGAAGCCGCATGGTGCGCTCTACAACATGGCGGCGGTGCGCGAGGACCTGGCCGACGCCATCGCCCGCGCGGTGTCCGACGTGGACGAGTCGCTGGTGCTGGTCGGGCTCTCCGGCAGTGCGCTGATCCGTGCGGCAGCCACCCACCGCCTCGTTGCCGCCAGTGAAGTCTTCGCCGACCGGCATTACGTCGCCGACGGCACGCTGGTGCCGCGCAGCCACCCCGAGGCGATGGTGGCCAGCGTCGATCACGCCGTGGCGCGCGCAGTGCGCATGGTAATGCGCCACGAGGTCATCACGCTCGATGGCACGACCGTGCCGCTGAATGCGCAGACGATCTGCATCCACGGCGACACGCCGACCGCCGCCCTCGTGGCACAGGGCATTCGCACCGGGCTGCAGGAAGCGGGCGTCGCGCTGCAGCCGTTCGGCGCCCGTTCACTTCCCTCCTGATCCCACATGCTCGTCCTCAGCGGGTTGCTGGTCGTCGTCGTTGGCTTCGCACTGCGGCTCAATCCGCTGCTGGTGGTGACCTGCGCGGGCCTCGTCACCGGCCTCGCCGGCGGACTGGGGTTCGTCACCACGCTGTCCACACTTGGCCACGCCTTCACCGAGAGCCGCTACGTGCCCATCGTCTGGCTGGTGCTGCCTGTGATCGGGTTGCTGGAACGCGCCGGGTTGCGCGAGCGCGCCCGTGACGTGGTGATGCGCATGCAGGCCGCCACCACCGGCCGTGTGCTGCTGGCCTATCTCGCGTTGCGGCAGGCCACCGCCGCGCTCGGGTTGGTCTCGCTCGGCGGACATCCGCAGATGGTGCGCCCGCTCATCGCACCGATGGCCGAGGGCGCCGCGGAACGGGACGTGCCCAATCTCGACGACGCCACCCGACACCAGATCCGCGCCCACGCCGCCGCGGTGGACAACATCGGCGTCTTCTTCGGCGAGGACATCTTCATCGCCATCGGTTCCATCCTGCTGATCAAGGGCGTGCTCGAACAGGCGGGCATCCGTGTGCTGCCCACCGAGCTCGCGGTCTGGGCCATCCCCACCGCCATCGCTGCCTTCGTGCTCCACGGCGCACGGCTCCTGCTGCTCGATCGTCGCCTGCGACGCGGCACGGCGTGATCACGCTCGAGTTTCTGTACCGGCTGATGGGCATCCTCACCGGAGCCGCCGCCGTGATCAACTTCCGCGATCGCACGCACCCGAATCGCATCGGCAATTCGCTGTTCTGGGGACTGTGGACGGTGTCGTTCCTGGTCGGCACCTGGCTTTCCGATCTCGCCAACGGCGTGTTGATCCTGGCGATGGTGGCGGTGGCCACGCTGCGCGGCGTGAAGGCCGGCACCGGCGACAGCACGACGCTCGCCGAGCGCCTCGCCAGCGCCAGGCGGTGGGGCAATCGGCTCTTCCTCCCGGCGCTCGCCGTGCCCGCGCTGACGCTGCTGGCCAACGCCACCATCGGGAAGATCACGATCGGCGGCCTGCCGCTGGTGGAACCGAAGCAGGTCACGCTGGTGTCGCTCGGCGTCGCCACGCTGGTGTCGCTGGCCATCGGCATGGTGATGCTGCGGCCGCCATTGCGCGCGCCGCTCGGTGAGGCGCGACGCTTGCTGGATTCGGTGGGCTGGGCGGCGATGTTGCCGCAGCTGCTGGCCGCGCTGGGTGCCGTGTTCGCCGCTGCCGGTGTGGGCAAGGTGGTGTCGACGCTCGCCGCCAGCTGGATCCCCGGTGGTGCGCCGCTGCTGTCAGTGAGTGCGTATACGATTGGCATGGCGCTGCTCACCATGCTGATGGGCAACGCCTTCGCCGCCTTTCCCGTCATGACGCTCGGCATCGCCATTCCGCTGCTCATCAACGGGTTGCACGGCGACCCGACCATCATCTCCGCCATCGGCATGCTCTCAGGCTTCTGCGGCACGCTCATGACTCCGATGGCCGCCAACTTCAACATCGTGCCAGTCGCGCTGCTGGAACTGCCGGACCGCTACGCCGTCATCCGCGTCCAGGTGCCGACCGCGCTGATGCTGCTGGCCGTGAACACGGTGCTGATGTACACGCTCGCCTTTCCCCGCTGACCGATGCTGCCGGTGCTCACTCCTGCCATTGCCGGGAAGTTCGCGTCGCTGGCGCTGTCGCACGTCACGCGCGAGTACCCGAACAAGCTCGAACACGTGCTGACCGGCGCGCACGACCTGCGGTCGCCGCGTGAGTTGCACCCGGTGTTCTACGGCAGCTACGACTGGCACTCGTCGGTGCATGGCCACTGGCTGCTGGCGCGGCTGCTGCGCCGCATGCCGGCGCTGCCGCAAGCGGGGGCGATTCGCCAACTGCTCGATGCCCATCTCACGCCGGCCAATGTCGCCGCCGAGGTGGCCTACCTCGAGCCACCGCAGCGCGCGACCTTCGAGCGACCGTACGGCTGGGCGTGGGCGCTGATGCTCAGCGCCGAGTTGCTGCAGCACGACAGCGACGACGGTCGGCGCTGGGCCGCCGCGATGCAGCCGCTGGCCGATGCCATCACGTCGCGCTGGCTGGCGTTCCTGCCCCGCTCCACCTATCCCATCCGCGTCGGCACGCACTTCAACACCGCCTTCGCCATCAGGCTCAGCCTCGCGTACGCCGAGCGCACCGGGCATGCGCCACTGGCGACTGCGCTGCGGGAAGCGGCAGTGCGCTGGTACGGCAACGACGTCGACTGTCAGGCGTGGGAACCCGGCGGCGACGAGTTCCTGTCGTCGGCGCTGATGGAAGCGGAATGCCTGCGACGCGTGATGCCCGCAGAGGATTTCGCACCGTGGCTGCTGCGATTTCTTCCCGGCATGGCGGCCGGTCTGCCGGCGGCACTCTTCACACCCGCCACCGTCAGCGATCGCACCGATGGCAAGATCGCCCACCTCGATGGATTGAATCTCAGCCGCGCATGGTGCTGGCGACACCTTGCCGGCACCATGGATGTGCGCGACGCGCGCCACGCGATGGCGCTGGACGCCGTCACCCGGCATCTCGATGCCAGCCTGGCCCACGTCGCAGGCGATTACATGGGCGAACACTGGCTGGCCACCTTCGCCCTGCTCGCGCTCGACGAGTGACGGTGGCCGTCAGTCGGGATCGATGATCCAGACGGTGCGGTCCACACCTGACAGCAGCGCGGCCGGCAGCGCCATCGCATCCGCCTCGCCGCCCAGGATACGCCGCCGCACCGGCTTCTTGTCGTCCGACGTGCACAGCACCAGTTGCAGCCTGGTGTCGTTCAGCGCCCGCAACGTCAGGCCCACCCGCTCGCTGATCGCGAACGGCGCCGGCGCCACCGCGGCCATCGCCCACCCCGCCGCGTTGTCCACGCGCGGATCGCCGGGAAAGAGCGACGCGGTGTGACCGTCGGCGCCCACGCCCGACAGCACGATGTCGAACTTCGGCGCGCCGGCCAGTGCGTCGAGCATCACGTCATACTCCGCCGCCGCCGCGTCGGCACCCAGTTCCCCACGCAGCCGGAACACCTGGTCGCCCGGGATCGGCACCACGTGCAACAACGTCTCGGCGATCATGCGATAGTTGCTCTCCGCATGGTCCGGCGGCACGCAGCGTTCGTCGCCGATGAACGCCACCACCTGCGCCCACGGCATCGTCGCATCCGCTGCCAGCACGCGATACACCGCCGCCGGTGTGCGCCCTCCGGCCAGCACGATGCGGCAGCGGCCACGGGCCTCCACCGCGCTGCGGATCGCGTCACCGAGCAGCGCCGCCGTCGTCGATGCAAAGGCCGTCGCTTCCACCACCAGCACCTCACGCGGTGCACCACGCGGGACGTTCATCGCGACGACAGCTTCGCGGCTTCGTGCGGGCCGGTGCTTCCGGCCGGATACGGCAGCACACCCACCGCGCCGTCCAGCAGTGGCGTGAAGAGCGTCCATGCCACCTCCACTTCCTCCGCGTGCACGAACAGCGTCTGGTCGCCACGCAGCACGTCGAGCAACAGCGTCTGGTACGCTTCCGGAATCGTGTGGAAGGCCTCCGAATAATCGAAGTGCAGTGGCAGGCGCTGCACGCGAAACGGCTCACCGGGTGCCTTGACGTCGAAGTACAGGCTGAAGCCTTCGTTCGGTTGCAGCGTGAGCAGCAGCGTGTTGCGGTGCAGCTCCTCCTGGTGCATCGAGCGGAACATCCACACCGGTGCCCGCCGAAACTTCACCTCGATCTCGGTGGTGCGCTTGTCGAGCCGCTTGCCGGTGCGCAGGTAGAACGGCACGCCCTGCCAGCGCCAGTTCTCGATGTGCAGCCGGATCGCGGCGAAGGTCTCGGTGCGCGAGTTCGACGCCACACCAGGCTCCTCGCGATATCCGGGCACGTCCTTCCCCTCGATCTCGCCGGCGTAATACTGCCCCAGCACCGCATCCGACGGCGAGATCGGCGCGATCGCCCGCAGCGCCTTGATCTTCTCGGCGCGGATCGCGCTCGCATCCATCGAGCCCGGCACCTCCATCGCCACCAGCGCCAGCAGCTGCGTGAGGTGACTCTGCACCATGTCGCGCAGCGCCCCGGCGTGTTCGTAGTACTCCGCCCGACCCTCCACTCCCAGGTCCTCCGAGACCGTGATCTGCACGCTCTCGATGTGGTTCCGATTCCAGAGGTTCTCGAACATCGCGTTCGCGAAGCGGAACACCATCATGTTCTGCACCGTCTCCTTGCCGAGATAGTGGTCGATGCGGTAGACCTGGTCCTCGACGAAGAACCGATGCACCACGTCGCTCAGCGCACGTGACGACGCGAGGTCGTGCCCGAACGGCTTCTCGATCACGAGGCGGGTGCTGGCCGCCGGTTCCTGCAGTCCGGCGGTGCCCAGCCCGGTGATCGCGGCGGGAAAGCTTTCCGGCGGCAGCGCCACGTAGAACACGCGCACCGCGAACTCGCCGAACTTCTCCTGCAGTGCCTCGATGCGATCACGGAGCGCGGTGTAGTCCGCCGGCGTGCCGTCGCCGATCGACTGGCCGACGAAGTACTTCTTCGTCCACGCCTTCACGTCGGCGGCCGGCGCCACGCTGTCGGGAACTGCGCCGTTGCCGATGGCGCGGAAGGTGGCGTCGTCGAAGTCCGGCTTCCGCGAGAGCCCGAGGATCACGCAACCGGCGCTGGTGCTGCCGGCGGCGTGCAGTTGGTAGAGCGCGGGCAGGATCTTGCGTCGTGAGAGATCGCCGGAGGCCCCGAAGATCACGAACAGCGAGAGGCCCGGGGTGCCATTACTCACGTGGTCGGCTCCGTCTTGATCGCGTGGCCGCCGAACTGGTTGCGCATCGCCGAGAGCAGCTTGTCCGAATACGAGTCCGCGTCGCGCGATCGCAGTCGCTGCAGCAGCGAGAGCGTGATCACCGGTGCGGGCACGTCGAGGTCGATCGCCTCGGCCACCGTCCAGCGCCCCTCGCCGGAGTCGGACACGTACGGCGCGATGCCCTTCATGGTCGGGTTCTCGCTCAGTGCGCGCGCGGTCAGGTCCAGCAGCCACGAACGCACCACGCTGCCGTGCCGCCACAGCTCCGCCACCTGCGCCAGGTCGAGCGCCATCTCGGTCTTGTGCTGCAGGATGGAGAAGCCTTCCGCGTACGCCTGCATCATCCCGTACTCGATGCCGTTGTGCACCATCTTCGTGAAGTGGCCCGCCCCGCTCGGCCCCACCCGTGCCCAGCCTCGATCCGCGGCCGGCGCAAGAGTCTCGAAGATCGGCCGCAGCCGCTCCACCGCTGCCGCCTCACCGCCGATCATCAGTGCGTAGCCCTCGGCCAGCCCCCACACGCCGCCACTGGTGCCGACATCCACGAACGCGATGCCGGCCGCCGCCAGCGTGGTGCCCCGACGCACGCTGTCCTTGTAGTTGCTGTTGCCCCCGTCGATGATCGTGTCCCCGGGCGAAAGAAGTGCCGCCAGCTGGTCGATGGTCGTCTCTGTCGGATCACCCGATGGCACCATCACCCACACTGCCCGCGGCGCCATGAGGGTACCGACCAGCTCCGCCAGGGCACTGGTCGCCGTCGCGCCGCCCGCAGCCGCGGTGGCGATCGAGGCCGGATTGTGGTCGAAGACCGCCACGTCGTGCCCGCCGCGCAGCATTCGGGTGGTCATGTTCGCGCCCATCTTCCCCAGTCCGACCATGCCGAGCTGCATTGCTGCCTGTCTGCCTTTTTGAGTGTGATCGACGCCCGTGGTGCCGCGTCCATGTGGTGAGGTTACCCGGCTGAGGCGGGCGCCTCAAGCAGGAAAGTGTGCCAACGACCGACACTGCAGAGGGAAAGAGTTGTCATCACACTCGACTTCGCCACAGATTCGACGCGCATCCGGTGCCGCACTCGCCGACTGCGTGCGCCCCTTCCTCGACCCGATGATGGTCACATCGCTGAGCTCGCCGTTCTCGAGCACGCGTCCGCCGGTCCTGCGGCGTGACGCGTCATGCGTGCCTGTCACCCGCACGGCGGTGCGCGCATGATGACGCCCGCACGCTGGCGCTGGCTGGCGGTGGTGCTGCTGGTGTTCGTCGTGCTGCCCTACGGTGCGCGCCAGGTCGCCTATCGCATGGTGGAGCGCAACGGCCTGATCTCCCGACCCGTGGGTCCGGAGACACCGCTGACGTTCGGTGTGCCGTTCACCCGGGTCGTAGTGCCGCGCGGGTCGTACAGTCTCGACGCGGTGGAGACGCGTGTCAGCGATCGCGCGCCGGTGGTGGTGATCTTCCACGGCTCGGCCGAGTCGGTGTCGTACTGGGCCGACGTCCAGGCGCTGCTCTACAAGGCCGGCGTCTCGAGTTACGTCTTCGACTATTCGGGCTTCGGCAACAGTGGCGGTGAGCGCAGCGCCGAGATCATCGCCGAGGACGTGCGTCGGGCGTGGCGACATGCGGCGCTCCAGTTTCCGTATGCCGAACGCCGGATCGCCCTGGCCTATTCGCTCGGGTCCGGCTTTCTGGTGAAGGAGTTCCCGCAGTTGGTGCCCGAGCCGGAGGGACTGGCGCTGGTCGCCTCGTATTCATCGGCGCGCGAGGCCGCGGTGGCCTTCGGCACCATTCCCCGCTGGGCGTCGGTGGTGCTGCCCGATCTCTGGAACACGGTCGAGAACATCGCGGCCGTGCGCAAGCCGCTGCTGCTGGTGCACAGCGACGCCGACCAGATCTTTCCGCTCGCCATGCCGCGCGACATCTACCAGGCCGCCAACGAGCCGAAGGCGTTCATCCAGCTTCGCGGCTACACGCACGAGGATGGGCACGTGCGTCCCGACGGCACCTTCTGGGCCGGCGTGATGACCTTCGCACAGAGCGGACGCCTGCCGCAGTCGGCTGGGCTCCGCTGAGGCGCGTCAGCGCGCCACGAACAACCAGACGGCACTCACGATCCCGATCACCGCGATCAGCTGCCGCACCACGTCCTGGTTGGTGCGCTGCGCGTAGCGTGACGCGTAGTGCCCACCGATCGCCGAGCCCACCGCCATCACCACCGCCAGCCGCCACTCCACCAGGCCGGAAAGCGTGAACGTCGCGATGGCGACGAAGTTGAACAGCAGCGCGAGGAAGTTCTTCAGGCCATTCATCTGGTGCACGTTGGTGAGCCCCATCAGCCCGAACGCGGCCAGCATGATGATCCCCGCACCAGCGCCGAAATAGCCGCCGTAGATCGCCACCGCGAATTGGGTGGCGGCCGCCCACATGCCCGGTGGCGGCGGCAGCGCATCATCCGCGTCGCTGGACTGCGTGGCGACGCCGATGCGGTCGCGCAGCCACGCGCCCACACGCTTCTGTGCCATGAAGAGCAGCGTGCCGGCCAGCACCAGCCAGGGCACCAGCGCCTTGAACTGTGCATCGCTGCTGCGCGTCAGCAGCCAGGCGCCGATCAAGCCACCGAGCAGGCTCGGACCGACCAGCGCACGCGCCCACGTGCGCGTCCCGCGCAACGCGTCGCGGTAGCCGAGCATCGAGCTCAATCCCCCGGGCCACAACGCCACCGTGGACGTGGCGTTGGCCGCCACCGCCGGTACGCCGAGGCCCACCAGCGCCGGAAACACCAGCAGCATGCCGCCGCCCGCCACCGAGTTCGCGGCACCACCCAGCACCGCGGCAATCATGACTGCGGCCAGCTGCGGCAGGTCAGTGCCCACGACCCGTCCTTATGTTTGCGCCGATGCTTCCCGCCGTCACCATGCCCGTCCCCCGATTCGGTTCCGCATGAAGCGCCTCGCCCAGAACCTCACCGTCCAGGTGCTCGTCGCCATCGCGCTCGGTGTGCTCGTCGGCGCCGTGGCTCCCGATTTCGGCAAGGCCCTGCGCCCGCTTGGCGACACCTTCGTGAAGCTAGTCAAGATGGTCATCGGTCCGATCATCTTCCTCACCATCGTGTTGGGCATCGCCAACATGGTGGACCTGAAGAAGGTCGGGAAGGTCGGTGGGAAGGCGTTCCTCTATTTCGAGATCGTCACCACCTTCGCCCTCGCCATCGGCCTCGTGATCGTGAACGTCACCCGCCCCGGTGATGGCGTGGACGTGTCCACGCTGGCGAAGGGTGACGTGTCGCAGTACACCAAGGCCGGCGAGAGCATGGGGTTCGTGGACTTCCTCACCCACATCGTCCCGTCCAGCGTGGTGGATGCGTTCGCGAAGGGTGAGATCCTGCAGATCGTGTTCTTCGCGGTGCTGTTCGGTGTGTCGCTGACCGCCATCGGTTCCACCGGCAAGCCGCTGATCGATGTTCTCGATCGCACGTCGCACGTGTTCTTCCGCATCGTGGCGCTGGTGATGAAGGTGGCGCCGATCGGCGCCTTCGGCGCGATGGCCTTCACCGTCGGGTCGTTCGGCCTCCGCACGCTGCTGCCGCTCGGCCGACTGATGCTCGACGTCTACGCCACCATGGCGATCTTCATCTTCGTGGTGCTGGGCATCATCTGCCGCCTCTACGGCTTCCGCATCCTCGAGTTCCTGCGCTACATCAAGGACGAGATCCTGCTGGTGCTCGGCACCAGCTCCAGCGAGGCCGCGCTGCCGCGCATGCTGGTGAAGATGGAACGCTACGGCTGCGACGGCACCATCGTCGGCCTGGTGATTCCCGCGGGTTACTCGTTCAACCTCGATGGCACGTCGATCTACCTCGCGATGGCGACGATCTTCCTCGCGCAGGTGAACCGCATCGAGCTCGGCGTGGCCGAGCAGCTCAGCATCCTGCTGGTGCTGATGGTGACGTCGAAGGGTGCCGCCGGTGTCACCGGCTCGGGCTTCATCGTGCTCGCCAGCACGCTCAGCGCGATGAAGGTCATTCCCGTCGAGAGCATCGCGCTGCTGCTGGGCGTGGACCGCTTCATGTCCGAGGCCCGCGCCATCACGAACCTGATCGGCAACGGTGTCGCCACGCTGGTGATCTCGCGCAGCGAGAATGCATTCGACGATGACCGCCGCGCCGAGGCGGTGGCCGCCATGAACCTCTGACCTGTTTCCGGAGACGGCCGTGACCACACGCTTCCTCGACGCCTCGCGCGACTACCTGCTGGACCAGTACCTGCCGCGCATCCAGCTCGCCTGCCAGCCGCTCACCGACGCCGACATCTGGTGGCGACCGGTGGAGGGATCGAACAGCATCGGCAACCTGCTGCTGCACATCGAGGGCAACGCGCGGCAGTGGCTGATCGGCGGCGTGGGACAGTCGGAGGGCCAGCGCGACCGCGATGGCGAGTTCGCCGCGCGTGAGGGCAGCGACAAGGCCACGTTGCTGGCGCACCTCACCGCCACCTTCCTCGAGATCGACGCCGTGCTGGCGCGCGTCACTCCCGCGCAACTGGAGGAGCCGCGCACCATTCAGGGAGCCGCGACCTCGGTGTTCGACGCCATCTACCACGTCGTCGAACACGTCAGCATGCACACCGGGCAGGTGATCCAGCTCGCCAAGTGGCGCGCGCCCGGTGCGGTGACGCTCTATGAGGCCAGCAGCACCGCCTTCACGCCACTCTGGCAGCCGACGCCACGTGACGGCGCACGCTGATTCACCTGCCGCGCGTCAGTAGGTGAACTGCACGCCCGTGGTCAGCAGCCCGTCGAACTTCTTGAACCGGTCCGTCAGGTTCGTGACCGTGGTCGGGTTGAGCGGCGGCGCGTTGTTGTAGTTCACCAGGTACGCCACCTTGATGCCGATCCGCGCCGACAGCGGCGCCACCAGCGCCGACTTCGACGTGAACTGCCACGCATCCGACGTCGTGAAGTTCGGCACGAAACCCGCCGTCTGCTCGAAGTACGACACCTTCGAGAACATGTGGCGCAGCATCGCATCCACGTTGCCCACGAAGTCGCTGGTGCTCGGCGTCGTGCCGACGAACGCCCGCTGCATCGCCCCGACGCCGGCCGAGAGCTTGAACTGGTCAGTCTCGGTGTCCACGAACTGGTAGCCCAGGCCCACACCTTCGGTGAACTGGCTGGTGAGTCCGGCCGGCGTGTTGCGCAGTCCCGCTGCGGTGGCGTATACGGTCCACGGCTTCACCAGTGTGCGGTCCACGCGTAGCGCGCCCTGATACAGTTCGGCGTTCCTCACGCCATTGGCCGTGCCGCGCAACGCCGACGCCGACTGCGTGAACTTCCAGGTCGGGAACGCATAGCTGTAGCGCTGCCCAAGCGACACGGTGGTGACTTCCTGGTTGCCCTGACTGGCCGCCAGCGAGAAGTCGGCCACGAATTCGTACGGCAGCTTCTTCGGCTCCGGAGCCACCTGCGCGCCGAGCGTGGCGGTCATCAGCGCCAGCAGCGCGACTGAACGTACGATGCCCTGACTCATGTCGTGACCTGCCTCCGTTTGGTCTGTCTTTGGCGAAACGCCCATGCCACCACCAGCACCAGCACCACCGCGCACACCACCGGCACCAACAGTGCCAGCGCCGATGTCACCACGGCCCCGATCAATTCGCCCGTGGACACCACGGGATTCGCCGCGCCACCGGTGACGGCAGTGCTCTTGAGTCGCAGCAGCGACGTGGCGCCGTGCAGCAGTCCGGCCGCACCGCCACCGCCGATCAGGGCGATGCCCCACGTCAGGACGGGTGGCAGGTCGGTGATCGCCGCCGCACTCGCCAGCACGCCCGCGATCACCGCCGCCGGTGCCGCCGCCACGTCGAGCGCGTTGTCGAGCCACGGCACGTAGTAGGCGCCGACTTCCAATATCGCGGCGGTGCCGAGTGCGATCAGCGCCGGCATCGACGCCAGCAGCGACAGGCTGTCGTTCAGCGGCAGCACGCCCGACCGACCCGCCAGTCCCAGCGCCAGCAACGGCACGAACACGCGGAATCCGCAGGCCGCCGCCACACCGATGCCCGTGAGCACGCTCAGAAACGTCTCCACCGTTCGCTCTCCGGACACGGCCGTGGTTTATTTCCTCCAACCTCGCGTCAGAATGTGCACCGGAGCCCGCGATCCGTCACGGTCCCGCGACGCAGCCTCCAGCTCGCCATATTTGACTCGTGACCATTACATCCGAAGCGTCAGCACCAGTGATCGGCGTCGTGATGGGCAGCCGGAGTGACTATCCCGTGCTTGCGCCCGCCGTCGCCATCCTCGAGGAATTCGGCGTGCCGCACGAGGTACGTGTGGTCTCCGCACATCGCACACCCGACGCGATGTTCGCCTACGCCGAACAGGCGCACGCACGCGGCTTGCGCGTGATCATCGCCGCCGCCGGTGGCGCCGCACACCTGCCCGGCATGCTCGCCGCCAAGACACTGGTGCCCGTCATCGGTGTGCCCGTCGCGGCCACCGCGCTTGGCGGCATCGATGCCCTGCTCTCGATCGTGCAGATGCCGAAGGGCATTCCGGTGGCGACGGTCGCCATCGGCCAGCCGGGTGCTGCGAACGCTGCCCTGCTTGCACTGCAGATGCTGGCCACCACCGACGCGGCGCTGCACTCGGCGCTCACCGCGTGGCGGGCCGCACGCACGCAGGACGTGCTCGACCATCCCGATCCCCGCGTCACCGCATGACGCGTATCCTGCCCGGCGCCACGATCGGGTTTCTCGGGGGAGGACAGCTGGCGCGCATGTCGGCACTCGCCGCACGGTCGATGGGATACGACGTGCACGTGCTGGACCCGGATCCCGACTGCCCCGCCGCCGCCGTCGCCACACACGTCGTCACCGCGCGATACGACGACGTCGAGGCGGCCACCGCCTTCGCGCGCACCTGCGACGTGATCACGCTCGACATCGAGCAGGTCTCCACCACCAGCATCGCCGCCGCGTCGCTGCACGCCCCGGTGCATCCCGGCGCGGCACCGATCCACATCATCCAGGATCGCGGGCGACAGAAGGAATGGCTGCAGCAGCACGGGTTCCCGGTGGCACCGTTCCGCATCGCACACACGCCCACCGAGGTCGCGGCGGCGTACGAGGCGCTCGGTCGCAGCATCGCCAAGACCACCAGCGGCGGCTACGATGGGCGCGGCCAGGCCCGCATCCGCTCCACGCACGACCTGCTGGCCGCCGGCGCGCTCACCGAAGTGGCGACGGTCGTGGTGGAACAGTGGATCGAGCTGGCCGGTGAGGTATCGGTGATGGTCGCACGCAGCAGCGCGGGTGAGGTGCGCACCTTTCCCGTGTCGTGGAACCATCACGACAACGGCGTGCTGACCTGGGCGATGACACCCGCGCCGGTGAGCGACGTCACGACTGACGCCGCCATCGCGCTGGCGTCGGCCATCGCGGCCGAACTGGACATCGTCGGGCTGCTGGCGGTGGAACTCTTCATCACCGCCGACGACACACTGATGGTCAACGAGCTCGCGCCCCGCCCGCACAACACCTTCCACGCCACCGAACGCGCCTGCCTCACCAGCCAGTTCGAGCAGCAGGTGCGCGCCGTCTGTGGACTGCCGCTCGGCAGCACGGCGCTGCATTCGTCGGGTGCGATCGTGAACCTGCTCGGCGACCTCTGGCCCACCGATGGCCGACATCCGGAGTGGGAACGCGCGCTCGAGGTGCCCGGCGTGCGGCTGCACCTCTACGGGAAGAAGCTGGCGAAGCCGGGTCGCAAGATGGGGCACCTGTCCGCCGTCGGACCGACGCCCGAGGCGGCGCGCGACGCGGTGCTGGATGCCTACGCGCGACTGTTGCCGCAGTGAGCCGCCCACGCGCCGGATGACGCGTGGGCGCGGCGCTGGCGGCTAACGCGGTGGTTCGAGCTTCTTCGCCGGGGCGTCGGTGTGCCGGAGCCGCGAGACCGCCATCCCGACCATCGTCCCCAGCATCGCCGGAATGATCGCCAGCAGCGTCGCGTAGGGATTCTCCACCGTGTACGGCAGGGCGTGACCCGTCAGCTGCGACACGATCTCGGCCAGCGGCACCGACAGCCCCAGCATCAGGCCGCGACGCCATGCACCGTCGGGATGCCACGCCGCGAGAACGAACGCCGCGGCGAAGAGCACACCACCGGCCCCCTGCATCGCCTCGGCCGGCAAGCCGGTCACGCCGACCAGCATGCCCGTCGCCACCGACAGCACGAGCGCGAGCGATCCTGTCATGGGTGCCTCCCCCGGTGAATGGGTCGAATATCGCGTCGTGCGGCGGAATGCGACACGCCGCCCTGTCCGGCACCGCTCGACCAGCCCACCTTTCCTCCATGCCTCTTTCTGCCCTCGTGGGCCATGACGCGCTGCGCCAGCGACTGGGCGATGCCGTCGCACGCGGAACGATGCCCGGCTCGCTCCTGCTGCACGGCCGCCGCGGTGTGGGCAAGCAGCGGCTGGCCCTCTGGCTGGCGCAGGCGCTGCTCTGCTCGGGCGCTTCGGCACCCTGCGGCAGCTGCCAGGGCTGCCGGTACAGCACCGAGCTGACACACCCCGACCTCTACTGGTTCTTTCCCGTCCCGCGCGCAGACATCAGCGACTCCTCGCCGGAGGAGGCGCTGGCACACATGCGAGGCGCTATGCGAGATCGGGCGCAGGCGGGCGGGCTGTGGGCACCGGGGAGCGGCAGCGACGGCATCTTCGTCGAGATGATCCGTGCACTGGTCCGCACCGCGGCGAGCTCGCCCGCGATGGCGAAGCGGAAGGTGATGATCCTCGGCGACGCCGATCGCATGATCGCGCAGGAGGGCGCCGACCAGGCGGCCAACGCGCTGCTCAAGCTCCTCGAGGAGCCGCTCCCCGACACCACCCTGATCCTCACCACCAGCGAGCCGGGCGCGCTGCTGCCCACCATCCGATCGCGGGTGGTCTCGGTCCGGGTGGCCCCCATTACGCCGGCCGAAGTGCGCCAATGGGCGGCGCAGGACGACGTGCGCGCCAAGGTCGGGCCGGTTGGCGAGGCGATGCTGGAACGGGCGTCGGGCGCCCCCGGCGTCCTGCTCGCCGGCACGGCCCACGAGGCGGCCGCCACCCACGCCGCCAACTGGCTCCGGGCCCTCCAGGGGGACGCCTCGGACCGGTTCGTGGCCATCCTGTCGGAGAAGCCGGCCGGGGCCCGGGGCGGGTTCTCGGATGCACTCGACGCGCTGGAAGGCATCCTGCACGATCGGCTGCGTCCTGCGGTCGAGTCCGGTTCGCCGTCGGCCCTGCCTCTGACCCGGGCGCAGGACGCGATCGACGCCGCCCGGGAGCGGGCCGGCCACAACGTGAACCCCGCCCTGATCACTGCGGACCTCCTCCGCGATCTGCACCTGCTGGGAGTGAACGGATGAATCCGGCTGAGTTGAGCCATGTGGACGCCTCTGGAACCGCCCGCATGGTGGACGTGTCCAATAAGGCAGAGACCGCCAGAGTGGCCTCGGCGACTGGAGCAATCCGGATGGCCCAGGCTACCTTTGATCTCATCCAGCGGCAGGCACTGCCGAAGGGTGACGTGCTGACGGTGGCAAGAATTGCCGGAATTCAGGCCGCGAAGCGGACCTCGGACCTGATTCCCCTCTGCCATCCGCTGGCCCTGCGTGGTGTGGATATTGCACTTGAGCTCGACCACGACCTGCCCGGGATTCGTGCCTCCGCCCAAGTGCGGACGGTGGGACCGACGGGTGTGGAGATGGAAGCGATGGCGGCGGTCGCGGTCGCGTTGTTGACGGTGTACGACATGGCCAAGGCGGTCGATCGGAACATGGTCCTGACCGACATCCAGGTCGAAGCGAAAGACGGAGGGCGCTCAGGTTCCTGGCGCCGTTCGCCACCCGGGGGCGAGAACGCGCCGTAAGGCGAGTTGCCGCTTCCTTGATCAGCGATGCGTTTCGCCGGCAGATTGGCGGAGTGTTTCGCGCCACTGGCGCTGACGCGTCGGAGAAAGCCGAGCCATGGTTCGAGTCCTCCGATGTGGCGCGCCCCTGACGCGAGGTGAGTAAGCACATGCACGACTTGAGAGGCACGTACGTTCATCGTGGCGATGCCGAGCGACTCCGTCGCCGCGTCCGCCGCTGGATCATTGCCGCAGGAGCAGTCGTCGTTGCACTGGCCGCCGGACGCCGTCCGGTGGTGCTCGATGCCCGGGCCGAGACGGCTCGCGTATCGTCGGCCTCGGTGACCCGCGTGGCCACCATCGGCGATCGACTGCAGGCCGCCGAAACCGCCCGCAAGGCCACCCAGCGCCTCCAGCGCTGGAACCAGATCTACAGCTTTTCCCGCCGCTGGATGGTCGACACGGAACTGTCGCGTGCGATCTACGATGCCGCGCTCGATGCCGGCATCGATCCCGAGCTTGGCTTCCGCGTCGTGAACGTCGAGAGCCAGTTCAAGGAGAGCGCCACCAGCTCCGTCGGTGCGGCCGGCCTGACCCAGGTCATGCTCCCCACCGCCCGGTACTACGAGCCGGGGATCACCAAGGAGAAGCTCTATCAGCGGGAGACCAACCTGCGGATCGGCTTCCACTATCTCCGTGACCTGATCGACGAGCGCCGGGGCAACGTCAAGCTGGCCCTGCTGACCTACAACCGCGGCGGGCTGGCGGTGGAGACCGAGCTGTCCCTGGGTCTCGACCCGTCCAACGGCTACGATCGCAAGGTGATGCGCGGCTACAGCGGGTCGGCCCGGGTTCGCCCGGTCTCGGCCACGATGGCCCGCGCCGAGGACTGAGTCGAGCAGGGCTGCCGGCCAAGTGGCCGGTGTGTCGGAGATCAGGTGATTGTAAACAGACGGGCGCACTCCTCGCGGAATGCGCCCGTCTGTCGCATTTACCAGACTCTCCCGTAGCGCTGGCGCCGCACCTTTCGGCCAAACTTCGGGCCGCGACTCACCTCGCGGCAGCGGCCGCACGGATTTTTGAACAACGCCCCGGGACGCGAGGAACCGCTCCGCGCGCTCGGGCTTCCGGTCAGCGACTGGCGGTCTTCTTCGGCTTCGCCTGCTTCACGGGCGCGGTGCGCCGGGAGGACGTGGCGGGGCGCCGGCTGCTGGCCGTACGGCGCGTGCTGCGGGCCGATGCCTTGGCCTTGCCAGCCCGCGTCGAGGCCCGGGCCGATGCCGACCGCGGCGCCGGCGCGCAGCTGCGAACCGTTTTCCGCTTGCCCTTCACCTTCACCACCCGCGACGTGCAGCGCTGCCCGGCGCTGGCCGAGCTCCGGTTGCGCGCCGCCGACCGGCGGGCGGCCAGCACGGCGCTCCGGGACGGGCGACGGACCACCAGCACCTGCCCCGCCCGCACCCGCGAACCCTTGATCCGGTTCAGGGAGCGCAACTGCGCCACCGACACGCCGCTCCGCCGCGCCACGCTCGCCAGCGTCTCACCCGAGCGCACCCGCACCCGCTTCGCCACCAGCGCCCCGCTCGACGAGCCGTAGCGCGCGATCGACGGGTCAGGGACGTCGCGGGCGCCGGCGATGGTCATCGCCGACGGAATGCGCAGCATCGTGCCGGCACGCACCCGGCCACGGCGGTCCAGCGACAGCTTTGGATTCACCCACCGCAGCGCCTTCACCGAGATGCCAGCGTCGTCGGCGATCGCCAGTGCACTGCGCGTGTTCTCCTGCCGTCGCTCCGTCCAGGCTGCACGCTCCTCACTCGAGAGCGCGGCGAAGGCGGTCGTGAACTCGGCCGCCTTGCCCACCGGCACCCGCACCTCGGACGGTGCATCCGGTGGCGTCGCTCCACGCAGGAAGTGCGGATTCAACTCGCTCACGTCCTCGAGCGGCACACCGGCCGCTTTCGCCACCGCGGCCAGAGGGGTGCCGGCCGGCACGGTGACCGAGTCGTACTCGAAGACCGGAAGGGTGTCCACGCGCAGGCCGTAGCGCGCCGGCTCCTTCGCCACCATCGCCGCCGCGATCAGCTTCGGCACGTAGGCCTTGGTCTCGCTCGGCAGGTACCGCTGCTCGGCCAGCGCGAAGAATCGGTCTTCGCCCTCGGAGCCATCCATCGCCTCGGAGAATCGCTTCAGTCCGCGCGACACCCGCCCGGGGCCACCGTTGTACGCGGCCGCGGCCAGGTACCAGCTGCCGTAGGCGTCGTGCAGGTCGGTCAGGAAGTCGATCGCGCCTTCGGTGGCGCGCATCGGGTCGCGCCGTTCATCCACCCACCAGTCCACGCGCATCCCGATGCCGCGCGCGGTGGGTGCCATGAACTGCCACATCCCGACCGCCGCTGCACGTGAATAGGCGTGCGGCATGTAGCTGCTCTCGATCAGCGCCAGGTAGGTCATGTCCTCCGGCAGCCCGGATGCGCGGAACTTGCGGCGCAGCATCGCATCGTAGCGCGTGCCGCGGCTCATGCTGCGCTCCATGTAGTCGCGCGCCCGGCCGGTGAAGATGCCGATGTACTGCGCCACCATGTCGTGCGTTTCGTAACTGCGGACATCGATGTCCCATGTCGCGCGGGCCTCGCCATCGGTCGGACCGCCGGCCTCGGTGGCAGCGGCTGGAGCGGCGAAGATGCCCGCCGCGCGCTGCACCACTTCCGAGTCCGAGACCACCGGTGTCGGCGTGGAGTCGCGCGGCACCGAGTCGGCCGCGAACACCGACCGACTGATGCTGGCCGGCATCGGCGCCGGTGCGGGCGCGGGGGCCGTCGCCGGCTCGGGTGCGCGCGAGGCGCAGCCGGTGGCCAGCAACAGCACTGCGATCGTTGGGGGGAGACGCAGCACGGGCGACGGGTCGAAGGCGGAAATCCTGAGTCCAGCTGTCGAGTCTAGCAGTCACCACAGGGGCGCGAAACCGACCTGTGCCCGGGATTTCCACGTCGACTGACCGGATGATCGTGAGCCGTGGTCCCCGACCTCGCCGCAGTGCGCCACACGGTGTTCCGTGGTTGCCATCAACGACGACCGAGCGTAGCCTCGCGTCATGCCCCTGCCGCGCCGACTCCTGAGTATCGCCACCATCCCGGCGCTGCTCGGCGCCTGCGCCAGCGGGCCGTCCGGGACGGCTGGTTCGGCGCCGGTGCAGGGCGGCGTCGCCGGCGCGATCCTCGAGCGCGCGTCGCGGACGCCGGGTGCCACCGTGCGCGTGGTGGCGGCCAGGCTCGACGGGCGAGGCCAGCGGATCGCCATCAACGCCGATTCACTGGTGCACGCGGCCAGCACGATGAAGGTGCCGGTGATGATCGCGCTGGCGCAGGCGGCGGATCGCGGGGTGCTGCGGCTCGACGACCCGGTGCCACTCACCAACCGCTTCGCCTCGATCGTCGACGGGTCGCCGTACACCCTCGACCGCGCCGACGATTCCGACGATGCGGTCTACGCCCGGGTCGGTGAACGGGTGCCGATCCGCTGGCTCGCCACGCGCATGATCACGCATTCCAGCAACCTCGCCACCAACACGCTGCTGACCGTCGTGCGCGCCGACTCGGTCACGGCCCTCACCCGCACGCTCGGCACCACACGCATGCTGGTGCGGCGCGGCGTCGAGGACACGCCGGCGTTCAATGCGGGGCTGAACAACGTCACCACCGCCAACGACCTCGCCGCACTGCTGGTCGCGATCGCCACCGATCGCGCCGCGTCGCAGCAATCCTGTGGGTGGATGCGCGACGTGTTGTTCGCGCAGGTGTTCAACACCGCCATCCCAGCCGGGCTGCCGCAGGGGACGCGTGTCGCGCACAAGACCGGCGACATCACGCGCGTCGAGCACGACGCAGCCCTCGTGTATCCGGCGCGTGGCGCGCCATACGTGCTGGTGGTGCTCACCAGCGGCATCGAACGGCAGGTGGATGCGCGGGCCCTCATCGCCGACATCGCGCGCCTCGTGCATCCCGTCATGCAGCGCTGACCAGCGGCGCCTCAGGCAGCTACCAGAGTCGCAGCAGTCCTGCCGTCAGCAGCGCGATGGCCTGCCCGGCGATCACGTCCAGCGGGTAGTGCACGCCCAGCGCGACGCGGCTGTAGCCCACCAGCACCGCGATCGGCAGCAGCCAGATGCCGAGCGACGGGAAGGTCAGCGCGTACATCGCCGCCACGGCCATCGCGGCCGCGGAGTGTCCGCTGGGGAAGCTGAAGCGGTCCGGTGGCTCGATCACGGTCATGCCGCGCACCGTGTCGGCCGGGCGTGCACGACTCACGCTGCGCTTGATGATCTGCGAGATCAGGAAGGCCACCAGCAGCGCGACCGACGTGTGCGCGGCCGCGAAGCGCGTGCGCGGGATGACGAGCCCGATCAGGCAGGCCGCGATCGTCACCCGGGCACCACCCACGTGCGTCATCGTCAGCCAGAAGTTCCGCCAGAACAGCGAAATGTCGGGCCGGAGCCGCAGCCGGTAGTACCAGAACAGGTCGCGGCGGAGCAGCCGCGTGATCAGCGATCCATTCATGCGCAGAAGAATAACCTCCGCTGGCGGCAGCAGGCGTCACGGCGACGTCGCAGTCGCAGCACACCTGCATTACGGTCCGGCGACACCTCCAGTTACACCAGAGCTCGCCGAACGGCCTTCCACGTGCGACATGTGCACCCGCAGCATCACGTCGCGCTGCGGCGTAGGATCGCCGGTGTCGAACGCCGTCGGCACCAGCCGACGGAACGTGGCCACCGCATGCTGCCAGCGCGCGTCACCGTCCGCACCATGCTGCGGATCCAGCACCTGCACGCTGCCATGCACCACCACACTCTCCCAGTCGAACAGGTCGCGGATCTCATCGACCTCGAGCGCCACCCACGGCTGGTGCTCCAGCATCGACACCTTGGTGCCGCGCGCCGTGCGCAGGTAGAGCCATTCGCCGTCGGCCACGAAGTGCAGCGGCTCGATGTCCACGCGCTGCTTGTACGCGTAGGCCAGGCGACCGACGTGGTGGCGCGCCAGCATGGCCTGGCATTCTTCGGGAGTCAGCGTGCGGATCACGATCGACATGACGGGTTGGTGATGTCTTGGGACGGGGGGACGACGAAGACGTGTTCCTCGCTGCTGCTGCACCTGACTGCTGCACCTCCACCAGCATCGCGCCGCACTCACCGACGCCTGTCTACTCCGCGTCCATCAACCGCAGCTTCATCGCCAGCCGCACGTATTCGGTGCGATGATGCAGGCCGAGTTTTTCGTGGATGCGATGTTTGTACGTGTCCACCGTCTTCGCACTGATGTTGAGCCGGGCGCCGATCTGCGGCGCCGAGAAGCCCTGCGCCGTGCAGACCAGCACCGCCTGCTCACGCTCGGTCAGTTTCTCGAAGCGCGTCCGATCGAGGTCGGCGGGTTCGACAGGCGGCGGTCCGTGCCCACGCGGCGGAGTGATCGTGGGGCAGCGGAAGAGCGCGCCGCGCGCCACCGTGCGCACCGCTTCGAGTAACGCAGGCACACCCGCCGATCGCGTGAGATATCCGCGCGCGCCCGCCATCAGCAGCGACTCCAGTGCTGCCGGCGATTGCAGTGAGGTCAGCACCAGCAGGTTGGTGTGGATCATCGCACCCGAGACCATCTGCGCCACCGCGGCACCGTCTTCACCACCCGACGGCCGGCCGATCAGCAGCACCTGTGCCTGGGTCTGGCGGACCAACGCCACGCCTTCACTGGCGTCGGCCGCTTCACCCACCACGTTCATCTCGCTCGCCGACTGCAGCAATGCGCGCAGTCCGGCGCGCACCAGTGCCTGCTCGTCCACCACCACGATCCGGAGTTGCTCCGCCGAATTCATCTGCCCTCCCTGCGAGAGTGCGGAGGTCGATGGGCATGTCGCCCGCGTCGCCGGGAACGGAACCGCCGCCTCGTCAGCTTCTCCCTCACAAGTAATGCACCGTCACCGGACATTTCACCTGCCTTGCCGCCGCCGTGCCAGTCCCTGAAGGCCTGCTTCCACCCCGGCTCGCCGAGCGCGTCGCGATCACGCCGCCCGACAGCAGCCTGGCCGAGGATGGGCAGTACGTCTTGTACTGGGCGCGGACCGCGGTGCGTGCAGAGGAAAACCCCGCCCTCGACGTGGCCATCACCGTCGGACGCGCGCTGGGACTGCCGGTGTTCACGTACCACGCCCTCTCCGAACGGTACCCCTACGCCAGCGATCGGCACCACCTCTTCATCCTCGAAGGGGCACGCGACTTCGCCGCCGGGCTCGCGGCACGCGGCATCGGCACCGCCTTTCATCTCGAGCGCGAGGGACATCGCGGGCCGCACCTGATGACGCTGGCGCGCCAGGCGGCGCTGGTGGTGACCGAGTTGATGCCCGTCGCGCCGCTGCACCAGTGGACGGCTGCGCTGCGCGCCGGCATCAGCGCCCCCGTCTGGCAGGTGGACACCGCCTGCGTGGTGCCGGTCACGCTCACCACCAAGGCGTACGATCGGGCGTTCGTCTATCGCGATGCCACCGCCCGCCTGCGTCGAGATCGCGTCACGCTGTCGTGGGAGGACGTGACGCACGACGCCCTCGCGTTCGTGCCTGCGCTGCCGTTCGAGCCGGTGGATCTCGCCGGTGCGGACCTCGCCGCGCTGGTCGCGACCTGTCGCATCGACCACGCCGTGGGTCCGGTGAGCGATACGCGCGGCGGTTCACGCGCGGGATACGCGCGCTGGAACGACTTCCTCACCTCCGGCCGCATCGATCGCTACGATCGCACCCGGAACGATCCCGCGCGCAGTGACGGCGTGGGGCGCATGTCGGCGTACCTGCACTACGGCATGGTGTCGCCGCTGCGCCTAGCGCGTGAGGCAGCCGCGCGCAGCAGCGAAGGCGCCGCCAAGTGGCTCGACGAATTGCTGGTGTGGCGCGAGCTCGCCTACACCTTCTGCCACCATCGCCCCGATCACGACACGATCGACGCCATCCCGGCCTGGGCACGCCAGACCTTGCAGGAGCACGAAGGTGACGCACGCACACTGCTGGACTGGGAACGTCTCGCGCGCGGTCGGACGCCCGACGCCTTCTGGAACGTGATGCAACGCTCGCTGCTGGCACATGGCGAGATCCACAACAACGTGCGCATGACGTGGGGCAAGGCCTTCCCCGGCTGGACGCCCGACGCCGCGCGCGCGCTGGCGCTGTCGATCGACCTCAATCACCGCTACGCCCTCGATGGCCGCGACCCGGCCTCGTACGGTGGCCTGCTCTGGTCTCTCGGCCAGTTCGATCGCCCCTTCACGCCACCGAATCCGGTGCTCGGCAGCGTGCGTGGGCGCAGCACGGCCGCGCAGGCGGAGCGCATCAGCGTCGAGCGCTACACGCGACACGTGCACCGCCCGCTTTTGCGCGCACCGCGCCGCGTGGCGGTGATCGGTGCCGGACTGGCCGGGCTCACCTGCGCGCGCACGCTCGCGGACCACAACGTCGACGTCACCGTGTTCGAGAAGTCGCGCGGGTACGGCGGTCGCTGCGCCACACGTCGCGATGGGGCGTGGCGCTTCGATCACGGCGCGCAGTACTTCACCGTGCGCGATGCGCGATTGCGGCTTTGGGTGCAGAGCTGGCACCAGCAGGGCCTCATCGCGCCGTGGCAGGGCGCCCTCGCGGTGCGCGAACAGGGCGCGTGGCAGCCGGCCAAGCCCGGCGTGCGTCGATGGGTCGCCATCCCCGGCATGAGCGCACTCGGCGCACACCTCGCCGCCGACCTCACCGTGCATCTCGAGACCTGCGTCGCGCTGGTGCAGCGCGAGGGGCGGCAGTGGCGGCTGGTGGCGGAGACTGGCGCCGACCTGGGCGTGTTCGATGCGGTGCTGACCTGCATTCCCGCACCGCAGGCGCGCACGCTGCTCGAACCCATCGCACCGCGCCTGGCGCAGCGCGCGGCGGAGGCGGTGATGTATCCCACGTGGGCCACCATGCTGGTGCTGCGCGATCGGCCCGACTTCGCCTGGGATGGTGCGTTCCTCAACGATGACCCGGTGCTGGGCTGGGTCAGCCGCAACACCAGCAAGCCGCAACGCAGCGCCGACGAAGCGTGGGTGCTGCATGCCACGCGTGCGTGGAGCGTGGCACACCTCGATGACGCCCCGGCGCATGTCGCGACGGCGATGACTGCCGCGTTCCGCGACGTGATCGGCCACGACCTGACGGCCGTGCACGCGGTGGCGCACCGGTGGCGCTACGCACTGCCCGATCCCGTCACCGACGATGCTGCGCTGCACGACGCGGCGCTGGGCCTCGGCGCCGGCGGCGACTGGTGTGGCGGCCCGCGCGTCGAAGGCGCGCTGCTGAGCGGCATGGCGCTCGCCGGGCGCGTGCTGACAGCCGCACACGTCGCAGCCGAGTAAGCTGCGCAGACTTCCTTCCCTTCCTGCTCAGACATGACGTACGCACGACAGCGGCTCTGGCTTGGCATCACCGGCGTCGGCAGCACGGTGCTGCTCTGCACCGCCGCGGTGACCTTCGACCTGCCGCATCGCCTGCTCAACCCGCTCGCCGATCAATCCTTCAGCAGTGCGGTGGCGAACATCGCCCTCGCCTGGATGCTGCACGCCGCATTGCTGCTGCCGGTGGACATTGCCGGCGGGCTGCTGGTGGTGCGTGCGAAGCCGAGTGTGCTGCGCTGGTTGGCCGGCTGGCTGCGCGGCGTCACGGTGCAGTGGCTGATCTTCGCGCTCTCCACCGCGCTGCTGCTGCGCACCGGCCAGCAGTTCGGCCTCACCGCGGCAATGCTCGTCTTCCTGTTGCTGCAGGTGGTGCTGCTGAGCCGGCAGGGCCTGATCGCGTGGATGGCGGGCGGCATCCGATTGCGCGACGCGACACCGGCGTTGCAGGAGGCCGCGCGCGAGGCCGGCATCACCCCGTCGGCCGTGCGCATCGCCGATTCCGACGATCCCGCGTTCACGGGTGGCTGGACCGGCACCGACGCGCAGCGCCTCTGGATTCCGGCCCGCTGGATCGAATCGCTCGACGACGCGCAGCTGGCCGTCGTGCTCGCGCGACGCGCCGCGGTGAAGCGACTCGGCCTGCGACGCCGCGGCGCGCTGGTGGCGCTGGCGTGGAACACCGTCGGCTTCGTGCTGGCCACGTCAGCGCCACGCGCCGACCTGGTGACGGCCGCCGGATTCGTGACGATGATCGCCTGGTTCACGCTCTGGTCGTTCCTCGGCGTGCTGGTGCTGCCGTCGCTCTCGCGGCCGGCCGTCTTCGCCGCCGATGCAGCCGCGCTGCGATCACACGACGCGGACGCGGTGAGCACGACCATCACACAACTCGACGCATGGCAGGATGATGAGCCGGAGCGTGGTGCGACGGTCGAGACCATCTTCCATCCGGTGCCGTCGCGCGGTGCGCGCCTGCGGGCGATGCAGGCTGTGTCGGCAGACGCAGCGCCGGCTGTCGGCGGCGCGTGGCAGGCGACGCGTGTGATGCTGTACCTGAGCTGGGCCGGCGTCGGTGGGTTGGCACGCGCCGTCCACTGCAACGTCGGTCGCCCATCGCTATGGGTGTTGCTGCCCGGCGACTGAGCCGGAGCAGCGGTCGGGCCCGGTGGCGCTAGATTCGGCGCATGGTTTCCAGCGCGAAGGTGCGACAGGTATCCGCGGCCCCGATCCAAGGTGCAGCGCTGGCGCTGCTCATCCTCGGCGCAGGGTGGGTCACCGGGTTGTTGCAGGCGTCGGTCGGTGAACGACCGATCACGATCCCGATCGCCATCGTCGTCGGCCTCCTGCTCGGCCGCTGGGCGCTGCGCTGGATGGCGATGAAGGCGCTGCTGCTGATGGTGGTGGCCGCGATCGGGATCTGGTCACCGCTGGTGCCGCGCCTCGCGCGCCCCTTCGTGCGCAACGACCCGGTGAACCTGGAATCGGTGGATGCGGTGTTCGTCTTCTCCGGAGCGGTCACGTCGCGCGGATTGTTGTCCGGCGAGTCACTGGATCGCCTGCTGACCGGCATCATGCTGCGGTCGAAGCGTCCGTCGCTGCCACTGGTGGTGAGCGTGATGCGCTCCGAGGACCGCCCGGCCGGCCTCACCTCGATGCCCGACCAGCGGCAACTGATCGCGATGATGCCGGCCGCTGGCCCGCTCGAGACGATCGACTCGGTGGCTTCGACCCGCGACGAGGCCGTTCGCCTCACCCGCCGCGCCTTTCAGGCGCGCTGGAAACGCGTCGCGGTGGTGACATCACCCATGCACACGCGCCGCGCCTGCGCGACGGTGGAAGCGCTCGGCCTCCCGGTGACGTGTGTCATGGCGCCGTGGCGCGTGGCGGGCTGGCCAGCGCGCACCCCGCGCGACCGCATGCTGGTGATGCAGCGCCTGGTGTACGAGTCGCTGGCGTGGGCCCAGTATCGCGTCACCGGTTGGGCCAGCTGGGGCTGACCCGGCGGCGTCAGGCGGTCGGTCGCGGTAGATTGGAGGCTGTTTCGTCCCGATAGCTCAGCTGGTAGAGCAGCGGACTTTTAATCCGTAGGTCGTGGGTTCGATCCCCACTCGGGACATGCTGCACGACGGCGCGAACAGCGCACGAACGTTCAGGTCGCTGCTCCACTCGAGCACGGCACTGCTCGTGCACACACGTGGCGCATCGCGACGGACTCGCATATCGTCCATGCTCGCCCGTTCACGGACACGACCACATCTGCCCGGACACCACATGCGCCGTTCCACTTCTGTTTTCTCCGCCCTGTTCGCGATGGCTGCTCTCACCGCATGCGGCGGTGAAAGGAAGGAAGCGGTCGATTCCACCGCTGCGGCGGCCGCCGCCTCGATGGACAGCGCCAAGGGCGCCGTGGGTGCCATGGCCGACAGCGCCAAGAGCGCCATCGACTCGCTGGCCGACAGCGCCAAGAGCGCGATGGGTGCGATGGCCGACTCGGCCAAGAAGGCTGCCGACTCCGCTGCCAAGAAGCCGTAGGCACCATCGCAGTCAGTAAACATGACGGCCCGCGAGTCCTGCTCGCGGGCCGTCGTCGTTTCACGTCCGTGCATGTCGTCCGGCAGCCCAACCGCCGCCACGGTGGTGCGATCGCCGATCAGTACGACCGCACGACTCCCTACCCGCCGCCGAACAACCCGAGCTGCCGCCCCACCGTCATCCGGTCCACCACCTGCCGGTGCCCCGTGATGCGACCTTCGTGGAACTCGTAGTGCGTCATCCTCTGCACCGCGATCGCGCGACCGGTGGCTGGCAACTCACCCATCGGCGCCGTGTGAGTGCCACGCATCATCCACCCGATCGCGACCTGGTCGCCGTCGGCCACCATCGCCGTGATCTCGAATCGCAGGTCGGGGAACGGTGCGCGCGACGTTTGCAACCGCTGCGCAAAGCCATCGCGCGTCAGCGTCTGGCCTTCCCACGCATCGCCCGGATCACTGTGCACCGTGTACGACTCGGCGATGAACGTGTCGAGCGCCGACAGGTCGCCGCGGCTCCAGACCTCGGCCATGAAACGGCGGAGCAGGTCGACGTTGCGCTGCATGATGGTGCCTGGATGTGGGAAATCGAACGCTCACCTGCTCCTCCGACCCGAATCAGGTCGACGCGGACACACCCATCGGCACCGCATCGGCAGGCCGCACGTGCAACGCCTGTCGCCGCAGCAGCCGGCCCAGCGCCACCGCGCTCACCACCGCCAGCGCACACTCGAGTGTGCCGACCAGCATGAAGATGCTGTTGTACTGCACCGCACCCTGCGCGTCGCGCAGCACCGACACCAGCACTCCACCCAGGGCCGGCCCCACCAGGAAGCCAACCGATCCTGCGATCTGGAAGGCACCGAAGATGCCGTCACCGGCGCGCCGTGCCACCTCACTGGTGAGCATCAGGTTGGGCGCGAACATCAGCGCACTCAACACACCGCTCAGCACCATCATCACCGGCAGCACCGACAGCGGCACGCGTCCGTACATCGCGAACACGATGCCGAACAACACGTTGCTGGTCACCAGCGGACGATACCAGCCGATGCGATCCGCCAGCTTGCCCGCCGGCCAGCAGAGCAGTGCGAACGGCACCAGGAAGAGCGCCATCAGCATGCCACGTTGTGCACCACTGGCACCGTGCACGTCGCCGAGGAAGAGCGTGAACGTGGTCACGAACACTCCGATCACGAAGCGATCCATGAACGCGTACGCGAGCGGTACCCACGCCAGTTCGATCTCGGTGTTCCACGCATAGCGACGGCTGGGTGTGCGCGTCTGTTCGTCGTGCGGCAACGAGATGCCGAGCGAGATCACCGCGGCCAGCACGAACAGTGCGGCCCCCACCAGGTAGACGAGGTCAGGGGATCGATCGATGAGACGACCACCCAATGGTGATCCGATCGCGACGCCGATCATCAGGCTCGAGCCCAGCAACCCGAGTGAACCACCACGCCGCGGGCCGGCCAGCCGGTTGGCCGCCACCATCAGCAGCGTGATCGCCGGCAGGTGCAGTGCGCCATCCACAACCCGCAGCGCGAACAACGTTTCCAGTGACGTCGCCGAGCGCATGGCGAGGAAGACCACCGCATCCAGCGCCAGCAATGCCGACACCCACTGCCGTACCGAGCCGGCACGACGCTGCCACCGCATCACCAGCGGCACCGCCACGATGCCGCTGACCATGTTCACCGTCATGAACGCGTGCGCGGCCGATGCACTGCCGCCGTGGGCCACCTGAACCAGCTCGCGCAGTCCCGGCACGAGCAGCGTGACTGGGATCAGGGTCAGGATGGTGGCGAGCGCGATCAGGAGCCGGGGCATCGGCGGAAGCTAGGGGATCACTCGGCCAGGCAGGGCAACGCTCTCCAGGCCGCCGCGGTCCAGGCGTCGCGCGCCGTCTGCACCACGCTGGGATCGACCGGTGCGCCCAGCAGCGCCAGTCGCAGCATCGCCGACTCGGGCGACAAGGCGACAGTGTCGGTCATTCGCGCCCAGCGCCGCATCGTCCGCTCCACCCTCGGCTGCAGGAAATCCTCGGCCACCGACCGCGCCGTCCGCTGCACCGGTGCGAGGCGCAGACGCGCCACCGGCGAGCAGCTGCGCGAACGGGCCGCCGGAATCAGCGCATCGCCTCGGCCGAATACAGCCGAGTCCGTCTGAGGAATGGGCGAGAACCAGGCCGCCCGTGCGATGGTGCCGAGATCCGGCGCGCGCTCGGCATCGCTGCGCGGCGCCACCGGGGCACGCACTGCGAGCGTCGGCATGGCGTCGAACAATGCCGCCAGCGCAGCCGGGTGGTCGGCGAACGCCGCCGGACCGGCCGCCGAGGCGTAGCCACGGATCCAGCCATCCTGCACCGCGCTGAGTACGCCGTTCACACGTCCCTGTCTCGCCAGTGCCGCGGCGAGGAACCAGTCGGCGCCACGGGCGAGCAGCTCGGCGGGGCGTCTGGCCTCGGTGTTGTAGGCGTTGCTGACCGCCGAGGCAGGCACGTACTCCGCCAGCCGCGCCAGCGGTGCCGCGATCGGCGCCGTGCGCTGGCCACGCCCGCGCAGCGCATTGTCGGTGGCGTAGGTGCCGGTGCGCCCCACGTAGTCGCGCGCCGCCTGCCAGTCCAGGTCGTGCATCAGTTCGTGGCCGACGGCACCGAAACCGGTGGCCAGCGGCAACGTCAATGTGCGCGACCGCGGATCATGCACCGCGAGTGCACCCGACACCACCGTGTCGCCGATGCGCACGTTGAGCCCGATGAAGCTGGCGCGCGGAAAGACCTCGCGCACCGCGTCCACCGCCGTCGCGAACTCACGCGCATAAAACGGACGCCACGCCGCGGGCACATCGCGCCCGAAGGTCAGGGAGGCGAGGCCCAAACGCTCCGCCACCTGCAGCGGGTTGAGTGGCAGCAGGCCCGGATGGAACGGCGCTTCCTGCGCCAGCGTGCGCATGCCCTGCGCGGCGAGCAACGTGGCGGCGGCCGCGATCGGCGCCAGCGCGCTGTCGGCGGAGACGCCAGCCAGCGTCATCACCAGCGTTTCCTCGTTGGTCGCACTGAGCAGCATGCGATTGGCCGCCGGTGCCTGCACCGCGCCGCGATCCACCGCCACGATGCGTGCATCAAGCACGCTGAGTCGCACCTGCGGCTGCGGTGGACGCGTGCGCACGCTGATCAGCATCGACAGTGCGCGCGCCGCATTGGCGGGCAGCGGTGCGGGCGCCATCGCGAAACGGGGATTCATCGCCGACAGGCTGTCGCGCTGCTGCAAGGCACGCTCGATCGCGGCCAGCATCGCGGGCACGCGCAACGCAATGCGCTGCGGCGATGGTGAGGTCTCGCCGAGCAACGGCCGTTCGACGCTGAAGCGGCGTTCACCACGCCACTGCGCCACCACCTGCAGCAGGTCCCCATCACCGCGCGACGCGGCGGTGATGGCGCGATCGAGGTCGCGACGCGCGCGCCCACGGTCGTAGGCCAGCAACGCGGCGGCGTCGATCAAGGGCACCGCGCCCGGTCGCAGCAGGCCACGCGCGCTGGCCTGCGCCGATGCGATGCGGAACGCCTCCAGTGCCAGCGGCGAGTCCGCTTCGCCCGCCATCATGCTGTCCACCGCCTGCAGCACCGCGCGACCTGCCCCGCTGTCTCGGACCAGCGCCACGTTCAGCGCATTCGGCAGCGCGCGCATCGCGAGGCTGTCACGCTGCAAGCGGGCGAGGATGCCGTTGGCGACGCGTGGTCGCCACGCGATCGGCAGGCGCGGGTCGGTTCGCGCTAGGTCCACCAGCCGGAAGGGACTGCCGAGGCCAACCTGCGCGCGTGCGAAGTACTGGAGCGCGATCGCGACCGGGAACGGCACGCGTGGTACCGGTGTCGCGTGCGCGAATGTCGAGAGCGAATCGGCGAATCGTGCGCCATCGGCCAGGCCATGCCGCACCGCCCGTCGCGCATCCGCGCGATCAGTGAGGCGAATGCCGGCAACCGTTAGCGTGACCAGCCCTGCCACGAGCAGTGCGGCCTTGATCAGCGGCGTGCGGGCAGTGGACGGGACAGGCAACACGGCACACCTGTGGAGTGGTGATCGGGATCCGTACCGGAGACGATCCGCATCCCGCCGACAGCACATCGCTCGGACGGGACGGCGTTGGCGCACCGGCCACCGATGCCGAGGGTGCCAGAGGACACGCTAGAACATACCCGGCGGGGCAACGCCAGTGCCGCGGCGTCTCCGGCACACGCCGAAGGTGTCGGCCGGCGGCGCGGGGTCCTGAAACGGAGAAGGCCGACGCAACTTCGCGTCGGCCTTCAAACGTACCGGTCATCAGATGCAGATGCGTTTCCGCATTCCCCCCCCACCCGAATCGCAGTACGGTCTTGCTTACTGGTTGTTCGTGGCGGCCGTCTCGGCGGTGCGAGCTTCCGCGCTCTCGATCACGAACACGACGCGGCGGTTACGATCGGCGCCCGGGTCATCCTTCTGTGCGCCCGGCACGACCTGGCGCAGCGAACCGAAGCCCATCGTGCGGATCAGCGCAGCGTCCATGCCCTTGGTGGCCAGTTCACGCTTCACGTTCTCGGCACGGGCCAACGACAGGCGCTGGTTGTAGGCCTGCGAGCCAGCCGGATCGGCGAAGCCTTCCACCGTGATCACGGCGCCCGGGTAGTACTTGTTGGCGATCTGCGAGAAGCGCTCGAGGGCGGCGCGGTCGGCGTCCTTCACCATCGCGTCGTCGAACGCGAAGTTGACCGGCAGCATCACCTTCATGCCGTTGCCGGCGGCGACGATCTTGGCATCGAACTCGGTGCGCAGGTCAACCAGTTCCTTCTTCAGCTCCGTGCGCAGGCCGACCAGGTCAGCCCCGAGGATGCTGTCGGCGCGCAGACGCTCGGCACGCTCGGTGGAGATCTCGGCACGCGTGGCCGTCATCTCGCGCTTGAAGGTCTTGCTGGTGACGCAGGCGGTCATCGACAGGCCGGTCAGCAGGAGTGCCGAAGCACGGAGGGCCGAGCCCGAACGGAATGAGTTGGTCATTGCAGGAAACTCCTGGAAAAGTGATGGACGAGTAGGGTGGTCCTCGTCTCGTGCTTTCCTACTTAGCGAGTTTCGTGCCACAATTTTCAACTACTTGCCCTGCTTGGACTTAGCGAGCCACTCACCGCCGTCCACCACGAACACGGCCCCTGTGATCCAGTCTCCGGCCGGGCTGGCGAGGTAGGCGACCATCTGTCCGATGTCCTCCGGCGTACCCCAGCGCTTGAGCGGAATGGCCTGCCGGGCATACGTCTCCATCGCCTTGTCCACGCTGAAGAAGTCGGGCACCGGGGCGCCCGGCGGAGGGGTGAAGGCCTTTCGTACCCCCTCGGTCGGGATCGGGCCCGGCGCGATGGCATTGATCCGGATGCCATGGTCGGCCCACTCCACCGCCAGCGTCTTGGTCAGGGCGTCCACCCCGGCCTTGGCAGCGGTCGCATGCGCCATCAGGGGCCAGCCGCGGTAGTGCAGGGTCATCGAGGTGCTCACCACCCGGCCGCCGCCCTGCGCCTTCATGTACGGAAAGACGGCCTGCGTACAATAGAAGGTGCCGAACAGGTCGATCTCGATCACGCTCTTCCAGGCGTTGGCGCTCAGCGACTCGGAAGGTGCGTAGAAGTTGCCGGCGGCGTTGTTGACCAGCAGGTCGATCCGGCCATGCGCCTCGTGCACCTCCTTCGCCATCGCCTGCACCCGCTCCTGGTCTCGGACGTCGAGCTGCACCGCACTGGCCTTGCCGCCGGCAGCGATGATCCCTTCCACCGCCGGCTGCAGGTGCTCCGGCTTGCGACTGGCCAGCACCACGTGCATGCCGAGTTGCGCCAGCGTGCTGCTGATCCCCAACCCGATGCCGGTGGCGCCGCCGGTGACGATGCCGACCTGGCCGTCCAGCAGTCCGTCGCGAAACACCGGGTGTGGGCTCATGCAGGTTGCTCGAGGGAGGAGAAGAGGTCGGGCTCGACGCGCAGCGGACGGAAACTCTTGCGATGATGCGGCGTGGCACCGTGTTCCGTCAGTCCTGCCAGGTGTTCCGGGGTGCCGTATCCGGCATTCGTCTCCCACCCGTAGCGCGGATAGCGGTGGTGCAGCGCGCAGAGCAGGCGGTCGCGCGTCACCTTGGCGATGATCGACGCGCAGGCGATGCTGAGGCAGCAGGCGTCGCCCTTCACCACCGCCTGGTGCGGCATGCCCAGTGCGCCGAACGGCGAGCCGTCCACCAGCAGCAGGTGGTGCGGCGTCGGGATGCGCGCGATGGCACGCCGCATCGCAATCGCGGTGGCCTGATAGATGTTCACGCGATCGATCTCGCAGACGCTGGCGGCGCCGATACCGATGGCGATGGCGACACGCCGGATGTCGAGCGCGAGGCGCTGGCGATCCTCGGCCCGCAACGCCTTCGAGTCACCCACGCCGTCGATGTCGCGGCAGCTGTGCGGGAGGAGGATGGCGCATGCGACGACGGGGCCCGCAAGGGGGCCCCGTCCGACTTCATCCACCCCGACGATGCGGGTGTGGCCGTTCTTGCGGGCAGCGCGTTCCAGCCTGCCCCAGCTCTGCGTGCGTGCAGGCATGGGCGCGGCGAGCCTGGATCAGGCCTTGTCGGCGACGCGGACCTTCCGCTCCTTGATGCGGGCGGCCTTACCCGTCACGCCACGCAGGTAGTACAGCTTCGCGCGACGCACCCGGCCGCGGCGCACGACGATGATCTCGCCGAGCATCGGGCTGTGGTCGGGGAAGATGCGCTCGACGCCGACGCCGTTCGAGATCTTGCGGACCGTGAAGGTCGCGCTCACGCCACTGCCGCGGCGGGCGATGACCGTGCCTTCAAAGGCCTGGAGGCGCTCCTTCTCCCCTTCCTTCACGCGCACGTTGACACGAACCGTGTCACCCGCGCGGAACGGGGGAATTTCGCGCATCCACTCTTTCTGGGTCTCGATGAACGGGTGCATATCACGCTCTGCGGGGCGCCTGCGGACTGCGGCGCCGGCTGGGGTTGTCTCGGTGAGCCGAGAAGGTTAACCCCGGCATGGTCGTGATGGTAGTGGCCGTCTGCGCGGGAGCCACCAGTCCGGCGCTCAGCGCGCGGAGGCGCCGCCGGGGCGCCGCTGGACGATCGCCACCACCGCCAGCAGCTGCTCCTCGCGCACCGCGAACGGCGCCCAGAACGGGAGCGACGACGACGGCGCCGGGAAGCCGGGACCGAGCGCGGTGGCGTTCCGCGCCTGCAGCACCATGTAGATGGCACCGCTGTCCGCGGCCGCCAGCAGCGCCCCGCCCTGCGCCGCCGTGTCCTGCAGCACCCGCATCGCCAGGCTGCTGTCGGCCAGCACCGCCAGGGCGCCGAAGGAATGTCCCGGCTTCATCACGTAGCGCGTGAACTGCAGCATCGCGCCTTCGGTCAGCACGGGTGGGGAGCCGGTGGTGCGGCGCGCCCACACGCGCCGCGTCAGGGTGCCGTCGGTCCGGCGACGGAGCGCGGTGTCGGCCGGCAGCCGCAACCACCCCGCCAGCATCACGTCCCCTTGAGCGGCCGCGACCGAGTCGTCCCACGCCACCATCAGCACCAGCGACGACCCATCGCCGCTGGCGAGCAGGGTGGCGGTGGCGAAGCCGGGCACCAGCGCGAGGTCGGCCTGCAGGTGCTCCACCAGGCGCCGCACCTCGTCTGCCTGCCTGCCGCGGCTCACCGCCACCGGCCAGACCTCGAGCAGGTGGGCGCCGAGGGTATCGAGGATCATCGGTGGACGCGGTGCCACCACCTCCGGCACCACGCTGTCGCGTGCACTGTCCACCGTCGTGCGCGTGTCCGCCGGCGCACGCTCGCCGCAGGCGGCCAGCAGCGCGACCGCGAGGAGCAGCCCGATGACGCGACGGCGCTCAGTCACCGCGCGAGGTGGTGCGGCGTTCCCCTTCGAGTCGGCGCCATTCCGCGATCTTCGCGTGATGCCCCGAGAGCAGCACATCGGGCACGCGATGGCCGCGATACTCCTCCGGTCGCGTGTAACTGGGCGCACTCACACCGGCGCCACCGTAGAACGAATCGGTGGCCGCGGAATCGTGATCGCTCATCGCGCCGGGCAGCAGTCGCGCGACGGCGTCGACGATCGCCAGCGCCGCCGGCTCGCCGCCACTGAGCACGAAATCGCCGAGCGAAATCTCCTCGGTGGCAAGGTGGTCTGCCACGCGCTGGTCGACGTCCTTGTAATGCCCGCAGAGCAGCGTGAGTTCGGTGCCGGCGGCGAAGCGATGCGCGTCGGCCTGACTGAATACCTTGCCACGCGGCGACAGCAGCACGATCGGCGTCGTCGCACCGAGATGCTCCACCGCCTCGAAGAACGGCGTCGGCTTCATCACCATGCCGGGACCACCGCCGTAGGGATAGTCGTCCACCGTGCGGTGGCGGTCGTGCGTGAAGCTGCGCAGGTCGACCACGTTGTACGTCACGCTGCCGGCCGCCGCCGCCTTCGACGGAATGCTGATCGAGAGCGGCACCGCGAAGAACTCGGGGAAGATGCTGACGATGTTGATGCGCAGCGGCACGCGTGGCGCGTCGGCCGACGGCTCCGGCGCGTCGTGTTGCATCGCATCACTGCCGGCGTCACCGCGCGGACCAGCGTCGTGCATCGTCAGGCGTCGTCGCTGGGATGCCCTTCGGCCTGCACGAGGCCCTCGGGCAGCAGCCCTTCCGGCGGATTGACGGTGATGGTGCGCGCCGACTCGTCCACCTGCACCAGCACCTCGTCGCGCCACGGCAGGAAATACGTCGGGCCGCCGTTCACGGGACGCACGTCGAGCATCAATCCCTGCGGCAGGTCGTAGGTGTCGGCGACGGTACCGAGCGCACGCCCATCGACATGCAGCACCTGCATGCCGAGCAGGTCGTGGAGGTAGACCTCGTCCTCAGCGGGTGGTGGCAACTCGTCCGACGGAGCGAGCAGGAAACGCCCGCGCCAGAGTTCCGCCGCCGTCCGATCCGGGATCTCGGCGATCGTCAGCCGCACCGACTCCATGTGCTGCCGCACCGCGGTGACGTGCAGTTCCTGCCCATCCGGTGACGGATCACCGGTGGCCGTACCCGCAAACAGCCGACGGCCCGATACGAAGACCGTATCGGGCGCGTCGGTGATGGGCTCCACCAGCAATTCGCCGCGGATGCCGTGTGCCTTGCGGACGCGCCCGACGATCATGAGCGCGGGCGCGGGCCGGGTCATGCGACTTACGCCTTCTCGCCTTCGGACAGCGGCACGGCCGCAGCCGCGTGCTTCTTCGCCAGGCGGGCCTCGTGGCGGGCCTTCAGCACGCCGCCCTTGCGCAGCAGCGAGCGAACGGTGTCCGACGCCTGGGCGCCGACGTCGAGCCAATGGTTGGCGCGATCGACCTTGATCGACACGGCACCCTCGGTCAGACGCGGCGAGTAGGTGCCGATGATCTCGATGAACTTGCCATCGCGCGGGCTCTTGCTGTCGGCGACGACGATACGGTAGACCGGGGCCTTCTTGCGGCCGACGCGGCGGAGACGAATACGAACCATCCGGGCATCCTCTGAGGGGACGTGTAGTCGCACGACCGATCCGCGATGAATCGCCGTACGCGGCGCGACGAGGAGTCGTGAGACCCATCCTCCGCCGGCCCGGGCTCCTCGCGCCGGTCGAGAATTCGACCAGTGCACCCGGGGTCCTGCCGTGATCGCTGCATCCGGCCGTTTCCGACCGAGCCGCGAAAGGTACAGGCTCCGGGGCGGAAAGGGGATGCCCAGGCGTCCGCCGTCCGGGCCTAGCCTCGGCCGAAGGGGTTCTTGCCCCCGCTGGCGGTGACCTTCTTCATCATCTTCTGCATGTCGCGGAACTGGTCCAGCAGCCGGTTCACCTCGGCCACCGTCCGTCCCGAGCCCTTGGCGATCCGGAGGCGGCGCGACCCGTTGATCAGCTCCGGCTTCTTCCGCTCCGCCATGGTCATCGAGAGCACGATGGCCTCGACGTGCTTCATGCGCTTGGGGTCCATTTTGGCCTGCTTGAGCGCCTTCGTGTTCACCCCTGGGATCATCTTCAGCACCCCCTCGAGCGGGCCGAGCTTCTCGATCTGCTTCATGGCGCCGAGGAAGTCGTTCAGGTCCATGCCTTCGCGGCGGACCTTCTTCTCCAGCTTCTTGGCCTCGTCGGCGTCGAACGACTCCTGCGCCCGCTCCACCAGCGAGAGCACGTCACCCATCTGCAGGATGCGGCCGGCCATGCGGTCGGGATGGAACTCCTCGAGGGCCTCCACCTTCTCACCGACGCCGATGTACTTGATCGGCTTCTTGGTCGCCCCGTAGACGGACAGCGCGGCACCACCGCGGGCGTCGCCGTCCATCTTGGTGAGGATGATGCCGGTGATGCCAAGGGCATTGTTGAAGCCTTCGGCGATGCGCACCGCGTCCTGGCCGGTCATGCCGTCGGCCACCAGCAGGATCTCGTCCGGCTTGGCGACGTCCTTCACGCGCCGGAGTTCGTCCATCAGGTTCTCGTCGATCTGCAGCCGGCCGGCGGTGTCGATGAAGACGATGCGATCACGCTCGCGGCGGGCGACCTCGAGTCCGTCGCGGACGATCTGCACCACGTCGGTGGTGTCGCGACGCGCGAAGACCGGCACGTTGAGCTGTTTGCCCAGCGTCTCCAGCTGGTCGATGGCGGCCGGACGATAGACGTCGGCGGCGATCAGGCGCACCTGCCGCTGCTCCTTCTGCATCCGGAGCGCGAGCTTGGCGGTGGTGGTGGTCTTGCCGGAGCCCTGCAGGCCGACCATCAGCACCACGGTCGGTGGCACGGTGCTGAGCTTCAGCCCCTCGCGCCGCTCACCGAGCATCGCGGTGAGCTCTTCGTGTACGATCTTGACGAGCTGCTGCTCGGGTCGGACGGTCTTCAGCGCGGTGAGGCCGACCGCCTTCTTCTCCACCCGCTCGAGGAACTCGCGCGTGAGGCCGAAGCTGACGTCGGCTTCCAGGAGCACGCGCCGGACTTCGCGCAGGCCGTCCTTGATGTCGGCTTCCGTGAGGACGCCCTTGCCGCGCAGCTTGGAGAATGCCGCGCCGATTTTTTCACTGAGCTCGTCAAACATAGCCGGAGAAGCTATGCAAATCCGCGCACCTGAACAAGTTAGCGCATCGTGACGTCTGGCTTCGGGCCGTTGAAGTGCAACGGCTTGATCGCAGAGGGGCAACAGCCGCAGAACTGAACGGCCGCAGAAGGGCGACTGCTGGCATGGGGTCGTCTCGAGGGCGGCGCTCCGCTTGGGATTCTGTTGCTGCGAGATCCGTTTCCCTTACTACCCCACTGCCGTGAGTCTTCGCCGTTCCTCCGACACGTCGATGCCGCGCATCGCTCCGGAACCGCAAAGCCCCGCGCTCCCCACCTCAACGTTTTGCACTTCTGCGGCCGTTCAGTTCTGCGGCTGTGCCGTTCTGCGATGATGCGGTTGTGTCCCCTCGACCGACACGGACAGAACGGTCGAGTCCGGTGTTGCGTCGGGGTGCGACACGGGCCGATACTCCGACCTCGGTATCGTCGCACGATCCGGCGCCCGGTGGGTGGCGTAGAGTGCGGGCGCCCGCGATTCTTAGCGACTCTCGCGCACCATTGATGAGACCGCGCTTCCCCTCTGTCGAATACCGATGACTCATTCCCAACGCCGGGACGAGATCCTTCGCGCCGAGTTGCCGCCAACGCTGCCGTTGATGGCCCTGCGCTCGACGATGGTCTACCCGCTGGGGACGATCGCAGTCCAGATGGGCAGCCCGGAGAACCTGGCGCTGCTGCGCGCCTTCGATGAACCGGGCGTGGTCGTGGCCCTGGTGGTGGCCGGCGGCGAACTCGAGGATGCGCCCGACGCGACCGAGTTCGTGGGCAAGATCGGCGTCGCCGCACGGGTGCACGAGCGGATCAACCTGCCCGGCGACACGGTGCAGATCACGCTGCAGGGGCTGCGCCGCATCACCATCCAGCGCATCGACCAGTCGGCGCCCTTCGTGGTCGCCGCCTGCACCCCGGCGTGGGATGTGCTGCCGCCGGCCTTCGAGGTCGAGGAGCTCGTCACCCGCATCGTCAGCGCCACCGAGACGCTGGCCAGTCTGGTGGATCGCATCCCGGGCGAGATCCCGGCGATCCTGCGCATGAACGTCTCCGACCCGGGCCGGTTCGCCGACCTCGCGGCGACGAACCTGAACTTCAAGATCGCCGACAAGGACGACGTGCTGCAGAAGCTCGACGTCGGTGATCGCCTCCGCTTCATCCTCGGTCGCCTCGAGCGCGAAGTCGCGCGCGCCCGCGTCATGGATGACGTGAAGAAGACCACCGAGGTGAAGATCGAGCAGCACCAGCGCGAGTTCTTCCTCAAGCAGCAGCTGCGCGCCATCCAGACGGAACTCGGCGAGACCGATCCCGGAGAGCGCGAGAGCACCGAGTTGCTGCGCCGCATCGACGAGGCGCACCTGCCGGAGAAGGTGGCACTCGAGGCCCGGCGCGAATGTGAACGGCTGCGGATGCTGTCGCCGGCCAGCAGCGAATACCAGGTGCTACGCACCTATCTCGACTGGGTGCTGTCGCTGCCGTGGTCGAAGAAGTCGGGTGACCGCGACATCTCGCTCGACAAGGTCTCCAGTGCGCTCGACACGCGACACTACGGACTCGGCGAGGCGAAGGAACGCATCATCGAGTACCTCGCCGTGCGCAAGCTGCGCGGCGGCGATCCCGCGGGTCCGATCCTCTGCTTCGTCGGCCCACCGGGCACCGGCAAGACCTCGCTCGGCGAGGCCATCGCCACCTCCATCGGTCGCGAGTTTCATCGCATCTCCGTCGGCGGCGTGCGCGACGAGGCGGAAGTGCGCGGGCATCGCCGCACCTACGTGGCCGCGATGCCAGGCCTGCTGATCCAGGCGCTGCGTCGCACCGGGGTGCGCGACCCGGTGGTGATGATCGACGAGATCGACAAGATGGGCACCGGCGGGGCCACCGGTGATCCGACCGCGGCGATGCTCGAGGTGCTCGACCCGTCGCAGAACAAGTCTTTCGTGGATCACTACCTGAACCAGCCGTTCGACCTCAGCTCGGTGTTGTTCATCTGTACGGCCAACAATCTCTACGACATTCCCGCGGCACTGCGCGATCGCCTCGAGGTGATCCGCATCGCCGGCTACACGTCGGAAGAGAAGGTGCAGATCGCGTGGCGCTACCTGATCCCGAAGCTCTGTGCCGAGCATGGGCTGACGGAGGCCGACGCCGTGTTCACCGACGAGGCGCTGCAGTTCATCGCGGCGCGCTACAGCCGCGAGGCCGGCCTGCGCAACTTCGAGCGGCATGTGGCCGCCGTGCTGCGCAAGCGCGCACGGCGCAAGGCGGAAGGCGAGATGGAGCCGTGGACGATCACGCCGCAGAAGGCCGAGGAGTTGCTCGGCGTGCCGCAGTTCGCCGCCGAGGAGACGGAGCAGGAGCCGGAAGTCGGTGTCGTCACCGGACTCGCATGGACGCCGAACGGTGGCGAGTTGATGCTCATCGAGGCGCTCAAGATGCCGGGCAGTGGCCGCCTCACCGTCACCGGCCAGCTGGGTGAAGTGATGCGCGAGTCGGTGGATGCCGCCTTCTCGTACGTGCGCTCGCGCAGTCGGCTGCTGGAGATTCCGGAGGAGGAGTTCCGCGACACCGACCTGCACATCCACTTCCCCGCCGGTGCGATCCCGAAGGATGGACCGAGTGCCGGCCTCGCCGTCACGCTGGCGATCGCCAGTGTGCTGAGTGGGCGTCGCGTGCGTCGCGACCTCGCGATGACCGGTGAGGTCACGCTGCGCGGCAAGGCGCTCGAGATCGGGGGGCTGAAGGAGAAGGTGCTGGCGGCGTATCGGGCCGGGCTGCGCGAGGTGATCGTGCCGCAGGGCAACGCGAAGGACATCCGCGACATCCCGGCCGAGGTGCGCGAGCGCATGACGTTCACCTTCGTGCAGACGATGGACGAGGTGCTGGATCGCGCCATGCTGCCGCTCGAGCCGCAGTCCCGGCTGACACCGGAGTCGGTGGAGCGCATCGACGACGCGCAGGTGGTGCTCCCCTTCCCCGACCGCACCCCGATCGCGGCGCGCGGCGGACCCTGACGCCGCCGGCCCGCTGACATTTGACGCACCGAGACGCGCCGCATGACACACATGCGGCGCGTCGTGCGTAGAATCCGGTAGCATGGAACCTCATCTCTGGCGCGAGTTCGCGCTCAACATCGTGCTCCACAGCCTGGCCGGTGGGCTCACCGACACCGTGGCCGTGTGGATGCTCTTCAACCCGCACAAGCCCTTCATGGGTGTGCAGGGTGCGATCCCGAAGAACAAGGCACGGCTGGCGTCGAGCATCGGCAAGGTGGTGGGCGAGAAGCTGCTCACGCCCGACGACATGCTGAAGGAGCTGACGCACGGCGGCATCCGCGACGCGTTCAACGAGCGCGTGGCGAGCGTGGTGCAGTCGCTGCTCGAGACCGAGCGCGGATCGCTGCGCAGCCTGGTGCCGGACTCGATGAGCGCCGAGCTGGAATCGGCGCTGCAGGCGGTGGCGGCGACGGTGGCGGAACGCGTCGAGACGTGGGCCGAGAGCGAGGAGGCGCGGCCGACGGTGATCGCGTTCGTGGCGCGCCTGCGCGATGCGATCGGCGACCAGACTCTGTCCGATGTGCTTCCGGCCGCGCGGCGGGCGGCGCTGATGGAACAGGGTCGGTCGCTGGCGATGACGCTCTCGCACAGCGACACGGTCGCCTCGGCGGTGGCCGGCAGTGTGCGCGCGCAGGCGGAATCGTTGCTCACCCGCGACGAGCCGCTGCTGAAGACGATGCCGGCCGAACTGAGTGCGATGCTCGACAAGGCCGTGGATGCCTACATCCCGGTGGCGGTGGACAAGCTGGGCGTGTGGCTGTCGCAGGGTGAAAGCCGTGAGCGCGTGAAGCGCACGCTGCAGGGCCTGATGTCGCGGTTCGTCACCGAGCTGCGGTTCCACGAACGGGTGCTGGCGCGCTTCCTGGTCACCGAGCGCGCGCTGGAGAAGGCGCTCGACGCCCTCGGTGGCGAGGGTGTGGACGAGTTGTCGTCGTTGCTGCGCGAGCCGGCGATCCGCGAGCAGGTCACGCGCGCGGTGCGCGACGGCGTGGAGTCGTTGCTGCGGAAGCCGCTGAAGGACATCGTCGGCGCACCCGACGCCGATCGCGTCACCGCCCTCTCGGCGGGCCTGTCGAATGGCGCGCTGCGCCTGTTGCGCGCCGAGTCCACGCAGGCGTTCGTGGCCGACAAGATCGAGGCGGCGTTCGAGGGCATGGCACATCGCCGGCTCGACGACCTGCTGGCCGGTGTCAGCGACGAGACGATCGCCGGCTGGGTGCTGGAGGGGCTGCGCGGCGAGGCCACGCAGCAGTTCGTGCGCGACACCGCCGCGCGGGTGGTGCAGAAGGCACTCGACGCGCCGATCGGACGGCCGGCGCGCTGGCTGCCGGCGCACGCCAACGAACGGCTGGCGGCGGTGCTGGCGCCGGCCATCTGGGACTGGATCGTGACCTCGCTGCCGTCGCTAGTGCAGAAGTTCGACGTGCCGGCGCTGATCGAACGCAAGGTGAACGAGTTCAGCACCGAGCGCGTGGAGGAGATCGTGCGCGGCGTGACGCAGCGTGAGCTGAACCTGATCATCAAGTTCGGCTTCGTGCTCGGCGCGTTCATCGGCGTCGGCACGTTCTTCATCTCGCAGGCGATCCGCGCGCTGCCGTGATCGGCGTCATGCGAGTGGGTGTAACGACGACGCGCGCGACGGCCTCGGGCCATCGCGCGCGTCGTCACTGCACGTCCTGCGAACTCAATCCATCGCGAATTCGCGGGCGAACGCGACGTCGAACGAGAACGTCTTGGCGCGGCTGCGGGTCTCCATCATGTCGGCCACGCGCAGCAGGCGCGCCGGCACCTGCATGATCTTCTCCTGCGCCTTGCGGCCCATCTCGTCCAGGCCAGTCACCGCCTCGATGGCCCAGAAGCGGATCAACTCCTCGACGATCCTGAGGTAGTCGCGCGGGCCGTAGATGCCGGCGCGACGCACCACGTCGGCCATGTCGCGGAAGTGCGGCATCGCCACCCCGGGCATCTCGATCGAAGGCATGATCTCAGCCGCCGACAGCATCGCCTGGTTCGGGTCACGCTCCAGCACCGCCTTGAAGATCGCGCGATAGAACGTGTAGTGGCGCGCTTCCTCCTTGGCGACGTTCGACAGCACCTCCCCGATCAGCGGCTCGTGCGTGCTGGCCAGCTTGCCGGTGTTGGCGTGGCTCACCTGCGTGGCGCGCTCCTGCAGCGAGGTGTAGACGAACACGCGATACGGATCGCGATCCCAGGCCGGCGCGAAGCCTGCCTTCAGGTACTCGAACTGCATGCGCTCCAGCACCGGGTTGTCGAGGATGCGGCTGTCGTGCATGTAGTCGTGCAGCACGGCACCGTGACGGTCCTCCTCGGCAGTCCAGAGGTTGGTCCACTTGTGCCAGAACGACTCGTTGCCGAGGTACACCGCCAGCAGGCGATGGAAGTGCGGCAACCCTTCCTCGGTCAGCAGGTTGAGTGCGAGGGCGACACGCGCCGGCGTCGAGATGCCTTCGCTGCGTTCGCGCAGCTGCTTCAGGTAGTGGTCAGGGTCCGTGCCCGGTTCCGGGGCGAGCAACTCGCTCGGGAACCAGAGGACGCGCTTGGCCTCGTGTGCGACCATGAGGTCATCGACCAGCGACTCGAGATCCGCCAGGACTTCGACCTTGGCCAGCAGTTCGTTGGATGGAGCAGTCATGCACAGAAAGATGGAGGATCGCCCACGGTCCCGGGGGCTCCGGCTGCAATGAAAGGACCGGCGCCAGCCGTGGCCGGCACCGCATCCGTGCATCGGAATGTGCCCCGAAATCCACTGGACGCCACCGCTGGATTACGGACGGCGCTCGACCCGGCGTGCAGCGGCCGCCGTCAGCGCGGGCCGACGGTGATCGCAGCGGCGGTGAGGGCAGGCGACTTCGCGGCGGCCGGCAGGTCCTCGAAGATCACCACGTCGCGTGCGCCGACCTTGTCGGTGCGCAGCGTGACGCGCCGGCCGGCGGCGCTCACTTCGCGGCGGCCGCTGACCGACTGCACCGCACCCCCGTAGCGTCTGGCACTTGCGGCGGCCATCGTCTCGGCGAACTCCTCCGCGTCCAGCGGCGTGTCCCACGCGGTGACCCACGCCAGCCCTTCGCCCTGCGGCGTCGACAGCACCGCGAACCGGTCGCCGTCATGGCCACGTGCCGCTGCGGCGGCTGGACCCACCTCGCCCAGCAACTCGGCCAGCGCCAGCCGGGTCTCGAACTCGCCGAAGCTGTTCTGGTAGCTGATGTTGAGACCCGCAGGTGCGGTGATGCGCACCAGGTCGGCAGCGTTGCCGCGCGGCCCCCACTTTTCGCGATGCAACACCTGTGAGGTGCTGGTCGGCAGTTCCGAGAGCAACTGCGCACTGGTCACGCCGTCGCCCATCGCGGTCCGCACGAACTCGGCGCCACCGAGATATGGGAACAGCAGGCCTTCGGCGAGGAAACCGGGCGCCGCACTGAACACCGGGTTGGCGGCGCGGGCATCGCGGATCCCTTCGCGCGCCTTGTCCCACGCGATGGTGCGAGCCGCGTTGCCGATCATGATCACCGTCGCATGCCCTTCGAACACCGCCTGCGCCGCCTCCACACGGTCGTCGTCGCCCTGCAGGTTCTGGATCGAGTCGAGGTTCACGTACTGATCCTGCAGCGCGTGCGTGAGTTCGTGGCGGATCACCGTCTCACGTTCCACGCCGGCGCGACCCTCGACCACGAACAGCGTCTTCCGCTTCGGGTCGTAGTAGCCGACCACCTGCTCGGTGAGCAGGCGCGTCAGCAGGCCGATCACGTCGACCGAATCGGGCACGACGCCGAGCCGCTTCCAGACGCCGATCTTGGCCTGGAGGTCGGTCCGCACTTCGGGGCGCTCGAACTGCGCGATCAGGAACGCCTGCACCTGTTCCGAGGATTGCGTGGCCACCGTCGGCGCCTTCTTGAACTTCAGCCCGGCGGCTTCCTCGACCTTCGGCACCAGCGCGGTGACTTCACCCTGCAGGTCACCGGCCTTGGGCAGTGGCTTGCGGTCGCAGGCCGCGAGGGCCAGCACGAGGCAGGACAGCAGGACGGTTCGACGCACGATTCCAGGGCTGTAGGGCGAGGGCGCGCGGCTCAGCGCAGCGGTACGCCGAGCAACGTACTACCCCAGTCGAGCAGGGGCCGCCCCGCCAGCAGCATCGCCACCGCTGCCGGTGCGAGGAACACCCCGAACGGCACCAGCGGCGGCTCGAACTCGCGACCGGCGCTGCGCGCCCGGGCATACGCGATCGGGTACACCACCAGCAGGAAGGCACCGGCGCCGAGGGCTGCCGCGACGAACACGGTGATGATCGCGCGCACGGGGCCGAGTGCAGCACCGACGACGGCCATCAGTGTCGCGTCGCCGAAACCCATCGCCTCCTTCTTCAGGGCCACCTCGCCGAGCCAGCCGATGATGGCGATGAAGCCGGCTCCCGCGCAGGCGCCATAGAAGGCGTCGATCGGTGCAGCGAACCAGGTGTCGCTGCCACCGTTGAAGAACGCCACCACGCTGGTGACCAGCACGAAGAGGAACCCGAACACGGTGAAGCCGTCGGGAATCACGTAGTGCTTGGCGTCGGTGAGCGTGATGCCGAGCATGACGGTGGCGAAGGTCGCGAGGCGCACCGAGTCGAGTCCACCGCCGCCGAGATAGGCGGCACCGGCCCACAGCAGCGCGACGCCGAGTTCGACCAGCGGATACTCGATCGAGATCGGCAGCGCGCAGCCGGCGCAGCGCCCGCGAAGCCGCATCCAGCCGAGCACGGGGACGTTCTCGTGCCACCGGATTTCGCGCTCGCACTTGGGGCAGCGGCTGGCGGGCCGCACCACCGAAAGTCCGGCGGGCCAGCGGGACACGCACACGTTCAGGAACGACCCGAAGCAGGCTCCGAGCAGCGCGAAGGCGAGGATGGCGACGACGGAGACGTCCACGGTGTCAGCGGAGGGCGAACAGGAGGATGCCGGTCGCCACGGCCACGTTCAGTGACTCGACGGCCGGGCTGATCGGCAGCGCCACGGTCGTGGTGACCATCGGCTGCGTCGCGGGCGACAGGCCTGCCCCCTCGTTCCCCACCGCCAGCGCCCACTGGGCGGGCACGCGGAGTTCCGGGATCGGGATCCCGGCCGCATCCGCGCCCCAAAGGGCGATACCTCGCTCCCGAAGGAACGGCGCCAGCACATCAGCGGTACTGGAGACTGTGGGGTGGACGAAGTGGCTGCCCATCGCGCTACGGACGACCTTGGCGTTCCAAAGGTCAACAGTTCCCGGCAGCGCGATGGTGGCCGAGACGTCGAACGCTGCCGCCGTGCGAAGGATGGTGCCGACATTGCCTGGATCCTGCAGGGCGTCGAGCACGAGGAGCCGGAGTGGTCCGGCAGGCAATGCCTGCAGTGACCAGGACGGTGTGGAGGCAACGGCCAGCACGCCCTGTGGTGCATCGGTGCCGGCGGCGGAGTCGAAGTCCCGCTCGCTCACCATGGTGATCGCCAGGCCACGTGCCTCGGCGTCGGCGAGCAACGCCGTCACCCGTGTTTGCTGCCGTGCCGGTTCGCTGACGAGGAGACCCTCCACTGCGAGGCCGCTTCGCAGCAGTTCCTCCACCGTGCGCACACCTTCCGCCACGAACCGCCCGCTTCGTTCCCTCGCCTTGCGACGCTGCAAGTCACGGGCTACGGTCAGCAAACTCACGAATGACCCCTCAGTCGGTCCAACGGGATTGTCGCAATGAGCACCACACACACCGCACGGCTCACCATCGCTGCCACCGCCACCTTCGCCATCACGGCGGTGGGATGCGCGCGCATCTCGCCGCAGCAGGAAGCGGAGATGGGGATGAACTATGCGCAGCAGATTAACGCGCAGCTTCCGATCGTGCCCGACCCGGAAGTGAACGCATACATGAACCGCCTCGGTGACTCGCTGGCGGTGCTGGTGGACGACCAGGGCCGCAACTGGCGCTTCTCGATCGTGGACGATCCCGAGATCAACGCCTTCGCGGTGCCCGGTGGCTACATCTACGTCAACAAGGGCCTCATCCTCCGCGCCCAGACGCTGTCACAGCTGGCGGGCGTGGTCGGTCACGAGATCGCGCACGTGACGCAGCGCCATTCGGTGCAGCAGATGGAGAAGGGACAGAAGGTGGGCATCGGTGCCACGCTCGCCTGCATCCTGCAACCCAGCTTCTGCCAGAACGGTGGCGGTGACCTGCTGAACCTCGGCGCGACGGCGATCATGGCCAAGTTCAGTCGTAGCGACGAGGCGGAGGCGGACCAGTACGGCGTGAAGTACCTGGTGCGCGCCGGGCTCGACCCGCGCGGCATGCCGGAGATGTTCGAGATCATGCTGGCCGAGCGTGACCGGGCCGGTGGTGGCAGCGCCAGCTTCCTCGCCAGTCACCCGGTGGAGGAGGATCGCATCGCCGCCACGCGGCGCGCCATCGCGCAACTGCCGCAGGAGTCGCTGCGTGGCGTGACACGCGACACGCCGGCCTTCCAGTCGTTCAAGGCGCGACTGCGATCGCTGCCCCAGACGCCGAAGCCGGCCGGGGCGAAGTAGCCGGTCAGCTCAGAGGGTGGCCACGAACGCGGTGATCAGTGACTGGAACCGCGTCGCGGCCTCCTTCGACTCGTGCAGCACCTCGGCGTGGTCGAGCAGCGCGGCGGTGTAGCCGGCGGCGGCGTTGGTGATCAGGCTCACACCCACGCACCGCATGCCCAACGTGCGGGCGGTGATTACCTCCGGTACGGTGCTCATGCCCACCGCGTCGGCGCCGAGCTTTTCCAGCATGCGCACTTCGGCGGGCGTCTCGTAGGTCGGGCCAAGCAGACCGCAATACACGCCGACCTCGAGCCGCACACCGCTCGTGCGCGCCACCGCCTGCAACTGTGCCGCGAGGGCCTTGTCGTAGGGCGCGGACATGTCGGGGAAGCGTGGCTCACCCGGCTGTGACGGCCCCGCCAGTGGATGACGATTCATCAGGTTGATGTGGTCGTCGATCTGCATCAGCGTGCCCGGCGTAAAGGTGCGACGGATGCCTCCGGCCGCATTCGAGACGATCAGCGTGCGCGCACCGAGGGCGTGCACCACCCGCACCGGGAACACCGCCACCGCGGCCGGGTGCGCCTCGTACAGATGAAAGCGGCCTGCCAGGCAGATCACGGGGCGACCGGCCAGCTGCCCCACGATCAGCGCACCGGCGTGGCCTTCCACCGTCGCTGGCGGAAATCCCGGGATGTCATGAAACGGGATGCGGACCGCATCGGTGATTTTTTCCGCGAGCCCGCCAAGACCCGAGCCGAGTACGATTGCCGCCACCGGCTCCGGCAACTCGCGACCGGCCAGCGTGCGCACCACGTCGGCGGCTGCCGAGGCGGCGGCGGTGCCGAAGTCCCGCTGCAACTGTGCCTCGTCATCCGGCATGGCGTTCTCCCGCTTGCGATGCTCACTCATGCCAGCGCCCCGGCGCGGATCTCCGCGATCTCGGTGGCCATCCGTGTGACCATCGCACGCTTCTCAGGCTCGGGAAGAAAGCTGCTGCGAAAGCCATCCAGTGCCATGCCGGCCAGTTCGTCGAAGGTGCAGTCGCAGTGCGTCGCGGCGTGATGATACTCGTCCACCAATGTGGTGCCTGACATCAGCCGGTTGTCGGTGTTGAGGCAGACGTTCATGCCGCGTGCGAGGAACTGCTTCAGCGGATGCGTCTCGTACCGGTCGGTGGCACGCGTCTGCACATTGCTGGTGAGACAGAGCTCCAGCGCGATGCCCCGCTCATGGATCTCCTCCAGCAATTCCACATCCTCGAGCAGCCGCGTGGCGTGCCCGATGCGATGTGCATGACAGTCGTGCACCGCCTGCCGGATCGACTCCGGGCCATCGCCTTCACCCGCGTGACAGGTGCAGGCCAGGCCGTGCTCCATGCAGTACGCGAACGCCGCCGCATGGCGTGACGCAGGATTCCCCAGCTCTCCGCCTGCGAGGTCGAAACCGACCACACCGTGCTCCCTGAAGGTCACGGCCAGCTTCGCCAGTTCCAGTGACAACTCGGGGTCGTAGTGGCGCAGGCTGCAGACGATCACGCGGGCGGTGATGTCCGCCTCCCGCTGTGCCGTGGCGATGCCGCGCAGCGGCGCCTCAACAGCCTGCTCGAGCGTCAGCCCCTGCAGCGTATTGAGGGGCGGCGCGTATCGCATCTCGAGATACCGCACGCCTTCCGCCGCCGCATCGATCGCCAGTTCGTACGCCATGCGCTCCAGCGCCTCGGCGGTCTGCATCACCGACAGCGTGGTGTCGAAGCGCAGCAGGTAGTCCTCGAGATTGCGCGCGTCGTCCACCCGCATGTACTCCCGCAGTGCATCGGCATCGTCGAACGGCATTGCTACGCGATACTCACGCGCCAGCTCGATCATCGTCTCGGGACGCACCGATCCATCGAGGTGACAATGCAGCTCGGCCTTCGGCAGCCGGCGCAGCAAGGCACGATCGGTGGCCACGAGCGATGGGCTCACGTGGTGGCCTCGCCATCGCGCACGCGACTGGAGACCACACGGTAGATCACGCCACCGTAGACCGGTGTCTCCGGGGACACAGGCAAGCCACGGCTGTCGGTGATCTGCCGCGTGCCCTGCGCAATCGCGTCGGCTTCGCCGCTGTCAGCGACGCGGACGGCCTCGAGGGCGGTGGCACCGGCGGGCAGGTCGTAGCCGCGGGCATTTACGTACACACGAACGGAGGTCATGCGGAAGCGGAAAAAGTCATGGAGTCACGGCCTGGATGCGATCGACGGCGGGCGGCGCGACACCCTGCGGACGGGCGCGCACGTAGTCCACCAGCGCGTCGAGGTCCACGATCTTGGTGTCCGTCACGGCGGCAGCCTTCTTCGCGAGGACGAGGCCGTCGCCACCGGTGGCCATGTAGTCGTTCATGGTGATGGTGTACGTGCGCGACGGATCGAGCGCGCGCCCACCGATCGTCACGCCCACCAGGCGATCGTCGGCCGGGCGGCGCGCGTCGTATTGCAGTTGCACGCCACTGACGTGATCACGCGGTGTGGTGCCGGCCACCACCTGCGTGAGGTAGGCACGCAGCGCATCACCTCGCACGCGCATCGTGACCAGCGTATTTCCGAACGGCTGCACCTCGTACAGCCGGCCGTAGTTCACGTCACCGGCCAGCAGGTTGGCGCGGATGCCGCCGTTGTTCACGATGCCGATGTCGCTGCGCGTGCGCTCGCGGATGGCGTCGGCGATCAGGTTCCCGAGGGCGTACTGGGTGCCGTCGCGCCGCAGGTCGGTGGTGATGCGTCCCACCGGCCGCGCGATGATCGGCGCCACGGCGTCGGTGGCCGCCCGCGCGATCCGTTCGGCCTGCGCATCCGGCACGATGCTGTCGGCCAGCACATCCACCACGTCGCTGCGCAGCACCCGCGAGCCGGCGATGTCACCCGGTTGCCGCGCGCTGGTGTCGCCGACGGCGATGTCCACCACGTCGATGGCGGCGCCACTGGAGCGCGCCTGCACGATCGGCACGCCACGCAGGCGCGTGTTGACGAAGGAGTGCGAATGACCGCTGACCACCACGTCCACCGGCTCGGTGAGCCGGTTCACCATGTCGAAGATCTCACCATTGCACACGCCCTGGGCGTTGCAGAAGCCACCGACATGGCCGGTGACCACGATCACGTTCGCACCCGCCGCCCGCAGCGCCTTGGCGCGGGCACTGACCACCGGCGCCGTCTCCAGAAACCGCACGTCGGAGACGTTGACGGCGCGTGTAGTGGAGGGCGTCTCGATGGTGCTGATGCCGATGATGCCGACACGGAACGGCCCGCGCTGCACGATCGTGTCCTGCCGGATCCACGGCAGCAGGTTGCCGAGCGTGTCGCGGATGTTGGCGCTGAGGATCGGGTACGACGCCTGCCGGATGCGTGCGCGCAGGGTGTCCTGCCCGTAGTCGAACTCGTGGTTGCCGAGCGCCGCCGCCGTCATGCCGAGTGAGTCGAACAGCGTGACGACGGTTCGCCCGTAGGCGAGGTTCGAGGCCGGCGTGCCCTGGAACTCGTCGCCACCGTCCACGATGATCGACCAGCACGATGGTGGTGCACACTCGGCCTGCGCGCGGCGGATGGTGGCGACGAACGCCCCTGCCCCGCCGTAGCGCAGGCCACGCGCGCCCAGTCGCGGCTCGAAGCCACCGTGGAAGTCGTTGGTGCCGATCACACGGAATCGCATGGCAGGTGCCGGCGATCCGGCTCCGCCGCCCGACGACGCAATCGCCGCCGCCTCGGCCGCAGCGGGCACGATGCGCCAGTTGCTCGCCGCCCAGTCGGCGGGATCGAGGCGCCCTGCCTTGCGCACCGCATCCACGATCATCTCGCGGATGTCACCCTTCGACTCGTAGACCAGCGGCGCACCAGCCAGCATCGCGAACCCGCCACCGCCCGTCTGGCGATAGTTGCTGAGCGCGATCGTGAACGAGTCACCGTCGGTCACCGTCCTGCCGTTTACCGTCAGCGTCGCGATGCGCTGGCCCACCGGCTTGGACAGGTCGATCTCGTACTGCGCACCGACCACCATGTCGAAGTTGTAGCCCGGCACCGCACTGTTCACCAGCGAGCCGCTGGCGCCCGGTGTCCACGTATTCCAATAGCGCGCGCTGTGCTCGAGGAATGCGCGCAGCTGGGCACCCGTGATCCGCACGGCACGCAGCGTGTTCTCGTACGGATAGAGCTTCGCGATGCGCGCCACCGTGACGGTGCCGCTGTCGAGACCAGCCTGCAGTGAGAAGGCCGGACTGGCGGCCAGCTGCGCACCCGAAGTGCGGCGCATGACCTCGCCCACCAGGTCGGTGATCGGAATGTCGGTGGCGCGCGCGCGATCCGAACGCCAGCTGACGCGTGAGACACCGATCGATTCCGCCACATACGCCAACGCCGCCCGATGCGCCGACTCGGTGACGCGCAGCACGGCCGGCGACTCGGCGTGCCCCTTCACCGTCACCGACTGCCCGTGCGACGACGTCACCGCCCAGCCGCGCCCACGCCGCGCCAGTTCGAGCGTCGCTACGGCCACCGTGGCGGCGTAGTTCCGCGGCTGCATCAGCCGCACGCCGTTGATCACCGTGTCGATCATCTCGCGATGCGAGTGTCCGTACACGACCAGGTCCAGCCCCTCCACCTGCTGCGGCACCTGGGCCACCACGTTCTCGCCCGGGAGGCCAGTGCTGGCCGTGTCGTAGCTGGCCGCGCCATCGAGTCCAGCGTGCACCACCGCAATCACCACATCAGCACCGGCGCGCCTCGCCTTCACCGCCGCATTCCTCAACGCCGGGATGATGTCGGTGTAGCGCATCCGGCCGCGCACGTTGTCGCGATCCCAGACCATCACGCCCGGGGTCGTGGCCCCGATCACGCCGACGGTCAGGTCACCGCGACGCACCAGCGTGTACGCCGGCAGGGCATCGGCGGCCCGGGTGGCGACGGCGTTGGCCGAGAGAAAGGGGAAGCGCGCCGCCCGGAAGGCGCGCTGCATCAGCGGCAGGCCGTAGTTGTATTCGTGGTTCCCCACCGCCGCCGCGTCGTAGCGCATGGCGTTCATGGCGGCGATCACCGGGTGGGTGGCAGTGGCGCGGGCTGCCACCGTCGTCAGCGGGTTGCCCTGCAGCAGGTCGCCGGCGTCCACCAGCACCACGTTGCCGGGCCGCGCGGCGCGGATCGAGTCCACGATCGTGGCCGCGGCGGCAAGGCTGTGGGCGGAGTCGGGGCGCGTGTCGTAATAGTCCCAACCGCGCAGCCGGCCATGTACGTCGGTCGTGGCAACCACGACCAGGGAACGGGTGGCGGGGCGGCCCTGCGCGACGAGCATCCCGGCGGCCGCAGAACACGCGGCCAGCGTCACGAGACACCGGCGGCGCACTGTCATGAGCTTCATGGAGGGAAGCTAGTGGGCCGCCGGGGAAGTTCGTAGGCCGCCGACGCCGCACACACCCCACGCCGCGCGTCGCCGCTGCCTGCGGCGGGTAGATTGCCGGGAGCCCGCCTGGGCACCGTCGGGTGCGCCGATACGGAGTCGTGACCGGATCATCACGAATAATCACACAGTCACGAATCACACTGTGCCCGTGACGATGGAGGTGCAGTGCCGAACCGCCCGCTGATGATCGGAATTGCCGGTGGCACCGGTTCCGGCAAGACCACCGTCGCCCGGCGGGTGGCGGCGGCCCTTGCCGACTCGTCGGTGGCGTTCGTGGAGATGGACTCGTACTACCGGAACTTCACCGGGCGCACGATGCAGGAGCTCCACCACATCAACTGGGACCATCCCGACGCGTTCGACATCGACCTGTTCGTGGACCAGCTGGATGCGATGGCCGCCGGGCAGCCGGTGGAGAAGCCGGTGTACGACTACACGCTCCACGCCCGCAGCGCGGAGACGGTGCGGATCGCCAAGGTGGACGTGGTGGTGGTGGACGGCATCCTGCTGTTCACCGACGAGCGGGTGCGGCAGCGGCTGGACGTGAAGGTGTTCGTGGACGCCGATGCCGACATCCGGCTGGTGCGCCGCATCAAGCGCGACATGGCGACCCGTGGCCGCCCGCTGGACGACATCCTGGAGCAGTACGTGAACACGGTACGACCGATGCACCTGCAGTTCATCGAACCAAGCAAGCGCTGGGCGGACGTCATCGTCCCGCGCGGTGGTCACAACACGGTGGCGATTGAGATGATCCTGGCAAAGATCCGGCAGCGACTGGCGACGAGCGGCGCGCCGCACATCCCGATGGTGACCGACGAGCGACGGCAGACCGTCACCGGCGCGCACACCGCCATCGATGGGCCGCGCGCATGACGGCCCCCGCAGCGCACGTGCAGGAACGCATCCTGGTGGTGGACGACGAGCCGGACATCGTGGCCCTCGTCGCCTATCACCTGGCGAAGACGAACTACCGCGTCTCCACCGCGTCCAACGGCACCGACGCACTCTCCATCGCACGGAGCGAGCGTCCCTCGCTGCTGGTGCTCGACCTGATGCTGCCCGGCATGAGCGGCTTCGACGTGCTGGAACACATCCGCGCCGAGGAAGCCACGCGTCACATCGCGGTCCTGATGCTGACCGCGCGGAAGGAAGAGCAGGACCGCATTCGCGGCCTCTCCCTCGGCGCCGACGACTACCTCACCAAGCCGTTCAGCCCGCAGGAACTGGTGCTGCGCGTGGGCGCCATCCTGCGCCGTACGTCTGGGGCCGCCGAGGCGCCCGCCGACCTGCTGCAGATCGGCCCGATCCGCATCGACCGCGCGGCCCACCGGGTGGCGATCGAGCAGGACGAAGTGGAGCTCACACCCACCGAGTACAAGCTGCTGATCACCCTCGCCGAGCGCCGTGGACGGGTGCAGGCCCGCGGCCATCTGCTGGAGACGGTGTGGGAAGCGGCGCCCGACATCCAGACGCGCACCGTGGACATGCACATCCAGCGGCTGCGTACGAAGCTGGGTGAAGCCGGGGATCTGATCGAGACGGTGCGCGGCTTCGGGTACCGCATGCGGAGCGCCTCCACGCGCTGACGCCCGCCGCGTCGCGGCCCGCACCGGTAACTTCCCCGCGTGCGCCTGACCACCCGCCTCCTCCTCGGCCTCGTCCTCGGCGTGTCACTGCTGCTGGCGGCGGTGATCGCGGTGCTCGACCGGCGGCTTTACGCGCGCATCGGTGAGCAGCAGGTCAGCCAGCTGCAGAGCGAGGCTCGGCTGCTGGCCGGACAGTGGACCGATCGCGCCGCCGCTGACGCCATCGCCGACGCCGCCGGCATCGCCACCGGACATCGCGTGACGCTGATCGGCACCGACGGCGTGGTGCTGGGCGACTCCGAGTTCGACACGCCGCGACTGGAACGCCTCGAGAATCATCGCACCCGTCCCGAGGTCCGCGATGCCCTGGCCCGCGGTACGGGACAGGCGCGCCGCATGTCGGCCTCCGCCGGCGACGAGGAACTGTACGTGGCGGTGCAGATGCCACTCGGCGTGTCGCGCGTATCGGTCCGCACGCGTGACGTGGAAGAACTGTTCGCGCGTTCGCGGCTCGACATCCTGCTGGTCGGCGTGGGCGCGATCGGCGCAGTGGCGATCTTCGGCTTCTTCTTCTCCCGCTCGATCACGCGGCCGATCATCGAGCTGCGTGACGTCGCGCAGTCACTGGCGGCCGGTGACCTCTCGCGCCGCCCCGCCCTCTCCGCTCCGGGCGAAGTGGGCGACCTGGCGCGCGCGGTGCACCGGCTGGCCGAGCAGCTGGGCGCGCGCCTGGCCACGCTGGAAGCCGAAGAGTCGCTGCTGACGGAACTCTTCGACTCGCTCACCGAGGGCGCGATCGCGGTGGACGCCAGCCGGCAGGTGATGCGCATCAACGACGTGGGACGGGTGCTGGCGAGTGTGGATGGCGTGGTGCCGTTCTCGGTGGATCGCCTGCCGGATGATGCGGAGCTGCGGGATGCGCTGCAGCGTGCGCTGTCAGGACAGGTGGTGGAGCCGCGCGAGGTGATGCTCAACGACCGCGCCGTGTCGCTGGTGGCGCGTCCACTCACCGACGGTGGTGCGGTGCTGGCGATGTACGACCTGACGCCGATCCGCCGGCTGGAACAGGTGCGTCGCGACTTCGTCGCCAACGTGAGCCACGAGCTGCGCACACCGCTGACGATCGTGGGCGGCTACGCCGAGACGCTGGTGGAGGATCCCGACGTGCCGGTGGTGAGCCGTCAGGCCTTCCTGCGCACGATCCTGTCGAATACGCGGCGGATGCAGCGGATCGTGGACGACCTGCTCGACCTGAGCCGCATCGAGTCGGGCGGATGGCGGCCCAACCCGGTGTGGTGTCGCGTGCCGGATGTGGTGGCCGACGTGATGCTGGCGGTGAAGCCCGCGGTCGAGGGCAAGGACGTGGTCGTGCGCGCCGACATCGCCGGTGATGCGGAACGCGTCTACGCCGACCCCACCGCGCTGCGACAGGTCCTCGGCAACCTGGTGGAGAACGCGGTGCGTCACACCGCCGAGGGCACGGTGCGTGTCGTGGCGCGCCGTGAGGGCGACGTGTTGTCGTTGGCGGTCACCGACACCGGCGTCGGCATTCCCGCCGAACACCTGCCGCGCATCTTCGAGCGCTTCTACCGCGTGGACCCGGCACGCTCCCGTGAGCAGGGGGGCACCGGCCTCGGCCTCGCCATCGTGCGGCACCTCGTGGAGGCACACGGCGGTGCGGTCACCGCCGAGAGCAGCGCCGGCAGCGGCACGGCGATCACGACCACCTGGCCGGTGCCTGTCACGACCGTGTAACACGGCCCCGGCAACGAGTCCGTGATCTGCGTTACAGGTCCGTTGCACGAATGCGGCGGTCGCCGTCACAGAAGAACGCGAACGTAACGGTGCATGCTCCGGCATGAGGATGGGCGACGGTCATGAGCCCATCGGATTCCCCGAATCGATTCGCGAAGCCTATGTCGCTCTCCATCGTCCGCCGGCTGGCACTGCTCTGTGTCGCGGTGCTCGGTCTCTCACAGCAGTCATTCGCGCAGACGCCGGCACCATCGGCGGCGCGCGGCAAGATCACGGGTCGCGTGCTCGACCCGCAGGGCAATGGCATGTCGGATGTCGGCATCCAGCTGGTCGGCACCACGGTCGGCGCACTGTCGGGCGTGGACGGCCGCTTCACCCTGCCGAACGTCCCCGCTGGCACCGTCACGCTGCTCGCGCGCCGCATCGGCTTCGCCTCGAAGACGATCACCGGCATCACGGTCAAGGCCAACGAGACGGTCGAGCAGAACATCGCGATGGCGCCGGCGACGATGCAGCTCGCCACCGCCACCGTGACTGCGACACAGGAGCGCGGTTCGGTGAGCGCGGCGCTCGATCGCCAGCGCAACGCCTCCGCCATCATCAACTCCGTCACCAGCGAGCAGATCGCGAAGAGCCCCGACAGTGACGCGGCGGCGGCCGTGGGTCGCGTGAGTGGCGTCAGCGTGCAGGATGGCAAGTACGTGTTCGTGCGCGGCCTCGGCGATCGCTACACCACGTCGTCGCTGAATGGCGCGCGCCTGCCGAGCCCCGAGCCGGAGCGCAAGGTCGTGCCGCTGGACCTGTTTCCGGCCAGCCTGATTCAGAGCGTCACCACGTCGAAGACGTTCACGCCCGACCAGCCGGGCGACTTCGCCGGCGCGGCGGTGAACATCCAGACCAAGGAATTCCCCGCCAAGCGCACCATCGTGGTCTCGCAGTCCACCGGCTACAACGCCGCGGTGACCGGCAAGAACACGATCTCCGCCGGCAATCGTGGTCGCGACTACTTCGCCTTCGGTGGCACCACGCGGCAGCTGCCGACCATCGTCAAGCAGTACGGCACCTTCGATCCGCAGCCGGGCCAGGGTGAGCTGAACAGCCTGATCGGCACCTTCCGCAATCGCTGGAGCGCCGCGCCCACCACCGGCACGCCGAACGCCAGCTTCGGCATGTCGATCGGTGGCAGCGATCCGGTGCTTGGCCGACGCATCGGCTACCTGGTGAGCGGCAACTACGCCGTGCAGCAGAACATCAAGGAACGGCAGGTGCGCGCGTATGCTCTGGCACGCAACGGCACCGAGGAAGTGGATCGCTTCGAGGGTACGTCAGCCGGCACCGGTGTGCTGTGGGGCGGTCTCGCGAACTTCAGCACCTTCCTCGGCCGCAACACCAAGGTGTCGCTGAACAACACCTACAACCGCACCAGCGACAACGATGCGCGCGTTGAAACCGGCGAGAGCGAGAACCTCGGCACGCGACTGAACATCACCCGCCTGCAGTACGTGGAGCGCATGATCCGTAGCTCGCAGCTGGCCACCGAACATTCGCTGTTCGACGGCCGCCAGCAGCTGGACTGGTCGGTGACGGCCTCCGGCGTGACGCGCAAGGAGCCGGACCGCTCGGAGTTCGTCTACACGCAGAACGGCAACGCGGCGCCGGAATGGTTCGCGATCGGCAACGAGGGCGCTGTGCGCACCTTCGGCGACCTGGCCGAGGAGAGCTACGAAGGGCAGCTCAACTACCGCATGTCGTTCTTCGATCCGAGCCGCGAACTGAAGGTGAAGTTCGGCGGGCTGTATCGTACCACCGATCGTCGCGCCGAGAACAACGTGTACAGTGTGCAGGGCTTCGGGCTCACCAATGCCGAACGCCAGCTGTCACCGGAAGCCATCTTCGACGGCCGCTTCACGCAGCCGGGCAGTGACGACCTGCGCCTGGTGCCGCTGGCACAGGGTGGCAGCTACACCGCCGAAGACCGTCTGGCGGCCGGGTACGTGATGCTCAATTGGCAGCTGCGCCCGCGTGTGAACGTGGTCACCGGCGCCCGCCTCGAAAGCTCGAACGTGACCGTGATCGCGTCGCCGACCATCGGACCGCCGGTCACCACCAAGCCGTCGTTCACCGACGTGCTGCCGTCACTGTCGGTGACGGTGCAGGCGAGCCAGAACCAGAACCTGCGCTTCTCGGTGTCGCAGACGCTGGCGCGCCCGGAATATCGCGAACTGGCACCGCTGCAGTTCCGCGACGTGCTGGGTGGCGACAACTTCCTCGGCAACGCCAACCTGGTGCGCTCGCTGATCCGCAATGCCGACATCCGGTGGGAGTGGTTCCCGACCCGCAGCGAGGTGTTCAGCGTGTCGCTGTTCGGCAAGCAGTTCGAGAACCCGATCGAGCGCATCTACCTCGGCACGTCGGGCACGCGCATCGTGTCGTACCAGAACGCCGAAAGCGCCACCAACGTCGGCGTGGAACTCGAGGCGCGCACGGGCCTGGGCAAGCTGGCCTCGGCGCTGGACAACGTGAGCCTGTTCACCAACGCCACCTTCATGCAGAGCGACATCAAGCTGCGGCAGGGACTGGCCAGCGTGACCAGCGCCAACCGCGCGATGGTGGGCCAGGCGCCGTACATGATCAACGCCGGTGCCACGTGGAACAGCACCAGTGGCAGCACCAGCGCCACCCTGCTCTTCAACACCGTCGGTCCGCGCATCATCGACGCCGGTGTGGTGCCGCTGCCCGACGTGAAGGAGCAGGCGCGCAACGTGGTGGACTTCTCGCTCCGCTTCCCGGTCGCTGGCAGCTTCAGTGGCCGCTTCGACGCCAAGAACCTGCTCGACGCGCAGTATCGCGTGACGCAGGGTCCGGTGACGCGCGAGAGCTACTTCAGCGGCCGCACGATGTCGCTCGGCTTCAGCTACCAGCCGTGACCTGATCGACGCGGCATGCGGTGCGATGCGGGCCCGGGTGCAACCATCCACCCGGGCCCGCATTGCATCCGTGACCGATGCCGCGGCGGTGTGACGCGACCGTGACCGCGACGTGGAATCGCCATGACAGAAACACGGGAATTTCCGGCATGCCCTGAGTGCGGGGCGCTATCTCATCCAACACATCCAGTCGAGATGCACATGACGTTCAAGATCCGTACGCTGTCTGCCAGCTTCCTGGCCGGCGCCGCGCTGCTGCTGTCGGCCTGCGGCAGTGACGGTCCATCGGCGCCAACCGACCTGCCGCCGATCAATGCGGTGGCAAGTTCGTTCAGTGCGACGAGCGCGCGAATCACGTGGTATCGCGTCGCGGACGCAACCAGCTATGTGGTGCAGCGCGCGGTTGGTGCGACGGGTGGCACCTTCACGACGATTTCACCGGCAGGATTGACCGACACCGTCTACGTGGACACGGGCATCGAGCCGAGCACCACGTACCGATATCGCATCCAGGCAATCCGAGCCACCGGACCGTCGCAGTATACCAGCGAAGTCAGCGCAGTGACACCAGCCCCGGGCGGGAGCAGTGGCACCATCAATGCCAACATCACCGCCAACCGCACCTTGTACGCCGACACCGCCTACAAGCTGAGCGGCTTCATCCAGGTCACCAACGGCGCCACGCTGACGATCCAGCCCGGCACCAAGATCTTCGGTGACTTCGACGTCACCGGCTCCTCGCTGTTCATCACCCGTGGCGCCAAGATCGATGCGCAGGGCACCGCCGCGAACCCGATCGTCTTCACCTCGTCACGACCGGCCGGCCAGCGCCAGCCCGGTGACTGGGGCGGCATCATCATGATCGGCAGTGGCATCGTCAACAAGACGGGCACGATCACGATCGAAGGCACCGGCAACGGCGCCAACAACCCGGCACAGGTCTACAGCGGCGGTGCCGACAACGCCGACAACAGCGGCATCCTGCGCTACGTGCGTGTCGAGTTTGCAGGGTACGCCACCGCCACCAACCAGGAGCTCAACTCCTTCACCTTCGCCGCCCTCGGCAGCGGCACGCGCCTGGAATACCTGCAGACGCTGGCCGGCCTCGACGACAGCTACGAGTGGTTCGGTGGTGCGGTGGACGGCAAGTACCTGGTCAGCTACGAGTCGGGCGATGACCACTTCGACATCTCCGAAGGCTACGTGGGCCGCCTGCAGTACCTGATCGCGATGCAGACGCGCATCATCCCGCCGCGCGCCGCGGCCGGCTCGCCGTCCAGCGACCCGCAGGGCATCGAGAACGACGGCTGCGATGGCGCCGGCTGCACGAATGGCCAGAACTCCACCCCGCTCACCGTGCCGGTGGTCGCCAACTTCACGCTGTTCGGCACCGGCACCGCCAACGGTGTCACGCTGCCGGCCAACGGCGGCCGCGGCATGATGCTCCGCCGCGGCACGGGTGGCTTCTACGTCAACGGCGTGATCGGGCGCTTCCCCTCGGCCGCGATCTCGTTCCGCGACACCACCACCTTCCAGCGGCAGACCGAAGGCGTGTTCTCGCTGCAGAACATCCTGATGGTCGAGAATGGCAACGTGTTCGACCCGCAAGTCTTCACCAGCGGCACCATCAGCTCGGTGCGCCAGTACACCGCCGACACCACCGCCAACAACCTGCGCACGGCGGCCGGCACGGCGTCGGCGCAGTTCACCAGCGTGATCTCGGCACAGCCGGCCAACGGCGCCACGTTCGACTGGTCACCGGTCGCCGGCAGCGCCGCTGCCAGCGGCGGTCTGGCCACGTTCACCGGCGCACTGCAGACACGCGCCGGCACCGTGGTCACCGGTACCGCCTTCCGCGGCGCGGCGGATCCGACCGGCGCCAAATGGTGGCAGGGTTGGACCACGTACGCGATCAACTGACGCGGACGTAATTTTCGCGGGCCGGCGTGCAGCTCCTGCGCGCCGGCCCGCGCTGCGTTTCTTCCTCACGAATCACATGCTTCGTTCGTTTTCGACGCGCATCACGGTTGCGCTGCTGCTGATCGGCTGCTCGACGGCGGAGCCTTCGCGCACCGATTCCGCGACCGCGCCGGCCGGTGGTGTCAGCTATGCGTACGATCGCGTTCCGCTGGACACGTCCCGGCGCCCCGACGCGGTGATCGACTCGGTGTTTCCGATGCCGGAGATGTTGCGCCGCTTTCGCGAAGGGCTGCCGACGCTCACCGCCCTCGATGGCGGCGCGACGTCACGCCAGGCGCTGGCGGAGCAGTTCGTCGCCGCGCTGGCGGCGCGCGACACCCGCACGCTCGGCCAGCTCACGTTGTCGCGTGCCGAGTTTGCGTGGGTGTACTTCCCCAACTCGCCGGATGCCGTGATGCCGAATGGGCTCTCGCCGCAGCTACGCTGGACGCAGATCACGCTCGACAGCGAGAAGGGCATCTCTCGCGCGCTCGAGCGCATCGGTGGCAGCGCATTGACGCTCGCCGCGCTCGATTGCCCGAACCCTCCCGTCACCACCGGCGCTCTCGCGCTGCACGATGGCTGCACGGTGGCGCTCCGACGCGCCGACGGTACGATGTTCCGCGGTCGGCTGTTCGGGCCGATCCTCGAGACCGGCGGGCGCTTCAAGTTCGCCGGCTACTCCAACGACATGTGATGCGCGCACTCCCTGCCATCGGTCGCCTCTGCATCGTGGCGCTGCTCCTCTCCTGCGCACGAGAGCCCGCCGGCGATGCGCCTGTGACCGCATCGTCAGTCACGCTGGCCGGTGCCGGCGCCACGTTCCCGTATCCGATCTACACGCGCTGGTTCACGCACTTCGCCGAAACGGGTGGTGCGCGGATCACTTATCAATCGGTGGGGTCGGGCGCGGGCATCCGCGCCCTGCTGGCCGATTCGCTGGACTTCGCCGCCACCGATGTACCGCTCACCAGTGCCGAGCGCAGCGCGCTCTCGTCGCGTGGCATCCGGCAGGTGCCGATGGTCGTCGGTGGCGCGGCAGTGACGTACCACGTGCCGTCGCTGCCCCGGCAATTGCGACTGGATGGGGTCACGCTGGGTGACATCTTCCTCGGCCGGATCACCACCTGGAATGACGCGCGACTGGTGGCGCTCAATCCCGACATCGAGCTGCCGGCGGAAGCGATTCGCGTCATCACGCGCGCCGACAGCAGCGGCACCAGCTGGATCCTCACCGACTACCTGGCGCGCCAGCATCCCGCGTGGGCATCCGGTCCCGGGCGAAGCCGTTTTCCACGGTGGCCGGTGGGCAGCGGCGTCCGCGGCAACGAAGGCGTGGCGTCGGAGGTGAAGGTCACCGCCTACGCCATCGGCGTGGTGGAGGCCGTGTACGCAATGCAGAATCGCCTGCCGGTGGCGCGCATCCGCAACCATGCCGGTGCCTGGGTCACGCCGCAGACCGGCGCGCTGCGCGCCGCAGCCGACGCGATGCTCGAATCGATCGACGACACGGTGGAATTCGCGACCAGCATCAGTGACGCGCCGGGTGAACACAGCTACCCGCTCGCGTCGCTCTCATGGCTGCTGGTGCCGTCACGTGGCCGTGACAGCGCGCGCGTGTCCGCCACCGGTGACTTCGTGCGCTGGGCCCTGGAGCACGGTCAGGACGATGCGCTGGCACTCGGTTATGCCCCACTGCCCGACGCGATGCGCACCACGCTGTTGCGCGCCTGGAGCGTGCCGCGGCGCTGATTCGCGGCGCGGGGGCGCCGTCGGGTACCATGCCCGCCGACGCCCGGTAACTTGCGGGGAGTCCGTTTCCCCGACCCTGTCCGCATGCCTCCACGGCCGATCCGCCGCGCCACGCCCGCCACCTCGACGCCCGCGATCGACGGCGCCGGACGTGGGCGCCGCATCGCCGCCATCGACATCGGGTCGAACTCGATCCGCGCCATCGTCGCCGATGTCAGCAACACCGGGCAGATCCGGCTCGTGGACGAGATGAAGGCGGCGCCACGACTGAGTGCCGGCGTGGACGAGACTGGGCACCTGCAGGTGGAGAACGCCCTCGCCGCCATCGAGGCGCTCCAGCGCATGGTGACACTCGCACAGCAACTCGGCGCCGAACGCATCGAGTGCGTGGCCACCAGCGCGGTGCGCGACGCCTCGGATGGTGCGGCGTTCGTGCGGCAGGTGAAGAAGTCGGCCGGACTCACAGTGCGCGTGATCTCGGGCGAGGAGGAGGCGCGGCTCTCGTTCCGCAGCGCGCAGGCCCACTTCGACCTCGCGCATGGCCGCATGGTGACCTGCGACATCGGCGGCGGTTCGGTGGAGCTGGCCCTGTCGGCCGATGGCCTGGTGGAGCGACTGCTGTCGATGCCGTTCGGCGCGGTGCGCGCCACGGAGTCGTACCTGCACAAGGGCATCCGCCGCGGCACGGTGACCAAGCTGCGGAAGGCGCTGCGCGAGGAGATCCGGGAACGCTTCGCGGTGAAGGAATGGCGCGGCGCCGGCATGATCGGCTCCGGCGGCACCTTCACCAACGTCGCCAGCATGCTGCTCGCGCAGCAGGGCATCGCCACCGCGCGCACCGTGCACGGCAAGGTGGTGCGGCGCGGGGAGCTGGAGCACCTGCTGGACCAGCTGACCGAGCTCTCCCCCACCGAACGCCTGGTGGTGCCGGGCCTCAACCCCGCCCGCGCCGACATCATCGTGGCCGGCATGGCGGTGGCCGCCGAGGTGATGTCGTTCCTCGACATCCGCGCCTTCCACACCTCGGCCTACGGTATCCGTGAGGGGCTGCTGCTGGAGGCGGCCGAGGTGTCGCCCGAGGCCACTGATCCGGGCGAAGGCCGGCGGCGCAGCGTGCAGCAGTTCGCCGAGCGCACGCAGTACGAGGAGCCGCACGCGCGGCACGTGCAGAAGCTGGCGCTGCAACTGTTCGACGCCGTCGGGCCGCGCATCGGCTGCGCACCCGAGGACCGCGACACACTGCGGGATGCCGCGCTGCTGCACGACACCGGCTATCACATCAGCTACAACGATCACCACAAACATTCGTACCACCTGATCGTGCACGCCGAGCTGCTTGGCGTGTCACCGGAGGAGCAGGTGGTGATGGCGAACGTGGCGCGCTATCACCGCGGTGCGCTGCCGAAGGACAAACATCCGACGTTCGCGCAGCTGACGGCCGACCAGCAGCAGCGGGTGCGTCGGCTTTCGGCGCTGCTGCGGGTGGCGGATGGCTTCGACCGTGGGCACATCGGCGCGGTGCAGCAGGTGAAGGTGCGCTGGACCGAGCGCGCCCTGCGCCTCACACCGGTGCCCGACCCGCGCGCACGGTCCACGCGCCTCGAACTGTGGGGCGCCAGCCGCAAGAGCGACCTGCTGGAAAAGCTGATCGACCTGCCGGTGCTGGTGATCGGACCGGATGGCAAGCCGGTGGAATCGGACGGCACCGACACGGTCGACTGACGACCCTTCCCGAATTCGAAACCGGACGGTACCGTAGGCGTGTAGAGTAGCAAATCACGCTTAAGTGGGGAGCCGCCCGGGTGCCTGTCCGATCGAGGAGTAAGCACATCAGTTGCCGAGCGGTGGTCCTCGCCGCATGCAGTCTCGCTCTCGCCGGGTCGCTCTCGGCTCAGGACAGTTCGCCAAGACAATCGGTTCGTCGTGACACGTTACCGAACGGGCTGACGGTGATCGTGGTCGAGAACCACGCCGTGCCGCTGGCCACCGCCCATGTCGTCTTCCGCGGTGGCGCGATGACGCAGACGGTGGAGACGGCCGGCGTGCCGCACCTCTTCGAGCACATGCTGTTCAAGGCATTCGGCGCCGATGGTGCGGGCTCGTTCGGGAGCGCTGCGGCGGAGCAGAAGGCTGCCTACAACGGCGCCACCAGCGACGAGGAAGTCTCGTACACGCTCTGGTTTCCCTCTGGTGAGCTGGGTGGCGCGATCGGGCTGATGGCCGACCTGGTGCGCGACCCGTTCTTCACCGACGCCAACCTGCAGGTCGAGCGCTTCGTGGTGCGCAACGAGATGCAGCGTGCGCAGTCGCAGCCGTCCTACCTGCTCGATGCGACGATGCGTCTCGCGCTCTGGGGCTCGTGGTTCCCGCGCAAGAACACGATCGGCACCGACATGGCGTTGTTCGCGGTCAACGCAGCGCGCCTCAAGGTCATCTACGACACCTGGTATGTGCCGAACAACGCGGCGCTGGTGGTCACCGGCGACGTGAACGCCGACAAGGTGTTCGGCGAGGCACGGAAGGCCTTCGGGCGCTGGCGCCGGCGCGAGGATCCGACGGCGGCGAATCCGGTCCCGGCACCGCCGCCACTCGATTCCACCATCGCGTTCGTCTACACCCACGAGGTGCAGACGGTGACGGTGCAGGTCAGTTGGCGCGGCCCGTCGCTGGCGCGTGAGGCCGCCGATGTGCGCGACGCCGCCACGCTGGCCGACCTGCTGAATGCCGACGACTCGCCATTCCAGCGCATGCTGGTGGACGGCGGCTACTTCCAGTCCGCCACCATGTCGGCCGACATCAACCAGCACGGCAGCGAGATCCGGTTCAGCGGCACCACCACGCTCGCCCGCCTGACCGATGCGCTTGGCGTCTTCGGCACCGCGGTCGGGCTGATGGGCACCGAAGGTTACTTCGACGAGGCCAGCCTGGCGGCGGATGCGCGCCGCGATCGCACGGGACTCGCGATCGCGTTCGAGGAGACGCAGTCACTGGCGCAGAGCGTCGGCAGCGCGTGGGCGGTGCGCCGCCTGGACAACTTCTTCGGCGCGAACGAGGACGCCCGGGCACGCGCGGTGACGCCGGCGACGCTGCTCGCCTTCGCGCAGCGCTGGCTCTCCGCCGACAAGCCGTACGTCATTGGCGTGCTGACGCCGGTCGACTCGCAGCAGGCCGTGACCAGGACGGTGTCGCAGTACGTCGCCTTCATGAAGCCGTGATCGCCATGCGACATCTCCTCACCACGCTGCCACTGGCCGTGCTGGCTGCGTCCACTGTGCGACACGCGCTGCACGTGCGACCCGATGCCACGCCTGCGCAACTCGCGCGCGCCGCCGACGACTCGACGCTGCTCAGCTACACCGTCGACAGCATCCGCGTGATCCAGCGCCTGACGCCGGCCACCGGCGTGGTGGCGGTGAACGTCTACCTGCTGGGCGGGTCGCGACAGCTGACACCGGCCACGCAGGGCATCGAGGCGATGCTGCTGACGGCGTCACGGTACGGCACCCGCACGCATCCCGACACCACCTTCCGCATCGCCTGGGCAGGCACCGGCAGCTTCGTCGCCACCGACATCACCAGCGACTGGACGATGCTCGGATTTCGCGGCGTGCCGTCGGCGTTCGACGCCTCGTTCGACCTGATCGGTGAGCGGCTCACGCAGCCGACGTTCGGCGAGGTCGGCGTGACCGCCGCACGCGAGCGACTCCGGTCCGCACTGCGCCAGCAGCGCGGCAGTCCCGACGGCGAGGCCTCGCTGGTCGCCGACAGCGTCGCGTTCGCGGGACATCCCTACAGCCTCTCCCCGTACGGCAGTGAAGCGAGCCTCGGCACCATCGACTCACTCGCCATGTCGCAGTACGTGCAAGCGCAGGTGGTACGGTCGCGGATGCTGGTGGTGGTGGCCGGTGCCGCCAGCCGCGCGATGGTGGAAGCCGCCGTGCGCCGCGCCTTCGGCGGTCTGCCGGTGGGCGGCTATCGCTGGACACCGCCGCCGCCAGCACCGCCGCACAAGGTGACGGTCACGATGCTGCCCCGCACCGCCGCCACCAACTACCTGATCGGTGTGTTCGACGGTCCACCGGAGACCAGCAGTGACTACCCGTCGTTCGCGGCCGCCACGAGCTACCTCGGCCTCCGCATCACGGAGGCCGTGCGCGAGAAGCGCGGGCTCAGTTACGCAGCGTCGGCGTCGGTGTCGGACCGCGCCGCCGTCACCGGCGTGCTCTACGTGTCCACCAGCCGGCCGGATACCGTGCTGCGGCTGATCAAGGAGCAGATCGCCTTCGTGACCAATCCCGACTCGATGCCGCCGGGCTACTCGTTCACGAGTGACAAGAATTCGCTCAGCAACCTGTCGCGGCGCGCCACCAGCAGCGCACAGGTGGACGCGTTGGCCCACGCCGAGATCCTGCAGGGCGATTACCGCCTGGCGAACGAACAGCCGCGGCGGATGCGCACCGTCTCCACCAGCTCGGTGCGTCGTGCAGCGGTCACCTACATGAAGAACATCCGCTTCATCTACGCCGGTGACACGACGCAGGTGAAACGGGCGGCCTTCGAATCGAAACGCTGAACCGACGGCGACGTGGGCGGACGAACCGGCCGCTCACGCCCGAGGGGTCAGTCCTCGCAGCACCCGCAGCAGCAGGGTGACTCGTCACAACATCCGCCGCAGCAGGTGAGCAGCGGCAGCTCGATGGACTCTGACATCGGGTCATCCTCGGGAAGTGATCCGGCCGGAGCCGGATGGATCGAAACGGGGGACTTCGAATGATATATCCCGCGCCCCGGACCGCAGCAGTCCCCGCCCCCGGCCAAGGTCGCGCTGCGCTACCGCCTCAGGGCAGCCGCTCGCTGCGCCCCCACGGGTCCTTCAACAGCAGGGCGTGCGACCCGCGCTCCGGCTCCCCGGCCGCCGGCGTCCGCTGCACGTAGGTCCCGTCGGGCTGCAGCATCCAGGCCTGGCGGTTGTCGTCGATGCAGGTCTTCAGCAGCGACTCCAGCCGCGCGTGCAGCACCGGCGACTCGATCGGCACCACCGTCTCCACGCGACGGTCGAAGTTTCGCGGCATCCAGTCCGCCGAGCCGAGGTAGTATTCCGGCTCACCGGCATTGGCGAAGAAGAACACGCGCGAATGCTCGAGGAAGCGGCCGATGATGCTGCGCACGGTGATGTGTTCGCTGACGCCGGGCATGCCGGCGCGGAGGCAGCAGACCCCGCGCACGATCAGGTCGACCCGGACACCAGCGGCCGAGGCCCGGTACAGGGCGAGGATCGCATCCGGGTCCACCAGCGCGTTCATCTTGGCGATGATGTGTCCACCGCGTCCGGCCTTGGCGTGCGCTGCCTCGCGGTCGATCATCTCCACGAAGCGACGGCGCATGTTGGCCGGCGCGACCAGCAGCTTGCGATAGAGTTGCTGCCGGCTGAAGCCCGTCAGCGCGTTGAACAGGTCACTGACGTCGGCGCCCACGCCCGGGCTGCAGGTGAAGAGGCCGAGGTCCGTGTACAGCTTCGCGGTGCGCGAGTGGTAGTTGCCGGTGCCGATGTGCACGTAGCGCCGGATGCCATCGGGCTCACGTCGCACCACCAGCGCGGTCTTGGTGTGCGTCTTCAAGCCCGGCACGCCGTACACGACATGGACGCCGTAGTTCTCCAGCGTGCGCGCCCACGCGATGTTGTTCGCCTCGTCGAATCGCGCCTGCAACTCGATCAGCACCACCACCTGCTTGCCCCGCTCCGCCGCCTCGATCAGCGAGCGCACGATGGCCGTCTCGCCCGAGGTGCGGTAGAGCGTGAGCTTGATCGCCAGCACGTGCTCGTCGGTGGCCGCGCGCTCGATGAAGTGCTCCACCGTGTCGCGGAAGCTCTCGAACGGGTGGTGCACCAGGATGTCGCGCTCGCGGATGGCGTCGAAGATGTTCGGCACCTCCACCAGCTCGGCGGGAATCACCGGCACGTACGGCGGATAGCGCAGCTCGGGCAGTTCGATCGCCGCGGCCAGCGACATCAGGTCGCCGAGGTCCAGCAGCGTGCCCGGCTCGTCCACGTCACGCTCGGTGAGCGGCAGCGCCACCACCAGCGCGTCTTCCTCGTCGCGCAATTCTTCCATCAGCAACGTGCGCAACTCGTCCGGCATGCCGGTCTGCACCTCGAGTCGCACCACCTCGCCGAACTTCCGCTCGAACACCTGCCGCTCCACCACCGAGAGCAGGTCGTCGTCTTCCTCGACACCGGTGAGTTCGAAATCGGAGAACCGGGTGATGCGGAAGGCGTGCCAGCTCACCACTTCCATGCCGGGGAAGAGCGAGCCGAGGTTGACTCCGATCACGTCCTCGATCGGCACGAAGTGGCCCGGCCGGCCCGCCGGCACCCAGCGCGCCAGCGATTTCGGCACCTTCACCCGAGCGAAGTGCTCGAGGCCCGTGTGCGGATCGCGAATCCGCACCGCGAGCGACAGCGACAGGTTCGAGATGTACGGGAACGGATGGCCCGGATCCACCGCCAGCGGTGTCAGCACCGGGAACACCTGCGTCTCGAAGAACGCGTCCACCACCAGCCACTCGGCGGGCGTGAGGTCGTTCATGCGCACCAGCTGCACGCCGTGCGCCTCCAGTGCCGGCAGCAGGTCGTCGGTGAGGCAGGCGCGCTGCAGGTGCAGCAGCTCGTTGACGCGCTTGTCGATCGCGGTCAGCAGTTCCGACGGGGAGAGGCGCTCCTGCGGATAGCCGCTCTGCCCGTTCTTGACCTTGCGACGCAGTCCGCCCACGCGGACCATGTAGAACTCGTCGAGGTTGGAGCTGAAGATGGCGAGGAACTTGAGCCGCTCCAGGAGCGGCGTCCGCGGGTCGCGCGCCTCGTTGAGGACGCGGGCATTGAACTCCAGCCAGCTCAGCTCGCGACTGAAGAACAGGTGCGCCTCGCCGGCCGCGCCCACCGAGCCCATCGCATCGGCATCGGCGTCACCGCCCCGTCGCGCCTTCTTCCGTCGTGTCGCCATGCTCTCCCCGCAGGTTCAGCCGGCTGCGTGTGCGGCGCCGGCGGCGGTCGCGATCAGCCGGGTCGGCCGACCACCACGATCGCATTCAAGATGAGCGCACTCAGCGCGGCCAGCAGCCCCGCGGCCGGAATCGTGACGATCCACGCCCAGACGATGTTGCCCGCCAGGCCCCAGCGCACCGCGCGGACGCGGTTGGCCGCGCCGACACCCACGATCGCGCCGGTGATGGTGTGCGTGGTGCTCACCGGGATGCCGAACTTCGACGCCATCAGGATCACGATGGCACCACCGGTCTCGGCGCAGAAGCCACCCACCGGTCGCAGCTTGGTGATGCGCGTGCCCATCGTGTGCACGATGCGCCAGCCACCGAACAGCGTGCCGAGCGAGATCATGAAGTAGGCCGCGATCTCGACCCAGATCGGGATGGTCGAGGTGTCGGGCACGTACATGTAGCTCAGCGCGCCGTCGGTGTACGGCTGGAACAGCGCACGGACCGACGGCGAAGCGAGCAGGCCGACGATGATGCCCATCGTCTTCTGCGCGTCGTTGCCGCCGTGGGCGAGCGACAGCAGCGCGGAGCTGAGCAACTGCGCGGGCCTGAAGAACCGGTCCACCTTGCCCGGCGCAACTTTCGCGAACATGCGGTAGACCAGCGCCATCAGGCCCAGTCCCAGCGCGGCGCCGAGGGCCGGCGAGAGCGCGATCGCGCTCAGCGTCTCGATCCACTTCGGGCCCCAGTTCAGGGCCCCGAATCCCTTGCTCGCCACCGCCGCGCCGGCGAAGCCGCCGATCAGCGCGTGCGAGGAACTGGACGGGATGCCGAACCACCAGGTCACCAGGTTCCAGATGATCGCGCCCAGCAGGGCGGCCGCGATCACGTTGGCTGAAATCGCCGACGGGTCCACGTAGCCCGAGCTGATCGCCTTCGCCACCGCGGTGCCGACGGTGAACAGGGCGGCGAAGTTGAACGTGGCGGCCCACAGCACCGCCTTGAACGGCGTCAGCACGCGGGTGCCGACGATCGTGGCGATGGAGTTGGCGGAGTCGTGGAAGCCGTTGATGAAGTCGAAGATCAGTGCGACGACAACGATTCCGATCACGTACGCAATCACGGCAACTCAGCTGTTCTTGAGCGAGATACTCTCGAGCGCCAGCGACACATAATGGCACTCATCGATCGCCGTCTCGAGCGAGTCGTACAGGTCCTTCCACTTCATCACCGTGAGCGGGTCGGGCGTGCCGGCGAACAGGTTGCCCAGCGTCTCGTGGTAGATGGCGTCGGCCTGCTCCTCGAGGCGCTTGATGCGCACGCCGTGTTCGTAGACCATCTGCGGCTTCTTCATCGCCGCCACCGCCTCGCGGATCTGCACGCAGGCTTCACCCAGCACCGAACACATGCGGATGGCGGGGTCGCGCGCTTCGGTGATGCGATAGATCTGCGCGCGTCGGGCGCACCCGTCGATCAGGTCCACCACGTTGTCGAGGCGCGTGACGAGGGTGTGGATGTCCTCGCGGTCGAGTGGCGTCACGAAGGTCGTGTCGACCTTCCGGTTCGCCTCGGCGGTCAGCCGGTCGGCCTGGTGCTCGAGGTTCTTGATGTTGGTCTGGAACTCGTCCAGACGGCTGGGATCGGCGAACAGCTGCTGCAGGGTGTTCGCGGACTGCACCAGGATACCGGCAATTTCAGCGAACAGATCGAAGAATCGATCATCGCGGGGAATCAGACGCACGGAGGAGGAGCTCCAGGAGGAATTGGGCACCGGCGCGAGCACTGCCGGGAGATGCCGCGGCGAAAAGTTAGAGGACGAGGGCGTCGTTACAGACAATCGACACGGGACTGTTACATGTACGCGCGCACACTCTGCGAGAGCTGCCGCGCCATGCGTCGTTCGAGGCGTTCCGGGAGCGAGAAACGCCGGACGAGGAGCACGCCGGCCACGAACCCGCCCACGTGCGCCCAGACGGCCACGCCACCCGACGGGTCGGCGTGGAGCATGCTCAGCTGCGGCAGCCCGGCCATGACCTGCAGGGCGAACCACCAGAGCAGCACCAGCCAGGCCGGGAAGTGGAAGAGGAAGATCGGCGGGAAGTACATCCGCACCCGGTGCCGGGGGAACAACACCAGGTAGCCCCCCATCACGCCCGAGATGGCGCCCGAGGCGCCGACGGTGGGAATCGGCGAGGCGGGCTGCAGGAGCACGTGCAGCGCGGCGGCCGCCAGCCCGCAGACGAGATAGAACGAGAGGAAGCGCCGCGGGCCCATCAGGTCCTCGACGTTGTCGCCGAACACCCAGAGGAAGAGGGCGTTGCCCAGCAGGTGTCCCCAGCCCCCGTGCAGGAACATGGAGGTGAGCGGCGTGAACCAGTTGATCGGCGACCGATCCACGAGGCAGGCCCACCCGGCGCCCATGGGTACCGCCTGTCCCAGCGGTGCGGTCTGCGTGACCTCGCCGGGGACGAGGCCGAACTCGCAGACGCTCTTGATCAGCGCGGTGCCGTCGGCGCCGGCCCCCTGCGCCAGCATCCACGTCCCCACCATGGCGACGAGAATGGCCCAGGTCATGATCGGGCGATTGTCAGTCGGGTTTTCGTCGCCGATCGGGAACATGACTCGCTGGGGCGTGACGGTGAGCCGAGAAGAGTAACGCCTCCCGGTCGGTCCCGGGCCACGGCCCACCCGCGCAGGCAATTCGGAGGATGAAGGCGGGGACAGTGCACTCAATGCGGCGCAATGGGGAATGCGGGGAATGCGGGGAATGCGGGGCATTGAGTGCACTGTCCCCGCATTACACCGGCAAGACGACGCCCCCGCCCTGCCACCCCAGAGCGTCGAGACTGCCAGATCGGCAGAAAAGCCCGGTGCCGATCTTGCCCGAGCAGGTGGTCACGACGGCGCGCGTGCTCCAAACGGCATGCGACGACGACTCCGGCTTCCTGTCAGGGAGCGCGCTTGATTCGACACTCGAGGACGCAGACGAATGGCTGACAAGGTGATTGGCATCGACCTCGGCACCACGAACTCCGTGGTGGCCGTGATGGAAGGCGGGGATCCGGTCGTGATCCCGAATGCCGAGGGCGGGCGCACGACCCCCTCGGTGGTGGGCTTCTCGAAGGACGGCGAGCGCCTCGTGGGTCAGATCGCCAAGCGCCAGGCGGTCACCAACCCGACCAACACGATCTTCTCGATCAAGCGGTTCATGGGCCGGAAGATGTCCGAGGCCACCCAGGAGCGCGGTCGCGTCCCGTACGCCGTGGTCGCCGGCCAGAACGACCTCGCCAGCGTGGAGATCCAGGGCAAGCGCTACACGCCGCCCGAGATCTCGGCCATGATCCTGCAGAAGATGAAGCAGACCGCCGAGGATTACCTCGGCCACGGCGTCACCAAGGCCGTGGTCACGGTGCCGGCGTACTTCAACGACTCGCAGCGCCAGGCCACCAAGGATGCCGGCAAGATCGCCGGCCTCGACGTGCTCCGCATCATCAACGAGCCGACGGCGGCCGCACTCGCCTACGGTCTGGACAAGAAGAAGGACGAGAAGGTCGCCGTGTTCGACCTCGGCGGCGGCACCTACGACATCTCGGTGCTCGAGCTCTACGACGTCGACGGCTCGCGCCAGTTCGAGGTCAAGTCCACCAACGGTGACACGCACCTCGGCGGCGACGACTTCGACCAGCGCGTGATCGACTGGCTGGTGGCGGAGTTCAAGAAGGACCAGGCCATCGACCTGTCCAAGGACCCGATGGCGCTGCAGCGCCTGAAGGAAGCCGGCGAGAAGGCCAAGATGGAGCTGTCGTCCACGCAGTCCACGGACATCAACCTGCCCTTCATCACCGCCGACGCCAGCGGCCCGAAGCACCTCAACTACTCGCTCACCCGCGCCAAGTTCGAGCAGCTGGTGGACGACCTGATCACGCGCACCATCCCGCCGATGGAGAAGGCGCTCGCCGACGCCGGCCTGAAGCCGGGCGAGATCGACGAGATCCTGCTGGTGGGCGGCTCGACCCGCATCCCGAAGATCCAGGAGACGGTCAAGAAGTTCTTCGGCAAGGAGCCCAACAAGGGCGTGAATCCGGACGAAGTGGTGGCCATCGGCGCCGCCGTGCAGGGTGCCGTGCTCACCGGCGAGCAGAAGGACGTGCTGCTGCTCGACGTGACGCCGCTCTCCCTCGGCATCGAGACGCTGGGCGGCGTGATGACCACGCTGATCCCGCGCAACACCACCATCCCGACCAAGAAGTCCGAAACCTTCAGCACCGCCGACGACAACCAGACGCAGGTGGAGATCCACGTGCTGCAGGGTGAGCGCGACCTGGCGGTCTATAACAAGACGATCGGCAAGTTCCAGCTGACGGGCATCCCGCCGGCACCGCGCGGCCAGCCGCAGGTGGAAGTGGTCTTCGACATCGACGCCAACGGCATCCTGCACGTGACGGCGAAGGACAAGACGACCGGCAAGGAACAGAAGATCCGCATCGAGGCCTCGAGCGGCCTGTCGGATGGCGAAGTGGATCGCATGGTGAAGGACGCCGAGAAGAACGCGGAAGAGGACAAGAAGCGCCGCGAGCAGATCGATGCCCGGAACCGTCTCGACAGCATGACGTACGACGTCGAGAAGAATGCGAAGGAGTGGTCCGATCGCCTGGCGCCGGAAACCAAGACCAAGCTGGACGAGGCGGTGGAGCGCGCCCGCAAGGCGCTTCGCGGTGAGGACCTGGCCGAGATCCAGTCGGCGCAGGAAGACCTGAGCCGGATCTACAGCGAGGCGGGTGCGTCGCTCTACGCCCAGGCCAGCTCGACCCCGGAAGCCGGCGCGGCACCGTCCGCCGAGGCACCGCCGGCCGATGGCGCGCCGAAGGCCGAGGAAGTGGTCGAGGCGGACTACGAGATCGTGGACGACAAGAAGTAAGACGCACCGCACGAGGGCGGGTCGGCCGGTTCCCGCGCAGGCGGGACCGGACCGACACTGCGGCAGGACCACGCCCTCATTCCGGCTCGCGGAATGAGGGCGTCGCCGTCCGCGGGTCGCTGCATCGGGTTACGATGAATGCGGCCCGGAACGACGAGGAAACTGTTGTGCTTCTGTTCGTGTACTGACGAATGACTCTTCCCGGATCTGTGAGCACGCTATGAGCATGATGACACGCGCGAAGGTGGCAGGAGCCGTCACGGCGGCATTCGTTGGTGGACTGGGCATCGCGACGGCGTTCGAGCTGCCGCAGTCCAGTTTTGCGCAGGGCACCCGGCCGGTGGCGCGCGTCGCCAGCGGACCGCGTGACGACGGTGGCGCGCCGGGCTTCGCCGACGTCGCCGAGCGCGTGACGCCGGCGGTGGTCTCGATCCAGGTGGAGAAGGATGCGCCGGCCCGCACGCAGGCCCGTCGTCCGCCTGCCAACGTGCCGCCGGGCATGGAGGAATTCTTCAACCAGTTCCAGGGTCGCCAGCCTCGCCAGCCGATGGAAGGCAGCGGCACCGGCTTCCTGATCTCCTCGACTGGATACATCCTCACCAACAATCACGTGGTGGGTGACGCCGACCGCATCAAGGTGATCCTCACCGACCATCGCGAGTTCTCGGCGAAGGTGATCGGCAAGGACCCGACCACCGACGTGGCAGTGATCAAGATCGATGGCAGCGGCCTGCCGACGGTCGCCTTCGGCGACGACAACACGGCACGTATCGGCAGCTGGGTGCTGGCGATCGGCAACCCGCTCGGCCTCGACTTCACCGTCACCGCCGGCATCATCAGCGCCAAGGGCCGCGGTGGCCCGACACTTTCGCGCCCGCTCGAGAATCGCTACGCCATCACGGACTTCATCCAGACCGACGCCGCCATCAATCCGGGCAACTCGGGTGGTCCGCTGGTCAACGCACGCGGTGAAGTGATCGGCATCAACAGCATGATCGCGAGCGAGACCGGCTACTACAGCGGCTACGGCTTCGCGATTCCGATCTCGCTGGCCAAGAACGTGGCCGACGACATCATCGCGCATGGCCGCGTGCGGCGTGCGGTGCTGGGCATCCAGATCAAGGAAGTCACGGCCGAGGAAGCGAAGGCGGCGCAGCTGGCGACCATCGCCGGCGTGACGGTCGGCGATTTCGACGGCACCACGACCAGTCCCGCCAAGGCAGCCGGCCTCGAGCCGGGTGACGTCATCACCGCCATCGACGGTCTGCCGGTGGATCGCGTCGGCACGCTGCAGCGCATCGTGCGCATGAAGAAGCCGGGCGACGTGGTGGCGGTGGACGTGATGCGTTTCGGCGATCGCAAGTCGTACAAGGTGAAGCTGGCGGAAGCGCCGAGCGACACACCGGTGGCGACGGCGCGCACCGAAGGCGTGGTGGAGCCGGCGTCGAGCGGTGTCTCGGCCGAGAAGCTCGGCGTGACGGTGGAGCCACTGTCTGAGGCGTTCACGCGCGCGGCGAACATTCCGCCCACGGTGAAGGGCATCCGCGTGTCGTCGGTGGACGTGGGCAGCGGTGCACGCGGCAAGCTGTTCGACAGCGACGTGATCACCGAGGTGGTGTATCCGCGCCCGCGTCGCGCGGTGCGCACCACGTCGGACCTGCAGCAGGCGCTGGCGGGGCTGAAGGCCGGCGACGTGATCACGCTCGGTGTGTTCAACGCACAGCAGCAGGCGAACCGCGTGGAGACGATCCGGATCGGCGGACAGTAAGTCACGCGAGAGCAGGATCGGCGCGGCGTGCAGGGGTGACCTGCACGCCGCGTTTGCGTTCACCCATCACGTCGCACGGTGTGCCGGTGGCGGTTGCGATGCGCGCGATGGGCGATGATCCTTCGGGACGTCATGCCGACGTGGTGGAATTGGTAGACACGCCAGACTTAGGATCTGGTGCCTCACGGCGTCCGGGTTCGAGTCCCGGCGTTGGCATCGAACGCCGGTTAGCGAGGGAGCGGCGCTCGCGCAGATGGCTTGCCGCACACCGCAGCGGCGCTTACGATCTTGGCTGTCGGCACGACGCTGGTGCCGGTCGTGTCCCGCTACTCCGCCTGTTTTCTTCCCACCTCGGTCCGCCCAGATGACCACATTCGGCGTGTTGTTCGTCCTGATCCTGATCGTGATGGCTGCGTTGATCGCGGACCACTACAGCCGGCTGAAGAAGGTGGGCTGGATGCCGGAAGGACGCCCGGATCGATCGGCCATGGATCCGATCGGCTCGGCACTGGGCGAACTCGGACGGGCTGATGGCGTGTATCGCCTGGCCGCCGCGATCTTCGGCCCGATCGGCAAGTTCAGCGAGCTGCTCTACGCCCCCATCGCGGCCGGTTTCGGCGCCTTCGGCAAGGCGCTGGAAATGGTCTTCGCGCCGATCGGCGCCGTCCTCGGCATGGTGGCGGGCGCCAAGCGCTGACGCCAGCCTCGTCGGGGGCTCCCGCCTCCGACGCCGGATCAGGTAGGTTGTGGCCTCCGGGGCCGACTGTCGGCGACGGCATTCGGCCCCGTTTCGACTTCATGCGGAACTCCATGCACGCCGACGCGTTCAGCTGGCAGACCCGTCCGGCGTTCATCGACCTCACCTCCGACCAGTCGTCCCGCGATGAGTGATCGTGATGCGCAGGTGTGCCAGCGCATCGTGCGCGAACATGCTCGCACGTTCCACCTGGCCAGCGGCTTCCTGCCACGCCACAAGCGGCGCGCCGCCTTCGCGCTGTACGCGTTCTGCCGCGTGGCCGACGACATCGTGGATCGCGCCGATCAGGCGCGCGCGGATGGCGCGACCGCCAACCCGGCGGTGATCGCTGCGCTGGCCGCCCACGAGCGCAAGCTGCAGAACGCCCTCGCCGGCACCCCGTGTGACCCGGTGTTCCGTGAGCTCGACTGGGTGATGCGCGAGTTCGGCGTGCCTGCCACGGTCCTGCGCGAGTTGCTGGACGGCGTGGCGATGGACCTCGGTCCTGTCCGCTACGAGACGTGGGCCGACCTGTCGCGCTACTGCGAAGGGGTGGCCAGCTCGGTCGGTGAGATGTGTACCTACGTGTTCGGGGTGCAGGGTGACGGCGACGTGCGGACGGTGGCGCTGCGATACGCCCGCACGCTCGGCCTGGCCATGCAGCTCACCAACATCCTGCGCGACGTGGGTGAGGATGCGCGCCGCGGCCGCTGCTACCTGCCGGTGCAGGACCTCGCCGCCTGCGGGTTGACCCCCGACGACATCCTCGGCGGCACACTCACCGTCGCCGATGCCCGTTGGCAGCGGCTGATGACGCAGCAGGTCGCGCGGGCGCGGGCGCTCTACGAAGCAGCGATGCCCGGCATTCCCCTGCTCGCCCCCGATGCCCAGCGCTGCGCCTGGGCCTGTGCGATCGGGTACAGCGGCATTCTCGGTGCGCTCGAGCGGATCGGCTGCGACAGCCTGACGCGTCGCGCCCGGCTGGGAACCGGCGAGCGGGTCGCGGTCCTCCTCAGGGTGTGGCAGACGCGTCCGGTGACGCAGCGCTCGCGGCCGCACCCGCTGGCAGCAGGTCCGCAGTTGGCCTGGGAGACTGCGGACACCACGCAGCCCGATGAACTGGTCCGCCTGGCCTGACCGCCGGGCCACCTGATTGACGCGCTTTCAAGTCTGTGACATGCTGAACGTTCCACCTTCTGTCTCGACCCGAGGAATTTCACGGTGACGGCTGCTTCCGAAATGCCGCTCGACGACGACGCGCCCCTGATGCGCGTGGCGTTCGTGTGCCTGCTCGCGCACTGCGCCTTGATGTTCTTCTCCGGCATCGCCTTCGCGACCTTCCTGTCGCCGCCGTTCCCGGAGTGGCTGCAGACGCCGACGAACCAGCGCATCATGATGTTCGGCTACAAGTGGGGCGGCCAGACGACGGTGGTGCTCGGTGCGCTGGCGGGCATCCTGCACTCGATGGGCCGGCTCGGCACCCGCACGGCGATCCTCGTCTTCATCGCCAGCTTCGGCATTTCGCTCGGCTCGGAATTGCTCGGCACCAGCACCGGCCTGCCGTTCGGACCGTACAGCTACACCAACCAGCTGGGCTACAAGATCCTCGGGCTGGTGCCGTTCAACATCCCGACGTCGTGGTTCTTCATGCTCTACTGCTCGCTCGCGATCTGCGGGCGCCTGCTGCCGGCCAAGGACGATGGCGTGAGCCGGTGGTGGTGGTCGCTGATCGCCGGGTTCGTGCTGACGGCGTGGGATGTGTCGATGGATCCGGCGATGGTGGCCAGCGTGCACTGGCTGTGGCACCTGCCGTCGCTGGAGGGGATGCCGCTGTGGCAGAACATCCTCATCGGCGGCCATTTCTACGGCATGCCGCTGACCAACTGGCTCGGCTGGCTGCTGACCGGCATCGTGGTGTCGCGCGTGATGCTGATCATCGTGCCGCCGACGCGCTGGGCGCGTGACGTCTCGCCATCGAACTTCCCGCTCGGCCTGTACGCGGTGAATGCTGTGCTGCCACTGGGCATCTGCATCGGCCGCGGCCTGTGGGCGGCGTTCTTCCTCGGCACGCTGGCGATGGCGATTCCGCTGGTCCTCGCGCTGCGCAAGGGACCGCGCCCGCTGGGCAGCCCCACGCGCGCGCAGGGTTCCCTCGGCGACGTGGCTGTCGCCGGTCGCTGACGCCGGCGCGCACGCGTGCTGGACTGGCTGCGTGCGCCGCTGTTCTACGACGGCATCCTGGCGCTGCTGGTGATCGAGGGAGCGGTGCTGGCGCGGATCACGCGTCGCACCGGGCGTGGGATGCCCGCACCGCAACTGGCCTCGTTCCTTGGCGCCGGCGCGGGGTTCACCATCGCCTGTCGCGCCCTCGCGGCCGGATGGCCCTCATGGACGCTCGGCCTGGCGCTGGGCGCGTCGGGGCTCTGTCACCTGTTGCACCTTCGCGCGAGCCGCTGAGCCACCGCGCTTTTCCCAGGATTTCCGGACGCATGCGCATCATCGTCATCGGCAGTGGATTCGGCGGGCTCTCGGCCGCCATCCGGTTGCAGGCACAGGGGCACCAGGTCACGATCGTCGAAAAGCTCGACAAGCCGGGAGGCCGTGCCTACGTCTTCGAACGGGAGGGATTCACGTTCGATGCCGGCCCGACGATCATCACCGCGCCGTGGATGATCGACGACATCTTCGCCACCGCCGGTGCGAAGACCAGTGACTTCGTGCAGATCGTCCCCATCGACCCGTTCTACAACGTGCGGTTCGAGGACGGGATGGTGTTCCACTACAACGGCCAGCGCGAGCAGGTGCTGAGCGAAATCCGCCGCTTCAACCCGGCCGACCTCGAGGGCTACGAACGCTTCTTCGCCGAGACGGAAAAGGTGTTCGCCGCCGGCATGTCGCTGGTGGACCAGCCGTTCAGCACCGTGGGCAGCATGCTGAAGGTGGCACCGAAGCTGGCGATGCTGCAGGCGCAGCGGTCGGTGGCGACCTTCGTGAACAAGTACATCAAGGATCCGCGGCTGCAGCAGGTGTTCAGCTTCCATCCGCTCCTGATCGGCGGCAACCCGTTCCAGTCGAGCTGCCTGTACACGCTGGTGCACACGCTGGAGCAGAAGTGGGGTGTGCACTTCGCGATGGGCGGCACGGGAGCGCTGGTGCGCGGGCTGGTGCAGTGCTTCACCTCGATCGGCGGCACGCTGCAGCTGAACGCGGAAGTGAGCGAGATCGTGGTGGACGCAGCCACGCGCCACGCCACCGGCGTGCGGCTGGCCAGCGGTGCCACGCTGAGTGCCGATGCGGTGGTCTGCAACGGCGACGTCGCCACCGGCTACATGCGGCTGGTGAAGCCGGAGTTCCGACCGAAGAACACCGACGCGCGACTGAAGAAGCTGGATTATTCGATGGGCCTGTTCGTCAGCTACTTCGGCACACAGGGCACGCGCGACATGTGGCCCGACATCGCGCATCACGAGATCCTGATGGGCCCGCGCTACAAGGAGCTGCTGGCCGACATCTTCGACCGCAAGCACCTCGCCGACGATTTCTCGCTCTACCTGCACCGTCCCACGGTGACAGATCCGTCGCTGGCACCGGCCGGCGGTGATGCCTGGTACGTGCTGTCACCGGTGCCGCACCTGGGTGGCAACACCGACTGGGCCGCGACGCACCAGAAGTACACCGATCGCATCATCGACCATCTCGATGCGCGATACCTGCCAGGGCTCAGGGCCCGCATCGTGACCGAACATCACGTCGATCCGCGCTACTTCCACGACACACTGAACAGCCATCTCGGCAGCGCGTTCAGCGTCGAGCCGACGCTCTTCCAGTCGGCCTACATGCGTCCGCACAACGTGAGCGAGGACGTGCCGAACCTCTACTTCGCCGGCGCCGGCACACATCCGGGCGCAGGCTTGCCGGGCGTGATGGGCTCGGGGAAGATCGTGGCCGATGCGATCGGGATCGCACCCGGCGCGCGGTTGCGCGGGGCGAAGTCGAAGTCGGCGCGTGAGGCGGTGGAGGAGTTGATGGGGGTGTGAGCCGGGCTCACTTCACCGGCCGCAAGATCGCCCGTGCCGGTGCGCCTTCATGCCCGGCGACTTTCATCGGCAGGATCACCAGGTCGTAATCACCGGCCGGTGCATCACGCAGGTCGAGCCCTTCGATGATCGGGATGCCCCGACCCAGCAGCGCGCGATGTGCGAGCGGCTCGGGGGCGGCGAACTTCTCGGCCGAGATGTAGTCCACGCCCACCAGCTTCACGCCGTCCTCGGCCAGCACCTGCGCGGCGTCACCGGTGAGGTACGCGAAGTCGCGATGGAAACGGGACGAGTCCATCCACCGTCCCGACGTGCTGCGGGTGCGGAAGATCAGTCGCTGCGCGCCCTTCCAGTCGTGGCGGGTGAGTTCCGCGGCGTCGATCGCCTCCACGCTGTCGGCGACCTGGATGACACGCACCGGCCCGACCAGCGACGTCAGCGCCACCTCGTCCACCGGCGCACCATCGCGGATGAAGTGCATCGGCGCGTCGAGGTGCGTGCCGCTGTGTGCACCGAGGTCGTACTCCGACAGCGTCAGTCCGTCACCCTTCCGCATGTCCTTGAGGAAGGTGAAGGTCATCGGCGCATCACCTTCATACACCGGTGTGCGGCCCTCCTGCAGCGTGGCGGTGGCGTCGATCCAGCCATCCACCGGCATGCGCACCGCAGGCTGTGCCTGCGTCACCGGCTCGGCGGTCTTCGCGGTGCAGCCGGCGACGGCAAGCAGCAATGCACTGCAGGGAATGAGGCGGCGATGCATGACACGGTCTCCAGGTGAGCGACGGATGTGGTGGCCGACGGAACTTACAGCGCGGCCGCCAGCAGGAGCGTGAACACCAGCCCGGCCACGCCGACGATCGTCTCCACGACCGTCCAGGTGCGCAGCGTCTGCGGCACGGTCATGTTGAAGAACTCCTTGATGAGCCAGAAGCCCGAGTCGTTCACATGTGAGAGCACCAGCGACCCGGCACCGGTCGCCAGCACCAGCAGCTCCGGCGACGTTCCGGGACGCAGCAGGGCGATCGGCGCGACCAGGCCCGCGGCGGTGGTCATCGCAACCGTCGCCGAACCCGTCGCCACGCGGATCAACGCGGCAATGATCCATGCCAGAATCAGCGGCGATGCGTTGGTGTGCAGCGCGACATCGGCAATGGCACGGCCCACGCCACTCTCGATCAGCACCCGATTGAATCCGCCACCCGCCCCGATCACGAGCAGGATGGTGGCGGTGGGCGCGAGGCAGTCGTTGCAGAACTTGAGCACCTGTTCCCTGCTGATCCGCTGCGCCGCTCCAAGGGACCAGAAGGAGAACAGCAGCGCCAGCAAGAGCGACACGATCGGGTTGCCGGTGAACGCCAGTGCCCGCCGCAGCGGGCTGCCGGCATCCAGCGTGACCTCGGCGGTGCTGGCGCCGAGCATCAGCAACACCGGCAGCAGCACCGTGAAGACGGTGATCGCGAAGCCGGGCATCGCCGTGCGCGTGTCGTCGCTGCGGAACTGCGCGGCCAATGGATTTTCGGCCGGGAGCGTGATGCGCGGTGCGATCCAGGTCGCATACACCGGTCCGGCCAGCGCGGCCGTCGGCAGGCCGACGAGGATGGCGTAGAGAATCGTGAGGCCCACGTCGGCCTTGAACGTCGCGACCGCCAGCATCGCGGCGGGATGCGGCGGCACCATGCCGTGCACCACCGACAACCCGGCCACCAGCGGCAAGCCGATCTTGATCAGCGAGGTCCCGGTCTGCCGTGCGATGGTGAACACCAGCGGGATCAGCAGCACGAACCCGACCTGGAAGAACACCGGGATGCCGACGATGAAGGCCACGAACATGATCGCCCAGTGCACGTGCCGCACGCCGAACACGCCGATCAACGTGGTGGCGATCCGTGCCGCGCCGCCCGATTCGGCCATCATCTTGCCCAGCATGGTGCCGAGGCCCACCACGATCGCGATGAAGCCCAGCGACGAGCCCACACCATCCTGGAACGCCTTGACCACTGACAGCAGCGGCATGCCGGCCGCCACACCCATCACCAGCGACACGGTGATCAGCACCACGAAGGGATGGATCTTGAAGGTGGCGATCAGCACCACCAGCGCGATCACGGCCAGCAGCGCGTACACCAGCAGCGTGCCGTCGCTCACCGCGGCCACGGCGGACGGTGTCACGCGTCACCTTCCTGTCGCAGGCGGTGCAGCACGTCGCGCACGATGTCGTCGGGAGGCAGCCGCGCGTCGAAGGTCCACGCGCGTTCATCGGCGCCCGGTGGCTCGAGCGCCTCGAGTTGACTGTCGACCAGGGAAGCCGGCATGTAGTGACCGCTGCGCGCCGCCAGCCGCTCACGCAGCACGTCGGCATTGGTGGTGAGGAAGATGAAGCGCGCCGAGGGATCGCCGGCGCGGAGCAGGTCACGATACCGCTGCCGAAGCGCGGAGCAGGCCAGCACCACACCGCGCGGGGCGTCGCGGGCGGCCTGCAATTCGTGCGCGAGCGCCTCCAGCCAGCCCTGCCGATCGGCATCGGTGAGCGGCGTGCCGGCGGCCATCAGGGCGATGTTCTCCGGCGGGTGGAAGGCGTCACCTTCGATGAACGGACGCTGCAGCGCCGATGCCAGCGCATTGCCGATGCGCGACTTGCCCGCGCCCGCCGCGCCCATCACCACCAGCGCAGGGGGCGGCGTGATCGGTGCCACTGGCGCGTCGTCAGTTGGCGAAGCCACGCAGGCGCCTCCTCCAGATCAGGTACGCCGGTGCGCCCGCCAGCACCACGGCGATGCCGATCGCCGACTGCACCGGTTGCGTGACGATCGTGTTCAGCACGATCACCAGTCCTGCCAGCACGAACAGCACCGGCGTGACCGGATACCACGGCACGCGGAACGGCCGCACGGCGTCGGGGCGCTTGATGCGGAGTGCGATCACCGCCGCCGCGCCCAGCGCGTAGAAGATCCAGCCGATGAACACCACGTAGGTGAGCAGTTGCTCGAAGGTGCCGGTGAGCGCCAGCACCACGCTCCAGAGACAGCTGGTGATGATCGCCAGCGCCGGTGTGCCGAAGCGCGGATGCACCTCCACCAGCCGGCGGAAGAACAGGCCATCGCGCGCCATCGCGAAATACACGCGCGGCGCCGTGATCACCGTCGAATGCGCGGCACTGTACATCGACACGATGATCGCGGCCGCGATCAGCCAGCCTGCCGCCGGCCCCATCACCGCCGCCACAGCCTCACCCGCCACGCGCTCCGATGCCGCCACCCGCGCCGGCCCGAGCGCCTGCAGGTACGCGAAGTTGGCGATCAGGTAGATCGCGATCAGGAGCACGGTGCCGAGCGTGATCGCGCGCGGCAGCGATCGCTGCGGATCCTTCGCCTCCGCCGAGACGAACGTGACGTACTGCCAGCCCTCGTAGGCCCAGAGCACCGAGATGATCGACAAGCCCACGCCGGACGCCGACGCCGGCGTCACGACGTGCGCCGCAGCCACCGCGCTGTTGCCCGTGCCGAGTGCGAACATGACCGCACTGACGCCGAGGATGGCCAGCACCTTGATGCCGGTGGCGACGTTCTGCACCGTCGCGCTCTCACGCGTGCCGCGGACGTTGATGGTCATCATCACCAGGATCAGCGTCACCGCCACCACGTTCTTCTGCAGGGCGCTCATCGGCACGAACTGCGTCATGTAGTTCGCCGCCGCCACGGCGAGGGTGGCGATGGTGCCCGCACCGATGACGAAGAACAGCGTCCAGCCGTACAGGAACGCCGGGAACGCCCCGAAGCCGTCGCGGATGAACGCATAGAGACCGCCGCCATCGCCGGTACCCTCCATCGCCCCCAGCTCGGCATAACTCAAGGCGCCGAGCAGCGAGAGGATGCCGCCCACCAGCCAGACCGTCATCGCGATCGGTACCGACTCGCCACTCTGCGCCAGCACCGACGACGGCACGAGAAAGATGCCCGAGCCGATCACGTTGCCCACCACCAGCAGGGTCAGGTCACGGGTGCCCAGCGTGCGCGCGAGGGTGTCGGCCATGAGGTGGGCGAGGGGGCGGTCGGGACGGACGGCGGCTGGTGCAACGTACGCGCGGTGACGCACCCGGCGGAGGGGCGTTGCCAGCCGCGCCGCGCCTCGATTGAATCCAGCCACCCACCCGTCGCACGCATCGGCGTGCAACCGGCCCACACTCCCGCACCTTCGCTGCATGTTCTCCCGATTCACGCGCGCCATCGTGCGCCCGCCGGCCCCCAACTTCGCCGACGGCCTGACGACGGTGGATCTTGGCACACCCGACGTCGCGCTCGCACTGCGTCAGCACGCGGCGTACTGTGCCGCGCTGGAGCGCCACGGTTGCACGCTGATCGCACTGGCACCCGACGCCGACTTCCCCGACTCCACCTTCGTCGAGGACACGGCGCTGATCGTGCCGGGACACGGCGCGCTGCTGACGCGACCCGGTGCGGCCAGTCGCGCCGGTGAGGTGACTGCGATCGGTGCGGCTCTGGCGACATTCTTTCCGCAGCTGGCGCAGGTCACGGCACCGGGGACGCTGGATGCCGGTGACGTGTGCGAAGCCGGCCACCACGTGTTCATCGGCGTCTCGCATCGCACCAACGCCGAAGGCGCCGCGCAGCTCACCACCTGGCTGGCGCAGTTCGGCATCACGGCGTCCACCATCGACATTCGCGGCATCGACGCGATCCTGCACCTCAAGAGCGGCATCGCGGCGCTCGAGCCGCAGCGGCTGGTGCTGATCGAGGCGCTGGCGGACCATCCGGCGTTCGCCGGCTACGAGATCGTGCGCGTGCCGGCCGGCGAGGAATACGGTGCCAACTGCGTGCGGGTGAACGACGTCGTCTTCACCTCGGCGGGCCAGCCACAGCTCGACGCGCAGCTGCGGATGCTCGGCTACACGCTGGAGGTGCTCGACATGAGCGAGTATCGCAAGATGGACGGTGGCCTGAGCTGCCTGTCGCTGCGCTTCTGACGCCTCAGCGCGCGAGGTGGCCGGTGAGCGGAATCACGGTCGTCAGCAGCCCGGCGACCAGCAGCACCAGCGCCGTCAGCAGTGCCCAACGAATCGTGAAGCGCTGGTGCGCATCGAAATCGACACCGGCCAGGCCCACCAGCAGGTAGGTCGATGGCACGAGGGGGCTGAGCAGGTGCACGGGCTGGCCGATCAGCGACGCCCGCCCGATCTCCGCGGCGGTGATGCCGTAGGCTTCGCCCGCCCGCGCCAGGATCGGCAGGATGCCGAAGTAGAACGCGTCGTTCGAGATGAAGAAGGTGAACGGAATGCTGAGCAGGCCGGTCACGATCGACAGGTACGGCCCCAGTGCATCAGGAATCACGCGCACCACGCTGCCGGCCATCGCATCCACCATCTTCGTGCCGGAGAGGATGCCGGTGAAGATGCCGGCGGCGAAGATCAGCGCCGCCACCGCCATCACGTTGCCGGCGTGCGTGGCCAGCAGGTGCTTCTGCTCGGCGACGCTCGGGTAGTTGAGCATGATCGCCAGTGCGAACGCGATCATGAACAGCACCGGCAGCGGCATCAGGCCGGCCACCAGCGCGATCATCAACACCACCGTCAGGATCGCATTCAGCGGACGGAGTGCGGGACGGCGCGTGGCAAGCGGGTCGACGTTGTCGTCGAGTGCCGTCTCGTCGGAGAACGTCACCACACCCGACTGCGCGATGCGTTCGCGTTCGTTGCAGCCCATCCGCCACGCTGCATACAGCACGAACGTCGCGGCGACCAGCATCGCCGGGATCATCGGCACGAACAACTCCGACGCATCGATGGACAGCGCCGAGGCCGCGCGCGCGGTGGGGCCGCCCCACGGCAGGATGTTCATCACGCCACCGGCCAGCATCGTCACGCAGGCCAGCACCAGCGGGCGGATGCCAAGGCGACGGTAGAGCGGCAGCATGGCGGCCGCGGTGATCATGTAGGTGGTGCTGCCATCGCCGTCGAGTGACACCACCAGGGCCAGCACCGCGGTGCCGACCACCACCCGCACCGGATCACCATCCACCACGCGCACCAGCATCGACACCACCGGCTCGAACAAGCCGGCGTCGATCATGATCGCGAAGTAGAGGATCGCGAACATCAGCATGATGCCGGTTGGCGCAATCTTGATCACGCCGGCGAGCATCATCGCACCCAGCGACCCGGCGAAACCTCCCAGCACGCCGAACGCGATCGGCACCAGGATCAGCGCGGTCAGCGGCGCCATTCGCCGGGTCATGATCAGCGTCATGAAGACGATGACCATGGCGAACGCGAGGACGGTGAGCATCACGCCGGCGTCGGCGCCTCGATCTCCTCGGGTGTCACCGGACGGAACGCCACGTCGAACGTCAGCCAGAACACCTTCGCGAACGGGAACAGCAGCACCGGTGCCAGCGCCACGCCGAGCGGCATGCCCCAGCTCAGCGTATCCCACGGCACATCGGGCCAGGACAGGATCAGGATCGCGGCGAAGACCACCGCGAACAGTCCCTCGGCGACGGCGAGATTGGTCAGCATCGCCCCGGAGTAGTACGAATCGCTGCTGCGGGTGAAGCGGAAGCCGCAGTGCGCGCAGTGATGATTCACCGTCGCGTACGGCCGCAGCACGGCGCCCACGCCGCAATGCGGGCAGCGTAACCGCAGCGCCCGGCCGACCAGGCGCAGCAGGTGACCGAGTGTCGGGACGGCCAGTGCCGATTCGGTGGTGGTGGCGCCGACCTGCGGCGCGGCCGGCGGGGTGACGGTCCGCGGCGGCGACCGGCGCCGATCGGGATCGTTCAGTTCCTCGGGATAGACCATGACGCAATGTACGGATGGCGGGGCACCCGGTGGCCGCGGTGCGGCCCGGCCGATCGGCCACTGCGTATCCCCGCCCCGTCGGCGTTAGCTTGCAGGGATGCGTCGCCTGCACCGGCGGCGGTTCCGTTCCTCCTGATTCCGACCCGACGATGTCGTTTGAAATTGCCGTCAAGAAGGCCGAAGGCGTCGAGCGCCTGCTCGGTGTGACCGTCTCCGTCGAGACCGTCAAGGCCGCCGAAGACAAGGCCGTGAAGCGTTATGCCTCCGCCGCCCGGATGCCGGGGTTCCGCCCGGGCAAGGCGCCCATTCACCTGATCAAGAAAGCCTACGCCGCCCAGATCCGTGAGGAGGCGATGGAGAGCCTGGTCCAGGATGCCTGGAAGCAGGCGTTGGATCAGGAGAAGCTGGAGCCGATCGCGCAGCCGCACGTCCACGACCTGAAGTTCGAGGACGGCGAGCCGGTGACCTTCGACATCCACCTCGAGGTCCGCCCCGAGATCGCGATCGAGAACACGTCGGGCTTCACGGTCTCTCGGCCCTCGGAGACGGTGACCGACGAGATGGTGCAGGAGCAGCTGGAGACCCTGCGCGAGCAGCGCGCCGCGCTCGCGCCGGTGGAGGACAAGCCGCAGCCGGGTGACCAGGTGCGGGTGCAGATCGCGTCGCAGGAAGAGGGGGCCGAGATGCCCGAGCAGCGCGAGTATCCGCTGGAGCTGGGCAAGGGCCAGGCGATCGCCGGCATCGAGGAGCTGATCATGGAGGCCACGCCGGGCACGACCGTCGAGCGTGCCGTGCGCTGGCCCGATGACTTTCCCGACGAGGCCCAGCGCGGCAAGTCGAAGCTCACCCGGGTGACCTTGCTGGAAGTGAAGCGGAAGACCCTGCCCACCCTGGACGACGCCTTTGCGGCCGAGCTCGGTGATTTCGACACCGTGACCGCGCTGACCGAGGCCGTGCGCAAGGACATGGGCGAGCACGTCAAGCGCGAGGCGGACTCATCGGTCCGCGAGCAACTGCTGGATCAGGTGATCGCCGCCAACCCGTTCGAGATCCCCAACGCTTGGGTGCAGCAGGTGATGGGCGCGTACATGCAGATGTACCAGGTGCCCGAGGGCATGCAGGAGCGCTTCGCCGGGGAGTTCCGGCCGATGGCCGAGCGTCAGGTCCGCCGCGACGTGGTGATCGACACCATCGCCGAGAAGGAAGGCCTGGTGGCCAGCACCTCGGATGTGGACGACAAGGTGGCGCAGATGGCGGCGGAGCGAGGTGTCGAGACTGGACAGCTCTACGTGCAGCTGGAGAAGGGCGGGCGCCTGAAGGAACTGGAGCGCACCGTCACGGACGAGAAGGTCTTCGGCTGGCTGATTGCACGGAACACCGTAAATCAGGTAGCGTAGAGCAGCAGGAGTTCTCATCGGGCCCGGCCCGGTGCCATAACCTCAGCAGGAAGCCCGAATCATGGCCAGCATTTACGCCCCGTACGTGATTGAACGGTCCAGCCGCGGCGAGCGGTCGTACGACGTCTTCTCGCGGTTGTTGATGGACCGGATCATCTTCCTCGGCACGCCGATCAATGACGACGTGGCCAACATCGTCATCGCCCAGCTGCTGTTCCTGCAGGCCGACAACGCCGATCGCGACATCAGCCTGTACATCAACTCGCCGGGTGGCAGCATCTCGGCGGGCCTGGCGATCTACGACACGATCAACTTCATGTCGGCGCCGGTGAACACGATCTGCATGGGCCTCGCCGCCAGCATGGGGGCGTTCCTGCTCAGCGCCGGTCGGAAGGGGAAGCGGTCGGCGTTGCCGCACAGCCGGATCATGATCCACCAGCCGAGCCAGAACGGCGGTGGTGGCACGGCCTCGGACATCGAGATCCAGGCGCGCGAGATCCTGTACCTGAAGGGCAAGATGAACGAGCTGATGGCCAAGCACACCGGCAAGCCGGTGGAGACCATCGAGCGCGACACCGATCGTGACCGCTTCATGAGCGCGCAGGAAGCACTCGACTACGGCATCATCGACAACATCGTGACCAGCCGCACCGAGTTGAACACCGAGACCAAGCCGGCGGTCGTGACGGCGGGCTGAGGCCCGGGAACGTCAGCACACCACGACCGGTAAACGGTTGTGGTGCCGAGACTTGGCGGGGGCTGCACCGAACGCGGTGTGGCCCCTTGCCATCTCCGGACATGGGCGCGGCTGCATTGCGATCCCCTGCCCGGGTTGTAGGTTCCGAACCAGTGGACGCGTCCCCATGCGGGGGGCTCGCCGTATGCTTTTCTGCCGGGTCTCGAATGTCGCACGACAAGCATCTGCGCTGCTCGTTCTGCGGAAAGTCCAAGGATGCCGTCCGGAAGTTCATCTCCGGGCCGTCCGTGTACATCTGCAACGAGTGCATCGCGCTCTGCAATGAGATCCTGGCCGAGGACGAGGAGCGCGAGGTCGCCGAGGCGATCACGCAGGTTCCCACCCCGCAGGAAATCAAGGACATCCTCGATCAGTACGTGATCGGCCAGGAACGGGCCAAGAAGGCGCTGTCGGTGGCGGTCTACAACCACTACAAGCGCATCAACCTTGGCGCGTCGCGCGACGAGGACGTGGAGCTCGAGAAGTCGAACATCCTGATGATCGGCCCCACCGGCGTCGGCAAGACGCTGCTGGCGCAGACGCTGGCCAAGATTCTCGACGTGCCGTTCACGATCGCCGATGCCACCACGCTGACCGAGGCCGGCTACGTCGGTGAGGATGTCGAGAACATCCTGGTCCGGCTGCTGCAGGCGGGTGACTTCAACGTGCAGGAGTGCGAGCGCGGCATCGTCTACATCGACGAGATCGACAAGATCGCGCGCAAGTCCGAGAACCCGAGCATCACCCGCGACGTCAGTGGCGAGGGTGTGCAGCAGGCGCTGCTCAAGATCCTCGAGGGCACGGTGGCCAGTGTCCCGCCGCAGGGTGGCCGCAAGCACCCGCAGCAGGAATACATCCAGATCAACACCAAGGACATCCTGTTCATCTGCGGTGGCGCCTTCGACGGCCTGGAGAAGATCATCGAGGCGCGCGTGGGCAAGCAGCGGATCGGGTTCGGCGGCGCCGACAAGGCGTTGCTGGAGCGCACCGCGAAGGAGCCGTTCGCCGACGTCGAGCCGGATGACCTGCTGCGCTTCGGCATCATCCCCGAGCTGGTGGGTCGCCTGCCGGTGGCGGTGCCGCTGGAGTCGCTGGACGAGGACGCGCTGGTGCAGATCCTCCGCGAGCCGAAGAATGCGCTGGTCAAGCAGTACCAGAAGCTGTTCGCGCTGGAGGAGGTCAAGCTCGACTTCGAGGACAATGCCCTGCGCGCCGTGGCCACCAAGGCCCTCAAGCGCGGCACCGGTGCGCGCGGCCTGCGCGCGATCCTCGAGGAGATCCTGATGGACGTGATGTTCGACCTGCCGAGTCGCGAGGATGTGACCGAGGTCCGCGTCATCGAGAGCTGCGTGACGAGCCGCGCCCAGCCCCTGCTCGAGATCTCGCCCGCTCGTCGCAAGAAGGAAGCGTAGCCCTGAGCCCGGTCTTCCGGCGCGATGGGGACAGGATCGAGACGCCGGAGCGGTTGCCAGTAGTGCCGCTGCGCGACGTCGTGATCTTTCCCCACGTCGTCATGCCCCTGCTGGTCGGCCGCGCCGCCAGCCTCGCCGCCCTCGACACGGCCGCGGCCGACGACTCGCTCGTGCTGCTGGTTGCGCAGAAGCGCGCCGACACCGAGGAGCCGGGCAGCACCGACCTGTATCGCGTCGGTGTGGTGGCGCGCATCCTCCAGATCTCGCGCCTGCAGAACGGCACCACGCGCGTGCTGGTGGAGTCGCTCGCGCGCGCCAAGGTCACGCGTTACGCGATGGCCGGCTCGCACCTCAAGGCCAACGTGCAGCCTTACCCGCTGGATGCCGTGGGACTCACCGAGGACGAGGAGCGCCAGGCACGGCGCGCGATCTCCTCGTTCGAGGAATACGTGGCGCTGCACCGCCGGCTTCCGGACGAGATCGTGCGCCTGATCGGCAGCGCCGAGACGCACGAGCAGCAGGCCTGCATGATGGCCGCGCACCTGAGCGTGAAGCTCGAGGTGCGACAGCGCCTGCTGGATGCGCAGAACCTCGGCCTGCTCTTCGACCAGCTGATGATGACGCTGGCCGGCGAGGTGGAGTTGCTGCGCCTGGAGCGCAAGATCGAGGATGACGTGCGCGGCGCGTTGTTCCAGAACCAGCGCGAGTTCTACCTGCAGGAGCAGCTGCGCGCGATTCATCGCGAGCTGGGCAACGAGGATGGCGACGACGTGCAGGAGCTGGAGGCGCAGCTGGTGGCCGCGAGGCTGCCCGACGTGGTGCTGACACGCGCCCGGCGCGAGGTGCGCAAGCTGCGCAAGATGGCGCCGCTGAGTCCAGAGGCCACCGTCAGTCGCACCTTCCTCGACTGGGTGCTGACGTTGCCGTGGCACGCCCGCACCGAGGACACGCTCGACGTGGCGCGCGCGAAGCAGGTGCTGGACGAGGATCACTACGGTCTCGAGGACGTGAAGGACCGCATCCTCGACTACATCGCGGTGCTGAAGCAGGTCGGGAAGATGGATGGCCCGATCCTCTGCCTGGTCGGGCCACCCGGCGTCGGCAAGACGTCGCTGGCGCGTTCCATCGCCGGTGCACTGGGCCGCAAGTTCGTGCGCATGTCGCTCGGTGGCGTGCGCGACGAGGCCGAGATCCGCGGACATCGTCGCACCTACATCGGCGCCATGCCGGGCCGGATCATCCAGGCCATGCGGCGCGCCGAGAGCGTGAACCCCGTGCTGCTGCTGGACGAGGTGGACAAACTCGGCGCCGACTGGCGCGGTGATCCGTCGGCGGCGTTGCTCGAGGTGCTGGACCCGGAGCAGAACACGGCGTTCAACGATCACTACCTCGAGATCGACTACGATCTCAGTCAGGTGCTGTTCGTCACCACCGCCAACTCGCTCTCCGGCATTCCCGAGCCGCTGCGCGACCGCATGGAGATCATCCGGCTCACCGGCTACCTGGATCAGGAGAAGCTGGCGATCGCCACGCAGTACCTGGTGCCGCGGACGCTGAAGGCGGTGGGCATCGATGCCGCCGACGTGACGTGGGAGCCCGACGCACTGCGCACCATCTGCCGCGGCTGGACGCGCGAAGCCGGTGTGCGCGACTTCGAGCGCCGCCTGGCGCGCGTGGCCCGCAAGCTGGCGCGTCAGCGCGCCGAGGCACCGGCGTCGAAGAAGGCTCCAGCGCCGCTCGTCGTGCGGACCAAGGAGCTCACCGGCCTGCTCGGTGCGATGCAGTTCGATCCCGATGACACGTCGCTGGAGGACAAGGTGGGCGTGGCCACTGGCCTCGCCTACACCACCGTCGGCGGCGAGACGCTGGAGATCGAGGTCAGTGTGGTGGAAGGTCGCGGCCGGCTGCAGCTCACCGGCACACTCGGCGATGTGATGAAGGAGTCGGCGTCGGCAGCGATGAGTTACGCGCGTCAGCGCGCGTCGCAACTCGGCATCGCGCCGGACTTCTACAAGACGAAGGACATCCACATCCACATTCCCGCCGGGGCGACGCCGAAGGACGGTCCCAGTGCGGGCATCGCCATCGCGACGGCGGTGGTCAGTGCGCTGACGGGTGCGCCGGTGCGCGGCGACGTGGCGATGACGGGCGAGATCACGTTGCGCGGCCGCGTGCTGCCGATCGGCGGCGTGAAGGAGAAGGCGGTGGGTGCGCACCGGGCCGGCATCAGTCACGTGCTGCTGCCGAAGGGCAATGTGCGCGACATCGACGACGTGCCGCAGGAAGTGCGTGACGCGATCACCTTCCATTCCGTCGGCAGCATGGACGAAGTGCTGGCGCTCGGCCTGCGCACGCCGTCGGCCGTGGCGCTGGTGGCACCGCCGCCGGCGCCAGCCGCGAACACCGTTCCCGCGGCTGCCGTGCAACCGCGCCGCGAGCGTGGTCGCCGCGCACCCGTGCACCCACACTGAGATTGCGTGACCGAACCTGACGTGCCGCAGGCCCCGTCCGACGTGGTGAAGCCGTCCGACCCGCTGGTGATCCGATCGCTGACCTTCTCCGGTCCGATGGCCACCGTCGACGGGTGGCGCCCCGAACCGCAGTTGCCCGAGATCGCGTTCGCCGGGCGCAGCAACGTGGGCAAGAGTTCCCTGCTCAACGCGCTGGTGCGGCGGAAGGCGTTCGCGCGCGTCAGCCGCACGCCGGGTCGCACGCGCGAGCTGAACTTCTTCCGCGTCAACGAGCTGTTCATGCTGGTGGACCTGCCCGGCTACGGCTACGCCAAGATCAGCAAGGACCGCAAGGCTGCCTGGCGCCCCCTGATCGAGGGCTACATGCGCAACAGCCCGTACCTGCGCGGCGTGGTGCAGTTGCTCGACGTGCGGCACGACCCGACCAGCGATGATCGCATCATGCTCGACTTCCTCGCCGATCTCGGCGTGCCGACGCTGATCGCGCTGACGAAGGTGGACAAGCTCGGTCGTGCCGCGCGCGCCAAGCGCATCACGGAACTCTGCTCCACCTACGGCGTGGACGAGGAGCAGGTGATCCCGTTCAGTGCCCACGAGAACATCGGGCGCGACGAACTGGCCTCGGCGCTGATGTCGCTGCTGGAGATGGGGCCGTGGCGCGACGAGCCGGTGTACGTGCCGCGTGCCGAGGGTGTGCCCGACACCGCACATGTCGCGGAGTCGCCGGTGTTCGATGAGGACGACGCGCCTGACAGCGGTGACGCGTAGCAGGCTGTCACGCGTGCGGCGGACGGCCGGACACCGGCGCGCCCGATGAAGTTCGGCGCCTACTCACTGCTCCTTGCCGTCGCGGCCGCGAACAGCGTCTTTCTCGCCGCGCTCCTGCTGTCGCGCACCGGGCGCCACCGCGGTTCGGCATGGCTGGCGGTGCTGACGGGCAGCATCGCGCTGCGACTGATGCCGTACATCCTTGGCTTCGCCGGTGCATACGACCTGCACTGGTGGCTGACGTTCGCACCTTTCGACGTCACGCTGGCGTGGGGTCCACTGCTCTGGGTGTACGTGGTCGTGCTGTCGACCGGCCGCACGCCACCGCGCATGCCGCTGCACTTCGCGCCGGCGGCGATCCAGCTCGCGTACCAGCTGGTCGCCTTCGCGTTGCCGACCGAGGTGAAGGGGCGCTGGTACTCGGGCGCGCACCTGTCGATCGTCGAGCCGATCGGCATGGTGCTGGTGCTGGTGTCGCTGACGGCGTACGGCCGCGCCGCCTACCTGCGGTACGGAGCATGGCAGGCGTGGCTGGACGACAACCTCAGTAACCGCGAGGAGACCCGGCTCGGCTGGTTGCGCGTCGTGCTGGCGGGATTCGCGCTGACGGCTGCGCTGGGCATCGTGCTGGTACTGGTGCACCTGTTCGTGACGCCGCTGGACTACTTCGCGCGCATGCCGGTGATCGTCGCGCTGGCGCTGCTCTCGTACCTGATCGCACTGCTCGGCTACCGTTTCGGCGGCCAGGCGATCCCGATCGATGCGCCGACACGGGAGACGAGGCAGCAGCTCGAGCTGGCATCGGCGGCCGAGGGCGCCGTCCTGCCTGTCGTGGAAGGCGCATCGCACGTTCCTGCGCCGATACGAACCGCTGACCCCGGGAAGGACTATGCGGCCGACGCGGCGTCCTGGCGCGCCCGTGTGATCGCAGCCGGCTGGCATCGCGATCCCGCGCTGACGCTGGCCCGCCTCGCTGCGCTGCTCGATACCTCGACGCGGTCGGTGTCGCGCACGCTGAACGAGGGGAGTGGGGAGTCGTTCAACGACTTCATCAATCGCATCCGGGTCGAGGAAGCCGCCGCGATCCTCTCGACACCCGGCGCACCCGACGTGTTGCGGGTGGCCTTCGACGTCGGTTTCGCCAGCAAGGCATCGTTCAACCGCGCCTTCCAGCGCCACCTCGGAACCACGCCGACGCAGTTGCGCGCCCGGATCGCGCCCGCGACGTAGCAGGTTCCGCCAACTCGGGCGCTGGCGGAAGGCGCGACGCACCGGCAGGCGATCGGCGATAGGGTTGCCGCAGTCGCCAACCATCGAGCCATGCCGAACCATCCAAAACCGTTCCGCCGCGCACTCCTTCGTGCGCTGGCCACCATCGCACTCGCCAGCCTCGCGGTCTCCGTCGCACCAGTCACCGCCACGGCCCAGGCGCCGCGCGTGGTGGACAGCCTCTTCGCCGGCATGCATGCCCCCACTGGACCGGGATGCGTGATCGCACTCGACTCGGCCGGCCGACGACGCGGGCTGACGGCGTTCGGACGGCGCGATCTGGAGCGCGGGGGCCAGAACGACTCCACCACGCGCTTCGAGGCCGGCTCGGTGTCGAAGCAGGTCGCCGCGGCGGCCGTGGTGCTGCTGGCGAGACAGGGCAAGCTCTCGCTCGACGATGACGTGCGTCGCTGGATCCCCGAGCTGCCCGACCTCGGGGTGATCACCGTCCGCCAGTTGCTAAATCACCAGAGCGGGTGGCGTGACTGGCGCAACCTCGCGGAGATGGGACGATGGACGAGCAGTGACGCGGCCTGGACCAACACCGACGTGCTGGCGATGCTCAGCCGGCAGCGGGCGCTCAACTTCGCGCCGGGCTCGCAGTACGCCTACAGCAACAGCAACTACGTGCTGGCCGCGATCCTCGTCGAACGGGTGTCGGGCCAGTCGCTGGCTGCCTTCACCACGAAGGCCTTCTTCGAGCCCCTGCAGATGCGCGCCACCACGTGGCGCGATACGCCGGGCGCGCTGTATCCACGGCGCGCGCTCGGCTACTCGCCGAACGATGACGGCACCTTCGCGATCGACACCCCGTTCGAGACCGTCATCGGGCCGAGCGGGCTGCTGACGACCGCGCCCGACTTGCTGCGATGGCTGCGGAACCTCGATACGGAAGTAGTCGGCGGTCCCGGCTTCCGCGACGCGATGGAACGCGTCGGTGTACTCTCGTCCGGCCGCAGCACCGGATACGCGATGGGCCTCGAGGTCAGCACGCCCGGCGGTGTGCGCGTGGTGAGTCATGCGGGTTGGACCGGCGGCTACGTGGCCTACGCCGGTCGCATGCCGTCGCGTGCGCTGGCGCTGGTGATCCTCTGCAACGGCAGCGCAGTCAACACCGATGAACTGGGGCCGATGCTGCTCTCGACGCTGGCACGAATTCCACTGCCGCCGGCCGACGTGCGCCCGGCGCTTGGCGACACGGTGACGAACGGTCCCGGTGCCCGCGCGGCCGGCACCTTCCGCAACTCACGCAACCGGCAGGTCGTCACGGTGCGCACGTTCGAGCGCGGCCTCGCGATCAACACCTGGCTGGGTTACACACCTGTGGCACCTGATCGCTACCGCAGCAGTGACGGCACGCGTGAACTGATACTGCATGCCGATGCGTCCGGCACCGTCACTGCGTTCACCTTGCACGCGTCGGACGGCGACTCGGTGCAGTATTTGCGGCTCGAGGCCGCGAACGTTCCGTCGACACCGCTCGACGCATACACCGGTCGGTATCACAACTCCGATACCGATGCCACCATCGAGATGGTGGTGCGCGACGGGCAGCTGGTGGCTCAGCGTGGCGCGGCACTGCGCGATCGTGCGGTGCCGCTGTTTCGCGACGGCTTCCGTGTGCCGTCGCAATCGTGGGTGCTCACCTTCACGCGCGCACCCGACGGCACGGTGAACGCATTCGACCTCTCGCTGCCACGCACCCGACAGCTGATCTTCACCCGCCTGCCGTGACTGTCTGGGCGACCTGCATCGTCAGACCCGCAGCACGTCCTCCACCGCCCCACCATCCCGCCCGTTGCGCAGCAGGTGCGCGACGTGCTGCATCGCCTCGCGCTCGCGCGGCCACGCGCAACGCTCCATCGCCTCGGCGAACGGCAGCCACTCGTACGCGTCGTGCTCCTCGCCGATCACGGGCAGCGGCGCATCGGGCGCGATCATGGCGCAGAACACCACCGTCAGGCTCAACACGCCCTGGCGGTGCAGGTAGAATCCGCCGAGCGTGATGTTGTACAGTCGCTCACACGGCAGGCCCGTCTCCTCGCGCAACTCACGGCGCGCGGCGGCATCCGGCGTTTCACCGTCCTCGATCTTGCCGTGTACAATCTCCCAGGCACCTGTGCATCGCATGCCGTCGGCGCGGCGCATGAGCAGAGTCTCCAGCCCCATCACGCCGAACCGTGCGACCACCAGGTCCACGATGCTCACGCGCACGGGCACGGTCTCGCCACCGGTCACAGGATCCTCCAGAAGTCGCGCGTCACGTCCACCGAGAACAGCCAGCGGCCGTCTCGCAGTCCGCGCGCCACATCCACGCGCAGCAGGTTGAACAACCCGATGCCCGCGATGCCGACGGCCGGACGCAGCCCTCGCGCCACCTGTCGCTCGGACGTCGTCGCACCATCGCTCCACGCCACCACCGCGAACGGTGCCAGCACGATCTCGCCGGGCACGCGACCATACCGGCCGAGCGGGATGGTCGGACCCGGCACGCCATGCTGCCACTCGATGCGCTGCGACACCGCGGCACGCCCGCGCACGGAGTGGAAACCGTACCCGGGAAGCGTGATCGGCCCACCCAGCCACGCCTCGTACTGCACCGGCACAACCGCGCCGACGGTGCCGGCGGCAATCGTGCGCAGCACCAGGCGATCGCGGCCGATCGGACGCTGGATGTCCACGTCCAGCACGCCGCGGCCGATGTCGCGCCCACTGCTGCGCGCACGGATGGCATCGACCGACGCCGAGAGCGCGATCTCGGTGCCGAGGAAACCCAGCGACGTCGGCCGGCGCAGCATCAACGAGGCGCGGCTGAAGTGGTCGTCGAGTGTGAACGGCGTGGCCTCGTACGCACCACGCGCCGGTGACGCGTTGACATTCGCGCTCGCATGACGCTCCAGTGCGACTTCGGCCGACACACGCCAGTGTCGCTCGAGCAGTGGCGGGAGGTCGAAGCGCAGCGCCACCTGCTCGCGCTGGAATGGGCTGGTCCAGTCGCTGCCGAATTCCTGCGACGCGAGCGAGTTGCGGGTGACGGAGCCTTCCGGCACCACCCCGATCTCGCCCAGCTGTCGTTCGACGCGCAGCGACAGGCCCGCACCCGAGGCGCGTTCCCACGCGACACCCGCGCTGCCGCGCACCCGTTCATCGGCGATCGCATAACGCGCGGTGGCCCCCACGCGCACCCCGCCGCCCAGACGCTGCGTGAGCCCGGCACCGAGCGCCAGCCCCTCGACACGGTTCACGCGCACGAAGTCGGACACGCTCCGCGCCTGGATCGCGGTGCCACGGGTGCGCTGCAGCGCCTGCGATCGCACCAGCTCGCGCGCCGCGTCCTGCACCGCGCGCACGTCGCGATCGGTGACGGTGCGCACGTCGGACGGAAGGCCATCCAGCAGCGCCCCATCGAAGCGGAAGGCGGCGCGGCGATCGGCCGGCGCGAGCACGATTTCGTCACCGCCGAACAGCACACCAGGCAACCCGGTGTTCACGTCGTAATCGCGAATCTCCCAGCGGCCGCGGATGATGCCGCGGAATGGAAAGTCGAGCCAGGTGCCGGTGCGGCGGATCTCGATCTGCTGGCGACGCGGCAGCCAGTACCGATCCTCGATCAGCCCATTCTCGAGGATTACCGACACGTCCTCCAGCGATTGATCCTTCAGCGCCACGCGCGTGAACGAGAAGGCCATCCGCACCACCTGCGCCGAGGTGCGCTCGACGAAGACGGCGCCCACGGCACGAGGAGCGCGGTCGTTCTTGGGCCGGATGCTGAGCTGGAACACCGCGATGGTGCGGTCGGCGAGCCGGATCACCAGCGAGTCGGCGATCCGGTAGTCGTACTCGCTCATGCCAAGCGGGGAGAGCGGATGGGGCACGTCCATGACCTCGTCACCATCGCCCAGCCGGATGATGTCGGGGAAGTTGTTCTGGACGATGCCGAGGTGGTCGCGGTGGTAGTTGATGTCGGTGGGCAGCAGCAGCGTGTCGCGCCGGCCGAGGATGCGCTGCTTGCTCTGGTTGGGCGATCGCCAGAACACCTCGAGCCCCAGTTCGTCGGCCTTGACCACCTTGGGCGGCTCGCTCAGTCCCTCGCCCGCTTGCGCCAGGAACGTGACGTAGCCGCGGGCGCGGGCGCTGTAGTCACGCAGCGTCGTGTCGGCGAGCTGCGCCGTGCGCCGCTGGGTGGCCCGCTGCGCGAGATCGCGCGCCCGCGCATCATTCCATTCCGGCGCCTGGCCGAGTACGGTGCAGGGGTGCAGCATGCCCATCGTCAGCAGGGTCACGCTGACACGTCTCATGGCTCGACTCATCGCAGGAATCTCGCCGCCATCCGCGGCGCACGGCACCCTCGCCACCCGTCCGCTCCGCGTGTCCCTCGTCACGTCGTTCGACCGTTTTTGCGCCATGGCCGCGCCGGGCCGGCTGGTGCCGGTGTGGCACGATTGCCTGCTGGACCTCGACACCCCGGTCTCGGCCTTCGCCAAGCTGCGCCGCGGCCCGTTCGCCTTCCTGCTCGAGTCGGCACCTGCCGGCAGCGAGACGTGGGCCCGCTACACCTTCCTCGGCACCGAACCGCGGGCCGCCTGGCGGCTGCGCGACGGGACGGTGGATCGCTGGACCCCAGCCGGTGGCTGGCAGGGAGCCACGCCGGTGGCCGATCCGTTCGACTCACTTCGCGCCGAAGTGTCGGACTACGAGCCGGTGGTGGTGCCGGAGCTGGGTGATTTCTGGGCCGGCGCGGTGGGATTCTTCAGCTACGACGTCGTCCGGCACATCGAGCACCTGCCCGACGCCCCGCCGCGCGGCACGGCCACGCCCGATGCGCTGTTCGTGTCCACGCGGACGCTGGTGGTGATGGACAACCTGAAGTCGCAGGCACGGGTCGTGACGGCGGTGCCGATCGATGCGGTGGACGATACCGCACTGCGCGCCGCCTACGACGCCGCGGTGGCCGAGGTTCGCGACACCATCGCCCGCCTGCAGGCTCCCGCGACCTTGCCTCCGCTCACGCTCGACGACACCGCGCCGGCGGCGGAAGGCCAGTCCAACTTCACCCGCGCCGCGTTCGACGCGGCGGTGGAGCGGATCAAGGAATACATCGTCGCCGGCGACTGTTTCCAGTGCCTGATCGCACGACGCATCACGGTGCCGCACGACTTCGCCGGCTCGACGCTCTATCGCGCGCTGCGGGCGCTCAATCCGTCGCCGTACATGTACCACCTGGTGCTGGACGGCATGGAACTGGTCGGCAGTTCGCCGGAGGTGCTGGTACGACTGGCTGGCGGGACGGTGACGGTTCGCCCGATCGCCGGCACCCGGCGTCGCGGGAGCACGGCGGCCGACGACGCGCGCCTCACCGAGGAGCTGCAGCACGACGAGAAAGAGCGGGCCGAACACGTGATGCTGGTGGACCTCGGCCGGAACGACGTGGGGCGGCTGGCCCGCTTCGGCAGCGTGCAGGTCACCGAGTTCATGACCGTCGAGCGCTATTCGCACGTGCTGCACCTGGTGAGCGAGGTGACCGGCGACGTGGGCGCCGAGGCGTCGGCGCTGGACGTGGTGCGTGCCACCTTCCCCGCCGGCACCATGACCGGGGCACCCAAGGTCCGCGCCATGCAGATCATCGACTCCCTGGAGCCGGAGCGACGCGGTCCGTACGCCGGTGCCGTCGGATATCTTGCGGCGGGTGATCGACGCATGGACCTCGCGATCACCATCCGCACCTGCGTCATCGCCGGCGGTGAGGCGAGCGTGCAGGTCGGTGCCGGCATCGTTTACGATTCAGTCCCTGCACACGAATGGCTGGAGACGGAAAACAAGGCGCGCGCGATGCTGACAGCGATCGGCCGGGTCCGCGCACAGCGGTGAGCAACGCCGACACGCTGTCGCCCTTCGCCGGGTCACCGATCGGGACGCGCGGTGGCCTGATCCCGGAGGGCATGTTCCCGTCGGGTTACGCGCGCAAGGCGATCGGCAACGCCACCGTGGTGGCGCACGGCAGTGTGCTGCCGTACTTCGAGGAGATGCTGTACCGGCATCCCACCCTGTACGCGTGGGCAGCCTCGCAGACTCGCAAGCGGCCCATGCAGGGACGCACCGTCGCCTGGGCAGTGCCGCTGCCCGATTCGGAGGTCACGGTGGTGGTGCGCCACAGCACGCATGGTGGCCTGCTCGCACCGGTCACCAAGGATGTGTTCCGCAATCCACGTGCGGCCGATGAGTTGCGACGCAGCTGGACCATGCGCCACGTGGGCATTCCCACACCGCGCATCCTCGGCTACGCGCAGTATCCGCTGCTGGGCGGACAGTTCTCGCGCGCCGACGTGATCACGCGTGAGGTGCCCGACAGCGCCGACCTGGCGCGGGTGCTGACCACCGACGATGCACGCTTCCCGCACGAGGCGTGCATCAATGCCACCCTCACGCTGCTGCACCGCCTCGCACGCACCTGGGCGTATCATCCGGACCTGAACCTCAAGAACATCCTGCTCACGCCCTACCAGGGCGGCGAACCGACGGCCTACGCGCTGGACGTGGACGTGTTGCGCTTCGCCGAGAAGAATGCGGAGTGGATGAATGTCGCGCGGCTGATGCGATCGGCGCGCAAGCACCTCGAGACCAGCGGTGCACCCGGCATCGCCGCACTGATCGAACGGCTGGGCGGGTGACGGCATCCGTGCAAGCTCCGCGCGCCACCGTCCGTGCGTCGCTCGATCGCGTCTGCATCGTGATGATGAGCGCGGTGGGTGACGCGGTGCACGTGCTGCCGGTGCTGACCGCGCTCAAGCGGCATCGCCCCGAGGCGCAGGTGACGTGGATCCTGCAGCCGGGTCCCGCCACGCTGGTGCGCGGGCATCCCGACATCAGTGACATCCTGCTCTTCGAGCGCAGCAACGGCTGGCGCGCCTTCAACGACATCCGTCGCCAGCTCGCCACACGCCGCTTCGACACTGCGCTGGCGCTGCAGGTGTACTTCAAGGCCGGCATGATCACGCGGATGGTGAAGGCGAAGGTGAAGCTCGGCTTCGACATGGCGCGTGCCCGCGACGCCAACTGGCTCTTCACCAACGCGCAGGTGCCACCGCACCCGATGCAGCACGTGCAGGACCAGTATCTCGAGTTTCTCGATGCGCTGGGCGTGCCGCACGCGGAGCCGGTGTGGAATCTCGGGCCGTGGCCGCACGAACTGGGGCAGCAGCGTGAGCGGCTGCGCGCCTTCGATCGCCCGATCGCGCCGATCGTGGTGGCCACCAGCAAGGCGCAGAAGGACTGGCTGCCGGAACGATGGGCCGTCGTCTGCGATGCGCTCTACACCGACTTCGGCCTGCAGCCGGTGCTGGTGGGCGGTCGCTCCGATCGCGAGCTGGCCGCCGAACGCGTGATCCTGCAGCAGGCGCGCGTGCCGGTGGTGAGTGCGCTCGGCAGCGGGCTGCGTGGCCTGGTGCAGCTGCTCGACGGGGCGGCGCTGGTGCTCAGCCCCGACACCGGGCCGCTGCACGTGACCGTTGCGCTCGACCGACCGGTGGTGAGCCTGATCGGCTATTCCAACCCGAAGCGTGTGGGTCCGTACCGCAAGTTCCACGACCTGATGATCGATGCCTACGGTGATCCGGGCGAGTCGTACCCCATCAGCATGGAGAATCGACTCGACCGCATGCCACGCATCACGGTCGACGACGTGTTGGCGAAGGTGCAGCGCTGGCGCACGTCATACGCCAGCCGCTACGGCGAGCGCAGTCGCGGCGCGGCGGCAGCGCTGAGCGACTGACGTCCGGCGTCACGCGCGCAGCAGCGGACCGAAGTCGTATCGCAGGCCCATCTGCGCGGCCAGCTTCACCACCGTCACCAGCGACAGCCCCATCACCGCGAAGTAGTCACCCTCGATGTGTTCGACGATCGTGGCGCCGTACCCCTGGATGCCGTAGGCGCCCGCCTTGTCCATCGGTTCACCGGTGCCCACGTAGCGGGTGATGGTCTCGTCGTCGAGTGCACGGAAGCGCACCGACACCCGTACCACCTCGGAGCGCACGTCGGTGCCGACTGCCACTGCCATCGCGGTGCAGACCTCGTGCGTGCGACCACTGAGGCGCGCCAGCATCGCACGGGCCTCGGTGACACCGGTCGGCTTGCCGAGCAGTTCCCCATCGATCACGACGATCGTGTCGGCGGCGATCACCAGTGCGTCGGGTGCACGCGCTGCGATCACCGCCGCCTTGCCGCGCGCCAGGCGTTCGGTGTGAGGCACCGGTTGCTCGCCCGGCAGCGGCGTCTCGTCGATGTCGGCCGGCTGCACCTCGTGCACGATGCCGACCAGTGAGAGCAGTTCACGCCGGCGCGGCGACTGCGAGGCAAGGATCACGCGCATCAGGTCAGTTTTCCAGCGAAAGGGTCACGGGTCCGTCGTTGATCAGGTCCACCTGCATGCTGGCGCCGAACTCCCCCGTCTCCACCGGCACCCCGCGCTCACGCAGCAGCGCAATGAACCGTTCGTAGAGCGGAATGGCGACTTCCGGCCTCGCCGCGTCGATGAAGCTCGGCCGGCGACCCTTGCGCGCATCGCCGTAGAGCGTGAACTGGCTCACCACCAGCACCGCGCCGGCCACGTCGGCGAGGGCGAGGTTCATCTTCCCGTCAGCATCGGCGAAGAGGCGCAGGCCGATGATCTTCTCGGCCAGCCAAGTGGCCTCGCTCTCGGTGTCGTCGTGCGTGATGCCGAGCAGCAGCAGGTAGCCGCGACCGATCCGGCCGGTGACGCGCTCGTCGACGCGGACTTCGGCACGCGTCACGCGCTGGAGGAGGACTCGCATGTGCCAGCAAAGTTGACGCGCCGCGGCCCGTTGACCAGACTCCCGCAGCCCGCAGGAACTCCTGGTGGCTGCCGCCGGTGCGCATGCCGGTCGGCGGGCACCCTGTCTGCCGTTGCCGGAGAGCACCGTCGTGAGAGTACTGGTCATCGATGTCGGCGGGACCCACATCAAGGTTGCCGGCTCCTGGGACCGCGTCACGCACCGCATCCCGTCGGGCCCCACCATGACCGCAGCCGACATGGTGCGGGCCGTGCTCGCGCTCACCGCCGACTGGGACTTCGAGGCCATCTCGCTCGGCTATCCCGGCCCGGTGAAGGACAACCGGCCGTACCGCGAGCCGATCAACATCGGCGGCGGCTGGACCACCTTCGACTTCCAGAAGGCCTTCGCCAAGCCGGTGCGCTGCATCAACGACGCCGCCATGCAGGCCCTCGGCAGTTATGCCGGCGGTCGCATGTTGTTCCTTGGCCTCGGCACCGGGCTCGGCACCGCCATCATCGACGACTGGCACGTCGAACCGCTCGAGATCGCGCACCTGCCGTACCGAAAGAGTCGCAGCTACGAGGACTATCTCGGAGACGCGGGGCTGCAGCGCCTCGGCGACGAGCGGTGGGAGAAACACGTACACAAGGTCTGCGACCTGTTCCGCGCCGCACTGCTCTGCGACGGCATCGTGCTTGGCGGCGGCAACGCCCGCAAGCTGGTGACGTTGCCTGACGCAGCCACGCGTGGTGCGAACGAGAATGCCATCCACGGCGGCGTGCGGCTCTGGGAGCGCCTCGCGGAATCGACGCCGCCGGAGTTCGTGGATGCGAAGACCGCTGCCGAGACCATCGTCACCGACGGTGATCGCCGGCTGGCCACGCGACGGCAAGCGGATGCTGCCGACGCGCCGCCGGTCGTGAAGCCGCGCGTCAGCAAGGCAGCGAAGAAGCCGGCGGCGAAGACGTCCGCATCACCGGCCGCCAGCACGCCCGACGCCACCCGTCCACCATCACGTCGCCAGCCATGATGCATCGCACCGTTCGCCGCACCCTCATGCTCCTCTGGTGCGGTGCGACGGTAGTCTCGGCGCAGGCACCGGCGCCCACCGCAGCACAGCGCGCCGAGGAGCGGGCGATCCTGTCCGAGTTGGTGAGCATCAACTCCTCCACCGGCACGGCCGGCGTGCAGCGGATCGGTGCCGCGATCGTGCGTCGCTTTCGTGCCGCCGGCTTCTCCGCCACCGACGTGCAGTTGCTCGGCCCGTCGGCGAACCTGAAGGCGGTGGTGGCGCGCTATCGTGGCCGGAACAGCGACCGCAAGCCGATGCTGCTGATGGCGCACATGGACGTGGTGCCGGCGATGGCCAGCGACTGGTCGCGACCACCGTTCACGTTCGGCGAGTCCGAGGACCACTACTACGGTCGTGGCGTCGAGGACAACAAGGCCGGCCTGGCCGCCATCGTCGCCACCTTCGTGCGCTGGAAGCGCAGCGGCTACGTGCCCGATCGCGACCTGATCGCGGTGCTGACCGCCGACGAGGAGACGGATGGCAACTCGATCCGCTGGCTGCTCCGCACCCAGCCGACGCTGCTGCAGGCCGAGCTGGCGCTGAACACCGATGCCGGCGGCGTGGTGACGAAGAATGGGAAGGCGCTGGCGTTCTCGATGCAGGCCAGTGAGAAGGTGTACGCCGACTTCACCCTCGAGGCGACGAATCCGGGTGGCCACAGCTCGGTGCCGCGCGCCGACAACGCGATCTACGAACTGTCGGCGGCGTTGTCGCGGCTCGGTGCCTATCAGTTCCCGGTGCGGCTGACCGAGATCTCGACCGCGTTCTTCCGCCAGTCGGCGCCGCAGCAGGAACCGGCGCTGGCGGCGCTGATGCGTGCCGTGTCGGGTGGCCAGACCGACAGCGCCACCGTCGCCGCGCTCTCGTCGGATAATGCCTATTTTAACTCGGTGCTCCGCACCACCTGTGTCGCGACGCGTCTCTCGGGTGGGCATGCCGACAACGCACTGCCGCAGCGCGCCGGCGCGCTGGTCAACTGCCGCATGCTTCCCGATGATCCGGTGGACTCGGTGCTGGCAGTGCTGCAGCGAGTCGTCGGGGCAAAGGTGAAGGTGACGCGCACGCGCGAAGTGGTGCCCAGCCCGCCGTCGCCGCTGCGTACCGACGTGATGGCGGCGATGACGGCGCTTTCGCAGCGCTACTTCAACGGCGCGGCGGTGGTCCCGGAGATGTCCACCGGCGCCACCGACGGACTGTTCACGCGCAATGCCGGCGTGCCGACCTACGGCGTCTTCGGATTGGCCGGTGACCAGGATGAGCCGTCACGCGCGCACGGCCGCGACGAACGCATCGGGGTGGAAGCCTTCCACACCGCCGTGGCGTCGTGGCAGCAACTGGTGGAACGACTGGCCGCACCGGCACCCGTGGTGCCCTGAGCCGGACGCCGCACCAGCGTTTCCTCAGGCCGGCGCGATCAGCTCCAGCGCATCGCTGCGCAGCGGCACGTCGCCGTCGACCGGCGTGAAGAGCGGTCGATGCTCGGCCAGCACCTGCGATACCTCGGCGTCGGAGAGCGGCTGCGCGAACAGATAGCCCTGTCCGAACACGCACCCCATCGTCAGCAGCAGGTCGCGCTGACTCGCGTGTTCCACACCCTCCGCCACCAGGTCGAGGCCCAGCGACTCGCCGAGTCCGATGATCATCCGCGCCAGCGCGGCGTCCTGCACGCCACCGGCCACGTTGTCCACGAAACTCTTGTCGATCTTCAGCATGTCGATCGGGAACTGCTGCAGGTAGCGCAGCGACGAGTAGCCGGTGCCGAAGTCGTCCACCGCCAGCCGCACGCCGAACGCCTTCAGCGAATGCAGTACACGCAAGGCCGCGACCGTATCCTGCATCAGCACACTCTCGGTGATCTCGAGGGTCAGGCGCGCCGAAGCGAGACCCGTGCTGGCCAACGCCGCCTCGACATCGGCGAGCAGCATCGGATGCAGCAGCTGGCGCCACGACACGTTGACGCTGACACCTGCCGCCTGCCCATCCTCACGCGCCGGCCATGACGCGGCGGCGCGGCAGGCGGTGTGCAGCGCCCACTGCCCGAGCTCGAGGATCACGCCGCTCGATTCCGCGAGCGGAATGAAGCGCGCCGGGCTGATCGCACCGCGTGTCGGGTGGGTCCAGCGCAGCAATGCCTCGGCACCGGTGACGTGGCCGCTGGCGAGGTCCACGATTGGCTGGTAGACCACCGCCATCTCGCCGCGCTCCTGCGCCAGCGCGATGCCGTGTTCGAGGTCCAGCTGCTCCTCGGCGGCCGCCACCAGCTGCGGATCGAACACCATGTAGCGCCCCTTCCCTTCCCGCTTGGCGCGATACATCGCCGCATCCGCGTTGCGCAGCAACTCGGTGGCATCCAGCGGCATGTCGGCGAACGCAATGCCGATGCTGACGCCGACGCGCGCCTCACGCGGCTGGCCGGTGGTGCCCACCGGCACCGGGGCCCGCAGCGAACTGGTGATGCGATCCGCCACCACGTACGCATCCTCCGCCGAACGCATGTTCTCCAGCAGCACAGCGAACTCGTCGCCGCCGAAACGGGCCACGGTATCCGATCCCCGGGTGGCGTTCAGCAGGCGACTCGACACGATGCGCAGCAACTGGTCGCCGGCGTGATGGCCGAGCGAGTCGTTCACGGTCTTGAAGTTGTCGAGGTCGAGGAACAGCACCGCCACCTGTGGATCCTCGGCCAGCGTCACCGCGCTCCGGTTCCCACCCACGCGTTCGCGCTGCAACCGCAGCAGTGCCGTCTCCACACGATCACGGAACAGCAGGCGGTTGGAGAGGCCGGTGAGCGGATCCTGCAGCGCCTGCTGGCTGAGTGCGATCTCGAGGCGCCGTTGCTGCTGAAAGCGCCAGAGTCGCAGGATTGCCAGCAGCACGATCACCGCCACCGAGAGCTGGAACCACCACGTCCCCCACACCGGCGGCGTGATCGTGAGCGAGAGCGAATTGCCCGTCTCGTTCCACACTCCGTCGCCATTGCTGGCCTTGACGCGCAGGGTGTAGTGACCGGGTGCGAGGTTGGTGTACGAGGCCGTGTGTTGCTCACCCACGTGCTGCCATTCACTGTCGAAACCGATCAGGCGGTAGGCATAACGCGTCTTCTCCGGCGCGCTGAAGTCGAGCGCCGCGAACTCGAACGTGAGCACGTTCTGCGAGTGATCGAGCGTCAGCTCGCTGGTCTCGTGCAGCACCTGCCGGAGCGGGGAGTCGGCACTGCGCGGGGTGACGGTCCGATTGAAGATCAGCAGGTTGGTGAACACGATGCGGGGCGGCCGCGTGTTCTCCACCAGCCGGTCGGGGCGGATCGCATTGAAGCCTTGGTTGCCGCCGAAATACAGCGTGCCGTCGCTGCCGCGGAAGGCGGAGCGCATCAGGAACTCGTTGCCCTGCAGTCCGTCGAGGCGCGTCAGCGTGCGGAACGTCTTCCGCGCCGGGTCCAGTCGGCTCAGGCCATGGTCAGTGCTGATCCAGAGCTGCCCCGCTCCATCGTCGAGGATGCCGTCGATGTACGCACTGGGCAATCCGTGGGCGGTGCCGAAATGCTCGCGGCGACGGCGACGCAGGTCGAGCCGATCCAGGCCCTCGTCGGTGCCGACCCACAGCGCGCCGTCACGCCCCTCGTGTACGGTGCGCACTTCGTTGCTCGCGATGCCGCGCGTCGAATCCGTGCTGGCGCTGAAGGCGTCGAGATCGCCAGTGCGCGGGTCCAGGATCACCAGTCCACCGTCGCGCAGGCCGACCGCGAACCGTCCATCGGCGAGCTCACGCATCATCAGCACCGAGGCGGGATCAAAGTCCTTCGGCGTCACGCGGAAGCGCCGGCCGAAACGGCCACGCGCCCGATCCAGTTGCGCCACGACGCCGTTGTCGGTGCCGACCCAGACCTCCCCGGCGCGCGTCACCATCACCTCGTACAGGTTGTCGTGCGGAATGTCGCTGTTGTCGGTGGTGAAGGCGCTGAAGGAGCGCGTTCGAGCATCGAAGCGATTCAGTCCCCCACCCCAGGTCGCGAACCACGCGGTGCCATCACGCTCCTGCGCCACCGAGAGCACCGCATCGGCGCCAAGGCGCGAATTGAGCGTGGTGAAGTGCTCGAACAAGCCGGTGAGCGGGTCGAACAGGTTCACGCCGCCACCATCCGTCACCACCCAGATCCGGTGCGCGCGATCCTCACCGAACCCGGGCACGGCGTTGAAGCTCAGGCTCGACGCGTTGCCCGGCACGCTCTGGAAGAGCTGAATCGCAGCACTGTTCCGCATGGTGACATCGAGGCCACCGGAGAAGGTGCCGACCCACAGCAGCCCACCTGCATCCTGGTACAGCGCCCAGATCGAGTTCGACCGGATCGACATCGGGTCGTTGGGATCGTGCCGGTGGTGCACGAACGTGCCACTGCGCGGGTCGAAGTAATCGACGCCCGCATTTTCGACACCGATCCACACGCCGCCGCGGGTGCGATCGGCGAGCAGCCGCGTGATCCGATTGCCCGCCAGGCTGCCGGGATTGTCGATGCGATGCTTGAAGGTGGTCAGCCGATCGGTGCGCTGGTCGATGCGCGCCACGCCGCCGTTGCGCGTACCGACCCAGATGCCGCCCGACGAGTCCTGCGCCAACGCGCGGACATACGGATCGGCGAGGTGCCCGAGCGCACCGGGCGTTTCATCCCACACCTTCGTCGCCTGCGTGCTGTCGCCAATGCGGAACAGTCCCTGTCGCGTCCCCACCCAGAGGCGCTTGCTGCGATCCTCGAAGATCGCGGCCACGGCGTGTCGCACCGGCCCGTTCCTGCCCGCGGTGAGCGGCAGGAACGTGCTGCGACCCGTCCGTCGATCCAGCAGGTAGAGTCCCACCGTCGTGCCGACCAGCAGCCGACCGCGATGATCCTGCAACACGGCAGTGACCTGCGGATGCGCACGCATCGCGTCGCCGCGGGCACTCGAGTCGGCCGTCGCCTCCGCCCTGGCGCGCAGCTCCGCCGTCACGTCGCGCGTGATCGAGTCGGCCGGGTAGGTGACGAAACCATCGATGCGGCCATCGTAGCGGCTCAGTCCTGCCACCGTCACTGCCCACAACGTGCTGGTGTGATCCTCATAGAGATGATCCACCAGGCCAACCGGCAATGCATGCGCGCTGTCGCTCGAGGCGCCATACGTCCGGAAGCGATGGCCATCGTAGCGGCTCACGCCGTGCGCGGTGCCGATCCACATGAAGCCTCTGCAATCCTGCAGGATGTCGCTCACCAGGGAGCTGGGGAGGCCCTCGTCCATGCCGAGGTGACGGAACTGCATGCGCTGCGCGGCGGCGGCAGTGGGCAGCAGGCCGGTGAGAAGGAGGAGGGCGAGCGCCAGACCGCGGCACACACCGGCACCTGTCCGGTGTGTGCAAAGTCGTGATGGCAGCGGCGTGGCGGAGCCCATGGGCCCCAGTATCGGACGGCGGCGAGGAAAACAGGTGTTTCTGGCGTCGGGCATTGTCGTGGCGGCGGCACCACGAGGCGCCGTCGGTCAGTCGCCGTTGGGCACCCGGGTATCCTCGGGCATCGGGGAGCGTGGCGTCATCGGCAGAGGCAGCAGCATGCGGACGCGCGTGCGGTATTCGCGATAGCGATCACCGAACAGCGCCACCAGGTCGCGCTCCTCGAGCCAGATGCCGACCAGGATGTACCCGGTCGTCGCGGCGGCGAACAGCAGGTGACCGCCGGTCATGCGCGGTGTGGCCCAGAACGCGAGTATGAAGCCAAGGTAGATGGGGTGGCGCACATGCTTGTAGAACAGCGGCGTGCGAAACACCGGCGCCGCGATCGCGCGACCGGTCACGCGCGCGAACACTTGCTTCAGGCCGAACAACTCGAAGTGATCGATCAGGAAGGTGCTGGACAGCACCAGCAGCCAGCCCGTCCAGTAGATCGCCTGCAGCACCAGCGCCGCGGCACCCGACACCTCCCAGACCACCACCGGCATCGGCCGCCACTGCGCGAACAGCAGCACCAGCGCCAGGCTGGCCAGCAGCACGTACGTGCTGCGCTCGACGCTCCGGGGGACGAACTGCGTCCACCACTTCTTGAACGCGGGGCGCGCCATCACGCTGTGCTGGAGGGCGAAGATCGTGAGCAGCACCACGTTCACCAGCAGCGAGACGAAGAACGCTTCACCCGCGGCGCTGGCCGGCACGCCGATGTCCATCGACTTGGGCACCAGCACGTTGTTGGCGAATCCGATCGCGTACAGGAAGGTGACGAAGAAGACCGAGTACGCGACCAGGCCATAGAGCGGTGCGAGGATTGCCATGCTGCCTCCGGAAGGATGCGGGGGTGGGTGAACGAACCGTGCGTGCGACGGACTTCCCTGCGCGCGTCAGCGTGGGCCGCGATTCTCCAGCACCGACAGGATCCGGCGCGCCGCCACCGCCGCCCCGCCTGTCTCGACGGCGCGATACTGCACCGGCGTGTGCAGCGCCGTCATGGCGCGGTCGGCCAGCTCACGGGGCGTGACCTCGTGGTAGTGCACCGTGTTGTCGGCGGCGTAGTTCGTCAGCCGCCGCCGCACGTGGACGCACTGCTCGAAGTGGTTCCGCAGCGGGAAGCTGAGGAACGGTCGCTGCGTCGCGACCAGCTCCATGCAGGTGGTGAGTCCGCCCTGCACCAGCGCCAGGTCGGCGCAGGCGAGATGTTCGAACAGGTTGTGCACGTACGGCCGGACTTCGAGCCCGTCGAACTCCGGCAACGCCGTCGCCAGCCGCGGCCCTGCGACCAGCACCATCCGCAAGCCGGGATCAGCGCGACGCATGTGCGGAAACGCTTCGGCGATCCGTCGCAGGAGCGGCCCGCCGACGGCAGTGCCCCCCACCGATGCGATCACCAGCCGCTCGTCCGCGCCGTACCCGTGCTTCGCGCGGAGCCGATCGGTGTCCGCCAGCGCCTCCGGATCGAAGGGCAGCGTGTACCCGCAGAAGTCGAAGTTGCGCTGCGTCCAGTCGCGGATGCCGGGCAGGTCGGGACCGAAGCGCTGTTCGGTCACATCGTCCGCATTACCGATGAACAGTGACGCGTCGCGCACGTAGGGATAGCGGGCGATGTGCTCGATGTCGTCGGCATTCCGGTCGGCACAGAGCTCGGCCTCGCGCGCATCCGCCTCGTCCATCGGCAGGCAACCGACGAAGTCGGTCAGGAAGACGAACGGCTGCCGCTTCAGCTCCGGATTCCGGTGATAGCACCAGTCCACCTCCCACGCCTCGTCGCCGATCACGATGTCGTAATGTTCGGCGTCCATCAGGTCGAGGAACGTCATCATGTTCCGCGACAGCAACTCGTCCATCGTGCGCAGGGCGAAGAAGGCCGAGAGGTCGTGCTCGCCCGCCATCTGCTCGAAGTGCGCACTCTCGTTCGCGAGCCGACGACAGATCGGGTGTACCCGCTCACCCTCCTGCACCAGATACCGCGCCGCGGGGTCGACTGTGAACCAGTCGATCAGCAGGTCCGGCTGCAGCAGGCGCAACTCACGCGCGATCGCGAGGTCGCGCTGCGCATGTCCGAGGCCGATCGGGCTGCAGATGAACAGCGCGCGGCGCGGCCGCGAGATCGCACGCGTCCAGCGCCGCACGTCCGGCGCACCGACGACGAAATCGCGTACGGCGCGATTGAACACCACCGGGTCCCGTGCCGCCGTCACGTGCCCGCCATCTTCGATCACCAGCAGTCGCGCGCCCGGCACGAGCTGGTGGATCGCCTCGCCTTTCGCGTACGGCACGCGCCGGTCGTCGGTGCCATGGATCACCAGCGTGGGACAGCTGATCCGGCGCGCCTGCGCGCGCACGTCCTGCCCGCGCCAGCCGAGATAGCACTGCTGGAGCACCGAGGCGGTCGTCGCCCACCCGTAGCGAACACCGTCTTCGTACTGCTTCGTCGAATGCGGTTCCGGGAAGATGTTGGCCATGAACCGGTCGAGGTACTTCGGCCAGTCATCCGTGATGCGCTGCTGCTCCGCCTCGACGTGCGCGATCGCCTCCGGTGTTTCCGACAGCGACTCGGCGAATCCACCGGCAGTGATCACGTGCGTGACGCGCTCCGGACGCTCCCCCGCCAAACAGAGGACCGTCAGCGCCGCCGCCGAGATGCCGACCAGCGCGACACGGTCGGCACCCGCGGCATCGAGCACCGCGACGAAATCGCCGTAGTAGAGATCGAACGAGTAGTGCTCCGCGCCCTGCGGCCGATCGGATCGACCATTGCCGCGTCCATCCATCACGATGACTCGGCAGTGCTCGGCCAGGTATGGCACCGTGGCCTTCAGCAACGACGCGTGTACCACCTGGAACGGCGGCGCGAAGGCGAGCCACGGCCCGCGCGTGCCGTACACGGCATACCAGAGTCCGACGCCGTCGCGGTCGACGAACTCCTCGTGATCCGGAGCGATGGTGGAGAAGGGTGCTGGCGCGCCTGCAGGCAGGGCGCCTCCGTCCGGCAACGGACCGACGATGCGGTCGAAAGCCATTGGCCACGACGACGAGTCACTGTGGCTCACGCGCCGTCCCTCGCGTCAACCACGCGCGGCAGCCGCTCCATCGCGATCAGCAGCGCCTCGACGGCGTCCAGCGCCTGTGCATGCCGGGCGCGCTCCGCATCTCCACCGATCAGCTGCGCGAACTCCATCCCGAGCCAGAACTCGGAGATCAGGCTGGCGATGGCCTCGGCCGTGAATGCCGGCGGCAGCACCGGCCGATAGGTGTCCAGCGCCTCCTGCACCGCCTCCAGCACCACCTGCTTCCACGCGCCCACCCTCGGCAGGAACTGCTCGCGCAGGCCGGGATTGGAGAGGCTGGCGGCGTACAGTTCCGACTGCACCCGCACGAACCCCGAGTCGATGTCCTGCTCGTAGAAGCGGCGTGCGGCGGCCCATTTCTCGGCGAACCCGCCCGGCGCGGCGTACATCGCCCGCTGGCGCTCGAGCAGCTGGCGGTTCATGTCGTCGAGGACGGCGATCACCAGCTTGTCCTTCGTCCCGAAGTAGTAGCTGATCAGCGCGTGATTGACGCCGGCATCACGGGCGATGTCGCGCACGGTCAGTGCCGAGTATCCCCGGGTGACGAGACACTGGAACGCGGCGGCCAGAATCCGCGATCGGGTATCGCCGGCCTCCGCATCGGACGTCGTCGAGGCGGCTGTCTTCGGGTCGGGGCTGCGTCGTCGGGTGCTTGGCATACGCTGTTATCCAGTTGGTTTAACCACTTGGATAATGGTGCGCGAGGGACGGCGCCTTGTCAACCGTAGGCCTGGGACGGACTGGTGGGAGGACGCCTTGGGCAGTCGGGCACGGCGAAACGATCCGCACCGGCCCGACGTGGCATCATCACGTTTCAGGCGGCCGTGCCGGAGACACTACCGCCCCCGTCGCGGCCGCCGCTGCGGACTCACATCCCCATGGCGTAGAAGAACTCCTCGCGCACGATCTTGCCGTCGCGCACCGTGTACAGCGCCGCCTCCTCCATCACGAAGCGCTGCCCGGACGGCTTGTTCGTCACGTCGAACCGGAAGGTGCAGATGAACCGGTCGTCGTGCGGCCACGGGCCACCCACCGACGAGTCATGCACCTTGTGGTTGTCCACCCACCACTTCCCCTTGCCGATGACACCCTCGATGCCATGTACCTCGCGCGACATCTCGGCGCCGGCACCCGCCTCGACGCTGACCACGTCCGGCGCATAGAGCGAGGCAATCGCCTCGTCGTTGCGGCCCTCGCGACACAGCGCGACGAGCGCGCGCGCGACGTCCATCGTGGACTGGGAAGTGCTGGAAGCGGCAGGCGACGTCATGGGAAGCTCGCTGGTGACAGGATGGCGATGGGTTGGGCGTCGACGATAGGAGCCCGCCGAGACGGGCGCAATGCCGCGCTGCGCGCGCGCCCGCCACCCGACGGCGTCCCGGCCGAGGTGAACGGTTCGGAGCTCGCGGTGCCGGACTAAACCCCAGCCGTCTCGGCGGCATCACATCTTGTGTCGACCACCGCCTCGCTGCCCCGCCCCGCTCCCCACGCCCATGTGGCTTCGTTCGTGATCGACCCGACGGTCGCCGCCGCACAACGTGGAGACGAGGGGGCGTTCGCCGCGCTGTATGACGCGCACGCCACCCCGATCTACGCGCTCTGCCTTGGCCTGGCCGGAGATCGCACGGCGGCGGCCGAACTGGTGCAGGACGTGTTCGTCCGTGCGTGGGAAAAGCTGGCCACGTTTCGCGGCGAGAGCGCATTCGGCACCTGGCTGCATCGGCTGGCGGTCAACGTGGCGCTGGAGTCGGTGCGGCGCGGACAACGGCGCTCGTTGCGCGTGCAGATCGCGGCCGACCTCCGGCTCGACGATGGCAAGGATGCGAACACGCCGTTCGACGCAGCCGCGCCCAGCGTCGAACCCGGCGTGGCGATGGATCTCGAACGCGCCATCGCACGCCTCTCTGCCGGCATGCGCGCCGTGTTCGTGCTGCACGATGTCGAAGGGTATCAGCACGCGGAGATCGGCGAACGCCTCGGTATCGCCGAAGGGACGTCCAAGGCCCACCTGTTCCGCGCGCGACGATTGCTGCGGGAGATGCTGTCATGACCATCGATTGCCAGGTAGTCGCGCGTGATCTCGACGCCTATCGCGACGGCACCCTTCACGCTGCACGGTGCGAGGAACTCGAGGCGCACGCCGCGCAGTGCGACGCGTGCCTCATGCAGCTGGAACGAGTGACTGCCGGAATGCTGCCGGTGTTCGCACCGACGCCACCGAGCACGCTGCGCGACGACGTGCTGCGCGCGGTCGCGGTGCGTCGCCGGTCGCGACGGCTGCCGCGCCTCGCACGCACCGCCGGTGCATTGGCTGCGGCCGCGCTGCTGTTCGTGATGCTGCGACCCACGACCGCACCACCGGCGCCCACCGTGGCTGATTCCACCATTGTGGCAGTGCCCGTATCTGGAGCCAGCAGCGCGTCGGCCGACGAGATCGCCCGCTCCGAGTTCCGTGCCCTCGACGACGCGGCGCGCGAGCTGCAGGCGGAACTGACGCGTACGCCCGGCGACGCCGAGCTGACAGCTTTGCTGCGCCGCATCGACGACCAGCGTGCCTCGCTGCGGCGCCAGGTGCAGGACGCGCGCTCGTGATGCGACGTGCGTTCCCGTCGCGCCTCGCCGCGCTGGCGCTGGTGCTGCTCGGCGCTGCGACGGCCGTGCGTGCTCAGGCGACACAGCCCGCGCCGATGCAGCCGGTGCCGGCGCACCTGCGCGGACGACACGTGTCGCCGACCGTCAGCATGCGCATCTACGTGCCCGCCGGACGGCTGATCATCCGCACCTGGGACCGCGACTCCATCGCCGTCACCGGCACCCACGATGCCGCCAGCTCCATGTTCGGCGGCGGTGACCTCGGCCACGTGAAGTTCGGCGTCGAGCCGCTGCGCACCGGCGACACACGCCTCGCGTCGGCCGACCTGCACGTCACCGTGCCTCGACGTGCACGCCTGTGGCTGAAGGCGACCGTGGCCATGATCGACGTCACCGGTTCCGCCGGCGAACTGGAGGTCTACGCCGTCGGCGGCAGCATCACGGTGCGCCAAGCGTCGGGTGTGATCTCGATCGAGTCGATCGACGCGCCGGTGCAGGTGGACAGCGTGCGGGGCGACCTCCGCGTGCGCGGTGGCAAGGCGCCGGTGGTGGTCCGCGATGCCACCGGCACCGCATCCATCACCACCGTCAGCGGCAGCGTGACCCTCACCGGCCGTGTGCCCGAGTCACGGGTCGAGACCATCGGCGGTGACGTGACACTGGACGCCACACAGCTGGCGGGTGTGACGACGGAAGTGCAGACCCATGCCGGCGCGATCCGCATCGCGGCCAGCGCCAAGGCGCGTCCCTTGCTCGAGCTCAGCTCGCGCACCGGTCGCGTCACCACGCCAGCGCCCGCCGGTGCGGCTGCCAACGGTCGCGTGCTGGCGCGATCGTTCCGCGGCACGATCAGCGTCACGCCACCGCAGCCGCTGAACAGCAAGGCACACTAAACGCGCGCGGTGCGTGCGGCATCTGACCTGTGCACGGACTTCACCCCTTTGCGGAGCGTCATCATGTCAGCATCACTCACACGGTTCACGGCACGCGCGGCGCTACTCGCGGCCATCGTTTCCAGCGCCGCGTTCACCACCGCGTTCGGTCCACCGCACATCTCGGTCCGCAAGGTCTCGACCGCCGACACCGCACCGGCGGGTGCGGTGCTGCTGGTCGAGGGTGGCCACCACGACAAGGATGCGGAGCTGAACATCATCGGCCGCGCCGAGGGCCTGCAGAACGGCAAGCGCATCTCGCAGCCGCTGCGCCTCGAGAAGCAGTCGGCGGGGCACTACAGCCTCAGCAAGCAGTGGCAGGACGGCACACCGTGGATCCTGGTGCTGGCCGTCGATCAGGGTTCGGCAGGGGCGCATGGTGTGGCCGAGGCGCTGGTGAAGGTCGATGCCAGCGGCACGATCGGCGCCATCGAATATCCCGCACCGGGGTGGATCGGGCGCACCAACACGCCGAAGCGCACGGCGTCGACGGTGATCGACGCGATGCTGGCGCAGATGGTCGCGCGGCGGTGAACATCGCGCGAGTGCGACGCGCCTGAACGACGACGGGGCGTGGCGATCGATCTCGCCACGCCCCGCAGTTTTCATGCGATCGCGACCTACTCGACCGTCACGCTCTTGGCCAGGTTGCGCGGCTGGTCCACGTTGCAGCCTCGCTTCACCGCGATGTAGTACGCCAGCAGCTGCAGCGGCACGCTGGCCAGCACCGGTGTCAGCATGTCGATGGTCTCGGGAATGCGGAACTCGTAGTTCAGCAACCCCTCCAGCGACTCCTCCTCGCGGGTGGTGATCGCCACCACCGTGCCCTTGCGCGCCTTCACTTCCTGCACGTTGCTCACGACCTTGTCGAACACGGCGTCGTGCGGCGCGATGAACACCACCGGCATCATCTCGTCGATCAGCGCGATCGGGCCGTGCTTCATCTCCGCCGCCGGATAGCCCTCGGCGTGGATGTAGCTGATCTCCTTCAGCTTCAGCGCCCCTTCCAGCGCGCTGGGGAAGTTGTAGCCGCGGCCCAGGTACAGGAAATTCTGCGCCCGCTTGAACTCCTCCGCCACCGCCTCGACGTCGGCGGCGCGCTCCAGGATCTCCGCGATCTGTGCCGGCAGCGCCGACAGCGCCGCGATCACCTGGCGACCCTGCAGGATGCTCATGGTGCGCAGGCGGCCGATCTTCAGCGCCAGCAGCGTGAGCGCGATCACCTGCGAGGTGAACGCCTTGGTGCTCGCCACGCCGATCTCCGGACCGGCGTGCAGGTAGATGCCGCCATCCGCCTCGCGGGCGATGGTGGAGCCCACCACGTTCACCAGGCCCAGCGTGCGCGCGCCACGTGACTTCGCCTCACGCAGTGCGGCCAGCGTGTCGGCCGTCTCGCCGGACTGCGAGATCACGATGCAGAGCGTGCGCTCGGTGACGATCGGGTTCTTGTAGCGGAACTCGGAGGCATACTCCACCTCCACCGGGATGCGTGCGAACTCCTCCAGCAGCTGCTCGCCGATCAGCGCCGAGTGCCACGAGGTGCCGCAGGCGGTGATGATGATGTTGTCGATCTTGAGCAGCTGCTCGTCGGTGAGGTTCAGGCCACCCAGCTTGGCGGTGCCCTCCTCCTGCAGCATGCGCCCACGCATCGTGTTCTCGACCGTGATTGGCTGCTCGAAGATCTCCTTCAGCATGAAGTGCGCGTACCCGCCGCGCTCGATCTGGTCGAGGTCCCAGTCGATCTTGCTGATCACCTTCGTCACGGCACTCTGCGAGTGGTCGATGACGCGGAAACCGCTGCGCGTCAGCACCGCCACGTCGCCGTCCTCGAGGTAAACCACGTCGCGGGTGTGAGCGAGGATCGCCGAGACGTCGCTGGCCACGAACCACTCGTCCTTGCCGACGCCGATCAGCAGCGGGCTGCCCTTGCGGGCGGCCACGATCTTGTCCTTGTCGCGGCTCGAGATCACCGCGATGCCGTAGGTGCCTTCCACGCGCTTGAGCGCCTGGACCACCGCGTCCTCGAGGCTGCCGTCGAAGAGTTCCTCGATCAGGTGCGAGAGGACCTCGGTGTCGGTGTCCGACGCGAACACGTGGCCGCGGGCCTCGAGCGAGCGCTTCAGCGACGACGAGTTCTCGATGATGCCGTTGTGCACCACCGCGATCGTCTTCGCCTCATCCATGTGCGGATGGGCATTCTTCTCGGTCGGCGGGCCGTGGGTGGCCCAGCGGGTGTGTGCGATGCCGACCGACCCGTGAGTCGGATCGTCGGCGATGGCCTGCTCCAGCTTTGCGATCTTGCCGGCCGCGCGACGCATCTCGACACCCGCGCCATTCATCGTCGCGACGCCTGCCGAGTCGTAGCCACGGTACTCGAGGCGACGCAGGCCTTCCAGCAGCAGCGGCGTCGACTCACGGTTGCCGACATATCCAACGATTCCGCACATGGTTCAATCCTTCCCTGATGACATTGGGTCCAGCGCTCAGCGCGCAGAGGCGCGCACGAGCTCGTCCAGCGGTTCCCGCGACTGCGACACCAACGCCTCGGCCTCGGCCCGGGTGGGCGCCTCGGCGATCACCCGCACGATCGGTTCCGTGCCCGAGGGCCGCACGTGCACCCAGCGGTCGGCCCACGACAGCCGCAGTCCATCCTGTGTATCGACCGCTGCATCCGGAAACGCACTGCGCAGCGCCGCATACACGTCGCCCAGCGGTGCGTCCGGCCGATCCAGCTTGTCCTTCACAATCTCGTACCGGGGCGAAGCCGCCTTCAGTTGCGAGGGCGTCATGCCCGTCTCACACAGCAATTGCAGCACCAGCGCCGCGCCGGCGGGGGCGTCGCGCCCCAGGTGCAGGTCCGGCAGGATCACGCCGCCGTTGCCTTCACCGCCGATCGCTGCCCGCTCCGACTGCATGGCCGAGGCCACGTTCGCCTCGCCCACCGGCGCCCGCACGCAGCGCTGGCCGGCCGCGAGTGCCGCGTCTTCCACTACACGGCTGGTGGACAGGTTGGTCACCACCACGCCCGGCGACTTGCGCAGCACCAGGGCGGCTGCGAAGGCGAGCGTGTAGTCCTCACCGACCGGATTGCCGAGCTCATCCACGATGGCGAGGCGGTCCACGTCGGGGTCCACCGCCAGCCCGACGTCGGCACCAATCCGCCGGACGAGGGCACTCAGGTCGCCGAGGTTCTCGGCGATCGGCTCAGGCGCATGCGGGAACCGACCGTCGGGCACGGTATGGATCGCCGTCACCTGACAGCCCAGCGCATCCAGCAGCGCGAGCATGATCGTCGCGCCGGCACCATTCACGCAGTCCAGCGCCACCTTCAGCTTGCGCGCGCGCAGCGGGGCGACGTCCACGTACTTCAGCCCGAGGATCAGCGCCAGGTGACGCTGTACCGCGTCGGCATCGGTGGTCGTCGCGCCCAGCTTGTCCCAGGTGACGCGCGCAAATCCCTGATCGGTCGCAGCGCGGAAGCTGAGGCTGTCGGCCTGGTTGAGGAAGAGACCAGACGACCCGATGAACTTCAGTGCGTTCCACTCCACCGGATTGTGGCTGGCGGTGATCGCGAGCCCGCCCGCGGCGTGGTGATGTTCCACGGCCAGCTGGACGGTCGGCGTCGGTACCACGCCCACGTCGATGACCTGGCATCCCACCGACTCCAGCGCCGACAGCACGACGCGATGGAAGAGGGGGCCGGAGACGCGACTGTCGCGGCCGACGACGACGGGCCGACCGGGCTTGAGTCCGGTGGCCCACGCGCCGAAGCCGGCGGCGTAGGTGGCCACGACTTCCGGCGTCAGTCCTGCGCCGACACGTCCCCGGATGCCGGAGACGGAAACCATCAGGCCTTCGAACGATGACATTGCAATGGTGGGTGGGTGAATCCGACTGCACGAGGCCGTCGCCTCACGCCGCGCAGCCGGCAGCTTGCCGGTGTCCAGACTCTCGCCGACCCGACCCGGTCACAAGCGCTGTGCCGACGCTGGCGCCCTCGACTGTGAGGGAGCGTGGTCCGCGATTTACGTTCCCGACCGCTGGGTGCGGTTCAGACCCTGAAATTTCGCTCGGAGCCGGTGCATGAGCAATCCATTGCGTGTCCTGCCGTATGCCTTGGCAGCGCACGGTGGCACCCTCGACGACCTGCCTGCGTCGCAACTGGTCGCCGCCGGTCTCGCGCTGCTGCAGCGGTGCGCGCCACTGCCGCGCGCGCTCTACGGCAAGCGAGCCGCGCTGCTGCTGCCCACCGGACCGGAATTCCTGATCGGACTCGCGGCCAGCGATGGACGGGGGTCGGTACTGCTCAACCCGCTCGCCTCGCCCAGTGAGCTGCAACACCAACTGGTCGATGCGAACGTCGGCGCGGTGTTCACCATCGCCACGTTGTCGCCGAAGCTGCCGCCGGACATGCTGCAGGTCTGGCTCGACGACGCACCGCATCACGCCACGCTCTGGCAGGACGGCGAACGCACTTCCATCGACCTTGGCTCACATGTCGGCCTCGAACTCGAGGGCGACACCGATCTCGATGCCGACGGCGTGGACGAGGAAGCGGCGGTGGTCTACACGTCGGCGATGGACGGCCAGCCACTCGGCGCGATCCTGACCCACCGCAGCCTGCTGGCCAACGGCCGCGCCACCGTCGACGCAGCGCAGGTCACCGCCACCGATCACGTGCTGGCGCTGCTGCCGTACAGCCACCTGTTCGGCATGACCGTGACCCTCACCGCTCCGTTGCTGGCGGGCGCGCGCGTCACCACCATGGGACGCTTCAACCCGCTCAAGGCGGTGGACGCACTGGTGAACGACGGCGTGACGATGCTGGTCGGCGTGCCGGCCGTGTTCATCGGCATGCTGACGGCCATCGAACGTCGCGGCGGCAGCGTCGATGTACCGGCACTGCGACTCTGCATCTGTGGCGGTGCCGCGCTGCCGGTGTGGGTGCAGCGGAAGTGGGAAACCGCCACCGGCTGTGCGCTGCGACAAGGCTACGGCCTCACCGAAGCGTCGCCGGTCTGCCTGTTCAATCGCGCTGACGCCCCCAATCGCATCGGATCGCTCGGCACACCGTATCCCGGCGCCGAGGTGACGATCCGGAATCCCACCACCAGCGCCGAGCTGCCGGTGGGTGCGAGCGGCGAGATCTGCGTGCGTGGAGACCTGGTCGGCCCCGGCTACGTGTCAGGGAACGAGCGCGGACTGCGGCGCGTGGATGGCTGGCTGCACACCGGCGACCAGGGCAGCATGGATGCCGACGGTCACGTCGCGTTCGAGGGATTGATCAAGTCGATGTTCACCCGCAACGGCTTCAATATCTACCCCGCCGAGCTCACCCGCGTGATCGGCGACATGCCGGGTGTGACGAGAGTGGAAGTCTCCGCCGTGCCCGAAGCGCAGAAGGAAAACGAGATCGAGATCACCGTGCACGGCGCGGTGGACGAGGACGCGGTGCGCCGCTGGTGCGAGGCACGGCTGGCGTCCTACAAGCAGCCCACGCGCATCGTCATCGTGGCCTGATACCGGTGTCGTCGTCCCGCGCCGAGGTCAGTGCGGGGCGTCGGCGCGTGAGAGCAGCGTCACTTCGCCGCTCTCGATGGCATCGAGGAATGCCGTGACGCATTCCGGATCGAACTGCGTGCCGGCACAGCGGCGCAACTCCTTCAGTGCGTCCGCCAGCACCTTGCCACCGTCGTCGCGATAGCGGCGACCGCTGGTCATGGCGTCGAAGCTGTCGGCCACCGACACGATGCGCGCCTCGAGCGGGATGTCGAGACCCATCAGGCCATCGGGCAGTCCGGCACCGTCCATCCGTTCATGGTGATGGCGCACGATGTTCAGCAGCTCGGGCTGGTCCATCACCATTGCCGACAGGATGCGCCAGCCCACGATCGGGTGCGTCATGACGTGCGAATATTCCTCGGGCGTCAGCCGCGCGGGCTTGGTCAGGATCTCCTCGCGCACGCCGATCTTGCCGATGTCGTGCAACCGTCCGCCGAGCGTGACGGCGCGGATCACACCGGCCGGCAGGTCGAGGCGTCGTGCGATCGCGGTGGCGTACTGGCTCACGCGCACGCTGTGCCCGTGCGTGTACGGATCCTTGGCTTCGAGCGCCTCGGCCAGCGCCTGCACGCCGCCCAGGAACTGCTGCTCGATGCGACGGGCCTGCGCCTGCACCTTCTGCTCGAGCCGCGTCTGGTACTCGCGGTTCTCCAGCACCAGCCGGCGACGTTCCAGCACGGAGGTGATGCGGGCGCGCACTTCCTCCAGGTGGAATGGCTTGGTGAGGTAGTCGAGGGCGCCGACGGAGAGGCAGCTGACGGCCGTCTGCACGTCGCCATTGCCGCTGATCATCATCACCGCCGCGTCGGGCCAGCGCGAACGCAGCTCACGCAGCAGGGAGAAGCCATCCATCTTCGGCATCTCGATGTCGGTCAGGATCAGCGTGCTGGGATGTGCCTCCATCTGCGCGATCGCTTCGTAGCCGTTGCTGGCCTCGTCCACCACGAAGCCGTCGGCGCGCATCACGCGCACCAGGATCTGGCGCAGGCGTGGCTCGTCATCCACCACCAGGCAGCGCGGTGCCGCGGTGCTGGCGAAGGGGTCGAGCCCGGCGTTCGGCGCGAAATCCTGTGTCAGGGTGGCGATCACGCGGCGTCTCCCGGCCCGTCGTGCGAGGGCCATGACCCGCCGTTACGATTCCCGACACCACTTTTCCCATCCCGATGACCCGCATCTTCGAAACCGACCTGCGCGATGGTCCGTCCACGCGCGCGATCCATGCCGGACAGCGACCGGACGCGGTCAGTGGCGCCATCATGACGCCGCTCTACCTCACCAGCACGTACGTCCACGAAGAGTTCGGCGTGCACCGCGGGTACGAATACGCCCGGGGCAAGAACCCGACGCGCGAGGCGCTCGAGCGGAACGTGGCCGCGCTGGAAGGTGGCACGCATGGCTTCGCCTTCGGCAGCGGCATGGGATGCCTCACCAGCATCATGATGCTCTTCCGCTCGGGCGATCACGTGATCGTGGGCGAGAACGTGTATGGCGGCACGTACCGGCTGTTCGACAAGCTGCTGCAGCAGTTCGGCCTCACCTTCACGTACGTCGACACGCGTGATCCGCAGCGCATCGCCGATGCCGTCACGCCGCAGACCCGCGCGCTGATGCTCGAAACGCCGACCAACCCGCTGATGCGCCTCACCGACCTGTCGGCGGCGGCGGAGATCGCGAAGCGTGCCGGCGCGCTGACGATCGTGGACAACACCTTCGCCACGCCGATCTTCCAGCGCCCGCTGGAAACGGGTGCCGACATCGTCTGGCACAGCAGCACCAAGTACCTCAACGGGCACAGCGACATGATCGGCGGCATCGCGGTCACGTCCAACGAGGAGCTGGCGACGCGCCTGCAGTTCATCCTCAATGCGGCCGGAGCCGTGCCCGGCCCGTTCGACGCCTGGCTCTGCCTGCGCGGCACCAAGACCCTCGCCATCCGCATGAAGGCGCACGACGAGAACGGGCGTCGCATCGGCGCCTGGCTGGCCGAGCGGCTGGGCGACGAGCGGGTGCTCTACGCCGGGCTGGCCTCGCATCCCCAGCACGCCCTCGCCTCGCGCCAGATGTCCGGCTTCGGCGGCATGATCTCCATCGAGCTGGGCACCCGCGAGCGGGTGAAGACGATGCTCGATCGCGTGCGGCTGTTCAGCCTGGCCGAGTCCCTGGGTGGGGTCGAGAGTCTGATCAGTCATCCGGCCAGCATGACGCATGCGTCGGTCGAGCCGGATCGGCGGGCACAGTTGGGAATCACGGAAGGGCTGGTTCGCCTATCGGTCGGCGTCGAGGACGCCGATGATCTGCTGGGTGACCTGGAGCAGGCGCTCCACGGGCTGTGAGCCGCCGACGGCGCGACTGACACTGGACGGCGCCAGCCTCCGTAGGGTCGAGAACCCACGAAGAGGGGTGGCGCCGGACCGATCCTTGCCCGACAGAGTGTCGGAGCCACCGCCGCCCGTCTTCACTCCAATTGCGGTTCCCCTCGGCCAAGTCCCGGCCGTTCCCGAGCGATGAGGTTCGTCATGCCCGTGACCCCCCTGCCCCAGATCGCCTCGACTTCGTGGGAGCATCCCGCGGATCGCGCCGCCCTCAACACCATGCGCGCGATTCCCGGCTTCGACGAGATCGTGCGCAAGATCGCCGGCTTCTTCGGCGAGCGTGGCCTGCGGCACCTCTTCCTCGCCAACGCGGTGCGCACCAGCCCCACCCAGCACCCGCGCCTGCATGCCCTCGTCCGCGAAGCGTGCGCCGCGCTCGACGTGACCGAGATCCCCGACCTCTACATCACGCGCTCACCGCTGGTGAACGCGATGGCAGTGGGCTTCGACCGGCCCTTCATCGTCATCAACACCGAGACACTGACGGTGCTGGACGAGGACGAGCAGCGGGTCGTGCTGGCGCACGAGGTGGGACACATCGCCAGCGGGCACATGGTCTATCGCACCATCGCCGTCATCGTCAGCACGGTGGGGTTCAGCGCGCTGCCGTTCCTCGCGGGCCTGGCACTGATGCCGTTCCACCTCGCTCTGCTGGAATGGAGCCGCAAGGCGGAGCTGAGCTGCGATCGCGCCGCGTTGCTGGCGGTGCAGGACACCACGCTGGCGATGCGCACCTTCTTCAAGCTGGCCGGCGGGTCCACCGCGCCGGGTGAAGGCGATCTCGATGCGTTCCTGCAGCAGGCGGCGGAGTACGAGAGCGAAGGCAGTGCCTGGGATTCGCTGCTGAAGGCGATCAACACCGCACTGCGTGAACATCCGTTCAACACCGTGCGCGCCGCGGAGCTGCAGCGCTGGGTGGCCAGCGGGGCGTATGCGCGGATCCTCGCGGGCGAGTACGCCCGCCGCGACGGCACCGGCACCCAGTCGACCTATGCCGACGACGTGCGCGGGGCCGCCGACTACTACGGCCAGCAGGCGCGTGAGACGTTCGGCAAGGTCGGCGACACGTTCGCACGCGCCGCCGACGCCTTCCGCCGCAAGGCAGGAAGCTGAGCTTCCCGCCCCTCGCGGCGGCCGGTCAGGCCGCCGCGAGCGTGGCGCTCATCGCCGCCACCTGCCGCTCCAGTCCCTTCGGATCGGCCAGGTAGGCGGCGCCCATCCCGACACTCGCCGCGTCTGGGAAGATCTCCTCGGTGCCGGCCTCGATGCCGAGGATGATCGCACGCGCCGCGTCCACCGGTGACGTCTTCTCCATCTGGATGTCGGCCGCCATGCGGGTGTCGATCGGCCCCGGGTACACGCCGAACACCTGCGTGCCCTGCGCCTGCAGCATGCTGCGAGTGCCCTGGGTGAGGGAGTGCAGCGCCGACTTCGAGGCGCTGTAGGCGACGAGCAGCGGGAAGTTCACCAGCCCCGCGACAGACGAGACGTTGACCACCGCCCCGCCGCCGTTCGCCGCCAGCACCGGCGCGTAGGCCTGCGTGACGGCGAACGTCCCGAAGAAGTTGACCTCCATCTCGTGCCGGCCGGCCGTCAGCCACTGCGGATCGGTGAAGTCACCGCCGATGTGCGAAGCCACGCCGGCGTTGTTGACCAGCAGGTCCACGTCGCCCGACTCCGCGACGGCTGCGGCGATCTGCGCGGCGTCGGTCAGGTCCAGCTGCAGCGGCTCCACTCGGCCGCGGTGCCGCGCCACCAGCGGCGCGAGGTCGGTGATCTGGCGTGCGGCGGCGTAGACCTTCCTGGCGCCGGCCGCGATCAGTGCGTCGACGACGGCTTCACCGATGCCGCGGTTGGCTCCGGTGACGAGGGCGGTGCGTCCAGCGATGGCGTATCCCATGGTGTGCTCCTGTGAGGGCGATCTATACAGACAGGTCTGTCTGTTCTGGCTTGACGATAGACAGACCTGTCTGTATTGTCAAGCATGGCTGCACAGACCTCCAAATTCACCGATGCCTGCGTCCGCGACCGCCTGCTCGATGCCGCCGACGAGCTGTTCTATCAGCACGGCGTGCAGGCGGTCGGGATCGACCGCGTGCTGGCCGAGGCCGGTGCGGCGAAGGCGTCGCTCTACGCGCACTTCGGCAGCAAGGACGAACTGGTCGCGGCCTACGTGGAGCGGCGCACCCGTGAGGCGCGTGAGAAGATCGTCGCGTACGTCGACGCAGCGCCGCCTGACGCACGCGCACTGCGCCTCTTCGACTTCGTGGTCGAATGGGTGGAGTCACCCGACTTTCACGGCTGTCCCATGCAGCACATCGTCGGTGAGTTGCACGACGACGCGCATCCCGCGCGCGCGCTGGTCTTGGCGCAACGCTCGTGGCTCGCCGAACGCCTCGCGGAGTGGGTGCGCGACGCCGGTGCATCCGACGTGCCGCAGGTGGCTGGCGCGCTGATGGTGCTGTTCGACGGCGCGGTGGCGGGCTCGGAACTGGATGGCAGCCGACGCGCACACGACGCGCGCTGGATGGCGAAACGGCTGCTGACGCGGTGAGCCCGACGCGGGGCGGATAGATTGTCCCCGCATGAAGCTCCTGCTCGTCGGCGGCGGTGGTCGCGAACACGCATTGGCCTGGCGCATCAGGCATGAACATCCGGACTGCACGCTGATCGCGGCGCCCGGGAATCCCGGCATCGCGACGCTCGCGCACTGCGAGCCGGTGTCGGCCGGCGACGTGGCCGGACTGGTCGCACTGGCGGTGCAGCAGGCGGTCGACGGCGTGATCGTCGGACCCGAGGCACCGCTGGCCGCCGGATTGGTCGATGCGCTGCAGGCGCGCGGCATCGCGGCATTCGGCCCAACCGCAGCCGCGGCGCAGATCGAGACCTCCAAAGCCTTCGCCAAGGCACTGATGCACGACGCCGGTGTGCCGACCGCGCGCGCCTCGATGCACACCACCGTCGCCTCGGCGAAGGCGGCCGCGCGTGAATTCGGCGCACCGGTGGTGATCAAGGCGTCGGGCCTGGCCGCGGGCAAGGGTGTGGTGGTGGCCATGACGCTGCACGAGGCCGACGCTGCGATCACGTCGATGCTCGAGGACGACGCGTTCGGTGCGGCGGGCGCAGAGGTGCTGGTGGAGGAATTCATGACCGGCGAGGAGCTTTCGCTGTTCGTGCTCACCGACGGCGAGACCGCGGTGCCACTGCCGGCTGCGCAGGACCACAAGCGCGTCGGCGAAGGCGATACCGGCCCGAACACCGGTGGCATGGGTGCCTACTGCCCGGCCGATGCGGGTGACGCGTCGTACACGTGGCGGAACGGTGCCCTGCCGGCAGGCATCCAGCACGTGATCGACGTCATCATCACACCGACGCTCGCCGCCATGCGCAGCCGTGGCATGCCGTTTCGCGGTCTGCTGTATTGCGGCGTCATGCTGACGCCCGCCGGGCCACGCGTCGTGGAGTTCAATTGCCGCTTCGGTGATCCGGAGACGCAGGCAGTGCTGACGGCGCTGGCGGACGATGCGCCGCTGGTGCGGGTGATGCTGCAGGTGGCGCGCGGCGAACGCATCGATCCGGTGTCGGTGTTTGCGCCGGCGCGCAGCGTGGTGGCGACGGTGGTCGCTGCCGAGGGGTATCCCGGCACGCCGCGCAGTGGCGACACCATCGCGCTGCCGAACGTTGGATACGGCGAGTGGTTGTTCCACGCCGGCACCACGCAGTCGACAGATGCACTGCGCAGCAGCGGCGGTCGCGTGCTGGCTGCCACCGCCACTGGCGACACACTGGCCGACGCACAGCAGCGCAGCGCCGCGCTGGCCGCCGGCGTCCGGTTCACGGGGGCCTTCCACCGCCGCGACATCGGCTGGCGCGCACTGGCTCGCGGTGCCTGAGCTGCCCGAGACCGAGACGATCGCCCGCGACCTGCACCAGATGCTGCAGGGGGCGTTCATCTCGGATGTCGCGGTGCTGCGTGGCGACGTGCTGCGGAGCGTGACCGCCGAGGAGTTCATTCACCGGCTGCGCGGCGAAGTGATCGTGCAGGCATGGCGCCGCGCGAAGCTGATCATCGTCGACCTCGGAAGTGCCGACGCCCTGGTGGTGCAGCCGCGCTTCACCGGCGCGCTGCTGGTGGAGCGGCAGCCCTCCGACATCTCGGCGCGTGATCGCGACTACATCACGCTGACCCTCGAGCTGGCCGACGGCCGTCGGCTGCACTACCGCGACATCCGTCGCCTGGGCACGGTGTCGCTGCTGCGCCGTGCGGAGCTGCGCGCCTACCTGTCCGACCTGGGACCGGAGCCGCTTGACCCGGAGCTGACCGCCGAGCGATTTTCGGCTTCTCTTCGGACGTCGCGGCAGGCCATCAAGAAGGTGCTCATGGATCAGCAGGTGGTGGCCGGCGTGGGCAACATCTACGCGAACGAGGCTTGCTGGATGGCGGCCGTCGATCCGTCGCGTCCGGCCAGCAGCCTCGCGGACGACGAAGGCGCCGCGCTGCTCACGGCGCTGCGCAGCGTGCTCACGGCCTCGATCGCGGTGCGCGGCACCAGTTTCCGCGACTACGTCGACGCCAGCGGCGGACGCGGTGGATTCGTGCCTTTCCTCCAGGCCTACGGTCGCGGCGGCCTGCCCTGTTCGCGCTGTGGCACCACGCTGGTGGACAGCAGCGCGATCGATGGGCGCACCACCGTGTTCTGCTGGCGCTGCCAGCGATGAAGACGCAGGCCGGCAGTCATCCCGACTTGTTCGCATTGTTCGGTGTCACGGCGCCGGCCCGCGGGCGGAGTGACGAGCGACTGAGCGTGGAGCGCGCGGTGACGCTGGCCGAACTCGAGGCGGCGAAGGTCGCGGCCGCGCTGCCGCAGGCCGAGATGCAGGTCAGCGTGGACATCGCGCTCGACGACACCAGCGACGGCCCGGCAGCCGCGCGCAAGCGCAAGGGAAAGCGGAAGCCCGTCACCGACCTCGATGCGCTGCGCGAGCTGGTGAAGGCCGGCACGCAGGACCGGCCCGGCACCTACCGCTTCCTCTGCAGCGAAGGGTCGGTGCTGTACGTCGGCAAGTCGAAGCAGTTGCGCACGCGACTGCTCAGCTACTTCCGCGCCGAGTGGCCGCACGACAAGGGGGCGCGCATCCTGTGGCGCGCGGCGCGCATCGAGTGGGAGTACCAGCCCAGCGAATTCGCCGCGTTGCTGCGCGAGCTGCGCCTGATCAAGCAGCTCCGGCCGCGCTACAACTGGATGATGAAGCGCGACGCGCGGCACTACTGCTTCGTGAAGCTGACCGCGGGGTTGGCGCCGAAGCTGATGGTCACACGCGATGCGTCGGGCGACGAGCGTGGCACGTACTACGGACCGTACCTCAGCGCCGGCCGCATTGCGGGCGCGCTGCGCGAGCTGAGCGACGTGCTGGGACTGCGCGACTGTGCGAGCGACGTGCGCATGCACTACCGCGACCAGGCCGAACTGCCGGTGGTGGCGACGCCGCGCACCCCCGGCTGCATCCGTCACGAGATCGGCACCTGCCTCGGCCCCTGCGTCGGTGCCGTCACCGAGCAGGTGTACGGCGCGCAGCTGGCCCTGGCGCGCGCCTTCCTTGATGGCAGCAGCGATGGACCGATGCAGTCGCTCGAGGCCCGCATGCTGGCCCACAGCGCCGCGCTGGAGTTCGAGCGCGCCGGGCAGGTGCGCGACAAGCTCCATCGCCTGGAAGTGCTGCGGGCGCAATTCGAGAAGCTGCGCTTCGCCGTGGAGACGCTGACGTTCGCGTATCCGGTCACCGGGCATGGTGATGAAACGCGTGTCTACCTCGTGAAGCGCGGCACGGTGCGCGCGGACCTGAAGCTGCCGGTCACGAGGCGCGAGCAATTGGAGTTCACGGAGTGGGCACGGCGCATCTTCCACGCGCCGGAACGCCCCACCCGTTCCATCCCGACCCACGAGATCGACGAGCTGCTGCTCCTCTCCAGCTGGTTCCAGCGGAATCCGGATGAGTTCGCCCGCACCCTGCCGCCGGACGCAGCAGTAAGCGAGCTTGGCGGATGATGTTCGTCGAACTGCCCGGCTGGCTGATCACGCTCGAGGTCCTGTGGATCATCGCCATTTCCTGCTACATCCTGCTCGAGCGTCGCCCGCCGCTGGCGACGCTGGCCTGGATCGTGAGCATGGCGACCCTGCCCATCCTCGGCCTCATCGTCTACTACTTTCTCGGCCCGCGGCAGCTCGAGCGCAAGAAGCGCCGCCGCGTGATCGCGCGCACCGCCAAGAAGAACCGCGCTCGCGGCACCAATCCTGACCGCGCCTCGGCGGTCGACACGCTCGGCATCACCGGCGCACGGCTGGCGGCGATCGCCGCCGGCACCGAGCAGGCGCCACCGCTGCCCTGCGTGGCGCTCGAGATCTTCGACAACGGCAAGGCCACCTACGACGCGATCATCGATGCCGTCGCCAAGGCGCGGCATCACGTGCATCTCGAGTACTACATCTTCAAGGATGGCGTGGTCGCGAAGCGGCTGCGCGAGGCGCTGATGGAACGTGCGCGCGCCGGTGTGGAGGTGCGCCTGCTGCTGGACGGACTGGGCACGTCGCGCCTGGGAGGCTTCCTGCAGCCGATGCGTGATGCCGGCATCGAGGTGGCGCGGTTCGGACCGCGGATGCGCCCGGGCTTCGTGAACTTCCGCACCCATCGCAAGATCGTGGTCTGCGACGGACGCGTCGGGCTCACGGGCGGCATGAACGTGGATGACTGCCACGACTCGTCGGTGACGGGCGCCGAGGCGTGGCGAGACACACACCTGCGCATGGAGGGCGACGCGGTCGCACCGCTGGCGCTCGCATTCCTCGAGGACTGGCAGTACGCCACCGACATCGTGCTCGACAGCAGCGAATACCTGCCGGCGCTCACCGGCGAAGGCACGCGGCTGGTGCAGCTCTGCGCGTCGGGGCCGGATGCACATCCACAGAGCATTCACGCGGTGTACTTCACCGCCATCACCACCGCGCGTCGGCGCATCTGGATTTCGACGCCGTACTTCGTGCCCGACGAGTCGATGCAGTCGGCGCTGAGCGGTGCGGCGCTGCGCGGCGTGGACGTGCGCGTGCTGCTGCCCGGGACCAGTGACCAGCCGCTGGCGGATGCGGCGGCGCGCAGCTACTTCCCCGAACTGCTGGCCGCCGGCGTGCGCATTCACGCCTACGGTCCGCCGGCGCTGCACGCGAAGACGATGCTGGTGGATTCCGATGCCGCCATCGTCGGCTCGGCCAACCTCGACAACCGCAGCCTGCGCCTGAACTTCGAGGTGGTGGCGATCTGCTACGGCGACGCGCCGGTGGAGCAGCTCGAGCAGATGTTCGAGACCGACCTGCGCAAGGCGACGGAGATCACTCCGGAGTCGCTGAAGCGCGAGACGTTGCCGCGCCGCCTCTTCGAGGGAGCAGCGCGGTTGTTGTCACCGATGTTGTAGCCGTTCCGCCGGCGCCCAGTGAGCGCCGCGTGCTCAGTCGAGCGCGATCAACTCCACGCTCGGCACGCCGTCCTCGATCACCAGCCGCGCCACACTCGGCGCGAGGTCGAAACGTCGCGCGCCGGCGGCGCCGGGGTTGATCACCAGCCGGCCGTCGGCCTCGGTGATCAACTGGCGGTGCGTGTGTCCGTAGACGAGCACGCGCTGCGCGTACGCGGCGAGCAGCTTGGCCGGTGTCGGCGATCCGAGTTCGTGGCCATGACTGACGTGAATGCTCACGCCGCCGATCTCGAGTGTCAGTGCGGCCGCATGTCGAGGGTTGCCGGGGGCATCGGTGTTGCCGCGCACCGCGCGCACCGGCGCGATGGCCTCGAGCTCCACCAGCACGTCGTCCGGACCGACGTCACCCGCGTGCAGGATCAGCTCCACCCCGGCCAACGCGTCGAACAGCGACGCCCGCACCATGCCGTGCGTGTCGGAGACGAGGCCGATCAGGTGCCGACGACCCGTCACTCGCCGGCGTCGCCCCAGCGCGGCGCGATGTCCACGTCGACGTGCAGCTGGTCGAGGATGCGCTGTACCACGAAGTCCACCAGCTGGTCCACACGCTCCGGCTGGTGGTAGAAGCCCGGCGCGGCCGGCAGCACCACTGCGCCCGCGTCGGTGATGCGAAGCATGTTCTCGAGATGGATGCGCGAGAGCGGTGTCTCGCGCGGCACCACCAGCAGCGGTCGGCGTTCCTTCAGCGCCACGTCGGCCGCGCGCTCGACCAGCGATCGGCTGGTGCCGGCTGCGATGGCGGCGATCGTGCCCATGCTGCACGGCACGATGACCATTCCGCGCACCTTGGCCGAGCCACTGGCCGGTGTCGCACCACGATCGTTGTCGTCGAACACCTGCACGCTGGCATCCCACGCATCCTCGCCCACGTGTGCGCGCAGCGAATGCAGGTCGCCGATGCCCGACTCGGTGTGCAGCAGGCGCCAGCCGTGCGACGACACGATCAGCCAGACCGGCTGTCGTGCCGTCGCCAGCACATTCAGCAGGCGTACCGCGTACGGCGCACCGGAGGCACCGGTGATGGCCATCACGATCGGCAGCGGCGTCGGCATGGTGGGGTTCAGGTCGTGCGCGTGATCAACGCGGCCAGTGACGGCAGGTGCAGCACCCGCTCCAGCAGGACGAAGCTGAAGAACGTGATGCTGATGATGCCGTTCATGGTGAAGAAGGCCGCGTCCAGCCTGGAGAGGTCATCGGGCTTCACCAGCGAGTGCTCGTAGGCGAGCAGCAGCGCCACCGCGGCGACGCCGAGCGCGTAGAGCGGCCCGCCGGCAGTGGCCCAGCCCACCAGCGCCAGCAGCAGCACCGTGCCGACGTGCAGCACCCGCGCCACCGTGAGCGCGCGCGGTGCGCCCAGTGCCGCCGGAAGCGAATGCAGGCGGTTGGCGCGATCGAAGGCGACGTCCTGCAACGCGTAGAGAATGTCGAAGCCGCCGGACCAGGTCATCACCGCCAGCGCCAGCACGGGCAGCATCCACGCAGGTTCGCTCCACGCGCCCGTCACGGCCAGGTAGCCGCCCACCGGCGCGATCCCGAGGCCGAGGCCCAGCACGAGGTGACTCCAGCGCGTGAAGCGCTTGCAGTAGCTGTAGAAGAGCACCCAGGCCAGCGCCACCGGCGACAGGATGCCGCAGAGCGGATTCAGCATCCAGCTCGCGAACAGGAACAGCACGCCGGCCAGCACCACGCTCACCTTGGCCTGGCCGAGTTGCAAGGCGCCGCTCGGAATCTCACGCATGCGCGTGCGCGGGTTGATCGCGTCCACGTCGCGGTCGATGATGCGGTTGAACGCCATCGCCGCGAACCGCGCCGCCGTGAACGCCAGCACCACCCAGCCCACCTGCCCGATGGTGGGCATCACCACGCGGCTCGCCAGCACCACGCCGGTGAGTGCGAACGGCAGCGCGAAGACGGTGTGCGGCAACTTCACGAAACTGGCCCACCGCACCATCGCCGACGGGCCGGCGAAGGTCTGGCCCTCGCGCTGGGAGATGCTCACTTGCGCCACGCCTGCTCGATGCCGAGCGATGCGAAGAAGCCGTCCACACGCGTGCGGGTGTCGTCGTCCATGGCGATCACGCGTGGCCACTGCCGAGTGAAGCCTTCCTCGGGGAGCTTGCGGGTGGCGTCGATGCCCATCTTGCTCCCGTAGCTGAAGGCGCGGCTGGAATGGTCCAGCACATCGACGGGTCCCATGGTGAATCGCACGTCGCGTTCGGGATCGATGTTGTTCAGGACCGCCCACCAGGTCTCGGTGATGTTCTGCACGTCGATCTCCTTGTCCACCACCACCAGCACCTTCGCCAGCGACATCAGGCCGGCCCCCCACAGCGCGTTCATCACCTTGTAGGCGTGGCCGGGATACTTCTTGTCGATGCTGACGAAGACGAGGTTGTGAAACCCACCCTCGGCCGGCATGTGGTAGTCCACGATCTCCGGCGTGGTGAGCTTCAGCAACGGAAGGAAGATGCGCTCCGTCGCGTGGCCGAGGTAGAAGTCCTCCATCGGCGGGCGCCCGACGATGGTGGTGGCGTACACCATCTTCCTGCGCATGGTGACGGCCGTCACGTGCACCTTCGGATACAGGTCGGCCTCGGAGTAGAAGCCGGTGTGGTCACCGAACGGCCCTTCCACCACCAGCGCCTCGCGCGGGTCGATGTAGCCCTCGATCACCAGCTCGGCGCTGGCCGGCACCTCGAGGTCGCAGCTGACGGCCTTGGTGAGGTGCACCGGGTCGCGACGCAGGAAGCCAGCGAAGATGAACTCGTCCACCGCCGGCGGCAGCGGCGCACTGGCGCTGTACACGCTGGCCGGATCGGCGCCGACCACGATGCACACCGGCATCGTCTCGCCGCGTTCCGCCATCTCGCGGAAATGTTCGGCGCCCGTCTTGTGGCGCTGCCAGTGCATGGCCACGGTGCGCTTGTCGAGCTTCTGCACCCGGTACATGCCCACGTTGCGGATGCCGCGCGAGGGGTCCTTGCTGACCACGGCGGTCAGCGTGATGTACGGGCCGCCGTCCTCGGGCCAGCAGGTGATGACGGGAATCCTGTCGAGATCGATCTCGTCACCCTTCCACACCACTTCCTGACACGGTGCGGCGCCGTTCTTGAGGCGCGGCGGGAACTTCGACACCTCGAGCAGGCGTGGCAGCAGGCCGAGCTTGGCCACGAAGCCGTCGGGCACCTTCAGGTTGAGCAGCTCCGTGATGCGCGCGCCATGTTCGTCGAGGTTTGTCACGCCCAGCGCCAGCGCCATGCGCTTCATCGACCCGAACAGGTTGATCGCCACCGGATACGTCGAACGCTGTCCATTGTCGAGGATGACATGTTCGAACAGCAGTGCCGGCCCACCACCGGGCAGCTTGCTGGTGCGGTCGGCGATCTCGCACAGCTCGAGCTTCGCGCGCACCGGATGCGTGATCCGCACCAGTTCGCCCATCGCGTCGATCGCGTCGATGTATTCCTGCAAACAGTTCAGTGACACGGTCAAATCCAGAAGGGAAAATCACAACCGACGAACTGCAACAGCATGACGCAAAGTCGCGAGGCCGCAAGGACGCAAAGAACGGCAAGAACAGATGAGGTGCGTTTACTCTTCAAACCCTTTGCGCCTTTGTGTCTTTGCGGCTTTGCGTCAAGCAGTTGAAGTAGTTCATACAGCCACGAATCTCCGCAGGCACGGCATGCGCGGACTCACGCCACGCCGACGTGAATCGCCGCGATGCCGAACGAGAGCGGCGTCCAGGTCACGTCGCGAAAGCCGGCGGCGGTCATGCGCGCCGCCAGCTCCTCCTCCACCGGGAAATGCGCCACGCTCTTCGGCAGGTACGAGTAGGCCGTCTTGTGGCCACTCACCACCCGCCCGATCGTCGGCAGCACGCTGTGGAAGTAGAACTGGTAGCCGGCGCGCACGACGCCGTTGCGCGGGGTCGAGAACTCGAGGATCACGAACCGCGCACCGGGGCGCAGTGACCGGCGCACCTCGCGCAGGCCGGCGTCCAGCGCCGCCACGTTGCGGATCCCGAACGCCACGATCGCGCCGTCGAAGGTGCCGTCAGCCACAGGCAATTGCAGCGCATCGGCCGCCACCGGTCCCACCGACGAACGCGGCGCCTTGCCGTCGCCCATCCGCAGCATCGGCTCGGCGAAGTCAGCGGCCATCACATAGCCGCTGAACCCCGCCTGGCGCACCAGCTGCACCCCCACGTCCAACGTGCCGGCGCAGAGATCCAGGTACCGGCCCGCCGGCGCCGCACGCCACGCCAGCGCCTCCAACGCACGCCGCCGCCATCCCTTGTCGATGTTCATCGACAGGACGTGGTTCAGCAGGTCGTAACGGGGTGCTATCTCGGAGAAGATCTGCTGGACGTACGCGCGTTTCTCCGCACCGCCGGCGGCGGCGGCATCAGCGCGCCGTCGGTCGGCTTCGAGTGTGCTGGGCATCAGGTGACAAAGGTCGCGGAACACCGGCCGGTGCCACAAGGCAGCGCTCCTGCTCTCCTGCGCGGGGCTCGTCATGGGCCCGTGCAAGCTCTAGGTTGGCCAACGCACGGCGGGCGCCGCACATCGGCTGCCGCCCGCACGTGCCTCCCCGACGCATGCCCCGGCTCCTCGACGCTGCCAACCTCCCCGACGCCGATCTGGTCGCCCTGGCTCAGGAAGGCCGCGACGAGGCGTACCGGGAGCTGATCCGCCGCTACGAGCGCCCGGTCTTCTCGCTGGTCTACCGCATGGTCCGCGATCGCGAGGCCGCCGAAGACCTCGCCCAGGAGACCTTCATCAAGGTCCTCAACAACATCGAGAAGTACTCGCCGGAGTTCAAATTCTCGAGCTGGTTGTTCAAGATCGCCAACAACCTGGCCATCGACTCGCTGCGCCGTCGGCGGCTGGACACCATCAGCATCGATGGCGCCTCGGGTGCCGCCACGCAGGCCGAGATCGAGGCCACCAGCTTCGAGATCGGCGACCGCAGCGAGAACGCGCTCGACGAGATGGCCAACAAGGAGCTGGGCGCCGCCATCGAGGTGGCCATCGCCAAGCTCCGCCCCCTCTACCGGAGCTGCATCCTGCTCCGTCACGTGGACGGCCGCTCCTACGAGGAGATCGCCCAGCTCCTCGACCTGCCGCTCGGCACCGTCAAGACCTACATCCACCGCGCCCGCCACGAGCTGCGCGAGGCGCTGGAGGATGTCAGATGACTGCATCCGTTCACCGCCCCCGTGCCCCGGAATCCCCGGTCCGCGTCCTTCCTGAAACCACCTGCGCCTGCCGACCGTACGCGCTGGAGGGAATCCAATGACACTCACACGCCACCTCCTGCCAGACGAACTCGACCTGCTCCTCGACGGGGAGACAGGCTTCGGGGTGTCTCAGCTCACCGCCCACCTGCGCGATTGCGTGCAGTGCAGCGATGAACTGGCGGCGCTTCGCGCGTTCGTGATGGACATCGAGACGCTCCCCGAGATGACGCCGCGGTTCGGGTTCGCCGACCGCGTCATGCACGAGGTGCACGTCTTCGAGCCATGGCACGTGGCCATCCGGACCAGCGTGGCTGGTTGGGTGCCGTCCAGCCCGGTCGCACGGATCGCGGCCGGCTCGGCACTCACCGGGGCTGCAACCCTGGTCACGGGGGCGGCGGCGTGGGGCTGGGCACACCGGGACGCGACGATCTTCGTCGGCGGCCTGGTCACGGAACGGGCCCGCGAGGGCCTGTTCACGTCGCTGACGGCGGCGGCCCAGAGCCTGGTCGGTCCACTCGGTGCGTCGGTCGGGAGCGGTCTGCCCCTGCTCGGCATCGCCGGTGCGACGCTGCTGACCGGCGCCGGTCTTGGATTCCTCGGGCTCCGCGCGGTTGCCGCGCGTGCCCGGCGTCTCGAGGCGTAGCGCCGTGGCCGCCCACACGCATCTCGCCCTGCTGGCCGCCGCCCTGCTCCTCCCCGGCGCCCTGCGCGCCCAGACGAACGCCCCCGCACCCTGCCCGGCGCGCGAACCGGCCGGCCTGAGCAGCGCCCACGCCGCACTGCTGAAGCGGGCCAGCCAGGATCCGATCATCGGCTGCGGCGCGCTCGACGCGACCCACAAGGCCGGCGATTTCCTCGTCGCTGCCGGCGACACGGTGCGCGGCAACCTGGTGGTGCTCGACGGCACGCTGCGCGTGACCGGCACCGTGACCGGCACCGCCATGGCACTGAACGGCGCGGTGGTCATCGACTCCTCGGGCCATGTGCTCGGCGACGTGATCTCGGCCGAACATGGCGCCGCCATCGCGCCCAGTGGTCGGGTGGATGGCGAACTGCGCACGCTCGACGCCATCGAGCCGCTGGTGCCGGAAGTACAGGCCGGCGCCGTCGGCGGCACGATCACCAGCCTGACGCGCACCGCCGCCTGGTTCGGCATCCTGATCCTGCTCGGCATCGGCGTGTTGATCAACTCCGGCGACGCCATGCAGCGCGTGACGACCGCACTGCAATCCGGCTTCGCGCGCAACGTCCTGGTGGGGCTGCTGGCGCAGATGGCGCTGTTGCCAGTACTGGTGCTGACGTGTGTGCTGCTCGCATTGACGCTGATCGGCATCCTGCTGATCCCGTTCGCGATCGTGGCCTACGTGGTCGCCGTACTCGGCCTGCTGGTGCTGGGTGGACTCGGTGCCGTGCAGATGGTCGGCGCAGGCATCGCGCCACGTCGGCGTGCTGCATCCGAGCGTGGTGCCCGACTGCAGGCATTGGTGACCGGCATGCTGTTGCTCTCGGTGCCATGGCTGATCGCCGCCGCGCTGACGTCGATCCCGATCCTCTCCGCCGCCGTCGGCACGCTGGCACTGGGCATCACGTGGGTGGCGCTCACCGCCGGACTCGGTGCCACGCTGCGCACCCGCGGCGGCACACGATCGCATGAAGATCCGTGGGGCGTGCGTCGTCCCGCACCCAGCGGCACGCCGCTGCCGGTGGAGGCACCGAAGGCCGAGTGGCTGACACCGACGCCGCTGACCGGCGTGGTGGCCGTGAAGCGTCCGACGACCAGCGGATCGCGGAGCGCACGATGACGCGCTTCGGATTGCGCAGCCTGCCGGCGCTGCTGCTCACCCTTTCGACCACCGCGTCGCTCGGCGCACAACACGTGCGCACGCTGGAATCGTCGCGGTTGTTGAACGACGCCGGTCCCGTGGCCGTCCGCCTGCAGCTCGGCACCGGCACGCTGAGCGTGGGTGCTTCCGATGCACCGTATCTCTACCGCAGCATCACGCGCTTCGGCGATTCGTACTCGGCACCGACGTCCACCTGGAATGCCGCGCAGCGCGCGCTGACGCTGACTGCAGGCCAGCGGAGTGCGGCGCGACCCGCGCGGCGCGGTGAGGAACAGACTGACGAAAGTGCGCAGGACTGGCGGGTGCAGCTCACCCGTCGCGCCCCGCTGGAACTGACGATCGACGCCACCGCCGCCGATGCCGCGCTGGACCTGACGGGCATTCCGCTGCGCCGCTTCGCGCTCAGCACCGGTGCCGCGGCCGCCACCGTGCGGTTCGACGCACCCAACACCGAAGCGATGTCGGTGTTCGATGCGAGCGTGGGCGCCGGTGGATTGAAGCTGATCGGCATGGGCAACGCCGATGCGAGCGAGGTGCGAATCGCCGGTGACGTGGGCGACATCGCACTCGACCTCGGTGGACGCTGGCAGCGCGACCTGAGCGTGGTGGTGACGAGCGTGTTCGGCAGCATCAGCATCACGGCGCCACCGACGATCGGCATCGAGCTGCAGTCAACTGGCCTGCTCTCGCGCGAGGCGGTGGACGGTTCGTTCCGCCACGATGGCGACACCTGGCGCAGCACCAACTTCGATGCGTCGAGTGTGAAGGTGCGGGTGCTGGTGCGGTCGCTGCTCGGCAAGGTGACGCTGATCCAGCGGTGAGGGGACGGTCGCCGGCGCACCTGCGTCGCGTCCTACCCGTCACACCATCGCGCGCCGCCAGCCGCCCGACGCCCAGAGCGCCATCATCGCCAGTGCGCGTGCGATGGCGGTGAGCGAGATCACCCACCAGATCCCGTCGGTGCCCCACTGCGTCGCGGCCCACGCTGCCAGCGGCACGCGCGCCAGCGTGATCGCGGTGGAGGTGACCATCGGCGGCAGCGTCCAGCCAGCGCCACCGAGCGCACCCTCCAGCACCGTCTCACCGCTCACCACCAGCTGCGAGAGCGCCGCCGCGCGCAGATACCTGGTGGCTTCGAGCACCACCGCCACGTCGGTGGAGAAGAGCCCGGCCAGCGTGGTGGGAAAGAGCAGCAGCGCCGCGCAGGCGATCACACCTGGCACGCCGGTCATCGCCAGCGTCAGCCATCCGGCGCGCGCCGCACGATCGGGCTGGCCGGCGCCGAGATTCTGCCCGACGATCGCCGCCGCCGCGGCACCGAAGCCGACACCGATCATGTACATCCAGCTTTCGATGCGGTGTCCGAGACCGAGTGCCGCCAGCGCCGGCGTGCCGAACTGCGTGGTGGTGCGAGTCATCACCACGTAGATCAGCGAAAACACCACGCCGGTGGCAGCAGTGGGCAGACCCACCCGCACGATGGTGCCGATGCGTGACCAATCAGGCGTGCCGAAGGCGATCAGCTTGCGATGCCTCAGCATCAGCACGCCCACCACGCAGAGCGACCCGCGCACGCACAGCGTCGCGATCGCCGCACCGCGAATGCCGAGTTGCGGGAACGGACCCCAGCCGATGATCAGCGCCGGATCGAGCAGCGCCGCCAGCACCGTGGCGCAGAGCAGCATGATGAACGGCAACCGCGTGTTGCCGGCGGCACGGAAGGCGGCATCGACCACGAAGTAGCCGAAGATCAGCGGCGATCCGGCGAGGTAGGTGCCGAGGTACTGCATGCCGAGTGCGGTCACCTCGGCGGGGGTGTTCATCAGCGCGAAGAGTCGTGGCAGGAAGGCCAGTCCGGCCACTGCCGTCACGACGCCGAGTGCGAGTGTGAAGAGCAGCGCATCACCGACGGCCCGCGCTGCCTCATCGTCTCTTCGTTCGCCGTGACGACGCGCCGCCACTGCGGTCAGCCCCACGCTCACCATCTCGGCCAGCGAGACGATCACCCAGATCCAGAAGATCGAGGTGCTGACGGCGGCGAGGCCTGCCCCACCCACGAAGTGTCCCACCCAGGCCGCGTCGAGCGACACGAACAACGTGAGCAGCAATGCGCTCGCCACCGCCGGCAGGCCAAGCCGGATCACGACGCCTGGCAGCGCGTCGGTGGCGAGGTTGACGTCGGCGCCGGGCGCGGTGGAGGTGGTGCCGCTCAACCGCGGGCGGCGATGGCGTTCATGCCATCCACCACGCGTGCCGCGAGGGCCGTGATCACCTTCGACGCCGGCGCCGTCGGCTCGACCGCGATCAGGGGACGACCCGTGTCGCCCCCTTCGGCGATGCGCGGGTCCATCGGGATCTGTGCCAGCAGGTCGAGGCCCACCTGCGTCGCGAGCTGCTGCCCACCGCCGCTGCCGAACATGGCGATCGGCTTGCCGGTCTCGGGATTCTCGAACCAGCTCATGTTCTCGACGATGCCGAGCACCGGCACCGCGACCCGCTCGAACATCTTCACGCCACGCAACGCGTCGCCGGTGGACACCTGCTGCGGCGTGGTGACGATCAGTGCCGCACTCACCAGCGTCGTCTGCACCAGCGAGAGCTGCGCATCGCCGGTGCCGGGCGGCATGTCGACGATGAAGTAGTCCAACTGCCCCCACTCCACGTCCTTGAGGAACTGGCCGATCAGCTTCATCACGATCGGGCCGCGCCAGATGGCCGGCTGGTCCTTCTCGATCAGGAAGCCGAGCGAGATCAGCTTCACCCCGTACGCCTCGAGCGGGATGATCTTGGCCTGCTTGTTGACCTCGGGCTGCTGGTCGAGGCCCATCATGAGCGGAATGTTCGGCCCGTAGATGTCGGCGTCCATCAGGCCGACCTTGTATCCCAGCTGGGCGAGGGCGATGGCGAGGTTGACGCTGACCGTGCTCTTGCCCACCCCGCCCTTGCCAGAACTCACCGCCAGGATGCGACCGAGGTTCGGCAGCGCGACGGGGGTCGGGGCGGCAACGCGGGGTGCCTGCGGCGCCGGTGCGGCGTCGGGGGCCATCGGCAGCGCCCGGCCGGGCCGGGCCGGTGTGGGCGCCTGCTGGCGCGGGTCGCGCACGTTCACCTTCACGTCGGTCACGCCGGCCACGTCCACCACCGCCTGGCGCACGTCGCGCACCAGCGCGGCGTCGTCCCGGCTGTCGAGCAGGAGGGTGAACTGCACCCGGCCGTCGACGGTGGTGGCGATGTCCTGCACCATCTCGGCGGACATGACGTCGGTGTCGAGGCGCGCGTTGCGGACGCGACCGAGGGCGGTGGTGATCTGCTGCGTCAACGACACGGATCGATACGGAAAGCGGGACGGGCTGGAGACACTGACCAGGCCGCTGCGTGCGTGGGCCCGAGGTCTCGGCAGGAATCCTGCAATGTAGGGAAGCTCGGCAGAATCCGGATGGGTCGAGTGGGGGCCAGCCGGGTAGAGGGGCGTGCACTGGCGCTGCCGGTGCCGTGTTGCAGCCGTGTTGCAGCGGTCCAATCCACTCGTCTCTGGACCGGATGGGGCAAGCGCGTCGATCTCAACCCGTTGCGAGACGGTTGGTTACCGATCGGCGTCATTGTCCTGAGGATTCGTTATCGCTTGCGCCGACCGTGGGCGTACGCGAGACTACCACCGCCCGCCGACCCCCGTTCGTCTCCGCTGCTGGAGCCGTCCGCCCGGCACCATCTCGAGGCTTAGATGAACCTTTCGTCCACCCAGCTGCGCATGCTCGGCAGCGTGATGTACTTCGCTGCCTTCGCGCTGATCGTCAACGCCGCGGCGCAGTTCACCATTCCCGTCTGGCCGCTCAAGCCCTCCGAGCTGAACTGGCGCGTTGGTGCATCCGGTTTGCTCATGGATGCGCTGCTGGCGACGGTGATTCCGCAGGCGATGCTGTACTTCGCCGCCTTCATGAACAACGATCGCAAGACGCTGCAGATCCTGCGCTGGGTGACGCTGGTCACCGGCCTGGTGACGATCGGCCTGCTGGCGCTGTTCGCGCTCGACTCGGTGCAGATCCGCGCTCAGCTGCCGCAGAACGTGAAGGGGCAGTTCATCAAGGCCGCACTGAAGGCGGCGCTGGTGGGCACGCTGGTCTCGTCGCTGTTCATCTGGTTCGGCCTCACCGTGGGCAAGGTGCTCAAGAGCCAGGGTGTGGCACGCGGACTCGATCCGGCCAAGGACGGCATGCTGATGGTCGGCACACGGGAAGCCTCACCGTCGCGCCCGAACCTGCGCGCCATCGACAGCAGCGACAGCAAGAAGAAGGAAGGCGCCTCGCCGCTCTCCGTCGACGCCTGAGTTCGCACGCAGCTCGAGCAGTATTGCGGCGCCCGCCCGGTTCCTACCGGTCGGGCGCCGTCAGCATTCCGGTCTCGAGTGCGAGCGCCGTGAGTCCCGCCACCGTGCTCACGCCCAGCTTCCGCATCAGCCGCTCGCGATGCGTCTCGACGGTGCGCGGGCTGATGCCGAGTGATGCGGCGATGGCCTTGTTGGTGTGGCCGGAGGCAATGCCGCGCAGCACGTCGCATTCACGCGGGGTGAGTTGTGCGATGCGCTCCCATGGCGTGGGGCCCACCGGCTCGTCGCTCACCACCGCACCGATCCGTGCGCCGACGGCGAGTCGCAGTTGCGTGGCCAGCATCGTGGCCGCGCTGTCCTTCACCACGTAGGCACTGGCGCCGGCGACGCGGCTTTCGCGCGCGTACTCGGCATCGTCGTACATGCTGAGCATCACGACGGTCAGTTCGGCGCGCTGTTCCTTCAGCAGCCGCACCAGCTGCAGTCCCGACATGTCGGGCAGGCCCACGTCCACCACCGCGGCATCGGGCAGCAGGCGCGCGGCGAGGGCCAGCGCGCTGGCGGCATCACTCGCCTCGCCCACCACCTGCATGTCCGGCGCCGCCTCGAGGATGCGACGCACACCCTCGCGCACGATGGGATGATCGTCCACCACCAGCACGCGCAGCGACGGCGTGGTGCTCACGATGCTACCGCCGCGGCGGTCGCGCCGGTGTGCAGCACCACCAGCAGCCGCGTGCCACCGATCGGCGACGGCTCCAGTGACATCCGTCCGCCCAGCAGTGCCAGGCGTTCACGCATTCCGACCAGTCCCACGTGACCTCCCCGCTCCCGTTCCGTGAGATGGGCCCGCGATGGTGGCCCCACCCCGTCGTCATCCACCGTCAGGCGCACGTCATCGCCATCGGGTTGGATGGTAATGTGCAGCCGTGTCGCGCCGGCGTGTCGCAACACGTTGGTGATGCCTTCCTGCGCCGCCCGGAAGAGCGCCAGTTCGCGCTCACGCGGCATCGGCGCCAGGTGTGCCGGCGCATCGAGCGTGGCGCGCACCTGTCCCTCACGCGACAGCTGCGCCACCAGCGATCGCACCGCGCTCAGCAACCCGAGGTCGTCCAGCAGCGACGGGCGCAGCGCTGCCGTCACCCGTCGCAGGCTGGTGAGACCGGCGGTGACCAGCGCGTCCATGCGCGACGCCACCTCGCCGGCGCCGGCCACACCCTGCAGCGCACCGACCTCCATGCGCATCGCGCTGAACAGCTGCCCGGTCTCGTCGTGCAGCTCGCGCGCGAGTCGCTTGCGTTCATCCTCGTGCTGCTCGACCAGGCGTGACGAGAGGCGCGCCAGCTCGCCGGTGCGTTCCTCCAGCTGCTGCGTGAGCTCGGCCTGCTGCAACGCCGACCCCACCTGCCGCCCCAGCGCGCGCAGGAACTCCTCATCCAGGGCACTGAACGGGTCACGCACGTCGCCGGTGAGCACCAGCACGTGGGTGATGGTGGCATCGCGGTAGATGGGGAGTGCGGCGACGAAGCGCTCACCACCGGCGTGCGGTGGAATCGCGGCGCTCACGCTGCGGCCGTCGCGCACCGCCTGCGCCACCACTGCCACCACCGACGGCGGCAGCGCCGTGCCACGCCATGGCTGCGCCTTGCCGGCACCGTCGAGCACGTGCTGCGCCGCCACCTCGTAAAGCGCCGTGCCGCTCACGCCACGCAGCCGCAGCGGCCGTTCGAGCAGTGCGGCCACCACCGCGTCGCCGCGCGCACTCGCCTGCACGTCGGCCGACAGCCGTGCCAGTGCCTCGAGGCCGCGACGCAGGTCGTCGATGACGAGCAAGCCGATGCCGGCCACCACCGCCAGGATGAAGAGGATGTCGAGATAGTATCCCCATGGCACCCAGGCGCCGCGCGCGCGCAGCATCGGGTAATCGAGGTGGTGCACTGCCCAGAGCGTGAAGGCGCCGGCGAGCATCCACGCGCCGGGTGAGCCGGTGCGTTGCGCGTGGCGCGCGAAGCTGATGCCGGTGACCAGCGTGGCCGCGCTGAGGAACGCGATCGCCGGCACCACCGCCAGCAGGAAGTTGTCGAGCGTGAAGATCGCGATGTAGCTCCACAGCACCGGGAACAGCGCCAGCAGTGCCAGCTGCGGCGAGAACCGCAGGCCGCGCGAGAAGCTGATGCCGGCGGCGAGGAAGCCGAGCGCACTCCAGCCGGTGAGCACCTGGTGCCAGAACAGCCAGCCGCTGTCCTGCGTGCGCAGGAAGCCGATGATCACGCCCACGCGCACGGCGTACAGCATCCAGCTGAACGACCACCACGCGTAGTACGGCTTGCGAAATCGTGTGTAGAGCCACGAGCAGTACGCCGCACCACCCAGCGCGATCAGCGCCAGCAGCAATGCGGCGGCGAACTCCGTCATCGCGGCGGAGGCCTCACTCGGTCACGGCGCCGGTGGCCTGCGGCAGCGGCGGGGCGTGGTCGGGCGGTGTTGCCGCCAGCGCTGCGCGTGCTGCCTGCAGCACCCGCATCTCCACGTCCTTCAGCGAGCCATGCACCAGCGCGCCGCTGGCCTTGGCGTGGCCACCGCCGTCGAACTGCCGCGCCAGCGCGTTGACGTCGATGTTGCCGGAGCTGCGAAAACTGATCTTGACGCGATTGTGCCCGAGGTCGCGGAAGAACACGGCCAGGCGAGTGCCGGCGATGGACCGCGGATGTTCGACGATGCCGTCCATCTCCTCGCTGGTCACGTTGTAGCGCTCCTTCGCGCCCACCGGCAGCGAGAGCCAGCTCAATCCGGTGGACTCCTCCACGCCCAGCGACTGCAGCGCCTCCGCCAGCAGGCGCACGCGGCCCGGGCTCTGCGAGGCGTACACGCGACGGTACATCAACTCCGGGTCCACGCCGCGCGCCAGCAGCTGCGCCGCGATGGAGTGCACGCGCGGCGTGGTGTTGCTGAAGCGGAAGCCACCCGTGTCGGTGAGGATCGCGATGTAGAGCGCGGTGGCGGTCTCCATGTCGATCGGAATGTCGAGCACCTGCGCGAGGTCGAACACCAGCTCACCGGTGGCTGACGCACGCGTGTCGGCCACGATCACCGGTGCCGGCGGTTCGTCGCTCGGGATGTGGTGATCGATGCAGAAGCGCGGCACCGTCATCTCGCGCACGGTGTCGGCCAGGTTGCCGAGACGCTTCACGTCACTGATGTCCACCACCAGCAGCGCATCGATGTCGGCGTCGCGCAATGCCGCTGCACCGCGTTCGCTGTGATCCTGCACCGGTCCGCCGAGCAGGAAGCGGAACATCGTCGGCCACGGCGTGGGATTGACGATCCGGCAGTGGATGCCGATGTGCGCGAAGAGGCGCGACAACGCTGCCTCCGAGCCGCAGCCGTCGCCGTCGCTGTTGACGTGCGTGGACAGCGCCACCGTCATGCCGGCGGTGAGTCCGTCGGCGAGGGTGCGGATGGCGGCAACGCGGTCGGGCGGGACGGCGAGGAGGTCGTGGATCGTTTGCATGGTCTGGTCAAAATAGAGCGGCGCCCGGATTGCCGGGCGCCGCTGCACAACTTCGAACGGTGGTGCGGCTCAGTCGCCGCCAGCCATCGCCGCGCGGGCCTCGGCCTTGCCGAGCGTCGAGTTGCGACGACCGTAGACGAGGTAGACCGTGATGCCGATCGCCGTCCAGATGGTGAGCAGCAGCCAGGTCAGGCCGGGCAGCGTGGCCATCATGCCGAGCGTCGAGCCGGCACCGAGCAACGGAATCAGCGGCACCAGCGGGGTCTTGAACGGTCGCGGCAGCTCCGGCGACCGCTTCCGCAGCACCATCACACCAATGCATACCGTGGCGAATGCCGCCAGTGTTCCACCCGACACCAGGTCGCCCAGCAGGCCGACCGGGAAGAAGGCGGCGATCATCATCGCCACCACACCCACGATCACCGTCGAGGTGGCCGGCGTGCGGTACTTCGGGTGCACCCGCCCGAACAGCGGCGGCAGCAGGCCGTCACGCGACATCGTGTAGAAGATGCGCGGCTGGCCCATCAGCATCACCAGCACCACGCTCGACAGGCCGGCGATGGCGCCGATGTTGACGAGGTACTCGAGCCAGCGGAGCGCCGGTGCGGCGCTGATCGCGACCGAGACCGGGTGCGGCACGCTGAGCGCCGTGTAGGGCGCGAGGCCGGTCATGACGAGCGCCATCAGGATGTAGAGCACCGTACAGATCAGCAGCGAGGCGATCATGCCGATCGGCAGGTCGCGCTGCGGATTCTTGGCTTCCTGGGCGGCGGTGCTGACGGCATCGAAGCCGATGTAGGCGAAGAACACCGCCGAGGCGCCACGCAGCACGCCCGACCAGCCGAACTTGCCCCACTCACCGGTGTTGGCCGGGATGAACGGCTCCCAGTTGGCGCGGTTCACGTAGAAGAAGCCGAAGCCGATCACCAGCAGCACGATGCTGGTCTTGATGATCACCATCAGGTTGTTGAACGACGCCGACTCCTGCACGCCGCGCACCAGCAGCGCCGTGATGGCGACGATCAGCAGCACGGCGGGCAGGTTGATCAAGCCGTTGATCACCTGGTGTCCCGCCGCGAGGCAGGCGCCGCGATCGGCGAAGATCTGGGCCACGCGCGTGGCCGGGTCGATCACCGTCAGGCCGCTGGTGGGATCGACGCAGGTGAAGGCGCGCACGATCTCATGGCCGTTGGCGACGCCGAGCGGTGCCGAGGCGAGCGCCGCCGGGATGTGCAGACCCACTTCCGCCAGGAAGGCGCTGAAGTAGCCCGACCAGCCCACGGCCACGGTGGAGGCGGCGAACAGGTACTCGAGCACCAGGTTCCAGCCGATGAACCAGGCCACACCCTCGCCCATGGTGGCGTAGCTGTAGGTGTAGGCGGAGCCGGCGATCGGGATCATGCTCGCGAATTCCGCGTAGCAGAGGCCGGCGAAGAGACAGCCCAGTCCGGCCAGCACGAAGGAGATCGTCACCGCAGGGCCGGCGTAATTGGCCGCTGCATTGCCCGTCAGCACGAAGATGCCGGCGCCGATGATGGCGCCGATGCCGAGCAGGGTGAGGTTCATCGCACCGAGCGTGCGCTTGAGGCCGTCGGACTCGTTGCCCGCCTCAGCCTGGAGCGCGGTGATGCTCTTTCTGGACCAGAGTCCCATGAGGCCTGCACGTCAGGGGTAAGGGGACGCCCCCACCAGCAGGCGGGGGCGTACAAGACAGGGCAAGGTCACACGGCTGCAAGGCGGAAGTCAATCGCGGCCCCGAGACCTCATGATCCTTTCACTTCGTGTAATTCGGCGACTCGCGGGTGATGGTCACGTCGTGGGGATGACTCTCGCGCAGGCCGGCGGAGGTGATCCGGACGAACTGGCTCTCGGTGCGCAGCGCGTCGATGGTGCCGCAGCCCACGTAACCCATGCCGCTGCGCAGGCCACCGACCATCTGGAACAGGACGTCGGCCACCGGGCCCTTGTACGGCACCCGCCCCTCGATGCCCTCGGGCACCAGCTTGCGGGCACTCATCTCGCCGTCCTGGAAGTAGCGATCGGCGCTGCCGTCCTGCATCGCCGAGAGGGAGCCCATGCCGCGGATGGTCTTGAAGCGGCGACCCTCGAGCAGGATGGTCTCGCCCGGGCTTTCCTCGGTGCCGGCCAGCATGGAGCCCATCATCACGCACGATGCGCCGGCGGCCAGCGCCTTCACGATGTCACCGGAATACTTGATGCCACCGTCGGCGATCACCGGCACGTCGCCAGCGCCCTCGATGGCGTCGAACACCGCGGTGAGCTGCGGCACACCGACGCCGGTGACCACGCGCGTGGTGCAGATGGAGCCGGGGCCGACGCCGACCTTCACCGCGTTCACGCCGCGCTCGACCAAGGCAGCAGCCCCTTCGCGCGTCGCCACGTTGCCCACCACCAGCTGCGCGTCGGGGAAGGCTTCGCGCACCCGCGACGTGGCCTGCAGCACACCATCGCTGTGTCCATGCGCGGTGTCGATGCAGAGCACGTCGGCGCCGGCCTGGATCAGCGCGCTGGCGCGCTCCATGTAATCACCGCCGGCACCGATGGCCGCGGCCACGCGCAAGCTGCCCTCGGCATCCTTGTTGGCATTCGGGAATTGGCGACGCTTGTGGATGTCCTTGACCGTGATCAGTCCCTTCAGCACGCCGTCGGCGTCCACCACCGGCAACTTCTCGACGCGACGTTCGCCCATGATGCGTTCGGCCTCGTCGAGCGTGGTGCCGAGGGCCGCCGTGACCAGGCGATCCTTCGTCATCGCGTCGCGCACCGGGCGATCGAGGGCCCGCTCGAACTGCAGGTCACGGTTGGTGAGGATGCCCACCAGGCGACCGTTGCCGTCCACGATCGGCACGCCACTGATGCGGAAGCTCTGCATCAGCTTCACCGCCTCGCGCAGCGAGGCGTCGGGGGTGAGCGTGATCGGGTTGCGGATGATGCCACTCTCGCTGCGCTTCACGCGATCGATCTCGGCGCTCTGCCGGTCGATCGACATGTTCTTGTGCACCACGCCGATGCCACCGGCGCGGGCCATCGCGATCGCCATCTCGCTTTCGGTGACGGTGTCCATCGCGGCCGACACGAGTGGCACGTTGAGCGAGATGCCGGTGGTGAAGCGGCTGGCCGTGCGCACGTCCTTCGGATGCGTGAGCGAGTGGCGCGGCACCAGCAGCACGTCGTCGAAGGTGAGGGCGTCATCCTCGCGAACGCGCATGCGACCGATCAGGGCGGTGGACTGTCCGTCAGGCGCGATGCTGCCGCGGACGGGAGACGAGATCGGGGGACGAGACGTGGTTGCCATCTTGGAAAATAGCGAGGGCGGCCGTCCGTGGGAGGGCCGCCCTGCATTCACCACCCTGCAGCGTGGTCAGCCGCGCAGGGCCCGGCGCACGCGCTTCCGGATGCTCGGCGGAAGAAAGAAGGCAGCCGCCGCCAGCGTAGCGGAGAGATTGAGCCCACTGAGGGCGTCGGCACTGCCGGTCCAGTGATCGGCCAGCACCTGACGGCCCGCCCGGCTGACCATCCGCTGCAGCGCGAGGATCAGCAGGTACAGGTCGTCCACCTGACCCATGAACGGGATGAAGTCGGGGATGACGTCGATCGGGCTCACGATGTAGAGCGCCGCCGCCAGCACCAGCAACTTGTCCACCGTGGCCACGCGAGAGTCACGCGCCAGGCCCCAGAGCAGCCGCAGGTAATGCGGGATGTCGCGCAGGGCGCCGGTCACGGTGCGCCGGGCGCCGGTCCGGGGACCGCCCACCGGACGGTCGGCCGCCGGCGGCACCCACGGGTCGTCACCACCATCCACCGGCGGCGGTGCGCCACGCCCGGCATCGGTGATGCCGAGCCGGCGCGGACGCGGTTCGCGACGCTCCCTCATCGTGCGGGTCCTTCGCCGGCGCCTGAACCGGGCTGGGTGGGCGGCGGCGTGTCGCCGGTGGCGGCACGGGCGGCACGGGTCGCGGCTCCGGCCAGGTCACTGGCCACGCTCTGCCCCGCCGCCGCCACGCCGCTCAACACCCCGACCGCCTTCTGCATGAAGCCGAGCGTCTCGGCCACGCTGGTGGCGGAGACCTTTCCGGCACGCAGGCCATCCTCCACCGTCTCCTGCAGCTTCACCAGCAATCCCGCCGCGCCGGTGGGTGCCTCCTGACGGCTGTACTTCGATTCCAGGAATTCGGCGTAGTCGAGCACCTGAAAGGCGCGCTCGTCGGACATGGTGTCGAACTTGGCCAGCAGGCGATCGCGGAGATATGGGCTGAGCGGCATGATGTGCGGATGACGATGTGAACCGTGCGAACTGGAATGCTACCCCGTCGTGCGCGGGCCGTTCAGGGACGCGTCGGGCGCGCGGGTGCTGGAGCCGCCGGCGGTGCCGGTGCTGCCGACGCTGCCACCGCGGCCTTCACCGAGTCGAAGGTGGCGTTGGCCGGCAGTGAGTCCACCGGCGCACCACGTCGCGCACCGCCACGCCAACGCGCGCGTCGCCCACGCACGTCGATGTGCACGTAGGGCCAGCCCGCACCGTCGGTCGTGATGTACAACCCGATGCCGCCGACCAGGTCGGGATGTTTCCGCTCCACCACTTCCGCCGCGGCGGCGACCAGGCGTGCGTCGATCTCGGTGAGGCGGCCGTCGTTGTTGGCATCGATCGCGATGTCGGCCGCGTCACCGTACATGTGTCGGCTGTCGGAGGCCGCGCCGGAGAGGACGCCGTTGTGCGACGGGCTGCGGAAGCCGCTGGCGACGTTCAGCTTCACCGCATCGGGCGTGCGACCGCGCATCTGCGCGATCTCGTTCACGGTGAGCTCGATCTTGTCCAGCAACGCCTCGCGCACGTGCAGGTATTTCGGGAACCCCGACTGCTGGTCGTGCACCACGAAGTCGCTCATGCGCAGGTGCGGCGAGAGCGGGAAGTCGCTGGTGCGGGTGGTGACCTCGACGAAGCCGCGCGGCACGGTGGCGTCCGACGCACGAGGCCAGCGGCCCATGTGATAGCCGTTGATGCCGGTGGCGCGTGCGTTCGGCATCGGATGCTCCACCAGCAGCGCCAGGTCGCCGACGGTGTCGGAGACGCCACCCCGCGAGAGCACCAACCAGAACGCACCGGCACGCGCCGGGGCGCGGATCACGCCATCGGCGGGCCACGGGATGGCCGGTTCGTTGCCCTTGCCGTCGAAGCCGATCCACTGCATCTGCATCAGCGAGGTGGTGCCACCGAACTCGATCGGCAGGTCCACCGCCTCGCGCGGCAGCACGATGCGCACGCGCACGGCATTGCTGTGGCCGAACGCACCGGCGGTGAAGAGGCGCGCCGGTGGCCTGGGGTCGCGGATGGTGAGCTCACCACCGACCGGTTCGATGCTCGGCACGGCGGACGCCGGCGGCGTGTCCAGTTCCGCGGCGTCCAATCCTTCGGGTTCACTCAGCCGGTGTGCGGCGAACATCATCCCTGCCGGCACCACCACCGCCATCGCGTACTTCGCCAGCTTCCACTGCCGCGGACGCGTCGCCCCGAATGGGCGCGCACCGCGAGACGACGCCTCCGCTGCGCTGATGCCGAGCAGGCCTACCGGTGTCGGGTCAGGCGCCGCCCCACCGCGCGGTGGTTCCGCGGACGTCGACGTGGACGAAGGGTCCGTGTGCATGCGTTGCATGATAACGCCCCATGCCGCCGGTCAGTGCAGGATATTTCGCCTCGACCCGCTCCACCGCGCGCACCATCAGGTTGCCATCGCGGATCGTGACGCGACCGTCGCCATCGAGATCGTCGAGCATGCCGTCGCGATCGTTGTCTGCAAACACGTCAGCCGCGTCGCCGAACTGGTGCCGGCTGTCGCGTGCGCGACCACCCTTTCCCACGCCCTGCTCGTTGTACGCCGGGTGTCGGAACCCGCTCATCACCGTCAGGTGAGTCACGTTCAGTCCCATCGACTGCAGTTCGTCGATGGTGAGCTCCAGCTTGTCGATCAGCGCCTCACGGAGCACGAGGTACTTCGGCCAGACGGCGAACTGGTCCTTCGTCACGAAGTCGCGCAGCCGGAAGTGTTCGGACACGAACAGGTCCTGGTTCTCGGGCGTGACCTGGAGAAAGCCGAGCGGGTTGTCGTACATGCCGCCGCGCGTGCGCTTCTCGCCGGGCCAGTAACCCATGCGGTAGAGTCCGACCCGCCCTCGCACCTTCTCCTCGAATGGCACCATCGGCAGCACCTGCAGGCTCGCGATCCGCGCCTGCGACGCCGACGGCGCAGGCACCGCCCGCATGTCGCCCAGCGCCTTCTCCAGCTGCTCGGCTTCGGCGGGCGGCAGGAATCGCGCACGGAGCTTGCCACTGTGGCCGAGCAGGGAATCCTCGAGCAACCGTCCCGGCGCCTTCGCGGCGGGGAGGCTGTGCGGTGCGTGCGGCGCAACGGCGGCGCGCAGCAGCGGAGCGTGCGTCGTGGCCACCGTGGCCACGATCATTCCGAGCAGTAATGTCCGTCCCATTCTCCCCCTATCCCTGGTGTCTCGGTTGTTACCCGAGTGTCGGCAGTCAGCCTTAGGGTATAGCGGTGGATTGGCCGCAAGTTCTGACCACCTGTTCAGCGTGCTTCGGCTGGTCAGGGAGAACTACGGATCCGGTTCAGGGAATCGACCAGCAAGCGCTGCTCGAGCAGCGTGGGAAGGCCGATTTCCACCCGCTGGGCCTCAGAGACACGGGTGGTGTCCAGTGGAGCGAGGGTGCAGCGCCCGAGGATGGGGGTGACGCACGACACGACCGTGGCGAACCACTGCGGCTTGTGCTGGAGCACCTGCAGCTGGTCCCACGACAGCGCCATCACGCGCCAGTTGCGGCGATCGGCGCTGTCGCGCACGACGGCGAGACGCGACCAGCCGTAGGCGCGTTCCACGGTACGCTCGCCGAGCGTGCGCGCCGCGTACGCCACCATCGCCGCCTGCCGCAGTTCCGCGGGTGTCGTCACCCGGCCGCAGCGTTCCAGCGCCACCACCCGATCCACCACGCCCCGCAGGTATTGTCGCAGCGTGGGTGACATCGTGTCGGCCGACTGGCGCAGTGCGCCGGCGGTGGAATCGGCCACGACGGTGAGCTGCTGCAGTTCGTCCACCCGACGCGGCCCGCGACAGGCCTGCTGCGCGCCGGAGGAGGCACAGGCGGCGAACATCGCGACGACGGCGATGGTGAGACAGGTCCCGACCGGTCCGCGCATCAGCGTGTCAGTAGATGTAGACCGGCGTCCCGACCGGGATCATCCGATACAGCGTCTCGATGTCCTCGTTGCGCAGCCGCACGCAGCCGTGGCTGACGCTGCGTCCGATGGTGGTCGGGGCGTTGGTGCCGTGCAGCGCGTACCCATCACCGAGGTTCAGGCGATGCGTGCCCAGCACTTCCTTGTACCGCCGCGCGTTGTTGCCACCCGGCGGGATGATGATGCGATTGCCCGCCACCAGTTCCTTGCCGTCGCTGGCGGTGAGGGTCTGCACGCTGCCGTCCCGATGGCGCTTGATCAGCTCACTGCCGCGGGTGGTGATCACACCGTCGGACACCGGGATCACCTGGCCGCGCTGCATGCGCAGGATGCCCAGCTTCCGTTTCCCGGCCTGCTCCACGAAATGCCAGTCGGGTGGCACCCACGCCGGTGACGTCTCCTTGCTCAGCACCGTCAACTTGCCGCGCGGCGTATCGAACTTGTACTTCTGGTTGCGACCCGAGCCCAGCAACGTGCGTCCGCTGCCGCTGGCCACGCGGGTGGTGAAGATGTCGGTGCCCACGTCGCGCACCCAGAGGCGGTTGTCGGCAAGGCTGACGATGATGTACGGCTTCTCTGCGGGTGGCTGCGCCTGCGCACGCGTCGCCGCCAGCGAGTCGGTGAGCGCGGCCAGCGTAGTGCGCGACGCCGTCACCGCAGCGCGCCGCTGACCTCCCGCCACCACGGCCGCATCGCGTGCCTGCGACGCGGCATACACCTGCTGCCCTTCCCAGGCTGCGAAGCCAGTGGCGCCGAGTGCGAGCGTCGTCATCACCCAGCCCATCGCACCGGAGAAGAAGCCACGCGTCGTGGTCATCAGAATGACACCGCCTTCATGCCCTTCACGAGATTGGGACGGATGGCGGCGAAATCGCGACGGGAGAGCAGGATCATGCGCGGCCCGGGCGCAACTTCCACGCCACCCAGCATCACCGCGGCAGCATCACCGCCCTCGATCAGGGTGCCGTCGCTGAGCGTCACACGCTCCACCGTCGAGTCCACCGGCGCCGCCGTGACGGTGGTGCCGAGTGAATCCACGGTGGGCACGGTCGCCTGCACCGGTCGCACGGCAATGCTGGAGATGACCTGCGTGCCACGCGCCGGCGCCTCGCCGGTGAATCGCGCCGACATGGTGCGCAGCGTGATGCCGTCACGCACCAGTGCCATCGTCCCACTGTCGACCGCGATCACCAGATGCAGCTTCGGTTCGGCACGCGCCGCGGCTCGCGCCTGCTCGAGGGTCAGCGTGGCACGCGTCTCCGTCACCACACCGGTGAGCGAGTCGAGTGTGGTGGCCAGCGTCGGTTGCTCGGCACGCAGGGTGGCGGTCTCGCGCTGGAGTGCGGTGCGCTGCTGGCGCAGGAACGGGATCGATCCCAGCGCCGCCGCGATCACGAGACCCGTGACGACGTAGCCGGCCACACTACCGCTGCGATTGCGGAAACTCGGGGTGATCATGGAACGGAGATCGTCTCGACGTCGAGGATGGGCACGTTGGTGGGAGCGGAGCGCCCGTTGCGCACCCGCGCGGTGATCTGGATCACCGTCAGCGGTGTGATGGCGCGCGCCTCGCCGAGCAGCGACGGCGGCACGGCCAGGTAGAGCATCGCGTTTTCACCGACCGGACCACGGGCGAGCAGGTACGGCTCACCATCGGCCAGGTCGCGCCGTAGGGCATCGGCGCGCTGGAGGGCGAGGATTTCCACCTTCCAGCGCACCAGCTTCCCTTTCGAACCCTCCGGGTCGGCGCGAAGGTCCGCCGCGCTGAGTGCGGTGCGGAGCGCCGAGTCGACGGGGAGCAGGTCCGACTCTCGAACCCAGCCCTCCAGACGGACCCGCACCCAGCCACGCTCACGGGCCAGCGGAATGACGGTGCCCGGCGCCACCACCGTGCCCATCATCGGCCCATCCGGTGCGCTGCGGACCTCGGCCTTCGCCGCCGGCCGGAGCGGGATGGTGGCCGGGCTGATGAAGCGCGGCGCGCTGGTGGAATCGGCTGCCTTCTGGGCGTGGAGCCCCGTCGCGCCGGGAAGAAACACCAGGCAAGCGAGCGTGTAGGCAGCGACGGAGTGACGTGCATTCAATGGTAGTGCCCATCGGCGGGGGGTACATTCAGCCAGCGTCGTATCCACGAGATTACTACCCTGCCCCATCCTGCACCCATGCCTGCGCAAGCCACCCGTCCCGTTTGTCTCGTCGTGCTCGATGGCTGGGGGTACCGCGATGACGCCACCGCGAACGCCATCGCGCTCGCCGAGACGCCGAACTGGGATCGGCTGATGGGGGCGCTGCCCCACACCCTGCTCGAGGCCAGTGGTCGCCGCGTAGGACTGCCTGAGGGTCAGATGGGAAACAGCGAGGTCGGCCACATGAACCTCGGTGCCGGCCGCGTGGTGGAGCAGGACCTGGTGCGCATCGGGGCAGCGATCGAGACCGGGACGTTCTTCGCGAATCCGGCGCTGGTGGCCGCCTGTCGCGATGCGGCGGCGCGCGGTGTGACGCTGCACCTGGTGGGGCTGCTGGGTCACGGTGGTGTGCACGCGCTGGACCGGCACCTCTATGCGCTGCTGGACCTCGCCAATCGCGAGGGCGTCGGCACGGTGGCCGTGCACGGCATGCTGGACGGTCGCGACACGCCGCCCAACTCCGGCGTCGGTTTCCTGGCCGAGACGCAGTCCGAGATCGCGAAGTATCCGGGACGCGCCGTGCTGGCGACGCTCGGCGGCCGCTACTTCGGCATGGACCGTGACCATCGCTGGCCGCGCACCGAGAAGTGGTATCGCGCGATGGTGGACGGCATCGGCACCGGCACCACCGCCGCCGGCGTGTCCGATGCACTGCGCGCCGCCTACGTCGCCGGCACCACCGACGAGTTCATCGAACCGTTCGTGCTGCACGGTGCGGATGGCCGGCCCACGCCGCGCCTGCGCGATGGCGACGTGGTGATCTGCTTCAACTTCCGCAGCGATCGCATGCGGCAGCTCTGCGACGCGCTGACGTCGCCGACGTTCGCCGGCTTCCCGATCGAGGGCAGGCCGCGGCTGTCGATCACCACGATGATGGAGTACGACCCGACCTTCACCTACCCGGTGGCCTTTCCGTCGGTGCAGCTCACCAACATGGTGGGCGAGGTGATCGCCAGCGCCGGCATGACACAGCTGCGCACCGCCGAGACCGAGAAGTATCCGCACGTGACGTTCTTCTTCAACGGCGGGCGCGAGACGCCGTTCCCCGGCGAGGAGCGTCGCATGGTGCCCAGTCCCCAGGTCGCGACTTACGACCTGCAGCCGGAGATGAGCGCCAGCGGCATCTGCGATGGGCTGGTGGCCGCGCTCGAGACGCGGCAGTACGACTTCATGCTGTGCAACTTCGCCAACTGCGACATGGTCGGGCACACCGGTTCACTGCCGGCCGCCGTCGCTGCGGTGCAGGCGGTGGACGCCTGCATCGGCCGGATCCTGGTCGCGGCCGAACAGGGTGGCGCACGCGTCATCTTCACCGCCGACCATGGCAACGCCGACGTGATGGTGGACCCGGTCACCGGGGCCCCGCACACGGCACATACCACCAATCCCGTTCCCTTGATCATCGTCGATCCCGATGGTGCCGTGCCGCTGCGTGCGGGCGGTGCCCTGTGTGATGTCGGACCCACCGTGCTGGAACTGCTCGGACTCACCGTGCCAGCGGAGATGCCGGGCCGCTCGCTGCGCCTCGCACCGGTGACGGCATGAGCGCACGACAGCTGTTCGCCGCCGCCGCGCTCTCGTTGTGCACCACCACCCTCTCGGCACAGAACGTCGGCTCGATGCCGGAACAGAGCCCATTCCGCGATGTCGAGAAGCGACAGGCGTTCGCGATCCTCGCCGGTCCGGTGTTCGGCGGCAAGGATGCCGCCGGTGCGGCGCCGCGCGGTGGCATGGCGGTGGGCTTCCGCTACGACATCCCGCTCGGCTCGAGCCCGATCGCATTCACCAGCACGTTGATGCGGCAGTCGTCGAAGCGCGACGTGCTGCAGCCCGGCCAACCGCTGGCCAACCGCATCGGCGCCACCGTGTCGGAACCGCTCTGGATGCTGGACGCGGCGTTCACGCTGCTGCTCACCGGCAACCGCAGCTGGCGCTCATTCGTGCCGGGCGTGACGCTCGGCGCCGGCCTGGTGGCCGGTGGCAGCAGCGTCACCGACTCGTCGAACTTCAAGTTCGGCACCCGCTTCGCGCCGTCGGGTGGCCTGAGCCTGAAGTACGCGCCGGTGCGCTCACGATGGACGGTTCGCGCCGACCTCACCAGCCGCCTGTACAGCGTGCCGTTCCCGCAGTCGTTCCGCGACTCGACGCCCGGCATTCCGCGCATCGTCGGCGTCAACAGCAAGAACGACTGGGTGCTGAACACCATGCTGACACTCGGCCTGGTGCGCGAAATCGGTCGGCGATGACCGGCCGCAGCACGCTCACCCGCCGCGTGCAGTTCGCGGCGGCGCACCGCTATCGTCGCCCGGACTGGGACGATGCGCAGAACGCCGCCACATTCGGCTTGTGCGCACGGCCGAACTACCACGGCCACAGCTACGTGTGCGACGTGAGCGTGAGCGGTCCGGTGGCGCCACAGACCGGCATGCTGGTGGACCTCGGCCTGCTGGACCAGCTGCTGCAGGAAGAGGTGCGCGAGCGGTTCGACCACCGCAACATCAATCTCGACGTGCCCGAGTTCAGCGAAACCGGTGGCATGGTGCCGACGGGTGAAGAGCTGGCCCGTTTCATCGCCGAACGGATCCAGTCGCGCCTGCCCGACGGCGTGCGGGTGACGCGCGTGATCGTGGCCGAGGACGCGACCCTCAGCGCGATGTTCGAGCCGGACTGATGCCACATCCGCCGCGCACTGGTGTGCTGCTCGCGGGCGGCGGCAGCACCCGGTTCGGCGGTGTGCCGAAAGGGCTCGCGATCCTCGGTGATCGACGGCTGGCCGACTGGCCGCTGCAGCAACTCGACGCCACCTGCGACGAAGTGCTGGTGGCGGCCAACGATCCCGCGGCCGAGAGCTGGTTTCCGGCGCACCGGGTGGTGCGCGACATCGAGCCCGGGCGCGGCGCCCTCGGTGCGCTGGAGACGGCGCTGCGACATGCTCGACACGAGACGGTGCTGGTCTGCGCGTGGGACATGCCGTTCGTCACCGCGGCCACGCTGTCGGCGCTGGCGACCGAGGTGGAGCGCGGCGCGTCGTGCTGCGTGCCCGAACATGCCGACGGTGCGCTGGAACCACTCTGCGCCGCGTACGCGCAACGCAATGGCGCACTCGTCTCGCAGTTGCTGCGGGATGGTGAACGTGCGGCCCACGCCCTGCTGGCGGCGGCGCAGGGACGCACCTGGCTGGTGGCGCAGCACCTCGGCAACGCGGAGGGGCTGCGCATCTTCAGCAACGTCAACACCGCCGACGAATTGCGCGACGCCAGCCGCTTGCTGGCAGATGGTGCGAACGCATCACGTCGCGAGAGTTGCCTGTGAGTGCCAATCGGCGGTGGATGCGCGTGCTCGGCACCAGCGTAATGGCAAGCTGCGCCACCGCAGCGCCGGTGGCAGCACCGCAGGTGCCAGCGCCTGTCGCGGCGCCGGTGGTGCCCGCGGCGCCCGCACGACCGGTTGCCGTGCGCACGATGCAGATGCTGGTGGACTCGGTCGTTGCGCTGCCGCAGTTCGGCAACATGCAGTGGGGCATGCTGGTGGTGGCACCGGATCGCGGTGACACGCTGGCGGCGCTGCATCCGGACCGGCTGCTGATGCCGGCATCGAACATGAAGCTGGTGACGGCGGCGGTGGGCCTGGCACAACTGGGTGCCGACCATCGCTGGACGACCACGTTCACGCGCACCGGCCCGGTGGTGAACGGTGTGCTGCGCGGTGACCTGGTGGTGGAAGGACGCGGCGATCCGACGGTCTCGGTGGCGATGCGTGGCGCGGATCCGCTGGTGGCATTCGCACCACTGGTCGAGGCGTTGACGGCGGCCGGGGTACGAAGCATCAACGGCCGGGTGAGGGCCACCGAGGCGCGCGCGTTTCCGGGGAGCCCACACGGCTTCGGGTGGGATTGGGACGACCTCGATGCCGCGTACGGCGCCGGCGTGGCCGAGTTGCTCTTCAATGAAGCATTCACCGACGTGCACGTGACGGGATGCGCTCGACGGACGCGCGCGGCCTGCGTGGTCACCACGCCGCTGCGCACGTCGCCGGTGATCCACTCCACGGTGACGGTACGCGCGGCCGGCTCGGGGCCGCCGGAGATCCGCTGGTGGCGCGACTCGGCGGCGGTGCCTGGCATCACGGTACAGGGCAGCATCGCCGCCGGTGACTCGATGGCTTTCAGCGCCGCTCATCCGGATGATCGTGCGACGTACCTCGCCGCAGTGCGCGACGCGCTGCTGCGCGCCGACATCCAGGTCCGTGGCGCACGCACGACAGCCACTGGCAGCGACACCGTGCTGGTGCTGCAGTCGGCGCCGCTTCGCGACGTGCTGCCGGTGATGCAGAAACCATCGCAGAACCAGCTGGCGGAGGTCCTGTTCCGCACGCTCGGCCTGGAGAAGACAGGTGTCGGTGTTCCCGACAGCGCGCGCGCGGTGGTGGAGCGACAGTTGCGCGCGTGGGGTGTCCGCGACGACGCGCGCGCCATCCGCGACGGCAGCGGGTTGTCTCGGCACGACTACCTCACGCCGCGCGCGATCGTGACGGTGCTGGACGCGATGCGCCGTGCACCGACCTTCGCGCTGTACCGCGATGCGCTGCCAGTGGCGGGAGTGGACGGCACGCTGCGCACCCGCATGCAGCAGTTCGCGCAGGGGCGTGTTCACGCCAAGACCGGCACCATCGACAAGGCGCGCGCACTCTCGGGCTACGTCACCAGCGCCGACGGCGAGCTGCTGCTGTTCTCCATCATCGCCAACAACTACACCGTGCCGACCCGCGAAGTGGACCGGGCGGCGGAACTGATCGTCGAGCAGCTGGTGAACCTGCGACGGAGCGCACCATGAGTGGACGCCTGCCGGTGGAGGACGCCTTCGCGCGCATCCTCGCCGCCGTGCCGCGGCTGGACGACGAGGTGGTGCCGCTGCGCGCGGCAGTGGGGCGCGTGTTGCGTGAGTCGATCACGGCGCGATACACACATCCCGCCTGGCGCAACAGCGCGATGGACGGGTATGCCGTGTTTGCCGATGACGTGCGTGGGGCCAGCGATGTGGCACCAGTGACGCTGCCGGTCACCGGCACCATCGCCGCGGGTGACCAGCCGCCGGCGGCCGTGGCGCGTGGCACGGCATGGCGCATCATGACCGGCGCTCCGGTGCCCGATGGCATCGACACCGTGCTGCGCGTGGAGGACACCGACGCCGGCGTGGAGCAGGTGCGCATCCGCGACGATCGCGACGCGCAGCGCAACATTCGTCCGAGCGGCGAAGACTTCACGGCGGGCCGAGTGGTGCTGCAGGACGGCATGCTGCTGCGGCCCGCACATGTGGGCCTCGCCGCCGCGAATGGCTGTCGCACCCTGCGCGTGGCGCGACGGCCGCGGGTGGCGATCCTCACCTCCGGCAACGAGCTGGTGGACGTGGATGGATTCGACGAGGTGCTGTCGGGCCGGCGCATCGTAAACACCAACGGCTACACGCTGGCCGCGGGTGTGATCGAGGCCGGCGGCGAGGTGGTGGACCTCGGCATCGCGCCCGACGATCCGGCGGCCATCGCTGAACGGATCACCAGCGCCCCGGCGTTCGATGCGCTGATCACCTGCGGTGGCATCAGCGTCGGCGCGTTCGACTACACCCGCGACGTGGTGCAGCGCCTTGGCGCCACCCTCGACTTCTGGCGCGTGCGGATGCGGCCCGGCGGTCCATTCGGCTTCGGCATGCTGGGCACGCGTCCGTGGTTCGGCCTGCCGGGAAATCCGGTCTCGGCGCTGGTGACCTTCGAGCTCTTCGTGCGCCCGGCGTTGCGCGCGATGGCCGACCAGCCGGACCGGTTCCGCGACCTGATCGACGTCACGCTCGCCGAGTCGGTGACGACAACCGGCGGGCTGACGCACTTCCTGCGCGCGGTGGTGACGCCGGATGCGGTGGCGCAGCTGACGGGACCGCAGGGGTCCGGACTGCTGACGTCGATGGTGGCGGCCAACGCGCTGCTGATCGTGCCACACGATGTGCCGTATCTTGCGGCTGGCGCCACGGCGCGCGCGCTGTTGCTCCAGTCCCGATCCCCATTGCCCGACGTTCCGTGGACCTTCTGACGCCCGACGCACTCGACGCCGACCTGCGTGGCCGTTTCCTGACGATCGAGTCGCCGGTCACGATCGCGGTGGACGAGGTGGTGCAGATCCTTCATCCGGCGAACTCCGACGATCTCATCTCGGAGCAGGACTTCGCGGTGGATGATCGCCTGCCCTACTGGGCGGACCTGTGGCCGGCGTCGGTGGTGCTGGCGCGATTCCTCCGCGGGCTGCGTGGCGACGATCGTTCGTTGCTGGAATTGGGCTGCGGCAGCGGCGTGGTGGCCACCGCCGCCGCGCGTGCCGGCTTCACGGTGACCGCCACCGATTACTACGCCGACTCACCGCTGTTCGCGCGAGCGAATGCGTGGCGGAATGCGCAGGTGGACATCACCGCGGTCTGCGCCGACTGGAACAGCTGGCCGTCGCACCTGCGCAACTACGACCTGATCGTGGCGTCCGACGTGCTGTACGAGCAGCGCAATGCACCGCTGATCGCGCGCGTGATGGCGCAGTCGCTGGGCCCGCATGGTGAAGGCTGGATCGCCGATCCGGGTCGCGTCGGTTCTGCCGGCTTCCCGGATTGGTGCATCTCGCACGCGCTCAGCTGCGAGACGGTGGCGAAAGTGCCGATCGAAGCGGGGGCGCACGTGCATACCATTTCGCTCTATCGGATCACGCGATAGCTGTTCGTCGTACGGGTACTGCGGATCGCAGAACGGAACAGCCGCTGTTCGGTTCTGCGATCCGCTGTTCGCTCGATCCGATGTCAGCGCTTCGTGCGTTCCGGTGCCAACTGGCCCGCGACGACCTCGGAGATGTCCTGCACGGACACGCTGCTGCCGAGTGCGGCGACGCCGTCATTCATCATCGTCATGCAGAACGGGCAGGCCACGGCAATCGTCTCGGCGCCGGTGGCCACCAGTTCCTCAGTGCGTTCGATGTTGATGCGCTTGCCGACCTTCTCGTCCACGAACATGCGGCCGCCGCCGGCACCGCAGCAGAGGCCACGGTCCTTGGTGCGCGCCGGCTCGACGAGGTTCAGCACCGGCAACGCGCGCTTGAGCGTCGCGCGGGGAGCGTCGTACACGTCGTTGTAGCGGCCGAGGTAACACGAGTCGTGGTACACCATCGTCAGCCGCTGACCATGCTCCGTGGTGAGCGGCACCAGGTTCGCTTCCAGCAGTCGTTCGATGTAGGTGCTGTGGTGGATCACTTCGTAGTTGCCACCGAGCTGCGGGAACTCGTTGCCCATCTGGTGGAAGCAGTGCGGACAGAAGGTGACGATCGTCTTCACTTCGTAGCGGTCCAGCGTCTCGATCGTGCCCTTGGCCAGCATCTGGTACAGGTATTCGTTGCCGAGGCGACGAGCCGGGTCGCCGTGGCAGGTTTCTTCCTGGCCGAGGATCGCGAAGTCGATCTGCGCCGCCTGCAGGATTCGCGCGAAGGCGACCGTGATCTTCTTCGCACGGTCGTCGAAGCTGCCCATGCAGCCCACCCAGAACAGGATGTCGGGGCGCTTTCCCTCAGCGAACGCCTCGGCGTAGGTCGGGATCTCCATCCCTTCACTCCACTGCGCACGATCGGCAGGGCTGAATGCCCACGGCGACGCGTTCGTCTCCAGTGACTCGAACGTCGGCTGCACTTCCTCGGGGAAACGGCCCTCGTTCAGCACCAGGCCGCGCCGCAACTCGTTGATGATGTCCAGCTGGTCGATGCTGACCGGACATTCCGTGACGCAGGCGCGGCAGCTCGTGCAGGCCCAGAGCTCGTCCTCGGTGATGTAGTTGTCGAGCAGCACGTTCGATAGCGCTGCCGTACCACCATCCACGGAGAGCATGATGGCGGCGCTGCCCGGCACATCCAGCTCACCCACCAGCAGCGGGGCTTTCTCCATCAAGCGCTTGCGCGTGTCCACCACGATCTTGCGCGGGCTGAGGGGCTTGCCGGTGATGTTGGCCGGACAGGCCGCGGTGCAACGCCCGCACTCCGTGCAGCTGTAGCCGTCGAGCAGGTTCTTCCACGTCAGGTGATCGACATCGCTGGCGCCGAACTGCTCCACCTCGGCCTCCAGGTCCATCGCTCGCATCACACCCACCTGTCCTGGCCCGCTGGTGTTGCTGAACCAGACGTTGATCAGCGAACTCACCACGTGCAGGTGCTTGGAATACGGCAGGAAGTTGAGGAACCCCAGCACCAGCAGCGCGTGCGACCACCAGCTGATGGTGAAGGCGGTGTGCGTGCCCGACAGGTTCACCATCGTGCTGCCGAGGCCCGTCGAGATGGGGCGGAACCACCCGTACTCGCTGGCGCGGACGGCCGGATTGGAGGCGTACTCGAAGGCGCCGGTGGTGTAGAGCGTCAACATCAGCGCGCCGATCACGCAGAGGATGATGACTGCCTCGGTGTTGTGGATCTCCTTGCCCTGCAGCCGCTTCGGCGGCGCCGCGATGCGGCGCCAGAGCAGCCAGCTGACGGCGGCCAGCACCACCAGCGCGAACAGTTCCTGGCTGAGCATGAACAGCTGCCAGAGCGGGCGCGGGAGGATGTTGGCGTAGGTGAAGCCGGGCCACACGCCGTGCAGCAGGATCTCGGCGGTGCCGGCAGTGAGCACCAGGAACCCCCAGAACACCGAGGCGTGCGACAGGCCGGCGCCCCACTCGCGCAGGATCTTCGTCTGCGCGAAGCCGATCGTGAGCAGGTTCCAGGTGCGCGTGCCGGGTCGGTCGAGACGGTTCTCGGGTACGCCGACCTTCAGGTAGCTCACCAGTCGCTGGATGTTGTAGCTGAAGAAGCCCAGCGCTGCCACGAGGACGAGCAGGAACGCGATGTTCTGTCCGGACATGGAGGATCCAGTGCGGTGAAGCGAATGGAGGAGCGACGCCATGGTGCGCGTCGGCCGATGCCGGAAAAGCTACCGGGCGGACATGGTCGCTGCGACCGTGTCCGCCCGGAGGACCATCATCATCGGTGATCGGTCAGTGCTGCGCCTTGGCCGCCGTCACCGCCGCCGTGAGCGCGGGCATGATCTCGAACACGTCGCCGACGATGCCGTAATCGGCCACCTTGAAGATCGGCGCATCCTTGTCCTTGTTGATGGCCACGATCGTCTTCGAGTTGCGCATGCCCGCGATGTGCTGGATGGCACCGCTGATGCCGACCGCCACGTACAGGTCGGGACTGACCTGACGCCCCGTCTGGCCGATCTGGTCGCTGTGCGGACGCCAGCCGTCGTCGGTCACGGCGCGCGTGGCACCCACGGCCGCATTGCCGAACGCCGCCGCGAGGTCCTCGCAGAGCGAGAAGTTCTCCGCCGCCTTGAGACCGCGCCCACCACTCACGATCACCGGTGCCTCGGCGAGGTCGAGCTTCGCGCCGTTACCCAGCGTCACACCGGTGACCTTCACGCGCCCAGCGGCTGGATCCATCGCCGGCGTCACCGCCTGCACCGTCCCCGCCTTCGCCGTCGCGCCCACCGTCACCGCACCGGGACGCACACTCACCAGCGCCGGCGTGGCCGACAGCACCATCGTCGCGATCACCTTGTTGGTGTTCATCGGATGACGCACCACGATGTCGTTGCCGTCGGCAGTGACCGACATCACGTCAGCGGCCACACCCACACGCAACTTCGCACCGACGCGCGGAGCCAGGTCCTGCCCCATCGCGCTGGCACCGAAGATCGCCGCGCGATACGCGCCGCCGGTGACCTGCGCCGTCACGGTCGCGGCCACGGCTTCGGCGTTGTAGGTCGCAAAGCCCTCGTGCTCCACGACCAGCACGCTGTCGGCACCAACGGCGCCGAGCTTCGCGGCCACACTGCCGATGCCGGCAGCGCCGAACACCATCGCATGCACCTCGCCACCGAGACCATCGGCCAGCGCGCGCGCTGCGGTCACGACTTCGAGCGCCACCTTGCGCACGTCACCGCCGCGCGTCTCCGCCACCACCAGAATGTTGTTCGCCATGGTCAGAGCACCTTCGCTTCGGTCTGGAGGAGTCGGATCAGTTCGGGAACGGCAGCCGCTCCTTCACCCACGATGCGTCCCGCCGAGCGCTCCGGCGGCAGTTCCATCTTGCGCACGCTCACCGAGATCGCGCCGAGCTGCGCCGGCTTGCTCTCGAGCGGCTTCTTCTTGGCCGCCATGATGCCCTTCAAGCTCGGGTAGCGCGCCTGCGTGACCAGACCCTGGTCGATGGTGCAGAGCGCGGGCAACGGGAACGACAGCGTCTCGACGCCACCTTCCACCTGCCGCTCCGCGGTGCCGGTGCCGCCCGACACCTCGAGCTTCGAGACCGCCGTGACGCACGGCAGGTCGAGCAGCTCGGCCACCATCGCGCCGGTGACGCCGGCTGCACTGTCCACCGCGATGCGGCCGAACAGGATCAGGTCGTACGCACCGCCCTTCAACTCCGCCGCCAGCGCCTCGGCGATCGCGAAGCCGTCGAACGGAATCGCGTCGGCCTGCAGGTGCACGCCCTTGTCGGCGCCCATCGCCAGCGCCTTGCGGATCGTCTCCTGCGCAGCGGTGGGACCCAGTGAAATGACGGTGACTTCGCCGCCGCCATGTTTTTCGTTGAGTTGCAGCGCCGCCTCGACCGCCCACTCGTCGAAGTCGCTCATGTCGAACTTGATGCCGGCGTCGGACACCGAGGCGCCGTCGGCGCCGATCTGAAACCGCGCGCCCATGTCGGCAACGCGCTTGATGCACACGGCGATCTTCACCGCTGGCACTCCCAATGGGTGTGGAAAGGACGAACGGACAGTAATCCGCGGAAATTAGCCGCTCGGGTGCCCTCGTGCAGGACGAACCGCTGTTGGCGATGCCATTATTCCGGCATGCCGAACCGACCGCTCGCCCTCGTCACCGGTGCCTCGTCCGGCATCGGCACCGTTTTCGCCCGCCGGCTGGCCGCCCGCGGCTATGAGCTGCTGCTGGTGGCACGCGACGGCGACCGGCTGGCGGCCCTGTCGGCTGAACTGACGGCCGCCGGTGCCGGTGCCAGCGTCGTGGTGGCCGACCTGACGACGGAGGACGGCTTGGGTACGGCGACGCAGGCCATGCAGGCCGCGGGCCGCCTCGACCTGCTGGTGAACAACGCCGGGTTCGGCACCAAAGGACGGTTCAGCGATGCGCCATTGGCGCAGCAGGAGGGCATGCTGCGGCTGCATGTCGCGGCCGTGAATCACCTCACGCACGCGGCGCTGCAGCTGATGGTGCCGCGGCGCAGTGGTGCGATCATCACCGTCGCCAGCGTGGCCAGTTTCGCCAACAGCAGCGGCAACGTGAACTACTGCGCGACCAAGGCGTACCAGCGCAGCTTCATGGAGGGGCTCGCCATCGAGTGCGCACCACTCGGCATCCGCGTGCAGGCGCTCTGCCCGGGCTTCACGCGCACCGAATTCCACCAGCGCATGGCGTTCGACCAGCGCGGCCGCGCACCGGAGTGGATGTGGATGGATGCCGACGAGGTGGTGGAGACGTCGCTGCGGCAGCTGGAGGCGAACGGCCCGGTGGTCTGCATTCCGGGCGCACAGTACAAGGGCATGGTGTTCCTGGCGCGCCACCTGCCGCTGTGGGTGAAGCGTGTGCTCACCCAGCGGGTGTACAAGCGCGACTGACGCCGCGCCCGCCGCTCAGCGCTTCGCCTCGACGCCCATCTCCGCCACTTCTCGGTACGCGCCGACGATCACCGGCGCCGCAGTGACGTAGGTCGCGGTGACGGTGCGCAATACGTCGATCACGTCGTCCACCGCCCCGTCTCGGCAATAAACCTCGATCACCATGTCGAAGCGATCGGTGCGTGCATCGCCGTCCTTGAGGAACAGCGCGCTGGCGGCGACACCCGGATGCTGCAACGCGCTGCGGATCGCGGCGCGCGCCTTCTCGCGCTGGCCCATGCGCGTCATCAGGAACGCCACCACCTTGTTTTCGGTGCGGGCACCGCTGGTGAGGTCCACGTTGGTGGACTCGCTGAGGCGGAACCCGCCGGCCTGCAGCACGCCGATCGGTCCCAGCCCGCCACTGCCGCGCACCCCGTGCGGGTACGCTCGCTCGAACCGGCTCTCGTCCCACAGGTTGCGGGAGACGTAATCGAACGCCGACTCGCTGGATCGCTCCGTGTTCTCGTTCAGCACCACGCGCTCGATGCCGCGCGACAGGAAGCTCGACGCGAACGGCTCCCAGGCCTGCAGGAACTCGTCCTGCGGCAGCGCAGTGGTGAAGCAGACGAACTGTACGAGCGAACCCATCCGGAACTCCTGAAGAACGGACATGTGGGGCAAAAAAGAACGGAGCGCCGCTGAGCCAGCGGACGCTCCGGTGTGGTGCGGCCTGCGCGCGTCGCCATCAACGCTCCGTGCAGGGCCTGTGCCACAAGCTACTCCATAAGGCCAATATCCGGGCGCAGCCGAGGTCGGCAGCGCGTCATCGGCCGGTCGTGCATGTCACTTGAACGCCTGCAGCCCCGTGATCGCGTTGCCGATGATCAGCGAGTGCACGTCGTGCGTGCCCTCGTAGGTGTACACGCTCTCCAGGTTGGCCATGTGGCGCATGCTGTGATACTCGGCCAGGATGCCGTTGCCGCCGAGCAGGCGCCGCGCCTCGCGGGCGATGTCGGTGGCGACGTTGACGTTGTTGCGCTTGGCCACCGACACCTGGTTCGAATTGAAGGTGCCGAGGTCCTTCATGCGGCCGAGGTGCAGCGAGAGCAGCTGCCCCTTGATGATCTCGGTGATCATGTCGGCCAGGCGCACCTGCTGGATCTGGAAGGCGCCGATCGGCTTGTCGAACATGATGCGCGTCTTCGAGTAGCTGAGCGCCTCCTCGTAACACGCCATCGCGGCGCCGATCGCGCCCCACGAGATGCCGTACCGCGCCTGCGTCAGGCAGCTGAGCGGACCGCGCAGCCCCTGCACCTCTGGCAGCATTGCGTCGGCCGGCACATGCACGTCCACCAACACCAGTTCACTGGTGTCGCTGGCGCGGAGCGAAAGCTTGCCCTTCTGGTCCTTGGCCGTGAAGCCCGGCGCGTTGGTCGGCACGATGAAGCCGCGCACCGACTTGCCCGAGTCGTCGCCGTCGGCGGTCTTGGCCCAGATGATCGAGACGTGGGCCTGCGAGCCGTTGGTGATCCACATCTTGGCGCCGTTGATGATCCACGAGCCATCGGCCTGCTGCCGCGCGCGGGTGGTCATGCCGCCGGGATTGGAGCCGGCATCGGGTTCGGTGAGCCCGAAGCAGCCAATCACCTCACCGCGCGCCATCTTCGGCAGGTACTCGCGCTTCTGCGCCTCGCTGCCGAACGCGAAGATGGGGTACATCACCAGCGCCCCCTGCACGCTGGCGAAGCTGCGGATGCCGCTGTCGCCGCGCTCCAGTTCCTGCATGATCAGGCCGTAGGCGACGCTGCTCAGCCCTGCACAGCCGTATTCCTCGGGCAGGTTGGCGCCGAACATGCCCAACTCCGCCATCTCCGGGATCAGCTCCTTCGGGAACCGGCCCTGCACGTAGCAGTCGCCGATGATCGGCAGGATCTTCTCGTCCACGAAGCGGCGGACCGAGTCGCGAATCGCCCGCTCTTCCTCGGTCAGGGCGGCGTCGATGTTGAACAGGTCATCTTCGCGCGGCGTCAGGTGGCCCGACGGCAGCAGCGAGGTTTCGGAGTCGATATGAATGGCCATGATACGGTCTCCCACAGGGAGGGTCGGCTGGGGTCATCCGGGACGGCGCCGCCAGAGACGTTAACGGTAACCGGCCCGGGCGTCTGGACGCACCGGGCCGGCCATCGTTCGCTGCCGAATCAACGGTCGATCAGTGCCCCGCAGTGCCCGCCGGTGCCGCCGGAGCCTTCCCACCGGAAGCGAGGAAGTCCACCGCCAGGCCGGCCATGACCCGTACCCCGTTGGGCAGGGCCGCCTCGTCGGCGAAGAAGTACGGCGAATGGTTGGCCGCGACCTTGGCCGGGTCCTTGTCCTTCGGCGTCACGCCGAGCATCACGAACACGCCCGGCACCTTCTCCTGGAAATAGGAGAAATCTTCGGCCCCGGTCACCAGCGGCCGCAGCATCGCACCGGCACTGCCGGAGGCCCAGCGCATGGTGGGCAACATCTGGGTGGTCAGCGCGGTGTCGTTGACGGTGACGGGATAACCGCTGTCGACCACGAACGCCGCCGTGGCGCCGCTCGAGAGCGCGATCTGCTCGGCCGTGCGCTTCATGTTGGCGAAGATGGTGGTACGCTGGCCGGCGTCGAAGGTACGGATGGTGCCGATCATCACCACGCTGTCCGGGATGATGTTGCTGCGGATGCCGCCGTTGATGGCTCCGACGGTGACGATCGCCGGCACCGCCGTGATGTCGATCTGGCGGCTGATGATGGTCTGCAGCCCCATCACGATCTGCGACCCGATCACGATGGGGTCCACGCCCGCCCACGGCGCCGCGCCATGCGTCTGCCGGCCCCGCACGGTGAGCGTGAACGAGTTCGACGCCGCCAGCAGCGGACCGGTGCGATAACCCACCGAGCCGAGTGGCCCGGGGAATACATGCAGCCCGAACACGGCGTCCACCTTCGGATTGTCGAGCGCCCCATCACGAATCATCGGCGCCGCACCGCCCTCACCGTTCGGCGCGCCTTCCTCGGCCGGCTGGAAGAGGAACTTCACCGTGCCGGGCAACGTGGCCTTCATGCCGGCCAGCACCTCCGCCGCGCCCATCAGCACCGCGACGTGATTGTCGTGCCCGCAGGCGTGCATCACGCCGACCGGCTGCCCGCGATAGGTGCTGCGCACCTTGGAGCGGAACGGGAGGTCGACCAGTTCCTCCACCGGCAGCGCATCCATGTCCGCGCGAAGCGCCACCACCGGCCCGGGCCTGCCGCCGCGCAGCACGCCCACCACGCCGTGGCCACCGACCCCGGTACGCACTTCCATGCCCAGCGCCTTCAGGTGCGCCGCCACCAGCGCCGCGGTCCGCACCTCATCACCCGAGAGTTCCGGATGTTCGTGCACGTCGCGCCGCCACGCGATCACCTTCGGCATCACTGCAGTGGTGCGTCGCGCGATGTCGTCACGCAGCGCGGTGGTGTTCACACTGCGCTGGCCGTGCGCAGCCGGCACCAGCACGCCGACCATCAGCACGCCGGCGAGAAAAGTTCGTGGGGAGGTTCGCATGGGCGGTCTCTGGCGAGGGTGAGCGATGCTTCAATCATGCGCCGGCACCCTCTCGCCGCAACCACCGATCAACCGCAACCGCCGATCAACTGCCGATCAAGGGCCGATCAACCGCCGATCAACCGCCGATCAACCGCCGATCAACCGCCGATCAACCGCCGATCAACC
>JAZKJL010000002.1:79703-225690 GCA_040384325.1 Gemmatimonadota bacterium | reverse complement strand
GCCGATCAAGTGCAACTGCCTGACACGAAGGCACAGGGGCACGAAGGCACAAAGCGGATCGTGTTGCTCGAGGCTTGCACTGTAACAACCTGACGCAGAGGCGCGAGGACGCGACGGCGCAACGCGGTTCGTGTTCGTCAAACAGCAACTGCAACAGCCTGACGCAAGGGCGCGAGGACGCAAAGGCGCAAGGCGATTCGTGCTCGATCAAACAGCAACCGCAACGGCCTGACACGCAGACACGAGGGCACGAAGCCACAAAGCATTCATGCACACTTGAAAGGAAGTCAACGAAGGCAATTGCACTCAAGGAACTCTTTGCGCCTTTGTGCCTTTGCGCCTTTGTGTCAAGTAGTTGCAGTTGCCGTTGCAGTTGCCGTTGCCGCTGTTGTCGCTGTTGTCGCTGCGACAAGCGATGTAGAGTGCTGCGTCACCGAGAGATCATGCGTGTCGCCGCAGGTTCGATGCCGACGGCGCGGCACTTGGCGCGGAAGCCGGGGCCGTGGTCCACGGCGCGGCCGGTCTCGTCCTGCCACTGGTGCACCATCTCGTGCAGCAGGGTGTGGATCGCCTCCGGCCAGCCGTCGCGGCGCACGTGACGGCGGGAGAGGACGATCTCACCCAGGCCGCCGTTGTGCGTGCGCGGCGTGTAGTGGCCCAGTCGCCGCGCGAGGCGGCGGGAGACCTGCACTTCGAGGTGCGTCAGCGCGCCACCGAAGTGCTCGAGGTTGAGCTGCGCGTGCAGCGTGGTGAGGCGCGCGGCCATCGGTGCGTCGTCGGGGTGCTGCGTGGCCGGGCGGCGGGTCGCAGCACGAATCGGCACCGGATACTCCACGATCACTGCGCGCGCCTCCGCACGCTTGGCGCGATTGCGCGAGGTGGCGAAGGTGGCGATCGCCGACTGCACGTGCGGCGGCGCACTGACGAACCCCTCGTGCACGCGGAGCACGCCACCCGACAAACTCACCATGGTGCGACGATTGCGCGTCAGCACCACCCGATCCACGCCGCGCAGTCCGTGTGCGCGCAATGCGTCGAGGTACTGCACCGGGTCCACGCGCGGCGAAGGCAATGCGCCAGCCGAGTCGCTCTCGCAGTCCGACGGCATCGCGTGCGCGGGCGGTGCCGGGCGCAGTGGTGGCGCGTCGGGCAGGCGCGGCGGGTGCACGGCGGTGTCACTCGCGCGCGGTGGCACCTCGAACAACCCGAGCTGCACCGGATCGCGTGAGAAGCGGCGCGAGAGCCACGAGATCACCGCGCGAAGACCTTCACCGGGCCGGGGCCGAACCGGCGCGCGGCCGGCTCCCAGATCCAGGTCACGATGTGGATCTCGTCATCGGTGATGTCGATGCAATTCACGCTCGACGGCCGGCCGCCACGCGAGCGGCTGCTGACGGTACCCGCGGTCGAGATCACCGTGCCCTTCCTCGTGTGCTCCACGTAATGGATCGCTTCCTGGTGATCGTGCCCGCACAGCACCAGGTCCACACCCATCTCGGCAAACGCACCGAGCACCTTCTTCGTGTGCTTCAGCCCATGGCGCTGGCTCAACTCGCCGCGCACCGGATTGTGGTGCATCACCACCACCCGCGCCGAGCCTTCCGGCGCCGCGTCCAGCCGCTGGCGCAGTTGCTCCAGTTGCGAGCGTGTCACGTCACCGATGACGCTCAGGTCACGCATGTTCCAGGTCAGCGTGCGGCGCGTGATGCCATGACTGGTGTTGAGTCCCACCAGCCGCGCGCCGGGCACGTCCAGCACCGGCTCGATCTCAGGGTGGATGAACTCGCGGAAGTCGGCGTACAGCGCGTTGGTGTCGCCGATGCCCATCGGCGCGTTCCACCACGCCACGTCGTGGTTGCCGGGCACCACGATCGTCTCGCTCACCCGCTTCGCATCGCGCAGGAACGCGGCGGCGCGCTGGAACTCACCCGAGCGCGCGCGCTGGCTGACGTCGCCGCTGACCGCCACCACGTCGAACTGCTCATCCTGGATGAGCGCCTCGATGGCGTCGATCTGCAACGGAACGGCGGGCCGACCGAAATGCAGGTCGGAGACGTGCAGGATCCGGGTCACGCGAAGCCCCTTCTCAGAGCCGGGCGATGATGGCGTCGGCGAACTGCTGCGTGGTGGCCGACCCGCCGAGGTCACGCGTCAGCATCTCCCGCGCATCGATCACGTCGTGCAGCGCGGTGCGGATGCGCTCCGCACGCACCGTATCGCCCAGATGATCGAGCATCAGGCAGGCCGCGAGGATCAGGGCGCCCGGATTGGCCACGCCCTTGCCCGCGATGTCGGGGGCGGTGCCGTGCACGGCTTCGAAGATCGCCGCGGTCGGACCGATGTTGGCCCCCGGTGCGAGGCCGAGTCCACCCACGAGGCCGGAGACCAGGTCGGAGAGGATGTCGCCGAAGAGGTTGGTGGTCACGATCACGTCGAAGTTCTCGGGCTTCAGCACCAGCTGCATCGCCATCGCATCGATGATGCGGTCCTCGAACTGCACGCGACCGGCATACTCCTTGGCGATCTCGCGACCGACCTCGAGGAACAGCCCCTGCGTGAACTTGAGGATGTTCGCCTTGTGCACCAGCGTCACCTTCTTGCGCCCGTGCTTCACCGCGTACTCGAAGGCGTAGCGAATGGCGCGATCGGAACCGTAGCGCGTGATCAGTGCCACGCTCTCGGCGGCGGCCTTGGGGTCGTCCCCGATGCGGATGTAATGCTCGGCGCCGTAATACAGTCCTTCGAGATTCTCGCGGATGATGACGATGTCCACCTTCTCGAACCGTCCGCCATGCAGGATCACGTGGGCGGGACGCACGTTGGCGTACAGGTCGAAGGTCTTCCGCAGCGCCACGTTCACCGAGCGGTAGCCCTCACCGACCGGTGTCTCCAGCGGGCCCTTGAGCGCGACGCGGTTCTTCTTGATCGAGTCGAGGGTCGCCTCGGGAATCGGGTCGTTGTATCGCGCGGCGGCCGACGCGCCGGCCATCTGGCGATCCCACACCAGGTCGGCACCGACCGCTTCGAGCACGCGAATGGTGGCCTCGGTGATGTCGGGGCCGATGCCGTCGCCGGGGATGAGCGTGACTGTGGTGGACATGGGTGCGGGCAGAGCGGAAGGATGAAGGGCGCCGGAACGCCCCGGATATACAGAAGGACGAAAAGGCCGAGTCAGGGCGCGATGACGAGATCGGCGAACTTGAGCGCCACGCCACGCAGCGCGGCCGCGTCGTCGGCGGCCGGCGGTCCGATCACGTCGGGGAAGGTCAGGACCGTGGCCATGCGGGCATCGATGAATGCCAGCCGGAGCGTGGCCTGCCGAGTGCCGGCTGCAGTGGCCACCACCCGCGCCTCGAGGGGCAGCATGACGATCCGCGCCTCCGGCACCATCGCCACCAGGTTGCGCAGCTGGCTGGCCAGCAGGTCGCGCAGGTCGCGGTCGTTCGGACGACGGCTGGGCACCAGACCGGCGGTGGAGAGCGCACGCGGGTCGGTGCGGTTCATCACCTCGCGCTGTGCCACCCGCGAGGTGTTGGGCGGCAACGACCAGGTGCCGTCCAGCCCCCGTTCCCGCAGCGCGAGGGTGAGCGCGGAATCCATCTGCGCCGCGCGCGGGCGACCGGTGGCGCTGCTCGCCGAAATCCAGCCGGAGTCACCGACGGCGTACCGCTGCAGCGGGAAGACCATCACCATGCGCGACGCGAAGTCACCGAAGATGGCCGGCGCCGTCGGTACGGCGGCGGCGGGCGCGGCGGCGGACGCGGTGCTGGTCGGTGTCGTGTCGCGCACGGACGGCTGCGCGGTGGGGGCCGGCGTGGGACCCGCACCGGCGCCACCACAGGCGGCCAGCAGGCTGAGGGCAACCGGCAGCAGCGTGCCGCGGCATCGCGGGAGGTCGGGAAGCAGGTGCATCGCCGCAAGATAGCGCGGGTCCGCCGCAGGTTGAGCGCTGCGCCTTGCCCGATCAGGTGACCGGCTGGTAGCCTCACGGCCTCCGATCCGGAACTGTCGCGCACGTCGCCACCCGTGTCCCGTCCCATGCGCTCTGCTCGCACTGTCGTTCTCTGGGGTCTGATTGCCGCCATCGGTGCCGGGGCACTGGGCCGAGTGGCCCTGTCGCGTGGTGAGAGCATCAACGCCGCCTGGCTGCTGACGGCCGCGATCTGCACCTACCTGGTGGGCTATCGCTTCTACGCGCGGTTCATCGCCACGAAGATCTTCGTGCTGGATGCCGACCGCGCCACGCCGGCGCTGCGCAAGTCCGACGGGCACGACTACGTGCCGACCAACAAGTGGGTCGTCTTCGGTCACCATTTCGCCGCCATCGCGGGCCCCGGTCCGCTGGTGGGCCCGACCCTCGCCGCGCAGTTCGGCTACCTGCCCGGTGCGCTCTGGATCGTGATCGGCGTGGTGCTCGGCGGCGCCGTGCAGGATTTCGTGATCCTCTGTTCGTCGGTGCGACGTGACGGACGTTCGCTGGGCCAGATGGCGAAGGACGAGATCGGCCCGGTGGCCGGCATCACCGCACTCGTCGCCGTGCTCGGCATCATGATCGTGCTGATCTCGGTGCTGGCGCTGGTGGTGGTGAATGCGCTCAAGTCGAGTCCATGGGGCACGGTCACGATCAGCCTCACGATCCCGATCGCGATGTTCATGGGGCTCTACCTCCGCTTCCTGCGCCCCGACAAGGTGCTCGAGGCGAGTGCGATCGGTCTCGTGCTGCTGGCGGGCGCGCTCTACGCCGGCCAGTGGGTGGCGGCCAACCCGGCGCTGGCCCCGATCTTCACGGTCACCGGCCCGACGCTGGCGCTACTGATCATGGCCTACGGCTTCGCCGCCAGCGTGCTGCCGGTGTGGCTGCTGCTCGCCCCGCGCGACTACCTGAGTGCCTTCGTCAAGATCGGCGTGGTGGTGGCGCTGGCGGTCGGCATCCTGGTGGTGCTGCCGCCATTGGCGATGCCGGCCGTGACGCAGTTCGTGGATGGCACCGGCCCGGTGTTCAGTGGCAAGGTATTCCCGTTCGTGTTCATCACCATCGCCTGCGGCGCGATCAGCGGCTTCCACGCGCTGATCGCCAGCGGCACCACGCCCAAGCTCCTCTCGCGCGAGCCGGACGCCAAGCTGGTGGGCTACGGCGCGATGCTGACCGAGTCGCTGGTGGCGACGATGGCGCTCATCGCCGCCTGCGTGCTGACGCCCGGCGTCTACTTCGCCATCAACGCCCCCGTCGCTGCACTGGGCACCACGGCCGAGAGTGCCGCGCTGGCGGTGCAGCAATGGGGCTTCGTGCTGCAGCCGGGGGAGATGGATGCGCTGGCCAAGAGCGTGGGCGAGAGTTCGCTGCTCAGCCGCACCGGTGGCGCGCCGTCGCTGGCGGTCGGCATGGCGCACCTCTTCGACCGCGCGCTGGGCGGCGGCGGCATGGCGCTGTGGTATCACTTCGCGATCATGTTCGAGGCGCTGTTCATCCTCACCACCCTCGATGCCGGCACGCGGGTGGGGCGCTTCATGCTGCAGGACCTCGGCGGGCAGGTGTGGCCACGGTTCCGTGAGGTCACCTGGCAGCCGGCGGTCTGGATGGCGAGCGCGATCTTCGTGTCGTGCTGGGGCTTTTTCCTCTACCAGGGCGTGACCGATCCGCTCGGCGGCATCAATTCGCTCTGGCCGCTGTTCGGCATCGCGAACCAGCTGCTGGCCACGGTGGCGCTCTGCGTCGGCACCACGGTGATCATCCGGATGGGCAAGGCCCGCTACGCCTGGGTGACCATCCTGCCGCTGGTGTGGCTGGTGGTGGTGGTGGGGACGGCCGGGTGGCAGAAGCTGTTCAGCGCCGATCCGCGCATCGGGTTCCTCGCGCACGCGTCGCGATTCAGCGAGCTGCTGGCGGCGGGGACGGTGCCGCCGGGCGTGCCCAACCTCGAGGCGATGCCGCGCATGATCTTCAACGACCGGCTCGACGCGGCGGTGGCGGCATTCTTCCTGGTGTCGGTGCTGGTGATCGTCTTCGAGTCGGTGCGGACGTGGGTCGGCGTGGTGCGCGGACGGATGCCGGCGGCCAGCACCGAGGTGCCGGCGCAGTCGGTGGCCCTCTTCCCCGCCGACTGATGCGCGCCCGCGTGGAAGCCTGGCTGGCGGTGCTGCGCACGATCATCGGCGTGCCCGACTACGAGCGATACCTGCGCCACATGCAGGCGCGTCATCCGGGCTGTGCGGTGCAGACGCCGGCCGAGTTCGCGCAGGCGCGCCTCGACGCGCGGTACAGCCGGCCGGGCTCGCGCTGCTGCTAGTCGCGCGGTGCCGCGACCTGGAGTGTCCGAGGGGGCATCGTACGCGCGCGCCGCAGCGAATGCTGCGGCCGAGTTCGGCTCAAATATTCCACGCGCGGAGGTGACGAACCAGCGAAACCTCGGTATGCCGGTAACGGACGCGACCGGACTCCGGGTCGGCGTAACTCGGCGCTTACCCAGCTTCTTGCGAAATGTTTCGTTCCCCGGTAAACACCTAGACAGAACCATTGGTTCACGCCGGATCGCTGCCGATCCGGCCCCTCAGCAAGACCCACCCAGAAGGCGAAGGCGGAGGCCAGTATGCGACGTGTCGCGTGGGTAGGACGTGTGCTGATGGCAGGCCTGGGCGTGGGGTTGTCCTTCGGGGCGACTCTCGTGCAGGCGCAGGGTGCCACAGCGATTATTGAAGGGAAGGTCGAGGACGGTACGTCGAAGCGGGGCCTGGAAGCGGTGTCGGTCTTCATCAACGAGACCCGTCTTGGCGGCCTCACCAATGCACAGGGCACCTACCGCATCGTCGGCGTGCCGGTCACCGGCACCCGGACCGTGCTGGTGCGCGTGCGCGCACTGGGCTACACCCCGGCCTCGAAGTCGGTGGCGCTCGTCGCCGGCCAGACGGTTCGTGCCGACTTCTCCCTGCAGACCTCGGCCATCCAGCTCAACCAGGTCGTGGTGACCGGCTCCGGCCAGGCCACCGAGACCAAGCGCCTGGGCAACACGGTGGCGGTCATCGCCCCGCCGGCCAACGCGCCGATCAACGACATCTCGAACCTGCTCACCGCACGTGAGCCGGGCCTGGTGGGCGTGATCGGCGGCGGCCTCTCGGGTCAGGGTGCCTCCATCCGTATCCGTGGCAACTCGTCGCTCTCGCAGTCCAACGAGCCGATCATCTTCATCGACGGCGTCCGCATGAACAACGGCGCCAGCGGGGGTGGCGGCGGTGGCGGTGCGACCACGCGTCTGGACGACATCGATCCGAACACGATCGAGCGCGTCGAAGTCCTGAAGGGTGCGGCGGCCGCCACGCTCTACGGCACCGAAGCCTCCAACGGCGTGATCCAGATCTTCACCAAGGTCGGCTCGCAGGGTTCGCCGCGCTGGAGCTTCACCGCCCAGCAGGACGCGATCCAGTTCCCGGATCGCATCGCGCCCAACACCGGCTTCGCCAAGGACACCACCGTCGCCCGCAAGGCGTCGGAGTTCTACGGCCGCACCTATGCGCCGTTCGAGATCATCGAGACGGAAGTCTTCAAGGACAACCTGACCGAGACCGGCCTCGCCACGTCGCTGGGCGCCAACGTCACCGGCGGCGGCAATGCGGTGACGTACTTCGCCAGCGGTCGCGTGTACAGCGAAGACGGCCCGTTCGGCGGCACCCAGTTCGGCCCGGCCCAGGATGCCATTCGCCGCATCCAGACCTCGGCCAACCTGACGCTGGTGCCGTTCAAGAACTTCCGCATGCGCTTCAACAACAATTACTACAACATCGCCAGCAAGAACCCGGAGACGAACAACAACATCTACGGCGTGAACTCGCTGGCGTTCATGGCACGTCCGGAGCTGGCCAACTGCGATCGCTCGTCGATCGCCAGCCCCGGCGTCTGCACCGGCCAGGGCAACCTGTTCGGCAACCAGGCCTTCATGACGGTGCGTGAAGCCATGGGCCAGATCAACGAGGGCGCGTCCTCGCGCTACCTCGGCTCGCTGGACATGTCGTACAACCAGACCACCAACCTGACGTACAGCGCCACCGTCGGCTACGACTACACGGCGTCGCGTGACATCGGGTTCTCGCGCTTCGGCTACAACGTGGACGGCTTCACGTCGCAGACCGTGACCGGCGCCCGCAGCGTGTTCAACGACAACACGCGCGTCTCGACGCTGGATGCGAAGATCGCCTACAACCGCGCGATCGGGTCGAGCTGGACCACCGCCACGGTGGGCGGCCTGCAGGTGTTCAACACCAACACCAAGACCACCACGGCCAACGCCCAGGCCTTCCCGGGCCCGGGCATCGAAGTCGTGGGCGCAGGTGGTACCGCCATCACCAACGCCGAGACGATCCTGACCACCATCAACGGTGGCTATTTCGGCCAGACGCAGGTCGGCTTCCGTGACTGGATCTTCGGCACGGTCGGCGGTCGCTACGACTTCTCGAGCGCCTTCGGCGAAAATGCGCCGGGCGTGTTCTATCCGAAGGTCTCGCTCTCGGTGGTGCCGTCGGATCGCAAGTCGTGGAGCTCCACCACGCTGTCCACGCTGCGCTTCCGCGCGGCCGTCGGTCAGTCCGGCCGTCAGCCGGGCGCCTTCGACAAGTTCACCACGTTCCAGCCGCTGACGTCGGAGTCCGGCGCCGGCCTGGCCCCGCAGAACCTCGGCAGCCAGGACCTGAAGCCGGAAATCTCGACCGAAATCGAAGGTGGCTTCGAAGCCGGCATGTTCGACAACCGCCTGGCACTCGAGTTCACCTACTGGGATCGCAAGGTCCGTGACGCGCTGATCTCGCGCCAGTTCCCGACCTCGGGTGGTTTCCGCAACACGCAGCTGACGAACATCGGCGAGATCTCCGCCAATGGCCTCGAGCTGAACCTGCGCGTCTTCCCGATCCGCACCGCCACCAGCTCGCTCGAGCTGTTCGCGAACGCGGCGTACCTGAAGCAGACGTTGACCAGCCTGGGCGGCGCACCGCCGATCAAGGTCGGCTACTTCCGCTACCGCGGCTTCCTCAAGGAAGGCGATCCACTCGGCTCGCTGTACGAGCCGCTGCTGGCCACCGCCTGCCCGTCGGGTGGCCCGGCCACCAACAGCGCGGGCAAGCCGATCGCCTGCTACAACGCCGCAAGCGAAGCCCCGATCAACTTCAACGGTCGTGGTACGGCCGCGACGCAGGCCGAACTGCTGGCCTATTTCGCCGTGCCGCGCGACATCCAGGTGTCGTCGGTGCAGAGCACCCTGCAGCCGCTGCTGGCCGACTACCAGGGCACCGGCATCCTGTTCGAGCAGCGCAAGGGCGACGTGTTCCCCGACTGGACCGGCGCACTCGGCGGCACCTACCGGTTCGCCAAGAACTGGCGCGTGCAGACCCTGTTCGAGTACCGCACCGGCTTCCAGGTGCAGAACCTGACCGACGGCTTCCGCCTCTCGCAGCACCCGTCGATCGGCTCGAATCGTCGTGAGTTCTCGACCATCCAGGCGATCATGCTGAACCCGGCCTCGACGGCGGAACAGCGCGTGGCAGCGGCGACGGAATACGTCACCAAGTACCGCCGCCTGCTGGAGCCGGGCCTGAACCAGGGCCAGGACGGCACGTTCATGCGCTGGCGCGAACTGGCGCTGACGTACGAGTTCAGCCCGACGCTGGCCGGCAAGCTCGGCGCCCGCACGCTGAGCGTGACGGGGTCGGGTCGTAACCTGCTGCTGTGGACCAAGTACCCCGGTGTGGACCCCGAGGTGAACGCGATCGATCGCCTGGCATCGACGCTGGACCAGAATTTCCTGACCAGCACCGAGGCCTTCGGCGTGCCGATTCCGCGGCGCTATTCCTTCTCGGTCAACTTCGGCTTCTAACGGGGGGCGGACAGAATCATGACAAAGCATTCCATGCAGCACCTGACGACACGCACCCTGCGACTGCGTGCGGGGGCCCTGCTGGTGGGCGCCAGCACGTTGCTGGCCGGTTGCGGCCTGTTCGAAACCGACGTGGCCAACGTGAACGCGGTGACGGAAGAGGCGCTGAAGGATCCGGCGGCCGCGACCTCGATGGTCAACGGCCTCGGTGGCGCACTGCAGAACGCCGTTAACGGCGTGATCGGTGTGCACGGCGCAGCGACCGACGAAATGCAGTGGGCAGGGTCGCGCGAATACTGGAACCTGCTCGACGGTGGCGACATCGGCGATCCGGTCAATGAGTATTCGAACGGCACCTATCCGTACATGAGTCAGGCGCGCTGGCAGGGTGACTACACGGTGGCTGCGCTCGAGGCATTCGGTGCCACGCTGCCTACCCGTGCCGACCTCGCCCGGGCGTACATCTTCGCCGGCACGGCCTACCTGTTCATCGGCGAACAGTACGAAGATTTCATCATCGGGTCCGATCGCACCACGTCCACCGCATCCATCGGTGAGGCGAATATGCTGATCACGCTCGACTCGGCGATCGCGTATTACACCAAGGCCGCGACCCTAGCGACCACTTTGTCCAATGCCGAGCTGCAGCGCCAGGCACTCGGACTGCGGGCACGGGCACGCTTCAGCCGCGTGATCTGGACCAAGCTGCGCGCGCCGCGCGGCTTCCCGGCAAACCCGCTGGTGAACGATGCCGCCACCACCGCTGATGCCACTGCTGCCCTGGCAGCGATGGGATCGACGGCGTACCGTTTCCGTCTCACGTCGACGGCGCAGAACAACGGTGGCTACTTCAACACCGGCTTCGAGATGAACCAGCGTCTCGAGCTCCGTGCCGGCGCTCCGTATGTGAACGGCACCAACACCGTGGTGACGGCAGGCATCGCCGGCATCAAGCTGAACGATCCGGTGTCAGGTCAACCGGACGCGACGCTCGCCACGCAGATCAACGAGTGCTGCCGCCAGTCGTCGGGCCAGTTCCTGGCCTACACGCTGACGTCGGCGCGCGAGATGAACCTGATCCTCGCCGAGGCAGCGCTGGCCGCCGGCAACACCGCGGAATTCACCACGCGCATCAACGCGGTGCGTACGGGTGATGGCAAGCCGGCATGGCCGGGTGCCAACGCCGTCAGCGCTCAGGACCTGCTGATCCACGAACGTCGTGTGGGCCTGTTCCTCCAGGGCCGTCGCCTGCACGATCACTACCGGTTCCAGCAGCCAGCGGACAAGTGGCTGCCGATCAACGCCGCCTCCAAGCGGCCCTGCTTCTTCCCGATCAGCTTCGACGAACGGACGCAGAATCGTGAAGCCCCGCAGCCGGCGCAGGATCGGCCGACGGCGTGTAAGCCGTGATCTCCCCGGAGCGCTCGCGCTCCGTCAACGCCGGGCCGCGGAACATCGCGGCCCGGCGTTTGATCGGGAGGGGCATCGGAATGGGCGCCGCACTCGTCCTGAGCGGCTGCTACGCGTTCATTCCCACCACCAGCACAACCATCCCCGAAACGACGCCGGTCACCGTCAGCCTCACGCTCGGTGGCACCGTCGCACTGCAACAGGTGCTGGGCCAGAACGTGAACGAAGTGGAAGGCACCGTCCTCCGCTCCACCCCCGATTCACTGGTGGTGGCGGTGGAGAACACCTACACCACCACACGACAGAAATTCGCCTCCAGCGGCACCACGGCGTCCATCCCTCGGCCGTACATCGACCAGGTCAAGGTGCGCACGTTCTCGCGCAAGCGGACGGTGCTCATGGTCGTCGGTGGCATCGCGGTCGGAGCCGGCGCAGCGGCGGCAGTTGGCGCTGGCGGCGGCAGCGGGAACGGCGGTGGCGGACAACCGCCGCCGCCAGCCTCGGTACGCAAGCCGTGACACCGATGGGCATCCTCCCCGATGCCCATTCGCGTTTCCGGGTGACAGCGCAGCCGATCAGGATTTCGTGACGGCCTGACTCATCGCACGACACCGCAGTGCGGATCGGCGCAGGAGCGCTCAGACCCGCGCCGCGCGCGCCGAAAGCAGGGTGCCGGCCATCTCGCGCAATTCATCGTCGGTCGCCGAGCGCTGCATCTGCTTCACCGACAACAACAACTCGCGCATCAGCACCAGGTCGGCCGGATCGTAGCCGTGCTGCGACAGCCACCAGCGCACGTTGGAGAGTCCCGACACCGGACTCACGTCGACGCGATGTTCGGCACCCACCAGGCTGGCCGGCACCGATGAACAGACGGCATCGGCCAATGCGCGATCGCCGGCACGCAGCGCCTTCACCAGTGCGGTGGCGTGTGCACCGGTGCCGGTGCGGAACGCATCGTCGCCCACCACGGCGTGGGCCGGCGCGATCGCCACGCCGAAGGCGGCCGCCGCCGACTCGCAGTACTCCTGCAGCGCGCCGAGCGTGCGCGGCCAGCGCCCCGTCAATCGCAGGTTCGTGAGCAGCAACTCGAGCGGCACCGTACCTGCCCGCTCGCCAAGGCCGAGCGCACTGGCCAGCACGCGATCGGCACCGGCTTCGACGGCCGCCAGCGCGTTGGCCAATGCCAGTCCACGATCCTGCTGGCCATGCCAGTCCACGCGCACCGTCCGACCGCTGCGCACCCGCACCTGGTCGATGGCGAAATGCAGCAGCGCCCGCGTGCCATCGGGCGTGGACTGGCCCACGGTGTCCGAGATGCGCAGTGCGCTGGCGCCGAGTGCGAGCACGTGCTGGATCACCACCGCCAGCATCTCCGGTGGAGTGCGTGAGGCATCCTCGATCACCGCCACCACACGGGCGCCGGCGCGCACCGCGAACGCCAGCGACGTCTCCGCCGCCTCCTGCACGCGGTCGATCGTGATCCCTTCCGCATCGAGCCGGATCGGCGACGCCGACAGCGACACCGCCACCTCGACGTCGAGCCCGGAGCGTTCGCGCACGTCCAGCACCGTCGCCACGTCCTTCACGACGGCGCGCGCGCCGCAGGAGGCATCGATCGGCAACTCGGCTCGCATCAGCTCACGCGCCAGGTCCAGCGCATCACTGAACTGCCGGGGTCCCGAGCCCGGATGGCCAAGCGCCGCCGAGCGCAATCCGAGCTCGCCCATCAGCGCCAGCAGGCGCCGCTTCTCGGCGGGAGTCGGATCCACCACCGACGGACTCTGCGGGCCGTCGCAGAACGTGGAATCGGCGACGTCGATGGCGCGCCGCCGCATGGGCGGCGCATTCCAGTCGTACTGGGCAGACGTCGGGTCGTCCGGTGGCGTCATATCGAGCCGCAATATATGGCAAGCGCGGCTGGATGTGCTTGCAATCACGTGCCAGCTCGCGTTTGCTTGCCGGATGCCCTCCCGCCTCCGTTCCGCCATCAGCCGGCTCCGCGGCACACGCTCACCGCTGGAGACCGCCTGCCGGCACCTCGCGGGCCGCAACGATCAGGTGCTGACGTGGCAGTGCGAAGTGACGCGCGTGCCGGCGCCGACCGGGCACGAGGCAGCCCGCGGCGCATGGATGCGCGAACGCTTCATCGCGCTGGGGTGGACCGATGTGCGGATGGACGTGGTGGGCAACGTCATCGCGCGCCGTGAGTCCGCAGGAGTGACGCACCCGGACGGGCGCGCGGTGTGGTGCTGCGCGCATCTCGACACGGTGTTCGCCGACGCGGCGCCGGTGGTGACGCAGGAGGGGGCTCGGTTGCTGGGGCCCGGCATCGGTGACAACGGTCGCGGCCTCGCGGCGCTGCTGGCGATTGCCGACACGCTCGCCGCCACTGACCTGCACCTGCCGCGCGAGGTGATTCTGGCCTGCACGGTGGGCGAGGAAGGCCTGGGCGACCTGCGCGGCGTGAAGCAGTTGATGCACGACGCCTTCCCCGCTCCGCACGCCGTGATCGCGGTCGATGGTGCGGGGGATGACCGCATCGTGCATTCGGCGCTCGGCAGCACACGCTGGCGCGTCACGTTTCGTGGCGAGGGAGGCCACAGCTGGGCCGACTTCGGTGTGGTGAATCCGGTGCACGCCATCACCGCGCTGGCCGCCGTGCTGCAGGCCGTGCATTTGCCGCGTGAGCCGCGCACCGCCCTCACCATCGCGCGCATCGGCGGCGGCGAGAGCATCAACAGCATCCCGCGCGAGGGCTGGCTGGAGGTGGACCTGCGCAGCCTCGGCGCCACCGTGCTGCAGGATCTCGAGCAGACGCTGCGTCAGTCGGTGACGCGCATCGAGTCGGCGGAGAACGGCCGCCGCCGTGCCGGCAGCCCGCCGTTGGTGAGCACCATCGAACGACTCGGCAGCCGCCCCTGCGGCACGCTGGCCGACGATGCACCGCTGGTGCGCATCGCGGAGCAGGCCACGCGCGCCATCGGCGCCACGCCTCGCCTGGCCACGGGCAGCACCGATGCCAGCGTCCCGATCGCGATGGGCATTCCCGCCATCGCGATCGGTGCCGGCGGACGTGGTGGAGGCACACACACGCCAGCCGAATGGTACGACGACACCGATGGCGCGCGTGGCCTGCAACGCGTGCTGCGCATCGTCACCGCCGCCGCCGGCTTGCGCTGATCGCGCATCCGGCGGCGGCGTGACGCGTTCGTTCAGCTGCCGCTGAACTCCGCGTTGTCGCCGAGTGTCATGCTGCCGTTGGCACCGGTGAGCAGCACCGCGTTGCCCAGCATGCTGTCGTTGAGCGCGCTGCTGGTGATCACGCAATCGTCGCCGATGACGGAGTTGCGGATGGTGGACCCCGTGATCGTGGTGCCCTTCCCGATCGAGACGTTCGGGCCGATGGTCGCGTTGGTGGCGCTGGCGCCATCCTCGATGTAGACCGGCGGGATGATCGTCGCGCCGGCGAAGCCGTCGGGCACGCGTGCGAGGTGGCGCTTCTCGAGCATGGCCTGGTTGGTCTCGAGCAGCGTGTCGAGCTTGCCCGCGTCGTACCACCCTTCCACATCCACGACCTTGATCTTGGCCCCGTGCTCGATCATGTACTGGAACGCGTCGGTGAGGTAGTACTCGCCCTTGTTGGCCGGCTGCTGCAGCACGTGCGCGATCGCCTCGGCCAGCAGCTGCCAGTTGCGGATGTAGTACAGCCCGATGTTGGCGCGCTTGGAGATCGGCGTGTTCGGCTTCTCCACGATGCGCGTCATGTGGCCGTCGGCGTCGGTGACCACCACGCCGAAGCGCTGGTAGTCCTCGACTTCCTTCACCCAGATGATGCCGTCGGCGTCGGTGGTGTTGATCACCGAGAGGTCGGTGTCGAAGATCGTGTCGACGAAGATGATCAGCACCGGCCCATCGATGTGCGGCAGCGCCAGCTGCACGGCGCCGGCGGTGCCATCCTGCACGGCCTGCTCGATGAACTCGCTCGGCACCGGCCAGGTGGAGCGCGCGTAGCTCTCCACCTTCTCCTTCAGGTGCCCGGTGATGTAGATGACCTGCTCGACGTTGCCGAGCTTCATCACGTCGTCCATCACGTAGCTCATGACCGGTCGTCCGGCGACCTTGAGCATCGGCTTCGGCACCAGGTGCGTGTGCGGGCGGAGGCGTGTGCCCTTACCGGCCAGCGGAATTATGACCTTCATGCGTGTCGTGATTCTGTAAGGTGACCAGTCAACAGCGGAGTGCGCACACGAGTGGCAAGTGATGCGCCATCACAAAGAAATCGACGTGCATCGAACGCCGTAACCACGCCGCTCACCAGCGTGCCGGAACCGGTCGCGGCGCCCGGCAGGCAAGTCGGGCAGCGCAGCCGTAGCAGCGCTACGGCGAGGATACCCGACGCTGCCCGCCGGGATGCCCCGGCCGGTTACGGTGCGCTGGTGCCGGAACGGCCGTATCGGTCCGTAATCCGAACCACATCATCGAGGTCGGGCGTCGACACCTCGAGCACGTCACAATCCGTGACCGCTTCCATCTGGTGGATGGTGCCGGGCGTGATGCGGTAGCTCTGGCCCTGCTGCAGCCGCACGTCAGTCAGGACGTCGTCGATCTTCACCCGATACAGCAGCTCGCCGCTGAGCAGGTGTACCGTCTCGTCCTTCACGTTGTGGTACTGCACGCTCAGCGCCTCGCCGGCCTTGATGTGCAGGATCTTGCCGCAATAACTGTCCGTCAGCGCCCAGATGGTCTCGTGACCCCAGGGCTTGGGGACGGTGCGGATATCGACTGGTCCACTCATGGAATTCGGTCTTGGGTCTATGGAGTTGGGGCCGGCCACTGCTGGCTGGCGGCGCGCACGTCATCGGTCAGGCCCAGCGGATCGAGGCGCACCAGGTCGGGCCGGTCCGGTGTCGTGATCGTGATCCGCTGGTCGTCACGCATCGGGTCGCCGCGCACGAAGGTCCAGCCGGTCGCCGTGCGGACGCCCACCGGCATCGGATGCCGGTACGTGCCCACACGCACCAGTCGGGCCGTGGTCACCCACTCGTCCGCCTTCCGCTGGGAGGTCGCGATCTCCTTCAGCGTGTACTGCACCTCGCCCGGCGTGTCGAGCCACTGGTCGAAGAACCAGTTCATGGGCCGGCCCATGTTGCGCTCCACCGCCCGCTGCATGGCCACCCGGTCCACGTGCTTCAGGGCCCAGCGGCCGTAATAATCCTTGAGGAACGCGCTGAAGTACGCGTCACCCATCACGTCGCGGAGGGCGCCGTACATCTCCTCGGCCCGCGTGTACACCATCGCGTTGTAATTGTTGAACGACCGGAAGACCTCGGCATTGGTGCTCAGCGCCTCGGCGTCGGCGATGTACTTCGCCCGACGGTCGAGCGCGGGCTGCGCCAGTGGTGTGGCCAGCCAGCGCGGATCGCGTGACAGGGCACTGGCCGCCCGCTCCGGCGGCGTGCGTCCCTGCCGCCACGAGGTCTGGTAGCTGGTCAGCCCTTCGTCCATCCACCCCGAGCGCCACTCGTTGTTGGCGAGGATGCCGTAGGTGAAGATGTGCCCACCCTCGTGAAGGATGAGGTCGAACGACGCGCTGCCGTTGTGCATCAGCATCGGGAACTCGGTGCCACCCGTGTCGAGGCGATGCACTGCGCTGATCTGCGGATAGGCGTACGGCCCATACACTTCCTCGAGCCACTTCAGCGCATCGATGGTGCGCTGCACCACCACGCCGCGGCCCCAGGTGGTGTCGTCGCCCGGCCGGTAGAAGCTGTGCACCGCCACCGTGTCCCAGATCCGGAAACCCGGTCGCGTGGCGGGCTTCGGACGGACGTAGATGCCGCCCTCGTAGCGGTACTCCGGATCGGTGCTCCACGCGAAGTGGTGCACGTCCTTTGCCTCGAACACCACCGTGCGCGTACCTGCCGGTGCGATCGGCACCGCGCTCGACGCCGGTGCGCCGTAGGCCGTGCGCTGCAGCAGCGCGACGGTGCCGTTGCGCTTCGCGCGCTCCCAGCCCGGATCGCCCGACACCGGCACGCCGGTGGCACTCACCACCTGGTCCTCGGCCAGCACCAGTGCGACGCGGAAGTCACCGAACTCGCCGTACAACTCGCCTGCGGGCACGAGGGCGTTCTGCTGCCAGCCGCCGCGATCGTAGACCGCCACCTTCGGATACCACTGCGCGAGGTCGTAATGCCGTCCCTTGCGCCCCTGGCGGCGGAACGTCGTGCTGGGCCGCGCTTCCCAGGCAAACGACACGGTGATCGTCTGTCCCGGGCGCAGCGGCTTGGGCAACGCGAAGCGCGCCACCGTGCTGTCGGGCGCACCCGGATACTCCACCACCACCGGGACACCATCCACCGTGGGCCGCGCGGTGAAGCGCTCGAAGCCGTTGGCGGGCTCCTCGAGGTTTTGGAAGCGCACCCGTCCCTCGCGCTCGTCGGCGTCGCTCCACTTGGAGAACGGCCGGAACGCGTTCAGGTACTGGTGCACGAACATCTCGGTGATGTCGTCCGGCGAGTTGTTGGTGTACTTCAGCGTGCCGGTGGCCACGATCAGGTCGCGCGGTTCGTCGAGCCGCGCGATGATGTCGTAGTTGGCGCGCTGCTGCCAGTAGCCGACCGTGTCGCCATCGGCGGGCGACGTGCCGACGCGCTGCGCCTCGAGGCGGGGCGGCAGGCAGGTGGCCAGGGAAAGCAGCGCTATCGCAACGAGTCGCATCGACGATCCGGGAGAGGCAGGTGAGTGGGCCCTCCGCGGCGCCGTCCCCGCAGTGGGGCGGCACCGCGCGTCGTCGGAAATTCTACTCGGCGGTCACGCAAGTCGGGATGGTGCGCGCGTCACCGCCCCGACTTCCCGCCCACGCGTCGGTCAGCGCGCCGACTGCACCAGCTTGGACCGGAGCACACCGATGCGACGCCGCACCGAGCCATCCTTCACGTAGTCACCGACCTTCACGATCACGCCGCCGATGATCTCGGGGTTGATGCGCACGTCGGGCACCGCCGTGCGGCCCAGCGTGCGGCTGAGCGACGCAGCGATGGCGTCCACCTCACCCGGCTGCGGGGCACGCGCCAGCGTGATCTCGGCGCGCACACGACCCAGCGTCTCATCCACCAGCGTGGCGTACTCGGTGGCGATGGCCGGGATCAGCAGCTGGCGACGGTTGGTCACCAGCGCCTCGAGGTAGCGGACCATCAGGCGCGGCATCCGATCCTGGAAGGCGCGCGCGAGGATCTCCTTCTTCGCCGACATCGCCACCCGCGGCGACTCGAGGAAACGGCGCACCTTGAGGTCGTGCTGCACCAGCTGCGCGACGTCGGCGATCATCCGGCCCCACCCGTCGAGGTCATTGGCACGCTGCGCCAGCGTGACCAGGACCTCGGCGTAGTTGCGGGCGATGGTGGCGTCGCGCATCAGCGCGTGCCCTTCGGTGCTTCGAGGCCGGCGAGGAACGACTCCACCAGCGAGCGATCGGTGGCGCTGTCGAGATTGCGGCCGATCACTTTGCTCGCGCCGCTGATGGCGAGGTCGATCGCCTCGCGGCGCAGCTCGACCACCGCCTTGTCCTTCTCGGCCTGCATCTCGCGGCGGGTGCGATCGAGCATGTCGGCGCCTTCCGCCTTCACCTTCTCGAGCATCTCGGTGCGCAGCGCCTCGGCGGCGGTGCGGCCGTCGTTGAGCGCCTTCTGCATCTCGGCGCGCGCCTCGGCCAGTGCCTTCTGCTGTTCGGCCAGCAACACCGCAGCGGCGTCGCGATCGCGCTTGGCGTCGGCGATCGCCTTCTCCAGTGCCGCCTCACGTGCCTCGACTGCCGCCAGCATCGGCTTGTAGGCGAACTTCGACAGCACCACCAGCAGGACCACGAAGATGATGAGGGTCCAGAACATCAGGCCCACCTTCGGATCGAGCAGGTTCGGCGGACCGCCTTCCACCGCACCGTGTTCCTGCGCGAGCAGCGACGTGGCGGAGAGGGCGAGCATCGAGAGGGCAGCGGCAGTGCGGCGCATGGAAGGCAGAAGCGAAGAGTTGAAAAGCCGGCACAGGCAGGGAACGGCGGTCACCGTTCCCTGCCTGTCGGTCGGACAGCCTTAGAACGTGATCTTGCCAGCGATCTGGAAGCCGATCACGGCGCCGAACAGCGCGGCACCTTCGACCAGGGCGGCCAGGATGAGCGCGGCGGTCTGGATGCGACCAGCGGCTTCCGGCTGACGCGCCATGCCTTCGACGGCACGACCACCGATGTTGCCGATGCCGATGCCGGCGCCGATGATCGAGAGACCGGCGGCCAGGCCGGCGCCGATGGCGGCGTAACCCTTGGCGTTGGAACCGGCGACGTCAGCTGCAGCCTGCAGGAGGGGAAGAATCGTCATTGGAGCAGTACCGAAAGAAGAGTTCGAGGTATCTCGCATGGTCATGCGGCCAGTGCCGCATCACGTCCCGTCAGCGAGCCGTGGCTCAACGGGGTTCGCCGGTCATTCGACCGGCTACAGGCAGCGGTGGGACACGCGAGCACCCCACTGCCGTGGAACAGGACCTAGTGGTGCGCCTCACGGATCTGGCCGATGAACACGCTCGACAGCAGCGTGAAGATGAAGGCCTGCAGGAACGCCACGAACAGCTCGAGCATGTTGATCGCGACCGCCATCAGGAACGGCGCGCCGCTGGCGATGCTCTTGAACGAGAAGATCATGCCGATCAGCGCCAGCACCACGATGTGCCCCGCCGTCATGTTGGCGAAGAGTCGGATGGTGAGCGCGAACGGCTTGGTCAGCTTGCCGATGAACTCGATCGGCGTGAGGATGAAGAACAGCAGCACGCGCAGGACGATGTTCAGGTCCTTGTTCCAGTAGAAGATCGTGCTGAGGTAGCCGATCCCCTGCGCCCGGATGCCCGCCGCCTCGACGACGAAGAACGTCATCAGCGCCAGCGTGGCCGTGACCGCGATGTTGCCGGTGGCGGTGCTGCCCCACGGGAAGATGCCCCAGAGGTTGCAGGCCAGGATGAAGAAGAAGAGGGTCAGCAGGAACGGCACGAAGCCGTTGCCGTGGTGGCCCACGTTCGGGATGATGACTTCGTTGCGGATGTAGAGCACCATCGCCTCGATGCCACCCGCGAAGCCCTGTGAATGGCCCACGGTGCGTGTCTGGCGACCCTGCGCATTGGCGGCGTACAGCATCAGGCCGAGGATCGTCAGCGCGGCGATCAGCATCCAGACCACATGCTTGGTGGGCGACATGTCCACCTCGATGTGCGTGCCGGGCAGCGTGAACGGCGCCCAGCGCGGCAGGTGCACGACCTTGTGCATCGTCGGCCACGTCGGCCACGGGATCTCGATCTCGTTGGCGTCGGTGATGTGGGGCGTGATGATGTCGACGTCGGCGGCCTGGGCGTGCGCGGGGAGCGCGAACAGCAGCAGGGCGGCAACGGAGGTCAGGAGTCGGAGCAGGCGCGTCGTCATACGTTGACCAGCAGTGGTTCGATCAGCATCGAGAGGAAGAGAAAGCAGGCCAGGCTGACCAGCGCGGCGTTCATGTCGAGGCCGAGCGCCTTGATGGCGAACACGGCGTAGAGCCCGAGGCCACCGAAGCGCAGCAGGGCGCCGAGGCCCCAGCCGGCCATCACGTTCTTCCCCTTGAAGAGCTGCAGGAGGATGAACGCGACCAGCTGGATGACGAGCGCGATGAGGGCGCTGGTGATGATCGCCTTCTGGGCATCGGGCCCGGGATAAACGAGCGCCAGCACCCACCCGGCCGCCAGCGTAACCAGCACGGCCACAACGAGATAGAGTCCCACTGCGCGGATCATCGCTTGCGTGCCTCCTCGTCGTCGCGCGTGATGCGCATCAGTTGCCGGTAGAGGGCGGTCATGCCGCCGATGGCGCCCACAGCGACGCCGACATACAGGAAGACCGGCGCCGTCCCGAAGCGCCGGTCCAGCCATTGACCACCGTACAGCCCCCCGATGAGCGCGGCGGCCAGCTGGATCCCGGCTCCCGCCATCCGGAGCCCGTTCGCCTGATCGGGACCAGTCATTCTGCGGGGAAGGCTATTGGCTTGTGAAATTTTTCGCAAGCGATTTTGAAACGAACTCGACCGTGGACGGAACAGGATTTGCCGTATAGTTGAGACCGCTTATTTCCATGGTTCCGCTCGCTTGCCTTAACTCACGAATCTACCGAGACTTAGGCCGTGACCGATCGGTCGCCGGATCGTATTGACGCCAGAGTGTCTGGTGTACTAGGCTGCCCGTCACCAAGCCGATCGGTCTCATCTTCTGAGGATGTTCCGCATGCCCCGCCTCCGCGCGCTCAGCGCGCTCGCCGTCACAGCCCTGGGCTGTGCCGCCTGCTCCGACCGCTCGTCCCCGCTGACGCGGACGGGTGTGGCCGGACGGGCGATCACCGTCGCCGGAGTGGATGGACAGCAGCAGGCGCTGTCGCTCCCCGCGCGCGGTGAGGCGATGGCGCAGCGCGCGTCGGCCGGGGTCCCGATCACGCTCAACCTCCGCGTGACGCCGGGCGTAGACAACGTGACGTTCGAGCTGGTGGCCAACAACGCCAGCGAGAAGCGTCATGAATTGCGTTTTGCCGACGGGCAGGAAGTGGATTTCATCGTGCGCGACGATCGCGGGCGCGATGTCTGGACGTGGAGCGACGGGCGACTGTTCACGCAGCCGATGCGAACGCATCTGCTCGAGGATCACGAGTCGCGGGACTACGAGGCGGTGTGGCAGGACGCACGGCCCCGTGGCACCTTTACCGCGATCGCCCGCTTCCGCAGCGAGAACCATCCCGCCACGACGCAGGTATCATTCACTCTTCCGTGACGCGTGCGACGGCGATGCTGTCGCCGTCGTTCTTCCTTTCTTCGCGCGTCACCCGAAGGCAATGACCGCACCACAGCAGTCCGGCACGCACGACGACATCGCGCTGCTCGAGCGCCTCGGCGCCGCCCGCACCGCCCTCCTGTCGCAGATCGGCCAGCGCATCGTGGGCCAGGAAGCGATCGTCGAGAACCTCGTCGCCACCATGCTCGCCGGCGGCCACGCCCTGCTGGTCGGTGTGCCGGGCCTGGCCAAGACGCTGCTGGTGCAGACCGTCGCGCAGGCACTGGATCTCAGCTTCAACCGCATCCAGTTCACGCCCGACCTGATGCCGAGTGACATCACCGGCACCGAACTGCTGCAGGACGACGAGACCACCGGCCGTCGCGTGTTCACGTTCGTGCAGGGCCCGGTGTTCTCGAACATCGTGCTGGCCGACGAAATCAACCGTGCCCCACCGAAGACGCAGGCCGCGCTGCTGCAGGCGATGCAGGAGCGCGAGGTGACGGTGTCGGGCCAGACGCATGCACTGCCGCGTCCCTACTTCGTGCTGGCGACGCAGAATCCGATCGAGCAGGAAGGCACCTATCCGCTGCCGGAAGCGCAGCTCGATCGCTTCATGGTGGAGCTGCGCATCGGCTATCCGTCACGCGACGAGGAAGAGCGCATCGTGCTGGCGACCACCGGTGGCGCGCAGGGTCCGGTGCGTGCGGTGCTCGGTGCCGCAGAGCTGACGCAGATGCAGCAGCTGGTGCGACGACTGCCGGCATCACCGACGCTGATCCAGCACGCCGTGCGCCTCGCGCGCGGCACGCGGCCGGGCAGCGACGAAGCGTCGCCGGAAGTGAACAAGTACGTGCGGTGGGGCGCGGGACCGCGCGCGTCGCAGTACCTGGTGCTGGGTGCCAAGGCGCGCGCCGCACTGGCGGGGCGTGCGGTGCCGGATCTCGACGACCTGCGCGACATGGCGTTGCCGGTGCTGCGTCATCGCATGGTGCTGAACTTCCAGGGCGAGGCGGAAGGCATTCGCCTCGAGCAGCTGCTGGCACCTATGCTCGGCAAGACGCACTGATCACGCTGCGCTGAACGCACTGCGCACGTCTGCAGCACACGCACGGTCGGCGACATCACGCTGACCGTGCGTGTTGCGTTGCAGCGCGACGTGCGGCGGCTGAGTACGGCACGCAATTCCGTGCCACCCAACTCGACCGTAGCGATCGATCACGATAGTGCCGAGAATGCTTGACGGCTTCCCTCGTTGACGTATCGTAGCGCCCTGCATGGTCTCAGTCGGTGACCATGCGGCCTGCCCTCGATGCCGGGAGCCGAGACTGTGTCACCACGCAATCGCGAACTGGAACAGGTCGCACGCGCGCAACTCTTCGTCGAAGACTTGCGCATGGCCGACGCGCCGGCGCTGATCGGCGCGCAACTCGGCGGTGGTGATGCGAAGACGCCCATCGTGTGGCGCGATGCCGAGAGTGAATTGCTGGTGTTCCCCGGCGAGACGCGCGTGCGCATCGCGCCCGGCTTCGTGCTGGTCGAATTGCGTGTCGCCACCGAGCAGACCGGCACCGACATCCTCGTGCTCCCGTTCCGCGTCGGTGGCTCACCCAACCAGGCGGTAGCCACCGCCGCCACCGAATCGGTACCGCGCGGCAACGCCATCATCGCCGCCCGCTGGGGTACGGTGGCGGCGACGATCACCTGGCATGCGATCCTGCGCGCAGGACAGGCGCTGCTGGCGCGTCGCAAGCTGAAGCAGCCGATGACGATTGCCGGCGTGTACACGCTCGGCGCCGTGCTGAGTTTCCTCGTCACGAAGCCCGTCAACGCCGGTGACGTGACGACCTACTTCACCGAGACGCTGAAGACCGACGTGGTGCCCGACCTCTCCGTGCTCAATCGACGGTATCTCGGCTCCCTCCCGATGAACCGCTCCATTCGCCGCTGATTCCCTCCTCTCCACACGCGGGCCATCCCACCCATGGCGACGAACATCTCACTCACGATCACCGGCGCCGCCCTCGGGCAGATCCTCGGCGACAGCAGCGTCACGACACTGGAACGTGCTAACACGATCGAAGTCACCAGCCTCTCGCACGGCCTGCGTGCGAACTTCGAGCGTGCCACCGGCCTCGCCACCGGCCGCCGCTACTACGAACCGATCGAGTTCCGCAAGAACCTCGACCGCAGCACGCCACGGCTGCGCGAGGCGCTGATCCGCAACGACACCATGAGCGGCACGTTCCGCTGGTTCCGTCCCAACCCGAACGGCGACGGCACCACGCAGCATTTCCTCACCATCACCTTCGGCGGCGGGCGCATCACGTCGGCGGAGATGAAGTTGCCGGACACCCTCGATCCCGACTCCGCCACGCTGCCGGCATACGAGATCGTGACGCTGGTGTTCAACAGCATCACGTGGGACTGGCTGCCGGGTGGCATCTCGGCGAATGATGAATGGAACGCGTCTCGCTAGCGGGCGCGCGTCATGACGGTCACCCTGCCCGAGGATGCACTCGATCCCGTCGTCCGCAAGATCGGTGAAGTCGCCGGCTTCCTGACCGACGGCGCCGCGCCGCAAGTCAGCGACGCATTCCTCGCCGATCCGCTGAAGACACTGGCCGGCGCGCTCAGCGACAGGCAGGACGCGATCATCGAGTTGCTCGGCATGCTGCTCGGCGACACCAACGCCGAAGTGCTCGGCATGCCGGCGGGCGGCACCGAGGATCACTGGATTCCGATCCGTGACCTCGACGGCAACGAGACCGGACTCTATCTCGTCGTCAGCAGCAAGGAGGGCCGCTTCCACGTCGGCCTCGGATGGCGCTTCGACACGATCGAGGGTGACGTCACCGTCAGCGTGTGGGCGCACATCCCGCTGCTGAGTACCAATGGCACCACCGTCAGTGATGGCACGCGTCTCGACATCGCCACCGAGGCGGCGCCGGTGCGCATCGCGGCCGAGGTCACGCTGGCGGGTGGATTCGGGCTCGACGGCCTGCGCTTCCGCGGTGTGCGCGGCATGATCGCGGTGAAGGGCTTCACGGCACCACCCGACGTGGGATTGGTGCTGCTCGGACTGGAGATGGGTGGTGCGGCACCGGCGGACCGCTCGCTGGCCGATCTCGCGAGCCTGCCGGCCACCGCATGGATCGACACCGCCGTCGCACTCTTCACGGCGCAGTTGCAGCAGGCTGGTGCCGGCAACGTGGCCTCGCTGGTGGCGCAATACGTCCTGCCGCTGGCGGGCATCACCGCACCGGGCGCGATGCCGCGACTGAAGTGGGAGGAACTGCCGACGCGCGGTGTGGCGGTGTTCGACGAATGGTTCAACGCCCTGGTGAGCACACCGGCCGCAATGCAGCAGTGGCTGGGCAAGTGGCAGGGATTGCTGAACAGCGCGACGGTGACGCCGGTCTCGGTCCCCGCAGGCGGCAGCGGCACGCGTGCCGATCCGTGGCGCGCCGGTGTGCGACTGCCGGGCATCCCGGTGATCATCGAACCGACGGCGGCGGTGGAGTCGCTCGGCAGCGGTGCACGGCTGCTCTATCTCGGCCTGCGTGTGCGCTCGACGCCGATCGACCTCACCGGTGGCGCGAATCCCGCACAGCTCGACATCACTGCCGATGCCGAGATCGTCGCGATCCCGATCGGCAGTGCGGCACCGGTGCGTGCGTTGCCGTCGCTGTCGGCGATGCTGCGCATCACGGCACAGAACGGCACGCTGGCGACGCACACCTTCACGTCGCCCGATCCACTGGCGGCACTCGGCACGTTGCGGGTGGGTTCGATCGAGGCCGGACTGCGGCTGGACGCGTCGGGGAATCCGGATCCGCATCTCGCGCTGCGCAACGTGGCGTGTGCGCGCGGCACGTGGGCGATGCTGGACCTGACGTCGGCCGACGCGATTCTCGACGGCCTTGGCGCGGTGGCGTCGAACCTGATCCAGCAACAGATCGAGCAGGGCCTGGCGCTGGCGACTGGCGGGTCGCACGCAGGCAAGCGTGTCGCGTCGCTGCTTGGATTGCTGGCACCCACTGCCGGCGGTGCACCCGCATCGTGGCCGGTGCCACTGGCCACCGATGCCACGCGCATCACCGAGTTCCTCGGCAATCCACTGGGTGCGGTGGCACGCTATCACGCCGCGGCGCTGACCACCGATATCGGCGGCCAACCGGCGTGGCGCTTCCTGCTCGCAGAGCTGGGCGAGTTGCTGCGCGAGGCGGGCGCTCCAGCAACGTCGGTCATCGGCACTGGCGCGCTGGCGACACCGTGGCGCCTGGTGATCTCGCGCACGGACATCGGCGACGTCCTGCTGCGCGGCACGCTGGTGCTGGACGGCGGACGACCGCAACTGCGACTGACTGCGGCACTGGAGCCACGCGCGCTGGACGTGGGCGATGCGGACCTCACGCTGTGCGTCAACGCGGAACTGCTGCACCTCGACCTCGCACCGGCATCCACCGCCACTGGATCGCGCGGCTCGTGGCTGCCGGGCATGGAAGCGGCGTTGCAGCTGTCGCGCGCGGGTGGGTTGCAGACGCCATCATTGGCCGGACTGCGCATCGGCGCCAATGCGCTGGCGGTCGCGCTGCGCTGGTCACCGGCCGGGGGCGCGACGTGGAGTGCGCGCGTGGTGCAGCCGGTGGCGTCGTGGGAAGGTGCCCGTGCGGCGACGTTGCAGTTGCCGCCACTCGAACTCACCCCACAAGGATTGCCGGCGTGGACGCTCACCGACGCGAACCTCGGTGGGGCGCTCGGTACCGTGCAGCGCGATGCGGTTGCGGAGTTGTCACGTTTCGTGATCGGCCACGTGGCGCTGGAGCATGGCGGGCCGGTGGGTTTCGCGATGTCTGCGTTGCTCGGGTTGTTGCCTGGCGATCCGGGCATCGAGCTTCCGTCTCGGATCGACGCGTCGCTCGACCTGCGACTGCCGCCCGACTTCCCGGTGCTGCAGCCTGCCAACTGGGCGGCGTTCTTCGCCGATCCGTGGCCGGAGATCCGCGCGCACCTGCTGCGATTGCTGGCGGATCCACAGTTCACCATGCCGCTGCTGCGCTGGCTGGCGACGGCGCTGCAGGGCCTCGCGCCACAGCGCACTCGCAGCGGCGAGGTGCTCACCTTCGCCGAGGCGATCGGTGATGCGGGTCGGTTCACGCCGCCGGGCACGGCCGACGACGACGAGGATGCCGACGCGCCACTCGCCTTCCCGTCGCTTGAACGCCTGCCGATCGACGTGCGTGGTGATGGCACCTACGCATCACCGTACCGCATCGGCGTGCGTGCTGCCGCGCTGCGCGGTGTGGATGCGCTGGTGTGGCTCGATCCCGACGGTCCGCCGTCGGGTGCGGCGATCGATGTCGCATTGCAGGTCCTGACCCCGGCGCTGCGCGACCTGACCCGGCTGGATGGTGTTCCGCTCGAGCAACTGCTCAGCATTCTCGGCGCGCTCGGCCGCGTGGACGAGGGTATCGCGCGCGCACTGGAAGGCGTCACCCCCGCCAACCTCGCGACGGCGCTCAACCAGCTCGAGACGTTCCTCACCACCAGCGACGGCGTGGCGCTGACGGCGAGCCAGCAGCCCACCGATGCATCGTGGACGAAGCCAGCGGCACTCGAGGCAGCGCATGTGGCGCAGCTGTCGACGGCGAGCGTGATCGCCGCGGTGCAGGCGCAGCTGACGACGTGGGACGCGGGACAGAATCCGCCCGTGCTGCTGCTGGCGGCGCCGTTCGAACGCAACGATGCGTGGAGCGCGTTCTCCACGGCACTAGGCAGCGCACCGGTGACGTTCAGCTATCGCGTCGGTGGCGTGTCACCGCACGGCGTGTCGGTGCGTACCCTCGGCGGCACCGCACGCCTGACGGCCGCCGAGCTGGCCGTCTACGATGATGCGCCCGGACTGAGTGCCGCCGCGCGCCTGGTGGCGGTCGACGCCGGCGCGGGTAGTTCGAGTCAGGCGGAGCAAGTCGTGCGGCTGGTGGAGCGCCTGCGGGAAGTGCAGCCGACGAAGCAGGTCATCATCGTTGCACATTCGTCGAGCGGCCTCGCGGCGCGCGCGGCGGTGCAGCGCGCCGGCATGGCAGCACACGTGCGTGGTGTGATCACCATCGGCACGCCGCACGTTGGCACACCGATGGCGTGGCTGGTCGATCCCACCCTGCGCGACGCCGTCAGCGCGCTGCAACGACTCACCGACACCGTCGGCGCGGCATCGCCCGTGAAGCCTGCGCTGGATGCGTTGTGGCAGTTCCTGCGCGGCCGCGATCTCACTGGACAGCCGCTGCCCTGGCCCGCGCACGCCTTCGCGCCCTCGGGATCGGACGCGTTGCCGGCCGGTGTGGGTGGCCTTGCGATCGCCACCCGTCTCCCCGGCACACGGTTGCGGCAGGAGGTGGCATCCGGGATCGCGGCCCGTGCCACGCAGTTGCGCACCGCGCTGAGCTCACGCGCGCCGGTGCAGCAGGTCGGCTTCGGAATCGGCCTCGCGCCGCGACTGACCAGTGCCGATGCGACGCTGCGCGTGGAATGCACGCTGCGTGTGGACCTGGTGCAGATGCGCGTGGCATCCGGCGGCACACCGCGCACTCTGCCGCAGTTCGTGCTGCACGCGAAACTGTCGCGCGCTGACGGCTGGCTGGTTGGTGCACCGGCCGACGCCGTGCGTGTGCGCTGGGCGGAACTTGGCCTTACCATTGGCGCTGATCGCGTCACACCGCACGTCAGTCTGCACGACGTGTCGGTGAATGGTGTGGAGCAGTTGCTGGCGACGGTCCGCGAGACCGCCACCGGTGCGTTGCAGCCGGATGACCTGCTGGTGCCAGCGCTGGACGCTTTGCTGGCGCGACTGACCACCGCTCCGGGTGCCAACGCCGACGTGGTGGCGCTGGCGGAGTTGCTGCAATCGCTGGACATCACCAAGCGTCGCGGTGCGACCGTCGCCGAGGGATGGGCGCTCAATCCCGACGGTTGGTTGGGTGCGATGGCGGACGCGAAGGCCTACGGACAGCGCGTGCTGGCCGACGTGCTGGCCGACGCCGGTCGGCGTGCCGCATTGCTGGCGCGCCTGCGCACGGCGTTCGGGTTTGGCGCGACCGATCTCACGCGCCTGCTGTTCGATGACGCCGGCGATCCACCCCAGTGGCGCGCCCTGCGCGCGTTCCTGCGCGGCATCGGACTGCTGGACAGCGCTGCGCGTGGCAGTGCTCCGCGCATGGCGGACTTGCTGGCGCTCGTCGCATCTCCAGCGGAGTTCCTCCGCACGCGGGTGCAGGTGCTGGTTCGCGACGCGGCGCGGCGCACCGAGTTGCTCACCGAACTGCGCGCGATCCTCGGCGTCAGCGACCTCACGCTGCCGGCCGCCGAACATGCGCTGGGCGGTGGCTTGCGCCTGCGCGTCGAGGCGCTGGGTCGCGTCTCGTTGCTGATCGACGACGCGGCGCCGATCACGCTTGGCGGTGCCCTCGCGCTGCAGGGACGGTTCGACCTCGACCTCCGCGCCGGCAGTGCGACACTCGCGCTGCGCATCCAGCCCACCGGCATCACCACCGGCCTCACCTGGCGAGCCACCACCAACGGTGCGCCGCTGGCCTGGCACCTCGCACTCGACTTCGGCGATGGCGTACGCGTCGCGCCGCTGGACGCGTTGCAGGTCTATCCGGTGCCGGCCGACTTCGCACAGCGACTGGGCGCCCTGCTGCCACGTGTGACGGTGAGCACCATCGCCACCGCGTTGCTCGACTCATTGGTGTTGCCGCGACTGCCGGAACTCGGCACACCGCTCGAGTATCTCGGGCTGGCCCAGCGCACCACAGGAGGCCGGCACCGCATCCGCAACCTCTCGCGGCTGATCGCCGACCCGCTGGGCTGGATGCGCAGCGCGCAGACGCTCGGCACGGCGACGGGTGAGCTCGATGCGACGCGACTGGCGGGACTGGTGCGCGAGCTGATGACGGCGCTGCGCCTTTCCGATTCATCCGGCGCGGTGCAGCTGCCGTTCGGGTTGCGGCTGCAGACGGCGATCTCGCCGGCGGCGCTTGTCTCGTTGACGATGGACACGCCACTCGATCTCGGGGCCGGCGTGACGATCGGCGCCGACTTCGCGTTGTCGTGGACTGCGGCGGGCGTGCTCGGCACGGCCGGTTCGCTCGATTTGCGCGCGCCACTGCCCGGCGCGTGGTCGGCGTTCCGCGCGCAGGTGGGCGTCGAAAACAACGCGTTCCGGATCGCCCTCGGTGCCGACGACGCGATGATCCAGCTGCTGCCGTTCGCCGGCTTCGACGCCGCGGCCCTCGGCACCGCGGCGGTGAATCGCCTGCTGCCGGTGCTGATCGACGCCACGCTGCAGGCGCTGGATGCAGATGCCGCGACCACCTCGCTGGTGACGCGCATCCGCACTGCCGCCACGGTGCTCGAGGTGGATACGATCGCACGGCTCGACGACCTGCGTCGTGATCCGATCGTGTGGTTGCGTACCCGATTCTCGAGCGTCAACGCCGTCGCCACGGTGACGGCGGTGCAGGCGGTGATCGCCGATGCCGCATTCACCGTCGGGGCGAGTGGGAAGCTGGTGTTCCGTCCCGGCACGAGTCCGGTGGCGATCACGCTGGGCCGGAACGGCTCGATCGGCCTCGGCGTCGAGGTGATGGCGCTCGACCTCGGCCCGGTCACGATGTCGGCGACGTTCAAGGTCGGCATCGGCGACACCGGCGCGGTGGAGCCGATCGTCACCAGCACCATCGACCTGCGCGTCGACGACGGCGTGATTGCGCCAGCCGGTGTGTCCATCACACCCTCGCTGCACTTCGCGCTGAATAGCGGCACGGGCGTGGTGCTGCAGGTCTACCCGATCGGCAACGACCCCGGCTCGCCGGACTTCCTGCTCGACATCCTGCCCACGTTCCGTTTCGGCGTGGATGATGGTGGCACGATCCCCGACGCGCTGCTGACACTCGCGCGGCGGGTGCTGGTGCCGGTGGTGCTGGAGACGTTCCTCGACACGCCCGACGTGACGCAGTGGCTCAAGACGAGCCTCGTCACGCCGGCCAATGCAGCGCTGCAGCCCGGCACCATCCTGGTCAACGCGGGCCTGCTGGTGCCGGATGGTCCTGCCGGCTTCAACCTCGTGCCGCTGGACGTGCTGGCGGACCCGATTCGCCTCGTGGAAGGGTTGATCGGTGCCGCGCTCGGTGCCGCGGCCGGAGCGTTCGCCACCACGCCGCTGATCAAGTTCGCTGACGCCGAGGAACCCGGTGACGATGATCCGGGGCTCTACATCGTGCAGAAGCCGGCGGCACCAGGGCCCGGTGAGCCACGGCGTTACGGCGTGCGCGTGCTGCTGCCGGAGTTGCAGGTGAGTGACGATCCGGAAATCATCATCCGTCTCGGCGGGAGGAGCGACTGGATCGAGGCGGCGGGCGGTCCCGCCGGCACGCGTGCGGGACTCAGCTTCTACGCCATCCGTGACAACGGCGCCTCGGAGAATCCGCGCTACGCATTCGACCCGTCGTTCACCATCGCCGGCGTCGGTGTCCACATCAGCGGTCGCGTGGACGAACCGCTCTTCGACCTCGACGGATTCCAGCTCGGTGGGCTGGAGGCGCTGCTGTACCTGAACGTGGAATCGATCGCCAGCGGCGCACCGGATGTGGAGTTCGGCCTCTTCGGCGACATCATCGACGTCGCGATCCCGCTCGGCACGTCGGACTCGAACCCCGTGGCCGGATCGCTGATGTCGGGCAGCGGTGGCGACGGCGACAGTGAGCCGGTGAACCCGAAGTTCAGCGTGCGTGCCGCGTATGTCGATCAGCTCTGGGTGGAGATCGGCGGCGAGGAGCGCAACGAAGTCTGGTTCCCCATCCAGCGTACGTTCGGACCGGTCACGATCCAGCAGATCGGTGTGCGCTGGATCGGCGGTGACAATTCGGAGCTGGCGGTGCTCCTGGACGGAGGTGTGGCACTGGCGGGGCTGGCGGTGGGCGTGGACGATCTCTCGCTCACGCTGCCGCTGGCACACATCAGCGAGATCTCGCTCTGGAAGCTGGGCCTGCGTGGCCTCGCGATCAGCTACAACGGGGGTGGCGTCAAGCTGGCGGGCGGCATGCTGCAGGCCAGCGACGAGATCCGCTACGACGGCTTCATCCTGGTGGAAGTCGGCGGCAAGAGCTTCGTCGCCTTCGGCAGCTACGGCGTGGTGGACGGTGACACGTCGCTGTTCGTCTTCCTCGTGGTCGGCATCCCGATCGGCGGCCCGCCGTACTTCTTCATCACCGGACTGGCGGGCGGCTTCGGCTACAATCGCGGCCTGGTGGTGCCGCCGATCGAAGGCGTGCCGCAGTTCCCGCTCGTCTCGGCGATGAGCAACCCGTCGGCGGTCACCGACGATCCGATGGGCTTCCTGCGCGGGCTGGGTCCCTCGTTCCCGATGGAGCGCGGCAGCTATTGGTTCGCGGCCGGCATCAAGTTCACGTCGTTCACGCTCGTGAACTCGCAGGCGCTGCTCTACGTGCTGCTCAACCGCGGCCTCGAGATCGGCATCCTCGGCATGTCGCAGGCGCAGCTGCCACCGGCGCCGGCACCGGCGCTGGTGAGCATCGAGCTGGCGATCAAGGCACGCTTCTCCACCATCGAGGGATTGATCTCGGTGGAGGCGCGGCTCACCGACAACTCGTGGCTGCTGTCGCGCGACTGCCGCCTCACCGGCGGGTTCGCGTTCTTCCTCTGGTTCGCCGGTGAACACGCCGGTGATTTCGTGATCACGGTCGGTGGCTACCATCCGCGCTTCACCAAGCCGGCGCATTACCCCGACGTGCCGCGACTGGGCTTCTGCTGGCGCATCGGCAGCGCGATCACGATCAAGGGTGAGGCGTACTTCGCGCTGACACCGCGCGAGATGATGGCGGGTGGCCTGCTCGAGGCGAGCTACGACAGCGGCGACATCTCGGCCTGGTTCCGTGTCTGGGCCAACGCCTACATCATGTGGAAGCCGTTCTGGTTCGAGTTCGACGGCGGCATCAGCATCGGTGTGAAGGTGGATACCTGGCTCGGCACCGTCCGGGTGGAAGTCGGCGCCTCGTTCTGGATCTGGGGACCGTCGATCGGTGGTGAGGCCACGGTGGACCTCTGGATCGTGAGTTTCACGATCGAGTTCGGCGCCGCCTACAACAAGCCGCAGCCGAAGCTGTCGTGGGACGAGTTCCGCCGCACCTTGCTGCCGCCGGAGGACGACAAGCTGTTCAGCGGCAACGTGGAGCGTGGCCTGATCAGCGGCTCACCGGCGCGCGGACCGTGGCTGGTGCTGCCGGAGTTCATCCTGCGCAGCGACGTCTTCATCGCCACCAGCGGCGTGCGCTTCGGTGGCAGCGCGACGGCGACGACGACCTTCGCCGACAAGGGTGAAGTGGATGTCCGCCCGATGCAGGTGGCGAACGTGCGCAGCCTGCACATCGTCCGCGTGATCCGCGTGCGCGATGGCATCGACGTCACTCACCGATTCCAGCAGCGCGAAGAACTGGGCGGCAACGTCGCTCGCGCATTGTGGGACACCAACACCGGCAATCCATCCGACACGGTGATCCCGGCACTGAATGGCACCCGGCTGGTGGCGGAGTTCGACACGACGCAGCTCGACTCCACCGGCCGGATTCCGTGGACGAAGCTGTTCGACGAGGGGCGGCGTCACCCGCTGCCGTTCGCGCGCGAACTGCTCGACCGCGTCACCATCGATCCCTCGGCCAGGCGTGCGTTCGAGCTCGATGCGAAGGCGCTGCATGCGGGCAGCGCGCTGCTCGCGGCCGACATGGTGCTGCGCGCCGACGTGTGGGCGGAGCGGCGCAACGCCACGCTGGAGGCGCTCTCGGATGAAGGCGTGCGCGTGTCGGCCAAACAGGCACAGGGCGACACGACGCCGCGTGGCACCTTCCGCCGTGGACGTCGCAGCAGCCCACCGCTGGTCCGCTCGCTGTACGAGGGCCTGAACGCCGAGCCGGTGAAGGAAGCGGAGCGCGACGTGGTGCCGGCGCCGGCGCCGCAGCCGGTGCGGAAGGTGAAGATCCGGCCCGAACTCGAGAGCATCATCCGGCAGCCGGTCGAGGCCACGCGCGCCTCGGCCCGGGCAGTGCGCACCACCGTCAGCGCGCGACAGGCGGCGGGTGCACGTCGCGACGTGGACATGCAGGCGCTGCTGGCGGCGCCGATTCCCGGTGCGTCGGTGCTGATGCAAGCGGCGCGCACCTCCGTGCGCGAGTCATCGGTGGCGGTGCGCATGCGTCGCGTGAGCCGCGGCGTGGAGGCGACGGCACGCGACACCGCGCTGCTCGCCACGCTCACCAAGGCGTCGCGGGCACGCGAGGTGCCGATCGGCAGCACCACGCATCTCGATTCCCGCGGCGTGGGTGGCGTGCCGCTCGATGCCGGCAGCACGCTGCGCTGGACGCTGCCCACCCGCAACACCGACGGCAAGCCACCGATGCTGCACGTGCGCGGCGACGCTGCAGTACGCATCACCGCGCTCGATCGCTCGGGTGAGCCGCTGATGGACGTGGAGTGCGTCGGCACGCTCAGCGCCGTGGTGCCTGAAGGTTCGGCGACGCTCATCGTCACCGGTCTTGGCCTCTCGCAGGAGCGCAAGGTGGTGCCCGCGCCGGGTGCCGTCACGCTGCGCGAAGCGACGTCACCGGTGCCGGTGGTGGGATGGCAGTCGCACATGACGCTGATCATCGGTGACGCGAACACGCTGCTGGCGCGCGGTGCGCTGGTGCGCCTCTCGGCACCGCTACCCGAACGGCTGCAGACCGGCACCATCCTCGCCTCGACCGCGATCGATTCGCAGAACGCCGTCGAGACGATCCTGCCGGTGGCGGTGCGTGCGATCGCCGTGGTGCTCGACGATCGCGATGACCTGAGCGGTGGCGACCTCGCCGATACCCTCGCCATCAGCGCCCGCGGTGCATCACTGGCCGATGATCCGATCGTGGTCAGCGCCGGCTCGCGCACAATCCTGCTGTACGATGTGATTGCGACCGATGCCGACACGGCCACCATCGCCGTGCCGGTGGCGTACTCCGACGCCTGGTCGCTGAACGGTGTGCTGGGCCTCTCTGCCAGCGCCAAGGAGTGGGCGACGCTCCTGACCACCGCCGACCTCGACACGCTGGTGGAGAACGGCCCGCTGACGCCGGTGGGCAGCTCGCTGCTGCGCTTCTCCGACAATTCCTGAGGATCGACCGCGATGCCCGTGCCTCCAATGCCGGACCCCGGCGAAGTCGTCTTCCACGCCATGTGCACCCCTGCACTGCTGGCTGACGACTACGAGTTCAAGGTCAGCCAGGAGATGTACAAGTCGGCCGCCGAGACGCAGGCCAACCGTCTCGACACCGGCGCGCAGCCGCTGCCCGGCGCGCAGGTGTATCCGTTCCGCGTGGATGGCCCGCGCTTCACGATGGATGCGTCGCTGATTCACGGCGTCTTCCCGCCCACCAACGGTCGTGGCGCCTACGTGTCGCGGCTGCCAATGGTGGTGCTGCGTCGCCGCACGCTGCCATGGGAGCGCCAGCTGGCTGCCGAGGAGGACATGGCTGGCAAGCCGTGGATGGCAGTGCTGCTGTTCGAGGAGGCCGAGGTCACGACGCTTTCGCCGTGCACCGTGAACGACGTGCTCGACACCGGCGGGTTGCGGCATCGCAAGGCGCCGTTGCTGGCTGGCGTCGACGCCGCCACGCGTGCGCTGCCCTGCATCGGAATCGAGATCCCGCTCGAGCTCTTTCGCGACATCGCACCGATGCTGCCGGAACTGGCGCTGCTCACACACGTGCGGCAGGTGAACACCGAGGACAAGGAGCTGATGGGCATGGACGACGATGGCTGGTTCGCCGTCGTCGTCGGCAACCGGCTGCCCGCGCCGGGCCGCAAGTACACGGCCTGCCTGGTGTCGATGGAAGGCCTGCAGACCTTCCTGCCCACGCCGCAGCGCGCCGCCGTGCTCACCAAGGACGACCTCGGCCTCAACGTCGTCGGCCAGTTCGCCGAGATTGCGGAACTCCACATGGCGAAGGCGGTGATCGCCGGTGGTGCCGACGAGCGCGAGTCCGTGAAGCAGGACCTGATCCAGCAGATGATCAGTGCCGACAGCAAGTACGCCCATCTCGCGGTGGACCCTGCATCGTCGCCGAAGTCGAGCATCTCGAGCGTCAGTCGCAACGATGCCGGACGCTGGTCGAAGGTGGACAAGCGCGGTGGCCGGAAGACCGAGGTGCTGTTCCAGGAGGAGACGCTGCGCCTGTTCTGCCTCGCGCAATGGAAGTTTGAGTGCCTCGAGGGCGGTGACTTCGAGGCGATCATGCAGGCATTGCCCGAACAGGGTGGCGTGGCCGTGCTGGGCATGCCACCATCGCTGGCGCAGGCCCCCGGCGGCGTGCGCACCGCGGCGTGGACGGCGGCACTCGACACAGGCCATGTACCGCTCGAGAACCAGACGCGCGAAGGTGAACGCACCATCGCCTGGTATCGCGGTCCGCTCACGCCGGTGGCGGTGACGCGCAGTGCCGAGGGGCCGTTCCACACCGCCGACCAGGCACGCCGGCTGGATCCCGAGACGGGGCTGGAGAATCTCGGCTACGCGGCCGCCTTCGAGGTGGGGCGATTGCTGGCGCTGAGTGATCCGCGCTTTGCGCTGGACCTGCTGCGCTGGCGGCGCGGTGATCGCATGCTGGTGGACGTGAAGGTGACCTTCGACATCCTCAACCGCTTCGCCAGTTCGCTGGTCACCGACATCCGCTTCGAGCGCGAGATGCTGATGAAGGTGCCCTCGTTCCTCGGCACCTCGGGCAACGTGCGCTTCGGCGCGGTGATGAAGCGCGCCGGCACCACCGGGCTCGGTGTGCTGCGCGACCCGACCGGCCTCGCCGACATCCGCACCAAGCTTCCCGGGTTGTCGCTGGCCGCCGTGAGCCAGGCGCGCGGCATCGACCAGGACATCCTCCGTCCCCTGCTCGACGGTGTGTCGATCGGTGGTGGCCTCGTGCTCGAGGCGATCGGTCTCAACGTCGAGCCGGTGCTGGACACCGACCTCGATGTGCTCACGCAAACCATCGGACAGCAGTTCGCCCCGCTCACCGATGTCTTCGGCACCGGTTTCCGCGACCTCACCAGGCCGGGGGCGTGATGCCCACGCCAACGTTCCGGAGCGCGCGATGATCAACTGGCTCACCAGCCGCGGCTACGCGGACTCGATCTTCACCAAGGCCACCACCGCCTACGCTGCCGCCGACCGCGTACCGGAGCCGCTGCGCAACTTCCTCGCGCGCCTGCGCCTGCTCTACGGCGTGCCGTTCAACTACCTGGTGCCCGACAGCCGCCTGCTGCCGGTGGAGTCGATCCGCTTCTTCTACATCGATCGCAACTTCACCGATCGACTGGTGGACGGCGCGCTGAGCGTCGGCAAGACCACCACCCGTGAGTTCGTGCACGCGAAAGCGATGAACGGCGACGTGCGCCAGGGCGTGGACGAGGAAGAGCATCTGCTGCGGCGGCAGCTGCGCGGGCAGCGCGGCACGATCGCCGTGCCGGTGGCGCCGGAGCTCACCGGACTGCTGCTGCGCTCGCGTGCGGTATCTGGTTGGCCCGGGCTCGAAGTGAAGGCCTACCGCGGTACCACCAAGAGCACCGCCACCGGCAAGGGCACCAAGCTGCCGTTGTTGCGCATGGATCGCCTCGCACCCGACGTGATGCTCTGCATCTTCGATGGCGTGCCGACGCGAGTGGACATCGAGGAACCTCGCGAAGGCATTCAATTCGGCGTGGACCTGCACGAGGCGAAGCCCGATGGCAATCCGACGCCCGACGAGAACGTGCCGAGTGGCTTCAAGCTCAAGCTGCGCTGGCTGCGCGGAGCCAACACCGGGCAGCAGGTGGGCCGCGAATCGCCGGTGGTGGTGACGCCGCTGCCGGCGCCGGTACCGGTGCCGGTCCGCAAGTCCAATCGTCGCGTGGTGCACGTGGCGGCGCTGCGCGATGCACTGAAGCAGCGGCTGGATACGATCGGCGGTCCCGACGCCAGTCCGGGCGTGCTGACGTCAGGTGAGCTGGCGCTCGAGATGTTCCAGTTCCCGTTCCGGCAGCGCTTCGAGGACAACGGTGACCCGAAGGAGTCCGGTGGCCAGGCGTGGAACGCGGGCTCGATGTACATCGACGCACCATTGCGTGTCAGCCTGATGACGAAGCCGCTCAGCAATGCCGAGCTGCAGGTGCTGTTTCCCGTCGTCAACCTGGGGTGACCGATGGCCGATCGTTCGTTTCACGTCGAACTCGCCGCGCGCAACTTCCAGTTCGCGTTCGGCACCAACCCGGCCGAGGTGATCAGCTGGGACAGCGGCGCGTGGCGTGGGCCACGGTTGCTGGTGCCGATCACGGTCGACGCGTTGATGGTCCCGGCGTCCAGCGCCGCCGCATCGCAATGGGCGGACGTGCAGGTGGATCCGATCGATGCCAGCACAGCGCGCCCGGCACCGTTCGACGTCGTCACCGGGCGCGAACCCGGCGTTCACCTGCACTGGGCCCTGCCCGACGGATTGACGAAGGGCGTCGGCGCACGCACGCAAGACGACGTTCCACTCGCCGCCGACGCCGACGCCTCCGCCGAGCAACCGGAACGCCGCAACACAGAGCGCACGACGTATCGCTCCATTCCCGATCGCTGGCTGGTGGCGCGCATCGTGGCCGGTGCCACCGCCACGTCACCACGCACCGCCGCCGCCTGGGTGATCGAGGGAGCGCTCGATCCGGCGCAGCGTCGTGTCACACCGCTGGCGCAGTGGACCGAGAATCGCGCCGACGCGCCGGCCGCACCGATCACCGCCGTCGGTCCCGGCGACCCGACGTTCGCCGTGTACTACGACAACGTGCGCAACCTGCTCGGCTTCCACGATCCACTGACCGGCGTCGAGCGCGGGCCGCTCACCTACCTCGTCAGCGGCTGGTACAGCGAGGTGGATCGCGATCCGCTGCATGCTCCGCGCACCGAACGCGCCTGGTATGCCGCGCTCGACGCACTGGGATGGACCATTCCCGGCGCCACCGCCCGCGTCGATGAAGCGGCGCGCCGTGCCGAGAAGGCGCGTCAGGAATTGGGACTCTCGGAAGTGGTGAAGGATGCGCGTCCCACCTTCGAGGTCATCGACGCGACACCTGCCGCCACCACCAAGGGCACCAGCAAGCCCGCCGCGTCGAAGGAAACCACGGTGCACATGGGCAGCGGTGCCGCGAAGTTCGCGCGCAACGCCGACTCGCGTCAATCGAAGAAGGGCATGTACCTGGCCGCGAAGCAGCGCTACTTCGAGCTGTACTGGCCGCGCCAGCTCCTCTGCCATGGTGCCGTGTACGACGTGGCGTGGAATGGCCGCGGCGGTGGCTTCGACGTGCCGTCCGCGGGCGTTCCGGCCGCAGGCTCCGTCAGCGTGGCGCTCGGCAACAGCGGCGCACAGGCGCTGGCGGCACTGGTGGCATCGCGCGACGGGACGCCGGGACTGGAGCGCACGCTGGCGGCATTCCACCACGGGTCGCTCAGCGACCTCGCGCTGGAGAGCGGCATCATGCGGCTCGAATCCACGCTGCACGCGGAAGACTTCAACTCGCGGCCGGGAGGTTTCGTCGTCGCCGAGATCGAGCAGGGGGACATGTTCCCGCCGGCCAGCGGCAGCGAGAACAGCCCACGTCCGCCGGGACGCCCCGACAAGTTCGACGCCTTCGACAAGACGCAGATCGGGGTGCAGAAGAAGTTCTTCAGCGTGGGGCTCGAGCTCGGCCAGGTGTCGGAGCGCGTCGGAACCGGAAGCGGCGGCAGCAACCGTCGTGAGGACACCAGCGGCATGCCGTCGCGCGCGCCGGCACCGCCGGGCAGCGCGCCTGCAGGTGCGCCGCGTCGCACCGAGACCGTGCGCCGCGCCATGCCGCGCTGGTACGAACCGCGCGACCCGGTGGTGCTGGTCAGCGAAGGCCGACGCAGCTACAAGCATGGCGAGGACGGCCGATTCGACGAGAACGGCAAGCTCACCTGCCGCATCACCGGTGAGACCATCACCAGCATCGCCGTGCACGCCGCCACCAACGACGACGGCGTCACGCAACGCACTTCGGGATTGGTCGAGGTGCGCGGAAACGACCTCACCACCTCCGACTTCAAGTCGGGCCAGATCCCGGTGGAATGCGGCGCGCTGTTGTACGAGACGGTGCTGCAGGATCCGACCATCGTCGAGGTGGCGCGCAACGTGATCGTGACCAAGGCGCGCGCCGACGGCGCGTTGCGTCGCAGCGGCACCAGGATGGTCACGCCGGCGCGCGCCGGGCAGCATTATTCGGTGGAGCAGAGCATGCTCTACGCGCCGTTCCTCGACGACAACATCGACGTGCAGGCGCTGGCCGCGACCTCCAACGTCACCGGCACCGTGCCGAGCAAGGTCGGCTTCCAGTTGTGGCGCCGTCCCTGGACTCCGCTGGAGGCGAGCTGGGAAGTGGCGTGGTATCCGTCACCCAATGGGCAACAGGACTGGGAGCTCGATGAAACCGACTTCCGCCTGCGCACCGGCATCGATGCCGGCGTGGCTGCACCGGCCCGCACGTTCACCGGGCGCACGCTGCTCACGCCGGCCGTCGCGCGCACGATGGAAAAGCGACTGCGGAAGTTTCTCGCCGACGAGCAAGCCAGCCTGCAGGACGACGCCACGCCGTCACAGGAAGCCAACCTCGCCACCGTCGCCGCCGACTTCGCGAAACTCGACGTGATGGCGACGTCATTCGGCGGACTGCACCTCGCCCTGATGGGACGCCGTTCCAAGCCCGGGCTGGGTGCCAATCCCGATCCGAATGCGTGGGAAGCGGTCGACGACGCGACCGCGCTCTGGCTGCTGCGTGCGGGACATTTCCGCCTCACCAGGCTGCGCATCATCGACACCTTCGGACAGTTCCACGACGTCGCGAACACGCGGCTCGCCAACCCGGTGCTGGCAGAGGACATGCGCTCCACCGCCGGTGCCGCATTCATGCAGATGCCGCCGCGCACCAACGAATCCACGCGGCTGATGTTCCGGTTGCTCGATGCAGGTGACGACGCGCGTGAGGCGACGCGTGACCACTCTCCCGTGTGTGGATGGGTGGTGCCCGATCATCTCGACGAGGCGCTGGAGCTGATGGATGGCGCCGGGGCGTCGCTTGGACAGCTGCAATCATCCGAGGACGGACGCACGCTCGAGTGGCAGGGTGTGCCGGGCCAGCAGGATCCACTCGGCGCGCCACCCAAGCTCGCGCAGCCGCAGGTGAAGGGGTTCGTGCACGGGTTGCTGGACTGGGGCCTGCGTGATCCGGCGCTCGCCGCCGGCACCAACCCGCCCAGCGAGACGGCGCTCAGTGCGCTGCTGCGCATGATCGACGCCACGCTCTGGTCGTGCGACCCGGTGGGTCGTGCCGGCAACGAACACCTGTCGGTGATCATCGGGCATCCGCTGGCGATCGTGCGCGCCGAGCTGCGGCTGGAGGTGGAGTACGACGCCGATCCACGCGCGATGTACGAGGCGGCACGCACGGAGCTGGAGCGGACGGCGTTGCCAGTGCGGCTGGGTGAGCTGCTGGCGCTCGACGATGGCCTGATGGGCTACTTCATCAACGACGACTTCTCGCGCTTCTATCCCGTCCACGAGTCACTCGCACCTCAGGCACGACCCTCTGGCCCGAACCAGGGGTTCCTCGGCTCGGCTGCCGGCACGCCGAACATGTCGCCGGTGCCGGTCGAGCACCCCTACATCGACCGCGCACCGCTGGTGCACATCCGCCCCGGCCAGCGCGTGATGCTGACGCTGCTGGTCGATCCGCGTGGCGCGGTGCACATCACCAGCGGGATCGTGCCGCGGAAGAAGATCGAGTTGATGCGTGAACACGTGGCACCGGCGCTGGACGCGATGTCGCTCACCTTCCGCGTCGGCCCGGTGCTGGTGGACCCGGAGACCATTCGCATGCCGCTGCCGGCCGAGATCAAGGGCGGCTGGAGCTGGGTGCGGAAGGTCAACGTGACCACCTGGCAGGAAGATCCGGTGGTGAAGGCCACGCAGGACGCGTTGCTGCCCGACCTGCCGGCGCTGTTGAGCGAAGGATGGCTGAAGGTGAGCGGAGCGCTGAAGTCGTCCTGAAGGGGCAGCACGAGCTGTCACGGCACCCACGACGCGCGTCCCGAGCCGCGGCGTGGGTGCTGGTGTTTTCCGTCAGACCTTCGCGGCCTTCGCCTTCGACTTCGTCTTCGCGGCCACCGGCGGCTCCGCCGCCGTACGCGCACCGGCACCCTTCAGCGTGGTGGCGAGGAACTGCCCGGTGTAGCTGCGTGGTTCCGCCGCCACCTGTTCGGGCGTGCCGCTGGCCACCAGCTGCCCACCGTTCACGCCACCGTCCGGCCCCAGGTCCACGATCCAGTCGGCCGTCTTGATCACGTCCATGTTGTGCTCGATCACCAGCACCGTGTTGCCCTTCTCCACCAGCTTGTGCAGCACCTCGAGCAGCACGCGCACGTCCTCGAAGTGCAGGCCGGTGGTCGGCTCATCGAGGATGTAGAGCGTGCGACCGGTGTCACGCTTGCTCAGCTCCGTGGCCAGCTTCACGCGCTGCGCCTCGCCGCCGGAGAGCGTGGTGGCACTCTGGCCAAGGTGCACGTACCCCAGGCCCACGTCGGCCAGCGTGATCAGCTTCTGCGCGATGCGCGGCTGGTTCTCGAACACTGTCACCGCATCCTCGACCGTCAGGTCCAGCACGTCGGCGATGCTCATGCCGCGGAACCGCACTTCAAGCGTCTCGCGATTGAAGCGTTTCCCCTTGCACACGTCGCACGGCACGAACACGTCGGGCAGGAAGTGCATCTCGATCTTCACCAGCCCGTCGCCCTGGCAGGCCTCGCACCGCCCGCCCTTCACGTTGAAACTGAAGCGCCCCGGCCCGTAGCCGCGGATCTTCGCTTCCGGCATCTCCGCGAACAGTTCACGGATCGGCGTGAACAATCCCGTGTAGGTGGCCGGGTTGCTGCGCGGCGTGCGACCGATCGGGCTCTGGTCGATGTCGATCAGCTTGTCCAGCAACTGCAGGCCGGTGATCCGATCGTGCATGCCGGGGATCACGCGCGCACGGAAGAAGTGTCGCGACAGCGCGCGCTGCAGGATGTCGCTGACCAGCGTCGACTTCCCCGATCCCGACACGCCGGTGACCGCCACGAACAGGCCGAGCGGAATTTCCACGTCGATGCCACGCAGGTTGTGCTCGCGGGCATTCTCGATGCGGATCACGCGCTCGGGATCACGCGCACGTCGCACCGCCGGCACCGGCACGCTGCGCGCACCGGACAGGTACTCACCCGTCAGCGACCCCTTGGTGTTGCGGATGTCGTCGATCGTGCCTTCGGCGATCAGCATTCCGCCGTGCTTGCCCGCACCGGGGCCCATGTCCAGCACGTGATCGGCGAGGCGCATCGTCTCCTCGTCGTGTTCCACCACGATCACCGTGTTGCCAAGGTCGCGCAGCTGCACCAGCGTCTTCAGCAACCGCTCGTTGTCGCGCGAGTGCAGCCCGATGCTCGGTTCGTCGAGGATGTACAGCACGCCACAGAGCTTCGAACCGATCTGCGTCGCGAGGCGAATGCGCTGCGCCTCGCCACCGCTCAGGCTCTCCGCGCTGCGATTCATCGTCAGGTAATCGAGACCCACGTCCACCAGGAAGCCGAGTCGCTCGGTGACCTCCTTCAGGATCGGTCCCGCGATCTCGGCGTCGAGACCGAGAGGCCGGCCCGGCGCACGCACCGGCACGCTCCGGAAGAAGGCCAGCGACTCCGAGACCGACATCGCCACCACTTCGCCCAGGTTGCGACGCTCGATCGTCACCGCCAGCGACTCGGGCTTGAGTCGCGTGCCATGGCACGATGGGCAGGGCGTGGCGAGCATGAAGGCCTCGAGCTCCACCCGGATCGCATCGCTGTCGGTCTCGTCGAAGCGGCGCTGGATGGTGGCCAGGATGCCGTCCCACTTCAGCAGCGGCTTGGCGGCAGCCTTCGGCGCGGCCTTGGCCGCACTTTTCTTCGCCGCTGGCTTCTTGGCGACCTTGTGCGCCGCCTCCACTGCGGCGGCCGGCGCCGACAGCGCGTCGAGACCGTGCAGGAGCGCGTGTCGCACGTACTGCGGCAACTCGCCCCACGGCGTCTTCAGGTCGAACTGCAGCGCCTCGGCCAGGCCGGGGAGAATCACCTTCCGCAGGTAGCCGTCCGGCTCGCCCCACGGCAGCACCACGCCTTCCAGCAGCGTCAGTGACGGATCGCCGAGGATCAGTTCCTCGTTCACCATCCGCTTCAGGCCCAGGCCACTGCAGGTCGGGCAGGCGCCGAACGGAGAGTTGAACGAGAAATGGCGCGGCTCCATCTCCGGCAGCGAGATGCCGCAATGCGGACAGCCGTATCGCTCGCTGAACATCGCGCTCTCTCGCGTGCTCCCCTGCACCGTCACCACTTCCACCATGCCGTCGGCCAGCTTCAGCGCCGTCTCGATCGAGTCGGCCAGCCGGCCGCGATCGTCGGCGTTCAGCACCAGCCGGTCCACGATCACGCTCACGTCGTGGTTCATGCGGCGATTGAGCTTCGGCGGATCGGCCAGCTCGATCACCTCGCCGTCCACCCATGCCCGCACGAAGCCCTGCTTCCGCGCCGCCTCGAACAGCTCGCGGAACTCGCCCTTCCGGCCGCGCACCAGCGGCGCCAGCACCTCGAGCTTGGCGCCTGCGGTGCCCAGCAGCACCACGTCGGTGATCTGCGCCGCGCTCTGGCGCTGCACCGGCCGGCCGCAGTTCGGGCAATGCGGCACACCGGCGCGGGCCCAGAGCAGGCGGAGGTAGTCGTACACCTCCGTCACCGTGCCCACCGTGGAGCGCGGGTTGTGACCCGCCGTCTTCTGCTCGATGGAGATGGCCGGACTCAGCCCCTCGATCGAGTCCACGTCCGGCTTTTCCATCAGCCCGAGGAATTGCCGGGCGTAGGCCGAGAGGCTCTCGACGTAGCGCCGCTGCCCCTCGGCGTAGATGGTGTCGAAGGCGAGGGAGGATTTCCCCGATCCCGACAGCCCGGTGATCACCGTCAGCTTGTTCCGGGGAATCGTGACATCGATGTTCCGGAGATTGTGTTCCCGGGCCCCGCGGATGATCAGTGCGTCTTCAGCCATAAGCTTCTGAAGGTGGCCGGTCCGGCTTGTGCATTCAACCCGGCCAGTCAGGTGGGCGTCGCCGGGCGCGTGGCAGCACGTCGGACGGGCGCGGTCACCACCCCGCCGGAACGTGACCGAGGGGGTCGCTGGGCAGTCTCCGGATACGTGTGTCGGGGCCGGTCCCGGGCCGCCCCCACCCATCCCACCTGAGCGCGGCGCATGATCCAACTGCAGGGTGTCACCAAGCGGTACGGCGACTTCACCGCCGTCGAGGGTCTCGACCTCACCGTGCAGGCCGGCGAGGTGTTCGGCTTCCTCGGCGCCAACGGTGCCGGCAAGACCACCACGCTCAAGATGCTGGCCGGGATTCTCCGCGCCGACGCCGGTGTGGTGCGCGTCGCCGGCATCGACATGCGCAGCAATCCGGTCGAGGCCAAGCGGCACCTCGCCTTCGTGCCCGACCGGCCGTACGTCTACGACAAGCTGACCGGCACCGAGTTCCTTCGCTTCTCCGCCTCGCTCTACGGCTTGCAGTGGAAGGCGGTCGAGTCGCGCGCCGCCGAGCTGCTGGAGCTTTTCGAGCTGACCAGCTGGCAGCACGAGCTGGTGGAGCAGTACAGCCACGGCATGCGCCAGAAGCTGTTGCTCTCGGCGGCGGTGCTGCATCGCCCCAAGGTGCTGATGGTGGATGAGCCGCTGGTGGGCCTCGACCCGCGCGGTGCGCGGGTGCTGAAAGACATGCTCCGCGCCTACGCTGCGCGCGGCAACTCGGTGCTCATGTCCACGCACACGCTGGAGACGGTGGAAGGCACCTGCGACCGCATCGGCATCATGAAGCGCGGCAAGCTGGTGGCCTCCGGCACCGTGCCCGAGCTGCGCACCTGGATGCGCATGCCCGACGCGCCGCTGGAAACGATCTTCCTGCACCTGACCGGTGAACCGGCCACGCGCGACGTGGCCGAGGTGCTGAGTGTCTGAGGTCGTGACGGCCTCACAGCCACTGGTTCCTTCCGCCTTTCGCGCCGTCACCCTCGGAACCCTCATCAAGCCGCTCTGGCGCCAGCGCAAGGTGCAGGGCGCGGTGGGCCCACTCGGTGTCCTGACGGCGCTCGGCGTGACGTGGATCGGCGGTACGGTGATCGTGCTGCTGGTGCTCAACTACCTCACCAGCGTCGATGCGATCGGCACCGCGATCGCCGGCCGCGTGCTGGCCTTCTCGCTGCTGAGCATCGGGTCGGTACTGATCCTGAGCTGCATCGTCACCGCGCTGCCTGCCTTCTTCCTGTCGCGTGATCTCGAGCTGCTCGCGGCGGCGCCGATTCCACCGGGCACTTTCTTCGTCTCGCGTTTCCTGCAGGTGGTGGCCGAAGGCGGTGCGATCGCGCTGCTGCTGGTGGTGCCGCTGTTGGCGGGCTACGGCCTCGCGTTCGGCGGCGGCATCCTGTGGCCGCTGGTCGCATTCGCCGCGTGGCTGCCGCTCTGGCTCACGGCCACGTCGGTCGGGTGCATCGCGGTCTACCTGCTGGTGGCGTTCGTGCCGCCCACACGCGCGCAGTTCACCTTCCGACTGATCGGACTGGGCCTCTGCATCGGCGCGATCTACGTGATGAATCGCGTGCAGCCGGCGCAGCTCACGCAGCTCGGCACCAAGGCGATCGGCGAAGTGGTGAAGATGCTGGACGTACCGCTGTCGCCATGGCTGCCCACCGAGTGGGCGGCGCGCGTGCTGAAGAACTGGCTCGATGGTTTCTGGGACCCGCAGCCATTGGCGTGGCTCTGGCTGTTGGCCTGCACGGCACTGAGCGCGGCCTATGCCAGCTTCCGCCTCCTCTACGCACGCGGAATCGCCGCTGTCCGCTCGGCAGGCCGCAGCGACCATCCGCCGTCGATCATCACGCGTCCGTTCCACCTGCTGCTGGCACCGCTGCAGCCGGCGCGTCGCGAACTGCTGCTGAAGGAGATGCGCCTTCTCGGACGCGATGCGGCGCTCTGGTCGCAGTTCGTGCTGCTGATCCCGTTGGTGCTGGTGTACGTGGTCGGGGTCAGCGTGCTGCCGACGGGCGGTGGTGCGATGCCACAGTTGGTGACGAGCATCCTGCCGGTGGTGAACGTCGGCCTGGCCGGCATGGTGTTGGCCGCCGTCACCTCGCGCCTGGTGCTCCCGACCATCGCCGCCGAAGGCACGATGTGGTGGCTGTTGCGAGCCGCGCCGGTGCGCGTGCGCGACATCATCTTCGCCAAGTACTGGGCGGCCACGGGTCCTTTGGCACTGGTGGCGGTGGGCATCGTCTTCCTCACCTCGCTGCTGCTGGGCACTGCACCATTGGTGATGGCGCTGTCACTGGCCTCGGTGGCCTCGCTGATGTTCGCGCAGGCGGCGCTGGCGCTCTACATCGGCAGCATCAATCCGCGATTCGACGCCGAGACGGCGGTGAACCAGACGGTGACGTGGCAGGGGATCCTGTTCCTGGTCTCGGCCGGCTTCCTGACGATGGTCGTGGCGCTCTGCCTGGCGCCGGCGATGTACTGGTACGCGCGCAGTGTGGCCTATCACGAGCCGCTGGTCGTCTGGCGATTCCTGCGTGGCGCGCTCTTCGGGACAGGGCTCTGCGTGGGCCTGACGTTCTACTGGCTGTCGAAAGCCGAGAAGCGGGTCGCTGCGCTGGACGGCTGAGGCGGCGGACGCTCGACGTACGGGACGGCGGACGCGAGCGATGGATGACGGCAGCGTGATTTCGGTGACGCGCCGCTGACGGAGGGACGTATGCTGTCGGTGAACCTCACCGGAGCATACCGTGGGATTGAGCCTGCACTTCGAACTCCGCCTCCCTGCGACCACGTCGCCGGAGCAGGTGACTGAAATCCTCCAGCGCCTCCACGCCGAAGCGCTCCGATTGCCCTTCGCGAGTGTCACGCCATTCCTGTCGAGGGACATTCCACCGACGGATGACGAGGGGTTTCGATTCGAGGAGCTCGAGTTCTGGGCATCGATCGTCGCGCCGGAGCCTGACGAGGTGGACACCGTGCCACAGGGAATACCGGAGACGGCCGTGGGGTTCTTCGTGATCCCGGGCGACGGGTGCGAGCCAGCCTCGTTCGCGCTCATGCGCCGCAACGACGCCACCGGCGTTCCGGTCGACTGGTATTGGCGCTGTCACTGCAAGACGCAGTACGCCTCGACCGTCAGCGATGCACATTTCGTCACCTGCCACACGACACTCATCCGGCTGCTGGACAGTGCTGGTGCGCTTGGCCTGCAGCTGGACGTACATGACGAGGCGCAGTTCTGGGAGACACGCGACGAGGTTGCGCTGCTGGCCGAGCTGTCCCGGATGAACCAGCTGATCGCCGGGTTCGCCGGTCGGATGCACGACGCCATCGGTGAGACGCACGACGTGAAGGCATCGATCTTCGAGCACCCCCGGTTCGAGCGGCTGGAGATGGGGAGCGAGGAGTGAGGTAGTGGTGCCGTTCGGCGCGAATTTCGGAATGAATCGAGTCGGCATGGCCCGATGCACCATTTGCGCTCGGATGACTCTATCGATCCGCTATCTCACACCGATCGCCCAGAGATCTCGCGCCACTGGGTCTCAACACGGTCGAAGAGCGCTGCCAGGTCGATGATGAGAGGATCGCGACCCGAGGGCGTCCAGCGCAGCTCCGCATGATGCACGGACGGTGTCTCGTCGTACGGGAACCAGACTTCGAACATCCGCGCATCGAGATCCACGATCCAGTACTCCGCCACGCCATTGGCAAGGTAGAAGTCGCGCTTCACGACGCGATCGGTACGCAGTGAGCTGGGCGACAGGACTTCGACGGCGAGCTGCAGCGACTTGATGTCGGACCATTTTGCCACCCTATCGGCCGGAGCGACACCGAATGGAACCACGAACACGTCAGGTTGTGTGATGCTGTCAGGACGCAACCCGATGTCCGATGGTGACAACATCACCAGCCCGATCCTCTCTCGTTCGCTGTACGTCTTCAGCAGCGTCGCGATCTCGAACGCCGCAAGCTGATGAGCACCCCGCGGGGCCGGCGTCACGAGCAGCTCGCCATCGATGAGCTCGTAGCGTGGCCACGGCCGATCTTCATGCGTAATGGCGCGCACGTCTTCGGTCGTCCAGTGACGTTGGAGAGGCATGGCCATACAGTGATCGCGGCGAAAGGTGAAGAGCAAGGGGTCATGTGAGATGATAGCGGCCCTCCGCCTCGCCAGCGTCACCGAAAAGACGCCCTCCGGTGCCTCCCAGTGCGAGAGCCGCTCGACCGACTCGCGTCGACCCGGCGCCACAGATTCCGAAACTGAGGCGCCGCTGCCCTCACCGCCGCAGTTCGTGCATCAGATGCTGCAGCTCCGGCAGCAGCACTTTCGTCAGCGCCAGCTCCACCGCCGCCTTCGATCCCGGTAGCGACACGATCAGCTTGCCGTTCACGCCGCCCGCAGTGGCGCGGGTGAGGATGGCGGCGGTGCCGATCTGTTCCTGATACGAGATCAGGCGAAAGAGTTCGCCGAAACCGGGCAGTTCCTTCTCCATCAGCGGGCGCACGGCTTCCACCGTGCGGTCCTGGGCGCCGAGCCCGGTGCCGCCGCAGAGGATCACCGCGTCCACGTCATCGCGGGCGATCAGTGCGGCGACGTGCACGCGCGTGTTGGCCTCATCGTTCGGCAGCAGCGCGAAGCCGGTGATGGTGTGCCCCGCCTGGATCAGCAGCCAGCGAGCCAGCGGTCCGGATTCGTCGGTCTCGACGGTGCGCTTGTCGCTGACCACCACCACCGCCACCTGCACGGGGGGACGATGCGCAGCGTCGCTGCGATGTTCGGTGGTGCCGGTGGGAAGGGCCATGCGGAAACGTACCGACGTGCGGCGACGACGTCACATGTCGTCCGGGCGCGGTGCGCGATGCGGCAAAAACAAAACGGCCCCGGTCGTGATGACCGGGGCCGCTTCGTCGTGCCGAGACTGCTCAGCCCTGCGGGCCGCGGCAGTTCGCGTGGTACTGGATGTTGCCGCGATCGAGGTCCGTGCCGCTCGCGCCGAGCGGCGTGGAACCGCCGATGTTCAGGTAGACCGCATCATCCACACGACCCGGCTCACCGCCGTCGTAGATGCGGATCTCGACCGACACGCCTTCCTTCGTGGTGCCGACGATCCGGCGGGCGTTCGGATAGGCTGCGCCGCTGAACACGCCGTCGGCGATCGGGCCATAGGCGGAGATGTCATGCAGGTTGTACTGCGCATCGCCGACCTTCACCAGGAAGTTGCCGAGGATGCCACCCTGCGGCGAGTTGCCACCGGCGTTGCCGCTGATCACGACGTCATCACCGTTGGTCGCGACGATCTGGGTGCGGCCGAAGGTCATGAAGTCACAGACGGGCGGCAGCTCGAGCGGACGGGCCGTGATGCCGAACATGTAGTCGTTGTAGTCCGAATCGCGGAAGAAGCCGTTCGGCAGCAGCTCGAGGAAGTTGTCTTCCACGCCTGCCAGCCAGCCCGTGCCTGCGGCGTTGCCGAACAGTGCGAACTGCTGCGCTGCCTGACCAGCAGCGGGAGCGAAGCCGCCCTCGGCCTGGCTGCAGTAGTACGCCGTGCCACCGCAACCGCCGGTCGGAGAGAGGGTCTCGTTCTTGATGTAGAAGCCCCACGGCTTGCCGCCGGTGTTGATCACGACCGTCACGCCGACCGTCTTGGCGCTCCAGGCGGGCACCGGGATGTACGTGTTCACGCCACCCGTCACCGTGTAGTACCCGACTTCGCTCATGGCGCCAGCGTAGGTGCCCTTGAGCGTCACGACATACTCGAAACCGGCCGCGAAGCTGAATGCGGTCGCATCGCGATTGCCTGCACCGTCGCCGAAGTACGTCGTGTAGCCGCCCTTGTTGGCGAACGACGCGCCTTCCTCGTTGTCACAGCCGGGCGTCATGGTGCCGACGGCGAAGAAGCCGGCGTTGCAGCGCATCACCGTCGACAGTTCGTCCGCCGACTTGTTGTCCCAGAACGCGCCGGTCGCGCGGCCGGTGTTGTTCGGATTCGCTGCCACGAACGCACCAGCCGTCGTGCCACCGATCACGACCGTGCCGTTCGATACCACCAACGCCGACACCTGCGGACCCATCTCCGGCGCGAGCGCATTATCACTTGCACAACCAGCCAGGAACGCCATCGCGGCCGCGGCGAACGCGGTGGATGGGCGGATACCGGTAAATCGCATCATCCCGAAACCTCGTACTTAGGGGGGGGTGGACTGCACCTGTTCGGAGATGCCTCGTCGCATCAGTCGTACCGATCCATTGACGCACGCCAACCTGTTGAATTCTCACATGTTAGCAAAAACTCAAACTCGCTTGCACCGTCGCGTCCGTGCACACCTGTAGAGACCGCGCCACGGAAAGCCCTGCCTCCTGCCACAACGCACTGTCCAGATTTGTTAACGTTTTATAGGCAAACGACTTGCGCCACCAGACTCAGCATTGGTGATGTACGAGCAACTGCGAATTCGGGATCATCTGGCCGGCGACATCATCGCACGTCACGCCGACTGAACGGCTCCTTCCTGCTGCCGAGTTTGTCGTAAACACGGCGAGCGGCCTCCTGCGTACCGGGCTCGTGGCGCACCGCCCACACCCGATCGCGCGCCGATCGCATCGCATCCGCGTTGTCCACGATGGGCAACGGATAACTCACCCCGATCTCGACGCCATACATCTGCTGCAGCATCGGCGGCATGCGATGCGGCTCCGCCAGCGCCGACGCCGGCACTGCCGCCAATTCCGGTACCCAGCGCCGGATGTATTCACCGTCCGGATCCTGCTCCAGGGCCTGCTTCACCGGGTTGTAGATGCGGATCGCGTTGATCCCCGTGACCCCCGCCTGCATCTGGCACTGGCTGTAGTGAATCCCCGGCTCGAAATCGAGGAACCGCCGCGCCAGCAGCACGCCGCTCTGCCGCCAGTGCAGCCAGAGGTGATAGCTGGCGAACGACAACACCATCGCCCGCATCCGGAAGGTCAGCCAGCCGGTCTCTCGGACGGCCCGCATGCAGGCATCCACCAGCGGATAGCCGGTGCGCCCCTCGTCCCACGCCCGCAGCCGCACGGCATCCGCCGCCGTCGCGTCACGCAGCCCGGCGTATGGCGAGCACATCGTCTCGAATTCCAGCTCTGGCTGGTCCTCGAGCTTCTGCATGAAGTGGCAATGCCACCGCAGCCGCGTGCGGAAGCTGGTGATGCTGGCACGCCATCGCCCACGCGTCTCGTCGCCTGACGCGGCGTCATCGAGCTGCGCCAGGCGTGCACGTGCGGCGTGCTCGCAGGTGCGCACGCTGATCGCACCGGTGCTCAGCCAGGCGCTCACACGACTGCACGTGCGGTCCGCCGCGACCGGGCTGGACATTGCCTGCCGATAGTGCTCGCCCCGCTCGCGCAGGAAGCTGCGCAGCGTCGCGCGCGCTGCACTCTCACCGCCACGCTGCAGCTCCGGCCACGCGTCGTTGGTGACGCTGCGCCAGAGCGCCGACGGTGTGTCCACCACACTCGGCAGCGTCACACCCTCGATGCGTCGAGGCGCCGGCAGCGGGGCCTCGGCCATCCGCGCTTCCCACGCCGCGGCCCACACGTCGCGCGACGGCAGTCGGCGCACGACACCGGTCTGCGGCAGCTCGCGCAGCGCGATGCCGACGCCGCGACTCCACCGGCGCACCGCACGATCACGCTGGTACGCCTGCCAGCCCGTCGTCTCTTCGTGTGCCCAGATGGTGCCCACGCGCGAGCGCGAATCGAGCGCGGCCACCTCGGCCACCACTGCCGACAGCACGGCTGTCGCCTCACCGGTGCGCCGATGGAGCGCCACGCCACGCGCCGACAGCGATCGCTCGAGGTCGTCCAGGCAATCGTTCACGAAACCCAGGTGGCGCGCGTCGTGATCCGGTGCGCGCAGCAGGTCGGGTTCGTAGATGTAGAGGCAGAGCACCGGACCGTGCGCCGCGGCGGCCGTCAGCGCCGCGTGGTCCCGGATCCGCAGGTCGCGCTTGAACCACACCAGATGCACGTCACGCATGCTGCGGCAAACACCACGGCGCGGCGGATCGATCCACGCCGCCCCCCGTCAGCGGATCACGCCGCCAGCACGTGCCCGCATCCCGTGCAGAAATGTGCGCCGGGCGCCACCACCGGCGTGCCGCACTGCTCGCACTTGCCGGGCAGGTACGAACCGCACTCGGAACAGAACAGCGCATCCGGCTCCGGTCGCAATCCATGCGTGGTGCAGATCGTCGAACCGGGACGGTACTTCTTCACCAGCCGCTCGGCGATTTCAGCTGCCGTCGGCGTGGCCGATGCCGACGGAGCCGATGCACGTCCCTGCGTCGCATCCTGCGCCCGCAGTTCCACCAGCGCCTGCACGGTGTAGCGCGCCTTCATGCCGTCGTAGTCGTCTTCCGACAGCTTGCCGGTGGCGCGATCGAACTCGATCTCGCGCAACGCCTCGATCGCCGATCCCGGCACCGGCTCATCGTCGATCTCGAGCTTCGGCGCGGTGCGGTGCTCGGCGCGCACCTCGGCCGGCACCTCGTCGCTGAACACCGGCGACAGCACGATCGCCAGCGCCACCAGCGCCAGCGCGATGCCCACGATGAACGGGGCGCTGCTGCTGGAGAGCAGTTCGGTCATCGCTCCGCCCGTCCGTGCACCGCGGCCTGCAACCGCCGCATCTCGTCGTCGGTGGCCTCCGGCATCGTGCCGCTGATCGGCAGCACCGACTTCGACACCACTGCCGGCGTCATCGTCTCGGTCTCGCGCTTCCAGCGGCGCAGCAACGCCACCAGCATCGTCCCGCCGATGCCGAGGGTGATGAAGGGCACCACGTAGCCGGCGATGTTGAAGCCTTCCTTGACCGGCGCCATCAGCACGCGCTCACCGTACACGGTGGTGAAGGCGGCCACGATCTCGTCGGCGCTGTATCCGCCGTCGACCAGGCGCACCACGTCGGAGTGCATGGCCGGGCTGATGCCGCACTGGAAGTCGGTGGTGCGACAGGTGAACACGTCGAGCTTGCAGGGACAGGCGCACTTCAGCCCGCGCTCCAGGGCGTCGCGCTCGAGCTGCGTGACCATCGGCTTGGCACCGGCCTTCTTCGGCAGTGCCACCGGTTTGTAGGCCGTCTGTGGCATCTCGATGTTCGCGGCGCCCTGCGCCGGTTCCTGCGCGCGCAGGCGCGGCGCGAGCGCAGCACCGGTCAGCAGCAGGCCTCCAACACGGAGGAAATCGCGGCGCGTGGCGCGTTCCAGCATCACTGCGCCCCTGCGGTCGCCGGCACCGGTGCTTCCGCGCCCGGCGTCAGCACCGTCACGTAGCCACCCTGCCGCTTCTTCTCCGCCTGCGGCCACATCACGATCAGGCCACCGATCGCCATCACCATGCCGCCGTACCACACCCACCACACCAGCGGGTTGAAGGCCAGCCGCACCTCGGCCTGGTCGGGACCGATCATGCCGGAGAACACCATGTACACGTCCTGCATCGTCGTCTCGTACAGCCCGACCTCGGTGCTCGGCTCGAAGGTCGGCTGGTCGTTGCTGTCCACGTGCTGGCGCTTCTCGCTGCTCAGCACCGGCATCGGCTTGCCGTCGCGCGTCACCGACAGCGCCACCGCGGTCACGTAGCGATTGAGTCGCTTGAACTCGCTCACGCCCTGGCTGGTGAAGGTCCACGCATGCCCGAACGGATCGGTGGCGCGGAACACCTCACCGGTCTTCAGCGAAACGTCGAACTCCTTCTTGAACGCGAACCCGGCGAAGGCAGCGAAGATCATCGCCACACCGAGGTGCACGATGTAGCCGCCGTAGCGCCGGCGATTGTTGCCCACCAGTCGCAGCGACGCCAGCACCACGTTCTCCGCATACATGCGCATGCGGGCCCGCGTGCCCTTGAAGAACTCCTGCGTGATCGTGCCGACCACGAAGCCCACCAGGATGTAGGCGATGATCGGGTAGAAGGCGCGCATGCCGAGCGCCACCAGCACGCCGCCGGTCACCAGGCCGCAGAGCACCGGGAATACGAACTGACGCCGCACGTTCTCGACGCTGGCGCGCCGCCAGGCGATCAGCGGCCCGATGCCCGTGAGTGCCAGCAGTCCGAGGCCGAGCGGCACGTTCACCGAATTGAAAAACGGCGGGCCGACGGTGATCTTGGTGCCCCGCACCGCCTCGCTGATGATCGGGAACAGCGTGCCCCAGAGCACACTGAACGCGATGCCCACCAGCACCAGGTTGTTGTAGAGGAAGGCCGCCTCGCGGCTCACCATGCTCTCCAGCTGCGCCTTCGCCTCCATGTCCTTCAGGCGCGTCATCACGAGGATGGTCGTCACCACGAAGATCGCGATCAGGAACGTCGAGAAGTAGTTGCCGATCGCGCTCTGCGCGAAGCTGTGCACACTCTCGATCACGCCGCTGCGCGTGAGGAACGTGCCGAGGATGCTGAGCAGGAAGGCCGCGATCACCAGCGTCACGTTCCACTTGCGCAGCATGCCGCGCTTTTCCTGGATCATGATCGAGTGCAGGAACGCCGTCTGGCAGAGCCACGACGTGAGCGGCGCGTTCTCGACCGGGTCCCACGCCCAGTACCCGCCCCAGCCCAGCTCCACGTAGGCCCACCACATGCCCAGCACGAGGCCGATCGTGAGGAAGAACCAGCTGATCAGGCTCCAGCGACGGATCGCCGCCAGCCACTCGGTGTCGAGGCGGCGGGTCACCAGCGCGCCGATCGCGAACGCGAACGGAATCGTGGTGCCGACCCAGCCGAGGTAGAGCATCGGCGGATGGATCGCCATGCCCGGATTCTGCAGCTGCGGGTTCATGCCGCGGCCATCGGGCGGCACCCACTCCATGCGGTCGTACGGATTGGCCGCGAACAGGATGGTGCCGATGAAGAAGACCAGCACCACGCCGAGCGTGCCGGTGACCCACGGCATCAGCTCTCGGTTCCTGGCGCGGTTCGCGACCACCGCGATTGCGCTGAACACCGCCAGGATCAGGCACCAGAACAGCAGCGACCCGGATTGACCGGCCCAGAAGGCGCTGAACAGGTACACCTTGGGCAGGTTCGCACTGGTGTAACTGGCGACGAACTTGAGCGAGAAGTCGTGCGTGAAGAGCGCGGTCCAGAGACCGGCGCTGGCCATCAGCACGAAGAACAGGGTGGCGTAGGTGGCGCGCTCGCCACTCATGACCAGTTCACCGCGGCGTGTCGCACCGCCGGCGAAGCTCACGGTCGTCATCCAGATCGCCATCAACAACGACACCCAGAGCGACAACTCCCCGAGGAGGATCACGTCTGTGGCGCCGCGCTCGGGCCCTTCGGGACGTCAGCCGGATGGCCGCCCTCGGTGCCCGGCGGATAGCCAGGCTTGGTCGGCGCGTTCTCGTATCGGGACGCACACTTGGCCAGCAGCACGGTGGCCTGGAAGGTGTTGCCGCTGTCGAGGCGCCCTTCCACCACCACGTCCACGCTGTCGGTGAAGGTGTCCGGGATGATGCCCTTGTAGACCACCGTGAACTGCGCGGTGCTGGTGGCGATGGTGTCACGCATCACGAAGCGCACTTCCTTGTTGCCCGGCGCGCGCACGATGGTGCCCGGCACCACCCGTCCGCCCACCTTCATGCCGTTCTTGCGGAACGAGTCGTCCTTCGCCAGCTGCTCGGCCAGCTCGTGCGGCGTGAGGTAGAACTGGGCGGTCGCGGCGGTGCTCTTGGCGGCCAGAAAGCTGGCCGTGCCAAGGATCAGGAGTCCGCCGAGCATGAACTTCGAGCGCGTATTCATCAGGACAACCGTGGTGCAGAGAGAGGTGACGCGGCGAACCGGTCACCCGATGAGTTACAGCTGCTGGTCGCGCAGTGCCGCGTAGCGTCGCACGCGTGCCATGATCGATTCCAATTCCGCCTCGGCCCGCGACCGCTCGTCGGTGGTGAGGGTCGAGGGATTCGCATTCAGCCCACGGACCCGCTCCAGCATCTCGTCGATAAGCGCCCGGAGCACGAGGTTCGCCCTCCGGTCGCCAGCCTGTTCCGATGTCGAGATGACCAGTCCTCCGCTGGAGGTCGTGTACCTGAGCTGCGACGCCATGTTCCGATCGCCAGATCGGGAATATACCCCGGGATTGCCCTCCGGCGAGACACACAAACACCGGGTGCGCCGGTTACGTGGACCGCTGGCCCCGTCCGTCCCTCCCGCTCGCCTGGAAGCCGGCCGTTCCCCACGGTTCGTTTGCCCCCGGGCCAGCCGACCCGGTGCATCCGGCTGTCCTTGCCCGACGAACGGATTCGCGCCCGGCTCCGTTCGACATCGAGGCCGCTTCGCGGCCCAGCCGCCACTCCCCACTCGCACGACACACGCATGTCCTGGCTCACGCGCCTGACCCGACCGGTGCCGCTGCCGCACTGGTCGGCCGACCTCCTCGTCCTCATCCCGCGGCTCGTGTGCGGCTACCTCCTCACCACCGAATTCGGTGCCCCGAAGTTCGGGCTCCCCTGGTCCCCGCCTGACAACAACCTGCGGCTGTTCGAGGTGGCGTTCTGGTTCCCGAACGACGTGCGCGACTTCGGCGGCCCCTTCGCATTCGCCCCCGGCACGTTGGCATGGCTGGGCGCCTTCAGCGAGGGCGTCGGCGGGGTGTTCCTGATGCTGGGACTGCAGGTGCGGCTGTTCTCCTTCCTCGTCGCCGCCACGATGCTGGTCGCCATCTTCGCCCAGCAGTGGAACAACGGACTCTGGTCGATCCTGCCGGCGGCCGGCGTTCTCTGGATGGCGATGTCCGGAATGGCCATCGGCTCCGGGAAGTTCGGCGCCGACTGGCTGCTGACCCGCAGGAGCGCCCGATGACGCGCCGCACGCTCACGCTGGCGACGATCGTCCTCGCGTTCGCAGGCTGCGTGCAGCCGGCCTATGATCGCACGGTGATCTACGACCTCGACGTCTCGGCGCTGAAGGACGTGAAGACGGTCGGTATCCGTGGCAGTGACTCGCCGCTCAGCTGGGAGCGGGACAGCACGTTGGCGCCGGTGGTGAAGGACTCGCTCTACCGCGTCGTGATCACCTACCGCACCGGCTACCTGATCACGCAAGCCAAGTTCACCGTCAATGGCGAATTCGAGTTGAAGGACGGCGAAAATCGGCGCATCACCTTCGCCAAGGGTGATGCCAATGGCGATACGACGATCTATCGCGCGCGTTTCAACCAGCCGCAATAACGAATCGGATCACGCTCCGCCGTCGCGCGCCCAGAACAGCGCCGTGCGCACCGCCCGCTGCCAGTCGCCATACGCCGCGCGGGCGGCGCTCGCGCCGGCGCCCGGCGTCACCACCGACACCCGCTGCGCCGCCCGGAATTCCGACGCCGAGCGCCAGACGCCGGTGTGCAGTCCCGCCAGGCCGGCGGCGCCAAGTGCGGTCGTCTCCACCATCGCCGGCTTCTCCACCGGCACGCCCAGCACGTCGGCCTGGAACTGGAGCAGCCAGCCGTTGTTGGCCGCACCGCCGTCCACCCGCAGGGCATCCAGCGTCACGCCACTCCGTGTCTGCATCGACTGCATCACGTCGGCGGTGCCGTACGCCATCGCCTCCAGCGCCGCGCGTACGATGTGCGCCCGGGTGGTGCCTCGCGTCAACCCGACCAGCGTTCCACGCGCCTCGGCTTCCCAGTGCGGCGCACCGAGGCCGGTCAGCGCCGGCACGAAGTACACGCCGTCGTTCGACGCCAGCCCGCTGGCCAGTGCCTCGGTCTCGGCGGCGGTTGCGATCAGGCCGAGTCCATCACGAATCCACTGCACCGCGGCACCGGCGATGAAGATCGCCGCTTCCAGCGCGTAGCACGGCCCGCCATCGGCGTCGCAGGCGATGGTGGTCAGCAGGCCATCGCCGAGGCTGGGGCGCTTCTGGCCGGTGTTCATCAGCATGAAGGCGCCGGTGCCGTAGGTGTTCTTGGCTTCACCCGGCGACACGCACCCCTGGCCGAACAGTGCCGACTGCTGGTCACCCGCCACGCCGGTGATCGGCAACGCCACGCCAAGGTGACGCGCGCCGCAGGTGCCGAAGTCGCCGCGCGACGTGCGCACCTCCGGCAGCATCGTACGCGGCACGCCGAAGAGTGCACACAGCTCGTCGCTCCACGCGTGCGCATCGATGTCGTAGAGCATCGTGCGACTGGCGTTGGTGGGATCGGTGGCGTGCACCGCCCCATCGGTGAGTTGCCAGATCAACCAGCTGTCCACCGTGCCGGCCAGCAGTTCGCCATTCAGTGCGCGCTTCAGCAGGCCGCCGTTGCTGCGCAGGATCCACTCGATCTTGGTGGCGCTGAAGTACGCGTCCAGCACCAGCCCCGTGCGCGCGGCGATGAAGTCCTTCTGCGACCCCAGCGCCAGGCAGCGGTCGGCCGTGCGACGATCCTGCCAGACGATCGCACGATGCACCGGCTCACCGGTGGCCTTGTCCCACACCACCACCGTCTCGCGCTGGTTGGTGATGCCGATACACTCCGGTGTCACCGCGGCCGCCGCCAATGCCTCGCGCGCCGCATCGAGCGTCGCGCGCAGCAGGTCGGCCGGCTCGTGCTCCACCCAGCCCGGCTGCGGAAAGTGCTGCGTGAACTCGCGGTAGCCGCGACCCAGCACGCGACCATCGGCGGAGATCACGAGGGCCGTGGATCCGGTCGTGCCCTGGTCGAGTGCGAGGACGGAGCGCATCAGGCAGTGAAGTGATAGGGTGGATGGAACACGCCGCGATCGGTGACGATCGCCGTCACCAGCGATGCCGGCGTGACGTCGAAGGCGGGATTGTGCACGGTCACCGAAACTGGCGCCGTGGCCGCACCGCCGAACGCGCGCACTTCGTCGGCGTGCCGCTGCTCGATGTGCATCGCGTCACCATCCGGTGTCTGCGGATCGAGCGTGGAGGTCGGCGCCAGCACGTAGAACGGAATGCCGTGGTGGCGCGCCAGCACCGCCACGCCGTAGGTGCCGATCTTGTTGGCCGCGTCGCCGTTGGCGGCGATGCGATCGGCGCCCACCAGCACCGCATCGATCTCGCCCGCACGCATCACGCTGGCGGCCATGCCGTCGGTGAGCAGCGTCACCGGCACACCGGCACGCTCCAGTTCCCAGGCGGTCAGTCGCGCGCCCTGCAGCAACGGGCGCGTCTCGTTCGCGAACACGCGGATCGCCTCGCCGCGCGCGTGCATCGTGTACACCGGCGCCAGCGCAGTGCCGATGCCCGCCGTCGCCAGCGCGCCGGCGTTGCAGTGCGTGAGTACCTGCATTCCCGCCCGAAGCAGCGTCGCACCGTGCGTGCCGATGCTGGCGCACATCGCCACGTCCTCGTCGAGGATGGCCTGCGCCTCGTCACGCATCGTGGCCGCGCGCACCACCGGCGACGCGCTACCCAGCTGCCCCGCCGCCAGCACGCGATCCACCGCCCACGCCAGGTTCACCGCGGTCGGACGCGCTTCGCGCAACGCCGTCGCCGCCTCGCGGATGGTGCTGTCGAACAGCGCCGGATTCTCCAGCGCCGCCTCGGCCGCCAGCACCGCCAGCCCCACCGCGCCGGCCACACCGATGGCCGGCGCACCACGCACCCGCAGTGACTGGATCGCTTCCACCATCGCCGGCAACTCGCTCAGCGACAGCTCCACCAACTCGCCGGGCAGGCGGGTCTGGTCGATGATGCGCAGCGTGGTGTCGTCGGCCGTGAACCGGATCGCCGACACCGGAGCCGGGCGCGACACGTCGCTGTCGCTCAGCGCGCGCACTGCGGGTAGGCCGGATCGGCGCCGGCGATCGCCGGCCGGTCCTTGCGGGTCGCGATCGCCATCATCACGTCGTGTATGAAGCGGCCCAGTCGCGCCGAGTGTTCGTATTCGATGTACTGCGGCTCGTCGGTGAGCTGGTGATAGTCCTGGGCGTAGCCGAGCGAGAAGTAGGTCACCGGCACGTCCTTGCGCACGTAGTTCACCTGATCGCTGCGGCAGAACCGGTTGAGCGGATTGGCGGTCACGTCCCACGATTTGTCGATTGCCATCACCTCGGCGCGCGTCGCATTCACCGAGTCGATGATGTCGCCGAACTCGCGCGAGAGGCGACGCGCACCGAGCGTCTGCACCGACGACGGCCCACCGAACTTCACCTGGTCCACGCGGCCCTTGCCCAGCATGTCCATGTTGTGCGCGGCCACGACCTGCGTCAGCGGAACGGTCGGATGATCCACGAACCACGCCGAGCCGAGCAACCCGCCCTCTTCACCCTGGTGCGACACGAAGATGATCGAGCGCTTCGGCTTCTCCGCCGCGAACTGCTCGGCGATCTCCAGCAGTACCACCGTACCCGAGCCATCGTCGTCGGCGCCGTTGAAGATCGAGTCGCGACGCGGCGGGCGCACGCGACGCGCGGCCGCGATCAGCGAGTCGATCTTGCGCTGCTGCTCGGCGGTGGGCTGGCAGGCGGCATCGTTCGCACCCTGCGGCCGCGTGACCGTATTCACCGCGCGCAACGAGTCGTGATCGAGTGCCACCGGGCTGCGACCGATGTGGTCGTTGTGTGCGCCGACCAGCACGTATTCGGACGACAGCGTCGCGTCGGAGCCCGGCAGGATCGCCACCACGTTGCGAGCCGGTGCCGCCGACGGTTTCCACTCGTACTCCCAGCTGCCTGACACCGGCGCGCCGACGGTACCCACCGTCAGTTGCTCCACGTTGCTGCCGAACAGCTGCGACGCCACGGCCGCCGAGATGGTCGCCACACCGACACCGTTCGACACCGGGGCCGGGCGCACCGCCGGGCGGGTGGCGAATGCCGCCGCCACCGTCGCCGGCGCGGTGCCTTCGAGTCCCACGATCAGCACGCCCACCGCACCCGCGTCCTGCGCGCGCGTGTCGCGCACACCACCACCCCCCACCGCGCGACGCGACGGCGCGCGTCCCGACGCCTCGGAGGCGATCACGGCCGCCGCGCCGAACATGTCGGGGCGCGCATCACAACTGAGGAACGATGCCGGTGCACCGCTCGACGCACCCACCACCTGTGCGGCTGGCGCACCTCGGAACACCGCCACCTTGCCGCGCAGCTGTGCCGCGTCGAGCACCACGCTGGTGTCACCCCAGCGACCGGCGAACACCGTCGGCACGTTCTGCAGGTTCGTCTGTCCTGCGATGCGTGCCGGCGCCGACGGCAACATCGGGATCCAGTCCTGGCGTGCGCGCAACGTCGCGCCGCGCACACTCAGTCGCGACGCCGAGCTGTCGAAGCCGATCGGGCCGAAGGGCAGCGTCTGGAAGTAGGTGCCGCTGTCGCCGGCCGGCTTGAGTCCCAGTCGCTTGAACTCGCGCGCGATGTAGTCGGTACCCTTCGCATTGCCCGGCTCACCGATGCGCCGCCCCTGCATCGAGTCGTGCGCGAACTGGTAGAGCCGGGTGCGCAGGTCGTTGGAGGTGATGGCCGCAGTCGTCGGACGCGGTGCCCACGTCAGCGGACCTTCGTCGGGCCACACGGTTCCGGTGGCGCGTGGCGCGGGTGTGGTGCGCGCCGACTGCGCTGGCAGCGTGTGTGAGTCGGCGACCGAGAAAATGGCGCCGACGGTCAGCGCGGCAGCGAACGGCTGGAAACGAGGCACGGATCGGGTCGGGATGGCGGCGACTGGTGTGTGGACCAGCGCCGCACGCGCCGTGGCGCGGCCGGCAGTGGTCGATGCCGGCGAAAAGCTAGCGTGGTGCATCGCCCGGGCGCGGCGCGCTTCCGCGGACCCGGTGCTGCCTACGGAATGATCGCCGCCGGCGTGATCTTGAACATGAACGTCTGCTCCACGCTCTGCGGCACGCGCTTCGGCCCGATGTGCGCCGGCCGGAACTTCATCCGCGGCAGCGCCATCCGCACCGCCTCGGCGAAGCCCGCCTCGTTCGCCTCCAGGACCGCGAAAGTGGTGGAGTCGGCGCGACCGGTGGAGTCGATCACGAACCGCACCCGTGCCGCCCCCTCGATCTTCCGGTCCAGCAGGTCCTGCGGATACGACGGCCCCTCGCTGTCGGGGTCGCGCTCGGCCACCACATCGACTTCGAGCTCGGTGAAGGCTTCCACCGGCTCCGATTCCACCGACACCGGTGGTTCCACGGCCACCGGCTGCTCGGGCGACGCGCCCGTCACCTCGCCCTGCTTCTTCGTCGCCGGCGCCGATTCCACGAACGGCCCGCCAAAGCCCACATAGCTGATGCGCTCACGCACCGGCTGCGGCGACTTCCGCATCAGCGGATAGAGGAAGCGCGACTGCACCAGCGGATCGTGATCCGCGTCGGGGAGCGGGGGCTGCGCCAGCGTCAGCATGCCCCACGTCATCACGACATGCGCCACCACGCTGGCGGTACCGTAGGCCACCGTCGCTGGACCGAGCAAAATCTCCGGCGCCGACGTCTGCGCCAGCACGCGCCGGATGCGGCGATGCGCCAGGCGCCCCCTGACGGAGAGGTGCCGCGCTGCGAAACGAAGAGACATGATCCCGCCTCCACAATCGGGACGCCGACGCACGACCGTGCGCCCCGTCCCTCCACCTGCAGTATCGGTGACGGGACGGCGGCGGGCCAGATGTGTCGAACCAACCCGCCCCCGCCGTGCCGAGGAGCGACTGCCCGGCCGGACGCCGTCGTTGCCCGCGGTAGCTTTCAGGCACGCCATCCCGGTCCCGGGATCACGCCGCCCCAGAGACATCATCCGACATGTCCTACGAATTCCTGCTCTATTCGGTGGCCGACCGCATCGCGACCATCACCGTCAATCGCCCCGACAAGCTGAACGCGCTCAGCACCGCGCTGATCCTCGAGCTGGGCGCGGCGATCGACCAGGCGGTGGCCGACGACGCGGTGGGTGGCGTGATCCTCACCGGGGCCGGGCGCGCCTTCGTGGCCGGCGCCGACATCAGCGAACTCTCCGGCCAGACGCCGATGACGGCGGTGGCACGTGCCCGACGCGGCCAGGAGATCTTCGGGCGCTACGAGAAGAGCCCCAAGCCGGTGATCGCAGCCGTGAATGGTTTCGCGCTCGGCGGCGGGTGTGAGCTGGCCATGGCCTGCCACCTCCGCATCGCCGGCGAGTTCGCGAAGTTCGGCCAGCCGGAAGTGAAGCTCGGCATCATCCCCGGCTACGGCGGCACGCAGCGCCTGCCGCGGCTGGTGGGTACCGGCCGCGCGCTCCAGTTGCTGATGACGGCCGAGATCATCGATGCCACCGAGGCAGTGCGCATCGGGCTGGCGAACAAGGTGGTGCCGGCCGCCGACCTGATCCCCACCGCCACCGCCATGCTGCAGGCGATGATGGCCAATGGCCCGCTGGCCGTGCGCGCCTGCATCGACGCCGTGGTGCGTGGGCAGGACATGCGGCTCGACGATGCGCTGGCGTACGAGGCGGCGCACTTCGGCACGCTCTCGTCCACTGCCGACATGCGCGAAGGCATGACCGCCTTCCTCGAGAAGCGCCCACCCGTGTTCACCGGCGCGTGAGCACCTCGGTGGCGGAGGACGTGGTGCGCGCGAGTGCACCGGCGGTGCCGTCGGTGCGGGTGCACCGGCTCACGCTCACCAGCTTCCGCAACTACGAACGCGCCTCGCTCGACCTGCGCGCCGACGGCGCCGCACTGCTGGGTGACAATGGCCACGGCAAGACGAACCTGCTGGAAGCCATCTACTACCTCGAACTGTTCCGTAGCGCACGCGGCGCACGCGATCGCGACCTGGTGCGCTTCGGCGACGCAGGCTTTCACGTCAGCGCCACGCTCGAGCACTCACCGCGTGGCGCGCTGAGCATCGCCGCCGGCTTCGACGCCACCACGCAGAAGAAGAAGGTGACGCTCGATGCGGTGGAGGTCACGCGGCTCAGCGATGCGATCGGGGCCGCACCCGCCGTGCTCTTCTCGCCGGCCGACGTGGCATTGGTGCGCGGCGCACCAGCCGAACGCCGGCGGTACCTCGACGTGATGCTGGCGCTGGCCGATCGACAGTATCTTCTTGCGCTGCAGCAATACCGTCACGCGCTGGCGCAGCGTAACGCCGCGTTGCGTGCACTGCTCGGTCATGCGCGCGATGCCGAGGCGATGGACGCGGTGGCGGCGTTCGAGCCGGCGCTCGCCACCGCGGGTGCAACCATGTTGGTCAAGCGCCATGCGTGGGCAGTGGATGCGGCACCGGCCTACGCCGAGGTGCTGGACGCGATCGGCGAACGCACCAGTGTCTCGCTGACGCTCAAGCGCGGCGGCGCGGCTCGCACCGACGAAGCCGAGCTGGCCGAGTGGTTGCGCACCACATTCGCGGCGCAGCGGGCGCACGACGTGCGGCGCGGCACTACCCACACCGGTCCACATCGCGACGAGGTGCAGCTGCTGCTGGATGGTCGCGACCTGCGCAACTTCGGCAGCAATGGGCAGCAGCGCAGCGCCGCCATCGCATTGCGCATGCTGGAAGCGCGCACGTTGCAGGCGTCACTCGGCACCGCACCGCTGCTGCTGCTGGACGATCCGTTCGCCGAGCTGGATGCCGATCGCAGCGCGCGCATCCTTGGCCTGCTGGGTCGTCGCGGGTTGGGTCAGGTGGTGCTGGCGGTGCCGCGCAGCGAGGACATCCCGCGCGCGCTCACCGGCCTGCAGACGGTGCGTGTGCAGCACGGCACGTTGGCGCCCGACGCATGAGCGTCCCGCCGAAGAAGTCGCAGCCGATGAGCATCGCCGATGTGATGGCCAAGGTGCTCGAGCAGAAGGGCATGTCGGAACGCATCGCGCAGGTCGGGGCGATCGACGACTGGGCGCAGGTGGTCGGTACGCAGATCGCCTCTGTCACCGAACCGCTCAGCATCACCGCCGATGGTGTGTTCTGGGTGCGCGTCACCACCGCCGCGTGGATGAACGAACTGAGCTTGCTGGCGCCGACGCTGCTGCAGCGACTGAATGCGGTGCCGGGACGGCAACCGGTGAAGCAGCTGCGGTTCCGGCTCGGGCGGAATTGAGCGCCTGACCACCGGCCGCGCGTCACCACGTCAGATCCACCGCCGCACCATCTGCATGTACTCGCGATACGGCGCACCGAACTTTCGCTCCAGGTATCGCTCCTCGCGCTGGATCACGCCGACCTGCATCGCCGGCAACACCACCAGCAGCGCGAACAGTGGCCACACCGAGTTCACCCAGCAGGTGACGCCGACGAAGAGCAGCGTGAAGCCGAGATACATCGGGTTGCGCGTGTAGCGATACGGGCCTTCGATCACCAGCGCGGTGGTCGGCTTCCACGGCTTCGGATTGGTGCGCGCCCGCGCGAACGCGCCGAGGGCCGGCAGCACGAAGACGAGGCTGGCGGCGATGAACAGTGGTCCGACGAGATGCGGCCAGCGGCCGGGTAACACAGGCCACGGCCGCCACCCGTGCACCAACAGCGCAACCGTCAGCGGCACCAGGTAGATCAGCGGTGGCGGCGCGATGACGTGCGCGATGTCGGCAGGATCAGCCGGTGGACGCGATGGGTCCCGCGTATCCGGTGCTGCCGTCATGCACTCACTCCTGCACGCGCCAGCACCGCGACCAGGTTCACGCCGGTGTGACCGAGTCGAAGATCTGCACCTTGGTCCAGAACGCACCGCATTCCGCGCGGAAGGCATCGTGTTCCGGATGCACCTGGTACGCCTCTTCGGCCGCTGCATCGGTGAAGAGCAGCACCAGCGCGTTGGAGTAACTGCGCTCGATCACCGGCCGATCGGTGGCCGCCGGCACGCCCCAGTATCCCTTGCTCACGCTCGGCAAGGCGCAGAGACGCGGCAACCAGGCGAGGTAGGTCGCGTGGTCGGCCTCGGACAGGTCGGGACGAAGCCAGAAATAGACGGCGTGAACGAACATGCGAGGCACCGGTGGTCGGGGAGGCGTGATGGAGCGAATGGCGCTGGTCGCGGCTGTGCCGTACCGGTCACCCTGCCGCAACCTAGCCGCGCCGGTTCCGTTCGCCGACCGGCATTGCCATCCCTCACCACGCGCGTGGATCGCGACGGCCGAGTTCGCCGGCGACTCGGTCACGGTCCGGTCGCGCGACGCGAACGGCTCGGCGCACCCGGCTACGTTTCGGCTCGATTCGTCAGCAGCACGCACCCACCGCATGCGAGGTATCCATCATGCTCGAAGGCCTGGCCAACTCCCTCAAGAACGTGCTCCCCGACTCCGCCGACGCGCTGATCGACAAGGCGATGGGCGTCGTCAACGATCCCGCTCACGGCGGACTGACCGGCGTGGTGGACAAGTTTCGCGCGATCGGACTGGGTGACAAGGTGAACTCGTGGGTTGCCGCCGGCGTCGCCAACCTGCCGATCACCGGCGACCAGGTGCGCGCCGCCCTCGGCAACGAACACGTGACCGCGCTGGCGACGAAGCTCGGCATTGACCCGGCGCACGCCGCCGACAAGCTGGCCGCGATGCTGCCGGCGGCCGTGGATGCGGCCACGCCGGACGGCACGTTGCCCGAGGCACCGAAGGTCTGAGTCGTCCTGCGGAAGGCCCGGCTGCGAACACTCGCGGCCGGGCCTTCGTCGTTTCTGCGCCAGAATTCCGGCAGTTCGGCGCTGAGCGTGGCGCGTGGACACGCCGTGCGCGCCGAGAACGGGCGGAATCAATGCGCCAGCACCGCGACACCAACGGAGGATGAGCACGGTCCACCCGGCGACCGTCGAGGTTCCGTAAGTTCATGTATTACAACACGTTACGAAGATTATTCGCAGTTGCATTGTGTCCGCGGATCTGCTACCTTTGATGAGCTACCGACCACCATTCCATTCGGAATTTCTACGGTCGGCCGTCAGACCCGCAGCGAAGGGAGCAGCATGGCAGACGTGAACGGCAATCGTGGAGACTACGGCGGCGACGCCATCCAGGTGCTGGAGGGGCTGGAAGCAGTCCGGAAGCGCCCCGGCATGTACATCGGCTCCACGGGTTCGCGAGGGCTGCACCATCTCGTCTACGAAGTGGTGGACAACTCCATCGACGAAGCGATGGCCGGCTACGCGAGCGTGGTGAACGTCACCATCCATCGCGACGATTCGATCACGGTGGTGGACAACGGCCGCGGCATCCCGGTCGAGAACAACACCAAGATGGGCATCCCGGCCGTCGAGGTGGCGCTCACCGTGCTGCACGCCGGTGGCAAGTTCGACAAGGACAGCTACAAGGTGTCGGGCGGCCTGCACGGCGTCGGCGTCAGCTGCGTCAACGCGCTCTCCGAGACGCTCAAGGTCTGGATCAAGCGCGACGGCAAGGAGCACTACATCGACTTCGCGCGCGGCAAGACCATCACCAAGCTGCGCCAGACGAAGGAAGTGCCGAAGAAGGAGACCGGCACCACGGTGTGGTTCAAGCCCGACAACGAGATCTTCACCGAGACCCGCTACGACTACTCGATCCTCGCCAGCCGGATGCGCGAGCTGTCGTACCTCAACAAGGGCGTCACCATCACGCTCACCGACGAGCGTGAGGACGAGCAGAAGAGCGACACCTTCCTCGCCATCAACGGCCTGCGCGAGATGGTGGAATTCCTCAACAACCAGCGCAAGGCGCTGCACTCGGAAGTCGTCTACATCGACACCGAGCGTGACGACGTGGGCATCGAGCTGGCCATGCAGTACAACGATGGCTACGCCGACACCACCTTCTCGTTCGTCAACAACATCAACACGCATGAAGGCGGCACGCACCTCACCGGCTTCAAGAGTGCGCTGACCTCGGTGGTCAACAAGTACATCGAGCGCTCCAGCCTGTCGAAGAAGGACAAGGACGGCATCAAGCTCACCGGTGACGACGTGCGCGAAGGCCTCGCCTGCGTGCTGTCGGTGAAGGTCCGCGAGCCGCAGTTCGAGGGGCAAACCAAGACCAAGCTCGGTAACCCGAGCGTGGAAGGCATCGTGCGCAGCGTGGTGAACGAACACCTTGCCACCTTCCTCGACGAACATCCGAAGATCGGCAACATCATCATCGAGAAGGCCGTCAGCGCCGCCCGCGCCCGTGAAGCCGCCCGCAAGGCGCGCGACCTGACGCGCAAGAAAAACGCGCTCGACATCGGCAACCTGCCCGGCAAGCTGGCCGACTGCTCACTCTCCGAGCCCTCACTCTGCGAGCTGTACCTGGTGGAGGGTGACTCCGCCGGTGGCTCCGCCAAGCAGGGTCGCGAGCGCCAGAACCAGGCCATCCTCCCGCTGCGCGGCAAGATCATCAACGTCGAGAAGGCGCGCATCGACAAGGTGCTCAGCAACGAGGAAATCCGCACCATCATCACGGCCCTCGGCTGCGGCATCAAGGACGAGTTCGACCTCGGCAAGACGCGCTACCACAAGATCATCATCATGACCGACGCCGACGTGGACGGCGCCCACATCCGCACCCTGCTGCTGACGTTCTTCTTCCGCCAGATGCCGGAGCTGATCGATGCCGGCTACATCTACATCGCGCAGCCGCCGCTCTATCGCGTGGCCCGTGGCAAGGAGGAGTTCTACGCCTACGACGAGCCGGAGCGCGAGATGTACACCGAGCGCCTGAGCGGCGGCGACGCACGCAAGAACGTCTACGTGCAGCGCTACAAGGGACTCGGCGAGATGAACCCCGAGCAGCTCTGGAGCACCACCATGGATCCCGAGCGCCGCACCATCCTGCGCGTCGGCATGGAGGACGCAGTGATGGCCGACCAGATCTTCCAGACGCTGATGGGCGACGCGGTGGAGCCACGCCGCGAGTTCATCGAAGCCAACGCCCGGTTCGTCACCGCGCTCGACGTCTGAGTCATCGCAGGTGAGGCACGACAGGGCGGCGGTGCGATCTTGCGATCGTGCCGCCGCTCTGTCGTTCGAGGTTTGAGTAACGGAATTACGGGGACAGTGCACGGAATTCGTCGAATTCCGTGCACTGTCCCGATAATTGGACTGTCCCCGTAATTCGAATTCCGTGCACTGTCCCCGTAATTCGAACTTCGTTTCAGACGCGTCAGGCCGGCACGCGCACCGGAGCCCGCCGGATCAGTGGCAGCATCGACAGGAGCGTCACGATCAGCAGCACGATCTCGAGGCTGTACACCAGCGAATAGCCGGTGGCGGGGCCGGAGAGGCTGACGCCGAACAGGTTGCGCGAGCTCATGCCATTCACCACGTCGCGCGCGATGCCGCCGAATGCCACCGCGAGGCCGGCCGCGGAGGCCTGCACCGCGCCCCAGGCGCCGAGGGCCAGGCCGCGCTGCTTCTCGGGGGCGTTGTTCATGGTCGCGGTCAGCGTGCCGTGGCTTAGCAAGCCGCCGCCGAAGCCGATCAGGAAGGTGCCGAGGAAGAACAGCAGCGCCGAATGTGCGGGAGCGGCGAGGATCACCGACGCGAAGCCGGGGATGCCGGCCAGTGCACCGTAGCTCGACATGCGGAACGGATCACCGCCGCGACCGAGCACACGCGAAGCCAGCAGGAAACCGAGCAGCCCGCCGAGCGACAGCGTGGCGGTGAGGCGCGTGGTGTTGGCGACCGTCAGGCCCAGCACCTGGCCGCCGTACGGTTCCAGCAGCACGTCCTGCATGCTGAACGCCATCGTGCCGATGCCCACCGCGATCAGCCGGCGCAGCGCGCCGCTGCCGGTGATGAAGCTGTCCCACGATTCGCGGAAGGTCGGCTCCTGGCGCCCTTCACGCGTCTTGTCGGGATTGCGCGTTTCCTGCTTCCACATCGCCAGCACGTTGAGCACGATGGTGGCCACCGCCGAGCCCTGCACCACCTGGATCAGCCGACCGCGCGAGAAGTCCTCGAGCAGCGCGCCGAACAGGATCGCGCTGGCGATCATGCCCACCAGCAGCATCACGTACATGAGGCCCACCACGCGCGGCTGCGACTCCTCGGCCACCAGGTCGGTGGCCAGCGCCAGGCCGACCGTCTGGACTGTGTGCAGGCCGGCACCGGTGAGCAGGAACGCGAGGCCCGCTCCCGTCCAGCCCACCCACGGCGGCACTGGAATGCCGTTGTTGCCCGATAGCACGAGCAACGCGAACGGCATGATGGCCAGGCCGCCGAACTGCAGCATCGTGCCCTGCCAGATCCACGGCACGCGACGCCAGCCAAGGGCGGAGACGTGGGTATCGGACTTGAAGCCGATCAGGGCGCGGAAGGGGGCGGCCAGCAGCGGCAGCGAGATCATCACGGCGACCAGCGAGGCCGGCACGCCGAGTTCGACGATCATGACGCGATTGAGGGTGCCGATCAGCAGCACCGACGCCATGCCGACGGACACCTGGAAGAGCGAGAGCCGGAGCAGCCGCGAAAGCGGCAGGTCGGCGGTCGCCACGTCGGCGAATGGCAGGAAGCGCGGGCCCTGTTCGGCCCACGTCGAGAGCATCTTCCTGGAAAGGCGATTCAACATGGGAAGCGTCAGCCCTGCGGAAAACCGGGGTGCCGCCAACGGTGCGGCACGAGCAGCGAATGAACCAGCGACACAGGGGCCGGGATCGCGAAATCCCGGCCCCTATGACGGCACGCTGGCGGACAACGCCATTACGGCGTGACGGGCGCCGGTGCGGCTTCGGTCGGCGTTGCGGCCGCCGGAGCAGTTTCGACCGCGGCCGGAGCTGCGGCGGTCATCGGGGCCCTGGCGCTGCCCTGCCAGTACGCCGCAAACCAGGTCGTGTTGTTGAGGATCGCGAAGTGCACGGTGAACGCCATCAGCGCCACGGCACCCAGGAACAGCGGCACGCCGGTGTTCGGCTTCACCACAGTCCAGATTTTGCCTTCATTCATTGGTCAAACTCCTCTTAGCGAAGCCAGGGTGTCTGGATGAACGCGAGAATGTGGGCCACAATCGCGATCGCACCAAAGATGCGCGTGCCCTGCTTCAGACCGTCGTGCAACTCCTCTGCTTCCCTCGTCGTGAGACCTGACGGCCACACGCGATTCGGATCGTTATCAGCCATAACGATTGCTCCTGGAGCAACGAGTACCGTGCTTGACCCGCACGTGGGGGGACCATGGCTCGAGTAGCCACGCAAACGCTGAGAACGACTCTGCCGCGCGTGCCGCGTGTTTCGTCGGACTCAAGGACCTATCATGCGCTCCGGAATGCCGGTGTCAAGTATGGTTGTCAACTACAGGCGTCAACTTTAGTTGACAGTTACAGACGCAGCGCGCAGCCGATATGCCGCCGCGCCCGGCAAGCAAACCCTTATTGCGCCATACCTTCGGTTACATCACGCGGATTCGACCGTGTTCGACCGTCGATGTAACCGCGATAGGATCGCGATGCCTGAATTTGTAGGGTAAAGCCTTACCAACTCTCGAGTCAGGGATTCTCGAACGGCAGAGGGCCTGCGCCGCGTGGAAAGAGTGGCTGCGACGCGCTCCGGCGGCGATAGACGCGCACCCAATCCACCGCCATCTCGCCCGGGAACGGCGTCGTGGCGTCGGGACTGCCGAGGAAGTTGCCGCCGACGGCGAGGTTCATCACCAGGTAGAACCGCTGATCGAACGGCGCCGGCCACCGGTTCAGCTCCGCCTCGCTGGTCGGCTTGGCGCCCTGCCCCCCGGCCTGGCGGCTGCTGCTCCACCAGAAGCGCTGCTCCTGTGTCACCTCCCCGTCCACCAGCCAGCGGATGCGGCCCGGCTCCCACTCCAGCGCATAGACGTGGAAGTCGGCGATGCTCGCGCCGCGCGGCAGCACGTAGTCGCGGCTGGTGAACGTGTTGTGTGGCCAGCGTGCCCCGTAATGCAGCGTGCCGAGGACGGTGCCCGGGGTCTGGCCGCGCGCCTCCATCACATCGATCTCGCCGGACGCTGCCCAGCTGCCGTAGGCGTCGTCCTGCGGCAGCATCCAGAGTGCGGGCCAGAGGCCGCGACCCAGCGGCAGGCGGGCGCGAAACTCGAAGCGGCCGTAGCGCTGCGCGAACAACGCGCGACCGTCGGCGCCACGCGTCTTCACGCGTGCCGAGGTGTACGGACACCCGTTGACGGTGGACCGGCGCGCGCGCAGCAGCAGCAGGCCGCCGCGCACCCGCACGTTGCTGGTGTCGCGTGTGTAGCACTGCAGCTCGTTGTTGCCCCACCCCGGGACGACGGTGCGACCGCTGTCGGACGTCAGCGCGTTACCGAGGTCGAAGCCCCAGCGTGTGGTGTCGATGGCGGTGCCGGAGAACTCATCGCGCCAGACCAGCTGCCAGCCACTGCGCGCGGCCTGCGCTGAAAGCGAGGCCGAACCAGCGAGGAGGCACATCGCCAGTGTCAGCGCGCGCCACGGGTGTCGCGCGTCGCTCACGGGCTCCACCGCTGGTTGGTCCGGTCCAGATCGGGTCGCGTGCTGGCCGGATCGAGGGTCACGGACGTGACGCTGCCGGCGCGCGCGATCCGCAGGCGCATCACCGGCGACGTGCGGAACTCGCTGGCGGCGATGGTGCGTCGCTCCACGCGGCCGTCGTCACGACGGATCTCCACCGGCACCGAGAGTCGTGCGCCACCGCGCGAGCGCACTGACACCACCAGTGTATCGCGCTCGGTGCTCACGCCATCGATGGCGACGTCGAAGTGTCCGGTCCCGCGCACCCAGTCGTCCACGAAGCGATCACGATCTGCACCGGTCGCCGCGAACACCATGCGCGAGAAGTCTGCCGGATAGGGATGCCGGCCACTCCACCGCTGTCCGTAGGCGCGCAGGCCCTGCACCAGCGCAGAATCACCCTGCTCGGCGGCGAAGGCGCGCAGCACCACCACCAGCTTGTCGTAGCTGGCGGCCGTGTAGGCCAGGCCGCCACGATAGTGATCGGCGTGCACCAGCATCGATGGCGCAGTGTTGGTGCCGGTGAGCATGCGATAGAGCTCGGGAATGCCCGCCTCGTCGTCATCATCGTGACCGGTGCTGGCCCGGAGCAGGCTGCGCTCCATCCAGCTGGCCAGCCCTTCATCCATCCAGGCAAAGCGCCGCTCGTCGCTGCCCACCTGCATCGGAAACCACATGTGCCCGGTCTCGTGTGCGATGGTGGTGAGCAGCTCGCGCGATTCACTCCCCACCGACACCGCCGTCAGCATCGGGTACTCCATGCCGCCGTCCACGACGCCTTCCACCAGCGACAGCTGCGGCCACGGATACGCCCACAGCGTGCGCGAGAAGTGCTCGAGGCTCTGGCGCCCGTAGTCGGCAGCGCGGTTCCATCCACGCGCCCGCGTCCGATACAACGCGTGCACCAGCACCGTGTCGCGACCCGCGCCGCGCGGGACGATCGCGGCGATCGCGTCCCACACCACCTCGCGCGAGGTGTAGAACGCGACGTCGCGCACACTGTCGGCCGTGAAGTGCCAGGTGAGTGCGGTGCCGGGCAGCGTGGCGCCACCGGCGCGTCGCAGGCTGTCGGTGACGACGTGCACCACGTCCCCGCCCACACCCTGCCTCGCGCGTGCAAGGCGGGCGCGCACTCCCGCAGGCAGCACCTCGGCGGCGTTCTGCAACGCACCCGTCGCGGCGACGAGGATGCCCGACGGCACCGTGATCTGCACGTCGTAATCGGCGTGGTCCATGTAGAACTCGCCGGTGGCGAGGTACGGGTCCAGCTGCCAGCCGGCCACATCGTCGTACACGCGGAAGCGCGGATACCAGTACGCCATCAGCGTCACGCTGCCGTCGCTGCCCATGCGAGGCGCATCCTCGGTCGGGATGTCGAAATGCCAGCGCGCGGCGACGTCCAGCGAATCGCCGGGCGCCAGCGGAACCGGCAAGGTGAGCGTGGCGACGGTGTAGTTCACGCGAAGCGCGCGAGTCACGTCGTCAGCGCCGTCCGATGCGCAGAGTGCAGCCGCCGGTGCACGCGCCAGGCGTGCGATGCAGAGCTGATCGAGCTCCAGCCCGCCGGTGACCGGCACCATCTCGTTGTGCGGTGCGCCAGGGCGGAGGAGGTTCTGCGCCAGCTCGAAGGCGATGGTGCGGAGCGTGTCGGGCGAGCGGTTGCGATAACGCAGCAGGCCGTCGCCGCGCAGGGTGCGGCGCGCCGGGTCGACGGTCGCACGCAACGCGTATCGGGCGCCTTGCACCCAGTGCCGCGGGCCGGGCGTGCCGTCGCTACTGCGGGTGCCGCGCGCCACGGCCACTGACCAGAACGAGTCGGCGCGCTGGACCACCCGTTCACCGTCGGTCAGGCTGGCCCGCGGCGGCGACTGCGCGACGCCGGTGGAGGCCAGCAGGCACGCGCCAGCGATCAGCAGCCGGCGCGCACGAGGCATGTGCTCAGCGTGCGTTCTTGGCGCCGTTCCAGAGCTGGCGGAAGAACACGATGCCGACGGCGATGATGGCGGTGAAGATCACGCCCACGGCCAGCCGCGAGATGTTCGACGACCCGACGTCGAGACCGGCGGTCTCCGGCGTCACCGGCGTCATCACGGCGAAGTACCAGCCGAAGTAGAACGCGGCGGCGAGGACGGCGACACCCAGGGCCGCGAAGGCCTGAATCTTGAGCATGTGAGGAGCGGTGTGAGCGGTCGGTGGGTGACGCGCGACGGGGTGGCCGCGCGCCGGCCGAGCGGAAAGATCACCGCCCCGGCTGGTGTGGGCTAGTGCCCTGCCCTACTGGCCGAGTGTTTCCACGCCGGCGGCGGTCAGCCGATGACTGACCCACGGCAGCGCCGCCGCCGGACCGTCGCCCAGCGAGACGATGGTCGCCATCCGCGCCTGCGCCGCGGCCAGCGCGGCCGGCGTGGCTGCGTGCATCGTGGCCAGCGGCTGACCCGCCGCCACCTCGTCACCCACGCGCACCCGCAGCATCACGCCGACCGCTGGATCGACCACGTCATCAGCCGTGGTGCGGCCGCCGCCGAGCGCGATGATGAGGTGGCCGATGGGGCGCGGCGGGAGTTCGAGCACGGTGCCGGCACGCGTCGCCAGCACGTCGCCGATGCAGGGGGCATGCGGAAGGAGTGACGGGTCGTCGATCGCGCGCACGTCGCCGCCCTGTGCGTCGACGATCTGGCGGAACCGCTCCAGCGCCGCCCCGCTCTCGATGGCACCGCGCAGGATCGTGCGCGCCTCGGCGTCGGTGCGCGTCGGTTGTGCGAGACGCAGCATCTCGATCGCCAGCGCCTCGGTGACCGTCCAGAGATCGGCCGGTCCGCCGCCGCGCAGCGTGTCGATGCACTCGCGCACCTCGAGCGCATTGCCGCAGGCATCTCCGAGTGGACGATCCATGGCGGTCATCAACGTCACCACGGGCACGCCGGCGGCATCGCCGAGCGCGATCATCGTCTTCGCCAGTTCTAGTCCGCGATCCAGTTCCGGCAGGAAGGCGCCGCTGCCGCGCTTCACGTCCAGGACCAGGCCCGTCAACCCTTCCGCCAGCTTCTTGCTCATGATGCTGGCGGCGATCAGCTGGATGCATTCGACCGTGGCCGTCGCATCACGCAGCGCATACAGCTTGCGATCGGCCGGCGCGATTTCGGCGGTCTGCCCGATCAGTGCGCACCCGATGCGTGCCAGCTGCTCCTCGGCACACGCCAGCGACAGGTCGGTGCGGAAGCCGGGGATGCTTTCGAGCTTGTCGAGCGTTCCGCCGGTGTGTCCCAGCCCGCGTCCCGACATCATCGGCACCACCACACCCACCGATGCCAGCAGTGGCGCGAGGATCAGCGACGTCTTGTCGCCCACACCTCCGGTGGAGTGCTTGTCGATCCACGGTGATGCACCGGCGGGACGCTGCAGGGTGTTGCCGGTGGCCAGCATCGCCGACGTCAGCGCGCTGGTCTCCGCTGCATCGAGGCCGCGCCAGAAGATGGCCATCAGCAGCGCCGAGAGCTGGTAGTCGGGCACCGATCCATCGGCGGCGGCATTGGCCACGTCTCGCCATTCGGCGGCGGTGAGCTGGCCGCCATCGCGCTTGCGCTCGATCAGGTCGCGCAGGATCATGCGCCGAACCGTGATGGCGGCGTCGGGGTAGTGACTGTCGAACCGTTGGTTTTCGTCTTCATCGGATGCTGAATGAAACTGTTCGGGTGCACCACCGGCGCGACGTTGCTGCTGACTGCCGTGCTGACACTGCCGGCACCGTTGCGCGCACAGGCCCCGGCCGCCGTGATCGAGCTGGCGGAGAAGGATCGCGCGGCGCGCGACGCCTCGTCGGCACTGGGTCGGTATGAAGCGGCCCTCGCCACCACACCGTCGAACTACGACCTGCTGTGGCGTGCCGCGCGCGAACTGGTGGACCTCGCCGAGGCCGCGCCCGGCGCCGCGCAGCGCACGGAGTACAACCGCAAGGCGGAAGCCTACGCACGGCGCGCCGTCGCCGCCAACGCCCGCGGTGCCGATGGGCACTTCATGCTGGCGGTGGCGCTCGGCCGCACTGCGCTGACGGTGGGCAGTCGCGAGCGGGTGAAATACGCCACCGAGATCCACGACGAGGCACTGGCGGCGGTGCAGCTGGACCCGAAGCATGCGGGCGCGCTGCACGTGCTGGGTGTGTGGAACGCGGAGATCATGCGGCTCAACAGCCTGTCGCGCTTCGCCGCCCGTCGTTTCCTCGGGGCGAACAGTTTCGATCGTGCCAGCTGGGCCGAGGCGCGGCGATACATGGAAGCCGCGGTGGCGGCGGACCCGAATCGCATCACGCACCGCCTGGACCTGGCGGCGATCTACGCCGACGATGGCGACTCGGCGAAGGCGCGCAGCACCTGCGAGGCGGTGTTGCGGATGCCGACGGTGGAGTTCAACGATGCGCGGTACAGGAAGCAGTGCGAGGCACTGATCGCGCGACTGCGCTGAGAGGGTGTGTCAGCAAGACGAAGCGGCGCGTCCCGATGGGGCGCGCCGCTTCGTGCACATCATGTCGTCCGGGCGGGATGGAACCGCTAATCAGCCCATGCGCTCCATCTGCCGGCGCACCTGACGGCTGCGGCGGCGGATCTGGCGTCGCAGCTCTTCGCCGGTCTCGTCGAGGACGCCACTGGCTCCCTGGCGAAGGCCCTCCGCGCTCTTGCGGATCACGCGCCGCATGTCGCGGCCGGTGCGAGGTGCCAGCATGAGCGCGACGGCCGCGCCGATGGCCGCGCCCGCCAGCACGGCCAGCGCGACCGTGGTCATGCCTGAATCGCGCGACGAAACGACGGCTTCCTGCTCCTGGCCGTTCTCGTCGATCACCTCGTCATCTTCGTAAATCATCACATCCTCCGGTAAGCGAAGTCAGTTGCTGCGGTTACTGATACCCAGTTGAGCAGTTTCCGTGCCCTCACTGCAGTGACGGCTAGCAGATAGATTCGCGATCGACCTCATCCGACAGCAGGCACCATGGCGACGTCTTCCGCAAAATCCGGCGATTCCGCCGCCCTGACCAGACGTGCCGGCGAGCTGCGCGAGCTGCTGACGCAGGCCAGCTACGAGTACTACGTGCTGGATCGTCCGGGGTTGCAGGACGTGGAATATGACCGGCTGTTCCGCGAGCTGCAGGAGCTCGAGCGCGAACATCCCGAGTTGCAGACCCCCGATTCACCGACGCGACGGGTCGGCAGCGAGCCACAGAGTGCCCTGCCGAAGCATGTGCACCTGGTGCCGATGTTGTCGCTCGACAATGCGTTCGACGAAGCCGAGCTGGCGGCGTGGGAGGAGCGGGTGCGCCGGCTGGCCGGTGACGTGGTGGATCGTGAGGGTTACAGCTGCGAGCTGAAGATCGATGGTGCTGCCGTGTCGCTGACGTATCGCGATGGGGTGCTGGTGACCGGTGCCACGCGCGGCAGCGGCACGGTGGGCGAGGATGTGACGCCGAACCTGCGGACGATGCATGACGTGCCGTTGCGCCTGAAGACGGACACCCCGCCGGCGCTGCTGGAAATTCGTGGCGAGGCGTATTTCCCGTTCAGCCGTTTCGCCGCGATGAATGCCGAGCGTGTGGCAGCGGGCGAGCCCGTGTTCGCCAACCCGCGCAATGCGGCGGCGGGGGCGTTGCGGCAACTCGATCCCGCGATCACGGCCAAGCGTCCTCTCCGTTTCTTCGGCTACTCGGCGGTGCATCCCGATGGCGCTAGCGCGTTGCCGTTCGCGTCGCAGGATGCGCTGCTGACCGCGCTGCAGCAGTGGGGCGTGCCGGTGGCCCCGCATCGCGTGGTGTGCGGCACGCTGGCGGAGGTGAATGCGTGGGCGCAGAAAGTGGAGCATGACTACCGGGCCGGCATCGACTTCGCGATCGACGGGGCGGTGGTGAAGGTGAACGGCCTGGCGCTGCAGGAGGAGCTGGGCGAAATCAGTGGCCGCGTGCCGCGCTGGGCGATCGCGCGCAAGTTCGCACCCGACATCGCCGAGACGACGCTGCTGCGAATCGGCGTGAACGTGGGTCGCACGGGATCACTGAATCCGTACGCGGAGCTGGAGGCGGTGGAGATCGGCGGCACGACGGTCCGGATGGCGACGCTGCACAACTTCGATCTCGTCGCCGCCAAGGACCTGCGGGTGGGTGACCGTGTGCTGGTGCAGCGGGCGGGCGAGGTGATCCCGCAGGTGATCGGGCCGATTCCGGAGAAGCGGAGCGAGACGGAGCCGCCGGTGCCGTTCGTGGCGCCGGAGGTCTGTCCGTCGTGCGGTACTGCCGTGCGCCGTGATGAGGACGAGGTCGCGTTGTACTGCCCGAACGTGGCGTGTCCGGGGCGGTTGCTGGAGTCGCTGGTGCATTTCTGCAGCGTGGATGCGATGGACATCCGCGGGCTGAGTTATGCGCGCATCGAGCAGCTGGTGGGGGCGAACCTGGTGCATGATGCGGCGGATTTCTTCACGCTCACCGTGGAGCAGGTGCTGCCGCTGGATCGGATGGCGGCGAAGAGTGCTGAAAAGCTCATTGCCGCCATTGCGACGTCGCGAGGGCAGCCTTTGTCACGGCTGTTGAACGCGTTGGGGATCCGGCATGTGGGTGCGGTGGCGGCGACGTTGCTGGCGCGGCGGTTTGGGAGTGTGCAGTCGTTGCAGGTCGCGACGTTGGAGGAGATCAAGGCGGTGCGCGGGATCGGGGATGTGATTGCGGAGTCTGTTCGCGAATATCTGGATGATCCGGCGGCGCTCGAACTGGTGCGGAAGTTGATCGCGGCGGGGGTGCAGGTGACGGAGCCGGATGTGACGGTGGGGGATGGGCCGTTGACGGGGATGACGGTGGTGCTCACGGGGACGTTGCCGACGTTGTCGCGGACGGAGGCGACGGCGCTCGTGGAGCGGGCGGGGGGGCGGGTGACGAGTAGTGTGTCGAAGAACACTTCCTTTGTTGTCGCGGGGGAGGAGGCGGGGTCGAAGTTGGAGAAGGCGAAGGCGTTGGGGGTGGAGGTGGTGGATGAGGCGGGATTGGTGGCGAAGGTGGGCGGCGGCGCTTGAGCCGCGGCGGGAGCCGGACGGCGCCATGAAGCCTCGTGGGCTCCGCTCTGTTCTGCTGCCGTTATGCCACGAAAGCGGGGTCCAGCGAGAGGGTGGCAGAACGTACGCGCACGACGGATCTCGCTGCGCGGCTTTGAGTTCCGCTCTGCCTTGCGACGTAACGGCTGCGCCGGTTGGATGAATTCGTCTGCGGCAGAAGACTGGCTCGGCGGGGATTCGCGCCTTATTCTCCTTAAAGGAGTTTATGGTTGGTACGACTGATATTGGTGAGGCGACTTCCCTGATTCGGTGGCGACGCATGACGGTTCAGCCGGAAACCAGTTCAGTGCGCACCGGCCTGATGGCCTTCGGGATTCTGCTCATCATCGCGTCGCTCGGTCGCTTGGCAGTTGTGTTGCCCGATTGGCTGGCTGGCGCGCCAGCGGCTTATCCGGGGCAGTATGAGCGCCGGCTGTTCAGCGTTCTGACCTCGGTGCCAATGCTCAGCGCTGTTTTGCTGATGCAGAGCACCGGGAACACCGGTCCGGTGCGAAGACGTCACGCGATTGCATGGGCCCTGCTAGCGATCAGCGTAATTGCGATGATCGTGGAGGCACTTCACAGTTAGCACCGCGCGTGATGTGCATGAGTAGATCTGCGCGACCCGGAACGTTTCGGAAATTTGTTGCCGTGCACACACCGTAATCCGGCTAGAGAGGCAGAACCGGAGTATGCCGTTCGTGATCCTCTTTGCCGACGTGCACAGAATCATCCGGCACAGTGGCGCGGGCTGGATGCCGATCGCGGCGTCGCCTGACCCGGGTTGCTGCTGACAATGCGACCAGGCTTCCGTGAGCAGGCAAATGATTGAGCGGTCGCATTGCAGCAGAACCCTGTCTCGCTAAATTTCACAGAAGATCACCGGGCGGCAGTACACACCTGGAGTTTCCAGATGACCAACTTCGTCGCGAAGGTTTCTCAACTCATCAACTGCGAGCCAGCCGATGCCTTCAACGCGTTCGTCGATCCAGACCGGATCACGCGATTCTGGCTTGGCGCATCGAGCGGACCATTGGCGAAGGATGCCAGGGTTACCTGGACATTCATGGTTCCCGGCGCAGTCGATACGATCGCAATCACAGAGTTTGAGCCAACCTCACTGATCGCATTCCACTGGTCCGACGGCTCGAACACGCGAATTGAGTTCTCTGCACACTCGACTGGGAAGACACAGGTTTCAGTGGAGATTCACGGCTCGGCAGGCGACGACTTGGTCGAACAGATCGTGAACACGACTGAAGGTTTCTCAATCGTCCTCTGTGACCTGAAGACCTTGATCGAGTCTGGTCAATCTGCGGGTCTCGTGCGTGCAAAAGCCGAACTCATAGCGGCATCTGTGCCGGGCGGTGCAGCCGAAACCGCGTTGCTGCTGCCATCGCGACCGGCGGTTGGTGAGCAGGGGTAGCTGTCGTGCGGTCGCAGTGCAGCAGAATGCCGATTCCTTAGCCGTCATGACGCCCAGGAGTGTAGCGTGGAGGAGGTAACTGTTCTGCCGTCCGATTGCACCCGCGCTGGCGCGGCGTCCGACTTGACCGTCCTCCGACGTGCGGACCTCGCCGCGAGCGTGACGGCATGTCGGGCGGCGCTCCGGTCGCGCTCGCAATGGCTATTGGCCGGTGTCGGCATGTCGGGTTTTGGCGTCGGTCTGGCTCTGACGTACTTGCGGGATGCCGTCGGTGCCCCTGAGATCTATGACATTGCCGCACTGGGCACTGGCTGGTCGATCGTGCTCGGCGCGTTGGCCGTCATGATGTCGCGAACCCGCCGCATCATCGCAACACATCAGATCTTCTGCCCATCATGTGCGCATCCAATGATCGATGCTGCCGCCACGCGGACGGTCGTCGGTCCGGTGGATACCACGGTGCAAACTGGTCGCTGCTCATATTGCGGCGAGGTCTCGTTCGCCGCATGACGTCTGGCGCCGATTACTGCTGACGCTGCGGCCGACACATGGCCATCCGGAGCACGATACTCCGATCGCAACGCCAGCTGCACCTTGTTCGTGAGGTGGCTCCGCGACGTAGTACGGTCGGTGCCAGCCCCTGTGTTCGCTGCCTCGCTACCGCGCCCGCAGCGCATCATCGCGTGCACCCGTAGACTTCATGATCATGACGACGCGTCGATACGGGGACGACGAGGTACGCGAGATTTTCAGTCTGGCGACGACGGGTGATCTGCGTGAGCCCTCGCTTCCCGCGGAGTCCGGCGGGCTCACGCTCGATGCGCTCGAGCGCATCGGGCAGGAGGCAGGCATCGAGCCGGCGCGCGTCGCGCAGGCAGCCGCCACGCTGAACGCGCGCGGACACGCGTTTCCTCTCGAACGCGCGTTCGGGGTGCCGATCGGCGTGTCGCGGATGGTCGCCCTCCCCCGCGCGCCAACGGACCGGGAGTGGCAGCAGCTGATGACGCACTGCCGGACCACGTTTGGTGTGCAGGGCGTCGCCACCGAGTCCGGCGGGCACCGGGCGTGGTCGCACGGGAATCTGTCTGTGTCGATCGAGCCGACCGCGGAGGGCGAACAGCTTCGTCTGACCACGCGAAACGAGGCTGCGGTGGTGCTCAACGGACTAGGCGTCGTGCTCGGCGGCATGTCGCTGCTGACGAGCCTGGCGGTGGTCGCGGCGGGGAAGCCCGAGAAGGCGCTCGTGGTCCTCACCCTGTTCGGCGGCGTCGCTGTGGCTGCCTTCGCGACGAACTTGTGGCGCGCGCCGCGGTGGGCACGAACACGGGATCGACAGATGGCCACCGTAGCGGAACACGCGGTGCACATGCTGGCCAAGGTCGAGGCGGCGCCGCCGCCAGGCGTGGGGGGCGCCGATGCCTGATGCGTTCGTGGCGCACCGGCGAGCGCGCACGCGCTGAGTGTCCCGGACCGAATCGAGTCCGCCAGCCGTGGCAGATCCTGACGGTGTGGAGGTCCGGCGTGGATCGGCTCGGAGGACAAGCACTCTCTTTGCGCGTCCATGTGGTCCGGGATCACGGTGCCCATGGTACGCTCGCAACGGGTATTCTTGTGCGGCCGCTCGCCTCGCATGAACGGTCCGGCACCGAGGTGGCAGACAAGACCGGTTGGCTTGGTGACACGCGGTTGCCCCTGAGTGATGCAATTACGATGGACAGCTCGAGCTGCCCATTCGCTGTACGGAACCGCTCAAATCAGCGTCGGGCTGTCGCGTTCATGCTTTCTCGTCCTTCGTGGACTTAGCGCTGAACAGCGCCGCGGATAGCGCATCACTTTTCGGCGACAAGAGAGCGAATGGCCTCGTCTCATCTGAGTGAACATCCATGAGTGCACCAATTGCGACCACGGCGCTGCCTCCGGAGACGTCACGGCGCCGGATCATTCGCCTGGCACCGTACCTTCTCTTGTGCCTGTCACTCTGGCTGACGTTCTTCGGCGGTCGCGTACCCGCCTTCCTGAGCCCCACGGTCGAGCGCACGCTGTATTTCAAGCTGCCGATCGCGGGGACAGAATTTCACTGGACGTTCCTCGATCGCCGTGCGTTCCTCGCGGGCGAACTGACGCTACGCATCGTGAACCCGGCTCGGCATCGCGATCAGACGCTGGTAATTTTCCGAAACGGCGTAATCACCAAGGGATGGGAGATGATCGGTGACGCGCGGCCGGACAGCAGCTTCTACTTCGGGTTCGCGACGGGACAACGCTTCGCGACCACCGTCGGCGATTCCATCATCCTGACATTGACCATGACCGAGGACCTCAGAGGTCGTGGTCCATTCACGACCGGAACGCTTCCCCGCGGTACTTACGTCGCAACCGGCAGCTACAAGCTTGTCACTGGTGGTACGCTCAATTTACTCAAGGTCATGGCGCGCTTCGGAGATCCACCCGCGGCGTACCTCGGCTGCTGGGATACCACCTGGGCGCTTCGGGACGAGCGCGCCGAAGGGTGGATGGGCAAGAAACCCGCCGATGAGGATGACGTGAGCTTCATCGAGCGACTGTTGCCCGATCGCGGCGTCGATGGCCGCTTGTGCCAGTCCTTGACCAACTGAGCTTACGCTAAGTGCGCACGGCACAATGCCGGCACGCAGGACGTCGATGTCGCGCCGCTGACCTTCAACGACCGGAGCCTTCGTGTCACCGCTGAACCACTCCCCCCTCGCCATCGTCGCGCTAGCCACCCTCCTCCTCGCCCCATCCCCGTCCGCGCAGCCGAAGTCAGGCCCCGTCGTCCGCATCTCCGAGATCGAGATCGCGCCCGCCGACCTCCCCGCCTACCGGGCCATCCTCAAGACCGAGGCCGAAGCCAGCGTCCGCCTCGAAGCCGGCGTCATCGCGATCTTCCCGATGGTCCAGCAGGACCACCCGACGCAGGTGCGCATCCTCGAGATTTACGCCAGCCGCGCCGCCTACGAGGCGCACCTGCAGACGCCGCACTTCCAGCATTACAAGACCGCCACACTCGGCATGGTCAAGTCGCTGAAGCTGGTGGACATGACCGCCATGGATGACGCAGCGATGGCGCGGATCTTCAGGAAGGCGCCCTGACCTTTCCTGCTCAGGAGCGCCGTTGCGTGTCATCGCTGTCGTCCTGACCGCCGTCCTGCTCGGCCTCGCCGCGATCCACGTCTACTGGACGCTCCGCGGTGTCGGCACCTCGGCCAGCATCCCCACGCGCCCCGACGGCACGCCGGTCATCCGACCCGGACGCGCTGCGACATTCGCGGTCGCCATCGCCTTGAGTCTCGCCGCGCTGCTCATTGCTGCCCGCGCGGGGCTCATCCACCGACTGCTGCCACCACGGCTCATCGCGCTTGGCGCGTGGGGCGTCGCAGCGGCCTTTGCGCTGCGTGCCGTGGGCGACTTCCGCTACGCAGGCCTCTTCAAGCACATCCGCGACACACCCTTCGCCCGCTGGGACACCGGCCTGTTCACGCCCCTCTGCGTACTGATCGCGATCGGCGCCGCCGTGGTGGCGATGGCGTAGCGCCGTCGTCCGCGCGCTGTCCAAACTCACACGGGCGCCCACCGTCGCGCATCGGCGGCCAGGGACCGCGATGGCGACATTCGCCTTGCGCTCATCGTGTCCGACACGGACTGTGGTGAGCAATCCGCGACTGAACACAGGTTCCTGAGGAGATGGGCAAGCCATCGGATTCGTGGCGAGAGACTCCACCCTCGCCGCTGGCTCGCGGTCTCCGCATGCAGCTGTGGGCTATCCCACGCGTCACCGCGCGTCCGGCCGAGTCGGTCTTCCCCAGTCGCTTCAACCTCAGTGAGGGAGCGCCATACCATGCAGCAGCTGTCGCCCGCCATTCGCTGGATCGTGTTTGCCATCGTCCTTTCGGCGTGTTCGACCAAGGAAGCAACGCCGAACCCGAAGCAGCCGACGACCCGGAACCTGGTCTCCCTCTCCGCCAGCGAATACGCGATCGTGGCCCCGGATACGATCGCGCCCGGATGGACGAACTTGCGCCTCACGAATCGGGGTCAGGAAGTCCACTACGGGCACATCGTGCGACTGGACCCCGGCAAGACGGTGCAGGAGCTGATCGCGGCATACGCCGAAGCGATCCGCACCTCCGGGCCGAGGCCGACGTGGGTGACGCGTTTCGGCGGCCCGGGCGGCGCCTTTCCCGGCGACTCCTCCACCGTGACGCAATACCTCGAGCCCGGGAGCTATGTGTGGATCTGCCCGATCGAGGACGACAAGGGGATCCCGCATTTCTCGAAGGGAGAATTCAGGCCCTTCGTGATCAGCGCCGGGACCGGCGTCGCGGCCGACAGCGCGGCTCGGCCCGAAGCAACCATGGTGATCCGCCTGATGGATTTTTCGTTCGGACTCGATTCGGTCGTCGCGGCGGGGCGCCACACGATCCGGGTGGAGAACACGGGTGTGGAGCCGCACGACCTGGTGGTGATGAAGCTGGCGCCGGGGATGACGCTCGAAGGGTTGATGGCCGTCATGAATCCGGAGAAGGCGCGGCGGCCCGGCCAAGCGGAAGCACCGCCACCGCCGCCGGACAGCCTGCCGACGGGCGCCGGTGGCATCGCGGCCATCGCACCGAAGATGGAATCCTTCTTCGAGACGACGTGGACCCCGGGTGACTACGTGCTGCTCTGCATGGCCACCGCCCCGGATGGCCGGGCGCACATCGAACACGGGATGGTCAAGCAAATCCGTGTCAACTGAGGTCCGAATCTGAACGCATCAAACGTTCGCCACCGTCGACCACGCCAAATGAACTGAATACGATCGGCACGGCCGTGGTGGCGATGTCGTAGCGCCGCTGTCCGCGCGCATCACGACATCGATTCCACCACGGGCCTGCACTGCCCTACGGCTGCACCGTCGCCCGCGTCGTCCCCAGCGTGTGCTGCGCGATCCACTCGTACTCGCGCTTCATGCGGTCCACCTGGTGGTAGTACTCCGACAACCCGTGCCCCTCGCGTGGGTAGAAGACCAGCTCCACCGGCTTGCCGCGATCCTTCAGCGCGCGATAGAACTCCATCGGCTGGCCGATCGGCACCCGCTCGTCGTTGCCACCGTGCAGGATCAGCAGCGGCGTGGTGATGCGGCTGGTGTAGCTGATGGCGGAACGCTCGAGATACTTGCGGATGTTCGGGTTCACGATCGAGCCGTCGTACTGCGGGTCGCCGAAGAAGGTGTTGATGTAGCCGGGGATGTCGGTCGTGCCGGCCATCGAGAGCAGCGACGGCAAGCCGGCGCCCATCATCGCGGCCTTGAAGCGCGACGTCTGCGACACGACCCAGCTGGTCATGTAGCCGCCGTAGCTCCACCCCTCGAACGCCAGCTTCTCCGGATCGGCCACGCCCAGGCGCACCACCTCGTCGGTGCCGGTCATGATGTCGCGATAGTCGCCGCCACCCCAGTCGCCGGTGTTGGCGCGCATCCACCACTCGCCGTAGCCCGTCGAGCCACGCGGGTTCGGATACAGCACCGCCCAGCCACGCGCCGCCCACGTCTGCCCAGGTGCGCCGGTGCCACCCTTGAAGCCGTTCGTCCACGCGCCGGTGGGGCCGCCGTGCGCCGACACGATCGTGGGCACCCGCGTGCCTTCGCGATAGTCCACCGGCAACAGCAGGATCCCTTCCACCGGCTTGCCATCGCTCGACTTCCACGAGATCACGCGCGTCTGGCCGAGCGCACGTTCGCTGAGCCACGCATTCGTCGTCGTGATGCGCTTCGGCTGCACCGACGCCATGTCCGACACGTACACCTCGCTCGGCCAGGTCGGCGAATCGATCACCAACGCCATCTTCGAGCCGTCACGACTCACGCTCACCCCCTGCACCATCTGGTCGGTCGTGAGCTTGGCGTACGTCTTGGCCGCGATGGTGTACTGGTAGAGCGTGTTGTAGACGCGATCGCCGGACGTGAACCAGATCGCCGAACCGTCGGCCGACCAGCGCGGCTGCCCGACGCTGACGTCGAACGTCGGCTGCACGTGGGTAGTGAGGACGCGCGTGGCGAGATCGTACGTCACCAGCCGGTCGTTGCGCAGCGTGCGTGCGGGAATGCTGTCGCCGTGCGGCTTGAACTCACCCGGCAGCACCGTGAACGCCAGCGTCTTGCCATCGGGCGAGAACTGCGGCGTGCTCTGCACATCGTGCGCGGTGGTGACGTTGTCGAGGCGCTTCGAGGCCACGTCCACCACGTACGCATCACGCCGTTCGTCGCGGATCATCGGCGTCGGCGACGCGTCGAACGCCAGCCGCGTGCCATCGGGTGACCATGACGGGGCACCGCGCACCGTGAACGCGCCGGAGGTCACCTTGCTGGCCGCGCCCGTCGCGACGGTCACGATCCACAGGTGATTGAGGCGGAAGTCGCTTTCGTACACCTTGGCGTCGTCGCGGCGACGGGTGCGCGCTTCCTGTTCGCGGGACACGGTGTCGGGCGTGACCACCGCGATGCGGCTGCCATCCGGTGACCACGCGAATGCGACCACACCATCGCGCACCGTGGTCACCTGCCGCGCCTCACCACCATCGGCCGGCAGCAGCCAGACCTGCGGCTTCGGCGCATCCTCACCGGTCCCCGCACCACGCGCCGAGACGAACGCGATCGTGCGGCCGTCGGGTGACCAGGTGGGTTGCGACTCGCCACGCTCGCTGAAGGTGAGTTGCCGGGGCGTGCCACCGGCGAACGGCACGATCCAGACGTGCGAGCGCCGGTCATGCTTGTCACCCAGCACCGTGTCGGCCTTGGCGTTCGGATGCTCCCACCCGCTCACGGTGTAGAGGACGCGATCCCCAGTCGGTGCGATCGCGACACCACCCACCGACTGCATGCGGAGGAGATCGGCGTCGGTGAGCCCGCGCGACTGCGCCGGCAGTGACGCAGCCGACAGTGCGAGGGTGGCGAGCAGCAACGTGCGTGGCAGGCGCAGCATTGGACGGGATGGTCGAGGGTGGAGTGGCCCGGGGAAGCCCACTGCTACGTGCGGCACCGGAGCGGGCGTTGGAATATGACGTCGGCGCCCGACGCGGGCCGGCCACCACCCCCCGAAACCCCGGTGGACGCGGCTCGTAATCGAGCCAGAGGCACTCGCTTCTCCCTCGCAACGGCTGCCTCGTCGGCCGCCGCGTCAGGGATCACCCCTCGCGTTCCCCGCTCCGCCGTCCATGCGCACCATCGCCGCGCTCGCACTCGCTCTCGCCCTCGCCACGTCTGCCTCGGCGCAGGCACCGGATGCCGCCGCGCGGACCCGCGTTCGCGCCGCGCTGGACTCGATCGCGCGCCAGGCGGTGGACGGTGCCCGCGCCGCTGGGTTCGTGGCCGTCGCGGTCCGCGGACGCGACACGCTGGCAGCGGTGGCGTATGGCCGGGCCGACGTCGAGAACGACGCGCCACTCTCGGTGCACCACACCTTCCAGTATGCGTCGATCACCAAGCAGTTCACCGCCGCCGCAGTGCTGACGCTCGTGGACGCAGGAAAGGTGGCCCTGGATGCGCCGGTGACGCGTTACCTACCCGACGCGCCGGTGCGCGGCCGCGCGATCACGGTGCGGCAGCTGCTCTCGCACACCTCCGGGCTGCCCGACTTCGCCGAGGCGCCGAGGAGCCAGGTGCTGCGCCGCCTCGACCTGCCGCCCGATTCGATGCTGGCGCTGGTGCGCGACACGCCGATGTACTTCGCGCCAGGCGAGGCGATGCGGTACAGCAACACGGGATTCGCGCTGCTCGGCCAATTGATCGAACGCGTGTCGGGACAGCCATACGCGAGCTACGTGGAGCAGCAGGTGCTGCGCCCGGCCGGCGCGACGCGCGCGCACTTCTGCGCACTCACACGGCTGGTGCCGAAACTGGCGCGCGGCTACACGCTGGGTCCGGACGGCATCCAGCCGGCGAAGTACATCAGTCCCTCCGCGCCATGGGCGGCGGGCGGCTTCTGCGGCACGGCCGCCGACCTCACCGCATGGAACACGACTCTGCACGCGCGACGGGGCGGCGGCGTGATCACACCCGCCAGCCATGCCGAGATGGTGCGTGCCGGCCTGCTGCAGGACGGGCGACGCACGCGCTACGGACTCGGTGTGGCACTCGGTGAACTGGCGGGACGACGTGCGGTCGCGCATGGCGGCGACATCGATGGCTTCACCACCTTCACCGCCTGGTTGCCCGACGACACACTGAGCGTGACGGTGCTGATCAACACACAAGGTCCGACGCGGCCCGACGTGGTGGCCGCGGCACTGGTCGTCGCGGCACTCGGCGCACCGGTCACCGCGGCCGTGCCGCAGCCACCGACGCTAAGTCCGTTCGTGGGGCATTACGCGGATGACGTGGACGTGACCGAGGTGACCGACGCGGCGGGTCGTCCGGCACTGCGCTTCGCGCGTGGTCCGCTGCCACCGGTGGTGCTGCGTGTGTCCGCGCGGAACGGCGACGCGTGGACGTTCACCGATGGCCGCGCGCGCTACACGTTCGAGCCGGTCGCCGGCGGAGGCATGAGCATGTGGGCCGACATGGGTGTGTCGCTGGTACGGTGGGATCGGCGACGCTGAAGTGCAGGACAGTTTCGGTGCGCAAGCATCGCCACTGCCGAATTCACTCCGGCGAGTAACCCCACGCCTTTGCGCTTCGCACGATCAAGCCGTCTGGCGGTACCACTGACCAGTGAGGGAGCTCTCCACTCGCGACCTCGAGTTGCCACGACCACCCACCTGGTCGTATTCCGATCCCGACCGGTGCGCCAGGCAACCGGCTCAGGTCTGGAATCGCGAGCGACCAGGTGGATGCTGCGACGCCAGCGAACTCGCGCGTCATGAGCAGCACGAGCGTACTCGGCATCGGCGCGGACTGATACACGGTCAGCTCGACCGACCCACCATACTGCGCCTGGCTCGGCACGTCGAAGCGCAGCTGCCGAGTCGCCGTCGCGGCAACCTCGGTGATGACGGGGGGCAGAGGATCAGGTCCGAACGACAGCGCCAGATCCGCAGGATTGCGCACGTACGCGGTCACCGACTGCTCCGGGCCGAACGACGAGGTGAGGCTGATCTCGTATCGGTCGTCAGGGGCCCGCAGTGGTCCCGGCAGCGCAAGGAGCTGGTGCGCACCGGCGGGAAGCGGACTGAGACTGGCGTACAGCGGGAACGACATTTCTCCGGATCGATACGCCTCGCGCAGCGTCGCGTACCTGTCGTTCCACGACACCATGAACGACGCCGGTGCGACCGCTTCACTGGAGCCGAAGTCGAGGTTGACGACCTGTCCTGCCGACGGATTCGGGGTCCGACGCACGATGACGCGGTCGATGCGCGTGGTGTCGGCCCGCGATCGGCGCACCGCGAACAGGTCGTTCAATCCGCTCATCACGGGCAGTGTGTACGACAGCGCGGTGGAATCCGCGGTGTTGGACGGAATCGAGGTCGCGCCACCATACAGCACGGACGCACGATCACCCGGCACGACCCCGCGCAGCGTGCCACTGAACGTGCCGAGTGTCGGCCCCAGAAAGGTGGTGGTCGCACACGGGTGCCGTGCCTCGGCCTGCGTGGCCGTGAGGAACTCCACCACCACATACGACCGGAGCGCGACGGTGTCGGTGAAGGCCAGCGTCACCCGCTCCGTATGGGCGAACTCCGCCGCACCGCCTCGCACGTCGGCGGCAACCCACTCGGCACCTTCGTTCCGGTAGGCGAGCCAGGTGCCGATGTTGCACAGGCGGATCGTCGGTTCGGACTTCACCGGCGCCGCCGGGCCGTCGCTGCACCCGGTGAGGATCGCGAGCAGGAGCAACGGCAGTCGCGCTGCCACGCCGCGACGATCACGTCCTGCCCGTGCGCAGCGCGTCATGCGTGAGCCCTCGGTACACACCCGGCCGATCGTGGTCCTGCACCGCCGCACGTTCGTCGCGACGGCGCCTCCGCGTGGGGCGCGCTCCAACATCGGGTGGTGACACCGTTCCTGTCCAGACGGCGATCGCACCACCCGAGGCGGCTCAGCCCCCGGTGCCGAACTGGCGAGTGAACTTCACGAACACCGTCCGCTGCTGCGGGCGCACCCAGTCGAAGAAGCCGTTCGCCTCGCGCCCGTCGTTGAGCACCACGAACAGCCCGGTGCCGGCGGTGTTGAGCCAGCCGAACCGCACGTTGGCGGACCAGATCTGCTGCTGGTTGTTGTACTGCGTCAGCGTCTGGACGAAGACGCGCGGCGTGAAGAAGTAATTCAGCCGGAGCGCCTGCAGCGTGCGGGTGAAGTTACCCTGCGGCAGCCGCACGTCGTTGTACTCACCCGTCAGGGCGCCGGAGAACGTGGCGCCGCGCCGCAGGGTGATGGTGGCGCTGCCACCGGTGCGGTTGCCGGTCCAGAACTGTCCCACGTCGAAGCGCCCGGTGATCCAGAGGTTCTCGCTGGGATCGGTCTGGTAGTCGAAGCCCACGGTGCCCCAGTCGTACGACCCGGGCGGCAGGATCACGCCCGGCGCGATCTCGAAGGGTGCCTGCAGCCCCTCGTGCGAGATGTTGTATTCGGGGCCGAAGCGGGCGCTGTTGGCGAACTCGATCTCGGTGAGGTCGATGTGCCAGTAGCCGGACTGATAGAAATCGTCCATGCCGTAGGTGGCGCGGTAGTTCACGTGCGGATTCCATTGACGGAACCAGGACCACTCCGGCTTGCGCACCAGCCGCAGCAGCGCCAGGTCGGCCTGCCGGAACCCCGCCGGCCGGCTGAGGAAGCCGACTTCCGGGTTGAAGTCCTCACCCACCTGCGCCACGCGCAGGCTGTGGTTCCAGACGTTGGTCTGGTACGCCATGCGCGCGCTGTAGGCGCCGGCGTCACCGGTGCGACCGGGCGTGGTGGTGAAGGCCGCCCACACGTCGCCCGTCCACTGCTGTCCGAGCCCGATGCGGCTGTCGGCGACGAAGGTGCGGTTCACGTCACTGGCGTCGCGCGTCGACATGCGCTGCACCGCCATCAGGCCGACGCGTGATCGACGCGAAATCTCGCGGATGCCGCGGATCACCGAATACGACTGTCCGTCGTTCGCGCTGTCGGGCGCTTCGGTGACCATCTGCAGGAGGCCGATCGTGTTGCTGCCAACACGTCCCGTGAGCCGTCCACCGCCGATGATCGGTTGTGGCGTGCCATTCTCCGAGATGCCGATGCGTCGCGTGAAGAACGGATCGATTGCCTGCGGCGTGCCGGCCGAGAAGATGCCGGCGTTCTCGAGGAAGAAGGGACGCTTCTCGGGAAAGAAGATGGGGAAGCGCGTGAGGTTCACGCGCTGGTCATCCACTTCCACCTGTGCGAAGTCGGTGTTGTAGGTGAGGTCGAGCGTGAGCGCCGGTGTGACGCCGTACTTGATCTCGCCGCCGAACTCCATCGGCGTGGTGGTGCGTGACGCGCCGCTGGTCGGGGAATAGAGCGTCTGCGCCGAACCGAGCACGTACGGCGTGATGGTCTGGATGCGGCGCGTGGGAACGGTGAGCTTTTCGAGCGTGCCGGCCAGCGACAGGCGATAGAGGTTGAACTGTCGTGGGATGAACGCCCAGTACAGCTCCTCGTTCTTGCGACGGATGGAGCGGGTGACGTTGAGTCCCCACGTCTGTTCCGCGCTGCCCGACTGATAACGCAGCGTCGAGAATGGGATGCGGAACTCGGCCGTCCATCCCAGCGAGTCGACGCGCGTGGCGACGGTCCAGCTGGCGTCCCAGTTCACGTTGAACCCGCCGAGCGCACCGGCCAGGGAACGGTTCTGTCCCTGCACCGCGGCGCCGCCACCTTCACCTTCGCGGATCACCTGCCCGTCGTATTCGACACCGGCCGGCGTGGTGCCGAACACGAAGCCGTTCTGGCGGTCATGATAGGTGTCGAAGACGAGTGCGATGTGATCGCTGTTGGAGAGCGTGACGTCGCGGATCTTCTCACCGGGGACGATCAGGTGCGGCTCGCGATCGTACATGCGGGCGCCGATGTAGAGCGAGAGGCCGTCGGTGGCGAGGCGGATCTCGGTGCGCTCGGTGGCGGGCACACCCTCGTTCAACTCACGCTGCAGGAACTCGGTGATCGGCGTGGCCTGCTGCCAGACCGCCTCGTCGAGCACACCATCGATGGCGGGAGCGACCGTGATGCGCGCAGCACTGGCCTGCGGCAGCGGGCGGGCGCGGGCGGCGCGGGCGAAGGAATCGGCAAGGGCCGCATCGAGGCGGAACGGGGCACGCGGCGGCACCGTCTGTCCCTGGGCGATGGCGAGCGAGGGTGCGGCAGCAAGCAGGAGCGCGAAGGCGGCGCAGAGGCGCGCGCGGCAAACGAAGGCGTTCAAACCGGGGAGGGTCAGGGTCGCGGCAGATGGGTGTGCAACGATGGCAGTACGCGCGTGGTGTCGGGAGTGCTGCGATCCGACACACCACGAATGCGTCACCGTCCGGCCCCTGCGCGACCCGTGCGGATGCGCCGCACGGGTCGGAGAAGCTCAGTACCCGACCGCCATGCCGTCCTTGCGGGGATCGCTGCCGCCGCTCCACCCCTTGGGCAGCCGCAGGATCGCCTGCGCGCCGCCGAAGGAGATGCTGCGTTCGTCCACCAGCTTGTGCCCCATCGCCGTCAGCGCGGTGCGCACGGCGTCACCGACCGGGGTCTCGATGGACACGTTCTGCCCGTCGAGGTGGCGGAAGCGCGCTGCGTCGATGGACTGCTGCAGGTCCATGCCGAAGACGACGTGATTCAACAGGAACTGCACATGTCCCTGCGCCTGCATGCCGCCACCCATCAACCCGAAGCTCATGTACGGCTGCTCACGGCCGCCCTCACTGCGCGTCACGAAGCCGGGAATGAGCGTGTGGAACGGCCGCTTGTTGGGCGCGACGGTGTTCGGCAGGCCCTCCGTCAACGTGAAACCCGCACCGCGATTGTGCAGCGCGAAGCCGAGCCCCGGCACCACGATGCCGGAGCCGAAGGCGTCGTAGTTGGAGTTGATCAGCGACACCATGTTGCCCTCGGCATCCGACGTGCTGAGGTAGATCGTCTCGCTGGCAGTGCGAAGCGGGCCGGGATCGACGCGCGGCTGCGCCCTGGTGGCATCGAGGTGACTGCGACGCTCGGCGATGAACTCGTCGGTGAGCATGTTCGCGGCCGGCATGGCGAGGAAGTCGGCATCACCCACGAATCGTTCGAGATCGGCGTAGGCCAGCTTCTTGGCTTCGATCAGGTGGTGCAGGTACGGCGCTGAGTTGTGGCCCATCGCCTTCAGGTCGTACGGTTCGAGGATGCGCAGCATCTCGAGCGCGGCGATGCCCTGGTTGTTGGGCGGCAGCTCCCAGACGCGCAGGCCCTTGAACGGCACCGAGATCGGCGTGATCCAGTTCGGCGTGTTGCGGCGCATGTCGTCGATGCCGACGAAACCATCCAATGCGGCAAGGCGCGCCACGATGCGCTGCCCGATCGGGCCGCCGTAGAACGTGCCGATGCCCGACGTGGCGATGGCCTGCAGCGTGCGCGCGTAATCCGGGTTGGTGAACCAGTCGCCGGCGCGTGGTGCACGACCGCCGGGCAGGAAGGTGGCAGCGGCGGCGGAGTCTCGCTTGAGCAACGCCGTTTCGCTGGCCCACTGTTCGGCGATGATCGGCGTGACCGGAAAGCCGTTGCGCGCATAGCGGATGGCCGGCTGCAGCGCCGCCGCCAGCGAGCGGCGACCGTGACGTCGCACCAGCGCATCCCATCCCGCCAGCGCGCCGGGCACCGTCACCGACATCGCCCCCTGTTGTGAGCCGGGACGGAAGCCGCGCGCCGTGAGCACCTCACGCGTCATCTTCGATCCCGAGCGCCCGCTGGCGTTGATCGCCACCATCCGCTGTTCCTTCGCCAGCCAGACGATGGCGAACATGTCGCCGCCGATGCCGGTCATGTGCGGCTCGGTGACACTGAGCACCGCGGCCGCCGCCACTGCCGCAGCGATCGCATTGCCACCGGTGCGCAGCACCTCGAGGCCAGCGGCCGAGGCGAGCGGCTGGCTGGTGGCGACCATGCCGGATGGGGCGTAGAGCGTGCTGCGACCGGCCATGGTGGTGGAGCGTTGCGCCGCGAGCGTGGCGGGGGGCACGGCGGCGAGGCACGCAGCGGCCAGCACCACACCAGATCGGACACGACGCATGCGCACTCCAGGAAGACGTTCGGGTGGGACGGTGACGCGGGGAACGATGCGGCGGCCCGTCGGGCGGCGCAACGACGTCGGGGCGAAGGGCCCGTGTCATCGAGCGAGGCGCATCGACGACGTGCCACCGCTGTGCCGCCCGCGCCGACGCGATATCCTGTAGCAGGCCTCCCCACCACCGCCACGCGATGCTCACCAGATACCGCCTCACCCTCGTCGCCGCCGCCTGTGCCGCGGTCCCGGCGCTGCTGCCCGCGCAGCAGTTCGACATCATGGAAGCCACCATCCCCGGCGTGCACGCCGCGATGGAGACCAGGCGACTGACGTGTCGCGCGCTGGTGCAGGCATACCTCGACCGCATTGCCGCCTACGACCGCACCGGCCCGACGCTGCATGCGATCCAGCACGTGAACGCGCGCGCGCTGGCGGAGGCGGATTCACTGGATGCGGTGCTGGCGTCGAAGGCTCCGCGCGGCAGGCTGCACTGCGTGCCGGTGCTGTTGAAGGACCAGGTCGAGACGCGCGACATGCCGACCACCTACGGGTCCGCGATCTACGCCACCTTCACGCCGATGCGTGATGCGACGATCGTGAAGCGGCTCGAAGGCGCAGGCGCGATCATCATCGCCAAGACCACGATGGGCGAATTCGCGGGACGCTACGTGGGCTCGGCGGCGGGCATCATCCGGAACGCCTACGATCCCACGCGCAACCCGAGTGGATCGTCCGGCGGTTCCGCCTCCGCCGTGGCGGCGAATTTCGGGCTGGTGGGGATCGGTGAGGACACCGGCGGTTCGATTCGCGGCCCGGCCGCCGTGAGCAGCCTGGTGGGGCTGCGTCCGACGCTGCAGCTGGTGAGTCGCTTCGGCATGCTGCCGGCGAATCCGACGCAGGACACCATGGGCCCGATGACGCGCACCGTGGCCGACGCCGCACGGGTGCTGGACGTGATCGCCGGCTACGATGCGAATGACCCGATCACCGCCTACGCGGTGGAACACGTGCCCGCGACCTACACCACCGCGCTGAAGCCGGATGCGCTGCGTGGCGCGCGCATCGGCGTGGTGCGGTTTCCGCCGGATACCGCGCGTGCACGTCGCGCCAGCAGCGACAGCACGCGCACACCGCGCGACACCTCACCGGCGGGACGCGCCGCCGCCGCGCGCGACTCGGCGGCCCGCGCCGATTCCGCCACCAGGCGCGACTCCACCAACCGCGTGCTGCTGGCGGAACGCGCGAAGGTGCGGGTGGTGTTCGACAGCGCGGTGGCCACGCTGCGCGCACGCGGTGCGATCGTGATCGACTCGCTCACCATCCCAACCGGCCGCGAGCCGTTCGTGAGCAACGACTTCGAGACCGAGGAGGCGACCAACGGCTACTTCGCCGCGCATCCGAACGCACCGGTGAAGACGCTGGCGGAGATCCTGCTCGCCGGCACCGTCAATCCATGGCGCGCGCGGGCGATGGTGACCTATCTCGGCAAGAGCACCGACGATCCCGGATACCTGCAGGTGATGAAGCAGCGCGAGGCGCTGCGGGTCCGCATTCTCGGCATGATGGCGGAGCGGCAGCTGGATGCGATCGTGTACGCCACCTACGACGCGGCGCCGACGCCGATCGCCGCCGACGTGCTCACCAACCCGCGGCCGCAGGATGGCTACGGGCGCGCGGACAACCGCGGCCTGAGCCCGCAGATCGGATTCCCGGCGCTGACGGTGCCGATGGGCTTCACCAGCGACGCGCTGCCGGTGGGCCTGGAGTTTCTCGGCCGGCCGTTCTCGGAATCACGGCTGCTGGGCTACGGCTTCTCCTTCGAGCAGGCCACGCGTCACCGCCGTCCGCCGCCCAGCACACCGGCGCTGCGCTGACGGACGATGCAGCACACACCTACGCCTGCAGGTAGGGGGCGTAGGCCGGGTTGAGCACCAGTGCGCCGTTGATCAGCAGCTCACGATCCCACGGCAGGATGATCGTCGCCTCGGTGGACATGGCGGCGAAATCGGGGACGAAGGGTCCGGTGCGGAATCCGACCGCCGTCTTCACCGCCTCGGCGCCCACGTTCACCAGCGCGGCGCGGGCGAGGCGGATGGTGTCGCCGGTGTCGCAGGTTTCGTCCACCAGCAGGACGCGCTTGCCGCGGGCAGCGGATGGCGCCTCGCCGAAGATCGCCGGCGTCTCGCGGACCTGCGCGTCGGGACGATAGCGGCGGCTGACGGTCATCGACACGAACGGCGCGTCGAGGATCGAGGCAATGGTGGCACCGGGAATCACGCCGGCATTCGCGATGCCGACCACGAGGTCGGGGTTGAACTCCCGCGAGACCTTGAGCGCGAGGGCGCGCGACAGCTCACCGAAGAGCTGCCACTCCACTTCGAGCACACCCTTGGTTGGATCGACGGTGGTGCGGCGTGTGGGCATGCGACGGTCTCCGTGAGCGGGACGAACTGGACGGCATGACGTTCGAGGATGAACGCTGCACACCGCAGTGTAGCGTGGCCGAAGGTGGTTGGCCGTCGGGCAGTCTACACTAGCCGATCCGCCGGGTGCCTGCCGTGACGGGATCATTGCCGACGGCAGTACCGTGCACGTAGCTTGTGCAGAATCACGTGCCCACGCGCGGTGCATTTGCACGCCGGCCCGCGAACTCTCTTCCTCGACTGTGTCTCCATGACCTTTTTGCGCCGCGTTTCCGATGGCGTATCGCGCCTGCTGGGGGGTCATCCCAGCGCGCGCGAGCTCGGTGCGAGTCGGCCCGATTTCGTGGCAGAAGGGCTCTCGCTCGAGAAGGCCAACGACCTCGACGGTGCGCTGACGTCATACCGGCTGGCACTGCGCACGAGCCCGGATGACCCACGCATCCTGCTCAACATGGCGATCGTCTTCACCAAGTCCGGACGGGCGGACGAGGCGATCCGGAGCTATCGGAAGATCCTCGAGTCGGCGCCGACGCACCCCGGGGCCAACTACGGGGCGGCATTCCTGCTGGCCAAGAAGGGTGACACCGAGGGGGCGATCGCCCTGCTCGAGACCTTCCTCGCCGCTGCACCGACCGGCGGCGACAGCGCCCGCTGGATCGCCCATGCCCGCACCACGTTGCGCACGCTGCGTGGTGAGCCCGAGGAACTCGACGCTGCCGACGATGCCGTCGCCAGGGAACCGGTCGACACACCGGTGCGCCATGCCGCGGTCCGCGACATGCACACCGAGTCGTCAGCCGATCTTTCCGGCTTGAAGGCCACCGGCACCGACGGGCTCCGTCACGGGAATGACGCCTGAACCGGCACCTGGCCGCGTCCTCGCGGTCGTCAGTCAGAAAGGCGGAGTTGGCAAGACCACGACGGCGGTGAACCTCGCGGCAGCGTTCGCGCGCCGAGGCCTGAAGACGCTGATCGTGGACGTGGACCCGCAGGGCGCAGTGCGGTACGGCGTCGGGCTGCGGAAGGGACACCCGACGGCAGGGTTCGCGGATTACCTGCGGGGCACGGTGTCGCTGCGCGACATCATCCTGCCAACCCAGCTTCCCTGGCTGCGGGCGATGCTGGTGGGGAGCGTGGACGATGCGGTCGAACACGACGACTACGTCCGCCGCGCCACCGAGACCCAGCAGCTCGCACAGCTGCTCAGGGTGGCCCGGGAGCGCTGCCACGTGGTGGTGGTCGACACGCCGCCCGGACTCGGCGGCATCGTGCGCACCGTGCTGAGCCTGAGTCAGCACGTGCTGGTGCCGCTCCAATGCGAGCCGCTGGCCCTCCAGACCACGCCGCAGATCCTGCGCGGCATCCAGGACGCACTGGCCTCCAACGACCAACTGGCGCTGGAAGGGGTATTGTTGACCATGTATCAGGCGGGCAACTCGTCCAGCGAGCGCACCGCCCAGTACATCCGCCAGCACCTGCCCTCGAACCTGGTCTTCGACATCGTGATTCCCCGCTCGATCGCAGCCGCCGACGCCTTCGCCGCCGGCGTGCCGGTGGTGATGCGTGCGCCGACCGACCCGGCCGCGCTGGCCTACACCAACCTCGCCGCCCGACTCGCGGAGCACTTCGCGTGATGCCGACTCGGCGTGGCCTTCCCGCCGCGCTGCTGACCGTTGCAGCGCTGGCCGCCTGCACCGACGTCAGCACCGATCCGCAGGTGCCGGTGTCGCTGCAGTTCGACTCGCTGCCCGCGCTGGCGGTGGTGGTGGGTGACACGATGCGCGGCGGTGACCTGCTGCCCGCGGCAGTGCCGGCCCGCGCCTTCGACGGCAGCGGCGGTGCAGTGGCCGACACGCAGATCCGCATCATCGGCATCGACAGCACCTCGGTGCGCGCGTTCACGCTCGCATCGGGCTTCCGCATCGTTGGCGTGAAGGAGGCGAGCGCGGTGCGGGTGGTGGCCCAGGCGGGATCGCTGCAGAGCCAGACGCAAACCTTCGCCGTGGTGCCGGCACCCACCGGATTCGTCACCACCAACACCGCCAGCGACTCCATCGTCTACGACCGGCCCGACACGTCGCTGCGGTTTCGCGACGTGAGCGCGAACGTGATCCGGCAGGTGTCGCCCGACTCCACGCTGGTCTCGCTGAACGGCCTGCGGGTGAAGATGCGCGTGGTGAGTTTCTCGACCGCCATCCTCGACTCGGTACGGCTGGTCGGCACCGGCAGTGGGCGGCCGGCCACCTCGGCGGTGGTGACCAGCGGCGCGGCCACGTTGCGGATCAAGGCATACACGAAAGCCGGCGCCACCGGCACGGGCACGGTGGTGGTCGAGGCGTCGCACCGCGTGAAGGGCGCCGAGGTTGCCGGCAGTCCGCTGACGATCACGCTGCGCCTGGTGCCGTTCACGTTGTCGTCGGGTGCCGTGGTTCGCGATCGCACACCGCTGGCGCCGGCTCGCGCAGTCCCGTAGCCTCAGCGCATCGGATCCGCACGCCCAGCCGGGCTCGCCACCGTCGGCGCCTGCCTGCTGGTCACGCCGCACGGAGGAATCATGGCAGTATCCCGGGCCGCCCTCGAACACGACACCGCCACCGGCGCCATGGTCGTGCACCGCGGCCCGCCGCGGCCCGCGCCCGGCACGCTGACGCAGCTCTTCTTCGACGCCATCGCACGCTACGCCAAGCCGGCGGCGCTGCGCTTCAAGCGCGACGGGAAGTGGCACGACATCTCGCACGCGATGCTGCTGGACCGGGTGCGGCACACGTCGATGGCGCTGCAGGGCATGTCGCTGGCGCGCGGCGACCGGGTGGCACTGCTGTCGGAGAACCGGCCCGAGTGGGCGATCGCTGACTACGCCTGCCTCACCGCCGGCCTCGCCGACGTGCCGATCTATCCGACGCTGCCGGCCGAGCAGATGGTGCACATCCTCAACGACAGCGGTGCGGTCGCGATGTTCGTCTCGACGCCGGAGCAGGCGGCGAAGATCGCGCGTATCCGGCCCGACGTGCCATCGCTGCGCCGGGTGATCAGCTTCACCGCCCCGGCTCCTGCCGGCTGCGACATCACGATGGACGAGCTGATGGCCGAAGGTGCGGCGCTGGATTCGCCGGAACGCGCCGCCGCCTGGAAGATCGCGGCACTCTCGGCGCAGCCGGACGATCTGGCGACGCTGATCTACACCTCGGGCACCACCGGGCTGCCGAAAGGCGTGATGCTGTCGCACGACAACCTGTACAGCAACGTCTTCGCCTCGCTGCCGGTGCTGGACCCGAAGGACGACGACGTGGCGCTCAGCTTCCTGCCGCTGTCGCACATCTTCGAGCGCATGAGCGGCCATTACATGCTCTTCGCCGGCGGCTGCACGATCGCGTATGCCGAGTCGATCGATGCGGTGGCGGCCAACCTCGCTGAAGTGCGGCCGACGATCCTCAGTTCGGTGCCGCGCATCTACGAGAAGCTCTATGCGCGCATCATGGAAGGCGGTAACGCGGGCTCACCGCTGAAGAAGCGCATCTTCCACTGGTCGCTGCAGGTGGCCGACGAATGGGCGGATGCGTTCCTGGCCAAGCGCGAGCCGGGTGCATTGCTGGCGGCGAAGTACGCGGTGGCGCAAAAGCTGGTGTTCAGCAAGATCAAGGCGAAACTCGGCGGACGGTTGCGGGTGGCGTGCAGCGGCGGTGCACCGCTGGCGTCCACGATCAACAAGTTCTTCGTCGCCGTCGGGCTGACGCTGGTGGAAGGCTACGGCCTCACCGAGACCAGCCCGGTCATCAGCGTCAATCGTCTCGACAACATCCGTGTCGGCACGGTGGGTGAGCTGGTGGCCGGCGTCGAAGTCACGATCGCGGCCGACGGCGAGATCCTCACGCGTGGCCCGAGCGTGATGCAGGGCTACTATCGCAACCCGGCCGCGACGGCCGAGGCGATCGACGCCGACGGCTGGTTCCATACCGGCGACATCGGTGCGATGCAGGATGGCTTCCTCAAGATCACCGATCGCAAGAAGGACATCATCGTCACCGCCGGCGGCAAGAACATCGCGCCGCAGCCGATCGAGAACACGGTCGTCACCAACGCCTTCGTCAGCCAGGCGGTGATGATCGGCGACAAGCGGAAGTTCCCGGTGATGCTGGTGGTGCCGAGCTGGGATGCGCTGCTGAAGTGGACCGCGCACAAGGGCATCACGTCCACCGATCGCACCGCACTGCTGGTGGACCCGGCGGTGGTGGAGAAGATGGATCGGGAAGTGCGCAGCCAGATGGCCGGTCTGGCCAAGTTCGAATCGCCCAAGAAGATCGCGCTGCTCGAGCACGAGTTCACGATCGAGGGCGGCGAGCTGACACCGTCGCTCAAGGTCAAGCGTCGCGTGATCAACGAGAAGTACAAGGCGATCATCGACGCGCTCTACGAGGACAGCGGGAGCGTAGAGTAAAGTCTTCGCTTCGTTCGGATCTTCGTTGAACTGCTTACGGCATATCGCAGAACTGAACAGCCGCAGAACTGAACAGCCGCAGAAGGGCAAGTGCAAGAGCTTTCGTGGGCTCCGATGCGGTGGAGGGCCCGTTCGCTGTTCCCCAAAAAAAGTCGCTGCGTTCGGGAGCAGGAGGCGGCTGGCGCGCGCCGACGGCCCCCATGCCGCAGTTGCCCTTCTGCGGCCGTGCAGTTCTGCGGCTGTTGCAGTTCTGCGATCAGCTGTTCAGCAGATCTAGAATGGGCGCTGTTGCCTAGGTCGAAGCCGTGAGGGAACGACCGAGGCGAACGACGGCGTCGAGGAAGAGATCGAAGTCGGCATCGGTAGACCGGTGATTGACGATCGCGACGCGGATCGCGAACCGGCCGCGGATCACCGTGCCGCTCGGCACCGCGACACCCTCCTCCTGCAGCGAGATCAGGATCTCGCGGTTGAGCGCATCCAGCGCCGCGTCGTCGAGGCCGGGGGCGGTGTAGCGGAGGTTGACGATGTTGAGTGGCGCGGGTGCCATCAGCTCGAGTTCATCGTGCGCCGTCACCAGTGACGCCAGTCGATGCGCCTGGCCCACGTTCCGCGCGATGTGCTGGCCGAGGGTGTCGGTGCCGGTGGCGCGGAGGCGCATCCAGACCTTGAGCGCCTTGAAGCTCCGTGTCAGCTCGATGCCGCGATCGGCGAAGAAGACGCCGCTCTGCGCCATCAGTCCGCGCTTCTCGCTGGCGAGATAGGCGCCGCTGGCGGAGAAGGTCTCCACCAGGTCGGCGTCGTCGCGCACCAGCACGCAGGCCACGTCGAACGGCATGTAGCCCCACTTGTGGAGGTCGAACGCGACCGAGTCGGCGCGCTCCTGACCCGCCACCTGCTCCGCCGTCTCCGGCGAGAGTGCGGCCATCGCACCGAAGGCGCCGTCGATGTGGAACCAGAGCTGCTCGCGCGCGGCGAGATCGGCCAGGGCCACCAGGTCGTCGGTGGCGCCGGTCTGCACCGTGCCGGCGGTGCCGACGATGCAGATCGGCCGATGCCCCGCCGTTCGGTCGGCCGCGATCATCGACGCCATCTCGGCGACGTCCACCGTGAAGTCGTCGCGCACCGGCACACGGCGGAAGGCAGCGGCGCCAAGGCCCAGCAGTTCGCAGCCCTTCTTCAGCCAGCCATGCGTCTCGGTGCTGCCGTACACCAGCAGCGTCGGATGGCCACCCTGCAGCCCCTCGGCGCGCACGTCGAAGCCGGCGCGCTTCTGGCGCGCGACCGCGAGACAGAGATCGTTGGCAATCGTGCCGCCGCTGACGAGGATGCCGCCGGCGGTGGCCGGGAATCCCATCAGTTCCGCGCACCACTTCACGACCTGACGCTCCACCAGGATCGGCGACTGCTCGAATCCACCCACGTTCGGGTTCATCACCGACGCAAGGAAATCCTCCATCGCGGCCTGCGGCGTACCGGTACCCATCACCCAGCCCCAGAAACGGGGATGGATGTTGCCGTTCGGATACGGGCGCACGTCGGACAGGAACTCCTCGTACACGGCGGCATCACCCATGCCTTCACGCGGCAACGGCTGCGACGTGAGCCGCGCGCGCACGTCGTCCGGCATCGGCTTCCAGGTGGGTCGCTCGCGCACGTCGCGCAGGTAGTCCAGCGATTCGTCGACCATGCGGTGCGCGAGGGCGCGGTACTGCTCCCAGTCCTGCGGGTCGAGCGGCGGAATCGTCATGTGCAGGGTGGGCGTGTGCAGCAGGTCGGAAAGGCGGGAGATCGCGCGCGCGTAACTGCGCTCGCGCTCAAGTTATCGCGCGCTGCGGCACCGGCCGACGAGCGGCGTCCTGCCAGTGCGCGTACCATCACAATCGCAAAGCCATGCCCGAAGCCGCCAGCGCTCAGGCGTCGAACAGCGGCGCGGCCGGCGCCCGACGCAGCTGGATGGGCGCGGACGCCACCGCGAGTCGCTCGGCGACGGTCACGTCCTGGTCGGCAGCGAGGGTGCGCCAGAGCGTGTCGTCCAGTGCGATGCCGGCGGGCACCACCAGCCGACCCGTCGCCCGCACCACGCGCGATGCATCGGCGAGGTGTGCGCCGGTGGCACGTGCGGCGTCCAGCGCCAGTCCGCGCAGTGCGCCGGTGGCGAGCGGGATCCCGGTGCTGGGCAGCCGCAGCGTGCTGACGCGTTCGTCCTGCGTCACCACCGTGGTGGCATCGCCCACGAACATCGTCACCGTGGAGACGATCCGTCGCAGCGGTGCGACGGCGCGCGACCAGAGCCCCGCCAGCAGGATCGGCTGCGGTGCCTCGACCAGGTGCAGCTGGGCCGCCAGCCGGAAGGCCGCGTCATCGTCGAGCACGATGGCGCTGCGCAGCACCGGCGTGGTGGTGAACATCACCTCGCCGTCGGTGATGTCGAACGTGGCCTTGCAGACCGGGCATCCCAGCTTGCCGTCGAGGATGTGCCGGTTGCCGGTGCGGGTGCTGGTGGCCACCAGCCAGCTGTCCTCATGCGGCATCGGGCAGCGCAGGGTGTCGATCAGCTCCGTGAACACGGCGCGTCAGCTCCGTGAGAGGCGGAGTTCGTCGATGGTCACGCTGGCGGGCCGCGAGGCAGCGAACCAGATCGCGTCGGCCACGTCGTCGGCCGAGAGCATCGCGGCGCGCGGCGTGAAGCCGGGGCGGGTGTCGGGGTCGAGCGGGTCCCACAGCGGCGTGTCCACGGGCCCCGGCGAGACGAGGGTGGCTCGGACCCCAGTGCCGCGCAATTCCGCCCGCATGGCCTCGTGCAGCGCCCGCAAGCCGTACTTGCTGGCGGCGTAGGCGCCGTTGCCGGGGAAGACGGTGCGATCCGCGATGGAGCCGAGCGTCACGATCGTGCCGCTGCCGCGCACCTTCATCGCCGGGAGCAGCGCGCGCGTGACCAGGAACGGCGCGATCAGGTTCACCTGCAGCACCGCACTGAAGTCGGCCGGCGACATCTCGTCCACGTTGGCGATCTGGAAGAGACCCGCATTGTTGACCAGCAGGTCGGGCGGAGCACCGAATGCCGCCGTGACCTGTGCTGCCGCGGCCGTCACTTGCGCCGCATCACCGACGTCGCATGGCACCGCGATGGCCAGCGCACCCAGCGACTCGGCCAGCACGTGCAGCGGTGCGGGTGTGCGCGCCAGCAGTGCCACCTGCACGCCCTCGCGCACGCAGCGACGGGCGATGGCGGCGCCGATGCCCTTGGAGGCACCGGTGATGACGGCGGTGAGGCGATGGGTCATGCCGGAAATGTACCGCCGCCGGCGCGATCGGATCGGCCGGCGGCGAATGAGGCAAGGACGTGCAGCGATCGTGCTACGTCAGCCGCGACCGTGCGCCAGGCGCAGGAACTCCTCGCGGGTCTTGGCGTCGCTGCGGAAGTTGCCGATCAGCGCCGAGGTGATGGTCTTCGAGTTCTGCTTCTCCACGCCGCGCATCGCCATGCACATGTGCGCGCACTCGATCACCACACCCACGCCCTTCGGCTTCAGCACGTCGGCCAGCGCCTGCGCGATCTGCTCCGTCATGCGCTCCTGCACCTGCAGGCGACGTGCGAACACCTCCACCACCCGCGCCAGCTTCGACAGCCCCACCACCCGACCGTCGGGGATGTAGGCGATGTGCGCCTTGCCGAAGAACGGCAGCATGTGGTGCTCGCACATCGAGTAGAGCTCGATGTCGCGGACCATCACCATGCCGTCGGCGTTCTCCTCGAACAGCGCGTCGCCGATGACCTCGCTGGCGTTCATCTCGTAGCCACGTGTCAGCCAGGCCATCGCCTTGGCGACGCGACTCGGCGTCTTCAGCAATCCTTCGCGCTCGGCGTCCTCGCCCAGCAGCTCCAGCTGCCGGCGCACCAGCGCCTCGTACTCCGCCAGCGCCGTTCCCGACACTGCCGGTCGCACGCCGTCGAATGCCTCATCGGCATCGACCGGCCTAAAGACCTGCATACTCGACATAGTTGTTCTCGGTTTCCCAGAGTCGCAGCCTGCTCAGCGTGGCCGGTGCCACATGGGGCACGATCGCATGCCAGCACGCCACGACGATGTTCTCGGCCGTGGGGTTGATCCCGCGCAGAAACCCGACTTCGAGGTTCAGGTTGCGATGATCCATCACCTCGATCACCTCCCGCTCGACGATCGCGCGGAGGATGCCGAGGTCCATCACGTACCCCGTCACGGGGTCGATCTCGCCCGTGACCGACACTTCGAGCGTGTAGTTGTGCCCGTGCCAGTTGGGGTTGTTGCACTTGCCGAACAGCCGGGTATTCTCGGCGTCGGACAGGTCGGGGTTGTGGATGCGGTGCGCGGCATTGAAGCGCAGGCGCCGCGTGGCGGTCACGATCGGCATCAGGACTCGGTGGTACCCGGACATCGCTGCCAGGGTACCGGCCAAAGGGGTCACGGCAGCCGCAGCACACGCCGCGTCACTGAACAAAGAAGCTACCCAGCGGTGATGTTCCCGTGAAACCCGGGGACAACGAACATGGGCGCCCCCGCGATGCAGGGACGCCCATGTTCACCAGGGTGGAACGAGAAGGGGTTTTTGAAGCCCGTCGATACGCTACAGCCCTCACCCGCAGCCTTCCGCCTTCCCCGCACTGGGGCATGACGTCAGCACGATTTATCGGACTTCACCGGCAGACTTATCGGCTCAAAAATTATGCCTTCCCGTTCCTGATTCGTACGCTGCGCAGAAGGTAGGTCCCTGCGACAACGTTCGTCAACTGGACGGATGGCGGGTGCAGAACGTCACACGTCGCATCGTCACGCGCGCGTTCAGATCTCCCAGTTCGACAGCATCACGCCATCGGCGGGCTGCGCCGGTTCGCCGTGGCCGGCCATCGTCATGCGCAGGTCGGTCCATCGCACGCGACCGCCGCGCGCGATCAACGCGGCGTAGAGGCGCGTTGCATCTCCCTGCACGCGGATCGCGACACGACGCGTGCCGCAACGGCGCGCATACTCGGTGAGCTGCGTCACCAGCTGCATCGCGTCGGCGTCGGTGGCGGCGACGAACTTGAGCACCCGCACCTCGTCGCGTGCCCGCCCCTCCACCAGCGGCGCCGAGTGACAGATCGCGTAGGCAGTGACCTGTCCGTTGCGCTGCACCAGCACCGTCTCACCGATCGACAGCGCATCGGTGATGCGGATCTCGCGCGTGAAGTCGTAGCCGCTGCGCAGGGTGGCGGTGAGCGCGGCACACTCCGCGATGGCGTCGTCACGCTCCAGCTGCGGCAGCCGGCCGAGCAGCGTGATGCGGCCGTCGGCGGTGGCGGCATCCAGCGTCACGGTGATCGTGAGCGGGCCGGGCACGAAGCCGAGCTGCGAGTAGAAGCCGATGTTGTCCATCGTGCGCGGCATCGTCTCGAGCCCGATCACGCTGCAACCCAGCGTGCGCAGGTGATCGACGCCGAACTCCACCACCGTGCGGCCCACGCCGCGCGCCTGCAGCTCGGGCATCACGGCGAGGGGACCCATCCATCCCTCCGTGCCGCTGCGGTGCGCGATGTTGAAGGCGGCGATGCCTCCACGATCGGTGCGCCAGAGCACCGCGCCGGCGCCCGCCCCCTCGATGGCGTAGCGCCAGATCAGCGGATTGAGGAACGGCACGCGCACGCCCACCAGCCCATCCTTGCGATATCGCTCGGAGAAGGCATCGCTGAAGACGGTGTTGAGGGCCGGGATGTCCGCCGGCTGGATCAACTCCGGTCCGCTGACCACCGGGTCGGACCGCCACGTGCGTACGCTTGCCACCGTCAGGCCTCCAGGCCAACCAGGGTTTCATCCACGGGGCGGCCCCCGTCGCGCTGCTCCACCACCGCGCGACCGGTCTCCTCGTCCACGCGCACCTCCAGCACCCGGTCCAGCCCATCCCGGACGCCATCGATGTGCGTGATCACGATCACCTGCTCGAATCGATCCTGCAACCGGCGCAACAGTTCCACCACGTTCGTGCGCCGTTGCTCATCGAGCGACCCGAACACCTCGTCCAGCACCAGCAGCGAAAACGGCTGCCCGCTGCGCTCCGCGATCAGCTGCGAGATGGCCAACCGCAGCACCAGGTTGGCAAGATCCTGCTCACCACCCGAGATCACCTGTCGCGGCACGCCGCCACCGATGAGGATGATCTCGTATTCCTCGTCGAGCTCGAACTCGCTGTAGCGGTCGTCGGTGAGGTCGGTGAGGAACGCGCCGGCGATCTCGCCCAGTTCCGGCCGCAGCCGCGCGTTCAGCTCGGAGCGCAGCTCGGCGTAGGCGGCGTCGAGCTCGTCGTGCACCCGGCGCTCCATCTCCAGCTGGCGCTGCTGCTCGCGCACCTTGGCCGCCTGCTCCGCCGCCTGCTCCGCGCGCGCCAGCGTAGTGGCCGCATTCGACGCATCACGCTCGGCGCCGGCGCGCACCACCGCGGCCTCCTCGCGCTGCCGGCTGGCGGCCTCCCAGTCGGTGTGTGCCGCGGTGTGCAACTCCGCGCTGAAGCCATGGGCCTGGCGCGCGGCACGGGCGGCCACCACCGTCTCACGCGCGGTGGCCAATGCTGACGCCGCAAGGCCGCGCTGACGAAGGCGATTGGGCATGTCGTCGACGATGCCCTTGGCGGCGGCGTGTCGCACCTCGAGTGCTGAGAGTGTCGCCACCGTGCCGTGGATCGTGGCGTGGTGCGCCGCATCGTACTCCGCCGCCAGCTCCGCCACCGCGCGCTGCCGCTCGTCGCGCTGCGCCTGCAGCGTGGCCAGTTCGCGCTCCTTCTCACCGAGCTCCTTCAACGCCTGCTCGATCTTGAGCTCACGACGTTCCAAGGCACGCACCGCAGTCTCCGCCTCGACTTTCGCGGCCTCCAGTGCGCGCAGGTCGTCGGGTTCCGGCTGCAGCTGCTCCACGCGCTTCTTGAAGTACGACCCCTCCACCCGCAGCGCCTCGAGCTTGTCGCCCAGCTCCTCCAGCAGTGCGGCGTGGCTGGCACCGAGCGGACGCAGGCAGGTGGGGCACGGGGCATCGGCGCCCAGCTCGCGCAGGCGATCGAGCTGCACCTTGATGTCGGTGTACTCGTCGCGCTTCTGGTTGCGCTTCGTTTCCACCTCCTGTCGGTCGCGCACCCAGTCGGTGTGGCGCAATCCAGCCGCCTCGATCGCTGCGGCAGCGGTGGCGCGCGCCTCCGTCAGCGCGGCCTGCACCTCGGCGCGCAGCGTGGGCGCCGGCGCCAGTTGTGCGAGGCGTGCGGCGGCCGCGTCGACGCTGGTGGTCAGGCGCACGATCTCCTCCGTCAGCGCCTGCCGTCGCGCCGCCTGCCGCGAGCGCTCCTCCAGCTGCTGCAGCTCGGCGCGCAGGGCGGCCAGGGGCGCCAGTTCCGCCAGCACCGACGCCAGGCCGGCCTGCACCCGCTCCGCTTCCTGCACCGCGAGCTCCGCCCTGTCCACGTCCTTCTCCGCCATCGCGATGCTGGCGTCGACGCGGAAGATCTCGGTCTGCAGTTCGGTGTCGCGCAGGCGGGCGCGTTCAGCGTCACGCCAGCGCGGCTCCGCCTGGTGCACCTGCTGCTCGGCCGCAGTGAGTCGTGCGGTGGCCGTGGTCAGTGCATGGGCGGTCATCCGGACCGCGAGCTGCGCCGCGCTCACCTCCGCGGCCAGCAACTCGGCATCGGCCATCGACTGCGACAGGGCCCGCAGGGCGGCGATCACCTCGCTGCGCTTCTGCCGCGCCAGTTCCTGCGCCTTCTGCAGGCGATCGTACCCGAGCACGCGCGAGAGGAAGCGCCCGCGATCGGCCGCGCCCATCGCGCCCATCGCCGCCAGGTCCTTCTGCCCGGTGAAGTAGGTGGTGAAGAACTCGCGGCTGCTCATGCCGAGCTTCTGCTCGATGATCTGCCCCACCGCGCCGATGCTGTTGGCCACCGGTGCGGGCGCGCCATCCACGAACAGCTCCGCCGACGTCAGCCCGCGCACGATGCGATACCGATGCGGTCCGAGTTCGAAGTCGAGTTCCGCACGCACCGCGCTGCGTGGTGCGGCGCCGTGATACTTGATCGACTCGCGCGTGCCGCGGGCGACGGTGTTGCCGTACAGCGCCCACGAGATCCCCTCGAGGATGGTGGACTTGCCGGCGCCGTTGGGGCCGATGATGCCGGTGAGGCCGTTCTCGAACTCGATCAGCGTGTCGGCGTGCTGGCGGAAGTTCTGCAGGCGCAGGGCGCGCAGCCTCATGACTCGTCCGGCGACGTGAGCATGAAGCCGGCCTCGGCCCCCGGTTCCGGCATCACGGCGGCGGGTTCGCTGACGCGTTCGAGGTAACCCATGCCGAGTGCCACGAAGGCGGCGCGGTCCACGTCGCGCGAGAGCGGGCGTGCCTCGAGCTTGTCCTTCAGCAGCATGGGCAGCGACGGTCGTGCGCCACCGGCGCCGGAGGCGGACCGGGTGCGCACCAGATCCGGCTTGCGGGTGTCGAGCTGGAAGTGCAGCGCACGCCGCTTGTACTCGCGGATCGCCTTGTGATCGAGATCACGGGCCACATGCCGCGGGATGTCGTGCACCACCAGTCGCACCACCGCGTCGTCGAGGCCACCGGGCACCTGGGCCACACGATCGGCGACCAGCGCATCCACGTCGGCGGGGGCGAGGGCCCGTGCATCCACCGGCTCGAGGTCCACGAAGCGTCGTTCCGCCGGCACCTCGACGAAGGTGTGCTCACCGGTGACGAGGTCGTGCAGTGCGAATCCCTTGCCCGGCACGGCATGCTGGCGCTGCTCCGCCATCTCGCCCCAGGCGTTGCTGCTCACGTACTCGAGTGACCCGGCGTACCACGCCCGCGTCGCGACCTGCCGGTGCACGTGATAGTGTCCGAGTGCGACGTAATCCCACGGCGCCTCCTCCAGCTCGCCGACGGTGACCTCGCTCGGCGTGCGATCGACCATCACCGCGCGGTCCGGGAGCACGCCCTGCACCTCACCGTGCAGCAGCAGCACGTTCCACTTCGCGTCACCGTCGGTGGTGAGGGCCGGCAGTGGCTGGCCGAGGCGGTCAGGCACGGCGAAGAGGGAGAGGTCGAGCTGCGGGAAACGCAGGCGTTCAGGCTCGTGCTCCACCACCGTGATGCCGAGGGTGCGGAAAAGCGACAGGATGCACCCCGTCTCGGCGGCGCGCGGCAGGTCGTGATTGCCGGCGATGACGACGATCGGTACCTGCGGCAGCGCGGCGCGCAGGCGCCCCAGTTCGCGGTGGGCGAACAGGATCATCGGGTTGGACGGGCGCACCTGGTGGAACACGTCGCCTGCGATCAGGACCAGGTCGGGGGCGGTGGTGATGACGGCATCGATGGCCCGTCGCGTGGCCCGTGCCACATCGGCTTCCCGCTGGTTGTTGCCCGCGGCACTGACCCGCTGGTACTGGCGGAATCCGAGGTGCAGGTCAGCGAGGTGAGCGATGCGCATGCTGAAAGATAGAGCGCGCGGGAGTGGCGAGTCCGGCGCCCGGCGTGCTCCGACGATGGGCCGGCTGGCTCAGTCGGAATGCGCCAGCGACAGGAATGCCCGCACGCGATGCAGCTCCTCGTCCAACGCCGACGCGAAGGCGGGATCCGATGGCGGGCTGCCCGCCACGTACCCGAGATCGGCCTGCAGGCCGCCCTCGCGCAGCGAGAGGTTCCCCCACCCGACGACCTGGTCGCGCCAGAGCAGCGGCAGGGCGTAATAGCCGCGCACGCGCTTGGGCGCGGGCGTGTAGGCCTCGAAGCGGTACGGCCATCCCCAGAACAGCTCGAACCGGCGACGGTCCCAGACGACCGGATCGAACGGGGCGAGCAGCCGCACGGTGTCGTCCACGCGGTGCTTCACGGCGCGCGGGTTCTCGCCGTCGGGCCAGACCCAGCGCAGGCCATCGATCACCACCGACGGGTGCCGCGCGAGCGCTCGCTTGAATGCGGCGCGGCGGTCGGCGGTCCACTGCGGCGCACCGAAGGCGAGCCGGCTGACCAGCTCCCCGAGTGAACGCTCCGGCAGCGGGGCGTACTTGTTCACCAGCACGTCCACCAGCGCATCCATCGCGGCCAGCGGGTCGGGTGCCGGGTCGTGCGCCTCGCGCGCCGAGTAGACGCGGATGCCGCCTTCGCGACGCGCGATGCGGAGTGCGCCGCGGTAGTGCATGCCATCCAGCAGCTGGGTGCTGGCGTTGCTGGTGCCACCGAACCAGTTGGTGACCTTGCCGTGCGCGAAGTGCGTGTCCACGTCGCGGGGATGCACGGCGCCGCGCGCACGGATGTACTCCAGCACGGCCACCGCGCGCTTGCGTTGCGTGCGCGACCAGGCGCGCCGTTCACCGCGGGGGTGCATCAGCCGCTGGATCTCGCGGGTGACGAAGCCGTAGTTGACGAAGAAGTCCTCCTCGACGCCGAGCCGCGGGTAGCGCCGTTCGAGGTCCCCGGCGCAGTAGTCCTTCACGCGGTGGCGGAGGGTCAGGTCCTGTGCGCGAGCCGGGGCGCGGATCGGGTCGGCCTGGACGAAGCCGAGTTTCGCGAGGGCACGCGGCAGCGTGGTCGGCGCGAAGAGCGACCGCGCCACGGCGAAGCGGCGGAGGTGGGCGAGGGTCGGTGTCGGCATGTTGACGCGCGAAACGTGCGGGCAAACATGCGCGCGGGCAATCGCGGCGGCTCGCCGCTACCACGTCAGGCGCCGTGGCGCGCGCCGCAGTGCACGTCGAGGCCCGTGCCTCAGGCACACGCCCGCCAGATGAACCCCGGCGTGCCGTAGTCGACGATCGACGTCGGCGACCGCGTGGCATAGCGACCGGTGGCGCTGACCTGGAACCTGCGCCCGGCATGCTCGGCGATGATCGTGACTTCGGCGGTGGTGCCGTCGGCCACGCGCTGTCCCTGCCATGAGAAGTTGTATGGCTGGAAGTCGAAGATCGGTGTCGCAGCCGCGTCCGCGACCAGCGCCGCATGGCCGCACGCGGCTGCGAACGGTGCCGCGTTCCGGAACTCGACGCGCCTCACGATGAGGTCGTCGACATGACTGCGGATGTGGAGGTCCGGCATGTAGAGCCAGTTGTTCACGCCGCCGCCCTGCACCATGTCGAATCGTTCGACGGTGAACGGCGCCGCGTCGACCCAGGCCGCGAACTGCTGCGACACGACCTGCCCGTTGGCCGTCATCTGCACCGTGATGTCGCCGGCGCGGTACGCCTGCATCCGAATGCGCGTGTTGCGTGGGGCATCGAGGATCTGGAATTGCAGCGACTCCGCACCCTGCTTCACGGCCCAGTTGATCGGCCATGGTACCGACACCTCCTTGTCGTTCACGTCCAGGAACTGCGCGGAGACGACGAAGACCGTCCCGCTGTCGGCAATGACGAGCGGCTGCTCGACCAGCTGCACTCCCACGAATGCGGGACTCGCGACCAGCAGCCGTGTCGCGGAGAACTCCCGGTACCGCGCGGTCACGGCCACCTGACCAACACCGTTCACGGTCAGAGTGCCGACGCTGTCGATCGATGCGATCGCGGGATCGCTCGACTCCCAACTGACCCCGGCGGCCAGCACGACGTCGCCCGCACGCGTCTGGCCCAGCACCGTCAGCGGCCGTGTTTCCGCCACCAGCACGGTCGCGGGAAAATCCGCACGAAAGTCGATGCCCGCGACGGCAATTACCGGCTCCGGTGGCGCGGTGGCGGTGGACTCCGCACACCCGCTGAGCAACGCAAGGCAACCGGCGGCGACCCGGGCGATCCGAACCCGGGTCGCGACGCGCAGACGGAGCGAGGGTCTGATGGTCATGGACGTCATCTCGTGCATGATGTGATCTCCAAGGGTCGCCGACACCGGCGCGTCGTCAGGCACAGTGCCGCCACTCGAATCCGGTCGTCCCGTAGTCGAGAACCGTGCCCGGCTGCGTGACCGTGTAGATGCCGGTGACGGTGACCTGGAAGACCCGACCCGCATGCTCCGCGGTGATCGTGACCTGTGCCGGCGTGCCCGCAGCGACGGGTACGCCCTGCCACGCGAAGTTGTAGGGCTGGAAGTCGAACAGCGGTGTCGGGTCGGCAGCCACGTTCAGTCGCGCCTTGCCGCAGGCATGGCGGACCGGGGCGGCGGTCCTGAACTCGAGGCGTGTGATGACCAGATCATCGACCTCACTGCGGAGCTGCAGGTCGGGCATGTAGAGCCACCCTGTGCCGGCGGCCTTCTGAACGATCTCGAACCGCGCGACCGTGAATGGCGCCTGTTCCACGAACGACTCGTACTTGCGCGTGACCGTGTAGCCGCTGCTGTGCATGGTGACCGTGAAATCGTCAGTCTTGCGCACCTGCACCCGGATGCGACTGCCGGGTGGCGTACCGAGGACCTGGATCGGCAGCGTGTCGAGCCCCTGCACCACGTGCCATTCGATCGGCCCGGGTACCGAGAACTCCTGGTCGTTCACATCCAGGAACACGGCCTCGAAATCGAACACCAACGTGCTGTCGGTGGTGAGGCTTGACTGTGGCGTCAGGCGAATGCCCACCAGCACCGGGCTGACGGTGAGGTGGACCGTCCTCGAGAAGTTGCGGTATCGCGCCGTCACCAGCGTGCTGCCGGCGCCGTGCGCCTGCAGCAGACCGGTGGTGTCGATCGATGCGATGTCAGGATGCGTCGATTCCCAGGTCACGCCGCTGGGCAGGAACACATCACCTCCGTCCGTCTGGCCCATCGCAATCACCCGCCTCGACTCTGCCACCCACATGTGCATGGGGGATTCTGCCACGACGGTGATGCCGCGCAGCACGATCTCCGGCGGCGGCACCGCCGTCGGCGTCGACTCGCCGCACGCAGCGAGCAGCAGCACGGTGCATGCGGCCAGGTGGGAGATGCTCATCCACCGCGTGATGCGCGGCAGGACAGGCGATGTGCGGTGCATGATCACCTCCCCGCTGTGGTGTCCACCGAGACGCCGCTGGATCGCACGGTCAGCGCAGTCGGCGCAAGGCGTTGGCCACGATGTAAGCACCGATCGCCCGACCCTGTGCCAATCCCACATCCGCCGCGTGCCGGAAGTGGTAGCCGACGTAGACGCGTGACAACGCGTTCTCGAGCGCCGCTTCACGCACATCCCGAAATGCGCGCGTGACGAGCGGCAGCGACGCGCTGGTGGTGCTGAAGCCAGGCCCGCGCCCGGGGATCGCATCTTCGAGGATCGCTGCGGCCGTGCCGCCAGCACCGGCGTGCGCGCTGGGGTAGTCGGGCACCGGTGGCGTGGGGAACGCGAGCACCTGCCATCCGGCCTCCGGCGCCGTGGCGGGATTGCCGTCAGCACCTGCCAGCGCCACCGCCGTCACGGGGCGCCAGAAGTTGTGGTGATACTTCGATTCGAGATTCGACGCATACGAGTCGAACTCACCCATCTGCAACAGGGCCAGCACACGCGCGGTGTCCCACGCATCCAGGTGGCGCGCGTTGGTCACGGTGCGTGCGATCCGATTCCACCCTGCCGGTGAACTCTCCACCCAGAAGTTTGCGATCTCCGTCTGCTCGGCGGTGCGCGCTGTACAGGTGATGCACCCGAGCGCCTTCACCTCATTGAAGTCGGCCGTGTACGCCGCCGTGAGCACGGCCGCCGCATTGGTCGGTGCACCATACGGCCGCCCGACGCGGAACTGGCTGGTGGATTGCACCACGAACGGCGTCACGGTGGCACCCCACACCGAGGCATCGGCGAAACCGCCGGTGCCGAAGAAGTCGAAACCGGCTGTGTTGAATGGAAAGGTGAACTGGTAGTCACCTGCGCTGGCGCCGGGGACGTACGGCGCCACACCACCGCCGGCGGTTCCATCACTCGCACGCCGCGCCAGGATCGCGGCGGCCGCGCGCTGTCCGATTGCAATCCCCTCCGCCACACCGTCCGTTCCCGCCAATGCGTCGAGCTGCGCCGCATACCACGTGTCCGCAGCGGCGGCAGCACCCGGTGCAGCACCGGCGATGGCATCATGAACCGCGGCAGCGACGGCCGCAGCCGGGTTGGCCGCCGCATCCAGTGACCTCGTATCCGCGTATCGTTCGAAGCGCGGCACGATCGCGTTCAGCGCGTCGTGCATGGCCACGTTGCCGATGGCGTAGAGACGCGCCTCGACGAACGGTGGCAGCGGCGCACCTGGCGGCACCAGCGTCGCCGACGCAGCGACCAGCTGTGCATTCCCCGATCGGACGACCTGCAGCGCCGCGCGCGCATCGCCACTCGGCACACCACCCATCGTCAGCGCAGCATCCGACGGTGACGGCAGTGGTGCCACGCTCGGGCCATCGACCGAGCAGGCTGCGACGATGGCGCAGCAGCACACCACTTTCAGGAACGGCGAGATCACACGCGTCATGGCTGCGCACCCTGGTGGACGATGAGCGGACGACCGACACTCTCCCCGCGTCGAATTTCGACATCGGGGCAGTCGATGCTGGAGCACTCGAGACAGGGATCAGCGTACGCTGTTGCGTCCACCAATCAGCGACCACAGTTTGCACGCCAGAGCCCTGCTCGTGTCTGATATCACGAGCTTTCATGCCGGAACACGACATCGTGACTTCCAGTGACGTGACAGACAGCAGTGCAGGTGTGTCGGATGTGCCCGCTGGCGACTCGATTGGCGAGACGCAGCCGGGGCTGCACCAGATCTTTCCCGATGCGTATGCGGAACTGCGGGCGATCGCGCGCCGCCAGCTCGCCCTGCGCGCGGGCGGCGGTACGCTCTCGACGACAGGGCTGGTGCACGAGGCCTACCTGAAGCTCGCGGCACAGGAGCGCGTTCGCTGGAAGGATCATGGCCACTTCATGGCACTGGCCGCACTGGCGATGCGGCACGTGCTGGTGGACCGGGCAAAGGCACGCCTGACGCAGAAGCGCGCGGGCGTGCAATTCCTCGTCACGCTGGACGATGCAGTCATTCCTGCCGATGAACAGCCGGAGGTGATGGTGCAGCTGAGCGAAGCGATCGACGAATTGGGCCGCATGGAACCACGCCTGGCGCAGGTGGTGGACTGCCGATTCTTCCTCGACATGCGCGAGGAGGAAATCGCCGAGGCGCTGGGTATCACCGTGCGCACCGTCCAGCGCGACTGGGCGAAGGCGCGGCTCTGGTTGCGCCGCGCCATGGCACGCCGATGAGTACCGCGGATCAGGGTGTGCCCCCTGAGGTGACGGGGTTGACTGCGCAGTGGGCGCGCCTGTCCCCGGTGCTGGATCGGCTGCTCGACACGTCCCCGGAGCATCGCGACCTGGTGCTCGATGAGCTGGCTGGAGGCGATACCGCGCGGCGCGCGGAACTGGTGGCGATGCTGCGCGACTGCGAGGATGACGCCTCGTTCCTCGAAGCGGGCGTGACGGATTCGTTCGCGAGCCTGATTGCCCACGAGCCTGCGGCAGCACTCCCCGCGGTCCTCGGCGACCGATACCAGATCCAGCACGAGATCGGGCGTGGTGGCATGGCACGCGTCTACCTCGCGCGCGACCTGCGCCACGATCGTGACGTGGCGGTGAAGGTGCTGCGACACGACCTCGCCATGTCGTTGGGCGCGGAGCGATTCCTGCGCGAGATCAGCATCTGCGCGCGCCTGCGGCATCCGAACATCGTGCCGCTGTTCGATTCCGGCGAGGCGGACGGCCAGCTCTTCTACGTGATGCCGTACGAGCGCGGTGCATCGCTGCGCGCACGGATCGAGTCGGCGCCGCTCATGCCGCTCCCGGAGGCACTCGGGATTCTGCGTGACATCGCCCGAGCGCTCGAGTACGCGCATGGTGAGGGTGTGGTGCATCGCGACATCAAGCCGGAGAACGTGATGCTCTCCGGGGGCGCCGCGGTGGTGACGGATTTCGGCATCGCCAAGGCGATTTCGGCGTCGCAGGCGGTGGAAAGTCCGACAGTGGCGCCGTCGGGAGGCACCATCGGCACGCCCGCGTACATGGCGCCGGAACAGGCGGCGGGCGATCCCGCCACTGACCATCGCGCCGATCTCTACGCCTTCGGTTGCCTCGCCTACGAATTGCTGACCGGTCGCCGAGTCTATGAGCTACTGGGAGCGGCCGACGCGCCGTTGCCGACGGTGCGCGCGGTGCGGCCGGAGGTCGCCGAGAACGTGAGCGCCATGATCGCGCACTGCCTTGCCAGGCGCGCCACCGATCGGCCCCGCGATGCCGCGACCGTGCGCGCGGCGCTCGCAAACGCCGATGATGCTGCGCGCCTCGGTGACGAGGCACCGGCCGACGCCTCGCTGGCTCGATGGCGGGGTGCACGGCGCACCCTGCTGACGCTCGCGGCCCTCGTGGTGACGGTCGGTGCCGGTGCGCTGGTCGCACGTAACCGGAGTGCGAGCGTCGCAACGCCGACTGGCGCGAGCGCCGAACGGACGCTCATCGTGCTGCCGATGGAGAACGACGCAAGCGACTCGCTGGCGTACCTCGCGAGCGGACTGGCGGACGACATCGCACGACGCCTGGTGGGCATCGGCGGCATTCGCGTCAGCTCGGGGGCACGATCGGACTGGCCCGCAGCGACGCGCCGCGACATCAACGCGATCGGACGCGCCTTCGACGCCACGATCGTCCTCCGAACCCGTCTCGGGCGCCACGCCGACTCACTGGAGATCCAGACCGAGGTCGCGAACGTGACGACAGGGCAACGTCGACAGGTTCGGACGCATCGGTTTGCGAGTGACCGCGCCGCCGGGGCCGCAGCGGTGGTCGCCGCCAGCGTCGCCGGCGCACTGTTTCAGGCATCGAATCCACACATGCCTCGCCAGTCGGTGGCCCGGATCGACGAGGAGTCCTATCGGCTGACGCACCGGGCGTGGTGGATGAACCTCACACCCGTCGACTCCGCGCAGCGACTGTTCGAAGCCGCGATTCGACTCGATCCCTCGAACGCGCGCGCCTACGCGGGGCTCAGTGCGACCTGGGCCAAGTCAGGAAACTCCGGCGCCGTCGCGTTCGATGAGGCATACCGGAACGCCACCGCCGCAGCGCGACGGGCGCTCGCCGTCGACAGCACTGAAGGCAGCGCGATGGCGCAGCTGGCGGTGATGGAGACGTATCAGTCCCGCAGCCTGGCCGTGGGTCTGGCGTGGCTCGACAAGGCCAAGCGCGTGGATCCGTCGAATGCCGAGGTGTTCCAGCTCGAGGCGATGCTCTACCGGATGTCGGGTCAGTTCGACAAGGCGATCGATGCCGTGCGCGTCAGCAGCGAACTGGATCCGCTGAATCCCACGCTGAAGGCGGAGATAGGGCACCTGCTGATCTGTGCTGACCGGCTGCAGGAGGCCGGCGCGCACTTCGACGAGTGGTCGGCGAATGAACCCAGGAGCGTCGCAGTCAGCGATGGGCGACAACGTGTGCTGATCTACCAGGGTCGTTATGATCAGGCGATCGCGGCGTGGCGACTCGCAGTGCCGGTGGCGGACACCGCACTCGCATCGCGCCTCACCCATGCCGCAGGTCGGCAGGGGTACTGGAACGTCAAGCACTTCGTGGCGCAGCGTGAGCTGCTGCGTGCCGGCGCGCGACGGTCGAACTCGCGAGAGGCGCACGGCATAGCGCTGGCGGCGCAGCTGATCCAGACCGGAGAGCTGGACCGGGGGCTGGCGCTACTTGCGGAGGAAGTGCGCCGGAACAGCCCGATCCTCTTGCGGCGGCTGTCCTGTGCCGGTCCGTACGATGAGATCCGCGATGACCCGCGCTTCCAGCGCCTGCGCGCACAGGTTGGCGTATTGCGCTGAGTGGCTAGAAGCGGTACCGCGCACCCAACTGCATGCGCCATCGCGACGACTCGACAGCGAGGCGCAGCGGCGACCGCAGGTCGGCGCCGTCGGCCACGCGAACCGCATACAGTGGCCGGTTGCGCGCCGTGTCCCAGCCACGGACGTCGAGCAGCTCGAGCGTCTCGCTGGTCGTCGCCTCGCGCACCAGTCCCCACTGCCGGTTGAGCAGGTTGGGCAGGTTGAAGACATCCAGCAGCAGCTCGACCTGCTGCGCGCGCCCGAGGCTGAACGTTTTTGCGATCCGCGCATCGAGGCGGGTCGTGAACGGATTGCGGCAGCTGTTGCGCGCCATGACGCGCCCGCGCTGCATCCGGAGGCAGTCCTCGCCTGCGATGTACCGGTCCAGCGCCGCGAATGCCGCGGGTGCGATGAGCGAGATGTCGTCCGGCGAGCCGGGCACGTAGAGGAGATCGTTGCTGCCGATGCTGTCGAGGTTGACGTCGCCGGCAGTGGTGTAGGCGAACGGAGTGCCGGAGCGCGCGGAGGCGAAGATCGTTGCGCGAAAACCACGGACCACCGGCGCCATCGCGGTCAGTACGACGTTGTGCGGCACGTCACGCGCCGACCGGCTCAGGACGCGATTCGCCAACGTGCCATCGACCGGATTGCTGCGCGAGATATTGAGACTGATCAGGCCACTGACACTGGTCGCATCGAGGGAGCGCGACCAGTTGTAGCCGACGTAGATGGCCGCCCCGTCGTTCCATTGCTTGTTGACGGTCAGCGCCAGTGCGGTGGATCGGTCGCGCGAGTGATTGTCGTAGCCGTAGATCGGGCCGAACTGGCCATCGATGCGCGCCGGTCGTCCGACCAGGCCCGTTGATGACGGAGCGCCGTAGAGCATGCGTCCTTCGGCACTGCGCCCCCGTTCCAGCAGGTTGACGTCGTCCACGGTGAGCGAGTTCGCGAGGCGACGGTGCGTCAGGTCGAGCGAGACGGTGAGTTGACCCGGGAAACGTCGATCGACGCCGGCATTCACCGTCCACGCCTGCTGGAAGCGAAAATCAGGATCGACGTAGTTGATGGTGGACACTGCCGACGACGTGGGTCCGTCGCGGAGGCAGCGCGTCGGGCTGCGGGAGATGTCGGTGACGGGAGGCGGAACGCCGAGGCTCGGGGTGCAGGTGAGCGTCGTTTGCTCCTGCCCCGTGTTCGCGAACGCCCCAGCAAGCCACACGAAGGGCGGTCGTCCAGCGAAGCCACCAAAGCCGCCACGCCAGGTCGTCTCGCGATTTTCGCCTTGCTCGAAGGCGAATCCGATGCGCGGCGAGACGACCACGTTCCCGGACGGAAATCGATCGGTCTCGAGGTGCCCCAGTGCGCTGCTGGCAGCCAGAGTCGGATTGCGCACCGGGTGGTCGAGGAAGAACGGGACATCCGCGCGAAGTCCTGCGGTCACCGCGAAGCGTGGGGACAGGTTCCACCGGTCCTGCAGGTAGACAGCGGCGTTGACGACATCCATTCGCACGCGTGGACCGGAGGAGCGCAGCGGCAGCGCGATCGAATACTGCGACGGCATCTGGCGGTCGAGCGCATCCACGTTGTCGAACCGCCAGGTGCCCCACGAGTTCTGGAAGAAGAAATCGTCGAAACGGAGGAGCTGGACCTGCGTGCCGATGCTCGGCACGTGTCGGCCGACGCTCCAGCTCAGGTTGTCCACCAGTTCCAGCGTCACCTGGTCTGTCCTCGTGCCGTGCGACGCGATCGGCGCACCGCTCAGCAGGAAGACATTCCGACGGTCGGCCTCGACCTGGAATTGCGGCACAGCGCGTTGCGGCAGCTTGTCGAAGAACGACTGCCCATAACTGAGCAGGAGTTCGTTCGACCCGTGCGCGATGGCGCTGGTCACCTTCAATCGCGCGGACAGCGTCTTGACGCGATCGACCAAGCCGCTGGATGAGAGCTGAAAGGTGCTCGCGCCGCCGGCCGTACTGATCGGTCGGGCGAGCATCTCGTTGTCAGCGTCGGCCCAGCCGCCGGTCAACTCCAGTCGGTGTCGTTCGGATGCCTGCCACGAGAGCTTGCCGAACAGGTTCAGGGTCGGTTGCGAGAGCGTCGGCGCGGCCGCGCCCCCGGGATCGTAGCCATACCGGTCGCGCAGCACCTGCTGCACGCGCTGCGCCGTGGCCGGCGTGATACCGGTGGCAGGATCCGAGACCTCGGCGCCGAAGAACTGTCGCGTGCTGGACTGGCGTTCGCCCGTGAGGAAGTAGTGCAGGCGATTCCGGATGATCGGCCCGCTGAACGTGACGCCGTACTGCGCCGTCCGGAATGGGATCGCCCGCGCCGACGCGGTATCGGTGCCGACGAGTCGTGAATGGGTGAGCGACGCGAAGGTGGAGCGTTGATGCTGGTTGGTTCCGGATCGCGTGACGGCGTTGATCAAGGCGCCGGAGAAGCCCCCGAACCGCACGTCGAACGGCGTGGCGAGGATGCGAATCTCGTCGAGTGCCTCCAGCGACAGGGCGCGCGCGCCGACGTTGCGCCCAGGGATGACATCGGTCCCGTAGAAGTCGTTGGCCGACGCACCGTCCACCTGAATCGCATTGAATCGCACGTTCTGGCCGCCGATCGAGAGCGCGCTGGGGCCGGTCGCCTGCGGCGCGATGCCGAACAGACCGACGAAGTCGCGATTGAGCAGCGGCAGGTTGCGGATGGCGTCACCCGAGACACTGACGGCGGCACCGCCCGCGCCGGCGTCGCGCAATGCGCTGTCCGCGATCATGACCGTCGCGAGTTCCTGCCCGCGCGCGGCGACCATCGTGATCTCCTGCCGCAACCGGTCACCGAGGTGGAGCACGATCCGGTCGATCGTGACCGGCGCATAGCCCACGGCGCGTACGGTGAGCTGGTAGCCCGAACCGACCGGCAGATGTTCGAGCACGAAGCGCCCATCGCCGTTGGTGCGGGCGCCGAATGCCGTCCCCGACGCGACGGCGCGCAACCGCACGTCGGCCGCGACGACGGGGGTGCCGACCGTCGTGCGCACGGTTCCATGGATCGCGGCGCCTGACATGCCTTGCGCGTCGACCTGCGCGGCAATGGGGACGAGCAGCAGGCACGAGACGATCCAGCGTCTCATGCTCGTGCGTTTCCCTCGTCGACGGTGCTCACGCGCATGGGACCGGAATTATCGACCGCGTCGATACGAAGTCCAGTGCGCCAGGCGACACCGCGCTACGGCAGAGTTCGCATCAGCCCGCGATGTCGGACGAACTTGCGCCGCGACGTTATCGCTTCGGGTCCTTGAGCTCGCCCACCCGCTGCTCCACCCGCATCACGAACCGCATCGGCGGCATGGTGCCCTGCGCGCCGGTCACCGCGCGCATCGTCAGCACCATCCGGCTGCGCGTGATCCAGCCACGTCGGCGATCGAGCAGCACCCAGCCCACCACGCTCGCCCCCGCGTCCGCGCCAGCGTCCTTCATCACGCCACGCACGCCGACCCACGCGTGGTCACCGTAGCGCGTCAGCGAATCGAGCGTGAACTCGGCGTCAATGCCGTCACCAGGCGCGCCGGCCAACACCATGTGCCGCGTCCACTTCTCGCGTTCACGCACCGGCTGCGACGGCAGTGCGGCCGGGACGCGGTCCACCAGCGCGGCCAGCGTGGCGATGGTGGCGGCACTCTGCGCCGAGGCGTCGTCGAGCACGATCAACTCCCCATCGGGAGCGAGCTTCATGCGCAGCGTGCGGCCCTGCAGCGCCATGCCGCTGGCGATGCGCGCGCGGCGGCTCTCCTCCTTGCCACCGGTCGCCTTCACCGTCACGCTCTCGACCTGTGACGTGACCACGGCACCGAGCGAATCCACCGCATCCACGCGCGAGCGCAGCACCACCGTGGTGCGTGTGCTGACACGCACGGTGGAATCACCGCTCGGCATGGCGATGGTGCCCTGCTCGTCCACGTCGTGCTCCACCTTCTGGCGGATCATGTCGCCGGGGAACGGGCGCAACACGAGCATGATGCGCGCGTCGGCCGGCGACCGTGGCCGCTGCGCGGACAGCTGCGTGCAGGTGAGCGCCGTGGCGAACACCAGCCGCCAGGCGTCAGAAGCCGTACGGATCATCACCAACCGGCAGCGCGAGGGGCTGGACGAGGGGTTGCGGGGCGGCCAGTTCGCGCGGGGCGACCTGCCGACGGAACTGCGCCGCGAAATACCCCTTCGCCTCGCGCGGTTGTTCCCGCTCGGTGGCGCGCACGGCCCGGATCACGTCCGGCTCGTCGGCGAGGGCGATCACGGTGCGCAGCCAGTCCAGCGTCAGGCCGGCGTCGAAACGGCGGAGCCGGCGCAGCATGGCAGCGTCGAACTCCTCCACCGGGGCCGCCGGGAACCGCTCCACACCCAGGCGCCCGGTGAGGACGCTCGGGCGCGGAAAGCGCACGAACACCGGCTGCGTGAAGTGGGGATGGCGCACCATCAACTGGCCCTTGGTCAAGGTGGACAACTTCGTCCGCACGGCGGGACTGAGCACGGCATACCCCGGTGTGGCCAATTCGTCGCCATCCATGCGCCCGTAGAGGGCGGTGCCGGCATTGCCCACCACCCGCTTGTGTACCTGGCTGCGGAACTGCTGCGCCGAGAAGAGCACCATGCCGAGGTAGCGGCCACGTTCCGCGATGTCGAGCAGCATGCGCCGCACGTAGGTCTCGGGGCCGTCGCTGGGGGCGTACTTGTTCAACTCGTCCACGAATACCACCACGTGATTCACGCCCAGGTCGCGGCGCTCGAGGTGCTCGCGCAGCTTGCTCACCACCCGCGCGAAGATCAGCCCCTGCGCATCCTCCTCGAGGTTGGCGACGTCGATCACGTGCACCGAACGATCGGCGAAGGTTCCGAACGGCAGGTCGCTGACGTCGGCACCATCGGTCACCAGGCCGGCACAGCGCGTGGCCAGGTTCACCAGTCGGTTGCGCACCTTGCGGATGGTGGCCACGTGGTGCGTGCGCCAGCCCTGCGCGTCCTTGCGCTCGAGCGCATCGAGCAGCGTGCGGAACCAGTGATCGAGGTCGGCGAAGGTCTGCACCACCATCTCGCCACCCAGCAGCGGATCGCTGAACTTCTGCCCGACCACGCGATCGGTGATGAAATCGATCAGCGCGTCGGCCTTGGCGTCGATGTCCTCACGATCCAGCAGCGTCACCGCGTACTGCAGCACTTCCTTCAACCCCCACGTCAGCGGTTGCACGTTGTGCTGCAGCGCTTCGTGGCTGCGGATGGTGGCCAGCCCGCGCAGCGCCGCGTCGTAGGGCGCGTAGTACCGCACGTTGCGGAACGGCTCGGCCGGCACACCGAGCTTTTCATACATCGCCACGTCCTCCTCGGCCAGCGTCGCGGGCTGGTCGAGATAGAGCAGGTCGGGGCCCTTCACGTTGAAGCAGACCGCCGCCACCGATCCCTTGTCGGCGGGGAAGTGCGCGAAGATGGACTGCAGCAGCCACTCCACCGCGCTGGTCTTGGTGGCGAGGCCGGAGACACCGGTGATGTTGAGGTGCGCGGCCTCGGGGCCGAGCAGGAAATCGGCGTCGAGATAGACCGGGCTCTCGGTGCCGCCGGAGCGATAGAGGCCGACGGGAATGGCGGTCTTGCCCACGTAGCCATCCATGCGCAACGCCAGCGCGACGTCCTGGTCATCCGCCAGCCACACGGTTCCCATCGGCACCGGCTGCAGCGGCTCGTCGGGCATGTGGCGCAACACGCTTGCGGTGTAGAGCCGGATCTCGGTGCGCTGCGTGGCCATCAGGCCGCCGTCGGGCTGTCCATCGCGGCCCAGCACGTCGTCCAGTGGCGAGAGCATGTCGGTCCAGCCCTGGCCTTCCATCACCACGCCGAACACCTGTGGCAGGTGCCCGTTCACGGCCACGGTGCCATCCACACGCACGATGGTGCCGATGCCGACGTTGGCATCGAGCGCGGTCCAGAAATGGAACTCGTGCGGCGTGCTGGGCCGACGCTCGGTGGCCACCACACGCCCCAGCGGGCGGCGGACCTCGGCGTACGGGGTATCGATCATGACGGGGAACTGCTCCAGAGAATCACGAATGAATCAGGCGACTGCGCGGAGATACACTTCGCAGTCACGGATGGCGTACGGCATCACGTCCCAGCGCGCATCGGGCTTGGCCAGCGGCGAACGCTCGGCCAGCAGCCACGCACTCACGTCATCGGCGCGCGCTTCAACCGTCGCGGCATGATCGTCGCGCACCCCGGTCTCGGCGCGAATCAGGCCGAAGAACGGGTCGCGGCCCGCGGCGTTGCGGAGGCGCAGGTACCAGGTGAAGAAGCGCGGTCGCTCGCTGCCGTCCAGCGCCGCGATCACCGACGTGCGCTGCCCGGCCTCCAGCGCCGCCACACGCGGCAACACGTCGTCGGGCACGTAGAGCGTGGCATGGCTCTTCACCACGCCCACGGCACCATCACTATCCAGCATCGCGCGGCTGGTGCGCAGCGATCCGTCCACGTAGAGCGGTCGCTCCGCGTGCGCATCGCACCACGCACCACCCATCGCGCGTTCGAGATCATTGCGTACGCGCGACAAGGCATCGAGCCCCTGCCGTAACAGCGCCGACGGGTGACGCGACGGCACGGGCAGTTGGTCATCGCTGTCACGCACCGACTGGCCGCGCGCACTGAGGATCGCCTCCAGCTGCCTCCACGTCTCCTCGCCGAGCAGTGCACGTGACGCATAGACGGCGTGCTCCACCGACGCCTGGCGCCAGGTGCGCATGCGGCCGTCTGCACTGCGTTCGCGGATCGCGGCCGCCGCGGTGCCGTGCAGCAGTGGCACGCCGTCCACGTAGGCCACCGTGCTGCTGCGCTGGATGCCATCGAGAAAACCCTCGAACGTCGCGGCGGACGGTGGCGGCACGTCGATCACGCGCAACGCACCACCCACCAGCATCACCGCCGCGTGCTCCACCAGCGGGACGCCATCCATCGCCAGCGCCTCGGTGCGATCAGGACCGGCGGTGCGCACCCGATTCCCGAGCGAGGCGCGCAACGCACTGCGCGCCGACTCCAGCGCGCGACCGGCGGCCGGCGCGGGGCTGGTCACTCCACGCCGAGGTCCCACGCCTGCTCGAGATCCTTCTTCGAGTAGGCGCGGAAGGCGGTCAGTGTCTGCGTGCGCACGATGCCCGGCACCTTGGTGAACTCCTCGGTCACCACGTGGGCGATGTCGTCGAGTTGCGGCACCCGCACGATCGCCACCAGGTCCCAGGCGCCGCTCACCGAGTAGACCTCGGAGACTCCCTTGATCTCCGCCAGTGCGACGGCCGTGGTGGGAATGCTGGCGGGACTGGCCTGGATCAGCACGATCGTCGTGATCATGGTGCGGGGCTGAATGAAGTGAGGACGGTCAGGCGGGCACGGACATCATCGCACGATAGGCGGCGACGATGCGGCGCATCGCCTCCAGCACGTCGGCTTCGGCGGCAGCATAGCTCAGGCGCACCCAGCCCGGCGTGCCGAACGCGGTGCCCGGCACGATGGCCACGCCGTGTTCCTCGAGCATGTGCGCCGCGAACGCACCGCCGGCATCATCACCGCCGTTCGGGATCGCGCTGACGTCGATGAAGAAGTAGAACGCGCCCGATGGATGGATGTAGGGCGGCGCTCCTTCCTCGTCGAGGATCTGTCGTGCGGCATCACGGCGGGCACGGAAGGCGCGCACCATCGACGTGATGCTCTCCTCGGCCGCATCGCGCTCGGTGAGCGCGGCCAGTGCGGCGTACTGGCTGGGCGTGGCAGCGTTGGAGGTGGTGTGGCTCTGCAGGTCGGTCATCGCCTTCGCCACCGCGCGCGGTGCCACTGCCCAGCCGATGCGCCACCCGGTCATCGCATACGACTTCGCGACACCGTCGATCACGATCAGGTTGGAGCGATCGGTGGTCAGCTCGAATGCCGATGCCGCGGGCACCTCGTACGAGATGCGGCGGTAGATCTCGTCGCTCAACACCCACCAGCCCTTCGCGCGGGCGAGCGCGAGGATGTCCTTCAGCACCTGCGCATCCCAGGTGGCGCCGGTGGGATTGCTGGGCGAGTTGAGCATGATCCCGCGGGTGCGCGGTGTGGCGGCGGCCTCGAGATCGGCGACGCTGACCTGAAAGCCGTTGGCCGGATCGCCGAGGACCGCCACCGGCGTGGCCTTGGCCAGCGCCACGATCTCCACGTAGCTGGTCCAGGCGGGCGTCGGGATCAGGACCTCGTCGCCGGGGCCGAAGAGGCAGAAGCAGGCGTTGAAGAGGGTCTGCTTGCTGCCGTTGCTGACCACCACGTCCAGCGCCTGCGGGGCGTCGGCCTCGCTCCCGGCCCACCGCGCGGCGGCGTGGGCGGCGATCGCCTCGCGCAGCGGCAGGATGCCTTCGGTGGCGGTGTACTTGGTCTGTCCCGAGGCGACCGCGCGGGCGGCGGCGGCTTTCACGAAGTCGGGGGTGTCGAAGTCGGGCTCGCCTACGCCGAGGTCGATGATCTGGCGCCCCTGCGCCTTGAGGGCCTTGGCCCGGGCGGAGACGGCGATGGTGGCCGACGGCCGGAGCTGGGCGACGTTCGGGGAGGGGACGAACTCGACAGGCATGCGGGGCAGGTTGGGCGGCGACCGGTTTCTGGGTACCTTGCTGGGCTTCCGTATGCTAATCCGCCGCCGCAGGGCGGCAACGGAGCGCCGATCACGGGGTTCGATCAAGGGGCAGCGTCCTTGATCAGGTTCAAGGACTCTGACCCTGCGGTCGCTTTTTGACATCCAGCTCCGTTCCCGCGCGCCGCAATCCGGCCCGCCGGCATCCGCATTTCCCGCCACGTCGAGGCCACCGTGCCCAAGTCAGATACAGCAACTCCCGCGACCCCGAAGGTCACCCGCAGTCAGCAGGTGGTCCTCACTGCCCCGCCCACCCTGGCGGCCATGATCGCCCTCGTGCAACCCGCACTCGAGCGCATTCCTGCCGGCGACGCAGGCGTGCACCTGCTCGTGCTGGTCCCGGATGCCGATACGGCGCTGGCTGTCGCGCAGGCCGTGCTGCCTGCCGGCGATGCCGCCCCGGTGCTGGTGCCGGTGACGTCCGCCGCCCGTGGTGCCCGCCTGCTGGCCAACCCGCCCGCCGCCATCGTCGGCGCGCCGGCCGACGTCGCCGCGCTGCTGCCGAGCGGCCTGCTCAAGCTGGACAAGGTCGCGCAGGTGTTCGTGCTGCAGGCCGACCTCACGCTGGCACTGGTGGACGAGCCGGCGATGACGATGCTGATGACCGAGTTGCCGAAGGATGGCGCGCGCACGCTCAGCATGGCCGGCGAGACGGATGCCGTGACGGCGTTCGCCAAGTCGTACATGAAGCGCCCGCGTCGCGTGGGTGACGACGTGGTGGCCGATGGCAGCGCGCCGATCAGCCTGCAGTACGTGCTGGTGAGCGCCGGCACCCGCACTGCCGCGCTGCGTCGCGTGCTGGACGCCGTGAACGCGCCGTCCACGATCGTCGTCGCACCGGAATCGGCACAGGTCACCGAGGCCAATGCCGCCCTGCGTGCGCTGGGCTACACGGCGAGTGGTGACGTGCAGGCCACCGGCGGCGAAGTCGAGACGCACAGTGCGTTGCGCGTGCTGTACGACGTGCCGGCCACGCGCGCCGCACTCGATGCCGCGATGGGCGGACATCCGGTGCAGACGATCGCGCTGGTGACGCCGCGCCAGGTGGCGCACCTGCGCTCCCTGCTGACCGGTGGCTCGCTGACCTACTACGTGCTGCCCGACACGATGGCGCACGCGGTGGGGCGCGATGGTGCGCGCATGGGCGAACTGCGGAAGATCCTCGCCGATGGCGTGAGTGCGCGTGAGCTCGCCGCGCTCGAGCCGCTGCTGGACGACAACGACGCACTGGAAATCGCCGCCGCTGCGCTGCGCCTGCTGGAGCGTGAGCGTGAGACCGCGAAGGCGTTGCGCATCGGCGTCACCACCGCGCAGCCGAAGGAAGTGAAGCGCGCGCTGGCCGCCACCGCCGCGCAGGAGACGGCGCCAACGTCGCACGAGGCACCGGCCATGGAAGCCGCGCCGGTCGCCGCACCGCGCAACGACGGTCCGCCGCCCGAGTTCCAGGTGCTCTGGTTCAACATCGGCAACGATGATGGCGCCACCGCATCGTCGTTCGTGGGTGCCATCACCGGCGAGAGCGGGCTCGATCGCAGCGTGGTCGGCACCATCGACATGCGCGACAGCCACACGCTGGTGGAAGTCTCCGGCGCGCACGCCGAGCAGATCGTGGCGGCGATGAACGCCAGCACGATGCGCAACCGCCAGGTGATCGCGCGCATCGATCGCGCCGGCCCGCTGCGGTCGCAGCGCAGCGCACCGCCGCGCCGTGGTGGCAGCGACCGCCCGTCGTCGGGTGGATTCTCGCGTGATCGCGGTGATCGTCCGGCACGTCCGGCGTTCCGGCGTGACGAGGGTGGCGCGCCGCGTGAGCGCAGTGGTTATCCGCGCCGCGACGACGGCGACCGCCCCGCACGTCCTGCGTTCTCGCGCGACGATCGCCCGGCCCGTCCGTCGTTCTCGCGCGATGACCGTCCGGCGCGTCCGGCGAGCGGAGGCTTCAACCGCGACGAGCGTCCGTCCCGTCCGCCGTTCGCCCGCGAGGATCGTCCCGCCCGTCCGTCGAGCGGTGGATTCAGCCGTGACGAACGTCCATCGCGTCCGGCATTCTCGCGCGACGATCGCCCGGCCCGTCCGCCGCGCGAGGGTGGCTTCAGCCGCGACGACCGCACGTCATCACGTCCGCCGCGCAGTGGTGGCTTCAGCCGCGACGAGCGTCCGGCCCGGCCGTCGAGCGGTGGCTTCACGCGGGCGCCGCGTGAAGGTGGTGCGCCGACCGGTCGTGGCTTCACGCGCGACCGCGGCGACGCCCCCTCGGGCCCGCGCACCGAAGGCAACGATTTCGCCGAGCGCGCCGAGCGCCTGCGCAATTCGCGCAAGCCGTCACGCACTGAGGACTGAGCACATTGAGTGATGGCTTCGTCACATCCTCCGGCGGCTGGATCGAGGTGATCGCCGGAGTGATGTTCAGCGGCAAGAGTGAGGAGCTGATGCGACGTGTGCGGCGGGCGACGATTGCCCGCAAGCGCGTCCAGGTGTTCAAGAGCCATCTCGACGATCGATACGCCGGCTTGTACAACGTCTCCAGTCACGACGGTCGTGACCTGGAGGCGGTGCCGGTGGATTCCGCGTCGCAGATCGCGCAGCAGCTGGATTCGATGGCGCAGGTGGTGGCGGTGGACGAGGTGCAGTTCCTCGACGCCGGCATCATCGCGCTGGCGACGGCGCTGGCGGAACGGGGCCGGCGGGTGATCCTCGCCGGCATCGACACCGACTTTCGTGGGGAGCCGTTCGGCGCCATGCCGCAGCTGATGGCGGTGGCCGAGGCGGTGACCAAGCTGCACGCGATCTGCGTGCTGTGCGGCAATCCGGCCAGCCGCAACCAGCGGCTGATCGATGGCAAGCCGGCGCGCTGGGATTCTCCGACGATCATGGTCGGGGCGGCACAGTCGTACGAGGCGCGGTGCCGCGCCTGTCATTGCGTGGTGCGCGACGACGCGACGCAGGTGCCGCTGCTTTAGCTCTGTTCCGGCGCGGAACTTAGGTGCGGGTCCGCGCCCAGCGGATGCCGTCGAAACGCCAGACCTGCACCACGGCCGTGCGCCGCGCGATGTGCACCGCGCGCCACGCGGTCGGCGTGTTGGCGTCGCTGGTGAGGTAGAGCACGAAATCGCTGGTGGCGCCGCCGGCGCGGCGGAACACCACCCGATCGGAGGCGCCGGTGCGACCGGGCAGCGGCTGCGGCGGGTCCACGATGTCGGTGGCGGCGTCCAGCGCCGTCCACAGCTCCGACTCGCCGGCGTCCATCCGCCCATTGCCGTTCCGGTCATGCAGCGCCGACACCCGACGCCCGGCAGAGTCGACCTTCACCAGCACGTCCAGTCGCTGCTGTCGGGCGGCGCGGGCGGCAGTGGTGAAGACGGCCGCCGCCTGGCGGGCCATCGCGTCGGAGCGATACCGGGTCAGGTCCACCCGGGTCGCGGCGTAGGCGGTGAGCAGGGTCAGGACCAGCAGGACCAGGAGCAGTCCGAGGAAGGACTGGCCGCGGGGCAGCGAGCGGGTGGGGTCGGCCAAAGGGCATGCCTCCGGGAGGGTCGGTCTGGGCGTCATTCCCAGACGAGCGGATGAGTGCCCGGCAACCTCGACCGCTGACCCTTGCCGCCCGGTGCGGGTTTGGCCGGCACGGGGTACGTTCGCGGTGCGACCCGCTCCCGCCGCCACCCTCCAGCCGCCACCATGCCCTCCTCGTCCCGTCCGCAGTGGGTGAAATGTCAGGACTTCGGCAACGAGCTGGAGGCCAGCATCGCCGTGGCCGTGCTCGACACGGCCGGCATCCCCTCCATCATCCGCAGCAACGACTCGGTCGGACTGTTCGGCTCCGCTTTTCAGGGTTACTCGGCCATGGGTGTCTCGCTGATGGTACCATCATCGGCGCTGGCCGCGGCCCGCACCGTTCTCGCCAGCGCTCCCGGCGAGGCGCCAGATCCGGACGAAGCGGACCCGACGGACACTCAGGACGCGCTTTAAATGCTCCTCGTGGCGCTGACCGGCAACATCGCGTCGGGGAAATCCACCGTGGCGCAGGCGCTGGTGGCCCGTGGCGCGGTGCTGGTGGACAGCGACGTGGCGGCACGCGCCGCGGTCGCCGCCGGCACGCCGGCACTGGCCGCGATCGTGGCGCGATTCGGCGCGGGGGTGCGGCAGCCCGATGGGTCGCTGGACCGCGCCGCGATGGGGCGCCTGGTCTTCGGCGATCCAGCGGCCCGCGAGGCGCTCGAGCGCATCGTGCATCCCGCGGTGGAGCAGGCGCGCGTGACGGCGGTGGCAGAGGCCCGTGCCGCCGGCGCCGAGATCGTGGTCTGCGACATTCCGCTGCTGTTCGAGGCGCGGCTGGCCTGGCACTTCCCTCGCATCCTGCTGGTGGACGCGTCGGCGTCGGTGCGAATCGACCGGCTGGTGCGCGACCGCGCGATGCCACCCGATGACGCGAGCGCCCGTGTGCGCGCGCAGCTGCCGGCCGCGCTGAAGCGACCGCGCGCCGACCTGGTGCTGGGCAACGATGGTGATCGCGCCGCGCTGCTGCCGCAACTCGATGCGGCGTGGACGCGGCTCGCGTATTGGGCCGCCGCGCATCGCTGAGGCGTGACGGGCGCGCACTACGAAGTTCGGCGACCGCCCGCTAGACTGCCCCGCGTCCACATCACCCGTCTTTTCGGAGCACTCCGTGTCGCAGATCCCGTCCCATCTCCAGTACACGAAGGATCACGAGTACGTCGCCGGCGCCGCCGATGCCGACATCGTGACCATCGGCATCACCGACTACGCGCAGGGGGAGCTGGGCGACATCGTCTACCTCGACCTGCCGAAGGTCGGTGCCACGTTTGCCGAGCATGCCGTGTTCGGGACGATCGAGGCGGTGAAGGCCGTCAGCGAGTTGTATTCGCCGCTGGCCGGCGAGGTGGTGGAGGTCAACACGCGCCTGGATGGTGAGCCAGCGCTGGTGAACACCGACCCGTTCGGCGACGGCTGGATGATCCGCATCAAGGTGGCCGACACGGGTGCCCGCGCCGGCCTGATGACCGCCGACGCCTACAAGTCGCTGCTCGGCGAATAGGCCGCGACTCGGCCGCGTGAACGACGAAGGGCCGGCTCCAGTCTCTGGAACCGGCCCTTCGTCGTTTCGGTGGGTGTATTTCGTGTATTTCGGGGACAGTGCACGCAATGCGGTGACTTGCGTGCACTGTCACCGAAATCGCAATGCGTGCACTGTCACCGCAATTGTCACCTGTCACGCATCAGGCCTGCGCGTACTCCTCCATCGGGATGCAGCTGCAGACCAGGTTGCGGTCGCCGAACGCGCTCTCGATGCGGCCCACCGTCGGCCAGAACTTGGCCGCCCGCACCCACGCCGCCGGGAACGCCGCCTGCTCGCGCGGATAGGCGTGTGTCCAGGCGTCGCTGATCACCGCGCTGGCGGTGTGCGGCGCATGCTTGAGCGGGTTGTCGTCGCGCGGCAACTCACCACGCTCCACCTGCGCGATTTCCTCGCGGATGCTGAGCATCGCCTCGCAGAAGCGATCCAGCTCAGCCTTGTTCTCGCTCTCCGTCGGCTCGATCATCAGCGTACCGGCCACCGGGAAGCTGACCGTCGGTGCGTGGAATCCGTAGTCCATCAGCCGCTTGGTGATATCCTCCACCTCGATCCCGGCGCTGCCCTTCAGCGGACGCGGATCCACGATGCACTCGTGCGCCACGGTGCCGTTCGGGCCCTGATAGAGCACCGGATAGGCATGCTGCAGGCGCTTGGCCACGTAGTTCGCATTCAGGATCGCGACCTTGGTGGCGTACGCCAACCCTTCGGCGCCCATCATGCGGATGTAGAGGTAGCTGATGGGCAGGATGCTGGCGCTGCCGAACGGCGCCGCGCTCACCGCGCCCGAGCTGAGTTCCGAGCCGATGCCGGCGGGCGCATGGCCGGGCAGGTGCGGCACCAGGTGCTGCGCGACGCCGATCGGACCCATGCCCGGACCGCCGCCGCCGTGCGGGATGCAGAACGTCTTGTGCAGGTTCAGGTGGCACACGTCGGCCCCGATGTCACCGGGGCGGCAGACGCCGACCATCGCGTTCATGTTCGCGCCGTCCATGTAGACCTGCCCACCATGCGCATGGATCTCGGCGCAGATGTCGGCGATGTCCGCCTCGAACACGCCATGCGTGCTGGGATAGGTAACCATCAGCGCGGCCAGGTTGGCCGAGTGTTCGACGGCCTTCGCCTTCAGGTCGGCGACGTCGATGTTGCCGTTGGCGGCGGTCTTCACCGGCACGATGTGCATGCCGCACATGGCGGCGCTGGCCGGGTTGGTGCCGTGCGCGCTGGCCGGGATCAGGCACACCGTGCGATGGCCTTCGCCACGCGCCTGGTGATAGCGACGGATGGTCAGCAGGCCGGCGTATTCACCCTGCGATCCCGCGTTCGGCTGCAGCGACACGGCCGCGAAGCCGGTCACGTCGGCCAACGCCGCTTCCAGCTCCTCGAACATTTGTGCGTAGCCCTGCGCCTGTTCGCGCGGGGCGAACGGGTGCAGCTGGCCGAACTCGGCCCACGTGACCGGATACATCTCGGTGGCCGCGTTGAGCTTCATCGTGCAGCTGCCGAGCGCGATCATCGAATGGCAGAGCGACAGGTCCTTCGCCTCGAGCTGCTTGATGTAGCGCAGCATCGCGGTCTCGCTGTGGTGCGTGTTGAACACCGGGTGCGTCATGAACGGCGACGTGCGCGCGAACCGCTCGTCGTAGCGCGGCGACGTCTCGGCGGCCAGGGCTTCGACGTCGAGGCCACTCGCCTCGCCACCGTTGAAGATCGTCAGCAGCGTGGCCACGTCGGCCAGCGCGGTGGTCTCGTCGAACGAGACGCCGATCGACCCTTCGCTCAGGCGGCGCAGGTTGACGCGATGCGTCGCCGCAGCGGCCATGATGTCCTGCATGCCGTGCACGCCGACTTCCACCCGCACGGTGTCGAAGTAGTGCTCGTGCAGCACCTGCAGGCCCAGCTTGTCGAGGCCGGCCACGAACGTCGCCGTGAGGCGCTGGATGCGGCGGGCGATACGGGTCAGGCCCTGCGGACCGTGATACACGCCGTACATGCTGGCCATCACCGACAGCAGCACCTGCGCGGTGCAGACGTTGCTGGTGGCCTTCTCGCGGCGGATGTGCTGCTCGCGCGTCTGCAGCGCCATGCGCAGCGCGGGGGCGCCGTGACTGTCGCGGCTGACGCCAATGATGCGACCCGGCAGCAGGCGCTTGAACTCGTCGCGGGTGGCGAAGAAGGCGGCGTGCGGCCCGCCGTAGCCCATCGGCACACCGAAGCGCTGGGCGCTGCCGACGGCGATGTCGGCGCCCCATTCACCGGGCGGCGTCAGCAACGTCAGTGCCATCAGGTCGGTGGCGGCGGTCACCAGCGCGCCAACGGCATGAGCGCGTTCGCAGAATGCCGAGTAGTCCACCACCGCACCGTCGGTGGTGGGATACTGGATCAGCGCGCCGAAGAAGTCGGCCGTCAGCTCCGCCGATGCCGCCTCGCCGAGCACCACTTCCCAGCCCCGCGATTCGGCCCGCGTCTGCACCACCGCGATGGTCTGCGGATGGCAATCGGCGGCAACGAAGAACTTGGTCCGGTTGCCACTCACGGCGCCGTGTGACAGCGCCATCGCCTCGGCGGCCGACGTGGCCTCGTCGAGCAGCGATGCGTTGGCGATCGGCAGCCCGGTGAGGTCGATCACCATCGTCTGGAAGTTCAGCAGCGCCTCGAGCCGTCCCTGCGCGATCTCGGCCTGGTACGGCGTGTAGGCCGTGTACCAGCCCGGGTTCTCCAGCACCGTGCGCTGGATGACCGCCGGCACGATGGTGCCGTAGTAGCCCTGGCCGAGGTGCGACGTGAACACCTCGTTCTTCGCCGCGATGCCCTTCAGGCGCGTGATGGCGTCGAACTCGCTCTCGGCCGGCGGCAGGGCCAGCAGGCGGCGGAACCGGATGGACTCGGGAATCGTGGCGTCGATCAGCGCGTCGAGGGTCGGATAGCCGAGGGTCTCGAGCATCGACGCCACTTCGGCGGGCGTGGGGCCCACGTGGCGCTGGATGAAGCTCCCGGAATCATCGAGCGCGGCCGGTGCAGCGGAGGCGGAACGGACGGGAACGGCCATGCGGCTAAACTCCAGAGGGCGCCCGGCGCGCGCGCCCGATCGTCAGATTGGTATCGGATGGCGGCGCCGGACGCGGGGTTTCCGCTCGGCGCCATTGAAACGTAATCCCTTCCAGCGACCACAGCGGTGGACGCCTCTTCCCACAGTCCCGACGCCGTGCACTCCCACCCGCTCTGGCGCGGCACCGTCCGGCTGATGCACAGCTCACCGCGCGACGCGGCGACGAACATGGCGCTCGATCATGCCATGCTGGCGGCGGCGGCGGAGTCGGGCGAGACCCTGCTGCGGCTGTACAGCTGGGAGCAGCCGTCGGTTTCCTTCGGCCGCAACCAGCGCTGCGACGGGGTCTACGACTCGGCGCGCTGCGCGGCGGCCGGCATCCCGGCCGTGCGGCGCCCCACCGGCGGGCGCGCCCTCCTCCATGCGCGCGAGGTGACGTATGCCGTGGCGGCGCCGAACGCGGTGGCCCCCACGTTGCGGGGTGGCTACGAGGCCATCAACGACCTGCTGCTCGACGCATTGACGGCGCTCGGTGTGCCCGCGACCCGCGCCACGCCGGCAGGCCGCACCGTCAGCCCCGGGTTGGCTCCCTGTTTCGAGACGCCGTCGGCCGGCGAACTGGTGGTGGGCACGCGGAAGCTGGTCGGCTCGGCGCAGCACCGTGAGGCGGGGGCCTTTCTGCAGCACGGGTCGATCCTGCTGGACGACGACCAGGCGGTGTTGCAGTCGATGGCACTGGTGCCGCTGCCGCCAGTGCCGCCGCCGGCCACCTTGCGAGCCTTCGACGTGGTGGAGGCTGACGCGGTGACGGCATCGATCGTCCGGGCACTGCGCCATGCGGCGTCGGGCGATATCGTCGTGTCGGATGATTCGTGGCTGCAGGACGGCCATTTCCACCGGGCGCTGTCGCACTATCGTGATCCACTCTGGACCTGGCGGCGCTGACGTCGCCGGCGTCCATCACCATCCATGCTCACCCCATGACGGTTCCGCGCTCCCTCCGCCTCCTGCCGCTGGTCGTCCTCGCCGCCTGTTCCTCGGGTGGCGATACCGCGTCGTCCGCGGCCACGGGTGCAACCGGGGGCACAGTGGTGATCTCGACGCCCGGGAAGCCGGACAATTTCCTGCCGCCGATCACGACCGCGACGTCCGGCATGATGGTGAATGACCTCGTCTACCAGAAGCTGGCGACGATGGGGGATGCGCTGAACACCGTCGGTGACGAGGGCTTCGTGCCCGACCTCGCGACACGGTGGAGTTGGTCGGCCGATTCGTTGTCGCTGACGTTCGCGCTGGATCCGGCGGCGCGCTGGCATGACGGGGCGCCAGTCCGCGCGGCGGACGTGGCGTTCAGCTTCGCGCTCTACATGGACTCGGTCACGGCCTCGCCTTTGGCACCGCTGCTGGCCAACATCGATTCGGTCATCGCGCGCGACTCGTTGACGGTGGTGGCCTTCTTTCATCAGCGACGCCCCGATCAGTTCTTCGGTCTCGTGCAGCAACTGTACGTCGTGCCGCAGCACCTGCTGGCGAACGCCGATCGCGCACGACTGGCGGCGTCGCCGCTGGCCAGCGCGCCGGTCGGCAGCGGTCCGTTCCGCGTCGCGCGGTGGGTGCCGGATCAGGTTCTGGAACTGGCGGCCGACACCACCGCCGGCCGTCGTCGCGCGCAGTTGGATCGGGTGATGTTCACCTTCGCGCCCGATCCGGCGACGGCGTTCGAACGCGTGGTCACCGGCGAGGCCGACGTGTTCGAGGCCGTGCGTCCCGACAAGGTTGCCGAGGTGCAGGCGAACAAGGCACTGCGGCTCGTGGTCGCGCCGTCGCTGGACTACAACTTCCTCGGCTTCAACCTGGTGGACGCATCGGGCCGCGCTCCGCACCCGATCTTCGGTGATCGCACTGTCCGTCGCGCGCTCACCATGGCCACCGACCGCCGCAGCATCGTGTCCAATATCTACGACACGCTCGGTGTGCAGTCGCGTGGGCCGTTCACCGCCGCCATGTCGATCAACGATCCCGCGCTCAAGCCGCTGCCGTATGCGGTGGACAGTGCCAACGCGCTGCTGGATGCGGCCGGGTGGGTGCGTGGGGCCGACAGCATCCGGCGGAAGGGTGGCAAGCCACTGTCGTTCGGCATGATGACGCCCTCCACCAGCGTGCCACGCATGCGGGCGTCGGTGCTGCTGCAGGAGCAGTTCCGGCGCATCGGCGTGGAGGCGAAGGTGGAAACGGTGGACATTCCCATCTTCCTCGAACGTTCCACCAAGCGGCGCTACGACGCGATCGTCAATCAGTGGGCGCTCCCCGACCCAGCGCCGGCCAACGTGAACGACGCCTGGACCTCGGCCAGTGCCGTCGACGGCGGTCACAACTTCAGCAGCTACCGCAACCCGGCGTTCGATGCGCAGGTGGACAGTGGGCTGGCCGCCTTCGCACCGGCCGCGACGCGCGCACACTTCGCCAAGGCCTGGCGGATCATCGCCGACGATGCACCGGCGATCTGGATCGCCGAGCCGATGCGGGTGATGGCCGTGCACTCGCGCATCCAGACCGCCGGCGTGCGCGCCGGTGCGTGGTGGGCCGGGCTGTCGCGCTGGTCGATTCCCGCCGACAAGCGCATCGCCCGCGACGTGCAGGCCGCCGGAGCCGCACGCTGATCCACGCCCCACGCCGGCGAGGCGCGTGCGCGCGCTGATCCAGCGGCTCTGGCAAGGTTTCGTGGTGGTCGCGATCGTGGCCACGGCCACGTTCGTGCTGGTGCGCCTCGCACCCGGCGATCCGTTTGCCGGCGCGCTCGAGAATGCACGGCTGACACCGGCGATGCGGGCACAGTGGCGCGCGGCGTACGGGCTGGATGGGAGCATCGCGACGCAGTACGTGCACTGGATCGGATCGCTGCTCCGCGGTGACCTCGGCTGGTCGGTGAGCACCAACCAGCCCGTCACGCGCGCGATCGCACAGGCGTTGCCCTACACGCTGCAGCTGATGGGCCTCGCGCTGGTGCTGTCGTTCACGCTCGGCATGCTGCTGGGTGCCGTGCAGGCGGCGCGACAGGATCGCCTCACCGATCGCGGCATCGGCACCGTCACGCTGATCGGTGCCTCGCTGCCCGACTTCTGGTTGTCGCTGGTGCTGCTGCTGGGCGGTGCGTCCTGGCTGCGGCTCTTCCCGGTCGGCGGCGCCGCCGATCCGCTGATGCCTCTCGCCGCATCGGGTGCGACGATCGTGCTGGATCGACTGTGGCACCTGGTATTGCCCACGCTGACGCTGGTGATCCTGATCACCGCACCGGTGGCGCGCCAGCAACGCGCGGCGCTGCTGGACCGCTTGCGCACCGAGTGGGTGCGGACGGCGACGGCGAAAGGTGTGGCCCCGCGCACCGTCTTTCGCAGGCACGCCTGGCGCACCGCGCTCGGACCGGTGATCACGCTCGGCGGACTGACACTGCCGGCACTGGTGGGTGGCGCGGTGTTCGTGGAGCACGTGTTCGCATGGCCCGGCATGGGTCGCCTGGCGGCCGGCGCGATCGGGACGCGCGACTATCACCTGGTGGTGGGATGCGTGATCGTGGGTGCGGTGCTGGTGGTGCTGGGTTCGACGCTGGCGGACCTGCTGGTGATGCGCCTCGATCCGCGCGCCGCCGCACAGGATCAGGACGAGCCGATGCGCCTCGCATGATCACCGGCACCACGGATGCACGACACTGGCGCGCCATCGTGGCGCGACTGCGACGCGATCCGCGATCGCTGGTCGCGGCTGGTGCACTGCTCGCGATGGTGTTGCTGGTGCTGGTGGGCCCTTTGCTTGTGGCCTACGGGCCGAACGAGCAGCCCGACATCGCGAACCTGGTGCACGTCCGTCCCGGTGCGCAGCACCTGCTGGGCACCGACGCCTACTCGCGCGACGTGCTGTCGCGCGTGCTGAGCGGCGGCCAGGTGTCGCTGGCGGTGGCCATGAGCGCGGTGTTCATCGAGACGCTGGTCGGCGTGGCGTGGGGCCTCGGTGCAGGCCTCGCCGGTGGTCGCACCGACACGCTGATGATGCGTTGCGTCGATGCCGGGATGAGCGTGCCGCGGGTGCTGCTGCTGCTGGCGATCCTCGCGGCGGTGCCGCTGGTGCCGGTGTGGGCGCTGGTGGTGATCCTCGGCGTCACCGGGTGGTTCGGCGTCGCGCGACTGGTGCGCGGCGAAGTGCGTGTCATCCGCAGCGCCGATTACGTGCTGGCGGCGCGCAGTCTCGGCGCATCACCCCTCCGCCTCGCGCTGCGCCATGTGCTGCCGCACGTGACCGGACCGGTGCTGGTGGCGGCCACGCTGGCGGTGGGTCAGGTGATCGTGCTGGAAGCGGGGCTGAGCTTCCTCGGCATCGGCGTGCAGCCGCCGCGCGCCAGCTGGGGCAACATCATCCGTGACGGCAACGAGTTCATCGCCAGCGCGCCGTGGGTGTCGCTGGCGCCCGGAATCTGCCTCGTGACGGTGGTGCTGGCGGTCAGCGCACTCGGCGACGGGTTGCGCGACGCGCTCGCTCCCCGGCAGCTTCCCCGCCCATGACCGCCTCCAGCGCACCACCTGCCGATGTCCTGCTGTCGTTGCGTGATGTGCGCGTCACGTTCCGCACCGCCGACGGCACCATCACGCCGGTGGATGGCGTCTCGTTCGACATTGCGCGCGGAGAGACGCTGGCGCTGGTGGGTGAGAGCGGATGCGGCAAGTCACTCACCGCACTCACGCTGCTGCGACTGATCGACGCGCCGGGCCGTATCGAGCCGGGCAGCCATATCTGGTTCGACGGCCGCGACGTGCTGACGCTCGGCGACAAGGACCTGCGCGCCATCCGCGGCCGGCAGGCGGCGATGATCTTCCAGGAGCCGATGACGGCGCTCAACCCGGTCTATTCCGCGGGTGAGCAGATCGCGGAAGTGGTCCGCACGCACACGTCGGCCAGCCGCAGCGAAGCGTGGGACAAGGCGGTGGCGATGCTCGGCGCGGTCGGCATCCCATCGCCCGCGATCCGGGCGAAGCAGTATCCGCACCAGCTCTCGGGCGGCATGCGGCAGCGCGTGATGATCGCGATGGCGCTGGTGCTGGACCCGTCGCTGCTGATCGCCGACGAGCCGACCACCGCGCTCGACGTCACGATCCAGGCGCAGCTGCTGGACCTTCTCCGCGACGCGCAACGCGCGCGTGGCGCATCGATGCTGCTGATCACGCACGACCTCGGCGTGGTGGCGGAATCGGCGCAGCGGGTGGCCGTGATGTACGCCGGCCAGATCGTCGAGGAAGCGCCGGTGACCGACCTGTTCGCGTCGCCGCAGCATCCGTACACGCAGGGGCTGATGGCGGCGATGCCGCGCGCCGGCACGCGCCGCGAGCGCCTCACGACCATCCCCGGCACCGTGCCACCACCCGGCGCCTGGCCCACCGCCTGTCGCTTCGCCGATCGCTGTCCGCACGCATGGAGCCGATGCACCAGCGAGGCGCCACCGCTGCACCAGATCGGCGACCGGCGCACGTCGCGCTGCCACCTCGTCGAAGAACCGGAACGCCGGCGATCGCTGCATGCCGCCGGAGCCAGCGCATGAGCGAGCCGTTGCTGCGCGTGAGCGGGTTGTCGAAGGAATTCCCGATCCGTGGCGGGATCCTGAATCGTGTGCAGGGCAGTGTGCGCGCGGTCACCGACGTGTCGTTCGACGTCGCGGCCGGTGAGACGCTGGCAGTGGTCGGCGAGTCGGGCTGCGGCAAGACCACCACCGGCCGCTGCATCCTGCGGCTGATCGAGCCCACCGCCGGGAGCATTCACTTCGACGGTGCCGACCTTCGCGCGCTGCGTGGCGCCGAGCTGCGGAAGATGCGCCGCCACATCCAGCTCGTGTTCCAGGACCCGTACGCGTCGCTCAACCCGCGCATGACCATCGGTGACACGGTGCGCGAAGGCTTGATCATCCACCAGCTGGCCGAAGGCGCCGCGGCCGATCGCCGCGTGCAGTCCCTGATGGAGGAAGTGGGCCTGCGGAAGGAGTGGGCGACGCGTTATCCGCACGAATTCTCCGGTGGCCAACGCCAGCGCGTCGGCATCGCGCGTGCACTGGCAGTGGAGCCGAAGTTCATCGTCCTCGACGAGCCGGTGTCGGCGCTCGACGTGTCGGTGCAGGCCCAGGTGATCAACCTGCTGCAGGACCTGCAGCGGGATCGCGGACTGACGTACCTGTTCATCGCCCACGACCTCGGCGTGGTGGAACACCTCGCCACGCGGGTGGCGGTCATGTACCTCGGCCGCATCGTGGAGCTGGCTTCGGCCGACGTGCTGTTCACGACGCCGATCATGCCGTACACGCAGGCGCTGCTGTCGGCCATTCCCCTGCCCGATCCGCTGGCGCCGCGCGATCGCATCGTGCTGGAGGGTGATCCACCATCGCCGGCCGATCCGCCGTCGGGGTGCGTCTTCCATCCGCGCTGCTTCCACCCGGACAAGGACGCGGCCTGCACACAGGTGGTGCCACCGCTCGAGGAAAAGGCGCCGGGTCACTGGGCGGCCTGCATCAAGCAGCCGGCCGGTACCAGCGACTTCTTTCTTCCGGCGGCCGCCCTGCGAAGCCGTCGCACCGCCACCTCTCCCGCGACCTGATGACCCCAGTCTCCGCAGCACCCGCGCGCGACTCCATCGCATCGAGCGATCGCGCCTTCTTCGGCCATCCGCGCGGCCTCGGCCTGCTGGCGGCCGCCGAGATGTGGGAGCGGTTCTCGTACTACGGCATGCGCGCCATCCTGGTGCTGTACCTGACCAAGGCGCTCGGCTGGAGCGGGCAGGACGCGTCGCGGCTCTACGGCGCCTACACCGGTGCGGTGTACCTGACGCCCATGATCGGTGGCTACATCGCCGACCGCTTCATCGGCACGCGCCGCTCGCTGGTGATCGGCGGCATCATCATCGCCATCGGCCACTTCATGCTGGCCGTGGACAACATGACGTTCTTCTACGCGGGCCTGATCGCGGTGGTGATCGGCACCGGCTTCTTCAAGCCGAACGTCTCCACGATGGTGGGCCAGCTCTACGCCGAGGGCGATCCGCGGCGCGACGCCGGCTTCACGATCTTCTACAGCTGCTTCAACTTCGGCGCCTTCCTCGCACCGCTGGTGTGCGGTTTCCTGGCGGAAGATCCGCGCTACGGATGGCACCTCGGCTTCGGAGCGGCCGGTGTGGGCATGGTGCTCGGCCTGATCGTCTACCTGCTGGGTCGCGACAAGTACCTGCCGGGCATCGGCCTGGTGCCCGATCATGCGCGGGAAGCGGAAGCGCGTGCCGAGATCGGCGAACTGGCGATACCGACGTATGGCCGCAACGCGGTGCTCGGTGCCACCGCCGGCGTGATCATCGCCACGCTGGCCTCCATCAAGACCTGGTCGGCGATCGGCATCCCGGCCTGGCTGTTCTCGCTCTCGGGCATGATGTCGATGCTCTACGGCGTGATCATCGGCGCCGCGTTCACGGTCGCGCTGCTGGGCACCAAGGGCGAGGAGCGCGAGCGGGTGTGGGCGCTGGTGATGGTGTCGTTCTTCGTGGTGTTCTTCTGGCTGGTGTTCGAGCAGGCGGGCAGTTCGCTGACGCTCTTCGCCGATCGCGACACCGACCTCACCAGCGGTGCCTGGCTGTTCGGCATGGAGCGCATCCCGGCCAGTTGGTTCCAGAGCATCCAGCCGCTCTGCATCATCATCCTCGGCCCGTTCGCGGGCTGGTTCTGGCTCTACCTGCACAAGCGCAACAAGGAACCGGCGACGACGATGAAGATGGTGTATGGCCTCTTCCTCGCCGGCCTCGGATTCTTCCTGCTCTATTTCGCCGGCCGCGCGGTGGATGCGGGGGACAAGGTGTCACCACTCTGGCTGGTGGGCGCGTATCTCTGCCACAGCTTCGGTGAGATCGCGCTCTATCCGGTGGGCCTGAGCTATGTGACGAAGGTGGCGCCGGTGCAGTTCGTGTCGCTGCTGATGGGCACCTGGTTCCTCGCCATCTCGGCCGCGAACTTCCTCGGCGGGTTCCTCGCCGGCCTGATCGACGAAATCCCCAGTCGCGCGACCTTCTTCACGATCCCCACCGCCACGGCGTGGGGCGCAGGCCTGGTGATGCTGCTCTGCGTGCCGCTGCTGCGACGGCTGACCCGCTCCATCCCGGACGCCTGACGGCTGCGCGCTGAGTCACTGAGCTTCACTGAGCTTCACTGAGCTTCACTGAGCTTCACTGAGCTTCACTGAGCTTCACT
>JAZKJL010000002.1:0-79603 GCA_040384325.1 Gemmatimonadota bacterium | reverse complement strand
GCGCGGAAGCAGCGGTCGGTCGCATCGATTCATCCAACAATGTTCACGCGGGGGCCGCGGGGAACGCGGGGGGCTCCGAGACCGACGCGAGCTGACGCGCTGTTCCCCAAAAAAGCTGTTTGGATCTGCAGCGCGAACGCCGCTCCGCGCGCGGAGCCCCCCGCGTCCCCCGCGATCCCCGCGTGAACATTGTTAGCGATCGCGGACTGTGTAGACGCCCCGACAGCGGCACTACCGTTCGTGCTGTTCCCCCCAAAAAAACTGTTTGGAACTGCAGAACGAACGCCGCTCCGCGCGCAGAGCCCCCCGCGATCGCCGCGTGAACATTGTTAGCGATCGCAGACTGGTGTAGACGCCCCGAGAGCGGCGACCAAGCAACTAGAACGCGAACAGGTTCGTGATCAGCGACCGCTCTCGCGCACGACGCGACTCGTCGGGGTCCTGCCAGAACGTGCGCGTGAAGTTGCCCGAGGCGAGGCGCAGTTCCCAGCGACTGGAGTGCGTGTCGGGATTGAGCCCGTACGCGATGTCGGCGCGGTAGACGCGGCGTGAACGCGGCGGCACGGAGAACAGGAGGCCCGTGCCGATGCTGGACCGGAATGGGGTCGTGACGCCGAACGGCACCTTTCCCGCCCACGTCCGGCCGCTCTCGAAGAAGCCGACCACACCGAGATCAGCGAAGCCCCACGGCCGCCCCACGAACTGCCGCTGCTCGGCGCGCATCACGATGCGACTGCCACCGCCGTCCAGTGATTGCCGGTAGCCGCGCACACCGACGCGCGACGCACCGAGTGGCACCTGGAACGGCACCCGCACGTCGTTGCCGCCGGTGAACTCCACCGAGCCGATGGTGGTCGATGCCGTGGTGGGCTTCAGGTAGACCGCCGTGCGCCCGCTGACGAGGCGTCCATCCCAGCCGCCGCGCTGCGCCTTGCGACCGGAGAAGATCCACTCCGTGCCGAGGAACGCGCGCTGGTTACCGATGCCGCCGTAGATGTCGCCAGCGACGAAGTAGTCCGTGTTGCCCAGCCCCTCCCACTTCAGCGGACGACCGAACTGGCCGCCGAACTGCACGCCGATGCGAAGGTCCTGCACACCGGTCAGTGCGTCGAATCCTTCCACCGGGAGGAATCGCATCGCGCGGCCGCCGAAGAGCAGGTTCATGCGGGTCGCGTTCTGGGTCGGTGCCGGCAGCACCGGCAGCGGATCGCTGAACGCCACCGCACCGCTGTCAGTCACCACCACCGCCTCGCCGATGTCCTCGCCGTCATAACTCAGTGACGCGCCGGCCAGCAGCAGTGCACCGGGCTTCCCGATTCGCTTCACGCCGCCGACGGCGGCGAAGGTGCGCGTCACGTTCTGGAACGGCAGGTCGCCCGAGTCACGCACGAAGCGCACGTAGTCATCATCGCGGCCGACGATCGCGCGGAAGCCGTAGCGCTGCAGGTCGGTGAGGAACGGATACCGCATCTCCAGCTCGGAGCGATTGCCGAGCCCGAACCGGTTCCAGGTCAGGTTGGTCTGGATCGGACGGCCGAAGGTGATCGCGGAGCGCATGCGCAGCGTGCGACCGTCACGCAATCCGCCGTTGTCGCGCCAGCCCACCTCGAACAGCAGGCCGCGTCCCATGAAGTTGGAGTTGCCGATCGAGCCCGCACGCGGCTTGGCGCCGCGGAACGCCGCGCTGGCGATCATCGACACTTCGTCCACCGTGGCCACGATCAGCTGCACGCCATCCTGGTCGGGGTACACCAGCACCCGCGCGTCCTGGATGAACCACTGCGCGCGCAACACGCGTTCCGTCTCGCGGCGGTTGATCTCGGTGCAGATGTCGCCCTCCTTCATCTGCACGAACTCGCGGATCACGCGCGCGCGGCTGTCGACGTGGAACTTGCGCACCAGCCCCGTCACCAGGCGCGACGATGCCGACTTGCCGCCGAACTCCGGCCCCATCGGCTCGATCGAGATCTTGGTGATGCGCTGCCCAATGCATCGCTTGAGCGCCGTGTCGGCCGGCGCCGTCACGACCTGGGCGCCACAGCGCGCGGCGGCCAGCAGCGCCACCGCGAGCACCAGGCGCTTCATCAGCGCCCCATCCGACGTTTCAGCTCGGCCAGGCGCTCGTCGGCGGTCTGTGCGCGGGCAGCATCGTCGAGCCCGCGAAAATCCGACGGGTCCACCGCCGCCGCCCCGTCCAGTGACGGATCAGGCGTGAGGTCGGGCGCCGGACCACGCCCGGTGACGGCCTTCAGCTCCGCTTCCATCTCGGTCACGGTCCGCTCGGCCATCGACAACTCCTCGTACTGCACCGCCACCTTCCGCTCCAGCACATCCAGCGTGGCACGCTGCGATTCCGCGAATCGCTCGGCGACCGCCACCGTCTCCTGGTCGTCGATCTGCCGCGCGAGGTCGCCACGGCGCAGGATGGTCGCCAGCTCGGTGCGCGCCTGCTCGAGGCGCTGGTTGGACTTGGCGTAGGCGGCGCGCACTTCGTCACGCGCCACGCGCGCCAGCACCAGCGTCTGCTTCATCTCCGCCAGCTGGCGGCGCGAGGAGGGATTGCTGAACGACGACACCGGACACGGGGCAGCGGGAACGGACGGGCGAGGAAAGGATCGGCAAGTTCCTCACCGACGCGCATCACCGCAACCGCCGTTCACCGGAACGCGTGGCGCGCGCAGTGCGCGCCACCACACCCGCTCAGGAAGCCAGCTTCCAGCGCGCCTCGTCGGACACCTGACGCATCAGCCGCTCGGGACTGTGCAGGCCGGGAAAGAGCAGCCGGTCGCTGACGCGGTTGAGCGCCTGCCGGATCAGCGGAAACTCCCCCGCCGCCCGCGAGAACACCGGTCGCAATCCGGTGCTGTCGGCCATGCGATGTTCGGCCGCCAGCAGGAAGCCCTGGCGACCCATTTCGTCGTAGTACGACAGATCGGGTCCGCCGCGGCGCCACTTGCGCAGCGTGACGTGATCGGGAAACAGGCCCGACAGCCAGAGCGCATAGTTGGCGAGATGCTGCCGGACCAGGAACGCGCGCTTCGGATCGGCGTCCGCCGTGTCGCCGAGCAGCGTGGCGAGCGTCTCGTAGCTCTCGTCGTCATGCACCGCGATGCGCCAGGCACGATCGTGATCGGCGAAGTGCACCACCACGCTGGCGACGTAATCCGCGACCGACCGCTCACCCTCGCCCAGTTCGCGCAGCGAGTGCCGCACCAGCACGTACACGAACATCGGCATCGAGGCGCGTGCCGCGCGCGAGTCCGACGTCAGTGCCGAGTGGAGCCGCGCGTCGTCGAGCAGCGCGTCGATGCCGTCGTGGCGCAGCGCCTCCTCGGCCGCGTCCAGCTCGCGGGCCGAATCGCGCGCCACCAGGTGCAGCGCCAGCTGTGCGTCGTCGCGGGTGAGCGTGTGTCGAAGGTCTGCCTGGATCATCCGTCGCGTTCTCCATGCAAGCGTGATGACTGCGGTCGTGCCTGACTGCCCTCTCCAACGGGTACACCGAATCGACGCATGGTGCCAAGCCGCGCAACAGCGCGTGGTGTCGAAACGCGTCAGCGCTCAGCCACGGCGAGTGCTGACAGGGTGCGCCCGGCAACCGCGGGGCGTTAAGATTCGGGCTCGATCCATCGTATTTCCCGCCCACCCGTCCGACGTGCTCCGCATCTGCATCCCGGTCCATAACGAGGCCACGACCATCGGCGTCCTGCTCTGGCGCCTGCGGTCGGTCTTTCAGGGCTTCTCCCGGGAATACGACGTGACCGTCTACGACGACGCGAGCACCGACGGCACCGCCGACGTGCTCGAGCCGTACCAGTCCGTCATGCCGCTGACGGTGTTGCGCGGCCCGAAGCACGTCGGCTACGCCGGCGGCATCGACGCGCTGGTGCGACATGTGGCCGCCGACGACGAATACGCCCGTCGCGACGCGATGGTGCTGCTGCAGGGTGACTTCACCGAATCGCCGGAGCACCTGCCCGAGTTGGTGAAGCGGTTCGAAGGCGGTGCGGACCTGGTGGCGGTGCATCGCATCACCTCCGACGCCACACCGGCCGACGAGCGACGGCTGCGCCGCTGGGGGAAGTGGGCGGTGTCGCCGTTCCTGCGGATGCCGCCCGTCGCCGATCCGTTCACCGGATTCCGCCTGGTGCGGATCTCGGTGTTGCGCGACCTGCTGAAGGCGATGGGCAATCGGCCGGTCTGCGCCGGCGACGGCTGGGCGGCGAACATCGACTTCGCGCTCAACGTCACGCCGTTCGCGCGGCGGATCGAGAACGTGGAGTTCGCGCCGCGGTACGACGTCCGGCAGCGCGCCTCGCGGCGCCGCGGCTGGGCTGACGTGGTGGCGCTGTTTCACTGGGCTCGCTCCGCTCGCGGCACGGTGCGACCGGCTCCCGGCAACAAGCCGTCGCTCGACCAGCCCACCCGCGGCGACGCGCTGGTGCTGGGCGTCCCTGCCGAACGAGCGCGCCCGTCCCCACCGGAGCGCGAGCGTGGTGGTCGTCCGGAGCGCAGCCGCCCACCGCGCGAGCGCACCGAAGGGCGAACCGACGCCGTCGGCCGTGAGTCGCGTGCGGCGAGCGAGGAGGCGGAGGTGGCGACGGAGGCCACCCGCGACACCCGTCCGCCTCGGGAAGGTCGGAACGCCCGCGAGGAACGGGCGCTGCGTGGCGAGGAGCGTGCGCCGCGGGCCGAGCGTCCACCACGTGAGCCGCGCGAACCACGCCCGCCCCGGCCGCCGAAGCCGGAACGTCCGGCGCGCGTCAAGCCGCCGGTGAAGCAGGAGCGCGCCGTGGCGCCGGCGACCGACGACGACAGCCCGTACGCCGACTACGCGCCGCTGCCGATCGAGGCCGAGGAGCTGGACACGGAGGCGACTGAGGTGTCCGAGGGCGGCGCAACGCCGGCTGGCGAGAAGAAGCGCCGCCGTCGCCGCCGGTCGCGGAAGGACCGCGGTGCCCGCGCCGGCGACGGCTCCAGCCCGGCATCGGCCGGTTCGGGCGACGACGTCGAATCGGACGGCGACGACTTCGCGGGAACGTCGGGGGCCGGTGAGGGTGAGCAGGAAGACGGGAGTGACGACGTCGATTCAGTCGAGGCCGATGCTTCGGCCGAGTCCGGTGCGTCAGATGCGCGGCGGAAGCGGCGTCCCCGTCGTCGGCGCCGCGGACGGCGCCCGGGTGGCACCGAGGCCGGTGGTCCCGATGGCGAATCCCCTGCTCCTCCCGCTCACGAGCCGCCGCCGGCTGCGTGATGCCGTCGTCCCTCAGTCAACGGACCTGCTCGTGTCGCTGGTGCGCATTGCTTCACTCCTGACCCTCGTTGCCGGTGTCGGCGCCTCGGCCGACCCGGCCGGCGTTGCGCGTGCGCTGCAGGACGTGGTGCAGGATCCCGCGATCGAGGAGGAGCGCCGCGTGCCGCCAGTGGGCGAGCGGCTGGCCTACGACGTGAAGTTCAGCGCCGTGAAAGTCGGCAGCGGCTTCATGGAGGCGGTGGGCTACGAGGACGTGCGCGGCATCAGCGCGCTGCACGTGAAGTTCACCGTGCGCGGCGGGACCTTCTTCTACAAGGTCAACGACCTGCTCGAGAGCTGGATCGACACCACCCGCTTCGTGTCGTTGCGCCACAAGCAGGAGCTGTCGGAAGGGTCGCGCGATCGCGAACGCAACTTCGAGTTCTATCCGGAGCGCCGTACCTTCTCACAGGACGGCAAGCCCGAGGAGCCCGGCGTCGCGGCACCGCTGGACGAAGGGAGCTTCCTCTACTTCGTGCGCCGCGTGCCGCTCGAGGTGGGCCGCACCTACGAGTTCACGCGCTACTTCAAGCCGGATCGCAATCCGGTGCGCATCATCGTGCTGCGCAAGGAGCGCATCAAGGTGCCCGCCGGCACGTTCAACACCGTCGTGATCCAGCCGATCATCAAGGCCAAGGGCCTTTTCAGCGAAGGAGGCAAGGCGCAGGTGTGGCTCACCGACGACTCCGCGCGCGTGATGGTGCAGATGAAGTCCTCGCTGCCGATCGGGTCACTGAACCTGTACCTGAAGGAATACCGCCCGTCCGCCGGCGCAGCCTCGGTGCGCGGGAACTGACGCCGTCGCCTCGGCGCACCATGCACCTCGCCGTCGAGGCCAGCGCACTCACTCGCAACGTCCGCGGTATGGGACGGTATGCGCGCAGCCTGTTGGCGGCGATGCCGCTCGAACGGCCGGAACTGCGCTACACGATCCTGGCGCGGAACACCGCCGACATCGCCCCGCTCAGCGAGCAGCTGGCGATCCTGCCGGGCGTGATGGAACGCGCCACGGTGCGCGCCGCTGATGCGATGTCCACGCTGCAGTGCGACGCGGCGTGGTATCCGTGCAACTTCGTCACGCAGCGACCGGCGCAGGGTGCCGTGATCCCGACCGTGCACGATCTCTTCCCCATGCTGCAGCTGGACGGGCGCTGGTGGAAGGTGCTGAAGCGCACGCGGGCACGGCTCCGATATCGTCGTACGCTGGCGCAGGCCGACCAGGTGATCACCGGCGCCACGCGTGCCGCCGAGGAACTGGCGGCGACGTTCGGCGTCGATCGTGATCGCATTGCGGTGGTGCCGCACGCCGCCGACGGTTTCCGTGTCGCCGACCCTGCGCTGGTCGATCCGCTGCTGACGCGTCTCGGTGTGTCGGGGCCGTTCCTGCTGGCGGTGGGTTCACAGGAGCCGCGCAAGAATCTCGGTGTGCTCTACGAGGCCATGCGCCTGCTCGATGCTCAGGGCGTGACGATTCCACTGGTGCTCTGCGGTCCGCGCGGATTTCACGGCTATCGGCCGGGCGACGCGGTGCCGTCGTGGCTGCGTCACGCGGGCTTCGTGCGCGACGAGGAACTGGCTGCACTCTACCAGCGCGCCACGGCGCTGGTCTTCCCGTCGCGCTACGAAGGCTTCGGCCTGCCGGTGCTCGAGGCGCTCACGGTGGGCGGCGTGGTGATCAGCTCCGACGCCAGCACGCTTCCTGAAGTGGGCGGTGACGCGGTGCTCTACTTCGCGCCCGACGACGCAGCGCAGCTGGCGCGCCAGGTGCGTCGCCTGCTCGACGATCCGGCGCTGCGTGGACATCTCGTGCGCGCGGGTGCGATGCAGGCGGCGACGTTTTCGTGGTCGCGCAGCGCCCGCGGCACGCTGGCGGCGATCGATCGTGGCATCGCGGCGGCGGCGGTGCGCCGGCGCGCCTGAGGTGCGGCACGACCTGAACGACCGCGACCAGTGCACGCGGATGCGATTCGCGAAAACACGAAAGGCGGACCGGAGTTGGCCCGCCTTTCGTCACAGCTGATGTGCGGAACGCCGGCTCAGTACGTGCGCGGCGAGTTCACCTTGTCGCGCAGGCGACGGGCGGCACCGGGAGCGACCACCAGCATCACTCCGTAGACCACCGCGCCGACCAGCAGGATCTTCACCGCCAGGCCGATCAGCGGAAAGAACAACACACCGATCAGCTTCAGCGCGAACAGGCCGAGCAGCGCGACCACACCAATTGTGAAGATTGTCTTCAGCATTTCATCCCCCTCCGGGAAGTCCTGCCCAGATTACGCGGCCACCCGTCGGAGAGTTTCGGGGCTGGCGATATTCTTCTGCATGTACTCTAGCAACTCGACCCCGTGAGTCACACCAGCGCGGACATCGCCGTCATCGGCGCCGGTGTGTCTGGCCTCTGCTCCGCCCTCGCCCTCGCCGACACCGGCCTCGATGTGGTGCTGCTGGGTGATGCCCGGGCGGGCGAGGCCTCACCGGCGGCCGGCGGAATCCTCGACGCCAGCCACGGCTTCCCGCCCGACACGCTGGCCCTGATGCGCACCGCGCGCGATCTCTGGCCCGCGTTCCTCGCTCGGCTCACCGAGCGCACCGGTGTCACCGTGCCATTGAACCGCGACGGGGTCCTGCACCTCGCGACCACGATCCACGATGCGGAGCGGCTGGCCGGGCTGGCGGGGGAACATGCGGAGTGGCTCGACGCGCGAGCGCTGACGGCGCTCGAGCCGCAGCTGGCACACGCGCAGGGCGCCCTGCGATACCGGAACGACGGCGCCGTGAACCCGCTGGTCCTGATGAAGGCCTTGAAGCATGCCGTGGCCAAGCACGTCCACGCCCGCGTCGTGGCCGGCACGGTGGTGTCGATCGAGCCGGGCTCGATCGCCGATGGCGTGAAGGTCAACCTGCAGGGCGGCGATACGCTGACCGCGATGCGGGTGGTGGTGGCGGGTGGCGTCTGGTCGGGTGAACTGACCGGCGTGCCGATGCACCTGCCCATCGCGCCGGTACGCGGCCAGCTGATGTCGGTGGCCAGCAGGGCACTCCGGCACGTGGTGATGCTGGGCGACGGCTACGTGATCCCGCGCGGTGACGGACGCACGATTCTCGGTGGGACGGAGGAGCAAACCGGCTTCGATTCCCGGCACACGACCGAGGGGATGGAGCGGATCCGCACCCTGGCCGCCGCCATCCTGCCGTCGCTGGGCACCGCCGGCATGCTCAGCACCTGGGCCGGCCTGCGACCGATGACCCGTGACGGCCTGCCGATCATCGGCGCAGATGCCGAAGTGCCCTCGGTGATCTACGCATGCGGGCACGGGCGGAACGGCATCCTGCTGGGTCCGCTCACCGGAATGCTGGTGGCGGCCGTGGCCACGGGGACCGGAAAACCAACCGACGCAACGCCTTTCAGCCCGTTACGGTTCGCGTAGCGGAAGGCCGCAAACGGATGCATTTTCGTGCGTAACCGCAAGTGGCGGTTTAGCCGGTTATCACGTCTTCCCCTCGCTTTCCCGCCTCCATACCTTCTGTCCCATACCGGACTGCGAGTCGGCGTGACGGCGGTAGAGCGGCGTATCATCGGCGCTCCCGTCCCTCCTGACGCGATGTCCCCGGATGCCGGGTCATGGAAGATCGTCTGTACCAGATCCTCGGTCGCCACCGCGCCGAGCCCCTGCCAGCGCGCAAGCCGAGCTGGCTGAAGGTGAAGGCCCCCGGCGGAGAGAACTATCTCCGCATCAAGGGCATGATGCGCGACCTGGGCCTCCACACCGTCTGCGAGGAAGCCCACTGTCCGAACATTGGCGAATGCTGGGACCACGGCACCGCCACGTTCATGATCCTGGGTGACGTCTGCACCCGGAACTGTGCCTACTGCGCCGTGGCGCACGGCCGTCCGCCCAGCTTCGACCTCGCCGAGCCGGAGAAGGTCGCCAGCGCCGTCGCGGCGATGAGCCTGCGGCACGCGGTCATCACCTCCGTGGACCGCGACGACCTGCCCGACTTCGGCTCGCACCACTTCCACGAAGTGATCCGGCTGATCCACGAGAAGGTGCCGGGCTGCTCGGTGGAAGTGCTGGTCCCCGACTTCCAGGGGCGCCAGGATGCCATCGAGCACGTCCTCGACGCCCGTCCCGAGATCTACAACCACAACACCGAGACGGTGCCGCGCCTCTACAAGAAGGCGCGCCCGGGCGGACGCTACGAGCGGGTGATGAACATCTTCCGCATCGCCAAGGCCCACGCCCCGGACATCCTCACCAAGACCGGCATCATCCTCGGCATGAGCGAGACGATCGAGGAAGTGATCGAGGTGATGAAGGACCTGCGCTCGGTGGACGTGGACATCCTGACCCTCGGCCAGTACCTGAAGCCGTCGGACAGTCACATCGCGCTCGACCGGTATTACACGCCCGAGGAATTCAGCCACCTGCGCGAGGTCGGCATGTCGCTCGGCTTCCGGCATGTGGAGAGTGGGCCGCTGGTGCGGTCGTCGTATCACGCCTGGGAACAGGTCCAGGCAGCAGCCGCCGTCGGCTGACATGTAAGTCCGATCGGCATCGCGGAATAGACGCGGTGTCGCATCGTCAGCAGTGCCTTGCGTCGCTCACAGTAGGGAGCGTCCAGACATCACCGGCTACGGGCGTCTCGCGGCCTGGTGACTTCGTCGTTCAACCCACTGTCGCCTTTCATCATGGCCAAGCGCACCACGACGGCGAAGTCTTCGCCGAAGCCCGCTGCATCATCCCCCGCGGGTGATGCCGAGCGGACGCTCCATCTGTCCCTCCTCCGCTCGATGCTGCTGCAGCGTCGGTTCGAGGAGCGCTGCGCCGAGGCCTACGCCATCGGTCGCATCGGCGGCTTCTGTCACCTCTACATCGGGCAGGAGGCGGTGAGCACCGGGACGCTCAGCCACCTGCGTCCCGACGACTACGTCATCACCACCTACCGCGACCACGGCCAGGCGCTGGCCCGTGGCATGACGCCGCGCTCGATCATGGCCGAGCTCTTCGGCCGCATCGATGGCTGCGCCGGCGGCAAGGGTGGCTCGATGCACATGTTCGACAAGGCCACCGGCTTCCTCGGCGGACACGGCATCGTCGGCGGTCACCTGCCGATCGCCACCGGCGTCGGCTTCGCGATCAAGTATCGCGGTGGCGACCAGTGCATCGTCTGCTTCTTCGGTGAGGCGGCGGTGAACAACGGCGCCTTCCACGAGTCGCTGAACATGGCCGCGCTCTGGAAGCTGCCGGTGATCTTCATCATCGAGAACAACCGCTACGGCATGGGTACGTCGGTGGAACGCGCCTCGGCCATCAACGACATCTACCAGCGCGCCGGCAGCTACGACATGCACCGCGGCGTGGTGGACGGCCAGGATGTGCTGGCGGTGCGTGCCGCGATCGACGAGGCCGTGACGCGTGCCCGCACCGAGCAGAGCCCGACGCTGCTCGAGATGCGCACCTATCGCTTCATGGGCCACTCGATGTCGGATGCCGTCAGCGGCACCTACCGCACCAAGGCGGAGCTCGACGAATACCTGAAGCGCGACCCGATCGCACTGCTGCGCGCGCACATGGAAGAGCGCGGCACCCTCACCGAACAGGTGATGCAGGAGCTGGACACCGAGCTGAAGGCGATCGTGCAGGATGCCTGGGACTTCGCCGAGGCGAGCCCCGAACCACCACTGGAAGCCCTGATGGAGAATGTGTACGTGGACACCACCAGCGACTCGGTCAACGCGTCGGGCGGGTGGAGCTGACCATGCCCATCATCACGTATCGTGACGCGCTGAACCAGGCGCTCCGGGAAGAGATGCAGCGCGATGCCCGTGTCTTCCTGATGGGTGAGGAAGTGGGTGTGTACCAGGGCGCGTACAAGGTGTCGAAGGGACTGTTGCAGGAGTTCGGCGAGATGCGCGTGGTGGACACGCCGATCACCGAGCTCGGATTCGCCGGCGTGGGTGTCGGTGCCGCGATGGTTGGGCTGCGTCCGATCATCGAGTTCATGACCTGGAACTTCGCGCTGCTGGCGCTGGACCAGGTGGTGAACGCGGCGGCGAAGATGCTCTACATGTCGGGTGGCCAGTTCAACATCCCGATGGTGTTCCGCGGTCCGAACGGTGCTGCCTTGCAACTCGGTGCGCAGCATTCACAGGCGTGGGAAAGCTGGCTGGCCCACATCCCGGGCCTGAAGGTCGTGGCACCGGGCACGCCATACGATGCCAAGGGGCTGCTGAAGGCCGCCATCCGCGACGACAACCCGGTGTGCGTGCTGGAAGGCGAGATGCTGTACAACAACAAGGGCGAGGTGCCGGACGGCGAGTACATCGTGCCGCTCGGTGTCGCGGACCTGAAGCGCAAGGGTGAACACGCCACCATCGTGACGTGGGGCAAGCAGGTGCTGGTGGCGATGGCCGCCGCCGACCAGCTGGCCAAGGATGGCATCACCATCGACGTGGTGGACCTGCGCAGCATCCGTCCTCTCGACGAGCGCGCGATCATCGACAGCGTGCGCAAGACCAATCGCTGCGTGGTGCTCGAGGAAGGGTGGTACTTCGCCGGTGTCGGGGCGCAGATCACGGACCTGGTGCAGCGCGAGTGCTTCGACGACCTCGACTCACCGGTGCTGCGCGTGACGCAGGCCGATGCGCCGATGCCGTATGCCAAGGGGCTCGAGAAGGCCGCCAAGGCCGACCTGCCGAAGACCATCGCCGCGGTTCGCCGCGCCCTCTATCTCGACTGATCCCACTCCGCCGGTATCCTGACGATGGCAACCAAGGTGATGATGGAAGCGCTCTCTCCGACCATGGAAGAGGGGCGTCTCGTGAAGTGGAACAAGAACGAGGGCGACGTCGTGAAGAGCGGCGACGTTCTTGCGGAAGTGGAGACTGACAAGGCGATCATGGAGCTGGTGGCGCGCGGTGATGGTGTGCTGCGCGCGCGCCTGGTGCCCGAGAACTCGACCACGCCGGTAGGTCAGCTGATCGGCGTGATCGCCGCAGCAGACGAAGACATCTCGGCGCTCACTGGTGGTGCGGTCCCGGCGGCGGCGGCTCCAGCTGCCGCGGCTCCTGCAGCACCCGCAGCACCCGCAGCACCGGCAGCACCGGCAGCTCCTGCGGCGCCCGCCGCACCGGCACCGCCGGCGCCACCGGCCGCACCGCGCACGGCCATGCCGGCCGTGGATCATCACGCGTCGGAGCAGGCGGGGCACGCCAACGACACCGGTGGTCGTCACCTCGCCTCACCCCTCGCGCGCCGCATGGCGAGTGAGCGTGGCCTGGACATCAACCAGGTCCGCGGATCAGGCCCGGGTGGCCGGATCATCAAGCGCGATGTCGAGGAAGCGATGACCGGCGGCGCCGCGCTGCTGGCCGGCGCCCGGCCGGCCGCACCCGGCGTATCGGCCGCCGACTACACCGACGCGCCGCTGACGCAGATCCGAAAGACGATCGCGCGTCGGCTGGCTGAGTCGATCGGCCCGGTGCCCACGTTCTACCTCACCGCCGAATACGACCTCGCGCGCGTGACCGACATGCGGGCCGCCATGGCCGCCATCGGGCCGGAGTTCAAGGTCAGCGTCAACGACATCATCCTCAAGGCAGTCGCCGTCGCACTGACGCGCCATCCTGAAGTGAACGCGCACTGGATGGGCGACAAGATCCGCCAGCACCATCGCGTGCACGTCGGCATGGCGGTGGCGATTCCCGAGGGCCTCATCACGCCGGTGATCTTCGACGCCGACACCAAGGGCCTGAGCCAGATCAGCAAGGAAGCCCGCGAGCTGGCCAAGCGTGCCCGCGAGCGGAAGCTGCAGCCGCACGAATACACCGGCGCCACCATGTCCGTGTCCAACCTCGGCATGCTCGGCATCGACGAATTCACGGCCATCATCAACCCGCCCGAGGCGGCGATCCTGGCCGTCGGTGCGGTGGAAGACAAGGCCGTCGTGATCGATGGCACCATCGAGGTCCGGAAGCGGATGCGCGTCACGATGAGTTGCGACCACCGCGTGATCGACGGCGCGCTCGGCGCGCAGTTCCTGGTCACGCTGCGTCGCCTGATCGAGAACCCGCTCATGCTGGTCTATTAATCACACCTGAGATACTGACATGGCATCGTTCGACGTCATCATCCTCGGCGGTGGTCCCGCCGGCTACGTCTGCGCCATCCGCAGTGCGCAGCTCGGCCTCAACGTGGCCGTCATCGAGCGCGAGGCGCTCGGTGGCACCTGCGTGCTGTGGGGCTGCATCCCGGCCAAGTCGCTGCTCGAGAGCGCGTCGCTCGCCAACAAGATGAAGCATGCCGCCGAGCATGGCATCACCATCGGCGAGGTGAAGCTGGACTACGGGCCGGCCATGAAGCGGTCGCGCGGCGTGAGCACGCAGAACTCCAAGGGCGTGGAGTTCCTGCTGAAGAAGAACAAGGTCACCTACATCCGCGGCAATGGGCGCGTGACGGCGGCCACGACGGTCGAGGTGAAGGCTGCCGACGGGACGGTGGAATCGCACAGCTGTTCCAAGGCGCTGGTCATCGCCACCGGCTCGCGCGTGCGCGGGCTGCCGCAGGTTGGACTGGAGCTGAACAAGACGACCGTCCTTTCGTCCGACGAGGTGCTGGTGCTGGAGTCGGCACCGAAGACGATGGCGGTGGTCGGCGCCGGCGCAGTGGGCTGCGAGTTCGCCGACGTGTTCAACGCCTTCGGCACGCAGGTCACGCTGATCGAGGTCGCCTCGCGCATCCTGCCGATCGAGGATGCCGATGCGTCGGCGGAGCTGGCCCGTGCGTTCAAGAAGCGCGGCATCGAGTCGGTGACGGGCGCGAAGATCACCGCGTCGAAGGTCGAGGCGAACACCGTCACGTTGTCGTTCGAGGCCGGCGGCCAGCCGCGCGTGCTGACGGTGGACAAGGTCCTGGTCGCCGCCGGTCGTGCCGCCAACACCGATGGCTTCGGGCTCGAGGCTCTCGGCGTGAAGAAGTCCGATCGCGGCTTCATCGCGATCAACGAGAAGTTCGAGACCTCGGTGAAGGGTGTCTACGCGATCGGCGACGTGGCCGGCAACCAGATGCTGGCGCATAAGGGCTCGCGCGAAGGGCACGTGCTGGCCGACATGCTCGGCGGGCAGCCCACGCACCCGGTGAACTACGGCAACATCCCGAGCTGCACCTACTGTCATCCCGAGGTGGCGTCGATCGGCATGACGGAGGAGCAGGTCAAGGCGAAGGGCACGCCGTACAAGGTCGGCAAGTTCCCGTTCTCCGCCAACGGCCGCGCCCGTACGTCGGGTGAGACCGACGGCTTCGTCAAGATCATCCGCGACGAGAAGCACGGTGAGATCCTCGGCGCCCACATCGTGGGTGCACACGCCACGGAACTGATCCACGAGATCGTCGTCGCTCGCGAGAACGAATACACCGTCGAGGAGATCGACCTTGCGCTGCACGCGCACCCGACCCTGTCCGAGGCCATCGCTGAGGCGGTGCTCGATTCGATGGGGAAGATGGTGCACGCGTGAGCAGTCGCCGCCTGCTGGTGGTGTCGCTCGGTCATCTCGCATTCAGCGAGGCGCTCGAGTTCCAGCGGGCGGTGTCGGCGGCGCGCGGTACCGGCGCCGTCCCCGATGACGTGCTGCTGCTGGTGGAGCATCCACCGGTGGTCACGCTCGGTCGCTCCACCAAGGGCGAGAACCTGCACATCTCCGACGCGCTCCTCGCCGCCCGCGGCGTGGAGCGCTACGAGATCGAACGCGGTGGCGATGCCACCTTCCACGGGCCGGGGCAGCTGGTGGGGTATCCCATCATCGACCTCAAGCAGCACACGCAGGACCTGCACTGGTACCTGCGTCAGGTGGAGGAGGCGCTGATCGTGGCGCTGGCCGGTGTGCAGCTCAGCGCGGCCCGCCTGGCGAAGTACACCGGCGTCTGGATCGGCGACCGCAAGATCGCCTCGATCGGCGTCCACGCGCGCGACTGGGTCACGCGTCACGGCTTCGCGCTCAACGTGCACACCGACCTGTCCTACTTCGACCTCTTCGTGCCCTGCGGCATTGCTGACGTGGTGATGACCAGTACCGCACGCGAGCTCGGCGATGCCGCCCCATCGCTCGTCGAGATGCAGGCGCTGACTGCCGCCGCCTTCGGCACCGTGTTCAACCTCGCACCGACCGACACGATGCGTTCGGAGCTAGAGGCGATGCTGCACGCCACCGTTCCGGCTGCTGGCTGATCGGCTCTATCGGTGATGCGTCTACGAGCCCAACGAGGTTTTCACGCTGGGACAATCGCGAAGAGCTTGCGGCATCTCGCCTCAGTAGGACCGAGCCCTCCGCCCCAGGCTGTTCTACCACATGATGTTGCAGTCGCTCGTTTTTCCCCTGCTGTTCCCCGCGGCCCCCGCGTGAACACTTTTTCAAGCTTCCACCGTCGCAGAAGGCGGCCGCGGACGCAGGAGCACTGACGCCGAAAAGACGGGATGCAGTATCGTTCAGCAGACCCTGTTTCCGAGACGATGATGTCCGACGAACTCCCGACCCTCGACGTCCGCCCCACCGATCGCGAGCGCATTCCGCCCGGGCAATCAGAGACGCGGAAGTGGCCCGTGCTGCACTACGGCGGCGTGCCGAGCGTGGACACCGCGACCTGGCGCTTCGAGTTCCGCGGGCTCTGTGACTCGCCCGCGTCGTTCACGCTCGACGAGATCCAGGCCATGCCGCGGCAGGTCACGCGCTGCGACATCCACTGCGTGACACGCTGGAGCCGGCTGAACAACGACTTCGAGGGTGTGAGCGTGCAGCACCTGCTGCGCCTGGCGCAGCCGCGTGCCGAGGCCACACACGTGATGGTGTTCGCCGAGCAGGGCTTCACCACCAACCTGCCGCTCGAAGACCTCGATCGCGCCGAAAACGTGCTGGCGTGGAAGCATGACGGGCTGCACCTGACACCCGATCATGGCTGGCCGATGCGCCTGGTGGTGCCGCACCTCTATTTCTGGAAGAGTGCCAAGTGGGTGCGTGGCTTCGAGTTCCTGAATGCCGACGCGCCCGGGTTCTGGGAGCAGAACGGCTACCACATGTACGGCGATCCGTGGAAGGAGCAGCGACACAGCCGGCTCGACATCTCGCAGTGGATGGTGAACGCCTTTCGCAGCAAGTCGAAGGAGTGAGCACTCCCGGCGGGCCGGGCTCGGCGCCGTCCGCGCACGCGGCACTGAATCCCGAGCAGCGCGCAGCCGTGCTGCACGGCGATGGTCCGCTGCTGATCGTGGCCGGCGCCGGCACCGGCAAGACGCGCACGCTGGTGCACCGTGTCGCCTCGCTGATCGAGCGTGGCGTGTACGCCGAACGCATCCTGCTGCTGACCTTCACCCGTCGCGCGGCCGAGGAGATGTTGACTCGCGTGGAGCGGCTCACCGGGCAGCAGGGACGACGTGTGCAGGGCGGCACCTTCCACGCCACCGCGCACGCCACGTTGCGGCAGTTCGGCCGGCACGCCGGTGTCGGTGAAGGCTTCACCATCCTCGACCAGGCCGACGCCGAAGACCTGATGCAGCTGGCGCGCGCCGCGCTCGGATTCGGCGCACGCGAACGGCGCTTCCCGAAGAAGGAGACGCTGCAGGCGCTCTACAGCCGGCACATCAACACCGACCGCACCGTCGAGGACCTGCTACGCGACGGATACCCCGCCTACGTCGACGATCTGCCCGACATCGCGCGGGTGTTCGCCGAGTACGTGGAGCGGAAGGTGGCGCGCAACCTGGTGGACTACGACGACCTGCTGCTCTTCTGGGCCGCGATGCTGGAGTCGGCGCCGCTCGGTGCGCAGATCAGCGCGCGCTACGACCACGTGCTGGTGGACGAATACCAGGACACCAACGTGCTGCAGTCACGCATCCTGCGCGGACTGGCCGCGACGCACGGCAACGTCACGGTGGTGGGCGACGACGCGCAGAGCATCTACGCGTTCCGCGGCGCCACCGTGCGCAACATCCTCGACTTCCCGCAGCAGTTCCCCGGCACCACCATCGTCACGCTGGATCGCAACTACCGCAGCACGCAACCGATCCTCGACACCGCGAATGCCGTGCTGGCGCAGGCCAGCGAGGGATATCGCAAGCAGCTGCGCAGCATCGACGACCGTCCCGGCGAGCTGCCGTGGCTGGTGCCGGCACGCGACGAGCAGGCGCAGACGATGTTCACCTGCGACCGGCTGCTGGAACTCTGCGAGACCGAAGGCCTGTGCCTCGACCAGGTGGCGGTACTGGTGCGCGCCGGGTACATGAGTGCCGACCTCGAGATCGAGCTCGCGGCGCGACGCATTCCGTTCGAGAAATGGGGCGGCATCAAGTTCCTCGAGGCGGCGCATGTGAAGGACATGCTGGCCTTCCTGCGTGTGGCCGAGAACCCGCGCGACGAGGTGAGCTGGTTCCGGCTGCTGCAGCTCCTGCCCGGCATCGGCGAGATCTCGGCGCGCCGCGCGATCGCGTCGCTGGAACAGGCGTCGTGGCGCGTGGAAGGCCTTCGCGCCTGGCAGCCTCCGCCGCGCGCAGTGACCACGCACCTGTCGCTCTGCACGCTGATGCAGCGGCTCACCGAAGGCAGCGGTGCCGACCCGGGCAACGACATCGCGCACATCCGCGGCGTGTACGACGACATCCTCCGCGGACGGTTCGATGACGCCGAGGTACGACTGAGTGACCTGGTGCAGCTCGAACACATCGCCAGCGGTTATCCCAATCGTGGAGCGTTCCTCAGTGCCCTCGCCCTCGAGCCGCCGTCGGCCACCTCCGACCTCGCGCAGGGCCGCGAGACCGAGGAGGACGACGCACTGGTGATCAGCACCATCCATTCCGCCAAGGGGAAGGAATGGGAGGCGGTGTTCGTGATCTGGGCGGCCGATGGCTGGATTCCGAGTTCGCGCGCGATTCGCGACGCCACGCAGATCGAGGAGGAACGCCGCCTGTTCTACGTCGCGCTGACTCGCGCGAAGCGCCACCTGCACGTGAGTTATCCGCTCTACGCCTACGCCTCGCGCTGGAGCGCCGAGTTCTCGCTCGACCAGAAGTCCCGCTTCCTCGACGCCGCGGTCCTCGGCACCATGCAACGCGTGCAGATCGCCCCGCCGCCCGCTCCCGAAGCGCCGCCCGCACCCATGCCGCCGACTTCCACACTCGATGTGCGGGCGGCGCTGCGTGCTCGGTTCCTGCCGTAGTTGCTCACCGCAAACGGCAACAGCAGATCGCAGAACAGAACAGCCGCAGAACTGAACAGCCGCAGAAGGGCGCGAGCGTCTGCGCGCGGTGCCGCCGTCCGAGGTCTGTCGACGCCTCGTCAATGCTTTGGGAACAGCAACTGCGAGAGCAGTTCCATCAACCTCTCAGACGCTAGCGCGAATGAAGCGCGCCCGCCGCGCCGAAGCCTCGTGCCCTTCTGCGGCTGTTCACTTCTGCGGCTGTTGCCGTTCTGCGATCAGCTGTTGCCCTTACCGTCGCGCGTGTAGAACTCGCTCGAAGCGGAGATCGATCAGCGAAAGAGAGAATCCGCGACCGGATCACCAAGCGATCGCTTGACGGACGCGTACGGCGCCTTCGGCACGTCGCGCGCGAGCTCGATCAGGCGTGCGATCGTCGCGCGCAGGTCCTGCCGCTGCCCGGCGTACACGCGCTCGAACAGTTCGAGGTCCGTCAGGTAGATCCGGCGTGCGAGCACGGCGGCGGTGTTCAGGCGCACCTGCGCCACGCCGGCCGAGTCCATCGTCACCAGGCGCGGCGCGAGGTCGGTGCGCAGGTGCGCGCGCGCACGGCGGAAGACCGTATCGCGTGCCACCAGTCGGGCGGCGCGATCGCCCGGGTGCGCGGTGAATGCCGAATCGAGCGCGCCATACAGCGACGACCAGAACGCGCCGAAGATCCGCTCATCGTCCCACCGACGCACCACCTCGTCGGCCGCCGATGGTTGCGCACGGGCGCGGAAGAACCGCTCGGCGCCGCGCGACCCCACGAAGTTGGCCAGGCTCTCGTTGAAGACCGCCTGCCCCGGTGCGTAGAAGGTGGTGTGCACCAGCTCATGGATGATCGTGTTCACCAGCTCCATCGAGTCGAGCGAGAGGGTGGTGGGCAGCAGCGGGTCGTTGAACCAGCCCAGGGTGCTGAAGGCCGACGCCGGACGCAGCACCGCATCGTAGCCGTCCGCATCCACCTGCTTCGCTTCACGCTTGCCCTGTTCGAAGTCGAAGAATCCCTTGTACGGCACACGACCCACCACCGGGAACCACCAGGTGCGGAAGGCCAGTGAGTCGCGGTACGCCGCGCTCAGCACCAGCACCAGGGTGTCGCGGTCGAGGCGCGAGTAGGTCGTGAACTCCTTCTGCGCACGCAGTCCCAGCGAGTCGATCGCGAACCGGCGCGCGTCGAGCACCAGCTGCAGCTTGGCGCGCAGCGCCGCGTCGGTACCGGGGGCCGTGATGAGTTCCGCGATCGGCTGCCGGCGCGCGAGGATCTTCCCCTCCTCGTACGCCGCGCGCGCCAGGTAGCGGCCGATCGGCACCAGCGTCAGGAACCCCAGCACCAGCACCAGCAGGGCCAGCAGCGAACGGCGCAGCCAGCGGAACGCCCGTTGACGATTCAAGGCAGCATCCCGTGCGGCCGTGACAGTGCAGTCGTCAGTTCGGCAGCCGGACCACGGTCACCTGGGCGTTCAGCGTGGACTGGAACGTCGTTCCCGTCGGCGGCTTGAACGAGAGCCCCGCGTTGGCGGTGTTCGACGTGAACTGGAACAGGTCCAGCGACCCGGGCTTCATCTCGCGCGAGACCGCTGCGGACGAGGGCGTCAGCACGTTCTCCGCGGTCAGGTCGGCCACGTCCAGCGGATACGGCGTCGGGTACGCCGACGCCTGCACCAGGTTCAGGCGTGCATAGATCGCGCGCAGGTTGCGGCTGGTGAACTGGAAGCGGTTCGAGATCTGGCCGCCTGTGGCCGCCGGATGATCGTCCAGCAGCGTGGCCGCGAGGAAGTCGGCGTAGATCGCGCGGAACGACTCGTTCGCCATCGCCTCCACGTTCTCCGTGCCCACGTTCTTCGTCTGCACCAGCTCCCGCAGCTTCGCCTCGCCCTTCTGGTCCGCCAGCCAGCGCAGGAACAGCCACGCCACGCCACGCTCCTCGATCGTGCCGAAGCCCGTCGGCGAGGTCAGCGAGTAATCCAGCCGCGACGAGAAGAAGTCGTAGGCGTTGCCGAAGTTCGGCGGCAGGAAACCCTGCGCCGAATCGGGGAAGATCTGCGCCGGGCTGCTGCGGCCGGCCAGTGGGCAGGGCGGCAGGTTCGGGCAGGGGTACCGCGCTTCGTACAGCTTGCCGCCCAGCTCCTCGGCCATGTGGCTCAGGCCTTCGTTGAGCCACACATCCTCCGTGCTCCCCGCACGCACCAGCACATGCTGGTTGTACGAGATCATGTGCTGCAGCTCGTGGATGAACGTGGCCGGCGCCGCATTGCGCACCACCGACGCCGCGAGCGGATTGCAGCTCGCGCCACCGGCCGGTTCACCCGGCACCGACGAGTAGAAGATCTCGGCCTTGTTGCCGTTCACGCTGCCCACGTTCAGGTCCGCGCCGTTGAAGAAGCCGGCCACGTACGACCCGCACTGCCCCGAGTTGAGCGTCAGCCGGTTCACCACCGGCGTGAAGAGCACGTAGGTCTTGCCGTTGCTGTCGATGTCCGACGTGTTGCCGAACGCGCTCACGTCGATCGGAAACAGGTCGCTGTCGAACTGCTTGCCGAAGTTCTGGTACTCGGTGTCGCTGAAGCCACCGTTCGTCGGCGCGGTGGTGTCCACGTAGAGCAGGACGTTGGTGCCCGTGTACAGCAGTCGCGCGGTGACCGTGGTGTAGGTGCTGGTGGTCAGCGACGAGAGCACGCGGAAATCCCGGTTCTCGAGGACCTGCGCCGACTGCACGCTCAGGTTCACCGGCCCGCGGCTCCGCAGCGACTGCAGGTTCGCCGCAGCCTGCGGCGCCTCGGCCGCCTCCGCGTTCCGCAGGCGCAAGTGGAATGCCTCGGCGGGGGTCAGCTCGGCCGACTGCCGCGGGGCGCGGTCGATGCGGGCGCTCAGTGCCGCCACCCCGCCGATCACGAAGGGATAGTCCGGCACCGTGGCGCGGCTCGTCCCGGTGGCGAAATCGTTGGTGGCGGCGAACTGCGGCATCACCGCGTACCGACCCGAATTCACGAACGTGACGCCCGCCGATCCGGGCACCGTCTGGACGCCGAAGGTGGCCAGGGTCACGCGCGTGGCGGTCGTCGGCTCCGGCTCGGGAGTCACCGGCGTCTTGTCCGAGCACCCGGCCAGCGCGGCCGCGACGAGGAGCCCGCCAAATCCGCTCAGCGTGCCCCGCGAAACGTACAAAGTGTTTGGCATCAAGAAGTTACGCTGAGTCTGGGGGATCGCCGACGTACCGCCGTGCCTGCCGTCTGCAGTTAGATTATCGGCCATATGTCTTTCGTGCACCTGCATTGCCACTCGGAATACTCGCTGCTCGACGGCGCGAACCGGATCGACGACCTGATCCGGCGCGCCAAGGAGCTGGAGCAGCCCGCCCTCGCCATTACCGACCACGGTAACATGCATGCCGCGTGGGAGTTTCAGGAGAAGACACGCAAGGCCGGCCTGCGCCCCATCCTCGGCATGGAGGCGTACGTCGCTACCGGTGACAGACGACTGAAGGCCCGTCCGGGTCCCGGATTGCGCCCGTACTACCACCTCGTCCTGCTCGCCCGCGACCGTGTCGGCTACCAGAACCTGGTGAAGCTGTCCTCCCTCGGCTTCACCGAAGGGTTCTACACCCGGCCGCGCATCGACCGGGAGCTCCTAGCGAAGTACTCCGAAGGGCTGGTGGTGAGTTCCGCCTGCCTTGCCGGCGAGGTGGCCACCCACCTCGAACACAATCGCTGGGCGGAGGCCGAAGCCGCCGCCGCCTGGTACGCCGAAGTCTTCAAGGACCGGTATTACCTCGAGGTGCAGGCGCACGACTCCGGCGGCCAGGCACGCCTCAACGAGCAGATCTTCACGCTCGGCGCGAAGATGGGCCTCCCCGTCATCGCCACCAACGATGCGCACTTCCTGACCAGCACCGATCACGATGCGCACGACGTGCTGCTCTGCATCGGCCTGGGCAAGGATCGCAACGACGCCAACCGCATGCACTACGACGGGGGACTGTACTTCAAGTCCGCCGAGGAGATGCGTGCGCGGTTCCCCGATCGCCCCGACGTCCTCGAGAACACGCTCAAGATCGCGGACGAGACGGACGTCCAGTTCAAGAAGCAGTATTTCGTGCCGGCCTTCCCGCTGCCGGAGGGTGTCACCAGCGAGAACGAGTTGCTGGTGCAGCTGGCCGAGGCGGGTGCCAAGGAGCGCTACGGCGATCCGTTCCCGCAGGAAGTGCAGGAGCGGCTCACGTACGAGCTGGATGTGATCACGCGCACCGGCTACGCGGGCTACTTCCTGATCACAGCCGACTTCATCAAGGCGGCGCGCGACCGCGGCATTCCGGTGGGTCCGGGACGCGGATCGGCTGCCGGATCGCTGGTGGCGTACGCGCTCAAGATCACCAACGTCTGCCCGCTCAAGTTCGACCTGCTGTTCGAGCGCTTCCTGAATCCGGAACGCGTCTCCATGCCCGACGTGGACGTGGACTTCTGCTTCGAGCGACGCGGCGAGGTGATCGAGTACGTGCGGCAGAAGTACGGCAAGGAGAGCGTCGGCCAGATCGTGACCTTCGGGACGATGAAGAGCCGCGCCGCCGTCAAGGATGTCGGCCGCGTGCTCGGCTTCACGCCGGCGGAGACCGATGCGCTGGCGAAGCTGATCCCGAATGCGCCGAACAACTCCATGACGGTGAAGGAAGCGATCCGCGACGTGCCCGACGTGAAGTCGCGGTACGAGAACGAGGAACGCTATCACCAGTTGCTGGACTACGCCTCGGCACTGGAAGGCCTCTCACGTCATACCGGTGTGCACGCTGCCGGTGTTGTGATCGCCCCCGGCCCGCTCGACGACTACGTGCCGATCTGCACGCAGTCATCCAAGGGCGCCGGCTCGGGTGACGACGAGTCGGTGGTGGTGACGCAGTACGACATGAACAGCCTCGAGAAGGCTGGCATGCTGAAGATGGACTTCCTCGGCCTCACCACGCTCACCGTGGTCACCGATGCGGTGAAGAACATCTTCGAGCGCACCGGGATCCAGATCGACCTCGACACCCTCGCGCTCGACGACGAGGCGACCTACCGCATGCTGCGCGCCGGCCGCACCGCCGGCGTGTTCCAGTTCGAGTCGCCGCTCGCCACCGACGTGCTGCGCAGCATGCGGTGCGACCGCTTCGACGACCTGGTGGCCAGCAACGCGCTCTTGCGCCCCGGTCCGCTGGACGCCGGCATGCACAAGGTCTACATCCGGCGCAAGAAGGGCGAGGAGCCGGTGTCGTACGCGCTGCCGGAACTGGAGACGATCCTCTCGTCCACCTACGGCGTCATCACCTACCAGGAACAGGTGATGCGCATCGCGCAGGTGCTGGCCGGCATCTCGCTCGCCGAAGCCGACGTGCTGCGCAAGGCAGTGGGCAAGAAGGACGCGGTGCTGATCGGCCAGGAGCTCGGCAAGTTCGAGACGAAGGCCGTCGCGCGCGGCCACGATCCGAAGATCATCAAGGAGTTGGCGGGGCAGATCGAGACGTTCGGCCGCTACGGCTTCAACAAGAGCCACAGCGTCGCCTATTCCGTCGTCGCCTACCACACCGCCTACCTCAAGGCGCACTATCCGGCCGAGTTCATGGCCGCGTTGCTGTCGTCGCAGATCGGTGACACCGAGAGTGTCATCAAGTACATCGCCGAGGCCCGCGAGATGGGCATCGAGATCCTGCCGCCCGACGTCAACGAGTCGAACTTCAAGTTCACCGTCATCGGCGACAAGCGGATCCGATTCGGGCTGGGCGCGGTGCGAAACGTCGGCCGTGCCGCCATCGACTCGATCCTCGCCGCCAAGAAGACCGGCGCGTTCACGTCCCTGTTCGAGTTCTGCGAACGGGTGGACCTGCGCCTCTGCAACCGACGCGTCTTCGAGGCGCTGATCCAGAGCGGAGCGCTGGACGCGCTCGGCGGGCACCGCGCCCAGCTCATTGCCGCGCTCGATGCCGCCATCAGCGAAGCCGGGCTCAAGCAGGAAGAGGCGAGCATCGGTCAGGGCTCGCTGTTCGGCGACCTCGGTCCGGCCGCGGATCCGGTGGACGGCCAGGCTCGCCACGGTCCCACCCTGCCCAACACCCCGATCTGGTCGGACTCCGAGCGGCTGTCCCAGGAGAAGGCCATCCTTGGCTTTTATATCTCCGGTCACCCGCTCGAGCCGTTCCGCACCGAGTGCGAACTCTTCGCCACCCACACCGTCTCGCAGCTGCAGGGCTGGTCGGCGGACAAGATGGCGCTGGGCGTCGTGATCACGGCGGTGAAGCGGCAGGTTAGCAAGAACTCACAAAAGGAATTCGCCCGATTGACGGTCGAGGACTTCTCAGGCTCCGCCGAGGTCCTAGTATTCCCCGAGGCCTGGTCGGTGATCGGCGACCGGATTCGGACCGACATTCCAGTCCTGATCAAGGGCGGCTACGGCCGCCGTGACCAGGACAACGAGAAGCCGACGTACATCGTCGACGAAGTGATCCCGCTGGCCGAGCGTCGGACCAACGGGGCGGTGATCGTGTCGTTGCAGTTGGGAGCGAGTGCCGGGCTGTCCCCCGCCGTGATGGGGGACATCCGTGCGGTGGCAGAGAGCCACCCGGGAACGGCACCATTGGAAGTGAGCTGGATCGACGGGCGCGGAAGCTCGTCTCGCTTCCGTTCGCGTACGCTGACGATGGCGGCCGATGGGGCCGCCTTGACCGAATTGCGCGCCTTGCTGGGGCACGAGCGAGTACGGCTCGTCCGCGGCAATTGAGCGCGCTGTGGAGAGCAGAACATGGCAACAGCTGCAGCGCTGGAGTTCGAGAAGCCCATCGCCGAACTCGAACAGCGCATCGACGACCTGAAGCGGCTGGCGGGTGACGCCTCCTTCGGCGTCGCGCTGGAGATCGAACCGCTCGAGAAGCGCCTGACGGAACTGCGGCGGGAGATCTACAAGCAGCTCACGCCCTTCCAGCGGGTCGAGGTGGCGCGCTTCAAGATGCGCCCCTTCACGCTCGACTACGTGGAGCGGATCTTCACCGACTTCATCGAGCTGCACGGCGACCGCGCCTTCCGCGAGGACGCCGCCATCGTCGGCGGCTGGGCGCGCCTCGAAGGTGAGACCGTGATGGTCATCGGCCACCAGCGCGGCCGCGACACCAAGGACAACCTGAAGCGCAACTTCGCGATGCCGCACCCCGAGGGGTATCGCAAGGCGCTGCGACTCATGAAGCTGGCCGAGAAGTTCCACGTCCCGGTGCTGACCTTCATCGACACGCCCGGCGCCTGGCCCGGCCTCGGTGCCGAGGAGCGCGGCCAGAGCGAGGCCATCGCCCGCAACATCTTCGAGATGAGCCAGCTGGCGGTGCCGATCATCGCCACCGTCATCGGTGAGGGTGGCTCAGGTGGCGCACTGGCACTCGGTGTCGCCGATCGGGTGCTGATGCTCGAGAACGCGATCTACTCCGTGATCTCGGTGGAAGGCTGCGCGGCGATCCTCTGGAAGGACAACAAGTCGGCGGACAGCAAGGAGCGCGCGGCCAAGGCGCTGCGCATCACCGCGCCGGACCTGGTCGAACTGCGCGTGATCGACGAGATCGTGCCCGAGCCCGAGGGCGGCGCGCACACCAATCACGACGCCGCCGCCGAGACCCTCAAGACCACCCTCGTGCGCCTGTTGGATGACCTGCGCGGCCTGCGTCCGGAGAAGCTCGTGCGCCGCCGCCGCGAGAAGTTCCTGCGCATGGGCCAGTTCATCGGCTGAGATGTCGGACCTGATCGAGGTAGCGTTCAAGGGGAACCGCAAGGAGTTCTACCGGTGGGAGGACGTCGTGCCGCCACCGGCGCCGCGCACGCACGTCATCGTGGAAGGCGACCGCGGCGAGGACCTGGGCCAGGTGCACGCCATCGGGCCACTCGCCGAGCAGCGATATGCCGGCGTCGCACACGGCGTGGTGCTGGGCGAGGCCACCCGGCGCATCGTGCGCGTCGCGCGACCGGACGACATCCGCAAGGCGCAGGCGCTCCCCGACGAGAACGAGACCACCCGTCGCGCCGCGATGGCGCAGGTGCGCGCACTCGGCCTGCAGATGAAGGTCACCGACGCCGACTGGCAGTGGGACCATCGCAAGCTGACGCTGTACTTCACCGCCGAGAAGCGCGTCGATTTCCGCACCCTGGTGCGCGACCTGGCCGCGACGTTCAAGGCGCGCATCGAGTTGAAGCAGATCGGTGTGCGCGACGAAGCCAAGCGCCTCGACGGCATCGGTCGCTGCGGACGCCAATACTGCTCTGCGTCGTGGCTTCCCGACCTGCGCCCGGTGAACCTCGGCGTGGCGAAGGACCAGAAGCTGTCGCTCAATCCGACGCAGATCAGCGGTGCCTGCGGACGGCTGATGTGCTGCCTGCGCTACGAACACGAGTTCTACGTGTCGAGCCGCAAGCGTTTCCCGAAGGAAGGGAAGATCATCACCACGCTGAAGGGCGAGGAGAAGGTGATGCTGAACGACATCTTCCACGACCGCGTGACGTTGCGCGGCGCGGACGGTGAGTCGCGCATCATCACGCTGCTGGAGCTCAAGCGCGAGACATCGGCATGGACGCCCGGTGGCACCGAGGAATACAGCGTCGCCGATGCGCGCGATGCGGCCGAGGAAGGGGTGCTGCCGTTCGACGACGCACCGACGCTCACCAGCCGCACCCGTGTGCCACCGTCGGATCGCAAGCTGCCGGTGCTGCCGGAGCGACCCGAGGCACCACCGCCGCGCGCTGCAGCGCCGCAGCCTCCGGTGGTACCACCAGCACCTGACGTCCCACCAGCCGCGATCGTCGCCGCACCGGCGGTGACCGATGAGGACGTGAGCGACGAGGATGACGATGGCGCCGAGGATGGTGATGACGGTGCGACCGCCACCGATGCCACCGGTGAGGCGCCGAAGCGTCGTCGCCGTCGCGGTCGCCGCGGAGGGCGTCGTGGGCGCGGCAGTCGACCGAATGCGCCCGGCGACGAACCTGCGGCCGAGTAGATTGCCATCAGGCGTGTGACTGCGGTCGCGCGTCAGGGCAGCATCGCACCCCAACGAACCAGACGTGTCGCGCTTCTACATCACCACCGCCATCGACTACGCGAATGGTGACCCGCACATCGGGCATGCCTTCGAGAAGATCGGCGCCGACGTGATCGCGCGGGTGCATCGACAGCTCGGCCACGACGTGCACTTCATGATCGGCATGGACGAGCACGGCCAGAAGGTGGCGCAGACCGCGGCCGCCGCCGGCATCTCGGAGCAGGCCTTCGTGGACAAGATCGCGGGCCACTTCCAGGCGATGTGGACCACGCTGCAGATCTCGAACGACCAGTTCATCCGCACCACGTCGGCGGAGCACAAGGCCGGTGTGCAGGCGCTGATCACGCGCATCTTCGAGCGCACGCCGGACGCGTTCTACGAAAAGAGCTACGCCGGCTGGTATTGCGTGGGCTGCGAGTCATTCAAGACCGACGCGGAGATCGTGGACGGGCACTGCGTGCTGCATCCGACGCGGGTGCTGGAGTGGGTGGAGGAGCGAAACTGGTTCTTCCGCCTCTCCGCCTACGCCGATCGCCTGCGTGCACTGATCGAGACGACGCCGGACTTCATCCAGCCGTCCAGCCGCCGCAACGAGATCCTCGGCCTGCTCGACGTCGGGCTCGAGGACGTGTCGGCCAGCCGGTCGCGCAACTCGTGGGCGGTGCCGTTCCCGCGTCCCACCGGCGATGGGCAGGAGCAGGCCACCTACGTGTGGTTCGATGCGCTGCCGAACTACCTCACTGGCACCGGCTTCCCCGACGCTGCCGGATGGGACGCGCGCTGGCCGGCGCAGCTGCACGTGATCGGCAAGGACATCACGCGGTTCCACTGCGTGATCTGGCCGGCGATGCTGATGGCGGCCGAACTGCCGCTGGCGGAACGGGTGTGGGGACATGGCTTCGTGCTGCTGGGCGGTGAACGCTTCAGCAAGAGCGCCGGCGTGAAGCTCGACCTCGGCGAGGCCATCGACCGCTTCGGATCCGATGCGTTCCGCTACTTCCTGATGCGCGAGATCCCGTTCGACGGCGATGGCAGCTTCTCGTGGGAGCGCTTCGGCGAGCGATACAACTCCGACCTCGCCAACGCCTTCGGCAACCTGGCCAGCCGCGTCACGTCGATGATCGAGAAGTACAACGACGGCATCATCCCGCCGGCGCCGGATGGCGACGTCGACGCCGCTGACCTGGCCGACCTGCGCGATGCCGCAGCGGCCATGGATGGCTCGCGCGGATACCTGCTGCACGACGGTCTTGCCGCCATCTGGCGCACCACCGCGCGCGCCAACGAATACGTGCAGTCGTCGCAGCCGTGGGCGCTGGCCAAGGTGCCCGAGCAGCGCGACGCGCTGCTGGCCGTGCTGGGTACACTGGGGCGCTCGCTGGCGCGTCAGGCGATCGCGATCGCGCCGTTCATGCCGACCAAGGCACAGGCGCTCTGGGCGACGCTGGGCGCGCCTGGTGACGTGCATCAGCGCCGCTGGCCGACGCTGTCACCGGTCGATGCGGCCGGCTGGCGCGTGACAAAAGGTGACGGGCTCTTCCCGCGGGAAGAAGCGCCGAAATAGCGAGGCCGCGGGTCTCGATTGCACTGCACCAATGCGTCAGGCGGCTGCCGCGGCACAGCGGCACGCATGGCGGGCCCGCGCGCCGCTCCAGCACCACCGCAGTTCGCCTGAACTCTCGCGAAACGCTCGGGACGCCGCCCGCCGTGCGGTTCGATGCCACGGCGCAACCCGTTCATTCACAACGGATTAGCGACGCTGGCGCGGAATGGTCCATCCCCTGCCAGACTAGTGGGCACGGAATGCACGAGCTCGTGACCTCCTCCTGGAGACTCCCGACCCAGCGACCTGCAGCGCCACTCTGATCGACCCCTGAAAGACCCCTGAAAGACCCGAACGACCCTGAACGACGCGATCGACCCCGATCGACCCGTTCGACCGTTCGACCGTACGACCCCGACTACCGCCTCCAGAGACAGACTCGGCTGTCACCAGCGTCCCACGTCCATCGTCCGCTGGGCGGGCCTGGCTCTGGAGTGTGGTACGTCGTGCGTTGCAGGCTTCTCCCCCGGGCGACGCCGTGCGCACACAGACAGGGGGACAGGATTTCATCCTGTCCCCCTGTCGTTTCACGCAGCCACACACGAACAAACGGCGGGGACAGGATGCAATCCTGTCCCCGCCGTTTGTTCGTGCGCCCTTCAGTGAATCAGGGAGGCGTCGGCGAGTTGGCCGGGCCCGTCCCGCCCCACGTGTAGAGCGCCTCGCCCTTCACGCCGAGTTCCTTCGCCGGCACCGGCATTTCGCGCGGCGTGCCCTCGATCAGGCCATCGGTCCGGCGACGCCAGTAGTACGGCGCGGCGCCCAGGCCCATCAGCTCGATCTCGTTCTCGTAGCCCATCTTGGCGATCAGTCCTGCCACGCCATCGGCCGCCGAAGCAGCCGGCAGGCCGCCGCGCGTCACACGCGTGCGGTTGATCAGCGTCACCGCACTGGCCAGGTCGCCGGTGCGGATGAGCGCCTCTGCGCGCAGCAGGTCGTTCTGCGTGGCCGTGATCACCGGCGCCGGGCCGAAGCCCGACCAGATGCCCGACGGATCCTGCAGCCCGGTGAGGTCGAAGCGCACGAAGCCGATGTTCGACTGGTGGTACGAGCCGCGGTCGGGGCGGAAGATCGCGTCGCGCGAGTACACGAAGTCGGTGCCACCGTTGGCCGTCTTCGGGTTGGTGCCGAAGCCGTCCACGATGCTCTCGTCACCGAACGAGCCGTCGCCGAGGCGCTTGTCCGGCGAGTTCGGAACCGGGTTGCCCGATAGCGGCCACGGGGTGGCCTGGGTGGCCGGATCCAGCAGGTTGGCCACGCGGGTGTGCACGCGACCGGTGCTGAAGTCGTCGAACCAGGTCAGGATCTGCGGACAGAACGAAACGCAGCCGTCGCCGATGAAGACGAAGTCGAACGGCGTGCCGCTCGACATGCCGCCACCGGTGTACGTCAGCACCTGGGCCCAGCTCACCTGTGCGTTCTCCGCCGCGTTGCGCGGATAGTACGCCAGCGTGATCGCCGACAGCGTGTTGGCCAGCTGGCGGATCTGCACGTTGGTGTAGCTGCGGCCGTTGGTCCACGCCGCCGGCGTGGTGAACACGTTCGCGCCGGCGATGGTGGCCGCCGACTGCAGCTTGGCGATCGCCGCGTCGCGCATCTGCTTGCGGTTCGAATACTCGAGGGCCGTCACGTCCACCGTTTCGTCGACGATGTAGCCCTTGTCGTAGTTCAGCGCGATGTAGCTCAGCGCCGCGCCGAGCATCAGCTCGGAGACGGCCTCGGCGCGCTTGGTGTCGGCGACGTTGTTGATCACCGTGTTGTCCACACGGATCGCCTTCAGCACGTCCACCGCCGACGAGATCGTGGAGTACATGCCGCCCCACGGAATCTCGATGCTCGTCCGGCCGGCCGCGGCCGGGTCGTTCTGCCATGAGCGCGTCAGGCGCTTGCCGTCGGCGTCGAGGCCGGAGTAGAAGTTCATGTTCCAGTTGTTCCACGAGGCGGAGAACGACTGGGCCTGCGTCACCAGCACGCAGTTCCCCTCGCAGCCCTCGAACGTGTTGTACCACGTGCGCAGGGTGCCACCAGCCACCGCCTCGATGGCCGCCGGATCGCTCAGCGCGCGCTTCGCGTCCGGGGCGTTGGGATTCTCCACTTCGAGGGAGCCGCAGCTGGCCAGCACCAGGGCCGCCAGCACGCCGCTCGCTCGCAGATATCGGGTCATCATCATCTAGTCAGATCCTGTTGAGGCGTGGGTTAGTAGCCGAGTTCGACCATGAACGTGAAGGTGCGATACGCGGGATACGTGAAGTAGTCCACGCGGTAGCCGAACGGGCTGCCATCGCCGCCCGGGCCGGTCACGTCGGGGTCATAACCCGAGTACTTCGTCTTCGTCCACAGGTTGCGGCCCACGACGCCGACACGGGCCGTCTCGAAGGCACCCATGCGGATGGCGTTCATGAACGACTTCGGCACCTGGTAGTTCACGGCCAGCTCGCGCAGGCGGATGAACCCGCCGTCTTCGACGAAGCGGCTGTTGGGGTCGAAGTTGTTGTAGAACGTGGTGAAGAACTGCTGCGGCTTGCGCTCGGCGACTGGGACGTTGCGCTGGTCCATGTCGGTGTCGCGGAGTTCGTTGTACGGCCACTGGCGGGTGTAGTTGTAGATCTGGCCACCCTTCTGCCAGGTCACGATGCCGTTCAGCGACAGCCCCTTGTACTGGATCGTATTGGCGAAGCCCATCGTGAAGTCGGGGTTCACGTCGCCGATCGGCTGCAGTGCATTGCCGGTGGCGTCGAAGAACTTGAGCGGCTTCTCGTTGATGGTGCCGTAGGCCGAGTTGGCGACGTAGTAACCCAGCTCGTTCACACGGTAGTCGGCGGCGGTGCCGGTCAGCTTGCCGTTGGCCAGGTTGGTCGCCAGCTGTTCCGGCGTCTGGATCCAGGTCGAGCCGTAGATGATGCCGAAGGTCTGGTTTGGCGCCACGCGGAAGATGCGCGTGTTGCCATCGTTCGGGTCGGGGCCGACGAGGTACGGGCCGACGTTCAGTTCCGAGATGCGCGTGCGGGTGCGGTCACCCGTCACGTTCAGGCGCCAGAAGAAGTCCTTGCGCGAGGCCAGCACGGCGCCGAACGCCACTTCATGCGTGTTGCCGTCGAGCGTGGCGGCGTTGACCCAGGTGTTCTGGTAGCCCGAGCCCGAGGACGTCGGCACCAGCAGGATCTGGTCGCGCGTGTTCTTCTTCGAGTAGCTGTATTCGAAGCTGTAGTTCTTGAGGAAGTTCAGGTTGAACCCGCCTTCCGTCTCCTGCGAGAAGGCCGGCTTCAGGTTCGGGTTGCCCAGCGTCACCTTCTGCGGGCTGCCGCCACTGACGTCGAACGTCTCGTACTGCGAGTCGAAGCGCGGACGGAGGCCGGCCGTGCCATACGACAGGCGGAGCTTGCCTTCGTCGACGCCCGGGACCTTGAAGTCCTCGGTGAAGCGCCAGGCACCGGAAGCGCGGACATATGTCGCGCTGCGGTTGGCGGCACCGAACAGCGACGACTGGTCACGACGCACCAGGCCGTCGATGATGTAGCGGTCCTTGATGTCGAAGGTCGTGATCGCGAAGTAGTTCCGGTTGCGGATCGTACGCGACTCCGAGCCCGGAATGTTGGCGGTGCGATCCAGCGAGGCACCGAACTCCGTCACACCCGTCACACCCAGCTTGGTGGCGTTGAGGGTCAGGCGGTTGTACTCCTGGTCCTCGATCACCGTGGCCAGCTTGGTGGTGTTGGTCAGCCAGGTGCCGATCGTGCGCACCGCCGTCAGCGTGGCGCCGGTGTTGAACGCACGGTTGTTGATCAGCTCCTGGAGCAGGTCACCCGTGCCCTGCGTGCCGGTGGAGCCGAGGAAGCCGATCGGCGTGAAGTTCTTCCGGTTCGACGACGACTGGTCGTAGTTGAAGTTGCCTTCCGCCGTCAGCCAGGTGAGCGGGCGGTAGTTCAGCTTCAGCGTGCCGGTGAACCGGTTGCGGTCGTTCTCGCGCGTCTGGTTCGCCAGCTGGTAGAGCGGGTTCGACAGGTTGCCCGACGAGGGCGGCTGACGGATCGCGGCCACGTACGGCGAGCCATCGGGGTTGTTGGCGGTGATGTCGATGTTCGGCTCCAGGAAGCGGATGCCGAAGAACAGCGCGCCTTCATCCGTCTGGTCGTTGCTCGACCGGCCGTAGAACATGCCGGTGGACAGGTTGATCTTGTCGTTCAGGACCTGGTCCACGTTGATGCGGAAGTTCTGGCGGCTGTAGCCGTTGAGCTGCGTCAGGACGCCCGTTTCCTGGATGTTCTGGATCGAGGCGTTGAAGTTGGTGCCGCCCCGACGCTGGCCGAGCGAGATGTAGTTGCTCATCGTCGTGCCGGGCTTGAACACCGCATCCAGCGCGTCGTACACGAACGGATAGGCGTTGTCCGAGATGCCATCCAGTTCCGCGATGCGCTGGCCGTTGCCATCGAGCTTGAAGCCCTTCGACAGGCCGGTGGTGTTGCTCGGATCGAGCTGGAAGGCGGTCGAGGTGTTGAGGCCGACCTTCTTCGGCAGGAAGCTCTGCCCGAACTCGTTGCGGAACGTGAAGTTCACCTGCCCTTCGGCCAGGTTCGCACCGCGCTTGGTGAAGATCTGGATCACGCCGTTGGCGGCATCGGATCCGTACAGCGAGCTGGCGGCCGCGCCCTTGATGACTTCGACCCGATCGATGTCCTGGGAGTTGATGTCCGCCAGGCCGAGGCGCGTGATCGTGCCGTCGACGATGATCAGCGGATCCTGGCTGCCACCGAGCGAGGTCGCGGAGCGCAGACGGATTGCCGGCTCAGCACCGGGAGAGCCCGAGACCTGCGTCACGCTGGCACCGGCGACTCGGCCGGCCAGGCTGCCCACCGGCGAGATCGCCGGCACTTCCTTGATCGAGCTCTGATCCACCACCGCGACCGCGAAGGCGGTCTTCTTCTGCGACGTCTCGGAGTTCACACCCGTCACCACGACCTGGTCGAGGTTCAGGATGTCGCGCTCGAGCTCGTAGTCCTTTTCCACGCGACCAGCCGCCAGCGTGATCGGCAGGCGCTTCGGCTTGTAGCCGATGAAACGCACCACGAGGTTCACGGAGCGCGCGTTGTAGCGCGACAGGTCGACGGTGAAGCTGTAACGGCCGTCGGTGCTCGTGATCGTGCCGGCACCGATCTCGGGAATGCCCACGCTGGCGCCGCCCAGCGGGCGACCCTCGGAGCTGACCTTGCCCGTGAAGATTGCGGACTGCGCTTCTGCAACGCTGGCCCCCAGTGCGATCGCCGCAACTGCTGCGGCGAGGCGAAGAGACCTTCGGTTCAGGACACCATCCATTTCGTTACCTCGGGGAGTGGAAAGGGAACTGCAACAAAATTCGGGTGCCCGGCGTATTGGTCTCGAAGCCTTGGACCAGCGGGGCACCAGCACACGAGCGAAAGGACAGTGGGGTCTCCTGTCGTTGGATGTGGTCGCACCTCCCCCTCGCCGCGCGAAGGGGAGTCGTTCGTGTTGAGTCAGCAACAGGTGCGGTCGACCAGAAACTGGCCGACCGTGCAGGAGCCGGTGTCACAGTATGAACCTGAACTGTAACTGGCACAATGGCGTATGTGCGCGTACTCATAAGGGCAGCGCGCACCCGGTCATTCCTGCCGATTCGGTCGGAGACCCGCGCCTGAGGCGACCTCGACCGATGCCATTCCTTCACCGCGCCACGCCGCTCCTGACCCTGCTGGCCCTGCTCGCCGTCCCCGCGGCAGCCGATGCCCAGCGGCGCGACGGCAAGCTCAGCGGTTCCGTGGTCGACAAGCATACCGGCCTGCCCATCGCCGGCGTCACGGTCGTCAACCTGCTCGATGGCAAGTCGATGCTCACCGACTCCGTGGGCGCCTACCGCTTCGAGAAGCTGCCGGCGGGCATCGTGCGCTTCCTTTTCCGCGTGCCGGGCTTCCCGCAGCAAGGGCTGGTGATCGCGCTCGCCGAGCGTGAGGTGATGGAGCGCCGGGTGGAACTGGATTCGGCCACCATCGTGGCGGCGCCACCACCGCCGGGCCCCGTCGCGCCGACGCAAGGCGTGCAACAGCTGTCCGGCGTGACCGTGGTCGCCACGCCGAGCATGGGACCGCGCTACGCCAACTTCGAGCGGCGGCGCAAGACCGGCGCCGGCCAGTACCTCGTGCGCGAGGACATCGAGAAGAGCGGTGCCGCGAACCTGCAGGATGCCGTCCGGTCGCTGCGCGGCGTGCAACTCGATTGCGGTGGCGGCCATGGATGCAGCATCCGCATGGCGCGGGCACCCATGCGCTGCCCGCCGGAATACGTCGTGGACGACGTGGTCAACAACTCCTTCGGGCCATCGGTGGCCGTCCGCGACATCGAGGCGCTGGAAGTCTACACGGGCCAGGCCGACGTGCCGGGCGAATATGCCGGGCGCAATGCGGGCTGCGGTGTGATCGTGATCTGGACCCGCGCCGGCCCGCCCCGCGGCAAGAAACGCTGAGCGGCCTGCAGCAGGCGCCGTAGCCGCGTCAGCGCGGCGCGGTCAGCACCAGCTCGCGCGTCCCTGCGGCGACTGGAATGCGCTGCTCCGCACCACCCGGCCACCGCACGCTGATCGCACTCGCGCCCGCCGGCATCGCCAGCACCAGCGTGGTCGCATCCATCGACCACGCGCCTCCACCGGCGCGCACGTCGTGCACCGCGCTCGCCACGCCGGTGCCGAGCACACGCACGCGGGCACCGATCGCCAGCGGGTTCGCCGCGCTGCCACGCAGTCGCAGACGGAGCCCGGGCGTGGCACGCTGGTTGTGCCAGAGCGTCATCGCCGCGCCGTTCTGCGACACCGCCAAATCCACCCTGCCGTCACCATCGTAGTCGGCCGCGGCTGCACCGCGCATGTCGCCGCGGATCGCGATGCCGCTCGCCCGCACCGACTGCGGCACCAGGCCGCCGGCGCCATCACCCAGCAGCAGCAATCCAGCGCCGGCGTCGAAGCGCATCGTGTTGATCTCGGTCGGGAAGAAATTCTGCGCCAGGAACACGTCGTCGCGACCATCGCCGTTGAAGTCCGCCACCACCGCACCCGACGACGGCGCCAACTGCGCCGCGGCGGGCAGGCTACGCGCCTCGAAGCGTGTGCTGCGGTTCAGGAACAGCATGTGGTCGAAGGTGGTGGCGCCGATGCGCACCGCCGTCTTTGCCGCAGCACCCAGGACCGCATCGGCATCAGCCGCCGCGAACTCGGCGAAGGTGCCGAAGGTCGCCTTGACGCTCGGCAACGCGGCACCGAGTCGCGCCAGGCCATCCAGCGGCATCTCGCGCTGCGTGCTGGAGTCGGCACGGGCGAACAACAACGCTAGCCGCTGCTCGTCGAGTCGCGCCAGCAGCAGCGTGTACGGTCGATCGGTGGATGCCTGCCACGGCGTGTTGCGCCCCCAGCTGGTGGCGACGAGATCCAGCCGTCCGTCACCGTCGAAGTCACCGGCGCTGATGCCATTCCAGCGGCTCGACGCCGTGCCGAGTCCCATCGCACGTGTCACGTCGGTGAGGCGGCCGCGATCGTTGTGCAGCACTCGCACCGGCCCGAACTCGGTGGTCACCACCAGCTCCGGCCGGCCGTCGTCGTCGAGATCGGCGAAGAGCGCCGACGACACCAGGCCGAGCGCCGACATCGCGCCACGATTCACCGTGTCGTCACTGAAGGCGCCACGTCCGTCGCCGAGCAGCAGTCGGGAGCGCGACGGCAGCGGCCATGCACCGGGGATGGCACGTGCGCCGACGAACAGGTCGGGGATGCCATCGCCGTTCACGTCACCGAGGGCCATCGGCCCCACGCTGGCACTGTCCCCGCTCACCAGTGCTGATGCCGCACCGATCCGCGCACCGGTGCCGAAGCTGAGCACCGCCGGCAGCGCGAGTGCGGTGGCGGCATCGTCGGCTTCGTAGTTCGACTGGCCCGCCAGCAGCCGCAGTCCGCCGGCACCATCGTGAACCGGCAACACCGTGGTGAGATCGTAGCGTTGCGCGTCGCCAGTGACGGACATCGCCGTGAATCGCCCGCCGACGTTCCGCAGCGCTGAGAGCCGTCCACCGCGGCCGGTGCCGAAGAGCAGGTCGTCGCTGCCATCCTGGTCCACGTCGATCCAGCTCACGCCGGGCCCGAGTTGGCTCAGTCGTGACGGCAGCAGCGGCTGTCGGCGGAAGTCGGCGTAGAGTGAGTCGACGTGTGTTGCGCCACGCAGCAGCGCGGTGGCATCGGAGAACAGCGGTGTCGCGGTGTCACCCGAGATCGACGGTGCGGCGACGGCGGCGCGCTCGTCGATGTCGTAGAGACGGTTCGCCCGCGCATCGCGGATCGTGCTCACGCGGCCACTGCGCCAGCGCACCTGCACCTCGGCGCTGCTGTCGGCGGCGGCGGCGAACGTCAGCTGCGCGTCGCTGCCGGAGAGGTAGTAGCCGCCCGACGTCATCTCGCGCGACTGCACCGGTCGTGCACCCGAACGCACCGTCACCACCGCCCCGATGCCGTGCGTGTTCGCGCCCGCACCTCGCAGGCGCACGCTGATGCGCGGCGCGCTGGTGGTGCTGCGGTACACCACCGACGGCGCATCCATCCGCGTCACCACCACGTCCAGCGCCCCGTCCCCATCCAGGTCGGCGAGCGCCATGCCCTGCGAGATCGCGGTGTCCACGCCGAAGCCCCAGCGCTGGCTGGCGTCGCTGAACGTCAGGTCACCGCCGTTCCTGAACGCGATGCTGCGCGTGTGCAGCGCCGGGAATTCCGCCGACTCACGGTTCCACGCCACGCGCGGGAAGCTGTTGCGGATGCGATCGTACGGATCGGCCGCGCGCACGTCGTAGCGGTGTCCATTCACCGTCAGCAGGTCCTCGAAGCCGTCCAGGTCCACGTCGAGGAACGCCGACCCCCACGTCCAGTCGGTGGCCGTCACGCCGGCGAAGTCGGCCACCTGCGCGTAGGTGCCGTCGCCGCGATTCACCTGCAGCATGTTGCGCATCCACTGCGTGCGCTCCGGCGACATCCCCACCGGCTTCTGCAGCGGCGTGTGCGTCGGGATGCTGCGCTGCTGCGCGGCCAGCGTCGGCGCCAGCATGTCGGTGGTGAACAGGTCCACCTGCCCGTCGCGGTTCACGTCGGCCATGTCCACCGACATGCAGGTGTTGCTCGTCACGCGCAGTGCGAACGGTGGTGCGAGACGGAAGTTGCCGCGGCCGTCGTTGAGCCAGAACTGATCCGGGTCCTCGAGGTCGTTGCAGACGTATAGATCCGGCGCGCCGTCGCCGTTCATGTCGTAGTAGCGCGCGGCGAGCGTGAAGAAGTCGGGCACCTCGCGCAGCGGGCGCCCGGCTTCGTCGCGGAACCGGTCGCCGCTGATCGGCGTCGCGGTGAAGTGACCCTTGCCGTCGTTGAGGAAGAACAGGTCGGGCTCCGCGCGCTGCGAGCGCATGAACCCCCCGAGGTCGGGCCGCGACTCGACGCGGTATTCCTTGGTCCATTCCGCCGACACCACCACCGAGTCGCCGACCTTCTTCAGCACCTGGTCGAAGGCGCGCTGCTGCGGCGTGTACGCATCCAGTGCGTTGCGCGTCTTGTAGGTGGCGACGTAGAGGTCCAGCGACCCGTTGCCATCCACGTCGGCCAGCGTCATCGTCGTCGCGTTGTACCCACCCGTCAGTCCGCTGCTGGACGTGACGTTGCTGAAGTGACCACGCCCGTCGTTGGTGAACAGCGCCACCGGCCCGCCGAAGGTACCGGCCAGCAGGTCCAGGTCGCGATCACCATCCACGTCGGCCAGCACCACGCTGGTGGTGGCCAGCCCGGTGAAGTCGAGTCCGCTGGCGGCGGTCACGTCGGTGAACTCGAAATCGCCGTCGTTGTGATAGAGCGCCGCCGGCTTCTCGATCGAGGCCAGCACCACCTCCGGCAACCCGTCACCATCCACGTCACCCAGCGCCACGCCGGCACCATCGAGCAGTCCGCGATTGGCCAGCCCTCGCTCCACGTCGATGTTGTTGCGATGCGTGAGGCCGGTGGACGACGCGGTGAGCTGCTCGAAGCCAGCCTCTCCGCGCGGCGACACCGCCAGTGCGCGCCAGCGATGGCCCGTCTCCTGATGCCAACTCGTGTCCACCTTCGGGCCGCCGCACGACAGCAGCGCCATCGCGGCCACATTGCGCAGAGCCCACCGTAGCTGCCGCACACGCTGCATCGGTCCGATCATCGCCCGCGTCGCGTGACCAGCGATCGGACGCGCGCGCCGATGCACTCACCCTGTGTCAGGCCGTCCAGCACCGCCGGCATGTAGTGCACGCCCGCATACACCCGCGAGATCGCGACCTCGGTGCGGGCCGCGGAGAACGAGGCGAAGGTGCGGGCCGGCTGCCCGATGTCCATCTGCGTCGAGTCGGCGTAGGCGATGGTGTCACCGAGCAGTGCGATCAGCACGTGCACCGCGGCGCCGCTCTGCACCGAATGCCCCGACGGGTACTCGGGGAACGGTGGTGTGGGGATCAGCGTCTGGAACGCCGGATCGATCGTGCGACGCACGTATGTCACCGGTCGCACCACGTTCGAGCGGTACTTCTCACGCCAGCAGCCGATGAAGGCATCGGCGATCGCGAGGCTGGTCAGTGCATACAGTTCCACCGCGGCATCGGCATCCAGTGCACGCCGCGCCACCATCTGGTTCACCACGCTGATCCAGTGAAAGCCCGGCGTGCCGGTCGCCACGGGGTTGTCGGCCCAGAACAGCGCCACCTGCTTCTGCTCCGGCGTCAGCGCCTTCACGCTGTCGTGGAACGCCCTGCCCATCTCACGGAACGCGCTGCCCGCCGTCTCGGAATACGCCGGCGGCGGTGGCGGTGCGCACTCGTCGCCGTCGCGCAGCACGAACGGTCGCAGCACACCCCAGTATGGTTCGGTGGGTTTCACCGGATTGAATGACGGCAGCGTGGTCGGGCCGTCCGCCTTCGGGCGGTTGGTGAACGTGCCCTTCGCCGTCGCCTGCTCCACGTCCTCGCGCACGTTCGGATTCGCCAGCTGCACCAGGTCGGACTGGCCCGACATCGTCTGTGGAATGAACTGCGAGACGTCGGCCGTGTTCTCCCACTCGCCACGCCGACCGCTCGGTGCCCACTTCCGGCCACGCGTGGCGTAGAAGCTGTCGGTGGCGGCCCAGGCCAGGATCGATGCCGCCAAGGCGCGCCCATGCGCGACCGACGTCGCGCTGGTGGTGGAGTCCACACCGCTGCCGACGCGTGCCCGAACCTGCGCCGCGGCCAGTGAGTCGATCGTGCGACGCGTGCCCGGTGTCGCGTCGCGCAAGAGCGAGTCCAGCACCACCTGCTCGGCCGCCGCTGCCACCGTGGCACCATCCAGTCCTGCATCGACCGGCGGCGTCGGCAGCGTGCGCAGCCCGTTCAACTGCCCGGCCATCGATCGCAGCGACGATCGCGCATCGGCCGCGTAGCCCTCGTACAACGCCAGCGCGGCGTACGCCGACAGGCGCGACGCCACCGGCGGGCCGAGGCGCTCGCTGCGCACCACCGCCAGCGAGGTACGCATCCACTGGGCGACGAACTGCGGATCGGCCGGCGCAGGCTCGCGCGCGCAGCCGGCGACGACCAGGCCGATGGCGGCGACACTCAGGCGGATCGGGACAACGCGACGCATCGGCTTCCTCGGTGTGACCGCTCACGCGGACAGCGGCGCGGTGCGCGTAGGTTATGCCGGCCGCGCCGTCCGTGGTAGGGCACGCTAATTTGGTGCATGCATCACCCGAGATTCCGCACCATCACGCTGGGCGTTGTCGTCGCCGGCTCGCTCGCCGCCGGCGCCTGCACCCGCGACACGGCGCCGCGCCGTGCAGCCGCCGACGTCTCAGCCGATGACGTGCGCCGACTGCCGCCGGGTCGCGCCGCGCTCACGCCCGACATCATGCTCGGCGCATCCGACAAGGGACGCAGCCTCGGGCCGGACTCGGCGCCGGTGCGACTCTACGTCGTGAGCGACTTCCAGTGCACCGCCTGCCGCACCTGGTTCGATTCGACGCTGCCGGTCATCCGTCGCGACTACACCGAGGCCGGCACCGTGCGACTGCTCTGGGTGCACTATCCGCTGCGTGACCATCCGGCGGCGGTGCGCGCCGCCAGCGCCGCCCAGTGCGCCAGCGCGTCGGGACAGTTCTGGGACGCGAGTCGGCAACTGTTCGCCACGCAGGCGCGCTGGGGCACCGCCACCGTGGACTCGGCACTGATCGATTCCATCGCCACCGTGCCCGGCATGGACGCATTCACGTTCCGCAATTGCACGCAGGGCAACCGCATGCTGCGGCAGATCCGTGGTGACATCGACTTCGCCGATGCGCGTCAGGTCGGTTCGCTGCCGGCGCTGGTGCTCGGCTCCCGTGTGCTGCCAGCCGACATCCCGCTGCCGGCCTTGCGCGCGCTCCTGGACTCGGCGATCGCCGCCCGCTGAACACCGGGATGGCGCTGTTCTGAAAACACGAGCGGCCGGTGCACGATGGTGCACCGGCCGCTCGATCACATCGGAACCGTTACGGCTTCGCCGGCGCCGGTGCCGCTGGCGGTGCGGCGGGAGCCACGGCCGGGGCCGCGTTGAAATCCACCGTCGGCGCCTCGCGCTTGGCGGCGTCGGTCACCTCGAAGTATTCACGCGGCTTGCTGCCGATCACCTTGGCCGTCATGACCGCCGGAAACTTGCGGATGTAGCTGTTGTACTCGTTCACCGCGTTGTTGTAGTCGGTGCGGCTCACCGCGATGCGATTCTCGGTCCCCGTCAGCTCGTCCTGCAGCTTGAGGAACTGCGCATCGCTCTTCAACTGCGGATAGCTGGTGACCAGCGTCATCATCGGCAGCACGGCGCGCGAGAGCGCGTCGTTGGCCTGCGCCAGCTCCGCCGGGTTGGCGCCACCCGGGCGCGCCAGCGCACCCGTCAGTCCGCGCTGTGCCTGCGCGACGGCGATGAAGATGCTCGACTCCTGCGCCGCGAATCCCTTCACCGTGGCGACCAGGTTCGGGATCAGGTCGGCGCGACGCTGCAGCTGGACCTCGATCTCCTTCTGCGACTTGGCGGCGGTCTCGTCGAGCGTCTGAATGCTGTTGTAGCCGCAGGCGCCGAGCGCCAACGGCAGGAGCAGTACCACGCGGCGCAGCCATCGCGCCCGCGCGCCGCGCACTGTGTCGGGTCGAGCCATCGTCATCTCAAACATTGTTTCGCTCTCTCGAAGTTCGGAAGTGAACGGCGCGGCATGCTGCCCCACCGGGGACCCTCGGCGTGCGGCACCAGTCATGATGCCTCACCGCCCGCCCGCGTGCTCCCACCCACGCGGTCCAGGAACGCCACCAGGCGTCCCATCGCATCCAGTACACCGGTCAGCACCGCCGTGACGTCGGACGCCGGAATCTGCACCTCGCGCCGCGCATGCTGCACCAGCCGTTCGAAGGGCACGGCGTCGAAACCCGCCAGGGCCGCCACCTCGCGACTGAGCTGCGCGTAGTCCAGCGACGGCTTCTGTCCCGCGACCCGCGCCACCCCGCGGAAGATCACCATCAGCGTGGACAGGCCGTTGACCAGCAGTTTCAGCTGCAGCGCCCGGTCCGCCCCCACCGCCATCACCGCCCGGCGCAGCTGCAGCAGCTTGCCCATCGTCTCGCGCTCCACGTGCAGCCGCAGGTCTTCCGGCTGCACCGTGATGCCCTCGAACGGTGCCGTGCCCAGCAGCACTTCGTGCCGGTGCAGGATGTCGGCGTACTCCATCGCGAAGATGTCGGCCGACGAACGCCACTCGGCCATCGTCAGCAGCAGCGGTGCCGGGTTGCCTGCCGCGGTCCACTTCTGCACCGCGTCTGCGTTGGTCAGCAGCGCCGACAACGGCACCTCGTCCACGATGATCAGCAGGTTGGTGTCGGAGTGCCCGTGCAGCACCTCGCCGGCCACGGCCGAGCCGAAGCGCACCACCGTCCTGAGCCCCTCGCCGTAGAGCGACTGCACCGCGCCCACCAGTTCGGCGATCGCCACCTGGCTCGCTTCTTCCTTTTCGCGCATCGCTGTCGTCACCACTCGGAGCCTCCGCCGCCGCCGCTGAACCCGCCACCACCACCGAAGCCACCGAAGCCGCCGCCTCCTCCACCGCCGCCGCCACCCCAGCCACCGCCACCGCCCCAGCCGCCGCCACCGATGCCCGGCAGGATGACCGGCACGAACCCGCCGCCACCGCCACCCCGTCCACCACGTCCGCCACGGCCTTTCGACATCAGCCAGATCAGCACCATGATGACCAGGAACACGACCAGCGGATTCAGCTGCACCTCACGCTGTCCGCTCATCGGCTGCCGGCTGCGCGCCAGCGTGCTGTCGAGCGTGAAGCCGAATTCCTGCGCGTACCGCTGCGCCACGCGGGTCGTGACCAGCGTCAGGCCGCGCGCGTAATCCTGCTGCCGGAAGTATTCGGTGGCCTCGCGACAGATCTCGCCCGACATGCCGTCGGTGATGAACCCTTCGCTGCCCTGCCCGACCTCGATCCGGCACGCGCCACGACCACTGCTGTTGGATTCCTTCGGCACCAGCAGGATCACCACGCCGGCGTTCCGTGACCGGGTGCCGATCGCGTCGTTCTGCCCGACCTTCCACTGGCGGGCGATCTGCAGCGCGATTTCCGACCCCTGCCGGTCGCCGATGTCCGCCATCGTCACGATGGCGATCTCCCCGCCGCTCTTCGCCTTCACGTCCTCGGCGATGCGCGTCAGCAGGCTGACACGCTCGGCCGGGAGGATGTTTGCAAAGTCGTTGACGTACCCCACCGGGGTCGCCGGAATCGTCACGCCCTGGACGAAGGCCAGGACACCGGCGACGAGCGCCGAGAGAAAGTGCATCGATTGAGTTGGAGGTGACGCCGAATAATACGCCCGCGGCGCCGGGAAGTGTCATCATGCGCCTCCTGCACGGGCGACACGCGTGGCACGGCAATCCACCGGCGGTGTAACTTTGGCCTTCCATTCGACCCCACCATCATGACCGTCCGTCCCGTCGTCGGCGCGCTCGTCGCAGCCTTCCTGATCGCCTGCGCGAGGACCGCCGAAAGCGCGCCGGTCACCACAGGTTCCGACACGCCCGCGGCAGCCGTGCCGCCGGGCACGCAGAAGTACGGCCCCGACGAACTGCCCGTGGTGCTCGACACCGCGCTGCTGCGGAAGGCCGACCTGGGACGCATCGCCGGCGATTCCGCGGCGAAGGTCATCGTGCTCGAGGTCAGCGACTTCCAGTGTCCGTACTGCAAGGCATTTCACGACCAGACCTATCCTGCCGTGAAGGCGCAGTACGTGGACAACGGCAAGGCGCGGATCGCCTACGTCAACCTGCCGCTGCGCAGCCACCAGAACGCGTGGCCGGCAGCCGAGGCGGCGATGTGTGCGTCGGTGCAGGGTCGGTTCTGGCCGATGCACGACTCGCTCTTCCTCGCACAGGAGCGCTGGGCCGGCATCACCAAGCCCGACACGATGTTCGCACGCTTCGCCCGCACGCTGCGGATCGATGCCAGCGCCTACGACGCCTGCATGTCGTCGCACGCCACCCGTCCGCTGATCGCCAGCGATGCGGAGCGGTCGTCGAACGCGGGCATCAGCGGCACGCCGGCGTTCATCATCGGTGACAGCCTGATCAGCGGCGCGTATCCTTTTCCGGACTTCAAGCGCGTGATCGACGCCAACCTCGCGTCGCAGCGGCGCTGACCGGCACGCGCGTCGCGCGCACGCCGATGCATCCGCTACTGCGTGCGCTCTACGGCGGCGCGGGCCTTCTCGCCCGCGCCGCCGTTGCGACCGGGGTGCCCGGACAGGGCAAGCTGGCACGCACCATCAACGATCGCCGCGGCCTCGAGGCGCGATACCGTCGCTTCGCGACGACAGGGCGCGACATGCAGCGCCCGCTGGCCTGGTTCCACGCACCGAGCGTGGGAGAAGGGTTGCAGGCCATGCCGGTGATCGCGCGGCTGCGTGACCGGCGATCCGACCTGCAGATCGCGTACACGCACTTCTCGCCCAGCGCCGCCGCCTTCGCCGCCCGCACCGGCGCCGACTTCGCCGACTACCTGCCCTTCGACTCGGCGGCACCGATGGCGATGGCGATGGACACCCTGCGGCCGTCGGCGCTGGTGTTCAGCAAGCTCGATGTCTGGCCGGTGTTGGTGGAGCAGGCCGTGCGACGCGGTGTGAAGCTGGGCATGATCAGCGCCACACTCTCGGAGGGGTCGGGTCGGCGCGGCGGAATCGCCGCCGCGATGACGCGCGACGCGTACGCCGCGTTGCAGGCGGTCGGTGCGATCGACGATGCCGATGCCGCGCGCCTGGTCGGCATCGGCGTGCGTGAGGCGGTGATCCGTGTCACCGGTGACACGCGATACGACCAGGTCTGGCAGCGCGCGCGGCAGGTGCACCAGAGCGCGCCGTGGCTGGACCGGTTCCGCGCAACGCCGCGCGTGACGCTGGTGGCCGGCAGTACCTGGCCGGCCGACGAGGCGGTGCTGCTGCCAGCGTGGCAAGCACTGGCCGCCCGCTGGCCCGGCGCGTTGCGACTGATCATCGCGCCGCACGAACCCACACCGGCACATCTGGCGCCGGTGGAGACGTGGGCCGCGGCGGGTGGATTGCGGTGTGTCCGGCTCGATGCCGATGCGGACGCGTCGGCGGACGTGGTGCTGGTGGACCGCGTGGGTGTGCTGGGTGACCTGTACGGCGTGGCCGACGCGGCCTTCGTCGGCGGTGGCTTTCACGGCGCCGGCCTCCATTCCGTGCTCGAGCCGGCGGCGTTCGGCGCGCCGGTGGTGTTCGGACCGCAACACACCAACAGCCGCGACGCCGACCTGCTGCTCCGCGATGCCGCGGCGCGCACCGTCACCGACAGCATGTCACTTCGGACGACGCTCGAGAACTGGCTCGACCCTGCCGACGCACACGTCCGGCGCGAAGCCGGCGCGCGCGCCAGGTCGCGCGTGCAACTCGGACTCGGTGCCGCCGACCGCGCCACCGAACTGGTTCTCTCGCTGCTTCCAACGCCGACACGCTGACGCTGACGCTGACGCGAGGACGCGCGGCACGGCGGCGCCGGTCGCCGTCGTGCCGCGTCAGGGCAGCTTCGCCTCGCAGGACATCCGCGCCTCGGACGGCGCCGCGAACCGTCCCGCGTAGACCGACAACACATACGCGCGCGTCGGCGAGACTTCCCACGTCAGGTGCAACGGCGCAGCACCGAGCGCCCGCTTCCAGAAGCGCGACACCGTCTGCGGTGAGAACAGGTGGGCCGGCGGACCGAGTGGATCGCTGCATTCGTCCGGCGGCCCGTACTTCTGCTCCAGCGCCCGCTGCAGCGCCAGCACACCGTTCCGCAACGACAGCGTGTCCGCGAACTGCTGCGTGAGGATCACCGCCGCCACCCTCGGCGTGGTGTCGCGTGCCACCGGATCGTCGGCGAAGTGCACCGACAGGCGATCCGAGGCCGTGAGCGCGATCGACGTGTTGCTCGCACCATCCTGCAGCGACAACGGCCACACCGCCCGGAACTCGCTGCGACGCTGTCCCAGCCTCTCGGCGAGCCGGAAGAACGCCTGCATGGCGCCCGGTGGTGGATCCCCACCCGGCGACTGCGCCAGCGGTGCCTGACACGGCACCGCCAGCAGCATCACCAGTGGAAGCGCATGACGACGTGACACGGTGACCCCCATGGGTGAACGAGTGCGAGTGGCCCGGCAGACACGAACGTGCCTACCGTGTGTCGTCGTGTCAGCAGGTCGTCATTCAGCGATCGTTGTCACCGCCATCGGACGGCGGCAGCAGCGGATTCGCGGAGCCAGGGTTATACCACGAGCCATACGGGTCCGTCACGCTGATGCGCCCGGAACCGACCGCATCGAACACCATGCGGCCGCACTCACCGTTGCTCAGGTTCGCAGCAGCCAGTCCGGCGCCGAAGACGCCGTTGGTGGAGAATACCAGCCCGGCCAGCGGCCGCGTCGTGAACTGTGCCTCGCCGAAGGCCGTCACCAGGTCGGCGGCCATCTCCATCGTTTCGGCCCACGAGAACGGGGAGTACTGGTCGAACGCGAAGCGCCGGTAGAGCATGCACCCATAGATGCCGCCCGACAGCAGTTCCGCCTTGACGGTGCCGCCGTAGAAGTCGTTCGCACGGATCTTCGCCTTCGCCTTGAACTCCAGGATCGCCTTCTCGAAGAACTGCGTGATGGTGTTGCCCACGGCCGTGTAGCGATTGGGATTTAGCTTCATCAGGATCTCCGCCCACTTGATCAGCACACGCTGTTCGCGCGGAGAGAGAGAGGCCCACCAGTCGGCATCCACACCGGGCGGCGCCGGAATCGGATCCATCTCGGCCGACGACGCCTCGGTGCTGTAGGTGGCGTCGCTGGTGTTGAGGCACGGCGCCGGGCCCACGTTCACGTAGGACGGGAAATTCATCGACTGCGAGAGGTTGAACGGCAGGCCCAGCGCCGCGCCGCTGAACGTCGCCCGCACCGTCCATACCGGCAGCGGATTCGACACGGTCGCCGAAATCACCTGCGCCAGCGCCTCACTCCCACAGCTGCCGAACGTCGGCGACGGATCGAGGGGCAGCGGCACGCCGGTGGGATCGTCCGCACACGCTGCCAGCACCAGCACCCCACACACCATCAGCCACGGTCCTGCTGCCAGTCGCTTCATGGTCATCACCTCCGGCCAGGCATGGTCACCGGCGACGAGCGCACTCCCTGGCGAGGCGGCATCGCGTCGGCCATGATGCATGGCTGACGCGGCCACTCTGCGGTCGCCGCAACCGACTCCGTGACCCGGAAACACGCAGCCATCACCCCTTTCACGCCGCCCGATGACGCGGACCTGACGAGCCAATGCTCCGTCAGAGTCCCGGCGCACCCGACCATCGGTGCGCCTCGTCTCTGGCTCGCTTCCACGCTCTGTTGCGCGGCGGGACGCGAATTACTGTTCAGGTGATGTCTCAGTCCCGCAGTTCGTTGTCCACCGGAGGCACTGCGCTGTTCGCCGCAGCGCTGCTCTGCGCCTGCCAGTCCGCAGGGGCACCGAAACCGGTTGCGCCGGTCACCACGGCCATCGGGCAGCCGGTCTCCGGACCACCACGTCCCGTCAGCGGCGTGCTGCTCGACAGCCTGCTGACCAACGACGTGCTGCGCGGCGCACTGCTGTCACTGGACGGCGCCACCACCGTCCACACCACCACCGATCGCGGCGCCTTCCGCCTCGACAGCGTGACGCCGGGCCTGCATCGCCTCGTGGTCCGGCACCCCCTGCTCGACTCCCTCGGCATCGACACCATCGGTGTCGACCTGCGCGTGGGGCTGCGCGACGAGCCGGTCACCGCCTCACTCCCCACCGCCGCCGCCTTCGTACTCGCCCGCTGCGGCGTGACGCGTGGACGGGTGGGCGAAGGGCTGCTGATCGGCGTCGTGCGGCGGGCGGACTCCGACGAGCCGGTGGCCGGCGTGGAAGTGGCTGCCGCCTGGCGCGGCACCGACACCACCTACGCAGGCGGTGGCCTGCGCGAACGGGCGCGCGTTCGCACCAGCGAGATGGGCCGGTTCGCCATCTGTCGGGCGCCGCGCTTCTCGCCGGTGGAGATCTGGGCCCGTAACGGCGTCCGCGACACGCCACGCGTGCGTGTCCAACTCGGCGCAGCCAGCTTCGCCGCCTACGACTTCTCGATCGAGCAGGTGGTGGCCGACACCGTCCGTGCCGACACGCCGACCGTCGGCTCGATCACCGGTCGCGTGCTCACCCTCGACGGCGAAGGCCTGCCCAACGTGTCGGTCCGCATCGATCGACCCGACGGCACCGCCATCACCGATCAGGCCGGCCGGTTCAGCTTCGGCCAGGTACCGGCCGGCGTGCGCGCCATCGACGTGCGGGCACTTGGCTTTCGGCCCAGCCGCGTCGGCATCAACCTCCGCCCCGCGCAGCGCCTCGAACGCGACATAACACTCGACCGCACCGTGGCCGTGCTCGGCACCGTCACGGTGCGCGCCAATCGCGCCGCCACTTGGGACTCCGTCGGCTTCGACTCGCGCCGCAAGCAGGGTTCGGGCTATTTCTTCACCCGCGAGAACCTGAAGGGCATCACCGATCTCGCCACCGCTCTGCGGCTGGTGCCTGGTATCCGTGGCAAGTCCACAGATCGCAACCAGCGCCTGATCGCCGGGCGTGGGAACGGCTGCTTCCCGGCGTTCGTGGTCAACGGCGTGCGCTTCGCTGCCGGCGGCGCCATCGGTCCCGAGGCGATGATCCGCGCCGAGGACGTGCGCGGCATGGAGGTGTACACCAGCCGGCTCTCCACACCGCCCGAGCACCAGCGCTACGGTGACTGCGCGGTGATCGTGATCTGGCTGCGCGATCCGCAGGCCGAGATCGAGGCGTCGCGCCGGGCGGCGGCAACCAAGCCGCGCACCACGCCCTGACGCGACGCCGTCAGGCGCGGAGCTTCGCTAGCGCGTCCAGACGATGATCGCGCCGCAATCGGTGCCCAGTCGCTGGAACTCACCCGGCACCGACGTGCCGCTGTTGTAGACCTCGATGCCCAGCACCATGTCCGGCGGCACCAGCGTATCCAGGCTGCTGGCGGCATTCGGGATCAGCGTGCCGTCGATGATCAGCGCCAGCTGGCAGTAGCCGCCGCTGATGCTGAGTCGCGGTCCGAACACCTGCGTCTCACCGGTGGCGCTGTTGCGCTGCACGGTGATGTTGGCGCGACCGCGCAGCAGGTCGCTGAAGTTGGTCGGCCGGCGGAGCTGGATCTCGTTGCGATCGATGTAGAGCCCGCGCGCGGTCGCCTTGCGCTGCTGGAAGCCAGCCAGTCGGCGACTGCTGCGGGCCGCGTCGGCCGTCACGCGCACCGTGTCGAGGCGCGTCCCGCGCGCGGCGGTGAACGGCGTCAGCGTGATGCTCGCATCCAGTGAATCGCCGCGCACCACCTGTGCGCTGAACACCACCGGATCGAAGCCCACCTTGCGCGCACGCAGGAAGTACGGGCCCACCGGCAACTCACCGAGGCGGAAGCGCCCGCTGCTGTCGGTCATCGTGTTGTAGTTGGTGCCCATCGCCTGCACCTGCGCACGACCCACCGGTGTGCCTTCCGGCGTCAGCACACGCCCGGACAGCACACCACTGCCGAACGCCACACCCGGCGGTGCGGCACGCGCCACCTGTGCCTTCGCGATCGAGTCGGCACGATCGGCAGCCAGGATGCTGTCCGCGGCACGCTTCATCTCCGCCCAGAGCGGATCGGCTTGCAGCGTGATGCGCACCTTGGCGGTGATCCCGGTGCCGATGTTGAACTGGAAGCCGGCCGGCTCGTACTCGTCGCGCGTCACCTCCAGCACATGGGCGCCCGCCGGCAACCCGATGATGCGGAACACACCGGTGCTGTCGGAGGTGGCCTCGGAGCGACGCAGTGCCTGCGTGCCGACGCGTGCCGTGTCCCGCACCACCAGACGCGCATTGGCCAACGGACGACCGGCGCTGTCCACCACCACGCCTTCGATGCCGGTCGGTGACGGTGCCGGTGCACCTTGTGCGCGCATCACCGGCGCGCTGGCCAGCAGCAGCACCGCGCACCCTGCCACCTGCCAGAGCTGGCGCGACAGGCGCGGCTGCGTCATCACGTTCATCATGCGGATCACGGCGAAGTTGAAGAGGGTCGCGACCGGCAGGTCAACGTGCGTTGAGTCGGGTGCGGAGTTCCTTCGCGATCGCATCCTCGAGCGACCCGGTGGAGCTGCAGCGGACGCCGGAGCCGGGGAAGCTCGGATTCTCCGCACTGGCATCGATCACGGTGGTGACCACCGAACCGCCGCTGGCGCTGGCCGTCACCGCCGAGATGATCGAAGCAGTGATGGTGTACGTCTCGGAGTTCGGCATGCCGGAGGTGCCACCGCAGTCGAACAGGCGGCGCAGCTCCATCGAGCCAAGCTTGCGGCGCATCTTCAGTCCGTCGTTGCCGATGGTGAAGCGTTCCGGCTCGCGGCGCGAGAGTGGGATCTGCAGCGCGCTGAACGTCGCTTCCAGCGCCTCGAAGGTGGGGCCCTGCGCCACTGGCACCACCGCTTCCTGGCCCACGTTCCGCGCGGTCACTTCGAGACCGATGCCACGCGTGGAGCCACCTGTGCTGCCGACGGGCAGCGCCGCTGGCGTACCGGCGCCCGCGGGCCCGGCGGCACCAGCGCAGCCGCCCACGAGCAGCAGTGCGGCGCTGGCGGCGGCGCCTCGAATACGGCGAACGAATTCACTGGTCATTGCGAGCTCCGGGGGGAGAGGGAAGAGTGACCATTGGTGACGATATCGGCAAAATAATCGCTGCAGCGAGGGCTGAGAACGCCAGACGCCGCAGACACGATACACGGGTCGGCGGCGTCGGGGTCCAGTCTCGAGCAGGCCCTGCGACCGGTGCCGAGGCGCCGGTCGTGAGGCGTTACTGCTCGGTCACGTCGAGGTGCTTGTCCGGCAGGAAGCGCAGGCCGGCGGTGGTGAACGACGCGGCCGTGGAGCCGGCCACCGACGGGCCGAACACGATCGCGGTGATCACCGAGCGACCCACCTGGAACCCGGCCAGCGGATTCACCGCCGTGGTCCCGACCTGGCCCGGGAGGCCGCTGTTCGGGTTCACGGCCAGCGCGGTCGTCGAACCCGGCGCGGTGAGGTCGAAGCGGTAGAGCAGCGAGCCGACCGGGCGCGGAGCCAGGTTGAGGTACGCCGAGATGCCCAGCGGAGCCACGTTCGCCACCGTCGGCGCACCGGTCACGCCGGCGGCCGCTTCGCTGTTCTGCACGTACACGTCCACGTTGCCCACTGCCGGGGCGGCGTGGATCACGCGCGTGCCGACCTGCGTCGCCGTCAGGGTCGGCAGCTCGTCACGGATGATCACCAGGCGGTGCCGCGGCGTGCTCGTGGCGCGCGCGAAGCCGTAGGAGATGATCGTGTAGCGGGCGTTCGCCTCGAACGTGAACGTGGTGTCGATGTGCTGCTGCGTCGCCACCGCGATGTTGTTCGCGTACGGCACCGGGCTGGTGAAGACCTTGATCTGCCGCGTGCCGGCGCGCACCCGCTGATAGGCGGTGAAGCTGCGGAACGGCACGTTGCTGTACTGCGGCGAACCCTCGATGCTGCCATCGACGAATCGGAAATCGAGTCCGCTCGTGTCGCCGACGGCGTTCACGTAACGGATGACTGCCGACTCCTGCAGCACCGTCTCGGTGGGTTCTACTTCTCTGTCGCAGCCGACCAGGACGGACAGTCCGGCAGCGGCTGCAAACATGGAACGGATACGCATTAAAAGTCGCTCCGGAAGGGTATGTGGATGGACCCGATCCTGCTCGAGTTGCCGGGTCCTCCGGGTGGAGTCGAGGGGTCGGAGTCCACGTTCCGACCACCGATGTCGAATCCACCGTTGATGACGAAAAATCCAACGATGGCGCCCATGGTCCCGGCCAGTACGCCGGTGCGTCCCTTGGACAGTGCCTTCACACGCACGGTCGCGAACTGCTCACGATTCACCGTCAGCTGTTCGTCGCCCCAGGCGGCCGACACGCCGCGCAACGTGACTGATTCGCGCATCGCCACGGTCACGCTGGTGTCGTTGCTCGACACCAGGCGTCCCCGCAGCTGATCGATCTCGGGGCCGATGCGCTCACCCAGCGCAGCGCGACCGCGATCCGTCAGCACGACTGCCACCTCGGCACCCGCAGCCGGGGTGCTGACCGGCGGCGCGTAGGTGTAACACCCCGCCACCGACAGCAGCATCACCCCGACCACGACGCACCGCGTCACGCGACCGCCAGACATCACGGGAATCCGTAGGTGCCGCGAGCAGAACCACCAGGCTGGCCGACACCGCCCACGTTCGACGGCAGGCCAAGGCGGACGTTCTGCTCCTGCCATGGCACCGGGAAGTGGATCGGCGTGCCTTCCGGCAGGTCACCGTAACCGCGCATGTCGAAGTACCAGGCGCCGTAGTTGATGTACGCCATCTCCATCCGCTTCTCCCACTTCATCGCCTCGAGGATGTTGCCGCAGCGAGTCGTGTAGGTGGTGCCGGTGCGCACCGGGATGCGCGGCACGCAGGCGTTGCCGCCCGGCACATCCTGCGTCAGCGACGTGATGCCCGCGCCCACCAGCGGCGGCAGGCCGCCGCGGCTCACGCGGGTACGGTCGATGGCCGTCGCGGCCAACGCGAAGTCACCGGTCCGGATCGCGGCTTCTGCGATCAGGCCGTTCATCTCGGCCACCGTCATGTGCGGATAGTTGCCGATGCGGTTGTTGTTCTGGAACACCTGGAAGCGCGCGTGATCGTACCACGAGAAGCCCCAGGTACCGTCTGCCGCACCGCCGTCGTTCGCCGAGACACGATTGCGGAAGTAGATGCCGGCCGGCGGCACGGTACCGGCGCCACCACCACCCGACGAGGTGTTCTGCGCGGCGCGCGTCTCACCGGCCGGGAAACGCTTGTCCGGCGTGCGGATCAGGAACGGCGTGCGGTTCAGCAGCGGCTCGTTCAGCCACGACGTGTACGCGCTCGTGGTATCGGCCATGCCGATGATGAACGGCGTCATGACGTGCCAGTTCGAGCCGACGTAGTGCTGGATGACCCAGGCCTGCGTCCAGCCGGTGGTGGCGTTCATCACGATCTGCAGGTCGGCCGTGATGCCGGCCTGTGCATCGGCCAGCACCAGCGCCCAGTTCACCGCCGTGCGCTCGGCCGGCGTACGAGCCACGGAGGCGCGGAGGCGCGCACGGTATGACCGGATGATCTGCTGGAACTGCGTCGCCGAGACGGCGCCGGTCGAGAGGTTGAGCCACGATGCGGGCAGCGGGAAGCCACCGTCGCCAGCGGCGATCGGGTTGACGGCATCCGCCAGCGCATCGTCGAGCAGCTTGATCGCCGCGCGGTGCACCGAGTCGTACGCAACCAGCGGCGGCACGGCCTCGCCACCCGGCACGACGACCGCGGCGGAGTCATACGCGAGCGCCAGGTTGCCGAGCGTGATGCCGAGCACGAAACGGCCATAGGCGCGGGCGCGCAGGTCCTGTCCCGGCGTACCGAACGTGAAGCCCGGTTCGGCCAGACGCTCGAGCGCGAGCGTGGTGGACCGCGACAGGCGCGACAGGCCGTTGAAGTCGTTCGAGACCGAGGCCGAGCCCGGGTTGTTCGCGAAGTTCAGGATCGGCGTGCGCGGCAGGCCGGCACGCGGACCCATGTTGAAGTTGGCAAGGCCCGTGTAGTTCTCGAGGCCCATGACCTGGAACGAGCTCTGGAGCGCGTCCACGGCACCGCCGGTGGTGTTGCCAACGACCTGGTTGAAGCCACCCGCAAGCAGGTTCTCGATGTCGCTCGGGCGCGCCAGCGCTCGATCGATGTCGGCTTGGTTCGGGTTGTTCACCGCCAGGTCCTGACTGCAGGCCGTGAGCATGCTCACGCTGGCCAGCAACAGCAGGAAGGAACGGATGGAAAGTCGCATTACTGCCCTCAGGAGAAGAGCGGGCAGGCCGGGTCGGCCCACCCGCTGAGCATGAATCAGAAGGAGGTGCCGATCGAGAAGGTCAGCGTGCGGATGTTCGGGAACGTGAAGTTGTCCACCGCATTCAGCACACCCGACCCTGCCTGGCCCGTGTTGCCCTGGAGACCCACTTCCGGGTCGTAGCCGCGGTAATCCGTCCACGTGAAGACGTTGCGGCCGATCAGGCTCACGTTCCAGTCACCGACATTTGCGACCTTGCCCACGCGGTACGAGAGCACCAGTTCGCGCAGACGGGCGAACGTGGCATCCTCGACGCTGTAGTTGTTCGGGCCAAGCACGTCGTACAGGCCGCCGATACCAGCCGCGTTGTCCGGCGGGCCGGCGCGGTAGTAGTACGACTGCGGACGCGCCGTGGCCGTCGTCTGGCCCGTCTGGTCGGCAGCACCGTACAGGAAGTCCAGCAGCGACCAGCCGAGGCCCTGGTTGTGCACCGACTTGCCGACCGTGGCGTCGACCAGGCCGTTCAGCGTCAGCTTCTTGTACGACAGCGTGTGCGAGGTGGACCAACGGTACTTCGGCAGCACCGTGCCGAGCGGCAGGATGAGGCCCGGGTTGTTGGTCGCATTGACCGTGTCACGCTGGATCAGCGGGTGGCCCCACGCGGCGGCCACACCGAACGGTGCCGACGTCGCCGGCAGCGAGGCGTTCCACAGGTTCTTCGTCACGCCGTCCTGCTGCGTGTTGCCCTCGCCCACCCAGACCACGAAGCCGTCGGAGTTGGTCTGGAAGGCCGAACCGGCGCCACCGCACTGGCTGCGGAAGGCGGTCGGCATCTGGCTGCAGTCCTTGATGAACTTGCGGCCGTACATGGTGCCGTACGGCACGCCGGTCTCGACGCGGAAGATGCCCGCGGCGGCCGTGTTGCTGAAGTTGTACGGCGGCACGTTCAGCTCCGTCACCTTGGAGCGGATGCGGTCGAACGTGAGGCGCGCCGTGTAGTTCACGTTGCGGGTGGTGATCACCGGCATGCTGAGCGAGACCTCGAACGCGCTGTTCGACAGCGTGCCCGCGTTCGTCCACTGGCTGGTGAAGCCCGACGCCGCCGGAAGGGGCGGCTGCAGGATCTGGTCGGTCACGCGCGTCTTGGCGTACGTGATGTTGCCGCCGAGCTTCTTGAAGAGCTCGAAGTCGGCACCGTACTCCTGCTCACGCGACACTTCCGGGCGGAGCTGGTTGTTGCCGAGCACACCCGGGATCGGGACGCCGGCCGCGCTCAGCGAGAACGTCTCGTACTGGGCGGCGAAGCTCGGACGGCCACCGGCCGTACCGTAGGAACCACGGAGCTTCAGTTCCGACACCTGCGGAATGAACCACCACGGCTCCTGCGTCATGCGCCACGCCACCGAGGCGCGACCGAAGTTCTGCCACCGCTGCTCGGCACCGAACAGCGACGAGCCGTCACGACGCACCAGGGCGTCGATGATGTAGCGGTCCTTGTACTCGAGGTTCACCGAGCCGAAGAAGCCGATGCCGCGCACCGTCTGCTGGAACGACGAGCCGGTACGGGTGGTCGAGAGCGTGTTGCCGACCTGCGGCACGCCCTGCAGCTGCAGCTGCGAGCCCTGCGACACGACGTTGCTGAACTGCTGCTCCTCGGCGATGTAGCGCACCGTGTAGCGGGTGCGGAGGTCGTCGAACGGGCTCCAGCGGGCGGTCGCGTTCATGCTCGCGTTGTACGACTGTGCGTTGGTGTTGAAGCGGAACACCTGGCCCAGGTTCGCCGTGCTCGGGCCGGTCGTGGTGCGGAAGCCCTTGTCGGTGTTCTGACGGCCGACGCCGCGGCTGTTGTCGAACGAGAAGTTGGCTTCGAGGTCGAGCCACGACAGCGCTGCATAGCGCGCGGTGGCACCGGCCAGGAAGCGGTCGGTCTCGTCGTTGCGATCGATGTTCTGCAGCGAGTAGAGCGGGTTTTCGTTCTGCACGCCGGCGCTCTGCAGGTTGTTGCGAACCAGCAGGCGGCCAAGGCTGTCCGTCCGCGTCAGGTCCGACAGCGGCGGCACGCGGGTGAGGCGGAAGAATGCGTTGCCGTTGCCGTCTTCCTGGTTCAGGCCGTCCTGCGACGAGCGGCTGAAGAACGTGTTGGCGTTGAACGAGAACTTGTCGTTCACCACCTGGTCCACGTTCAGGCGCATCGAGTTGCGCTGGAAGCCGTTCAGGTAGCGGATCGAGCCGCCCTGATCGAGGCGGTTCAGGCTGCCGAAGAACGTCGTCTTCCCGAAGCGGCCGGTGACGTCGAAGTTGCTGATCGTCGTCGGCTGCGGCTGGAAGGTCTGGCCCACCGCGTCGTACGTGCGGTTCGGCCACTGGTTGGCCTGGAAGTTGTTGCGCAGCTGCGCACCCTGCGAACCGGCGCCAGGATCGATCGGGAAGTTCACCGGCGTGGCTGCGTAGTCGAGGTTGTTCTGGTTCACGCGCAGCACTTCGCGATCGTAGTCGATGCTGCGATAGCAGCCGAACGTCATGCCGGGAACGGCCGGAGCCGAGCCGGAGCAGAGGCGCGTGCCCGTCTCGTCCACCGCCAGGCCGTGGCGCTGGGCGATGGCGATCGTGCGCTCGAGGTCACCCATGCCGACTTCCTGGCGGGCGCCGAAACGGATCGAGTTCTGCGTGGCGGTCTTGCCGGTCTTGGTCGTGATCTGGATCACGCCGTTGCCGGCACGTGCGCCGTAGAGCGACGCCGCGGCGGCGCCCTTGACGACTTCGACGGCCTCGATGTCTTCCGGGTTCAGGTCCGGCAGCGCGCCGTTGATGATGATGCCGTCAACCACGTACAGCGGCTCCTGCGAGCGGCCGGAGGCGTTGATCGACGTCGGGGCGCGGAGGATGACGCTCGGGCTGGAGCCCGGACGGCCGGAGGCGCTCACGATCTGGGCGCCGGCCACCTTGCCCTGCAGCTGCGTGAGCGGGTTCACCGCGACCACGGGCATCTGGTCAGCCGTCACGCGCGAGATCGCGAATGGCGTCTTGGTCTGTTCGGTCGCGCCGGTCACACCGGTCACCACCACTTCGCTGAGGCGGTTGACGTCCGCCGTGAGCACGAAGTTCTGGGTGATCACGCCGGGACGCAGCACGATCGACTTGCTGTCCGGGCGCTGGCCGATGGCGCGAGCGCGCAGCAGCACCGTCTGACCACGCACGCGTGCACCCGGCACGGTGATGGTGAAGTTGCCGGCGGCGTTGGACCCCACCGACAGGCCGAGCTCCGTGACGAACACGTTCGCGCCCTCGATCGGGCGGCCCTGCTCTGACGTGACCCTGCCCTGAATGGTCGCATTCTGCGCTTCGGCCACCGCTGCTGTGCCACACAGCATGGCGAGGACCGCAGCAACGCGAGGCAACCCTGCCCACGACGTACGTGTCATATCTGGGACTCCTGAATCCGGTCGCACGTGGAGATCCGTCGGCTGGTGAATCCGCCCCGGATCGCTCCGGAGCGTCACCCCGGCAGCCGACCGCCCGGGGTGGAACTAACTGCGGGATCCTGCCGTAGTAACTCGCGACAGGAACGACGAACGCCGTCCAGACGTCGGACGGTGTAGACACGCCGGGATCTGCATTCAGACCCGACGAGGACTGCGATATCGTGCAGGCAGGGCACCGTCAACCGCCCTGCGCAACTGCTACCGGATGACGCGTACCTCCGGATGGAGCGCAGCGTCACGCGCGCGGACCAGTCCGGATGAACCGCGAAGTGTATGAGCGTGTCTGGCGCGATACAAGGCACCCGGTGCGATGTATCAGGGCCGCGTCGCGCGTCGGTGACTGTCGATCGTGATGAGGAAAGCCTCATCGGCCACGGCCTGGCGATCAGCGGATGCCGCGGTCCTCAGGCAGCCGGTCGGCCGGCCAGCAGGTCCGCCAGCACCGAAGCCACGCGCCGCAATGCGGCCGGCTTGCGCAGGATGACGTCGGCGCTCGCCGACTCCGGGGGGAAGTCATCGTCCCCCGTCAGCATCACCACCAGCGGCGCCTCGCGCCCCCGCTCCTTCAACCGGCCGAGCAACGTCCATCCGCTGAGGCCCGGCATGTTGGCATCCAGCACCGCCAGCACGGGCCGCACCGAGTCGATCAACTCGGCCGCCATCACGCCGTCGCGGGCCAGGTGCACGTCGTACCCGGCCGCCTCCAGGTATGTCTGGAGCACGTCCGCCATCTCCGCATGATCCTCAGCCACCACGATCCGCTGCCGCGGGACGGCACTGCCGTCCGGCGCACTGGCCGAGGTGATCGCTGCGGGCGGGGCGAGCTCTGACATGGACTGGTGCGGGCGCAGAGTGGGGTGGAACAGGGGTTGCCCTTTCCCTACTCGCACCAACTGTGCCGTTTCGCAAGGCTGAGGCGATAAAAGCGCTGCGTCCCGCCCAGCCGGGGCTGGACGGGACGCAGGGGACTGCAGGGCGCCGAATGTTTACGGCGTCGCTGCCGCCACCTGTCCGCGCACCACACCGCCGGGGAACTGGCGGCTGTGGATGTTGGCGTACGCCGTGCCTGCGTTCATCCGGGTCAGCAGCGAATCCCAGGTGAACGGCGCCACGAACGCCGTGCCCGCGCGCGTGATGCGACCCACGCGCAGGATGCCGTTGACGCGAGCGGCCGTCCCGCCGCCCGTGCCCGCAGCGCGCGACGTTTCGGTCGGGAAGAACCACACCATGATCGGACCATTGGCACCCGCCGCACCGGCGTGGATGTGCGCCATCGTCACCGAGTCGGTGGCCGCGGTCGTCTCGAGCGTGTACAGGATGTTGACCGAGTCTTCCTGCACCAGCGTCATCTTGCCCGCCGCCGTGGTGGTGACGGCCGGCACTTCATTCGTGCCCACCAGCGTCGCCACGAACGTCTTCTTGGCCGGTGCGAGGCTGGAAAGGTTCGGATACTCCTCGGTGCAGGCCGTGACGGTGAGGGCCGTCGCGGCCAGCATCGCGGCAATGCCGAGAGTGCGCTTCATCGGTGAGTTCCTCATGGATTGCGATCCAGGCACTGGGTGAAGTTCGGGTTGTTCGTCTCCTGGAACGGCACCGGGAAGTTCACGTCCACGCCGTACGCGCCGCCCTTGAAGTAGGTGCCCGTCGGGAACACCGTCTCCGAGTTGCGGCCGTAGAACTTGATCAGGCGGCGCATGTCACCGAGGCGATGGCCGGTCAGGAACATCCAGTAGGCGCGCTCCTGGAACACCTGGTCGACCTGCGCGGCCGGCGTCGCGGCAGCCGTCAGCGGCGGCAGCGCAGCCACGGCCGGCGCATTCGTCAGCAGCGTGGACGGGCCGGGCGGCGTCAGGATCAGCGTCGCGGCCGACGCGCGCAACGAGTTCAGGATCGTCACGTACGCACCACCGGTGCGAGCCGTGTTCTCCGCCTCGATCAGGCGCGCTTCGACGCCATCGGCGAAGATCACCGGCGCGGACCGTGACGGGTACTTCGTCACCACGAACTGCGGCGTGGTGCCGTCGGCGCCGACGCTCGGCGACAGGGCGAGGCCCTTGCCGCGCGGCGAAAAGACGCGCACGTCGGTGCTGTCGAGACGATAGCGGAGGCCCGTGCCACCTTCGTTGCCCGACACCGAGAAGCGCGGGAAGTTCAACGACACCGCGAAGATGTTGTTGTTCTGGCGTCCGGTGTTCTCGCTGTGGAACAGCACGTAGCGGAACGTGGTGGGCACCGCCGCCACCGCCGCTGCGGCATCGGCCGGGCGGTTGAGGTTGAGCAGCGCACGGCCACGACCGACACGGATCAGGTTCACCACCTGCGCGTTGGCAGCCAACGACACATCCACACCGACCAGGGCCGAGTCCAGCTTGGCGAGGGCGGTCGCGAACAGCTGCGCGGTCGTCTGCGGCGTGCCGAGCACGAACGTGCCTTCGTTGACGTCGAAATCCGACACCGGCACGCCGTTGCAGAACGTCTCGCCGAGGAGGATGTACGTGTAGGCAGCGATGGCCTGCGTCTCCGAACGGCCGATCTGCGTCGGCGCCAGGCGATAGTACGACGCCGACGTGCGATCAGCGGTGGCACGGGCGCGCTGCAGGTTGTTGTACAACACGCTCAACGTGCCGTTGATCGGGTTGATGTTGCGCTGGTCCATCTCACCGCGCGTCGGGAACGTCTCCGACCACGTGAACTCGTCACCCAGCAGGGCGCCGTAGTTCACCACGCCGTCCTCGCCGTTGGCGCTGAAGGCGACCTGCAGGTCGGAAATCGTGCTGGCGCGAAGCGTCGGCAGCACCGTGATGTCGTTCAGCGAGGTCGGGTTGGCGACATCCGGGTCCTTCACGGCCAGCGTCTTGTCGATGTCACAGGCGGACAGCGACAGGGCGAGGCCCGAAAGCAGGAGCCCGACGGATCGCCGCGAAGTCTCGAAAGAGAAAGTCATGGCAATGTCAGAAGTTGAAGTTCACGCGGAGCGTGTACGAGCGTGACGGCGGGTTGGTCAGGAAGTCCGTGGTGCCGAAGTTCGCGCCCGGGTTGGTGAGCACCTCGGGATCGAAGCCGGTGTAGTCGGTCCACAGGCCGAGGTTGCGGCCAGCCACCGTGACGCTCAGGCCACCGCTCTTCAGGATGCGGGCCGCAGCGGCCGGCACCACCCACGTCATCGAGACTTCCGAGAGACGCACGAAGCTGGCGTCCTCGATGTAGCCGTCGCTGGTGCCCATCGCGCGGGCAGCGGACTTCGCCTGGTCGGCGAGCGGTGCGTTGATGTCCCAGAAGTCCGGGCCATTGGCGAAGCCACCGTTGTTGCGGAACTCACGCGTGTTGTTGTACAGGCGTGCGCCACCGCGGTAGTCGACCAGCACGTTGAACTGGAGGTTCTTCGCCACGCGGATGTCGGACTGGAACGACACCTGTCGCGTCGGCAGCGGGCTGCCGAGGTACTCGAGCGAGTCGGACAGCTGGATCTCGCAGGCGCCACCACCGACCAGGATCGGGTTGGCGAGACCGCCGTAGGCCGGGCAGTTCACGCGGCTGATGATGCCGTCGGCGTTGCGATCCTCGAAGCTGAGGATCTTGCGCTGGAAGTAGCCACCGGCCGGGTAGCCGGCGCGGAACTGCTGCGTGCCCGCGATGATCGGGGCGATCGGCTGCCCATCGATGATACCCAGCTCACCGATCTTGTTGTTGAACGTGGTGACGGTGAAACGCTGCGCGTAGCTGAACGGCTTGGTCTCGATCAGCTTGACGTTGATCGTGCCCTCGATGCCCTTGGTGGTCATCTTGGACAGGTTCACGTTCTGGTTGGCCGCCACACCCAGTGACGGTGCCAGCACGCGACCGACGAGCAGGTCGCGGGTGTCCTTCTGGAAGGCGGTGAACTCACCGTCCACGCGGCTGCCGAACAGCGAGAAGTCGAATCCACCCTCGACCTCACGCGTGATCTCCGGCTTCAGCAGGGCGTTGCCCACCGGGCCACCGATGGTGACGGCCGGGAGGTTCGCGTCCGACGAGGTGGCGTTGACCGACACGGCGTTGAAGAACGTCTCCGACTGACGGAAGCCCGGGCGGTTGCCGGCCTCACCGATCGAGCCGCGCAGGCGCAGCTGGTCGAAGATCTTCGCCTTCGGGAACCACGACTCGTCCGAGACCACGTACGAGCCGCTGAACGACGGGTAGAACACGAACTCCCGCGAGCCGGCACCGAACACGCTCGAGTTGTCCATGCGGACGGCGGCAGTCAGGAACAGGCGGTCGTTGAAGGCGGCGGTCTGCTCGAGCACGCCGGCAGTGGTCACGATCTGCGAGTTGACTTCATTGACCGCGAAGCGGGCGTTGGTGCCGCTGAGCGACGAGGTGCCCGGCAGCAGGATCGCGCCGAACGCGCTGGTGAAGCGGTTGGCTTCGTTCGTGTACTGACCGCCGACGAGCGTGGAGAGGCGGATGTTGCTGGTCAGGTCGTACGACGCCTTGGTGTTCGCCGTCACGGTGTAGGTCGGCGTGTAGGCGCGCGCCTGGAAGCGGCTGCCCTCGATCGAGGCCGCGTTCAGGAAGACCTGGTTCGGCGGCACCAGCGACTGGTCGTAGCGGTAGACGAAGTCACCGCCGGCGCGCAGCGTGCTCTCCAGCCAGCGCAGCGGCGTGTAGCGGAACGTGACGCCAGTCTGCAGGCGGTCCACGTCCTGCTGCTGCGTCTGGGCGAAGTACTGCGTCACCGGCACGTTGACCGACACATACCCGCGGGACAGCGAGTCGCTGCCGGCATTGCACTCGAAAATCCGCGTGCGCGTCGCCGGCGTGCAGTCGAATGCACCACCGAGCAGGCCGGCGCTGAGCGTACCGGCGAAGGCGTTGTCGTTGATCGGCAGGTTCAGCACGCTCTTCAGGTAGCTGATCGTGACATCGGCGCGCAGCGTCGAGGTCAGGTTCGCACCGATGTTCGCGCGCAGGTTGGTGCGGCGTGCACCACTCGGACCGACGATGCCGTTCTGGCGGAAGAGTTCGCCGCCGAGGTAGTACTGCACCTGCTCGCTGCCACCGTTGACGTTCACACCCATGCGGGTCGAGCCACCGATGCGGAATGGCGTCGCGTTCGCGAACGGCGACGTCGAATACAGCGTGTCACGCGTCACGCACGTGCGCAGCACCTGCGCCTCGAGGCCGCAGTTCACGCGGGCACCGGTCGCACTGCGACCGATCTGGCGATAGTTCGTGGACGTCAGCGGATCGGCCTCCGGCACCAGCGTGCGCTCGGAGCCGACTTCGCTGTAGATGCCCCAGCGCGCCTTGCCCGCCTTGCCGCGCTTGGTGGTGATCTGGATCACGCCGTTCGCCGCGCCCGTGCCGTAGAGCGCGGTCGCCGCGGCGCCCTTCAGCACCTGGATGTCCTCGATGTCCTGCGGGTTGATGTCGTCGAGGCGCGACGTGGTCGCACCACCGACACCGACCGAGAAGTTGTTCGTGTTGTTCGTCGACACCAGGCCGTCGATCACCAGCAGCGGATCGTTGGACAGGTTGATCGACGTCGGGCCGCGCAGACGGATGCGGTTCGACACGCCGATCGTGCCGCCGCCCGACTGCACCGACACACCCGGCGTGCGCGCCGAGAGCACCTGCGACAGGTTGGTCACGGCGGCGACGTTAAACGAGGTGCTGTCGATGCGGCTCACCGAGGCGCCGACTTCGCGCGCGCGGGCCGTGCCACCGGTGGCACCCGAGACGGTCACCTTGTCGAGCACGTTCTCGGCGACGTTGAGCACGAAGTTCGCCGTCGCCTCACCGTTGGCGCTCACCGTGGCGGTGGCGGTCGCAGCCGCGTAGCCGATGCGCGAGGCGCGCACCGTGTAGGTGCCGTTCGGCACGCCGCCGATGCGATAAGTGCCGTTGGTGCGCGTCAGGCCACCGCGCTGCGTTCCCACGATCTGCACCCGGACATCACTGATGGCCTGCCCGTTCACTCGATCGGTCACGCGACCGATGATCGCCCCACCTGCAGTCTGCTGCGCAGCGAGCGGCACACCGAGTGCCAGCATCGCCGCGACCAGCGCATACCTTCCAAATCGCATAGTGCCCCCACGGGTGAAGACGCACCACCCCCATGGAAACCTTCCGGGGACGGCGCGTGACCAAGCGGCGCGACATCGCCGCGGACCGACAGAATGCCAAGCGGGCGTGGCTGTAACAAGTTCCACACCGAAAGTTCATCGACTCGCAATCTTCGAGCGGAACCTTTGCGCTCGCGGATTAAACGGCGATAACGTCGCGGGCCGCGTCAGCGATGCGCTCACCGGACACCGGTGTCCGTGGGAGCGATGGAATGGCGGCGAGTCGTCAGCCGACCGGACACGAGGATTAGGACCGGGGTCCAAAAACAACGGCGGGCCATCGCGGCCCGCCGTCGCAATCCAACCGACTGGTGCGTGTGACTCAGGCCGGCGTCGCCGACTCCGTCACCACCCGCACCACGTTGTCCACCACCTGCAGGAAGCCACCGTCCACCTGGAAACGCTGCGCCGAGCCGGCGTCGCCAAGGCGCAGCACCCCGCGCCCCAGCACCGTCATCAGCGGCGCATGCCCCGGCAGGATCCCCAGCTCGCCGTCGAAGCCGGGCGCCACCACCGAACTCGCCTGGCCCTCGAACAGCACCTTCTCGGGGGAGATCACGGAGACCGTCAGCATCAGGCCTTCGCCATCGCGTCGGCCTTCGCCATCAGGTCGTCCACGCCACCGCACATGAAGAATGCCTGCTCCGGCAGGTGGTCGAACTCACCCGCGCAGAGGCGATCGAAGCTGCTGATCGTCTCCTCGAGCTTCACGAACTTGCCCGGGATACCCGTGAACTGCTCGGCCACGTGGAACGGCTGCGACATGAAGCGCTGGATGCGGCGCGCACGGCCCACGATCTTCTTGTCGTCCTCGGACAGCTCGTCCATGCCGAGGATCGCGATGATGTCCTGCAACTCCTTGTAGCGCTGCAGGATGCGCTGGGTCTCGATGGCGACGCGATAGTGGCGCTCGCCGATGTACTGCTTGTCGAGAATGCGGCTGCTGGAGGCCAGCGGGTCCACGGCGGGATAGATGCCGAGTTCCGAGATCGGACGCGAGAGCACGACCGTGGCGTCCAGATGGGCGAAGGCCGTCGCCGGCGCCGGGTCGGTGATGTCGTCGGCCGGCACGTAGATCGCCTGCACCGACGTGATCGAGCCGTTGCGCGTCGAGGTGATGCGCTCCTGCAGGTCGCCCATCTCCGACGCCAGCGTGGGCTGGTACCCCACCGCGCTCGGCATGCGGCCGAGCAGTGCGGAGACTTCCGACCCCGCCTGCGTGAAGCGGAAGATGTTGTCCACGAACACCAGCACGTCGGCGTTCTCGGTGTCGCGGAAGTACTCGGCCACCGTCAGGCCCGACAGGGCCACGCGCAGGCGCGCGCCCGGCGGCTCGTTCATCTGGCCGTACACCAGCGCCACCTTGTCCAGAATGCCCGCTTCCTGGAACTCGAGATACAGGTCGTTGCCTTCGCGCGTGCGCTCGCCCACGCCGCAGAACACCGACTTGCCGCCGTGTGCCTTGGCCACGTTGTTGATCAGCTCCTGGATGACGACCGTCTTGCCCACGCCGGCGCCGCCGAAGAGACCGATCTTGCCACCCTTCACGAACGGCGCGATCAGGTCGATGACCTTGATGCCGGTCTCGAAGATTTCCGTCTTCGGCTCGAGGTTCACGAAGTCGGGACGCTTGCGATGGATCGGCCAGCGCGGCGCCTCGCTCGGGATGTCGGCGCCGTTGTCGACCGGGTCACCGAGCACGTTCATGATGCGGCCCAGCGCCGCGGCGCCCACCGGCACCATGATCGGGTTGCCCGTGTCCAGCACGTCCATGCCACGCACCACCGAGTCGGTGCTGCTCATGGCCACCGTGCGCACCAGGTTGCGGCCGATGTGCTGCTGCACCTCGAGCGTCACCTTGATGTGCGTGCCATCGGGCAGCATCTCATCGATGCGCAGGGCGTTGTACAGCTCGGGAAGGTGATCCGCCTCGAACTCGACGTCGAGCACCGGGCCGATGACCTGCACCACCTTGCCGGTCACCGCCGCGGGAGTTGCTGTTGCTGCCATATGAAGATCCGTCTCGGGGTTTCTGGTCGTGTATCAGTGGTGCGTACTAGGCCTGCAACGCAGCGGCGCCGCCGACGATCTCGGCGATCTCCTGCGTGATCTGCGCCTGGCGCGCACGGTTGTACGTGCGGCGCAGGTTGCTGAGCATGTCGGTCGCGTTGTCGGTCGCGTTCTTCATCGCGGTGCGGCGCGCGCCCTGCTCGGCGGCCACCGTCTCCACCAGCGCGCGATAGACGGAGTTGCTGACGTAGGCCGGCAGCAGCTCGGTGAGGATCGCCTCGGCCGACGGGGCCAGCAGGTAATCGCGCTTCATCGTCCCGCCGGCCGGCGGCGTCACCGGCAGCACCTGCGTGGTGTGCGGGGGCGTGGAGAGCGCCGAGTTGAACTGCGAGCTGGTGATGAACACTGCGTCCAGGTCACCGCTGATGAACCGCGCCATCAGCGAGTCCACCAGCGACGACGCATCGGCGGCCGTCGGCTTGTCGCTGATGTCGATGCGCTGCGACGCCATCGCGCGGTTCACGTACTTGAAGTAGCCGATGCCCTTCTTGCCCACCACGTGCAGCTCCACCTGCATGCCGCGCTGCTCGAGGGCGGCCAGTTGCGTGCGGGCCTCCTTCACCAGGTTGGCATTGAACGCACCGCAGAGGCCGCGGTTCGACGTCAGCACGATGTGAGCGACGCGTCGCAGCTGTGCCGGCTGGCGCAGCAGCGGGAACTGCTCGGCCAGCTCCGCCGAATACAGGTCGCCGATCACCTCGGCAAGGGCCGACGCGTACGGACGGGCGGCCGCGACACGATCCACGGCCCGCTTCATCTTCGACGTCGCCACCATCTCCATGGTGCGCGTGATCTTCTTCGTGTTCTCGACGGACTTGATCCGTCCCTTGAGCTCGCGACCCTTGGCCATGGTGCGTCAGGCGTCGGTGATGGCGCGAATCAGCGGGCCGCGGCGGGCGCCGCGACCTTCTTGTACAGCGCGATGGCGTCGCGCAGCAGCGCTTCGGTCGGCTTCGACAGCGCCTTCTCGTTCGCGATCGCGGCGCCGATCTGCGGGTGGCTGGCCGCCATGTAGGCGTGGAAGCCCGTCTCCCACTCGCGCACGGTGGCCGGGTTCACGTCGTCCATCAGGCCGTTCGTCACCGCGTAGATGATCATCACCTGCTCCTCCACCAGCATCGGCGCGTACTGGCCCTGCTTCAGCACTTCCACCGTCAGCTTGCCGCGATCGAGCTGGCGCTTGGTGGCGGCGTCGAGATCGGAGGCGAAGCTCGAGAAGGCTTCCAGCTCACGGTACTGCGCCAGGTCGAGGCGGAGACGGCCGGCGACACCCTTCATCGCCTTCGTCTGTGCCGAGCCACCCACGCGCGACACCGAGATACCGACGTTCACGGCCGGGCGCACGCCCGAGTAGAACAGGTCACCCTCGAGGAAGATCTGGCCGTCGGTGATCGAGATCACGTTGGTCGGGATGTACGCCGACACGTCGCCGGCCTGCGTCTCGATGATCGGCAGCGCGGTCAGCGAACCACCGGCCTTGAAGATCGTCTTGCCGTCCACGATCGACTCGTCGCTGGACAACTTGGCGGCGCGCTCGAGCAGGCGGCTGTGCAGGTAGAACACGTCACCCGGGAAGGCTTCGCGACCCGGCGGACGACGCAGGATGAGCGAGATCTGGCGGTACGCGGCGGCCTGCTTGGTGAGGTCGTCGTACACGCACAGCGTGGCCTGCCCTTCGTGGTACATGAAGTACTCGGCCATCGAGCAGCCCGAGTATGGCGCAAGGAACTGCATCGGGGCCGGATCGGATGCGGTGGCGACCACCACGATCGTGTATTCCATCGCGCCGGCCTGCGTCAGCTTCTCAACGATGCTGGACACCGTCGAGGCCTTCTGGCCGATGGCGACGTACACGCAGACGACGCCCTTGCCCTTCTGGTTGATGATCGTGTCGATCGCGATCGCCGTCTTGCCGGTGCCACGGTCGCCGATGATCAGTTCGCGCTGGCCGCGCCCGATCGGGATCATGGCGTCGATGGCCTTGATGCCCGTCTGGAGCGGCTGCTTCACCGGCTCACGAACGATGATGCCAGGCGCCGGGCTTTCGACCTTGCGCTTGGTGGTGGCGGTGATCGGACCGAGGCCGTCGATCGGGTTGCCGAGGGCGTCGACCACGCGGCCGATCAGGCCGGGACCCACCGGCACCTCCAGCACGCGACCGGTGCGCCGCACCTCGTCGCCTTCCTTCAGCTTCAGGTAGTCGCCGAGCACCACGGCGCCGATGTTGTCTTCCTCGAGGTTCAGCGCCTGGGCGACGATGACGTCACCGGTTTCGCTGGCGCGGACCTCGAGCATCTCGCCGGCCATCGCCTTCGACAGACCGTAGATGCGGGCAACACCGTCCTTGACTTCGAGGACGGTGCCGACCTCGTCAACATCGATCTCGTTGAGATCTGCCGCTTCGATTTCGCGCAGCAGAATGTCCTTGATCTCACCGGGGCGGAGTGTGGTTTCGGCAGCCATTGGGCAGACAGTCGGTAAACGTCGTGGGAGACGATCGGAAGCAGTTCGGGAGTAGCTTGTGAAAATTATCACAAACACCGGAACAGGCAACCCACCGGCTTTTCAGGAATCCTGGAGAGTCGCAGAATGTAACGGCGAATCCGCCGCCGGACGTGCCCGGGCGCGCGAGACGGCCAGGCTGATCAGCCCCTCCGCACTCAGCGTCCCCCAGTGGCGGGGGGTGGCCCCGGTGGCCGCCCGCGCCGCCCGCGCCAGGTGCGACACCGAGCTGTAGCCCAGCCGAGCCGCGGCGACCGCCACCGGCACCCCCGCCGCCAGCTGCGACTGCACCACCAGCAGGCGCACCAGTTCCAGCAGCTGCTTCGGCCCCGGGGCGCCCGCATCGCGCAGGGAGCGGGCGAGGTGTTCCCGGCTCAGCCCCAGCGCCCGCGCCACCTCCGCCACCGAGGTCAGTCGCCCGGCGTGCGAGACACCGGTGCGCCACACCGCGTCGGCCAGCGGCCCAACCTGGTGCGCCGTCAGCAGCACGTCGGCGCGGAGCGTGAAGCGCGTGGCCAGCAGCACCGGCTGCAGCAATACCCGCAGCATCGCGTCGTCCACACCGTCGATCAGCACCGTCGCCACCCCGGCGTGATGCAGCCGGTCGAGCAGAGCCGGCTCCAGCGAGCGCGCTGCGACCAGCGCCACCGCGGGTATCGGCGCGTGACTGGTGGCATGCTCCACCGCGCGCCAGCCGATGGCAGCGGCGTTGCCGGGCAGCAGGTCCACCACGATCGCATCCACCAGCATCGTCTGCAGTGCAGCGGTGATGCCGTCGGCATCACGCACCATGTGCACCTGTGCACGTCCGCGCGGAAACGCGCGACGAAGCAGGTGCCGCGGTCGTTCACGCGTGCTGCACACCAGCAGGACGGTGGTCGGTGCCGACGCGCCACGCACCGGCACCGCGAACCCGCGCCGCGGACCGCGCGGGCTGCGAGCGGTCAGAGCCCCTCGACCATCGGCGTGCGTGTCACGGCGGTGTCGCGGTCATCGCCATCGCATCGACCCGCATCGCGCGATGCATCCGCATCGGACGGCGCATCGTACGCGCCGTTCTTCTCGCGGATGATCGCGTGCGCCCGCTCCAGCACCACGCGCGCGTTCTCATACGCCAGCAACGCCCGCGCCTCGTCGAAACGCGCCCAGCGACAGGCGGTGATGCCTTCGGCGCGTTGTGGCAGCGTGGCCGAACAATCCGTCTCCATCAGGAAGAAGTGACAGATCTTGTGCACCAGCTTGCCGCGAAAGCGGAAGAACCAGTCGATGGTGTCGATCTCGGCGCGCAGCGTGACCGTCGGCAGTCCGGTTTCCTCCTGCACTTCGCGCACTGCCGCATCAGGGGCGTCCTCATCACACTCGAGGTGACCCTTCGGGAAGCCCCAGTTACGATAGCTGTCGCGGATCAGCAGGTAGAGCGGCGCGCCGTCCACCACGCGATAGACCACGCCTCCGGCGGAGACTTCACGCCGCGCCTCGGTCGGAGTGGTCATCGCGTGTCAGCCTCAGGCCGCCGGATCCATCTCGGCCTTGCCCTCGATGAACTGCCGCACGACGGGATCCTTCGTGTTGCGGATCTCGTCCACGGTGCCCACCTGGCGAACGCGGCCTTCATACAGCATCGCGATGCGGGTGCCGACGCGATACGCGCTCCGCATGTCGTGCGTGATCACGATGCCCGTCACGCCGAGTCGGTCACGCATGCGCACCATCAGCTCGTCGATCACGGCGCTTGTGACCGGGTCGAGTCCGGTGGTCGGCTCATCGTACAGGATGTACTTCGGTCGCAGGGCGATGGCGCGCGCGATGCCGACGCGCTTGCGCATGCCGCCGGAGAGTTCTGCAGGAAACCGCGCCTCGGTGTTCGGCAGGTCCACCAGGTCCAGCGCCTCGGCCACCCGCGTGGTGATCTCGGCCTCGGTCAGCGTGCCCTGCTTCCGCAGGCCCATCGCCACGTTCTCACCGACAGTCAGCGAGTCGAAGAGCGCCGCGAACTGGAAGACGTACCCCACCTGCGCGCGCAGTGCCGTGAGTTCCTTCCGGCTCAGCTTCGGCACTTCCTGCCCGTCCACCTTCACGCTGCCGGAATCGGGGCGCAGCAGGCCGACCATGTGCTTGATCGCCACCGACTTGCCGGTGCCGGAGAAGCCGATGATGACCATCGTCTCGCCCTCGTTCACCGTGAGGGAAAAGCCGGCCAGCACGCGTTTGGGGCCAAAAGCCTTGTTGACGTCCTTGAGTTCGATCATGTACCGCGCGGGGTCGGTGAGGGCATGGACGGAGAATACGACAGGGGGCGGCCGCAAACCACCGGCCGCCCCCTGTGATACCCAGCACTGCAGGACTCAGGCCGCGAACGACCCCAGCGCACGGCCGACATCGCCTTCACGCAGGCGCTTGAGCGCGCGGTCGCGCAGCTGACGCACGCGCTCGCGAGTGACGCCGAGCATCGAGCCGATTTCCTCGAGGGTGTGCTCCCGACCGCCTTCGAGGCCGAAGTAGAGGCGCAGCACCTTCGCGTCACGCGGCGGCAGCGTGTTGAGCGCCTGCTCGATCTCGTCGTTGAGGAAGCGGTTCATCGCCTCCTCTTCCGTGTCCGGCATCTCGTCGGCCACGAAACGTTCGATCAGCGAGCGGTCACCTTCCGGGTCCATCGGGGCGTCGAGGCGCACGTCGCCGGTGTTCAGCGCGGCGAGCGACTGCACCACGTCCACCGAGAGGCCGGTGAGCTGTGCCAGTTCTTCCGGGCTCGGCTCGCGACGCAGCTTCTGTCGCAGGATTTCCGAGGCCTTGATGATGCGGGACAGGTCGGCGGTGCGGTTGAGCGGCACGCGCACGGTGCGGCCCTGCCGGGCCAGCGACGACAGGATGGCCTGACGGATCCACCACACGGCGTACGAGATGAACTTCACGCCCTGGTCGGGATCGAACTTGCGGGCGGCCGTGAGCAGGCCGACGTTTCCTTCACCGATCAGGTCGATCAGGGGCAGACCGCGGTTCTGGTACTTCTTGGCAACGGAGATGACGAAGCGCAGGTTGCGCTTCACCAGCTCCTGGAGTGCATCGGGATCACCGGCACGGATCTTTCGCGCCAACTCGATCTCTTCGGTCCCCTTGAGCAGCGGATAGGTGCTGACTTCGTAGAGGTACTGATCGAGGATGTCGCGTTCGGGCTCCGTCGGGGCGATCCCCGCTGGCGTCGCCTTGCGGCGCCGGCGCTTCACGTCTGCCATGTATTGAAAAACCTCAGTCGGAACTCGCGAATTGGAAGCGCAGGTCGGGGGCGCGAGCGATCCCGAGCCGCGCGAGCGCCACGTCGGCGCCAGGTCGCAGCGATCATCGTTACTTCACAGCAACGCGCAGCTACACCCGAGGGTTCGTGTACCGGAACCCCTCGCCATCCAGGTGGCATGACGTAAGCCAAGCAATCTATGCATTTTACGGCTTCCCGCCAGTCGTTGGGTTGACACCGGTGGTACTCCCGGCTACCCTTTGCGGTTCCTGACGACTGGCTCGTGCGTCGCGGGAGCAAGGCAGTCCCGGGGGTGTAGCTCAGTTGGTAGAGCGCTTGAATGGCATTCAAGAGGTCAGGGGTTCGATTCCCCTCACCTCCATGTGTGACGGGATGGCCCGGTCAGGTGTCTGCTGGCCGGTGTGATGCGGGAATAGCTCAGTTGGTAGAGCACAACCTTGCCAAGGTTGGGGTCGCGGGTTCGAGTCCCGTTTCCCGCTCTCAGTGCAGTGTCGTCGGGCGGTTAGCTCAGTTGGTTAGAGCGCCACGTTGACATCGTGGAGGTCACAAGTTCGAGTCTTGTACCGCTCATCGGGTCCCGGGCAACCGGGACCCGATCGTCGTTTCGGGAGACGGGATCGCTGCACGGTGTCATGCGATCCGGTTGACGATGTTCGGCCGAACGCGTAGGTTGCTCGGCCTGTACCTGAAGTGCCATGCGCGCTCGTAGCTCAATTGGATAGAGCATCTGACTACGGATCAGAAGGTTGGGAGTTCGAGTCTCTCCGGGCGCACTGCAGTACGTGAAAGGCTTACTGGTTTCGGGGTGTAGCTTAGCCCGGTAGAGCGCCTGCTTCGGGAGCAGGAGGTCGCAGGTTCAAATCCTGTCACCCCGATGGTTGGAACGATCGTCATACGAGTCGAAAGCCCGCAGCCGAAACGCTGCGGGCTTTTTCGTCGTGCGCAGCCCGACTCCCGCGTCGGCCAGCACAGGCATCCGAGGCCACCGGACGCCTCCGACGCGCACGTCCGGGACCGACGGCTGCCTGGAGCGCGCGACCGCCGCACCCGACGGCCCGCCTCATCTCCGTGATGACACACCGAGCGACGCCGACCCGCGCGCCAGCGCGCCGGCCTTCCGTTGACGGATCCGTTCCCTATTGCGGAGCGCCACACCGCACTGCATAGGTTGCTCGAGTGATCCGCTGGTATCGGTTACAACCCAAAATGCCCATGAAACGGAGAGCACGCATGAACGTCCGCGCCTTGCCTGTCTGTGCCGCGCTACTGCTGTCGACCACCGTGTTGAAGGGTCAGGCCTGCCTCGGCCTCGCCTCCCTCGAGACACGACCGATGAACCTCACGGTCGGCGCCGAGTTCACCGACGGCCAGAACGGGGGCGATGCCAGGTTCGGCTTCGGCACGGCCAAGGCCTTCGGTGGCATCAGCGCCAGAATCGCCAAGACCGATGGTGTCAGCGGCACGACCAAGGGCGCCGGAGTGGACGGTGGATTGTCGTACCGCGTCGGGGCGACGAAGCGCGTGATGGTCTGCCCCGTCGCGTCGGCCGAGTACCTGAAGAGCCCCGACATCGATGATGGCGACGGCGGCACCGTCGAGGTGAGCGGCACCGGTGCCACCGCGGGACTGGCCATCGGCGGAGCGGTGAGCACCTCGTCGAGCGTCAGCTTCATCCCGTTCGCTGCGCTGCAGGCGGCCTACGCGCGCGTGTCCGTCTCCAACGGTGGCACATCGTTCTCCGACAGCGACACCTATGGGCTGCTGTCGGGTGGCCTGGGCATCGTCCTCACCCCGACGGTGCTGGTCCGACCGTTCATCCAGATTCCGCTCGGTCTGGATGGCGCCGACCCGTCGTACGGCGTCGGCGTCTCGTTCGGTTTCGGCAAGCGCTGACAGCCAACTCGTCCGCCATCGTAGCGACTCCAACCAGGGTCGCCGCGGTGGCGGACACGACCGTCAGCATGTGTGGGTCCGGCTTGGAACCTGCACTGCACGCCTCGGTCTGCACGTGCGCACGTGGCCCAGCGAAACGCACCAAGGAGAGGCGATGTCTTCCCTGCTCGAACGCTGTTGGACGTCGGCCGTGAACCTCGGCCCGCTCGAGGCTGGCAGCTACGTCTTCCGACGCGCGGCACTCAAGGTCGCTGCCCCGGACGCCGCCTTCACCCTCCGCAGCCGGTACGCCGCCGCGCCGCTCTGGTGCCGGCCCAACTCCAGCGACGTGGACGTCTTCGACCAGATCTTCCGGTACCGGGAATACCGCTGCCTGGACGGCGTCGCCGATGCCCGCTTCATCATCGATTGTGGAGCCAACGCCGGGTTCTCCTCCGCCTACCTGCTGAACCGCTTCCCTGACGCACGCGTGATCGCGGTGGAACCGGACCCCTCCAATTTCGCCGCTCTCGAGCGCAACCTCGCTCCCTATCAGGACCGCGTCACGCCCATCCACTCCGGCATCTGGTCCAGCGAGTGCGGCCTGGTGATGTCCGAGGTGCCGTTCGGCGATGGCCGCGAGTGGTCACGCACCGTCCGCCCCGCGCGCGATGGCGAGACCCCGCTGATGCACGCCACCGATGTCGGCAGCCTGCTGCAGCGCTCCGGCCACGAGCGGATCTCGATCCTCAAGGTGGACATCGAGGGCTCCGAGGTCGAGATGTTCCGCGCCGGTCACTGCGACTGGCTGGATCGGGTGGACAACATCGTGATCGAGTTGCACGGACCGGAGTGCGAGCGCGTGTTCGACGAGGCCATCGCACCACAGGGATTCACCGTCAGCCGCTGTGACGAACTGACCGTCTGCCAGCGCCGGGCCTGAGCGACGGCGGCGGCGTCTTCCCGCCGCGCCGATCACGCGCCGCCCCGCTCCGCGCAGCAATCCGCACGCCGCGTCGGTTTCGCAGGCTCGCCCGTCCCGTTATGCTTCTGATTCGCCACTGCACGTGGCAACGCGTCTGTAGCTCAGCTGGATAGAGCGTCGGCCTCCGGAGCCGAAGGTCACAGGTTCGAATCCTGTCAGGCGCATCCGCACCACCCCCGTCCGCCCCTGACGTGCCGGCTGGCTGTAATGCCCGGTCGAGCGTCATCGTTTACTTCCCCGGCCGCGTCACTCACGCATGAATGCCGGTACCCGCGACGCGCCAGACGCCTCGCGCTCCCAACAGATGCCCGTCGAGACGTCGGAGCTGAAGAAGCTCAACTTCGATGCATTGGCGGCCCGCGCCGATGCGCTCGGCGTGCCCAATGAACCGGGGCTGCGCCTTCCCGACCTGATCCACCGCATCGAGCTCGCCATGCTCCGCAATCGCGAGCTGCTGGTGGCCGAGGGCGTGCTGGACCTGGAGAAAGGCGGCCATGGCTTCATCCGCTACCAGGACTGGAACTTCGCACCCAGTCCCGACGACGTGTACGTGTCGTCGGCGCAGGTGCGTCGGTTCAACCTGCGGGCCGGCGACTGGCTGCGTGGCACCATCCGGCCGCCGCGGCAGTGGGAGAAATTCCTCGCACTGTTGCGCCTTGAGCAGATCAACGGCGCCGAACCCGAGATCGGCCCGCAGCGCGCCGAATTCGATGCGCTGCCGGTCAAGTATCCCGATGAGCGCCTGCGGCTGGAATATCCGGACTGTCCGCTGTCGTTGCGTGTGGTGGATCTCGTCTCGCCGATCGGCAAGGGCCAGCGCGGCCTGATCGTCGCACCGCCACGCACCGGCAAGACGATCATGCTGCACCAGATCGCCACCTCCATCCGGCGCAACTATCCGGAGATCGCGGTGATCGTGCTGCTGATCGACGAGCGACCCGAGGAAGTCACCGACTTCCGCGCGACCGTGCCGGGCGCCCAGGTCATCAGCTCCACCTTCGACGAGCCACCCACCCGCCACGTCCACGTGGGCGACCTCGCCATCGAGCGTGCCAAGCGCCTCGTGGAACAGGGGCGCGACGTGGTGCTGCTGCTGGACTCCATCACCCGCTTCGGCCGCGCGCACAACAACGTGCTGCCGAACAACGGGCGCATCATGAGCGGTGGTGTGGACGCCCGCGCGCTGCAGAAGCCGAAGAAGTTCTTCGGCTCGGCCAGGCGCATCGCCGGCGGTGGCTCGCTGACCATCGTCGCCACCGCGCTGGTGCACACCGGCTCGCGCATGGACGAGGTGATCTTCGAGGAGTTCAAGGGCACCGGCAACATGGAGATCGTGCTCGATCGCGGCATCGCGGCCAGCCGCGTCTTCCCGGCCATCGACATCGGCAAGTCGGGCACCCGGCGCGACGAGATGCTGCTCAATGAGCTGGAGCAGAACCGGATCATGCTGCTGCGCGCCTTCCTTGGCGACATGGAGAAGGAGGACGCGATGGCGTTCCTCATCCAGCGCCTCAAGCGCACCGCGTCGAACAAGGAGTTCTTCGCCGACATGGAGCGCTGATGGGGCGCCTGCTGGCGGTGGACTGGGGTGAGCGGCGCATCGGGTTGGCCGCCAGCGACGAGTTGCGCATCCTCGCCTCACCCGCCGGCGTGATCGTCCGGCGCGCCGGCAAGCGTCCGCCGGTGGCCGAGCTGCTGCGTCGCATGGACACCATCGGCGAGGTGGATGGGGTGATCATGGGGCTGCCCCTCGACGGCAATGGGGACGAGACGCCGCGCTGTGCCGAGGTGCGCGAGGTGGCGTCGGCGATTACCGCACGCAGTGGGCGACCGGTATCGTTCGTGGATGAGCGCTACTCGACCGCCCGGGCGCATCGCGCGTTGCACGAAGCCGGTGGGCGGATCGGCGATCACCGTCACGACATCGACGCGATGACCGCAGCGCTGCTGCTGCAGGGCGTGCTCGATGGCGGCGCGGTGATGGCCGATGACACGGGTTCCACCGAGGGCTGAGCATGTCCCGACGCCGTCGAAAGGTGTGGCCGCTGGCCACGGTCATCGGTGTGCTGCTGCTGGGCGCAGCGGCCCTCGTATTCTGGAACGGTCGCGTGGCACGGGCGGGCACACTGGCGCGCGTGACGGTGCCCGCTGGCGCCACGCTGTCCGTCGCGGCCGACAGCCTCGCGGCTGCGGACGTGGTACGTTCGGCGATGATCTTCCGGCTGGTGGCGCAGGTGACCGGCGGCGATGGACCGATCGTGCCGGGTCGCTATCTGGTGCCCCGCGGTGCGACCGCGGCCGACATCCTCTCCCAGCTGCAGACGGGCCGCAACCGATTCCGGCGGGTCGTGATCCCCGAAGGCTGGGGCATCACGCAGATCGGTCGCCTGTTGCGCGATTCGCTCGGCGCCGACAGCGCGGAGTTCGTCGCGGCCACCCGCGACTCGGCGCGACGGGCTCGCATGCAGACGCCCGCCGCGGATGTGGAAGGGTATCTCTTTCCTGCCACCTACGACTTCACCGAGGACGTGACGGCCGCGATGGTGGTGGACACGATGCTCACCACGTTCGAGCGGCGCTGGAAGGACGCCTGGGATGCGCAGATCGCCCAGCAGGGCCGGACGCGTCACGCGGTGGTGACACTGGCATCGATCGTGGAAAAGGAGGCGGGTCGCAGTGCCGACCGTCCGCTGATCGCCGCCGTGTACATGAACCGCCTCAAGGCGGGCATGCGACTGCAGGCCGACCCCACGGTGCTCTACGCGATGAAGCTGGTGGCCAAGCGTGTGCTGTACGCCGACCTGAAGGTCGAGTCACCGTACAACACCTATCGCGTGAGTGGACTGCCGCCGGGACCGATCGCGTCTCCTGGCACCGCCAGCCTCAGTGCGGCGATCGAGCCGGCGCCGAGTGATGCGATGTTCTTCGTCGCGTTTCCGGACGGGCACTCGGAGTTCACGCGCACCTTCCGCGAGCACACCGTGGCCGTGCAGCGCTCACGGGCGGCGCGCGATTCGGCGGAGTCGGCGAAGCCGACGGGCAACGGTCGCTGACGCCAGCAGTGGAACGCAGGCGTCACTCGAACGTGACGTCGGGTCGCAGTATCTCGGTGCCGTTGAGATAGACGGCGCGCAGCGCATCGGCCCCGAGTCCGCGATCGACGATCAGCAGCGCACGAATGCAGCGCGGCAGGTCGTCGTCGGTCGGCATCTCGGCCAGGCAAAGGAATTGTGCGGACGTCCACCCTGCGGCGCGTGCAGCGACGGCCGGTTTCGCCGTCGTCAGGTCGCCGGTGGCGGTGAAGAGCACCACACGCACCGCGGCCGGCCCGACATCGTTGCGCGCATGGAATGTGTGCACCAGTTCCGAGACGGCATCGGCGATTGCCGTGGCCGAATTCTCGCGACAGGTTGTGGCCAGCCGCACGGCCACCGCCACCGCCGGGACCGCGTTGGGGGCATTCGTCCCCGTGAGCAACGTCGAGAGCATCAGCGGTACCACGTCGTCCATGAGCCTCCCTGATGATCGAACAGGATGATGTCCGTCTCCGTCTCTGCGTGGTGACGGATGACCTCCGGGACGGCGTCAGCGGCCTGGTCGCGCGTGCGGTGGCGGCTGAACGCGGCGGTGCCACGATGCTGCTCCTCCGTCTGAAACATGCGGACGTCCGTGTGCTGGTGGAAGCAGGCGGTGCGTTGCGCGAGGCGCTCCGCGTGCCGGTGCTGGTGAGCGAACGCCTGGACGTCGCGCTGGCGTGTGGTGCGGCGGGTGTGCACCTGACGTCGTCGAGCATGCCGGTGATCGCAGTGCGCTCGCAAACGCCGCCGGGATTTCTGGTCGGCGCATCCGTCAGCACGGAGGACGACGTCCCGTCGGCGCTCGACGCGGACTACGTGACGATCGGCCCGGTGGCGGGCGCGGGTGCGGCATCGCTGGGTGTGGCGCGTTTCGCGCAACTGGCGGCCGCGTGCGCGCGTCCGGTGATCGCGATCGGCGGCGTCGATGCGGCGTTGGTCGGCGCGTTGCGTGCGGCCGGTGCGTCGGGTGTGGCGGCGATCCGCACGGTGCTGGCCGCGGATGATCCGGCGGCAGCGGCGGCTGTGTTGGTGCAGGGCTGGCAGGCGCCGGCGACGTAGCGCGAGCCCTCACAAGGCCGACGCGGGTGCCGCTGCCGTCTCGTGCATGGTGCGGTGTGCAGATGGATTCCTGCGCGGACGGCAGTCTCCCGAAACGACGAAGCCCCTGACCACGTGGTGTGATCAGGGGCTTCGTACAAGGTGCCGGCGACGGCCTACTCTCCCGCGACCTCGCGGCCGGAGTACCATCGGCGCTGTCGGGCTTAACGATCGTGTTCGGAATGGGAACGAGTGTGGCCCCGACGCTCTAGTCGCCAGCGAATTGTCAAAGACGTGCGAACAACCTACAGCATTTCGCCCACCGACGCGAGGTGTGTTTCGCGACGGGAATGGCGTGCGACTGCGGTGGTGCGTGCAGTCGCGCAGCTGACAATGGAGAGTGTGTGGAGATCGTGGATGTGGTGACAGCTGTCGCTGTCGACGCGGTGTGCACAGCATGCACGGCGTATGTCGGTGACCGGGCCTTTGCGTGCCGGTCACAGTATTGGGAGTCAAGCCGCACGGGCGA
>JAZKJL010000001.1:533434-941356 GCA_040384325.1 Gemmatimonadota bacterium | reverse complement strand
TCGCCCGTGCGGCTTGACTCCCAATACTGTGACCGGCACGCAAAGGCCCGGTCACTTACGCAACTCGGTTGCGTCGCCAATCGCGAAATCTGCGACGTGGCTCCATGACCTACGATCATCTGCCTTCATCACTTGACTTTTTTCGCTGGCGACTAGAGCGTCGGGGCCACACTCGTTCCCATTCCGAACACGATCGTTAAGCCCGACAGCGCCGATGGTACTCCGGCCGCGAGGTCGCGGGAGAGTAGGCCGTCGCCGGCACCCTTACGAAACCCCCGGTTGCTTCACGCAATCGGGGGTTTCGTGTGTTTATTCCCCAGCACCCCGCCGACCACGCCTGGCACCACCGCCCACCCGCCATCATGACCCCACTGCCCGACCCGTCCACCACCACCCGCGCCGGACACGTGGCCCTCGTCGGCAAGCCCAACGCCGGCAAGTCCACGCTGCTCAACCGGCTGCTCGGCCTCAAGCTCGCCATCACCAGCCCGAAGCCGCAGTCCACCCGCGTCTCCGCCGTCGGCATCGTCTCCACCGAGACCTACCAGATGGTGCTGCTCGACACGCCTGGCCTGCTCGATCCGGGGTACACGCTGCAGCGCAGCATGCTCGCCAACGCCATCGCATCGCTCCGCGACGCCGATGTCGCCGTCTATGTGCATGACGCGACCAATGGTCCGCCACCACCGCTGCAGTCGCTGGTGCCCGCCGGCACACCGCTGCCGCGCACGCAGTTCACCTGGGCGAACAAGGCCGACCTGCTGAACGCCGGCAATCGCGCGGCGCTCGAGGCCCTGCCCAACGTCATCGTCGGCAGCGCCGAACATGGTGACGGGATCGACACCCTGCTCACCCAGGTCGCCGCGCACCTGCCGCTCTCGCCGTTCCTCTACCCGGCCGATGAACTGAGCACGCAACCGGTGCGGTTCTTCGCCGCCGAGGCGATCCGCGAGAGTGCCCTCGCCATCCTGCACGAGGAAGTGCCGTACGGCATCTTCGTGGACATCGAGGAGTTCCGCGAGAACAAGTCGCCGATCTACATCCGCGCGGTGGTGTACGTCGAGCGTGACAGCCAGAAGGGCATCGTGCTCGGTGCGAAAGGGAAGACGATTCGCGAAATCGGCACCGCGGCGCGCATCTTGATCGAGCGGCTGGTGGAGGGGGCGGTCTACCTCGACCTCTGGGTCAAGGTCATGCCCGACTGGCGCAAGGACGCCGTGGCGCTCCGTCGCTTCGGCTTCACCGTTCCTCAGGAATGACGATGCCGTCCATCGCCCCGGAGTTGCTGGCGATCCTGCGCTGCCCGAAATGCAAGGGAGCACTGCGCAGCCCGGATGCCGCGCAGCTATCGCTCGAATGTGCCGCCTGCCGCCTCCGCTATCCGGTGCGCGACGGGATCCCGATCCTACTCATCGACGAGGCCACGCCGGCCTGAGGGCTCGGCAGGCTTGCCTCGGCCCGCTTCGATCGTCCATCAGGGATGATGCTGTCACCGCCTGTCCTGCCGCGTATTCCCGAGCCGCTGGGCATCCTGATCGCAGGGTGCCTGCCCGCAGGCTTTGCCGCGCGTCTCGAGGAATGGGCAGGGTCGCAGGCGCTGATCGTCTCCACCGTCAGGCTGCCACTGGAACGGCGCGCCCTCCGCACCGCCACACCGGCCCTCGTGCTGCTGGGCGTCGATGGCAGCCAGGACTCGCAGTGTCGCGAGGCGATCGTGGCGCTGAAGACGGACGGTCGCCTGCAGACCGTGCCCACCGTCGTGGTGACCGAGGACGGTGCCGTGGCGGCATGGCTCGACGCCGGTGCCGACGACGTCATCACCGACCGGCTCGACCCTGCGGAGCAGGAGGCCCGGCTGACGGCCGCGCTCCGGCGCACCCGTCGCGACATCCAGGTGAATCCGTCCACGCGCCTGGCCGGCGCGGACGCGCTGGCGACCGCCATGATGGCGCGCATCCAGCGCGGCGAGCTCTTCGGCGCCTGCTACGCGGATCTCGATCACTTCAAGGAATTCAACGATCGCTACGGTTATGCGATGGGCGACGACGTCATCCGGACCATCGCCGAACTGCTGGTCGAAGTGGTGGACGCGGCGGCCGGCGATCGGGGATTCGTGGGGCACATCGGCGGCGACGACTTCCTGTTCCTCGTGCCCCTGGAATGTGTGGCGGCCGCCTGCGACCTGCTGGTGCAGCGGGCCGACGAAATCCTGCCGCCGCGCTACTCTGCACATGATCGGCAAGCTGGCTACTTTTTCGGGAAGGATCGCCGAGGTCGACTCGATCGGGTACCGCTGATGACGCTGTCCATCGGCGTGGTCACGAACGAGCGTCGCCGTTTCACCAGCGCCGCGCAGGTGAGCGAGCTGGCCACGGAGATGAAGACGTTCGCGAAGACGTTGCCCGGATCGGTGTGGGCAATGGATCGGCGGTCCGACGGCGAGTCGGCCACCCCACCCGAGGAGACGCTGCAGTGAACGTGACGTGTCAGGACTGTCGATCTGTATTCCGAGTGGACCCTGCCAAGGTGCCACCGAACGGCGTCAGGGCGCGATGCAGCGTCTGTGGAGCGATCGTGCGCATCTCGGTGGGCGCCATGACGCCACTGACGAATCCTGCCGTGGCGCGGCAGACGCCACTGCGTTCGGCGGCCGTCGGAGGTCCGACACCGTCCGCGCCGCCCTCGCCGCAGCCGATCCCGTATCCATCGCGCCCGACCCCGTCGATCGCCACGCCGGCCTACGTGCCGCCGACCAGTGCGCCGCTGGAGTTCACGCCATCGACCGCGCCCGACCCGAACTTTGCGACCGAGCCCGCCCCGTTTCCTGAGCCGGCCACGTCCACGCCAGCCTACTCGTCGGCGCAGGCTGCGCGGCCGCTGGTGCCACCGCCGCCGCCGTCTCCGGGGCAGATGGTGTCCACCGCCACGGCCGCCACGGCCGCCACGCCGTCGGGCGTGGTGGGGACGGTACCCGGCGCCGCCGGTGACTCGCGCCGGGTCATCAATCCGTTCCTTCGCAGTGACCCGATGACGCGCGCCAAGCGTCTCGCGCGCGCGCTGGTGTCGGACATGGTGGCGTACCAGCCGCAGAAGCGCGCCGACGGACTGGCGAACGGCACGCTCAAGCAGCTCTTCCGTGACGAGATCCGGAAGAGCTACGACGAATACGTGGAGCAGGTGGGCCGCGAGGTCGCCGAGTCGACGGCGTTCTTCCAGGACGCGCTGAACGAAGTGCTGGCGGACGGCAATCGGGTGTTCTGAGTGCCGTCAGGCATGGAGAACCCGTGCCGCCGCGGCTAACTTTCGCTCCTGCGCAGCTGCGCACCGAGCCGTCCTCCCGACCTCGGGAGGGCGGCTCTCGTTTTTCTCATGGCTCCACCGGCACTCATGGCAGACCTCGCACAGCTGACGACCCAACTCACCACCGATGCGGAACGGCTCGACGAGCTCCGGAGGTATCTTTGACATCGAGAGCCAGCGGGAACGCCTGACGGCGCTCGAGGCCCAGATGGCCGAACCGACGTTCTGGGATCACCAGGAACGGGCGCAGGCCGTGGTCCAGCAGGTGAAGGTGTACAAGCAGTGGGTGGAGCCCTTCGACACGCTGGTGCGCGGCGTGTCCGATGCGCGCGAGATGGCGGAGCTGCTGACCCTCGAGCCCGACGCCACGATGGAGTCGGAGCTGCAGCGCGACGCCGAGGCGGTGCGCGAGCAGATCGCCGCCTACGAGCTGCGATCGCTGCTGCGTGGTCCCGATGACCACCGCGGCGCGCAGCTCGAGATCTCCGCCGGTGCCGGCGGCACCGAGGCGCAGGACTGGGCCCAGATGCTGCTCCGCATGTACACACGCTGGTGTGAGCGGCGGGGGTACGACATCGAGGTCCTCGACATGAGCGAGGGCGAAGAGGCCGGGATCAAGGGCGCGGTGCTGGAGATCACTGGTGAGTATGCCTTCGGCTTCCTGCGCCCCGAGGCCGGTGTGCACCGGCTGGTGCGCATCTCGCCGTTCGACTCGCAGGCGCGTCGCCACACCAGCTTCGCGTCGGTGTTCGTCTATCCGGTGGTGAACGAGGAGATCAACATCGAGATCCGCGAGGAGGACCTGCGGATCGATGTCTATCGCGCCTCGGGCGCCGGCGGCCAGCACGTGAACAAGACGTCGTCGGCGGTGCGCATCACGCACTTGCCCAGCGGCGTGGTCACCGCATCGCAGGCCGAGCGCTCGCAGTTCAAGAACAAGGCGACGGCGATGAAGCAGCTCAAGAACCGCCTCTACCAGATCGAGGCCGACAAGCAGGCGGCGGTGAAGGCGGCGCTGGATGCCGGCAAGGCGGATGTGTCGTTCGGCAGCCAGATCCGCAGCTACGTGTTCCAGCCGTACACGATGGTGAACGACCATCGCACGGAGCTCAAGATCGCCGATGTCGCGAAGGTGATGGACGGGGCCATCGATCCGTTCATCGAGGCCTACCTGAAGCAGGCCGGCGAGCCGGCGAAGAAGTGATCCTTCCGATCCCATCGATCCCATCGACGTGAACACCGAAGAACTGAGTCAGGTCCTCCTCGATCGTCGCGCGTCGCTCGACCGCCTGCTGGCGAGCGGCGTGTCGCCGTTCGCGTACGCGTACGACCGCACGCACCTCGGTGCCGATGCCCGCGCCCTGCTGCCCGACGGCGCGGAGACCGGGCCGGCGGTGCGCATTGCGGGCCGGCTGGTGTCATTGCGCTCGAAGGGCAAGACGGCATTTGCGCACGTCAGTGATGCCAGCGGCAAGCTGCAGGCGTACTTCCGCAAGGATGACATGCCCGCCGAGCAGTGGGCGGTGTTCGAGGAGCTGCATCTCGGTGACATCGTCGGCGTGGCCGGCACGCTGATGCGCACGCGCACGGGTGAAGTCACGGTGCAGTGCACCGAACTGACCTTGCTGGCGAAGACGTTGCGCCCGCTGCCGTTCGCCAAGGAGCAGGTGGTGGACGGTGAGGTCAAGCGGTACTCCGGCTTCAGCGATCCGGAACAGCGCTACCGCCAGCGCTACGCCGACCTGGCGGTGCATCCGGAAGTGCGCGCCAACTTCTACGCGCGGGCGCGCATGACGTCGGCGATCCGCCAATTCCTGGACGGCCTCGGTTACCTCGAGGTGGAGACGCCGGTGCTGCAGCCGCTCTACGGCGGCGCGGCGGCACGCCCGTTCACGACGCACCACAATGCGCTCGACATGCCGCTCTACCTGCGCATCGCGGATGAGCTGTACCTGAAGCGGCTGATCGTCGGTGGCTTCGACCGCGTGTACGAGATCGGCCACGACTTCCGCAACGAGGGCATCGACCGGACGCACAATCCGGAGTTCACGATGCTCGAGTTCTACGAGTCGTACGCCGATTACTCGGTGATGATGGGTCGCGTGGAACAGCTGATCGTGGCCGCGGCCGACGCCGTGCGCAGCACGCCCGGGATCGATGCGGAGTCGGTGCCGTCGTTCACGACACCGTTCCGGCGCATCGAGTGGGTGCCGTCGCTGAGTGCGGGCCTGGGGCGCGATGTGCTGGCCATGTCGGATGCCGATTTGGTGACGGCCGCGAAGGCGCAGGGCGTGGAGAAGCCGGACACGCTGAGCCGTCCGAAGCTGATGGACGAATTGTTCCAGGCCCTGGTGGAACGCACGATCACCACGCCGACCTTCGTGCTCGACTATCCGGTGGAATTGTCACCGCTGGCGAAGCCGAAGCGCGGCAACCCGGCGCTCACCGAGCGCTTCGAACTGTTCGCCGATGGCCGCGAGATGGCGAATGCCTTCTCGGAGCTGAACGACCCCATCGACCAGCGCCAGCGCTTCGAGGCGCAGGCGCGGCTGAAGGCCGCCGGCGACGATGAGGCCACCGGCGTGGACGAGGACTACCTGCGGGCGATGGAATACGGCATGCCGCCCACGGGTGGCGTGGGCATCGGCATCGACCGACTGTTGATGTACCTCACCGGCACCCAGCACATCCGCGACGTGATCCTGTTTCCCGCCATGCGCCCCGAATGACCCGACTCGAGGTCGCCATCGCGTGGCGCTACCTGCGCAGCCGACGCGGCTCGCAGCTGCTGAGCCTCATCAGCATCATCGCGATGGGTGGCGTGGTGGTGGGCGTCAGCGCGCTGATCCTGGTGCTGGGCGTGATGAACGGCCTGCAGAAGGACCTGCGTGACAAGATCCTGATCGGCAGTCCTGACCTGCGGGTACTGACGGTCGGTGACGACCTGACCATGACCGACTGGCAGACGACGCTGAAGAAGGTGCGTGCGCAGCCCGGTGTGGTGTCGGCCGAGCCGTTCGTGCTGAAGGACGCGCTGATCGCAAAGAAGGGAAACGATTACGCCGAACCGGTCAAGGTCGTGGGCATGCCGGCGTCCACGACAGGGGCCGCAGACGTGACGCAGATTCGGCAGTATGCGCGGAGCGGCAACTTTACGTTCACGCCGCCATCCGGTGACACGCTGCGTGCGATCGTCATCGGGCAGCGCATGGCGGAACGCCTCAACGCCTGGCCTGGCGACGTCGTGGGGCTCGCAACCGCCCCCGGCCGCCTCGCGCTCTCCAACGCACTCGGCGGGTTCGTGCCGCTGTACCGGAACTTCGTGATCACCGGCATCTTCGAGACGGGGATGTACGAATACGACAGTGGCTACGGATACATGGACCTGGCGGCCGCACAGGACCTCGCGGGACTCGGCGCGCGCGTCACCGGCATCGACGTGCGCACACCGGATCGGTATCAGGCGCCGATCGTGGCACAGCAGCTGGCCACCGTGCTCGGATTTCCCTATCGCACCGTGGACTGGCAGGAACAGAATCGCTCACTGTTTTCGGCGCTCAAGCTGGAGAAGCTGGCGATGGGCGTGATCCTGCTGCTGATCGTGCTGGTGGCGGCGTTCAACATCGTCAGCACGCTCACGATGGTGGTGACCGACAAGACGCGCGAGATCGGCATCCTGAAGGCGATGGGTATGCCGTCGGCGTCCATCCGACGGATCTTCCTCTGGCAGGGCGCGGCGATCGGGTTCGTCGGCACCGCGCTCGGCGTGGCACTGGGACTGGTCGGTGCCTGGGCGCTGACGCGCTTCAAGCTGATTGCACTCGATCCGCAGGTGTACTTCATCGACCGGCTGCCGATCCAGATCGCGATCAGCGACGTGCTGGCGATCACCGCGGCCAGCCTGGGCATCGCGATGCTGGCCACGCTCTGGCCGGCGCGACAGGCCTCGCGCCTGTTCCCGGTGGAGGCGATCCGCCATGAATGAGCTGAACGGCACGCCGGTGCTGGAAGCGATCGACGTGGTGAAGGAATACACCAGCGGCGACGGCTCGACCTTGCGCATCCTCGACGGCGCCTCGCTGACGATCCTGCGCGGCGAGATGGTCGCGATCATCGGTGAAAGCGGTGCAGGCAAGAGCACGCTGCTCCACATCCTCGGTGCGCTCGACAAGCCGTCGTCGGGTGAGATCCGCATCGCCGGTCGCGCGGTGCAGACCGGGAGCGAGTCGAGCCTGGCCGAGGTGCGCAACCGCTCGATCGGGTTCGTGTTCCAGTTCCATCACCTCCTGCGCGAGTTCACGGCGCTCGAGAACGTGATGATGCCGCTGCTGATCGCGGGCAACACGCCTGCGGCGGTGCGTGGGCGCGCGCTGGAACTGCTGTCGTCGGTCGGCCTGGCGTCGCGTGCGGATCACCTGCCGTCGGCGCTGTCGGGTGGCGAGCAGCAGCGAGTGGCGGTGGCGCGTGCGCTGGCTCCGAACCCGGCGCTGTTGCTGGCGGACGAACCGTCCGGAAACCTCGACCGCGGGAACGCGGAACGATTGCATGAGCTTTTCGCTACACTGGCATCAGTGCATGGTGTCGGCGTGGTGGTGGTGACGCACAATCGTGCGCTGGCATCGCGCGCGAATCGGGTGCTGCTTCTGGATGGGGGACGCGTGGTCGAGTCGTCGGCGCTGGCGGAGGAGGTGGGCTGATGGTCTGCGATTCCTGCCGGGAACGGGATGCGGTCGTGCACCTGACGCAGGTGGTCGACGGGGCAGTGACGCAGGTCCACCTCTGCGAGAAGTGCGCGGCCGACAAGGGCGTCGAGACGACCGTGGCGGCACCGAAGACGCCGCTCACCTCGTTGCTGCAGACCGTGCAGCAACAGCTGGCGGTCGGGAACTCGGATCAGGCCCGCTGCACCTTCTGCCAGGCGACCTACAAGGACTTCCGCGCCTCGGGACGGCTGGGCTGCGCCCGCTGCTACAGCACCTTCGAGCCGCAGCTGCGCGAGTTGCTGCAGCGCGTGCACGGCGCCACACGGCACGCGGGTCGGCAGTACGCGCCGCCGGCGCCGGACCAGCTGCAGCGCGCATCCACGGTGCTCGAGTTGCGCGAACAGCTGCGCCGGGCGATCGAGCTGGAACAGTTCGAGCAGGCGGCGCGACTGCGTGACCAGCTGAAGGAGGTGGCCGAATGATCGACTTCTCGCTGCTGCCGGACGGCGGCACGCGGTGGCTGGACGGCTCGGGGGAGCATCCCGAGGTGGTCCTCTCCACCCGCGTTCGCCTGGCGCGGAACGTCGAAGGGTTCGCGTTCACCACCCGGGCCCGCGACGGGGAGCGCCTGCGGGTGCTGGGTCAGCTTCGCGACGCCATGCCGAAGGTGGCGTCGCTGCACGCCGGCGTGATCCTGCGGGTGGACGAGCTGGCCACCCCCGACCGCCAGCTGCTCCATGAGCGACACCTGGTGAGCAAGGAACTGGCGGGCCTCGACGGCACGCTCGCCGTTCGGACAGGTGCGGCGCTGGTGCTGGCCGACGAGGTTAGCGTGATGGTCAACGAGGAGGACCACCTCCGGTTGCAGGCGATGCGGTCGGGCTTCGATCCGCTTGGCGCGTTCGGCGCGGCGACGGCCCTCGATGACGAGCTCGGCCGTCACGTGCCGTATGCCTGGCACGGGGAGTTCGGCTTCCTGACGGCGTGCCCGACGAACACCGGCACCGGGCTGCGGGTATCCGTCCTCATCCACCTGCCGGGGCTGGTACTGACGAAGGAGATCTCCAAGGTGCTGGCCGGGCTCCAGCAGATGGGGCTGACCTATCGGGGTTTGTACGGCGAGGGGAGTGAGGTGGTCGGGAACTACTTCCAGATCAGCAACCAGACGACACTGGGGAAGAGCGAGGTGGAGTTGCTCGACCAGCTGTCGCGCGTCGTGCGGCATGTGGTGGAGCGCGAAGAGGAAGCCCGGCATGTGCTGCTGCGGGATGCCGGGTATATCATTGAAGACAAGCTGTGGCGGGCCTACGGCACCCTGCGTTATGCGCGGAGCCTGACGTTCGACGAGGCGATGAACTACCTCAGTGGTGTGCGGCTCGCGCTGAGCCTGAAACTCCTGAGTTCACCGAGTGTCTATACGCTCAACAAGCTCCTGATTCATTGCCAGGCGGCGCATGTGGCACAGTACGACGGTCGTGCCACATTGTCGGATGGTGATGCCAGCGTGGCGCGTGCACGGTTTGTCCGGGATGCACTCGCTGCCGACGTAGGATCGCACGGATGATCGGCCACCGACAGCCGAACCAGAGGTCAGCATGAACGGGTACAACTTCACCGAGCGCGTACGGAAGGTGCTCGCCATGGCGCGCGAAGAAGCGGCGCGCCTGCACCACGAATACGTGGGCACCGAGCACATCCTTCTCGGCTTGATTCGCGAGGGCGAAGGGGTCGCAGCCGCCGTGCTGCAGAGCCTCAACGTCGACCTCGACGAGATCCAGCAGAAGATCGAGGACACGGTGAAGAAGGGGAAGGCGGCGCAAGCCACCGGCCCGGACCTGCCGTATACCTCGCGGGCGAAGAAGGTGCTCGAGCTGGCGATGAGCGAGGCTCGCGAGCTCAATCACAGCTACGTCGGCACCGAACACCTGCTGCTTGGCCTGCTCCGCGAGGAGAAGGGCATTGCCGCGCAGGTGCTGACCGACAGCGGCGTGAACCTCGACGCGGCGCGCACCGAGACGCTCCGCCTGCTGGGCACCGAGATGCCGCCGGGCGGCACGCCGACGGCACAGGCTGCCGGTGGCAGTGCGACGCCGGGTGGCACGCCGAGCAGCGGTGGGGCGAAGGCGGAGAAGAAGTCGAAGACGCCGGCGCTCGATCATTTCTGCCGCGACCTGACGGCGCTGGCCGCCGAGGGCGCGCTGGACCCGACCATCGGCCGCGCGAAGGAAATCGAGCGGGTGATGGAAGTCCTCTCACGCCGCAAGAAGAACAACCCGGTGCTGATCGGTGAGCCGGGCGTGGGCAAGACCGCGATCGTAGAAGGACTGGCGCAGTTGATCTCGGGCGGCAACTGCCCGGACAACCTGCGCGACAACCGCGTGCTGTCGCTCGACATGGCGGCGGTGATCGCCGGCACCAAGTATCGCGGGCAGTTCGAGGAGCGGCTGAAGGCCGTGATGAACGAGATCGCGCAGAACAAGAACGTGATCCTCTTCATCGACGAGCTGCACACGCTGGTCGGTGCCGGCGCGGCGGAAGGGGCGATCGACGCCAGCAACATGCTGAAGCCCGCGCTGGCGCGCGGCGAACTGCAGTGCGTCGGTGCGTCCACGCTGAACGAGTATCGCAAGTACATCGAGAAGGACGGCGCGCTCGAGCGTCGCTTCCAGACGGTGATCGTCGATCCGCCGTCGGTGGACGAGACGGTCGAGATCCTCAAGGGGCTGCGCAAGAAGTATGAGGATCATCACCGCGTGACGATCCCCGACACGACGCTGTTCGCCGCCGCCAAGCTGTCGGAGCGCTACATCACCGACCGCTTCCTGCCCGACAAGGCGATCGACGTGATCGACGAGGCGGGTGCACGTGCGCGCCTGGCGGCGCAGGTGCCGCCGGCCGACGTGGCCGACCTGCGGGGTCAGCTGGACCAGGTGAACGTGGACAAGGAAGGCGCCGTGCGCGACCAGAACTTCGAGAAGGCTGCGTCGCTGCGCGATCGCGAACGCGAGCTGCAGGCAGAGATCCGGCAGCGGCAGGAGGAGTGGGAGCAGCGTCGCCAGTCGTTCCGGCCGGTGCTCGGTGAGGAGGAAATCTCCTTCATCGTGAGCCGCTGGACGGGCATCCCCGTCACGCGCCTGCAGGAGGCCGAAACGGCCCGCCTGCTGCGCATGGAAGAGGAGATGCATGCGCAGGTGGTGGGGCAGGAGGAGGCGATCAAGTCGCTGGCCCGTTCCATCCGTCGCAGCCGCGCCGGTCTCAAGGATCCGAACCGTCCGATCGGCAGCTTCATCTTCTGCGGACCGACCGGCGTGGGCAAGACGGAGGTTGCGCGTCAGCTGGCCAAGTTCCTGTTCGCCGACGCGTCGGCGCTGATCCGCGTGGACATGAGCGAGTACATGGAGAAGTTCTCCGTGTCGCGGCTGATCGGTGCACCGCCGGGCTACGTGGGCTACGAGGACAGCGGCACGCTGACCAAGGCGATCCGGCGCAAGCCGTACAGCGTCATCCTGCTCGACGAGATCGAGAAGGCGCATCCGGATGTGTTCAACATCCTGCTGCAGGTGCTGGACGAGGGGCACCTGACGGACAACTACGGCCGCGTGATCGACTTCAAGAACACGGTGGTCATCATGACCAGCAACGTGGGTGCGAAGGAGATCACGAAGGGCAAGGCGCTGGGCTTCGGCACGTCGGACAGCCGTGGCAGCTTCGAGCGGATCTCGGAGAAGGTGAAGGAGGAACTGCAGCACACGTTCAACCCGGAGTTCCTGAACCGGCTGGACGACGTGATTGTGTTCCACCAGCTGAGCCGCGAGCACATCGCCAAGATCGTCGGGGTGATGCTGCGCGAGGTCCAGAAGCGCCTCTCGGACGAGGAGTTGACGCTCAAGCTCACCGATGCCGGCAGCGACTTCCTCGCCAAGCACGGCTTCGACGAGATGTACGGCGCGCGACCGCTGAAGCGGGCGATCCAGCGCTACATCGAGGATCCGCTGTCGGAGAAGATCCTGCTGGGCGAGTTCTCGAAGGGTGACGAGATCGACGTGGACGTGGCCGAGGACGGGACGAAGCTGCAATTCCGGGTCTCTGCGAGCGCGACGCCGGCCGCCTGACGGTCCGGCGTCACCCCCGGAACTTCGGTTCCGTGAAACAGCCGACCCGGTCGTGGGTAGACCAGGTCGGCTGACTCGTTACATTTTCCAAGCTTATGCCCGTTTTCCGTCATTCCGCGGCTGCCATCGTGGCCGCTGTTCTCTGCCTCCCCCTCTCCCGCGCCCAGGCGCAGCAGGAGGGACCGGGGGCCTGCGCTCTTCCCGACTCGATCGTGGTGGAGGGCAACCTCCGCATCACCAACGACCAGATCCTGTCGGATGCGGAGATGGCGACGGGTGTCGCACTCAACTTCAAGGTCGTGCAGCGTGCCATCAAGCAGCTGTATGCGACCGGCAATTTCAGCGACGTGCAGGTCGGCTGCCGCGTGCACGATGGTCCGCCGATCCTGGCGACGATCGTGATCAGCGTGGCGGAGCGTCCGATCCTGGGTGACGTGGACGTGGTGGGTGGCGACCGCATCCCGACGCGGACGCTGAAGGACAAGGTGGACCTGCTGATCGGGCGTCCGCTGGACGCTGCGCTGGTGGCGCGCACCAAGCAGCGCCTCGACTCGATCTACGAAGCTGCTGGCTACTACCTGCATCGCATCACGGTGGACACCGCCGAGATGGGTGAGCAGCGGGCGAAGGTGACGTTCCGCGTCAGCGAAGGTCGGCGCCTGGCCGTGAGCGGCGTGCGCGTGAACGGGCTCACCAACCTCGCCCCGGCAGACGTGGTCTCGACCATGAAGACCAAGCCGGAGGGTTTCCTCTGGTTCCGGAAGGGCGAGTTCGACGAGGACACGTTCACCGGCGACCTCACCGAGCGGATCCCGCAGCTGCTGGGCCGTCAGGGCTTCATCGATGGCGTGGTCGAGCGCGACACGCTGATCGTGGATCGTGAACGCGGCAAGGGCCTGGTGGACCTCAGCATTCGCGAAGGTCCGCGCTACGCGCTCGGGTCGTTCGAGGCGCTGGGCAACCGGCGCTTCTCCACCGAGGAGATCCAGCGCCTGTACCCGTTCCAGCCGCAGTCGATCTCGTTGCGTGAGCGCGCCATGTCGCTGCTGCGCAAGAAGGGGCCGTCGACGCCGCCGAACACGTTCGATCAGGGCCGGTGGGAAGAAGGCACGCAGAAGGTGCAGACCGCCTACAGCAACGAAGGCTACATCTACGCCCGCGTCCGTCCGATCGTCGATCGAGACACGACCGGCGGCAAGCATGTCGCCAACCTGCGCTGGGAAATCGAGGAAGGGCAGCCGGCGATCGTGAACCGCGTCGAGATTCTCGGCAACGATCACACGGTCGAGAGCTGCATTCGCAATGCGCTGCTGATCGTGCCCGGTGACGTGTTCAACCAGGATCGCCTGGTGCGCTCGTACCAGAACATCGGCAACCTCGGCTTCTTCGAGACGCCGGTGCCGAATCCCGACACGCGCCCCGACTCGACCGGCGACGTGGACATCATCTTCCGCGTCAAGGAAAAGCAGACCGGCAACGTGAACTTCGGTGCCTCGGCGGGTCAGGGCCTCGGCGTCGGTGGCTTCATCGGGTTGCAGCAGCCGAACCTGTTCGGGCGCTGCAAGTCGGGTTCACTGAACTGGAACTTCGGTCGCTACCAGAACAACTTCCAGCTCGCCTACACCGATCCGCAGATCCGCCTGTCGCAGGTCTCCGGCACGATCAGCGCCTATCGCACGCAGAACCGCTATCAGGGCATCGGCGGCTTCTCGAACTTCAACGGCGGTTACGGCCAGCCGATCCAGACCGGCTTCAGCCTGCAGCTCGGCTTCCCGGTGCCGCAGTCGCCATACACACGCCTGTTCCTGACGTACGGCCTGGAGAGTGTGCGGTTCGGCAGCTCGGGCTTCCTCGGCGACCTGGCGCAGCAGTTCACCGGCTCCAACATCCGCAGCTACGTCGGCTCGACGCTCGGATACGACACGCGCATCGACCTGCCGTTCGCGTCGGCGGGTGCGCAGCGCACCTTCACCGCGCAGTTCAACGGGCTCGGTGGCACGTCGCGCTTCCAGCGCTACTCGATCGACCTCAAGAACTACGCGACCCTGACGCAGTTCGGTGGCAGCAAGCCGGGCTCGCAGCCGATCAAGGTGGTGGCCGGCCTCACGGTGCGCTCGGGCGCGGTGCTCGGCAGCGCGGGAGCCTTCCGCTACACGCAGCAGTTCAACATGGGTGGTGTGCAGTTCGGTGAGCCACTGCGCGGCTATCCCGAGTTCTCGATCACACCTGACGGCTACCTGCCTGACGCCAACACCAACGCCTCGGCGTTCAACAACCCCGGTGCGGCGTTCTTCTCGAGCACGGCGGAAGTTGGCATCCGCTTCAACTCGATGTTCTACATCAACGGCTTCTTCGACGCCGGTAACGTCTACCGGCGCGTGCAGCAGTTCGACCCGACCCGGCTGTTCCGCGGCACCGGCATCGGCTTGTCCACCGTCACTCCACTCGGGCCGCTTGGTCTGGACTGGGCACGCGGACTGGATCGCGTGGATTCGTTCGGCCGCCCGGCACCTGCCTGGCAGCTGCATTTCCGCCTCGGCGGCCAATCGTTCTGATCATTTTTCTTGTGGAGTTTTCGATGCGTGTCGTGAGTCGGATGGTATTGGGTGGCGCGCTGCTGGTGACGGCGGCGAATGTGGCGGGTGCCCAGGGCACCACGCCGGCGCCCGCAACGGCACCGGTGTCGGCCGGGCCGCTGAAGGTCGCGTACCTGAATTCCAATCAGGTGCTGGAGGGCGCGCCGGGCCGCACGGAGGCGCTGGCGCAGTTCGAGAAGGAGACGCAGCCGATGCGCACGCAGATGCAGCGGATGAGCGACTCGCTGCAGTCGATCATCACCGAGTACCAAAAGGCTGCACCGCAGCTGACGGCTGCCCAGCGTACCGCCAAGGAAGGCTCCATCGGCGCCAAGCAGCAGGAGTTCCAGCAGCGTGCGCAGGAGATGCAGCAGGCCGCGCAGGCCCGTCAGGAAGAGCTGATGGCGCCGATCATGGAGCAGGTGAACAAGGTGATCCAGGAAGTGCGCGCCGAGGACGGCTATGCGTTCATCTTCGATGCCGGCGCCCAGGTGCCGTTCATCGTGTCGGCCGACAAGAACCTCGACATCACCACGCGCGTCATCGACCGGCTGAAGGCGCTCGGCCCGCCGAAGCTGCCGGCGCCGACGGTGGTGGCTCCGGCCACGGCCGGCACGAAGCCGCCCGCCACGGGTCCGGTGGCATCGCCGGCTGGCGTGACGCGTCCGCGTCCGTAATTCGGTGACGCCAGCGGAGCGGGGCGCAGGATCGCCGGCTGCGCTCAGCGCGGCGGCGATCGCTGCGGCCGTTGGTGGCACGCTCGAGGGTGATGGTTCGATCGAGGTGACGCGCGTGGCCGGGCTCGACTCGGCCGACGTGGCGTCACTTTCGTTCTTCAATGCCGCACGGTACGCGGCGGATGCGACGGCATCGCAGGCAGGTGTGGTGCTGGTGACGCCGGCGCTGGTGGCCGGCGTCGCGCACGTGCCGGCGCGAATCGTGGTGACCCAGCCGCAGCAGGCGATGCTGCAGGTGCTGGCGCTCCTGCATCCGCCGGCGCCGCTGACGCCGGGTGTACATCCATCGGCGGTGGTGGGCGACGGCGTGACGATCGCCGCCAGTGCCGCGATTGGCGCCCGCGCGGTGATCGGCAACGGTGTCACGATCGGTGACGGTTCGTCGATCGGCGCCGGCGTCACGCTGGGTGATGGCGTGCGCATCGGTGACGGCTGCATCGTGCATCCCAACGTGACCGCGTATCCGGGCACGGTGCTGCATGATCGCGTGATCGTGCAGGCTGGCGCGGTGCTCGGCAGCGATGGCTTTGGTTACGTGTTCGGCAATGGCGCACACCAGAAGATTCCGCACGTCGGGCGTGTGATCCTCGAGGCGGACGTGGAGATCGGTGCCAACACGACCATCGATCGCGGCAGTGTCGGTGACACGGTGATCGGCGCCGGCACGAAGATCGACAACCTGGTCCAGGTGGGGCATAACGTGCGAATGGGACAGCGCTGCCTGGTGATGGCACAGGTGGGCATCTCTGGATCCACGCGTATCGGTGACAGCGCGATCATCGCGGGGCAGGCTGGCCTGGCGGGCCACATCACGATCGGCGCCGGCGCACGCATCGCGGGACAGGCTGGCGTGTTCGGTGACGTGCCGGCCGGTGAGACATGGAGCGGCTATCCGGCCAGACCGCATCGCGAATCGATGCGCGTGCAGGCTGCCGCGCACAAGCTGCCGGCGCTGCTCAAGTCCCTGAAGGCGGACAAGGACACCCCATGACCGCGGTTCGCCGGCAGACCATACGCCGCAGCGAGACGGTGAGTGGGATCGGATTACATCTCGGCCAGCTGGTGACGCTGCGCTTCGAGCCAGCAGCACCGCACGCCGGGATCACCTTCCTGCGCGGGGACCGGCCCGGCGCGACGCCGGTGCCGGCGCTGGCGGCCGTGGCGGAGCTGGCGGATCGCCGCACGCAGCTGGGTGCCGGTGACGACGCCTTCCACACCGTGGAGCATGTGCTGGCCGCGGTGGCGGCGCTGCAGATCGACGACCTGCGGATCGTGATGGACGCCGCCGAGCCGCCGATCGCGGATGGCAGCGCCCGCGAGTTCCTCGACGCGCTGCGCCGCGCCGGGGTGCACGAGCATGGCGGACCGGCGCGCTACCTGAGTGTCACCACGCCGATCCGCGTCGAGTCGGGGGAGTCGGTCTACGAAGCCACGCCGTCGTCGCGGCTGGAGCTGGACGTGACGATCGCCTTCCCGCACCCGCTGATCGGCGAACAGTCGATCGCGCTGGCGGTGACGGCGGACAGCTTCTCGCGCGAACTGGGGAGCGCGCGCACCTTTGGCTTCGTGCACGAAGTGGAAGCGTTGCGTGCCGCCGGGTTGATTCAGGGTGCGAGCACGGCCAACGCGGTGGTGCTGGACGCCGATGGCCTGGTGGACACCACGCTGCGCTGGCCGGACGAGTTCGTGCGCCACAAGGCGCTTGATTGTGTTGGAGACCTGGCGCTGGCCGGCGCCCGCGTCCGCGGGCACATCCGCGCTCACCGACCGAGCCACAAGGGCACGGTCCTGTTCGTCCGCGAGCTGCTCCGGACAGCGAAGGAGGAGACCACGGTGCTTGGTATCGAAGAGATCATGAAGGTGCTCCCGCACCGCTACCCGTTCCTGCTGGTGGATCGCATCCTCGAGCTGGAGGAAGGGAAGCGAGTGGTGGGCATCAAGAACGTGACGATCAACGAGCCGTTCTTTCAGGGCCACTTTCCCGGCCATCCGATCATGCCCGGCGTCCTAATCGTCGAGGCGATGGCGCAGGTGGGCGGCATGCTGATGCTGGGCAGCATCCAGGAGCCCGACTCGAAGGTGGTCTACTTCACGAGCCTCGACAACGTGAAGTTCCGCAAGCCGGTGAAGCCCGGTGACCAGCTGCGGTTCGAGCTCGACGTGCTCGCGATGCGCGGCCCGCTCTGCAAGATGCGCGGTGTGGCGCGCGTGGATGGCGAGGTGGTGTGCGAGGCCGACATGGCGGCCATGGTGCGGCCACGATGACGACGCCGGTGAGCAGCGGGATCCATCCCACGGCGATCATCGCGCCCTCGGCGCAGATCGGCGAACGCGTGGACATCGGCCCGTACGCCTACGTCGGCGACCAGTGCGTGGTGGGTGATGGCTGCGTGATCGCGATGCGCGCCACGCTGGAGCGCAACGTGACGCTGGCCGCGGGCGTGAAGATCGGCATCGGCTCGGTGATCGGCGGCGATCCGCAGGACCTCAAGTACCGCGGCGAGCACACCACGGTGGAGATCGGCGAGAACACGGTCGTGCGTGAGTACGCGACTGTGAACCGCGGCACCACGCACTCGATGAAGACCAGCGTCGGGAGTGGCTCGTTCCTGATGTCGTACGTGCACCTGGCGCACGATTGCCAGGTCGGCAACGGCGTGATCATCGGCAACGGCACACAGCTGGCCGGCCACGTGATCATCGACGACCGCGCGATCGTGTCGGGGCTGGTGGCGGTGCACCAGTTCGCACGCATCGGCAAGCATTCGTTCGTGGGTGGCTGTTCACGCGTGGCGAAGGACGTGCCGCCGTACCTGAAGGCCGTGGGTAACCCCGTGAAGCTGTATGGCCTCAACTCGGTGGGCCTGCAGCGCAGTGGCTTCGATGACGCCATCGTGCGTGAGCTGAAGCGCGCCTATCGCCTGGTCTTCCGCTCGGAGCTGAACGTGTCGCAGGCGATGGCACGGGCGCGGGCCGAACTGCAGCCGCTGCCGGAGGTGACCGCGTTCCTCACCTTCATCGAGGAGAGTGAGCGGGGGATCGGCTTCTGACCCTCCGCATCGGTGTGGCAGGCGCCGGTGGGCTGGGCTTCCACCATGTGCGCATCCTGCGGGACCTGCCGGGGATCACGTTCGCTGGCTTCTTCGACGCCAACCCCGAGCGCGCGGCGACCGTGGCCGCAGAACTCGGCGTGCTGGCGCATCCCACGCTGGAGTCGCTCATCGCGGCCAGCGATGCGGTGAGCTGCGTGGTGCCGACCACCGCGCACCACGCGGTGGGCATGGCGATCCTCGCGGCGGGCAAGCACCTGTTCGTCGAGAAGCCGATCGCGGTCACGCTGGAGGAGGCGGATGCGCTGGTCGCCGCCGCCGCGCACGCTGGTGTGGTGCTGCAGGTGGGCCACGTCGAGCGCTTCAACCGCGCCGTGCGCGCCGCCTGGCCGCACCTGGCCGATCCGCTGTTCGTGCAGAGTGACCGGCTGGCGCCATACACCCCGCGCGGCGCCGACGTGGCGGTGGTGCTGGACCTGATGATCCACGACATCGACCTGGTGGCCACCATCGTCGGCAGCCCGGTGGTGGATGTGAGTGCGGTGGGTGTGCCGGTGCTGACCGACACGCTCGACATCGCCAACGCCCGGCTCGAGTTCGCGAGCGGCGCGGTGGCGACCATCACCGCCAGCCGCGTCTCTCGCGACAAGACGCGCAAGCTCCGCATCTTCCAGCGCAGCGGCTATGTGTCGCTCGACCTCGGCACCGGTGCCGGGATGTTCTTCCGCATGCGCGCCGGGATCGACCCGCGTGACTTCGCCGCGCAGGCGACCTCGCTGGAGCAGTTCGTGGAGCCGGTGCCGCTCTTCGCGCCGGAGGGTGAGCCGCTGCGGCTGGAGATGGACAGCTTCGTGGCTGCGATCAAGGGTGAGATGCCGGTGGTGGTCACCGGTGCCGCGGGTCGCGAGGCCCTCTCCACGGCGCTCCGCATCGTGACGGACATCGACCGTCACTCGACGCGCCTGCGCGGTGGTGCCCTGAGGCCTGCGTGAGCGCAGTCGAGGTGATGATCGTCGCCGGTGAGCCGTCGGGTGACATGCATGCGGCGGCGATGGTGCAGGCGCTGCGCGTGCGCCGGCCCGACCTGCACCTCGTTGGCGTCGGCGGTGGTCGGATGGCCGCGGAAGGCGTGGAGTTGCTGGAGCGCGCCGAGAAGATCGCGGTGGTCGGCTTCGTCGAGGTGATCAAGCACCTGCCGATCCTGCGCCGGCTGATGCAGTCCCTCCGTGCGCGCCTCGACACGGGGCGGGTGAAGCTCCTGGTGCTGATCGACTATCCCGGCTTCAACATGCGCCTCGCGAAGGAAGCGAAGAAGCGTGGCATTCCGGTGCTGTACTACATCACGCCGCAGGTCTGGGCCTGGCACAAGAGCCGCGTGTCGCAACTGCGCGACAACGTGGCGCAGGCGGCGGTGATCCTGCCGTTCGAGGAACGGCTGCTGCGCGAGGCCGGCGTGAACGCGACCTTCGTCGGTTCGCCGCTGATCGATGCCACACAAGACCTGCCGTCGCGCACCGCCGCCTGTGCCGCACTCGGCCTCGACGCCTCGCGCCCGGTGCTGTCGCTGTTTCCCGGTAGCCGCGCAGGTGAGATCGGCCGACACCTGCGCGACTTCGTCGCCACCGCGCAGGCCGTGCTGGCCGAGCGGCCTGACGTGCAGGTCATCGTCAGCGCACCACCATCGGTGACGCTCGACCCGGCGCTTTGTCCGTTCCCGATCGTGCGCGATGCCTCGTACACGGTCTTCCGGGCGTCCACCGCTGCGATGTGCAAGAGCGGCACGACCACGCTCGAGGCGGCGCTCTGCGGTTGCCCGCTGGTGGTGGCCTATCGCACCAGCACGATGACGTATGCCATCGCAAAGCGACTCGTGACCCTGCCGAACATCGCGCTGGTGAACATCGTGGCCGAACGGCGTGTGGCGCCGGAGTTCATCCAGGACGAGTTGCGAGCCGACGTGGTGGCGCCAGCACTGCTGCCGTTGCTCGACCAGCACTCGCCGGAACGTGCGTCGATGATCGAGGCACTGGCCGAGGTACGGCGGCGCATGGGTGAGCCCGGGGCGGCGGTCCGGGTGGCGACGATGGTCGACGAGCTGCTGGCGTGACGGCGCCCGACGGCGACGGTCAGGGCGACGCGCGGTCGCTGGACGATGCGCGACGCGCACGCTGGCTTTCGCTGGTGGGCTCATGGATCATCCGCATCATCGGCGTGACGTGGCGTGTGCGCATGATCGATGCGGCGCCGGTGGATCGTTTGCGCCACGATGGACAGCCGGTGGCGCTGCTGCTGTGGCATGGGCAGCTGCTGCCGCTGCTCTACGTGATGCGCTTCCAGTCGATCGCCTGCCTGATCAGCACCCACAAGGACGGTGAGCTGATCGCGCAGGTCGCACGCCGGCTTGGCTGCAAGCTGGTGCGCGGCAGTTCATCGCGCGGCGCGGATCGCGCCTTGATGGGCCTCGTGCGCACGCTGCGCGACGGCTTCACGATCGCCGTCACACCCGACGGACCGCGTGGCCCGTACCGGAGTTTCGCGGCTGGCGCACTCGTCGCCGCGCATCGCGCCGAGGCGCCGGTGGTGGCGTTCGGTGTGCACGCCTCGCGCGCCTGGTATCTCGGGAGCTGGGACCGGTTCATGATCCCCAAGCCGTTCGCGCGGCTGACGATCGTGTTCGACACCCCGACGCTGGTGCCCGGCGCGTCGTCGCGCGACGCGGCCGCGGCGATCCCGCTGTTCACCGAGCGCATGGCGCTGGTGGCTGCCCGTGCCGCTGGCTGATCTCGCCGAGCGCCTCTGGTATGGCGACGGCGCCGGTGCGCGCGCGGCGCGTGCGATGCTGTCGCCGCTGTCGGCCCTCTACGGCGTGGCGATCGCCCGGATCAACGCAGCCAGCGACCGCACACCGATGTCACCGGCACCGATCGCCGTGGTGTCGATCGGCAACCTTACCGTCGGTGGCACCGGCAAGACGCCCGTCAGCGCCTGGTTCGCGTCGCGACTGCAGGCAGCCGGCGCCACGCCGGCCATCGTGCTGCGCGGGTACGGTGGCGACGAAGTGCTGGTTCACCGGCTGCTGAATCCTGCGGTGCCGGTACTGGCGGACGCCAAGCGAACGCGTGGGGTGCAACGTGCGGCACAGGATGGCGCGGACGTCGCAATCCTCGACGACGCCTTCCAGCACCGTCGTGCCGCGCGTGATGCCGACGTGGTGCTGGTGAGCGCGGATCGCTGGACGGGCGACGTGCGCCTGCTGCCGGCGGGTCCGTTTCGCGAACCACTGGCGAGCCTCGGTCGCGCATCGCTGGTGATCGTGACGGTGAAGGCGGCCGCGGATGCGCAGGTGCGCGCGACCCTTGCGGCGGTGCGCGGCGCCACCTCGTGTCCAGTGGCCTGCGTGGATCTGGCACCGACGTCATTCGTGAACGTGGCAACGCGAGAGGAGCGTGCGCTGAGTGCGTGGCGTGGCGCGCGGGTGCTGGCCGTGAGCGCGATCGGCGATCCGGCGGCCTTCTCGGCGCAGCTCACCCGGCTGGGGCTCGACGTGACGCCACGCGTGTTCCCCGATCACCACCCGTTCGACGCCGCCGACGTGTCGCGGCTGGTGCAGGCGGGCGAGCCGATGGATGCGGTGATCTGCACGCTGAAGGACGCCGTGAAGCTCGGCTCGCAATGGCCGGGCTCGGCCCGTTCCCTGTGGTACCTTTCCCAATCGGTCGTTCCGCGCGACGGCGCCGACGCCCTGGACGTTCTCGTCCGGTCGGTGCTCCAGGCGCGACGGAATGGCCCCACCTTTCCCGACCTTTCACGCTGACGAGCTGAACTATGGCGACCGACCTCCGGCTGCCGACCACCAACATCGTCCTTCCCGACAAGGACCGCTTCCTCGACGAACACAATCCGTTCGAGGCCATGATGTCGCGCTTCGATCGCGCCGCCGAGTTGCTGGACCTCGATCCGGGCATCTACAAGATCCTGCGCAATCCCGAGAAGCAGCTGACGGTGTCGATCCCGGTCCACATGGACAACGGCGACGTCGAGGTGTTCACCGGCTACCGGGTCCTCTACAACACGTCGCGTGGACCGGCCAAGGGTGGCATCCGCTTCGACATGCAGGTGAACCTCGAGGAAGTGAAGGCGCTGGCCGCGTGGATGACGTGGAAGTGCGCGGTGGTGAACCTGCCGTTCGGCGGCGCCAAGGGTGGCGTGATCTGCGACCCGGCACAGCTCAGCGTCGGTGAACTGGAACGCCTCACGCGGCGCTACACCTCGAACATCATCTCGCTGCTCGGCCCCGACTCCGACGTGCCCGCGCCGGACGTCAACACCAACGAGCGCGTGATGGCGTGGGTGATGGATACGTACTCCATGCACATGCGCCACACCGCATCGGCGGTGGTCACCGGCAAGCCGCTGGAGCTGGGTGGCTCGGCGGGACGCAAGGAAGCCACCGGGCGCGGCTGCATGATCGTGACGCGCGAGGCGCTGCGCGAACTCGGCATGCCGGTGCGCGGCACCACGGTGGCGGTGCAGGGCTTCGGCAACGTCGGCTCGACCGCGGCCATGTTGCTCGAGCGCGAGGGGTGTCGCGTGACGGCGATCAGCGATCGCACCGGTGGTGTGCACAATCCGCAGGGCATCGACGTGATGGCGGCCATCGACTACGTGAAGCGGAATCGCGACCTGGAAGGCTTCGCCGGCGGTGACCCGATCACCAACGACGAACTGCTCACACTCGACGTCGACGTGCTGGTGCCGGCGGCGATGGAGAACGTGATCACGTCGAAGAACGCGCCCAGGCTGCAGGCCAAGATCATCTGCGAAGGCGCCAACGGCCCCACCACTGCGGCCGCCGATGCGATCCTCGAGGAGAAGGGCATCTTCATGATCCCGGACATCCTCGCCAACGCCGGCGGCGTGACCGTCTCGTACTTCGAGTGGGTGCAGAACCGCGGCGGCTACTACTGGACCGAGGAGACGGTGAACACGCGCCTCGAGGAGATCATGACGCGCAGCTTCACCGACGTGCGCAGCCTGGCGCGGCAGCACAAGGTCAACATGCGCACCGCCGCCTACATGCTGGCCATCAGCCGGGTGAGCACCGTGCACAAGCTGCGCGGCATCTACGCCTGACCGGTGGAGATGGCGCTGGCGGTCGTCGGCCGCGCACACGACGCCACCTTCGGTGCCGCGATCGCCGAATACGAGCGACGCGCAACGCGGTACTGGCCGCTGGTGGTGCGTGAGGTGAAGGAGGCGGGTGGGCGCAGAGTGGCGCCCGCCGTCACCCGCCGCCAGGAAGGTGAACGCCTGCTCGAGGCGTGCCTTGGCCGCGGTGAGGTGGTGGCCTGTGACGAGCGCGGCTCGGCGATGACGAGTGGCGAGTTCGCCGCCTGGCTGGGGCGCCTGCGTGACACCGGCGGGGCGGTGAGCTTCGTGATCGGTGGTGCCTTCGGCCTCGATGACGCGGTGCGTGCCCGTGCCACGCGTGTGCTGTCGGTGGCGCCATGGACGCTGCCGCACGAGATGGCGCGGCTGGTACTGACCGAACAGCTGTATCGCGCCGGCACCATCCTGCGCGGCGAGCCGTATCACAAGTGACCGCGCCATGCCCACGGTGCGCCGCTGGCTGCGGGCGCTATCTTCGCAGTGCGCCGGCCAGGACGCGGATGTGCGTCCGGCCGCATCTCGGTTGACGTCCGGAGGTTTTGACGTGGTCCTGCACGGAGGCGTGATGCGCCCTGTTCGACAGCAGCGGGTCACTCGCGCATGTGCGATGGAGCCCTGTCGATGTCGGTGAGCGCGCGGGTGGATCGACTGCCGCTGGCGATGGGTGGGCTGGCGACTGCAGTGCGCGACGGCACGTTGCCCGAGGGCATGACCGTGCCCGCGCCGCGGGACCGGCGCAGCTGGATGGCGCAGATCGACAGCTGCCGCGAGCCGATGATGGGACTGGGATGGGGCGCGGCACTGCGCGAGGCGATGCGTCCCACCGGCGCGGCCGCGGCGCGGCTGGCGCGTGTGACCGCCGGACAGGGCGTGGTGGTCACCACTGGACAGCAGCCGGGCCTCTTCGGTGGGCCGATGTACACGCTGGTGAAGGCGCTCAGTGCTCTGGCGCTGGCCGACCGCATCGAGAGCGTGACCGGCGTGCCGACGGCGCCGATCTTCTGGGCCGCCACTGACGACGCCGACTTCGCGGAAGGCGCCACGACCTGGCTGCCCGCCGGTGGCGACCTGCGTGACGCGCGGCTGCACACCGCGCCGCCCGACGGCACGATGATGTCGCACGCCTTCCTCGAGGACGTGACCGAGGCCAAGGCGTTGTTGCTCCGCGCCTCGGCGGGTGCGGCGTGGCCGGAGTTCGTGCGGCACGCGCTGAGCGCCTATCGCGATGGGGCGACGGTCGGCAACGCGTACGTTGAATTGATGCGCAGCATCCTCAATCCGCTGGGCATCACGGTGTTGAATGCTGCGCATCCGAGCGTGCGACACCTGTCGGCACCGTTGCTGCGCCGCGCGCTGGCCGAGGCCGGGCCGTTGGATGCCGCGGTGACGTCGCGCGGTGATGCATTGCGGTCGATGGGTCACGTGCCGCAGGTGGACTCGCTGCCGGATCGGTCACTGGTGTTCGTGGTGCGCAACGGCGTGAAGGAACGCGCCAGCATCTCAGGGGCGGCCGCGATCCTGCCACGTATCTCCGACGACCTGCTGTCGCCGAACGTGTTGCTCCGTCCCGTGGTGGAGCGCGCGCTGCTGCCGACGGTGGCCTACATGGCAGGTCCCGGCGAGCTGGCGTACTTCGCGCAGGTGAGCGCCGTGTCGACCGCGCTCAGCGTGGCGATGCCACTGGCGCTGCCGCGCACCAGTCTGCGCATCACGACGCCCGACGTGCAGGTCACATTGCAGCGGCTGCAGCAGGAGCCGGAGCAGCTGCGCGACACGACCGCGCTGGTGCGCACCCTCGCGGCGGCCGCCACGCCTGATGCCGCGATGGATGCCCTGTCGGCGCTGCGCGCACAGATCCAGGCCACGGCGCACACAATTCGTCACTCCAACTCCGCCATCGAGCCGGCGGCGCTGGACGGTGCGGTGGCGCAGTTCGCGCACCGCACCGACCGCCTCGAGCGGCGCGTGCTGGCGGCATCGAAGCGTGCCATCACCGACCAGTTGCGGCGCGTGACACAGGCGCAGTCGTTCCTCTGGCCGCATGGCGCGCCACAGGAGCGGATGGTGAATCCATTGCCGTGGCTGGCGCGGTACGGCACGCCGTTGCTGGAGCAGATGCAGCGGGCGTGTGACGAGGAAGCGGTGACGCTGGTGCATGGCGGAGACTGAGCGCGCGGACGTCGCGCCGCGTCCGCCGATCCGCGGATCCGGCGCGACGCTGGTGGCGGCGGGAGTCCTGATCAGTCGAGTGCTCGGCTTCGCGCGTGACGCCGTCATCGCGCACGTGCTGGGCACGTCGGTGGCCAGCGGTGCGCTGCGGGCCGCGCTGCGCATCCCGAACCTGCTGCAGAACCTCTTCGGCGAGGGTGCGCTGTCGGCGTCGTTCATCCCGGTGTACGCGCGCCTGCGCACCGAGGGACGTGACGCGGAGGCGGTGCGCGTGGCCGGTGCCGTGTTCACGCTGCTGGCACTGCTGTCATCGGCACTGGTGCTGGTCGGTGTGAGCTGGTCGAAGGAGCTGGTGGACCTGCTCACGCCCGGCTTCACCGCCGAGACGCGCGCGCTGACGACCACGCTGGTGCGGATCATGTTCCCCGGCGTGGGGCTGCTGGTGCTCTCGGCGTGGTGCCTCGGTGTGCTGAACAGCCATCGCCGCTTCTTCCTGTCGTACGTGTCGCCGGTGATGTGGAACCTGGCGATCATCGTCGCGGTGCTGCTGGGTCGTGCCGGTCGGCTGGAGGATGCGGCGCGCATGGTGGCCTGGGGCGCGTTGATCGGCAGCGCGCTGCAGTTCCTGGTGCAGCTGCCGGCGGTGCTGTCGCTGGTGCGCGGCATCACGCTCGATCCGGCGCTCGGTGATCCATCGGTGCGCACCGTGGCGCGCAACTTCGGGCCGGCGCTGATGAGCCGCGGTGTGCTGCAGGTGAGCAGCTTCGTCGACCTGGAGTTCGCCACCATGCTGTCGGCCAATGCGGTGGCCGCGCTCGGCTACGCGCAGTCGATCACGCTGTTGCCGGTGACGCTCTTCGGCACCGCGATCACGGCGGCGGCGCTCCCGGCGATGTCGTCGGAAGGTGGCGACTCCGAGACACGCAGTGCAGCGCTGCGCACGCGACTGGCCGCCAACCAGCAGCGGATCGCGTTCTTCATCGTGCCATCGGCGGCGGCCTTCCTGGCGGTGGGTGATGCCCTGGCCGCGGCGCTGTATCGCTCCGGGCGCTTCGGCGCCGCCGACACGACGTGGCTCTGGGCCATCCTCGCCGGTGCCGCACTCGGGCTCCTCGCCTCCACGCTGGCGCGCTTGTACAGCTCCGCGTTCTTCGCGCTGCAGGACACCGCGACACCGCTGCGTTTCGCCCTCGTACGCGTCACGGTCGGCATGCTGCTGGCCTACCTGCTGGGCATTCGCCTGCCGGTGTGGCTGGGCGTGGACACGCGCTGGGGCACGACCGGGCTGACGCTGGCGGCGGGCATCGCCGGCTGGACCGAGTTCGCCCTGCTGCGCGGCGGGCTGCGCCGGCGCATCGGCGCGCTGCCCGTGGTGTTGCCACACCTGCTCACGTTGTGGGCATGTGCGATCGTGGCGGCTGCCGTCACGTGGGCGGTGCGCGTGCCGTGGCTCGGCGTGTCGGGGGTACCGCAGCGGCTGGAAGCGGTGGGCTTGCTGGCCCTCTTCTCCGCCACCTACGGCGTGATGACGCTGCTGCTCGACGTGCCCGAGGCGGTGGCGCTCTGGAGCCGCATGCGTCGTCGTCGCCTGCCCGTGAACTAGCCACGCCCTCGTAGATTTCGGCATGTCCGCGATCTCCGACATCGTAGCCGGCAAGCTGGCGCACCTGCCCGATTCGCCAGGCGTCTACCTCTGGAAGGACGCCGCCGGCCTGGTGCTGTACGTGGGCAAGGCGAAGAGCCTGCGCGCACGGGTGCGCAGCTACTTCGCCAGCGACCACGAGGCCAGCGTGAAGACGCGGCACCTGGTGCGCCTGGTGCGCGACGTCGAGACGATCGTGGTGCCGTCCGAGGCGCATGCGCTGATCCTCGAGAACAACCTGATCAAGGAGTACAAGCCGCGCTTCAACATCGCGCTGCGGGACGACAAGTCGTACCCCTACATCAAGGTCACGCTCAACGAGCCCTATCCGCGCGTGTTCGTCACGCGGCGGTTCCAGTCCGATGGTGCGCGGTACTTCGGGCCGTACACCGACGTCGGCGCGATGCGGCGCGCACTGAACGTGGTGAAGCGCATCTTCACCGTCCGTTCGTGCCGCTATGACATGCCGGCCGAGATGCCCGAACGCGCCTGCCTCGACTGGCACATCGGCCGGTGCAAGGCGCCTTGCATCGGGCTGCAGTCGCTGCAGGATTACCGGGCCATGATCGCCGACGTGGTGCAATTCCTCGACGGGCGGCCGGACGAGGTCACGCGCCGTGTGCGCGCCATGATGGAGGCGGCATCGGCGGCGCTGGAGTTCGAGCGCGCGGCGGAACTGCGCGATGCGCTGCTGAAGCTGGAGTCGATCGAGGAGCCGACGGTGGTGATGCAGGTGGAGGGCGGCGACCGCGACGTGGTGGGATTCGCGCGCGACGGTGACGACGCCTGCGTGTCGATCCTCCGCATCCGGAACGGCAAGCTGCTGGCGCGTGATCATCGGTACCTCGCCAATGCCGAGGGTGAACCGGATGACGCGATCCTCGTCGCATACCTGCTGCAGCACTACCAGCAGCAGCCCGAGCGCGCGCGCGAGGTGTTGCTCCCGTTCGAGATGGCGGACCTGGCACTGATCGAGACCACGATGGGCTCGACGCGGCTGCTGGTGCCGCAGCGGGGCGCGAAGCGTGAGCTGATGGACCTCGCGATGCAGAACGCGCGGCACCTGCTGGAGGAGATGAAGCTCACCAGCGAGGAAAGCGACGAGCGGGCGACCGACCCGGTGTACGACCTGCAGCGCGAACTGGGCCTCGCGATCGTGCCGCGCAGCTTCGTCTGCTTCGACATCTCGCATGCGCAGGGCCGCGACGTGGTGGCGAGCATGGTCTGGTTCGAGAACGGGCGGCCGAATCGGTCCGAGTATCGCAAGTTCAAGGTCGAGGGCGAGTGGGGCAACGACGACTTCGCGTCGATGAACGAGGTCGTCACGCGCTACTTCTCGCGCCGGATGTCGGAAGCGCAGCCGATGCCCGACCTCTGCGTGATCGACGGCGGCAAGGGCCAGCTCCACGCGGCGCAGGACGCACTGGCGGCGATCGGACTCTCGTCGCTGCCGCTGGCCAGCCTGGCGAAGAAGGAGGAGGAAGTGTTCCTGCCGGGCCGCAGCGAGTCGCTGCGGTTGTCGCGCCGCTCGCCGGGCCTTCGCCTGCTGCAGATGGCGCGTGATGAGGCGCATCGCTTCGCGGTCACGTTTCAGCGGGCGCGGCGCGCGAAGCGTACTGTCACGTCGCAACTGCTCGAGATTCCCGGCGTCGGCCCCAGCCGGCGTCGCGCGCTGCTGACGGTCTTCGGCAGCGTGCAGGGTGTGCGCGACGCCGGGCTGGAGGCGATCGCCGCCGTCCCCGGCTTCTCGACCGCTCTGGCGCGGAAAGTCCTCGCGGGCCTCGGCGTCGAGGTGCCCGCGGCGGAAGCCACCGTGATCGTCGACGCCGACGCGGGTGTGCCCCAGCCCGAATCATCCATCACCCAGTCCGGAACGGAATGACCCACTCCACGATCGAGACGGCCACCTGGACCCTGTACTGCAGCGGCTGCGATGCCACGGCCCCCGGCGACACGCTGGCGTCGCTGTGCCCGCGGTGCAGCCAGCCCTGGCTGACCCGCGTCACGCTGCCGACCGATCGCGCCGCCGGCGTCGACGCATCGGCACGCGGACTTTGGAGATACCGCAGCGTGCTTCCCGTCACCACCGATGAGCCGGTGGTGGCGCTCGGGGAAGGCTGGACGCCCATGTTCGAGGCGCCGGCACTGGCTGCGGCCGTCGGCGTCGGGCGCCTCTGGATCAAGGACGAGGGCCAGAACCCGACCGCCTCGTTCAAGGCGCGCGGCATGGCGCTGGCGATCACGCGTGCACGGGCATTCGGCGTGGCCGGCGTGACCGTGCCGACGGCCGGCAACGCCGGTGCGGCGCTGGCCGCGTATGCCGCGGCCGCCGGCCTGCCGGTGCGCATCTACGCGCCGCGCACCACACCGCCGCCGATTCTCGACACCGTGCTCGCCTTCGGCGCCACGTTGATCCTGGTGGACGGTCACATCGGCGATGCCGGACGGGAGGCGCGCGCGTACGCCGACGAGCACGGCTGGTTCAACGTCGCCACGCTGCGCGAACCGTATCGCGTGGAGGGCATGAAGACGATGGGCTACGAGATGGCTGAGCAGCTTGGCTGGCGGCTGCCCGATGCCTTCGTCTATCCCACCGGCGGCGGCGAGGGCACGATCGGCATCTGGAAGGCGATCGGTGAGATGCAGGGTGCGGGCTGGCTCGATCCCGCGGAGCGTCGTCCGAAGGTGATCGTGGCGCAGGCGGCGGGCTGTGCGCCGATCGTGCGCGCCTTCGAGGCCAACGAACCGAAAGCCGAGCCGTGGATGGATCCGATGACGTACGCCAGCGGCTTGCGCGTGCCGACGCCGCTCGGCGATCGCCTGCTGCTGAAGGCCCTGCGCGAGAGCGACGGCGCAGCAGTTGCAATCGACGACACGGTCACGCGCCGCGAGACCGCGCGGCTGTCGCAGGCCACGGGGGTGGATGCGGCGCCGGAAGGGGGCTGTGCCCTGGCCGCGATCGTGACGCTGGTGGAGCGGGGAACGCTGTCGCACGACAGCGAGGTGGTGCTGTTCAACACCGGCAGCGGTGCCAGCTACCGGTGGCGTGCCTGACCCGCGTGTGTCCCACGGGGCGGGCTATATTCGGCGATTCTGAGTAACAGTATCAGCAGTCGCACTGTGTCCTGGGAGTTCGGATTGCCGAACTCGACCATACGATCTCTGGAGATTCGACGAATGCCTTTCTGGACCCCTCGCCGCGGCGCGTTGCGGACGCTGGCCGCGCTGGCCATCGCCGCGGGCTCGCTGGATGCGCAGGCCGCGGCCAAGTGTGACCTGCCGATGCAGTCGCATCCGAAGATGCTGACGGCGGGATTGATGTTCAACGGCGCCTTTAAGCCCGCTGCCAAGCCGGAAGAGAAGGCCAAGGCGCTGGCCGGCACGCTGAAGATGATCACCGACGACGTGACGGGTTTCCCGGCGCCGGTGCAGCCGAGCCGCAATTTCCTCGTCAGCCAGGTGCTGCTGGTGTGGCTCGACCAGCCGGGCACGAATGTGAACGAGAATCGCGGCAAGCTCGGCTACACGGCTGATCCGACCGGGACGATCGACATCGCCGCCGCCATCGACACCGCCTTCCGTGCGATCCGCGCCGTGAAGCCGGAATGCTCCGACTCGCTCAAGCTCTACACCAACGGGCTCTGGGGTCAGCTGATCAACAAGGCGGTCACGTACACCAACTCGCAGCAGCTCGACTCGGCCGAGATGTACGCCCGTCGCTCGATGCTGTTCGACGACAAGCAGTACTACGCGTACAACATCATGGCGAACATCGCCCTGACGAAGGAAGACACCGCCGGCATGATCGAGTGGTTCGGCAAGACGGCGGACGTGACGGCGGCGTCCACGGACACGAACGCGATCAAGGTCCGCGACAACATGCTCCTGAATCTCGGCGCGCTGTACAGCAACTCCGCCATCGATGCCGCCGCCCCGAAGAAGGCCGAGCTGAATGCGAAGGCGGCGGAGACCTACAAGAAGTACCTGGGCTACTACCCGAACGACCTCACCACCAAGCTGCGCATCATGCGTCTCTCGGAGACGAAGCTGGACAGCGCCGGTGCAGCGAAGTTCGTGGACGAGGTGCTCGGCAACGTCGCGAACGTGAGCGATGCCCAGCTGGCGGAGGCCGGCAACGAGCTGACCAACGGCAAGTTCTACGTGTCGGGCCTGCGCCTCTTCGAGGCGGCACTGAAGAAGAACCCGAACAGCCGTGATGCGCTGTACAACTCGGCCGTGGCGCTGAACAACCTCGAGCGCTTCGACGAGATCACGCCACTGTTCACGCGCCTGCGTCAGGTCGACCCGAACAACACCGGCATCTACTCGCTGGCGCGCAACGTCCAGGCGTCGCGCAAGCTTGCCGTGCAGACCCGCGCCAACAAGGGCGTGAAGCCGCGTCCGGGTCAGTCGATCATGCTCAGCCCGGCGCAGAACGCGCAGATCAAGGTGTTCAACGACTCGCTGGTGTACTACACGCAGCTGGTGCAGAACATGACGCCGACGGTGGAAGTGCGCAGCTTCCAGCCGGTGGACGGCGGCTCCAAGCTCGGCGCCGTGGTGCAGGTGCCGCCCGACAAGCCGGCGGCAGCATTCACGATCGTGTTCGACTTCCTCGATGCCAGCGGCAACCCGGTGACGTCGCAGACGGTCACCACCAAGCAGATCGCCGCGGGTGGGTTCGAGGCGGTCAGCGCCGAAGGAAAGGGTCCTGGGATCGTGGCCTTCCGCTACCGGGTCCAAAAGTAGCGGGAACGAGGTGCTGAGAATGGCGGAAGTCACTGGCACTGCTTGATTTCCGCCCTCACAGTTCGTACTTTTGTTGAGCCGCGCCCCGGCCTCCGCGGGCGCGGTTTCGCATTGCAGGGCGGTCGGCCGAGTCGGGTTCGAGGGAGGGTGGGGATGGTACGTGTGGCGGCCGTCGAGGACGGGACGCTGGGGGCAACACTGGGCATCGTTCGCGGCACTGAGCTGCGCACGGTGAACGGGCGCGCCATCGAGGACTTCCTGGACTGGGAGTTCCTCACCGCCGACGAGGAGTTCACCGTCGAGGTCCAGCAGCCGGATGGCAGCCAGCACACCTGGCAGGTGCGTCGGCCGGAAGGTGCGTCGATGGGCCTCGAACTCGAGCCGCCCACCATTCGCCGCTGCGCCAACCGCTGCGAGTTCTGTTTCATCGAAGGGCTGCCGAAGGGCCTGCGCAAGCCACTCTACATTCGCGATGACGATTACCGCCTCTCGTTCGCGTACGGCAACTTCGCTACGCTGTCGAACGTGAAGGAGCGCGACATCGCGCGGATCATCGAGTACCGGCTGTCGCCACTCTACGTGTCGGTGCATGCCACGCCGTGGGAGGCCCGCAAGGTCCTGCTCAACAACCCGCGTGTGCCGAACATCGTGGACCAGCTGACGCGGCTGGCCGAGGGTGGCATCCAGTTCCACGGCCAGATGGTGATCGTGCCTGGCGTCAACGACGGCGCCGTGCTCGAGGCGTCGCTGACCGATCTCTGGAACCTGGGCGACGCCGTGATCTCGGTGGCGCTGGTGCCGGTCGGCGTGACGCAGTTCTCGCACCTCTACACCGGCAAGAGCATGGATCGCGAGTCGTCGCGTGAGCTGCTCGACATCGTGCGGCGCTGGGAACGGCGTGCATTGGCGGAACGCGGCGATCGCTGGGTGTACGGCTCCGATGAGCTCTACCTGCTCAGCGAGGAGCCGCTCCCCGACGCCGAGCATTACGGCGACTTCCCGCAGATCGAGAACGGGGTCGGTGCAGTGACGTCGCTGCGCGGCCGTGTCGCCGATGGGCTGGAACGCCTGCCGCGACTCGATGGGCGGCGCATCGCCGTCGTCACCGGCACCAGCATGGCGCCGCTCATGCCACCGCTGCTGGAGCGCCTGACCGGCGCCACCGGCGCACACTTCGAGTTGCTCGTCACCGAGAACTCGCTGTTCGGTCCGACCACCACCACCGCGGGCTTGCTCGTGAGCGACGACTTCCGTCGCGTGCTGGCCGGTCGCACCGATTTCGACCTCGCGCTGATTCCAGCCGAGAGCATCAACGAGAACGGCGTCTTTCTCGACGACACCTCCTTCGTCGCACTGCGCGAGGAGTTCCCGTTCCCGGTGTATCCATCGTACGATTTCATCGACGTGCTGGAGGCGGAACCAGCCGTCGGTTCGTCATTACGGAGTGCTGCGTGAGTATCCCAATCGTTGCCCTGGTCGGCCGTCCGAACGTGGGCAAGTCGGCGTTGTACAACCGCATCATCGGCGATCGCAATGCCGCCATCGTCAGTGAGGTTGCCGGCACCACGCGCGACCGTCACTTCGGGCGCGCGACGTGGAATGGCCGCGACTTCTGGCTGGTGGACACCGGCGGCCTGCCGGAAGACACCATCGACCCGATGGACGTCGAGATCAAGCGGCAGGTGAAGGAAGCCATCGCCGAGGCCGACCTGCTGCTGTTCGTCGTCGACTCGCGCATGGGGCTCGTGCCGTCGGACGTGAAGGTGGCGGACCTGATGCGCGAGAGCGGCAAGCCGTGGCTGCTGGTCGCCAACAAGTCGGACGAGTTCGGCGGCATCGGCCACTACGAATTCTACCAGCTCGGCGCGGGTGATCCGTTCGCCGTGTCGGCGCAGAACAGCAACGGCATCGGCGACATGCTCGACGCCGTCGTCGAGCAGATGCCGGAAGGGATGGAGGAGGAGCCCGACGCGCTGCGCGTGGCGGTGATCGGCCGCCCGAACGTCGGCAAGTCGTCGATCGTGAACCGCCTGCTGGGCGAGGAGCGCCTGGTGGTGACGGAGATCGCCGGCACCACCCGCGACGCGATCGACAGCCCGATGCTGTACCACGGGCGTCGCCTGATCTTCGTCGACACGGCGGGACTGCGGCGCCCGACGCGCGTCGAGGACGGCATCGAGTTCTACTCCACGCTGCGCACCCGTCGCGCGATCGAGCGCGCCGAGATCTGTGTCCTGGTGCTCGACGCCACGCTCGGCCTCGAGAACCAGGACCTCAAGATCGCGTCGCTGGCGTTCGAGGAGTCGGGGCGTGGTTTGATCGTCGTCGTCAACAAGTGGGATGCGAAGGAGGAGAAGGGCGACAAGTCGGCCGCGCACTTCCAGCGCGATGCGGGCGAGAAGGTGCCGTACCTCAAGTTCGTGCCGTTCCTCTTCACGTCGGCGCTCACCGGCCAGCGCGTGACGAAGATTCTCGACCTGATCCTGCAGGTCGAGGCCGAGCGGCAGAAGCGTATCTCGACGTCGGAGATCAACCAGACGCTGGAAGAGCTCGTGGCACGCCGCCAGCCGCCGCAGGCCGCCGGTCGTGAAGTGAAGCTCAAGTACGCCACGCAGGTGGAAACCGCACCGCCGGCGATCGGCGTGTGGGGCAACCATCCGGAGCTGGTGCAGGAGCACTACGTGCGCTACCTGCACAACGGCTTCCGCGCGGCCTACGGCTTCACCGGCAATCCGCTGCGCATCCTCATGAAGCGGAAGGGCGACTGATGCATCCTGCGGTCGGCCTCGTCATCGCGTATCTCGTCGGCTCGATTCCGTCGGCCTTCCTCGCCGGCAAGGCGAAGGGCGTGGACCTGCGGACCGTGGGCAGCGGCAACCTCGGGGCGACCAACGTCTTCCGCACGCTGGGCTGGAAGATCGGGTTGACGGTCTACATCGCCGACTGCCTGAAGGGATTTCTGCCGGTGGCGCTGCTGCCGGGCGCCTTCGGCATCACCGACATCGGCTGGCGCATCGCTTACGGTGTGGCGGCGATTGCCGGCCACGTGAAGCCGGTGTTCCTGCTCGGCAAGGGCGGCGGCAAGGGCGTGGCGACGGCGTCGGGCGTGTTCCTCGCACTGGCGCCGATGGCCATGCTCTTCTCGATGCTGAGCTTCGCCGCGGTGGTTGCACTCTCGGGCTACGTGTCGCTCGGGTCGCTCGTCTCGGCAGTGGTGCTGGTCCTCGCGGTCGCGCTGCGCGGCACAGGCGGTCTGCCGTTGCTGCTGACGGTCACGCTGGTGGCGGCGTTCGTGTTCTGGACGCATCGCGCCAATATCGGCCGCTTGCGCGCCGGCACCGAGCATCGCTTCGGCAAGCGCGGCAAGGCAGCCAAGGCGGCCAGCGGATCGCACGCCGGACCGGTCGCATGAGCCAATCCGTCATCGTTGGGGCAGGGGCGTGGGGCACGGCGCTGGCCGACCTGGTGGCGCGCAACGGACACCGCACCACGCTCTGGGCCCGCGAGCCCGACGTGGTGGCCGACGTCAACACGAATCAGACCAACAGCCGGTTCCTCAAGGGCGCCGCGCTCGCTCCCACGCTGCGCGCGACCGACGACCTCGCCGCTGCCGTGTCGGACGCCGCCACGATCACCTTCGTCGCGCCATCACACGTGCTCCGCGCCGTGATCCGCAGCGCTGCGCACGCGGTGCGCGATGATGCGATCCTGGTCGTCGCCACCAAGGGCATCGAACGCGAGACGTTCGCGCTGATGACCGACATCGTGGCCGAGGAATTGCCCGGCCGACCGGTGGTGGCACTGAGTGGCCCGAGCTTTGCCGCGGAAGTGGCCATGCGCCAGCCCACTGCCGTCGTCGCCGCCAGTCGCGACAGCGCGGCGGCATTGGCCACGCAGCAGCTTTTCTCGTCGCCGGAGTTTCGCGTCTACACGCAGCGCGATGTGGTCGGGGTCGAGCTCGGTGGTGCACTGAAGAACGTGATGGCGGTCGCGACCGGCGTACTCGACGGTCTTGGCCTCGGATTCAATCCGCGCGCGGCGCTGATCACGCGCGGTCTCGCCGAGATGACCCGGCTCGGCGTGGCGCTCGGTGCCGAGGCGCCGACGTTCGCGGGGCTGGCCGGCATGGGCGACCTGGTGCTGACGTGCACCGGGTCGTTGAGTCGCAATCGCACGGTAGGCGTGGAGATCGGACAGGGACGCCCGGTGGAGGAAGTGCTGCACGCACGCGAGACGATCGCCGAAGGGGTGATCACCACACAGAGTGCACACGCGCTGGCGCAGGCGCGGGGAGTGGAAATGCCGATCGTCAGGACCATGCACCGCATCCTTTTCGAGGCGATGCCGCCGAGAGATGCCATTGCCGAACTGATGGCGCGCGCGCTGCGCGCAGAGAGTGACTGATGGCCGTGTCGTCACGAGAGCCCGTCCAGGAGTTCTTCTCGATCGGTGAGGTCTGCTCACTGACGGAGCTGAAGCCGCACGTCCTGCGCTATTGGGAGGGACAGTTCCGGTTCCTCAGCCCGGCCAAGAACCGGTCCGGCAATCGCGTCTACCAGCGCCGCGAGGTGGAGCTGATCCAGCTCGTGAAGCAGTTGCTCTACACGGAGAAGTACACGATCGAGGGCGCCAAGCGGCGCCTCGACGAGCTGCGCAAGGAAGGCGAACTGCGACCGCAGGCGCGACAGGCGCTCGAGGTCGCGACGTGGCAGGGCATCGAGAGCGAGCTGCGCCAGATCCTGCGCGAGCTCACGTCACCGGTCACCACCAGCGCCGGCTGATGCGACGCGCGGCGTGTGTGATCCCGGCCTACCAGGCAGCGGATTCCATCGCCGCCGTGGTGCACGGGGTGCGCGCACACGCGCCGGACCTGCTGGTGATCGTGGTGGACGACGGATCGACCGACGAGACCGCGCTCCTTGCGCGCCGCAGCGGTGCCGATCACGTGCTGCGCCACGACGTCAATCGCGGCAAGGGCGCCGCGCTGGTGACGGGATTCGCGTGCGTCGCAGGCATCGCACCACGCATCGAGGCCGTGGTGACCGTGGATGCCGATGACCAGCACGATCCCGCCTGCCTGCCGGCGTTGCTGCAGGCGCTCGACCAGGCCGACCTCGTCATCGGCGCGCGCCGCCGGCGCGGGACCTCGATGCCGCTGCACCGTCGCATCGCCAACGCGATCTCGACCCGTGCCATCACCTGGTGTGCCGGGCGACCGATCCGGGATGCGCAGTGCGGCTTCCGCGGCATTCGCCGATCACTGCTCGACCAAGTGCCGCACGAGGGCGACCGGTACGAGGCGGAGACGGGCTTCGTCATCCGCGCGGCGCGCGCAGGCGCTATCATCGCTCAGGTTGAGATTCCGACCCGATACGGCCCCCCGAGCCACTTCCGTCCGCTGCGCGACGCGGCTCGGGTGATTGCCACCATCTGGTCCCACCGCCCCTCCCGACTGCCGGCATGCGACTCCTCTGCACCAACGACGACGGTATCCTCGCGCATGGTCTCGACTGCCTTGTCCGCGCCGCAGAACCGCTGGGGGAGGTGACCGTTGTCGCACCCGACCGCGAACAGAGCGCGACCAGTCATTCCCTGACGCTGCATCACCCGCTGCGCCCGGTACGCCGCGGCGACCGCCGCTGGCAGGTGGACGGCACGCCGACGGACTGTGCCATGCTGGCCATCGAGGCGCTGATGCCTGAACGGCCCGACTGGGTGCTGAGTGGCATCAATCACGGCCACAACATGGGCGAGGACGTGCTCTACTCGGGCACCGTCGCCGCAGCGATGGAAGGCTTGTCGCTTGGCGTGCCGGCCATCGCGCTCAGTTTCGCCGGCGGCGACCTGCGCGCGGACATGACCAAGCTCGACGAGCTGGTGGCGCCACTGACCGACCTCCTCGGCCACCTGATGTCGCTCGAGATGCCACGGGGCACCCTACTCAACATCAACCTGCCGCCGCGTCGCGGTGACGAAGTGGCGGGCATTCGGCTGACGAAGCTGGGCCGGCGCGCCTACTCGAATGCGCTGGCCAAGATGCAGGATCCGTGGGGGCGGCCGATCTACTGGATCGGCGGCGGCTCGATCTCGTGGGAGGGCGACGACGATTCCGACTTCCGGGCCGTACAGGACGGTTACATTAGCGTCACTCCCCTCCACCTCGACCTGACCCACCACGCCATGCTCGACGCTTCGCACACCTGGTGGCGAGCGCCCTGATGATGATTCACGAGCTGCGCGGCCCGCGGCGTCGCCTCATCGAGGCGCTGCAGGCCAACGGCATTCGTGACCTCGCGGTCCTTCGTGCCTTCGACGAAGTGCCGCGACACCTGTTCGTGCCCACCGGCGTGCGGCATCGCGCGTACGAAGATGCGGCGCTGCCGATCGGGTCGGGACAGACGATCTCGCAGCCGAGCATTCACGCGCTGTACCTGGACGTGCTGCGACTGACGGGCCGTGAGCGCGTGCTCGAAATCGGCACTGGGTCGGGCTTCCAGACGGCGTTGCTGTCGCGGCTCGCCGCTCAGGTCTTCACCATCGAGCGCGTGCCGGCGCTGATGGATCGCGCCAAGGACGTGTTGCGCAGCCTGAACGTCGGCAACGTGTCGTACCTCGTGGGCGACGGCACGATCGGCTGGCGTGAGTACGGACCGTACGACGCCATCCTGGTCGGTGCGGGTTCGCCGACGGTGCCGCAGCCGCTGGTCGACCAGCTGGCGGTGGGTGGACGCCTGCTCTGTCCCGTCGGTGACCGCGAGCATCAGGAAGTGGTGCTCGTCACGCGCGACATCAGCGGCGTGAAGACCACCACCATCGCCGATGCGCGCTTCGTGCCGCTGGTCGGCACGCATGGCTGGGTGGACGGTCCACCGGCATGAGTGAGAGCACGGGACGCATCACGCCGACCGGGACGATCCTGCACGTCATCGTGCATGGGCGCGTGCAGGGCGTCGGCTTCCGCTGGTTCGTGCGCACCGAGGCGCGGCGCCTTGGCCTCGCCGGCTGGGTGCGCAACCTGCCCGACGGCACGGTCGAGATGCGCGCGTCGGGCATCGCGCAGTTCCTGTCGGCGCTCGAGCAGGCGATCCAGCGCGGCCCGGAAGGCGCGTCGGTGACACAGATCACGCAGGTGGAGACGCCGGCGCCGGATGCGCGCACGGATGCCCCGTATCCCTTCATCATCCTGCGCTGACCACGCGATGCCGATCACGACGCCGGCCCAGCAGCGGTTGCAGCAGCTGGTGCGCGTGGTGCCCAACTACCCGAAGCCGGGCATCGACTTTCGCGACATCACTCCATTGCTCGGCAGCCCGGCGGAGTTCGCGCTGGCGGTGGTGGCGATGATCACGCCATGGCGCGACGCGGGTGTCACTCACGTCATCGGCATCGAAAGCCGTGGCTTCATCTTCGGCGCCCCGGTGGCGCTCGGCCTCGGCGCCGGTTTCGTGCCGCTGCGGAAGCCGGGGAAGCTGCCGCGAACCGTGCTGCGCGAGGCGTACGCACTGGAATACGGCACTGACGCACTCGAGATGCACTCCGACGCGCTGCAACCGGGATCGCGGGTGCTGATCGTGGACGACGTGCTGGCGACCGGTGGCACGGCGAAGGCCGCAGCGCGACTGGTACACCACGCGGCGTCGGAGCTGGTCGGCTTCGGCTTCTTCATCGAGATCGAGGCGCTCGAGGCGCGTCGGCAGCTTCCGGCCGTGCGCGTTGAAGCCACGCTGGTGTACTGATGCCCGTGCAGCCGCAGTTCGAGTGCCGCCACTTCTCGGAGATCACCGCCGCCGACTTGTACGCGATGCTGGTGCTGCGGAGTCGGGTTTTCGTGGTGGAGCAGACCTGCCCCTATCTCGACCCCGACGGACTGGATCTGGACGCCTTCCACCTCTTCGGCTGGTCCGACGCGACGCGTTCTGAGCTGGTGTGTGGCGTGCGCATCCTGGCACCGGGCGTGTCGTATGCCGAACCGTCCATCGGCCGGGTGGTGACGGCCCCGGAACACCGGCGTGGAGGCCTGGGCCGCGTGCTGATGGAGCGCGCGATCGTCGAGTGTGGCCAGCGTTATCCCGGACCGATCCGCATCGGCGCGCAGCGGTATCTGGAGCGGTTCTACGAGAGCCTTGGCTTCCGGACCGTGTCGGAGCCGTATGACGAGGATGGCATCGAACACGTGACCATGCTGCGCACAGGCTGACGGCGGCGCCGGCCGTTGTTATTCTACAGGTCGGCCCCCGTAGCTCAGGTGGATAGAGCAGCAGTTTCCTAAACTGTTGGCCGGGCGTTCGAGTCGCCCCGGGGGCACTGCAGGCACACGACGCAGACGGCCGTCACCGCGAGTTTGCGGTGACGGCCGTCTGCGTTCGAGCAGCGAGTGCCACGAACTACATGTCGGGCGAATGCGTGGCCGCGGCCCGGCTGGCCGCCGCATCGCTGCTGGCGCTCGCCTGCTGCACGAAGAGCTCGGCCGCCAGGTCGTTGAAGTCACGCTGCATGTCGTCGTGATGCGCCTCGGCCTCGCGGCCGATCTGCGCCAACTGCGTCTCTCCGATCTGCTCACCAGCCACCGCGAAGGTGCGGAAGGTGTCCTGCGCCTGGCGGATCAGCACGATGTCGCCGACCAGTCGCAGGAAGTCGCTCTCGCGCATCGCGTCCACCGCGTCACGCGCCTTCGCCAGCACGGAACCGATCGCGTCCTTGATCGAGCCGCCGACCGTATCGGCGCCCACCTGCCGTCCGTACTGCTCCAGCATGCCCTGATGCCGCTCGAGCGCCGGCAGGTACTGCGTGCACAGCTGGCGATAACGCGGGTTCTCCGCCTGTTCGGCGTGATCGCGGAGCGAGGTGATGAGGTTGTGATGCTGCGCCAGGCTGTTGTTGAGCTGCGCACGCAGGAAGTCGCGTCCAGTATCCATGAGTTCGATCTCCGGAAGGTATGTCGATACGTCAGGCACGAGCCGTCCCATGCATGCGATGTGCCGCAGACTGACGTGAGAACATCACTCTGCCCACCGCTGCGCCGACCGCAGATGCGGTGACGTCGAATTGCTGGTGGACCGAGCGATGTCACGTGGACACAGGAATCGTCGGCATGTTCCGTCGTCTGCATGACACTGTTGTCTTGCGATCTCGTGCGTGCGTGCAGCAAACGAGCGCTACACGAACGCGCCCTGTCCCGTGATCGCACGGCCGACCACCAGCGCGGTCATCTCGTTGGTGCCTTCGTACGAATAGATCGCCTCGGCATCGGCGAAGAGCCGCGCGGCACCGTGCTCGAGCAGGACACCGTTGCCGCCCATCATCTCGCGCGCGAGCTGGACGGTCTCGCGGCAGTGAAAGGCGCAGAACTGCTTGGCGAGCGATGTGTGCGCGTCGGTGGCGAGTCCGGCGTCCTGCAGTCGGGCCGCACGGAGCGCCATGCCGAGCATCGCCGTCAGGTTACCGAGCATTCGCACCAGCATCATCTGCACCAACTGGAATCCGCCGATCGGGCGGCCGAACTGCGTGCGTGCGCCCGCATACCGCAGCGCGTGCTCGTACGCGCCCATCGCGCACCCCACCGCCTGGAATGCCACCCCGATGCGCGCGGCACTGAGGACTCGCGCGGTGTCGCTGAAGCCGTTCGCGCCCGGCATCCGATCACTCTCGGGCACGCGCAGGTCGGTCATCGTGATCCATCCCGACGCCAGCGCGCGCTGCGAGATCTTGCCGGTCATCAGTCGGGCCGAATACCCGGGCAGCGCCGTCCGCACGATGAATCCCTTCACCGCGCCGTCGCCTTCATCACGCGCCCAGATCACCACCACGTCAGCGAAGGTGGCGTTGCCGATCCACTTCTTCTCGCCGTTGATGATCCACGTGTCACCGTCGCGTCGGCAGCGCGTGGTGAGGCCCCGCGCGACGCCGCTGCCCACGTCGGGCTCCGTGAGGCCGAAGCAACCGATCCTGGTGAAGCGACGGAGCTGCGGCAGCCATTCCTCGCGCTGCGCGTCGGAGCCGAGTCGCGCGATCGATCCCATGCACAACCCACCGTGGACGCCGTAGTAGCTGGCCATGGACGGATCCACACGCGCCTGCTCCAGGGAGTACAGCCCGTCGATGACGGCGCGGTTGGTCGCACCGGCGTCGAAGTGGTGCTCCAGCGGATCGAGCGCGTGGAAGCCCGACAGTGCGTCGTGATAGAACACGCCGCGATCCCAGTGATCGTCCGCCACCGGTGCGATGTCGCGCTCCAGCACCGCGCGCATCGCCAGGCGTCGCCGGTTCTCGTCGGCGGTGAGCGTGTCGAACCAGCCGTAGAGATCGATGGGCAGCAGCGTGTCGGGCATGTGACGAGAAGGTGAACGGGAAGGTCGGTGGTGCGCGTGGGTGACACGCGCACGGCGTGCGTCAGGAAAGCGGCGGCAGGATGCGACGGTCGATCTCACCCTTCACGGTGCGCTGCCATGCGCCCGACGGCACCCGGCGCGTCACACCGACGTAGGCGCACAGCCCGCCCAGCGCGCGCTGGATCTCGTGCTGGTCGATGTCGACGTCGTCGCGGGTGGAGTAGGTGACCGCGATCAGCTGCTGCGGCGTCGGCGACAAGACGAGATCGGTGATGCGCGGCACCTGCTGACGGATCGTGTGCTCCAGCGCGGGAGGCACCACCAACGTGCCGTTGGCGAGCTTGAAGCTGAGCGATGCGCGTGACAGGAAGGTGTAGGCGCCGGCGTGCATCGCCACGATGTCGTCGGTGCGGTGCCAGCGCTGCGGATCGAGGGCCTGCATCGCACCATCCTGCCAGATGCCGCTGCACGCATTGAGGCCACGAAACGCCAGCACGCCATCGTTCTCGATCCGCACCTCACATCCCACCGGCCGTCCGATGAAGCCCGCGGCGAACTCGCCAGGCTGGCCGAGCATGATGCCGGGGCTGGCTTCCGTCTGGCCGTAGCCGACGCGCAGGCGGGTCGCAGTGAGGTGTGCGGCCAATGCGGCGTCGATCGGGGCGCCACCGACCAACCCACCGTTCAATGCTCGCAGCAACGTCATGCCGTCACTGCTGCCCGCGAGTCGGTGCGCCGTCAACGGTACCATGCTCAGGTGCGACACCGCATGCGCCTGCGCCAGCGCCACCATCGCTGCGGCGTCGCGTGGAGGCTCGGCGGCGGTGACGACGCGTCGCGCGCGCAGCAGGGCCGCCATGACGCCCAGCACGAGGCCGAAGGCGTGATGCCACGGCAGCAGGCAGAGCGCACTGCCGCCGTCGAGGGCCATCTGTGGCAGGTGACTCTCGAGCACCGAGAGCACCCCAGTCTCGGGCACGCCGATCCAGCGCGGCGTACCGGTGGTGCCGGAGCTCCGCAGCAGGAAGGCGACGTTCTCGGTGCGCTCGATGGTCCGCCGCGCCGTGATCGAGCCGCCCGGCGGTCCTCCGGTGTGTGACGGCACGGCGACGTTCGGGTGCGCGGCGTGCAGCGCGATGGCGATCGACGCATCCAATGCGTCGAGCAGCGGCACGACGTCCTCGGTGGGCGGCACCGGCGCCAGCGTCACGCCGTCGGCGAGGGCAGCCACCAGCAGCTGCACGAACGCGGGTCCTTTCGGCAGCGCGCACACGACGCGATCGCCGCGCGCGATGCCGGCGCGGCGCAGCGCCCGCGACCAATCGTTCGCGCCGTGGTGCAGTGCGGTGGACGACATGCGCACGCCATCGGCCACCAGTTCCGCGGTCCCGCAGGCGTCGAACAGCTCCTGGAGCGCAGAGTTACCCGTCATTCTCACGAGGTGCGGGTTGCCATGCGAGGAACGTAGCGGCCGCGCATTCGCGGCAGGAGTTCAAGGGGAAAGACTGGGCCGCCGCTCATCCCAGAGCGATGACATGTCACCTGCGTCGAGCGGGCGCGGTTCCGACTGCAGCCCGCCCAGCCACGCGGCGTGTCCGAGAACCTGCGGTGCGGTCCAACCGGCGGCGCGCAGCTCCGACAGCCCGGCATCGCCGCGCGACTTGCTCAACTTCGCGCCGTCCGGATGCAGCAGCAGCGGATGATGCAGGAAGCGCCGAGGTTCGCTCGCACCCAGCGCCGTCGCCAGCAGCAGTTGGCGTGCGGTCGATGGCAACAGGTCGTCGCCACGGATCACCAGCGACACATGCTGGCGCAGGTCGTCCACGACCACCGCGAACTGGTACGTCCACTGTCCGAGCCGGTCACGCAGCAGCAGGTCGCCGCATTGGGCCGACGGCTGCTGTGCGACCGGGCCATGCCGCAGGTCATCGAAGTGGACGCGGTCGTCGGGCAGGCGCAGGCGACGGGCGAGCGTCTCCTCCGGCGGCACCTGCGCGTGACGGCAGGTGCCGGGATACCGCAACTCCGCGCCGCCGTCGCCGTGCGCTGCGATCTGGCTCCGCGAACAGCGGCAGGCGTACACCAAGCCTGCGGCGTCGAGGCGCGCCAGCGCCGCGGCGTAGACGCCATCGGCATCCTGCTGCCGCAACACGGCTGGAAGGCCCAGTGCCAGGTTGTCGTCGGCGAGCCCCAGCCAGTGCAGGTCGTCGCGGATCGAGGATTCGAAACTGTCGCGCGAGCGCTGCCGATCGTGATCCTCGATCCGGCAGATCACCGCGCCACCGAAGGCGCGCGCGATGCTCCACACGTACACCGCATTCACCGCATGACCGAGATGCAGGAAACCCGTCGGCGCCGGTGCGAATCGGGTGCGCCATCCCGGCACCAGCGTGGCTGCCAGTCGCGCGCGAAGCGATTCACGGTCAGCTTCAGTGAGGGCGGTGGACACGGAGCGCGAATCTGCCGTGCCGTCATGGCCGCCACAATGCCCCTCATCACACGACATGGCGTACGACCAGGCCTACTTCGACAAGTGGTATCGCAGCCGGCATCATCGCGTTCGCACACCGGCGCAGATCCGGCGCATCGTCGCCTTCACCCTGGCAGCCGCGGAATACGTGCTCGATCGCCCGGTGCGCACGGTGCTCGATGTCGGCGCCGGCGAGGGCCACTGGCAGCCGATCCTCAAGCGCCTGCGCCCATCGCTCACCTACGTCGGGGTGGAGCCCAGCCAGTACGCCGTGGGCCGGTACGGAAAGCGGCGCGGGCTCCGACACGGCTCGGTCGAGACGCTGGCGGACCTCCTGCTGCACGAGTCGCATCCGGACGGCTTCGACCTGGTGATCTGTTGCGGCGTCCTCAATTACGTGCCCAGCCGTGCGATCGGTGCGGCGCTCGAGCAGCTGGCCCTGCACACCGGCGGCCTCGCCTGGCTCGAACTCTTCACCGCCCACGACGAGATCGAGGGTGACATCGCCGACATGCGTCCGCGACCGGCGGGCTGGTATCGTGAGCGGCTCGCAGCCGTCGGTCTGGTGCCGTGCGGCCTGCACCTGTACGCCCCCGCCGACAGGGCCGCCGCCCTCGCCGCCCTGGAAACCGGCCGGATCAGCTGATCCGCAGGTCGCACGCGCGCGACCCGGCGACATATTGCAGGCTGAATGGATGAGCTCCTTAACGCCCTTCCGCCGCCGGCGTCCGCCCCTCGAGCCGCCGCGGGACCCTCTGCGCGGCTCGCCGCCGCACACGGTGCGCGCGGAAGCAGTGTGTCGCGCCTGGACTCCTCACTCGTCAGGATGACGGAGGCTTGGTGGACAGCAGCGGGGCGCAGCGCCGAACCGGCGCCGGGTCGCCGCCGTCAGGGCAGGGAATGGATCGGGACCGACGATTGACGACGGATGGCGCCGCACGGGCGTGCTTCCGCCCGCTTCGAAGCGGACCGTGGCGGGAATGACTGATGAAATGTTATCAATCATCGTCACCGACAGCCGACCCATTTGACCTGCCGAGTCCGCCGACTGCCGATACCGTTCCAGTAGCGATAAATCATTCTTGAACAATCGGCCGGCGCGCGGATCGTCCTCGAGGCAGTTCTTCCGGCAGTGTGGGAGCGTCGCTGGCTCCGCCTGCAACAGGTCAACGCCGTATTTCCGTGCCCGCGATGTCGCGGGCGCATGGGTGGAGAAGCTGCATGGCCGCGCGCTCCGATTTCGATGCACAAGCAGGGTTCGTTGGCAGTGATCGACTGGCATGGCACGCACCACATCCGTGGCACGCCGGTGAACGAGTCTGGAGTACCACCAACACACATCTCGACGTCTGGATCGAGCTGCTGCACGCACTCGACCTCGATCCGGCGCCCGTGCTCTTCTCCACGCTCTGCGCGGATTTCGAGGGCGACCAGTGGACGCTGACGCGCATCCCGCGCGCGGATCTCTGGACCTGCTACGGCATCGGAGTCGATGACCTCTGCGTCTGGCGCCCGCTGCTGGCGCACTTCGTGGAACAGTTCGATCGTGGCAACGCGGTCCTGGTGGAGGTGGACGAGTTTCACCTGCCCGCCATGGCATCCAGCAGCTACCAGCGTGAGCACATCAAGACACTGATCGCCGCCACGGGCTACGATCGACACGCACACCGCCTGCGCTACCTGCATGGCGGCAGCGGCTCCGAGGTGGGTGGACGCGATCTCGACGCGATGCTCACCGCCGGCATCGGCAGCGCACAGCTGCCGCCTTCATCGTGGATCGTGAAACTCGATCGCGTGCTGCCGCGCACACTGGCGGAACGTGCGACGCTCGGCATGGCGCTGGCGCGCTTCCACGGCACTCGGCTGCCGACGCGCAATCCCGTTCGCGCCTTCGGTGAGGCGCTGCGCGCGCACGGCGCATGGCTGGCCGGCGGTGACGCGGAGTATTACCAGCGCTGGGCGTTCGCCACGCTGCATCAGTGTGGCGCGGCGTTCGAACTCGGTGCCGACGTCTGCGCCTGGCTGGCGTCGAACGGCCAGCCGGTGCAGGCGGCCGTGGGGCACCTGCGCAACGTTTCGCACTCGGCTCGCGGCCTGCACCAGCGCCTGGTGCGCGTGTCGCAATCGGGGCGCATGCCCGACGTCGCACACACGGTCGAGGACATGGCGCGTTCGTGGGACGAGGCGATGTCGGTGCTGCGACCGATCTACGGCGCCTGAGTCAGCGCCGACGGATCGCCGTCAGGCGCGCAGCGATTCCACCGCGCGTCGGACGGCCGCCAGGCAGTGTGACAATCCGTGCTCCGTATGGTCACCCATGTGCCCGATGCGGATCGTGCGCTCGCGCAGCGCACCGTAGCCGGCACCGATCACGTAGCCGAGTTGCGCGGTGGCTGCGGCGACGGCGGTGCCAGTCAGGGCTGGTGGCAGCGTGACGCAGGTCACCGTCGGCGAGCGGCCGTCCGCCGGCGCCAGGACACCGAATGCCGGATGCACCTCGGCCGCCATCTGCTCCACCCACGCCAACGTGATGGCCTGCATGGCTAGGTGTCGCTGCCAACGGGCTTCGATGCCCTCCGCCGCGATCGCCTCGACCTGGGCCGCCAGCGCGTAGAACAGGGAGATCGCCGGCGTGTTCGGCGTCTGGTTCTTCAGCGCGTACTTCTCGAACTCCACCAGGTCGAAGTAGGTGCCGCGATCGCTGTTGCGTTCCGCGGCGTCGATGAACCGTTGGCTGGCCACGCCGAGCGCGAGTCCGGGCGGAATCGCCAGCGCCTTCTGCGATCCGGTGAACGCGAAGTCGAGCTGCCACGCGTCCACCTCGAGTGGGGCGCCGGCGAGGCCGGTGACGCTGTCCACCAGGATCACCGCGCCGTGCGCGTGGACGGTGCGCGCGATCGCCTCGATGTCGTTCAGCGCGCCGGTGGAGGTCTCCGAGTGCGTGAGTGTCACGACACGTGCGCCGCTGCGCTCCAGCAGGGCAGACACCCGCTCTGGCGTGTGATGCTGCCCGAGTTCCACGTCGTCGCGGACGACGGTCCGAGAGCAGCTCGCGGCCACCTGTGCAAATCGCTCCGAGAACGCGCCGTTGACCAGTGACAGAACGGTGCCCGTCGGCGCACAGCGGATCGCACCTTCCATCAAACCCGTGGCAGATGCCGAGGCGATGTAGACCGGGCGCGCGCTGCGGAAGATGGGTCGCAGGCCGGCGTCGCATCGCGCGTAGATCTCCTCGAACGCGGCACTGCGATGCGGCAGCATCGGGCGTGCCATCTCGCGAAGGATCTCCGGACGCACCTCGGTGGGGCCGGGAAGGAAGAACGTGCCGTTGGTGAGCATCAGGTTCCGAGGACGATTTGTGTCAACCGCGCGAAGCTCTGCACTTCACCGGCGGCTGCGGCGACGACGGGCTCACGCCTGGCCACACCGGTGAATGCGAAGAATCGATCCACCACCGGCACCAGCTCGGCATCGGTGGCCCCATCACCCACGGCCAGCACCGGTCGAGGCAGTGCCAACGCCGACACCACGGCGGGCTTGCCGCCGCTGCGTGCCAGGAGCGCCGCGCCGCGCACGCCGGTCGCGACGCCTTCCGCATCGTAGTCCACGTCCACCGCGAAGACGTCGCGCGATGGGATGCCCAGCCAGCCGGCCAGCGGCAGGATGGCGTCACGCAGCCCGCCGCTCACCAGTACCACCCGCACGCCCGCGTCGCGCCAGACGCTGATCGCCTCGCGCACGCCAGGCATCGCGCGCGCGATGTAGATCGCTGCCAGCGCGGTGATCTCGCTGCGCGTGGGCCGGATGATCGCGAGACGGCGGCCATACACCTCGTCCAGCGACACCCGCGCGCCCATCGCATCAGCCGTCAGCGCCGCCACCAGCTGCGCGACGGAGGCGTCCCTTCGTTCCGCCAGCCAGTCGATGCCTTCGACGGCGGAGACGGTCGAGTCCACATCGAGCACAACCGACTGGAAGTAGCTCACAGGATGTTGCCCTGCGCCAGCAAATTGTGTGGATCGAGTTCGCGCTTCACCGCGCGCATGATCGCACGCTGCGCCGACGACATTTGCAGCGGGAGCCAGCGCGCCTTGATCTTGCCGATACCATGTTCGGCAGCCACGGTGCCGCCGAGGGCGATCACGTCGCGCAGCGTGGCGCTGACCGCATCGGTGATGCGCTCCAGCTCGGCGGTGTCACGCGCGATGAAGTTCTGGTGCGGATGACCATTGCCGGCATGCCCGAAGGTGACTGGCTGCGCCAGGCCACGCTCCGCCACCGCCCTGCGCGACGCAGCCAGCGCGTCACCCAGCCGATGATACGGCACCGCCCAGTCGGTGGAGATGCGACGACCGCCCGCCGCGCGATGCGGCGCGGCACGCTCGTGCATCGTGGCCGGTACGGCGTGACGCAGCCGTCGCGCATCGCGCAGCGCCGCCTCGCCTTCGTACACGCGGATGTCGTCGTCGAGCGCGCCATGACGGATCGCCAGCTCGAGCCACGCATCGAGCGGCGGATCCTCGTCCTCGGTGCCTGACAGCTCGGTGTAGATCAACGCCCCCGCCGACGTCGCCCAGCCCTCGTCGGAGGCCGCTGCACGCGCGATCGCGAAGGCCCCAGCGTCGAGGAATTCGAGGCAGCGTGGTGACAGGCTGCGTGATTCCCGCGCCGCGATCACGAACGCCAGCGCGTCGGCCTCGGTGGGGAAGGGGATGCTCAGTCCGGTCACCCACGCCGGCAGCGGCAGCAGCGACAGCTCCGCCTCGAGAATCACGCCCAGCGTGCCCTCGCTGCCCACGAACCAGTCCACCATGTCGTGCACCGGCGCGTAGCCGACGGTGTTCTTCTCCAGCGTCGGACGCCGCAGCTCGAGCACGTCGCCATTCATCAGCGCCACCGTCAGGCCGCGCACGTGCGGGCGGATCGGGCCGTAGCGCAGCGACCGTGCGCCGGACGCGTTGCAGGCGATGGCGCCGCCGACGGTGCACTCCTCCTCGCTGGTCGGGTCGGGTGCCAGCAGCCATCCGTCGCCGGCCAACACGCGCTTCAGCGGCCCAAGCAGCGCGCCGGGTCCGACGCGCACCGCATGCGCCGCATGATCGATGTCGTGTACATCGGCCAGGCCGCGCATCGACAAGAGCAGGCCGCGATCGGTGAGTGAAGCGGCCGTGGTGCTGGTCTGCCCGCCGGCGGTGGTGACCGGGGTGCGATCGCGTTGCGCCTGCTGCAGCAATTCGAGCACTTCGGCACGGCTGGTCGGACGCGCCACGGCCTCCGGGATCAGCTCGAGACCCGAGGCGTCACGACTGAAGCCGTGCCGAACATCGGCATCGGTCGTGATCAGCCCGGACATCATGCCCCGGTGCTTTCGCCGCTGCTGCTGCCGAACCGCACGATCGTGGCCGTGCGCACGTCGGGCAGGGCGAGCAGCCGCTCGCGCAGGGCAGGGGCCACCACACCGTCCACCGAAATCGCCGCCAGCGCCTCACCACCCTGCGCCAGGCGTGCCTGGTGATACTCGGCGATGTTGACGTGTGCATCGCCGAGGGCGGTGCCGACGCGACCGATGACGCCCGGAACGTCGTTGTTGGTGAGCACGATCATCGTCTGCCGCGGCGTCACGTCCACGTGGAAGGCGCCGATGCGGGTGACGCGCGCCACACCGCCCGGCGGTGCCATCGCCACCACTCCGATCTCGCGCACACCGCCACCCAGCGAGACGTCCACCGTCGCCGAGCGATCCTTGTCGGACAACTCGCCGATCGAGAGCTCGATGCCGCGAGCCTCCGCCATCGCACGGGCATTGATCAGGTTCAGGCGCCCATCGTCGATCACGCCTTCGAGGATGCCCGCGCAGGCGGCGGACAGCAACGCAGCACCGGCACCCACCAGGTCCGAGCTCACGCGAAGCCGAACCCGCTGGATGATGCTGATGCCTTGGTCGAGGAGCAGCGCTCGTGCGATCGCCGAGGCGCGCTGTGCCACCAGCAGCGCGGGCTGGAGTTCACGCCACTCGGTGCCGGACACCGACGCCACGTTGAGCGAGCGTGTGAGCTCACCATGCAGCAGGGCGTCGCGCACCGCCTCGCAGACATCCACCGCCACGTTGCGTTGCGCTTCGGCGGTGGAGGCACCGAGATGTGGTGTCAGCAGCACGTTCGGCAGGGTGCGCAGCAGGTGGTCGGCCGGGAGCGGTTCCTGCGCGAAGGCATCGATGCACGCCCCGCGCAGCAGCCCGCCCTGCAACGCCTGCGCGAGTGCGGCGTCGTCCACGATCCCGCCACGCGCAAGGTTGCAGAGGACCGCGCCGGACGGCATGCGTGCGAGTTCACGGCGCCCGATCATGCCGGTGGTCTCCGGCGTCAGCGGCGTGTGGATGGTCAGGACGTCCGCGTCCGGCAGCAGCGACTCCAGTGACGGGGCACGCCGGATGCGGAGCGCGCGGAAACGCTCGTCGCCGACGTACGGATCGAAGCCCACCACGTCCATGCCGAAGGCCAGTGCGCGCATCGCCACTTCGGACCCGATGCGCCCGACGCCGACGATGCCAAGCGTGCGACCCTTCAGCTCACTGCCAAGCAATGCGGAACGATCCCAGCGACCCGCATGCATCGAACTGTCCGCGCGCACGATGTGCCGGAAGAGTGCGATCAGGGAGCCGAAGAGCAACTCCGCCACGGCGACGGTATTGCCTGCGGGGGCGTTGATCACCGCCACACCGAGTTCGGTGGCCGTGGCCATGTCCACGTTGTCCACGCCGACACCGGCCCGGCCGACCACGCGCAGCCGGGTGCCGGCACGGAGCAGGTCGCCGCTGATGCGAGATGCGCTGCGTCCGACGATCGCGTCGTACTCGGGAATTTTCGCCAGCAGGTCGGCGGCCGGCAGGGTGGGAAGTTCGTCCACCTGCAGGCGCGGTTCGGCCATCAGCAGGGCGAGTCCGTCCGGATCGACTTCGTCGGTCACGAGCACGCGATAGCGCATGCAGTTCCAGGGCAGGGGGGATCGCGTGCAGCGCGGAGGAAGCACCCCAAAGCTACTAAGCCCGGCAACCGACCCGGGACACGTGGAGCCGGCCCGCGCCCAGGATACGGCACGACGAAAACGCCCCTGGCTGGAAGCCAGGGGCGTCGAAGGATCAGGTGCCGATCAGGTCAGGGCTGCAGCAGTGAGCGGGACACGTCGCCGGTGTCCGCGTCCGCGACCAGGCGCACGGCACCGCGGAATCGCGCGGCACGCGTGTCGAGCAGGCTTTCCACGACGCCGACGCCGGGACGGCTGGCGTGCACGTACTTGCCATTGCCGGAGTAGATCGCGATGTGCGTGATGCGGCGCTTGGTGCCGAAGGTGAGCAGGTCACCCGGCTTCATGCGGTCGAGCTCACGACCCACGTTGATGCCGGTGTAGGCCTGTTCGTTCGCGGTGCGGGGCAGGCTCACGTTGAGCCACGACATGACGTACTTCACCAACCCGCTGCAATCGAACGCGCGCCCCGGCTTCTCGGCGCCCCAGATGTACGGCGTGCCGATCTGCTGCCGCGCGACCGACACGATCGAGTCACGGAGTGCATCGGCGGAATCGGAGACGAACGAGGCGCGGGCAACGTTCGGGATGACCGGGGCCAGCGAACGGCGGCTGCGTGCGCGGCTGCGACGCGACGCGGCGGCGCGGCGGGATGCACGGGTACTCGGCCGAGCCTTGGCCTTTGCAGTCCGGCTGCGCGACACCGTCGCGCGCGGCTTGCTCCGACTGGATGTGGCGACTGGCTTCTTGCCCCTGGGCTTTTCGGCTGCCGCGCTCTGGGGCGTGGCGATGACGAGTGCGACGACGCCAAGCAGCAGCACGAGGCGGCGGGCGGCGAGTGCAAGAGAAGTCGGCATGGGCATGGAGGTAAGGGTACCTTGGACGCATCACCGAGCACAGCTGACTCTCGACGACACCTACGACAGATACTGACCGGATACTCAGGTGGTACGTGACTCCACGGGATGGACGACAGGGATCGGATCGGGGTCACGGTTCGACCCCGGCGATGGCCACAGGGATCCCATCTGGCTCAGCCGTGCGCTTGTCCGCGGGGCGCCGACCTGCGAACTTTGCTGGCTGTAACCGTTCCGCCCTCGATCCGGCGGACGCATGACCGTCCGGGCCCAGGCAGGGCCTCGTCTCCAGACCTGTACCGATGTCGGAATTCGAAGAGGGCGGGCTCGACTCGCTCGCCAGCTGGCTGAAGGCCAACCAGAAGCTCGTGACCCTCATCGGGGGCGGCCTGGTGGCTGCGGTGGTGGCGGTCGTCATCTGGCAGAAGTCCGCTGACACGAAGATCCAGAATGCGGAGCGCGCATTCTTCGCGGCCCAGACGGCGACGTCACAGAATCCGGCCATCGCGGCGACCGAGCTGGAGAAGGTCGCGACGCGCTATGCCGGCACGTCGGCCGGTGACCGGGCGGCGCTGCTGATGGCGCAGTCGATGATGACCGCCGGGAAGACGTCCGAGGCGATGAAGAAGCTGGAAGCGCTGGCGTCGAGCGGCGGGGCGAGCCGGCTGGGGTCCACGTTGCAGACGCTGATGGCGGCGGGCTATGAGAACCTGAACAAGCCGGCGGACGCGGCGAAGGCCTACCTGGCGGCGGCGGCGGTGAGCATGGGCGACGCCAAGTTGCAGCGGCAGGCGGATGCGGCGCGGGCGTTCATGGCGGCCGGCAACACCACCGAGGCGCTGAAGCTCTGGACCGAGCTGGGCAAGGACGAAAGCGGTCCGCTGGCGGCTGAAGCGCGCGTCCGGATGGGCGAGCTGGTGGTCAAGCAGTAACAGGCTGGTTCGGGTGTCGGCTCGGTCGTTGGCGTCGCGCCAGACCGACTGATTCCGCACGATGCGCGCAGCAAGACAGGCCGCCGGGACACCAGTCCGGCGGCCTTCGTCGTTGGCGCCGATCGCGTTGCGACCGGTCGAATTCGTCGACGGATTCCGAGGAGGAATTCCGCCGAGTCCGAAACCGGCTGCCGCGATCACGGCTCCGCGGCTCGTGTTCCCGCGATCGCTCGCCGCCGTCGGCGTCAGGCGCCGGACACGCGTCCGCGCGATGTCGGATACTGGCGTGATGGGGCTGGAGTGAGTGTGCGGGCCGCCGGTGCGTGGTGTCGCGATGCCGGTGCTGGAGGCCCGGGAGACGGCATGCCGGAAGCGCGTACTTTCCCCGCTTTTCCGACGGTTCGCGGTCGGGGCATCGACAGATTCTACTTCTTATAAGAAGTATTATGTAAACTAAGGTAGGTGGAAAACTGTGGATAAGTGCCCCAAACGGTCCCTTCCTGTGGAAAGACGACCCGGTTCCACACAATCCGGGCCTCCAGCACCCCTTGACGGCGAGGCGTGTCACATCCACCCCTGACACCTGCGCGCCGAACGCAAAACGAGGCGGCTGCGGCGCCTGCCACGGGGTTCCTGAGCGCCCGCCGAGGCCTCAGCGCACCGCGCGCAGCACGCCGTCGAACACCACACGCCCTTCGCCCGAGAGCTCGCTCCAGCCCGCGTCAGCGCCCTCCGGCAAGCGCACCGTGAGCAGCCGGCCGCTGGCCGTTTCCAGCCGGACCGCAGCACCGGACGGTAGCAGGCGCCACGCCATCAGGCATGCGGCCGTCGCCACCGCACCCGTGCCGCAAGCGTACGTCTCCGCCTCCACGCCACGCTCGTAGGTCCGGATCCGCCACTCACCCGGACGGCCCACCCGTGGACTGACGAAGTTCACGTTCGCGCCGTCCGGCTTCCGCGCCACCCCGTAGCGCAGGATGCGCCCGCGCCCCGCGACGTCGATGGCGCTGACGTCGTCGACCAGCACCACCAGGTGCGGCACGCCGACCACCGCGAAGCCGATCCGCTGCTCACGCGGCGCCACGCCCTCCGGCGCGTCCAGTTCGAGGGCCGTCACCGGCGCCAAGCGGACTGCCGCCGTGCCGTCGCCGTCGATCGACGCCTGGATCCGGCCCGCGTCGGACATGAAGTGAAACGTCTGTTCACGTGTCGCAAGTCCAAGCTTGACAGCACTTTGGGCCGCGCACAATGATGCATTTCCGCAGAGCGACGCCCGCGACCCATCCGCGTTGTAATACCGGATCGCGAACAGCGACTCAGCAGACTCGGCCATGAATACGACGCCGTCTGCACCGATGCCCAGGTGTGGCGCGCACATCGCCGCGATGTCGGCCGTCGTCTCGAGCGGGTCGGCCGACGCCCCCGAGCCACGGGCGTCGAGAAAGACGAAGTCGTTCCCCGATCCGGACATCTTCCAGAATGCCCTGCCGTCCGCGCCGCTCATGCACCCTCCGGCAGCTGCCCGCATTGCGGTCGATGTTCTTCGTGCGGCGTGCCTGCACTCTCGGTCGTCATCGTGCGCTCACCCTCCGTGATCGGTGCGGACATGCGGAAGCCCCACAATCCTGTCGCCCACAGCCTCCGGGCGAAAGGCGCACCCGCGCTCGGCCGCTGCAGCGCGACCGCCGACGCGCTCAGGCCACGCGGCGTCGGTCGGTGACGATGCCGGCGCCGAGCAACAGCAGCGCCAGCGTGAGCGTGACCATCGTGATCACCTTCCCGCGCGCATAACTCGCACTGGTGAAGCGCAACTCCACCGAGCGTGCGCCGGTCGGTAGCGGGACGCCGATCAGCGAATACATCGCGCGCGCTGCCGTCGCCGGCTTGCCATCCACGGTGGCACTCCAGCCGGGATAGAAATTCTCGGAGACCACCAGCGCCGAGCCAGCCGGTGCCGGCGCGCCGAGCGTGAGCGAGATCGCGCCGGCGTCGTATTTCGTCACGGTGACCGGCAGGTCGATCGGTGCCGGCGGTGCGCTGAGCTGCACGGCCGCGACGTCGGCGCTGTCGTTGAAGATCGCCACCGAATGCACCGGGAAGCGCGGGTCCAGCACCGTCGTGAGCGTGGTGCTGTCGGCGGCCTTGATCATTGCCGGCGCCACCCACGCCGCACGATTGTCGCCCGGCAGTTCGTAGAGATACACGGTCGAGCCGTGGGCATCCTTGGTCGGCCCGGCCACCAGCTTGGCCGAATCCACCGGGAACTTCGCCGCATCGGTGAGGAAATAGCGGACGTTCGCCAGCGCCCAGAAGTTCGGGTTGCCGAGCTGCGTACGACCCTCTTCCTCGCCCAGCAGGTCGTCGTAGCGGCGCAACTCGTTGCCGTGATAACCGACCGCCTGGCGAATGCCGTGCACCATCAGGCCGCTGTAGCGCAGCTCCGGGTCACGCGGCACCCAGGTGCCGTCGATCGGCATGTCGATCACGCGCCCCGGATTGGTGGCCGTCGCCTGCTTCAGGTAGTTGATCGCGGCATCGGGCGCGAAACTGACGCGGGCGGGTGGCATGAAGGTCCAGTACCGCCGCATCACGGTGACCTGATCCAGCATCACGATGCCGACCAGTGCCCAGCCGGCCACGGTCGCGGTGATGCGCCCCTGCCCCCGCAGGAAGCAGGTCGCCAGCGCCAGCGTCGCGAAGAGCATCGCGCGCAGCGTGCCGCCCGAGAGATCGCTGGCGTTGGCCTGCACGCGCTCCGACACGTCGGTGGCGGCGAATGCACTCGCCACCGACGTCATCGCGCCGGTGATGCCGAGCACGAACAGCAGCGCGATGGTGATGCTGCCCGCCAGCAGGAAACGACGTGACGGCGCCTTCTCGATCAGGCCCTGCGCACCGAGGCCTGCCAGCAACGCCATCGCGAAGGTGGCGACGAAGAAGACGGTGCTCGGTGCGCGGAAGAACTTGCTGCCGGGGACGAGGTTGTAGATCAGCTGGTAGAACGGCGTGTTGCCACCCAGCGCCCAGAGCGTGAACACGACCACCACGCCACCCCAGAACAGCGTATCGCGCGTGCGGACCGTCGAGCGGAAGGCCGCGATCGCCAACAGCCATGCGGCAGCGCCGATGTATTCGCTGTGATGATGCATGCCGTTCGGGCCCCAGTACTTGTCGAGGATGCCCGTGAACTCGGGGATCAGCGTGTTGATCAGCTCCACCGGCGGGAAGCTGTACGAGGTGGCGAACGCGTAGTCCTTGCCGCCGGCACGCGGTGAGAACGGCGTGTACTCCATCACCGGCAGGTACTGAATGGCGCTGATGGCGAAGCCGAGCAGCACCGCGCCGAGCGCGAAGGCGAGCCGCCTGATCGCCACCGGACGCTCGGCGTGCCCGGCGATGCCGAACGCGGCGTACAAGCCGAAGATGCCGGTGCCCATCAGCAGGTACTGCATCAGCTGCGGGTGCGGGCTCAGCATGCCGAGGCCGACGACGATCGACAGCGCCCCCCATGCCCAGTTGCGACCGTCGCGGACGCCGCGCAACACGAAGAGCATCGCCAGCGGCAGCATTGCGCCGACGAAGATCTTGCCATCGTGCCCTGGGGTGACGTACGAGGCGTTCCAGCCGCTCAGCATGTACGCGACCGCACCGACCAGCGCGCCGAAGAACCGCAGGCCGAGCGCGCGGAAGAACAGGTAGCTGGCGAATCCACCGAGCATGTAGTGCAGGATCATGCCCCACGTCATCGCGACGTCGGTGGGCATCACCATGCGCATCCACGCCGTCGGATAGAAGATGTCGCCGTGCATCGCGCCGACGTACGGCATGCCACCGAACAGGTACGGGTTCCAGAGCGCGAATCCGCCGGTGGCACGCAGGACCTGTGCACCGAACTCGCGGAACGAGTATCCGGCGATGTACTGGTCGCTGTAGATGTTGACCAGGAACTGTCCGCTCAGCGCAGGATAGGCGAGCAGCATGGTGCCGACCACGCAGCTCGCCAGCGCCAGCAGCCAGGCGTGCCGAGGTTCGATCGCGTCGGTGGTGTGCAGGTCAGGCAGCTGGGCCATCGGGAGGCGAAATGGAGGGACGGCGACGCAACGAGACGCCGGGAAGGAAGGCCAGCCCGGGCAGCACTTCGACCACCGTGAGCCAGACCCGCGATGCCGCGGCGAGCAACGCCGCGTCGGCCGGTGTCGCCAGCCGCAGCGAGACGAGCAGGCCAGCCAGCGTCGCCTCGCGCACCCCGATGCCGCCGGGGGCGAAGATCGCGAGAAATCCGATCAGGTACGACGCGGTGTAAACTGCCAGCGCCGCGCTCGAGATGCCACCGCCGTGACCGAGCAATGCGCGCCAGAAGAGCCCGAAGCCGATGCCGTACGCGATCCATGCGGCGACGTTGGCGCCGAACACGATCAGCAGCGTGCCGCGTGAGATCACCGGGAGCGCCACCGGGGGCTGCCGCAGGAGCCGTGACGTGGTGCGCACGGCCCACGTGAGCAGCGATGGACCGAAGGCGAGCCCGATCAGCGTCGCCAGCAGCGTGATCCACGCCGCGAGTTGCAGCCGCGGATTGCCGGCCAGGAGCTCCCCTGCCCCGGCCAGCGCGACGACGGCGAAGCCGGCGGCGATGTTCACCAGCTGCATGATGATCGACGACCCGGTGGCGGCGACCGGCGATGCACCGGCATCCTTCGCCAGCACCGCCATCGCACCGATCGCCCACACCTTGCCGGGCACGTACTTGCCGAGGCTCGAGACGAACCAGATGCGCGTGGCATCGCGCACCGGCAGTGGGCTGTTCCAGCGGTGCAGCAGGAGTCGCCACGACGCGATCAGTGCCGCATAGCCGACGGCGATGCAGGCACTGGCGAGCACCAATCCAAGCCAGTCGGGCCGGAGCGCGACGGCGCTGTCGCGGATCTCGGCCCAGTTGATGCCGATGGCGCGGACGACAAACATCACCACCACTGCCGCTGCACCGAGGCGCAGCGCCGTCTTCAGCTCAGCGCGCACGCACGATACCGCGGCGCGCTGCCTCGTAGACACCGCGATAGCGATCGGCGACGGCCTTCGGCGACACCAGCGCCATCATGTCGGCGCGCCCGGAGGCGCCGAGCGTGGCGCGGCGCGCCGGGTCGCCGATGATGTCGCGGATGGCGGCGCTCCAGTGCGTCGGGTCGTCCACCGCATCGAGCAGCATGCCTGACACGCCTGAGCGCACGATGTCCGGCAGTCCGCCCGAGTTGCTGGCCACCACCGGCGTCTCGCACAACAGCGATTCCGCCGCCACCATGCCGAAGCCTTCATCACGCGACGGCATCAGCGTGCACGAGGCCTGGGCGAAGAATGCCGGCATGGCGTCTCGCGGCTGGTGGCCGTGCCAGGCGATGCGGTGCGCGATGCCGAGCTGCGCGCCAAGGGCGTGCAGCATGCTCGAATCGGGGCCATCACCCACCATGTCGAGGTGCACGTCGTCGGGCAGCTGCGCCAGCGCGCGCAGCAGCAGCGCCGGGTTCTTCTGCGCGTTGAGCCGGCCCACGAACAGCAGGCGCGGCGGCGTGGAGCGGATCGCCGCCTGATGCGTGAACTGCATCACGTCGGCAGGCATCGGCGCGACGGTGATCGGCGCCGCGGTGAGAAGTCTCAGGCGTTGCGCGAGCCAGTGGCTGACCGTGGTCACCCCCGCTGCGCGGCCGAGCGCGAACGACGCCAGCGAGGCGGTGAGGCCAGTCGCCATGCGCGCATCGCTGCCGTGCGACGTGACCACCATCGGCACCCGCGAGCGCATCGCGGTGCGACCGATGGCCAGCGCCGATGGAAACCACCAGTGCGCATGCACCACGTCGATGTCACCGCTGGCCAGCCGATGCCGGGTGGCGCGCCGCAGCGCGCCGATCATGCGCACCATCGCCCGCTTGCCACGCGTGGTGGCCTTCACCTGCTCGGCCATGGTGCCGGTGTAGGCCAGCGTCTCGTCGGCATCGTCGCCGTAGCGTACCCGCTGCACGTGGATGCCGTCGACGATGTCGCGCTCAGGCAACGAGCGCGCATGGGGCGCGATCACCTCGACGGCGATGTCCACGCCGGCGAGCGCGTGCGCCAGGTCGAGCAGGAATCCGCCGGCCGCATCGCCGCTGGTGCGCGGGAAGTTGTGCGTGACGAACAGGACGCGGCGGACGCTCACGGCACGTTCGTGAGGCGCCTCTCGTCGAGCTCACGACGGATCTCGCGGAGCTCGGCCCGCTGCACGGCGATCATCTCGCCCACGAAGCCGCCGACGAACAGGATCGTGCCGACGATCACGCAGGTCTCGATCAGGTTCAGCATCGGACGGAAGCCGACGCCGGCGAAGATGCGGATCCCGATCGCCACCACGCCGGTGAGCACGCCGACCGCGAACAGCGCCGCGCCGAGCAGGCCGAAGAAGAGCAGCGGCTTGCGGCCGAAGCGGAGCTCGAACCAGACCGAGAGCATGTCCATCACGCCGACCGGGATGCGGCCGATGCCGAACTTCGACTTGCCGGCGTGGCGCGGATAGAGCGGCACCGGGATCTCGGTGACACTGTATCCCTCGAAGTGTGCGATGACGATCATGTAGCGGTGCCAGTCGGGCCGCACCGGCAGCGCGTTCATGATCTCGCGGCGATACGCCTTGACGCTGTTGAGGTCCTTGACCGGGACGTCGAACAGCGTGCGACTGAGTTTGTTGTAGATGCCGCTCACGAACGCCTTCTCGTACTTCCCTTCCTTGAACCCGGTGACCATGTCGGCGCTGTTGGCGAGGATCGGAGCCACCAGTCGCGGGATGTCATCGGGACGGAACTGCAGGTCGGCGGGGTAGAAAACCAGCACTTCGCCGCGGGAGTTGAGCCACCCGGTGCGCAGGGCGTCGGCGATGCCACGCTGGGTGCGGTGGCGCACGGCACGCAGGAACGGGTACTGCTCCTGCAAGCGCTGCAACACGGCCCACGAATCGTCCTTCGAGCCATCCTCGATGACGATCACCTCGTAGCGGACCTCGCTGCCGGCGAAGGCCGCCGCCGCCTGCTCCATGAACAGCGGCAGGTTCTCGGCCTCGTCCTTCGCTGGCACGAGGACGCTGACGTCGACCGTCACCTCCGGCAACATCCGGGTGGTGGTCGTGACGGCACGCGTGGCAGGCCCGGTGAGGCTGGAGTTCATACCCGCTTCCGCATCCGTGCCGAGAGCACGCCGAGCTGGTCGCGATACTTGGCGACGGTGCGGCGCGCGATGACCACGCCACCCTGCTTGAGGATGTCCACGATCGCCTGGTCGGTGAGCGGGTCCTTCGCGTCCTCGGCATCCACCAGCTTCTTGATCTGGTCCTTGATGCCGCGCGCCGAGACGTCGTCGCCGTCGGTGGTGGAGAGGCCGGAGGAGAAGAAGAACTTGAGCGGCAGCACGCCGCGTGGCGTCTGCACGAACTTCTCGTTGGTGACGCGGCTGACGGTGGACTCGTGCATGCCGATCACCTCGGCCACCTCACGCAGCGTGAGCGGCTTGAGGTGCTGCACGCCCTTCTCGAAGAAATCCCGCTGCCGCTCGACGATGTAGTTCATGACCTTGAGCATGGTCTGCCGGCGCTGCTCGATCGCCTGGATCATCCAGTGCGCGGAATTCATCTTGTTGGCGATGAAGTCCTTGCTCTCGGTGTCGTACTTCTTCTTGTCGCGGGCGATGTCCTGGTAGGTGCGACTGAGCTTGAGGCGCGGCAGGTTGCCGTCGTTGAGGTACACGACGTAGCGCCCGTCCACCTTGTCCACCACCAGGTCCGGGATGATGTAATGCTCGTTGTCCGGCGCGAACTTGAGGCCAGGCTTGGGATCGAGCTTCGCGATCTGGTCGGCGACGGCCTGCACGTCGGAGACCGGGATGCCGAAACGCTTCGCCATCTCGCTCCAGCGATGGCCGATGAGCTCATCGAAGCCGTCGCGCACGAGGGCGTAGGCGGTGCTGTCCTCGAGGCCCTGCGTCGCCAGCTGCAGCAGCAGGCATTCCCGCAGGTTGCGCGCGGCCACGCCGGGCGGGTCGAGCTGCTGGATCACCGGCAGCAACGCCTCGACCTCCTCCATCGTGTACATCGGCAGTTCGCTGATGTCGATGCCGGCTTCCTCGGCCACGCGCGTGACCTCGGTGTTCACGCCAACCAGGATCTCCTCGAGCGAGCAGGCGAGGTAGCCGTCCTCGTTGATGTTGCCCACGAACTCGTCGGCGAGGTATGCCTCGCGCGAGGTGAGCTCGAGCATCTGCACCTGGTCGCGGAGGTGGTCCATCAGGTCGCGCGACATCACCGTCACCGGCTCGATGTATTCACGCTCCTCGTACTCCTCCTTGCGGCCGCCGGTCTCGAAGCCGTCCTCGAGGATCTTCTGCCAGTCCATCTCGTCGGTGTTGTCGGCCTTCTGCTCCTCCGGCGTGGCCACCTCGAGCGTCTCGGCCCCCTCCTCGCCGTCCTCGTCCTCGGGCACCAATTCGAGGAACGGGTTGACCAGCAGCTCCTGTTGCAGGTGCTGCTGCAGGTCGAGCAACGGCATGTAGAGAAGGTCCATCGCCTGGTACAGGCGCGGGTTGACCTTCATCTCCTGCCGCATCGACGTGCTCTGGTTGAGCCCCGTCTTGAAGCCGCTCATCGAGAGCCTCCCCCGTGCATGCCGGCGGCCATCACGAGGCGCCGACCTTGTCTTCGTCGCGGGCGAACCGATCGCGCAGTCGCGCGGCCAGCGTCGGGCCCAGGTACAGCTCGGCGACGGTGTCGTCGAAGACCAGCTCACGCACCGTGCCCGACACCTTGACCTGGCCGTCGAACATGATGTAGGCCCGGTCCACGATGTCGAGTGTCTGCTCCACGTTGTGATCCGAGATGAGGACGCCTATCCCGCGGTGCCGCAACCCGGACACGATGGTCTGGATGTCGTGCACGGCGATCGGGTCGACACCGGCGAACGGCTCGTCGAGCATCATGAACTTCGGTTCCGTGACCAGTGCCCGGGTGATCTCGAGGCGGCGACGTTCGCCGCCCGAGAGGGCGTACGCCTTGCTCTTGCGCAGGTGCTTGATGCTCAGCTCATCGAGCAGCTTCTCCAGCTTGGCCGCCTTCTGGGCCGCGGAGAGTGGCAGCGTCTCGAGGATGGCGAGGATGTTCTCCTCCACGCTCAGCTTGCGGAAGATCGACGGCTCCTGCGACAGGTACCCGATGCCGTTGCGGGCACGCTTGAACATCGGCATCGACGTGATGTCGTTGCCATCGAGCACGATCGATCCGCTCTGGGGCTGGATGAGCCCGACGATCATGTAGAACGTGGTGGTCTTGCCGGCCCCGTTGGGCCCCAGCAGTCCCACGATCTCGCCCTGACGCAGGTGCAGCGCGACGTTGTTCACCACGCTGCGCTTCTTGTACGTCTTCACCAGCCCCTTGGCCTCGAGCCGGCTGGTGAGGCGCGCCTGCGTGCCCGGCGTGAACACTGGCGCACGACCCGTCTGCACGCGCACCACCTCGGTGGTGCGGCGGCGCACTTCGGCGGTCACCTGCTCACGGCGGTCCTTCACGTTGGCCCAGACGCTGGCGACCACCTGCACCCGTGCGCCCGGCTGATCCACGCCACCGGATGGCAGCGTCACGATGTCATCGGCGACGAGGCGTGGCAGCAGCGTGTCACGCAGGTACGAGCGGACCTGGTCGAGACTCAGCTCTCCGGCGGCGCGTTCGGCATCGCGGCCGGCGGCGCGTTCCAGCAGCAGGTAGTCCTCGCGGTAGATGACCGCGACTTCGTCAAAGCGCGCCGCACCACTGTTATCGGCGGCGGCGATGGTCGCATTCATCGCCATGACCGGCGAGCGGTCGTGTGGCGCGAAGTGTTCGATCAGCGCGCGGATGCGTGCCGGAAGTTCTTCGTCAGGCGGCGTCGGCTGATCGATCACGGTCGGCCCGGGATGGTGCGTGGGGTGACGGCCGCAGGCTTCACGGCGGGACGACCGGCGGCGGGTGCCGGTGTGGTGGGTGCTGGCGGTGGAGTGTCGAGTGGCGGACGCACCGGACCGCCATTCGGCAGCGTCAACGAGGACGCCGAGTCGAGCACCGGTTCGAGGTACACGCCGACGGCGTTCTGGTCGATCTGGACGCGCGACACACCCGTCGAGTCGAGCGACACGGTGATGCGCTCACCGCGCGAATAGTTGATGCCTGGCCGAGCCGGCGTGCCGCCCTGCGCCGACACCTGATAGCGCGCGCTGGCATGCCCGATCGATTGCATCTCGCGCAGTTGTGGCCTGGCGGTAGTGGTGTCGGACGTCGGGGGGCGCGGTGCGCGCGCGGTGGAGTCGAAGAAGGCGTAGATCGTGTCGCCCTTGAGCCAGTCCTTCTCGCCGCTGCGGATGCTGGCGGTGTCGGGGATGGTGGTCGCCACCGCCTCGCCGAAGGCGCGCAGCTCGCGCATCTGCTGGTCGGGCATGCGCACTGCCAGCGAATCCGCGATCAGGTCGCGATCCGGCGAGATGGCACGTGCCCGCGACTTGCCCCAGATGTACGCCGCCTGCGCCTTGTTGCCATCCACCCGCAGGTCGATGGTGTCGGCGGTGAGCAGCATGTCGTCGCTGGTCACGCGCGCCTCGGCCTGCGCCAGCACCCGCTGCACGACGCGGTTGCGCGTGTACAGCTCCACCTGGCGCCCACGCAGCGTGTAACCGCGCTCTCCCTTGCCGATGATCACCGGCTGGATCATCAGACGGGCGAACTCCCGGCCACTGTCGAGCAGGGCGGAGTCACTGCGCGCATCGAGGTCGCTGCGGGTGATCTCGACCTTGCCGCCAGCGTACACGATCGAGTCGTTCTCGGTGGTGATCTGGTTGGCGGTCACCTGCACCGGTTCACCCGGCTTGCCGGCCGAGTCGCGCTGCGCGAGGAACAAGCGTGGCCGATTCTGGGCGACCAATCGCGATTGCGGACGGATGCCGCGCACGGCGCGGTAATACGTCGCGCTGTCGCCGCGCATCACCGAACTGCTGGGCAGCGTGGCTTCGACATGTCCGATCGCGATCAGCCGTTCATCGACCTGGAAGTAGTTCATCTGGTCGCTGCTGACGCGGACGCGCGGTTCGGTGTAGCGCACGTTGCCCAGCAGGTACAGCACCTGCGCCTGCTGATACCACTCGGCGCTGTCGGCCACCAGGCTCACGTCCTGGTTCAGGCAGCGTGCGATGACGCGGCCACCCACGAACACGTTGCGCGGGCCGTCAGCGGTTGGTGAGGTGGTATTGAGGCGCGTGGAATCACTGCCTGCCTTGAGTTCGATGTTGCAACGTCCGCCCGCCGCCTGCTGCGCCACGACCAAGGTCGGGACGCAGGCCGCGATCGCCAGCACGGCACACAGGCGGCGGACGCTCATTGCTTCACCTTCGGCGGGGCCGGTGCGCCGGCGGGCGGCAGCACTGGCGGAGTTGGTGCCGGCGGGTCACCACGGAAGCCGGGTTCGGAACTGCCGCTGCGTGGCAACACGATGCTGGCTCCGGTGCCGCGTGACAGCTTGCGCACCTTCACGCTCAGCATCTGTGGATCGCTCTCGAAGCCGACACCTTCCAGTCGCCGCTCACCTTCCAGCAGCACGAAGGGACTGTCGGAGACGATCATGTTGCGGAACTGCTCGAAACGCACCATCGGCGAGGTGAGCTTGCGGCCATCGGCGCCGACGATGACCACGTTCTGCCGCGCCTCCATCACGTTGGCGCGCGTGTTGAACGAGCCGCGCCGCGCCGTCAGCACACCGTCGCGGGTGCCATCCTTGGCGAAGAACGTGGTATTGATCACGCGCAGCTCGGCGCGCGTGTTCTCGTCGAACCAGTAGGCGGTGTCGGCCTGCAGCTCGGCACGCGCGACGCCGCGATCGGTGAGGATCGTCTTCAGGCCGAACATGACCTGATCGGCCGAGTCGGCGATGGTCGCGACGCTGGAGACGGTGGCCTTGTTTTCCTGTCGGCAGGCCGCCAGCGCGCTCGCCGTCAGCACCGCCAGAACCAGGACGCGACGCATCAGACCACCCCCGCACGAAGCAGGTCATGCAGGTGCACCACGCCCACCAGGCGATCGGTGGCGTCGAGCACCGGCATGGCCATGATCCCGAAGCGCTCCATGCGGTACACGACTCCACTGGCAAGTTCGTCGGCGCGGGCGGTCCGCGGCGTGCGGGTCATCACGTCGGCCACGGCGACGTCGAACGGCTGCTCACTGCGCTCCAGCAGGCGCGCGAGGTCGCCGGCGGTGACGACACCGCTGACGACACCATCGCCAGTGCTCAACACCAGCAGGCCACGCCGCTCGGCCAGGGGCACGATCGCTTCTCGCATGGTGGCTGTTACCGGCAACACCGGGAGATGTTCGTCCTCCATCACCTCGGCGACGGTGGTGAGCAGCTTCTTGCCCAGCGCTCCGCCGGGGTGCAGCCGCGCGAAGTCCTCGCGACGGAATCCCTTGTGCTCCAGCAACGCCACCGCCAGCGCGTCACCGAGTGCAAGCGCTGCGGTGGTGCTGGTGGTCGGCGCCAGGTCGTGCGGGCAGGCCTCTTCCGTCACCGCCGAGTCGAGCGTCGCATCGGCGGCACGTCCGAGCGTGGACGCTGGTACGCCGGTGATCGCGATCACGCCGACGCCGAGCCGCTTCAGCTCCTGCAGCAGCGGCATCATCTCGGCGGTCTCCCCGCTCTTCGAGAGCAGGATCGCGACGTCGTCAGGTCCGACGATGCCGAGGTCACCGTGCACGCTCTCCACCGGGTGCAGGAAGGTGGCCGGTGTGCCGGTCGAGGTGAGGGTGGCGGCGATCTTGCGCCCGATCAACCCGGACTTGCCGACGCCGGCCACGATCACGCGTCCCGGCGACTGCGCCACCAGCAGCACCGCCCGCGCGAACGATGCATCGAGGCGGGACTCGACAGCGGCGATCGCCTCGCGCTCCAGCCGCAGCACACGCACGCCTCGGGTCACCAGTTCGGTCTCCGTCATGCGACCGACGCCTCGGCGGCGGCACTCTCCGCCACGTAGCCCGCCACCACCGTATCCCAGTCGCCGCGCGCACGCAGCAACAGCTCGACGAACTCGCGCGCCGCACCGCGTCCACCTTCGCGTGCCAGCTGCACCGTCGCCACCGCCTTCACCTCGGCGACGGCATTGGATGGCGCGGCCGAGAGTGCGACGCGTTGCATCACCGCGATGTCCGCCAGGTCGTCGCCCATGAACGCCGCCTGCTCGAAGGTGATGCCGAGCTGCGCGCAGAGCGCCTCGAGCGTTGGGACCTTCTTCAAGCCGCGGCCCTGCATCAGGTGCTGCACGCCGAGTTCAGTCGCGCGAAGCGTGGTGGCATCCGAGTGCCGCGCCGAGATCAACGCGACGGTCAGTCCGGCACGGCGCAGCATGACGATGCCGAGGCCGTCCTGGATGTCGAACCGCTTGAATTCCATCCGACCATTGCCGCTGCCCTCGGCGGTGGCGCCGATGTAGACACCGTTGTCCGTCAGCGTGCCGTCCACATCGAACGCCACGAGGGCGATTCGGCGCGCGAGTGCCGCGTCGATGGTCATGACCGCACCAGCGACCAGAGATCCACCGCGCGATCGATCAGCGCCGGGAACTGGTCGAGGAACACCATGTTCGGGCCATCACTGGGCGCATGATCGGGATCGGGATGCGTCTCGATGAACAGGCCCTGCGCCCCGGCGGCGAGTGCCGCGAACATCAGTGGCGGAATGAACTCGCGGAGGCCGCCGCTGGCTCCGCCGTCGCCCCGGCCAGGCTGCTGCACGCTGTGGGTGGCGTCGTAGATCACCGGTGCCTGCGCCGCATCTCGCATTCGCGAGAAGTTGCGCATGTCCACCACAAGGTCACCGTATCCGAAGAAGGTGCCGCGTTCGGTGACGGCCAGCGGTGCGGCGTCAGCATGCGGCGAGGCACTGCGCACCTTGGCGGTGGCGCCCTTCATGCCTTCCGGCTGCAGCCACTGCCCCTTCTTGATGTTCACCGGCTTGCCGGTGCGGCCCGCCGCTTCCAGCAGGTCCGTCTGCCGGCAGAGGAACGCCGGGATCTGCAGCACGTCGCACACCTCGGCCGCGACGGCGCACTGTTCCGGCAGGTGCACGTCGGTGAGCACCGGCAATCCCGTCGCCGCCTTCACACGCGCCAGTGCCTCGAGGCCACGTTCCAGGCCGAGGCCACGCGTGGCGCCAGGATTGGAACGGTTGGCCTTGTCGAAGCTGGCCTTGTAGATCACGCCGCCCGGGACACGTTCGCTGACACGCGCCAGCACCTCGGCGATGCGCAGGTTGAGCGCATCATCCTCGGCCTGGCATGGGCCAGCGATCAGGAAGAGCCGATCGGACGGGAAGAGCTGTACGTCGTGCATGAGGTTCAGTTGCCGGAGACCGCCGCCGAGGCTTCACCGCTGTCCACGACCCGCGCGCCCTGCTCGCGAAGTGCAGCACCGATGAATCCGGCGAACAACGCGTGCGGGCGCGTCGGACGTGATTGCAGTTCCGGATGGAACTGGCAGCCGACGAACCAGGGATGGTCGGCCAACTCGACGATCTCGACCAGCGAGCCGTCGGGCGAGAGGCCGCTGAGGACCATGCCCTTCTCGATGAAGAGGTCGCGGTACTGGTTGCTGACTTCGTAGCGGTGGCGATGGCGCTCACTGACTTCGGCGGCGCCGTACGCGGCTGCGGCGCGCGAGCCGGGCTGCAGCACACATGGGTATGCGCCGAGGCGCATCGTGCCGCCCATGTCGGTCACACCCTGCTGCGATTCCATCAGCGAGATCACGCGATGCTCGCACTCCGGTGCGAACTCGGACGAGTGACTTTCGGCGAGCCCGGCCACGTTGCGGGCGAACTCGATGATCGCGACCTGCATGCCGAGGCAGATGCCGAAGTACGGGATGCGCAGCTCGCGGGCGGCACGGATCGCCTCCACCATGCCCTCCACGCCGCGCACACCGAAGCCACCCGGCACCAGCAGGCCGTCGAACTCACCCAGCAACGCGCGCGCGGTGGTGTGGTCGGTGAAGCGATCGCTCGACATCCACGAGATGTCCACGCCGGTGTCGTGCGCGATTCCGCCGTGGATCAGCGACTCCTGCACACTCTTGTAGCTGTCGATGAAGTCGGTGTACTTGCCGACCACCGCGATGCGCACGCGGCGCGCCGGCTTGGTGATGCGGCGCACGATGTCACGCCACTGCGAGAGATCCGGCTCGGTGCCTTCGGGCAGGCCGAGTCGCGCCATCACGCGGGCGTCGAAACCCTGCTCGTGGAACGAAAGCGGAATCTGGTAGATGGTCGGCACGTCGCGACTCTCGATGACGTTGCCGAAGTCCACGTTGCAGAACAGCGCGATCTTGCGCTTGGTGTCGTCGCCGAGGGGGCGTTCGGTGCGGCAGATCAGCACGTCGGGCTGGATACCGATCTCCATCAGCTCGCGCACCGAATGCTGCGTCGGCTTCGTCTTCACCTCACCGGCGGCGGCGATGTACGGCACCAGCGTGAGGTGCACGAACATCGCATTGGCCTTGCCGACTTCGGTGCGGAACTGTCGGATCGCCTCGAGGAACGGCAGTGACTCGATGTCGCCGACGGTGCCGCCGATTTCGCAGATCACCACGTCGTTCTCGGGTGCGATGCGCTTGATCGCGGCCTTGATCTCGTCGGTGATGTGCGGGATCACCTGCACCGTGGAGCCGAGATATTCGCCGCGGCGTTCCTTGGTGATGACGTTCGAGTAGATGCGGCCGGTGGTGATGTTGTTGGCCTGGCTCAGCGAGCGATCGAGGAAGCGCTCGTAGTGCCCGAGGTCGAGGTCCGTCTCGGCGCCGTCCTTGGTCACGAACACTTCACCGTGCTGGAACGGCGACATGGTGCCTGGATCGACGTTCAGGTACGGGTCGAACTTCATCATCGTGACGCGCAGCCCACGGGCGACCAGCAGCCGGCCCAGCGAGGCCGCGGCGATACCCTTGCCGAGCGACGACACCACGCCACCAGTGACGAAGATGAACTTGGTGGGCTGCTGCGGCTGTGCGAGCACGCTCATGCGGGGCTCCTGACGGCGTAAATGGACTCCCAGTGCGCATTGGCGCGCACCAGGTCTGCTTCAGTGTCGATGCCGCCGAACACGACCGTATCCGCCGTGGCGACGCCGATAGCGATGCCGGCGGCGAGTGGACGCAATTGCTCGAGGCGCTCCACCTGCTCCAGCGCGTGCACCGGCAGTGCCACCCAGCGCTGCAAGGCGTCGCGGGTGTAGGCGTAGATGCCGAGGTGCTGGCGCACCAGGCGATCGCGCACGGCGCCGTCTGCCGCGTCGCGGAGGAATGGGATTGGCGCGCGCGAGAAATAGAGGGCGCGACCGTGGTCGTCGCAGACGACCTTGACGCAGTCGGGTGCCGTCAACGCGTCGGACGACACGGGCATGGCGGCGGTGCCGATCGGTGCGGTGCCGCTGGTGACGAGCGACACTGCGCCACGCACGGCGGTCTCGTCAATGAACGGCTCGTCACCCTGGACGTTCAGCACCACATCCGCGTCGGCGAACTCAGGACGGGCCGCCACCTCGGCGACACGGTCGGTGCCGGAAGGATGATCGTCACGGGTGAGGACCGCCTGTCCGCCAGCGGCCTCGATGGCCGCCAGCACGTCGTGATCATCGGTGGCAACCACTACGGCATCAGCGACGTCGAGCGCGGTGACACGCTCCCAGACACGCACGATGAGGGGCTTGCCGCCCAGCAGCCGGAGAGGCTTGTCGCGTAGTCGCGTTGCGCCTCGGCGTGCGGGAATGATCGCGAGTACCCTCACGCGAGATCCCGCGTCGGATCGCTGGTGGCAAGAATCATTCCAGTAACGTAGGCCCTTGCCCCGCAATGGCAATGGTCCTGTGGTCGTATGGAATGCCACCGCGCTGGGGCCGCCGCGGGCGATGGCGGGCTGAACTGCAAGGACAGCCGCTACTCTTGGCCCCAACGATCAGTGAATCGCTGCCGTTCGTGCCCGTGCGAGGCGCAGGAAGTTGCGCAGGAGGTCGCGCCCGGCCTCGGTCAGCACCGACTCCGGGTGGAACTGCACGCCCCACACGGGATGCTCGCGGTGACGGAGGGCGTGAATTTCGTCGGCAGAATCAGTGGCCCTGGCGGTGACTTCGAGCGCCGCGGGCAGCGACGACGGCTCGACCACCAAGGAGTGGTAGCGCATCACGCGCAGCGGCTGCGGAAGGCCCTGGAACAGGTCGGTGCCATCGTGCGTGAGCAACGAGGTCTTGCCGTGCATCACCCGGCCGGCGCGCACCACCCGTCCACCGTACGCCTCGCCGATCGCCTGATGACCGAGGCAGACGCCGAGGATCGGAATGGTCGCGCCCCAGCGCTGGATGACGGGCACGGTGATGCCGGCCTCGCTGGGCGTGCACGGGCCCGGTGACAGCACGATCGCCTCGGGGGCCAGCGCGCCGACGTCGTCCACCGTCAGCGCGTCGTTCCGGTGCACCTGCAGCTCCTCACCCATCTCGCCGAGGTACTGCACGAGGTTGTAGGTGAACGAGTCGTAGTTGTCGAGAATCAGGATCATGCGCCGCGGGGATGGAACTGCCGGTGGATCTGCTGCAGGTAGCTGCGATCGACGTGCGTGTAGAGCTGGGTGGTGGCGATGTCGGCATGGCCGAGCATCTCCTGCACGGCGCGCAGGTCGGCGCCACCCTCCAACAGATGCGTGGCGAAGGAATGTCGCAAGGTGTGCGGCGTGACGTGGGTGGTGATGCCTGCGGCATCCACATACTTGCGCAGCAGTTTCCACGCGCCCATGCGCGATAGGGACCCGCCGCGGGCATTGACGAAGAGCGTCGCGGTCGGCGCGCCGTGCACCAGTGCCGGGCGCAACTCACGGGTGTAGATCGCCACCGCCGCCAACGCCTTCCGCCCGATCGGCACCAGCCGCTCCGTGTTGCCCTTCCCGATCACGCGCACGATGCGTTCATCCATGTAGATGTCGCCGATGCCGAGCGTGATCCACTCGCTGACGCGCAGCCCGGCGCCATACGCCACCTCGAACAACGCGCGATCGCGGAAGGCCAGCCGCTCGTCGAGCGAGATGGAACCGATGATGCGGTCCACCTCGTCGGGAGTCAGGATGTCCGGCAGCGTGCGCCACTTCTTCGGCGTCTCCAACTGCTCGCTGGGATCGTGGCGGATGTACGACTCACCGACCATGAAGCGGAAGAAGCCACGCACGGCGCTGACCATCCGGCTGACCGACGCTGGCGCGAGGCCGAGGTCCACGAGGTGATGGATGAAGCCGCGAAGCAGTCGTGCATCCACAGTGGTGGGCGAGGGGCTGCCGTGCAGAGCGAGGTATTCGTGCAGCCGCCAGAGGTCGCGCCCGTAGGCCTCGATCGTGCGCGGTGACGACCCCTGCTCCAGCGCCAGCGCGTCGAGCCAGGCATCGGCATGCTCGAGCGGATGGGGCGTGGCGCCGACCGTCACCGCTGCCTCGCGCTCCGTCGGCGCCACCATATGACGGCCACGGCGATCACGACGATCACGACCGCGATCAATGCCGAGGTGCGCGTGGCGGAGCCGATCAGCTTCTGGAGCTGCTCCATGTTTTCGCCGAACCGGAAGCCGAGCCAGGCGATGATGCCGTACCAGATCGCCGACGCGACACCCATCGCCGGGATCACCTGACGCAACGGCACCTTGAGCGCGCCGGCGAACGGGGGCACGATCGCGCGCACACCCGGCAGGAAGCGACTCACGAACAGCGCCCACACACCGTAAGACGCATACATCGTCGCCACGCGGGCCTCGGCATCCGCACCGCCGAACCGCTTCATCAGTGCCGCGCTCCCATACTTGCGACCGACGAAATACATCCCTATCGCACCGAGCATGTTGCCGGCCCAGATCGATGTGGCGGCGATGATCAACGACCCTTGTCCACGTGCGGCGAGGAAGCTGCCGACTGCCACGACGGTGTCGGCGGGCAGCGGCGGAAACACATTCTCGGCAGCCGCCGTCAGCGCCAGCGACGAGTACAGCGCCCACGCCGGGAGCGACGCCAGCCACTCCAGGATCGCGTTCACGCGATGCCGCGCATCAGGTGGCGGTGCGGACGGGGATCAGCGTTGCGACGGCCATGCAGGCCAGCCCTTCACCGCGGCCCACCCATCCCATGCCCTCGTTGGTCTTCGCCTTCACGCTCACACTCTCGGCCGGCAGCCCGAGCGCCGTGGCCAGCGAGGCGCGCATTGCATCACGGTACGGCAGCAGCTTCGGACGCTCGACGATCACGGTCACGTCCACCTGCGCCACGCGCCAGCCGCGCTGTTCGGAGGCCGTGCAGGCGAGCCGCAGCATCTCGATCGAGTTGCGACCTCTGTTGCCCGGGTCGGTGTCGGGAAACAGTTCGCCGATGTCACCGGCACCAGCGCCGCCGAGGATCGCATCGGTGAGGGCATGGCAGACGGCATCAGCATCGGAGTGGCCGACCAGCTTGATGTCGCCGGGGATCTCGATCCCGCCCAGGATCAGCGGCCCGCCGACGCCGAAGCGATGCGAATCGAAGCCGATGCCCGTGCGCACCGGCAGCGCGGGCGCGAAAGTCGGCGGGAACGTGACGTCGAGCATCTCGATCCCGGCCAGCGGATCGGGGGCGCCGGGTGCACGCAGCACGCCGCGGGCTTCCGGGAAGACACCCCACAGCAGCGGCGGCGTGACACCCGACGACGCCAGCAGCTTGCCGGCCCAGGTGCGCTGGTCCTGTGCGGCCGCCATCAGGATGTCGGCGTCGGAGATCTCGGTGGCACCACATTGCTCCGAGATGCGGCCGGCGCGCTCCAGCACCAGCTCGGGGGCATCGTCGATTTCCGCCAGCAGTGCACCGGTGCGCGCCAGGTGGATGTCGCGGCGCGCATCGAGTTGCAGCGCGGCCGGGTTCACGCCGAGCAAGCGCAACGCCGCCAACGACCCCTCGGCGGCCGGCTCGAGCAGGCCGAGCAGCAGGTGCAGCGACGACAGCGCTGGGTCACCGATGCGCTCCATCTCGACCATCGCGAAGTCGATGGCCTTGCGTGCGGCAGCCTGGAACCGGACGGGCATGTGCGTAGGGAGAAGGGAGGACGACGACACGGCGGTGGTCACGCGGCCACGGCGCTCGACGCGAGTGGCAGGATGGAATAGTCCTGCCGGCGCCGCGCGGCGGTGAAGCCGGCGTCACGGATCAGGCGTTCCAGTTCATCGGTGGTGGTGCGGTGCGTGGTGTTGGCGGCCGAGACCACGTTCTCCTCGATCATCAGCGACCCGAAGTCGTTGCACCCGTAGCGCAGTGCCATCTGCCCGACCTTCATGCCCATCGTCACCCAGCTGCTCTGGAGGTTCGGCACGTTGTCGAGCACGATGCGGCTGATGGCGACGGTGCGCAGGTACTCGGTGGCATCGGTCTTCTGCATGTGCGAGAACGTGGGCGTGTTCTCGGGCTGCAGTGGCCAGGTGATGAATGCCGTGAAGCCACCGGTGCGCGCCTGCAGCGCCCGCACGCGATCGAGGTGTTCGATGCGCTCGGCCAGTGTCTCACCGAGTCCGTACATCATCGTCACCGACGTCTTCATCCCTTCCTGGTGCGCGATCTCCATCATCTCCAGCCAGCGATCAGCTCCTGCCTTCTTCGGTGCCGCGTAGTCGCGCACGCGCTGGACGAGGATCTCGCCGCCGCCGCCGGGGATGGAGTCGAGCCCGGCCGCCTTCAACTCGCGGATCACGTCACGCGGCTCCATGCGGAACAGCGTGGCGAAGAAATCCACCTCGCTCGGGCTGAAGCCGTGGATGTGGATCGGATGGTTGCGCTTGATGTACCGCAGCAGGTCGAGGTACCACTCGAACGGGATGTACGGATTGTGCCCACCCTGGATCAGGATCTGCACACCACCGAGCTCCTTGGTCTCCTCGATCTTCTGCCCGATCTGCTCGAACGACAGCGTGTAGCCTTCGCCATGCTTGGGGCGTCGGGCGAAGGCACAGAAGCCGCAATCCGCCACGCAGACATTCGTGTAGTTGATGTTGCGGTCGACGATGTAGGTGACCACACCTTCGGGATGCAGCTGCTCGCGCACGCGGTCGGCGGCGAGGCCGAGTTCGAGCAGCGGGGCGTTGGTGTAGAAGTCGAGGATGTCGCGCATGATGCCTCAGGCCGCCGACAGGAAGACGAGCGGTCGCGCCGTGACGCGGCCGGTCGCATCGAGGCGCCGGTAGAACTCGGTGAGTCCCCGCAGGTGCGGGAGCGAAAGGCGGTAGTCCAAACCACTGAAGTACAACTCGCAGGTGTCACGCGGCACACCGGTGACGTCGGCTGCCTGCGCCGCCAGCACGGGCAGGTTGGCCACGCCCCAGTCGCGTGACGCGATGAGCCCCGCATGCACACGCAGCGCATCCGCCACCGGCGTGGTGCGCTGCGCCACCCAGACGGCGAACACGAACGGCAGCCCGGTCCACTGCTTCCACTCGAGGCCGAGATCGACGTGGTGCGGATAGCGGCGACTCACGCTGCTGGTGCCGGACGACAGCAGCAGCGCCGCGTCACCGATCACGAGGCGTGCGTCATGCGGTTCGTCCGCGAAATGCGCGATGTCGGCGCTCTCGGCGTCGCTGGGCACGAGGCGCGGTGTGACACCCCAGCGTTCGCGAAACAGGAGGCCGAGCAGCTCCACCGACGTCATGCTGCTGCGCGACACCAGCACGGTGGCTCCGTCGAGATCCGACACCGGTCGCTTGCTGAACAGCATCACACTGCGCACCGGACCGTCGCAGGTGATGGCGAGGTCGGGCAGCAACAGGTACCGCTCGGCGTGCAGCGCGTATTCCACCGCACTGACCACGCTCACATCGACCTCACCCGTGGCCATCGCGGCGTTGAGCGCACTCGGCACGCCATCGACCATCGTCGCATCGAGCGGGACGATCCCGCGATCCACCGCCCCGTACACCGGGTAGGTGTTGATGTAGGGAATCCGGCCGACGCGCAGCATGTCAGGCCGCCGCGCCGACGGCGGTGGCGGGTTCGGCGTCGAAGGTGCGGATGATGCGATAGAACGAATCCCGCTCGGCCGGCTGCTTCCCCGCACCGCGGATCAGGCGCAGCAACTCGTCGAGCGACATGCCCTGCTGCGTCTGCGCGCCGACGGCATGATAGATCTTCTCGCGGACCACCGTGCCCTCGATGTCGTTGACACCGAACGCCAGCGCGATCTGCGTGAGCGCGGTCGACACCATGATCCAGTGCGACTTGACGTGCTGGAAGTTGTCGAGGAACAGGCGTCCCACGGCCAGGTTGCGCAGGTCGTCGAAGCCGGTGGTGCTGGTGCCGTGCCGACCCAGCGTCTTCCCCAGTTCGTTGTCGTCGGGATGGTACGCGAGCGGGATGTAGGCGAGGAAGCCACCCGTCTCGTCCTGCAGGTCGCGCAGCATGCCCAGGTGCTCGACGCGATCCTCGATCGTCTCCACGTGGCCGTAGAGCATGGTGCAGTTGCTGCGAATGCCGAGGGCGTGCGCGGCGCGATGCACGCCGATATAGTCGGCGCCACCGAGCTTGCGGTCGGCGATCACGTCACGCACCGCGGCGCTGAACGTCTCGGCACCGCCGCCGGGCAGCGTGTCAAGGCCCGCCTCACGCAGCGCCACCAGCACCTCGGTCCACGACAGCTTCTCGATCCGCGCGATGTGCGCGATCTCGACGGCGGTGAGGGCCTTGATGTGCACCTGCGGATGCGCGGCCTTGAGGGCGCGGAACATCGTCGTGTAGTACTCGAGCCCCGCCTGCATGTCGAGCCCGCCCACGATGTGGAACTCGCGCGTCATGCTGTCCGTCGCCTGTGCCGCCTCGGCCAGCACCTGCTCCAGCGAGTAGCGGTACGCACCCTCTTCCTTCGGCAGTCGCGCGTAACCGCAGAAGACGCAGGTCTTCCGGAGCACGCAGACGTTGGTGGGATTGATGTGCTGGTTCGACGCGAACGTCACCACGTCGCCATGCCTGGCGCGATTGGCCGCGTCGGCGAGGTGACCCAGGCCGAGCAGGTCGGGTGTGCGGAAGAGCGTGATGGCATCCGCTGCCGACAGCCGTTCGCCGCGACGCACCTTCTCCCCGATCGGATGGAGCGCGGCATCGCGCAGGCGGTCGAGATGAATGTCCGGCACGGCAGTCATGCGATTGCTACTCCTGATATCGTCGGACGGCGATGGACACGTTGTGGCCACCGAATCCCGAACTGTTGCTCACCGCCACATCCACCGGGCGTTCCTTCGCGACGTTGGGCGTCACGTCGAGGTCGCACTCGGGATCGGGTGTCGTGTAGTTGATCGTGGGCGGGATGATGCTGTCGCGGATCGCGAGGGCGCAGGCGATGAATTCCACCGAACCGGCGGCACCCAGCATGTGGCCCGTGGCCGACTTGGTCGAGCTGACGCTGAGCGACTCGGCGTGCTCGCCGAACACCGCGCGGATGGCGCGGATCTCGTTCGAGTCGTTGAGCGGCGTCGAGGTGCCGTGCGCATTGATGTACTGCACGTCGGACGGCGACAGGCCGGCGTCCTTGAGCGCCAGCTTCATCGAGCGCTGCAGCCCCTCGTGCGCATCGGGCTGGCCGGTGAGGCTGTGAGCGTCCCCGGTGGCGCCGTAGCCGACCAGTTCCCCGTAGATGTGTGCGCCGCGGCGCTTCGCGTGTTCGAGCTCCTCGAGCAGCACCACACCTGCCCCTTCGCCCAGCACGAAGCCTTCACGGGTGAGGTCGAACGGGCGTGACGCATGCTCGGCATCGTCGTTGCGGCTCGACAGCGCGCCCATGCTGGCGAAGCCACCGATCGACATCGGCGTCACCGCGGCCTCGGAGCCGCCGGCCAGCATCAGGTCCGCGTCGCCGTACATGATGGTGCGCATCGACATGCCGATCGCGTGCGCGCTGGTGGCGCAGGCGGAGACGGTGGCGAAGTTGGGGCCGCGGCAGTTGAACTGCATCGACACCACACCGGCCGCGATGTCCACGATGTACATCGGCACGAAGAACGGTGAGATCCGCTTCGGACCGCCGGTCATGTAATTGGTGTGCTGGTCCTCCATCGTCTTCAGGCCACCGATGCCGCTGCCGATGATCACACCGCAGCGGTCGGGATCGAACCCGCCGTCGGCGAGGCCGGCGTCGCGCATCGCCTGCACCGACGCCGCCACCGCATACTGCGTGTAGAGGTCGGCCCGCTTCGCTTCCTTCCGATCCATGTACTGCAGCGGATCGAACTCCTTCACTTCGCAGGCGAAGCGCGTGGAGAACTTTTCCGCATCGAACCGCGTGATCGGCCCCGCTCCGCTGACACCGGCACGGAGCGCGGCCCAGGTCGTCGCCACGTCGCTGCCGACGGCCGTGAGGCACCCGAGCCCAGTGACGACGACCCGACGTTCCCTCATCAGCCCTGCACCTTGGAATTCAGGTAGCCCAGCGCATCACCCACCGTGCGCAACTTCTCGGCATCCTCGTCCGGGATGTCGATGTCGAACTCCTTCTCGAACTCCATCACGAGCTCGACGATGTCGAGGCTGTCGGCGCCGAGGTCCTCGATGAAGCTCGCCTCGTTGGTCAGCTTATCGCGCTCGACCCCGAGTTCGCGCTCGATGATCGTCTTAACCTTCTCGGTCTGGTCTGCCATTTCTGCTCCGTGCGCTGGTTGATGCGTGGGTGGGTCTGACGAGGCCGTCACTGCGGCCCATGGGCGAACTTTACATCACCATCCCGCCATCCACCACGAGCACCTGACCCGTGATGTAGGCAGCATGGTCCGACGCCAGGAATGCCACGGCCGACGCGATGTCGGCAGGGCTTCCGAGCCGTTCGAGCGGGATCTGGCCTTCGAGGGCCTTCCGCTGGTCGTCACCGAGGGCGGCCGTCATGTCGGTGGCGATGAACCCCGGCGCGACAGCGTTGCAGAGGATGTTGCGCGAGGCGAGTTCCTTGGCCACCGACTTGGTGAGGCCGATCAGCCCCGCCTTGCTGGCGGCATAGTTGGCCTGGCCGCGATTGCCGATCACGCCCACCACGCTGCTGATGTTGATGATGCGACCGCTGCGGCGCTTCATCATGCCACGCGACGCGGCACGGATGCTGGCGAACGCGCCGCGCAGGTTGGCGTCGATCACGGCATCCCAGTCCTCGTCCTTGAGGCGCATGATCACGTTGTCCTTCGTCAGCCCGGCGTTGTTCACGAGGATGTCGAGCGTGCCGAACGCCGCCTCGACGTCGGTGACCAGCGTCGTGACTTGCGCCGTGTCGCTGACGTCGCAGGCGAAACCGCGTGCGCCGTGGCCGATTTCCGCTGCAGCCGCCTCGGCGCGCGGCAGGTCGCGCCCGACGACCGCCACCCGGGCGCCGGCACCAGCCAGCGTCTCCGCAATGGCGCGCCCGATGCCACGCGTGCTGCCGGTGACCAGTGCCACCTTCCCGCTCAAGTCGATCTGCATCAGGCGCTCACCTGCGAGAGGATGGCTTCGACGTGCGCGGCCGTCCCGGCAGGCAGCACGACCGAATCCGGTGAGATCTTTCGGATCAGCCCGCTGAGTACGTGGCCCGGCCCGAGTTCGATGAAGGTGATGCTGGGATGATCTTCCACAATGTTGCGGATCGTCTCCGTCCAGCGCACTGGTGACGTCATCTGCACACCGAGCAGTCGGCGCGACTGCTTGGCCGACGTCACCTGACGGCCAGTGACATTGGCATACACCGGAACGCTCGCGTTGTGCATGGTCACCGCCTCCAGCGCCGCTTCCCAGCCGGGACGCGCGGCGTCCATCAGCGGCGAGTGGAACGCCCCGCTCACCTGGAGGCGCATGCACTTGCGCGCGCCATGCTCGTTGGCGAGCTGGATGAGACGCTCCACACCTGCCACCTCGCCCGACACCACCACCTGTCCGGGAGAGTTGTAGTTCGCCGGCACCACCGCGCCCGCCTCGCGCGTCGCCTGCTCGCAGAGTTCGCGCACACGCACGTCGATGTCGCCGAGGATCGCCGCCATCGCACCGGGGCGTGCGACACCGGCCTGCTGCATCAGCTCACCGCGCGTGCGCACCAATGCGACGGCGGTGGCGAAGTCGAAGGTGCCGGCCGCCACGTGCGCGGTGAACTCCCCCAGCGAATGGCCCGCCGCGCAGACCACGCGTGCGCCGAGATGTTCGCGCAGCAGCTGCCAGACCGCGACACCGTGCGTGAGCAGTGCCGGCTGCGCGTTGTGCGTCTCCATCAGCGTCTCGGCCGGCCCCTCGAAGCAGAGCGTCGACAGCGGCACACCGAGCGTGGCATCGGCTTCGCGGAAGAGCTCCGCTGCGGCCGGATACGCCGCCACCAGGTCCTTCGCCATGCCGGGCTTCTGCGAACCCTGGCCGGGAAAGACGAGTGCGATGTCGGTCACAGGCGCACCACCATCGAGCCCCAGGTGAAGCCGGCGCCGAAGGCGCAGAGCAGCACCGTGTCGCCGGAGCGCACGCGACCCGAGGCGATGGCCTCGTCGAGCGCGATGCCGATCGACGCCGACGACGTGTTGCCGAACCGATTCACGTTCACGTACACCTTGTCCATGGAGACATTCGCGTGCTTGGCCGTCGCCTCGATGATGCGGACGTTGGCCTGATGTGGAATGAGCAGGTCGATGTCCTTGCCGGTGAGTCGCGCGCCATCGAGTGCGCGATCACAGGCTTCCGCCATCGACCGCACGGCGTGCTTGAACACTTCACGACCCGCCATCCGGACGTACGACGAGCGGTCCTCGAGCACCGGGAGGCTGAACGGCGAGGCCGCACCTCCGCTGGGGCGCCAGAGCAGCTCGGACAGCGCACCATCACTTCGCATGAACGCCGAGAGGATGCCGCGTGTGCCGTCGCCGCGACGCACGATGGCGGCGCCGGCGCCGTCGCCAAACAACACGGCGGTGCTGCGGTCCTGCCAGTCGATGATCGCGCTCATCTTCTCGGACCCGATCACCAGCGCGGTCTCGATGGTGCCGGCCGCGATCAACCCTTCCGCGATGGTGAGGCCGTAGATCCAGCCGCTGCAGGCCGCGGTGATGTCGAAGGCGGTGGCGCGCGTCGCGCCGAGGGTGGCCTGCACGTCCACCGCGGTGGCGGGCAGCAGCCGATCCGGCGTGGCGGTGGAGAGGATGATGGCGTCGATCTCGGCGGCGGTGATCCCCGCCTTCTGCATCGCCTTGCGTGACGCGTCGGCCGCCATGCTGCAGGTGGACTCACCATCGCGCGCGATGTGGCGCTGCACGATGCCGGAGCGCTCGAAGATCCACTCGTGCGACGTCTCGATGCCGATGGCGGCGAAATCGTCGTTCGTCATGACGTGGCGCGGGACGCTGTAGCCCGTGCCCGTCAGTGCCGCAACCGGACGCTTCATGACTGCCTCTCCATGCCTTCGCCGATGCATCGTCGCCGGACGCGGGCGTTCGCGTCAGGCTGCGGAAGCCGCCGCGGCGAGCCGACGGCCGATGTGCTCGGACATCTGCGACTCGGCCGCACGCACGGCGACATTCACGGCATTCTTGATGGCACGCGGCGACGAACTGCCGTGCGCGATGATGCTCACGCCGCGAACGCCCAACAACGGCGCGCCGCCGTAGTTGTTGTAGTCCAGGTGCGTGAGGCCCTTCATCAGAGTTCGTGCATCCGCATCGATCGACTTCGCCACCATGCCGACGAGGATCGGCGCCAGCCCTTCGTAGAACTTGAGCAGCACGTTGCCGGTGAAGCCGTCGCAGACGACGACGTCGAATGGGCCACGATCGCAGGTCCCGGCGGCGACGTCACGCCCCTCGACGTTGCCGACGAAGTGCAGGTTGGCCTGCGCCAGCAGCTGGTGCGCGGCCTTCACGACGGCGTTGCCCTTCTCCGGTTCCTCGCCGATGCTCAGCAAACCGACAGCCGGATCGGTGCGGCCCATGACGTCCTCGGCGTAGACGAGGCCGAGTCGGGCGAAGTGCACCAGTTCTTCCGGGCTGCAATCCACGTTGGCGCCGCTGTCGAGCACGACCAGCGTATGCAGTGCCGTCGGGAAGATGGTGCCGATGGCCGGACGCTTGAGGCCCGCGTGGAGGCCGAGCAGTTGCACCGACGCGGCCATCTGGGCGCCGGTGTTGCCAGCGCTCACGAACGCATCGGCGCGACCTTCGGCGTGCTGCCGGAGGCCGACTGCCATGGAGGATTGTGGGCGACGCATGACGGCCGTCGGTTTGTCGGCCATGGCGACGACGTCGGGCGCATCGACGATGTCGATGCGACTGCGCTGCTCGGCCTGTGGCGCGTAGTCCCCGGTGATGGCGGCATCGAGGGCCGCCACCAGATCGGCCTCGCGCCCGATCAGTTGGATGCGGTGCTCAGGCCCCAGATCGGCCAGCGCGAGGAGCGCGCCACCCACCGGTGCGGTGGGGGCGAAATCGCCACCCATCGCATCCAGCGCAATCCGGGCCAAGGCTCAGCCTTCCCGGGCCGCGATCCGCTGCTCACCGCCGTAGTATCCGCACTCGTCGCAGACACGATGGGGACGCTTCATGCTGGAGCACTGGGGGCACTTCTGGATCACGATCCGCGGCGCAACCTTGTGCGTGTTGCGGAGACGCTTGCGCTGCTTGGATGTCCTGCGCTTCGGTACGGCCATGGGTCAATTCCCGGTATAAGACGAATCAAGACTCGGCTGTGCGCTCTTTGAGCGCCGCCCACCGTGCATCACCAGCCGATGCGCAGTCGCAGGCAGTCGTATTGCGGTCCACACCGCAGGTCGGACACAGGCCTTTGCAATCATCACGGCACAACACGAAAGGCGGGACTGCAAGGATCCACCCTTCGCGGACTGCGGGGCGCAGGTCGATGCGACTCGACTTGCGGTCCAGCAGGAACACATCAGGGTCATCGTCCAGGCCGTCCTCGTCCGAATCGACGAAGAGACACTGAATCGAATCGCCTGCCCTCACCGACACCTCCGTGAGGCATCGGGTGCATTCTCCAACCGCCGACCCGTCGAACTCGCCGGTGAAGTAATACCGCCCCTCACCGGCGCTCGAGAGCCGGCCGTGCACCGTCACCGGCGAACTGGGCCGAATGTCTCCGTCCAGCCAGATCGGGTCGTCGGGCGCGATGGCGCCCTCCAACACGACGGCTGAGCCATCGAGACTCCGGATATCCACTGACAGCATAGCCGTGGAAAATAGACGCGCCGTGGGCACCGGACAAGTGCCCACGGCGTCATCACTTAGCTCACCCGCCGCGGCGTGCGGCGGAATCGGGCTCAGGCGAGCTCGGGAAAGAAGAAGGCGGACTCGACGGCCGCGTTGTCGTCGGAGTCGGAGGCGTGGATCGCGTTCCGGCCCTTCGACTCCGCGAAAAGCTTCCGCACCGTCCCTTCAGCAGCCTCGGCCGGATCGGTGGAACCGATCGCGACGCGCAGGGCGGCGACGGCATCCGACTTCTCGAGCACCATCGGCATGCACGGCCCAGAGGTCATGAACTCCACCAGCTCGCCGAAGAACCCGCGCTCCTTGTGCACCTCGTAGAACTGGCCAGCCTGCTCGGTGGTCAGGTGCATCACCCGCGCCGCCTTCAGCACGAAGCCCTGCTGCTCCAGATGGGCCAGGATCTGGCCGGCCTTTCCGGCGCCGAACGCATCCGGCTTGATGATGGTGAGTGTACGATTTCCGGCCATGGTACCGAGCTCCAGTGTGTATCAGGCGCGCGTGCGCCGTGGGTGACAGACAGTCGCGCCCGGTCACCGAGGTGGCCGGGCGCGACGCAAAGATACTCCATCCTGCCAAATCCTACAGGCGAGCCTGCACCAGCTCCACGAAGTCCATCGGGCGCTTGGCGATGCCCATGCCGGCGGCCGCAAAGGCTTCCAGCTTCTCCGCTGCCGTCCCGGCCGAGCCGGAGATGATCGCACCGGCGTGGCCCATGCGGCGCCCCGGCGGGGCGGTCTGGCCGGCGATGAAGCCGACCACCGGCTTGGTCATCTTCGTCCGCACGAACTCGGCGGCCTCCTGCTCGTCGGTGCCACCGATCTCGCCCATCATCGCGACCACCTTGGTCTGCGGGTCGGCCTCGAAGGCCGCCAGCGCGTCGATGAAGTTGGTGCCGTTGATCGGGTCACCGCCGATGCCGACGCAGGTGCTCTGCCCGATGCCGGCCTTGGTCAGCAGGTTCACGATCTCGTAGGTCAGCGTGCCCGAGCGGCTGACGACGCCCACCGGACCGGGCGTGCAGATGCGACCGGGGATGATGCCGACCTTCGACTGGCCGGGCGTGATCAAGCCGGGACAGTTCGGTCCCAGCAGGCGCGCGCCCATCTCCTTCACGTACGGATACACCTTGGTCATGTCGAGCACCGGCACGCCCTCGGTGATGCAGACGATCAGCTTCACGCCGGCGGCAGCGGCTTCCATCATCGCGTCGGCCGCGAACGGCGGCGGCACGTAGATGACCGAGGTGTTGGCGCCGGTGGCGGCGACAGCCTGGGCGACGGTGTTGAAGATCGGGACGGTGCCCTCGAACTGCTGCCCGCCCTTTCCGGGTGTCACGCCGGCCACGACCTTCGTGCCGTATTCCATCATCTGCTTGGCATGGAACGAACCGTCGCGGCCCGTGATGCCCTGCACCAGCAGTGTGGTGTCGTTGTCGATGAAGATGCTCACTGCGCAGCTCCGGTGGCGAGGGCGACGGCCTTCTGCACCGCCTCGTCCATGTCGGACGATGCGCTGAAGCCATTTTCGGTGAGGATCTTCATCGCCAGTTCTTCATTGGTGCCGGTCAGCCGGATCACGATCGGCACGGTGAGCGGGTTGGCCTTGGTCGCGGTCACGATGCCGTTCGCCACGTCGTCGGTGCGCGTGATGCCACCGAAGATGTTGAACAGGATCGCCTTCACGTTCTTGTCGGCGGTGATGATGCGGAGAGCGTTGACGACCTTCTCCGGATTCGACGAGCCACCGATGTCGAGGAAGTTGGCCGGGTCGCCGCCGTAGTACTTCACCAGGTCCATGGTGGCCATGGCGAGGCCGGCACCGTTGACCACGCAGCCGACGTTGCCATCGAGCTTGATGAACGTGAGGTTCGCCTTGCGTGCATCGACTTCGGCGGGATCTTCGCTGCTCTCGTCGCGCAGCGCCTCGATCGCCGGCAGCCGCTCGAGCTCATTGTCGTCGATCACCATCTTGCCGTCCACCGCCACCACCTTGCCGGCGGGCGTCACGACCAGCGGGTTGATCTCGGCCAGCGAGCAGCCGCTCTCGATGAAGGCGGCGTACAGCTGCTGCATGATCTTCGCCGCGGCGCGGGCCTGCTTCACGTCCTCGTAGAGGAAGAAGCCCATCTCCATCGCCTCGAACGTGCGCAAGCCGTAGCGCGGATCGACGGGGTGATACTTGATCTTCTCGGGCGTCGAGGCGGCGACTTCCTCGATGTCGATGCCGCCCGCGGCGCTGACCATGAACACCGGCTTCTTGGTCGCACGATCGACGATGATGCCGACGTAGGCTTCGCTGCCGATGTCCTCGGCGATCGTCACCAGCACCTTCTCGACCGTCAGGCCCTTGATGTCCATGCCGAGGATCGCGGTCGCCTTCTCGCGTGCCACGGCCGGCGTGGCGCAGTACTTCACGCCGCCGGCCTTGCCACGTCCACCGACGTGGACCTGGGCCTTCACCATCACGGGCACACCGTACTTCACTGCCAATGCTTCGGCTGCGTCGGGCGTGGTGGCAATGTCGCCATCGGGGATCGGGACGCCGTGCCGGCGCAGGATCTCCTTGGCCTGATATTCATGTAGGTTCACACACGCTCCATCTGCGATCGAGTGATTGCAGCGACTGTGACGTTGAACGGAAGTCCCCGGGTGGCGTCGCCGCGCTGGCCGAGGGTGGGCACGGCGCCCGGGAGGGCGCCGACGGGCCGGCGTGAAGATAACCGGCTGAGGGGTTGGTCACTGCGGGCTGGAGTCACGGGGCACGCCCAGCGTCCGGCCCAGCGCCTCGAACGAGGCGCCGAATTCCGTCCAGGCGCCACGTTGCAGGGCATCCCGCATCTGGCGGTAGAGGCCCGCGGCGGCCGATGGTGCCGCCGCCGATCGCGCGCCTTCGCGCCAGATCACGACCGCCTCCGGCACGTCGGCCGCGACGCCGCGTCGCATGCCGTCGGTGACCAGCACTGCGGCCAGCTGCGTCGGTCGCCCGTCCCGCATCGAGAAGTACGGTGTCAGGAACCGCGGCGCACCGGGCCCGGGCAGCACACGCGTCGAGCTGCGGCGCGCCCCGGTCAGGCTGCCCGGCTGGCGCAGTGAGTCGGACGTCTCCTGTGCGGCGCGCACGATGCCGTCATACGGCGCACCGTCGACGCTCGGCAGCCACCGCGTGCGGCGATCCTCGCCACCGGGTGCGATCATCACACCACGCACCACGCCGCGTGGGTCGATCGCCGCCGCAGTGAGGGCGAAGGTGCGCCGCGTCGGCAGCCAGACCGGCACGTAGTCATCGCCGGCCACACTGCTGTCGGGCATCACGCCGTACACCAGCGCCAGCTCACGCAATGCACCGCTCCGCCGCACCAGCGCCACCGTGTCATCCTGCACCGCGCGTGAGCCGAAGCGGGCGGCGATCGCCGCTTCCATCGCCAGCGCGTCGGGGCGTGGTGGCAGCGCGCGACGCAGGTCATCCGGCAGCGCCCTGACCGACACCACATGCCGCGCCAGTCGCTCGAGCGGACGACGCGCCAGCAACGGCGGTCGCGCGTCGGCCACCAGCGTGACGCGACCGGTGTGTGCGTTGACGAGCGCGGTGGCCGCGAACTGCGCCGCCGACAGCTCGGTGTCGGCCAGCATCACGTGCTCGCTCAGCGGATAGGTCGCGCTGACGGCGTAGAGATCCAACACCCACAGCAGAGAATCGGCGTGCACCAGCGGCGACACGTGCGCGCTGGCGAGCAGCGTCGGTGCCAGGCGCGACACGCGTTCGCGCACGTCGCGCACCGTCACCAGCACGGGCGATGGTGAGGGAACACTACCGAAGAGCAGGCGCGGATTCTGCTGGTTCCAGGCGTGCGCGAGTCGTGCCGAAGTGCCGGCGATCGACGGCGCCGCGATGTGGTGCGCGGGGTCGCTGACGATGGCGTAGCCGCGACCCGAATCGCTGGCGACGATCGGTGGCAACGGTCGTGCGGTGCGCGATGCGGCGGTGCGGAACGGGTCGCGCCCGCTCAGGTCCACCGGCAATGGACGCCACGTCGGCAGCAGGCCGGCCAGTCGCAGCTGATCGAAGGCGAATCCTTCCGGCATGCCCCGCCCCGCCTCCCATGCCAGCAGCGCCGTCATGCGACCGGGCGTGATGTGCGGCAACGTGGCGCGATCCCAGAGTGGCGCCGACGACAGCGAGGCGGTGTCGCCGGGCGATGCTGCGATCACGCGATCGGATTCGTAGGCGCGGCGCGTGAAGCTGGCGCCGGCGTCGACGTAGCGACGCTCGCGCGCCTCCGGATTGCCGGTGGTGTCGATGCTGTCGGCAATCAGCGGCATGCCCTGGCGCAGCAGGAGTGCCATCAGCAGCACGGTGGTCACCGCAGCGATCCCGGCGCGCGGCTGGCGTGACCACGCGCTCCACACCACCACGCCGGCGGCGGCGATCGAGATCACCTGCAGCACGATTCCGCCCGGAAGCCCGACGCGGTGATCGGCGAAGCCGAAGGCGCCCTCGGCACCGGTGCCGTGCACCAGCCGGTCGAAGCCATCCACGCGATAACTCCACGCGATCAGCAGCAGCAGCATTGCGCCGAGCACGGTGATGTGCCGGCGGGCATGCCGCGTGACGCGCAGGGCGCGGCCATCGGTGCCGATGCCGCGCGTGAGCACGTAGCCGATGACGGTGATCATCGACATCACCGCGTGCGAGATGAGCGCCCAGGTGTAGGCCTGCAGCTCGAACGGCAGCCATGCCGTCCAGAACGCGAGGTCGTACTGGAAGTACGGGTCCGACTCGCCGAATGGGCGTGCATCGAGCACGTTGGCCAGCGGCACCCAGTCGTCGAGCGGCACGGTGAGCAACACACCGATCGCCAACGCCGCGCACCAGAGCACCAGCGAGATCGTGCGGTCGGGGACGGCGCCGGTGAATTCGAGATTCCCCACCGTGCCCGGCACCACCACGCTCACGAACGATCGCCGGATGGCCTCGAAGTGCGCCCGCATGACCAGCGTGGCCGCGGTACCGCCGACGACCTTCAGCAGCAAGGCCACGCCGGTGCGCCACCACCAGACGTCGCCGTAGCCGAGGGCGTCGAACCAGGCGTGGTCGCCGATGAGTGCACCCCATGCCCGCCCGAGGGCGAGCACCAGCGCGACGGCGAGGACGACCGCCAGCAGCCCGCGGCGACGAAGGATCACGGGCGCCGGCGCGGGCTCAGGCCGTGACGCCTTGGCTGCGCAGCCACGCGGTGAACTCCGCCCGGATGGCGTCGCGGCGTTCGGCCGTCAGGGCCTCGAAGCGGAGCACCACGATCGGCTGCGTGTTCGAGGCGCGGATCAGGCCCCAGCCATCGCCGTAGAGCACCCGGGCGCCGTCGACGTCGATCACGTCGTGCGTACGGCGGAAATGTTCGGACGCCGCCTGCACGAGCGCGAACTTGCGATCGTCGGGGCAATCCACGCGCAGTTCGGGCGTGCTGAAATACGCCGGCACATCGGCCAGCAGGTCACGCACGCTGCCGCCGGATGCCGACACGATGCGCAGGATGCGCGCAGCCGCGTACAGCGCGTCGTCGTGCCCGTAGAAACCTTCGGTGAAGAACATGTGGCCCGACATCTCGCCGGCCACCGGTGCGTGCAGCTCCTTCATCTTGTCCTTGATGAGGGAGTGACCGGTCTTCCACATCACCGGCACGCCGCCGGCCTTGGTGATCGCATCAGGCAGCGCCTGCGAGCACTTGACGTCGAAGATGATCGCCTGGCCGCCGCCGGTGCGCGCGAACACGTCGCGCGCATACAGCAGCAGCAGGTAGTCGCCCCAGATGATGGTGCCGTCGGCATCGACGATGCCGATGCGATCCGCGTCCCCGTCGAACGCGATGCCGATGTCGGCACCGTGCGTGCGCACCGCGGCGATCAGGTCCTCGAGATTTTCCTCGACGGTCGGGTCGGGGTGATGGTTCGGGAACGTGCCATCGCTCTCGCAGAACAGGTAGGTGGCATCGATGTTCATGCGGGCGAAGATCGCCTCGGTCAGCGGACCGCCGGCGCCGTTGCCGGCATCCAGGACGACCTTGAGCCGACGTGGCAGTGGTCCGGTGCGCGCCACGATGTCGTCGGCGTAGTCGGCATTCAGGTCGGCGCTGGTCACGGAGCCGACGCGCGCGGTGGCGGGCGCGTCGAGCAGCGCGCGCAGGCGCAGGATGCCGTCGCCGTGCAGGGAGCCGGTGCCGACGCAGATCTTGAAGCCGTTGAACTCGGGCGGATTGTGCGAGCCGGTGATCTGGATGCCGCCCGCCACGGTGAGGTGATGCAGCGACCAGTAGAGCAGCGGCGTCGGTCCCACGCCGATGTCGATCACGTCGCGTCCACGAGTCGTCAGGCCGCGCACCAGCGCATCACGCAGTGCGGTGCCGCTGGGCCGGTTGTCGCGCCCGACGGCGATCGGACCGGGCAGCTTCCGCTCGTCGAGCAGCGCTGCGTACGCGCGACCGATTCCTTCTGCGGCTTCGACGGTGAGGTCGTCACCGACCACGCCACGGATGTCGTACTGGCGGAAGATGCCCGCGGCAATCGTCATGGGACGTCGTGCTGGGAAGTGATGGGTGCCATCGCCTGGGCCGGGCCCGGGCCGGTGATCGTGCGACCGGGTGACATGGGCAACGTGCTGGCGCGGGCCCAGCTGACGGCCGGCGCGGGATAGAGGCCGAGGACGAGCAGCAGCAGGACGGCCACCGCCACCACGCCGCCAGTCATCCGCGGCGCGGTGATCGTCGCCGGCTTCACCGCCTCGTCCACCGGCTGCATGAACATGGTGCGGATCACGCCGAGGTAATAAGCGGCCGAGATCACGCTGGCGAGCACAAGGATCACGGCCAGTTTCACCTGTGGTGCCGGTGCGCCGATCGCCGCCCGCAACACGTACAGCTTGGCGTAGAAGCCCATGCCACCGGCAATCGGGAAGCCGAGCAGCGACAGCATGAACACCGCCATCGCTGCCGCCAGCGCCGGTCGCGTGCGAGAGAGGCCGGCGAGATCGGCGAGTCGCGTCCGCTTCTCGATGCCGCCGGAGACGATGCTCAGCACGGCGAACGCGCCGATCGTGGCCAGCGTGTAGGCGAGGCCGTAGAAGACGATCGCAGCCACGCCATCGCTGGAATGGCTGGTGATCGCCACCAGCAGGTAGCCGGCGTGTGCGATGCTCGAGTAGGCCAGCATGCGCTTCACGTTCTGCTGCACCAGCGCCAGCACGTTGCCCACCACCATGGTGGCAGCGGCCAGCATCCACGCGGCGTAGTGCCACGACGTGTAGGCGGGTCCGAGGCCATCGAGCAGGATACGCGCGAAGGCGGCGAATGCCGCGACCTTGACGCCGGCGGCCATGAATGCGGTGTACGGCGTGGGCGCGCCTTCGTACACGTCGGGCGTCCACATGTGGAATGGTGCTGCCGCGACCTTGAACGAGAAACCCACGAACAACAGCGCCATGCCGCCGATCAGGAGCGGATCGCCAGCCAGGTTGCGGCTGGTGATCGCAGCCGCCATGTCGGGCAGGTTGGTGCTGCCCGTGGAGCCATAGAGCAGCGCCATGCCGTACAGCAGGAACGCGGTGGAGAAGGCGCCGAGCAGGAAATACTTGAGCGCGGCTTCCGCCGAACCGGCACGGCTGCGATCGAGCCCCGTCAGCACGTAGATCGAGAGCGACATCACCTCGATGCCGAGGAAGATCAGCATCAGGTCGCGCGACCCGACCAGCAGCAACATGCCGGCGGCCGACAGCAACACCAGCGCCGGCGGCTCGGGTGCGGTGAGTGCGGCGCCCTCGTTGTATTCCATCGCCATCACCAGCGTGCCCAACACGCCGAGCAGGATCACCGCCACCGTGGCCCAGCGGAACCCGTCGAACGCGAGCGGACCGGTGGCAGCACCGAGCGGCGGTGCCTGGTTGGCGAGCATCGCCGCCGACGCGGCTGTGATCAGCGTGACCACGATCGCCAACAGGTGCGCCCGGCGCGTGCTCGCGGCGCCTTCGGCGGCGAACACGCCGTAGAGCAGCACCAGCATGCCGCCGACCGACAGCAGCAGTTCGGGCAGCAGCAACGTGCCGAGATCGAGTGAACTGAACTGAAAGGCGCCGTTCATCGTGCGCCACCCTGGCCGACGGTGGTCGCCGGCGTGAGCGTCGCAGCCATGTTGACGCGATTCACCAGCGAGGCGACCGATTCGGTCATCCGGCCCAGCACCGGTTGCGGTGCGAGGCCGAGGCCGATGATGGCGATCGCGAAGCAGGCCATCACGCCCACCTCCAGCCGCGAGAGGTCACGCACCGTCGGCAATCCCTCGGGCGTCGGACCGAACAGCGTGCGCTGCACCGCCCACAGCAGGTAGGCCGCCGCCAGGATCACCCCGACGGTGGCCAGCAGCACCAGCACCGGGAAGCGGTAGAAGGAGCCAAGCAGCACCAGGAACTCGCCCACGAAACCGTTGGTGCCGGGCAGGCCCGCATTGGCGAGCGCGAAGAGCACCAGCATCGCACCGAACATCGGCACCTGCGTCACCAGGCCGCCGAGTGACTGGAAGCGGTCATCGTCGATGCGCTGGCGCAGCATGCCGAGCAACAGGAACATGCCGCCGGTGGTGATGCCGGCGTTGAGCATCACCAGCATCGCGCCCTGCACCGACTCCGCGGTGAACGCGCTGATGCCCAACACCACGAAGCCGAGGTGGGCGATCGAGGCGTACGACATGACGCGACGGAAGTCCGGCTGCACCAGCGCCACCAGTGATCCGTACAGCACGCCGATCACCCCCAGTGACGCGAGGACGATGCGCACGGTGGGATGGACGGCGGCGGCGGGGAACAGCGGGTAGGCGATCACCAGCAACCCGTAAGTGCCGACCTTGATGCCCAGCGCCACGGCAGCCAGCGGCGGGCCTTCGCTCTGCGCGTCGGGCAGCCAGGTATGGAACGGGATCAGTGCGCTCTTGACCAGGAAAGCACTGGCGAATGCGCCGAAGCAGAAGAGTTGCGCGGTGAGGCTGAGCGGTGTGCGTCCGGCCGCGTCACGCAGGACCTCGTACGTCGTGCCACCCGCTGCCATCGCGATCACGGTCAGTGCCACCAGCATCAGCAGCGAGCCGATCATGGTGTAGATCACGAAGGTGGTGCCGGCCGCGGGGCCGCGTCCCGATCCCCAGACACCGATCAGGAAGTACAGCGGCACCAGCATCAGCTCCCAGCAGAGATAGAACAGCAGCAGGTCCGCGGCGAGGAAGATGCCGAGGATGCCCGCCGTCAGCAGCAGCACCAATGCATAGTACGACGCGGCGCGATGGCTGATGCTGGTGGCGCTGGTCGCAATCACGCTGAGCAGCATCAACAGCGCCGTGAGCAGCACCATCGGCAGCGACAATCCGGTTGCCGCGAGCCGGAAGCGTGCGCCGAAATCGTCGATCCACGGGTAATCCACCATCGCCGTGCCTTCCGGCACCACGAACCAGAGCGCCACCGCGAGCGCGGCCGTGATGCCGAGCAGTGCGATCGTCACCAGGCGCGCCATACCGCCATGGACGTCGGACGCCGGCCGCGGCAGCAGCCAGACAACGATCGATCCCAGCAGCGGCACGAAGAGGAGTGCCATCATGATCAGTGCGGGCGTACCGCCGACACTTGCTTGCATGGTGTTCATCGTGTCGCCTGCATCGTGAAGGCGGCGAGGACCGCAATGGCACCGAGAACGATCGCCCAGACGTAGCTGCCGGCGAAGCCGACCTGCACTCGCGACGCGACAGCCGACACCACGCGCACCGCCTGCGCACTGCCCTGCACCAGCACGCCGTTGATCAAGCCAAGGTCGAGCCCGCGCCAGAGGACCTTGCGCGCTGCGGCGACCGTCGGGCCGACGATGCCGCGCGCGATGCCGGCATCGACGAAATAGTCGTTGGCGAGCACCAGCCCGATGCCCGTCTCGGCGGGCGCCGCATCCTTGGTGGTGAGGCGATCCGGCTTCAGCAGCACGAACGCCACCGCGATGCCCGCCACCGCCACCGCGATCGCGATGCCGATCAGCAGATATTCGGTCTGGTGTGACAGGTGACCGGTTCCGGCGAGCATGGTGGTCGACGCGCCGGAGATCGGCGCCAGCCATCCGTCGAGCAGCGCGGTCGGACCCAGTGGCAACACGGCCGGCAGCTGCAGCCAGCCGCCGACGAGCGTCAGCAGGCCGAGCACCACCAGTGGGCCGCGCAGTAGCCACGGCGAGTCGTGCACGTGCGACTCGACGTCGGCACCCGACCGGAACGTGCCATGGAAGGCGTAGCGCATCAGGCGCGTCATGTAGACCGCCGTCAGGAACGCCGTGATCACCGCCAAGCCATACGCGAGCCAGAGCACCACACGACCCGGGATCGGGCCCAGCGACGATTCGGCCAGCGGCGACTCCAGCGCGCGCTCGGCGACGGCACTGAGGATCGCATCCTTGGAGAAGAAACCAGCCAGCGGCGGGATGCCGGCGATGGCCAGCGTCGCGATCCACATCAGGGCGCCCGTGACGGGCATCGTCTTCATCAGGCCGCCCATGTTGCGCATGTCCTGCGCATCATCGTGGCGGTGGGTGGCGTGCAGGGCGTGATGCATGCTGTGGATCACGGCACCAGCGCCAAGGAACAACAGCGCCTTGAAGAACGCGTGCGTGACGAGGTGGAACATGCCGGCCGTGTAGGCCCCGGCGCCGACGGCCACGAACATGTACCCCAGCTGCGAGACGGTCGAGTAGGCGAGCACCTTCTTGATGTCCCACTGCTTGAGGCCAACCGTGGCGGCCCAGAGTGCGGTCAGTGCGCCGACCAGCACGATCACCAGGCTGGCCACCGGCGACGCCGAGAACAGCGTCGCGTTGCGGACGATCAGGTAGATGCCGGCGGTCACCATCGTAGCGGCGTGGATCAGCGCCGACACCGGCGTCGGGCCGGCCATGGCGTCCGGCAGCCAGACGTAGAGCGGCAACTGCGCGCTCTTGCCGGCGCAGCCGAGGAACATGAACAGGCAGATGGCGGTGACGGCCGCCGTCGAGAGCGCGGCGTGCTCGCGGGCGATGGTCGCGAAATCCAGCGTGCCGAGGTTCGCGAACAGCATGAACATCGCCAGCAGCAGGCCGAAGTCACCGATGCGGTTGACCACGAACGCCTTCTTGCCGGCCACCACGTTGGCGGTGTCGCCGAACCAGAAGCCGATCAGCAGGTACGACGCCAGGCCGACGCCTTCCCAGCCGATGAACAGCACCGGCAGGTTCGCCCCCATCACCAGCATCAGCATGAAGCCGACGAACAGGTTGAGGTACGCGAAGTAGCGCGCGAACCCGGCGTCGTCGGCCATGTAGCCGACGCTGTAGATGTGGATCAGCGAGCCGACACCCGTGATCACCAGCATCATCAGGATGCTCAGGTGATCCACGTGCAGCGCCCAGTCCACCGACAGCGTGCCGGCCGCCATCCACTGACCGAGCGACGACGTGATCGGCGCGTCGGTGCCACGCAGCGCGGCGAACAGCCACAGGCTGAGGGCGAAGGCGATCACCATCACCCCGACGCCGATCGCGCTCACCAGCGCGCGCCGTCCGGTCGGGGTCCGGGCCTCGCGTTCGCCGCGCCAGGCGGGCAGCAGCGACAGCAGCCCGTTCACCACGAAGCCGAGGAACGGCAACGCGGGGATCAGCCAGGCGAGTTGTGCAGCAGAATTGGAGATGGGCATGCGTGGGGAGTCGCCTAGCCTCGGAGCAGCCGGATCCGGCCGAGATCGACCGTGCGGTAATGCCGGAAGACACTGATCACGATCGCCAGGCCGACCGCGGCCTCGGCAGCCGCGACCGTCATCACGAAGAGCACGAACACCTGCCCCGACACGCCATGCAGGCGCGACAGCGCGATGAACGAAAGGTTGACCGCATTCAGCATCAGCTCGACGCACATGAACAGGATCAGCGCGTTGCGGCGCGTCAGCACGCCCAGCACACCGATGCTGAACAGGATGGCCGATACGAAGAGCGCCTCGCGGATCATGGGCGCACCTCGCCAGCCACCTTGCCGCGCTTGGCCAGCACCACTGCACCGATCACCGCCACCAGCAGCAGCACCGACGTGACCTCGAACGCCACCAGGTTGTCGGTGAAGAGCGAGTCGGCCAGCGGCGCCATGGCGTTCGCATCCACCTCGCGCAGCGGCTCGAGCGGCATGCGCTGCGACCGGATCACGTACAGCAACTCCGCCGCCAGCACGCCGCTGATCGCCGATGCGGCGAGCGCGGCGCGCATGCTGCGCCGCTCGCGGACGTCGCTCTCACCGAGGTTGAGCAGCATCACCACGAAGACGAACACCACCATGATCGCACCGGCGTACACCAGCACCTGCGCGGCGCCGAGGAAGTGCGCCCCGAGCATCACGTAGAGCGCCGCCAGCGCGAACATCACGTTCACCAGCCAGAGCGCAGCCGCCACCGGGTTGCGGCGCGTCACCATCGCCAGCGCGGCGATGATCGCCAGTGCCGAGAAAAGCCAGAAGTGGACGACGTAGATCGTGCTCATCACTGCCCGGCCGGATCGGCAGGGTCCCACATCTCACACACCGGATGCGTCTGTGACGTCAGGCGCTCGAGGTCGTACACGAAGCCGTCGCGGCTGAACTCCGCGTTCTCGTAATCACGGCCCACGTGAATCGCTTCCTCCGGACACACTTCCTGGCAGTAGCCGCAGAAGATGCAGCGGAACTCGTCGATCTCGAACACCAGCGGAAAGCGGTTGCCCTGCTCGTCCTCGCCCGGCACCAGCTTGATGCAGTTGGCCGGGCAGACGGTGGGGCAGAGGCCACAGGCCACACACTTCGCCTTGCCGTCCTCGTTGGTCAGCATGCGATGCGTGCCGCGCCACCGGCGCGAGAGCGCCTCGGTCTCCTCGGGATACTGCGTGGTGACCTTGTGCGGGTCCACCAGGTGGCGGAACGTGTGCGCCAGCCCGGAGAGCGTGGCGCGCACGTAGCTCACCTGCTCCACTGGCCGGTCCATGACCTTCACGTTGATCGCCATCAGTCCCCCATCCCCGGTTCCGGTCGAGCGGCGGCGGCCAGCGGTGAGGCCGCACGATCCTGGGCGCGGAGGCGCAGCATCTCCGCCTCCGGCATCTTCGACGTCGTTGGACTCACCAGGCGCCCGCGGTCGAAGACCACGAACGCGAGCACCAGCACAGCGATGTTCACCAGCAGCAGGATCCCGGTCTGCAGCACGCCGGGCTGGATACCCAGCGCCTGCAGCACCAGCAGCACCGACGCGATCAGCACGATGTAGCCCAGCGACACCGGCAGCAGGAACCGCCACCCCAGCGACATCAGCTGGTCGTAGCGGAAGCGCGGCAGCGTCCAGCGGATCCACATGTAGAAGAAGAGGAAGAACCCGGCCTTCAACGCGAAGGAGACCAGTGTCAGCAGCGTCTTCAGGATCGACGGGTCACCGGTGTTGTCCCAGGCGGTGAACGGGATGTCCCAGCCGCCGAAGAACAGCGTCGCCATCAGGCCGCTGGTGGTCAGCATGTTCGCATACTCGGCGATGAAGAACATCGAGAACTTCATCGAGCTGTATTCGGTGTGATACCCGGCCACCAGCTCGCTCTCCGCTTCCGGGAGGTCGAACGGCAGGCGGTTCGTCTCGGCGAAGGCGGAGATCAGGAAGGTGAGGAACGCGAACGAGAGGTTCAGCACGTTCCAGCCACCGTTCGCCTGCTGCGAGATGATGGACGACATCGTCACGTTGCCGGCCAGCAGCAGCACCGGGATGATCGACAGGCCCATCGCGATCTCGTACGAGATCATCTGCGCACTGGAGCGCAGACCGCCCAGCAGCGAGTACTTGTTGTTCGAGCTCCAGCCGGCGAGGGTGATGCCGAACACGCCGAGCGATGAGATCGCGAGTGTGAAGATGAAGCCCACCGGCAGGTCGGCGATCGCGAACGACACCACGCCCCACGGCGTCGGCAGCGGCGACGCGAACGGGATCACTGCCCACGTGACCATCGCGGTGCAAAATGCGATCGCCGGCGCGAGGGCGAAGATCACCGGACTGCCGGCACCCGGCGACAGTTCTTCCTTCATGAAATTCTTCACGCCATCGGCGGCGGGCTGCAGCAGGCCGCCGGGACCGGTGCGGTTCGGGCCGTGACGATCCTGGATCCAGGCGCTGACCTTCCGCTCGGCCAGCGTCAGCAGCGCCACCGTGACCAGGTAGACACCGAAGAAAACCAGCACCTTGATGCCCGACGCGATGACGAAGGCGGTTGCGTTGTCGCTGATCGGCGTCATGAGGAGAGGACCCATCAGACACTCGCCTCGACCGCGAGCGCCGCCGGGCCACCCTGCAATCCGAGTGCGCGGTAGCTGAGACCCGCGAAGGCGGGGACGGCAGTCGCGAGCGTGGCGAAGACGTCACTGGCCAGCGACGGGAACGAGCCGGCGCCAAGCGTGCCGGCGAGATCGCTCACCACGGCGTAACTCGGGCGCACCTGCGCCGGCGGTGCCTTGCCCTGCAGGAATCGCTGCACGCGCCCGCGCAGGTTGGTGAAGCTCCCGTCTTCCTCGGCGAAGTTGCACACCGGCAACGCCGCCACCACGCCACTCGCGAGCGATGCATCGAGAGTGGTGCCGATCACGATGATCCGGACACCCGCCGGGATCGTCGCCAGTGCTGCGGCATCGTCGGCGATGATGACGAGGTCGTTCACACCGAGTCCGGCTGCCGGTGAGATCACGTCGGTGAAGCCGAGCAGCGCGGCACCGGTGGCATTGGCGGCACGCTCGGCACGGAGCGCGAGATCCTTCACGCCGGGCAGCGGTGCCTCGGCACCACGCGGCACCGTCATGACGGCATTCGCCTGCAGGTGCGTCGCGATGCGCGAGAGCAGGAACAGCGTCTCGTTCGAGAGTGACGGCGAGGCGATGATCGTCACCCGCGACGCGTCGCGGATGGCGGTCGCCGCGACGCCCATGGCCTCGCTCCACGATGCGGTGGTGAGCCCCTGCGCCGAGCGCACCTGCGGATATTCGAGCCGGTCGCGCCGGTTGATCCAGCGGTAGTTCAGCCGCCCGACGTCGCAGGCGAAGTGCTGGTTGACGGCGGCATTCGGGCGCGGACGGATCCGGACCACGACGTTGTCGCGCGTCTCGAGCATCACGTTGCAGCCCTGCGAGCATCCCGGACAGATCGAGGCGGCGCGATCGAGCTCCCACGCGCGCGCCTTGTTCAGGAAGTCCTTCGAGAGCAGGGCACCGACCGGGCAGAGGTCCACCACGTTGCCGGCCCACGCATGCGTGAGGTCACTGCCCTCGAACTTGCCGATGTAGGCGCGGTCACCGCGCTCGCTGACGTTGAGCACCGGATCCGTCGCCACCACGTCCATGAACCGCACGCACCGCGTGCAGAGGATGCAGCGATTGGGCACATAAAGCACGTCGCCGCCGAAATCCTCCATCGGGTTGAAGCGCTTCGGCTCCATGTACCGCGAATCCTTGCGGCCTTCGGCGAAGGTGTAGTCCTGCAGCTCACACTCGCCGGCCTGGTCGCAGATCGGGCAGTCGAGGGGATGGTTGATGAGCAGGAACTCCAGCACACCCTTGCGGGCTTCGCGTGCCTTCTCGGAATGCACGTGCACCACCTGCCCTTCACCGACCGTGGTGGCGCAGGCTGGCGTGAGCTTCGGGAACTTCTCGACTTCCACCAGGCACATGCGGCACACACCAGCCACCGGCAGCGACGGGTGGTAGCAGTAGTGCGGAATGAGCACGCCGGCGGTCTTGGCGGCTTCGATCAGGTTGGTCCCGGGCGGCACGATCACGGTGCGCCCCTCGATGGTCAGCGTGACCATCCCCGGGTTGGCGGGTGCGACGGGCGCGGTCATCTCAGGCGGCCGCCGTGGAGAAACTGGGGATCATCACCGACGACCGATTCTTCGGGATCTTGGCCTCGAACTCACCGCGGAACTTCTTCAAGCCGCTGACCACCGGCGTGGCGCACGAGTCGCTCAGCACGCAGATCGTCTTGCCGGTCATGTTGTCGGCAATCTCGAGCAGCGTGTCGAGGTCCTTCATGGTGCCTTCGCCATCACGAATGCGCTCGAGGATCTTCACCGTCCAGGCGGTGCCTTCGCGACACTGGGTGCACTGGGCGCAGCTTTCGTGTGCGTAGAATCGCGCCAGTCGCGCGATCTGTCGCACCATGTCCTGCGAGTCGTCGAAGCAGATCACGCCACCCGAGCCGAGCAGCGAGCCGGCGGCCTGGATGCCTTCGTAATCCATCACCGCGGCTTCGCACTCCTCCGGCGTCAGGATCGGCACCGACGAGCCGCCGGGGATGATCGCCTTGAAAGTGCGTCCCGCCGGCGGACCACCGCAGAGGTCCCAGAGGAACTCCTTCATCGGGAAACCCATGCCGACTTCGTAATTGCCCGGCCGCGCCACGTTGCCGCAGACTGAGAACAGCTTGGTGCCGGTGCTCTTCGGGTTGGCGGGGCTGGAGAGTCCCTTGTACCAGTCGGCGCCATGCCGCAGCACATGCGTCGCCGCACACACCGTCTCGACGTTGTTGATCGTCGTCGGTTGTGCGAACAAGCCCGCCACCGCGGGGAACGGCGGCTTGATGCGCGGATTGCCGCGACGCCCCTCGAGGGAGTTCATCAGCGCCGTCTCCTCGCCGCAGATGTAGGCGCCGGCGCCCTTGTGCACGTGCACGTCCACGCGCTTGCCGCTGCCCATCGCGTTGGCGCCGAGGATGCCGGCCGCATAGGCCTCACGCACCGCCTCACGCATGCGGGCGATCGGCTCGGTGTATTCGCCGCGGATGTAGATGTATGCCGTCTCCGCATAGATGGCGTGGGCGGCGATGGCCGCGCCCTCCACCAGCTGGTGCGGCGTCCAGCGCATGATCTCGCGATCCTTGAACGTGCCGGGCTCCGACTCGTCGGCATTGATGCACAGGTAGTGCGTCTTGCCGTCGGGCTTCATGAAGCTCCACTTCACGCCGGTCGGGAAGCCGGCGCCACCGCGCCCGCGCAGGCCCGAATCCTTGACGACGTTCTGCACCTCCACCGGATCGGTGGCCAGCGCCTGGCGGAAGACTTCATAGCCGCCGCGCGCCTGCCACCCGGCCAGCGTCCGCGCCGCGGGATCGCCGAAGTGCGTGGAGATGACGGGTGTTTCGCGCGGATGCGAAGGATGCGGATATCCCATCAGTCGAGCCCTTCCACGAGATCCTTCACGCTGTCCACCGACACACACTCGACGAGGGCATCATTGATCATGACGGGCGTGGCGAAGCCGCACGCGCCGAGACATTCCACTTCCACCACCGTGAACCGGCCATCGGCCGACGTCACGCCGAGCTCACCACACTTCGTCTCGCGCAGGAAGGCGTTCACCACATCCTCGGCACCACACACGTTGCACGGCGTGGTGGTGCAGACCTGGACGAAGTGTGTGCCCACCGGATGCTGGTGATACATGGTGTAGAACGTCACCACACCCTTCACGTAGGCCGGCGTCAGGTCGAGCACCTGGGCCACTTCTTCCATGCCTTCAGGGCTGACCCAGCCGCGATCCTCCTGCAGCATCCAGAGCGCCGGCAGCAGCGCGGCCATCTTGGTCGGGTAGCGCGTCAGGAGTTCATCCAGCTCGGCGCGGCGCGCACCGGTGAACACCGGCACGAATGCCTCGTGCGCGTCGTGTCCCGGCGGGGCGATCGCGTGGAGACTCATCGGTCGATCTCTCCCATCACGATGTCGATGCTGGCGTTGATGGCGATCACGTCGGACAGCAGGTGGCCCTCGGCCATCTTCGAGATGGCCGACAGGTTGACGAAGGCGGGCGGACGGATGCGCCAGCGCGAGGGCTTGGCGGTACCGTCGCTGACGATGTAGTAGCCCTTCTCGCCCTTCGGGCTCTCGGTCGCGACGTAACACTCACCAGCCGGCGGGCGCGGACCTTCCATCACCAGCTTGAAGTGATGGATCATCGATTCCATCTCGCTGGTGGCCTTGCTCTTGTCGGGCAGGATGACGCGCGGATCGTCGACGTTGATCGGACCGTCGGGCAGCCGCTCCAGCGCCTGCTCGATGATGCGCACGCTCTGCCGCATCTCCTCCATGCGCACCAGGTAGCGGTCGTACACGTCACCGCGCGTGCCAACCGCGATGTCCCAGTCGTACGTCTCGTAGTCGAGATACGGGAAATCCTTGCGCACGTCGTACGCGACACCGGACGCGCGCAGCATCGGGCCCGAGAGGCCGTAGTTGGTGGCTTCGGATGCCGACATGACGCCCAGGCCGACGGTGCGACCGACCCAGATGCCGTTGCGCGTCAGCATGCGGTCAGTCTCGTCGAGCGTGCGCGGCAGCGAACGCAGGAACCCCTTCAGGCCATCGATCCAGCCGGTGGGCAGGTCGGCGGCCATGCCACCGATGCGCGAGGCGCTGGTGGTGAGGCGGGCACCGACCCAGCTCTCCCAGAGGTTGTAGACCGTCTCGCGTTCCTGGAACGTCCAGAGGAACGGCGTGAAGGCACCCATGTCGATCGCGGTCGTGCCCAGCCACACCAGGTGCGAGATGATCCGCGACAGCTCCATCGCGATCACGCGCAGGACGGTGCAGCGTGGCGTGACCTCGATGCCGAACAACCGCTCCGCGCTCAGCGCGTAGGCGATGTTGTTCCCCATCGAGTTCAGGTAATCCTCGCGATCGGTCCACGGGATGATCTGGTTGTACTGCCGGTACTCGCCGATCTTCTCGAAGCCGCAGTGCAGGTAGCCGATGTGCGGCACGCAGCGGATCACCGTCTCGCCGTCGAGCTCCAGCACGAGGCGCAGCACGCCGTGCGTGGCCGGATGCTGCGGACCGATGTTGATCAGCATCCGCTCGCTGCCCATGTCGGGCTCCTGGCCCGGGGCAAGATCCACCGGCATCACCACACCGCCGGGTGTGGCCGTGAGCGGCACCTGCGTGATCGCGCCGTTGGCGCCCAGCGTTGGCGTGGCGAGTTCGACTTCGACCGTGCGCGTCGTGGTCGCCATGCGTCAGCCCTCACCCTTGGCGCGCAGCAGTCGCTCACGCATGTCGGCCGGCAGTTCGTGGAAGGCATCGGCCACGCTCAGCTCCTCCATCGAGTACGGCGCCTCCGGGTTGGCGGACAGCGACTGCGACAGCTGCTCGGCCCGCGAGAAGCGACCGCGCAGCGGGAAGTCCTTCCGCAGCGGGAATCCTTCGGCGTAGCTCTCCCACATCAGGATGCGGCGCAGGTCAGAGTGCCCGCTGAAGCGGATGCCGAACATGTCGTACGTCTCGCGCTCGAGCCAGTTGGCGGACTTGTAGACCGGCTCGATGCTCGGCACCTCCAGTTCCGCCGCGCCATCCAGTGCCGCCTTCAGGCGCAGGAAGCGGCGGAACGGGAGCGACCGCAGGTGCCAGACCATCTCCAGCGGCAGGCCGGCGTCGCGATGTTCGACCGCCGTCACGTCCACCAGATAATCGTACTGCTGTGCGGGATCGTCGCGCAGCCAGAGCGCGATCTCGCGCACACGGGCGGCGTCGATCCAGACACAGGTCTCGCCCCACGTCACCTCGTGTCGCTGGATGGCGGCGCCGAACTGCGCGCGCAGCGCCTCCACCGACGGGTTGGCGTCACCGCCGCGATGCGGAATCGCGCGCGGCGTGACGGGATCGGGCGTGCCGGCCGGCAGCGCTGCACCAGGCAGCACGACCGTCATGGCGCGGACCGGGTCTGGTGCACCGAGTTGCCGAACGGCTCCGACAACTCGTCGATGCGTGACGGCGGGATGTAGAGGCGCGAGGTGGGATCGATCGCGATCTCGTCGTACTGCCGGTCGTTGGACAGGGAGCGCTGCTGCTTGACCTTCTCCTGCAGCATCATGATCCCGTGGATCAGCGCCTCGGGGCGCGGCGGGCAGCCGGGCACGTAGACGTCCACCGGAATGATGGTGTCGATGCCCTGCACCACGGCGTAGTTGTCGAACATGCCACCGGTGGAGGCGCAGGCCCCCATCGAGATGACCCACTTCGGCTGCGGCATCTGCTCGTAGATGCGGCGGATGACCGGCGCCAGCTTGAACGGCACGCGGCCGGCGCAGATCAGCACATCGGCCTGTCGCGGCGAATAACTCATGCGCTCCATGCCGAAGCGCGCGAGGTCGAAGCGGCTGGCGGCGGTGGCCATGAACTCGATCGCGCAGCAGGCGGTGCCGAACGGCATCGGCCAGAGGGAGTTGGCACGGCCCCAGTTCACCAGGAACTCGAGGCGCGTGGTGACCCAGCCCTCCTGCGACGGTGGGTCGTAGGACACGCGAGACGTCGGTGCGGCGGGCGTCAATCCCATTGCAATGCTCCCTTGCGCCAGACGTAGGTCAGGCCGACCGCGAGGATGGCCATGAACACCAGCATCTCGCCGAGGCCGAAGAAACTCACCGCGCCGGAGCAGACGCCATCCACCACGGCACCCTGGCACGACAGCCGCCGGAACGCCGTGCCCCACGGGATCAGGAACACCGTCTCGACGTCGAACACGATGAAGAGCATCGCGACGAGGTAGAACTTCACCGAGAACCGCTCACGGGCATCGCCGACCACCGGGATGCCCGATTCGTACGCCTCCGACTTGACCGTGCTTGGCCGCCGCCGCATGGCCCATTGCGACAAACCGATGATGACGGCCGCGTTCACGAGAACGAAACCCATCAACATCAGGATTGGGAGGTACGCTTGAAGCCCCATGCGTGGTCGAATGCTCGTGAAAAAATTCACTAACCTGTGACGGGCAAGGTAGCCCAGCGCCGAACGTACTTCAACGCTCCGCGGAGGGCGGTGCGTGGCATGCCGGAGGGCCCTGCGCCCCGGGTCGGCAGCACGACGCCGGCCGGTGGCACGGCAGGCGCGGGGCCACTACGTTCCCGCGCCATGCCCATCATGAACGACGCGTGGATCCGCCGCATGGCGCTCGACCACGGGATGATCGAACCCTACGAAGACCGGCAGGTCCGCGACGGTGTCATCAGCTACGGGGTCTCCTCGTACGGCTATGACATGCGGGTGGCCCGGGAATTCAAGATCTTCACCAACGTCCTCAGTTCGATCGTGGACCCGAAGGACTTCGATCCGCGGAGCTTCGTGGAGTTCGAGGGCGACTCGTGCATCGTCCCGCCCAACAGCTTCGCCCTCGCCCGGTCGGTGGAATACTTCCGCATCCCGCGCGACATCCTGACGATCTGCGTGGGCAAGTCGACTTACGCCCGCTGCGGCATCATCACCAACGTCACGCCCTTCGAGCCGGAATGGGAAGGGTTCGTGACGCTGGAGATCTCGAACACCACTCCGCTGCCGGCCAAGATCTACGCCAACGAAGGCATCGCGCAGGTGCTGTTCCTGCAGGGCAATGCCCCGCCCGACGTCAGCTACCGAGACAAGCGCGGCAAGTACCAGGCGCAGGTCGGGATCACGCTACCGAAGCTCTGAGCTGGCGCGCGGCGCTGCAGTGTCTGGGACGGCTGTAACTGCAACTGCTGTAACTGCGACAGCTCTAACCGCAACTGCGCTAACTGCAACTGCGCTAACTGCAACTGCTTGACGCAAAGGCGCAAAGACACGAAGGCGCAAAGCGTTCTGCGCTTCGCCGACTGACGCCGCCCGAGTCGGACAAGTAATGCTGTGGGAACTGCGTTCGATGAGCGCAGTTCCCACAGCATTTCTAGTTCGGCATCGCGAGCCATTGACGACCAGACACAGACCTCTTTGCGTCCTTGTGTCTTTGCGCCTTTGCGTCAAGCAGTTGCGGTTGCACTTCCAGTTGCGGTTGTGGATCGCGAACATGTGGCAGCCGACGACGTCAGCATCGCGTGCCGCACGAGCTCAATCCGAGCCGTGACCCGCCATCTCCGGTGCCTTGGTCGCGGTGGCGACGATGTAGTCGCGGTTCATGCGGGTGATGACGTCGATGGAGATCTGCTTCGGGCACGCTTCCTGGCACTCACCGTACAGCGTGCAGTGGCCGAAATGTTCGGCGTCCATCTGCGCCACCATCGCCTCGACCCGCTTGTAGCGCTCGGGCTGGCCCTGCGGCAGGCGGCCGAGGTGCGCGATCTTGGCGCCGGTGAACAACGACGCCGATCCGTTCGGGCAGGCGGCCACACAGGCGCCGCAGCCGATGCAGGCGGCGGCATCCATCGCCGAGTCGGAGTCCTGCTTCGCCACCAGGATCTCGTTCGCGTCGCGTGCGCCGCCGGTGGGAGCGCTGATGTAGCCGCCCCGCTGGATGATGCGATCGAGCGCACTGCGATCGGTGATCAGGTCCTTCAGCACCGGGAACGCCACCGAACGCCACGGCTCGACGGTGATCTCCTGGCCGTCGGTGAAGGTGCGCATGTGCACCTGGCAGGTGGCGGCGCCCTTCACCGGACCGTGGGCCACCCCGTCGATCATCATGCTGCAGCTGCCGCAGATTCCCTCGCGACAGTCGTGGGCGAAGGCGATCGGCTCCTTGCCCTCCTCCTCGAGGTGGTCGTTGACGATGTCGATCATCTCGAGGAACGAGGCATCCGACGGGATGTCCTTCGCCTGGTACGTCTCGAGGCGACCCTGGCTGGTGGTGCTGGCCTGGCGCCAGACCTTGAGCGTGAAATGCATTACTTGTAGCTCCGCTGGCTGAGCTGCACGTTCTCGAACGTGAGCGGTTCCACGAGCCGCGTCGGTGCCGCGCTCTCGCCGTTGTATTGCCATGCCGCGACGTGGGCGTACTTGTCGTCGTTGCGCAGCGCCTCGCCGTCGGGCGTCTGGTATTCGGTGCGGAAATGGCCGCCGCAGCTCTCCTCGCGCTCCAGCGCGTCGCGGCACATCAGCTCACCGAGCTCCATGAAGTCGGCCACGCGATTGGCCTTCTCCAGCGCCTGGTTGAGGTCCGCGTCGCTCCCCGGCACGCTCACGTTGCGCCAGAACTCCTCCTTCAGCGCACCGATCTCGCCCATCGCCGTCGTCAGCGAGGCGGTATTGCGCGCCATGCCGCACTTGTCCCACATGATCTTGCCGAGGTCGCGATGGAAGCTGTCCACCGACCGCTTCCCCTTGATGCCGACCAGCCGCTGCATGCGCTCGGCGGCCGCGACTTCTGCCGCCCGCACCTCGGGATGGTCCGCCGTCACCGCCGGGAGTTTCGCCTGGGCGAGGTAGTCGCCGATCGTCACCGGGATCACGAAGTAGCCATCGGCCAGGCCCTGCATCAGCGCACTGGCGCCGAGGCGGTTGGCGCCGTGATCGGAGAAGTTCGCCTCGCCCAGCACGTGCAGGCCGGGGATGGTGCTCATCAGGTTGTAGTCCACCCACGTGCCGCCCATCGTGTAATGCACGGCCGGGTAGATGCGCATCGGCTGCTGGTACGGGTCCTCGTCCGTGATCCGCTGGTACATCTCGAACAGGTTGCCGTAGCGTTCGCCGATCGCCTTCTCGCCCACGCGCTTGATGGAATCGGCGAAGTCGAGGTACACGCCAAGGCCGGTCTCGCCCACCCCCCGGCCCTCGTCGCAGACTTCCTTGGCGGCGCGGCTGGCGATGTCACGCGGTGCGAGGTTGCCGAAGCTCGGATACTTCCGTTCGAGGAAGTAGTCGCGCTCCGCTTCCGGGATGTCGCGCGGGTTGCGGGTGTCGCCCTTCTTCACCGGCGCCCAGCAACGGCCGTCGTTGCGGAGCGACTCCGACATCAGCGTCAGCTTCGACTGGTGATCGCCCGCCTGCGGAATGCAGGTCGGATGGATCTGCGTGAAGCAGGGATTGGCGAAGGCCGCGCCGCGCTTGTAGGCGCGCCAGCTGGCCGTCACGTTCGACTGCTTGGCATTGGTGGAGAGGAAGAACACGTTGCCGTAGCCACCCGTCGCCAGCACCACCGCGTCGGCGAGGTGCGACGTGATCTTGCCGGTGCGCAGGTCACGCGCCACGATGCCGCGCGCGACGCCGTCCACCAGGATCACGTCCAGCATCTCGGTCAGCGTGTGCATCGTGATCGCTCCCTTGCCCACCTGCTTCTCCAGCGCCTGGTAGGCACCCAGCAGCAGTTGCTGGCCGGTCTGGCCGCGCGCGTAGAACGTGCGGCTCACCTGTGCGCCACCGAACGAGCGGTTGGTCAGCAGCCCGCCGTATTCACGCGCGAACGGCACGCCCTGCGCCACGCACTGGTCGATGATGTTCACCGACACCTGCGCCAGGCGGTACACGTTCGCCTCGCGGGCGCGGAAGTCGCCGCCCTTGATCGTGTCGTAGAAGAGGCGCTTCACCGAGTCGCCGTCGTTCTGGTAGTTCTTGGCGGCGTTGATGCCACCCTGCGCCGCGATCGAATGCGCGCGACGCGGTGAGTCGTGGTAGACGAAGCAGGAGACCTTGTAGCCGAGCTCCGACATCGTGGCCGCGGCCGAGGCACCAGCCAGCCCGGCGCCGACCACGATCACGTGGTATTTCCGTTTGTTGGCCGGGTTCACCAGCTTCATGTTGAAGCGGTGCGCGTCCCACTTCTGCTCGAGGGGACCCGACGGGATCTTGGACTTCAGTTCCATATGCTGTGCGCCCGACTACCTGAGAACACCGAGAAGGAAGGCCAGCGGGATCGCCGCGAACCCGAGGGAGATCACCACCGCCAGCACCACTGGCAGGTACCGCTTGATGGGGTGCGCCTTCTGCTTCGCCACACCCAGCGTGCGCATCGAGCTCCAGGCGCCGTGGAAGAGGTGCATGCCGAGCGCGATCATCGCCACCAGGTAGAACACCGCCACCCACTTCACCTCGAACCCGGTGGCGAGGTTCCGGTAGATCCGGCCCTCCACGAAGTCAGGGTGCACGCTGCCGATCGTGAAGTGCAGGATGTGGAAGACGATGAACACCAGCAGCAGCACGCCGCCCCAGCGCAGCGTGCGCGCCGCCAGCGTGCTCACCTGCGGCTTGCGCGAGGCGTAGTCCACCGGGCGCGCGGCGCGCGAGAGCATCGTCAGCTGGTACGCCGCCGTCACGTGCAGGATCACCGCCGCGATCAGCACCACGCGTGCGATCAGCACCAGTTCATGCAGCGGGCCATGCAGCAGGGCGCCGTAGGCGTCGAGCTGCTCCGCCCCGGCGAATGCCTGCAGGTTGCCGGCCATGTGGCCGATCACGAAGCCGAGACCGATCAGCCCCGTCACGCCCATCACCACCTTCTTGCCGATGGTGGAGCGCCAGAACGTCAACACCGTGTTCATCGAGCAGGTTGCTCCGGAACTGGGTCAGGATGAAGTCGTGAAGAAACGGCGGACCAGGAATCGCCCCGGTCCGCCGCTCGAAACTTGCTCAGATCGTGAGCGCTGCCATCGGCTCGCGGACCGCCTGTGCACTCTTCTCGAGCGCCGCTCGTTCATCCGCCGTCAGCTCGACCTCGATCACCTTCTCCAGCCCGTTGCGACCCAGCTTGCACGGCACGCCCAGGTACAGACCCGACATGCCGTACTCGCCGTCGAGCCACGCGGCGCAGGGCAGGATCCGCTTCTGGTCGTTCACGATCGCTTCCACCATCTGCACCGCGCCGGCCGACGGCGCATAGTAGGCCGACCCGGTCTTGAGGTACTTCACGATCTCGGCACCGCCGTCGCGCGTGCGCTGCACGATCGCATCCAGTGTCGCCTTGTCGAGCAGCTGCGTGACCGGGATCCCGCTCACCGAGGTGTAGCTGACCAGCGGCACCATCGTGTCGCCGTGGCCGCCGAGCACCATCGCGCGGATGTCCTTCACCGACACGTCCATCGCCATCGCGAGGAAGGCGCAGTAGCGGGCGGTGTCGAGCACGCCGGCCATGCCGATGACGCGCTCGCGCGGGAAGCCGGTCACCTGCTTGGCGACGTAGCACATCACGTCGAGCGGGTTCGACACCACGATCACGATCGCATCCGGCGAGGTCTGCTTCACCTGCTCGCAGACCGCCTTCATGATGCCGGCGTTGGTGTTCACCAGGTCATCGCGCGACATGCCCGGCTTGCGCGGGATGCCGGCGGTGATGACCACGATGTCGCTGCCCGCCGACTCGTCGTAGCCGTTGCTGCCGATGACGAGGGAATCGAAGCCCTCGATGGGCGCGCTCTGGTACTGATCGAGGCCCTTCCCCTGCGGCACGCCCTCGGCCACGTCCACCATCACCACGTGGCGCGCCAGTTCCTTCTCGGCGATCCGCTGTGCGGCGGTGGCGCCGACATTGCCGGCACCAACGACCGTGATCTTGTTCACCATATGCAGTAGTCGATCTGGGAGGTATGCGTCAATCGCACCGGCAGGCCGATGCGGGTAACCATCACAATCACGTATCGACGGAAAGCTAGGGGACCGTACTGCAGCCGACAACGAGGACCGCACGGTCCTGACTTCGGTGCTAACCGCCGACCTGGCTCAATGCCCGCAGTCCACCCACCTGCATCTGCAGCAGCGCGTGTTCCTTCGGCTTGCCGGCCAGCGCCTCGCGGAACAGGGGTTCCAGCGGCTGCCCCGCGCGCAATGCGTCGCGCAGGTTCACCTCGTGATCGCCGAAGAGGCACGTCCGCAGGCGGCCGTCGGCGGTCAGGCGGACGCGGTTGCAGGTGCCGCAATAGGTGTGCGTCATCGGTGTGATCACGCCCACGGTGCCGGGCGCGCCCGGATAGCGATAGTAGGCGGCGGGCCCGTTGCCACGCGTCGGGCCCGCATCGGGCACCAGTGCATCCACCGACGAGATGCGGTCGAGGATCTCCGCCGTCGGCACCACGTGATCCCACGTCAGCTCGCGCATGTCGCCCACCGGCATCAGCTCGATGAAGCGCACGTGCCATGGGTGATCCTGCGTCAGTCGCGCGAAGTCGCCCACTTCATCGTCGTTCACGCCACGCATCACGACCACGTTGACCTTGATCGGCGACAACCCTGCCGCCTCGGCGGCGCGCAACGACGTCACCGGATCGAACGGGAAGTTGCGGCGCGCGATCGCCACCACGCGCTCGGCGCGCAGGCTGTCGGCGCTCATGTTGATGCGGTCCAGCCCTGCATCGCGCAGCGGCTGTGCGAGTTCCGGCAGCTTCACGCCGTTGGTCGAGAGCGCGATGTCTTCCACACCAGGCACCGCACGCAGCTGCGCGACCAGCGACGTCAGTTGCGGACGAATCGTCGGCTCGCCACCAGTGAGGCGAATGCGTCGCAGGCCAAGGGGCGCCAGCTGCTGCACCACGGCCACGATCTCCTCGTAACTGAGGATCTCCGCCTTCGGCAGCCACGGCAAGCCTTCCAGCGGCATGCAGTACGTGCAGCGGAAGTTGCAGCGATCGGTGACCGAGATGCGCAGGTACTCGATGCTGCGCCCGAACTGGTCGGTGAGCGTGACCTGGCTCATGGCGGCGCGCCCGTGGATTGCAGTCCCGTGGGATCGACCCAATGCCGGTCGCCATCCACGTAATGCTCCTGCTTCCAGATCGGCACGCGACGCTTCAGCTCCTCGATCGCGTGGCGACAGGCGTCCATGGCCGGCGCACGGCGTGCGTGCGCCACCGCGATCGCGACGCTGATCTCCTGCAACAGCAGGTTGCCGACGCGATGCTCGATCACGATCCGGATGCCGTCGAACTGCTGCGCCGTTTCCTGCGCGATGCGCTCCATCTCGTCGAGCGCCATCGAGGTGTACGCCGAATACTCGATGCCGGTCACGGCGCGGCCATCGTTCACGTCACGCACGGTGCCGACGAACAGTGAGGTGGCGCCGGTGGCGGTGGTGGTCACCTCCGAGAGCAGCGCGGCGGGATCGATCGCCGCGGTCACGATTGCGGAGCGGATCATCCGCCGGCCACCGGTGGGATCAGCGCGATCTCCTGCCCGGCCCGCACCGCCACCGCGCCACGCACGTAGCGCCGGTCCACCGCCACCACCGGCGTCGCAGGCAAGACGGCGCCGCCGGGCAGGCTGCGCAATGCAGCCACCACGTCGGCACTCGTCGCCGGCTCGGACACCGTGACGGTGACTGCGCTGGTGCCGAAGGCCTCGGCATACGAGGCGAAGAGCAGGACCTGAAGTTGTGTCATGGATGCAAGTCGTGGTGACGGCGGAAGATAGCGCCTGCCGCGCCCGATCGTTCCATCAGCTCGGCAGTGCAAACGAAAACGGGGTGCCACTGGCACCCCGCTGCACGCCCGATGGCGTCTATCTGCATGTCCGACGGTGACTTAAGCGACGCGCGCCGTCACCGCACGCCGTCGGTCAATCGTCGTAATCGTCATCGTCATCCGCAAAGCCGCCCTCAGGCACCTCTTCGCCGGCCACCATCGCACGCAGCTCCTTCGACGGCTTGAACACCGGGACCGGCCGCGCCGAGACCTCGACGGGCTCACCCGTACGCGGATTGCGCGCCATCCGCGTCTTTCGCTGCCGGATCTTGAAGGTGCCGAAGCCGCGCACCTCGATGTTCTTCTGGTCCTTCATCGCGTCCTTGATCGCGTCGAGGAATGCGTCCACGACCCGCGCGCAATCCTTCTTGGAAATCAGCGGACCGGCCGTGCGAGAAATCTGCTCGGTGACCCGCTCCACCAGATCGGCTTTCGTCATGGACGCCCTCAAGGAGTCAATGCCCGGTTGTCACCGGGCTCGGGCGCGAAGCTAGCCTCGTAGAGCGTTGTCAGTCAAGAGGTTGGCTCGTTTCAACCCTTGCGGCGGAGGGTCGCCATGAAGTCGTGGAAGACCGGCCGGGCGTCGTGCGGACCGGGCGCGGCCTCGGGATGGTACTGCACCGAGAACACCGGCAGGGTCCGGTGGCGCAATCCCTCGATCGACCCGTCGTTCAGGTTCACGTGGGTGACCTGCAGGTCGGTGGAGCCCGTCACGGCCTCCGCGTCGCCTTCCACGGCAAAGCCGTGGTTCTGCGACGTGATCAGCACCTTGCCGGTCGCCAGCTCCTTCACGGGCTGATTTCCGCCACGATGCCCGAACGGCATCTTGCGCGTCTGGCCGCCGAACGTGAGCCCGATCAGCTGGTGCCCGAGGCAGATGCCGAACACCGGCGTACCGGACTCGGCCACCCCGCGAATCATCGCCGGGGCGTAGTCGATCGCCGCCGGGTCGCCCGGGCCGTTCGACAGGAAGACACCATCCGGCTTCCGGGCCAGGATCTCCTCCGCCGTGGTGTTGGCGGGCACGACCGTGACCTTGCAGCCTTCATCGGAGAACAGTCGCAGCATGTTCTCCTTGATGCCGAAGTCCACCGCCACGATGTGATGGGCGGTGTTGCCGGCGCCGTAGACGTAGCTGGACTGCGTGGCGGCCGTGGTGGCGAGGTCGGAGCCTTCCATGCGCGGCGCGGCGGCCAGGCGGGCGCGGGCGGCGTCCGACGGCTCCTCACCGGCGCAGATTACACCCAGCATCACGCCGCGGCTGCGGAGGTGCCGAGTGAGGCGGCGGGTGTCCACGTCCTGCAGCGTCGGCACACGGGCCGCCGCCAGCCACGACGGCAGGTCGCCGGTGGCGCGCCAGTTCGAATGGCTCTTCGACATCTCACGCACGATCACGCCGGAGACCTGCACCCGGCTGCTCTCCGGGTCCTCCGTGTTCACGCCGTAGTTGCCGATCTGCGGCGTGGTCATCACCACGATCTGCCCGTTGTACGACGGATCGGTGAAGACCTCCTGATAGCCGGTCATGTTGGTCGTGAACACGACTTCGGCGACGGTCGGCTCCACGTCGGCATTCACCAGGCCCCGAAACGTCGAACCGTCCTCGAGGAGCAATACCCCGGGGACGGTGTCGAGCGAGAGCGGCGTCACGCCGCCCGTCACGGCTTGGCGGGAGCGGGCGTGGTCGGTGCCGGCGGGGTGGCCGTCGGAGCCGCTGGGGTCAGCGGAAGGGCTGCCGCACCGCCCGGAGCCGCACCCGGCGCCGGCGTGGTGGTCGTCGGCGCGGCCGGGGCCGGCGTCGAGAAGGCGTTGTCCAGCACCGACTTCGGCGCCCGCTGGCGGGTAGTCATCAGCTGGAGCACCAGCGACAGGAACAGGAACGCCCCACCGCCCCACCAGCTGATCTTCGTCAGCAGGTTACCCGCCTGGCGCGTGCCGATCACGGCGTCCGCCGACGAGGTCGCGCCGCCGAAGTTGGCCGACATGCCGCCGCCCTTGCCGGACTGCAGCAGGATCACGGCGATCAGCACGAAGCTGATCAGAATCAGGATGGCGAGCAGGAAGGTGTACATCGGAATCGGATGGGTCGGAGGTGTCGCTGGGCCAGCCACGAAAGGAAGCGACTCCGACCCCTCGAATCAAGCGCGGACGATGGCGTTCCAGCCGTCGGCGTCGAGGCTCGCGCCGCCCACCAGCACGCCATCCACATCCGGTGCCGCCAGCAGGGTGGTCGCGTTGCCGCGGTTCACGCTCCCGCCGTACAGGATCGGGATGCCGAGCGCGCGCTCACCGATCGCGGTCTTGAGCGCAGCGATGATCGCGGCGTGCACATGGCTGGCATCCTGCGGTGTGGCGGTGCGGCCGGTGCCGATGGCCCACACGGGCTCGTAGGCGAACATCATCGAAGCGACCTGTGCGTCCTCGACCCCCACGATCCCGGCCCGCAACTGGCGCAGGACGGTGGCCTCGGTGTTGCCGGCGTCCCGCTCCTCCAGCAGTTCTCCGACGCACAGCACCGGCGTCAGTCCGGCGCGGAAGGCCGCCTTCACCTTCAGGTTGCTCTGCTCGTCGGTCTCGCCGAACACGTGTCGCCGTTCGGAGTGTCCCACCAGCACGTGGGTGGCGCCGGAGTCGCGCGCCATCGGCGCCGAATTCTCACCGGTGAACGCGCCCTTGTCTTCCCAGTGGATGTTCTGGATGCCGGTCTCGAGGTCGGGCCGGTCGCGCACCAGTTCACTGACGGTGGTCACCGACAACGCATTCGGGAAGAACAACACCTTCCGGTCCTGCTGCCGCGAATAATGCGCCAGGAAACTCTTCATGAACGCGCGCGCGTCACTGGGCCCGTGGTGCATTTTCCAGTTCGCGGCAAAGATCGGCAGCTTCAAGCGGTCCCCTTCTCGTCGAGTGCGGCCACGCCGGGGAGTTCCTTGCCCTCGAGAAATTCAAGGCTGGCTCCGCCGCCTGTGGACACGTGGCTCATCATCTCACCCAGCCCTGCCTCGACCACCGCGGCCGCCGAATCGCCGCCGCCGACGATCGTGATCGCGCCCTTGCCGGTGGCCGCGGCCATCGCGGTCGCCACGGCCCGCGTGCCGGCATCGAACGGCGGCTTCTCGAACACGCCCATCGGACCGTTCCAGAGCACCGTCTTGGCGGCCAGGATGGCGCGCGCATAGCTCTGCGCCGAGTCGGGGCCGATGTCGAGCATCGCCTCGCTGGCCGGGATCGCATCGCGCTTCACGGCATGCGCGGTCTTGGGCTGATCCATGCCCTTCGCCACCGTGGCATCGTGCGGCAGGATCAGCAGGCTGCCCGCACGCTCGATCAAGTCCTTCGCCATCTCGACGCGGTCCGGCTCCACCAGCGAACTGCCGGTCTCGAAGCCCATCGCCTTGTAGAACGTGCACGCCATCGCGCCACCGATCAGCAGCGCATCGACCTTCGGCAGCAGCGCCTCCACGACGTCGATCTTGCCGGAGATCTTGGAACCGCCGAGGATCGCCACGAACGGCCGCTTGGGATCGTCGAGCGCGCCACCGAGGTAGGCCAGCTCGCTTTCCATCAGCAATCCCGCCACCGCCGGTCGCAGGTGCTTCGCGATGCCGGCGGTCGAGGCGTGCGCACGATGCGCACTGCCGAACGCATCGTTGACGTACAGGTCACCCAGCGCCGCCAGTCGCTGCGCCAGTGCGTCGTCGTTGGTTTCCTCGCCTGGCAGGAAGCGCGTGTTCTCCATCAGCAGCACGGCACCGTCCACCAGCGCATTGGTGGCTGCCACGGCCGCCGCGTCGTCGGTGGTGGTGCAGAACTGCACGTCCACCTTCGGCAGCACGGCACGCAGCGCCGGCAGCACCGCCGCCAGCGTGTACTTCGGGTCCGGCGCCGCCTTCGGCCGGCCGAGGTGCGAGAGCAGCACCACCCGGGCGCCGTGCTTGCGCAGCAGCTGGATGGTGGGCACCGCCGCGCGCAGCCGGGTGTCATCGCTGACGGTGCCGGCATCGTCGAACGGCACGTTGAAGTCCACCCGAACCACCACCCGGCGCCCGCGCAGCTGCGCGGGAGCCAGGTCCTTCACGGAACGCTTCGGCATCAGGCGATCGAGCTGCCGACGTACTGCAGCAGGTCGACGCAGCGGCTCGAGTAGCCCCACTCGTTGTCGTACCAGCCGGAGAGCTTCACCATCGTCTTGTCGATGACGTTGGTGCTCTTGGCGTCGATGGTGCACGAGAACGGGTTGCCGATGTAGTCCACGCTCACCAGCTCCACCGTGCTGTAGTCGAGGATGCCCTTCAGCGGACCGTCCTTGGCGGCGGCGATGAAGGCGGCGTTCACTTCCTCGATCGTCGTCGCGCGCTCCACTTCCACCGTCAGCTCGGTGAGCGAGACGTCGGGCGTCGGCACGCGGATCGAGATGCCGTCGATCAGCCCCTTCACCTCGGGGATCACGAGGGCGGTCGCCTTGGCGGCGCCGGTGGTGGTCGGGATCATCGACAACGCCGCAGCGCGGGCGCGACGCATGTCCTTGTGCGGCAGGTCGAGGATCTGCTGGTCGTTGGTGTAGCTGTGGATGGTGACCATCGCGCCGTGCCTGAAGCCGAAGTTGTCGCGCACGACCTTCACCATCGGCACCAGGCAGTTGGTGGTGCAGCTGGCGTTGGAGATGATGTGATGCGTGGCGGCATCGTACTTCTGGTGGTTGACGCCCATCACGATGGTGATGTCCTCGCCCTTGGCCGGGGCGGAGATGATGACCTTCTTGGCGCCGGCGGCGATGTGCTTCTGGGCCTTGTCGGCGTCGGTGAAGATGCCGGTGGACTCGAGGATGATCTGCGCCCCCGCAGCGGCCCACGGCAGGTTCGCCGGGTCGCGCTCGGCCGTGATCCTGATCTCGTCACCATCCACGATGATGGCGCCTTCCTTCGCGCTCACCTCGCCCTGGTAGGTGCCGTGCACCGAGTCGTACTTGAACAGGTGCGCCAGCGTGGCCGTATCGGTCAGGTCGTTGATGCCGACGAAATCGATCGCGGCGCCCGACTTCTTGGCAGCGCGCAGCACGTTCCGCCCGATGCGACCGAACCCATTGATGCCGACCTTGATTCCCATGACGCTACTCCAGTGGTGAACGACGGTCGCCGATGGCAGGCGCCCGTCCGAAGGTGACACAACTCACGATGCGTGCGCCGCCGTCCATCAGGGCGGCAGCGCACGCAACCAATGTGGCGGCGGTGGTCACGACATCATCAACGAGCACGCAATGTGCACCGCGGAGGTGAGGCGCACCGTCCGAAGCCACGGTGAAAGCGCGAGTTACGTTCACCGTTCTCTCCCCGGGTGTCAACCGCGTCTGACTGGCGGGCATGCGTGTGCGGGTGAGCGCAGGCAGCACCGGCAGGCCCCAATGTGGTGCGAGGGCTTGCGCCAGCACCGCGGCCTGGTTGTAGCCGCGCTCCCGTTCCCGCCAGCGCGCCAACGGCACCGGCACCAGCCAGCCCCGCTCGCGCTGCACGTCCGCCGGCCAGCGGAGGCGCGCCATCTCCGCCGCCATGCCATGCGCCAGGCGTGGCCAGCCATCGTACTTGAAGGCGTGCACCATCCGGCTCGCGATGCCGTGCCGCGACATCCAGGCCACGGAGCGTACCGCGCGCACGAACGGCGGCAACGCATCACACCAGCGGCAGGGATCATCCGGCTCCGCGCCCTGCGCAGCGGGATGGCCGCATCGGTCGCATTGCGGGTGCTGCAGTCGTGCGAGTCGGCTCCAGCAGAGCGGGCAGGCGGGCCCGACCGCCCGTCCCAGCGGCGTGTCGCAGAGCGCGCAGACGCCCGGCAGCGCCAATTCGAGCAACGCACTGCCCATCGCACCCGCGCGGCGCCAGACCGACAGCGCCATGGCACTCACCGGGCGTCGCCGTCGTCGCGCTCCGGTGCCACCGCGCGCCACATCACGTCGCGGTCCGGCAACACGTCGCCGAACCATTGCTGCCAGCTGCGCGCACCCTGCCCGATCAGCATGCGCAAGCCATCGTCGGCACGACGCCCCTGCGCTCGCGCGAGCTGCACGAACGGCGTCTCTCCGTTGCGGCGATAGACGAGGTCCAGGCACGCGGCGCCGGCGCGAAGGGTGCCGGGATTCACCGGTACCTGTTCGTCGCGCATCCCGATCGGCGTGGTGTTCACCACCAGCCCCGCGCCGCGCAATGCGTCCGCCATGAATTCCTCCGCCGTCGTGGTGCCCGCGGGACCCAACGCCACCAGCGCTTCGGCACGCGCCCGTGTGCGAGCCCAGATCGCGACCGTCGATGCCGGCCAGGCGGCGATCGCGGCGACCACCGCACGCGCCGATCCTCCGGCACCGAGCACCGCGACCTTCATCCCACGCGGAATCTCGCCGAGCAGCGCCACGACGGCGTCATCGAATCCGCCCACGTCGGTGTTGTCCCCATGCAGGCGACCATCCACCGTCCACCAGGTGTTCACCGCTCCGAGGCGCGCCGCCAACGGTGTCAGCACATCGCACCGAGCGGCCACGCGTTCCTTGTGCGGGATCGTCACGTTGCCCGCCGCGCCGTCGCGCACCAGCGCATCGAGTGTGGCATCGAGCGCGTCATCGGCCACCGCACACGCCTCGTATCGCAGCGACATGCCGGCGTGCGCGAGCGCGGCGTTCTGGAACACCGGCGACAGCGATTGTGCGACCGGCTGGCCAAGCAGCACCAGCCGCGTCGGGCGGCGCATCAGCGCGAGGGCGAGTTCCGTTCCGCCGCCAGCCGGTCGAAGGCGCGGCTGATCAGCAAGTGCAACTCGTCGAAGGTGTCACGATACACGGTGATGTCGCCACCGATCGGATCACTCACCGGTCGCAGGCTTTCCCCATGCGTCGCGTAGGCGCTCAGCAGGTGCGACTTGCCATGCCCGCCCAGCCCCTCCACCGCCAGCAGGTGGCTCGGGCTCATGGTGAGGATCAGGTCCGCATCGGCCAGCGCACCCGGCGTCACCTGGCGTGACCGATGTCGCGACAGGTCGAGGCCATGCTCCATTGCGATCAGCAGCGAACCTTCGGACGCACCGCTCACCGAATCGGCCGCCACACCGGCACTCGCCACGCTGATGTGCCCGAGGCTGCGCTCGGCGATGATCGCACGCCCGATCACTTCCGCCATCGGGCTGCGGCAGGTGTTTCCGGTGCAGACGAACAGCACGCGCAACGAGGAATCAGGCATCGCCAAGCAGGTCAGGGACAGTGTCACGCAGGATGGCCGCGCTGATCGCGCCAGGGCGGATCACCCGCAATCGTCGTCCGGTGCAGTCTACCACGGTACTGGGCGCGGAGGGAGGCAGCGTGCCACCATCCAGCACCATCAGCAGCCCGCGATTGATCTCGGCCGTCCACTGCTCCACCACTTCGGCGGCGCGCATCGCCGGCGGCACACCGGGGCGATTGGCGGAGGTCGACGTGAGCGGGGAGCCGAGCGCGGCGATCAGGCGCTGCAGGCCGGGATGTGGCGTCCAGCGCACCGCGATGCCGCCTTCGGGTCCTCGCAGGCGTGGCGGCAACTGTCCCTCACCACCCGGCAGCACCAGTGTCAGCGGGCCGGGCCAGTGACGCGCTGCCAGGTGTGCCGCCTGCGCCGACAGGGTCAGGCCGAGGCGCCCGAGCATCGTGCTGTCCGACACCAGCAGCAGGAATGGTTTTGCCGGTGGGCGACGTTTGAGCGTCACCAGCTTCTCCACCGACTCGAAGTCCACCATGGTGCCGAAGCCGTAGACCGTCTCGGTCGGATACGCCAGCACGCCGCGCTCCTGCAGGTGTGTCACCACCGGAGTCAGCGCCGCCTGGATCTCGGCCGGCGACCAGAACGGCGTCACCACGCTGCGCATCGTCATTCCGGCAGCACCGACAACGACTCCGCGACCGTGAAGTCGCCGGCATCGGTGACCTTCATGCCACGTTCGCTGCCGCGCACCACCACCACCGGGAAGCCGTAATGTTCGCAGAGCGCCGCATCGTCGGTGGCGGCCAGCTTGTCCCGCCGCGCACGCGTGTGCACCTCGTCGATCATCGCCCGCGGAAAGGCCTGCGGCGTCTGCGCGCGCCAGAGCGACGTGCGATCCACCGTGCGAATGATGCGGCCGTCGGCGTCCACTTCCTTCAGCGTGTCCACCACCGGCAGCGCGGCGATCGCGCCATGTCCCTGACGTGCCTCGCGGATCACGCGGTCGATCACGGTGCCGCTGGCCAGCGGTCGCGCGGCATCGTGGATCACCACCGTCTCGATGTTCTCCGGCATGTCCTCGAGACCGTTGTACACCGACTGCATGCGGTCACGTCCGCCCTGGCTCACCAGCATGCGGTCGATGTCGCACTGGAACAGCCAGGGTGGCGGATCGGCGGCGTAGTCGCGCGGCAGCACCACCACCACCAGGGCCACGTCGGGACGCAGCTGGAACGTCTGCAGGCTGTGCAGCACCATCGGCTTGCCGGCCACCCAGCGGAATTGCTTCAGCTCCGGACCACCGACGCGTGTGCCACTGCCGCCGGCGACGATGACCACGCCGACGTTCGGTGTCGCCGCCGGTGTCAGGTCGCGCAACTCGGCCGGGCGTGCATCACGCGGCAGGTTTCCCGCCGCCCGCGCACCCACGTGCTCGCCGTCGTGCATCTCGTCGTCATGCGACACCTGTTCGTGATCGTGCATCATGCGAAAATGGTGTCGAGCAGGTCACGGACATTGGCCACGCCGATCACCTTCAGCCCGGCGGGCGCCTTCACCTTGGTGCTGGTCTTCGACACGTAGGCGCGCGTCAGACCCAGCCGCGCGGCCTCGGCCAGTCGCCGCTCCAGCTGCGACACGGCGCGGATCTCGCCACCGAGGCCGATCTCGCCGAGAAACAGTGCGTCCTGCGGCAGCGGACGATCGTACACCGATGACGCCAGCGCGGCCGCCACCGCCGTGTCGCCAGACGGCTCGGTGAGCCGCATGCCACCGACCACGTTCACGAACGCGTCCAGCTGTGCGAAGCCAAGCCCGGCGCGCTTCTCCAGCACCGCCAGCAGCAGCGCCAGCCGACGCGGGTCGTAGCCGGTGGTCACGCGCTGTGGCGTGCCGAAACCGGCCTTCGCCGCCAGCCCCTGGATCTCCACCAGCAGCGGTCGCGTGCCTTCGAGCGGAGCCGTGAGCGCGCTGCCGCTCGATGACTGCGTGCGGTCACCCATGAAGAGCGCCGACGGATTGGCGACTGGCTGCAGGCCGGCGGCGTCCATGCGGAACACCCCGATTTCGTCCACGCTGCCGAAACGGTTCTTGGTCGCGCGCAACAGCCGGTAGTCGGCGCTCCCTTCCCCTTCGAAATACAGCACCGTGTCCACGATGTGCTCGAGCGTCTTCGGTCCGGCGATGCCGCCGCCCTTGGTCACGTGACCGACGACGAAGATGGCGGTGCCGAGTTCCTTCGCGGCGCGCATCAGCCGCGCCGCGCACTCACGCACCTGCCCCACGTTGCCCGGTGCGCCTTCCAGCTCCTCGGTGTGCACGGTCTGGATCGAGTCGATGACGGCGATCACCGGCCGCGTCGCCTCGAGGTGCGCGAGGATCGTCTCGAGGTGCGTCTCCGGCAGGAACTCCACGTCGCCCGCCTCGTCGCCCAGTCGATCCGCGCGCAGCTTCACCTGCAGTGCGCTCTCCTCGCCACTCACGTACAGCGCCGCATGTCCCATGTTCTGCAGGCGGGCCACCACCTGCAGCAGCAGCGTGGACTTGCCGATGCCGGGCTCGCCGCCAACCAGCACCATGCTGCCCGGCACGATGCCACCGCCGAGCACGAAGTCGAACTCGTCGAGGCCGGAGCGGATGCGTGTGGACTCGGTTCCGCTCACCTGATTGAGTCGCGCGGCGCGGGTGGCGACCATGCCGCGCCGGCTCGGTGCCGCGGTGCGTCCGACGACCTTCGCCGGCGACTTCTCGACGATCTCCTCCACCAGCGTGGACCACTCGCCGCACGTCTCGCAGCGCCCTCCCCACTTGGGGTACTCGGCGCCGCAGTTGGTGCAGCGATAGGCCGTCTTCACCTTCGCGCTCACTCGCCGGGCACGCGCTTGGAGAAGTTCTCGAACCGGGTGTACTGCTTGTGGAAGAACAGCGGCACGGTGCCGATCGGACCGTTGCGCTGCTTGCCGATGATGATCTCGGCCTTGCCTTCCAGCTCCGCGTTCTTGAGCCGGCCCGCTTCGTCCCGCTCGGCGTAGATCTCCTGCCGGAAGATGAAGAGGATCAGGTCCGCGTCCTGCTCGATGGCGCCCGACTCGCGGAGGTCGCTGAGCTGCGGCCGTCCCTTCTCGTCACCGGCGCGTTGCTCGGGTGCACGCGACAGCTGCGAAAGCGCCACCACCGGCACACGCAGCTCCTTCGCCAGCGCCTTCAGGCCACGGCTGATCTGGCTCACCTCCTGCTGACGATTTTCGGCGTTGGGGCCGGTCATCAGCTGCAGGTAGTCCACCACCACCAGGCCGAGCTTCGAGTCGGGATCGGCCTTCAGGCGGCGGGCCTTGGCGCGCATCTCCAGCACGCTGATGCCCGGCGCGTCGTCGATGTAGATCGGTGCCTGCGACAGGATGCCGACGGCGCGCGCGAGGCGTGGCCAATCGTCGTCGCGGAGCCGCCCGGTGCGCATCGCCTGCGCATCGAGGCGAGCCTCGCTGGTGATCATGCGCTGCACCAGCGACTCCTTGCTCATCTCGAGCGAGAAGAACGCCACTCCGACACCTTCGGTGATCGCCACGTGCTGCGCGATGTTGAGCGTCAGCGCCGTCTTGCCCATCGATGGACGTGCCGCGACGATGATCAGGTCGGAGGGCTGGAAGCCCGACGTCATCTGGTCGAGGTCCGCGAACCCGCTCGCCACGCCGGTCACCGAGCGGCCTTCCTTGGCAATGGTCTCGATGCGCTCCATCGCCGGGTACATCAATTCCTTGATGCGGGTGAACCCCGCACCGCCCTTGTCCTGCCCCACCTGCAGGATGCGCTGCTCGGCGAAGTCGAGCAGGTGGCGCGCCTCCTGCCGTCCCTCGAACGCCTCGCCGACGATCTGCGTGGACACCTCGATCAGGCGCCGCAGCAGCGCCTTCTCCTTCACGATGCGGGCGTGGTGTGCGACATTCGCCGCCGTCGGCACCGCATCGGCGAGGAAGCTCAGGTACTCGCGGCCGCCGGCGGCATCCATCTCGCCGCGGCGCTGCAACTCGTCCGAGAGCGTGACCACGTCGATGCCGCTGCCGCGTTCCATCAGCGACACGATCGCGCGGAAGATCCGCCGATGTCCTTCGCGGAAGAACATCGAGTCGTCCACGATCTCGGTCGCGAACGTGATGGCCTCGGCGTCGATCAGCATCGCCGCCAGCACCGACTGCTCCGCGTCCTCCGACTGTGGCGGACGGCGGTCGCGATACGGATCAGGCCCGGATGGTCGCGTCGAGAATTCGTCGGGCAAGTTTCAGGTCTTCCCACGTGGGTCGCTTCCAGGCGTCGTTGCGCAGGAGGGCGGCCGGGTGATAGGTGGCGATGAGCGGGATGCCCTGATACCAGTGGCACTGCTGGCGCAGTTTCCCGATCGCAAGTTTAGTCCCGAGCAAGGACTGCGCGGCGAACGTGCCGAAGGCGAGGATCAGTTTCGGCTGCACCAGGTCCACCTGGCGCTGCAGGAACGGTGCACAGGCGCGCACTTCCTCGGGCATCGGATTGCGGTTGCCCGGCGGCCGGTGCTTCAGGACGTTGCAGATGTAGACCGTCTCGCGCGAGAGGTTGATCGCGCCGAGGATCTTGTTCAGCAACTCGCCTGCGGGACCGACGAACGGCTCGCCGGTCAGGTCCTCCTTCTCCCCCGGCGCCTCACCGACCACCATCACGTCGGCGGTGGGATTGCCGGTGCCCGGCACGGGCCGCGTGGCGGTTGCCGCCAGGCCACACGCCGCGCAGGTCGCGATCGCAGCGGTGACGTCGGACAGCGATTGCCACTGCGCGCCGACCGCCGCACCGGTGAGGGTGGCGCGCTCCACGCGCAGGCCAAGCGGGACGACCAGACCCTCGATCCGCAGTGTCCCGCTGCGCGTCGGCGCCGCCGGTGTACGGTCGGTGGCTTCCGCGGACGCCGGGGGCGCGGGTGTGACCGGTGTCGGGGGCAGCGGCTTCGCCGATGCGCCGCCTTCGAGGCTGCGCATCATCGCCCGCCAGTCGCCGGATGCGGGCGGCGCATCCGCGTCCTGCCCGAACACCACACGGTCCGAGCGGTCCACCGGGCGCGGTGTCGGTGCTGCGATCGGCGGCGTGGTCGTCGGTGGCGCGGGCGTGCTTGCATCCTGCGTCGCGCGAGCCGGCGGTGGCGCGTTCGGTGCACTGACGTCGCCGCCGCGCAACGCACCGAGCATTCGCATCACGTCGTCCACGTCCAGCGCGTCGAGCATCATCTCCGACTCACCGAGCTCACGTCGCTGCTCGAGGTAGGCACGCAGGCGCTCCTTCGCGCTCACGATGCACGCTCCAGTGCGCGCCACACGCGATCGAGCAGGATGTCGGCGAGTTCGGTCTTCGGCAGCAACGGCGGCGTCTCGCGTGAGCCATCGGCGGCGAGGATGATCACGCGATTGGTGTCGGTGCCGAAGCCGGCGCCCGCCTCGGTGGCATCGTTGGCCACGATGAAATCGAGGCCCTTCCGCTCCATCTTGCCCAGCGCGTGCGCCTCCACGTCGGTGGTCTCGAGCGCGAAGCCCATCACCACCGCCCCCGGACGCCGCAGCGTGCGCGTGGTGGCGAGGATGTCGTCGGTATGCGCGAGAACCACGGTCGGCGCATCGTTGCCCTTCTTGATCTTCTGCGACGCGACGGCGTCGGCACGGAAGTCGGCGGGTGCGGCAGCCATCACCAGTGCATCCGCCGTCGGCAAGGCGTCGGCCACCGCATCACGCATCTCCGCGGTGGTGATCACCGACACCGGCGTCACACCCACCGGCACCGGCACTTCGAGCGGTCCATGCACCAGCGTCACGTGCGCGCCGCGCCGCCAGGCCGCTGCCGCGATCGCGACGCCCATCCGACCGCTGCTGTGGTTCGTGATGTAGCGCACGGGATCCAGCGCCTCGCGCGTCGGGCCGGCCGTGACCACGATCCGTCGCCCTTCGAGTCCGCGGGCGGTCTCCAGCATGCGTCCGGCATGCGCCAACAGCGTTTCCGGCTCCGGCAGCCGCCCCGGCCCGATGCCCTCTCCGAAGGCCAGCGGTCCCACCGCGGGCTCCAGCACCGTGTAGCCGAGGGCCTGCAGCGCGGCGACGTTCTGCTGCACCGCGGCGTGCGACCACATGCCGTCGTTCATCGCTGGCGCGATCAGCACCGATGCACGCGTGGCCAGCAGCACGGCGGTGAGTTGGTCGTCGGCGCGGCCCTGCGCGGCGCGGGCCAGCAGGTCGGCGGTGGCCGGCGCCACCAGCACCAGTTCCGCCTCCTTCGCGAGGCGGATGTGCGCCAGCGCATGGCCGGCGTCGAGGATGTCCGGTGCCACCGGCCGACCGGTGACCGCCTCGAAGGTGATCGCGCCCACGAACTCGCGCGCCGCGCGCGACATGATCACGTCAACGACTGCGCCCGCCTGTGAGAGCAGGCGGGCGAGCGTGATGGCCTTGTAGCAGGCGATCCCGCCGGTCACCCCGAGGATGACGCGGCGGCCGTCGAAGGGGCGCATCTAGTGGCCTGTCGACGAGATGCGTATTGCAGTCGCCTGCCGGGGCATCCCGCCTTCCATCGTTGGAAATCCTCGCAATACCGCTGGTATTGCTGCGGTTTCCGCCTCGGTAGCCGGGCGCCGCGGCAGGCTTTGTGCTAACCGCATCTCATCGACACGCCACTGGTCGCCCCAGGTTGGTCAGTCGGGGCGACGACGCGGCATCACGCGATAATCGAAGTCCTTGCCATGCAGGTCTTCGAGTGCACGCGTGGTCAGCTTCTTCTCCTTGCCGGTGGACCCCATCTTCGGGAACTCGTTCAGCACGCGCGCATACTTGGCCGCCACCAGGACGCCCAGGTACTTGTTCTGCGACTGCTGCTGCTCGGTGATGTCACCGGGTGTGAAGACTCGCATTCGTTTCCATCTCCTCGGCGCCTGCGCGCCGTTGGGTGACCAGCCTGCGGAATGACACCAGCCATTCCGGTGCTACCGGATCGCGTCGCGCAGCTCGTTGGCGAGTGCCGTCACGCGTTCCGCCAGATTCAGTTGCCGCGTGCGGCGCAACGCCTCTGCATCGATGATGCTCAGCACCTGCGCCACCGCGTGTTCCAACTCGTCGTTCACCACCACGTACTCGAACTGGTCGATGGTCGCCAGCTCCGTCAGCGCACTGTCAACCCGCGTCGTCAGCGTGGCCCGGCTTTCCGACCCGCGCCCCGACAACCGCGACAGCAACTCCACCGCCGACGGCGGCAGGAGGAAGATCAGCACCGCTTCCGGGAACGCGTGCACGAACTGGACGGCGCCCTGCACGTCGATCGTCATGATCGGGTTCCGCCCCGACGCCATCAGCCGCGCGATCTCGCTGCGCAGCGTCCCGTAGCGCTTGCCATGCACCAGGGCGTGTTCGGCGAACTCGCCGCGCTCGACCCTGGCCTCGAACTCCTCCCCAGCCAAGAAAAAGTAATCGACCCCGTCCACTTCCGCTGGCCGGGCCAAACGGGTGGTACAGGTCACGCTGAACCCCAGGTCGGGCCGGAGCTCCAGCAGCCGACGGGCGATGGTGGTCTTCCCGGTGCCGGACGGGGCCGCCAGAATGACAGGAAAGGCAGGGGTGGTCACTCGAGGTTCTCGACCTGCTCGCGCATCCGCTCGAGCTCTTCCTTGATGATCACCACGTCCCGCTGCATCGCGGCGTCGTTCGCCTTGCTGCCGGTGGTATTGGCCTCGCGCACCATCTCCTGCAGGATGAACCCGAGCCGCTTGCCGACCCCCTCGGTGCCCGGGGCGTCGAGTGCCGCACGGCAGGCCGCGTTGTGCGACGCGAACCGGCTCAGTTCCTCGGCCACGTCCACCCGGTCGGCGAGGATCGCGATCTCCTGGGCCATCCGCTGGGGGTCCACCGCCACACCGGCCGCCAGCTCCTGCACCGCCGCCGTCAGCCGATCGCGCTGCTCGACCAGTCGCTGCGGCGCGCGGGTCGCCAGCCGGGCCAGCGCCTCCTCGATGATCGCCAGGCGCCCGAGCAGGTAGTCCGCCAGCCGCGCCCCTTCGGCGGCCCGCATCTCCACGAAGGTGGTGATGGCCGTTCCGACCAACGCGAGGATGGAGGCAGGGTCCAGCGCGCCGAGCGTGTTCTCGTCGTCGACGGTGGTGGTGACGACGTCGGGCAGGCGCAGCAGCGATGCGGCGTCGATGCGGGTGTCGATGCCGGCGTCGGTGGGGATCGCGCGCAGCTGCGCCGCATACGCCAGCAGCCGCGCCACGTCGATGCGCGGTCCCTCGCTCGCGTCACGCTCCACGCGCAGCGACAGCGTGACATGGCCACGTGCCACGTGCCGCCGCAGCAGCTCGCGCACCTCGACCTCGAGGCGCGTGAGGGCCGGCGGCAGCTTGATCGACGGGGTGAAGAAGCGATGGTTCACGCTGCGCACCTCCACCGACAGCCGGTGGGTGCCGATCACGCCGTCGGCATTGCCATAACCGGTCATGCTCTGGATCGTGCCGCTCATGATGGCGTGTCCATCAGTTCCAGAACGACCAGCGCACGCCGTAGATCGTCAGCGCACCGGGCATCAGGAGTCCGGGCACCGTGGAATAGCGCGTCGCGAGCAGGTTGCGCACTTGTACGGAGATGGTCGCGTCCCGCAGGGTGAACTCGGCGCGCAGTCCGAGCGGTGTGGTCGGGAAGGTCGGCAGCACCGACACCGTGCTGTCCGACTCGAGATAGGGGACGAAGGCGACGGTGCGATACTCGGCCTGGCCCGCCAGGAGGAACCGGAAGCCACCGGAGCGCGTCGGACCCTGCCAATGATAGCGCCACGCCAGTTCGCTCCGGATGTCCGTTTGCGGGCGATAGAGGCCGGCGTTGTTCCAGCGCACGCCGCTCACGTGCACCGAGAAGCCCTTGAAGAGCGGCCCGACGATCTGCACCGTGGCGCCGATCGCACGTCCCTCCGCCGTCACCGGCGTGCTGCGATCGAACAGGCCCGGAGGACGCAACACCGCACTGTCGCGGATCACCGCACCCGCCTGCAGCCACACACCCTTGAGCCGTACGGCGACTTCACCGCGCACCGACTTCGCCACCGGCAGCAACACCGTTTCCTCCACGTTGGTGGAGTCCACCGGGATGTCGATGGTGCCTGCCGTGCCGTAAGACGCCGCACCGGTGGCCGCCAGCCACGACGTGGGCTGCAGCTTCACGAAGGCGTCGCCCCGGGTGTTGCCGGAGAATGGATTACGCTCCACGTAGCCGCTGACGGCGAGGCGGCCGAGATCCGCGCCGAAGCGCGCCGACGGCTGGTGCAGTGTACGGCCGCCCACCATGCGCAGGCGCTCGGTGAGCGAGGCGCGCGCCCGTGCCGACGACCAGCCGACGGTGGCCACGTACTGCGTGCTGGTGGTGGTGGTGTCGGCGGAATCGGCGGCGAATCCCTTCGCGTCGTCGGCAGCGCGGAATGCAGACTGCTCCGCACTCTGGCGCGACGCCGCGGTCAGTTGCAGCCACGGGCCGCGCGACACGTCACCGGCGGCGAAACGCAGGTAGGCATCACGCTGCACCTGCTCGTACTCCGGAATCGGGCGGCCTGCCAATGCGAACGACTCGGCCTGGAAGATCGCCAGCTCCTGCTGCAACGCACGCACCCGCACCAGCGTCGCATCGAGGCTCCACTTCGGCTTCACGATGCCCACGCGCGTGAACACGGTGGTGGCGTCGCCGTCACCGCCGAGCTGGCGGTCGTCGGTGCTGCGCTGCTGCAGCATGACCTGGAACGCGAACCCGTTGCGCGCGCGACGCGCGAGGTAGCCGCGAAACGTGTTGCTGCGATTGTCACCGGTGTAGACGTCGGCGCGCGTCTGCGCCGTCACCACTTCCGGACCGCGCCAGCTGCGCATGTGCAGGCGCAACTCGCCGGCGGCGCGCTCCACCACCAACTCTTCCAGCGCGGCGATGGGAAACATCGTCAGGTCGGTGATGCCACGACTGCGCGGGTCGAGCGCCTCCAATTCAACGCCGTCGAGGAAGAGGCGCACCTTGGCCACGTCACCGTTGTAGGAACCCACCTGCGGCGCGAGGTAGAACCGGGCGCGCAACGTGGACAGTCCGGGCACCCGGTCGAGGAAGTCGGCCAGCGTCAGCGCGCCGCTGGAAAAGAGGCTGTCGCGATTCCATCGGTGCGACATGCCGACCTCCGTCGCCACCGGCACCTCGGCCTGCGGCAGCCGGCCGCGCACCGAGTCGGCGCGCACGATCGAATCGGCGCGCGCCTTGAGGATCGAGTCAGGCTCGGACCGGACCTGGGCCAGCATCGGCGTGGCGACGACCAGCGCCGCACACGCCAGGCCGCAGAGACGCGCGAACGTCAGCTGATCCTCGCGCGGACGAATTCCACGAACGTACCCACCGGTCGCCCCGTCGGCCCCTTCGGCAACGACACGAGATCATTCTCCGAATACGCGGTGCCGGCGACGTCGAGGTGCACCCACGGATATCCCTCGGCGAAGACCTTGAGGAACAGCGCCGCGGTGATCGTGCCGGCCGCGCGACCGCCGGTGTTCTTGATGTCGGCGGTGTCGGACTTGATCTGCTCCTCGTAATCGGGCCAGAGCGGCAGCTCCCAGCCGAATTCCGCGGCGCGAGCGCCGGCTGCCAGCACTTCCTTCACCAGCGTCGGGTCAGTGCCCATCACGCCCATCAGCGAGTTGCCGAGCCCGATCACCACGGCGCCGGTGAGCGTTGCGGCATCGACGACGGCGACCGGATCGTACTTCTTCGCGTAGTGCAACACATCCGCCAGCACCAGCCGTCCTTCGGCATCGGTGTTGACGATCTCGATGAACGTGCCGTTCGAGGCCTGCACCACGTCGCCCGGATTGATGGCGGTGCCCGACGGCATGTTGGTCACCGCGCCGACGAGACCCACCACGTTGATCGGCAGCGCCAGTCGTGCGATGGCTTCCATCGCACCCAGCACGCCGGCGGCGCCACTCATGTCGTACTTCATCCACTCCATGCCCGGCGCCGGCTTGATCGAGATGCCACCGGTGTCGAAGCAGACGCCCTTGCCGGCCAGGATCACGGGTCGCGCGTCACCGGCGCCCTTGTACTCGATCGCAATCAGGCGCGGCTCCTGCGGAGTGCCCTGCGCCACCGCCAGCAGGCTGCCCATGCGCAGCGCTTCCATCTCGCGACGCCCGAGCACCGTCACCGTGAGTCCGTGCCGCTCGCCGATTTCGCGTGCGGAGTCGGCCAGCGTGTCGGGCGTGCAGAGGTTGCCCGGCATCATCTGCAGTCGCCGCGCGAGCGCGTAGCCCGCAGCGATCGATTCGCCCTTCGCGACCGACGCGATGCTTCCCGTCGCATCGTCGACCAGCAGCGTCACCTGCTCCAGCGGCACGCGCGGTTCGCTCGGCGGCGTCTTCAGTTCCTTGTATTCCCACGCGCCCATCGAGGCGCCGATCACGACCTGTTCGGTGCCGGTGGCATCCAGTCCCGACGGCACGCTGATCGCCAGCGATGCGACGTTCAGGCCGTTCGCACGGCGGCCGGCCAACTGCGCCGCGCGCTTCAGTGCCACCGGTCGGTCGGTTGCGTCACCCATGCCGACGAGCAGGATGCGCTGCGGTCCGGTGGCAGCGCCGGCCAGGTGCATCACGTCATCGCGCTTGCCGGTGAACGCACCGCGCGCGAACGACCGGCTCAGCGCGCCGCCGAGGGCGGTATCGAGGACGGCGAGAGAGGCCGGGAGGGTGTCGCCTTTCGGGCAGAGCACGGCCAGGACGCCGGTGTCCAGGGTGCTGGCATCGGCGCTTCGAACGGAAAATGTGAGTGGCATGCGCCGCAAGTTACGAGGTCGCGGCAGTCCCGACACCGGTCCGATGATGCCGCCGCCGGGTGGCGAGAGCCGGTGAATGCCCCCTGCCGTCCGAGCGAGCCCGACCGTTACGGGATTCGCCGATCGGTCGTCGTGAGCGCATCGGACGCTGACCTGCAACCGATTCGACGCTCCCTGGATCCGTGCCCACGTGTTTTTTCGCCGCCGATCGCCACAGCCGCAACTGATCGTGAGCACCAGAGGGTTGCAGCGCGTGCCTTCGCAGATGCCGGCGCCGACCGGGCCGAGCCTGCCGATGAGCGGTGTGGCGCGACGGGCGGGCGCCGAGCCGCAGGCCGACGTGATCGCGGCCGTCCGTGATTCGGGGACGGTCATCGCCTTCCTCGCCGGGGGCGGATCGCGTGCGCACCTGACGACGCGCGTGTACGACGTGATCACCGCTGCCGAAGGGTGCGGGCTCGGTCGCAGCAGCTCACTCGACACCTTCGCGGAACAGTTCTGTGACTCGCCCGACGGCAAGCGTCGGCTGGTGCAGGCGCTGGCGGTGCACCGTCCGGTGAACGATCCGACGGCGCTGCTCACGCGCATGGCGATCACCGCCTGGGTGCGGACCGTGGGGCTCGCCGCGCAGAGCTTCGAGCAGCTGGAAGCGGCGGCGACGGGCCTGCCCGACTGGCACACCCCCGGCGACGTCTGAAACCTCCGTCGGCCTTGTTTGTCGGCCGATCTGCAGCGAGCGTGGGACATGTCATTCCCGCCTCGAACCGTGTCACCGGCGCTGGTCGTGCCGACGTTGCTCGCACTACTCGCGATGCCCGGTGGCCTCCATGCGCAACGTGATGCGCGACCGCCCGCGGCCACGCAGGGCTTCGACTCGGCGGAGTGCCGCAACGATTGCGTGATGGACACGCTGGTGGTGGACGTGGATCGCGGTCGGCGCGCACAGCCAGGTGTCGTCACTGCCACGCTGCTGCTGGTGGACACGGTGGCGCTGCCGCGTCGCAACGCACCGCCGGCGCCACGGGAACGCGCGGTTCCGGTGTACGTCACCTGCGATGATCAGCCGTGTGCCGCGGCGATGGTCACGGGACGCATCAGCGACAAGCGACTCGACGACGCACGTGTGGTGCGGCGCACGCAGCTGGCCTGGCCGCTCCCCGCCCCGCTGCTCCAGCGACTCTCGCGCACGTCGGCGATGGCGATGTCGGTGGATGGGCGCAGTCACGGCATTTCGGCCGGCACGCTGACGGCGACGCGGGCACTGGTGGAATCGGTGAAGTCGGCGATCGCCGCGGGTTCATACTCGCCGCGCGCACAGTTGTACGTGGCGACGTTCGCGGCGTTCGGCTTGCCGGGCGACAGCACGTTGTCCGAGGACGTCGGCACCGCCACCGAACCACTGATGATCCCCGATGCCAATACCGCGCAGCCGACGCGGGTGGCGACGCTCACCTTCGTCGGCCGCGGTGCCGAGGCGCTGCCGCTCCTGGTGCAGGACGACGCCACCGGTGCGGCACCGATCTTCGGCGTGAACGAGAAGGTGACGGTGCTGCTCCCCGCGCGCACCGGGCGTCGCGGTGTGGTCAGCGCGACGGTGGTCGCACGGCAACGCGTCGAGAGCATGCGCGATGCCTGTCAGGGCATGAAGCTCTGGACCTATCTCGTCACGATGTCTCCGGCCGACCTGCAGTTGGCGCAGCGCGGCATGATCGCATCACCGCGCCCGGGCGAGGGAGTGGAGCGTTGGAACGGTGCGGCGGTGAGAGAACCCGTGTCGGCGCGCGTGACGCCGGTCGAGCAGCGCGCGATCACGGCGAGTCGTACGGTTGTCGCGCAGTTTGTGCGGGAGCGCGCCGCGACGGGTGTCCTCGCGCGTGACGTGCAGGTGTTGGCGGCGCTGCCACGCAATTCCGGTTTCGTCACGAACTTCGGTGCGTTCGTGCGCGACGGGAACGGTGGCTGGCGTTTTCCGACGCTCACTCTGCGACCGGCGACCTGTCCCTGACACGCGCTCGAGACACGGTCGAGCTCGTCGCCATGTAAGGGATTCGCTGACAGAAATGTGCGCCGCGCGCCTACAGCGTCATCCGGGGGTCTGTCTCGTCACAGCGGAACAGTGAGGGAGTGGAATGAGTGCACTTGCTTCGAACTCGGAAGACACGTTGACGCTGAGCGCCGAGGATGAAAACCGCTCGACGACGGCGATCGTATCGGAGGGCGTGCTGGCAGGCATGATCGCGGCCAGTGCCGTGGCCGTGATGTTCCTGCTGGTGGACGTGGTGTCGGCCGAGGCATTTCGCACGCCGAAGCTGCTCGGAGGGCTGATGCTGCAGCTGCTCGGCGCGGGTCCCGAAGCGGCGGCCGACGTGCCCACGTCACTGGCGCTCTACACGCTCTTCCATTTCGTGGCGTTCATCATCGCGGGCATCATCGCGGCGTCCATCGTCCAGGTGACGATGAAACAGCCGGTGGCGATCCTGCTCTTCGTCATCCTGTTCTTCGCCTTCGAGGTCACGTTCACCGGTTTCGTGGCATTCCTCGACACGCAGTCCAACAGCCACATCACCCCATTGCAGGTGGCCGTTGGCAACATCGTGGCGACGCTGGCCATGGGCATCTTCTTCACGGTTCGGCACCCGCGCCTGCGCGGGTTGGGCAAGGCGTTGGCGGCCGAGGAGTAAGCAGGGCCCGACTTGCACGCCACCGCGATCGAACACGAAACCGCCGCCTCCCAGGACGTCTGGAAGGCGGCGGTTTCGTGTCGTGCGGGTCAGCCGGCGAGGCCGGCGTGACTCAATTGAACGTGTAGCGCAGGCCGAGCTGCAGGCGCCAGACGTCGAACTCGCTGACGGTGCGCTCGTAGCTCTTCGTCACCAGGTTGGTGCCGACGTTGCGCAGGCGGTACAGCGGCACGCCGTTGGCCGGCGTGGTCTGCAGCACCAACGGCTGGTTGGTCACCAGGCGCTGGCTGCCGCCCCAGTTCTTGTTCAGCAGGTTGCCGAAGTTCAGGATGTCCGCGCGCACCTGGATCGCGTTCTTCGCGCCGCGGACGTTGGTGAACAGGTCCTGCGAGATGCTCAGATCCGTGCGGAACTGCGTCGGCAGGAACACGGCGCCGCGCTCGGCGATGCGACCGCGGTTCTTGCGCAGGTATGGGTCCTGCTTGATGTAGTTCTCGAACGCCGTGGTCTGCTCGGCGACAGTGAACGTCCGCACGATCGCCGACGGCGTCGTGGTGGCCTGTCCGGCAGCGTTCACCGAGTAGGCCTGGAAGTTCATCTCGTTCACGGTCCGCGGGATGTAGATCAGGTCCGCGTTGTTGGTGCCGTCGCCATTCATGTCGCCATTGTACGTGTAGCTCGTGTTGCCGATCGAGCGCAGTTCATTGACGAGCGTGATGCCGGTGGCGCCGAAGCCGAAGTACTGGCGCTTGTACGAGATCGTGGCCACGGCGCGATGGCCGGCCCAACCGCTGGAGTAGCCCACGCCCGGGTTGTTCGGGTCGCCGGTGTACTGGTTGGTCTGCCACGAACCGAAGGCGATCGACCCTGGGTCCACCGTGTTGCGCGACGAGCCGTAGCTGTAGAACGCCTTGCCGAACAGGCCACCCGACAGCGTCTTCTCGAGCGATGCCGCCACCGAGTACGACGTGCCGACACTCTGGTTCTTCAGGATGATGGCGTTGTCGATGTTGGCGTTGATGCGGTTGCTGGCGCCGGTCCAGCGCGGACGACGGTCCGGGCCGTTGAAGGTCGTATTCGGCGCGCGCAGGTTGGCGTTGATGTAGTACGTGCCGTTCACGTCCTGGTTGTACAGGTACTCGATGGTGCCGATCATGCCCCACGGCAGGCGCTGGTCGACGGCCAGGTTGGAACGCCAGGTCTGCGGGAACTTGTAATCGGGGTCCGTCACGGCCAGCTCGTAGGTCGCGGCAGGCGTGCCGTTGACCGTGGTCGGCTTGTAGCGATCCGGATCCGGGTTGAACGGGCGCGCGGTGGTGCTGCCGATGTTGTCGAAACCGGTCAGGATGCCGTTGGCGCCGACCTGGTTCGAGACCCACACGTAGGCCGGCGAGCCGGTGAAGATGCCGGAGCCACCGCGGACCTGCGTGGTGCGATCACCGCGCGCATCCCAGTTGAAGCCGAAGCGCGGCGAGTACAGCACCTTGGCGCCGGGCATGCGGTCGGTCTGGAACGACACCGGGGCGCCGATCTCGTCACGGAAGACGAGGCTCGGCACTGCGCTGTTGCGGAGCGCCGTGTTCTTGAACTTGGGCACGTCGACGCGCATGCCGAACGTCATGTTCAGGCGCGGCGTGACACGGATCATGTCCTGGATGTAGGCGCCCGCGTACAGCACGTCGAGCGGCTGGATCGGCTTCGTCTGGCCGGGGACGTTGTTGAAGCGCACCTGGAACCGGTTCAGCGTCACCGGTGAGGTGGTGCGATTCGGATTGGCCAGGTAGCCGTTGGCGTCGGTGTAGAAGTCGGCCAGCGAGTTGTAGATGTACACGCTCTGCGAGCCCGGGAAGAACACGTTCTCCGAGCGGTAGCGCTGGGCGGTGACACCCATCGTGACTTCGTGGCGGTCGGTGTTGACCGTCAGGTTGTTCTGGAACTGGAACGTGTTGTACCGCAGCTCGTTGTTCGGCGTGAACGGCTCGGCGCCGAACGAGAGATAGGTGATGCCGTCCTGCAGGATGTCGACCAGCGGGAAGAACGAGCCGCGCGACTCGCGGCTTTCGTCGTTCTCGGTGTAGCCGATGATCATGTTGTTCGAGACGCGCGGGCCGAAGTTGGCGTTCCACTCGCCGACCAGCGACTTGATGTTCTCGAGGATGGCGTAGTTCGAGTTCTGGAAGCTGAGCGCGTTCAGGTTGTTGTTGCGGTTGCCGAAGCCGAGCGACGAGGAGCCCGACATGATCACGTCGGTCTTCGAGTCGAGCTGCGTGTAACGCAGGCTGAACTTGTTGTTGTCGTTCAGGTTGAAGTCGAGCTTGCCGAGGATACGCGTCGACGGGGTCTCGAATTCGTAGCCGTTCACCGGCCCGGTGGTGTAGTCGAAGTTCGTGCTGAGGAAGTTCGACAGGGTGGTGATGTCGGAACCGAGCACGCGGGTGGTGTTGCCGGTGATCGGCTCGCCGCCTGCATTCGGCACGAAGTTGGTGCCCGGGCGGGTGTTGCCGTCATCCTCGACGTTGACGAAGAAGAACAGCTTGTTCTTGATGATCGGGCCGCCGAGGCGGGCGCCCCACTGGCCGAACTCGAACACGCCCGGGTTGAACTTGGCGGCACCGACGTTGGTGCCGACGAAGTCCTGCGTGCGGGTGAGGCGGTAGACCGAGCCGGAGAACGTGTTGGTGCCGGACTTGGTGACGGCGTTGACGGCGGCGCCGACGAAGTTGCCCTGGCGCACGTCATACGGCGCGACGTTGACCTGGATCTGGTCCACCGCGTCGAGCGGGATCGGCGAGACACCGGTGCGTCCGCCCGGCGTGGCGCCGGAGCCGAGGCCGAACGAGTTGTTGAAGTACGACCCGTCCACCGTGATGTTGTTCAGGCGGCTGTCCTGGCCGGCGAACGACTGGCCGGAGGACTGCGGCGTGAGGCGGGTGAAGTCGTTGATCGAGCGCGTGATGGTCGGCAGGTTCTCGAGCGCTTCACGCGGCACCGTCGTGGCGGCACCGGTGCGCGACTGCGAGATGACGCCACCCGTCTGCGCGGTGACCGAGACCGCGGCCAGCTGCACGGCGGCCGGCGCGATCACGAAGTTCTCTTCGGTGGTGACGCCCAGCTGGACGATCAGTCCGCTCTTGGTCTGCGGCGCGTAGCCGATCGTGGTGGCGGTGACGCTGTAGGGACCACCGACGCGCATGCCGGGTATCGTGTAGCGACCGTCGGCGCGGGTCAGCGCCTGATAGGCGGTGCCGGACGGGGTATGCAGGGCGCGGACACGCACGCCGGGCACACCGGCGCCGCCCTGTTGCGCGGTCACGCGGCCCTGCATGGCGCCGGTGGTGACCTGGGCGGGCAGTACAGTCGCTGACGTGGCCAAGCTGGCCGCGAGCAGCGACGCGACAAAGAATCTCTTCATTCCGTCTCTCCAGAAGTGAAAAACAGCACCTGCTGACCGACGTGCCAAAGGTAGTCGAGCCAGGTTGAGGCGGTGGAGCGCCGCAGGATCTCCGTGACCGCGTCGCGACAGAGCGACGGGCCGGCGGGGGTAAGCCTGTGGTATGGGCGGTGGGGCACCATCGCGCGCTGGGGCGATGGCTGTGCGGGGCGATCCGTCGAGGAAGTCACGTCGTCCCGGGAGCGGACGACCCCTGTCGATGAGCCCCATGGCCGGGGGGATCGGAGCCGCGCCGTCACCGGCAGCGCGGGCTGCGGGGGGCGGGACGGGGGTGATCCGGCCTCGGATCACATGGTGGAGCGAGCAGTACCCGGGACGAGACTCGAACTCGTATACCCCGAAGGGTGGGGGATTTTGAGTCCCCTGCGTCTACCGATTCCGCCACCCGGGCAGGTGATGCCCTCGCAATGTAACTGGCTCAGGCAGTAGGCGCGAAAGCCTCGCCACTGCTGCGCGCGAGGCCGTGAGCCCGCTGCCGCGGGGGGCATTTCGGAGAAATGGCGATCGTCGGTTCCCAGATCCGGGAAATTCGCAAGCGAACAATGCCTGCAGGCAGGCAGCGCCGGCCCACACACCCCGCCGCATCCTGCGCCGCGGCGTTCGGCCGGCAGGTCATTTGGCGTCGCCAGAAACATGACTGACCGCGAAAACCCCGCGCAACGCGTTGCACGTCCGCCGTGCACGCGTGGTGCTATGCTCCGTCGGCGAAGGCGTCGTCGAATCAAGCACAAGAGTCGCAATCCGCTTTCGATTGGTCCGGCGTAAGCGTATGCGCCCGAAGAGCATGATTTGCGCCTATCCCGGAGCGGTTTAGGTTCACCACAACAAGAATGCCGACCAGTTCGCTTCATTGTTCCATCATACATGACCCTCGCCGTCGCGCGCGCCTCGAGATTGTGCCGGACTGCCGCCTGTGTAATCGTCCTGCAAGCCTGTGGTGGATCAGAGCCGCCGGTAACGCCGCCTCAGCCGGAAGTGCCAGTGTCGTCGGTCGTCGTCGCTGGTGCGCCGACAGCGATCACGTTCGCCGGAGACTCTTTCGCACTGAAAGCCACCGCACTCAGTGCGAGCGGCAACGCGATCGCCAACCGCCCTTTCGAGTGGACATCGAGTGCTCCGTCGGTCGCCTCTGTATCGTCCGTGGGCACGGTGCACCTCCTGCGCGAGGGCGTGGCTATCATCTCCGCCACAGCGTCTGGCAAGTCAGCGACTGTCCGCGTTGACGTCGGCATCGGCGGCGTGATCGGTGCGGCAGGGGGCGTGCTTCGTAATGTGGACAGCTCGGTGGTCATCACGTTCGGTCAGAACGTATTTCAGGTACCGACGCAGGTTGTGATGCGTTTGCTGGGCGATTCGGCTGGGGATTCCCGGACCATCCCGGGAACAGTCTTCGCACTCGAGCCGGATACTCTGCTCATCGGCGCGCAGGTCGTCCTCAAGCTGACGTTCAACCCAGCCCGCGTGCCAGCAGGACTGCCGACCGAGAGTCTCGAACTGCACTCCCGCGTCGGCGCAGGCTGGGCGCCAACAGTCAGCACCGCCCTTGATAACGCAGCCCGTCAGGTCACAGGCCGAGTGCTGCGCTCTGGAATCTTTGCCGTCAGAAGCACGCGTGTCGATCGTATCGTGCTGAGTGGTGCCAACGCTGGCGGCGGACTCTACTCGGGTGACGTCGCGACGCTCATCGCGGAATTGTACGACTCCACATCGCGGCGCTTGCCAGCACGACGGATGCAGTGGAGCAGCTCAGCGCCGAACGTCGTCAGCGCGGACTCGCTCGGCCGAGTGACCGCAGCGGATCTTGGCACCGCCACCATCACGGCGAGCGTGGACGGCGCGACCGCCACAACGACCGTCAGCAGCATCATCTCACGACCCAGCGACTTTTCCGCCGCCGAAGAATGGAGCACGTATCAGGGGACGTTCCTGCACTCCGGCCACGTGCCCGCCACGGTAAGTCCAGGCTTGCTGCGTGAACTGTGGATCAAGACGCCGGTGGTTGGCGTTGAACTCGGCCAGGTCACAATTGGCGGGAGCCGACTCTTTGTCGCGGCGCAGACTCCAGAAGGTGGCCAACGGTTGCTGGCGCTGAATTCTGCCGATGGTGCGGTGCACTGGTCACACTCCCCCGGGCCGACCTACTCAACGAGCCAGCCGACATGGCACGCGGGTCGCGCGTATGCCACGCAGAGCGGGCCGAAAGGCACCGAGCTAATCGCTTTTGACGAGTCGAATGGAGCAATCGTCTATCGCACCGCATTCACCGAGGACAACGCCGCGTGGAAGGCTCCGTCCATCGCGGGGACAACGGTCGGGGTGGCCGCTGGTCCGGGTGGCGGGATGTATGGACTCGACATCGCGACGGGCGTCACGCGGTTCTTTCGTCCCGGCAGTGCAAACGATCAACCGTGGACACCCACCGTGTACGAGGGCAGGTTCTACACTTCAGACGGGGGCGTGCAGGCAATCCACGCGATTGATGGGGCGCTGATCAGCGAAATTGCAGAATCACGGTTATTACCGACGACCCTCTCAGTTGCGAACGGACCGATCGTGCACGGTATCGCGAACGGGCGTCTGTTTTCTGTGAACCTGTTTGCCGGGACTGTGATGGCAGTCGTGGAAGGCGGCTTCACCGGCATGTCATTGTCGACGACTTGGGGCATCGCCCTGAATGCCACGCGTGTCGAGGCTTACTCCCTGTATGGCGAGCCGCGCCTCACCTATCCCATGCCGGCGAACTGCGCTGCAGAGCCGAGGTCGCTGCTCGCCACGCGTAATTTACTCTTCGTCAGCTGCATCGCGGTCGACGGGTCAAGCGGCGGGACGACCGAAGCGATTGACCTCGTCAGCGGGCTCCGCGTTTGGAGCTACCCGTTCGGTGGCAACCTCTCGTTGAGCGCGCAAGGAGTGCTCTACATCACGAACGGTGCAAAGATCGTGGCCATCACCGCCAGATAAAGCTTCACCCTGCGCTGGAGGCCGCCGCTTGTGCGTCGCAGCTCAGGCGCTGGCAGGCCGTCGCGTGCAACACGCCTTACCGTCCGAGTTTCCACTACCGATGCCGTGCATCGGCGGACACACCACCGTCCCGAACGAACAAAACACGCAACAATCCCCCGCCTCCGGTCGCAACAACACCCGGCACCCCGCGCACTCGTGAAAGAACTGACACGCGTTCACCGGCATCGGCAGCGACTCGGCGAAACCGCAGTGCGGACAGGTCAGGATGGACTGCAGCTGCATGGCTCGGCGCGTGTCGTGGTGCGGGAAGGAATCGGACGGATCAAAAGTACGTCGCGAATCCGACCTGCCAGCCACCACGATGCGAGGTGGGGTTGCCGAGCAGGTCACGCATCCACTCGCGACGGTAATTGGCCTTGAACACCGTGCCGCTTGTGGGACGGAAGCTGATGCCGGGCACGATGGCGCGCACGTCATCGCGGATCGGGCCACCGGTGGACTGGAACGTGCCGACGTTGTAATCCACGTATTCGAGCCGCAGCGCCGCGTTGACGACCGCGTTGCGAAGGCCGGCCAGGCGCGGACGCCACACCGGCAGCACGGCATCGACGTGCACGCCGCGCTGCTGATCGCCGAACACCTCGGCCAGGTTCGCCGGCACACCGACGCGCACCATCGCCGCTTCACCACGCAGCGACAGCGGTCCGAGTGAGGTTGCCAGATCGAGCGCCGCGATCGACAAGCGGCGGCGCTGGTCCACGTCCACTCCCTCCACGCGGAAGGTGTTGTAGATGCCGCCGTAATACGACAGGCCGACCTCCAGCATGCGGCCGCGCTGCAGCGCCAGCCGCCCGGAGATCGCCGGTGAGCCGTTGTTGTCCTCGGCGAACTGCTCCTCGCGCTTGCCGGCAGCCAGCAACGTGCGGCCCTCACCGTTGAGGATCACGCCATCGCCAAGTCCATTCGTCAGGTATGCATCGTAGGTCATCGTCATGCCACGCACGCCGGGCACCGCGATGCGACCGAGCGCACCGAAACCCACTTCCGACAACGTGGATGGAATGATGCGCGTCGACACCAGCGGCCGATCGACGAACTCCCAGCGCGGCGAGTCGTGATTCTGGTTGAAGGCGCCGATGGGCGGCAGGATGATGCCGGCGCGCAGGACCAGCGCGGGATCGATCTGGAAATCGAGCAGCGCGGTCTCAAGCGCGATCTCCTCGGTCCCCTTCTCGAACTCGAGTTCCGAGATGAACCGCAGCCGCTGCCCCACCGACGAGAAGAGGAAGATGTTGAAGCGACGCAACTCCATCGAGAAGCCGTCGCTCACACCGTCCTGACGGAAGTAGTTGGTGTTGCCTTCGGCGTAGCCACCAATGGCGGTCTGCGCCGCTGCACCGATGAACGGCCGCGTGTAGATGCTGCCCTGCACGTTGCCGGTGTCGCGCGGCGGACGCGGGCCACGCCGCAGCGTATCGGCGGCGGTGGTATCACGCTGCTGCGCAGAGAGCGAGCCGGCGCAGACGGCCAGTGCGGCAAGCAGGGCGACGAAGAGTGCCACCTGTCGACCGCGCGGCGGAGCGAGGCGCGGGCTCATCGCGGCTCCGCGGCGCCGAGGTGCACGTACACGTTGGTGGCATCCGAGGTGACGCGGAATCGCGCCAGCGGCCGCTCGGTGGGGCCCTGCAGGATCGCTCCCTCGAACGTGTACTCGCTGCCGTGGCAGGGACACACCAATGACGCCGCAGCCGGTTCCACCTGGCACCCGCGATGTCCGCACTTCGTCGACACGGCGATGAACTCGCTCTCGGTCACGCGACGCAGGTAGATCGGCAGGTCGGATGACGGATCCTCGATCAGTACGGCGCCGGTGCGCGCCAGTTCCACGCGCGCGATCACCAGCTGGTCGCCCTGACGGGTGGGTGTCAGGTACCGCGCGCCGGCGCAACCGGTGGCGAGGAGCGGCAGTGCGCCGCAGATCGCGAGGAACTCGCGACGGGCGATGCGCGGTGCGCTCGCGTCAGGTGCAGCGGATGCCGCAGTACCGGTCAACTCGGAGTCGTTGGCAGGCATCAGAGTGACCGGAGGTAGGCGAGGAGCAATTCCTGCTGCGGCGCTGGGAGCGCATCGAATGCGGCGCGGCTGCGTGACCCTTCACCACCGTGGAAACGAATCGCGTCGCGCAGCGATGGTGCGCGACCATCGTGCAGGAAGTGCGTGCCACCTCCCTGCGCCCGCGCAGCCAGGCCGAGGCCCCACAGCGGCGCGGTGCGCCATTCGGCCGGTGCCGCGTCGCCTTCGGTGTAGCCGTCATTCAATTCGGGACCCATGTCGTGCAGCAGCAGGTCGGTGAACGGCGCGAACTCCACGCGGTCGAGTTGTGGCACGTCGGAGCGTCCGGTCTTCATCGACGGCCGATGACAGCTGGCGCATCCCACCTGCACGAACAGTCGCCCACCCTCCACCACGTCGGCAGCGGTGTCCTGGCGGCGCGGCGGTGCACGCAGCGTGCGCAGGTAGAACACCACGGCATTGACGACGCTCGCGCTGACTTCCGGATCGGGCGCAGCGTCTTCCGCCTGCACGCCGAGCTGCCGGTTGTAGAGATCGCGCGGCACCTGGTCAGTGGTCACGCCCATGTCTTCCGAGTAGGCGAAGACCGTCTGGTGGAGGAGGTTGACCAGCCTCGACTTCTTGCCGAAGCGCCCCAGATACTTGCCGTTCGCGACTCGGCTCGGTGTGGGACCACCGCTGACCGCCGATGCGGCGATGACGGCGCCGATCAGCTCCGTCGAGTCGAGCAGCGCGGCGCGCCCCGAGACGCCGTCGCCATCGGCATCGGTGGGGTCGGCCAGCGCGAGGATGGTGGTGTCGTCCACCGCCTCGAGAAATCCGAGCCCGGTGACACTGGGCGCCGTGAACCGGGCCACCGCGGTGAGACCGCCGGGCATCTGCTCAGCGAGATAGCCCAGCACCGCGCGATTCTGGAGCTGCGGGCCACCCTCGGCTTCCATCGGGTCGAAGGTGCCGTTCACCATCCGGCCGAACCGGGTGAGGTCGAACGCGGGATGTCCCTTCCCTTCACCCACATGACAGCCGTCACAGCTGGTCGCCACGAACAGCGGACCGAGGCCATCGATGGTGGCGAAGCGCCGCCCGAACTCGCCATCGCCGCGCGCGTGCAGGGCGACCTGCGCCCCGGCGAGTCCTGCCACCGGCCCGTCGAGCAGCAGCGCGTCATCCGGCGCGCCGGGGAGGAAGCGGTCACTGCAGGCCGACGCCAGCACGGCCAGCATCACGGACAGGATCGATCGCACAGCCAAGCGGTGCATGGCGGACGGAGTGGTCGGTGAATGGTCGAGGCGGGTGCCGCAGGCTCGGAGGATCACGGACGCCGCCCCACAGAGCTTGGCGCCCCTCATCAGAAAGTTAGTTAATACGAAACTTCGATTTCGACAAGACTTTCCGCCGAACTGGACCGAACCCCGATCGCCGGCGCCGACGGTAGCTTCGCAACAGGTGCAGGCTGATGACTTTCGGTATCGGTGACCGCTGGAGCGAACGATGAGGTTTCACATTTCCCGGACGCGGGCACTGCTGCCGTTGCTGTGCACCGCACTCTGGTCCCCGCTGCATGCACAGCAGCACGATCATCCAGCCCGAAGCACCGGGGCGCTTGGCACGGTGCATTTCGCCACCTCCTGCGCAGCAGCGGTGTCGGCGCAGTTCGACCGCGCGGTGGCGTTGCTGCACTCCTTCGAGTTCGGCGAGTCGATCCGCGAATTCAACGCCGTCCTGGCCGCCGATCCCTCGTGTGCGATGGCGCACTGGGGACTGGCGATGTCGCAGTGGAGCAATCCGTTCTCGGGCGTGAATCGCGGACGCGCGCAACTGCAGCGTGGCCAGGCGTCGGCCGATGCCGCCATGCAGGTCGCCGCCTCCGTCACGCCACGCGAACGCGGGTACATCGCGGCCGTGTCCACGCTCTACACGGATCACGACCGCATCGATCAACCGTCGCGCATCATCGCCTACGAACGTGCGATGGCGGACCTGGTGGCGCAGCAACCGACCGACATCGAAGCGAAGATCTTCCACGCCCTGGCGCTGGTGGCGACGGCACCGGCCACCGACAAGACCTACGAACTGCAGCGTCGCGCCGGCGCCACGCTGGAACGATTGTGGTCGGCGCAGCCGAACCATCCCGGCCTCGCGCACTACATCATCCACAGTTACGACGTACCGGCACTGGCAGCGCAGGCCACGGCAGCGGCGGAGCGTTACAGCGTGATCGCGCCGGCGGCCGCGCACGCGCTGCACATGCCGTCGCACACCTTCACGCGACTCGGCATGTGGAACGAGTCGGTGCGCATGAACCGGCGTTCCGCGGAGGCGGCACACGCGACTGGCTCGCTGGCGGAGGAGCTGCACGCGAGCGACTACCTGACCTACGCCCACCTGCAGATGCAGCAGCTGCCGGCGGTCCGTGCGATCCTGGCGGGCCTGCCCGCGATCGCCAGCCGCTTCGATCCTGCCGCCATCACCGGTGCCGCGCCGGGGTCGGCCGGCGTGTTCGCGCTGGCCGCGATTCCTGCGCGATATGCGCTGGAACGTCGGAATTGGACCGATGCCGCCGCACTCGTCGTGCGGCCCAGCAGCTTTCCGCACACCGACGCCATGACGCACTTCACCCGCGCACTTGGCCAAACGCACCTCAAGCGACTGGACGATGCGAGAGCGTCCATCGAGTCGCTGGCCGAGATGCAACGCCGATTGCAGGTCGCACGTGAGGGCTACTGGGCCGAACAGGTCGCGATCCAGCATCAGGCAGCGCAGGCGTGGCTGACGCTGACGCTGGGCCAGCCGGATTCGGCACTGCGTGCGCTGCGCGCCGCAGCCGATCGCGAAGATGCCACCGAGAAGAGTGCCGTCACGCCTGGCCCGCTGGTTCCAGCGCGCGAACTGCTGGGCGACATGCTGATGGAGGTCCGTCGTCCGGCGGACGCACTGGTGGAGTACCGCCGCACGCTGACCAAGGAACCCGGTCGCTATCGCGCCACCGATGGCGCCTTGCGAGCGGCGACGGCCATCGGCGACCGCAAGGCGATCGCCCAGTATTCCGCTGCCCGTGCACGTCTCACCGCCACCTCACCCCGCCGCACATCACGATGATTCCGCACCTGATGACGACTCGCCGTTGCCTGCTCCTCGCCCTCGCGCTGCCGGTCACCCTCCCGGCGCAGGCGACGCTCGACCGCGCCGAACAGGCGATCCGCGCTGCGGTCGCCACGCAGCGGGAGGATCAGGTCGCGTACCTGGAACGGCTGGTCAACATCCCCAGTGGCACGCTGAACGTGACCGGTGTGCGCGAGGTCGGACGCGTGATCGGCGCGACGCTCGATTCACTCGGCTTCACGTCGCGATGGGTGGACGTGGCACCAGCGATGAAGCGCGCGGGGCACCTCGTGTCCACACACGTCGGCAAGCCCGGCACGCCGCGATTGCTGCTGATCGGGCACCTCGACACGGTCTTCGAAGGACCGAACCAGCGCTTCGTGCGGCAGGACAGCATCGGCAAGGGCGCCGGCTCCGGCGACATGAAGGGTGGCGATGCGATCATCGTCTATGCCTTGAAGGCGATGCGGACGGCTGGCACGCTCAAGGACCTGAACGTGACGGTGGTGATGACCGGTGACGAGGAGTATCCCGGCGATCCGCTGGGCGACGCGCGCGCGGCGCTGATCGATGCGGCGAAGGTCAACGACGTGGCGCTCGCATTCGAGGGTGGCTCGCGCAACACTGCCACCATCGGTCGTCGCTCGGCGAGCGGCTGGGTGCTCAAGGTCGGCGGCCAGCAGGGGCACTCGTCGGGTGTGGGCCGCAGCGGCTATGGCGCGATCTTCGAGGCGGCGCGCATCCTCGACGAGTTCCGCCGTGAGCTGGCGAGCGAGGAGAACCTGACCTTCAATCCCGGCACCATTGCCGGTGGCTCCGACGTGGCGTACGACACGCTCACGCAGCGCGGCACCACCGCCAGCAAGACGAACATCATTGCGCCGGTGACCTGGGTGCAGGGCGACCTGCGGGCGATGAATCCGGAGCAGATCGTCCGCGCACAGACCAAGATGAAGGAGATCGTGGCGCGGCACCTGCGCGGCACCACGGCGGAGATCTCGTTCAGCGAGGGCTATCCGCCGATGGCGGTGACGCCGGGCGGTGAACGCCTGCTCCGCATTTACAGCGGCGTCAGTGCAGCGCTCGGCTACGGCGCCCTCACCGCCAGCGATCCCGCGCGACGCGGTGCCGGTGACCTGAGCTTCGTCGCGCCGCTGATGGATGGCATCGAGGGACTGGGCGCGCTGGGTTCGGGCTCGCACTCGCCGGACGAGTCGGTACTGCTCCCGGCGCTGACGATGCAGACCGAGCGCGCCGCGCTGATGCTCTATCGGCTCTCACGCGAGAAGCCGGAGACGCTGCGCCGGAAGCCAAGCATCTGAACTCGCGCCGGGTGGTGGCCCGGCGAGGTGGGCGCTCGTCTGCCGGACGCCGTGGAAACGCATGCACCATGTCGATCGTCCACCCGACATGCACCAGCCCCACCCCGCCCCCGCACCGCTGCGGTCCCAGCTCCCGATTCTCTTCTTCGCCTTCGGCTGTCCGTGAACACGGCCGCCAAGCCGCTGATCCTGGTCGTCGACGACGAGGCGATCCTCCGGCGCACGCTGGGGGACCTGCTGCGTGCATCGGGCTGGCTGGTGGCGGAGGCGGGCGATGGTGTGGAAGCGCTGGCATCGGCGGAGCGCCTGCAGCCCGACCTGGTGCTGCTGGACATCGGCTTGCCAGGCCTGAGCGGCTTCGACGTCTGTCGCCAGTTGCGCGCCTTGCCCGGGTTCGAGGAGACCCCGCTGCTGATGTTGACGGGCCGCGACGACGCCGAGGCGATCCGGCGGGCATTCGAGGCCGGTGCGACCGACTTCGTGACCAAGATGGTCTCGCCGGCGCTGATCGTGCACCGCGTGCGCTTCATGCTGCGCGCCTCGCAGACGGTCACCGCGCTGCGCCGCAGCGAGACGCGCCTGGCCGAGGCACAGCGCATCGCCCGGATCGGCAACTGGGAGCTGGATGTGGCGAGCGGCGCCTTCGTCGCGTCACCGGAGACCTTCCGGCTTTTCCGCCTCGATCCGACGTCGCGTGTGCTGCCGTTGTCGGTGGTGCGGCTGGCGGTGGCCGAGGAGGCGCGTGAGCAGTTCGACCGCGTCGTCGCCGCCGCGATGGACCCGGCGTCGGGGCGCTTCGACCACGAGTTCCGCATCGTCGCACCGGGTGAGCATGCACGCGTGATCCGGCTCATCGGCGAGGCGGAGGCGGCGCCCGGCAATGGCCGCCATGCGCGGCTGGTCGGCACGGCGCAGGACCTCACCGACCTGGTCGAGTCGCGCGAGCAGATTCGTACCCTCGCCTACTACGACTCGCTGACCGGCCTGCCCAACCGCCTGCTCTTCCTCGACCTGGTGCGCGGATCGCTGGCGCGCGCGGTGCGGCGTGGCGACAAGATGGCACTGATGGTGGTGGACCTCGACAACTTCAAGCGCATCAACGACTCCCTCGGTCACGATGCGGGCGACGAAGTGCTGCGGGCGGTGGGCTCGCGCCTGCGCGAAGCGGTACGGCCGTACGACGGCATGTCACGCGAGCCGGACGCACGCACGTCGTCCAGCGTGGCGCGGATGGGTGGCGACGAGTTCCTGCTGTCGGTCGGCGACCTCACCGATGTGGAGCAGGCGGCGGTGGTGGCCAGTCGCCTGCTGGCGGCGCTGCGCGAGCCGGTGATGCTGAGCAGCGGTCCGCTGCACGTGTCGGCGAGCGTCGGCATCAGCGTCTTTCCCGACGACGGCGATGACTTCGAGACGGTGCTCAAGCACGCCGACATCGCGCTCTATCACGCCAAGGAATCGGGGCGCAACGGCTTCGAGTTCTACGACCAGAAGATGAATGCGGTCGCGCTCCAGCGCCTGATGCTCGAGGCCAGCCTGCGCGAGGCGGTCGCCGAGCGGGCGCTGACGCTGGCGGTGCAGCCGAAGGTGGACGCGCGCGATGGTCGGGTGGTGGGTGGCGAGGCGTTGTTGCGCTGGCAGCACGCGGTGCACGGCGACGTGGCGCCGGGACTGTTCGTGCCGCTCGCCGAGCGCATCGGCCTTGCACCGGTGCTGACGACGATGATCGTGGACACCGTCTGCATGCAGATGGCGGCGTGGCGCGCGGAGGGACGGCCGCTGGTGCCGATCGCCGTCAACGTGTCATCACAGGTGCTCCGTGATCCTGATGCCGTCGGCGCAATCCTGCGCATCCCTGCCAAACACGACATCGATCCGCGGCTGATCGAGTTCGAGATCACCGAGGCGGTGCTGCTGGACGACCCGAAGCGCGCCGGCGCGGTGCTGAAGCAACTCCGGCAGCATGGGCATCGCGTGACGCTGGACGACTTCGGCAGCGGCTACTCGAGCCTGAGCCACCTGCGTGACTTCACCGTGGACGTGCTGAAGGTGGATGGCGCCTTCGTCCGCGACATGGCAGGTGACGCCCGCGTCGCCGCGCTGGTGCAGGGCCTGGTGGCGCTGGCGCACAGCCTCGGCATGGAGACGGTGGCCGAGGGTGTGGAAAGCGAAGCCCAGCGCGACCTGCTGCTGGCGGTCGGCTGCGACCGCATGCAGGGCTTCCTGTTCGGGCATCCGGTGACGGCAGCGGAATTCGCGCACCGATTGTCGACGCCGAATCCGCTCGCGATTCGCTAACTGCGCGGGATGCTGCGGACCAGCTGCAGCAATCGCTTGGCGAGATCGGGCGTGTAGAGCAGATGCTGCACGCCGACGCGGTCCGCCTCGTCCTGCAATTTCGCGTCAGCCCGGCTCGAGCGCTTCGGTGACCGTGTCGCCGATGGCGCGACGCGGTGCGGTACTGACATACACCGCCGTCGCACCGATGAGGCCCGCCACCACGGATGCCAGCACGATGCCTAGCTTCGCTTGCGCCAGCAGCGCGCTGCCCGGGAAGGCGAGGCCCGCCACGAACAGCGACATCGTGAAACCGATGCCCGCCAACACCGCCACCCCCGCGATCGTGGCCCACGACGCACCGGACGGCAGCGTGGCGCCGAGCCGTGTCGCGATCCAGGTGGCGAGCAGGATGCCGAGCGGCTTGCCGAGGACGAGGCCGAGCGTGACGCCGATGCTGACCGGTCCGACCAGTGACACTCCCGCGTCAGCGCCGCCCAGTGGCACGCCGGCGTTCGCGAGTGCGAACAGTGGCATGATCCAGAAGCTGACCGGCACGTGCAGGATGTGGCGCAGGTGCGCCAGCGGTGGCTGCGCATCCTCGGTGGCTTCCTCGATCGCGGCCAGCGCCCGCTGCTGGCCACCGTTGGAGAGCACCGGCCGGTCATCGGCGCCGGTGGCCACCGCGAAGTCGTCGAGTCGTTCGCGGGCTTCGGCTTCGAAGCGCGCCGGCTCGATGCGTGAGCGGGCCGGCACGGTGAGCGCCAGCAACACCCCGGCCACGGTGGAGTGCACGCCGGAGCGCAGCACGCAATACCAGAGCAGCAGGCCGAGGAGCGCGTAGACACTGACCCATGCCACGCCGGCGACGTTCGCGGCGACCAACAGCGCCAGCACGGCCGCAGCGAGCAGCAGGTAGGTGGGATCCGGCGCGTGGCCGTAGAACAGGCTGATGATCAGCACCGCACCGAGATCGTCGGCGATGGCGAGGGCCGCCAGGAACACCGTCAGCGCGGCCGGCACACGCGACCCGAGCAGCGCCAGGACACCGAGAGCGAAGGCGATGTCGGTGGCCGTCGGGATGCCCCACCCCGGCGCGCCGGCGGTGCCGCGGTTGAGTGCCGTGTAGATCAGCGCCGGCACCAGCATGCCACCCAGCGCCGCCGCCAAAGGCAGTGACGCGCTACGCACCGTGGAGAGTTCCCCGACCAGCATCTCGCTCTTGATCTCGAGGCCGACGAGGAGGAAGAAGATCGCCATCAGGCCATCGCTGATCCACGCGCGCAGCGAGAGTTCGAAGCGCGACGCCCCGAATCCGATCGTGAGCGGCGTTTCCCAGAACGCTTCAACCGGCGCGTGCCACTGGCTGTTGGCGATGCCCATCGCGATCGCGGCAGCGAGCAGCAACATCACGCCGCCGCCGGCCTGCCACTCCGTGAACTGGCGGATCGGTCGGCTGAGGCGGACGGCGAGCACGGGCTTCGGCACGGTGGGCATGCCGCAAATTAGTCGCGGCGCCCCGTGATGGAGGCGCCGCGAGGCACAGCGACCTGGATGCTGGTGGCGCTACTCGTCGCCGCCGCGGATGCTGTCGGCGCGCGCCTGAATCCGCCGCCGCAGCTGTTCCATCATGGCGATGTAACGCGCCCGCTGCTCTGGCGTGAGGAACTCGCTCAGCGCCGCCTGCTCCTTCTGCTGCAACTCGAGGCGCTGCCGCTGCGTGTCGAGCAGGTCATCGAGCAGTCGCGCCGTCTCGGGCGAGCGTGACGAATCGCCGCCGGCAATGGACTGCCGCAGGTCCCGACGGATCCGCATCTCGTCGCGCGCGAGCTTGATGCGGTCCTCGCTGAACCGGCGATTCACTTCCATCAGCCGCGTGGCCTGCGGATCGGTGAGGTTGAGGCGCTGCCGCACCGCGCGGGCGAGCGCCTCACGCAGCGTGTTCTCGACGCGCACGCGCTCGGCCATCGCCGCATTGTTGCGGCCTGGCTGGTCGGCACCCTGCAGCACCGCCTCACGGCGTGCATCGCGCCGCGCACGCGCCGCCTCACGAGCGGCGGCGTTGCCCTGCCCCTCGACCAGCTGTGGCAGGAAGGCGAGCAGTGCGACCGCACACAGGCCACGGCGCAGCAATCGATGGTTCACGCACCCTCCCCAGCGAGGAAATCACTGCCGGCATCCGGCTCAGCCGACGGAACGCCGTCCAGCGAGCGGATGTCGGCTTCCAGCGCGCGCAGCTGCTCCACCGAGAGCTCGTCAGTGGACGTACCAAGGCCGAGCTGCATCTCGGTGCCACCCACCGCCACCGACTCGGCGGGAGCTACGGCGGCACCATCGTTTGCCGTGCGAGTCCGGGTGTTGTACACCGAGACCAGCGTGCCGCCGCCCACCACCACCAGCAATGCGGCCGCACGGGCGAAGCGATACGAGATCGACGGGCGGCGCGCGTTGCGGCGAGCCGACAGATCGTCGATCACGGGCGCCACGGTGACGGCGGGTGGCGCCGGCAGTGCGGCCACGATCCGCGACACGTCCACCACCGGCATGCGTGCATGCGACGATGCCACCGCGCGCAGCATCGCCAGCTCGGCGGCGAGTTCGGGAGCGGCAGCCACCGCATGCTCGAGCACTGCCGCATCGTTCGCCGAGAGGCGGCCGTGCAGCAGTTCCGGCAGCAGATCCTGCATCTCGTCCCTGGTCATGTCACGCATCGAGAAACTCCTTCACGGCCCGCATCGCATTGTGGTAGTGCACCCGCGCCGCACCCTCGGTGGTCGCAGCCACGGCGGCAATCTCCTTGTACGACAGCCCTTCCACCACCCGCAGCGTGAAGACTTCGCGCTGCGTCGGCGAGAGTCGTGCGACGGCCGCACGCACCCGCCCTTCCGACTCGTCCGCCACCACGCCATCCAGCACGTCGTCGGCCGACACCAACTGCTGCTGCGCGTCGTCGATCGTGACGTGCAGCCGGTCGCGTCGCGACGCGCGCCGCTGGTCGAGCACCAACCGCCGCGCGATCGTGAAGAGCCACGAGCGGAGCGACGACTCACCACGAAAACTGTCGAGCGATCCGAAGGCCTTCACGAACGTGTCCTGCACCACTTCGTCCGGCGCATCGCGCACACCGAGGCTGCCGACGAATCGGGCCAGCGGGCCGGCGTGACGCTCCACCAGCGCGGTGGCGGCACGCTGGTCACCCCCGGTCCAGCGGGCGATCAGCGCCTGGTCGATGGCCGCGTCATCGCTCGGTCGGGTCGGGTCTGGCATCGCAGTCTGGTAGGCAGACGTGGGTGCGGCGGCGATGTTAAGGGGACTCGGCTGGTCGGCGTCGTCCGGGCCGGCCACGCTGCCATCGCTATCCACGCCGCCCCCTCCCCAGTCCGATTGCCCGTGCCTCGCCTCCCCGAACTGATCGCTCACCGCGGCCTGCCGCGCCGACACCGCGAGAATACCCTGCCCGGCTTCGTCGCCGCCACCGCTGCGGGCGCTGACGGGTGGGAGCTGGATGTGCATGGTACCCGGGATGGGGTGGTCGTGGTGCACCACGACCCCGTCCTCCCCGCCGCCGCCGGAATTCTGGCCGGCGCCGAGATTGCCGAGCTCGACTGGTCGGAACTGCGCGACGTCGCCGTCGGAGCCGACGGTGCGCGCATTCCGACTCTCGATGCGGTGCTGGACGCCGCCGGCTCGCGCACCGCGGTCTACGTCGAGGTGAAGGCGAGCCACATCGATGTGCAGGTGCTGCGCTGCCTCGCACGCCATCCCGATGTGGTGGTCGCGGTCCATGGCTTCGATCACCGGGTGGCGCGCCGCATGGTCGATGCGGCGCCCGGTCTCGCTGTCGGCATCCTCACCGACGCGTACCTGCTGGATCCGGTGCATGCGCTGCATGGCGCCGGCGCCCGCGACTACTGGCCGCATCGGGAGAGCGTCGATCGCGGTCTGGTCGACGCCATCCACGCGGCCGGCGGGCGTGTGGTGGTCTGGACGGTGAACGACCCGACGCAGGCGCGATGGCTGGCGGAGATCGGTGTGGACGCCCTTTGCACCGACGTGGTGGACGAATTGCGGGCCGCACTGGCCGGCTGACAGCGCTGGAACGACGGGGGCCGTTACATGGCGGAGTCCGATTCACGGCGGCACATTCGCCCCGCGTTCCCTTCTCCCGTCGTTTCCCCCTGGAGGTCGAGCTCGTGCGACAATTCCTTGTGCTCCTGTGTCTGGCGGCTCCGGCCCTGCAGGCGCAATCCACCGGCTCCGCGGCCGCGCCGGCGCGGTCGCCATCCGGTCCCGGCTCGGGGGCGCTTTCGCAGCCCAACGCCGACCCGTTCCCCAGCACCTACAAGGCGCCCACGGCGCGCGCGGTGCTGATCACCAACGCGACCATCCTCACCGCCGCAGGCCCGCAGATCGATCGCGGTTTCGTGCTGATGCGCGATGGCAAGATCGTGAGCGTCGGCAGCGGCGCCGCACCGGCCGCCGGTGACGCCGAGGTGATCGACGCCAACGGTCGCTACGTCACGCCCGGCCTGATCGACACGCACTCACACATGGGTGCCGGTTCCGCACCGGGTGGACAGGCACTCAGCGACATCAACGAGGCGACCGCCCCGACCACCGCGCACGTGTGGGTCGAGCACAGCGTGTGGCCGCAGGACGCGCAGTTCCCGCGCGTGCTGGCCGGCGGCGTGACGACGCTCCAGATCCTGCCGGGTTCCGCGAACCTGATCGGTGGACGCAGCGTGGTGCTGAAGGTGGTGCCCAGCACCAGCGTGCAGGGCATGAAGTTCCCTGGGGCCAAGTACGGGCTCAAGATGGCCTGCGGTGAGAACCCGAAGCGCGTGTATGCCGCGCGCGGTCCGTCGACGCGCATGGGGAACGTGGCCGGCTATCGCACGGCATGGATCCAGGCCGAGGCGTATCGCCGTCGGTGGGACAAGTGGCTGGGTGACCGTTCCGGCGATCCGCCGGCGCGCGACCTCGCGCTGGAGACGCTGGCCGACGTTCTGCGCGGCAACATCCTGGTGCAGAACCACTGCTACCGTGCCGACGAGATGCTGCAGATGGTCGACATCGCGAAGGAGTTCGGGTACCAGATCCGCTCGTTCCATCACGGCGTGGAAGCGTACAAGCTGGCCGACGTGATGGCACGCGAGAACATCTCCGGCTCGCTCTGGAGCGACTGGGGCGGCTTCAAGATGGAGGCGATCGACGGCATTCGTGCCAACCTCGCACTGGTGCACAACGCCGGTGCCCGCGCCATCGTCCACAGCGACGACGCCAGTGGTGCGCAGCGGCTGAACCAGGATGCCTCGAAGGCGCGCGCGGCCGGCGCCGCGATCGGCATCACGATCGACGACGCCACGCTGATCAAGTGGGTGACGCTGAATCCGGCGTGGGCGATGGACCTCGACAGCCGCATCGGCTCGCTGGAGGCAGGAAAGAACGCCGACGTGGTGCTCTGGTCGGCCAATCCGTTCAGCGTGTATGCGCGACCGGACCGCGTCTGGATCGACGGCGCACCGCGCCTCGATCGCAGTGATCCGCGTCAGGCGTGGCGCACCGACTTCGAGCTGGGTTACGTGCCGGCCGCATCCACCCAGGCCGGAGGGCGCCGCTGATGCGCACACCCAAGCTCACCGCGCTGGCGCTGCTCGCCGTCATCGGCGCATCGTCGTTGCAGGCGCAGGAGACGGTCGCCATCACCGGCGGCACGATCTATCCCGTCAGCGGCCCACGCATCGAGAACGGCACCATCGTGCTCACCAATGGCGTGATCACGGCGATGGGCGCGAACGTCGCGATTCCCGCCGGCGCACGCCGGGTCGACGCGGCCGGCAAGTGGGTCACGCCGGGTCTCGTCGCCCCGGTCTCGTCGCTGGGCGTGGTGGAAGTCGGTGCCGTCACCGACACGCGTGATGCCAGCTCCCGCAGCACCAACGGCATCGCGGCCGCGTTCCGCGTCTGGGATGCGATCAACCCGAATGCCATGAGCCTGCCGGTCGCACGACAGGATGGTGGCATCACCACCGTCGGCGTGATGCCGTCGGGTGGATTCGTCGCCGGAATGGGCGCAGTGATCGACCTGCGACAGGGCGTGATGGTCGACGCGATGCTGCGTAAGTCACCGGCCGTGATGGTGGCGACCCTCGACAACGCCGCCGCCGCACAGGCGGGGTCGCGTGCCGAGGCGCTGGCCAAGCTGCGCACGCTCCTGCGTGACGCACGCGAGTTCAACCTCGGTCGCGTGCGGTACGACGCCGGCAACATGCGCGAGCTGAGCGCCTCACGCGCCGACCTCGAGGCCATGCAGCTGGTGCTGCGCGGCACGATCCCGCTGGTGGTCAACGCCGACCGCGCCAGCGAGATCCTGAACGTGATCGCGCTCGGCAAGGAGTTCGGCATCCGCGTGGTGATCAACAGCGGTGCGGAGGCCTGGCAGGTCGGCGCGCAGCTGGCGGCCGCCAAGGTGCCGGTGATGACGGGTGCGATGAACAACATTCCCGACGGCTTCTCGTCGCTGGGCCAGCGCCAGGAGAATCTCGGCCTGCTGCGCGCAGCCGGCGTCCAGGTGGCGATCGTCGGCAACGGTGCGGGTGGCGAGGACAACTTCAACATCCGCAACCTCCGCTACGAGGCGGGCAACGCCGTCGCGTATGGCATGACGTGGGACGACGCGCTGCGTGCGATCACGCTCTCGCCGGCCGAGATCCTCGGCGTCTCCGACCGCGTCGGGTCGCTGGCGGTGGGTAAGGCTGCGAACGTGGTGGTGTGGAGCGGTGATCCGTTCGAGTACGCCACGCAGCCGCTGCACGTGTTCGTCGCAGGCAGCGATGCCAAGGTGATGACGCGCCAGGAGATGCTGACGCAGCGCTATCGCACGCTGCCGGTGAAGTACTGAGTCACTGGTGATGGAACGCAACGGGGCCCGCAGGAATCGTCCTGCGGGCCCCGTTGTCGTTATCGTCCTTCGGTTCTTCGCGATCGCTGCAACGTCCGCGCGCAGATGACTGTGGTCTGCGCGCATTTGCCGCTGTCACGAATGTTCACGCGGGGGCCGCGGGGAACTGCAGGAGGGCTCAGAGCGCGGTAAGGAGATTCTCGAGCGAGGCGATCGGTATTCTTTTGTGAAGGGCGTATCTCAGTTGAGGTCGCTGCGCGAGATACCTTTCACACAAGCTTTTGCCGTTGACCTGGCTTTTCCTCTTGCAGTTCCCCGCGATCCCCGCGTGAACATTGGTGACAGCGCCCGATGCGCGCAGACCTCGCGCATGCGCCACAGGTGTCCGGGAGAGCCTGCGGTCAGCGCGCGACGCCGATGTCCACGCCGAAGTACCAGTTGCGCAGCGGCGCGGGTTCGAGCACGCGACCGAACGCGCCGTTGACCGTGACGGCACCGACGTAGGCGTTGTCCTGCGCATTCAGGACGCCGACGAATGGCTCGAGGCGATAGCCGTTCCAGGAGCCGGTCCAGGCAGCGCGGAGGTTGGTCACGCCGGTGCCCCAGCCGGGCACGCGGATCGTGTTCAGGTCATCGGCGAAGAGGGCGCTGGTCCAGGTCTGGTCGGCATCGAGCGTGAAGCCGCGCACCGTACCGGAACGCAGCCCCACGCGCAGCTGCTGCGGTGGCACGCCGGGCAGCTGCTTGCCGTCCAGCGTGTCCACCCGCGCGCCGTTGGTCTGCCGGTAGTCGGCAAACTTGAGGTGCGACCAGGTGTACGCCGCGTTGACCGATGCGATGCGACCGAGCCGCACGCTGGCGCCCGCCTCGACACCGCTGTTGCGCGTGCGTCCGGCGTTCTCGAAGAAGGCGGTGCCATCCAGCACGCGTGACTGCACGATCGCGTTGCGCACGTTGGCGCGGTACACCGCCACGTTCCAGCTGGCGACGGTGCTCACCGTGCCGCGGGCACCGACTTCCGCACTCAGCGTGCGCTGTGGACCGAGGTCGGGGTTGAAGCCACCCTGTCGATCAGGGCGCACCTGCAGCTCGGTGGTGGTGGGCGTCTCGAAGCTGGTGGAGATGTTGGCGTACGGGGCGAAGACGTTCCAGCCCGTGACCGTCACGCCGGTATGACCGCTCACCGCCGACAGCGTGCGACGTCCGCTGTTGTCGCCGCCGTTCACGCCACCGTCGCCGGTGAAGTCGTCGCGCACGGCGAAGCGCAGGCGATCATAGCGACCGCCGGCGCTGAAGAGCAGCCGCGACGTCGGGGCCCACTGCCCCTGCACGAACGGCGCAACACCGGTCACCGTCTCGAACTGGTTGAGGATGATCGTGTCGGTCACGGCGACTGGACGTCCTCCGGTGGAGCGCTGGTTCACGCGCACGTCGCGCATCTGCTGCACGTCGAATCCGCCCGAAAGGCTGGGTGCCGTCGGTGTCTCGCCGAAGGTGTGGCGGAGGCTGAGGCGCGTACCGGCGAAGAGTCGCTCGAGGGTCGAGTAGATGCCGTTCACCGGCGTCTGTGTGCCCGGCGGTGCAGTGGACAGTGCATTGCGCACGCCGCGGCTGCTGACCCAGGTGGTGGCCACGAACTCGGTGCGCTGCGCGTCTGATCCGAGGTGATACGAGACGCTGAGCTGATCCTGCTTCACGCGGCGGTCGGCACCACGACGGATGTTGGCCGCACTGGCCGAGTCGCGCCGGATCGCATACTCGGCGAACGTCAGCGCACCCGGGTTGAAGGCGTTCGGCACCTCTGCGACCTGCGCCCGCAACTCGATGCGGCTGTCGGCGCCGAGGGAGTAGTCCACGGCCGCATTCAGCTGTCGGAACTCGGCCTCGCTGCGCTGGCGGAAGCCATCGTACGTGGTTCGGGAGAGCGAGAGTGCGCCGATCGCCTTGCCGGCACGGCCCACGGTGCGCAGCTGCACCTTCCGCTGACCGAACGAGCCCGCGACGACGCGCGCCGTCTGCGCGAACGGTGTCGGTGCCCGCAGGTCGTTGGAGAACGAGAGCACGCCAGCCGAGCCGTTGCCGTAGAGCGAGGCCGTGCTGCCGCGCAGCACTTCCACGCGGTCGATGTTGCCCAGCTCCACATTGGTGAGCTGCGACTGCCCGTCGGGCAACGTCTGCGGCACGCCGTCGAGGAACACCTTCACGCCGCGCAGCCCGAAGTTGGCACGCGCACCGGCACCACGCACCGAGATGCGCGAGTCGGTGGCGAAGTTGTAGCGGCTGGCGACGAACACGCCCGGCACCGAGCCGAGTGCCTCGTCGAGGTTGACCGTCGGCTGGGCGCGACGCAGCTCGCGCGTGCCGACCACGCCCACCGCCCACGGCACCTGTTCGAGCGCACGCTGGTCGGCCATCACGCGCACGGTGACCGTGGTCAGTGGCTGGATGCGGGTGGAATCGGTGCGCAGAGAGTCACGGCGGATCGGGCGCTGCGCGAGGAGCATGGACGGCGCCAGCAGCGCCAGGGCGACACACGGGACGAGACGACGAAAGCAGGACACGAATCAGGGGAACTGGAGGCGGTGAGGGCACCGGCGAGTTGCGTGCCGATGCGGTGAAGCCGATCAGCGCGGCGAGGCGGTGATCGTAGGCGTGAACGTCGGGCGCACCCGATGCGTTGTCGCCTGCTCGAAGGCGTACCCGGCGCGGAACAGCTGCGGTTCACTCCACGCCGGGCCGAAGAAGGAGATTCCGACCGGCAGGCCGGCCACGCGGCCGGCAGGTACGGTGAGGTGTGGATACCCAGCCACGGCAGGCGCACTGGAGACGCCACCGCTGAAGTGGTCACCGTTCACGAGATCGATGACATGCGCTGGACCGGTCGTGGGACCGATCAGCAGGTCACACCGCGTACGCTTGAGGACTGCATCGATGCCCTCGCGTCGCGAGAGCCGTACGCACACCTCACGCGCGCGTCGGTACACCTGGCTGCTCAGCGGACCGCGTTTCTGCGCCTGCGTGAGCGTCTCCTGGCCGAACCACTGCAGCTCGCGATCGGCGTTGCGTTCGTTCCACAGGATGAGCTCCGCCAGCGAGTGCACCGGGGTCGCCGATGGCAGGGCGGCGAGGTAGGCGTTGAGGCCGGCCTTGAACTCGTGCAGCAGCACCTCGAACTCTTCCCGGCCGTACTTCCCGTCGTTCGGCACGTTGGCATTGTCCACCAGCACCGCGCCGCGATCGCGCATGACGCGGATCGCATCCTCCATCAGCGCATCGACCCGCGCATTGAAGCCGAAGTAGTTCCGCGCGATGCCAATGCGAAGCCCCTTCAGCCCCTCGACGTCCAGGGTCCGCGTGAAGTCGGTGGACAACGTGGCCGGCACCGAGCGCGTCGCACCGTCGGCGGCGTCACGTCCGATCATGCCGTTGAGCAGCAGCGCGGCGTCGCGCACGGTGCGCGCCATCGGTCCCGCCGTATCCTGGCTGGCGCTGATCGGGATGATGCCGCTGCGGCTCACCAGGCCCACGGTCGGCTTCAGCCCGACGATGCCGACATACGAAGCCGGCGACACCACCGAGCCGTCGGTTTCGGTTCCCACGGCCGCCAGGCAGAAGTCTGCCGCGACTGCGGATCCGCTGCCGGAACTCGATCCGCTCGGCGAGCGGTCGAGCGCATGCGGATTCCTCGTCAGTGCGCCGCGACCGCTCCAGCCGCTGGAGGAATGGTCCGACCGGAAGTTCGCCCACTCGCTGAGATTCGTCTTGCCGAGGATCACCGCACCGGATGCGCGCAACCGTGCCACCACGCCGGCGTCGCGCCGCGCACGATTCTCGGCGAGGGCGAGTGACCCGGCCGTGGTGCTCATGCGGTCGGCGGTATCGATGTTGTCCTTCACCAGGATCGGGATGCCGTGCAGCGCACCCGTGGCGCGTCCGGCGGCCCGTTCCGCATCGGCCGCGTCGGCGCGCGCCAGCGCGTCGGGGTTGACCTCGATCACGCTGTTCACCCGCGGCCCATCCGCATCCAGCGTGCGGATGCGCATCAGGTAATGCTCGGTCAGCGCGCGTGACGTCAGGCGGCCGGCTGCTAGCTCCGTTTGCGCCGCAGCGATCGTGAGGTCATCCAGTGCCTCGACGGCAGCGTACGCGTGTCGTTCGCGCAGGTTGACGACGGGGAACGTTCGACGCAGCGGGACCGACGCAGTGAGGGCGAATCCAGCAGCGAGGAAATCCCGGCGTTCCATGCGTGCATCCCGGGCAGTGGGTTGAGCGACTCTGGTGGTGCTGTCCGACGGTGCGTGTCGTGGCGGCCCACCGAACAATCCGGGGCAACCTCGAACGCGTGCCTCACGGCGCCGCGCACGGCGTGCACAGGGAGTGTGCGCACGGGGACGCGGGGGCACCAGTGGCGTGCGTCACGCGCGGCAATCCTCGTGCGGCGAACGATGGCCACGACGTGCGCGTGCCACCAAAACAAAACGCCCCCGCGCGGAGCGGAGGCGTTCGACGTTCCGTGCGACGGATTCAGTCGGCGGCGATGGCTTCGGCGACGGGCGCCAGCGGCTTCACACTGACCTTGATGCGACGCTTGTCCTTCGGCGAAAACTCGACCACGCCGTCAACCAGCGAGAAGATCGTGTAATCGCGGCCGAGGCCGACGTTGCGGCCCGGGTGCACCTTGGTACCGCACTGACGGATGATGATGCCGCCGGCGCGCACGAACTCGCCGCCGAACTTCTTCACACCGCGGTACTGCGGATTCGAGTCGCGGCCGTTCCGGGATGAGCCTACGCCCTTTTTATGTGCCATTGGTGTCTCAGCCCAGCGTGATGTCGGTGATCCGGACTTCCGTGAAGCCCTGACGGTGGCCCTGCTTGCGGGCGTAGTTCTTCCGGCGCTTGAACTTGAAGACGATGATCTTCTCGCCGCGGCCGTGCTTGACGATCTCGGCCGAGACCTTGGCACCCGAGAGGGTCGGGACGCCGGTCTTCACGGCGGAGCCGTCGGAACCGAGCAGGACTTCGTTGAACTCGACCGTCCCACCGGCATCGCCGAGGAGGGACGGAATCCGGTAGGTCTGGCCAGCACTGACGCGGAACTGCTTGCCGCCGGTGCGAATGATCGCGTAGCTCATAGGTGTACGACGTGTAAGGGTAATTAGCCCACGAAGTTAGGCGACCCGAGCCGGGGTGTCAACTGGCCCGGTCGCGTCAACGATCAGGCCAGGGCGTACTGGGCCGTCACGTCCCGCTGGGCTCCCTTGACCACCAGCTTGTACTCGTCCGGCCGCAGGAGGGGGTCATCCCGCAGCTCGAGCGAGAACGAGACCACCTTTTCCAGCCGGGCGAGGATGTCGGGCTCCTGCTCCAGGACGTACATGGCCACGTCCGGATGGAGCTTGACCACCATCGGATCGCGCCGACCCTCGACCCCGATCCGCTTCACCGACCGCTCCACCCGCCGGACGATCGTCTCGGGGGTGAAGATCCGGCCGGTGCCGTTGCAGGTGGGACAGGGCTCGGTGGTGGCCTGGAGGTGGCTGGCCCGCACGCGCTGGCGGGTCATCTCGATCAGGCCCAGCTCACTGACCTGGAACGCCTTCGTCCGGGCCCGGTCGCGCCCCAGGTGGGTCCGCAGTTCCTGCAGCACCCGGTCGCGGTTGGCGCGGGTCTCCATGTCGATGAAGTCGCAGACGATGATGCCGCCCACGTCGCGCAGCCGGAGCTGGCGTGCCACCTCCCGGGCGGCCTCCATGTTGGTCTTCATGATCGTCTTCTCGGGGTCCTTCTTGCCGGTGTAGCGGCCCGAGTTGATGTCGATCGAAACCAGCGCTTCGGTGGGCTCGATGATCAGGTAGCCGCCCGACGGCAGGTCGCAGCGCCGCTTGAAGATGTCGCGGATCTCCGCCTCGACCTCGTGCTTGTCGAACAGCGGCTGCGTCTCCTCGTACAGCTGCACGCGGTCCACCAGCTCCGGACCCACGCCCTTCAGGTATTCCACGATCTCGTTGTACAGCTGGCGGCTGTCCACCACCAGCTTGTCCACCTTGGCGCTGAACAGGTCGCGGATGATGCCGCGCGCCAGGTTCGTCTCACGGTGCACCAGCGCCGGTGCGCGCATGAACTGCCGCTTCCGGTTGATCCGCTTCCAGTTGTTGATCAGTCCCGTCAGCTCGCGCTCGAACGTCTCGGCGGTCACGTCCTCGCCGACGGTGCGGACGATCACGCCGCCGGCATCCTTGGGCAGGAAGGCGTTGACCTGCTCCTTCAGGCGCTGGCGCTCGGCGCGCTCACCGATCTTGCGGCTGACGCCGACGCGCGAGGCGAACGGCATGTAGACCAGGAACCGGCCAGCCATGGAGACCTGCGCGGTGACGCGCGGTCCCTTGGTGGAGATCGGCTCCTTGCTGACCTGCACCAGGATCGTGTCGCCGCGCTTCAGGACGTCCTGGATCTGTGGCGCCTCCTTCTTCGGTGCGCGTCCGGAACGGGGCGTCTCGCTGCCCGACGCCGCGGCGTCCTGCGCGGCCTCGGCGGCGTCGTCGCCATCGTTCTCGTCGTCGTCGTCATCGTCGTCATCGTCCGTCTCGTAGACGAGGTCCGACGCGTGCAGGAAGGCGCTCTTCTCGGTGCCGATGTCGACGAAGGCGGCCTGCAGGCCCGGTTGCACCGCCTCGACCCGTCCGAGGTAGATGTCGCCGACCATCCGGCGCGCCTCGGGACGTTCCACCAGAAGCTCGACCAGCTGGTCGTCTTCGATGATGGCCACGCGCACTTCCCGTGCGGCGGCATTGATCAGGATGTCACGCTTCATGCACGCCTCGCGGCACCGCGTGAGGCGACCCGTACACACGCAGCCCGTGGGCTGACCAACGTGAAAGTTGTCGTGCACGCGGACGCATGCCAGACACCAGCGGCTGCCGCACTGCACGCCTCACCCGGTCGATCCAGCTTCACCCGCCCGCGAGACATGCGGCTGTGCGAGTTCCACTGCGACTGGTGGCCATCACGGAGATGACCGGTGAAACGAGTACGGCCCGACCGGCCCGACGCCGCCACTCCAGCGCCGACTGCAAGTCGGGGAACAACACACCGGTGCGGGGGTCGCTCCGCACCGGCGAACGCACGCAGCACGCTCAGGCGCGCCGCACGACGAGCCGAAGCCTATCCACCGGTCAGGCTGGATGGCACCCCACCGCGGCGGGAATCATCGCCGCCGCGATGGCCTTCGACCGTCAGCGGAACGGACTGAAGACCAGCCAGCCCAGCACCACCAGGAAGCCGAGACCTGCCTGCCACTCATTGTGGCGGAGGTAGAGCGGGAAGCTGAAGCCGCCACTCCGATCCGCGCCGGCCGGTCCTGACCAGGGCGTGAGCCGCGGCAGGAAGGCCGGCACGTTCACCTCGTATTCGGCGTAGTCGGCGCCGTAGAGGCTTCGCAGGTAGTCCCGCTCGCGAGTGATCGTCGGCCCGTACACCGCGATCCAGAACGCGATCACCAGCACCATCGCCAGCCAGTGCGCCGCGAACGCGAAGCCCAGCGCCAGCAGGAAGCTGCCCAGGTAGAGCGGGTTGCGCGTGTGCGCATAGGGCCCGGTGGTGGTCAGCTTCTGGTTCTTGACGATGTGCCCGGTGGACCAGGCGCGGATGAGCACCCCCACCAGCGCAATCGCGCCACCGATGGCCAGCTTCTGCGGCGTTGCGTACCTGGGCGCGAACCAGAGGAACAGCGCCCCGAACACGAAGCCGAGCGGCACACGCATCCGCTGCACCATCGATTGCGAGCTGTCGGTCACCCCGTGATCTCCTTGACCAGGTGTCGCGCGATCACCAGGCGCTGGATCTCCGACGTGCCTTCGCCGATTTCGCAGATCTTCGCGTCGCGCATGAAGCGCTCCACCGGGTAGTCCTTGGTGTAGCCGTAGCCACCGTGGATCTGGATCGCCTTCAGCGTGGCGCGCATCGCCAGTTCGGAGCAGAACAGCTTCGCCATCGCCGCTTCCTTGCCGTACGGCTTGCCGGCCTGCGCCAGCATCGCGGCGTGATACGTGAGATGCTTGCCGGCCTCGATCTCGGTGGCCATGTCGGAGAGCTGGAACGACACGCCCTGGAAGTTCACGATCGACTGCCCGAACTGCTTGCGCTCGATCGAATACTTGCGCGCCTCCTCGAAGGCGCCTTCGGCAATGCCCAGCGACAGCGCGGCGATGCCGATGCGTCCAGCGTCGAGCGTCTTCATGAAGTTGATGAAGCCCATGCCTTCCGCGCCCAGCAGGTTCTCGGCCGGCACTTCCACGTTCTCGAAGATCAGTTCGCGGGTGTCGCTCGCGCGCCAGCCCAGCTTGTCTTCCTTCTTCCCCGCCCTGAAGCCGGCCATCGGCACGATCGCGTCGTCGTGCCCCACCCCGACCGCACGCGTGGCCTCGAGATCGGTGGTCTCCTTCGTCATGATGAAGGAGCTGATGCCGCGGGTGCCCGCCGATGGATCGGTGACGGCGGTGACGATGAAGACCTCGCCGACGCCGGCGTGCGTGATGAAGCGCTTGGAGCCGTTGACGACGTAGTGGCTGCCCTTGCGCACCGCGGTCGTCTGCGTGCCGCCGGCGTCGCTGCCGGCATTGGGTTCCGTCAGGCCGAAGCCGCCCAGCACCTTGCCTGCCGCCAGCAGCGGCACGTATCGCTGCTGCTGCGCCTCGTTGCCGAAGTAGACGATCGGTGACGTGCCGAGCGTGGTGTGGGCGGAGATGGTGATCGAGTGGCTGGCGCAGACCTTGGCCAGTTCGTGGATGGCGATGATGAAGGCCATCGAGTCGAAGCCGGTGCCGCCGAGGTCTTCGGACCACGGGATCCCGAACAGGCCAAGGTCGGCCATCTTCGCCACGTTCTCCCAGGGGAACGACGAGTCGGCGTCGTGACGGCTGGCAACCGGCCGGATATGGTCATTCGCGAAGGCGCGCACCATCTCGCGCACCTGCAGGTGCTGCTCACTGAAGTAGAGCGAATCGTCCATGATGCATGAGTTGGGGGCAGCCGCTGCTGGGCGCCCGTAAACCGAAAAACTAACGTCGCGACCGGCGTCACGCGGCACCGCCATACCGGCCGCACGGGTGACGGCTGGGCCGCCACCACGGTATCAGCGGCTGTGTGAACGGATGACGTCGAGGAACGGCTCGGCGTACCGCTCCAGTTTCACCGGCCCCACGCCAGGCAGCCCGGCCATGGCCGCGGCGGTGAGTGGCTTGCGGGTGGCGAAGGCGGCCAGTGTCGCGTCCGGGAACACGATGTAGGCCGGCTTCCCGGCCGCCAGCTGCGCGCGACAGGCCTTGAGCGCGATCAGCAGCTCGGTGTCGGCCTCCGTCACCGCGCCGCCGGTCTCCTTCGATTTCCGCTGCGTCTCGCGGCGTACGTTGGGGTCGCGTGGCGTGCGCGTGCGCTCGCCCGGCGTCCACGCGCCTCGCACGCTGGGCGCACTGCGCGTCTCACCGAGACAGTTGTCGCAGGAGCCGCATTCCGCCTTTGCCGCCGGATCGCCGAACCATTGCAGCAACGCCTGGCGTCGGCAACTGGTCGCGTACGCGTAGCGCTGCATCGCCTCCAGCTTGTCGAACTCGCGCTGGCGTCGCCGATCGAGCGCGCGCCAGTCGATCGAGACACGATCCAGCGACATGCCTTGGTCGACCAGTCGCAACCCGCCACCGACGCGCTCGACCTGCACGAACTGGCGGGCCTGTAGCCGTTCGAGCATCGGGAAGCTGTCTGCGAAACCGTTGAAGCCGGGCGGCAGGCCATCGAGGTCGATGATGGCACCGCGTGAGAGCTGGTGCTTCGCGATCCGCCAGCAGGCGCGCAGCAGCTCACGCTCCATCTCGAAGCCATCACCGAGTTCGTGGCGGATGCGCTCGGGCGTGGCCAGCAGCCGCAGCGACACGAGGCCCGCGCTCTCGGGATCCCAGCGCAGCACGCTGGCCTCGGCGAGCACGCGCAGCGCGGATTCCACCGCCTTCGACGATACCTTGCCGCCGATGCCAGCCGCCAGTTCATCGGCTGTCGCCGCCACCACGCCGCCGCGATCCGCTTCGCGCTGGCAGCGTCGGTGCACCTGCTCGATCAGGTGACGGTCGGGCAGTGCCGACTTGATGAAGAACTCGTGCGTGAATCGATCGGGGAACGCGTGCAGCAGCAGGCAGCGACTGTGCAGGCCGTCACGACCAGCGCGGCCCGCCTCCTGATAGTAGGCCTCGAGTGTCCCGGGCATGGCGTAGTGGATCACCAGCCGCACGTTCGACTTGTCCACGCCCATGCCGAAGCTGTTGGTGGCGACGATGACGCGCGTGTTGCCGGACATGAAGGCGTCCTGCACGCGCCGCCGGCGTTCGTCATCCAGCCCGGCGTGATAGGCGCGCGCCGGAATGCCCTGGTCATCGAGGTAGTGCGCCATGCGCTCCACCGTCTTGCGCGTGGACGCATAGACGATGCCGCTGCCCTCCTCCATCTCGCGTAGCTGCGCCACGACAACAGCGTCCTTCTCGCGATCGTTCTTGGCCGAGATGACGCCATACGACAGGTTCGGCCGGTCGAACCCGGTGACGATGATCTCCGGGTCCTGCAGGTCGAGGATGCGGGCGATGTCCTCGCGCACCACCGGCGTGGCGGTGGCGGTGAGGGCGATGGTGGGCGGATTGCCGAGGCGCTGGCGCACCTCGCCCACTCGGCGATAGCTGGGGCGGAAGTCATGGCCCCACTCGCTGATGCAGTGCGCCTCGTCCACCGCCAGCAGCGCGATCCCGATCGCCTTCAGCCGCTCGGCGGTGGCACCGACGTCGAAACGCTCCGGCGCCACATAGAGCATGCGGATCTCGCCGCGCTGCGCGCGCACCAGCCGGTCGCTGACTTCGCTGCTGGAGAGCGTGCTGTTGATGAACGCCGCCTCGATGCCGCGGCCCATCAGCGCATCCACCTGGTCCTTCATCAGGGAGATCAGCGGCGAGATCACGACCGTCAGGCCGCGCTTCACCAGCGCCGGAACCTGATAGCAGATCGACTTGCCACCACCGGTCGGCAGCACCACCAGCGTGTCGCGGCCGGCGAGCACGCTGGTGATGGCGCGTTCCTGCCCAGGGCGGAACGCGCCGTACTTGAACTTCTGCTGCAGGACGGCGAGGGCGTCGTCGAGGGTCGGAGCCGGCATCATGCGGGACGACGGGTACGGGTCCGCGCCATCGCGTGGCGCTCGTCGTCCAGCATCTTCGCGCAGGTCAGCACCGCGTCATCGCGGCGCGGAAAAGTCACCACCATTCAGACGATGAAGCCAGCCTTGGTGGCCTGCTGTGCATCCCAGCGTGCCTTGAGCCGCTTGCGACGCGCCTCCATCTCGGCCTCGGCATCCGGCATCGCCATCACCACCTTCTCGATGTTGGCGCCTACCAGCGGGCCCATGCGGCCGCGCAGGTCGGCCAGGAACGGATGCACCTTGGCGAAGGTGCCGATGATCTCACCGTGGGCGGCGATGAACGACTCCTGCGAGATGGCGCCCTGCACGACCATCGATGCCGCCATGTCCCAGTACCCCACCACCATGCGGATCCACGAGTTCTTCTCCCCCATCTGCTCCTTCATGTAATCGTCGAAGGTCGCGGGGTGGAACTCCAGCAGGAACCAGTCACGCGCCTTGCGTAGCAGCGGCTCGCGGCGCATGTCGAACAGCTGGAGGTTGAGCTGGGCGGATTCGAATGGAGTGGGCATCGGTGCTGGTGTGTGGTGGCGAAGGCGGTCAGACGGCGCGGGCGAAGTGCCCGCGGGTGAACGACTGCCCGTACAGCATGCGCACGCGGTCGGTGGAGACGCGCTGGCCGGCGGCGAGTTCGTCGAGCATGGCACGATATCCCGCCACCACCTCGGCGATCGGGTCGCCCGGCACGTTGAACAGCAGGCGGAAATGCCGGATGCCACCGCGCCACAGTCGCGGCAGGTATTCGCCGGCCTCGATCGGACGGGAATGCAGCAGGCGATTGCGACAGGCGCTGTCGGTGGCCACCGGGAAGGTGTAGCCGGCCGGATCGGTGATCGAGACGTTGACGTGCTTCTGCACGCAGAGATCGCGGCAGGTGGTCACGACACGATCGAACGCCGCGGACAGCACGCAGTGCTCGATCGTCATGCCTTCCGGGCGGCCGAACACGACCGCGTCGAACGCTGCGCCGCCCCACGGTGCGCTGACCGCCAGCATCTCGTCCACGGTGTGTTCCACCGAGAGCGTCAGGCGCGTGGCACCGAGTGCGAAGTATTCCGCCGCCGTGTGCTGGTTGAACACGTTGAGGGCGTAGTCACCGATCACGTCACGCCCTTCCGCGGCCAGTTCCGCCAGCAGGCCGAGGTGACCCGTCTGGATCGGCAGCATCAGCCCGAGCCACTTGCTGGCGGCCTTGCGATCCTCGGGGCGCACGATGGTCGGCGTGCGCAGACGCAACGTGACGCCCATCGCCACCAGTTCTTCCTGCAGCGCACGCACGCGGCTCAGCGACGGCGCGGGATGGCGCAGGAAGGGATCGAACACGATCTCCGTGGCACCGGCACGCGCTGCGACCAGTGCATCGTCCACCGTGTGCACTTCGGCCAGCAACGCAGCCGTCGGCGCGACAGCAACAGGTGCCGGCGACGCAATGGCCGCGGCGATCATGGCGGCACGATCGGCAAGGCGGCTCTGCTCGGCCCAGTCGCGCTGGACCATCAGCTGGTCCACGACATCCTGTCGCAGGCGGTTGATCGCGCTGACGGGCAGGAAGAGGTCGGCCGACAGCCCGCTGCGATCCAGCGTGCCGAGCACGAACGGCGTTTCGCCGAGGCGACCGAGTTGCTCACGCAGCATGGTGTCGTCGAGCGCGCGCTTGGTGGCGGGCGCCAGCACGGTTTCGCTGCGTGCGCTCACCTCGTCGGCGTCACAGGTCGCCACCACCTTCATCGGGCCGCCGGCGCTGCCGAACAGGCGCAGGTCGAGGCGGTGGCGGCGCTTCTGAATCGTCACCGGCAGCGCGGCGAAGCTGGCGCGTGCGGTGGCCAGCAATGCGGCGTGCGACGATCGCACCACCGTCCAGCCAGCCGGGATACGCTGGCGCGTGGCGATCACCTGACGCGTCCGCCCGTCACGCTGCGACATGGTGCGCACGGCGGTGACGGCAAAACCGATCGCCTTCGTGCCGCCCTCAGCCGGTGGCTCGAAGCCGATCCCATCACCGACCTCGATCGGATGCGTGACCTCGACCGTCACCTCGGTGCCGCTGCCGTCGGTCACCTCACCGATCACCATGCCGTGATTGTCGGGCTGGGCGCGGGTGATGTACTCGCGGCCGGCGCGTCCGCCATACATGCCACCGGTGTTGCCGCGGCTGTAGATCTGCACCAGCGGCTCGGTCTCGCTGATCGACGGTGGCGTACGATCGCCGGTCGCGAGCCGGGTGAGGAAGCTCCGATACCCCTGCGTGACCGTCGCGACGTATTCCGGCTTCTTCTTGCGCCCCTCGATCTTCAGGCACCCCACGCCAGCGTCGGCGATGTCGGCCAGGTGATCGTGCGCCGCGAGGTCCTTGGCGCTGATCAGGTAGCCGCGATCCAGCTCCGCACCCGACGTCTCGTCGGTGAGCACGTAATCCTTGCGGCAGCTCTGCGCGCATGAGCCGCGATTGGCCGAGCGCTCGGAGATCATGCCCGACATGTAGCACTGCCCGCTGTACGAGATGCAGAGCGCGCCGTGCACGAACGTCTCGAGCCCAAGTTCCGGCACGGCGGCGCGGATGGCACGGATGTCGTCGAGCGTGTTCTCGCGCGCCAGCACCACACGCTCCACGCCGAGCTTCTGCATCACCAACGCCCCCGACTCGTCGTGCACGGTCATCTGTGTGGAGCCGTGGATCTCGAGATCGGGATAGACGCGCTGGATCAGCCGAACCACGCCGATGTCCTGCACGATGGCCGCATCGATGCCGCGGTCGATGCACTCGCCGAGGTAGGTGAGCGCGTCCTCCAGCTCGGCCGGCTTGACCAGCACGTTGAACGTCAGGTAGACGCGCGCCCCATGCTGGTGCGCGAGGCGGCAGGCGGCTTCCAGTTCGTCGAGCGTCAGCTGCGCGCCTTCGTCCCGGGCGTTGAAGCGCTCGGCACCGAGGTAGACCGCGTTGGCGCCGTTGGCGACTGCGGCCCGGACGGCGTCGAAGGAGCCTGCCGGGGCGAGAAGTTCGGGGACGGAGCTGGGAATGCGGGCCATCCCCCAAAGATAGCGACCCCGGGTGCCGCTCGGGCCGGTCCGGGGTCGGAAAGTCAGTGCTGCGGGACCGCGCTGCTCAGCCGCCGGTGCGCTTCCGCACGAAGCGCAGGATCAGCGCGACGGCCAGGGTCCCGATCGCGGCGAGGCGAAACGCGTCATTCTCCGCGTAGACGCCGTAGCCGAACATTCCCGCACCGATCAGTGTCAGTGCGATCTGGACGGTGAGGATCGTCACGGCTGACGCGCGCGGTCGACGAACCGACGCACGCCGGTGCGGAAGTCGTCGGTGGCGCGTGACTCGACATTGGTCGAGACGCCCGCCACGATGCTCTGCGCGAAATCGAGGTCGTCGATGCGGTACAGCAGCCGCTTGGTGAGGCTGACGGCGGTCGGTGGCGCCTTCACCAGCGCCTCGATCGTCTTCGCCACCTCCTCCGGAAACACGGCGGTCGGGATGCAGCGGCTGATCAAGCCGATGCGCGCGGCCTCGGCGGCGCCGATGATCCGACCGGTGAGCACCAGTTCGGCGGCGCGCTTCTCGCCGACGGCGCGTCGCAGCATGGTCATGACCATCGCCGGCACGAATCCGATCCGCACTTCGGGATACCCAAACTGCGCGGTCTCCTCGGCGAGGACGATGTCGCAGGCGGTGGCCAGCCCCGCGCCGCCGGCGAGCGCGCGACCGCGCACGATCGCCACCACCGGCTTGGTCATCTCGCGCATGGTGGTGAAGACGCGGCCGAGTGCGCGGGCGTCGTTGATGTGCGTGTCGATGCCGGCGTCCATCGACGCGTCCAGCGCGGCCAGGTCGGCACCGGCGCAGAAATCGTCGCCGTCACCCTCCACGATCACCACCCGCACCTCCGCGGACGCCTCCAGCTCACGCAGCACCTCGACCAGTTCCACCGCCGTGCGCTGGTCGAGCGCATTCTTTTTCTCCGGACGGGCGAGCGTGATCACACCGAGCCCTTCGGCGCGCACCGAGCGAATGCGCGTGTGCACTGCGGCCAGCGACGACGGCGTCGGTTGCGTCATGGCGATCAGTTCCCGTGATGAAGTGGCAGGTCCAACGCGCGCGCCTCGTCCGCCGGCACCGTCAGCACCAGGCGCAGCATCGCCGTCGAGACCACCTTCCCCTGCGCGTCGGTCTTCAACGACAAGGTGCCACCGCCGTCGAGGGCACCGTGCAGCAGGAAGTTGAGGGCATTGAGGTTCGGCAGCTCGAAGCGCTCCACCGTGCCCGAGATCAGCGCGCCGTAATGCGTGGCGACGCGTGCCGAGGTGAGTTCGCGCACCAGCACCGGGTACCATTCGGGACGCAGCGCGATCACGCCGCAGTTGGCCATGTCGCCCTTGTCGCCCGATCGCGTGTGCGCGATGTCCAGCAGGCGCACCTGCACCATGTCGGCGCTCATGACATCACCTCGACGTGGGTCGTGACGACGCGCTTGTCGATCAGCGCCGGCCAGTAGGCGATCACCTCTTCCACCTTCGGTCGGCCGCCGGCGAATCCGGTCACGCTCGGTGGACCGTTGAGCACCAGCGGCGCGATCTCGCGCGTGAAGCGTTCCACACTGGCGCGATCCTCACCGCGCACGCCGACGCGCATCTGCACTTCCGGCGCGTCGTTCCCATCGCCGGCCAGGTGACCATGGGTGGCGTTGGCGCCGACGAACTCCGTCAGCACCTGGTCGAACGTGAGGCCCAGTCGATCGAGCCGCTCACGCAGGATGCGATCGGCCAGCTGGGCCTTCTCCATCGCGTCGGGCCACGAGTACACGAGCGAGCCGACCGCCTTGTAGCCGGCACGATAGGCGATGGAGACCTTGAGGAAGGGCGTCGCCGGGCCACCGGTGATGCCGTGCACCCGCACGCGATTCTCGCCGTCCGGTGCGACGCGGATGGAGGTGAAGTCGGCCACCACGTCAGGCGTGATGTAGGAATGCGGATCACCCATCTCGTACACCAACTGCTCGGTGACGCTGGGCACACTGACCCGTCCACCGGTGCCCGGATGCTTGGTGATGACGAAGGTGCCGTCGGACTGCACCTCGGCAATCGGGTAGCCGATGTTGGCGAGGTCGGGGATCGTGCGCCAATCGTGCAGGCAGTTGCCACCCGAGGATTGCGCGCCGCACTCCAGGATGTGACCGGCCACGATGCCGGCTGCGAGCTGATCCCACGAGTCCGCGGCCCAGCCGAATTCGTGGCGCAGCGGCGCCATGGTGAGCGCGGTGTCGGTGGAGCGACCGGTGACCACGATCTGCGCGCCCTGCTGCAATGCCTCGACGATCGGCGTGGAGCCGATGTAGGCGTTGGCGGAGAGCACGCGGCTCCGCACGGTGGAGAGCGGCGCACCGGTCTCCATGTGCTTCAGTTCGTGGCCGGCCGCAATCAGTTCGTCGAGGCGCGGCAGCAGGTCGTCACCGGTGACGACGCCGATCTTCACCGCGCCACCGTGTCCCGCCCTTGCGATCGCCGCCAGCAGCGCCCGCGCGCAGGCGACCGGGTTCACGCCGCCGGCGTTGGCGATCACCTTCACGCCGCGTTCGACGATGCCCGGCAGCACACTCTCGATCGCGCCGATGAAATCACGTGCGTAACCCATCGCCGGGTCACGTTCCTTCTGCTTCTGCAGGATGGACATGGTGACTTCGGCCAGGTAGTCGAGCATCAGGTAGTCCACCGGACCGCCGTCCACCTGCTGCCGCGGCGCGTCGAGGGAGTCGCCCCAGAAGCCCTGGCCGCTGGCCACGCGGATCGTGCGTGTGGTCGGGTCTGCGTGCGCGGTGCTCATGCCATTTCCTGCGGTTGCGGTGGAAGCACGAAGGCTCCGAGGTGTGGACCGGGATTGCGTCGCACGGCACGGAGTGCCAGCGCCAGCAGCGGTCGGGTGTCTTCCGGATAGACGATCGCGTCGGCAAAGCCGCGGGCGGCCGCGTAACGGGCATCGAGTTGCTGTTCGTAGTCCTCGCGCATCGAGGCGATCGACTGCTGCATCTCGGCGGACGGATCAGTGCCCGCCTTCTTCAGTGCGTCCAACGCCGGGCCGTGCACCGCCGCGATCGCGCTCTCACCTTCCATCACCGCCATGCGGCCGGTGGGCCACGAGAGGATCAGGTCGGGATCGAAACCCTGCGCGGCCATCGCATAGTAGCCGGCACCCGACGCGTGATTCACCGTCAGCACCAGCTTCGGCACGCGCGCAGTGGCCATCGCCTCGACCCAGCGCGCACCGGCGCGGATGATGCCCTCGTGCTCCGCCTCCGGCCCCACCATGAATCCCGAGACGTCCTGCACGAACAGCAGCGGAATGCCTTGCCGGTCACAGCGATCGATGAAGAAGGCGACCTTCTCCGCGCTCTCGGCGTAGATGATGCCGCCGAAGCGCGGCTTTTCGCCCGGCCGACCCTTGATCAGGCCGCGCTGGTTGCTGATCACGCCGACTGCGATGCCATCGATCCGTGCGTCGGCGCAGATCACTTCCTTCGCCAGGTCGCCCTGGAACTCGAACATCGAGCCGGCGTCCACCACCGCCTCGAGCACGTGGTGCATGTCGTACGACATGCGATGGTCAGACGGCAGGACATCGTACAACGACTCGGGGCTGCGCGACGGTTCGAGCGACGCGACGTCAGCGTGCTTCGCATCGTGGTGCGCGCCGGGCAGGCGCGAAATCATCTCGCGCAGCAGCCGCAGGCAATGCGGGTCATCGTCGGCGGTATAGTGCGCCACGCCACTGATCGCGGTGTGCGTGCCGGCGCCGCCGAGCGTCTCGCCGTCGATGGTCTGGCCGGTGGCGCCCTTCACCAGGTTCGGGCCGCCGAGTCCCATGAACGAGGTGCCCTTCACCATCACGATCACGTCGCTGAGCGCCGGCAGGTACGCACCACCGGCGATGCACGGACCCATCACCGCGGAGAGCTGCGGGATGCGAAGGTAGCGGCGCATCACCGAGTTGTAGTAGAAGATGCGCGCGGCCCCGTATTGCCCCGGGAACACACCGCCCTGATAGGGCAGGTTCACGCCGGCGCTGTCCACCAGGTAGACGATCGGGATGCGGCAGCGCATGGCCAGTTCCTGCGCCCGGAGGATCTTCTTGATGGTCTCGGGCCACCACGAGCCTGCCTTCACGGTGGCGTCGTTCGCGACCACCACCACTTCGCGCCCGTGCACGACACCGAGCCCGGTGATCACGCCGGCCGCGGGCGCCTGTCCATCGTACTGGTCGTACGCGACCAGCAGGCCGAGCTCGAGGAACGGTGCGCCGTCATCGCAGAGCGCCGTGACGCGTTCGCGGGCGGTCAGCTTGCCGCGCGCATGTTCCTTCGCCGAGCGCTCTGCCCCACCTCCTTCACGAATCCGAGCCTCGACCTCGCGGACTGCATCGCTGAGCTGCCGCAAACGCGTGGTCACGTCGGCTGCGACTCCTTCTCCGCGAACCAGGTGCGGATGAACTCCACGAGGTCGGCGGTGCTGGTGCCGGGGCCGAACAGCTGGCCCACACCCTGCGACCGCAGCGCCTCCATGTCTTCCTTCGGGATGATGCCGCCGCCGGTGAGCAGGATGTCGTCGCGGCCCTGCTCCTTGAGCAGCGCCAGCACGCGCGGGAAGAGCGTCATGTGGGCGCCGCTGAGGATCGAGAGGCCGACCACGTCCACGTCTTCCTGCACCGCCGCCGTGGCGATCATCTCCGGCGTCTGGTGGAGTCCGGTATAAATCACTTCCATGCCGGCGTCGCGCAGGGCGGCGGCTACGACCTTGGCACCACGGTCGTGGCCATCGAGCCCCGGCTTCGCCACCAGCACGCGAATCGGTCGAGTCATGACAAATCAGGTCGTGAGGACTGGGAACAGTCCGGGAATTCTAACGGCGGGTCCGCTTGCGAGGGAGCAACGGCTTGCGCGCCACCAGCAGCATCTCGGCGGAGGTGCGCCGCAGGGGACGATCGGCGAGGCCGTCGTAGACCGCCTCCACCTCCAGGCCGGCTTCGGCACACAGCTCGGCCAGCCGGGTGGCGGTGTAGAGCCGGATCCGGTGCATGCGTTGCCCGGCGCCTGTGGGGCCCTTCCACGTCGTCTGGATGGTGATCTCGCCGCTCAGCGGATCGAAGGCGCGATCGTGGGCGACGCGGGTGCCGTTGCGGGTGGTCCAGCTGTCGCGGCCGACCCACCGGGCGACCACGCCGTCCCGACTGCCGCCGTACCAGACCAGCCGCCCACCGGGCGCCAGGACTCGCGCGAACTCCGCGATCACCTTCGCATCGTCGGCCACGTCATCGAAGAAGCCGAACGACGTGAACAGGTTCAGCACCGCATCGAAGCGACCCGACCACTCGGCGGGCAGTGAACGCATGTCGCCACGCTTGTACCGCAGGCGCCTGCCGGTGCCGCGGGCGCGCGCGATGCGCAGCAGCGGCAGCGAATAATCGACGCCGGTGACGTCGTAGCCGGCCTCCGCCAGCAGGTGCGCATGCCGACCCTGCCCGCAGGGGCAGTCGAGCACCTGCGCGCCATCAGGCAATTCGAGCAGTTCCATCAACCGCGTCACCTCGGCGCGGTTGATGGTCTCCTCGAAGAGCGGCTCGAACTCGAGCAGGTAGCTCTCGTCGAAGTACGACGCCCACCAGGGGCTCTCGGTGGCGCGCGGCATCAGGAGCTCAGAAGCTGTGGCCGAGCAGCACGGCGTTGGCGAAGATCGCCGACAGTCCGCGCCACTGCGCGCGGTAGTTCGGATCACCCGCGAAGCCGATCACGCGACCGGAGCCCACCTGCTCGGTCCAGAGGTACGGTGAGCCGGCGACGCGATCCCACGCCTCGGGCCAGATGTAGCCGGTGAGGCGCAGGCGCGCACGTTGTGCATAGCGCAGCACCAGCTCACCCGGCCGCACGTCGCGCGGTGCGGCGAAGAACCGGTCGCCGTCGAGCAGCACCGGTACGTCCGCCTCGCGCACGCCGGCCAGCAGCGGCGAGAGCGTGTCGGTGAGCGCGCGCAGGATCGCGCCAGGCACATCCACCCGCACCGGTGCGGTGCCCGAACTGTCGGCGCGTTCGGTGCGCATCCGCAGCCGGGACAGGCCGAGGCGTTCGCCGGCCAGCCAGCTGGTCGCGTTCTCGAGCGTGATCAGCACGCCGCCTGCGCGCACCCACGACGTCAGGCGATCCTTGCCGCCATCGCCGAGCGCACGATCGAGCTGGCCGCCACCGGTGGACGGGATCACCAGCACGTTGAAGTTGGAGAGGATGCCCGAGGCGATGCCATCGACGCCGATCGAGGTGACCGGGTACTTCATTCTCTGGTCGAACTGGTACCAGGCGAAGCCGAACGAGTTGCCGCCGACCGGCGCGCCGCCAAGCATGGCGACACGCGACGGCAGCACGGGAATCACACTGTTGCTGCCAAGATCGGTGCCCTCGTCCACCATCGCCGACGGCAGCGCCAGTACGGTGGCGCCACTGCTGCGCGCCACGTCCTTCACACGCTGGTGAATGGCCGGCGTGTTGGCGGCGACCCGGATGACGAAGGCGCCGCGCGGGAATCGCGCGTCGCCGATCCGGAACGCCTTCGGTGCCCAGTACAGCTTCACGCTGTCGGCCAGCATCTGCGCCAGGAACTGCGTGGCCGCTTCACCGCCCGGCTCGAACGCATAGCCGTACTGCGCCGTGGCCGGTTCCACCACCCGATTGGCGAGCATGGCGCGTGTGGTGAGCGTGCCACCGGCAGGCGGTGTGCGCGTCGAGAAGGCACGCACGCGGAACGCATACGGCAGTGACCAGCCGGTGACGTCGTAGAAGCGCGACGGTGCACCGGTGCGGCGACCCTCGATTTCACCGGCGATGAAGCTCGAATCCAGCACGGCATCCTGTTCGAGGATGGCGGTGGCGAGGCGTCCCTGCGGCTGCGCCATGTTCACCACGTAGGCGCCGGTGAGTGAGACCGTCGGCCGTGCCGCTTCGGAGAATGGTGCGGCGCCGGTCAGTGTCACCGGTCCATCGATGCGGCGCACCTCGATCGAGTTGTCGAGCATCAGGGCGGCCAGCGAATCGGCGCGCCCGAAGACGTCGCGCTCGAACACCACGGCGGGCGCGGTGGATGCGGTGGTGGCGGTCTGCCGGAAGGTGACGTAGTCGCGCAGGCGCTGCGTGCGACGCTGGGTGGTGGTGAGCAGCGTGGCCCAGGCGGCGGTGTAGTGATGCGAGGCGGCGTCGCGCAGCGTGAGCACGGTGCCGTCGCGGCGGCGGATCGCGCCACCGTTGCTGGAAGCCTGCTCGAAGGTCATGCCCACCGCGCCAGTCAGGAGCGGGAAGCTGATCCCGTAGCCTGGATAGAACTCGTCGTAGCCCTCGCGACGGAAGTAGCTCCAGCCATTGCGGTCGAAGGCGCTGCCGATGCCTTTGGCCATGATGTCCCACCACTGCAGGATCACGGGCGGCACGTTCTTGTTTACCGGCTCCATCGGTGGCGCGAAGTAGTAGGTGGAGTTGAACCCCATCTCATGCAGGTCCACCGCCACGTGCGGCCACCACGAGAACACGGTGCTGACACGCGCCCGTGTCTCGGGATGCGACTGGATGAACCAGTCGCGATTGAGGTCGAAGTAGTAATGGCTGGTGCGCGGCCCGGGCCACGACCCGCTGTGCACCAGGGCGCCCGGCGTGGTGGGGATGCCCATCGATCCACGCGCGCGCCAGGTGTCCTGCGCATGGCGCTCGTGGCCATCGGCATTCTGCACCGGGTCGATCAGCACCACGGTGCTGTCGAGGATGAGCCGCGTTTCGGCATCGGTGCCGGCGGCGAGCTGGTAGACGCCGGCGATGGCTGCCTCGGTACCCGACGCCTCGTTGCCGTGCACCGTGTAGCCGAGCCAGACGATGGCCGGCGTGTTCTTCACCAGCGCATCGATGTCGGCGGCCGACTGCCCGCGCGGATCGGCGATGCGACCGGCGGCGGTCTTGATCTCCGCGATCCGGCGCATGTTGGCCTCGCTGCTCGCCACGACCACGACCACTTCGCGCCCCTCGAACGTCCGCGCCAGGGTATCCACGCGAAGCCGCTTGCTGGCCAGTGCCGCGCGCTCGATGTAGCGCATCAGCAGGTGATGCGGCGTGAAGCGCTCACCCAGTTCGTAGCCCAGCACCGCGCGCGGTGTGGGTACCGCCGGGTCGTATGCGGTCGAGGCGGCGAAGGGATGCTGCGCCGCCAGGGGCACGGTGGACAACACGAAAAATGCGGCCACACCACTGCTGTGCCGCAGGCTCCGCCAGGCTCCGATCATGTAATGTGCTTCCGGGTGGAATGGTGATGCAGTTGGGACAACGCGAAGCCGGCCACCAGGACGGCAGCCGGCTACGTCACTTCCGGTGTTGCGCCGGGCTCAGAAGAACACCGGCTCGCGATAGGCTCCGAAGACATCTTCGAGCGCAGCGCGGATCTCGTACAGCGTGGCGTAGCTGCGTGCGCAGTCGAGGATCAATGGCACGAGGTTGTCGGAGCCGCGCGCGGCGTTGCGCAGCGCGTCGAGGTGCGCCTGCACCGCGACGTTGTCGCGCGTGGCGCGCATCGTCGCCATCCGCTCGCGCTGCTCACGTTCCGCATCCATGCCGACCTTCAGCAGCGGAATCGTGATCTCCTCGTTCTCGTTGGTGAACTCGTTGACCCCCACCACCAACCGCCGGCGCTGCTCGATCTCCCACTGATGCCGGCTGGCCGCCTCGGCGATCTTGCGCTGGAACCACCCTTCCTCGAGGCCGCGCACGACGCCCCCCTGCTCCTCGATCTGGGCGAAGAGCGACTCGGCCTCACGCTCCAGCGAGTCGGTGAGGCTCTCCACGTAGTACGACCCGCCGAGCGGGTCCATCACGTGCGACACACCCGTCTCGTAGGCCAGGATCTGCTGCGTGCGCAGCGCCACCTGCACCGCTTCCTCGGTCGGCAGCGCGAGGGTCTCGTCCATCGAGTTGGTGTGCAGCGACTGCGTGCCACCAAGCACCGCGGCCAGCGCCTGGTACGCGACGCGGGCCACGTTGTTCATCGGCTGCTGCGCGGTGAGCGTCACGCCGGCCGTCTGCGAGTGGAAGCGCAACATCCACGACTTCGGGTCCTTGGCGCCGTACTTCTCGCGCATCACCCGCGCCCAGATGCGGCGTGCCGCGCGCAGCTTGGCGATCTCCTCGAAGAAGTCGTTGTGGATGTCGAAGAAGAACGAGAGTCGCGGCGCGAACGAATCGACGTCCAGCCCACGCGCGATGCCACGCTCGACGTAGGTGAAACCGTCGGCCAGCGTGAACGCCAGTTCCTGCGCGGCGGTCGAACCCGCCTCACGGATGTGGTAGCCCGAGATCGAGATGGTGTTGAAGAGCGGCGCGTGCTGTGCGCTCCACTCGAAGCCATCGACGATCAGGCGCAGCGCCGGCTCGATCGGGAAGCACCAGGCGTGCTGCGCCATGTACTCCTTCAGGATGTCGTTCTGCACCGTGCCGCGGATCTTCGATGCCGGCACGCCCTGCTTCTCGGCGGCGGCGATGTAGAAGCAGTACACGATCATGGCGGGGCCGTTGATCGTCATCGACGTCGACACCTGGTCGAGCGGGATGCCGTCGAACAGGGTCTCCATGTCGGCTAGCGACGAGATCGACACTCCGGTCTTGCCGACTTCACCTTCCGAGCGCGGATGGTCGGCGTCGTAGCCCATCAGCGTCGGGAAGTCGAACGCCACCGAGAGGCCCGTCTGTCCCTGCGACAACAGGAACTTGAACCGTTCGTTGGTGTCGCGCGCCGAGCCGAAACCGGCGAACTGGCGCATCGTCCAGAGCTTGCCGCGGTAGCCGGTGGGATGGATGCCGCGCGTGTACGGCCACGCGCCGGGCACCTCGAGCGCCGTCTCGGGATCGGGGCCGTCGAGTGGCGTGTACAGCGGCTCGACGGTGTCGGCCGAATTCGTGTACGCCACGTCACGCACCTGCCCCTTGTCGAAGCGAGCCCGCCAGGCGGCGACCTCGGAGCGCAGGCGATCCAGCTCGGCCTGCTGCTCGCGGACGGTCTCGGAAAGGTCGGAGATCGATGTCATGTGGGGTGCCCCGCCATCAGGGTTGCACTGCGCGCCAGAAGTGCGTCGGCGATCGCAAAGGGTGTGGTGGTGCCCTGCTCGAGGGCAGGAAGTGCGGCGTCCAAGAACGCCTGGGTGTCCGGATCGCTCCAGAGCCGCCGTCGCAAGCGATCCTCGGCCACCTCGACGATCCGTTCGCGCATCCGGCTGCGGCGCCGGTCCGCCAGCCCGCCGGAACTGAGAAGATACTCGAAGTGGCGGGCGATGGCCGCCAGTAGCTCGGGGATTCCGCGACCGTCGGCAGCGACGGTGTTCACCACCGCCGGCACCCAGCCACCAGCGGCGTGTGGATCGGCGGTCGCGGCCCGCGCGGCGCGGCCCGGTGACAACGCCTGCCGGGCCGCCTCGCGCTCGGCCGCACCGAGCGCGCGCAGATCCACGCCGTGATGGGCGGGCACGCCCCGCATGGTGTCGCCGATGCGCATGCCGAGCATCAGCTCGATGTCGCCACGCAACCGGTCGGCGCCGGGCCGATCGCTCTTGTTGACCACGAACAGGTCGGCGATCTCCATCACGCCGGCCTTGAGCGTCTGGATGCTGTCACCGCTCTCCGGCACCAGCACCACCACGCTGGTGTCGGCGGTGCGTGCGACATCCAGCTCGCTCTGGCCCACACCGACGGTCTCGATCAGGATGCGATCGAAGCCGAAGCCGTCCAGCACGTCACAGGTCTCGCGTGTGGCCGCAGCCAGTCCGCCGAGCGATCCACGCGTGGCCATCGAGCGGATGTAGACGCCCGGGTCGAGTGCCACGCGCTCCATGCGGATGCGGTCACCGAGCAGCGCGCCGCCGGTGAACGGTGAGGTGGGATCGACCGCCACCACCGCGACCGTCAGGCCGTCAGAACGCAACGCCTCGACCAGCGCCGTGGTGATGGTGCTCTTGCCGGCGCCCGGCGGGCCGGTGATGCCAATGCGGCGCGCGCGGCCGAGTCGCGGATGCAACGTGGCCAGCAGCGCATCGAACCCATCGCGATGGTTCTCGACGATGGAAATGGCGCGCGCGAGCGCTGCACGCTGCCCTGCGTCGAACGACACCAGCAGCTTGGTGATGGCGGGTGGCAACGCCACCGGTTCAGCCTGCGCACTCATGTCGGACCGGCCACGGGTTGATGGTCGTCATGCTCGTCGTCGATGTCACCGACGACTTCCTCCAACAGGTCCTCCAGCGTCACCAAACCGAGCACCGGGCCGTCACCCTCGCGCACGATCGCGAGGTGCTGGCGGTTCTGCAGCATGGCGAACAACTGGTCGCTGCACTTGCGGTCGATCGAGGCGGTGCCGACCGCACGCACCGGCAACGCCGCCGCCCCTTCGCTGGTCAGCACGTCACGCACGTGCACCATCCCGGCGACGTCGTCGAGCGTGCCGTTGTAGACCGGGACGCGACTGTACCCCGACTGCGCGATCTGCCGCGCCTGTTCCGCATGCGAGAGGCGCACGTCGAGTGCGAAGATCTCCGCGCGCGGTGTGAGCACGTCACGCAGCGTCTTGTCGCCGAACTGCACCAGGCCGGTGATGATCTCTCGCTCGCCGGGCAGGCTCACGCCTTCACGCTCGCCTTCACTCAGCAACGCCTCGAGCGCATCGCGCTCGGCATCGGCCGGCGAGCCGAAATGCACCGGTCGCAGCACGCGCTCCAGTACCCGGGCCGGCATCAGGAACAGCCCCAGCACCAGCTCCACCACCTGCAGCAGCGGCAGGAGGAACGGCGCCAATGCCACCGCCCAGCGCTGCCCGATGGCGCGTGGCACCGCCACGCCGAGCAGCAGCACGCTGCCGCCGGTGAGCGCCAGCCAGACCACCAGCGAACCGGGAGCGTTTCGGAGTGCGAGGGCGAGCGCCGCACCGCCGGCCACCACCACCGCAGCCGCACCGGCGCCGGCCGCAAGCTGCAGGCGCTGCGGCTGCTCGAGGTACGCCTCCGCCAGACGGGCGCCGCGCAGCCGCTGTTCGACCCAGTGCCGCAGCCAGATGCGACTCACGGCACGCACCGCGTGCGCCGCCAGCGACATCGACGCCACGCCGGCCACGATCAGCATCACGATCGCGAGAGGGCCCATCAGTGCTCCGACCCGGACGCGCCCGGCGGCGTGCCGTCGAGGCGCTCGAAGTACACGCGCAGCACCTGCCGGCGCCGAACCTGCTCCACCACCACGCGGAAGCCGGCGATCTGCAGCTGCTCACCGGCGCGCGGCACACGTCCCAGCCGCTCCATGATCAGGCCACCAACCGTCCCGACTTCATCGCTCTCGATGTCCACGCCGAGTGTCTCCGACAACTCGCCAAGCGAGATGCGGCCGGTGACCCAGTACTCGCGATTGTCGCGACTCTCGAACTGCCGTTCGTCCTCGGCGTCATGTTCATCGTCGATCTCACCCACCACTTCCTCGAGAATGTCCTCGATGGTGACGATGCCGGCGGTGCCCCCGTACTCGTCCATGACGATCGCGATGTGCGTGCGCTGCGAACGGAACTCGCGCAGCAACGCGTCGATCGGCTTGGTGGGTGGGATGTAGAATGCCGGCCGCATGCGTGAGAGCCAGCCGGCCACCGGCTCGGCATCGGCAAGGATGTCGGCCAGCAGGTCCTTCACGTACAGCACACCGATCACGTCGTCGATGCGTTCCTTGTACACGGGCAGGCGCGAGTGAGCCGACGCGCGGAAGCGATCCACCACTTCCGACCACGGTGTCTCACGTTCCACCGCGATCAGTTCGACGCGCGGCGTCATGATCTCCTGCACCTGCGTCTCACCGAGGGCGAAGGCACCCTCGAGCAGGGTCTTCTCCTTGCCGGTCACGTCCGCCTCGGCCGCCACGATGTCGAGGAACTGCTCGGTGGCGGTCTCGTCGGCGTCGACGTCCACGCGCGCCTTGGGGAAGAGCGATGCCAGCGCCCGCTCGGTGCGCTCCATGACGGCCACCACCGGCGTGGCGATCAGGGTCACGAACGCCGCCCAACCCGACAGCCAGTCACTGGGCCCGGCAGCACGTGTCGCGCCGATGGTGCGGGCGAAGGTCTCCGCGCTGCCGACCGACAGCAGCAGCAGCGCCAGCGCCGCGATCAGTGCCGGGCCGTCCGCATCCCAGAGCGGCGGCGCGCTGGCGCCGACGGCCAGGAAGCAGAGCAGGCGCGCGGCACTCAGTGCGCGATGCACACGCTCGCGATCTCGAACCAGCCACGCGCGGCGCACGTCGTCGGCCGGCCCCGTCGTCAGGCTGGTGACGAAGCCGTCCGCCGCGACCGACGCACCGGCCGCAAACAGGAAGACCGCAAACACGACCCAGAGTGCCATACCCGTCAGACGAGGCCACGACGAATGGCGGCACGCAGGTACCTCTCCTGCGCGCGCCACATCGGTGAGTCCACGCGGGCCTCACCGTCCGGATGCTGCAACCCGAGCGTGTGCAGCGTGCCGTGAATCACGAGGCGCGCCAGTTCCTCTCGGACCGGCACACCCCACGCCTTCGCGTTCACGCGCGCCACATCGGGACAGATGTAGAGGTCACCCGTCACCGGCGCGTCAGCCACCAGGCGCGCCAGCTCGAAGGTGATGATGTCGGTGGCGCCGGCATGGCCGAGCTGCTCACGGTTCATCTTCGCCATCGCACGCGACGACAGGAACGTCACGCTCATCATCGCAGCCGGCACGCCTTCGGCCTTCAGCACCAGGCCCACCAGCGCCTCGACCCGCGCCGCGCTCAGCGGCGCGCGCTGGCCCGGCGCGCTCGACTCCACGGTCACCGCCATCAGCGCCACCCGCCGTGGGCGACGCTGCGTCGCTGTGGAGGGTCAGTTGCCACTGTCATGCGCATAGGCCCGGATGATGTCGCGCACGAGACGGTGGCGCACCACGTCCGCCTCGTTGAAGTAGTGGAAGGCGATGCCTTCCACCCCGGGCAGGATGCGCTCCACCTGCATCAGTCCCGATTGCTCACGGCTGGGCAGGTCGATCTGCGTCTTGTCGCCGGTGATGACGATCTTCGAGTTCACGCCGAGGCGGGTCAGGAACATCTTCATCTGCGCGTTGGTCGCGTTCTGCGCCTCGTCGAGGATCACGAACGCATCGCCGAGCGTGCGGCCGCGCATGAACGCCAGCGGCGCGATCTCGATCACGCGCGTCTCGAGCGCCTTGATCACGCGATCCGGTGGCATCATCTCGTCCAGCGCGTCATAGAGTGGCCGCAGGTACGGGTCCACCTTGGCCTGCATGTCACCCGGCAGGAAGCCGAGCGACTCGCCCGCCTCCACCGCCGGTCGCGCCAGCACGATCCGCTTCACGCGCTTGCGCATCAGCGCATCCACCGCAGCGGCGACGGCGAGGTAGGTCTTGCCGGTGCCGGCCGGACCGATGCCGACCACGATGTCGTTCTCGGCGATCTTCTGCAGGTACTCGGCCTGACCCGGTGTCTTCGCCTGCACCACGCGCTTCACGCCGGGCAGTGCGATGCGCGCCGGGTCCAGCGGTCCCGGCTCGCCGCCGTTGCCGGTGTCTTCCGACATGCGCAGCACGTCGTCGGCGGTGAACGACGAGCGCTGGCGCGCTGCCTCCACCATGCGCTGCGCGGTGTGCATCGCGCGCTCCACCGATTGCGGGTCACCCGCCAGCGTGATGGCCTCGCCGCGCATGCCGACGCGCACGCCGTGAATGCGACCCAGCTCCACCAGGTTGGCGTCGTTGACACCGGCCAGCGTGAGCAGGTCGGCGCCTTCGGTGGAGACTTTCTGTGTCACGAGCGTGGTACCGGTCACGACGGCTCCTTGATCGAGATCGCCAGGTTGAGCGCACTCAGGTCACGGTCACTCACCGGACTCGGGGCGCCCTCGAACAGGGCGCGCGCGGCGGTGGTCTTGGGGAAGGCGATCACGTCGCGCAATGATGTGGAACCGGCCAGCAGCATGGCAATCCGGTCGAAGCCGAGCGCGAAGCCGCCATGTGGCGGTGCACCCGCGGCCAGTCCGTCGAGCAGGAACCCGAAGCGACGCTGGATCTCATCCGCCGGCACCTTGAGCAGCCGGAAGATCGTTTCCTGCACGGCGGGATCGGTGATGCGGATCGATCCCGAGCCGAGCTCGTTGCCGTTGTACACCGCATCGTAATGCATCGCGCGACACTCCCACGGAGCGGCCTCCAGCTTGTGCGTGTCTTCCGGGTGCGGCGCCGTGAACGGGTGATGCGCCGGCATGTGCTCGCCGCTGGCGGCGTCGAGTTCGAAGAGCGGGAAGTCCACGATCCAGCAGAAAGCGTGCGCGGACTGCGGCACATGTTCCGGACGACGGGTCAACTCGAGCCGCACCTGACCCATCGCCGGCAACGCCGTCGCGTCCGGACCCACACCGGCCAGCAGCAGGTCGCCGACCGCACCGCCGATGCGCTCCATCGTGGCGGCGCCGAACGCCTTCGTCCCCTGTCCTTCCCAGCCGGTCTCGGTCCGCTTCGCCCACAGCAACCCGCCGAGTCCGCTCGACTTCGCGACCGCGGCCATGGCGTCGATCTCCTTGCGGGAGAGGGCGGCACCGTTGGCCACGCGGATGCCGCGCAGCGTGCCGCCGGCGGCGATGCCGTCCAGCACGAACGCCGCCGCATCCGGCTGCACGTGGGCGGTCCAGTTCTCGAGCTCGAACCCGTAGCGGAGGTCGGGCTTGTCGATGCCGAAGCGTTCCATGGCGTCGGCCCAGCGCAGGCGCGGGAACGGCGCCGCGATGTCGTGCCCGGCCTCCTTCCACAGCGCCAGCAGCACACGCTCCACCACCGCTTGCACGTCCTCCTGCGTGACGAAGGCACATTCGAGGTCGATCTGTGCGAACTCGGGCTGCCGGTCGGCGCGCAGGTCCTCGTCGCGGAAGCAGCGCGCGATCTGGAAGTAGCGATCGAACCCGGCCACCATCAGCAACTGCTTGTAGATCTGCGGCGACTGCGGCAACGCATAGAACTCACCGGGATGCACGCGGCTCGGCACCAGGTAATCACGCGCACCTTCCGGCGTGGTCTTGGTGAGGATCGGCGTCTCGATCTCGAGGAAGCCATGCGATGCCATGGTCTGCCGCGCCACCTGCAGCAGACGGTGTCGCAGGATCAGGTTCGCCTGCAGTTCCGGACGACGCAGATCGAGGATGCGATGCTTCAGGCGCAGGTCTTCCGCCGCCAGCTTCTCGTCCTTGCCACGCGCGACCGGAATCGCCGGCGTCGCCGCCGGACCCACGACGCGCAGTGCGGTGACGTGCAGTTCGATGGTGCCGGTGCCGAGATCGTCGTTCACCATCTCCACCGGCCGCGCCGCGATCACACCCTCGACTTCCACCACCGTCTCGGCGCCCAGCCGGTCCGCCGCGGTGATCACGTCGGCCGGCGTGAAGCGTGGATCACAGGTGGCCTGCAGGATCCCCGCGCGATCCCGGAGGTCGAGGAACACGATCGACCCCAGCGAGCGGCAGCGGTGCACCCAGCCGCCGACCTTCACGGTCTGGCCGACATGCTCGGCGCGAAGTTCACCGCACAGATGACTGCGGCGGGACGTGGCGAACAGCGATGGAACGGTCACGCAACGGACTCCCGGCGCCGAGCGAGCGCCGTCATGAGAAGTAGGCCGGTCACCGCGCCAGCGGTGTCGGCGATCCAGTCGCGCACATCGGTGCGCCGACCGGGAATGAACTGCTGATGCCACTCATCCACAGCGCCGAACATCGTCGCGACGCCGAACCAGAGCACCACCTGTCGCACCGTGCGCGCATCGGCCGCCCACGCCAGCGCGGCGCCGAGCACTGCATACGATGCGAAGTGCACCACCTTGTCGCTCTGGTTCGGCATCGCCGGCGGCGAGGGCCAGGACGTGGCGACCAGAATCGCGATCGCCACCGTGGCCGGGAGCAGCCAACGTGTGCGCGGCAGCGACGCCGCCGGCCCGCGCGCTCGTGCCTCGGCCGTGCTCAGGGAACCTCCGCGCCGACCAGCAGGTCCATGAACTCGGCTGGTGTCGTGGCCGCGTTCAGCGCGTCGCGCACCGACTCGTGCCGCAGGATGCGCGAAATGCGACCCAGCGCACGCACGTGCGCGCCAGCCGCGCGCTCGGGACCGAGCAGCAGGAAGAAGAGCGACACCGGGCGGCCATCCAACGCGTCGAAGTCGATCGGCTCGGGCGCGAGGCCGGCGGTGAGGATGACCTGGTCCACTTCGCTGGTGCGGCCGTGCGGAATGGCGATGCCGCTGCCGATGCCCGTGCTCAGCAGCGCCTCGCGATCGTGCACCGCCTTCACCATCCGCTCCAGCGCAGGCGCATCAGCCGCGGGCATGGCGAGCTGAACCAGCTCGCGCAGCACGTCGTCCTTGGAATGGCTCGCGAGCGGTACCTTCACGCGCTCCAGCGTCAGCAGATCGGCCAGCAAGTCTCGATGGTCTCGGGGAAGCGGGAAAGCTAGCCGCGCCTTCACATGGCGGGTAGCGCAGGCAGGGCCAACACATTGTCCGACAAGTGGTTGGCACACCCCAGCTGACACCGGATCACGCCTCGAGGCACGGCCGGCGACGGTCGCCATTAGCATTCAGGGGTGACCACGCCACCGATCAACCTCCTCGACCTCGCTCCGGACGACGCCCGGCAGGTGCTGCTGAGCGCCCTCACCGAGCTCGGGCAGCCGTCGTATCGCGCCGATCAGGTGTTGCGGCGCCTGTGGGTGAACCCGGTGCCGACGTTCGAGGCGATGACCGAATTGCCGGCGGCGTTGCGCGTCGCGCTGGCGGAGCGGTTCACGATGCCGCGCCTCACGCTCGCCGTGCGCCAGTCGTCGATCGACGGGACCGAGAAGTTCCTGTTCACGATGGCCGACGGGCAGTCCATCGAGACGGTGGCGATCCCCGATGGCGATCGGATGACGTTCTGCATCTCGTCCCAGGCGGGATGCGCGCTGGCCTGTGCCTTCTGCGCCACCGGGGCGATGGGATTCCAGCGCAACCTCGCGGTCCACGAGATCGCCGGGCAGGTGCGTGAGCTGGCCCTGCTCGATCCGCCGGTGCGCGCCACCAACATCGTCTTCATGGGCATGGGTGAGCCGCTCATGAACTGGAAGGCGGTCAGCCCGACGCTCTCCATCCTCAACGCGCCGGACGGATTCGGCATCGGGGCGCGGCACATCACGGTCAGCACGGTCGGCGTGCTGCCAGGCATCATCGCCCTCGGCGAACGCCCGGAGCAGTTCCGGCTCGCGATCTCGATCCATGCGCCGAATGACGAACTCCGGCAGCAGCTGATGCCGGTGAACACCAAGTATCCGCTGGCCGAGGTGATCGAGGCCGCGGCCGAATTCGACCGGCGCGTGACGTTCGAGTACGTGATGCTCGGCGGCGTCAATGACCGGCGCGTGCATGCCGACGAACTGGCCGCGCTGGCGCGTGCCTGCAAGGCGTTCGTGAACCTGATCCCGCTGCATCCCGGCGGTGGCCTCGGCTTCGACCCGACGCCGCGCGACAGCATTCACCAGTTCGCGAACTGGATACGGGACGACGGCGTGGAAGTGGCGATCCGTCGCAGTCGTGGACTCGACATCAGCGCGGCGTGCGGGCAGTTGCGCGTCGAGAAGATCGGCCGCCGGCGCGAGCTCTCCGCGACCTGACGCGCTGCCTTACGGGTGGAAGGCTTCCACCGGGGGCTTGTAGCCGCTGCCCAGTCGCACGGTGAGGTCGAGGCCACGATCGAGGGAGTCCTTGCCGCGCTCCACCTGCGCGCCACCCAGCACCCGCGCCAGGCGATCGGCCGCCTCGGGTTTGTCGGTGTAGTCCACGATCAACGTCTCGCTGCGTCGGCCCTGCGGATCGTTGCCCCAGCCGATGACGTCGAAGCCACGATCGCGCAGCAGGAACGTGGCGCGGCGCGCGAGACCCGGCACCCCGCTGGAGTTGAGCACTTCCACGATCACGCGCTGCCCCTGCGGTGCGCTGGTGGTGTCGCCGAGCAACGCCGCCGGTCCACCACGCGCGAACACCTGTCGTGCCGCAAACACGCCGAGGGCCAGCACCGCCACCGCGCCACCGGCGAACATCAGCATCCGCTGCCGCGTCATCGGACCGCGTTCCACATCGCGACGGTTTCCGGGTGCAGGCCCTTCCCTTCGCGGAGCGACCACTCGAGGCGGACCTTCACCACCTGACGGAACACGCCCGTGAAGTCGCCGGGAACCATCGCCGCCAGCCAGCCGCGTTCGGCCACCATGAACTTGCGGCCCGGTTCGAGGAAGTCGGCCATGAACAACGCCTGCCCGGTGCGTGCCCAGTGCGGATTGCCGAGGGTGTGCCAGCGGATCGCGTCCAGCACGTCGCGACGCTCCTCGCCCAGCGCTTCCAGTCGCGCGGCGGCCGCGGGGCCGTGCAGGATCTCGGTCGGTGCCGACACATCGAGCGACAGCTGTCGCAGCAACGGTTCCTCGGCGTCACGCAACGCATCGTGCCATAGGCCGGCGTCGTGCCACGCCTGTCGCTCGGCCGCGGGGATCGCCATCGCGGTGGCCCACTGATCGAGCAGCGCGGTGACACGTGCGATGTGCTCGCGTCGTCGCGGCGATGCGATCGCCCATGCGGGCAGGTCGAGGCCTTCTCGGATCTGGGACGTCATGACGACAGGGGGAGTGGATCACCGAGGCGGTGATTGTCGAGCAGGCGTGTCTGGCCGACGCGCGCGGCGACGATGACGAAATCACCGACGCTGGCGGTGCTGACCGGCTCCAGTCGCCGCGGATCGACGATGCTGAGATAGTCGGCGCGGACGCCGTCCTCGGTACGCAGGCGCGCGTCGCCACGGCTCACCAGCGCGGCGGCATCGGTGATGCCAGCCGCATGTGCACCGGCGATGGTCGCCAGGGCCTGCGACAGCACGCCGGCGGCGCGGCGCTGGTCGCCGTCGAGGTAGCGATTGCGACTCGACATCGCCAGGCCGTCCGCCTCGCGCACGATCGGTGCGATGTCGAGCGTGATCGGGAAGTCGAGGTCGCGCACCAGCGCTCGGATCAGGGTGGCCTGCTGCAGGTCCTTCTGGCCGAAGACGGCCAGGTCGGGCTGCACGAGATTGAACAACTTGCTCACCACCGTCAGGACGCCTGCGAAGTGGCCGGGCCGGATCGCCCCTTCCCACCGATCGGCGATGCTGTCCGGGACCACCGAGATGGCGCGGGTGCCGGGATACATGACGTCCACCGGTGGCACGAACGCGAGTGTCGCGCCACGGGGTGCCGCAGCCGCCAGGTCTGCCTCCTCGGTACGAGGATACTTGGCCAGATCCTCGGTCGGCGCGAACTGCAGCGGGTTGACGAAGATGCTGAGCACCACACACTCGCACTCGGCGCGTGCCCGCTCGATCAGCGAGAGGTGGCCGGCGTGCAAGGCACCCATCGTCGGCACGAAGCCGACGCGCTGCCCATGCGCACGCGCTGCCGACACTGCGGCGCGCAACGACGCCACGTCACGCACGACTTGCATGTTCAGGTGAAGCTCGTGCTGTCGTCGGGATACGTCCCGGCCCGCACGTCATCGGCGTAGCTGCTGACGGCATTCTTCACCACGCCCGCCACGTCGGCGTACCGACGCAGGAACTTCGGCGAGAATCCTTCATTGAGGCCGATCAGGTCCGGCAGCACGAGAATCTGCCCATCACACCCTGCACCGGCACCGATGCCGATGGCCGGGATGTCGAGTGACTGCGTGATGGCGCGCGAGAGTTCGGCAGGCATCAGTTCGAGCACGATCGCGAAGCAGCCGACATCCTGCAGTGCGAGCGCGTCGGCCTGCAGCTGCGCGGCCACGTCCACCTCGCGGCCCTGCACCCGCGCGCCACTGAGCGCGGTGTCACTCTGCGGCGTGAAGCCGATGTGGCCCATCACCGGAATGCCGGCGTCCACGCAGGCGCGCACCGCTGCCAGCGATGACGTGCCCGCTCCTTCCAGCTTCACCGCGGTGGCATTCGTCTCGGCCAGTGCACGTCCGGCATTGCGCACGGCCTCGCTGGCGCTGACCTGGTAGGTCATCCACGGCATGTCGAAGATCAGCATCGCGCGGCGCACGCCACGACGCACGGCGGCGCAGTGCCAGATCATCTGGTCGAGCGTGACCTTCTTGGTGGAGTCGAGCCCGGCGATCACCATGCCGAGCGAGTCGCCGACGAGGACCATGTCCACGCCTGCCTGGTCCACCAGGCGGCCGAACAACACGTCGTAGGCGGTGGTGGCGACGATCTTCTCACCGGCCACCTTCTTCGCCTGCAGGTCACGAATCGTGACCGGCTTCCCCGCCGATGCCGGCGGTGGCGTCATGTGTGCACTCATCCCAAGCCCGCCCGCGGTTGAGGTGTGGTGTGATGCCTGATCATGATGCAACACCCGAGGGCCGTGCCGTGTCCATGCCGGCATGCACACGCGCGGCGGCGATCGCGGCGTGCGCCGCCGTCTCACCAAGCACTTCGACCAGCTCGCGCTGCCAGAACTCGCGGTCGTTCAGGCCGGGGTGCGGCACGAGCAAAGTGTCGCTGGTGCAGGTCGGCGCGTCGGCCCAGACGATGTCGAGATCCAGCGTGCGCGGCCCCTTCGGCACGACTCGCTGGCGACCGTGATCGCGTTCGATCCGCTGCAACACCGTGAGCAGGTCCGTCAGGGCGAGAGTCGTCTCCGCCAGAAGCATCTGGTTGAGGAACGACGGCTGCGGTGGTCCGATGGCCGCCGTCTCCTCGATGCGCGAACGGACCAGCACGCGCACGTCGGCATGCTGCTCCAACGCCAGCAACGCGCCGTGCAGCATGTCCGCGCGATCCGGCGAATTGGAACCGAGTGCGATGGCCACGCGCATCGTCGTGCTCACGCCGTGTACCCGTCGCTCACCACCACCTCGGCGCAGTCGAGCGGACCGGCCAGCGCCACGTGCGGCTTGCGCACCGCGGCGCGCGCACCGACCACCTGTGGTTGTGCCAGTGCGCCCGTCACCAGGCGCTGCGCGATGGTCTCGAGATACAACAGCGGCGACTGCGCGAGCACGTCGGCGGTGAGCGCGTGCAGCGCGCGGTAGTCCACCGACAGCGCGCCCTCGTCGGGCCGTGAGGCCCACACGGTCAGGTCCACCTCCAGCGGCTGCGCCAGTTCACCCTCGTGCGGCAGGATGCCGACACGAAGGTGAAAGCGCATGTTGCGCAGCGAGATCTGGATGGGTGTGGGCATGACCGGCGCACGGGAGGCGGGAGGTGCGAACGGCACAAGATACCCCATGCTCCGCCACCGGATACGGACTACGCGTCGGCACCATCGAGGCCGGCGCGCAGTGACCGCACCAGCGCCAGCGCCGCGTCCACGGAGGTCTCGGCGAGCTTCACCACCGCGCTCCCCACCACCACACCGTCCGCCATCTCACCCACCATCGCCGCCTGGTCGGCGGTGCTGATGCCGAAGCCCACGCAGATCGGGAGCGTGGTGACGCCGCGGAGCCGCGCGATGGTCCCCGGCAGGTCACCCGACAGCGACTCCTTGGCGCCGGTCACACCCAGGCGGCTGATCAGGTAGACGAAGCCGCTGCCATTGCGGCCAATCTCCGCCATGCGGCTGGCCGGTGTGGTCGGCGCCACCAGGCGCACGTATGCCAGCGGTGATGCCCCGAGCCACGCCTCGCGCTCCGGGTCAGCGCCCACCGGCAGGTCGGTGATGAGGATGCCCGACACGCCGGCATCGGCCGCACGATGCAGCGCGTCCGGACCGGCGTTGAGCACCGGGTTCAGGTAGCTGAACAACACCACGGGAATCGTCAGACCGGCCTCGCGCACCATCTCCAGCGCACCCGCGAAATTCATCCCCTGCTCGAGCGCGATCTGTGAACTGCGCTGGATCACCGGACCATCGGCCAGCGGATCGGAGAACGGCACGCCGAGTTCGATGCAATCCGCGCCCGCGGCCTCGAGTCCGCGCAGCAATTCGGCGGAACGCGCGCGGTCGGGATGACCGGCCGTGATGTACACCACCAGTGCCTTGCGACCCGACGCCTGCAGCGCGTTCATGTGCTGCGTCAGGTGTGCTGCCGTGCCTGCGGTCACTCGACCTCCATGATCGGATGCTGCATCATGGTGCCGACATCCTTGTCGCCGCGACCGGAGACGCAGAGCAGGATCGGTTCGTCCTTCGCCCAGCGTCCGGCGTTGTCGGCCACCCACGCCACGGCATGCGCCGTCTCGAGGGCCGGGATGATGCCTTCGAGGCGACTGAGCAGCGCCACGCCGCGCAGCGCGCTGTCGTCGGTCACGGCGGCGTACTCCGCGCGGCCGGTGGTCTTCATGAACGCGTGCTCCGGACCCACGCCCGGGTAATCGAGACCGGCGCTGATGCTGTGCGCCGGATGCACCTGCCCGTTCTCATCCTGCAGCAGCAGCGAGAGGGAGCCGTGCAGCACGCCAGGCGTGCCGGAGCTGAGCGTCGCGGAATGACGACCCGTCAGCACGCCCTCGCCGGCCGCCTCGATGCCCACCAGCTGCACATCGGCGTCGGGCACGAAGGCGTGGAAGATGCCCATCGCGTTCGAGCCACCACCGACGCAGGCCACCACCGTCTTCGGCAGGCGACCGGCGATGCGCAGCATCTGCTCGCGCGCCTCACGACCGATGCAGGCGTGGAAGTCGCGCACCATGCGCGGATAGGGCGCCGGGCCGACCACGCTGCCGATGATGTAGTGACTGCTGTCCACGTTCGTGACCCAGTCGCGGATCGCCTCGCTGGTGGCATCCTTCAGCGTCCGCGTGCCGCCCGTGACCGGCACCACCGTGGCGCCGAGCAGCTGCATGCGGAACACGTTCAGGCTCTGGCGCTGCGTGTCCTCCTCACCCATGTACACCACGCACTCGAGCCCGAACTTCGCGCACACGGTGGCGGTGGCGACACCATGCTGTCCCGCTCCCGTCTCGGCGATGATGCGCTTCTTCCCCATGCGCATCGCCAGCAGCACCTGCGCCAGCGCGTTGTTGATCTTGTGGGCGCCGGTGTGGCAGAGATCCTCGCGCTTGAGCCACACCGGGGCGCCGACGCGTGCCGACAGGCGCGGTGCGAAACCGAGCGGCGTCTCACGGCCGACGAACGACTCCAGCAGGCCGTTCAGCTCCGCCTGGAACGCCGCGTCGACCTTGATCGCCTCATACGCCGCCGTCAGCTCATCGAGGGCGGGAATCAGCGTCTCGGGCACGTAGCGGCCACCGAAGGGACCGAAGCGGTCGCTCGGCGCGATCATGGGCTCCTGCATGGTTGCCATTCACTGCACTCCTGCGAGTGGTCTGTTGGTGAAGGTCGTTCGCACCAAGCCGGGTGGGGCGCCCGGCTGGCAAGGCGGAAACCGCAGCAATACCAGAGGTATTGCGAGGATTGACAACGCTGCCAGCGGGGATGCCCCGCCTGGCGACTGCACAACGACCTTCATCAACCGACCACTAAAGACAACTGTTCGTCATCCCCGCGGTCGCCGCGAGCGGCGGCGATGAACCGCCGCACGCGAGCCTGATCCTTGATTCCGGGTGACGATTCGACACCCGACGACACATCCACCACATCCGGCGACAGCAACTCACTGCCGCGCGCCACGTTCTCCGGCGTCAGGCCTCCGGCCAGCACCAGCAGTGCACTCGCGTCGTCCGATGCACGCACTGCACGCAATGGTGCCTGCAGCGCCTTCCAGTCGATCGCCACGCCAGTGCCACCGAGCGCGCCCGGTACGAACGCGTCCAGCACGACACCATCCGCCACGGCGAACAGCGCCGCCGCACGGTCGCGATCGAAGGCGTCGGGTGGCACACGCAGCGCCGCCCAGATGCCACCGGGCCACCGTTCGCGCAGGTCCAGCACCATCCGCGGTGACGGATCACCGTGCAGCTGCACGATGTCGGCGCCGGCTGCCATTGCACCGCGAACGATGTCGTCGACCGGCTCGTGCCCGACCACCACCACACGGGTCGCGGTGGCCGCCTGCTCGAACACCAGGCGCGCGCCGTCAGGCGTCACCAGACGCGGACCGCCAGCCAGGATCGCGCCGACGTAGCGTGCGCCCGCGGCGGCGGCGACGGCCGCGTCCTGCGGGCGCTTCAGGCCACAGATCTTGACCGCGGGTCCCACCACTCAGGCCCGGCGACGCGTGCGCAACACACCAGTGAGTGCGGCGACGGCATCGGCCGGCGCGCCGCTGGCCGAGATCGCGGATCCCACCAGCACCGCATCGGCGCCGCACTCCGCGGCACGTTCCACATCGGCACGCGACTGTACGCCACTCTCGTAGATCGCGATGTGCGTGACCGGCACCATCGGCAACAAGCGCTGGCTGGCGACGGGATCGATCTCCAGCGTCTCCAGGTTGCGGTTGTTGACGCCGATCAGCAGCGCACCCGCCTCCAGTGCGTCCACCAGCTCATCCTCGTCGCGCACTTCCACCAGCGGCTCGATGCCCAGCATGCGCGCGGTGAACACCAACTCCGTCAGTCGCTCGGTGGGCAGTGCACGGGCGATCAGCAATGCGGCCGATGCACCGACGCGGCGCGCCTCGACCAGCTGAATCGGGTCGGTGATGAAATCCTTGCGGATGCAGGGGCCGATCGCGAGCGCCGAGGCGACCGCGAGATCGTCCAGTGCGCCGCCGAACTCCGATGGCTCGGTGAGGATCGAGAACGCCGACGCACCACCCGCGGCGTAGGCGCGGATCTGCAGCGCCGCGTCGAGCGACGGATTGATCGCGCCGCGCGAGGGTGAGCTGCGCTTCAACTCCGCCACCACCGCCACATCACCGCGGCCCGCGAGCGCGGCGAGGATGTCGGGTGGGGCCGGCATCGCGAGCGCCTCGGCGACCTGCACCGCGTACGGCCGCGCCGCGCGCGCCTGCTCGGCGCGGGAGAGGCTTGCCGAGCTCAGCCGACCGAGTGGTCCGGCGGGCGGTGTCCAGACACGAGCCACTTGCATTTCGGGATTCCTTCGGCAATAGTCTTCGGCAGTTCTTCGGGGCGCACGCCCAGCCTCGGCAATCTAGCGCAGTCCCTTCGTCCTCTGCATCAGCCGGAGCCGGTCGTCATGTCGCTCACCAAGCGCCAGCGTGAAATTCTCACCTTTCTCTCCGTCTACTCGGACGAGAACGGGTATGCGCCCAGCTTCGAGGAGATCGCGGAGCATTTCGGCTTCACCAGCCTCGCCACGGTCCACGAGCACCTCAGCAACCTCGAGCGGAAAGGGTACATCCGCCGCGGCTACAACGAGAGCCGGGCGATCGAGATCCTGCCCTCCGAGGCGTCGCCCCGCTTCGTGGAGTTGCCGCTCCTCGGCCTGGTGGCGGCCGGCCTGCCGATCGAGGCAGCGGTGAGCGGCGAGACGATGGCGATTCCGCCCGACATGCTGCGCAAGTCGGGGAATCACTACGTGCTCAAGGTGCGCGGGAACTCCATGATCGACGAGCAGATCCGCGACGGCGACTTCGTGGTGGTCAACGAGCGCCGCACCGCCGACAACGGCGAGATGGTGATCGCGCTGCTGGAGCGGACGTCGGCCACGGTGAAGCGCTACTATCGCGAGAAGGATGGCCGCATCCGCCTGCAGCCCGCCAACGACGCGATGGAGCCGATCTACACCGACGAGCGCAACCTGCTGATCCAGGGCGTGGTGGTGGGTGTGCTGCGGCGATACTCGTGAGCACGCCGGCCTCGTTCCGCGGACTGCGGACCGCCATCTACGCGGTGGCGGACCTCGCGGCCGCCAAGGCGTGGTACACCGAGGTGCTGGAGCGCGCGCCGTATTTCGACGAGGAGTTCTACGTCGGCTTCAACGTCGGCGGCTTCGAGCTCGGACTGGTGCCGGAGCCCGACGCGCCGGTCGAGCGGGATGCGGCGGGCGTCGCATTCTGGGGGGTGACCGACGCGGATGCCGCCTACCAGCGGCTGCTCACGCTGGGCGGGCTGGAACACGAGCCGATCCAGGATGTCGGCGGCGGGGTGAAGATCGGTGCCGTGCGCGATCCGTTCGGGAACGTGCTGGGCGTGGTCGAGAACCCGCACTTCCGCTACGAGGATTAGAGCCCGCTCCTTAAGTTGGCCGAAGAAACATCCGATACTGCGAGATGTCTCACTGCGCCGGGCACTGCCTCACCGGCTGACATTCTCGATCGGATTGCAGCATGCGCCTGGTCCTCGCTGACAACGAACATCACATCGCGGAGGCGCATCGGCGCGCGCTCCGCACGGTGCGGCCGGACTGGAAGGTCGTCCTGGCGCCGAACACCGCCGCGGCCCTCGCGGCGCTGGAGGCGGAACCGACCGACGTCTTCGTCGCGGAGCTGGGCAACGCGCCCGCGGACGGCGTGACCCTGTTCGAGACGGCGCGCGACCGCTGGCCGGCCACGGTGCGCATCGCCCTGTCGGAGTATGCGGAGCGCAACGTCGCGCTGCGCCTCGAGCGCTGCGTGCATCGCTTCCTGCACACGCCCGTCGACACCTACATGCTGGCCACCGTGATCGAGCGCACCACGGCGCTGCGCACCGTGGTCACCGATGCGGCCGTGGTGGAAGCCATCGGCGGTCTGGAAGCGATTCCGCGCCCGCCAGTGACGGTGCAGGCGCTGGAGAAGGTGCTCGCCGATCCCGATGCCGGCGTGATCGCAGTGGCGGCGGTGGTGGGTCGCGATGCGGCGCTGACGGCGCGCCTGCTGCGGGTGGTGAACAGCTCGTTCTTCGGCGTCGGTCGGCAGGTGACGCGTGTCGATGCGGCCGTGAACTTCATGGGCGTCTCGCTGGTGCGCGCGATCACGCTGGCCGATGGCGCCACACGCTCGTTCAACGTGGCGCCCGACGTGCTGGATCTCGATGAGTGGAACATGCACGCCGTGCGCGTGGCCGCGTCGGCGCGCGACATCACGCTCGCCGTCTGCCCGAACGATCGCGTCCTGGGCGACGAGGCGTTCCTGGCCGGCCTGCTGCACGACGTCGGACAGGTGGTGCTGGCAGGCGTGGTGCCGCGTATCTGGCAGCAGTTGGAGCGGCAGGCCATCACCGAGCAGGTGCCATTGCAGGAAATCGAAGCTCGCCACGGCCGCGTGTCGCACGCCCTGGTGGGTGCCTACCTGTTGGGTCTCTGGGGGCTGCCGTCGAGCGTGGTGGAAGCGGTGGCATTCCACCACACACCGGGACGGCTGACGCCACCACAGTTCGATGCCGCGATTGCGGTGCATGTGGCCGATGCGCTGATCGCACGGACGCCCGGTCGTCCGGCACCTCCACTGCACGTGGAGAGCGCGATGGCCTGCGGCATCACGGCCGAACAGCTGCAGACCTGGCGACAGCAGTTCAGCGCATTCGACAACGCCGCCTGAGCTGACGCACGCGTCGCGTTCAACTGCGCGGCGCGGATGCCTCCACCAGCCGGTCGAGCACGCGCAGCGCCGCCCCGCCCTGCATCGCGGCGCGCACCTCGGTCACCATCGCCGCGTAGTCGCCGCCATCGCGGTGCACGTAGAGTGCGGCCGCCGCATTGAGCAGCACCGCCGCCTGCGCCGCGGTGCTGCCGCTGCCTCCCAGCACCTCGCGCACGATCACTGCGTTCTCGCCCGGCTCACCGCCGGCCAGTGTCGATGCATCCAGGTCGTCGAATCCGAGTGTCGCAGGATCGATCGTCCACGACCGGATCGGCGTCGCACCGCGCAATTCGCGCACGTGTGTCACGCCCAGCGGCGACACTTCGTCCATGCCGGGCTCACCGTGCACCACCAGCGCGAACTCGGTGCCCAGCTCGTGCAGCGCACCGGCGATCAGGTCCAGTCGCGCCTTGTCGGCCACACCGATCACCTGTCGACCCGCCGCAGCCGGATTGGCGAGCGGACCGATCATGTTCATCACCGTCGGGATCGCGAGTTCACGACGCACCGGTCCGACATGACGCATGGCCGGATGCATCAGCGGCGCGAACATGAAGACAATGCCCGTCTCGCGCAGGATCGCCGCCATGCGCTCGGGCGTGAGGTCGATGCGCACACCGAGTGCCTCGAGCAGGTCGGCACTGCCGCTGCGACTGGTGAAGCTCCGGTTGCCATGCTTGGCGATGCGCACGCCACAGGCGGCCGCCACCACCGCAGCCGCGGTGGAGATGTTGAACGTGGGCACCGCCCCGCCACCCGTGCCGCAGGTGTCGACGAGCGCCGCAGGCTGGTCGGCATCGAGCTGGATCATCGCGCGCCGCAACGCGCGCGCGGCACCGGCCACCTCCGATGCCGTCTCGCCCTTGACGCGCAATCCCATCAGCAGCGCCGCCACTTGCGCCGCGGTCGCGCCGCCGGACATCACCACGTCGAAGGCACCGCCGGCTTCGTCGGCGGTCAGGTCGTGCCCCGACGCCAGCCGGCGCACGGCGTGCCGCAGCTGGTCGTCGCTCATCGCTCCCTCGCGCACGTCGGCACCACCACCACCCGCCTGATCACGTGGACGAATGCGCCGGAAGCAGCCGCTCGGTGAGCTGGGCCTGCGTGGCGACCAGCGCGATGACGAGGCCCAGCAGGCGCACGCGATTCACGTCGGCCTCGGTGAACACGCCCTGCTGGTTCCGGTTGGCCACGTTCACCACGCCGACGAGATCCTCGCGATACACGAGCGGGAAGCAGATGAAGCTGCCGCTGGTGAAATACTCGTCCTTGAGCAAGGGATGCTGGCTCGCCTGCGTGGCATCGGTGACGAGGATCACCTGCCGACTGGCCGCCACCTTGCCCGCCACGCCGCTGCCGATCGCGACGCGATAGCCGTCGCGCACGTCGCGCGCGACACCGCGGGCCGCGGCCAGGTACAGCATGCCGGGTTCCGGTGCCCGCATCATCAGCGACACACGTTGCGCCTGCATGTCCTCGCCCACGAGCGTGAGCAACTCGTCCGCCAGGCGCCGTGGATCGGGCGCCGTGGCATCCATCGACAGCACACGATCGATCAGGTACACGGTGCGTTCGCGGTCGCGCAGTTCCTCGTTGCGGCGATGCAGCTCGATGTGCGCCTGCTCGGTCTGGCCCAGCGCCGCCTCGAGCTGCTTCTGCAGCCCCTCGGCGCGCCGCTGGAAGCGACGCGCATCTTCCTCGATGCGGCTCGCCTCACGCTCCAGGTGCACCACGCGCGCGCGATCGGCGCCGTCGGTCACCACCTGCGCATGGGACGACATCTTCAGCTCGAGTTCACCCAGCTTGCGATCGTATTCGCCGTGAATGCGCTGCGTGACCGACTCCAGCGTCACCACCGCCTCGCGCCGCGCGTCCATTTCCGCGAAGCGCGCGAAGGCGAGGTCGAAGAGCGCGGCGTTGGGCAGGAATTTCTCGATCGTGCGGCCGCCGAAGAACTTCTTCGGCTCCACCACCGTCAGCACGCCGCCCAGCGCGCCGTCGAAGCGCAGGCCGCGCAGCGAGAGCGTCGCATTCTCCACCGGCGGCAGGCCAAGGAGGCGCGCGAAGTCCGCCGCCCGCTCCAGCACGTCCACGAAGGTCGACCCGGCCGCCACGCCCTGACGGACGCTGATCGGCAGCTGGTCGAACGCGACTTCGAGTTGAGTGGGACGCGCTGATCCGACGCTGGTGGGACTGAGGCGATCGGTGAGCAGTTCCCGGCGGCCGTCGTAGCGGAAGAAGGCCAGGTAGGCGCCGCGGTCGAGCTCCGCCAACGCCTCGCCCAGCACGCCCACCGCGCCACCCAGGTCCGGGGCGACGGCCAGTGAATGCGCCAAGGAGGCGAGGGTGCGAGGTGCCATCAGCTGGGTCGGTGTGGATCCGTGAGAGCGCGCTCCGGAGGCGCACCACCGCACCAAGGGTGACGGGCTCGTGCGGGGTTGTCAATGCGTTGTGACATCACGACTTGTATTGCTTGAAGTCGCCCCCCGGCGGGCCTAGCTTTCCCGAAATGTCGCGCCGCACCTTCCAGCTGGTGATTCAGTATGACGGCGAGGCCTTTGCAGGCTGGCAGCGACAGCCCGCGCAGCGAACTGTGCAGGGTGTGCTGGAAGAGGGACTCGCACGACTGACCCAGCTCCACATCTCCGTGATCGGTGCCGGACGGACCGACGCCGGCGTCCACGCCCTCGGCCAGGCGGCGAGTGTGCAGGTGCCGGAGAAATGGGAGCCCGACCGGCTGCGTCGCGCCCTCAATGCCGTGCTGCCGCGCGACGTGCGCTGCGCCGACGTGCTGGCGATGCAGGACGCCTTCCACGCCCGATTCAGCGCCACCGCACGCCAGTACCGCTACCTGATCGGCACCGATGCCGATGCGGCCGGCCCGTTCCGCTACAACCGGGAGTGGGCGCTGCCGCACGCGCCGGACCTGGCGCGACTGCAGGAAGAGGCGGCGACGGTGCTGGGTGAGCACAGCTTCCGCGCCTTCGCCGTCAAGGGCACCGCACCCGCCGACGACGACCATCGCTGCCACGTGACCACCTGTCGCTGGGAGATGCGTCCGGGTGGGCTGGCGCTGGTGATCGCCGCCAACCGCTTCCTGCACCACATGGTGCGCTTTCTGGTGGGCACGATGGTGGAAGTGGGCACCGGCCGCCGGCCCCCAGGCACCATCGCCGCGCTGCGCCTGACGGACGAGAACCGGCAGGTCTCACCCCCGGCACCGGCATGCGGACTGTACCTTGAACGTGTCACGTATCCCGAACACCTGTACCTGGTCGCGCCCCCGGCCGTCGCGGCCTGACCCGATGCCGCTTCCCGTGCCTGCCTTCACGCCCCGCCGCGCACCGCTGCGCACCCGATTCCGGACGATGGCTTTCCGTCTCAGTCTGCTCACCGGCCTCCTCGTCGCCGTCGCCTGCCAGGGTGCGTCGGCCTCGGAGACCGAGGCCCAACGCCCCGTCACGGCGCCGTCGGCCGCCCCGTCGCGCGCCGAACTGGCCGCGGCCGCATTGCCGTCGTCGCGACGCACCGCGATCACTGAAGCCGTGAGCCGTGTCGCGCCGGCGGTGGTCACGGTGCAGACGGAAAGTGTGCAGCAGGTCGCCGCCGACCCGTTCGAGATGTTCTTCGGCGGTCGCAGCGGCCAGCGGACGCAGGCGGGCATCGGCTCCGGCTTCATCGTGCAGTCCGATGGCGTGATCGTCACCAATGCGCACGTCGTCGCCGGCGCCACCAAGGTCGTGGTGGCGATGCGTGACGGCGAGACCTACGACGCGCGCGTGATCGGCGTCGACGAGATGAACGACCTCGCCGTGTTGCGCATCAATGCGAAGAACCTGCCCGTCGCGCCGATCGGCACCTCCACCGATCTCGCGATCGGCGAATGGGCGATCGCGATCGGCAATCCCTACGGCTTCCTGCTCGGCAACACCGAGCCGAGCGTCACCGCGGGTGTGATCAGTGCCACCGGCCGCAACCTCGTGCCGCAGCGTGGCGAGGAGCAGCCGACCGGCACCTACGTCGACATGCTGCAGACCGACGCGTCGATCAATCCGGGCAACTCCGGTGGTCCGCTGGTGAATGCGCTCGGCCAGGTGATCGGCGTCAACACGTCGATCTTCTCGCCGAGCGGCGGCAGCATCGGCCTCGGCTTCGCGATCCCGATCAAGCGCGCCATGCGCGTGGCCGACGACCTGCTGAAGCACGGCGCCGTGCGGCACCCATGGATCGGCCTTCGCATCGCACAACCCACTGGCAGCTCGCCGCGCGACGTGCTGCGCTCCGGCGTCGTGGTGCGCAGCGTCGTCCTCGGTTCCCCGGCCGCGCGTGCCGGCATCAAGCCGGGCGACCAGATCGTGAAGAGCCGCGGCCGCACGCTGCGCAACATGTTCGACTGGGAAGGCGAGATGCTCGAACTCCGCGTCGGCGAGGCCGCCACGATGGTGCTCAAGCGCGACGACGCCGAGACGACCGTCAGCGTGACGCCCGCCGACCTGCCCGAAGTGGGCGCGAAGAAGGTGGAGGTGTTGCGCGACGTGCAGCTGGTCACCCTGACACCGGCGATCCGGCAGGAGCGCAGCATCCGCTCCGCCCGCGGTGCACTGGTGGTGAACGCCAGTGACCGCGTGATGGACCAACTCGGTGTGGCGCCAGGTGACGTCATCATCGGTGTCAATCGCACGCCCGTCGCCACGGCGGAAGAGGTGGCGCAAGCCATCAACCAGCTCGCCGGCCGCGGAGTGATCCAGCTCATCATCGAGCGACGCGGCGCCATGTATTCCACCCAGTTCTACATCCAGTGACCTCCACGCCGCAGACGAACTACTCCTCCCCGCTGGCCGAGCGGTATGCGTCACCCGCCATGCTCGAATTGTGGGGCGCCCAGAACCGCTACAGTCTCTGGCGCCGCCTCTGGCTGGCGCTGGCCGAGGCGGAGAAGCGGCTCGGCGTGGACATCCCCGATGCCGCCATCGCCGAGATGCGCGCCAACGTGGACAACATCGACTTCGCCGCGGTGGCGGCCTACGAGAAGCGCTTCCGCCATGACGTGATGGCACACGTGCATGCCTTCGGCGACGTGGCACCAGCCGCCAAGGCATTCATCCACCTCGGTGCCACGTCGGCCTTCGTCACCGACAACGCGGACCTGATCCTGATGCGCCGCGGCCTCGAGCTGCTGCGCGCCAAGCTGGCCGCATCGCTCCGCGCGCTGGCCACCTTCGCCCACGACTGGCGCAGCGAGCCGACACTCGGCTACACACACCTCCAGTCGGCGCAGCTGACCACGGTGGGCAAGCGCACCACGCTCTGGATGCAGGATTTCCTGCTCGACCTGGCGGACCTCGAACATCGCGTCGCGACGCTGCCGTTCCGCGGCGTGAAGGGGACCACCGGCACGCAGGCCAGCTTCCTGCAGCTGCTCGACGGCGACCACGGCAAGGTGCGTGAACTCGACCGGATGGTGACGCAGGCGATGGGCTTCCCTCGCCCGCTGCCGGTCACCGGCCAGACCTACAGCCGCAAGCTGGATGCGCAGGTGCTCGGCGTCGTGAGCGGTATCGCGTCCAGCGCGTCGAAGTTCAGCGGTGACATCCGCATGCTGCAGGCGTTCGGCGAAATCGAGGAGCCGTTCGAGAAGGAGCAGATCGGCAGCTCGGCGATGGCCTACAAGCGCAATCCGATGCGCGCCGAGCGGATCGCGTCGCTGGCGCGGTTTGTGTTGTCGCTGGAGCCGAATGCGAACCAGACGCACGCCGTGCAGTATTTCGAGCGCACCCTCGACGACTCGGCCAACCGACGCCTGGTGATCCCGGAGGCGTTCCTGGCCTGCGACGCGATCCTGATCCTGGTGGCGAACATCGCACGCGGGCTGGAGGTGCATCCGGAGCGCATCCGTCGCCGCGTGGACGACGAGCTGCCGTTCATGGCCACCGAGGAACTGATCGTGAACGCGGTGCGCGCAGGTGGCGACCGCCAGCAGATCCACGAGGTGATCCGTCGCCACGCCATCGCCGCTGCACGCGCGGTGAAGGACGAGGGCGTGCGCAACGACCTGCTGGAACGCCTGACCGCCGATCCGGAGTATCCCGTGAACCTGGATGTGCTGCGCAGCGTGATGGCCCCGACGCGGTTCGTGGGACGCAGCGCCGAACAGGTCGACGAATTCCTGGCCGAAGAAGTGGAGCCGGCACTGGCTGGCGTGTCATTCGACGAGACTGCGGCCGGAGCGGTTCGTGTTTGAGGCCCGCCCCACTCCGCTCGGCGTACCGACGACGCGGCTGCCGCTGTTCCATGCGGCGCGCGGCAAGGTGCGCGACGTGTACGAGGTGGACGAGGAGCGGCTGCTGCTGGTGGCGACCGATCGCGTCAGCGCCTTCGACGTGGTGATGAAGGAGGCGGTGCCGTGCAAGGGCATCGTGCTCACGCAACTCACCGCCTGGTGGCTGCAGCAGCTGGAGTCGGAGGTGCCGCATCACATGATCACCGCCGATGCCGACGAGATCGTGCGCGAGGTGCCGGAACTGGCGCCGCACCTGTCGACGATCAGCGGCCGCTCGATGCTGGTGAAGCGGGCGCAGATCTTCCCGATCGAATGTGTGGTGCGCGGCTACATCAGCGGCTCGGCGTGGAAGGAATACAGCGCCACCGGTACCCTTGCCGGCGAGGCATTGCCGGCCGGACTGCAGGAGAGCCAGCAGCTGACGCCCGCCATCTTCTCGCCGGCCACCAAGGCGGCCACCGGGCACGACGAGAACATCACGGTGGAGCGCATGTGCGCCGTGGTGGGCGAGTCGCAGACACGCACGCTCGAGGAGCTGACGCGCCGTGTGTACGAGCGCGGTCGTACGATGGCCGCCGAACGCGGCATCATCATCGCCGACACGAAGTTCGAGTTCGGCCTCTGGCACGACCGGATCATCCTCTGCGATGAAGTCCTGACACCCGATTCGTCGCGCTTCTGGCCAGCGGACGGGTACGCCGCCGGCGGTCCGCAGCCGAGCTTCGACAAGCAGCCGCTGCGTGACTGGCTGCAGCAGGAGCGCGATGCCGGGCGGTGGAACGGCGAGGCGCCGCCACCACCACTGCCGGATGCGGTGGTGGACGCGACCAGCCTTCGCTACCTGGATGCCTATCGCCGGATCACCGGCACCGCGCTCGACCTGACCCGATTCTCATGAGCTTCCAGCGAGACGGCTACCCGATGATGGCGCTCAGCGGCGCAATCGCCCTCACGGTGCTGGCGGTGGCCGTCTGGCGTCGAAGCTGGGCACTGTGGCTGCTCGGCTTTGCGCTCTTCGCGGTCGCGGTCGGCGTGGCGTGGTACTTCCGCAGTCCGCCGGTCGCAGCACCGGTCACGTCGGGCGTGCTCCGATGACGCCGCAACCTGTCCGCGAGCGGCCCACCGGCATGCGACGCGCCGTGGTGCTGTTCCCCGGTGGCCTCACGCTCGGCAACCTGTTCTTCGGCATCTTCGCGATGATCAGCGCCAGCCGCGGCGAGTTCGGGCGCGCGGTGTTGTTCATCGTCTGCGGCGGCGTGTGCGACATGCTCGACGGACGCGTGGCGCGGGCCACCAACTCGGGGACCGAGTTCGGCGAGCAGCTCGACTCGCTGGTGGACGCGATCTCATTCGGCCTCGCACCGGCGATGATCACCTACTTCGCCGTGCTGACGCCGACGGAGCCGGGACGCGATCGCTGGTCGTGGATCCTGGTGTTCTTCTTCTGCATGTGTGCCGTGCTGCGCCTGGCGCGCTTCAACATCACGCAGGCCGGCGCCAAGAAGAGCTACTTCCTCGGCCTGCCCAGTCCCGCCGCCGGTGGCACGCTCGCGACCTATCACTGGTTCGCACAGACGGAGCTCTACCAGCAGACGATGATCGGCGCGTTGCCGTGGCATGAGCTGGTGAAGTACCTGATGGTGGGCCTGTCACTGCTCATGATCAGCAACGTGCGGTATCCGGCGTTCCCCCGCACCGGCCTGCGCGACTGGCGCGGTGTGCTGGGTTCCATCACCGTGCTCACCTGCTTCGCCGGCGCGATCTTCCTGCCGCGCGAGTTCTTCTTTCCCGCCGGCCTGACGTACGTGGTGGTGGGACTGCTCGGCACGATCCTGCAGTCGCTCAGCGATCGTCCTGAGCCGCTGGCCGCCGAAGAGATCGCCGAGGACCGCGCGATGGCGGCGTCCGATGCCCTGACGGTGGTGAACGCCAACCGCCGTCGCAAGCGTCGTCGTTCACGCGACGACACCCCGGTGATCCCCAAGTCACCGTCTTCCAATCCCTCCCGCTCGCTCCAAGAGCCCAAAGAATGAGCCGCTTCCGCGTCAGTGTGCATATCGTCCCGCGCAAGGGATTGCTCGATCCACAAGGCAAGGCCGTGTCCGACGCGTTGCACGCGCTTGGCTTCGCCGACGTCGTCGACACCCGCATCGGTCGGCACATCGTGCTGGACATCACGGCCGACAGCGCCGCGGCGGCCGAGAACTCCGTGAAGGCGATGTGCGACAAGCTGCTCGCCAATCCGGTGACGGAAGACTACCAGATCGCCTCGACGGTGACGGCGTGAGCATGAAGTTCGGCATCGTCACCTTTCCCGGCTCGAACTGTGACGTCGATGCACTGCACGCGGTGACCGACCAGCTGGGCCAGACCGCCGTGTCGCTCTGGCATCGCGACCACGACATCCAGGATTGCGACGTCCTGATCCTGCCCGGTGGATTCAGCTACGGCGATGCGCTGCGTGCCGGCGCCATCGCACGCTTCAGCCCCATCATGCAGGAAGTGAAGGCACACGCCGAGCGCGGCGCGCCGGTGATCGGCATCTGCAACGGCTTCCAGATCCTCTGCGAGTCGCACCTGCTGCCCGGTGCGCTGATGCGCAACGCCGGCCTGCAGTTCATCTGCGACTGGGTGCACCTGAAGGTGGAAGGCACGGCACCGCTGTATCTCGGTGGGTACCAGCCGGGCCAGGTGCTGCGCATCCCGATCGCGCACGGTGAAGGACGTTTCGCGGCTGACGATGCGACGCTGGATGCACTGGAGCAGTCGGGCCAGGTCGTGTTCCGGTATTGCGATGCGGACGGAAACGTCACCGATGCAGCCAACCCGAATGGCGCGATGCGCGGAATCGCCGGCATCACCAACGCCGCCGGCAACGTGCTGGGCATGATGCCGCATCCGGAGCGCGCCGTGGAGTCGCTGCTCGGCTCCACCGACGGCCTGCCTCTCTTCGAGTCGCTGCTGGCGAGGGTCGGCGCATGACCACCACTCCTTCGGCAGTGCAGCCGCGTCCCGGCGACCCGGCGATCACACCGGCGCTGGTCGCCGAGCATGGCATCACGCCCTTCGAGTACGAGAAGCTGCTCGGACTCCTCGGCCGCGAACCGACGTTCACGGAACTCGGCATCGTCAGCGCTTTGTGGAGCGAACATTGTTCGTACAAGCATTCGCGGCCGGTGCTCAAGACGCTGCCCACCAAGGCACCGTACGTGCTGCAGGGTCCAGGTGAGAACGCGGGCGTGATCAGTGTCGGCGACGGCTGGGCGGTGGCATTCAAGATCGAGAGCCACAACCATCCCTCCGCCGTGGAGCCGTACCAGGGTGCGGCCACCGGCGTCGGTGGCATCCTGCGCGACGTCTTCACGATGGGCGCGCGGCCGATCGCGATGCTCAACTCGCTGCGCTTCGGCAGCCTCGACACCCCGCGCGTGCGCTGGCTGGTGTCGGGCGTGGTGAAAGGCATCGGCGACTACGGCAACTGCATCGGCGTGCCGACGGTGGCCGGCGACGTGATGTTCGATCCGGCATACGAAGGCAATCCGCTGGTGAATGCCATGTGCGTGGGCCTGATGCGCGAGGACGAGCTGATCACCGCCAAGGCGGAAGGTGTCGGCAACCCGATCCTGGCCGTCGGCGCGCGCACCGGTCGCGACGGCATCCACGGTGCCAGCTTCGCCTCGGAAGACCTGAGCGAGGAGAATGAGGCCAAGCGCCCGCGCGTGCAGGTCGGTGATCCGTTCACCGAGAAGCTGTTGCTCGAGGCGTCTCTGGAATTGATCCGCAGCGGGCACATCGTCGCCATCCAGGACATGGGCGCCGCGGGCCTGACGTCGAGCAGCGCCGAGATGGCGGAACGTGGCGACGTCGGCGTGGTGATCGACGTCACCAAGGTGCCGGTTCGCGAAGAGGGCATGACGCCGTACGAGATCCTGCTGAGCGAGAGCCAGGAGCGCATGCTGGTGGTCGCGAAGCGGGGCCACGAGGAAGAAGCCAAGGCGATCTTGCGGAAGTGGGACCTGCAGGCCGAGGTGATCGGTGAAGTGATCGCCGAGCCGGTGTATCGCGTGGTGGAAGGTGACCGGGTGGTGGCCGAGTTCCCCGGCAGCCGTCTGGTCACCGAGTGTCCGCAGTATGCGCCCGAGGCGCGAGAGAGCGATGCCATCGTGGCGCTGCGGTCGCGCGATCCGCATGCGATCGTCGAGCGTCCCGAGGAGACCGACACGGCGTGGACGCTGACGCGCCTGCTGTCGTCGCCGACGATCGCCAACAAGCGCTGGATCTACCGCCAGTACGATTCGCAGGTGCGCACCAGCACCGTCGTGGGTCCTGGTGGCGCTGACGCCGCCGTGGTGCGCCTCCGTGGCACCAGCAAGGCGCTGGCCCTCAAGACCGACTGCAACTCGCGCTACGTGTACCTCGACCCGCGCATGGGTGGCCGGATCGCGGTGGCCGAGGCGGCGCGCAACGTGGCCTGCACCGGCGGCCGGCCGATGGCGATCACCAACTGCCTGAACTTCGGCAATCCGAAGAAGCCGGAAGTGTTCTTCCAGTTCCGCGAGGCCGTCTACGGCATGGGTGATGCCTGCCGTGCACTCGGCACACCGGTCACCGGCGGCAACGTGTCGCTGTACAACGAGAACCCGAACGGCGCCGTGTTCCCGACCCCGACCATCGGCATGGTCGGCCTGATCGACGATATCACCCACATCACGCGGTCGGCTTTCAGCGCCGCCGGCGACAGCATCATCCTGCTCGGCGACAACACCGACGAACTCGGGGCCACCGAGTACCTCGCGCGGGTGCACGACCTCACCATCGGCGCCGTGCCGGTGGTGGACCTCGACCACGAAAAGCGCCTGGTCGATGCGCTGCTCGAAGCCATCGGCACCGGCGCCGTGCATTCGGCACACGACATCAGCGAAGGCGGCCTGGCCGTGGCGCTGGCGGAATGTTGCCTCGGTGACCGCGGTGCGATGCTCGGAGCCACGGTGGACGTGAGCGATGCGCTGGTGCGTTCGGCGCGCGCACTACTCTGGGGCGAGGCACAGGGCCGCGTGCTGGTCAGCACTTCGCGCGTCGATGCCGTACTCGGTGCGGCGAAGGCGCACGGCATTCCTGCCCGGGTCATCGGCACGGTGACCGCCGAGCCACGCCTGGTGATCACCGCCGGGGCACGCACTCTCGATACACCGCTGGCGCCATTGGCCGATGCCTACTTCGATGCGATTCCCGCGTTGATGCAGCGCGCGGCCACGGCGACGGCTTGAGGACCTGAATCATGTGTGGAATCTTCGGGATCTTCGGCACGCCGGATGCGGCGGCGCTGACCCATCTGGGCCTGTACGCACTGCAGCATCGCGGACAGGAGTCGGCCGGCATCGTGACGGTGGACCTGACCGGTGCGGCACATCCGATCCGCGCCATGGGCCTGGTGTCGGAAGCCATACCGGCGGCGGCGATCACGCCCCTCATCGGTGACGTCGCCATCGGGCACACGCGGTACAGCACCGCAGGCAGTTCGACGGTGGAGAATGCGCAGCCGATCATGGCACGCTTCAAGGGCGGCGTGATCGCCCTCGCGCACAACGGCAACCTCACCAACGCCTCCGAGATCCGGGCCGAGCTCGAGGCGCAGGGATCGATCTTCACCTCCACCATGGACTCGGAGGTGCTGCTGCACCGCCTGGCGCGGTCGAGCCACGAGGATCCGGTGCAGCGCCTCACCGACGCGCTGGAAGGCGTCGAGGGCGCATACTCGCTGGTGGTGCTGATCAACCAGACGCTGCTCGCGGCGCGCGATCCGCGCGGCTGGCGTCCGCTGGTGCTGGGCCGCCTCGGTGACAGCATCATCGCCACCAGCGAGACCTGCGCGCTCGACATCGTCAATGCCACCCTGCTGCGCGAAGTGCAGCCAGGCGAGATCGTCGCCATCGAGAACGGTGAGATTCGCACCATCCAGGCATTCGAGCAGCAGGAACTGAAGAAGTGCGTGTTCGAGCACGTCTACTTCGCCCGCCCGGACAGCCAGATCTTCGGGCACAGCGTCGATCGTGCACGGCGTGCGCTCGGCAAGCAGCTGGCGCGCGAATGCCCTGCCCCAGGTGCCGACCTCGTGTTCGCGGTGCCGGATTCGTCGAATGCGGCCGCCCTCGGGTACGCCGAGGAGAGCGGGCTGCCGCTGGAACTCGCGCTGATCCGCAATCACTACATCGGCCGCACGTTCATCCAGCCGACGCAGTCGGGGCGCATCGCCAAGGTGAAGGTGAAGTACAACGCGGTGCGCGAGGTGCTGAACGGGCGCAGCGTGGTCATGATCGACGATTCCATCGTGCGCGGCACCACGACTCGTGGCCTGGTGAAGATGATCCGCGACGCCGGCGCCCGGGAAGTGCACATGCGCGTCAGTTCGGCACCGGTGACCGGCCCCTGCTGGTATGGCATCGACACGCCGCGGAAGGAAGAATTGATCGCGTCGGCACGCAGCGTCACCGAGATCGGGGATGCGCTAGGCGTGGACTCGCTCGGCTACCTGTCGCTGGATGGCATGCTGGGTGCGGTACCTGGTGGCCCGACGGGTTTTTGCGATGCATGCTTCAGCGGCAACTACCCGACCGCCGCGCCGGCGGACCTCGTCAGCGGACGCGCCTACGGCTGCTGACCAGCCTTCACTCTCCACTCGTCTCTCGTGCCGACCAGCACCCCGATGACCGATCGCCGGTACGTCTACTTCTTCGGTAACGGCCAAGCCGACGGCACGCGTGAGATGCGGGCGATCCTCGGCGGCAAGGGAGCGAATCTCGCCGAGATGACGAACATCGGGGTGCCGGTCCCACCCGGCTTCACGATGACCTGCGAGCTGTGCGCGATTTACCTCCGCGACGGCACCTACCCGCAGGAATTGCGCGACGAGGTATCGGCCAATCTCGAGCGGCTCGAGGAGGTGTCGGGCAAGCGGTTCGGCGACGCGGAGAATCCGCTGCTGGTGTCGGTCCGCTCCGGTGGTGCGGTGTCGATGCCCGGCATGATGGAGACGATCCTCAACCTCGGCCTCAACGACGACACCGTCGAGGGTCTGGCCCGCAACAGCGGCAACGCCCGATTCGCCTTCGACAGCTACCGCCGCTTCCTGCAGATGTACGGCGACGTGGTGCTCAACGTCCCTATCCAGCGGTTCGAACATCTGCTGGAATCCAAGCGGCTGATGCAGGGGGTGGAGAACGATTCCGACCTCGATGAGCGCTCGCTTCGGGCGCTGGTCGAGGAGTACAAGGTGCTGGTGCGACGCACGGTCGGCCGCGAGTTCCCGATGGACCCGGTGGAGCAGCTCTGGGGCGCGACCGAGGCGGTGTGGCGAAGCTGGATGCTGAAGAAGGCGGTGGACTATCGTCGCGTGAACGGCATTCCCGACGACATCGGCACCGCCGTGAACGTGGTGGCGATGGTGTTCGGCAACATGGGCGACGACTCCGGTACTGGCGTGGCGTTCACCCGCGATCCCTCAACCGGCGAACGCGCCTTCTACGGCGAGTTCCTGGTGAATGCGCAGGGCGAAGACGTGGTGGCCGGCATTCGCACGCCGCTGCGCATCGAGCACATGGCGGCGCAGCTGCCGGGCGCGTACACGGAGTTGATGCAGACGCAGCTGGCGCTCGAGACGCACTTCCGCGACATGCAGGACCTCGAGTTCACCGTCGAACGCGGGAAGCTGTACCTGCTGCAGACGCGCACCGGCAAGCGCACCGCCGCGGCGGCGTTGCGTATCGCGCGCGACATGGTGGATGAGGGCCTGATCACGCCACCCGAGGCGGTGCGTCGCGTGCCGGCCCATCAGCTCGACCAGCTGCTGCACCCGGTGATCGACACCGGCCAGCGCGCACCAGTGGTGTGCAAGGGCCTGCCCGCGTCGCCGGGTGCCGCCAGCGGTGTGGCCGTCTTCGATGCCGACACCGCCGAGCAGCGAGCCAATCGCGGTGACAGCGTGATCCTGGTGCGCGACGAGACGACGCCCGAGGATTTCCACGGCATGGTGGTGGCGCGAGCGGTGCTCACGTCTCGCGGCGGCATGACTAGCCACGCCGCCGTGGTCTGCCGCGGCATGGGCAAGTGTGCGGTGGTCGGTGTGCAGCAGATGACGGTGGATGCCGAAGGGCGGCAGTTCATCTGCGGCGGCACCGTGGTGCGCGAAGGCGACTGGATCACCGTCGATGGCGCGACCGGCAACGTCTACCTCGGCGAATTGCAGACGGTGCCCAGTGAGGTGATGCGCGTGATCAACGGCACGCTGCGGGCCGAGCAGGCACCGACCTACCTCGCGTTCCGTCAGGTGCTGGCGTGGGCCGACGGTTCGCGACGACTCAGCGTGCGCGCCAATGCCGACACGCCGAAGGATGCACGGATCGCGCGCGCGTTCGGCGCCGAGGGCATCGGCCTCTGTCGCACCGAGCACATGTTCTTCGAGGGCGACCGCATCAACGCCGTGCGTGAGATGATCCTCGCGCACGACGAGTCCGGCCGCCGCCGTGCGCTGGCCAAGCTGCTGCCGATGCAGCGCGGTGACTTCGAGTCGATCTTCGAGGCGATGAACGGGTTCCCCGTCAACATCCGCCTGCTCGACCCGCCGCTGCACGAGTTCCTGCCGCATGGTGGCGAGGAGACGAAGATGCTGGCCCGCCAGCTCGGCGTCTCGCGCGAGGAACTGTTGCGGGTGGTGGATGCGCTGCGCGAGACCAACCCGATGCTCGGGCACCGCGGTGCACGCCTGCTGGTGACCTATCCCGAGATCACCGAGATGCAGGCCCGCGCGATCTTCGAGGCCGCAGTGAAGGCGAAGCGACGTGGCATCGTGGTGAAGCCGGAGATCATGGTGCCGCTGATCATGAGCGCCAAGGAACTGGCGCACCAGCGCACGATCATCGAGGACGTGGCGCGGCAGGTCCTCGGCGGCATGGGTGAGCCGGTGGAGTACCAGATCGGCACCATGATCGAGCTGCCGCGCGCTGCCCTCACGGCGGCGGCGATCGCCGAGCATGCCGAGTACTTCTCGTTCGGCACCAACGACCTCACGCAGACCACGCTGGGCCTCAGTCGCGACGATGCGGGCCGCTTCCTGCCGCTGTACGTCGAGAGCGGTCTGTTGCCGGACGATCCCTTCCAGGTGCTGGACGAGGAAGGCGTGGGGAAGCTGATCCGGATCGCGATCGAGTCCGGCCGCAAGACGCGCCCGGGGATGAAGACGGGTATCTGCGGCGAACATGGGGGCGACCCGAAGAGCATCGGGTTCGTGCATCGCACGGGCCTCGATTACGTCAGCTGCTCGCCGTTCCGTGTGCCGATCGCACGACTGGCCGCGGGTCAGGCAGCGCTGGGCGATTGACGCGGGCGCGGAGGGCGCCACGTGGCTGAACCGCTCAAGCTGCAGTTCGGCCACGACGTGGTGCGGCGTCTGGCGACGGAGATTCGTGCGGTCCACAGACGTTTCGACGCGGTCGCGTTCGAGCGCGACGCGCTCCACGGCTTCGACGCACTCGAACTGCTCGATCGTGGGCGGCACCTCGGTGCCATGTTGCAGCGCCACCTGCCGCAGGAGTTCGGCGCGGCGGTGGACGTGCTGCTGGCCACGCTGCCGGCGCAGCGCGCACACAGCGGAGGCATGTCGTCGTTCTTCTACCTCGCGCACACCGAGTTCGTCCGACAGTTCGGCGTGCCGCACTTCGAGCACGCGATGCGGGCGCTGCACGCGCTGACGCAGGTATTCACCGCCGAGTTCGCGATCCGGCCGTATCTCGAGCATCATCAGGCAGCCACGCTGGCGCGCCTCCACGCGTGGACGGGCGACCCGAGCTCGCACGTGCGCCGACTGGTCTCCGAGGGCACGCGTCCTCGGCTGCCGTGGGCACCCCGGCTGCGCAGCTTCCAGCGTGATCCCGCGCCGGTGCTCGAGTTGCTGCGGCGCCTGCGCGACGATCCCGAGCTCTACGTGCGCCGCTCGGTGGCGAACAACCTCAACGACATCGGCAAGGACCACCCGGCGCTGCTCGTCGCGGAGGCCCGTGAGTGGATGACCTGCGCGGGTGACGACCGCCGATGGATCGTACGCCACGCATTGCGCTCATCGGTCAAGCGCGGTGACGCGGCGGCACTGGCGGTGCTCGGTTTCGCCGCCGGCGCGCGGATCGACATCACGGAGCGCTCGATCACGCCGGCGCGGCCGGCGATGGGCACCAAGGTCACGATCCGTTGCGAGGTGCGGAACCCGACGCGCACGGTGCAGCGCGTGGCAGTGGACCTGCGCGTGCTGTTCGTGAAGGCGAACGGCACCAGCAACGCCAAGGTGTTCAAGCTCGCGGTGATCGAACTCGCGGCCGGCGAGTCGGCCCGCCTGCAGAAGACCGTCTCACTCGCCGACCTGACCACGCGCCGGCATTACCCCGGTGAACATCGCGTCGAACTGCAGATGAACGGCGCGCTGACACCCCTTGGCAGCTTCACCCTGCGACGCGCTGCTCGCACCTGAGCATTGCGCTCAGATCGTGTAGCCGTCGTCGATCACGAGGTCGGTGCCGGTGATCATCGCCGCCGAATCGGAGGCGAGGTAACAGACCGCCGACGCGATCTCTTCCGGCGAGGCGAAACGCGAACTGCCGGGCGCAGAGCCAAGCTCACGATAGGCCGCATCCTCGGAACCGAGCCGGCCCACCATCTCCTGGAAGAACGGCAGCGCACTCCACATCGGCGTGCGCACACCGGCCGGCGAGATCGTGTTCACGCGCACCGGCGCGCCACTGGCGAGGCACTCCTTCGCGACCACGCGAGCCAGCATGCGCACCGCCGCCTTGCTCGAGGAATAGGCGGCGGCGCCCGGTGCCGCGCGCACACCGGAGGCTGACGCGATCGCCGTGATGCTGCCGCCGCGCTCGCGCAGCGCGCGCACACCGTACTTCATCGCCAAGAAGCTGCCGTCGAGGTTCACGGCGTGCACGCGCTTCCAGTCGGCGAACGACATCTCCGTGATCGGTGATGCCGCGCTGATGCCGGCGGCATGCACGAGGAGGTCGATCGGACCCACCGCCGTCATCGCCGCCTCCCACGACGCCTCGTCCGTCACGTCCAGCGCCAGCGCCTCGGCCTGGCCACCGGCGGCGCGCACACGGCGTGCCGTCTCGGCCGCGCCATCGGCAGTCAGGTCGGTGCACCAGACGGTGGCCCCCTCGGTCGCGAGTGCCTGTGCGCATGCCGAGCCGATACCCGATGCGGCACCGGTCACCAACGCGGCGCGTCCTGCGAACTGTGACATGTGATGCGTCCTGCGGTCAGCGTGAGCTGTGCGGCCGAAAGCCCATGGCGGTGTTCAGCCAGCGGACGAGCGGAGTGATGGTGCGATAGATCTCTTCCAGGCGATCAGGGAGCGCGGCGCTGGTCACCTCGCGCTGCGTCACGGCACAGCCGGCGGTGAAGCTCTGGTAGCGCAGCCAGTCGGCCGCGGGGTGATCGGCATCGACGCCACGCGGCAGGCGCTTCAGCATCGCCTCGGTGGAGAGGTCGCCGAACAACTTGCGGAAGCCACGCGCCGTGACGATCGACACGAATTCCTCGTGGCCGACGGCGAGCGCGGCACGCACGCGCTTCAGCACCGGTGAGGGTGGCATCCAGACCCCACCTCCCGCGAAACAGGCCCGCGGTTCGAGGTGGAAGTACATCCCGGCGCCGCCGTGCACGGCATCCTGGCCCACGTTGCCCTTCGAGTCGCGGTGAAAGAACCAGCAGGCGGCGTTGGTCTTGTACGGCGCCTTGTTCTTGCTGAAGCGGATGTCACGATGGATGCGGAACATGCTGCCCTTCACCGTGCCCGTGATCTCGGGCGCGATGGTCGCCAGCCGCGCATCCATCTCCTCGATCAATGCCTTCATCGGCTCGCGCAGCGCGCCTTCGTAGGTGCTGCGACGCGCCTCGAACCACTCACGCTCGTTGTGCGACGCCAGGTCCGTGAGGAACGTGAACGCCGCCGGCGGGAAGCCGGTGAAGTCACCGTCGGTGATGACCGCCTTGGCGGCAGCACGCTTCGTCATCGCGCCCATCCCACCGGCCGCTTCAGGGCGAAGTTCTCCGGCGAGTTGGTGCGTCCATACCAGTCGGCGCCCATGCGCGACACCAGGTCCAGCGCCAGCGGGTCGATGATGCCGTCGGCACCGACGATCGATTCGTCTGCGTGTGCTGCCACCACCTCACCGAGGATGATGGCACAGGTCGGTGACTCCGCCGGATGCAGCACGAACGAGGAGAGGCGGCACTCGAAGCTCATCGGCGAACCGGCCACACGCGCCGGCGTCACCGCATGTGACGGTGCCGATGTGATGCCCACTGACTCGAACTCGCTGGTGCCCTGGTCGAACGCAAAGCTGGTCGCGTTCATCTGCTGCACCATCGGGTACGACACCAGGCTGACGACGAATTCGCCGGTCTCGCGGATGTTGCGCGCGGTGTCCTTGAGCGATCCATCGCCATTGTGCTGCGGGCAGATCATCAGCGTCGGCGGGCTGGGCGTGATCATCTGGAAGAAGCTGAACGGCGCCAGGTTGGCGATGCCCGCCGCCGACAGCGACGAGACCCACGCCACCGGTCGCGGCGCGATGGTGGACGCCATCCAGAAGTACGCCGTGCGGCGATCCATGGTCGTGAAGTCGAGCAGCATCCAGGTCCTCAGGCAGGTCGGTCGTGGCCAGCGTTCCCGGCAAGATGTCCTCACACACTGCAGAAAGCCCAGCCGATGCTCAGCTGGGCCCTCTGGTCTTGATGGAGGCGCCGGGAATCGAACCCGGGTCCGAAAATGCTTCCGCTACGGCTTCTACGTGTGTGTCCCACCGATTGAGGTCTCCCGCCGCTGGCCAGTGGGCCGCCCACGTCGAGACAAGTCACCTTGAGTTTTGCATCCTGACCGGCAACACATCAGGACACTATCCCGGATTTGCGATACGTATACAGCCGCCCCGGGCGGGCTTCCATATACGCACTGCTGGTCTAACTAAAAGTTAGGCAGCCAGGGCCAAGTTGTTGTTGGCGATTGTGTTTTCCCAGATGGATTAACGAGGAGTCCGAGAACCTCGACACGCTACCGTAACTGCTACATCCCCGTCGAAGCCAAGTCGCCCCCGACATGGTAAAGCTAGCGAAGGTACCCCCGTCGTGCAGGCCTAGAACTCCCCTTCGCCGTCCTCGGGAATACCCTCACCCTCATTGGCCTGTTCCGCACCCAGCGGCCGCGCGAAGCGCACGCAGTTGCGACCCTCGCGCTTGGCGGCGTACAGCGCCTTGTCGGCGGCCGGGAACAGCTCGTCGCCGAGGCGGGCGGCTTCCGGATAGGAGGCCACGCCGAACGATGCCGTGACGTGCACCAGGTGCTCCCCGACGCCGATCGTCTTGGCCTCGATCGCCGACCGCATCCGCTCGGCCACCTCCCACGCCATCGACACGTCGGCCTTGCCGAGCAGCATCACCAGCTCCTCGCCGCCGTAGCGAGCGACCAGGTCCACGCCGCGCACACCGGTGCTCAGCGTGGCTGCGATCGAGCGCAGCACGTGATCGCCCACCTCATGCCCGTACAGGTCGTTCACGCGCTTGAAGTTGTCCACGTCGCAGATCACCAGGCCGACGTTGTGCCCGAACCGGTCCGCCTCGGCGATGGCGCGTGTCAGCGCTTCGTCGAACGAGCGACGGTTGGCGAGACCGGTGAGTGCATCGGTGCGTGCGCGCCGCGTCGCTTCCTCGATCTGCCAGACCGTCTCCAGCGACACCGATGCCACCGCGCCCAGCAGCCGCACGTTGCGCACGTCGCGCAGCAGCACGCCGCCCACCGTCTCGCTCTCGACCACGATCGCACCGGTCACCGCCCCGCCCTGCTTCAGCGGCACCACGCTCAAGCTGCCGAGGCGAATCACCGGCACGCCGGCGCTGTACACCGGCGTCACCTGCTCGATCAGCTGCGCATCTTCCCACACCTGCGGCAATCCGGCGCTGCAGAGCTGCCCCACCAGCGACTCGGCCGACACCGCCGCGCCGCGCGCGAGGTGATGACCCGAGGTCACGCTCTGGATCACGCCGGTGGACGTTTCCGGATACCAGCGCACCAGCGCGGCACGCGAGGCACCGGTCACCGTCAGCGCGGAGTCGCAGATGGACTGGCCGAGCGTGTCGATGGTGCGCTGCTGCTGGAAGGTCTGCGATGCCTGCAGCAACGCCTGCGCCTGCCGGTTCTGGCGGCTGTGTTCCGCCTGCGTCTCGAGCAGCTGCGCGAGCATGCCGAGGTTGTCGGCAAATCGCGGCAGCCAGCGTGCCAGCACGCCGTGCGACACTTCGAGCCTGCTGGCGTGCAGCGACAGCACGCCGCTGCCATTCGTCGGGCCGGGCACGGCGACCGCTGCCAGCATGCCGTCGTCAGGACGATTGAAGAGCGCGACCCGCGATGCGCTCTGCACTGTCATCAACTCGGTGCCGAGTGCATGGTGTGCGCCGGTCCATTGATCCGGTGCATCGCTGGCCCAGGCCACCGGCGCCAGCACGCCGTCGGCACGCGTGGAACGCCAGTAGACGGCATCCGTCACGCCGAGCGTGTCGCGCACCTGTCGCAGGTATCGCGCGATCGCCTCGCCGTGCGTGCGCGACTCCACTGCATCCGACTCCGCTGCGCTGCGCGGCTCGAGCGTGGCGTTCGGAAACTCGAGCGCCAGTTCGGCTGGTCCCGCCGCGAACGCCGGCAACTCCGAGAGCGTGCGCATCGTGCCGCGTTCGAGCGATCGCATGATGTACGCGACCGGCAGCACGGTGACCGTCAGCAGCACGGCCACGCCATAGGCGATGTCGGACGCCGGCGGCGCGTGACCAGCCGCCATCGGTGCACCAACGCTGACCAGCAGCACGCCGACCGCGCCGATGCCGACGCCGCGCCAGCCTGCGGCCACCGTCACGCCCAGTGCACACACGCAGGCGGCCACGAAGGCCACTGAATGCACACCCGATGTCTGCACCGCGAGCACGGCGGCGAACGGCGCCGCCAGCCCTGCCGTGTAACCCACCGCGCGACGACGTGAGTCAGTGTTGTTTGGTCGCATCAGCAGCGCGGCACCGGCCACGATCAGCACCCACATCATCGCCACCACGGCGGCGGCGGCCACCTGTTGCGATGTGGTGAGGGTCACACCGGCCAGCCGGCTGGATACCACCGAGGCGACGAGCCACGGCGCGGCCAGCGCAGCGTACTTGAGCGGGGATCGTGCAGGAGGTTGTGTCACGGGTGCGATGATGAGCGACGGGCGAGCGGCGACGGCATGACGACGAGACGAATCGCACGGCCCGAAACGCAGGCCGCTGACACCATCTCATGAGAGCGCACCAAGACTGGTCCGCGGACCGTCGTGGTACGCTCGCGTGATACACCGAAGGACGATTGACACGGGACAGCGCCACGCGGCGACGTCCCGGTGCGCGTCACCCGTCGTCGGGCACGCTCTGCAGTGCTGCATCGTCCGGCTCGGCCACCGTCGTCTCCAGATAGCGCTGACGGTTGGCGAGGTAATCGCCGAAGATGTCTTCCACCTGCCCAAGCGAGTCCACCTGGTGCAGGCGCTCACGCAACTTGGCCGATCCCGGCAGTCCCTTGCAATACCACCCGAGGTGCTTGCGGAACTCGATCGCGGCACCGCGCCGATCGGCCTCGTACACATCCGCCATCCGCGCATGGCGGATGGCGATCGCAAAACGCTCCTCCACCGGCGGCGCGGGCGGTGGCGTCCGGCCCTCCAGCAACGCGCGCGCCTGGTCGAAGATCCACGGCTGTCCGAAGGAACCGCGCGCGATCATGACTGCATCGCACCCGGTCTCGATACGCATGCGGTACGCATCCTGCGCGGTCTTGATGTCGCCGTTGCCGATCACCGGAATCGACAGCGCCGCCTTCACCGCCGCGATCTCGTCCCAGTGCGCGTGCCCCGTGTACATCTGCGTGCGTGTGCGCGGATGGATGGCCAGCACGCGGGCGCCGGCGTCCTGGCAACGGAGCGCGATCGTCACCGGGTCACGCATCTCCTCGTTCCAGCCGCTGCGGATCTTCACCGTCACCGGCAGGTGCGTGCTGCGGGCCACCGAGCGGATCACCGTCTGCACCAGGTCGAGATCGCGGAGGCAGCCGGAACCGCCATTTCGCTTCACCACCTTCTTCACCGGGCAGCCGAAGTTGATGTCCACGAAATCCGGCAGGAACACGTCCGTGACCAGCGCCGCCGCTTCGCCCATCGCCACCGGGTCGGCGCCGAAGATCTGGACCCCGATCGGGTGCTCCTCGGGCAGGAACCGCAGCTTGGCGATGGTGGCCTCGTTCTCGCGCCGGATCCCCTCCGCCGACAGGAACTCCGTCACCACCACGTCCGCCCCATGAGTGCGGCAGAGGCGACGGAACGGCGACTCGGAGACCCCCGCCATCGGGGCGAGGTACAGCGGGACCTGATGGCCTACGGGATACGGAAATTCCATCGTCGGAAGATATCGCCGACTGGTGATCCGGCGCAGTTTCTGATGTTTGACACCCCTCTGGCCGAGGGGTAGGTTCGCCAGTTCGCCCCGGGCCGCCACGGTCCCCCGCCACCTGCATGACACGATCCGCCGATGACGGCCGGCTCAAGGAACCCGATGGAATTGCGCGAGTTTTTTTCCCTCGATGCGGTACAGCTCGACCTGCAGGGGAACACCAAGGACGACATCCTCCGGGAACTGATCGGGCTGCTCAAGCTCGACGAGAAGTCCGACGGGATGCTGTTCAAGATGCTGAAGCGGCGCGAGAACCTCGGCTCCACCGGCATCGGTCGCGGCATCGCGATCCCCCACTGCCGATCGCTGGTGGTCAACAAGCTGCGGGTAGCGTTCGGCCGGAAGCCGGCGGGCGTGGATTTCAAGGCGATGGACGACAAGCCGGTCCACTTCTTCTTCCTGATCGTGGCCCCGCCGCTCGAGGTCTCCAACCAGTACCTGCCGGTGCTGGGCAAGATCGCGCAGTTCGGCAAGGAACCGGACGTCCCGGAGAAACTCTCGGCCCTGACGTCTGCTGCCGACTTCATGAGCTTGCTGGCCGACAAGGAACTCTGAGTTCAGCGACAAGACACCCGCGCACCGATATGCGAAACGGGTGCGCTTGGGGAGGAGACGGTACGGCCGAACCGCGCTGACGCCTCAGGGCGTCGAGATGCTGTTCAGCAGCGCTTCCAGTGCCGCTGGATCCACCGGCTTCACCCAGTGGTGGTCGAAGCCCGCCGCGGCACTCCGACTGCGGTCCGCCGGCTGGCCCCAGCCGGTCAGGGCCACCAGCGTGATCTCCTGCTGCCGGGCGGCGCGAATCTTCCGCGCGGCCGCATGACCGTCCAGTCGCGGCATGCCGATGTCGAGCACCGCCAGGTCCGGCTGGAACTCCGCTGCCATCGCCACCGCCTCCTCGCCGTTCAGCGCGGTCACCGTCTGGCAGCCCATCAGCTGCAGCATGGCCGCCAGGCTCGACGTGCAGTCCTCGTTGTCGTCGGCGACCATCACCCGCAGCCCGCGGCGGCCCGTCTGTGGCCGCGCCGCGTCGATGTCCGGGTCGGCGATGACGGCCTCCGTGGCGGCCAGCAGCGGCAGCGTGATCGCCACCTCCAGACCCAACCCGCTTCCCTCGCTGCGAGCCACCACGCTGCCACCGTGCAGCTCCACCAGGCGCTTCACCAGCGCGAGGCCGATCCCGAGGCCGGTCTGCCTGGCGCTCGCCATCTCGCGCACCTGCGAGAACATGGTGAAGATCTCGGGCATCATCGCTTCGCTGACGCCGATGCCATTGTCGCGGATCGTCACCACCGCGTCGTTGCCCGCGACACTGGCATGCAGCGAGATGCGCCCGCCTTCCGGTGTGTACTTCACCGCGTTGTCGAGCACGTTCGCGAACACCTGCGTCAACCGCGTCAGGTCGCCGTCCACCCGCAGCGGTGGCTCGGCCAGTGACAGCGACAGCGCGTGTCGGCGGCGATCGAGCAATGGGCGCGTGGATTCCACCGCCGCCTGAATCGCCGCGTTGAGGTCCAGCGGCTTGCGACGCAGCTCCAGCTTGCCCTGGCTGATGCGCCCCACGTCCAGCAAGTCGTCGACGAGGTGCACCAGCTGCGTCACCTGCCGCTCGATGACATTCTGCGCACTGGCGTGATCCTGCGGGTTGCTCGACAACTTCATGATCGCGAGCGACGCGGTGATCGGCGCCATCGGGTTGCGCAGCTCATGCGCGAGTGTGGCGAGGAACTCGTCCTTCCGGCGGTCGGCCTGTCGCAACGCTTCCGCTGCCGAGCGAGCCTCGAGCTCCCGTTCACGCGCCAGCGCCTCGGCGCGGCGACGATCGGAGACGTCGCGCATCACGGCCAGCGTGCCGTAGTGCGTGCCACCGGCGTCGCGCAGTGGGCTGATCGCGACCTCGACGTGCACCACGCTGCCATCGAGCCGCTCGTGTACTGACGGTCCGCGCCACGACACGCCACTGATGGCGGCGGCGCGCGCGCCGGTTTCCGCCGCCGCGGACGGCACACGATAGAGGGACCGCAGCGGCCGACCGAGCACCGTGGATGCTTCCGGCCCGTACAGCGACTGCGCCGCCATGTTCACGTACGTGATGTGATCGTCGGCATCGGTCGCCACCACCGGCTCCGACATCTGCGACAGCACGTCGCCGCGGAAACGATTCGACGCGGCGTCCGCACTCTCGAGCGTATAGAGCACGTCACCGACCACGATGGCGTCTGCCTCGCCTGCGCGCAACGCACGCAGCGTGTCTTCCGCCTCGTCGAGGCGCAGCTGCAGCTCCGCGTACTTGTCGCGCAAGCGGAGCAGCGCATCGCCGTTCGGCGCGCCGTCAGTCGGTGCGGGCATCTGGCACGGTCCTCGGCGTTATCGGCGGCAGCGCGACCACGTCCAGCCCACGCAGCAGGCGATCGGTCTCCGACAGGTCGCCGATGAAGCGCTGTTCCGGCAACGGGCGCCGTTTGATCAACGTCGGGACCGCGATGATGTTGTTCGAGACAGCCGCTGCGGGGTCGAGCGAGATGTCCACGATCTCGAGGTCGTACACGCCGGCCAGGTGCTCGTCACAGAGCCGCCGGATGTTGACGATGGCGCGCGCCGAGCGCGGTGTCGGCCCGGTGATGCAGAGTCGGAACAGGAAGCGACCATCGTCGCCGAGCCCTGCGTCGGGTGGGCCGCTGCCAGCGTCACTGATCATCCACTCTCCGCGGAAGCTCCTGGATATCGAGCCCGACCAGTACGCGTTCCTTGTCCGACAGGTCACCGATGATCTTCTTCAGTGGTGCCGGGAGCTTCCGCACCAGCGTCGGCACCGCGAGGATCTGGTCACCGGCCGCCAGCCGCGGCGTCACCAGCAAGTCCACCACTTCCAGCGAGTAACGGCCTACCAGGTGCGTCTCGCAGATCTGCCGCAGGTTGGTGATGGCGGCGCGCGATCGCGCAGTCTGCCCGGCGACGTACAGCCGCAGTTGCCATTCCGGTGTCGTCGCGTCTCCGGTTGGCTGTGTATCGGTCGTCGTGTCGGTGAGTGTCATCGGACCCCCGCGACCACTGCGCCATGCTCGGCGCCATTGTGCATCGCCCGCGCCGCGCCGGTCACCACCCGCGCCCCTTCGCGCACCACGTTGAACAGCTGGATGCCGTTGTGCGTCAGCTCGAACTCGCGCACCTGGTTGGAGTGCGGCATGCCACGCGACTTCACGACCTGTATGGTGCGAATGCGCTCGCTGTTCGACTCCATGTTGGAGAGCACCAGCCACGTGTCCATCAACGAGCTGACGCCGATCGTCGCCACCTCCTGCACTGCACCGGATTCGCTGGTGAGGTTGGTGAACACGCCGGTGATCTGCTGCTGCTTCAGCATGTCCACCAGGCGCATCAGTGTCGCCTCCAGCTGCGTCAGCTGGCGGTTGAGCGAGAGGTTGCTGATCGGGTCCACCACCACCACCGACGGCTTGAAGGCGCCGATGGTGTCGTGCAGCAGCATCAGGTGCTGCTCCAACCCATAGTGCGTGGGCCGCGAGGCATGCACCTGGAGCAGCCCGGCGTCGATCCAGTGTTGCAGGTCGAGCCCGATGGATTTCATGTTGCGCAGTAATTGACTGGCCGACTCCTCGAAGACGAAGAGCATGGCCCGCTCGCCGCGTCGGCACGTCGCGTCTGCGATCGTGGCACCGACGCTGCTCTTGCCCGCACCGGGCGATCCAGTCACCAGCACGCTGCTGCCGCGATACACACCAAGGCCGCCCAGCATCTCGTCGATGCCGCTGTTCCCAACCGAGATGCGCTCGGTGGACGCCTCATGCTCGAGACGTAGGGACGTGATCGGCAGAACCGAAACGCCCTCGGCGCCGATCATGAATGGGTACTCGTTGGTCCCGTGCGCAGATCCGCGATATTTCACCACCCGCAGCCAGCGCGTGGAGACGTTGTCTTCCACCCGATGGTCCAGCAGCAGCACGCAGTCGGCGACGTATTCCTCGAGGCCATGCCTGGTTATCGCCTCACGGCCCCGTTCGCCGGTGATGATCGCCGAGACACCGCGATCCTTCAGCCAGCGAAACAACCGTCGCAACTCGGCGCGCAGGATGCCCTCGTCGGGAAGGCCTCCGAACAGGGCCTCGAGGGTATCGAGCACCACGCGCTTGGCGCCGATCGTGTCGATGGCGTAGCCGAGGCGAATGAAAAGACCGTCGAGATTGTACTCGCCGGTCTCCAGGATCTCGCTGCGGTCCACGTGCACGTGATCGAGCACCAGCATCTGCTGTTCCTGCAAGGCGTCGAGGTCGAAACCGAGGGAGCGCACGTTCTCGCTCAACTCTGCGGCACTCTCCTCGAACATCAGGAACACACCCGGCTCGCCGAGCTTCGTCGCGCCATGCACGAGAAACTCGAGCGCGAGCATCGTCTTGCCGCAGCCGGCGGCACCTGCGATCAGTGTCGGTCGACCGAGCGGCAGGCCGCCGCCGGTGATTGCGTCGAGCCCATCAATACCAGTTGCCGCTTTTGCCAGCGTGCTGCTTGCCAAACGGTCCTCCGCGGTAGTGCGCTGATCAACGTGTGAGCCGAGCGTTGGCTCGACCGTCAATATCACGGTGTGTATACGCACACGCCACGCCACGAGGCAGGGCTTGCTCAGACCGCTGATGTGTCACCATCAGCGTCGGCCACGCGGCATCTCTCGCAAGGCGCTGATGCGTATGAGCCTTTCGGCATACGGACGACGAAGGGTCAGAATCCTCGAGACGACAGGATCCTGACCCTTGGACGGCGGCGACACTCCGCGTCACGCGACGTCAGTCACGCGAGGGCACCGATGCCCTCGGCACGCAGTCGGTCACTCCCACTCGATCGTCGCCGGAGGCTTCGAGCTGATGTCGTACACGACGCGGTTCACGCCATCCACTTCGTTGATGATGCGATTCGAGATGCGACCCAAGACGTCGTACGGGAACGGGAACCAGTCCGCCGTCATGCCGTCGGTGCTGGTCACCGCACGCAGCGCGATGACGTGTTCGTACGTGCGCCCATCACCCATCACACCCACCGAGCGCACGGGCAGGAACACGGCGAACGCCTGCCAGATGTCCGGATACAAACCGGCGGCGCGAATCTCCTCGAGGTAGATCGCGTCCGACTTGCGCAGGATCTCCAGCGCATGCTCGTTCACCTCGCCAAGGATGCGGATTGCGAGTCCCGGACCTGGGAACGGATGCCGGCCGACCATCTCTTCCGGCAGGCCAAGCTCGCGACCCACGTTGCGCACCTCGTCCTTGAACAACTCGCGCAACGGTTCGATCAGCTTGAACTGCATGTCGGGCTTGAGGCCGCCCACGTTGTGGTGCGTCTTGATCGTGGCCGACGGCCCACCGGTCGCGCTCACCGACTCGATCACGTCGGGATAGAGCGTGCCCTGCACCAGGAACTTCGCATCCTTCCCGGCATCGACACTCGCCTGCTCGAAGACGTCGATGAACGTGTGCCCGATCTTCTTCCGCTTCACTTCCGGCTCGGCGTGACCGGCCAGCGCATCGAGGAACTGACGCTCCGCGCGCACGGTGATCAGCTTGATGCCGAGGCCGGACGCGAAGGTGCGCTCCACCTGCTCGCGCTCGTGCAGCCGCAGCAGCCCTGTGTCGACGAAGATGCAGGTCAGCTGGTCGCCGATCGCCTTGTGCACGAGCGCCGCCGCGACCGCGCTGTCCACGCCACCCGACAGGCCGCAGATCACCTGTGCGTTGCCGACGCGCTCGCGGATGCTGGCCACCTGCTGGTCGATGAAGTGGCCCGGCGTCCAGTCAGGCGTGCAGTGGCAGACCTCGAACAGGAAGTTCTGCAGCATCTCCGCGCCACGCACGCTGTGCATCACCTCGGCGTGGAACTGGACCGCGTGGATCGGCTTCGATTCGTGCCGGAATCCCGCCACCGTGCTTCCGCTGCGCGCGGTCTGCACGTACCCGGGCGGCACCACTTCCACGTGGTCGCCATGGCTCATCCAGACCTGCGAGCGGTCACCGACCTCGAAGCCGGCGAACATGCCCGCTGACTCGAGCACCTCCACGTCGGCGCGACCGTACTCGCGACGGCCGCCGCCGATCACGCTCCCACCCTGCAGGTGCGCGATCAGCTGCATGCCGTAGCAGACGCCGAGCACTGGCGCGACGTCGAGCAGCGCCGGATCGATCGTCGGCGCGCCCGCGTCGGTGACCGAGCTCGGACCACCACTGAGGATGATGCCGGTGGGCTTCCACTCCCGGATCCACTCCAGCGACCTGGTGGAGGGATGGATCTCGGAGAAGACGCGTGCCTCGCGGACACGGCGTGCGATGAGCTGCGTGAACTGCGATCCGCAGTCGATGATCAGGATGCGACTGCTCACCGGGTGCTCCAGTTGCCTTCGGTCAACTTGATGATCTCGACCTGTCGTGAGTCGAGATCGAGGATCGCGGCCGTCGGGGCGCCGTGCAGCCAGCCACAGGCTTCCCCGGGATTCACGATCAGTGTCTTGCCGCGCGTCTTCATCTCCTCACGATGCGTGAAGCCGTGGATCACGATGTCGTGTGCCTCGATCGAGCGGGCCACGGCCTCGTTCAGGTCATGCACCACCAGGATGCTCTTGCCCATCAACTCGAAACTGTGGGGCGACTCGAACAGCTCCGAACCCAGTCCCGTCATCGCCATCGCCCGCAGCGCCTGATGATCGCCGTCGTTCCGTCCGAACACGCCGTTCAGCGCCAGCTGCAGATCCTGGATCGGCTTGAGCGAGAACGGTGCGCAGAAATCACCGGCGTGGATCACGTAGCCCACGCCCCCGGCGGCCATGCGTCCGGCCAGCTCGGCCACTGCATCCACGCGATCGTGCGTGTCAGCCATCAACCCAATGCGCATCAGGCGTCTCTCCAGTCGGGTGAGATGCGCTCATGACGCACCAGCTCATCGAGGGTCTGTCGCACCGTGACCACGGCCCAGCGGTCACCATCCACCAGCACCTCGGCGGGGTTGGGGCGCGAGTTGTAGTTGGAACTCATCACATAGCCGTAGGCGCCGGCGTCGCGGACTGCCAGCAGCGTACCAGAGCCCACGTCCGGCATCTCGCGGTCGAGCGCCAGGAAGTCGCCGCTTTCGCACACGGGACCGACCACGTCCACCACCTGCGTCGACGCGTCGCTGCTCAGCACCGGCTCGATGCCGTGGTGCGCCTCGTAGTGCGACGGGCGCAGCAGGTCGTTCATGCCGGCGTCGACGATCATGAAATGCTTCGATCCGCTCTGCTTGCGGTACAGCACATCCGTCAGGAGCACGCCGGCGGCGGCCACCAGATAGCGCCCCGGTTCGACGATGAGCTGCACGTCGGCATCGGCGAACGCATCGTGCAGCACGCGTGCGAACCCGGCCAGGTCGGCGGACGGCTCGCTGTCGTTGTACGCGATCGGGAAGCCACCGCCCACATCCACCGACCGCACCGACGTGATGCCCTCGGCACGGATCGCATCCAGCAGCGCCCGCAGCCGGAGCTGTGCATCGGCGAACGCCTCCACCTCGGCGATCTGCGAGCCGATGTGCATGTCGAGGCCGACCAGCGCGATGCCAGGCAGCGACGCGGCACGGAGCGCGGCGGTGATGCCGCGGGTGATCGGGATGCCGAACTTCGTGCCTTCCTCACCGGTCGCGATGTAGGCGTGGCCGGCAGTCACGTTCACCACACCCGGGTTGATGCGCAGCGACACCGGCGCCACGCAGCCGCGAGCCAATGCGACCTCCGAAAGCAGCTCCAGTTCCTCTTCACTCTCGACGTTCACGCACTGCACGCCGACGTCGAGCGCGTACTCGAGATCGGTGCGCGTCTTGCCCACACCGGCGAAGACGATGTCGTGGCCCTCGAACCCGGCGAGACGGGCGCGGTGCAGCTCGCCGGCCGACACCACGTCCACGCCGGCGCCGCAGGCACGCACCACCCGCAGCACGGCCAGGTTGGAGTTGGCCTTCATCGCGTAGTGGATGTGGACCGGCAACCCCTGCAACGCGGCCGCCAGTCGCGCGTACGCGGCGCGAATCGAGGCGGACGAGTAGACGTAGGTCGGCGTGCCGACGGCGGCGGCGATGGTGGTCAGCGGCACATCCTCGCAGACCAGCACGCCGTCCCGCCGCCAGAACCCCGTCGTCAGTACGCCTTCGCCCATATCACCTCGTACTTCGCCGGCTCACCCGTCACCATGCAGCGTGTCGGCGCCACCGGCGAGCGGAACTCGGGATCGGGAATGCAGCGGATGGTGGCCTTGGTCTCTTCCTTCACCCGCGCCTCGACCGCCGGGTCGCCATTCCAGCCGGCGTACACGAATCCGCCCGGGCCGTCCATGATCGCCTTGAAGCGATCATAGGTGATCTCGCCCCGATGGCTGTTGGCCTCGCGACGTGCGACGGCGGCGGCGAACATGTCGGACTGCATCGTGTCGAGCATGGCGTGAATCGTGTCCAGCACGCCATCCAGTGAGACGATGTTCTTGCCCTTCACGTCGCGGCGCACCAGCACGCACTGGTTGGCGGCCACGTCACGTGGGCCGATCTCCATGCGGATCGGGATGCCGCGCAATTCCCAGTGGTAGTACTTGGCACCCGGCTTGATGCCGATGCGGTCGTCCACGTGCGCCGAGACGCGACCGACCAGGCCACGCTCACGGCCACTGATCTCCGCCTTCACCTTGTGCGCCAGCTCGAACACCGTGGCGCGCTCCTCGTCGGTCTTCCAGATCGGCACGATCACGACTTCGGTCGGGGCCAGCTTCGGCGGGATCTGCAGGCCGTTGTCGTCACCGTGCGTCATCACCAGGCCACCGATCATGCGCGTACTCACGCCCCAGCTGGTGTTCCAGGCGTGCTCGATGCCGCCGGCCTCGGTCTGGAACGTGAGGTCGAACGCCTTCGAGAAGTTCTGGCCAAGGTTGTGCGAGGTGCCGGCCTGCAGCGCGCGGTTGTCCTGCATCATCGCCTCGCACGAGTAGGTGCGCAGCGCGCCGGCGAACCGCTCGCTGTCGGTCTTCTGGCCGGTGATCACCGGCATCGCCATCCACTGTTCCATGAAGGTGCGATAGACGCCCAGCATCTGGCGCGTCTCCACCTCGGCCTCGTCATGCGTCGCGTGCGCCGTGTGCCCTTCCTGCCACAGGAACTCGGTGGTGCGCAGGAAGAGGCGCGTGCGCATCTCCCAGCGCACCACGTTGGCCCACTGGTTGTACAGGAACGGCAGGTCGCGGTAGCTCTGCAGCCACTTCGCGAACATGTGGTAGATGATCGTCTCCGACGTCGGGCGCACCACCAGCGGCTCCTCGAGCTTCGAGCCGCCGCCGTGCGTCACCACCGCCAGTTCCGGCGCGAAGCCTTCCACGTGGCTGGCTTCCTTCTTCAGGAAGCTTTCCGGGATGAAGAGCGGGAAGTAGGCATTGCGATGTCCGGTGGCCTTGAACATCTGGTCGAGCGCCAGCTGCATGCGCTCCCAGATGCCGTAGCCGTCCGGGCGGATCACCATGCAGCCGCGCACCGGCGAGTAGTCGGCCAGCTCCGCCTTCAGCACCAGCTCATTGTACCAGGCGCTGAAGTCCTCGGCGCGCGTCGGAAGCTTCTTGTCGTCGCTCATGCTGCTCCGTCGATGCACGAAGGCATCGGCTGTTGGGAATCCTGCCCGCTCACCGCTGGTCGGCGAGCCAGGTCGCCAGGTCCACCGATGTTTCCGTTCCACTCGTGAGGTCGCGCACGATGCCGGTGCCCGGCGCATCAGCGCGCAGGATCAGCGCCTGCGCGGCACCGGCACTGACCGCGGCCTTGAGCTGCTTGCTGAGCTGCTGCGGGCGCAAGGCGTACTCCACCCGTCGACCCGCGCGCCGCAGCGCACCGACCGCCGTCCGCACCGTGCCGGTGTCCACGTCGTCGGCGGCCGCCACCCAGAACTCCGGTGCTGGCGGTTGTGACGGCAACAGGCCACGATCGCGCAGCAACTCACCGAGCACCACGTCGCCCCATCCGAATCCGGCCGCCGGCATGTCCACGCCGCCGAGGCCCTGCAGCAGTTCATCGTACCGCCCACCACCACACACCGCGCGCAGCTCACCCTTGGCATCGAACACCTCGAACACGATGCCGGTGTAATACGCCAGGCCGCGCACGATCGTGAGGTCGAGCCGCACCCACGGCAGAACGTCCACACCGATCAGCGACTGCACCATCGCCAGCGTGTCCTGCATCGCCGCCAGTCGCGCGGCACCGTCGCCGTCCTGCAGCAGGTCGGTCAGTGCATGCACCCCACGCGCGGATGTGTCCTCGATCAGCGCCAGCAATGCATCCACCTGCGCGGTGCTGCAGCCGGCCGCCACCAGCTTCTCGATCGACAGCTCGCGCGGCTGGCGATCCAGCTTGTCCAGCACACCGTAGATGGCGGGGATCCGGTCATCGGGATGACCCATCGTCCGCAACACCACGTTCAGCAGTCGGCGGTCGGACAGCCGCACGCGCACGTCATCACTCGTCAGCCCGAACTCGCGCAGGATGTCGATCACCAGTGCCAGCAACTCCGCATCGGTGCTCTCGCCGCCATCGCCGAAGATGTCGGCGTTGAGCTGGAAGTGCTCGCGCAGGCGTCCCCGCTGCGCACGCTCGTAGCGGAACAGCTGCGGAATCGAGAACCAGCGCACCGGCTTGCGCAGGGCGTTGGCTTGGGCCGCCACCATGCGCGCCACCGTCGGCGTCATCTCCGGCCGCAGCGCGACGTCGCGCCCCCCCTTGTCCACGAAGTTGTAGAGCTGGTCCACGATCTCCGCGCCGCTCTTCTTCGTGTACAGCTCGAGCGGCTCCAGCGGTGGCCCGTCGTACTCCACGAACCCGTACCGCGCGGCCACCCGACGCCAGGTCGCGAAGATGTGCGCGCGTTCGGCGAATGCCGGCGGATAGAAGTCGCGAAAACCGTTCAGTGGGCGGATCGAAGCCATCGGCGAAACTTACCCGGCAAGGGGATCGATCTCCAACCGCTCCATCGCATCACCCACGGTGTGAAATGACCCCGTGACGAGCACCGTGGCCGCCGACCGCGGTGCCTGCGCGAGCGTGGCGGCGAAATCGGGTGACGCCATCACCTGCACACGGTCGCCCGCGACCTGCCGCGCATACGCTGCCACCTCGTCCAGCGGCCAGCGACGTGACGCCGGAGCCGTCGGCGCCGCCGTGAGCCACAACTGGTCCACCACCGGCAGCAACTCGTCCAGCATCGCGCGCCAATCCTTGTCCGACAGCACGCAGACCACCGCCGCCAGGGGCCGCGGCAGCGGCACCACCGAGAGCGAACGCACCACCGTCGCCATGCCGTCGGGGTTGTGCGCCACGTCGAACAGCCATGCACCCACACGCTGGAAGCGACCGGCCAGGCGGGTCGCGCGCACGCCGGCCTCCAGCGACTCCGGCGACGGCACGAACGGCGCCCCGGCGGCGCGCAGCACCGTCACGGCCGTCGCGACGTTCTGCGACTGATGCACGCCCATGAGCGAACTGGTCAGCCGCAGCATGCCGGCACCATCCGCCAGTTCGATCTCGGTGCCCGCGCCGGTCACGCGCACGGCGTGCAACGGGAGCAACTCCGGCGCGACATGCACCGACGACGCACCGGCGCGCATCGCCGCGTCGCGCAACGTCGCGATCACCTGCGGGTCACGATCGCCGATCACGGCCGGCACGCCGGGCTTGAAGATGCCCGCCTTCTCCAGCGCGATCTCCGTCACCGTGTCGCCGAGGTATTCGCGATGGTCCACACCGATCGCCGTCACGGCTGCCACCAGCGGAGTGATCACGTTGGTGGAATCCAGCCGGCCACCGAGGCCCACCTCGATCACCGCGATGTCCACGCCGGCCTGCACCAGCAAGTCGAACGCCATCGCCGTGGTGGCCTCGAAGAACGTCGCGCCCAGGCGCTCGATGTCGCGGCGATGCGCGTCGAGCCAGCCGAGCACCTGCGCTTCGCTCACGGCCGCACCCTGCACCAGGACCCGTTCGCGGAAGTCGATCAGGTGCGGCGACGAGTAGCGCCCGGTGGTGAAGCCCATCTGCTGCAGCACCGCATCCAGCGTGGCGCAGGTGCTGCCCTTGCCGTTGGTGCCGGCCACGTGCAACGCACGCAGGCGCAGGTGCGGTGAGCCACACGCCTCGAGCAGGTCACGCGTGCGATCGAGGCCCAGGCGCACGCCGTGCGTGGTGCGCGCCGCGAGTGCAGCGATGGCCGCGCGGTAGTCCGTGGACGCCGCGCCGCCATCGGTCGGCATGGTCAGGCCGCCGACCAGCCTGTGGCGGCGGGCTTGCCGGTCATGTGACGCAGCAGGCGGCCCACCGTCGCCTTCAACTCGTGGCGGTGCACCACCGCGTCCAGCATGCCGTGCTCCATCAGGAACTCCGCCGTCTGGAAACCATCGGGCAGGTCCTGGCCGATGGTCTGCTTGATCACGCGCGGACCCGCGAACCCGATCACCGCGCCCGGCTCGGCGATGATCGCATCACCCAGCATCGCGTAGCTCGCGCTCACGCCACCGGTGGTCGGGTTGGTGAGGATCGAGATGTACGGAATGCGTCGCTCGGCGAGCATCGACAGCATGGCCGACACCTTCGCCATCTGCATCAGCGAGAGCACCCCTTCCTGCATGCGCGCACCGCCGGAGGCCGAGACGATCACCAGCGGGAACTTCTTCTCCAGCGAATGCTGGCCGAGGCGCGACAGCTTCTCGCCGACCACGGAACCCATCGAGCCACCCATGAACGCGAAGTCCATCGCGCCGACGTTCAGCGGCATGCCGGCGATGCGGCCGGTGGCCGTGATCACCGCATCCTGGTCGCCGGCGTTCGTCAGCGACTTCTTCAGGCGCGCCGGATAATCCGGGAAGCTGAGCGGGTCGGTCGAACGGAGGTCGGTCTCGGTCTCGTCGATCGTGTCTTCGTCGAGCAGGATCGAGAGGTAGTCGCTGGCGCGGATGCGACGGTGATAGTCGCAATTCGGGCAGACGTTCAGGTTCCGCTCGAAGTTCTCGCGGATGTCCGTGTGGTTGCACGCCTCGCACTTGACCCACGCGTCACGCGGGATCTCCAGCTTCTCGCGCCGGGGTTGCCGGGGCTTCTTTTCCTTGCGGAACCATGCCATCCGGTAATGTCGCTAGGCCAGCATGGCGAGGCAATGCTTCGGGTTGCCATGCGGCGGATGCGCGGACGGCGGTGCAGCGGGGGCTCGGACTTGCCGACCGGGCGAAGGACACGGGCATTTCGGATGCCCGGGTCGCTTCAGATCGCCGTCAGTTCGCCCCGTCCCCGCCCCTCGCGCGAGATCCGCATCAGCACCCCAACCGACAGCCATGAGGCCAGCATGAAACTGCCGCCGTAGCTGAAGAACGGCAGCGGGATGCCCGTGATCGGCATCAGGTTCAGCGTCATGCCGACGTTCTCGATCACGTGCACCAGCCAGCTCGCCAGCAGGCCAAATGCGATCAGGCTCGCATAAGGATCGTTGGCCCGGCTGGAAATGCGGATCGCACGCAGGAAGAGGGTCAGGAACAGCGTCAGCGCCAGCGTCACGCCGATGAAGCCCAGTTCCTCGCCCACCACTGCGAAGATGAAGTCGGTCTGCTGTTCAGGGACGAAGTTGAGCCGTTTCTGCGTCCCCAGCGTGAACCCCTTGCCGAACCAGCCGCCGGAACCGATCGCCACCTGCGATTGGATCACGTGGTATCCGGATGCCTTGGCGTCGATGCTGGGGTCGAGGAATACCAGCAGCCGCTTCTGCTGGTACGGCGCCAGCTTCTCCCACAGGATCGGGGCCACCACGCCGGTGACGACGTTGATGCAGACCAGCGCGATCCCTTCCAGCAGGTACGGCCGATAGAGCCAGACCAGCGCCAGGAGCAGCAGGAACCACGCACCCCACAGCCGCGTGCTGAACGCCAGCACCAGGCTGATGGCCGGACTCGCGATCAGCAGCAGCAGCCGCCAGTTCACGCCCGACCAGAACAGCATCGCGAAGAAGATGCCGATGAACACGATGCCCGTGCCGAGGTCCGGCTGCAGCATGATGAGCACCCACGGGATGCCCACCACCAGCGCCGGATGCCAGAGCTCGAGCAGCGACTTCGGTGGATCGCGCCGGTTGGCCAGCACGCGCGCCAGCATCAGCACCACCGTCAGCTTCGCCAGTTCCGCCGGCTGCCCGATGCGCACGCCGGCGATCACCAGCCAACTCTTCGAGCTCGCCGCCGTGCCCGCGCCGCTGCCGATGGCCAGCGTCAGGATCAGCATCAGCAACGTCAGCACGTACGCGAACGGCGTCAGCCAGTCCAGCAGTCGCACCGACGCACGGCTGGCGGCGAATGCGGCACACACGGCGATCATGAACCACCCGGCCTGGGTGCGCCACAGTGTCGTGACGAACGTCGGCGTGTCGGTCTGTCCCGCCGAATAGACCATCGCGATACCGAACACGCTCAGCGCCAGTGCCGTCAGCACCAGCGGGATGTCGGGGATGCGCCGCGTCATTCGGTGGTCACCACCGGCGCGGTGGCGGCCTTCAGGTACCGCTCCATCACCTTCGTCGCGATGCGCGCCGCCACGTAGCCATGCTCGCCGTACTCCACGAACACGCCCACCACGATCCGCGGCTTCTCAGCCGGTGCGAAACCCATGAACCACGCATGGTCGGGGTTCGGCGGGTTCTGCGCCGTGCCCGTCTTGCCGGCCACGGTGATTCCCTCGACTCGCGCACTGTTGGCCGTCCCGCGGCTGCTGACCACGCCCGCCATCGCCAGGCGCAATCCCGTCATCTGCGCCTCGGTGAGGTTCATGATCTGCACCCGCTCCGGGTTGCGCGACACGATCTCGGGACGCGCCGCCTTGCCGTCGGTGGCCAGCGCGGTATAGAAGCGCGCCATGTTGATCAGCGTCTGCGCGTTCTCGCCCTGTCCGATGGACAGGTTGAGTGCCACCGAGCCCGGTACCCAGCCACGCGTGCCGTACCGTTCGTTGAAATAGTTCTGCGCGTCGGGCGGGAACTGCGGCTGCGTCTCGTTGGGCAGGTCCACCCCGGAACGCTCACGCATCTTCAGCTTCAGCCCACCCGCGACCATCCGCGACAGGCCGAGCTTCAGGCCGACCTGGTAGAAATACACGTCGCAACTCTGCTCGATCGCCTGCCGCAGGTTGATGTCGCCGTGGCCGCTGTGATTCCAGCAGCGGAAGTAGCGCCCATAGCGATAGCCACCGGTGCACGGCTGCGGCATGTGATCGTCGAGCTGCACCAGGCCGGCCTCCATCGCCATCGCCGACGTGGCAAGCTTCCACGTCGATGCGGGCGGATAGCGGCCCTGGATCACCTTGTTGTACAACGGGCGACGCGTATCGGTGTTCAGCTCACGCCAGTAGTCGGCGGGAATGCCACCCACGAAGCGATTCGGGTCGTAGGTCGGCGCACTGTGCAGCGCCAGCACGGCACCGTCGTTCGGGTCGATCGCAACCACGCCCGCACGCAAGGTGTCGCCGAGCAGCGCGACGACGAACTGCTGCAGGTCCATGTCGATGTTGGTGCGCAGCGGCTTGGCCGCCTCCGGCGGCACCTCGGCGCGCGCACCGGCGTCGCGCACCACGCGACCGCGCGCATCGACCTCCACGTAGCGCACGCCTTCCTTGCCGCGCAACTGCATCTCGTACGACCGCTCCAGGCCACCCTTGCCGATCTGCTGACCCGGCTTGTAGTCGGAGTGTGTCGTGTCGGCGAGTTCGCGCTCCGTCACTTCACCGGTGTACCCCACGAACGAGGCCACCGCCGGACCGTCGGGATAGTAGCGCTTCGGTGTGCTCTGGATGAGCAGGTCCGGGTGCTCCACCCGGCGCTCCTCCAGCACCGCCACCACGTCGAACGGCGCATCCGGCAGGATGACGGCGGGACGCGTGGGATTCTTGCGCCACCGTCGCACCGCCGCCTCGACCTGGTCCTCGGTGATCGGGATCACGTTCGACAGCCGCCGCATCGTGCTGCGCAGCGAGTCGGCGGTGGGACTCAGCAGCGACACCGCGTAACCCGGGAGGTTCTCGGCGATTATGCGACCATTGCGGTCGTAGATGATGCCACGCGGCGCGGCCAGCGGTACTTCGCGGAACCGGTTCTGCTCGGCCTGCGCGAGGTACTCGTCGTTGCGCAGCACCTGCGCGCGGAAGAACTGCGACGTGAGCGCGATGAAACCGGCCGCGAGCAGCAACCGCGCCACCGTCGCGCGACGCGAGACGTCGTTCGGATGGTAACTCACGCGGCCGCCGGCTTCAGCAGCGGTCGAAGCACGGTGAACATCAACGCACCAACCACGGCGGTCGCCGCTGCCGACAACGGTGCCCACACCAGCGCCGAGACGGCAGCGCCGGCCTCGAAGCCACGTCCGGACAGGAACAGGCGCATCAGGATGACTCCCCAGGCGCTGGCGAAGATCACGACGCCGTCCAGCACGGCGTTCTCCGCAAAGAATGCGGCTTTCAGCCAACTCGTGATGTACCCCACGAGCGTCAGTGCGAGCATCGCGCTCCCGAACCCAGCCGGCGCCGCAGCATCGGCCGCCGCACCCAGCAGCAGTCCCAGCAACGCACCCACACCCGGTCGCACGCGAATCGACAGCAACAGCAACGCCAGCACCAGGAAGTCGATCTCGATCCGGTCACCAAGCAGCGGTCGCAGGACGAAATGCGCGACCACCAGAACGAAGACTGCAACCATCAGGCGGAGCCAGTCGTACACGCCGCTCACGCACGCCCTCCGGCAGGGGGCAGGCGGAACGGATTGTCCGGCGGCTTCGGCTTGCTGCGATTACGCGCCTCCGCGGAATCGGCCGCGGTGCGCGCACGCACCGATTCCGCCGCCCTCGCACGCGCCGCGGCGCGTGCCAGCGAATCACGTCGCGCGGTCGACTGCTGTGTCGCGGCACCACTGACGGGCGGACGCACGACGCGCGGCGCGGGTGCGGCGCCGGACGTCGGAGCCCCACTCGACGCCGTCGGCGTTGCAGGCCGTGGTGCGGTCGTCACTGGGCGCGGCGTCGTGACCGCGGGCTGCGTGACGGGCGTCACAGGTCGTGGCACCGTGGCCGACGGCTGCGTTGCGAGCGGCGGTGTGGTGGATGTCGTCGGCGCCGTGCGCGGCGGCACTGCGGTCAATGATCGTGCTGACGGCGCGGCAGAGTCGGTCTCCACACGAACGCCGCTGTCACCACCATAGATCGCGGCGCGGCGCAGCGAATCGAGCAGCGCCAGCTTCGCCAGGCGCTCCTGGATCACGCGCACCGAGTCCGCGATGATCGAATCACCGGCCACCACGATCGCCTGCTGCGTGCCCTCCGCCGACGAGGCGCTGCTCCACGCGCCGGTGACGCCGGCTGCAGCACGCGGCGGCAGCAGCACCATCGCGGCGGTCGTCGCATCGGGCGAGACGATCGGCCGGATCAGGTAGGTGCGCGCCCATCCTTCCACCGTCTTCGTTTCGCGCAGCACCACGCCGATCGGAATGCCGCGCGGAAACACATTGCCGAGCCCTGAACTCACGATCAGTGTGCCCGGCTTCAGGTCGCTGCGGAACGGCACGCCGCGCATCTCGAGCAGGAAGCGGTCGGCGCCCGTGCCGAGGTGCGCAGCGACGATGCCGAATGCGAGTCCATCTTCGGTGGTGGCACTGGCGCGGAAGTCGGGATGCGTCCAGAGGATCGCCGTGCTGGAACTGGCGTCCACCTTCTCCACCATGCCGATCAGCCCTTCCGGCACCACCAGCGGCGAGAAGGGCCGAACGCCAGCGGCGCTGCCGGCTGCCAGCAAGACCTTGTGTTCATCGCTGCCGCCCGGCGCGTGAATCACTTCCGTGGCCACGAAACCCCACTGCAGCCGCTGCCCGAGCCCGAGCAACGCGCGCAGCCGGTCGTTCTCGGAGCGCAGCGGACCCGCCGACTGGTTGCCCAGTGCGAGCGAGTCCACCGACTTCACCAGGCGACCGTGATCGCCGATCGCCTGCCGTCCCCGTTCCGCCCACGCCTGTGCCGCGACCAATGGTGCTGCGATGCTCGAACGCAGCGTGCCCTGCACCGAACCCCGGACGCCCGAGGGCAGGATCAGGGCGACGAACGCGAGCACCAGCGCCACGCCGAGCAGCGCCAGATCGGTGCGCGTTCCCGTGCGAGACGTCCGTGCCATGTCGCGCTCAGGAACTCAGGACGGACCGGTACTTCTCTTCATCGTCGAGGATGCGACCGCACCCGCGCACGACACAGGTCAGCGGGTCCTCGTCGACATGGATTGGCAAGTTCGTCTCCTGGCTCAGCAAGAGGTCGAGGCCGCGGATCAATGCACCGCCGCCGGTCATCACGATGCCGCGATCGACGATGTCGGACGCCAGTTCCGGCGGCGTGATCTCGAGTGCGCGACGCACTGCATCCACGATCTGCTGGATCGGCTCCTGGATCGCCTCGCGGATTTCCGACGAATGCACGCGCACCGTCTTCGGGATGCCGCTGACGAGGTCGCGTCCCTTCACTTCCATGTCGCGCTCCTCGCCCACCGGATACGCGCTGCCGATCTGGATCTTGATCTGCTCCGCCGTCGGCTCACCGATCAGCAGGTTGTAGTTCTTGCGCATGAACTGCACGATCGACGTGTCGAGCTCGTCGCCGCCGGTGCGGATCGAGGTGTCGCTGACGATGCCGCTGAGCGCGATGACCGCGATCTCCGTCGTCCCACCGCCGATGTCGATCACCATGTTGCCGGTCGGCGTTTCCACGGGCAGGCCGACACCGATCGCGGCCGCCATCGGCTCGGCGACCATGAAGACTTCCTTCGCGCCGGCACCGAGCGCACTGTCGCGCACGGCTCGCTTCTCCACTTCCGTGATGCCGCTCGGCACACACACGATCACGCGCGGCTTCACCTTGAAGACGTGGTTCTCGATGATCAGCGTGAGGAAGTACCGCAGCATCTTCTCGGTCACGTCGAAGTCGGCGATCACGCCGTCCTTCAGGGGACGCACCGCGATGACGCCGTCCGGGGTGCGCCCGAGCATGCGCTTCGCCTCGAGCCCGACACCCTTGATCTTCTTGGTGTCACGGTCGATGGCCACCACGGAGGGCTCGTTGAGCACGATCCCCTCGCCCTTCACATAGATGAGGGTGTTGGCGGTCCCGAGATCGACGGCGATGGCGTTGGCCGGGAACAGGGAGCCCGGCTTGAAGGGCCAGCGAAACGGCATCAGTTAGAACGGAAGGGGCCCGGACGGCGGGCCGGACACAGGCGACGTGGACGGGACCAACGGCTTGTCCTGCAACAACATACATGAAGCGACACACCCGGTGAAGGGAGCGCGACCGCCATCTGTTCACAGTGTCGGCAGCATGACGACGAACAAAACGGCGACGGTGCAACCCGCACCGCCGCCGCCTGCTGCTCCCGACCCACGCCAGACTCAGGCCACGAACTGCGCCGGCTCGCTGTACGGCAGTCCGAACGACTCCGCCACCGCCTTGTAGGTGGTCTGGCCGGCGGTCATGTTCAGCCCCTTCAAGAGCGCCCCGTTGGCCGCCAGCGCCTTCTTCCAGCCGTGCGTGGCCAGCAGCATGACGTACGGGAAGGTGGCGTTGGTCAGCGCCAGCGTGGAGGTGCGCGGCACGCCGCCCGGCATGTTGGCCACGGCGTAGTGGATCACACCGTCCACGGTGTAGGTCGGATTCTCGTGCGTGGTGGCGTGGATCGTCTCCACGCAGCCACCCTGGTCCACCGCCACGTCGACGATCACGGCGCCGGGACGCATCCGCTTCAGGTCATCCTTGCGAATGAGCTTCGGCGCCTTGGCACCGGGGATCAGCACTCCACCGATCACCAGGTCGGCGGTCGAGATCTGCTCCAGGATGTTGTGCCGGTTGGAGTGGATCAACGAGACGTTGGCCGGCATCACGTCGCTCAGGTAGCGCAGCCGCTCGAGCGAGAGGTCGAGGATGGTGACCTTGGCGCCCATGCCGGCGGCGATCTTGGCGGCATTGGTGCCCACCACGCCGCCGCCGAGGATCACCACCTTGGCCGCCGGAACCCCGGGCACGCCGCCCAGCAGCACACCGCGGCCGCCGTACAGCTTCTCCAGGTACTTCGCTCCTTCCTGCACTGCCATGCGGCCCGCCACTTCCGACATCGGCGTCAGCAACGGCAGCTCGCGCGTCGGCAACTCCACCGTCTCGTAGGCGATGCAGGTGGCGCCGCTGGCGAGGTGTGCTCGCGTCAGCTTTTCGTCGGCGGCGAAGTGCAGGTAGGTGAACAACGTCAGGTCGGGACGCAGGAAGCCCCATTCCGTCTCGATCGGCTCCTTCACCTTCAGCAGCAGTTCCGCGCTGCCCCAGGTCGATGCCGCATCGGGCATCATCGTGGCGCCGACATCGGAGTAGTCGGCATCACTGAATCCGCTGCCAAGACCGGCACCAGCTTCGACGTAGACGGTGTGGCCCGCGCTCACCAGCGCCTCGGCGCCAGCGGGGACCAGGGCCACCCGGTTCTCGTTCGTCTTGATCTCTTTCGGAACGCCGATCTTCATGGCTCGTGGGATGACAGGAGGGAAAGCGGCCGGAGCGCTTCAGGCAGCAGCTGACGGCCCGAGACTGAGCACACTGCATTGTGCCGGATCGAGGAACGCGGCACAGGCGGCACGGACCTGTGCAGGAGTGACGGCATCCAGCTCGGCCAGCAACGCGTCGATCGGCCGATACGGTTCGTCGTACAACGCCACTTCGGCGGCACGATACAGGCGTGACGACACGCCTTCCAGCGACAGCACAAGCTGACCCTTCAACTGGCTGATGCCGGTCGCGATCTCGTCGTCGCTCATCGCACCACCGGCCACTGCCGCCATCTCGCGACAGACCACGGTGTAGGCCTCACGCGCCTGTTCCGGCGCAGTGGCGAGGTACACACCGTGCTGCCCATTGTCGAGGAAGGTGTTGTAGTACGAGTACACGCTGTAGGCGAGACCGAGCTCCTCGCGCACCGTCTGGAACAGGCGCGAGCTCATGCCGCCGCCGAGCAATGCCGACGCCACCGCCACCGCGTGCCGCTCGGCCGACGCATGCCGCGGTGCATCGCATGCGAGCACGATGTGTGTCTGCGCGATGTCCTTCCGCTTCACGTGCCCGCACCCGCGCGTGATCGCTGCAGGTGCAGGTGGTGCCGGCAGCAGGTCACTCACGCCGCGTGCGCGCGTTGCCCAGCCGGTGGCCTCGAGCACGTCCAGCAGGTGCTCGTGCGTCACGTTGCCCGCCGCCGCGACGACGATCTGCGGCGGATGGTAGGCGCGTTCGTGCCAGGCACGTAGGTCGCTCACCTGCAGCTTCTTCACCGTGGCCGGCGTGCCGAGGATCGCGTGCCCATAGACATGATCGGGGTACATGCGATTCGCGTGCAGCTCGAACACCACGTCATCCGGGGTGTCGTCCACCATTGCGATCTCCTCGAGGATCACCTTGCGCTCGAGGCGCAGGTCATCGTCACGGAGCAGTGGATGGAAGCAGAGTTCGTGCAGCACGTCGGCGGCCTGCGACAGGTGCTCGTCGAGCACGCGGGCCTGGAACGACGTGTGTTCGCGCGTGGTGTAGGCATCCAGCGACCCGCCGAGCACTTCCAGCGAAAGCGCCAGCGCCTTGGCGCTGTACTTCGTGGTCCCCTTGAAGACCATGTGTTCGAGCAGGTGGGCCACGCCCATCTGCGCGGTGTGCTCGTGCATGGAGCCCGAGCGCACCCAGGCCCCGATGGCGACTGACCGCACTCCCGGAACGAATTCCGAGAGCACGGTCAGGCCATTCGGCAGCACTGTGCGCGAGACGCCTGTCTCAGGCGGCGTCGCGAGCGCGATCATTTACCGGCGGCGCGGGGCACCGCGCGAGCCGCGATCACCGCGGTCACCACGCTCTTCCCCACCCGACGACTCACGCGGCGCCGACGGCTCGCGCTCGACGTAGCCTTCCGGCTTCGGGAGCAGCGCCTTCATCGACAGGCGCAGGCGGCCGCGCTCGTCGCGATCGACCAGCTTCACCGTCACGCGCTCACCCTTCTTCAGCACGTCCTCGGTCTTGTCCACGCGCTCCCACTTGATCTCGGAGACGTGCAGCAAGGCCTCGGTGCCAGGCATGATCTCGACGAATGCGCCGAAGGCCGTGATGCTCTTGACGGTGCCTTCGTACGTGTCGCCCACCACCGGCTCGGCGGTGATCGCCTTCACCATCTGCTTCGCGCGCTCCATCGCCTCGCCACCGACGGCGGCGATGGTGACCAGGCCGGAATCGTCGACCGTGAGCTCGGCGCCCGTCTCGTCCTGGATGCCGCGGATCGTCTTGCCCTTCGGTCCGATCAGGTCGCCGATCTTCTCCGGGCTGATCGTCAGCGTCACGATGCGCGGCGCGTACTGCGACAGCTCCGCGTTCGGGGCGTTGATCGCCTTCGCCATCTCGCCGAGGATGTGCAGGCGGCCTTCCTTGGCCTGCGCCAGCGCTTCGGTCATGATCTTCAGGTCCAGGCCATCGATCTTGATGTCCATCTGGATCGACGTGATGCCCGCTTCGGTGCCGGCAACCTTGAAGTCCATGTCGCCGAGGTGATCCTCGGTGCCAAGGATGTCGGTCAGGATCGCGTACTTCTTGCCTTCCTTGATCAGCCCCATCGCCACACCGGCCACCGGCGCCTTGATCGGCACGCCGGCGTCGTACAGCGACAGCGAACTGCCGCAGACCGACGCCATCGAGCTGGAGCCGTTCGACTCGAGGATCTCCGACACGATGCGGACCGTGTACGGGAACTCCTCGAACGGCGGCAGCACGGCCTGGATCGCACGCTCGGCGAGGTTGCCGTGCCCGATTTCGCGACGGCTGGTGCCGCGCATCGGCTTCGCTTCGCCGGTGCTGAACGGCGGGAAGTTGTAGTGGAGCATGAACGACTTCGTCTGCTCCTGCGGATCGTCGATCGAGTCCAGGCGCTGCACGTCGTTGCCGGTGCCGAGCGTCACGGCCACCAGCGCCTGCGTCTGGCCACGGGTGAACAGCGACGACCCGTGTACGCGCGGCAGCAAGCCGGTCTCGATGGTGATCTGGCGCACTTCGTTGGCCGCACGCCCATCCACACGCTTCTTGGTGTCGAGGACCTGCGCACGCAACGCGTCGTATTCCATGCCGTCGAGGATGCTGCCGGCATCCTTGCCCATGTCCGGCGTCTCGGCGACGATCAGCGCGGCCACTTCACGCTTGACCTGTTCGATCGCCTTCACGCGCGTCGCCTTGTCGGCCTGGTTGAGCGCCTTGGAAATCTTCTCCGACGCCAGATCACCGACACGCTTCACGAGATCAGCGGCTGGCTCGTGCTTCGCCCACGCCATCTGCTCCTTCTTGTCGGACTTCGCCAGCAGGTCTTCCTGCATCGCGATCAGTTCCTTGATGCCCTTGTGCGCGACGGTGATCGCCTCGACCACATCGTCCTCGCTCACTTCCAGCGCGCCGCCCTCGACCATCATGATCGACTCGTACGAGCCGGCGACCATCATGTCGATGTCGCTGTACTCGAGCTGCTGGTAGGTCGGGTTGAGCACCCACTTGTCCTGGATGCGGCCGATGCGCACGCCGGCGATCGGCTTGTTCCACGGCGCCTGTGAGGAAGCGAGGGCGAAGCTGGTGGCGAGCAGTGCCAGCGTGTCGGGCTTGTTCTCCTGGTCGGCCGAGATCACGTAGATCACGACCTGCACTTCGTTCTGGAAGCCTTCCGGGAACAGCGGACGGATCGAGCGGTCGACGATGCGGCAGGTCAGGATCTCGTTGTCCGACGGCCGGCCTTCGCGCTTGATGTAGCCGCCCGGAATCTTGCCGGCGGCGTAGGTCTTTTCCTTGTACTCGACCGTCAACGGGAAGAACGGCAGCGAGGACTTGTTCTCGCTGACGGTGACGGCGGCCAGCACCATCGTCTCGCCGTAGGTCACGACCGCCGAGCCGGCGGCCTGCTTCGCCATGCGGCCCGTCTCGATGACGAGCTTGCGGCCGGCGAAAGTCTTCTCAATTCTCTGCATCACGTGTGGGAATCGGCTGCGGGAAACGCAAAACGCGCGGAACGTCCGATGACGCCCGCGCGATTGCCATTGAGGCCCGGATTAGTACCGGAGGCCAAGGTCTGCGATGATCTTCCGGTATCCGGCCAGATCGGTCCGCTTCAGATAGTCAAGGAGGCGACGGCGTCGCCCGACCATCTTGAGCAGGCCTTGACGTCCATGATGGTCCTTCTTGTGCGTACGGAAGTGACCAGTGAGGTAGTTGATCCGTTCCGTGAGAATCGAGATCTGCACGTTGGTCGAGCCGGTGTCGGTCTCGTGCTGACGGTGCTTCTCGATTGCTGCAGCCTTTTCGAATGCCATGGTCCTGGGTCTGCGCGGTGATGCGCGTCCGAATGTCCTGAATGATCGTAAGCCCTGAAAAGTACAGACCCTACGGACGGAAGTAAAGCGGTGCGGCGTCACCAGTTCCGCGGTCCGGAACGTCAGCCCCGGAAGTGACCCATCAGCTGCGACCCGATCCGCGCGATGTCGTTGAAGGTCGTCGTCACCAGCAGCAGCAGCACCAGCCCGACGCCGGCGTACATCACGATCCCCTTCGCCCGCTCGCCCAGCGGCCGGCCGCGCACCGACTCGAGCACGGCCAGGATCACCTGCCCGCCGTCCAGAACCGGCACCGGCAGCAGGTTCAGCACCGCGATGTTGACGCTGATCAGCGCCAGTAACCCCAGCACGGCCTCGAGGCCACCGGCCTGGGCCGACTGCACCGACGCCTGCGCGATCATCAGCGGACCGCCGAGCTGCTTGGGCGAGACCTTGCCCGTCAGCAGCTTGCCCAGCACGTCCACCGTCGCCACCACGATTTCCCAGGTGCCGGCCACGCCCTCGCGGAGCGCCTCCACCGGTCCCACCGGGAGTCGCGATCCGCTGGCGCCGATCTTCCCCAGCGTGGTGACCGCGCCCGTCTCCGGATTGGTGTCCACGGTGACGCGGGGCGTGACGGTCAGCGTCGTCGGCGCGCCGCCACGCACGATCGCGACCGGCAGCGGCACGCCGGCTTGCGGCTCCAGCACGCCGACCAGGTCACGCCACTGGGCGATGGCCTTGCCGCCGATCGACACCACGCTGTCGCCGGCCAGCAACCCGGCCTTCTCCGCCGGCGAACCCTTCAGCACTGAGCCGATCACCGGCGCGGTGCTCGGCATACCCGACGAAATGCGCAGCGCCGTGATGACCACGATGGCCAGCAGGAAGTTCATCGTCACGCCGGCCAGCATCACCACCAGCTTGGCCCACAGCGGCTTCGATTCGAACCAGCGATCCGACGGCACCGGCTTCGGCCCGAACGGCACCAACGCCGCCGGATCCCACGGAATGCCCGGCTCGCCCTTCGGCTTCGCCGCCTCTTCATCCAGCGTCCCGCGTCCCCCGCCGCCCTCGAACGCGGCCATCGCCTCGTCCTCGCGCGACGCCATGCGGACGTAGCCGCCGATCGGGAACATCGACAGGCGATAGTCGGTCTCCCCGCTCCGCCGGCCCCAGATCCGGCGCCCCCAGCCAAGGGAAAACACGGGCGCGTAGATGCCCACCGCCTTCGCTGCCAGGAAGTGTCCCAGTTCGTGGACGAACACGACCAGTCCGAAGACCAGCAGGGGCGAGAGGATCGGCAACAGGTTCATGCAAACTCCTGCACATGGGCGCGTGCCGCAGCATCCGCAGCCACCAGTGCCTCGAGGGTATCTCCAGGGGCATCACCGCACGCCGAGAGCGCGCTGGCGATCGCCCGGGCAATGTCGCCGAACGACAACGCCCCATCCAGAAAGCGCGCCACCGCCTGCTCGTTGGCGGCGTTGAACACCGCCGGCGCCGCCCCGCCCTGTTTCCCGGCGCGGATGCCGAGGCCGAGCGCCGGGAAGACGTCGTGCCGCACCGGTTCGTACGTGAGCGGCGACAGCGCCACCGGGTCGAACGGCGGTACACCGGTGTCGGGGATGCGGTCCGGGTGCGTCAGGGCATACAGCACCGGCAACTCCATGCTCGGCACGCCGAGCTGCGCCAGCACGCTGCCATCCACGAATTCCACGAACGAGTGCACCACGCTCTGCGGATGCACCACGACTTCGATACGATCGTACGGAATGCCGAACAGGTGATGCGCCTCGATCACTTCCAGCGCCTTGTTGGCCAGCGTGGCGCTGTCGATGGTGATCTTGCGGCCCATCGTCCAGGTGGGGTGGTTCAGCGCATCGCTGACGGTCGCACCGTCCACGCGCGCCGCATCCCAGGTGCGGAACGGGCCGCCCGATGCGGTGATGATCAGCCGGCGCACTTCACTCATCGGGCGCCCGGCGATGCACTGAAGGATCGCCGAGTGTTCGCTGTCCACCGGCACCAGCTCACCGCCACCACGCCGCGCGGCCGCCGTCACCAGGCCGCCGGCCATCACCAGCGTCTCCTTGTTCGCCAGCGCCACACGCTTGCCGGCTTCCAATGCCGCCAGCGTGGCGCGCAGTCCTGCCGCACCGACCACCGCATTGATCACGGTGTGCACGTCATCACGCACGGCAGCGGCGATCAGGCACTCGGCGCCACTGCCCCACGTCCCGTCGGCGTCCGCGCAATCCTGCACCATGCCGACGTACGACGGCGCGAACTCCGCCGCCTGCGCCCGCAGCAGCGCGGTGTTGCTGAACGCCGTCAGCGCACGCACCGCGAAGCGGTCACGCTGACGCGCCAGCACGCGGAGCGCGGTGGTGCCGACGGAGCCGGTGGAGCCAAGGATGGCGATGCCGCGCGGCATCATGACTGCGGCGCTGGAATCAGGAGCACGTTGAGCAGCAGCGTGGCGACGGGCAGCACGAAGAGCAGACTGTCCACACGATCGAGGAATCCGCCGTGGCCCGGCAGCAGGTGTGAACTGTCCTTCACCTGCGCCTCGCGCTTGAGCAGCGACTCGAACAGGTCACCCAACTGCGCCGCGACGGCGATGGCGATGCCGAAACCGATGATGCCGAGCGGTGCGAGGCCCAGCTGGCCTTGCGGCACCAGCAGGTAACGCACGTAGACCCAGCAGATCGCGACGCTCAGCGCCACACCACCGAGCGCACCTTCGACCGTCTTCGCCGGGCTCACCGAGGGCATCAGCTTGGTGCGACCCAGCAGCCTGCCCACGAAGTACGCGCCGACATCGGAGGCCCAGGTGAGCAGCACCGGCAGCAGCAGCACGAGGCACTGTCCCACGCGACCGATCGCGTAATTGTGATAGCGCAGGTCGTACGCGAAGCTGAGCATGCCGCCGGTGTAGAACACGATGAACAGTCCCACCGCTGCCACCGCCAGCGGACGCTGGTCGATGCGGCGCCGGAAGATCGTGACCGTCATGATCGTCAGCAGCGCGACGGCGAACCACGCGGCACTGGGGCGCAACACCGCGAGGCGCACGCCATGCGCCACCAGCGGCAGCGCCGCGGCCAGCGCGATGGTGAGGCTCTCCAGCGGCTCGACGCCGGCGCCGCGCGCCATGCGGCACAATTCCCACGCCGCCACACCGGCGACCACGCTGAGGAGCGCGGCCAGCGCTGCATCACCGAACCAGGCGGCGACGATGGCGATGGGTGCGATGACCAGTGCGACGATGACGCGCTTCGCGAGCTCCGACATGCCGCTGGTCAGACGGAGACCTTGCCGTACCGACGCTCGCGTCGCTTGTAGTCGAGGATCGCCGTGAACAGGTCGCGCCGGCCGAAGTCGGGCCAGAGCACACCGGAGATGTAGAACTCGGTGTAGGCGAGCTGCCAGAGCAGGAAGTTCGACACGCGCTGCTCGCCGGAGGTGCGGATGAGCAGGTCAGGATCGGGCATGCCGGCGGTCATCAGGCGGCCGCTGATCGCGTCTTCGTCGATGTCGCCGGGCTGGATGATGCCCTGCGCCACGTCGCGCGCCAGCGACTGCGTGGCGCGCACCAGTTCCGTGCGGCTGCCGTACGAGATGAAGATGTTCAGGTGCAGCGTCGCGTTGTGTGCGGTGGTGCGTTCCACCAGCTCCACCGCCTGCCGAGCGCCGTCGGTGAGGCGCTCGCGCTCGCCGAGGATGCGCACCCGCACGCCGCGCTCCGAGAGCTCGGCCACTTCCTTGGCGATGTACTCCTCGAGCAGCGACATCAGCGCCGAGACCTCGGTGGTCGGGCGCTGCCAGTTCTCCTGCGAAAACGCGAACAGCGACAGGTGTTCGACACCGGCCTCGATCGCGCCGTGGACGACCTCCCGCACTGCCTTCATCCCCGAGCGGTGACCGAGCGGGCGCGGCATGAAGTGCTTGCGCGCCCACCGGCCGTTGCCATCCATGATGATGGCAACGTGCTTCGGCGGCGTTCCCGCCAGCCGCACCTGTTCCAGCAGGTCGGGGGTGGACAGCGTGGAGGTCGTGGCCACGACCGTCCTCAGACTTCCATCAGCTCGGCTTCCTTCGACTTCACGGCAGCCTCGATCTTGCCGATGTAGTCGTCGTGAAGCTTCTGCAGGTCCTTCTCGGCCGCCTTCACCTCGTCCTCCGACACGCTCTTCAGCTTCTTCAGCTTGTCGCGGGCATCGGTGCGGGCGTGGCGGATCGCCACCCGGCCGTCCTCGGCGAGGTTGTGCAGCACCTTCACCAGTTCCTTGCGCCGCTGCTCGTTCATCGACGGGAGGGGAACGCGGATGATGCTGCCCTGATGCGCGGGATCGAGGCCGAGATCCGACTCACGGATCGCCTTCTCGATCAGCTTCGCCTGGCCCTTGTCGAACGGGGTGACGATCAGCGTACGGGCCTCGGGCGTGGACACCGATGCCACCTGGTTGAGCGGGACCATCGAGCCGTATGCTTCCACCATGATGGTGTCGAGCATGTTCGGCGAGGCCTTGCCGGTGCGGACGGTGGAGAACTCGCGCTTGGCGTTCTCCATGCCCTTCTCCATGCCGGCCTTGGTTGCCTTCAGGATGTCCTGGATCATGACACGAAGGTGCCGACGCGTTCACCGCGCACTGCGCGGGCGATGGCGCCGGGAGTGTGAGTGTTGAGGACGATCAGCGGCAGCGAGTTCTCCTTGCAGAGCGTGATGGCCGTCTGGTCCATCACTGCAAGCTCGCCCAGCATCACGTCGCGGAAGCTGACGGTCTCGTACTTGACGGCATTGGGGTCCTTCTTCGGGTCGGCCGAATACACGCCATCCACGCTGGTGGCCTTGATGATCACGTCGGCCTTCATCTGGATGCCGCGCAGCACCGCCGCGGTGTCGGTCGAGAAGTACGGATTGCCGGTGCCGGCAGCGAACAGCACCAGCCGTCCCTGCTCGAGGTGCCGCATGGCGCGGCGGCGAATGTAGGGTTCGGCCAGTTCCTCCATGCGGATCGCGGTCATGACGCGGGTGTCCACGCCACGCTTCTCCAGCTGGTCCTGCAGCGCCAGCGCGTTGATCACGGTGCCGAGCATGCCCATGTAGTCGGCGCCGACGCGGTCCATGCCGTTCTGCGCCAGCTGGGCCCCGCGCACGATGTTGCCGCCGCCGATCACGAGGCCGACGCGGCAGCCGAGATCGACGACTTCCTTGATCTGCTCGCAGAAGAACGCGACGCGCTCGAAGTCGAAGCCGACCTTGCGCTCACCGGCGAGAGCCTCGCCGGAGAGCTTGATCAGGACGCGCGGGTACCGGATGCCGGCCTCGCCGGCACCCGTCCCGCCAGGAGCATCGGGCGAATCGCTCACGCGTCGCCGAGGGCGAACCGCACGAATCGCGTCACCGTGATCTCGGTGCCGGCCGCCTTGCCCGTCTCCTTGATCAGGTCCGTGATCGTCTTCTTCGGCTCACGCACCCACGGCTGCGACACCAGCGACATGTCCTTGAAGAACGCTTCCAGCTTGCCGGTGGCGATCTTCTCGATCATCGCCTCGGGCTTGCCGCTCTGGCGCGCCTGGTCTTCCGCGATGCGCTTCTCCTTCTCCACCAGCTCCGGTGAGATGCCGGTGCGGTCGAGGGCGAGCGGGTTCATCGCCGCGGCGTGTTCCGCGATCGCCTTCAGCATCGTCTGCACCGGCTCCGTGGCGGCCGCTGCGGCGTTGCCGAGCGCGGCCTCCACCAGCACGCCGACCTTGGCGTTGTGGTGCGTGTACATGCCCACCGCGCCCTGTGCGGCGGCGTAGCGCGCCACGCGGCGCACGTTGACCACTTCGCCGAGCTTGGCCGAGCGCTCCTTGACGACGGTGTCGAGCGTCTTGCCACCCTCGGCGGCGACCGGCGCGGCCAGCAGCGCATCGACGTCCGCGGCCTCGGTGACCATCGCGTGCGCGAGCACGACATCGACCAGCGCCTTGAAGTCATCGGTGCGGGCGACGAAGTCGGTCTCGCAGTTGACCTCGGCGATCACGCCGGTGGTCGCGTCGGCCGACACGGCGCTGCCGATCATGCCTTCGCTGGTGGTGCGACCCGAACGCGACTCCGCCTTGGCGATGCCCTTCTTGCGCAGGTATTCCACGGCGGCGTCGAGGTCGCCGTTGGTTTCGGTCAGTGCCTTCTTGCAGTCCATCATGCCGGCGCCAGTGCGCTGCCGCAGTTCCTGGACGTCCTTGGCCGTAAAATTCATTGTCGTCATGGTCGGGAGACCGGGTCAATCGGGAGTGTGGAAACGCCGCCGGCTGGTGGCCGGCGGCGTCGGGAAGCTTACTCCGAACGCAGGGGCGCGGGTAGCCGCGCCACCTGCGTCGGCGAGCCGATTACGACGCGTCGTCGGTGGTTTCGACGGCAGCGGCAGCGTCCGGGCCACGCAGGCGTGCCTGGATCGCCTCGGGCTTGGCGCGGCGACGGCGGCGCTGGCCGCCCTGTGCGCCGGCAGCACCGGCACCCTGTCCACCACCCTGGCCACCCTGACCACCGCCACGACGGCCGCGGTCATCACCACGACCGGCCGATTCCATGCCGCGGTCGGAGCTGTAGGTGCTGTCCTCGGACTCTTCCTCGACCACGCGGGTCGGGGCCTCGCGGCGCGCTTCCGAGATCACGTCGGCGATCGCACGGGCGATCAGCTCGACGGAACGGATCGCGTCGTCGTTGCCGGCGACCGGCACGGTCAGCAGGTCGGGATCGGCATTCGTGTCGGCGATGGCGATGATCGGGATCCCGAGCTTGTTGGCCTCGCTGACGGCGATGTTCTCCTTCTTCGCGTCGACGACGAACATCAGGCCGGGCAAACGCGTCATGCTGGCGATGCCGGAGAGGTTCTTGGACAGCTTGTCGCGCTGGCGGCGCATCATCAGCTGTTCCTTCTTCGTGTAGTTCGAGAACCCGCCGCCTTCCTCGCTGCCGGCCTCGAGCTCCTTGAGCTTCTTCAGCTGCTTCTTGACGGTGCCGAAGTTGGTCAGCAGGCCGCCGAGCCAGCGTTCGGTGATGAACATCGAGCCGCAGCGTTCCGCTTCCTGGGCCACGATGGCCTGGAGCTGCTGCTTGGTGCAGACGAAGAGGACCTGCTCACCGCGCAGCACGACTTCGCGTGCCAGCTTCTGCGCGAGTTCGAGCTGCTTGAGCGTCTTCTGCAGGTCGATGATGTGGATGCCGTTGCGCTCCGCGAAGATGAACTTGCGCATCTTCGGGTTCCAGCGGCGGGTCTGGTGGCCGAAGTGTACACCGGCCTCCAGGAGCTGTTCGATCGTGGGCTGCGACATGATTGGGTCAATCGGAAGGTTGGATCCGCCGCGTCCGTCCACGTGCGTCGCAACCGGCACAGCCGGCACCAGCGGGCACTCGGGACGCGTGAGAGATACGTGCAGTTCCGTGGCACGACGCCGTGAGGCGCCGCACCACGGCGACAACGACTAGCGCTTGCTGAACTGGAACTTCTTGCGGGCGCCCGGACGGCCCGGCTTCTTGCGCTCGACCGAGCGTGCGTCGCGCGTCAGGAGGCCGAACTCGCGCAGCTTCTTCTTGTGGTCCTCGTTGATCTGGACCAGCACGCGGGCAATCGCGAGGCGCAGCGCACCGGCCTGGCCAGCCTGGCCGCCACCGGTGAGGTTGGCCTTCACGTCGTAGCCACCGATGGTGTCGGTGACCGTGAACGGCTGCTGGATCGACGTCACCAGCGACGGGCGCGGGAAATAATCGCCGAGGGTGCGGCCCCCGTTGATCTCCCACTTGCCGGTGCCGGGCGTGATGTAGACACGGCAGACCGCTTCCTTGCGGCGGCCGACGGCGTGGAGCTGTTCGGTCGCCATTACTTCGTCCCCTTCGCGGCGGTCAACGTGAGCGGCTGCGGCTTCTGCGCAACGTGGTCGTGGGTCGCGCCGGCGAAGACGCGCAGCTTGCGACGCAGGTGGCGGCGGGCGAGGTCCGTCTTCGGCAGCATGCCGTAGACAGCCTTCTCGATCACGCGCTCCGGGTGCTTCTCGATCATGTCGGCGAAGGCCGTGTACTTCTCGTGACCCATGTAGCCGGTGTGACGGAAGTAGGTCTTCTGCTCGGCCTTGCGACCGGTGACGCGCACCTTGTTGGCATTGATCACGACGACGAAGTCGCCGGTGTCGGCATGCGGGGTGAACATCGGCTTGTGCTTGCCGCGAATGACCTTCGCGACTTCGGCGGCGAGACGACCGAGGACCATGCCTTCGGCGTCCACCACCCACCACGCATGACTCAAGTCAGCTGGCTTCGGGCTGTACGTCTTCTGCGACGGATGCATCTGAACACGACGGACGAAATTGAACCCACGCCTCACCGGTGCACATTGCAACCCGGGTCTCGGCCCCCTCGCAAGGGTGTTTTGGACAGACCCGAAGCATAGCCAGCCATCGAAGTCCCGTCAACACAAGAGGTTAGGCCGCCGAGACGGCCCCCGATCGGGCCGGGGCCGAAACTCCCGGCAACCTTCGCGACGTAGGGGGCATCAAAGAGCCGTGCCATCCCTGGCACCTCCTCCCTCGATCGCTCCGCCTCATGCTGCTTCCCGCCCTGCTCTTCCAGCTCACGGTCGCCACGACCGTCGGCGCACCGCCGCAGGTGCCCGCCCCGGAAGCGCCCGCCTACCGACCGAGCCGGGCCGCACGCGCGCCCCAGATCGACGGTCGCGACGACGAAGCCATCTGGAAGACGGCACAGACGATCACCGACTTCAAGCAGTTCGAGCCGACCGAAGGCGCCGATCCCAGCTTCGGCACCGAGGCGCGGGTGGCCTACGACAACCGCCACCTCTACGTCTTCGTCCGCTCCTTCGATCCCAAGCCCGACAGCATCCTTGCCGTCCTGCAGCGCCGCGACGCCTTCGCCCTCTCGGATGACGTGATCGTCGGCATCGACTCGTATCACGACCGGCGCACCGCCTACATGTTCCGGCTCACGGCCGGCGGGGCGATGTCGGATGGCTACATGTTCAACGACGGCGAGGAGGACTGGGGCTGGAATGCCGTCTGGGAGGGAGCGACGCGACTGGACTCCCTCGGCTGGACGGCCGAGTACCGCATCCCGCTGAGCCAGCTGCGCTACGTGCCGAGCGGAGACAACACCTTCGGCATCAGCATCATGCGCCGCATCGCCCGCAAGGGTGAACGGCCGGTGTGGCCGCTGATCCGCCGCTCGAAGACCGGGTTCGTGAGCCAGTATGCCGAGGTCCCCGGATTCGTCGGGCTCACCGCCCCGCGCCGGATGGAGCTGATGCCGTACAGCGTGGGCCGCTACGGCTACTCGCCCCGCGGCGATGGATCGCCTCGGGACGCGGCCAAGACCCAGTTCGGCGCCGACCTCAAGCTGGGCCTGACGTCGAACGTCACCCTCGACGCGGCGATCAACCCCGACTTCGGCCAGGTGGAGGCGGATCCGGGGGTGCTCAACCTGAGCGCCTTCGAGCAGTTCTTCGCCGAGCGGCGCCCGTTCTTCCTCGAGGGCAGCGGCATCTTCCGCTACGACATCGACTGCAACGACGGCGACTGCACTGGCCTGTTCTACTCACGCCGTATCGGTCGCGCCCCGCAACTCGGCGGTCGCTACGGTGACGCGGCGTCGCCGCAACAATCCACGATCCTCGGCGCCGCCAAGGTCACCGGACGGCTGGGCAGCGGTCTCTCCATCGGACTGATCGACGCCGTCACCAACCGGATGGACGGCACCGAAGGTCGCACGATCGAGCCGATGACGAACTACGGCGTGGTGCGACTGCAGCAGGACCTGCGCGGCGGCAATTCCGGCGTCGGCCTGATGCTCACCAACACCACCCGCCGCCTGGACGAGTGGACCACCGACGTGCTGCGCGAGAATGCGTGGACGGGCGGACTCGACGCGCGCCACCGCTTCGGCGGCAACAAGTTTCAGGTGTCGGCGCAGCTGGCCGGCAGCCGTGTCGGCGGATCACCCGCGGCGATCGCGGCCACGCAGCGTTCCAACGTGCATCTCTACCAGCGCAGCGACGCCGAGCACCTCGACTACGACAGCACGCGCACCAGCCTCTCCGGCATGATGACGCAGGTGTCGCTCGAGAAGCAGGGCGGCGGCATCACGCGCTTCAGCACCAGTGCGTGGTACATGACGCCGGGCTTCGAGATCAACGACGTCGGCTTCCGCACCCGCAGCGACGAGGCCGGCGCGTCGGCGTGGTTCGCACTGCGTCCCACCAAGCCGTTCGGCATCTTCCGTCGCGGCCAGCTGAACTTCAACGCATTCGGCACCAGCAACACCAGCGGGCTGATGATCGGCAATGGTGGCAACATCAACGCCAACGGCCAGTTCGTGAACTTCTGGCACGCCTACAGCGGCGTGGGTGTGAACAACGTCATCACGGCCTACTCCGATCGCGATGCGCGCGGTGGGCCGGCGCTGCGACGCCCGCGGCGGGTGCAGATGTGGGCCGGCGTGGACGGCGACAGCCGCAACGCATTCACGCCGAGCATCAACATGTTCGGCGGTCGCCGCACCGATGGACTCGGCAGCGACTGGGATGTGGGCGTCGGTGGCAACCTGCGCGTCGGTTCGCAGCTCAACGGCAGCATCCGGCTTGGCTACGGCCGCAACATCGACGACCAGCAGTGGATCGGGAATTTCACCGATGACGGCGTGCTCTCGTACACGTTCGCGCGGCTCTACCAGGCCACCGGCTCGGTGACGATGCGCGTGAACTACACCATCACGCCGCGGCTCAGCTTCGAGAGCTACCTGCAGCCGTTCGTGAGCACCGGGTCGTACACGAACTGGCGCGCGATGGCCGATGGTCGTGCGGCCGACGTCAATGCGCGCTTCCGTCCGTACACGGCACGGGGCGAGCCGGACGGCTTCCGGTTCGGACAATTGCGCACCAACAACGTGGTGCGCTGGGAATACCGTCCGGGGTCGGTGTTGTTCTTCGTCTGGTCGCAGGGGCGTGACACGTTCACAGACGATCCCGGACTCGGTGGTGTGCAGCCTGGCTTCGACGCCCTGTTCTCCGAACGGCCGAAGAACGTGTTCCTGGTGAAGGCGAGCTACTGGCTCGGGCGCTGATCGCCGGCGGCGATCAGGCCAGTTCGACGAGGATCGCGCCCTTCTGGACGGCCGTGCCCGCGACGACGCGCACGGCCGTCACCGTTCCAGGACCGGCGGCGCGCAGTTCGTTCTCCATCTTCATCGCCTCCATCGCGATCAGGCCCTGGCCGGCGACCACCACGTCGCCGACGGCCACCGACACACGCACGATCATGCCCGGCATCGGCGCCACCAGCGGTGCCGGCCCGGCGTTGCCGCCGGTGGCCGCGGTCAGGTCGCGGATGGCGCGGGTGCGCGCGTCCAGCGCCTCGATGGCGTAGCGATGCCCGCCCAGCAGCAGCGTGTACTGCCCACGCGAGGCGCCGCGGCGAGCGATGACGCGATGCACCGTGTCGTCGATTTGCACCTGTCGCACCGGTGACCCCGGCACATCGGTGAGCGAGGCCCGCACCACCTCACCGTCGTAGGTCACACCGTCGGGGCCGACGTCCACCTCGTGACGCTGTCCGTGCACTTCGACGACGTACTTCAAGCGGGCACCTCGCGGTCGATGGTGCAGACCGTCTCCACGTGCGACGTCTGCGGAAACATGTCGAAGGCCTGCACGGCGGTGATGCGCCAACCGGCACCGAGTCGAGCGATGTCGCGGGCCAGCGTGGCCGGATCGCAGCTCACGTAGACCACACGCGTGACGCCCGACGTGGCGGCGGCGATGAGCGCAGGCACCGTGGCATCGACGCCGGCGCGAGGCGGGTTCAACACCACCACCGACGCCGGAAGCCCATGCGGCAGCAGGTGTTCCACTCGTCCCGTGAGCACGCGCGACAGCGGATCGCTGTGCAGCGCCGCACCGGCCACCGCCGACGCTTCGGGATCCAGCTCGATCGCCGTCACACGACGCCCCTCGCGCAGGAGCCGCATCGCCAGCGCTCCGCTGCCCGCGTAGGCATCCACCACCGCATCCGGCTGCATCGCCTCCACCTGCGTCACCACGTAAGCGCGCAGCAACTCGGTCACCGCCGGGTTGACCTGCGTGAAGCTCGCCCCCGCCTCCTGCACGGTGCGCTTGTCGTGACGGATCGCGCGCACCTCGTCGTCGCGCACCCACCACACCGCGTGCAGGCCGGGCACCGCGGCCACCAGCGACTCGATCGCCGCCTGCTTCCACTGCGTACCGCCTTCCACCGTCAGCGCCAGGCCACCGGCGTTCAGCAGCCGCAACGTCACACGCAGCGCCGCGGACCGCGGCAGGTTCTCAGCCGCCGCCAGCACGGCACGCCAGCCGTCCATCACCTCCGGCATCGCGATCAGGCAGGTCTTCAACTCGAAGAGCTGTGTGGGGTCGCTGGCGACGTGCATGCCAGCCATCCAGCCGTTGGGTCGCAACCGGTCGCGCTTGAGCGCCAGCGTGAGCGTGTTGCGATACCCCCACGGCGACGGGCTGCCGGTCACCGGCACCTCGTCGATGGACTGCTTGCCGATGCGCACCAGTGCATCGCGGATCAGGTCACCCTTGATCGCGAGCTGCGCGTCGTAGCGCAGGCCCTGCAGCTGGCAGCCGCCACAGCGATCGCCCTCGTAATGCGGACACGGCGCCGGCTCGCGATCGGGCGACGCCGTCAGCGTCTCGAGGATGCGCCCGCGCGCGAACGTGCGCTGTCGCTGCAACGCCACCGACACCACGTCACCCGGCACCGCCCGCGGCACGAACACCACCATGCCATCGTGCCGCGCCACACCATCGCCACCGGCGGCAATCCGTTCGATCGTGACCGTCGCGGAATCGCTCATGCGTGGCGCAACCCATCGAGGCGCGCCGCGCGCTGCCAGGCGGAGGTGGTGCCGGCGCTCTCCGCCGACGGGGCGGCCGGCTTCACGGCGTTGCGATCGCGTTCGGCCATCAGTGCGGCGGCGATCACGGCGGCACGGACATCTGCGTCAGGCGGCATCACCGCACTCAATTCGGGCAACTTCGCTTCCAGCCATTGGATGGTGATGTCCCCGCGACGGAACTCGACGTCTTCCATCATGCGGAGGTGAAATTCGCGCGAGGTCTCGATCCCCTCGACTTCCAGCTCCAGCAGCGCGCGGTGCATGCGATCGATCGCCGCGTCACGGGTGGCGGCGTGCACGATCAGTTTCGCCAGCATCGGGTCGTAGAACAGGCCGACCTCACTACCCACCTCCACACCGCCATCCCAGCGAATCCCGGGCCCCGATGGCACATGCAGGTACGAGATGCGCCCGGTGGAGGGCAGGAAGCCGTTCTGGAAATCCTCGCTGGTGATGCGGCACTCCATCGCCCAGCCACGCGGCACGATCAGCTCCTGGCGGAACGGCAGGCGTTCACCGGCCGCGATGCGGATCTGCCACTGCACCAGGTCGATCCCGGTCACCAGCTCGGTCACGGGATGCTCCACCTGGATGCGCGTGTTCATCTCGAGGAAGTAGTAGTTGCCCTCGCGATCGAGCAGGAACTCGCAGGTGCCGGCGTTCACGTAACCAGCCGCCTTCGCCGCGGCGACGGCAGTGGCCCCCATGCGCGCGCGCAGGTCGGGCGACACGGCCACGCTTGGCGCTTCCTCGATCATCTTCTGGTGGCGACGCTGCACCGAGCACTCGCGTTCACCGAGGTGCAGCATGGTGCCATGCGTATCGCCGAGCACCTGGATCTCCACGTGCCGTGGCCCCTCGATGTACTTCTCGACGTAGACGGCGTCGTCACCGAAGGCGTTCTGCGCCTCGCGTTGCGCCGCAGCCAGCGCACCGGGCAACTCGTCAGCGGTGCGCACCACGCGCATGCCCTTCCCGCCGCCACCAGCCGCGGCCTTCAGCAACACCGGAAACCCGAACTCCTCCGCCACCGTCAGCGCCTCGGCAGCATCACGCAGCGCCGTGGTGGTGCCAGGCACCACCGGCACACCGGCGGCGACGGCCAGCGTGCGGGCGGCGGTCTTCGAGCCGAGCGCCGCGATCGCCTCGGCCGGTGGCCCGACCCAGACCAATCCCGCCTCGCGCACCGCACGCGCGAACCATTCCCGTTCCGAGAGGAAGCCGTAACCAGGATGGATCGCCTGCGCGCCAGTCCGGCGGGCGGCGTCGAGGATGCGCTCGCCGAGCAGGTAACTCTGCGCCGCCGGCGCGGGGCCGATGTGCACCGCCTCGTCAGCCTCACGCACGTGTGGTGCGGTGGCGTCGGCGTCGCTGTAGACGGCGACACTGGCGACACCCAGCTCGCGGCAGGCGCGGATGACACGGAGGGCGATCTCGCCACGATTGGCGACGAGCAGCTTGGTGAACACGGAGACGGCGGTCGGAATGGGAGTGGCGCCGCGGTGCGGCGACCGGTCGACGACGAAAGCTAGCCCTGCACCAGTCCGCCGCGGTCGGCGTGTCCCCAACCGCCGCGCGACGACCGATGCCAGTGAGGCTCAGAGCGGAATGTTGCCGTGCTTCTTCGGCGGATTGCGATCGCGCTTCCCCGCCAGCGACTCCAGCGCATCGATGAGGCGCGGCCGGGTGTCGCGGGGATCGATGATGTCGTCCACGTAGCCCCACGCTGCGGCCATGTACGGATTGGCGAACTGCTGCCGGTATTCCTCCACCTTGGCGTCGGTGGCCTCGACGGGATCGGGGGCCTCGGCGATCTCGCGCTTGTAGATGATCTCCACGGCACCCTTCGGTCCCATCACCGCAATCTCCGCCGTCGGCCAGGCGACGTTGAAGTCACCGCGGATATGCTTCGAGCTCATCACGTCGTACGCGCCCCCGTACGCCTTGCGCGTGATTACGGTCAGCTTCGGCACCGTGGCCTCGCAGTACGCATACAGCAGCTTGGCACCGTGGCGGATGATGCCGCCGTGCTCCTGGCTGACACCGGGCAGGAAGCCGGGCACATCCTCGAACGTCACGATCGGGATGTTGAAGGCATCACAGAAGCGAATGAACCGCGCGCCCTTCATCGACGCGGCGATGTCGAGCACACCGGCCAGCACCGCAGGCTGGTTGGCCACGATGCCGACGCTGGTACCGCCGAGGTGTGCAAAGCCACAGAGGATGTTCTGTGCGTAGTCGCGATGCACCTCGTAGAACTCACCGTCGTCCACCACTCGGCGGATGACCTCGTGCATGTCGTACGGCTTGTTCGGGTTCTCCGGCACCACGTCGAGCAATCCCTCGTCGCGCCGATCGCGCGGATCAGTGCTGCTGCCGCGCGGTCCGTCGGCGAGGTTGTTGGACGGAATGAACCGGAACAGCTCGCGGATCTGCGACAGGCAGGCGAGCTCGGAGTCGCAGGCGAAGTGGGCGACACCCGACGTGCCGGCGTGGGTGTCGGCACCGCCCAGCTCCTCCATCGTCACGTCCTCGTGCGTCACCGTCTTCACCACGTTCGGGCCGGTCACGAACATGTAGCTCGTGCCGCGCACCATGTAGATGAAATCGGTGATGGCGGGCGAATACACGGCACCACCGGCACACGGACCGAGGATGGCGGAGATCTGTGGCACCACGCCGCTGGCGAGGGTGTTGCGGAGGAAGATGTCGGCATAGGCACCGAGGGCCACCACGCCTTCCTGGATCCGGGCACCGCCGCTGTCGTTGAGCCCGATCACCGGCGCGCCATTGCGCACCGCGTGGTCCATGACCTTGCAGATCTTCCGCGCATGGGCTTCCGCCAGCGAGCCGCCGAGCACCGTGAAGTCCTGCGAGAAGACGTAGACCAGTCGCCCTTCGATGCGGCCGTAGCCGGTCACCACGCCGTCGCCATAGACGCCGTCGGACTCGGTGCGGGCGATGACGAACTTGTCGATCTCGACGAACGACCCCTCATCGAGGAGGATGTCGAGCCGTTCGCGGGCGGACAGTTTGCCCTTCGCATGCTGGGCGGCGAGGCGGGTGGCACCGCCACCCAATTCGGCCTCGGCGCTGCGGCGCGCGAGGAGGTCGAGTTTCTCGGTCATGGACATGTGGGCGGAAACTAGCTGTCCCCACGGTCCCCTGCGACACGCCGGCAGTGGACGTGGACGGCCGGAGCGCCGACCTTGCGCTGGATGAGGTCATGCGAGTCCTGCTGACGGGCGCACGGGCGCCGGCGACCCTCGAGCTGGCGCGGCTCTGCGCGCGCTCGGGGCATGAGGTGCACGTGGCCGACACGAAGGCGTGGCACATCTGTCGTGGGTCGCGGCTGGTGGCGGGTGCGCACCGGCTGCCGGCACCGCGTGACGGGCATGCACCCTACGCGGCGGCCGTCAATCGCCTGATCGACCGGCAGCGGATCGACGTGGTGCTGCCGACGTGCGAGGAGGTGTTCCACCTCGCCGCCTTGCACCGTACGCTGCAGGCACCGGTGCGGTGCGAGCCGCGTGCGCGACTGGCCGCACTGCACGACAAGGCGCGCTTCATCGCCGAGAGCGAGCGCGCCGGACTGCGCGTACCACGGACGCATGTGCTGACACAGGGCGCGGAGGAGCTCGCGACACTGCCGGCGGGTCGCTACATCCTCAAGCCACGCTTCTCGCGCTTCGCGACCCGCGTCCACGCCTGGGCCACCGGTGATGCGCCACCATCGCTGGATTCCGTCAGCGGCGCAGGCTGGATTGCGCAGGAACATCTCGTGGGCCGTGTGCTCTGCACGTGGAGTGTGGCGCGTGATGGCGTGCTGCTGGCGCACGCGACGTACGCGGTGGACGAGACGGCGGGGCCACGCGGCGCGGCCATCAGCTTCCACAGCGTGCGGGATGCTGCGACGCAGGCGTGGGTGCGACAGTTCGTGGCCTGCCATGCGCTGAGCGGGCAGTTCGCCTTCGACTTCATCGAGACGGCTGACGGACTACGCGCGATCGAGTGCAACCCGCGCCTGACCAGTGGCGTGCACTGTTTCCGGAACCAACCGCAGGTGGCCGACCTGCTGCTGCAGACGCCGCACGCCGCACCGCACGTGTCGCTGCTCGAACCGCCGGCTGGCCTGCGCTTCCGCAGCCGGCTGGCACTGCTGATGTACCGCAAACGCTTCACACCCGGCCACGGCCTGCTCGACGCGATCGACGATCCATGGCCGCGTCGCCTGCAGCTGGTGTCCTGGCTGCACCTGCTGCTGCGATCGGCCACCGCGCGCCGAGATCCACGCCTGGTGAGCACGCAGGACATCGAATGGAACGGGGAGTGACGTCACCGGTGGTGGAGGCGCTCTGGTCGCCGCTGGTGCAACGCGGCACCGAGTGGTGTGCGTCGAACGTGCGTGCAACGCCGCAGTGGCTGGATGTGGACGGCGTGCCGTGGGCGGTGGCGATCACGCGTGTGCACCCGCGAAACTGCTACGTGGTGAGTGCCACGGGGCAGTATCTCGACTACGCACTCGAAGAGACACGACGCCTCCCGCCTGGCGTCGCACGCACGTCGTCGAGCGTCGCACTTCGCGGCATCGCGCCGCTGCTTCAGCGACTCGATCCGATCGTGGTGCTGGACGCGCTGCCGGTCTCGACCGTGTTGCATGCGCCACGCCCGATCGACGCATGGCGGCGCGCACTGGAGGTGGCTCGATCCGCATTCCGTGGCCTGCCGATCGTGGTCCGCAGTCTCGATGCGGTGCACACACCGGCTCTCCTGGCCGCAGCACCGGACCTCGGCCTCGCGCTGCTGCCGAGCCGACTCGTCTTCCATCAGGATCCACGGCAGCCTGCCTTCTGGTCGATCCGCAACCTGCGGCACGATTGCCGGCTGACCACGGAACAGCCGATGCAGTCGCGCATGATGCGAGCAGACGATGCCGACGTGATCGCCGCACTGTACTGGCAGCTGTATGGCGAGAAACACTCCACGCTCAACCCGCAGTTCACGCCGCAATGGCTGGCACACGGCATGGACGCGGGTGTACTGGTCGGCGAAGGGCTCATTCACGACGGGCGCCTGGTCGCGGCGTACCTGTCGTACAGCGTGGAGGATGTGATGACCAACCCAGTGTTCGGTTACGACACGACGCTGCCGCAGCAGCTCGGGTTGTACCGGCGCCTCAGCCTGCTCACGATGCTGGCGGCCAGGCAGCGTGCGCAACGCATACATGCATCGAGCGGTGCGCCGGGATTCAAGGCCTCACGCGGCGGCGTGCCGACGCTGGAGTATCACGCGGTGGACCTGCGCTCCATCCGTGGCGTGCAGCGTGCGGCATGGATGGCCACGTTGCGCCTCGCCTCTGCAATCGGGCCACGCCTGTTGCGGAGCGCGACGTGAGCGCGATGGCGGCACACCGGAGCGCCCGGTACGTTGCGCGCATGCGCCTGATCCCTGCCCTCGTCGCGCTGGCGCTGCTGCCAGCCGCGCTCCTTGCACAAGCCACCTCCGCGCCCGACTCCCTGCGCACCACGGGTGGGCTGAGTCTCGGGTTGAGCGGCTGGAAGAGTGGTGATGGCAGCACCGTCGTGGCTGACGTGATGTGGGTCGGCGACGAGATGAACGATGGGCCGGGGTTTCGCTTCGTGCGCCAGGCACTCGCACCGCGTACACACGGCTATGCCGCGATGATCTTCATCGGTGGCCCACCGCGCGACAGCATCAACTGGATGCGGCTCGACTTCGGGCTCGGCTACGTGGGACAGCAGTCCGACCGTTCGCTGAAGTTCTACCAGCGTCACGGCATCGGTGCACAATTCGGTGCCACGCTGGCGCCGTGGAAATTCGGCATCGTGCGGCCGGAGTTGAATGGCTGGGGTGTCATCGGCACTTCTGCACGATTCCTGGGCGTCTCGCTCGGCGCACGCATGCTGGATCCGCGCCAGCTGCGCTGAAGAATTTCGCTGACGCGTGACGCAGCGCCTGTCGGTCAGGGTGGCCGGCGTCGCGGAGCATGCGATGCCGGCGGGCGCCGTGGCCCGTCGGTCTCGGTGCGATCCTCGACGCTGGTCGGCGCCGCGTCACCAAGCAGCGAGGCCGGCTGCACCGCACCAGCACCGAAGCGTGCGCGCACACGATCCACCGCGGCAGCGAGGGCACGGTCACGCGGCGTCTCGGTGGCCACGGGTGTCACATCGGGCAACAGCGACAGCTGCTCGGCCAGGTCACCATCGTCGAGTTGCGACAGGGCGACGCCGAGCAGCCGCACCGGCAGGCGACGCGTGGTGCGGAGCTTCCGCAGCAACATGCGGGCGGTGGTGAACACGGCGCGCTCGGTGCTCACCGGCACGTCGAGCGTCCGGCTGGCATTGCGTGTGGTGAAGTCGTTCTCGCGCAGCTTGATGGTGATCGTGCGCGCGCGCAGTCCGTCGCCACGCAGGTCGGCCACCACCCGCACCGACAGCCGCTGCAACTCCGTCTCGAGCGCGGCATCGTCGCTGATGTCGTGGTCGAAGGTGTCCTCGCGACTCATCGCCTTCTGCTGGTCGCGCCCATGCAGCGCCGAGGCGCCATGCCCGCGCGCCTTGCGCGTGATCCACTCGGCGAGCTTGTCACCGAGGTAGCGACGGATGGTCGCGGGATCGGCATCCAGCACGTCGGGCACACGCACCAGTCCCAGTGACGCGAGCCGCTGCTGGGCCTTGGGCCCGATGCCGGGGATCTCGGCCAGCGGCTGCGTGCGCATGAACGCCTCCTCGCCACCCGACGGCACGATGTGCACACCGGTGGCACCGCTGCCGGGAATCGGCTTGGCAGCGCCGGCGGCGATCTTCGCGATCAGTGTGCTGGTGCCGCCGCCGATCGAGATGCTGCATCCAGTCTCGGCGATCACCGCGGCGCGGATGCGCTGCGCCGTGACGGCCAGCGGCTCGTCGTGATACAGCGCCTCGGTGCCGGTGAGGTCGAGGTAGAACTCGTCGACGCTGGCTGCGACGACGATCGGTGCAAAGCGCGTGAGCACCTGCTGGATCGCGCGACTCTTGTCGCCGCAGGCGTACCGCGGCACCGGCACCGCCATCGCGGCGGGACAGAGGCGCAGCGCCTGCGAGATGGACATGCCGGAGCGCACACCGTAGGCGCGCGCTTCGTAGCTGGCCGAGCAGACGACACCGCGGCTGCCGGGTCGGCCACCGACGATCAGCAGGGTGGCCTTGCCGGCGCCGTCCGGATCGCAAAGCCGCGCCACGGCGACGAAGAACGCGTCGGCGTCGGCGAGGAGGATTCTCGGCTCACGGGCGGTCAGCGATCCGGTGGCAGCCATCCCGAAAAATACCCGAAGGCGACGGGCTCGTCACCTTCGGGTCGTGTGGCACGCCAGGTTCTACCACGAGGATCGAGCGAGCGGGGCGGTCCCGCGTGGAGCAGGACAGCCCCCTCAGCGGTCCGGTCGGATCAGAAAGCGCAGGAGTTCAGGGGCGCCCCGCGGCGCAGGTACCGATCCTCGTTCTGGTTCAGGAATGGCTCCGCCAGGTTCATCTCGCGGAAGCCGGTACTGACGATGTCCCCCGCATCCAGCAGCGCCGACATGGCGCGCCGGACCTCAGCGATGGTGAGGGTCGGGACCTCAATCCTGGCGAAGAGAAATGCCTGCTGCGTCGACAAAGGGCAGGCATACGTGTCGAACTGCCGTGCGACGGCGGCGAAGTTCCGCAGGCCGAGGGTCTCGAGCTCGGTGGGCAACGCACGTCCGACGTACGGCGCTCCATCGGCGAAGAGGGTGCTGGCGATCGACGCGATCAGCCGTTCGCCGTCCACGAGCGCGGAGTCGGGGACGACGACATCCGTTGCCCAGCGGTCGTTGGTGACGAAGCGCTCGAGGTTCGGCGCCGTCTCCGACGCGATCGCCACCACCAGCACCTGCGCGGTGGGTTCGAAGCGAGACCAATCAGAGCCCGACAACGCCTTCGCGACCACACCCGTGTTCTGGCCTGCGGTGCGTCCGGCCACCGGCGCATCCGATGCCAGCAGCTGGATCGGGTTGCCGCCCGGACCGCGACCGACGGCGAACACCGTGACATGCGCCGGGCGATCGGTGGACACCCCGATCACCGTGCTGCCGCGCGGCTTGACCGACATCGTCAGTCTGGTCGGCGCGTCTTGCGCCGGCAGCGGTGCCGCGACGCCTGCGACGATCAGCATTCCCACCAGTGCGCGACCCATCGATCCTGCTCGCATCGTCACCTCGGCCATCAGGTTTGGGTTTCGGACCAGCCGACGCCTCACATGGGAGGTAGCATGTCGCCAATAATCGGTCAAGGGTGCCCCTCGGAGCGCATGCCGGGGACCGCGGTCGCCGACGATCGCGGGAGAAGAAAACCGCCCCGCCACTCGTGAGAGCGACGGGGCGGCGTCTTCACCTGCGGACCGACGGGAGGATCACTCCTCCTCGGCCGGCTCCTCTGCGGCAGCGGCGACTTCCGGCTCCGCGCCTTCCGGCTTCGGCTCCGGCTTCGGCGGCTGGTCGGCCGGGATGTTGTGCACCGACAGGACGATCCGGCGGTGGATCGGATCCACCTCGTTCACGGTCATGTCGAGCGTCATGCCTTCCCAGATGACTTCATCCAGCTCGGTGTACTGCAGCGGGACGTTGATCTGGTTCTGGGGCACGAAGCCTTCGATGTCGTTGCCGACATCGACCACCACACCCTTGTCGGCCAGGCGGACGACCTTGCCCGAGAGGACGAGGTTGACCGGGTAGGTCTCACCGATGCGCAGCCACGGATCTTCCTCGGCCTGCTTGAGGCCCAGGCTGATGCGCTTGTTCTCGGCATCGATGTTCAGGATCACGACGTCCACCGAATCACCCTTCTTCACCACTTCCGACGGGTGCTGGACGCGCTTGGTCCAGGACATGTCGGAGATGTGAATCAGGCCATCGATGCCCGGCTCGATTTCCACGAAGGCGCCGAAGCTGGTCAGGTTGCGGACCTTGCCCGAGATACGCGTGCCGACCGGGTACTTGAGCGGCAACACGGCCCACGGATCCTGCTCCGTCTGCTTCATGCCGAGCGAGATCTTCTCCTCGTCGGGATCCACCTTCAGCACCACGGCCTCGATCGCCTCGCCGATGCTGACCAGCTTCGACGGGTGACGGACGTTGCGCGTCCAGCTCATCTCGGAGATGTGCACCAGCCCTTCGATGCCCGGCTCGAGCTCGATGAAGGCGCCGTAGTTGGTGATCGAGACCACCTTGCCGTTGACGCGCGTACCGACCGGGTACTTGGCGGCAACGTCCTTCCACGGATACGCCTGCAGCTGCTTGAGGCCGAGCGAGATGCGCTCACGCTGCCAATCGATGTCGAGAACCTTGACGTCCAGTTCCTGACCGATGTGCACCATCTCGGTGGGGTGCGAGATGCGGCCCCACGACATGTCGGTGATGTGCAGCAGGCCGTCCACGCCACCGAGATCGATGAAGGCACCGAAGTCGGTGATGTTCTTGACGACGCCCTTCCGCACCTGGTCCTTCTCGAGCTCCTTCATCAACTTCTCGCGCTTGCCGGCACGCTCGTTCTCGAGGATCACTCGACGCGAGACGACGATGTTGCGGCGACGCTTGTTGAGCTTGATGATCTTGAAGTCGTACGTCTGGCCGAGCAGTTCGTCGATGTTCGGCACGCGACGGAGCGCGATCTGCGAGCCCGGGAGGAAGGCGTCCACACCCATGAGGTCGACCACGACACCGCCCTTGATCTTCTTGACCAGGGTACCGGTGACCGGCTGATCGCTCTCGTAGGCAACGCGGATGCGTTCCCACACGCGCATGAAGTCGGCCTTCTTCTTGGACAGGACAACCGAGCCTTCCTGGTCCTCGAGGTGCTCGAGCAGCACCTCGACCACATCGCCGGCCTTGAGGTCGGGGAGATCCTTGAACTCTTCGAGCGGGATCGAACCTTCCGACTTGAACCCGATGTCGAGGATGACGAGGTTCTCGCGGATTTCCATGACCGTGGCCTTGACGATCTCACCTTCTTCGATCGAGGCCATCGTGCCCTGGTACATCGCGATCATCCGCTCGTAATCTTCCGAGGTGTACTCGTCTTCCTCGTAGAGCTCGGGGCGGCGGTTGGCAAGCGGTCGAAGCTGCGAGCGCTGCAAATCACGCTTCTCGCGAGCGGTCAAGACCGTGCCGGTTGTGGTGTCGTCGAGTGGGATCTCGACTTCAGACTCGGACATGAAGTGGTTGGCTCCAGACTGCGCGGAATGGTTGGCTCGCCGCGCCGAGGCTAGGGAATTTCGTGGACCTTTTTCAGGCCGGCGAAATGCGAACCGTGGAACCTAGCCTGCCTATGAGGACGGGTCAATCCGACCGGTCCCGCCCGCTCAGCGGTCGCCGCCCTCGGTCCCGCGCTCGAGGGCGGCCCGGGCCAGCGCCACGATCCGGGCGACCTGGTCCGCCTGGGTCAGGTACGTCGTGTCGAGCAGGATCGCGTCCCGCGCCTGCACGGTCTGGGTCTGGTCCGCCGCATCGCGCCGCACCAGCAGCTCCGTCTCCTCGGCGATCTCGTCGTCGGCCGGCGACCGGCCCAGCCGCTGCTGGAGCCGCCGGCGCGCCCGCTCCCATGGGTCCGCGATGAGGAAGATCTTGAGCGTCGCGTCCGGGAAGACGGCCGTCCCGATGTCCCGGCCATCGACCACCACCGCCGTGGTCTGGGCGGCGGCGCGCACCTGCTGATTCACCCAGGCTCGCGCCTCCGGCATGCTGGCGACGGTGGACACGCCCGCCGTGACGTCCGACTGGCGGAGGCGATCGTCGTCCCGCACGCCATCCAGCAAGGCGACGAAGGTGCGCTCGCCCGGCACCATCGTGATGCGCGAACCGCCGGCGAGGACGTCGGTGACGGTCCATGCCGAGGGCTCCGCGCTGACATCGAGCGCCAGCGCGGTCAGCGCGCGATAGAGCGCGCCGCTGTCCACGTGATGGATGCCGAGCTGTCGCGCGACCCATTGCGCCGTGCTCGACTTGCCCGAGGCGGCTGGGCCGTCGATCGCAATCACCAGCGGACGCGCGGTCATCGCGCCACCTGCAGTGATGCCAGGAGCGGCCAGAAGCCGGGGAACGACACGTCCACGCACTCCGGATCGTCCACCGTCACGACATTGCCGGGCATCGCACCCAACACACCGAACGCCATCGCGATGCGATGATCGGCGTGCGTCACCACCGCACCAGACAACACCCGCGATCCACCGCGAATCACCATGCCGTCGGGCAGTTCGTCCGCGTCGGCCCCGATCGCGCGCAGGTTCGAGACCACGGCCGCGATGCGATCACTTTCCTTCACGCGCAACTCGGCCGCATCGGTGATGCGCGTCTCGCCTTCGGCATACGCAGCCAGGCAGGCCAGGATCGGGATCTCATCGATCAGGGCCGGGATCTCGGCACCACCGATGTGCACACCGCGCAATCCGGCCGCAGGCGCGACGTGGATGTCGGCCACCGGTTCGCCGCCCGTCTCGTGTTCATTGGCGAACGACAGCGTCACGCCCATGCGCTGCAGCACGTCGAATGCGCCACTGCGCGTCTCGTTGATGCCGACGTTCCGGATCTCCAGCGGCTGCCCCTGCAAGACCGCGCTGGCGATCAGGAAGACGGCCGACGACGGATCGCCGGGCACTTCGAAGTCGAGCGGTGCCAGGTGATCGACCGGGTCGAGCAACACCGCGTCTTCGGTGACGATCACCGGCGCACCCAGTGCGGCCAGCATCCGCTCCGTGTGGTCGCGTGAACGCGTCGGCTCCTGGACCCGCGCCGACTGGCCGGCCACCAGCGCCGCCAGCAGGATCGCACTCTTGACCTGCGCACTGGCGGTGGGGCTCACCCAGTCGATGTCGCGCAGGTCGCCACCCTGCACCGTCATCGGTAGGCCGTCGTCGGCGGCGAAGCTGAACGTCGCGCCCATCTGCGTCAGCGGGCGCGCGATGCGGCGCATCGGGCGGCGGCTCAGGCTCGCGTCGCCGGTGAACGTGGCGCGCATTGCATGACCCGCCACCACGCCGGCCATCAACCGGGTGGTGGTGCCGCTGTTGCCGCAATCCAAGTCGCGCGCGGGCACCAGCAACCCACGCCGTCCACGGCCGGTGATCCGCAGCCTGTCACTCGACTCCCAGCTACCCGGCACCGTGACGCCAAGCGCCTGCAACACGCCGGCGGTGCTGCGCACGTCGGCCGAGGGCAGGACGCCACGCAACCTGCTCTCACCGCTGGCGAGTGCCGCGAACATGAGGGCGCGATGCGACAGCGACTTGTCGCCGGGCACGGTCACGCAGTGGACTGCGCTCACCGCAGCCACGCTTCCAGCGTGGTGGCGAGGTCGGTCTTGTCATCGCGGTACTTCACGATCACCGGCGTCTGCAGCGAGAGGCCCTCGGCTTCGGCATAGGCACCGCGCATCCGGCGCGCACCGGGCACCACGACGGCGTCGGCCGGGATCACCAGCGGCTGCGTGGCGGAGCCGCGATAGACGCACTCCTTCACCAGGTCGAACACCGGCGTGCCACGCGTCAGCACCACCCCCGCACCCAGCACGGCCCCCTGGCGCACCACGGTGCCTTCGTACACGCCGCAATTGCCGCCCACGATCACGTCGTCCTCGATCACCACCGGCGAGGCGTTGATCGGCTCCAGCACACCGCCGATCTGTGCCGCGGCACTGAGGTGGACGCGTGCGCCGACTTGCGCGCAGCTCCCCACCAGCGCGTGCGAGTCGATCATGGTGCCGGCACCGACCCAGCTGCCCACGTTCACGTACATCGGCGGCATGCAGACCACGCCCGGCGACAGGTAGGCGCCGCGACGCACCGTGCTCCCGCCAGGCACCACGCGTACGCCGTCAGCGAGTGCGAACTGCCGCGGCGGCATCGTGTCCTTGTCGAGGAAGCTGAAGCTGCGCGGTGAACACTGCGGCGAGAGGTCCACGATCTGGCCGAGCCGGAATGCGAGCAGGATGCCCTGCTTCACCCACGGCACGGCATGCCATTCACCATCCACGCCCTTCTCCGCAGCGCGCAACTCACCGCGCTCGAGCGCATCCAGCAGCGCCGTCACGACCTCGCGGGTGCGGTCCGGGAGTGGGGTGCCCGCTGGCGTTGCGGCGAGTTCGCGAATGCTGTCACCGAGTGCGTGGTCGGTCATGACGGGAGTGCTCCGGCGGCCGTGAGCGCGTCGCGCACCGTGGCCATGTGTTCGTCAGCCAGCGGCACCAGCGGCAGGCGGAGCACGTTCTCCGCGCGACCGATGCAGTGCATGGCGGCCTTGATGGGAATGGGATTGGACTCGACACCCGACGCGCGATAGAGCGCCTTCAGCGTGCCGTCGATGCGATGCGCGGTGGTGAGGTCGCCGCGCAGCATGGCGCGCGTCACGTCACTCATCGCCTTCGGCACCGCGTTCGAGACGACCGAGATCAGGCCGTTCGCGCCGCGTGTCATCAACTGCACCGTGATCGCATCGTCGCCTGACAACACCGCGAAGCCGGCCGGCCGGTGCCGCAGGATCTCCTCGATCTGCTCCAGGTTGCCGCTGGCTTCCTTCATCGCGATGATGTTCGGGTGCGCGGCGAGGGCGAGCGTGGTGGCCGCCTCCATGTTGCTGGCAGTGCGCGACGGCACGTTGTAGAGCACCACCGGACGACCGACGGCGTCGGCGATGGCCGTGAAGTGCGCCACGATGCCGCGTTGTGGCGGACGGCTGTACATCGGCGAGGCGTGCAGCAGGTGCGTGGCACCCGCCTCGATCACCTGTCGCGAAAGGGCGATCGCCTTCCGCGTGTCGTTCGATGCCGCGCCGCCGATGACCGGCACGCGCCCGGCCGCCACCTCGGCGGTGATGGCCACCACCCGCAGGTGTTCCTGCGGATCCAGCGTCGCCGCCTCCCCGGTGGAGCCGCACGGGACGAGGAAGTCGATGCCTTCCGTCACCTGCCACTCGACCAGGGCACGCAACGCCGGCTCGTCCACCGCACCACTGGTCGTGAACGGGGTGATCAACGCCGTGCCGCAGCCGCGCAACGGCGCGGGAATGTTCTCGCTCATCACAGCTCTCCTGTCAGGTCACGCACCACATCGGCCATGCCGTGGCACCCAGCCCGGCCTCGCAGCCAGCGCGCCGCGAGCAGTGCCCCATCGGCAAACACCCGCCGGTCGCGCGCCTCGTGCGTCAGCGTCACCTGCTCGAACGCCGCGTCGAGCACCAATGTGTGCACTCCGGGTACGTGGCCGACGCGCACACTGCTGACGGGCACCGCGCTGCCGCGGCTCCGCTCGGCCGCCTCGGCCAGGCTGCGCGCGGTCCCGGACGGGGCATCCTTCTTCATGGCGTGGTGCGTCTCGACGATGGCGGCGTCGAAGCCGAGGGCGGCGGAGAACCGGCGGGCCGCATCCGCGACAGCGATCGAGAAGAGGGTCGCACCGACGCTGAAGTTCGGTGCGATCAGCAGCCCGCTCCCTGAAGCGGCGGCCGCGGCGATGACGGCCGCCTGCTGGTCGTGCCAACCGGTGACGCCGACCACCAATGGGAGCTTCTGATCGAAGCAGAGTTGCGCGTTCACTGCCACGACCTCGGCCAGGCTGACGTCGATCGCGACGTCGGCGCCGGCGGCGCGCAGTGCCTCGTGACTGGCCGGCGTCTCGCGACCGAACGTGGCGACGACCTGTGCATCGCGATCCGGCGCGAGGGTGACGATCTCGCGGCCGAGACGACCGACGCCGAAGAGCGCGATCCGCAGCGTCACGCGGCCGCTCCCTCGAACAACGCAGCGTGCAGCGCACGCATCGCGTCAGGCACGTCGGAGTCGTCGAGCAGGATGGTGAGGTTGATGGCGCTGGCGCTCAGCGACAACATGTGGATGCGTCGATGACCGAGCGCCCGCAGCACGGTCCCCATTGCATCCGCGTCATCCGCGATGCCCGAGCCGACGACGCTGATGATGGCCCGCCGGCGCTCGATCGAGACGTCGCCGATCTGGCGCAGCGCGCCGAGCAGCACGTCGAGCGGCGCCGAGTCGTCGACCGTCACGGAGACCGACACTTCGCTGGTCGCGACCACGTCGACCGACACCGAATGCTGGTCGAACAACTCGAACACGCGGCGGAGGAAGCCGTGCTGGAACAGCATGCGACCGGTGGCGACACGCAGGATCGTGGTCTCGCGCTTGGCCGCGATCGCCGTCACCGATCGACGCGGCGCATCGAAGGTGATGCGCGTGCCGTGCGCGCCGGGATTGCGCGAATTGTAGATCCAGACCGGGATGCCGAGCTTCACGGCCGGCGCGATGGTCGCCGGATGGAGCACCTTGGCGCCGAAGCTGGCCAGCTCACTGGCCTCATCGAATCGGATCTGCTCGATCGGTCGCGCCTGCGGCACCACACGCGGATCGGCGGTGAGCATGCCATCCACGTCGGTCCAGATCTCGATCGACGTGGCCTGCAGGCCGGCGCCGACGAGCGATGCGCTGTAGTCCGACCCGCCGCGGCCGAGCGTGGTGGTGATGCCATCGGTGCTCGAGCCGATGTAGCCGCCCATCACCGGCACGCGGCCCTCCTGCACCAGTGGTGCCACCAGCGACCGCGCGGCGAGAGCGATCGCCTCGGGCTGCGGTTCGGCCTTGCCGTAGTTGGCGTCGGTGATCATCACCTTGCGTGCGTCCACATGCACCGCGTCGATGCCGCGGTGACGGAACGCGGCTGCCACCAGCATCGAAGACGCCCGCTCGCCCATGCCGGCGATGGCGTCGAGGCTGCGCGGCGTGATGAAGCCGAGCACGGACAGCGCTTCGCAGAGTGAGGCCAGCTCGTCGAAGATGACGCTGATCTCGGCACCGATCTCACCGTGTTCCGCCGAGCCGTCGAGCAGCGCGTCGACCTCGGTGAGGTGGCGATCGCGCAGTGCCTGCACACTCGACACCGCCGAGATGAAGTTGCCGTCGCTGGCCTGCCGTGCGATGCCGAGCAGCGCGTTGGTGACGCCGGCCAGCGCCGAGACGACGACGATCGGGCGACGGTCGAGGCGACCGCGCACGATCTCGGTGGTGCGGACAATGGCGGCTGCGTCTGCGACGGACGTGCCGCCGAACTTGCTGATGATCATGCCGGGCGGATCACGCCGCGCGCCGCCAGCAGTTCGGCATTCTGGATGGAGGCGCCGGCGGCACCGCGGATCACGTTATGGCCCATGGCGACGAGGCGCAGGTGGAGCTGCGGGTCGGTGCGGACGCGACCGACATGCACGCTCATGCCACCATCGCGATTGACGTCGCGGCGCGGTTGCGGCCGATCCGGTGCGGTGTGCACCACCAGCGGCATCGGCGGCGAGGACGGCAGCCCATGCGAGGCCTCGTCACCGCGCCAGTTGCGCAACACATCCAGCGCCTGCTCCGGCGACACGGCCTTCTCGAATTCCACCGACACACAGACGGTGTGGCCATGCTCGACCGGCACACGGTTGGTGTGCGCGCTGATCACGAACGGGGCCGCCGTGATGCCGCGGCCTTCGAAGGCGCCGAGGATCTTCTGGCCCTCGGTCTCGAGCTTCGGTTCCTCGTCGCCGATGTACGGCACCACGTTGCCAAGGATGTCGAGTGCGGAGACGCCGGGATACCCGGCACCCGACACCGCCTGCATCGTGGCGACGAAGAGACGGCGGGCGCCAAATGCGGAGTGGAGCGGCGCCAGCGCCATCGCCAGCACGATCGTGGCGCAGTTGGCGTTGGTCACGATCGCGCCGCTCCAGCCACGCTGCGCCCGCTGCACGTCGAGCAGCGCGAGGTGGGCGCTGTTGATTTCCGGGATCAGCAGCGGCACGTCCGGCGCCATGCGATAACTCTTCGCATTCGAAAGCACGATCGCGCCGCGCGCGGCGAAGGCCGGCTCGAGTTCCTGCGCCGGCCCGCTGTCGAGCGCCGAGAAGACGACCGACTCACCGATGATCGCCGGGTCACACGGCTGCACGATCAAGTCGCGCACCGACGCCGGCATGTCACCTTCAAGCCACTTTGTGGCGTCGGCGTACGTCTTGCCCGCCGAGCGCTCGGATGCCGCGACGGTGGTAACGGTGAACCAGGGATGATCGGCCAGCAGCCGGACGAACGTCTGGCCCACCATCCCGGTGGCGCCAAGGATCGCGACGGGGAGTCGCCGGCCGTCGAAGGGATGCGGAACGGTCACTTACGATCCCAGGAGCGTGCGCGTGAGCGCCATGTAGGTATCCACGCTGGCACGCAGTTCCGGCGCGGAGACGAATTCGTGATCGGTGTGCGCGACGTGAATCGATCCGGGGCCGAAGAGCAGCGGCGTGCCCCAGCGCGGCAGCAGCGGGATGTCGGACGTGTACGACACCGGCCGCGCCTCGAAACCCGGTACGGTGTGGAAGTGCTGCGCCGGGATGTACGAGCCCCACTCGAGCGTGCCGATGCCGTCCACCCACTGCTCGAGCGCGGCGCGCAGCGGCGCCGGGTCGCTGACCAGTCGGAACATCAGTTCGGCTTCGCAATGACCCGGGATGATGTTCGCCTCGGAGCCGCCGCGGATCACGCCGATGTTGACCGTCGTCTCGCCGAGAATGGGATCGGATGGCAGCGGCAGGTCGTGCACGGTGGGCAGCAGGCGCAGCATCGGCTCGATCGCGGAGAGCCCCAAGTGCGGATACGCTGAGTGTGCCTCACGACCGCGGGTGCGCACCGTGACACGCATCGAGCCTTTGCACCCCGACGCCAGCATGCTCTCGGTGGGCTCGCCATTGATCAGGAAGCGACTGGTGGCCGGCAGGTGATTCGCGGCGCGTGCACCGTCGGACCCCTTCTCCTCACCGACGACGAAGAGCAGGTCCACCCGCTCCTCACCTTCGGCCGCGAGGCGCTCCGCCGCCACCATCATCGCGGCGGCGATGCCTTTCGCGTCACACGAGCCACGGCCAAACAGCTTGTCGCCCTCGAGCCGCGGCGGCAGGTACGGCGGCACCACGTCGAGGTGCGTGGAGAGTGTCACGCCACCCCCGTTGCGCGTGGCCCAGACGTTTCCGCGTCCCGGCGTCACTTCCTGCACGTGGACGTTCCAGCCCTTGGCCAGCAGCCAGCGGCTGACGAAATCGATGGCCGGTCCCTCACCGCCGGACGGCGAGTGGATGGCGAGCAGTTCGGAGGCGAGCGCGAGTACGTCGGTCATGGCGGAAACCTAGCCACCCGCCCCAAGCCGGCGACGGCGGCCGGCGCTTGGCGCCGCGCACTCGGGCCACCAGCGACGACGCGTGCAGAGTACCCGGGGTGGGAATCGAACCCACACGACCTCGCGGTCAGGGGATTTTAAGTCCCCCGCGTCTCACCAATTTCGCCACCCGGGCTCACGACCGCAGAGTATAGCGCGGTCGGCCGGCGGCGGCGATGCGGCAGCCGGTCTCGCGTTGGCGCGGTTCCGGCCGCAGCGGTATCGTGGGCCAGTGCGCTGCGGGCTTCGTGTCTCGCCGCGTGCATCGACGCGAGACGAGCCGCAGTGACCTTCGGGTCGCGACGTCCGGCGTCGCCCGCGAGCGCGACGTGCTCCCGTCCCCAGATTGTGGTCATGACCGACCCGATTCGCGACCACCTGCAGCGCCACCTCGGCGCTGCCTACGACCTGCGGCAGGAGCTGCAGGGCGCCGGGATGTCGCGCGTGTTCGTGGCCGAGGAGCGGCGGTTCCGGCGGCAGGTGGTGATCAAGGCGTTCTCACCGGAACTCTCGGCCACACTCTCGGTGAGCCGCTTCAAGCGCGAGATCCGGCTCGCCGCGTCGCTCCAGCAGGCGAACATCGTGCCGGTGCTGGATGCCGGCGACGCCGACGGTTTGCCCTGGTATTCGATGCCGTTCGTGGACGGACAGAGTCTGCGCGCGCGACTCGACAGCGGCACGCTGGCGATGGCCGAGGCAACACGAGTGCTGCACGACATCGCGCGTGCGCTGGCATACGCACATGCGCAGGGCGTGGTGCACCGTGACATCAAGCCGGAAAACGTGCTGCTCTCCGGTGGCACGGCGGTGGTGACCGACTTCGGCATCGCCAAGGCCCTGAGCATCGCGACCCGGCCCGGCAGCAATTCCCTGCTCACGATGGCCGGCATGGCGCTCGGCAGTCCGCAATACATGGCCCCGGAGCAGATCGCCGCCGACCCTGGCGTGGACCAACGGGCGGACCTATACGCGTGGGGCGTGCTGGCCTACGAACTGCTCACCGGGCGACATCCCTTCGCCGGCCACACCGGCACCAGTGCGATGCTCGCGGCGCATATCGTGTCGCGACCCGAAGTGGTGACCACCCTGCGTCCCGACCTGGCTGCGCCGCTGGCGGCCATCGTGATGCGATGCCTGGAAAAGGAACCCGACGCACGACCGTCGGACGGCGCCGGCCTGCTACCCGCATTCGACCGCACCACCGACACGGTCACGCCTGCCACGCGGCGACGCCTCGTGTCGCGCGCCGTGATCATGCCCGACGCGGTGACGAGGCAAATCCCCGGCGCTGCGGCGCGCACGCGACTGCAGCATGACGGGCTGCAGTGCCTCGAAAACGATGCACCGAGCGACGTGCTGCTGTTCTGCCTCCACGGCCTGGGCGCGGATGCAACGCAGTTCGCGCCGTTCGCCGAGGCGGCGCCGCACCGCGTCCTGGTGCCGACGCTGTTCGGGTTCGAGGCGGCAGCGCCTGGCGAGCGGATTGCACTCGACCTCAAATCGCACCTGCTCTTGCTGGCCGAGGTGCTGCGCGAGGCGGTGGCACGCCATCGACCAGCGCGTGTGATCGTGATCGGCTTCGCGCTGGGTGCCGATCTCGCGCTGCAGCTGATCGCGTCCGTGCCGGGATTGCCCGAGATACACGGCTGCCTCGCACTGAGCCCGAATCTTTCGCTGGCCACCTGTTACGCGAGCCGGATGCTGGCGCGGCTGGAGCAGGTAGATTCGGAAGCACTGCTGGTGGAGTTGCGTCGGATGGGCGACGATGCCGCCGACCTGGATGCCTGGCTGAACGTGATGCTGCCATTGCTGCTGACGCTGCAGAAGTTCCGGCACGACCTTCGCCCCTTGCGGCAGCTGGCCGGTGACGCGGTGCGCCCGTTCGTGGAGGGTGATCCGTTTCCCGGCTGGTTTCGTGACGTCGCCACGCGCGTACCGGTGGTGCGCTGCGTGTTCGAGGACAACGTGACCAGCAGTTCGCTGTTGCAACTACTGCGCATGCGGCACGTCGACGAACGACTGCTCGGGCCACGCTACCGCATCGACTCGCTGATCCTCGAGCCGACCACCGATCACGCGGCGCTGCTCGAGTTCTCTCGCGTCGCGCCGCACGTCGAGGCGATGCTGGCGGTGAAGGGGTGACGTGACGGGGGTGGCACGCTCCCTGATCCGCTGGCTGCTCCTGACCACCCTGCTGGCACTCGTCACCGGCTCCGCGGTGGCCCTGTTCCTGGCTGCGCTGGACGCAGTGACTGCGCTGCGGTTCTCGGTGCCGGCGTTGCTCTGGTGCCTGCCGCTGGGCGGTGCGGCCGTCGCTGCGGCATACGCGCGCGCCGGACGTGGCGTGGAGCGCGGCAACAACCTGGTCATCGACGCGATCCATGCCGCCGACGGCCGAGTGTCGGCGCTCCTCGCACCGCTGGTGCTGGTCGGCACACTGGTGACGCATCTGTTCGGTGGCTCGGCGGGACGCGAAGGTACCGCGGTGCAGATGGGTGGATCGTTCGCCAGTGCGATCGACCGCCACCTGCTCACGCGATGGCGCGCCTTCACGCCACTGTCGGCAACCGATCGCGGCGTCTTTCTGCAGGCGGGTGTCGCGGCCGGCTTCAGTGCGGTGTTCGGGACGCCGTGGGCCGGCGCGATCTTCGCGCTCGAGGTGTTGCGGGTGGGGCGGCTGGCGCACGGCGCGTTGGTACCCTGCCTGATGGCGGCAGTGATGGCCGACCAGGTCACGCTGGCGTGGGGGATCCGGCACACACCATACCCGGCGATCACGTCCGGATCCGAGTGGCTCGCGCTTCCACTCCTGCTGCAGGTGGTGGGGGCCGCGATGTGCTTTGGACTCGCGAGCCGTCTTTTCGCGACCGGCACACATGCGCTCAGTCTCGCCTTCACACGCAGCATCGCGCGCCCGTGGCTGCGACCAGTGCTCGGCGGCGTGATGGTGATCGCACTCACGCAGCTGCTCGGCACTCGCGACTACCTCGGACTCGGTCTCTCGTCGCCGGAGCCTGGTGCCGTCACCATCCTCTCCTCGTTCAGCGACGGCGGGGCCGACCGCTGGAGCTGGCTGCTGAAGGGTGTCTACACCGCGGTGACGATCGGCTCCGGCTTCAAGGGCGGCGAAGTGACGCCACTGTTCTTCATCGGTGCGACACTCGGCAACACGCTCGCGGTGCTGATGCAGGCCCCGGTGCCGCTGCTGGCCGCTCTCGGCTTCGTGGCCGTGTTCGCCGGCGCCACCAATACGCCCATCGCCTGCACCATCATGGCGCTCGAACTGTTCGGTGTCCGCGCGGCACCGTACTTCGCGGTCGCCTGCGCGACGTCGTTCCTCTGCTCGGGACGTGTCGGTGTGTACACTGCGCAGCGGCGACGGGATCACGATACGGCCGCGCCAGCGACATCACCCTGACAGAAAAATGACGGGGACAGTGCACTCCTGAAGAAGTGCACTGTCCCCGTCATTCAGAGCGGGAAACGGGACTCGAACCCGCGACCCCAACCTTGGCAAGGTTGTGCTCTACCAACTGAGCTATTCCCGCATGACGTGGAAGCTAGGCGAGACGATGGGACGCGACAAGCGGCCCGTGGTGATCATGTCGGTTCCGCGGCGGTCATCGGCCGGGTCATCCAGACCACCGTCGCCGCCAGCAACCCGGCCAGCGAGGCATCACCACCGTTGGCCACCGCGCGACCATCCGCGTCCACGAATTCCGCCGCCACCCCGCCGTCCAGCGGCGCGCGACGCAGCCATTCCAGCACCTTGGCGCTGTCGGGGCCGCAGAGGCGTGCGATGATCGTCGACAACGACGCCGTGGGACCGGCCAGCGCACGGGCGGTGCGCTTGAAGATCACGTCATCGGGCTCGATGCCACCGTACATCGGCAGCCAGAGCACGGAACCGACCGCATCGTCGTCACGCGACTCGGCACCTTGCAGGTCGAGCGCAGTGCAGAGTGACTGCTTCCCTGCCTCACCGCGTGCGAACGTGCGCTGCAGCGCAATGCGCACCGCCTCGCCATCCGGCACGTCGCGTGACGTCTCCTCGTCCAGCGTGCGTCGCAGGATGTCGAGTGCCAGCGCGGCGACGCCATTGGCGTGCGCCGTGAACGGCTGCGGCGCGACCGCGCCCGATGGCGACACCTCGGTGGAATAGAGCGGCAGTTCCTTGTGCCGACGCTCGGCCAGCTCGTCGTTCACCAGGTAGAGCGTGTCGGCGAGGACGGGATCGTCCACGATCTGGTCATCCTTCGACTCGATCGTGTAGCGGTCGACCGCCAGCACGTACGCGGCCGCACCTTCCAGCGAGAATGCCGGCTCGAACATCGTGCCGTCGAAATAATGTGTGCCGCGCCCGGGGGCGTAGCCGTGCAGTTCACACATGCGCAGCAGCAGCTCACGCGCCAATCCCGGGTCGGCCAGTTGCACGGCCGGCAGCGTCATCATCAGCGCATCCCACTCACGCATCGTGACGCCGGCCGGATGCCAGGGTACACGGGTGCGCATCACGTAGAAGTGCGCATCGTCCAGTGCCCGGCCCACCGCGTAGAAGTACGAGAAGAGCAGGTTCTGGTTGACCAGCCGATCCAGCGACTCGCTGCCGGTGGACTGCTGCAGCGCACCGAGCGCATCGCGGGTGGCGGCCAGCAACCACTGCCAGCCGCGACGCCGCATGGCGGCCGAGGTGGCGATGGCGCCGTCGCGTTCCGGACCGGCGGCGATGTAGAACGCCAACTCGTCGCGTGCGCCGGGCGCGAGCGTGACCGTGCGCGCCAGCCGAGCGGCACCGGATTCGGTGGCGGACACCTCACCGTCGCCATCAGCCGCAAGCGCGAAGGCAGCGAGGCCGGGCGTCACGTTCGGGTCCAGCACCACCACACCTTCCGCCACGGCACCCTGCAGCCGGCCGGCCGCGGGTCGGGCGCGACGCACCCGGGGCACCAACTCGCCGCCTTCACCTTCGAGCGCCAGCGTCACCGTGCGCGACTTGGTGCCGCGATTCTCGATCGCGAAGGTGTAGACGGCGCCGGCCATGTCGGCGTCGCGGCCGAACGGGCAGAACACCATGCCGCGCACCAGCAGTGACCCCACGGTGCAGGTGAAGGTCGGCAGCCACCCCAGCGCCCGCTCCCAGGCCATGCCACTGGCACCCAGCACCACCGTCTCACCGTCGACGGTCATCACCGGCCGCAGCAGCGGATCGTCGCCGTCGGCGCCCGCCGCGACGAATTCGAGGGCCGCCCGCGCCCCGCGATGCAGGACGCTCATGCGGTGGATCGCCCCGGTGGCGGGATGGATGCACGGCAGTGCCAGCCAGTGGTTGCCGGTCAACTGCCAGGGGACATTCGGGAGCGGAATACGATCCATACGGTGTGGCTGAGTAAATTGGCTGCGTGCGCTCGACGGGCGGGCTCGCCACACCGGTGGCACCTCGTGCGGGCGGATCGACTCCTGGACTGACCGACATGCTCGAGCGATGTGAACATACGCGACCGGGTGCGATCGCGGGCGCGCTGTTGTCTGCGTGCCTGCTGCTCGCGGCGCCGATGGATGCCCAGCCGGTGCGTGGACTCGGCGACGACGCGCTGACGCCGCGACGCGGCGCGGTCCGCATCCAGCTCAGCACCACCATCACCGACTTCAGCCAGCGCTACGGCAAGAACACGCCGGGTCGCAGCGACGGCTCGCTCGAGCCACTGGGCGTCGATTTCTCGGTGGACACGCTGGGCGTGTCAGTGTTTCCCGGCCTGAGTCCGGTGCAGAACGCGCTCCGCACACTGACCGGCAACAACGACTTCACGCTCAGCCTCGGCCGCAGCGCCGTCACGTCCAGTGTGCGCACGCAGACCACGCCGATCCTGATCGAAGCCGGCATCAGCAACCGCATCTCGCTCGGCGTGCTGGTGCCGATGGTCAGCGCTCGACACCTGGTGTCGCTCAACGTCAATCCACTCGGCGTGGGCGGCAACGTCAGCTACAACCCGGCACGCAGCGGCAGCGGCGTGGAAACGGCGGCGGCAGTCAACACGACCCTCGTGACCGAGCTGACGCAGGCGCGCGACCAGTTGGCGGCACTGCTGGCTTCGTGCACCGCGAACCCCGGCTCGAGTCCGTCATGCCCCGGCGTGATCGCCAACGCACCGGGCATCAACAGCAGCGCCACCGCGTTCGCATCGGCCATCACGCAGGTGTACGGCACCACCGCGACGCGCGAATCGGCCGCGCAATTCGTGCCATTCACCGGCAGTGCCGCCGACTCGGCGATCCGCAATCGCGTCACCACGTTCCGCACCCAGTTCGAGCAGTACGGCATCACCGCCATCAACGCCGGCACCACCGGACCGTCCAGCGCCACGGCGGCACTGTCACCGGCCGGCTTGCAGCGCGCCATCACCGATTCCGCCGTGCTCGGCCTGCAGGCCTCGCAGCTCGGCACGATCACGCGGCAGGGGATCGGCGACATCGAGCTCTCACTCAAACTGCGCCTGTTCGACAGCTTCGGGTTCGCCAACGACACCAATCGGTTCCAGCCGAAGGGTTCCGGATTCCGGCAGAGTTTCGCTGGCGCCGTGCGGCTCGGCACCGGTACCATCGACTCGCCGTCGGACTATCTCGACGTCGGTACCGGCAGTGGCCAGACCGATGTGGAGTTTCGTTCGTTCACCGACATCGTGCACAACCGCCGGTTCTTCACCTCGGTCGTGGCGCGCTATACGATGCAGCTTCCCGACCAGCAGTCGCTGCGCATCACCGACACGCCGGAGCAGGCCTTCGCCCCGAAGTGGCGTGAAAGGCTGGTGGACCGGAACCTCGGTGACGTGATGGAAGTGGAACTGACACCGCGCTGGATCATCAGCGACTTCCTGTCGTTCGGCGCGCAGTACCTGTTCCGTCGCAAGGCCGAAGACACGTACACCGGCACGTTCGAGGTGCCGCCAGCCGAGTCGGGGCTGCCGACCGCCGTCACGCTGGACGCGAACACGCTGGCACTGGAGACCTCCGGCACCGAGCAGCGCCTCGGCTGGGGCATCACGTTCTCCAGCGTCGCGTCACACGCCCGGGGCAAGGCGAAGCTTCCACTCGAGCTGCAGTACTTCAACTCACGCTCGATCACCGGATCCGGTGGCAACGTGCCGAAGCTCTCGATCCACCAGGTGCAGGTCCGCCTCTACCCGAAGCGGTAGCGACGCACCGCGTTCACGACCGGCGCGGCGCGCGCCGTGCGGTGGTGCGTGGCGGGCGATCGGCAGGCGCACAGCCGCGCAGCAATTCCTCGGCATGCGCGATGCTCACCGCACTGGTGGGATCGCCGCCGAGCATCCGCGCCACCTCCTGCGCGCGCGCCTCACCGCTGACCACGCGCACGTCGGTCGAGGTGACACCGTCGGCGGTGCCCTTCTCCACCACGATGTGGTGGTGCGCGCGCGACGCCAGCTGCGCCAGGTGCGTGATCGCGAAGACCTGGTGCCGCGATGCCAGCGCGCGGAGCGCTGCGCCCACCTGCTGGCCGACGCGACCACCGATGCCGGCGTCGATCTCGTCGAACACCAGCGTCGGCACGCGTCCCTGCGCTGCCTGCGTACTGGCCAGTGCCAGCATCACGCGCGACAGCTCACCGCCACTGGCGACACGCGCCAGTGGTCGTGCATCGTGGCCGGCGTTGAGCGCGACGCGGAACTCCACGTCCTCGTTGCCGGCCGGTCCGGGTTCATCGCGGGCCAGCAGGCTGACGAAGAACCGACCGTCGGGAAGGCCGAGTGCCGGCAGCTGGAGCGACACCGTCTGCGCCAGCTGGTCGGCGGTGCGGGTGCGCGCGGCCGTCAGCGCCGCGGCGTTGACGGTGTACGACTCTTCCGCCGTGCGCAGCGTCGCCTGCAACTGACGCAGGCCGGCATCGGCATCGTCCACCAACCGCAATTCCTCGCGCGCCGAATCCGCCTGCGCCAACACGTCGGCGGTGGTCGGCCCATACTTCTTCAGCAGCCGGAAGATCACGTCGCGCCGGCGTTGCGCCTCTGCGAGTCGCTCCGGATCGAGCTCCACGCTGCCGGCATAGGTGCTCGCGTCACGCGCCAACTCGGTGAGTGCGTAGGCTGCTTCGTCGGCGAGCTGTGACAGCCGCACGGCACCGCCGTCGATGCGGGCCAGCTGCACCAGCAATCGCTGCACCGCCGCCAGCTGCGCAATGACGGCCGCGCCGTCGTCGTCATCCCCTTCCAGCCGCTGCGCGACCTGCGCGGCCAGCGCACGCAGTTCGTCGGCATGCTCGAGACGCTGGAGTTCCTCCTGCAGCTTCTCGTCCTCGCCCGGAAGCAGCTGCGCCTTCTCGATCTCGTCGAGCACATGGCGCAGGAAGTCGGCGCGCTGCGACGCCTCGCGCTGGCGTGCGCGCCAATCGCTGATGGCGGTGCGTGCGGCGTTGACGGCGGCGTGCGAGGCGGCGACGGACTGCATCAGTTCCAGCGCATCGGCCGCGCCGTCGAGCCAGCGGCGTTGCGATGCCGCGTCCAGCAGCGTGTGCGCCTCGTGCTGTCCGTGCACCGTCACCAGCAGCCGACCGATCGCACCGAGCACGGTGGCCGTCACCGGGGTACCGTTGATCCATGCGCGTGCACGCCCGGACGAGATCTCGCGCTTGAGGACCAGCGTGCCATCCTCGATCTCGAGCCCGCGTTCATCGAGGGCTTCCAGCACGTCGCGGTGCGCCGACACGTCGAAGACGCCTTCCACGGTGGCGCGCGACGCACCGGTGCGCACCATGTCCGCATGCGCGCGTTCACCGAGCAGCACCGTCAGCGCGCCGACGATGATCGACTTGCCGGCACCCGTCTCGCCGCTGAGCACATTGAAGGCCGGGGCGAGTGGCAGTGTCACCTGGCGAATGATCGCGAGGTCGCGAATCCGCAGTTCGAGCAGCATCGCCGCTAGTCGCGATCCGCCAGGCCGCCCCAGCCCAGTTTCTCGCGCAGGCGCGTGAAGAAGAAGCCTTCCTCATCCACGCGAGCGACAAGGATCGGGTGCGGCGAGCGTTGCACGTGCAGCGTCTCACCGGCGCCGAAGGTGGCACCGACCTGCCCGTCCACCGTGATCAGCAGTTCCGTTGCCTCGCGCATCACTTCGAGCGTCAGCTTGGCCGTCGGCGGCAACACCACGGGGCGCATCGCCAGCGTGTGCGGTGACACGGGCGTGAGCAGGATCGATTCGACGGTCGGCACCACCACCGGTCCGCCGGCGGAGAGCGAATACGCGGTCGAGCCGGTCGGCGTCGCGGCGATCACGCCATCGGCCGAATATCGCGCCACTTCCTGTCCGTCCACCGTGCAGCGCAACTGCAGCACGCGCGCGAAGCCGCCCTTGTGCAACACCACGTCATTCACCGCACGCCAGCGATAATGCTCGCGACCGAGGGCGTCGGTGACGTGCGCCTCGAGTGCCATGCGCTGCTCCACCGCGAAGTCGGCGCGCGCGATGCCGTGCAGGCTCTTGGCGAGGTGCTCGCGGGATCCCGAGGTGAGGAAGCCGAGCCGGCCGAGGTTCAACCCGGCGATCGGGATCTGGCGTCCGCGCAGGAACCGGGCACCGCGCAGGAAGGTGCCATCACCACCGAGGGTCAGCAGCACATCGAGCTCCGTCTCCTCGGCCAGCGGCGCGGCGTCACGCGCGTCGTCCACCAGACCGCGCTCGACGAACAACGAGACGCCGAGCTGCGGCGCCAGGCGCTGCAACTCGGCGAGCACGTCCTGCAACCCCTCGTAGCCGCGGTGTCCGAGGACGCCGAGTCGTGTGCTCACCCGGCCAGCGCTTCGGTCTCGTGCAGCGACCGGACCTTGTCGGCGATGCCGGCCGCGTCCAGTCCGCACATGGCCATCTGCCGCAGGCGTGACGCGGCGTAGATGAAGCGATCGGGAATGCCGTGTGCCGTGACGCGCACCGACGGATCGAGCTTCGCGACCACCTGCGCCATGTAGGCACCGAAGCCGTTCACCACCGTGCCCTCCTCCACCACCAGCAGCTGCTTGTGGTTGGTGAGCAGCGCGGACAGCGTGAGCGCGTCGTACGGCTTGAGGTAGCGACAGTTGACGACCGTCACGTTCAATGCTTCGGCGGCCAACGCCTCAGCGGCGGCGAGCGCCTGGTTCACCATCGTGCCGACGGCGAGAATGGCGAACTCCGAACCCGGTCGCAGCACTTCCCACGTGCCGTGCGGAATCGCGGCGATCTCCGCCATCGGCGGCGCGGTGTCGGGCGAGGCATCGCGCGGATACCGCAGGCAGAACGGGCCATCGTTCTGCTCGACGCCGGTGCGCAGCAGGCCGAGCATCTCGGTGCTGTCCTTCGGCGCGGTGACGGTCATGTACGGCACCGTCAGCATGTAGGCGATGTCGTAGAGACCCATGTGCGTTTCGCCATCCTCACCCACGAAGCCCGCGCGGTCCATCGCGAACACCACCGGCAGGTGCTGGATGGCGCAGTCATGGATCACGTTGTCGTACGCGCGCTGCAGGAACGTGGAGTAGATCGCGACGACGGGCTTGATCCCTCGCGTGGCGAGGCCGGCGGCGAACGTCACCGCATGGCCCTCGGCGATACCAACGTCGAAGGTGCGCGTGGGATGCGCCTTGGCCACCGCACCGATGCCGGTGCCGCTCGGCATCGCCGCGGTGATCGCGGCCACGTCGCTGCGTTCCTTCATCAGGTCGGCGAGACCCTGACCGAACACCGCGGTGTAGGCGGGATTGGCAGTGGACGCCTTGAGCTGCTTGCCGGTGGCCGGGTCGTGGCCAGGCGGCAGCGCATGCCACTTCTCGGTGTGCTCGCCGGCCGGGAACCCTTTGCCCTTCTGCGTGATCACGTGCACCAGACGCGGCGTCTTGAGGTCGCGCACGGCGGTCAGCGTGTCCATCAGCGCATCGATGTCGTGGCCATCGATGGGGCCGAAGTACCGGAAGCCGAGTTCCTCGAACAACACGCCCGGAGTGAGGAACGTCTTCACGCTCTCTTCCCACTTCCGCACCAGCGCACCGATCGGGCCCGGCGCGCTGTCGACCAGGTCACCCACCGCGCTGCGGACGCGGTTGTAGAGCGGGTTGCGCTGCACGCTCACGAGATACTTGTGCATCGCGCCGACGTTGGGCGCGATCGACATCTCGTTGTCGTTGAGGATGATGATGATGTCGCGATCCGAGCTGCCGGCGTTGTTCAGCCCTTCGTAGGCGAGGCCGCACGACAGGGCACCGTCACCGAGGATCGCCGCCACCTTGAAGTGTTCGTTCTTGAGGTCGCGCCCCACCGCCATACCGTACGCCGCCGACACCGCCGTCGCGGCGTGGCCGGCGCCGAAGGTGTCGTACTCGCTCTCGCTGCGCTTGAGGAAGCCGGAGAGGCCGTCCTCCTGTCGCAGCGTGTTGAACCGATCGCCGCGACCGGTGAGCAGCTTGTGCGGATAGCCCTGGTGTCCCACGTCCCAGACCAGCTGGTCGGTCGGCGTGTCGAGCACCGCGTGCAGTGCGACGGTGAGTTCGACCACGCCCAACCCCGCGCCGATGTGCCCACCGGTGCGCGAACAGTTGTCGATCAGGAACGCCCGCATGTCGGCGGACAACGCCCGCAGCTCATCACGCGACAACCCCTTCAGGTCGGCGGGTGACTTCACTCGGTCGAGGATGGACATAGTGCAACTCCGAAGATGGTGTTCACCGCGACCGCGCACCCCGTTCCGGGTGTGCGTCGCAGTCCTGCGACAAAGGTACGGACCTACGACTGCCGGGTGACGAAATACCGTGCCAGGTGCTCCAGCTGCGGCGTCAGCAGGCCGGCCACCTGCAGCGCCTCGCACCCTTCCTCGACCAACGCCTCCGCCCGCGAAACTGCTCCGTCGATACCGAGCAGCGCCGGGTAGGTGGACTTCGCCAGTGCGATGTCCCGACCGGCCGTCTTTCCCAGCTGGTCGGTGGTCGCGGTGACGTCCAGCACGTCGTCAGCGATCTGGAACGCCAGCCCGATCGCATCGCCATACCGGGTGAACGCCGCCAGCTGCGCGTCGGAGGCGCCGGCGGCCAACCCGCCCAGCCGGACCGAGGCCGTGATCAGCGCCCCGGTCTTGAGACGATGGATCCGTTCCAGGTCGGCGAGGGCCAGCGGGCGACCCTCGCCTTCCAGATCCAGAAGTTGCCCGCCGATCATGCCAGCGCCACCTGCCGCTCCCATCAGTTCGCGGACGATCGCACCGACGGTCGACTCGGGCAGGGCCAGGTCGCGGGCGGCCGCCGCGGCGGTGCGTGCCGCCAATGGGACCATCGCCAGTCCCGCGGCGGTGGCCACCTTCACACCGTAGACGATGTGCGTGGTGGGACGCCCGCGCCGCATGTCGTCGTCATCCATGCAGGGGAGGTCGTCGTGCACCAGCGAGTAGGCGTGCACCACCTCCACCGCCGCGGCGAGTGCGCTCACGTCCCCGGTGCCACCGGCGGCGGTGTAGGCCGCGTTCACCAGCACCGCGCGGAGCCGCTTCCCTTCGCCGAGGAGGCTGTACCGGATCGCCGCGCCGACGGCGCCCGGCGCGTCGGAGAGGTAGGTGTCGCAGAATCCCGTCAGGGCCGACGCCACCGCAGCCCGTTCAGCGCGGAAGGTCAGGTCGGGCGCTTCAGCTGCGTTGATCGGCAACGGCCAGGCTCCCGTCGATGGATTCCACCAGTTGCTGCACGCGCGTGTCGGCCTCCGAGAGCGCCGCCGTGGCCTCGCGCAGCCGCGCCACCCCCTCCTCGAACAGCGCCAGTGCCTGCGCCAGCGGGAGCCGGTCGCCCTCGAGTTCACTCACGATGGCCTGCAGCCGCTGCACCGATTCCTCATACGTCATCCGTAGCCCCCTCACGCAATCCTGTCACGGCATCCAGAGGCGCGCCAGAGCGTCGCGCCACGGTCGTTGCCCGAACCGCACCATCGGCCAGCAGCACGTCGAACGGCTGTCCCGGCTGGAAATCCTCGACACTCGCCATGGCCGTGCCTTGCAGCGAGCGCGCCACCGCATAGCCGCGGCCCAGCGTGGCCAGCGGGCTGAGGGCGTCGAGCCGTCCCGCCAGCGACACCAGCGCCGCCTGCCGCGGCGCGAGGCCGGTGGACGGAAACGCCTGGAGCGCCGGGACCAGCCGGTCCAGCTGTGCGTGTCGTCGCACCATGGCACGGCGCGTGTGGGTGGCCATCGCGGCACCGAACGCGCGCAGGCGCGCCTGTTCCAGTGCCGCGAGTCCACGTGCGCCGGCGGCAAATCGTCCGCCCACCCCGGCGACCAGTTGCCGGCGTCGCTGCACCAGTCGGGTGGTCGACGACACCAGACGCCCCTCCAGCGACGCCACCTCGCGCAGCAACGCCGCACGATCCGGGACCGCAGCTTCGGCTGCCGCCGACGGCGTCGCGGCGCGCACGTCTGCCACAAGATCCACCACCGTGGTATCCACCTCGTGGCCCACCGCCGCGATCACCGGCACCGCGCAGGCGGCGACGGCCCGCGCCACGCGTTCATCGTTGAAGGCCCAGAGATCCTCGCGCGCACCACCGCCGCGGCCGATGATCACCACGTCGGCACCGCCCCACCGCGCGATCCAGTCGAGCGCGCGCACCAGCTCTTCTGCCGTGCCGTCGCCCTGCACCTTGGCGGGCACCAGCACCAGCTGCACACTGGCACAGCGACGCGCGGCCACTGCACGGATGTCCTGCAAGGCCGCACCATCGGGACTGGTCACGACGGCGACCACCTTCGGCAGTCGCGGCAGCGGACGCTTTCGTTCCTCGTCCAGCAGGCCGTCGTTGCGCAGGCGCGTCAGCGTTTCCTCGAGCGCCTTGCGCCAGAGTCCATCACCCTCGGCGCCCAGCCGAGTCACGCGCAGCTGCAGGTCGCCGCCGGTGGTGTACACGGTCATCTGGCCGAAGGCGGTCACCAGCATGCCATCCGTCGGTCGCGTCGGCGCGCGCTGCACGTCTCCACGCCACATCACGCAGCGCACCCGTGCCTCGGCGTCACGCAACGAGAAGTACCAGTGACCGTTGCGATGCGCCTTGAAGTCGCTGATCTCGCCGCGGACCCAGAGCGGCGTGAACGCACCTTCGATCACGTCCTTCGCGGCACGGGTGAGCGCGGTGATGGCGAGCGCGGTTTCCGGTGACTCACCCGGGTACGCCGACGGCGCCGGCTCGTCGAACCAGTTGCCCTGCACGTCGCTCACGCGGCCGACACCCGCGCCGCGGCGACGAGAGTGCTCTTGAGCAGCATCGCGATCGTCAGCGGTCCGACACCACCCGGCACCGGCGTCAGCTTGCCCGCCACCTCGCGCACCGCGGCGAAATCGACGTCACCGGCCAGCACATACCCGTTCTTGGCGCGCGGTTCGTCCACGCGGTTGATGCCGACGTCGATCACCGTCGCGCCAGGCTTCACCATGTCGGCCGTGACGAACTTCGCACGGCCGATCGCCGCGATGAGGATGTCGGCGCGACGTGTATGCACCGGCAGGTCGCGGGTGCGGCTGTGACAGATCGTCACCGTCGCATCGACACCGGGCTGCATCAGCAGGCTCGCCATCGGCTTGCCGACGATGTTGGAGCGACCGACGATCACCACCTCGGCACCGGACGTCGGCACCGCGTATCGCGTCAGCAACTCCATTACACCAGCGGGGGTGCACGGCGCGAAGCCGTCCTTCTCGCCGATGATCAGCTTGCCGGCGTTGATCGGATGGAACCCATCCACGTCCTTGGCCGGATCGATGCGACGAATCACTTCGTCGGCGTTGCACTGCTTCGGCAACGGCATCTGCACCAGCATGCCGTGAATGGCGGGATCGGCGTTCAGGCGATCCACCACCGCCAGCAACTCGGCCTGCGAGGTATCGGCCGCGAGACGGATGGTGACCGAGTGCATTCCGGCCTCCTCACATGCGCGCCCCTTGTTGCGCACGTAGACGGTGCTGGCCGGATCCTCGCCCACCAGCACCACCGCCAGCCCGGGCACGACGCCACGCGCCTTCTGCACCAGCACCGCCTGCGCCACTTCGTCGCGGATGGCACGTGCCACCGCGATCCCGTCCATCAACTCAGCGGGCATAGTCCACCGTGCGGGTCTCGCGGATCGCCACCACGCGGATCTGGCCGGGATACTGCAATTCGGCCTCGATGCGACGCGCGATCTCCTCGGTCAACGTCTGCATGCGCACGTCGTCCACCTGGTCCGGGGTGACGATCACGCGCACTTCGCGACCGGCCTGGATCGCGAACACGCGCTCCACACCGCGATAGCTGGACGCGATCTTCTCGATGCCCTCGAGCCGCTTGACGTAGGTCTCGAATGCCTCGCGACGGGCACCCGGCCGCGACCCACTGATGGCGTCGGCGGCCTGCACCAGCACACTCATCTCGGTCTCGTGCGGCACGTCGTCATGGTGCGCGGCGATGGCGTTCACCACCAGCGGATTCTCGCCGTAGCGGGTGGCCACCTCCACACCCAGCTGCACGTGAGTGCCCTCGTGTTCGTGCGTCAGCACCTTGCCGATGTCGTGCAGCAGCGCGGCCCGCTTGGTCATCGCCACGTCCAGTCCCAGCTCGGCGGCCATGATGCCGGCCAGCCAGGCCACCTCCACCGAGTGCGACAGGATGTTCTGGCCGTAGCTGGTCCGCCACTTCATGCGGCCGATCAGCTTGATGATTTCCGGGTGCAGCCCGGCCACGCCCGCCTCGTAGGCCGCCGTCTCGCCGGTCTCGACGATCGCCACCTCGACTTCCTTCTTCGACTTGGCGACGACCTCCTCGATCCGGCCGGGGTGGATTCGCCCGTCGGCCACCAGCTTCTCGAGCGCCAGGCGCCCGACCTCACGCCGCACCGGGTCGAAGCAGCTGACGACCACCGTGTCGGGCGTGTCGTCGATGATCACGTCCACGCCGGTGGCCAGTTCGAACGCGCGAATGTTGCGACCCTCGCGTCCGATGATCCGCCCCTTCATCTCGTCATTGGGCAGCGACACGGCCGACACGGTGGTCTCGGCGGTGTGCTCGGCGGCGATCCGCTGGATCGCCAGGGCCACGATCTTCTTCGCCTCACGGTCGGCGTTGCGGCGGGCCGACTCGCGGATTTCGCGCAACCGGTTGGCAGCGTCGGCGTGCGCCTCCTCTTCCAGCCGGCGGATCAGTTCCAGCTTGGCCTCGGCGGCCGTCAGGCCAGCCAGCGTCTCGAGCCGCGACCGTTCACTGGCGAGCAACTGCTCCAGTTCAGTGTGACGGTCGGCCACCTGCTTCTCGCGGCGGCCCATCTCGCTGGCACGCTTGCCGAGTTCGCGATCGCGCGTCTCGACCGCCTCGGCGCGGCGTTCGAGTCCGGTCTCGCGCTCCACCAGCTTCCGCTCCTCGGACACCAACTCGTCACGGCGCTTGCGGGCCTCGGTCTCCCAGGTCTCGCGCTGCTTCATGACTTCTTCCTTGCCGGACAGCACCGCGGCCTTGCGCAGCGACTCCGCCTCGCGCTCGCCATCACCGATCAGGCGACGGCGTTCATCGTCCGCGGTGCTCCGTGCGGCCTGCTGCCGGGCGAGTTCCGACGCCGCACCCTGCCTGCGGCCCAGCACGAACGACAAACCGGCCGCGACGAGCGCGATCGCGCCCAGTGCGGCCGAGAGTATGGTCTGCGACACGATCTATATCTCCAGCGCGGACGAGCCGCGGTCTTTGGGAGCCCCGGCGATGCCGCACAGCAGGCTGTCCCCGGTAGGACGGCGGTGTCATGCCGCAGGCCCGAAGGCGTACGGTGAACACGGCTAACCCAAGCGGGGACACGCACCTACGTGCGCATCGGGCGACCCTGCCAAGGTACCGGGCCGATCAGCCGGTGGCAACGGAGCGGAGCGCCGGCCACCCGCGAGATGTCGTCAGGTCAGCGCCCGACGGTCCGCTTGGCGGGCGGCAGCATGCGCCGGATCTCGTCCATCGTCATCTCGAGCCGTTCCGATCCGCGTTCCGCATCGGCGCGAGTACGGAAGAGTTCGTCAGCGATCTGCAGGGCCGCAAGAATCGCCGCCTTGCCGGTGTCCACCAGCGGCGACTGTTCCTGGATGCGCCGAATCGACAGGTCGACATGCCGCGCCACCGCCACCGAATGTTCGGCGGGCTGCTCGGACCGGATCGTCACTTCCTCGCCGGCCACCGACACCTTCACCGGCACGTAGCCGTCGCTCATCGGGAGTCTCCAGCGTTTTCGGTCTGCTGTCGCGTGAAGCGGACTCGATCCAGCAGACCTTCCGTCCGTTCGGTCGCCATCTCGATCCGGCCCTGCAGGGTCTGGTTCTCCCCCTCGAGCTCGGTGATCCGACGCGTCAGCTCGACCAGCTCGGAGCCGCCGGCCGCCTCGAGCTCCTTGACGCGCGCCTCGGCCTTGAGCGCGCGCTGGCGGAACGTCGCCAGCTCCTCGCCCAGCGCACGGACGAGTGCGGTGATCTCCTCGGCTGCATCGATGACCAGCCCACGTTGCTCAACCACGGACAGTTACCCCCAATTCACGCTGCAATGCGGAGACGAGCTTGCTTCGACGGCCGTCGAGCTCCTTGTCGCGCAGGGTGCGCTCCGGGTGACGGAACTGGAGGCGCCAGCCTACGCTGCGCACACCAGCCGGCAATCGGTCGCCCCGGTACTCATCGAACACGTGCACCGACTCGAGCAGCTCGCCGCTGTCACGACGCAGCACCTCTTCCACCTGCGCTGCACTCACGCCATTCGGCAGCACCAGCGCAAGATCGAATCCTGCGGCCGGCATCACCGGGATGGTACGATACACGACGTGCGCCACGGAAGGCGAGCCAGCCGTGCCGGCCTCCGGTGCATGACGGCCGACGGGAGCCACGTCTTCCGACGGCATGCGACCCAGGGTGAGCTCGATGCCGAAGGCCTCGGATGCCCACACCGGGCGGTCGAGCGAGACTGCCCGCACCTCGCCGACCGTGACGCCGTCGGCGTCCACGCGCCATAGCGGGCCCTGCGCCATCGGCACCAGCGCCACCGTCGCACCGGGGAACGCCACCTTCGTCAGCGACTCGGCCAGCGCCTTCGCGTCCCACGCATCGAACGACGTCGGATCGGGATCGGTGAAATGCGGCGGCCGTCGCTTGCCCAGCAGCAGCGCACCCACGCGCACCTCCTCGCGCGGCAGCCGGTCCATCGACGGCAGGAACACATGACCCACCTCGAACAGCCGGATGTCGCCTTCCATGCGATTCAGGTTGTACTCGGCGCGCCGGGCCAGTGTGTCGAGGATCGACGCACGCAAGTACGGCTCGTCCTCCGCCAGCGGATTCTGCAGCCGACTTCCCGACGTCTCATCCTTCGTGAACGGCATCGGACGCGTCTCGTACAAGCCGCGGCCCACCAGGTGGTCACGCACGCGCAGTTCGGCCAGGTGCAGCGGATGATCGTGCACGGTGCCGGGCCGGAACGCGCGCAGTTCATCCTGCACGGTGTCGAAGCCGCGGCAGCGCAACACCTCCTCGATCAGGTCCACCTCGAGCAGCACGTCCTGGCGCCACGACGGCGGTGTCACGACCAGCGCATCGTCCGCGCTGGCAGTCACGGTGCAGCCGAGCGCCTGCAACAGGCGCGTAATCTCCGGCGTGGGTACCGGATCGCCCAGCAGCTTGGCGACGCGTGACGGGCGCAAGGTGACCGCAGCGCGCGCCGCCGGTGCTGCACCGACGTCGAGTCGCGCCGTGATGCGTCCACCGGCCAGCTGCGCGATCAGTGCCGCGCAATGCAGCGCCGCTTCTGGTGACGCGGCATCGTCGATGCCGCGCTCGTAGCGATAGCTGGCGTCGGTGAGCAAGCCCACCGCCTTGCGCACCTTGCGAACGAAGCGCGGCGAGAAGTTCGCCACCTCGAGCAGGATGTCGGTGGTGGTGTCGGTGACTTCGCTGTCACGTCCGCCCATCACGCCAGCCAGTGCGACCGGCCGTGCCGCGTCGCAGATCATGGTGGTACCGGCGGCGATGGTGCGCTCGGTGCCGTCGAGCGTGACCAGCGTCTCGCCAGCGCGGCTCGGACGCACCACGATCGTGTGCTCCGTGAGCTTCTGCAGGTCGAATGCGTGCACCGGCTGTCCGAGCCCGAGCAGGATGTAATTGGTGGCGTCGACGACGTTGTTGATCGAGCGTGAACCGACGGCCTCCAGTCGCTCCCGCATCCACTCTGGGCTGGGTCCGACCGTGATCCCGCGAATCACCACCGCCTGGTAGCGTGGGCAGCTCGCGGTGTCGTCGATCCGCACCGTCACGCCGTCCAGCGTCGCGCTGGTGGCACCCTGCACCGTCGGCGCCGCGGCGGCCGCCGCGTCGTAGCCGGCCTGCGACAGATCCGCCAATGCCAGCGGCACACCGAGCAGTGCGCTCACTTCACGCGCCATGCCGCGATGTGACAGCAGGTCAGGACGGTTCGGCAACACGTCGAGGTTGAGCTGCGAATCTCCGAGGTCACCGAGGACCTCGAGGATCGGCGTACCCGGTTCGGCGTCGGTGGTGAGTGCGAGGATGCCGTCGTGCTCCGTGCTGAGCTTCAGTTCGCGCGCCGAGCAGAGCATGCCGTTGGAGGTGTGCCCGCGAATCTTTCGCTTCTGGATCAGCAGTCCATCCGGCATCGTGGTGCCACTGCGCGCGAACGGATACTTGACGCCGGCGCGCACGTTCGGTGCGCCGCAGACCACGTCCAGCAGGGTGCCGCTGCCGTCGTCCACCTTGGTGATCGACAGGTGATCCGAGTCGGGATGTGGTGCCTGCTCCACCACCAGTCCGACCACGATCGGCGCGATGTCGCGACGCAGCGACTCCAGCCCGTCGAGCGTGACCGCGTGGTCGTTCAGCAGTTCACCGATCTCGTGCGCGCTCTTGTCGTGCGGCGCGAAGCCGCGCAGCCATTCGTGCGAAACGATCATCGGGCGAACTGCTCCAGGAAACGAACGTCGGAATCGTACAACAGGCGGATGTCGGGCAGCTTGTGCCGCGACATGGCGATGCGCGCCGGTCCCATGCCGAAGGCCCAGCCGCTGTACTTCTCACTGTCGATGCCGGCGGCGTCGAGCACGTTCGGGTGCACCATGCCACAACCGAGGATCTCCACCCAGCGCTTGCCCTTGCCATCGCCGAGATCCACCTCGACGTCCATCTCGGCACCGGGTTCCACGAACGGGAAAAAGCTCGGACGCAGGCGTACCTTGCTCGAGCCCGAATAGAAGCGGCGTGCGAACTCGCTCAGCGTGGCCTTGAGGTCCACGAAGCTGATGCCTTCGTCGATGCAGAGTCCCTCGATCTGCATGAAGCTCGGGGCGTGCGTGGCGTCGAAGAAGTCGCGACGGTACACGTTGCCCGGGCAGAGGATGCGGATCGGCGGCGTGTGGGCCTGCAGCGTGCGCACCTGCACCGGCGACGTGTGCGTGCGCAGCAACGTGTCGTCGGTGAGGTAGAGCGTGTCGTGTGCTTCCATGGCCGGATGGTCGGCCGGGAAGTTGAGCGCGCCGAAGTTGTACCACTCCGTCTCGGCCTCGGGCCCGAGCGCGATGGTGAAGCCCAGTTCGCGGAAGATGGCCGAGATCTCGTCGATGACCGCCGACACGGGATGCACCGCGCCGATCCACGACTCGCGACCGGGCATGGTGAGATCACCTACATCAGCGGGCTTCGGATTATGGGCATAGAAGTTTCGCTTGACGGTCAGCGCATGCTTAAACTCGCGGAGCCAATCGTTGAGCTTAAGCCCAAGATGCGCACGATCGTCTTGATGGCTTATTTGACTTAGCAACGCTGCAAACTCGCGCTGAACGCTGTTGTTCCGACCGACATAGTGCGCTCGTATTGCCTCGAGCTCTTCGAGCGTTCTCGCACTTTCAACGCGCGAACCGCTTTCAGCCGCGACAAGATCCAGTCGCATTAGGAGCTGATTCAGAGACGTCATGTTAGTCGAGGTTTGCTGCACAAATTCGCGGTGAATATGCAAACGGCGGCAGTGGACACGTGGTCACACTGCCGCCGCACGAAACAAGCGGATCAGGGAGCCGGGAACAACCCGGCCAACCATCACGCCGCGGCGAGCGCGGTGCGGACCTGTTCGGCGATCGCGGCGAAGGCTGCCGGATCATTGACGGCGAGCTCCGCGAGGATCTTGCGATCGATCTCGATGCCCGACTTCTCGAGGCCACTGATGAAGACGCTGTACGACATGTCGTGCTGACGGGCCGCGGCGTTGATACGCATGATCCAGAGGCGACGGAACTCGCGCTTCTTGTTCTTGCGGTCGCGGTAGGCATAACGCCAGCCACGCTCGACGGTCTCCTTGGCGGCCTTCCACGTCTTGCTGCGCGCGCCGAATGCACCGCGCGCGGCCTTCATGATCTGCTTCTTCCGCTTCAGGCGGACCGGATTACTGCGTACGCGAGGCATCTCGGTTCCTCCTTAAGCCTGGATGAGACGACGCATGCGCTTCGCCTCCCCGTTGGTTTCGATGATCGTGCCCTTGCGGAGGTTGCGCTTCCGCTTCTGCGACTTCTTGGTCAGGATATGGCTCTTGTACGCCTTGCGACGCTTCACCTTCCCCGTCCCTGTGACGGAGAAGCGCTTGGCGGCGCCGGTGTGGGTCTTCATCTTCGGCATGGGTCTCCCTGCGTGCCTATCGTGGTGCCAAAATCATCGTCAGCGCCTTGCCTTCCAGCTTGGCATCCGTCTCGACCTTGGCAATGTCGGTGAGTTGCTGGGCGACCCGGTCGACCACCGCCTTCCCGAGCTCCGGGTGCGCGATCTGTCGGCCACGGAACATCAGCGTGACCTTCACCTTGTTGCCTTCCTCCAGGAACCGGCGGGCGTGGCGCGTCTTCGTCTCGAAGTCGTGCTCCTCGATGCCCGGCCGGTACTTCACTTCCTTGAGCAGGATCACGTGTTGCTTCTTCTTCGCCACGCGGGCCTGCTTGGCCATCTCGAACTTGTACTTGCCGTAGTCCATGATGCGGACCACCGGCGGACGAGCCAGTGGAGCAACCTCGACCAGATCGAGGCCCTGTTCGACTGCTGAAGCCAGTGCCGCATCGACTTCCATGATGCCGAGCTGGGCGCCGTCTGGGGCGATGACGCGTACCGGGGAGATGCGAATCTGCCGGTTGACGCGCACTCGCTTGGTCGGATCCTGAATAGGACGTTGCTCCATGAAGCGGGAAAACAAAAACGGCGGGGTCTTCGGGGATGAAGACCACGCCGCGAGGCCCACCCAAGGGGGTGTGCCCGTTGCATTGGACTCCAGCAGCACACCTCGCAGGGCGAGGGCCGAAGGGTGGACCCTCACTGCCGCGAGGATCACTTGCCGAGTTCAGACCTTGACAAGCTAGACGGGGCGACCTGCCGGGTCAATGGCCGGGGATGACCCCGAACGTCGCCCCGTCACCGCGCACCTCAGGCCGGCGACTGGTGCGACTCCACGAACCAGACCTGCTGGTCGATGCCCCGCGAGATCTCGGTGAACAGGTCGGCGGTGACCTTGTCCCCGAACTCGTCGGTGGTGTCGATCGCCTCGCGGGTCGACTCGGCGAAGGCGGCGAGGGCCGCCGACACCGCGAACACGTGCGCGTTGACGTCGGCGATGCCCAGCGGATACGGCACCAGGAACGACCGCTCGATCACCACCGGCAGCGTCCCCTCGGCAGCTCCACCCAGCGCACCGCACCGCTCGGCGAGCTGGTCGGAATGCTTCTCCACCTCTTCCGACACCTCGTCGAACAGTTCGTGGATCGCCTGGAAGCCGGGACCGCGCACGTTCCAGTGCGCCTGCTTCACCTGCGCATGCAGGTCGATCGCGGCGGCGAGGTGACGATTGAGCACGGCGATGGACTGCTGCCGGATCTCTTCGGGAAGAGTGTTGTGCGAGCGGGACGTACGCTTCATGACGATTGGATCCTGTTGGTGGACGAAAAGGCGATGCCGTGCCGAAACATGCACATCGCACGTTTTACACCGCCGCCGGCGGAAGAGTGGCACCCGGTCACCTGGCGAACGCGACCGTCCTGCCGATGCCGGGCTCTGGCGCAATCGTGTAGGGAACGGTGATCATGCCGGGATAGCGTGGCAGGATCAGCGACAAGGCCGACGCCCTGAAATTCCACACGAGCCACCGATCCTCGCATGCGCGCTGCAATCGATTTCGGCATCAGCAACACCGACGCGGTGGCGATGGTGGACGGCAGCCTGCATCGCTGGACGCGACCCTCGAACGGCGCGCCCACACACGAGGGCGTCCGCGCGATCCTCGCGGCGGGTGGCGTCGCACTCGAGTCACTGTCGGCGCTCGCCGTGACCGGCGGCCAGCACAAGTCGCTGCCCGCATCGCTCGGTGGCACGACGGTGGTGCCGGTACCGGAGGTCACCGCCATCGGGCGCGGCGGACAGGCGCTCGCCAGCCCTGACGATGCGCATCTCGAGACACCGGTGCTGGTGGTGAGTGCAGGATCCGGGACGGCGGTCATCGCGGCACGCGGCAGCAGCTACACGCACATCACCGGCACCGGTGTCGGCGGAGGGACGCTGCTCGGACTCGGGCGATTGCTGCTCGGCACCACCGATGTCGCGCGCATCGATGCGATGGCGATGCGCGGCGATGCCAACGGCGTGGACCTCGCGCTGCGCGATGTGGTGGCGGGCCCGATCGGCACGCTGCCACCCGATGCGACGGCCGTTAACTTCGGGCGCCTGTCTCGGATGGAGCAGCCAGCGCAGCCCGACGACCTCGCCGCGGCGCTGCTGACGCTCATCGGCCAGGTGATCGCGATCACCGCCATCAATGCCGCGCGCGCCGAGCGCATCGAGCGCGTGGTGATGATCGGTCACATGACCGACATGCCGAGCTTCCGCCGCGTGATCGACCAGGTCGGCGAGTACTACGGCCTGCAGGTGCTGCTGCCCGCGCAGGGCGGCTATGGCACCGCGATCGGAGCCCTGAAGCACGGCGCAGCACACGCCGGTTGACGGCGAGGCGAACACTCTGGACGCGTGACCCCACGGGCCGTCACGCGTCCTCACCTCGACACTCGCGCCTCGCAGGTTGGGCGCTGCGCGTGCGTCTCGCTGCGTGCGCCGCCGTTCCGCGCGCGAGTCGGGCGCACCAACCACGTTCGAAGGAGAGCTCCGTTGCACATCCGACTCGCGCGGTATGCACTGCCCCTCTGCACCATCCTGCCGTTCGCACTCGGCGCGCAGGCGACGCAGCCGACGCCGAAGAAGCCGGCGTCCACGACCGCCACCGCGACGCGTCCTGCCACCACCGCTCCGCGCCCGGCGACCAGCCCAGCGCCGTCGGCATCGGTTGCGCCGGCGTCCGAAGCGCCGACCACAAGCAAGCCCGCCGCCGCTGCGACGCCGGCCAAGGCTTCTGCGCCGGCGGAAGCGACCGGTGACCGCGTACGCGCCGGCTTGATCGCCGGTGTTGCCGCGCCGATGAGTTCACTCGGCAAGGCATTCAGCGTCGGCTTCAACGCCGGTGGATTCGTCGAGGGGCGACCGGCCGGTTTTCCCGTCAGCCTGCGCGGCGACCTGCAATACGTGCGATTCGGCGGCAAGGAGGAGATCGTGACGCCATCGTACTCCGTGGTGCAACTGACCGGCGCCGCGGTGTACGACTTCCCCGCATCGGGTGGCGGCAAGTCGCCATTCTTCGCCACCGCCGGCCTCGGACTCTATCGCAGTTCCGCCAACGACGAGAGCCAGACGGATTTCGGCCAGAACCTCGGTCTCGGCTTCAACTTCCGGAAGGCGCGATTCCAGCCGTTCGTCGAAGGCCGTTTCCACTTCTTCAACGACGTGCAATTCTTCACGCTCTCCGCCGCGATGCGCCTCTGAACATGGCGTGACGGCAGCGCCTGCGACGCGCGGTGCGACCATCATGTGTCGCGCCGCGCGTCGTCACGTCAGCCCATGGCGTGACGCGCGGACGCTCGACGCCAGAGTGCGAATGCCGGCCAGCCGAGCGCCAGCAGCACGGTGCCCTTCAGCGCATTGCCGGGGTTGGAGATGATCGACCCGATGATCACGTAGGCCGCCGCCAGCAGGAACAGCGACGTGGTCACGGGATGACCGAGGGTACGCACCGAGACACGCGGGATCTCGCCGCGTGCTTCGCGGGCGCGATAGACGAACAGCGTGGCGGCCGTCGCGCCGAAGAACAGCCAGTCGGCGAACACCACGTAGTCCAGCAGCTGGCCGTAACTGCCTGAAAACAGCAGCACGATCGCCCAGACGGCCTGTCCCACCAGTGCGGCCACCGGTGTGCGCGTGCGCGGATGCAATCGGGCCATGCGGGCGAAGAACACGCCGTCGGCGGCCATCGCCTGGTACACACGCGACGTGACCAGGATCACGAGGTTCAGGAAGCCAAACGTCGAGATCACGATGCCGGCGCCGATGATTGCTCTACCGCGGTCGCCGAGCAGCACACCCACCGTGTCGGCGGCTGGCGCACGGCTGTCGGCCAAGCCCTGCACGCCAAGCGCGCGCAGGTACGAGAGGTTGACGAGCAGGTAGGCCGCCACCACGATCAGCACGCCGAGCACCAGCGCCCGCGGCAGGTCACGTCGCGGATTGCGCAACTCCTCGGCGACGAAGTTGGTCTGCTGCCAACCACCGAAGGCGAACAGCACCGGCACCAGCGCGGCACCGACGGCGAGAATCCACTGCGTCGCACCGGACGGTACCGACAGCGGTATCGCATCCAGCACCAATGCGTTCCTGCCCTCCGGCGATGGCGCGAGGAAGGCCGCGCCGACCAGGAAGGCGATCGCCGCCAGTTTGAGGACGGTGGCCACGTTCTGCGTCATCGCGCCCGGTGCGACGCCGAGGATGTTGACCGCGGTGAGGACGACGATCGCGCCGACTGCGAGCGGGGTGGACCACGCGACTCCGAGTCCAAGCGCGGCGGTCGCGTAGCTGGCGCAGGTCATGGCCACCGCGGCGATGGCACCCGTCGAGATCATCAGGAACAGCGCCCAGCCGTAGAGAAAGGCCGGGAAACCGCCGAATGCATCGCGCAGGTAGACGTATCCGCCGCCGGCGCGTGGTGCGCGCGCGCCAAGCTCCGCGAACACGAATGCCCCGACGATCGCGATCAGCGCACCGAGTCCCCAGGTGGCCATGGTCGCCGCGCCGGTGCCCACGCGCTGGGCGACGATGGCCGGATTGAGGAAGATGCCAGCCCCGATGATGCCGCCGACCACCAGCATGGTGGCGGAGAAGAGGCCGAGTCGCGGCGCGTAGCCGGCGGACGTGTGCGCGGCATCGCCGGGCGGGGTGTGAGGCATGCGGCGCACGCTAGCGGGGCGCACGACGGGCGGCGAGGGTCGTCCGCAGCAGTCGTCCATCGGCACTGGACAGCACGCGGCACGTGCGCGTCCTTCGACCGGTGCACACCGCACGCACTCACCATCATCGCCGCCTGCCGATGCCGCGCCGCCTTGCCCTGCCCCTCCTTTGCCTCGTGTCCGCCGTACTGGCGTCCCAGCTCGACGCCCAGACGCCCGCGCCGACCGATCCGTTCGCGGCGTTGCGACTGCGCAGCATCGGCCCCGCCAACATGAGTGGCCGCATCACCGACATCGCGGTCAACGAGTCGAACCCGTACGAGTTCTATGCGGCAGCGGCGACCGGCGGCTTGTGGAAGACCAGCGACAACGGCGTCACCTGGAAGGCGGTCTGGGAGAACCAGTCGGTCAACTCGATCGGCGCGGTCACGGTGGACCAGCGCAATCCGCGCACCGTGTGGCTGGGCTCCGGCGAGGCGACCAACCGGCAGAGTTCCGGCTGGGGCGACGGCGTCTACAAGTCCACCGACGGTGGCGCCACTTGGACCAACATGGGGCTGCGGACCACGGCCCGCATCGCACGCATCGTCGTCGATCCCAGCAACTCCGACGTGGTATACGTGGCGGCTCCGGGGCATCTGTGGGGCCCGAACAAGGAGCGTGGCCTGTTCAAGAGCACCGACGGTGGGCGCACCTGGGCGCTGATCCTGTCGCGTAACGAGGACACCGGCGCGGTGGACGTGGCGGTGGATCCCAGCGACTCACGCATCGTGTACGCGGCGCTCTACCAGCATCGCCGCACACCTTTCGGCTTCGTGGGCGGCGGCGCTGGCAGCGGCTTGTACAAGTCCACCGATGCCGGCGCGACCTGGACACCCATGACGAAGGGACTGCCCAGCGGCACCATCGGCCGCACGTCGATCTCGATCTACGCCAAGGATCCGCGTGTCGTGTACGCCAGCGTGGAGCAGGGCCAGCGATACACCTCCAGCATCTCGTACGCGAAGCGACTGGGTGGTGTGTACCGCTCCGAGGACAAGGGCGAGACGTGGCGGTTCATGAGCGACTGGAATCCGCGGCCGGCCTACTCCAGCCAGCTGAAGGTGGACCCGAGCGACCAGAGCCGGCTCTACGCCATGCAGTGGTCCGTCAGCGACGACAGTGGCAAGACGTGGCGCGAACCACGACAGACGCTGCACGGCGACGATCGCATGGTGTGGGTGGACCCGCGTGACTCGCGCCACCTGATCAAGGCGGATGACGGCGGCGTCGGCATCTCGTACGATCGCGGCGTGAAGTGGCTCTACGTCACGTCGCTGCCGATGTCGCAGCCATACCACGTCAGCGTCAGCACCACATCGCCCTACTTCGTCTGCACCGGCCTGCAGGACAACGGCAGCTGGTGCGGACCGAGCGCCACCTACACCAGCAGCGGACCGCTGAACGACGACTGGTTCCGTGTGGGCGGTGGCGACGGCTTCAACAACGTGATCGACACCACCGACAACAACACGATCTACAGCAGCTCGCAATACCTCGGCCTGTCCCGCGTGAACCTGCGCACGCTGGAGTCGGTGTCGATCCGTCCGGTGGGCAAGGAGGGTGAAGGCCCGAAGCTGGGAAACTGGGGCGCGCCCGAACCACGCGTCGGCAAGAAGATCATGCCGGCCAACTGGAATTCGCCGGTCGTCATCTCGCCGCACAATCGCAACGTCATCTACGCCGGCATGCGTGAGGTCTGGAAGTCGGTGGATCGCGGTACGACGTGGACGTCGCTCGGCGACCTCACCACCGGTGTCGATCGCCGCTCGCTGGCCATCATGGGCCAGATGCCGACCGACACCACGCTCTCGCTCGACGACGGCGTGTCGTACTTCCCGAGCACCACCAGCATCAGTGAATCACCGGTGACGCCGGGCGTGCTGTGGGTGGGCACCGACGACGGCAACCTGCAGGTCTCGCGCAACGGTGGGCGCACGTGGAAGAACGTGCGCGCCAACGTGCCGGGCGTGCCGGCAGGCACCTGGGTGAAACAGGTCGAGGCATCGCGCGCGCCCGGCGGTCGTTCCGCCTATGTGGCGTTCGATGGGCACCAGGCCGACGACTTCACCAACTATCTCTTCCGCACCGACGACTTCGGCGAGACGTGGCGGCCGATCAGCGCCACCCTTCCCGCCGACCGCGTGATCCACGTCATCCGCGAAGACCTCCGCAATCGCGACCGCCTCTACCTCGGCACCGAGCAGGGGCTCTACGTGTCCGCGGATGCCGGCGCGAACTGGCGCGAACTCCGCGGCATTCCGCGACTGCCGATCAACGACCTCGCCATCCAGCCACGTGACAACGACCTGGTGGTGGCCACACACGCCCGTGGCATCTTCGTGCTCGACAACCTGAACGCCGTGCAGGAACTGGATCGCACCATGGAAGCCTCGGCGGCGCACCTGTTCACCGTGGAGCCGGCCGAGATGCGCCGCATCGCCTCCATCCAGGCGCACACCGGTGACATGATCTTCCGCGGCGAGAATCCGCCGAACGGCGCGATCATCGACTACTGGCTCTCGTCGCCCAGCGCGCAGGATTCGGTGGCGATCACCATCCACGATGCCACCGGCGCGCTGGTGGCGTCGGTGCGGCCGACGAAGAGCGCCGGCGTCAATCGCGTCGTGTGGAATTTGCGCCTGCCGTCACTGCCAGGCGCACCGGCAGCGGCCGGCGACGACGATGATGACGGTCCACGCGGCGCACCACAGGGTCGCTGGGTGACACCGGGGCGCTACACGGTGCGCCTGACGGCCAACGGTCGCACGCAGGATCGCGCGCTGGTGGTCCGCGACGATCCACGTGTCACCATCACCGCCGCCGAACGGGCAGCGTGGCATCGCGCGTCGGATTCCGTCGCCAGCATCTATCGCCAGGTGGTGCAGTTAAGCACCGCCGCGCGCGACATGGACGCGGAACTGAAGGCGACGATCCGTGAGCTGCAGGATCGCGTGGGGACGCTGTACGGCGCCGTGCTGCGGGGCGGCAGTGCGCCGACGGCCGACCAGCGCCGCCAGATGGCCTACTTCCCGACCGTGCTCGCCACCCTGCGTCAGCGCGTGCCGCGCTGACGCCTCCGCCGCATCACGCGTTGGTGTAGGCGTAGCCCTTGGCATCCGGGGCGACCCTGCCCCACGCGTGAAAGGCATCGTGCTCGAAGATCAGCAGCCAGTCCTCCGCAGCGGCATCACGCAGCAGCGCGCGCTTGCTCTCCAGCGTGCGCAGCGGCTCCACGTCGTAGCCCATGATCCACGCCAGTGGCACGTGGTTCACTGTGGGCATCACATCGCCGAGGAACAGCGCACGGGCACCGCCGCCATCGATCAGCAGGCTTTGGTGGTGTGGCACGTGGCCCGGCGTCTTCCGTGCCGTGATGCCGCGCACGATCTCCACGTCGCCATCGATCCGGTGCAGCTGCCCTGAACGCTCGAGCGGCGCGAAGTTGGGCGGGAAGTAGCTGGCGGCGGTGCGCTCGTTGGTGTGTGTCGCATACTCGTACTCGCCGGCCTGCACCACGTAGGTCGCGTTCGCGAACGTCGGCACCACCGCGCCGTCTGCGGTGCGGCGCGTGTTGCCACCAGCATGGTCGAAATGGAGGTGGGTGTTGATCACCACCTTCACGTCGTCAGGTGTGAACCCGGCGGCGCGGATGCCGGCTTCGAGCGCCGTTTCGTCAGCGCGCTGCTCCGGCACCTCTGCCTGCAGCTCCATGCCGTAGATGTCGATGAACTTCCGGTCTTCCTTGTTGCCGGCGCCGGTGTCGATCAGCACCAGGCCATCCGGATGTTCGATCAGCAGCGTCCGCATCCCCATCTGGATGCGATTGCGATCATCGGCCTCGATCTTCCGCTGCCAGAGGACCTTCGGCACCACACCGAACATCGCGCCGCCGTCGAGGCGCTGGCCACCGGCCTGGATGGCGTGGATGCGGAGCGAGCCGAGCTCGCGGGTCTGCAGCAGCGGAGTCGGAAAGGTCATGGCGTGCGAAGGAGGAAGTCAGGCGCCGTCGCCGGCGTCCTTCACCGGTGCAGGAAGCACCGGCTTGCGGCGACGCTTGGCCAGCGCGGTGCCGGCGCGCTGGAACGCGTCCAGCGCGCCCCAGGTGGTGATGTCACGCCCCTCGGCATCACGCAGCAGGGCAAGCAGCACCTTGGCGGTCGCGATGGCATCGCCAGCGGCGCGATGACGTGCCTCAGGCGGGATCTCGACCGCGTAGTGACTGGCCACCGCGTCGAGGTTTCGCCGCGGCAACTGCGGCAACACCTTGCGCGCCAGTCGCACCGTGCAGAGCGTGGCGCCATCCAGCGCCTGGCCGGTGCCACGAAACACCTCGTGCGACACGAAACGCCAGTCGAACGACGCGTTGTGCGCCACGAAGATGTGCCCCTCGAGCCGTGCCGCCACCTCGTGCGCGATGCGCGCGAACACCGGCTTGTCACGCACCATGTCGTGCGTGATGCGCGTGATCTGCGTGATCATCGGCGGAATCGGGCACTCGGGATTCACCAGCGTCTCAAACACATCCACGATGGCGCCATTCTGCACGCGCACGATCGCGATCTCGGTGATGCGATCGCCATGGCCCGGCCGGCCGCCGGTGGTCTCGACGTCGACGACGGCGAACCGGAGCGACGCGATCGGCAGCATGGCCGCGTCGCGGATCATGTCGGTCGCCGTCGCCACCGCGCGCGGCGCCGCGATCCCGACCTCTGGCGGCACGGGGCGCGCCACGGTCTGTTCCGCGATCACGCGCCAGCGACCGTCCGGGCCCTGCCGTACGTCGGGACGATGCCCGAGGATGGCGCGCGCCAGGCTCTCGGCCAGCGCGCGACGGACGCCGATGGCCTGACAGACCTGCGCCACCAGGGCCGGCGAGTCGATCGGCCCGCGCGCGACCAGCGCCACCGCGGTATCGGTCAGGCTCGATTCGGTCGGCTTGAGTCGCGCGCCCAGCGAAGCGATCAGTGAATCAGAATCCATCACGCACACGATCGCGCACAGGCACGCAGCACCGCCACAGCAGGGCGAAGAAAGGTCAGTCGCGCCCGTCCGGCGACGCTGATGCGGCGCGGCATGAGGCCACGCCGCCGGGGGGAAACTCCCCGACATCGGCACAAGGTAGTGGAGGGCCAGCGGGCGCAAAGCCTCCTGTTTCGGGACCTGTGCGGGCACCGGTCCACGGTGGCTGGGCTGGCCTTCCGGGCCTTTTCTTGTGAAATTCTTCACAAGACATGCCGACCTCGCCCAGCCTCCCCGCCCCCGAAAAGCACATCGCCGAATCCACGGTGCGACGCCTGTCGCTCTACCTGCGCGTCCTCGAGCAGGCCGCGAACCGTGGTCAGCAGACGATCTCGAGCGATGCGCTGGCCGACGAGGGGGGCACGACCTCGGCGCAGGTGCGGAAGGACCTCAGCTTCTTCGGGTCCTTCGGCAAGCGCGGCCGCGGCTATGACGTCAGCGAACTCGTCAGCCAGCTGCAGGAGATTCTCGGGCTCGGGCGCGAGTGGAAGGTCTACATCGTCGGCGCCGGAAAGATCGGCGCGGCGCTGGTCAGCTATCGTGGCTTCTCGCAGCGCGGCTTCCGCGTGCTCGGCATCTACGACAACAATCCGCAGCTGGTCGGCCGCATGATCGATGGCGTCGGCGTGCGGAGCATGGCGCAGCTGGAACACGACGCCGCCCGCGAGCAGCCAGACATCGCGGTGATCACGGTGCCGGCCGAACATGCGCAGGGCGTGGCTGACCGCGTGGTGGCCGCCGGTGTGCGCGCGATCATGAACTTCGCGCCGACCCCGATCCACGTGCCGCCGGCGATCACCGTGAAGTCGGTGAACATGGCCCTCGAGCTCGAAGGCCTCGCCTACGCGCTCGTGCACCGCGAGCAGGCGTAACTCCCGCTCGACGGCGTCTACGCGGCGCCTGGCTCAGGCAGCGCGCGCAACAGGGCCGCGAACTGCGCTGCCGACAGTGTCTCCGGTCGCGCCTCGGGATCGAGGCCTGCGGTATCGAGCGCGATGTCGGCCTGCTCGGCCGAGAGTCCGCGCACCGTGCGCACCACGCGGCGCATCTGCTTGCGACGCAGCCCGAAGCTGGCGATGACCAGCTTCCGGAACGCGGCTTCCTCGTCCTCCGAGATCACCGGGTCGCTGCGCGGCGCGATGTGCAGGATGGCCGAATCCACCGAGGGCGGCGGATTGAACGACGTCGGCTTGACGGTGCCACGCGGCGTGACGGTGGCCAGCGCCTGCAGGTTCACGCTCAGCGCGCCGTATTCCTTGGAGCCGGGTGGTGCCACCGCGCGGTCGGCGACTTCGCGCTGCACCAGGAACACCGCGCGCTCCGGTCGCGGGCGCGTCATCGCATGGAAGATGATCGGTGTGGTGATGTAGTACGGCACGTTGCCCGCCAGCAGGTACGGGCCGCCAGCCACCTCACCGAGCGAAAGGTCGAGGACATCCGACTCGATCACGCTCACGTGTGGACGGGTGGCGTATCGCGCACGCAGGATCGGGATCAGCAGCTTGTCGACCTCGATCGTGATCAGGCGGCCGGCGCGGTCGGCGAGGCGATCGGTCAGTGCACCGCGACCGGGGCCGATCTCGATCACCGTGTCGGCCGACGTGATCGCCAGCACGTCGGCGATCCGGTCGAGCACTCGGTTGTCGGTGAGGAAGTGCTGGCCGAGTCGCTTGCGCGGCGGTGGCAGTCGCGGCGAACGACTGTCGTCGCTCACGATCCACACTGCAATGCGGCGATCGCCGCCGCGTGCACGATCTCGGCCGATGATGCGCCGCGCGAGAGGTCCAGCGACGGCTTGCGCAGGCCCTGCACCACCGGGCCGATGGCGGTCGCGCCGCTCAGGTACTGCACCAGTTTGTAGGCGATGTTGCCCGCGTCGAGTGAGGGGAAGATGAGGATGTTGGCCTTGCCGGCGACCGCACTGCCGGGCGCCTTGCGTGCCCCGACGATGGCGTCGATGGCGGCATCGGCCTGCAGCTCGCCGTCCACCCACAGGTCGGGACGACGCGCACGCGTCAGTGCCACGGCCTGCCGCACGCGGAGCACGTCGGCCGACACCGCGCTGCCGCGTGTGCTGAAGCTGAGAAACGCGATCGCCGGTTCATCGCCCACGATCCGCACGCGGTCGGTGGCGGCGGCGATGGCGATGTCGGACAGCTGCTCCACCGACGGCTCGGGAATGACGCCGCAGTCGCTGAACGTGAGCACCTCGTGCGGCCACGGCACCCCGGTGCTCGGCGCCACCATGTAGAACGCGCCCGACACGCTGCGACTGCCACTGTCGGACCCGATCAAGCGCAGCGCCCATCGCAGCACGTCGGCGGTGGTGTGGACCGCACCCGCCACGGATGCATCGGCCACGCCGACGGACACCAGGGCATTCGCGAACGCCAGCGGTGTCGCGGCATGCTGTCGCGCTTCGTCCTCACTGCGTCCGCGCGCGCGGGCCCATGCGGCGAGGCACTCCTGCACCGCCGGCAGGTGCGGACTGTCCTCGATCACGATCGCCGAGCCGCCGCGCGCACGCACCGCCGCCACGCCGGTCACGTCGGGCACGATCACCAGCGGTCGGGCAATGCCCTTCGCCGACATCTCGCCGATCGCCTCGAGAGTGCGCGCGTCGGTTCCCTCGGCGAAGACGATGCGGGGACAGCGCCCGGCCGCGCGACGATGCAGCGAGGCGAGGAAGTCGGTCACCGTTCGGCGTATCGGAACTTGGCGTGCAGTGCCGCGACGACCGTGGGGTGCGTGAGGTCGCTCACGTCGCCACCGAATCGCGCCACCTCGCGCACCATCGAGCTCGAGATGTAGGTGGTGTCGAGCGACGGCACCATGAACACCGTCTCGAGGTCGGCCGCGAGGTGGCGGTTCATGAGCGCCATCTGGAACTCGTACTCGAAGTCGCTCACCGCACGCAGGCCACGGATCAGCATCGACGCGCCTGTCTCGTGCGCCAGGTCCACCAGCAGGCCGTCGAACCCCCGCACCTCGATGCGGGACTCATCGGCCGTTGCGCCCTCGATGAAGCGCACGCGCTCCTCGGCGCTGAACAGCGACACCTTCTTCGGGTTGGTGGCCACCGCGACCACCAGCGTGTCGACGAAGTGCAGGCTGCGCCGCATCAGGTCGAGGTGCCCGCGGGTGACGGGGTCGAAGCTGCCGGCGTACAACGCAATGCGGCTCATGAGGCGAGGGCTCGGGTGCGCGTGGGCATCGACCTGCGGAGGCGATCAGGCGCGGTAGAAGCTAATGGCCGTCTGGCCATACCGGCGTCGATCGCCGCCGTCGCCGAGATCCGCCGCGGCCGGGTGCTCGAGGCTGAACACCGTCGCGAAGGGCACGCGGCGCCAGGCCGCGCTCAACCCCGCCGCCACCGGCATGGCGTATGGTGGATCCGCGAAACCGAGCGAGAACGCATGCGCGGGGAGCGTCGCCACGTACTGCTCCGCGTCACCGCGGTGCAACGTGTAGGTGGACGGGTCAGCGCCGAGCGAGGCGAGGTTCTTCTGGATCGCGGCGAGGATCGGCGCCGACGAGTCCACGAAGGTGGCGTGTGTGGCCCCGCGGCTGAGGGCCTCGATGCCGAGCGCCCCTGAGCCGGCGCAGAGATCCACCACGGTGGCCTTCGGCACGTCGAACTGCAGGATGCTGAACCAGGCCTCGCGCACGCGGTCACCGGTCGGCCGGACCCCGCCGGCCGCCGGCACGCTGATTTGCCGACCACGCCAGATGCCACCGATGATGCGCATCAGCGCCGTACGTCGACGAGCGTGAGCTGCAGCCGGTCGGCGCCGCGGTAGTCGTCGCGATCGAGGCGGAACGCGAGGTCCACCGGCGTCGCGGGATCGAGCAGCCTGGCGCGGTCGCCGAGCCGCCAGCCGATGGCGGCGATGGTCCCCTGCTCCGTCTTCACGCCGGTGCGCACACCATCGGTGCTGCCGATGCGCCGCGGTGCCGCATCGATGCGTGCCGCGCGCAGCGCCAGCGTGGGGGTCGGGTTGCCGAGACCGTGCGGCTCGAAGTACTGCAGCAGCTTCTCCAGTTCGTCGGTGAGGTCCGCCGCGAACACATCGAGGTCGATGCGCTGCTCCGGCACCAGCTGGTCGGCCTTCAGCTGGCTGCGCGCGACCTCGTTGAACGCGGCCTGCAGCGTGGGCACGAGGGCCGTCTGCACAGTGATGCCGGCGGCCGCCCGGTGTCCACCGAAACGCACCAAGTGCTGCTTGCAGGCCGACAGTCCGGCGTGCAGGTCGAAGGCGCTGATGGATCGCCCGCTGCCCTTGCCCGTGTCACCCTCGAGCGCGACCATCACCACCGGACGTGACACCTGTTCGACCAGCCGTGACGCCACTATGCCGATCACGCCCGCATGCCAGCCCTGTTTCGCCAGCACCAAGCCGTAGGTGCTGTCGAGATCCACCTCGTCGAGCAGACGCATCGCCTCGTCGAGCGTGCTGCGGTCCAGTGACTGGCGTCGCTGGTTCAGTTCCTCGAGCTCGCGCGCGATCTCGTTCGCCTCGGCGGGATCGTCGGTGAGCAACAGGTCGACACCGCGCATCGGGTTGCCGAGCCGACCGACCGCGTTCAGGCGCGGCCCGAGGATGTAGCCGATGCGGCCGGCGGTGAGCGGCTTGCCGTCGAGCCCCGAGGCGCGGATCAGTGCGCGCAGACCAGCCAGCTTCGTCTCGGCCATGACCTTGAGGCCGAACCGCACGAACACGCGATTCTCACCTTTCAGCGGCGCGAGGTCGGCCACGGTGGCCAGTGCCACCAGGTCGAGCAGCGTGTACACGTAGCCGTCGCTGCCGCCCATCGCACGCGTGACGGCCAGCGCGAGCTTGAACGCGATGCCGACGGCGGCGAAATCCTTGTCCGGCGAGGGACAGCCCGGCTGCTTCGGGTTGAGGATCGCGACACAGGCGGGCAGCGGTCCACCGGGCAAGTGATGATCGCTGACGATGACGTCGATGCCCGCGGCGCACAGGGCTTCGATGGCTGGCAGCGCGCTGGTGCCGCAGTCGGCGGTGAGCACCACCTGCGCCCTGGCCGTGATCGCCGCCTGCACACCAGCGTCGGTGAGGTCGTAGCCGTCGGTGAGCCGATGCGGGATGAACGGCACCACCACGCCACCGAGTTGCCGCAGTGCGCGCGTCAGCAGGGCGGTGCTGCACATGCCATCCACGTCGTAGTCACCGTGCACCAGGATCGTCTCACCGGCGCGAATGGCACGCACCAAGCGTTCGACTGCCTCCGGCATGCCGAGCAGGTCGTACGGGCTGCCGATGTGCTCCAGTTTCGGGCGCAGGAAACGCTTCGCGTCGTCCACGCCCGTGTAGCCACGCTGGGCCAGCAGCTGACAGACCACCGGTGGCAGGTGGAGCGCATCGCGCAGGCGCTCCACGTCGGACGCCTCGACATGCGGCGGGGCGATCCAGACGGAGGGGGGCCGCACGCGCGGTGCTGTGGTGCTCATGTGGGCAAGCTACGGGTCCAGCCGAGCCCGAACAATGCGAATCGCCGCAGCATCAGCCGAAGCACTGCATCAGGTGCGATACCGTGCTGCCAGCAGCGCGCGTCGCTCCTGCCGCAGCGCCTCGCGTTCGGTCTCCAGTTCGCGCCGCGCATCTTCGGCTGTCTCGCGGATCAGGCCATCGAGGTCGCGCAGCGTGCGGTCCAACGACCGCACGCGGAACTGCCGCACCGCGCCTTCCAGCAACTGCGGACCCGCCATCGGCGTCAGCTCACCGATGCGGCTCACGATCTCGTGAAAGGTGTCCATCGCAAACGGTGCATCGGACTCGAGGGCCAACTCCATCGTGTCGAGCGGTTCGTCGGCACCGAGCTTGATCAGGATGTCGTAGATCGCCCGCAGCCGCGCGTCCTCGAACAAGCCGGGATCGACCTGCTCCGATGCCTCGCGCGCCCAGCGACGGTCCTGGATCAGCAGCGACACCATCGACAGCTCCGGACCTGCCGTCAGGCCGTTGCTGGCCGCGCGCGGCCGCGACGGATCCATCTTCCATCCGACCTCCTGACGCTTCTTCGCCCACTTTCCGCGCGGCGGCGCGTCGAGCGGTGGCGGAGGCACTGCAGGCACTTCGTACACCGACTCACGTGGCGGTGCGTCGTAGATGTGCGGGTCGCCGTCGTCGCCGGGGCCGTACGGCATTTCCTCCGCCGGAGACAGCTCGCGACGCGCTGCTGGCTTACCCGGAGCGGCCGCCGGCGGCGCGGTACGGCGCGGTCGCGGCGCCTGCGCCACTTCCTGTTCGATCAGCGGCACCGGCACTCGCGTCACGTCGCTCAGGCGCGCCACGTACAGCGCGCGGCGCACCGGGTCGGCGGTATCACGCAGCGTCGGCAACACGCGATCGATCGCACCGCGCGACTTGGCAAGGTTGGCGAACCATCCCTTGCGGTCCATCAGCTGCAGCTGTCGCTCGAAGACGTCGGTCGCACCGCGCAACGCCTGGTCGAGCCCCAGCCGTCCGTACTGCTGCACGAAGGTGTCGGGATCATCGCCCTCGGGCAGCGTGACCACCTGCACAGAAGCCTTCTCGAGCAGCAGCGCACGACCAGCCTTGAAGGTGGCCTTCTGGCCCGCCTCGTCGCTGTCGTAGAGGAGGTACACGTGCTTCGTATAGCGCGTCAGCAGCTGGGCCTGGCCCTCGGTGAGTGCGGTGCCGAGTCCCGCAACGGCGTGTGTCGCGCCGGCGAGGTGGCAGCGGATCACGTCCATGTACCCCTCGACCACCAGCGCCGCGTCTTCCTTGCGCAGCGAGTTCTTCGCCCAGTGCAGCCCATACAGCAGCTGTCCCTTGCTGAAGATCGGCGAGTCGGAGGAGTTGAGGTACTTCGGCTCTCCCGGGCCCAGCAACCGGCCGCCGAATCCCACCGGATGCCCGGACGGATCGTGGATCGGGAACATGATCCGGTTGCGGAAGCGCGCCCGGATGCGGCCATCCTCCTCGCGCTTCACCAGCAGTCCCGCCTCGAGCAATTGCAGCTCGTTGTAGCCCAGCGCACCGAGCCTGGCACGCAATACGTCGGCATCGGTCGGCGCGAAGCCGATCTCGAAACGTTCGCACGCGGCGCGGTCGAGTCCACGCGACGCGAGATAGGCCTGCGCCGCCGATCCGTCCGCCGACCAGAGCGTGGTCTTGAACAGGTCCGCAGCCGCACCCAGCAGCGCCCACACCGGCTCACGTGAATCGCGCTGCTCGTCGCGCGAGCCACGCGTCTCGATGATCGCGATCCCGGCGCGGTCGGCAGCGTTGCGCACCGCCGTCGGCCAGTCCATGCCGAGATGCTTCTGCAAAAACGTGAAGACGTCGCCGCTCTCACCACACTTGAAGCAGTGATAGCTGTTGTTGCGCGTCGAGACGGAGAAGTTGGGGTTCTTTCCGCCGTGGAATGGGCACGGTCCACGGAAGTCGCTGCCCACACGCCGGAGCTTCACCGACTCGCCGATGATCGCGACCAGGTCGGACGAGTCGCGGATGCGCTCGATGGTCTCCTGCGGGATCATCGCGTCAGCCCGCGGCGACCATGCACGTCACCGCAACTCGGCGATGGTCACGCCGGCGCCACCTTCGTTCCACAACCCCATGCGATGAGAGGACACGCGCGACTCGGTGCGCAGCATGGACGTGACGCGTTCACGCAACGCACCGGTGCCCTTGCCGTGAATGATGCGCAGTTCCTTCAGGTCGGCACGGACCGCGGTGTCGATGGCCCGGGACACGAAGTCGTCGATCTCGCTCACGCGCATACCACGCAGGTCCACCTCGCCGGCGCCCATCGGCGGTCCGGTATCCTCATCGGGATTGCTGATCGCGACCGTCACCGCGGCGCGCTCCGGCTTCCTGCCGGTGGTGCGCAACGTGGCGATCGGGAAACTCATCTTCAGCGCGCCGATGGCCACCGTGCCCTGCCCGTTCTTCACCTCGATCAGTGTGCCGATGCGATTGCCGAACGCCACCGCCTCGACCAGCTCACCCACTTCCGGCACGCGATCCAGTCCGCCGCGCTTCGACCGCGCGGCATCGGCGGCCTTGGCGCGCTGCTCCTCGAGGAGCCGCTCCAACTCGCGGCCCTGCACCTGCGCCTCCGTCTCCACCACGCGTCGCGCGGTCTTCGCGGCGGCCTCGATCTCCGCGGCACCCTTGGCCTTCAACTCGGCAATCACGTTCTCGATCGTCTGCCGCGCCTCGAGCAGGTGTGCACGCGCCGACTTGCGCGACTCCCGTTCCAGCTCGCGCTCCTTCTCCTTCAACGTGCGTTCGCGCGTCTCGAGGGCGCCGGTGCGCAACTCGGCATCGGTCACCAGACGGTCGAGCTGCACCTCACGCTGCGCCAGCACCTCGTCACGTGCCTCGAGATCGGCCAGCAGCTTGTGCACGTCGCGCTCCACCTTCGGCACGCGCTCCTCGGCACGATCCAGGACCGCATCGGGCAGCTGCAAGCGCCTGGCGATACTGAGGCCGTACGACCGGCCGGGAATTCCCTTCAGCAGGCGATAGGTCGGTGCCAGCTTCACCGCATCGAACTGCAGCGAGGCATTGACCACGCCCGGCACCTCTGCAGCCAGTTCCTTCAACGCGCCCAGGTGCGTGGTGGCGACCGTGAGCGTGCCGCGATGCGTGAGGGCCTCGAGGATCGCACCACCGAGCGCGGCGCCTTCGAGCGGATCGGTGCCCGACCCCAGCTCGTCGATCAGCACCAGCGAGCACTCCGTGGCACCGCGCAGGATCTCGCGCTGGTGAACGAGGTGAGCGCTGAACGTCGACAGGTTCGCTTCCAGTGACTGCTCGTCCCCGACGTCGGCGAAACATTCGTCCACGATCGGCAGCCGGCTCTCGGCGCCGACCGGTGCCGGGATGCCACTCTGCAGCATGGCACAGAACAGGCCGAGTGCCTTCAACAGCACCGTCTTGCCGCCGGTGTTCGGTCCCGAGATCAGCAGCGTGCGCTCGTCAGGCAGGAGCACGAGGTCGAACGGCACCACCGGCGCGTTCTTCGCCAGCAGCAGCGGATGGCGACCACCGCGCACCTGCAGGCCATCGGCGGGCTCGCCCAGTTCCGCGGGTTCGCAGCTGAACTCGTTCGCGTACCGCGCGCGGGCGTACAGCACGTCGAGCTCCACCAGTGCCGCGAACGCTTCCAGCATCGACGGCTGCAGCGGACGCACGTTGTCACTGAGCTCGCGCAGGATGCGCTCCACCTCGCGCTGTTCCTCGTTCTCGAGCTCGCGGATGCGATTGCCGAATTCCACCGCGGCCGGCGGCTCGATGAAGACGGTAGCACCGGTGCCGGAAGAGTCGTGCATGATGCCGCCGATCGCAGCGCGCGCATGCGACTTGACCGGGATCACGTAGCGTCCGTTCCGCACCGTGACCGACATGTCGGCCACCTGATGGTTCGGCTCCAGCTGCGCCATGATGCGTTCCAGCAGGCGCACCAGCTCGCCCTGCGCGCCCATCAACTCGCGCCGCAGACGCCGCAGCGTCGGCGACGCGTCATCGCGCACGGTGCCGTCCCCGTCAATGGCGCGATCGATCGCATCCTCGTCGCGCAGCGCGGCGATCAGGCGCGCCGCGAACGGCAGCAGGTAGGCGGTGGCCATCGCCGGACGACGCGGATCGCGCAGCGCCGACTGGGTGCGCCGGCTGGACCGCAGCAGGGTGGCGATCGCGGTGAGCTGCGTGCCTTCCAGCGTCGCGCCCTCGAGGCGCAGGCGGGCGAGGGCCTGCTTCACGTCGGGGATCGGCTCCGGCGTCCAGCCACCCTCACCCGCCAGCACGGCACGCATCGCCTGCACCCGCGCCAGCTCGGCGGCCAGCCACGCACGATCGGTGCGCGGCCGCAGCGCGCGCACGGCGGCCGCGCCCAGCGATGACGAGGCGCGATCGGCCACGACGTCGAGGACGCGCGGGAATTCGAGGACGGCGAGGGCGTGGGTATTCACAGCAGGAAAGATGCGGGGCAAGTCGCGAAGACGCATGGTCCGCGACGGTGGTGCGTCACGCGCGGAGACGGAGACGCGAACCGGCCCGACCACTCACGAAGAGCGATCGGGCCGGCGCAACCTGTGGGAAGCAGCAGAACGACTAGACGAGCTTCGCCAGTTCCTCTCGAACGATCGCGTTGACGACACTGCCTTCGACCTGACCCTTGAAGCGCGGCAGCACCTTGCCCATGACCTGGCCCATCTGCGTCACGCCACCGGCGATGACCTCGATGACGGCACTGCGAATCACTGCGGGATCCACCGCAGCGGGGAGATAGCGCTCGAGGATGCCGATTTCGTCGGCTTCCTTCTGTGCCAGCTCCGGACGGTTCGCGGCCGTGTACTGCTCGACCGAGTCCCGGCGCTTCTTGATGCCCTTGCGCAGGACATCGATGACATCCGCATCCAGCACGTCGCGCTTCTCTTCGTTCTCGATCACGCGAACGCGCTCCTTGACCTCGGCGATGACGGTGCTGAGGAGGAGCAACAGCGGCTTGTCCTGGGCCTTGCGGGCGATCATGAGATCGCCGTTCAGCCGGGTGTGCGTCTCAGTCAAAACTAGAAGTTCCGGCTGCGACGGTTCTTGCGGGTGGCCGCATTCATCTTGCGCTTGCGACGCTCGGACGGCTTCTCATAGTGACGATGCTTGCGGAGATCCGAAAGGATCCCTGCCTTCTCGCACTTCTTCTTGAACCGCTTGAGCGCGCGCTCGAAGTTCTCGTCTTCGTGGATGACGACTTCTGCCAAAAGCTTCTTCCCCCCTTCGTGGCGTTGGTTGCGCCGGCTGGAGTTCTGTGGGTGAGCCGTGGAACCTATCCACGTAAGGTGTGCTGCGTCAATCAGTTGGACGAAGGGAGCGGCGATTCTGTCTCAGGTCTCCAGGCGGCGAACTCGGCGCTACGGGCTGCCCTCAGCCCGGCGGCCAGTGCAGCGCACGGCCGGCCAGCAGGTGGGCATGCAGGTGGTGCACGGTCTGGCCGCCATCGGCTCCGGTGTTGAACACCACCCGATAACCGGACTCGACCACACCCAGCGTCCGCGCCAGCTCGGCCGCCAGCGTCAGCACCCGGCCGGCCTCGACCGGGTCGGTGACCCCGTCCAGCGAGTCCACGTGGACCTTCGGGATCACCAGCACGTGGACCGGGGCCTGAGGTGCGATGTCCCGGAATGCGAGGCACCACTCGGTCTCGGCGACGACCTGCGCCGGGATCTCCTTGCGCACGATCCGGCAGAACAGGCAATCAGCCATCAGTCGCTCCATTGGATGTGGCGAGCTGCGCGCGGACGATGCCGAGGGCCACGATGGCGGCCGTCTCCATCCGCAGGATCCCACCGGCAATGCGCACCTTGCGGAAGCCGGCGTCCACCAGCCGGTCCACCTCGTCCGGCTCGAAGCCACCCTCGGGCCCGATCGCCAGCACGACGGGGGCCGTCAGGGGCAGCCCGGCGATTGGCTCCCCCTCGGGATCCAGCAGCAGCCGCGTGCCGTCCACCGGCAGCGCCGCGATGGCGCGCTCGGCATTCGACTCACTGAAGCGCTGGGGCAGCCAGGCGTTCTCGCTCTGCAGCAAGGCGCCGATCATGCGGGCCTCCACCTTCTGCGCGAACATCGGCCCCTCGCCCCGCCCGGCCACGCTCCGCGACCGGCGCCAGAGCACCGGACGCCAGGTGGTGACGGCCAGCTCGGTCGCCTTCTCCGCCACCAGCAGCATGCGCTCCTTGTCGGCCACGGGCACCAACAGGTGCACGGCGGGCATCGGCGGCGGACAGCGCGGCGACTCGATCTCGAGCTCGAGGTGCTGCTTGGCCATCCGCACCAGCGTCCCGCTGGCGGTGGTGCCGCTGCCATCCCGCACCGTCACCGGCGCACCGATCGCCAGGCGACGCACACGCGCGTGGTGCGCCGCATCGGCGCCCAGCACCAGCGCCCCGGGCGAGAGCAGCGGCTCGCTGGAGAAGAAGTGGCTTACGCCCGGACGATGGTCGCGCTCCACCACTCCCCCTCGCTGTCGTCCGCGATCAGGCGCCAGCCGGTGGCGGCAAGGTGGCGCAGCATTTCCTCGCGCTCGTCCTGCAGGATGCCGCTGATGATCACCACGCCGTCCGGCGCCAGGCATCGCTCCACGACGGGCAGCATCTCGACGTGGACACTGGAGATGATGTTCGCCAGCACCAGCCGCACCGGTGCGAAGAACGGCAGCAGCACACTCGCGTCACCGCAGAGCAGGTGCACGCGGTCGGCGACGCCGTTGCGCTCCACGTTCTCGGCGGCGTTCGACATCGCGTCGTCATCGAGCTCGATCGCGATCACCTTCGACGCCCCACCCTTGGCGGCGGCGATCGCCAGCACGGCACTGCCCGCGCCGAGATCGGCCACCAGATCGCCCGGCCGCAGCACCTTCGGCAACAGGCGCAGCACGCCGCGCGTGGTGGCGTGTTCGCCGGTGCCGAAAGCCATGCCCGGTTCGACGATGATGGTCTTCGCGGGATCGTACTGGTGCGCCAGCCACGGGGGCGTGATGACGAACGCCCCGAGATCGTGCGCCTGCACGGTGCCGTGCAATTCGGGCGACGCAGTGGCCGGATCGAGCACCGACACAAGGACCTGCGCCGCAGGATCGGCACGCTGCACTTCCGCACGCAGGAAGATCAGGTCGTGCTCGGCCGGCACATGCGTCACGTAGCTGCGGCCATCCTCCATCAATCCCTCAGCGCCCCCCGAAAAGAGCGCGGCGGCGACGGCGTCGCGCACGCCGTCGTGCGACGGCGTGACGCGCAGCGTCTGCCACGGGGCATCGGTCATGCGCCCAACACTTCCTTCATCCGCGACCAGAAACTCTTGTTGCGCTCCGACGGCGCGCTGCCCTGCAGGTCGGCCAGCTGGCGCAGCAACTTCTTCTCCTCGTCGCTGACCTCATCCGGCGTCCACACCTGCACCCGCACATGCATGTCCCCGGTGCCGCTGGCATTCACCCGCGGCAATCCCTTGCCACGCAGGTGAAAGAGGTGACCGCTCTGCGTGCCGGCGGGAACCTTGACGCGGAACTCGTTCCCGGTGACACCGGGCACCAGCAGCTCGGTCCCGAGCACCAGCTGCGGGTAGGTCACCAGCACCTCGGTGAAGAGGTCTTCCTCGTCACGCTCGAAGCGCGGATTGTCCTCGACCTCGAACACCACCAGCACGTCACCCTTGCCACCACCGCGCGTGCCGACGTTGCCGACGCCGCGCAGCGTCATGTACTGCCCGGTCGCGACACCGCCCGGAATCCGGACGTTGATGGTGCGATCGACGCGCACGCGACCGTCGCCCTTGCACACCCGGCAGGGCGACGCGACCACGGTGCCCTCGCCGTTGCAGGTGGGACAGGCGGCGACGCTGACGAACTGGCCGAAGAAGCTGCGTTGCGCACGACGCACTTCGCCCGCCCCGCCACAGGTGGCGCAGCGCTGCGGCGTGGAGCCGGCCTCAGCTCCGCTGCCAGTGCACGTGCCGCAGGTGTCGAGCACCTTCACCGCCAGCGCCTTGTCGACACCGGTCATCACCTCGGCCAGCGTCAGCGGCACACCGACCTTGATGTCGCCGCCCTGCCGCGCGCCGCCGGAGCCGCCGCGACCACCGAACATGTCGGACGACCCGAAGCCGAAGTCGCGCATGAAGATGTTCAGCGCTTCGCTCAGGTCCACGTGCTGGTAGCCGCCCCCACCACCGCCGCCGCCACGCAGGCCAGCCTCGCCGTAGCGGTCGTAGACGGCGCGCTTCTGCGGATCCCGCAGGACGTCGTACGCCTCGGTGATCTCCTTGAACTTCTCCTCGGCCTCCTTGGCGCCCCCGTTCTTGTCGGGGTGGTACTGCATCGCCAGGCGTCGGTATGCCTTCTTCAGCTCGTCCTCTGAGGCCGTCTTCTCGACGTTCAGGGTCGCGTAGTAGTCAGCCATCAGTCACATCACGAGAGAAAATCGCGCGCCGGGTCGGCACGACGGGTCGCACGAACGCCCGGCGGTCGGGGCCGGGCGTAACGGACAAAGATCGCCAAACCGCTGGGGTGGCGCCACCTCCGCCACTCCCCGGCCCTCGGTTCGCGAGGTCAAATTGGCCGCCGCGGCAGTACCCCGCATCGTCCTACATCGTCGCGCCTCGTCTCGCGAAGCCGCGGTCTGGCGCATCGGCAGATCCAACAATGTTCACGCGGGGGACGCGGGGAACGCGGGGGGCTCCGTGAGCCTTGGACGTTCCCAAACCAAAAACGAAAACATGGGATTTGGGGTGATGTCCATCCACCGCGCTGCGAGGACTAGAACTTCCACAACCCAAAAAAGACAAACCCGGGATGTGAAGTGATCGCCTTCCGCGATGGGAGGCACGGTGGTTCCAGAACCAAAAATGAAAAGCTTGAGATTTGGAGTGACGGCCTTCCACCGCGATCGGAGCCCCCCGCGTTCCCCGCGGCCCCCGCGTGAACATTGTTTGCGACGCCACGCACACGGGCCGACGCTCGCCGCGCTGTATACAGGCAGCAGCGAAGTCCGGTGCGGCGCAGCGTCAGAGCAGGTCGGAGACGAGACGCGAGGCGTGGCCGACGAGGGAGATGACTTTGCGGTAGGGCATGCGCGTGGGACCGATGACACCGATCACGCCGCTGAGCGACCCGAAATGGTATTCGGCGGTGACGATCGTGAAGCGGTCGAGGCGGGGGTCACCGTGTTCGTTGCCGATCGTGATGGTGATGCCCGGCTGCGGCGAGCGGCGACGGAGGACGTCGGCGATATGGGCCGGTGTCTCGGTGAACGCGAGCAGCTGCCGCATGCTGTCGCCGGTGGCGAATTCGGGGTGTTCGGCCAGCAGCGAGGGTTGTCCGAGCACCACCGCCACGTCGTCGGTGCGCGCGGCGTTGGCGAAATACTGCTCGCCCTCCTCGACGAACACGTTGAGCAGCTCCGCGGCGCGGCCGGGCGCCTGCGCGTCGCGCAGTCGCAGTGCCAGCGACGACCGGATCTCACGCAGGGTGAGGCCGGCCAGGCGCTCGTTGAGCACCTGCGTGACGGTGCCGATGGCGTCGTCGGCGATCTCGATCGGCAGCTCGATGTAGATGGACCGGGCCACGCCGCGTTCGAGTGCCAGGACCATCAACAACCGATCGCTCGCAAGCCGCATCAGTTCGATGCGCTGCAGGATGGCCGCATCCAGCTGCGGCCCGAGGGCGACGCCGAGTTCCTGGGTGAGGACGCCGAGTGACTGTGCGGCGCGGCGGAGGATCGATTCGATGGCGGTGCTGGCGCCGTGGATCTCCTCGCCCAGCACCGCTTCCTCGGCGGTCTTCATGACCGGCACGGTCATCAGCGAATCGACGTACACGCGATAGGCGAGGTCGGTGGGCACGCGACCCGCCGACGTGTGCGGGTGGAAGAGGAAACCCTTCTCTTCCAGGTCGCTCATGGTGTTGCGGATCGTGGCCGGCGAGACACCGAGTCCGAAGCGCCGTGAGAGGGTTCGGGACGCAGCCGGCTCCGCGGTTTCCACGTAGCTCTGGATGACCGCCTCGAGCACCTGACGTTCGCGATCCGTGAGTTCGGGCTGCATCGGCATATACAACAGCTAGCTACGGTGCACGACGAACGGGAGTGAGGGTGGCGGCGAGGCTGTCGAGTCGCAGCCAACCGAGGGGGGTGAGTACCACCCGGTCGCCCACGATCGTCGCCCATCCCTGCTCCACCCACGGCGCCACCTGTTCCCGCTCCTCTGGCCCGATCTGCAGGCCGGCGGTGGTCCGCAGGCCGAGATACACCGTCTCGAGCTGATTCTCCCCATCGCCGATGTCTTCGCTGCCACCCAGCGGGACGTGCCCCGCGGCGACGGAGCGCTGCCAGGCGGCGTAGGCGGCCATGTTCCAGCGACGCGTGCGTCCGTCGAAGCCGTGTGCCGAGGGTCCGATGCCGAGGTACGGCACGCCGCGCCAGTAGCTCCGATTGTGGCGCGACTGCTGTCCGGGCTGCGCAAAGTTCGACACTTCGTAGTGTTCGAACCCCGCCGCCGTGGCCTCGGAGTGCGCGCTGAGGAACTCTTGCTCGTACGCTGATTCGTCGGAGGCGAGCACGTCGCCGCGGTCAGCCCATCGGCCGAGTGGTGTGCCCGGTTCCACCGTCAGCCCATACAGCGACAGGTGGGGCGGGTGCTTGCGGAGTGCCAGGTCGAGGTCTCGGCGCCAGTCCCTGTCGAGTGAGGCGGGCAGCGCGAAGATGAGGTCGAAGCTCCAGCTGGTGAACGGTGTGTCGCGCAGCACGTCGACGGCGGTGTGGACCTGCGCCGCGCCGTGCGTGCGATGCATCCAGGCGAGCACGCGATCATCGAAGGATTGCGCACCGAGCGAAACGCGCGTGATTCCCGCATCGGCCCAGGCGCGTGCGGAGGCAGCGGTGACGTCGTCGGGATTGGCCTCCAGCGTCACTTCGGCATCGGCGTCCCATCGGAAGAACTCACGCATCATCTCCAGCAGGCGCGTGACGCCGTCACTGCCCAGGTGCGACGGCGTGCCGCCGCCGAAGTAGAGCGTGTCGATGTGGCGCGGCGCGGTGGCGTCGGCGAGTCGAAGCGTCAGTTCGCCGCGCAGCGCGTCGATGAACTCGGAGACCGGTACGTCCTTGCGCACGGCGATGGAGAAGTCGCAGTAGCTGCATCGGCGAGCGCAGAACGGCACGTGGACGTAGACGTGGCGTGGGTTGCTGGTCATGCGCGGTGCAGCGCGCCGTCGCTGGTGGCGCGGACGAGGCCCTTCAGTTCGAGGGTGGTGACGGCGGCGAGGCAGGCGTCCGCTGCCCAGCCGGCGCGTTCCACGATCAGGTCGAGTTCGAGTGGCGTGTTGCCGACCACGTTCCAGATGGCGCGTTCCGCATCGGTGAGGTGTGTCGGCGGCGTGGCGTGCCGTTCGTCGGCGCGCGCGAGGCGGAGGAGGGCGAGCACGTCGTCGACCGAGGCGATGACGTGCGCGCCATCGCGGAGCAGTTCGTTGGATCCCAGGCAGGCGGCGGCGTCGAAGGTGCCCGGGACGGCGGCGCAGTGCCGGTCGAGGGCCATGGCGGCGCGGGCGGTGAGCAGTGCGCCGCTGCGGTGTCCCGCTTCGACGACGACGGTGACCTGCGCAAGCGCGGCGAGGAGGCGGTTGCGCTCAGGGAACGAGCCGCGCGTGGCGCGGGCACCGGGCGGGTGCTCCGTGAGCAGTAATCCTTCTCGTGCGATGCGTTGCTGCAGCGCACGATGATCGGCCGGGTAGGCGATGTCGATGCCGGTGCCGATGATGGCCGCGGTGGCGCCGGCGTTTGCGAGCGCGCCGGTGTGGGCAGCGGCGTCGATGCCGCGGGCCAATCCGCTGAGGACGAGAGCACCGGCATCGGCGCACTCGCGGGCGATCCGTTCGGCGGCCCGCAGACCGCTGGCAGTGGCATGCCGAGTGCCGACCATCGCCACGGTGGGACGCTCGAGGAGCGTCGTGTCACCCTGCGCGAAGAGCACCGGCGGCGCCGGAGTGATGGCTGCGTCGGCGCAGCGCGTGAGGTCATGCAGCGCCGCCGGGTAGCCTGGTTCACCGTGCACGAGCAGGGTGCAGCCGAGCGATGCGGCGCGGGCGAGTGCGTCCGTCGAATCGCGTGCGGCGGCGGCGCGATCGGCCGTCGTCACACGCTGCAATGCGGCGGCTGGTGTGCCGGCATCGGCGACACGCCGATGCCATTCACGAAGGCCGACACGCGGGAGCGCCAGCAGGGTCAGTGCATCCAGCGCTGCCTGCTGCGGATGCGGCTCACCGCGCATCGGGTGTCACTACGGCAGCACCTGCTCGGAGGCGCGGAGTTCCGCCTCGTTGTGCTGGCGCATCGAGAGCAGCTTGCGCCAGCAGGTGTCGAGGAAGTGATCGAGGTGGGTGCGGTTGGCGGCGCTGAACGAGATGACGCCGAAGGCATCCGGGGCTTCGATCTCGGGCACGTAATCGTCCTCGCCCATCAGGTCGAGCTTGGAGAATGCGACGAAGTGCGGCGTGGCGGCCAGTTCGGTGGAGTAGGCCGAGATTTCGGTGCGCAGCTGGTCGTATTCCGCCTGCCAGTCCATCGCATCGATCGGGATGATGAAGGCGAGGATGCGGGTGCGTTCGATGTGGCGCAGGAACTGGAGGCCCAATCCCTTGCCGGTGGACGCGCCTTCGATGATGCCAGGAATGTCGGCGACCACGAAGCTGCGGTGGTCGGACATCGGGACGACGCCGAGGTTCGGTGAGAGGGTCGTGAACGGGTAGGCGGCGATCTTGGGGCGGGCGGCGGAGATGACGGAGAGCAGAGTGGACTTGCCCGCGTTGGGGGCGCCCACGAGGCCCACGTCGGCGATCAGCTTCAGTTCGAGGATGACCTGCTTTTCCTCGCCTTCCTCGCCGGGCTGCCACTCGCGCGGCGACTGGTGGGTGGCGGTGGCGAAGAACGCGTTGCCCTTGCCGCCGCGACCTGCCTTGGCGATGAGGATCTGCTGGCCGTGTTCGAGCACTTCGCCGATGAAGGCATTCGATTCCGCATCCACGACGACGGTACCCGGAGGCACCGGCATCACGATGTCGGCGCCGCTGCGTCCCGTCTTGTTGTTGCCTTCGCCGTGCTGTCCGCGCTCCGCGGCCCAGCGATCGCGGTAGGTGTAGTCGAGCAGCGTGGTGAGGTTGGCGTCGGCGCGGAGGTAGACATTGCCGCCAGCGCCGCCGTCACCGCCGTCGGGGCCACCGGCCGGCACGAACTTCTCGCGCCGGAACGAGGTGGCGCCAGATCCGCCGGTGCCGGCGGCAATCTTGACGACGACGCGATCGATGAAATCGTTATGGACGCTCATGACGGCCCCTGGGCCTGTTCAGTGTGTGCAGTGCGGACGTGGCCCCACAGCATGCGATAGCGGCGGAGTGCATCCTCGTCGAGCAGGTCGGCGAGGGCGTCGAGCGTGCCCGAGACCTGCGCCGGAGTCGCGCCGACGTTCAGCGCGCCATGGAAATGCGAGTGCAGCTGGCGATCCTGTTCGGCGAGGGCGCAGATCGCGACCACGCAGAGTTCGCGACGCACGAGGTCCAGCCCACCGCGGCTGAGCACCTTGCCGTAGCCATCGGTGATCATCCAGTGATCGAGCGCGGGATGGAGCTTGGTGATGTTCACCCGCAGCTTGTCGTACATGTCGCCGTAGACGTTGGCGCAGGTGACTTCGCCGCGCGCGCGCCACTCGTCGGCCATGCCGGGCACCGTGGCATCGGCGTACGGGTCGGACTCCGGCGCGGTGCGGCCGGAGATGCGACGCCACTCGCGGGCGGCGTTGAGCGTGCGGGGAAACCCCGCGAAGAGGTACGACTGCAGGATCACTTCCTCCACCCATTCGGCCGGGAGCGTGCGGGCCTCGACGAGCAGCGCGCGCACCTGACGTTCGGAGCCAGCACCGATGACGGCAGCGAGGCGCACGAGGCAGCGCGTCTGGTCGTCGAGTGGCGGGAGTGTAGTGTTCGAGGAAGCGACGTGTGTCATTGAAAAAGCGTCGGGCGGTGCGGATTCATGCGGCAGGACGGACCACGCCGACCACGGGGCAGTTCGGCCGTCATAGTCGGGTCGGGTGACCGCACCGGGGTACGCGCACGCCGCGAAGGCTGTCCCAGCGGGGCCAGCCGGGGAAACCTACTCCCCTTTCACGCGCTCTCGTCTTTCGGACCGCCGAGGGCCCCGATGGCGCCGCCCAGGATCAGGGCGCCACCGACGATGGTCCAGAGGTCCGGCCGCTCACCGATCGCCGGGATGAGCATGGCCAGCAGCGAGGCCCCGACCGGTTCGCCAAGCACCGTGAGGTTGACCACGTGGGCCGGCAGGTGGCGCAGCGCCCAGTTCATGCCGGTGTGGCCGAGGAGCATCGGGCCGGCGGCGAGGCCCGCGAAGATGCTCCAGTCAGTGAGGCCGTAGGGGCCGAGTCGGTCGCCGCGGGCGAGGGCGAGGGCGAACAGGACGAGGGTGCACCAGCCGTAGACCAGCGCGACGTACGGCACAAGGTCGAGCGTGGCGCGGAGGCGGCGACCGGCCAGGTAGTAGAGCGAGGCGGTGATCGCGCCGACCAGGGCCAGCAGGTCGCCGAAGATGCGTGGCGGCAGTCCCAGCGGCGCGGTGGTGGCCAGTCCGGCGGTGGTGCCGGAACCAATGAGCGCGGGCACGGCCACCAGCAGTGCGCCAGCGATGCCGACCAGCAGGCCCACCATCTGCCGTCGTGTCACTGCCTCGTGCAGCAGCAGCGCCGAACCCGCCGCCACGATGGCCGGCTGCATGTTCACCAGCACGACCGAGGCGGCGACGGTGGTGTAGCCGAGCGAGGCGTTCCAGCTCCAGAAGTGCAACGCCAGCATGCCACCGGCACCCGCCGCCAGCAGGTGATCGCGTCGTGAGAGGCGCTGCCATGCCAGCCAATCCTTGCGCCATGCGAGGATGGCCAGCAGCACCGCTTCGGCGATCAGCAGACGCCAGGCCGCGATGACCAGCGGCGGTGCCGTCGACAGTCGGATCAGCGGCGCCGCCCACGAGATGCCGAACACCGACAGCGCCAGCACCACGCCGGCATGCACGCGCGGCGGCCGAACGTCGTTGGTGGTGCGCGCGTCGGGTGTCATCGCGTCAGAAGATGCGGACGGCGCCTTTCGTGTACCGCGACGGATTTCTCCGCACATCGGCGGCAAGGCTGTCCAGCGCGGCCGTGACGCGCAGCAGGCGATCGTACAATTCGCGCTCGGTGAGCAATTGCCCGACGGTGCCCTTCCCGCCGTTCAGGCCGCGCACCAGTGTGTCGATGCCGGCGGTCGCCCGACGCAGGCGGAGCGAGAATGCGGTGTCGCGCTGCAGTGTCGCAATCAGGCCATCGCGCTCGGTGATCAACGAGGCGGCGCTGTCGAGGGCAACGGCGGCACTGGTCACGCTGCCATAGAGTGTCGTGTCGCGCAGCAGGCGACCGAGTGTGCCGCGACCCGACTGCAGGTTGCCCAGCACCTGGTCGGCGCGACGCACGGTGCGCAGCAGCGTGTCGTAGAGTGCCGCATCGGTGAAGAGCCGGCCCATCGTGCCCTCACCCTTCTGCAGTCGAGCGGCCACCAGGCGCAGTTCGGTGCTCACTGAACTCACTGCGCGCATCGCCGTATCCGCCACCGCGAACAGGTCGCCCAGTTCCGCGAACGCCTCGACCAGCAGCGTGTCGTTCGGCGTCAAGGCGCGGCGACCGGGCGAGCCGGGCGTGAAGTCGAGCAACCGGTCGCCGAGCAGCCCGAGCACGCGCAGACGGCTCCGCGAATCTTCGCGCAGCAGTGCGAACTGCTCCGCGTTCATGGTCACGCGGGCCGAGACCACCGGACCCGCGCCGGCAGCGCCCTGTGTCACGGCGAGGTCGGACACGATGCCGGCGGGCAGGCCGGCCACGGTCACCTGGCTGCCATCACGCAGGCCAAGCCCATCGTTCAGCCGCACGGTGAACTCCACCGGCGTCGCGAACAACGAGCCCACCGCATCCAGTCGCACGATCGCGACCGCCAGCAGCGCCAGCACCACCGCCGCCACGATCCCCACGCGCAGTTGCATCCAGCGTATCTGCCCCGGATCGGGACGCAGGCTCATGCCGCCGCCAGGAACGACTGCGTGTACGGCTCCGTGCTGAGGCGCATTGCATCGGGCGCTCCGAGGAATGCGAAACTGCCCTCATGCAGCAGCGCCACACGGTCGGCGATCCGCATCATCGCGCGCACGTCGTGCGAGACGACGATGCTGGTGACACGCAGGTCGTGCTGCAGCCGCTGCATGAGCGCCGACACGGTGCCACTGGTGAGCGGGTCGAGGCCGGCCGTCGGTTCATCGTACAGCAGCAGCGAGGGTCGCGGTGCCACCGCGCGTGCGATCCCGACGCGCTTGCGCATGCCACCGGATAACTCCGCCGGCAGGCGGTCCGACACGTCATCGGGCTCGAGATCCACCAGCGCCAGCGTCTCCCGCACCCGTGTGCGAATCTCAGCTTCCGTCATCGTGCCTCGCTCACGCAGCCCGAACGCCACATTCTCGAACGTCGTCAGCGAATCGAACAGGGCGGCGCCCTGGAACACCATCCCCAACTCGGCACGCACCGCACGCAGCGCGTCGTCCTTCATCCGGAGCAATTCGCGACCCATCACACGCACCCGTCCAGCATCCGGAACCTGCAGGCCGAGGATCAAGCGCAGCAAGGTGGACTTGCCCGTGCCCGACTCGCCGACGACGGCCACCGTCTCACCCGGCGCCACCTGCAGCGACACCTCGCGCAGCACCGGCCGCTGGAAGGCGACCGACACCCGATCGAGTTCGACGGCAGGAGTGGAAACGGACATTGCATGCGTCACGATGAGGAGGTCAGATGAGCACCAGCAGCATCTGGGTCAGAAAGTAGTCGGCGATGAGGATCGTGATGCTGGCGCTGACCACCGCACGCGTGGTGGCCACGCCCACGCCGGCCGTGCCACCGCTGGCGCGCAAGCCATGATGGCACGCAAGGAGCGAGAGGATCAGGCCGAACACCAGCGGTTTCACGATGCCCTGCACCAGGTCGGCCGGGACGAGGCCGAACACGAATCCGTCGAGCGCGATCTGGTCCAGTGCCGCATTCCAGAAGGTGCGCACCGGGACACCGAGGTAGGTGGAGGAAACCAGCGCCGCGCCGGCGAGGCCCGCCGCATCGGCGATCAGCGCCAGGAACGGCACCGAGATTGCCGCCGCCAGCACCCGGGGCAGCACCAGCACCCGCACCGGCTCGGCCCCCAACGTCTCCAGCGCATCGAGCTGCTCGGTGACCTTCATCGCACCGAGTTCGGCGGCGATGCCGGCGCCCACGCGTCCCGCCACCATGATGCCGGAGAGCACCGGCCCGAGCTCGCGCAGCATCGAGGCGGCGACGAAGCGACCGACGAAGAGTGTGGCGCCAAAGGGTGCCAGCTGCACCGAAGCCTGCAGCGCCAGCACCATCCCGGTGAACAACCCCGTGAGCAGCACGATCGGCACCGACTTCACCCCGACCGCATCCAGCTGTGCCAGCAGGCGGGCACCGGCGCCGCGGCCGCCCGGCAGCGCACGCACCACCTGCCACGCCAGCAGCAGCACATCCTGCAGCGCGAGCAGTGCTGTCTGGAGAAGTCGGCGCACGCAGCGGGGACGCAGGAACCGGTGGATCGCGTTGCCCGGCCTGCCGGGCGGCGAGTAGTTTGCAGCCGATATGCTAGCACCAATCTCACGCGACCGCCTCGCGACGTTGCTCGCGGCCGCTCGCGGACGCCGCGTCGTCGTCGTCGGTGACGCGATGCTCGACGTCTATCTCCGCGGTGACGTCGACCGGATCTCTCCCGAAGCCCCCGTGCCCGTGGTACGCGTCCGGGAACGGCGCGATGCGCTCGGTGGCGCCGCCAACGTGGCGCAGAACGTGCTCGCGGTGGACGCGCACTGCGCGCTGGTGGCGGCGGTCGGCGACGACATCGCCGGTGGACGGTTGCGGGGCCTGCTGCGCGGACTCGGTGGCGCCACCGATGCGCTGGTCACCGTGGCACGTCCCACCACCACCAAGACTCGGCTCGTGGCACGGTCGCAGCAGTTGCTGCGTTTCGACGAGGAGGAAGATGCCGACCTCGCCGCGGCCGACGTCGATCGCGTGATCGCCGCCATGGCCGACGCGCTCGCCTCGGCCGATGCCGTGATCCTCGAGGATTACAACAAGGGTGTGCTGGTGCCGCGCGTGATCGAGGCCACGATCCAGCTGGCGGCGGAACGAAACGTGCCGGTGATCGTAGACCCGAAGTTCCGCAACTTCTTCAGCTACAAGGGGGCCACCGTCTTCAAGCCGAATCGCAGGGAGCTGGAACAGGCCCTCGGTGCCGCGGTGGATCTCGACCATCCCGAGGCCTTGCCGGCCACGCTGGCGCGACTCGATGTCGCCCACCTGCTGCTCACACTCAGTGAGCACGGGATGGCGCTGGTGTCGCGTGGCGGCGAGATCACGCGGATCCCGACCACGGCCCGCGAGGTGTACGACGTCGTGGGTGCCGGCGACACGGTGACCGCCTATCTGGCGCTGATGCTGGCCGCAGGCGCCGAGGCACGCGAGGCGGCGGTGATCGCGAACTATGCCGCCGGCGTCGAAGTCGGCAAGCTCGGTGCGGCCACCGTGAGCCCGGCTGAAGTCCTGTCGGCGTACGACGCGCTCCACCCGTCGGCGTGATGCGGCGCACGATGGTGACGTTGGCGCTGTTGCTGACGGCGACGACGTCAGTTCGCGCGCAAGGCGACTCGAGTGCGACGCCGCGCACGACCGCGGATTCATCGGCGCGAGTGCTCTCGCCACAGGCGGTGATGCGCGCGTCCGCTGACAGCGCCCCGGTACGCGGGGAGTCGCCGTCGTGGTGCACCAGCGGTGGACGTGGACGACGGGTGGCACAGGTGGCGGTCGGCACCACGTTCGTCGGCGGTAACCTTGCCTTGTACGAATACTTCCGGCGTGCCTGGTGGTCGGGAGAACGCGCCCCGTTCTTCACCAATTACGACTGGGACGGCAACTTCCGCGATCAGGACAAGCTCGGTCACATGATCGGTGGCTATCTGCTCAGCGAAGGCGGCCGCGAGTTGCTGCAGGCCGCCTGCATGTCGGAGAAGAAGGCGACGCTGTGGGCCGTGGCGTATGCCGCCGCCTTCCAGCTGCAGATCGAGTTGTGGGACGGCACGCAGGCGCGCTACGGATTCTCGCCGCCCGACCTGCTCTTCAACACCATCGGCCAGGGCATTTCGCTGTCGCACGCGTTCGTGCCACCGATGCGCGCGGTGATGCCGACGATGTCGTATGCGCGCACGCGCGCGCTGAAGAACACGCAGGCCGGCCTGATCCCTGGTGACCTCCGACCCACGGTGGACTACAGCGGACAGACGTACTGGCTGTCGGTGGACGTCGACACGCTGCTGCCGGCACGCGCCCGCCGCTACTGGCCCGACCTGTTGCGCTTCTCGGTCGGGCATTCGATCACCGACTTCATCGATCCCGCCACCGGCGCCGACATCCGCGCGCAGCGTCGTTTCCTGCTCACGCTGGACATCGACCCGCTCAAGCTGCCCGGGAAGGCACCGTGGTGGGTGACGGTGAAGAAGGGCCTGCGCCACTATCACTTTCCGTCACCGGCGCTGGAGTTCCGCAGCGGTGGCGTGAGAGGCCTCCCCTGGCACCGCTGATGCTCATCACGCGCACCACCCGCGCCCTGCTGGCCGCCGCCGGCCTGCTGCTGGCTGCACCACTCCCCGCGCAGCGTGCGCTGCTGCCGCTGGACGACATCGCCTACACCTACATCGATGCGCTCCAGGCACGCGGCATGTTGCGCGAGTTGCCGATCATCGAGCGGCCGTACAGCGTGGGCGCCGTTCGGGCCGCAGTGGCGGCGGCGCGCGGTGCGTTGCGCGATGGTGGCAGCGCGCGGTGGCTGAGCGCGATCGAAGCCGCGGCCGACAAATACGCGCCGGGCATCGTGGATGCCGACAGCGGCATGTTCGCTGTCGGCCTCGCCGGCTACGGCGTCGCGCAGACGAGCGGGACCCGCGACTTGATGCAGTCCGATCGCGTCAACACGCTGGCGCCGGGCTTCACGGTGCGCGCCCTGCTCCAGTCGGGACCCTTCACCGGCGCAATGCGGGTGCTGGCGGATCGACGGATGCGGGTGGATCCGGAGTTCACGGGTCGTCGCGACCGCGTGCTGGCCGGACGCACGGAAGAAGGCTATCTCGGCGTCGCCTCGCGTTTTGCCACGCTGCAGGCCGGCCGCGTCGCACGATCGTGGGCGCTGCCGGGTCAGCTGGGTCTGATGCTCAGCAACGGGGCGTATTCCTACGACCACCTATTCCTGCGACTCGGCGGCGAGAAGGTGCACCTCTCGTCGATCGTCACGCGCCTCGACGACGAACGCCTGAACTTCAGCACCGACACGCTGGCACAGCGGTACTTCAGCGCACATCGGCTTGGTCTGACGGTCGGTCGCTTTGAGGCCGGTATCAGCGAGAGCGTCATCTATGGGGGCGTGAATCGCGGCTTCACGCCGTCGCTCTCCAACCCTGCTTCACCACTCTTCCTGTCACAGTACAGCGATGGCGGCGCGGTCAACGTCGCCTTCGGCACCGACCTACTCTATCGGGGCGCGAATGGCCTGATGCTCGGCGGACAACTCTTCCTCGATGACTTCCAGATCGACGAGTGTGAGCTCTGCGGCGAGCCGCCCGGCGTCGCGCTTGCCCTGACGGCCGACGGCCTGCCACTGGTTGGCGGTGTGCGCGGCTTCGCCAGTTACACGCGCGTCAACTCACTCACCTATCGCGCCCCCGATCGCTTCGAGCGCTACACCAGCCGCACCATCGGACTCGGCCAGCGCAACAGCGACTTCGACGAAGTCCGGGCGGGCGTGGACGTCGGCCCGGTGCTTCCGGCTCCGCTGCGCGTCTACGTCGCGTACCGCCGGCAGGGCGCGGGCGACTACCGCGAGCCCTACCCCGCCATCGAGGATCGCAACGACTGGCCCAGCATCTTCGAAGGCGTGGTGGTGAACACCCTGCGAGTGGCCGGCAGCACCGCGATGCGCGTCGGCTCCAGCATCGAGGTCACGGCCGACGGCGGCATCAACCGCAGCACCAACGACCTGCGCGTGCGGGGTGCCACCAGGACGCGGTTCGAGGGTCGCGTGCGGGTCGCGCTGGAGCCGTCGTGGGCGCGTGTCAAGACACGTCTCTTCTAGCTACTTGCCGACGGCCAGAGACTGTGTGCTACTCGCGCGGCGAAGGATGAAGACGCCTTGGTCGCCGCGACTACTCAGATTCAATTGACGCGCGCGCAGCGCCCACGTTTTCAGTGCTGCACGAGAGAAGTGTGCCGAAGGTCCCCCTGATAGCGATTGCAGGGCAACATCACGGCGATACAGCTCACTACCCCAGAACTGAAATGCCGAAGAGTCTCGCCATTCCCGCTCAACGATCAGTCCCGCCCGCGCGGCCATAGCGCGCACGCCTGCCGCACTCGGAATGACGCGATGCCGCGGTGCATCGAGCTGGACCCATCGGTCACCATATTCTGCCGCGGCATCCGAGTCCGTGAGCGGTACGCGAACCAGCAGCTTCCCCTCTACTGACAGACGCTGTGTCGCGCGGCGCAGCTCAGCCATCGGGTCGTCGATGTGTTCAAGGCAATGGTGGTACATGATCACATCCCATGCTCCCCGCACCGCCGCAAGGTCGCCGCGGATGAGGACGGGCGGGCCGATCTGATCAGGGCCGAACGCATCACACCCTGTGACGTGACGAAAGCCACCAGCGTACAGGTCGCGCACAAGGCGTCCGGCGCCCGCACCCACATCAAGTATTCGGTCGCTTCGCTGTGCGCCAAGCTGACCGAAGGCCTCAAGGTCAGCCGGCACGCCAATGGCGCGCGAAATCAACCAGCCCAGCGGCCTGCCTCGAGATGTCGAGTGACGCACCCGCTCACCACGAAGGAATCGGGTTACGACGGAGTCTGGCGCTACGATGAATGAGTAATACTGTGCCGGATAATGTCGAGACGCACTGAAGTCGGCTTCAGTTTCGACCGCGAACCAGGAGCCGCACTCGTCGCAAGATGCGTATCGCTGCACTGTCGGAACGTCGACCGGGATTTGCCGTTCACGCCCCGAAAAAGGCACTGCGCGAACCTCCGCGCCACAGCACGGGCAATGTGCGTCGACTTCTTGCATTGAAATCACGTCGGATACATCGATCAAGGTGGAACTGCTGCTCGCATACAAATCCAAAACACGATTCTGACCGCGATACGGCACGAGAATGATGGTCAGTGTCGAGACATGGCACTCGTCGTCCGGCCGAACGGTCGTCTTTCGTCGTGCGTACGAGGCCTCCGAATCGGAACCTTGATGGCGAGATCGCTCCCTGCCGTGATTCTCCTCAAGAACATAAGCGGCCGCTCAGCCGTTGCGTCCCTCGGACGGTGGAAGCGGTGCGCTTCCACCGTCCGCCAGTCATCCTGTCATGGCCGCTGCAGCGCCAGCGCCTGAATCAGTTTCGCGAGGCGCTCCACGTCGGCCAGGTCCAGCACCTCCGCCGGCGTGTGACTGTACCGACCCGGCCACGACAGCCCCGTGTTCGGTGCCCCGAAGAACGTGAACGTGGTGCCGTCGGTGCCACCCTGCGTGAGTCCGGTCTGCAACGGGATGCGCGCCGTGCGCGCCGCCGCCGCCACACTTCGGCGTACCTCGCGCGGCGAGAAGCTGCTGTTCTCGATCGCGCGCAGCACCGGACCGCCGCCCAGTGTCACGAACGCGAAGTGTGGTGACTCGAGTGGCGTCTCGGAACTGACGAAGGTGTCGATGCTGTAGATGCGCCGCACGGTCGCGCCCACACGCGCCGCCATTGCGCCGGCCCCGACGAGGCCACCTTCCTCCTGTGTGGACCAGACGAACATCACCGCATGATCGAGCGCCGCGGGATCGATCGCACGCACGGCCGCGAGTAGCGCCGTACTTCCCGCGCGGTCGTCCATGCTGCGCCCGGTGAAGCGCGACCCAGCCAGGCGCACGCTCGACTTCGGGCTGGTGACGCCAGCACCGACGCGGACGCCGCGCGCCACCAGCGCGGCGGAGTCGAGGCCGAACCAGGCCGTCATCGTGCGGGCGTTGCGTGTCCGTGCGCTGTCGCGCGGCACGAAGATGCCGGGCAGCGTGTCGGGCACACCGTTGGTCGGACGCGGCAGGTGCAGCAGGGCCGGCTGTCCCTCCCACGCGCTGTTCACCGCACCGCCGCGCGCGCGCAGGGCCACCGTGCCATCGGAGGCGATCGACGTCACGTCGTACGCCACCTCGTCCATGTGCGCCATGAACACCACCGTGTCGCGCGGCGGTCCGACGCTCACGATCAGGTTGCCCGCGTCGTCCACCGTCGCGATCGACTTTGCCCACACCGGCAACTGCTCCTGGATCGCCTCACGCACCCGCCACTCCTGCCCCGGCACGCCGGGCAGGTCAGCCAGTCGCTGCAGCGTGCGCACTATATTACTGTAGGCATCGGTCACCGCCGTCGACGCCGTGCGATCGCGCACTGGAATCGCAACCCACGGATCGGCGGGCAGGTCGCGCACGTTCGCGGCGCGTATCACCTGCGCCAGCAGCCAGTCTGCCTCGGCAAGGCTGATGCTCTCCACCAGCGTGCCGGCAGCACGAACTGCGGGGGCGACGACGTGCAGCGTGTCCACGCCGGCCGCGCGCAGCACACCGGCGTTGACCCCCGTCGCACCGCCGCCGGCAGCGCGACGATCGATCCGTTCGCGGCGTCCCGACACCACGACGGTGATGCTGTCGCTCCGGAACCCCGCTGTCCGCGCCAGCACACCACCCAGCCCCGGGTGCCCGAACGCACCCTGCACGCCGAGCACGAACATCGTCTCTCCCTGCATCACGGTACCGCGCGCCGCAGCCACCAGTGCGGCACACCCGGCGCGGCCGCCTGCGTTGGCACCGGCGACGTGGCCCGCGTAACTCCACCCCGAAAGCCGACGTTGCACCGGATCCAGGAGCCGGATGCCGAGCGACGCCACTTCGGCGGCACTCCGCGCACCGTCGTCGACCCAGAGATCGTCGGCGGTGACCACCAGTGAGTCCGCACGATGCTGCTGCGCGAAATGCCCATTGGCGATCGCCGAGACGGCGGGCACGGCGCGCCGGTCGGTGAGGATCTCTAGTTGCTGCCCCTCGTGCGCCTGATCCCACAGCGGATGCGTGGCGTTGCCCACGCGATGCAGTCGCAGCATGCCATCGCTCTTCACCTGCGTGACCGCGAAGCCCGGTCGATCGATGGCGCATGCGACCACCCGCTTCGGCACCCCAGTGCCCTTGCGGATCACGATATTGCCGAGCCGATCGACGCTGACCCGTCCGCCGGTCGCCGCCGCGAGCGGCGCCACCAGTGCCGCCGTGGTGCGCACCTCCTCGCCAGTCGGCGCATCGAGGCTCATCCACGAGGCGAGGCCGCGCTGGCCGCTCGAAGCCTGCGCTGCGAGCAACTGCGGCGCAGCGACCAGCGCCGCCACCGCGAAGTGGCGCCGTGTGTGTGGGTGCATCGATTGGGTGATCTGGATGCGCGCGGCATCAGTTGGGGTCCGATCGTCGTGCGGCCACCAGGCAGCACCGTCGGGTCCGCCACGTTACCTCGTCGTCACGCTGGCAAGCAAGCGGCATGGCGAGCCGAGCGAGGTGGGGTACATCGCGCGGCGAGTGCGCGTATCTTGCCCAGCAGATGTGTGGGGGCCAGTAGCTCAGCGGTAGAGCAGCGGACTCATAATCCGACAGGTCGTAGGTTCGAATCCTACCTGGCCTATTGCAGGCGACACGCGTGGCGTACGAGACGGCGAGCGACGGTGGCGCGCGCACCGCACTCCCCCTTCCCCGAACCCGCTGTTACGGTTAGACTTGCGTGCTTCGAGTCCTCGGCTATTCCGAGGGTCGGGACAGGGGTTGTCGATCGATTTGAGGGACGCGTAGCTCAGCTGGTTAGAGCGCTGCTTTCACACAGCAGAGGTCCGGGGTTCGAGTCCCTGCGCGTCCATATCCCCCCGCTCGTGGTCTCTCAGCCATACATACAGCGATGAATCGCCTCTTCCTTCGGCCGCTGCTCGCGGTCGGGGTCTTTTTGTTTATGGCGGGTGCGGGCCACGCCCAGACCGTCAGCCCGCAGCAAGCACAACAGCTGCTGCAGAACCGGCCGGATCTCCTCAATCAGCTGCGCCAGCGCATCGGCGGGAGCGGCCTGACACCGGACCAGATCCGCGCTCGGCTGCGCGCTCAGGGCTACCCGGACAACCTGCTCGACTCGTACCTCCAGGGTGATGGCCGGTCGGGCACGGGCACCAGCGGCACGAGCGATCCGACCAGCGCTGGCGCGACCGGGCTGCCTGGAACCGCCGGTATGCAGGGCGGCAACCCGATGATGCCGACATCCGACGTCTTCAACGCCTTGCGGGAACTCGGCATCGCGGACTCCAGCGACTTCGACTTCCCCGGCGACACCAATCGCACCCGCCGGATCCGTGGCGACTCGCTGCAGACGCCATTCGACACCACCCTCGACAGCCGCATCCCGCAGGACGTGCGCGGCCGCGATGGCCGCCCGCTGACGCCGTACGAGCAGTACCTCTACCTCCGCTCCGACTCCATCCAGCGCGACAGCGGCCTGAAGGTGTTCGGCATGGAGCTGTTCTCGTCGCGCAACGCCTCGCAGTTCGACGCCAACCTCGCCGGCCCGGTGGACCCGAGCTACCGACTCGGTGCCGGTGATCGCCTGGTGCTGATCCTGACCGGTGACGTCGAGCAGGCGTACACCCTCGACGTGACGCGCGAAGGATTCGTGGTGGTGCCGCAGGTCGGACAGATCAGCGTCGCCAACCTGACGCTGGCGCAGCTCGAGGACCTCCTCTACGCGCGACTCAGCCGCTCGTACTCGGGCATCCGTCGCGGCGCCGATGCGACGACGCGTTTCAGCATCAGCGTGGCACGACTGCGCTCCAACCAGATCTTCGTCGTCGGTGAAGTGGCGCGACCAGGCAGCTACCGTGTCTCGGCCGCCGGTACCGCACTGACCGCGCTCTACGCAGCCGGTGGCCCGACCATGAACGGTTCGCTGCGCGCGGTGCAGATCCGTCGCAACGGTCGCACCGTCGGCACCATCGATCTCTACGAATACCTCACGCGTGGTGACGCATCGCGTGATGCGCGGTTGCTCAACGGCGACATCGTGTTCGTGCCGTTCCACACCGGTCGCGTGCGCGTGATCGGTGAGGTGAACCGGCCTGGCACCTACGAAGTCGGCACCAACGGATCGCTCGCCGACATCGTCAGTGCCGCCGGTGGCCTGCTGCCGACGGCAGCGCGCTCACGCATCCAGATCGAGCGGCTGACGCCGAGCGCGGATCGCACGCGGCCGGGCAGCGATCGGGCCGTGCTGGACGTGGCGAACATGACCGGCAGCGAGATCCCCGCGCTGGGCCTCGTGGACGGCGACGTGGTGCGTGTGCTCAAGGTGGCCGACCGCGTGCGCAATCGTGTCGTCGTGCGCGGCAACGTGTTCACGCCGGGCACCGTCGGGCTCACCACCGGCATGCGGTTGAGCGAGGCGCTGCGGAAGGCGGGTGGCCTGAAGCCGGACACGTACCTCGGTCAGGTGCTGATCACGCGCCTCAATTCCGACTCGACCCGCTCAGCACTCCGCGCTGCCCTCACCGACACACTCGGCACGGTGGTGAACGATCCGGTCCTGCAGGAAGAAGACGAGATCCGCGTCTTCGGTCGCAGCGAGTTCCGGCCGCTGCGGTACGTCGCCGTCACCGGTGCCGTGCGTCGCGCGGGCCGCTATCCGTACTACGAAGGCATGACGATGCGCGACCTGGTGCTCCAGGCCGGCGGTCTGCTCGAAAGCGCATTGCTCACCGAGGCCGAGGTGGCGCGCATGCCCACCACGCGTGCGGAGGGGCTCACCGCCAGCACGCTGCGTGTGCCGATGGATTCGAGTTACCTGTTCGAGCGGAGCCCGGAAGGCCGTTACATCGGCCCGCCCGGCATGCCGAGCGCAGCGCGTAGCACGAGTGAGACGGTGCTGCAGGCCTACGACAACCTGCTCATCCTGCGGCAGCCGGACTGGGAGCTGCAGCGAACGGTGTACGTCGGGGGTGAGGTGAAGTTCCCCGGTTCGTACACCTTGGTGAAGAAGACCGAGCGCCTCAGTGAAGTCATTCAGCGCGCCGGTGGATTGACCACCGAGGCATACGCTGACGGCGTCAATTTCTCGCGTCGTCGCAATCGTGTCGGCCGCATCGGTGTCGACCTTCCTGCGGTGCTGAAGGATCCGAAGGAACAGGACAACATCATCCTCTTCGACGGCGACTCGATCACCATCCCGCGCTACGACGCGGTGGTCCGCGTGGATGGCGCGGTTAACTCGCCGACCGCGTTGCCGTACGTGCGCGGGCGGGACATGCAGTATTACATCCGCGCGGCTGGCGGCGGACGACTCGATGCCGACCTCTCCCGCACCTACGTCACGCAGCCGAACGGTCGCGTGGATGCCGTGTCACGGCGCTTCCTGCTGCCGGACGGGCAACCCACGCCGCGTCCCGGTGCTGTGGTGACGGTGCCCAAGCGAGACCGTACGGAACGACAGGACACACTGGCAGCGCGGACACAGATCGCGGCGATCATCGGCACCTTCGCGGCGGTGCTGGCGTCACTGGCGACGATCGTCATCCAGACGCGCTAGCGACCGCGCCACGACGCCATGCGACACGAGGTTGCGCCCGCGGCGGCACCGGCGACGCCGTCGCTGCTGCGCAGCGGAGCGTTCAGCCTCGTCACCAGTGCCGCACCGGTGGTGGTGGCGTTGCTGGCGCTGCCCGTCCTCACGCGCAGTCTCGGCACCGAACGGCTGGGGTTGCTGACTCTGGCGTGGGCATGGCTCGGCTACGCCACTCTGCTCGACTTCGGTCTTGGCCGCGCGCTCACGCGACTGGTCGCCGCCGCTGATGCCGGCGAGGTGCTCGAGGCGCCGCTGGATGCGTTGGTCGGCACCGCACACTGGTTGCTGGCGGCGGTCGGCACGGTGGTCGGCCTGACCGGTGCGTTGCTCGCCCCGTGGTACATCGGACAGGTGCTGCACGTGAGCGAGGGATTGCGCACCGACGCTGTGCTGAGCGCGATCATCTTCGCGTTGACGGTGCCTGCCGTGACCGGTGCCAGCGTGCCGCGCGCCGTGCTCGAGGCACGTCAGCAGTTCCGCACCGTGAACCTGATCCGTTTGCCCGTCAGCGTGGGCACGTTCGCGGTGCCGGTGCTGCTGCTGCCGTTCACGGCATCGTTGTCGGTGATCGCGGCCACGATCGCACTGCTGCGCGTCTGGGCGTGGTGGCGCTATGCGGCGCTCGCGGCGCGCGACATGCCAACTTCGGCCGCCGGTGGAGCGGATCGGGCGCACGTGCCATCGCTGCTCCGTGCAGGGGCGTGGATGACGGTGAGCAACGTGCTCAGTCCCATCATGACCGTCGCGGACCGATTCCTGATCGGCTCACTCGTGTCGCTGAGCGCCGTGGCGTTCTACGCCGTCCCGTGGGAAGCGGTCACCAAGCTGCTGATCGTGCCCGGTGCGGTGACGATGGTGCTGTTCCCCGCAGCGTCTCGCGCGGCAAGCACGAGTTCCAACGACCTGGTGCCATTGTACGGCGCGAGTGTGCGGCTGGTCGCGATGCTGGTGATCCCCGCCTGCGCGCTGGGATGCCTGCTCGCGCCATGGCTGCTGCAATTCGCCGGCGGTGCGGCATACACCGGCGACAGCGTGACGGTGCTGCGGGTGTTGTGTGTCGGCGTGGCAGCGAACAGTCTCGCCGCCGTGCCGTTCTCGCTGTTGCAGGCGAGCGGCCGGGCGAGGTGGACGGCCACGTTGCATGCGGTCGAGGCACTCCCGTTCCTCGCGCTGCTCTGGATGGCGGTGCAGCGATGGGGCATCATCGGTGCTGCGTTCGCGTGGACGACGCGCGTGGTGATCGACGCCGCGCTGATGGCCTGGCGCGCGCAGATGGTGGCGGCGCTGCCTGCCGCGTCGATCTGGCTGCTGACGCTCGGCGTCGTGTCAGTGGCGGCCTGCGCCACCCTCAGTGCCACAGCTTCCGGAGAATTGCAGGCGCCGCTGATCGCTGCCACCATCGTCGCGCTCCTCGTGCCCTGCCTGCTTTGGTCGCGGCGGGATGATGCCGAACGCACGATCATCTTCGGCGCCGGATCGCATCCGTGACCCCGAGCCTCGCGGTGGTGATCCTGCAGTACGGCAACTGGCGCCAGACGGTGGCGTGCCTCCAGAGCCTCGTGCCGTCCGTGCATCGCGGTGATGCACGCGTGATCGTGGTCGACAACGCATCACCCGACGACAGCGTGATGCACCTGCAGCGCTGGATGCATGGTGAACTGGCAGCGATGCCGCGGCCGGTTCACGACACGGTCGCGCCACACTGGTGGCCGCTGGCCGGTGCCGGCACCGAGTGGAGCGGCGGCCAGTCTCGCGATTCATCTGCGCTCGCGCCCTGGACGCTGCTCCAGTCGGGGCAGAACCACGGCTTCGCCGCGGGCATGAACGCGGGCATCCGCTGTGCCCTCGCCGACGGGGACGTGAACGCCGTCTGGCTGCTCAACAACGACACGGTGGTGGATGCCGATGCCGTGCGTGCGATCCGCGCCGCGCTCGAGGAGACACCGGCGAAAACCGGCCAGTTCGGCACCACCGTCCTCTATTACGATCGGCCGACCATCGTGCAGTCCGTCGGCTGGTGCCGATGGAATGCGTGGCTGGCCGCCGCACATCGCGTGCACGACGGTGCCAACGTCGCGCAGCCGTTGCTGCGGGAGGCTCGGCAGCCGGGATACGTATATGGGGCCAGCTGGATCCTGCGCGCCACGGCCCTGCGCGACGTCGGGCTGCTGTCCGAGGAAGGCTTCCTGTACGGCGAGGAGCTCGACTGGTCGTGCCGGGCTGCCGGTTCCTGGACGACCGCGCTGATCGCCGACGCGATCGTGTGGCATCGCGAGGGCGCGACCATCGGCGCCCGGGCGGAGTCAGGCGGTCCGCGGAGCGAGTTGGCCGACCTGTGCGGCATCTCGGCGCGACTGCGCCTCACCCGTCGTTTTTTCCCCAGCCACCTGCCTGCGGTATATTCCGGGCTGATGGGCGCCGCCCTCAACCGGCTGCGCCGCGGTGACCCTCGGCGTGCCGCTGCGGTGGCGCGCCTCGTTCTCCGGGGAGGCGAGCCCGCTCCCCGACCGGCAGACGCCGGCGCTTCTCATTCGTCCACGACGCCGTGACCCCAGAGTCGCCATCCGGTAGCGCAGGCCAGACGCCGTTGGCGGTCGAGGAATTCTCGATCGTCGAGCTGCGCCGTGGCGTTTTGCGGCGATGGCCGTGGCTGCTGCTGGCGCCGGTCGTCGCCGCGCTGATCGGCGCTGGTGCTGCCATGGTCTGGCCCAAGACGTGGACCGCGACCACGAGCTTCGTCCCCGAGCAGGTGCTGGGCAGCAACAATGCGGGGATTCTCGGCGCGCTCGGTGGCATCGGCTCACTGCTCGGTGAAGCAGGTGGTGGCGCTGCTGCCCTCGCGCGCCTGAAGGATGGCCCGTCCAGCGAATTCTTCGCCGATGTGCTGACCAGCCAGGAACTTCTGAGCGCCACGCTGCGGACATCGTTTCCCGACCCGATGCAGCCCGCGACACGGAAGCCGTTGCTGGAACTGATCGACGTCACCGGTCCGACGCCGGAGCGCCGTTTCGGCAATGCCGTGCGCAAGTTGAAGCGCAAGGTGGTGGTGAACATCACGCGCAAGAGCGGCATCGTGAACCTCAACGTGACGCTGTCCGACCCGGCGCTGTCCGCGGCGGTGGCGAACCACATGCTGCAGCGACTCAACGCGTTCAATCTCGAGCGCCGCCAGCGCAGCTCCACCGAGCAGCGCCGCTTCGCCGAGGGTCGGCTCGGCACCGCGAAGGCGGAGCTGGATTCCGCGGAGTTCGCGCGGCAGCGCTTCCTCGATGCAAACCGCAACTACTACGAGTCGCCGCGGCTGATGGCGACGTTCGATCAGCTCGACCGCGTCGTGCGCGTGAAGGAAGGCATCCTCATCGGCCTCACCAAGACCTTCGAGGAGAGTCGCGTCGCCGAAGTGCGTGATACCCCGCTGCTGACGGTGGTGGATGTGGCCAGCCCGCCCGACCGTCCGCTGCAGCGTCCACTGCTCTGGGGTGGCCTGACGAGTGCCGTCGGCCTGCTGCTCGGTCTGGTCGCCGTGGTGTTCGCGGCCCTCGCGGATCGTCGCCACCCGGTGCGTGACACGCGCTTCGTGGTGGCCGACGCACCGATTCGCTTCGTTTCCTGACGCATCGTGCAGGCGATCGCGCTGTCCCGGATGACATTCGCGGCGCCGAGCACGGCGTCGGTGCGGCATCTGGCGACACTGGTGGTGATCGCCACGCTGCCGCTCACCTACGGCATGACACTGCGTGTCGTGTTCCCGCTGAAGATCTACGAGCTGGTGCTGGGCATCTGTGCGGCGCTGATGTTCTGGGAAGGACGCATCGTGCTGGCACCAGGGCTGGGCCGATTCGCGAAGCCGATCTTCCTCCTGCTGGCGTGGGCGGCATTGGTCCTGTGCGTGAGGCTCGCGATTCCACTCGCGTCGTTCACCACCGATGGATTCGATCCACGCATCGGTCCCGTCGGCGACGCCGTGGTGAAGATCGCGTACTGGCTGATGGCTCTGTTCGCATTCGCGCTGGTGGCCACCGCCGCGTACGAGGATGCACGACGCGTGGGGCGATGGTGGTGCATCGGCGCGATCTGCGCTGCCATCTACGGCTGGCTGCTGATGCTGTCCTCGCTGTTCATGCTGCCGGCCCCGCTCCTGCCCGGAATGGAACGCCCGCAGATCATCAACATCGCGGGTCGTGAGTTGTTCCGCGGCGGTACGTTCGAGGAGGGCAACTACTTCGCGATGTACCTCCTCACGTCCCTCGCCGTGGCGCTGTGGATGCGCTGGCGCTGGACCGCAGTCCTGATGGCGCTCACGATCTTCATCACGTTCTCCACCGCGAACGTGGTGGCACTGGCGCTGTTCGGGTGCATCTACGCGATCGGGATCGGCGCACAGCAGCGCGATCCACGCGGCAAGTACTACGCGTTCTTCTTCTTCGTCGCGCTGTCGGCAGTGGTGCTCTCGATTCTTGCGGTCACCGGCTACCTCTCCGAGTTCTTCATCGCCAAACTCGCGACCGAGGAATTCGGCTCCAAGCTCGACCGACTCGACCTCACGGTGGCGGGGCTCCGGATGTCGCTCGAGCATCCGATCGCGGGTGTCGGGCTCTCGCACTACGGCTACAACTACCGGCCGTATCAACTCACCGATTTCTTCGACCGTGTGCGCTCGGTGAAGCCGATCGCCAACAATCCATGGGTCGAGTTGCTGGCCGAGACGGGCGTGGTGGGCCTCGCGTTCGCGCTGACGTTCGCCCGTCGCGTGTGGCAGAAGGTATCGGGTGCCGAGGGCCTGGCGTTCCGCGCGGGCCTGGCCGGTGTCGCACTGGGCCTGTTCACGTTTCCGAGCATCACGGTGCTGTTCATCTGGGCCTTCTGCGGCCTTGTGGTCGGCGTGCGACTGCGCCAGGAGCAGGACGCGGCGATGCGCGGCACGGCGAGCGTGGCATGAGTCGACCCCAGCTCGTGCGGCTTCTGGGTCGCGACTACCTCCTGCCAACATGGTATCCGGCGCCGCTTGTCACCGGCCTCGCGCTGCTCGACCAGGGCCGACGACTGGTGAGCACACCGGCCGGCGCACGCGCGCTTCCACCGCTTGATCGAGCGACGATCGTGATCGCAAAGCCGGACCATCTCGGTGACCTGATCCAGGCCACCGCATTGTTCCGAGCGCTGCGTGAGCAGTTGCCGCAGGCGCGCCTGGTATTGGTCCACGGGTCGTGGGCCCGCGAGATCGGAGAGTGGCTGGTGCAGCACGACTACGTGCATGACCTGGTGTCGTACGACGCAGCCTGGCTGCAGCCGCATCACACGCCGTGGACCACGCGGCTGCGTGTGGAGCAACAGACGCGCGCGCTGGCAGCTGCCGCACTTCGCGCGCTGAGCCCTGACGTCTATCTCGACATTCGCTGCACGTCGCCGAGCACCATCGACCTCGCGATCGAAAGTGCGGCCGCCGTGCGCATCGGCTTCGGCCTGCGTGGCCGCAGCTGGCAGTACCACGAGCTGATCGACTACCAGCCGCAGGCATCGCTCGGGCAGAACTGGCTGCACGCGCTGCAAGCGCTGGGACTGGCACCGGCGCTGTACCGTGGTCCGGTGCTGCCCGCCGCGGCACCGCTTGCACCCGACGCGCCGATCATCGTGCAGCCGGGCAGTCGCACCACGGCCAAGGAAGCGCCGCTGGCCCTGTGGCAGGCGCTGCTCCCGGCCCTCGCCGAGCGGGCGCCGGTGATGCTGGTCGGCAGCGCCGCGGACCGCGAGCGTTTTCCAGCGCTACGCGCACTGGTGCCCGCCCATCGGCTGCAGGATCTGATGGGCGGCACCAACTTTGCCCAGCTGGTAGACGCGACCGGCCGCGCCCGCGCGGCGATCGGTGTGGAGTCGATGGTCGCACACCTCGCCGTGGGTTTTCATCGCCCCACCATCGTGCTGAACAATCCCGCTGCTTCCGGCATCATTGCATTCCCCGATCCGCTCCCGTCGCTCCGCTTCGTGGACATGACCAGCGCGCCCGATCGCGTCGCGGTCGACGCGCTTTCTCACCTCGACCGCCACTCCTTCTGATGCGCGTCGCCGTCATTCACGACTGGCTGACCACATGGGCCGGCGCCGAAGGAGTGCTCGAACGGCTGCTGACCCTGTTGCCTCAGGCCGATCTATATTCAGTCATCGATACGTTGCCGGCCGAATACCGCGACGGATTGCATGGTCGCACGCCGCACACCACCATTCTGCAGCGCACCCCGCAGCTCGCCGAGCACTATCGGATGCTGCTGCCGCTGATGCCGATGGCCATCAAGGCGTGGGATTTCAGCGGGTACGACCTGATCGTCTCCAGCTCCCACGCGGTGGCGAAGAACGTCACCGTGCCGAAGGGAGTGCGCCATGTGTGCTACTGTCACACGCCGATGCGGTATGCGTGGGACCTCGAGACCGCCTACCTCGACAGCAGTGGCTTCCGCGGGCCGAAGGCCTGGGCCGCGCGCCAGCTTCTCTCGCAGCTGCGCACCTGGGATCGGCGTGGAGCCGCCGGGGTCACGGAGTTCATCGCCAACTCCGCCTACATCGCCGCACGCATCCGCCGCTGCTACGACCGTGACAGCGTGGTGGTGCACCCACCGGTCGCCACCGACGTCTTCACGCGTGGTGAGACACCGCGCACCCGCACGTTCGTGACGGCCGGTCGTGTGGTGCAGTACAAGCGCATCGACCTGCTGGTGGATGCCTTCCGGATGCGACCCAGCGAACGCCTGGTGGTGATCGGCGATGGACCCGCACGCGCCGCGATCGCAGCCAACGCGCCGCCGAATGTGCTGTTCACGGGACGGCTGCCGCTGGCGGAGCTGAAGGGCCACCTGCAGACCTCGCGGGCATTTCTCTTCGCTGCCGAGGAAGATTTCGGCATCACGCCGCTCGAGGCCCAGGCCTGTGGCACGCCGGTGATCGCGTTCGGGCGCGGTGCCGCCACCGAGACCATTCGGGGCCTCGATCACGCCACGCCCACCGGGGTGTTCTTCGGGGCGCAGACGCCGCATGCCGTCGTCCGTGCACTCGATGACTTTGGCGCGCACGAGGCACTGATCACTCCGGAGGCCTGTCGCAGCAATGCGCTGCGCTTCTCGACACCCCGCTTCGATCAGGGCATGCGTCGGGTGCTGGGTCTGGCGACCGAGGTCAGTGTGTCCAGCGACAGCCGTCCGCCGGTGTCAGAAGAGTGCGGTGCCGTTCCCGAGCGATGACGTGTTGCAGTCGAGGGCGCGATTGAGACATTCCGACACCATCGTGCGCAGCTGCTGCGGATTCCAGCCGTTGATCCAGTGGGCGTGCGCCGACAGCCCGCCGCGCAAGCCGGTTCCGTAGGCATCGGTGCTCAGGCGCCAGGTGGCGAGTGACGCACCCGGACGCACATTGTACTGCACGACTTCACTGAGCTGCGGCAACACCACCGGGTGCGATGGCGGACAGCTGCTGCGGTCGGCGCCGCTGCGCAGCTCCGCGTACGCCATGTGGCTGCGGTGGTCCGGCGAGTCCAGCGTGCGACCATTCCAGCACTGCGGAAAGTGCACCCAGAGCTGCACCTGGTCACCGACGCCACATTCGGGAATCATGCCGGTGTTGGTGACGAACTTGTCGCGACAGAGCCATTCCACGGCGCGCGCCTGCACACCACGCGCGTTGCGGTCGCCGGCGACCATCACCAGTCCGGCCGGAATCGTCCGGATGGTGACCGGCTCCATGTTGAATCCGGTGCGATAGTACATCACCCCGTCGGCCGGGACCTGCACCTCGCCATTGCGCGAGTCGATCACCGCCGGCACGTAGTAGATCGAGCGATCCACGATGCCCCCGCGACAGGTGGAGCTGCCACTGCGCGTTCCCGCGCCACTGAGCGTGTTTTGGTCCGCACGCGTGTTGCCGAAGAATGCATGCAACGGCGACACGCTCGCTCGGCGCGGATTGCCCAGCGGGTCGTTGAACTGGAACGTGGCCAGTTCGCATCGGGTGCGAAACGAGCCGCTGCCATCCGTGGTGGCGGGGCTGACGCCGATCGCACGGATCTGTTCCTCGTCCACGCCATCGGCACCGACTGGCACGATCGCGCGTGCCCCGATGCCGAAGGTGCCGGGCATGGGATTCGTCAGCGCACGGCGCTGGATCGGGCCGTACTCGCAGCGAAGCGCCCGGCCCGCGTTGCTGCTCACGGCACCGAAGGCTTCCACCGTGCAGGCGATGCGACCGTACGCCGTTTGCTGGAGCGTCACGCCACCGGCGAGCACCAACCGGATCTCGCGCAGGCCAAGGAATTCGCAGGTGCCGCCGGCACCCGCGCAGAAGCTCCAGGTCTGCGGCAGCGCGTCGACGCCGTCGGCGGCAGAATCCGTCGCGACGGTGCGGCTGGCGCGCGAGCGCACGACGAAGCTGTGCCGGCCTTCCAGGTCGCCGATACGGGCCGTGACGACGACGCGCCCTTCACGCCGTCCCGCCATCAGGATCCCGGCGTCGGTGACCGTACCGAGCGCGTCGTCGGAACTGGCCCACGTAACGGCCGCGTCCTCCACGGTACGGCCGTTCACATCCTGCCCTTGCGCACCCATCAGCACCACGGCACCGAAGCCGATTGTGTCGCGCGCCGGCAGCACCGTGATCGAGACGCCGGCTCGGCGCACCTGTGCACCGGTCACCGACGCGGCGGTGTCTGGCTGCGTCTGCCCGTCGGAGCACGCCGTCAACGCGTACGCCAGCGACAGCGACCGACAGGCGGCTGTGACGAGGCGACGCAGCATGGGAGGAGTCCGGTGTGGCAGGTCAGCGTCCTGACGAAATCACGCGATGGCGGTCCGAGGCGCGACGATCCGCTGCCGATGACGGCAACGCCCGTCCGTCGCACTCGTCCAGTGACGCGGCACGATGTGGGCCAGCAGCGATGTGCTCGAGGTCGCCAAAAAGCTCGGGATCTTCGTGAGTGTCGTCACGACGGCGACACGGCAACAGCGCGCCACGGGGCGCGCGCGACCCGCACTACAACGCGCCATCCATGCGGATGACAGCCGGCAAGGTGCGGGCAAGGATCATCGCGTCGCGGGCAAACGACCAGTTCGCGATGTACGCCGACTCGAGCGCGATCACGTCCTCGAAGTGCATGATCCGGTTCCGGCCGGAAACCTGCCAAGGACCGGTGAGACCCGGGCGCACGTCGAGGCGCACGAAGTGACGCTCGTCGTAGCGGTCCACCTCGCCAGGGAGCGGTGGACGTGGGCCCACCAGTGACATCTCGCCACGCAGCACGTTCCAGAACTGCGGCAGTTCGTCGAGGCTGGTGCGGCGGAGGAAGGTGCCGAGCATCGTGATGCGCGGGTCGTGCGGCACCTTGAAGAGCGGTTCGTCGCCGTAGACGTTCTGGGCCAGCAACTCCTGCTGCTGCTCCTCCGCCGACGCCACCATGCTGCGGAACTTCCACATGTGGAAGCGTCGTCCGCCCTGTCCCACGCGCACCTGACGGAACAACGCCGGGCCGCGCGAGGTGAGCCGCACCGCGATGCCGATCAGCAGGTACAGCGGCGCGAGGAGCACCAGGAGCAGTGAGGAGATGACGATGTCCATCGCCCGCTTCACCACCAGCTGGCGGCCACGTTCGCCCGGTCGCACGAGGCGCATCAGCGGGTCGCCGTGGTGGAAGACCAGTTGCGGCTCGAAGCCGTGCAGCGCCAGCGTGCGTGGCAAGCAGACCACGTTGCAGCCGGCGGCGTCCGCCACGCGCGCGAGTCGCTCTGCCATGTTCTCGCTCAGGTGGCCGAACAACACCACCGTATCGGCGCGATGCTCATCGATCAGGCGCATCATGGCCGAGGTCGGTCCGAGCGGGCCGGCGCTCGCTTCGCTGTCGCTGGTGTCGACTTCGCCGACGAAGCGGAACTCCGTCGGGTCGGCGAACGCCGGATTCTGGCGTCCAGCCGACAGGTCCCGGGACGGGGCGACGAGGATGGCGCGCAGTGCGAGCGCCTTCCGCGGCCGCAGCCGGTCCACCACGATGTCGAGCACGAAGCGGACGGCGGCCAGCGTGCCCGCGATGGCCAGGCCGACCAGCGCCACGCCGAGCAACCGGCCAGGCTGTGCTGGGGAGAAGAGGTCGGTCCACGCCACCACCAGCACGCCCAGCACCGCACCCAGCGCCACCGAGCGCACGTGGCGCTTCCGTGCGCCACCGACGTACGCCCCGCAGATCGCGAGGCCCATCAGCACGGCCGCCTGCAGCGGCAGGGTCGGCACGATGCCGGCGGGCACCACGGCGGCCAGCTCGGCGGCGATCCGGGGGCCGAACCAGGCCTGATCGCGCGCAGCCGAGAGGAGGATGCGGAGCAGCTCGAGGGTGAGCAGGTCCACGGCCACCAGGATCAGGATGCGCAACACGGTGCGCCACACGTGCCGGGACACGGCGTGTGGTGCGCGCGCGTGCAGGATTTCGGGGAGCGGGACGCCGCCGTAGGCCGCAGCGTCGTCAGTCCGGCGCGGCACCGGGTCCGACGAGCGCCGACGCGGCCGCGACCGTGGAGACGGGGGCGGGACGGGCGTCAACGGGCGGCGTGAGCCGGTGGCTCGGGCGGGTGGTACACTCTTGGGGTCAGCGGCTCGCGGGGTGACTCCAGCGGCGGATGGCGGCCGGAGGCGCTGCGCTCGAAAGCTATGCCAACCGACGGCGACTCGGCACTAGCCCTCAACGGAGCGCCGGCCGGAACCGGAACTCGAGGCTGAAGTTGCGCTTGTCGATCTGCAGTTCGCTGTTGTCGAAGCACAGGCCGAGCGCCTGCCAATACAGGTTGAGCCGATTCTGGTTCGAGAGCGACAGGTCGAAGCTGCCGGCACGCGTGGCAACCGAACCGCGGGCGCCATACGCCAGACTGACGTCATGCTTGCAGAGCCCATTGCCGTTCGGTCGCGGGATCGTGTAGAACGAGTCGTCGTCCCACCGCACGCGATATGCGAACAGGCCCACACTCCGGCGCGGGCTGGCGAAATCGAGGTTCAGTCGCTGCGTCACACTGCCCGGGCCGATCATTGCGCCGATCACCTGCCCACGTTGTGAAAACCCCGCCTGCACCGCACGACTCGTGTACCACGATCCACTCGGACGCTCGCGATACGTGGACGACTGGTTCGTCTGCGAGAACTCCGCACCCACGCGCCACGTCCAGTCGTTCCAGAACGTCTCGCTGACGCGTTGCACCCCGATCGTCAATGCCTGCGTGTGATTCGGCGACGAGAGCAGGTCAGCGAGATTCTCCGGAAGTTCGGCGCGGGCCCACTCGAACCACAACTCGGCGCCGTCCGCGGGCAGTCGCCAGTTCGCGAACACGCTGAAGAGCTGGTCGCGACCGGGGTACTGCGTGGAGTCGCTGCGACCGACGGCGTTCGGTGTCCCAACTGGAAGCAGTGCGTTCAATGCGTGCTTCGGATAGAAAATGCCGCTCAAAGGCGCCAGCACGACGCGCGCCATGCCCAAGCTCAGGTTTGGCTCGAACTTCGGACGCCAGATCGCTGCCAGCCCGACCAAAGTGCGGGTCGTGTCGACGGCCCGGTTTTCGAAGAAATAGGGCGAATACGCCATCCCGCCGAGGAAGTATCGGACGTCGAGTTCGCCCGCGAGCTTGAACGGTCTGGTGGTGTTGATGTACGCCCGCGGCAAGCCTGCTGATTGCGAACTCAGCAGAAGGGCGTTGTACTGCCCCGGTCCCCACCATTCCGGCTGCGTGGTGAAGCCGGCCTCGAAGCGGCCCACCCGCCGGAAGACCGTGATCGCACCGAGGTCGAGGCGCCGCAATGCCGTCGGCCCGAAGCGTCGCGGCGCATCGAGCGAGCGTGGCATGTAGTAGTAGCGTGACGCCCACTGCGAATAGCCACCCTTGGCCGGCGGAACGATCTGCGGATCGTCAGGCAGCGCGAAGTCGGCATTCTCCGCGTACCAGAAGGTCGGTGCGATGATCGCACCCCACCGCGCATTCCGGCCGCACAGCGCCACGCCGCCCGTCACGCTGTATGAGAGCCCCTTGCCGGCCCACATCGGTCCATCGTTCGCCGGGAGCGGGAACGCGCTCTGCGACGTGATCATGATCTCGGGCAGCACGGCGGCGACGCGCACTGCGGCGGGGTTCGAGTCCGCGGTCATGCGGGCGATCGCGTGGTCGGTCGAGCGACGGGTCAGCGACCAGCCGGAGCCGGCACGGATCGAGAGGGCGCGTTGCTGCTCGTCGGCCAGGCCGCCGGGCAGCGTGGTACGCACGGTACCACCGGCGCAGGCACTGCCCGATGGAACGGATTGCGCACCCACAGGCAGCGCCAGGATCGAAAGCGCGACGAGCGCGCGAGAGTAGGTATGCATGGTCGGCTCGGCTAAGATAGTCGCATGTGCCACCGACCACGATTCCACTCGCTCCGCCGCACGTCACCGACCGCTCTGCACACCGTGTGCGCAGACCGCGCCGCACACCGTCGGATGTCTCGAGCACGTCGCACATGACCGTTCCGGTCGTCGTGACAGGTGCGACCGGTTTCGTCGCCGCCACGCTGATCCCCGTTCTGATGCGCCACGGTCACGCGGTGCGTGCGGTGACACGGGGCACGGATCGCGCGGTCCCGGCCGGTGCGATGCGTATGGTGGTGCCTGATCCCGGTTCGTCTGCCATGCTCCGCGACGCGATGGCTGGTGCCTCGGCGATCGTGCATCTCGCCGCGCGCGTGCACGTCATGCAGGAGACGGCGACCGATGCACTCGCGGCCTACCGTGCGGCGAACGTTGATGCCACTCTCGCATGCGCCAGGCAGGCGGCGGAGCTCGGCGTGCCACGGTTCGTCTACCTGAGCAGCGTGAAGGTGTTCGGGGAGCAGGGGCACTTCGCCGAGGACGATGCACCACACCCGTCGGATCCGTATGGAGTCAGCAAGCAGGAGGCCGAGGAGCGGTTGCGCGCGCTCGGTCGCGACTCGGGGATGGACGTGGTGATCGTCAGGCCGCCGCTCGTCTATGGTCCGGGTGTGCGCGCGAACTTCGCGGCGCTGCAGCGACTCGTCGCGCGCGGCGTGCCACTGCCGCTCGGTGCGGTGCGGAACCGGCGCAGCTACGTCGCGGTAGACAATCTCGCCGATGCGATCCGCGCGATGCTCGAGTTTCGAGGAAGGATCGACCAGACGTTCACCATCACCGACGGTCACGACGTCTCCACCCCGGAGCTGATCCGTGCCATGGCGAATGCCATGCAGCGTCCGGCGCGACTGGTGCCTGTGCCACCACGGCTGGTGCTTGCAGCGGCAACGCTGGTGGGTCGGCAGGCGCTGGTGCACCGGTTGATCGGCTCCCTCTCGTTCGACTCGAATCGGGCCCGCACGCTGCTCGGCTGGACGCCGCCGCACACGATGGACGACGTGCTCCGACGCATGCACGCGGCGTCTGCCCGATGACCGGGCCTGCGGTCGTGTTGCTGATGCTCGTGCCTGGGGCATTCGCGCTCTCGTGGATGCTGACGCGCGTCGTCCGCGACTACGCATTGCGCTCCGGTCAGCTCGACCATCCGAATGCCCGCAGCTCGCACGTCGCACCGACGCCGCGCGGTGGCGGGGTGGCGTTCGTGATCACCACGCTCATCGCGACGACCGTGCTCGCGGTGTCGGGAGTGATCTCGCGCAACGAGGCCATCGCAGTGCTGGGCGGCGGTGCGTTGGTGGCGACGGTCGGCATGATCGACGACCGCCGTGGGCTGCCCGCGCGGACACGACTCGGCGCGCACCTCTGTGCGACGCTCGGGCTGGTGCTGCTCCTCGACCTCTGGCAGACCCCGGCGCTCGCCAGCCTCGCACCTGTGATCCGCCTCGGCGTGCTCACCTGCGCCGTCGTCGGCGGCGCCTGGCTGATCAACCTCACCAACTTCATGGATGGCATCGACGGCATCGCTGCCGTCGAGACGGTGACGGCGTGCGTCGGCATCGCCATCTGCACCTTCCTCGCGACCGCGCGCCTCGACGCCATGCTGCTCCCGTTGCTGGTGGCCGCAGGTGCGGCCGGATTTCTGATCTGGAACTGGCCACCGGCCCGCATCTTCATGGGCGACGCGGGGAGTGGATTCCTCGGGTTCATGTTCGCCGCCATGACGATCGGTGCGGTGTCTCGACCGGTGCCGGCGCTGCTGTGGTGCACGCTGATCCTGCTCGGCGTGTTCGTGGTCGACGCCACCGTCACGCTGGTGCATCGTGCCGTGCGCGGCGAGCGCCTGACGGAAGGGCATCGCACGCATGGGTATCAGCAACTGTCCCGGCGCTTCGGCAGTCATCGCGCGGTCACGTCACTGGTGGCGCTGATCAACGTCGGCTGGCTGCTCCCCTGCGCACTCCTCGTCGCCACGGGATACCTGCACGGCGTGCTGGCGACGGCGATGGCGTACGTACCGCTGGTGGCCTGCGCGCTCTGGGCGGGCTCCGGTGCGCCGGAGCGTCCGCGCATCCCCGGACGCGCGTGACGGCCCCGCGTCCGCCGCGGCCCGCCAGCAGCGCAACATCCACGTTTCACACGGAGGACCTGATGGACGAAGGGACGCAACACGGAGTCGCACGGTGCCGCTGATCGACATCATCGCCGGTGCCCGGCCGAACTTCATGAAGATCGGCCCGATCATCCGTGCCGTCGAAGCGCGCGTGGCAGAGGGCAGCAAGCTGACGTACCGGCTGGTGCACACCGGGCAGCATTACGACGCCAGGATGTCGGGCGACTTCTTCGCGCAGCTGGGCATCCCGGAACCGCACGTGAACCTGGAAGTCGGTTCGGGCACGCAAGCCGAACAGACGGCGGCGATCATGATCGGCTACGAACGCGTGCTGCAGCAGACGCGGGCGGACCTGTGCCTGGTAGTCGGTGACGTCACCTCCACGATGGCCTGCGCCATCACGGCGCAGAAGCTGTGTGTGCCGGTGGCGCACGTCGAGGGCGGCATCCGGTCGGGCGACTGGACGATGCCGGAGGAGATCAACCGCCTGGTCACCGATGCGATCACAGACCTCTTCTTCACCACCTCGGCGGTAGCCAATCGCAACCTGCGTACTGCCGGCGTTCCTGACGAGCGCATTCACTTCGTCGGCAACACGATGATCGACACGCTGGTGACCAACCTGCCGAAGTTGCGCCCACCGGCTTTCTGGGCCGAGCTGGCGCTGGAACGCGGCGCGTACTTCGTACTGACGCTGCACCGCCCCGCCAACGTGGACGCCGCCAGGACGCTGACGGAGATGCTGCAGGCCGTGGCGACGGGTGCGCGCGGCATGCCGGTGGTGTTCCCTGTGCATCCACGCACCGCCAAGGCCCTGCAGGAACTGAGCGGCCTGCCGTCGAACCTGCATTTCGTCGATCCGCAGCCCTACCTCGAGTTCAACTACCTGACGCGGCATGCCAAGGCGGTGATCACCGATTCCGGTGGGGTCACCGAGGAGACGACGTACCTTGGCGTGCCCTGCATGACGCTGCGCACGACCACGGAGCGGCCAGAGACGGTGACCGAAGGCACGAACGAATTGCTGGGTGTCGCACCGACCGCACTCGCCCCCGCGTTCCAGCGCCTGTTCGACGGTGCCTGGAAGCGTGGCACCATTCCTGAACTGTGGGACGGAAACGCCGGTGTGCGCATCGCTGCGATCCTCGACGAGGTGTTACCGCTGCAGACCGCGTCCCGCTCCGCCTGAGTCCGTGACCGACATCGACGTCGATTGCGGCCGGGACCGCGCCGCTGCGCCATGGTGCAACACCACCAGCGGCTCGCGCATTCATCGGATGTGCACCGAATCCCTGACTACCTTCTCCGCATGCGACTGACTTCCGCCTGGGCGACGCTGGCACTCGCGTGCCTCACGTTCCACCCTGCGCCGCTCGATGCACAGTGGCAGGCGCCACTCGGCCCACGCGGCGCGATGCTCGGAGCGCCGGTCGGCAGCGATGTGGAGCGTTACATCCGCGCCTTGAGCATTGCGGGCATCGTGGAACCGCTGGCGTGGGGTGCCCGCCCGCTCGGTCCCGACGAAGCCGCCGCGCTGCTGCTGCGCGCCGATTCGACCAGGCATCCGTGGGGTGGTACGCCGCATTCGGCGGCCGCTGCGCCGCTCGCGATCGGCGGCAGTGCTCTCGCCACGGTGAACTCGGGTTTCCCGTGGGGCGCGAATGACGGCCCGGTCTGGCAAGGCCGCGGCGTGACTGGTGCGGTGGGGCTGGCGGCCACATTTCGATGGGGACCGCTGCGCGGGATGCTGGCTCCGATGGCATTCATCGCGCAGAACGCCTCGTTCCGCCTGATGCCCACCGCGGGTGCCGATCCGGTGATGACCGGGCTCCGGCCCACCGACATCGACCTGCCACAGCGCTTCGGCCGCTCCTCGTATGGGCAGGTGAACGCTGGCGAGTCGAGTCTCCGGCTCTCGCAGGGGCCCGTCACGCTCGGTGTCTCGACGCAAGCGGTGGGCTGGGGCGTGGGCGAGACGTTCCCTACGATCCTCGGGCCCAACGCCGGCGGATTCCCTCACCTGTTCGCCGGCACCAGCTCTCGCGGCATACGGATCCCTCGCATTGGACGCGTGTCAGCACAATACGTGCTCGGGATGCTCTCCGAGTCGCGCTGGTCGCCGGTGACGCCGGCCGACACGTTCGTGAACGTGGGGGACGCAATTCCCTCGCGCCGCGTTGCGACGGGTTTGGTGGGCAGCTTCATGCCGCAGCTGCTTCCAAACCTCGAGTTGGGGATAAGCCGCTTCTATCACAGTCCATGGAGTCGCCGTGGTGCCCCGTGGTCGTCCTGGTCGAAGCCGCTGGAAGGAGTGCTGAAGGAGGATTTCGGCAACCGCAACGCAAATTCGTACGACCCCACCGGTGACCCCGACAACCAGATGGCTTCGATTTTCGCGCGGTGGGTGTATCCGGGCCGCGGTGTTGAGGCGAACTTCGAATACATGCGAGAAGACCACTCGTGGGACCTGCGCGACCTCGCACAGGAGCCTGAACAGAACGGTGTCATTTCCGCAGCAGTGCGTGTCGTGACCGATCAAACGAGAGAACGCCTCGGCTTGCTGACGCTGGAGTTCTTCGACGGTGACGTGAGTCAGATGGCACAACAGCGTCCGCAAGGACTTCTCTATTTTCACGGTACGATTCGGCAGGGTCACACTCAGATTGGTCAGATTCTCGGCAGCCCGATCGGTCCCGGCGCCGTGGCCGGACAGCGAATCGCCTATGAGCGATTCGACCGGCGCGGATCGACCAGCTTCGCGCTGCAGCGCTGGCGCACGCGCAGCCAGGCGTCGTTCAATCCCGAAGGGATCTTTCCGGCGATGCCTGACCGGCTGCCGAAATCGCACGACTGGGTGATCGACGGGACGGTCGGCATCACGCGCCGCGTGGGTGGCCGCACGCTGAGCGGCGAGGCCGGGATCGCGTATGCGGGTGTCTGGCAGTTCTCATCGAGCAACGCCAACGTCTACCTGCGCACGTCCATCGCGCGCTTCTAGCAGTCGCGCGTCGAGTGGCGCACGTGGTGCCGCGTCAGACGGCGCTGCTCGCGGCCACGACGCCGCCACCACCCCGCGCGACCTCGGCGATCCGGATCGACCAGCGGCTCACTTCGAGCACCTCGTCCAGCGCGATCGGTGCGCTGCCACCGTCCCGCACGGCCGAGACGAAGGCCGCGATCAAAGCGGCGTGCCCCTTGTCCTGCGCGGCCATGACACCCGGCCGCGACACGTCGGCCCCCCAGCCTTCCACCCGACGCAAGTTGTCCAGTCGCACTACCTGACCGTCGAAGAACGCCTCGACGCGCTCCTTTGGGAAGCTGCGATGTCCGTTGGCGAGATAATGCACCGTGACCAGTGAACCATCCTCGTGGGTGAGCTGGATCGTGGCGATGTCGTCGATGACGACGCCACCGCGCCGAGCCACGGCGACGTGTGCCGCAGCGATCGGGCTGCCCACGAGATGCCGTCCGAGGTCGATGAAGTGACACGCCTCGCCGACGATGCGACCGCCACCGACATGAGGGTCCTGCGTCCAGTGATCGGCCGGCAGTGCACCCGCGTTCACCGTCAGGATCAGGTGTGCCGGACCGCTGCGGCGCACGAGCACCTTTCGCAGCGCCACGACGTCACGCGCAGAACGACGATTGAAGCCGACACAGACCATGCGCGACTCGCGCCGCGCAACCTCACCGATCGCGGCGACGTCGGACTCGCGCAATGCGAGCGGCTTCTCCACGAACACATGCTTGCCGGCGTTGAGGGCCGCGAGCGCGAGTTGCGCATGCGTGTCGTGACGGGTCGCGATCACGACGAAGTCCACGCCGGGATCGATGCAGACGGATCCGGCATCCGTCGTGGCCCGCGCGAATCCCTGCTGCTGCGCGGCCGTCGCCGCCGTGACGCCGGCGCTCGAGGCGACGATCTCCATCGTCGCACCCGCCGTCCGCAGCGCCGGGATCAGCACCTTCGCGGCAAAGCCACCGGCACCGATCACACCGACGCGCGCCACACCGACGCCCGCCACGGATGGCGCGCGGAGCGTGACCGTCCGCGCGGCGGCCGCATCGCGCTCCGGATACTGCAGCACGATCCCGAGGCCACCCTGCCCCGATGCGACGAGGTCATACGCCTCCGCCGCCGACGCAATCGGCAGCTGGTGGCTCACCAAGGCGGCCGGTGACATGCGTCCATCCGCCATCAGTTGCAGCACCGCGTCGAAGTTGCGCCCCTCCGTCCATCGCACGTACGGAAGCGGATAATCGATGCCGCGCTCCTCGTGATCGGCATCGTATCGTCCGGGGCCGTACGAGCAGGACACCTGGAACGACAATTCCTTCTTGAAGAAGTCGTCGCGCCGGAGGTTGAGGCCAGTCACCCCGACCAGCACGACACGGCCACGCTTGCGCGACATGACGGCGGCGTTGTGCACCGGCTCATCCGAGTCCGCGGCGAGTGTGAGCAGCACCGCATCGGCACCGACCCCACCCGGCGTCAGCGCCACCACTGCGGCAGCGACGTCGACACCATCCGCCGCCACGACGCCCAGCGCGCCGCTCGCCTCGGCCAGGCGCACTCGTTCCGGCGAGCGATCCACACCGATCACACGGCAGCCCGCCGCACGACAGAGCTGGACCGCCAGCTGCCCGATGAGCCCGAGGCCGTACACCACGAACGTCTCGCCCAACGTGGGCGCGGCGAGGCGCAGTCCCTGCAGCGCGATCGCGGCCAACGGCGTGAAGGCGGCGTGCTCGAACGAGACGCCATCGGGGATGCGCGCGGCCAGCGTGGTCGCCACGCGCACGAACTCGGCATGTGCGCCATTGGTGACCACGCGATCACCGACCGAGTACCCCTGCACGTTCCGTCCGATCGCCTCCACCACACCCGCCTGGCAATAGCCCAGCGCGATCGGCTGGTCGAGCTTCGCACGAATGCTGTCCATCGTCGGGCCGACGCCGTCGGTGCGAACCTTGTCCAGGACCTGTCGCACCTTGTCGGGCTGGCTGCGCGCCTTGTCGAGCCAGTTCGCACGACCGAAATCCACCAGCATCCGCTCCGTCCCGGCCGAGATCACCGTGGCCGCGGTGCGCACCAGCAGCTGGCCGGTGCCGGCGGCAGGTGTCGGCACTTCGGCCACCGTGGTGACGCCATCGCGAAGGGATTGCAGGACTTGCAGCACAGGGAAGCGGAGGTGATGGGACGGCGTCGCCGTTGCATGCGCAGACGGTCGACAGCGGGCGGTCGTGCCCGGATCAGTGACCCCGAAAATTAACCCGCCACGCAACGCGCAGCGTCACATCATGCGCCATCGCAGCACCGTAACCAGCGGCGGCGCCGGTAGCGTGTGTTCCATCACGACACAGGCGGCCACCTGCGCAACCCCAAACGTCGGGAAGTACCAGCCCTCTGCCCCTGCACGCTCGCCGTGGACGACACGTGTTACCACACCCTCGGGCACGGAGACGAGGACCTCGACGCGGCTCGAGCGTGCCACGATCCGCGCTCCGTCGAAGGTCACCGTGAAGCTCGGATGGAACAGCAGCCGCACACGGGCCGTCTCGCCAGCGGGCCCGCTCACCACGTCGGTGATCTGCAGCATGTCATCGGCGTGCAGTTCCAGCTGCCGCTGGTGGCTGCTGCCCGCATACCCGATGACGCTGCCCGAAACGCGCCAGGGTTCGTCCGACTCGACGCGGGGCCCGGTCACGGTGCCAAAACGCGCCGTCCGGAACGTGGCCCAGACTTCGTGCTGCTCGAGCGTGCCCACCTGCACCGTGTTGTGCCCGCGCGTGCTCCGTGAATATTCGCGATACGGGTCCATGTCGTACCCGTGCACTCCAGCATTCACGATCACCGGCGCGCCCGCGAGGCACAGCTCGAAGGAGAGTGCGTCACACTGCGCGTGGCCCGGCTGATGGCGCGGCCCTGCGGCGCCCGCATCGAACACCAGTTGCAGGTCGCGCGCCGGATCGTGGACCCCGGCGTATCCGGCATCCGGCAGGAGCCAGGCAGGCTCTGGTACGGCGGCGGATGACGTTTGGGCAACGCGCGACGCGCGCTCCACCAGCCAGTGCGTCGGCGGCGCGATTCCAGCCGCCGTGTCGTTGAATTGGTGCAAGGTGCCGTCGAGGCGTGTCATGAGACGCAGTGCGCTGGCCATCTGACTGATGCGAGCGCGCACCGTCGCCGGCACGGTCTCGCCCGCCGACTCGCAGCACTCGATCACACGCAGCACATCCGACAACATCCCTGCGTGGTACATCGGCGAGAGCTCGATGTGCATGCCATCCGGCAACACGTCCCGCTCCAGCGCACGCCACGTCGAGCGCAGTCCGACCTGCGTCCACCGCGTGGCTGCGGCACCGGTGAAGGCCAGTCCACCGATCGCCAGTGCGGCGTCGTTTCGCTGGAGATGGTTGGCGGCGATCTGCCGCTCGCGGCGGCGCGCGAGGACGTCGAGCTGCGAGGCGAGGCTGGCCAGCATCGCGCGACGGATCTGCGTCGGCAGCTGCGTGCCGACGAGAGCCAGCACCTCGACCCAGACCATCACGCGCACGGAGATCGGATAGGGATGCCAGGCATCGCCACGCCCCTGACGCGTGGTCTCCATCCAGCGGCTCACGACGGAGGTGATGGTGTGCAGGGCGCGCTCATCCCCGGTGCGCACGACCGACCACGCCAGTGCCCGGAGCTGCTCGTGATACTGCAGGTGGAACGAGTGTAGCGGGCGTCCCACGCGCCGACTCCAGTCCAGCGATTCACCAACGGCGGTCGGCGCACCGAGCAGGTGCCAGGTGCCGGCGATCGCCGCGTCGGCGATGGCGGGACCATCCCAGCCCTCCGGCGGCGGTGCCGCGCGCAGCCGCGCTCCGAGCGCCTCCCAGAATGCACCCGGAGCCGCTTGCACTGACGGCGTCCGCGGCAACGGCGCGCCCTGCACACGACGCCACACCTGAAAGGCGAGCTGCTCGGCCGAGAGGCCTGCCAGGGTTCGCGCGTAACGCAGCAGACGTTGCACAGGAAGCGGTGGCCGATGAAGAGGTGGCGGCCAGCGCACGGCGGCCGGCACCTGCAACCTAAGCGCGTCGGGACTGGCGATCACGACTAGATTCGGCGGATGTGCGGAATCGCAGGATTTCAAGGCAATTTCAGCCGGACGCTGCTCGACGACATGAGCGCATCGCTCGCGCACCGCGGTCCGGATGGACATGGTGCACGGGTCTTCGGAGAGGAGGGCGCGCAGACCGGGCTTGCGCACCGCCGGCTCTCGATCATCGACCTGTCGGAGGCGGGCTGCCAACCGCTCACGGTCCACTGTCCCTGCTGCGGTGCCGACGGCCTGCAGGACCTCGCGCTGATTTACAACGGCGAGCTCTACAATTACCGTGAGTTGCGCGCCGAATTGGAAGCGGAAGGACACCGATTTCACAGCCGCACCGACTCCGAAGTCATGCTGCACCTGTATGCGACGCACGGCGTCGGGATGCTGTCGCGGCTCAACGGGATCTTCGCGTTCGCGATCCGCGACGGACGTCCGTCGAGCGGCGACCGACGGCAGGGCGACGTCCTGCTGGTGCGCGATCCGCTCGGCGTGAAACCACTGTACATCGCGGAACTGCCAGCCGGCACGTTGTTCGCCTCCGAGATGAAGGCACTGCTCACCTGCCCGTCGCTGACCCGCACGCTCGACCTGGAGGCCATGCACCAGCAACTGGCCTTGCTCTGGACTCCCTCGCCCCGCACGCTGCTGCGCGAGGTGAAGAAGGTGGAGCCGGGGACAGCGCTGACCCTGCGCGGCGGCAAGGTGCACCAGCGCTGGCGGTATTACGAGCTGCCATATGGTCAGCCTGCCTGGACCGACCGTCCGGACGTCCTCGCGGAACAGCTTCGAGAGCGCGTGTCGGAAGCCGTCCGACGTCAGATGGTGTCCGACGTCCCGATCGGTGCGTTCCTGAGCGGCGGGCTGGACTCGAGCGCGATCGTGGCGATGATGAAGCAGGTGGCGCCCGGCACTCGTGTGCCGTGCTTCACCATCGGCTTCGCGGACGGCGTGGCGATGGATGATTCACCGGCGGACATGCCGTATGCGCGTCGCGTCGCGGCACACCTCGACGTGGACCTGACCGAGATCACGATCGGTGCCGACGTGATCGACCAGCTGGACCACATGCTCTGGCTCCTCGACGAGCCGCAGGCCGATCCCGCGCCGCTGAACGCGCTGCTGATCTCGCAACGCGCTCGCCAGATGGGCATCACCGTGCTGCTGTCAGGCGCCGGTGGCGATGACATCCTTGGTGGCTATCGGCGGCACCAGGCACTGATGCTCGAGCGCACGTGGAGCTGGCTGCCGCACGTGCTGCGCAGCGGTCTGGCACGCGGCGCGCGATCGCTCGCGGACGGCCATGGGCCCGTCAGCACTCGGCATGGCTTGCCGCGGCGGCTGGCCAAGACGTTCTCGCACGCCGACGAGGATGGAGACCGGCGCATCGCGTCGTACTTCCTGTGGAGCACCGACGCGCTCCGCGATGCCCTGTACACGCCGGCCGTGGCGGCGGAACTGCGTGACAGCGATGCACGGACGCCGCTGCTCACCTCCCTCGAGCGAATTCCCAACGAGCACGATCCGCTCAACCGCATGCTGTTCCTGGAGGCGAAGCATTTCCTCGCCGACCACAACCTGAACTACACCGACAAGGTCGGGATGGCAGCTGGTGTCGAGATTCGCGTGCCGCTGCTGGACCTCGAGCTCGTGCAGTACGCCGCCCGCGTGCCGACGGAGTGGAAGCAGCGTGGCAGTGTGGGCAAGCCGCTGTTCAAGAAGGCGATGGAGCCGTACCTGCCGCACGACGTGATCTACCGGCCCAAGGCGGGCTTCGGTGCGCCGCTGCGCCGGTGGCTGCAGCATGAACTGCGACCGGTGGTGGACGAGGTGCTGAGCGACGCGTCGCTGCGCGCCCGCGGTGTCTTCGACCCGGCAGCGGTGCGTCGGCTGGTGGACGGAGATCGTGCGGGCCGATTCGACGGTGCGTACACGATCTTCGCGCTGGTCTGCCTCGAACTGTGGTGCCGCCGCTTCGTCGATCGCGACTGAGCTGTGGCGCACGACGCAGCCACATCCCACGCGTTCAGCGCGGTGCGGGGCGCCCGCCCTCTGGCTCGCGCGATCCTGATCCCGTCCTGACGTTCGCAGCCGCATCCACCAGGCCAGAGATCAGGTAGGCCGCGACCAGCAACGTCGAGAGCTTGATCAGGCCCCACGTGTTGGGAAACATCGTGTCGCGCGGCGAGAACACCAGCTGCTGGAAGATCAGCGGTGACATGAGCAGGAAGACACGCGTGGACAGATGACTGAAGTACCAGCGATACGCCAGATAGAAGAGCACCAGCAACAGCACCATCACAGCCATGCCGTACTGCGATGCCTCGGCCACGAGACTGGACCCGGTGCCGGCACCTGCCACATACGCGCTGAGGTTGAGTCGGCTGCTCAGCACGTGACCCAGGTCTCCGCGCAGTCCCGCGCTGGAAAGCGACTGGCCGACGACCGACGAGCCGTGCAGGAGATAGGTGAGCGGGAAGCGCAGCGGCGCCGACCAATAGCCGCCACTCGCGTCCAGCGTGTCGCGATGCTCGAGGAACAGCGCCAGTGTGTACTGCGCCTTGCTGACCGAGAAGATCAGGAATCCCGAGAGCGCCTCCACCGCCGACCCGCCCTCCTGCCGCAGGATCTCCACACCGAACGCGAAGGCGGCCGCGGTACCGGCAACGACGACTTTCGCCGTCCGGCTGAAGTGATCGTGGCCATACACGTAGGCACGGTACCAGAGGACGAAGGCGACCGGCACCAGCAGCAGGATGCGCGCGCCCTTCAGGCTGTCGAGCAATGCGAGCAGCACGAACAGCGGAGCCATCCACTTGAAGTACTTCTCCCGCGGCACCGAGGCGAACCAGAGGGCGAAACCGATCGAGTTCAGGTTCGTCCACAATCCGCGCAGCGGTACGTTGGCTCCGATCGTCTGGAAATCGGCGCTGTACAGCGCAGCGTAGCCGACGGCGGCCAGCTTCGACGCATCCATGATGAAGATCGTCGCACACGCGGGTGCCGAGATCAGCACCATCAGCCGTGACCAGCGCTCGAGCCGGGGCGATGCTGCGGGCAGTCGACGCGTCGCCGGGGGCGGCCAGAGCGCACTGAGCGTGGCCAGCACGCCCGCGGCGATGCCGCTCACCAGGTACGCCGACGCCCGCGCCTCGATGGTCAAACCGTTGGCGAACGTGGTCGGATAATCGAGCACACTCTGGTCACCGCCCAGCACCACCAGGCCCACGAGGTTGCCGGCCTGGTACAAGGCGAAGTAACTGAAGAAGAACCACAGTGCCCAGTTACTGACGCGGCTGTCGAGCCACCAGGCACAGACCAGTGCAACGCCGGTCGCTACCAGCGAGTACCAGCGCGCGTCGAGCTCGCTGATGTTCGGCTCCAGCGACAGCGCGACGCCGATGAGCGCACAGAACACGTTCAGCGCTGCGCAACCAAGGCGTCGTTGCGCGAGTGCCCGCAGCCGATCGGCGAGGGCCGACCTAGAGATCGATGACGCGGTCACAATACGCACGCACGGCCGAACTGTGTGTGACGAGGACGCCGACGAAAGTGGCGCGACGTTCGCGCAACACCTCCAGCATCACCCGCTCACTTTCGGGATCGAGGCCGCTGGTCGGTTCATCGAGCAGCAGGATGGCAGGCTTCCTGGCCAGGGCACGCACCAGCGCCACGCGTTGCTTCTCCCCGCCCGAGAGGTGAAAACCACGCGAGCCGAGATGCGGATCCTCGCCCCGACGGAGCGCAGCGCCGATGGCGGGCAGTCGGAGCTGTTCGCACAGCGCCGCCACCTCGTCGGCCGGCATCGCCACGTTGCGCCCGAGCCGCAGGTTGTCCCAGAAGGACGCGTCGATGATCGCCGGATGCTGACCGAGATATCCGATCTCGACGCGTCCCGTCGCGAGGACCTGCTGGACTGGCTCGCCATCGAAGGCGACCACGCCCTCGTATGGCTCGAGCAGGCCCACCATCACATGCATCAGCGTGGTCTTCCCCCGCCCGCTCGGCGCCACGATCGCCGTCAGCTCACCGCGCGCGAAGGTGTGCGAAAGGTGCTCCAGCACCGGATCCGCATCCGGACGATGCCGGAACGAGACGCGATCGAGTGTGATGCATCGGACGGCCTGCGGTTGCGGATTGTCCGCCGCTGGACGGATCGTCAGCTCCTCGATCAGCGTTGCAGTGTGCTCCAGCGTCGGCGCACCATAGCGCAGCAGTTGCAGCGCGCTGCCGATCCGTGTCACCGACGGCAGGAATCGGAAGCCGACGGCGGCCAGTGCCACCGCGACCTTCGCGGCATCCTCCGGCGACGACCAGGGTTGCATGAAGAGGATCCCGATCACCGCCAGTAACAATGCCACCTCGAACATCTGTCGCGGCACCTGCGACAGCACCTGCTGCCGCGACTCACGCAGGGCGCCGTCCAGCGCCGCGCCGCGGAAGCCCTCCACGATCGCCGCCGCAGCGCGCGCGAAGCGGATCTCGAGCCAGCCACCGGTCGCATTCTCCAGCGCCTGCGCCCGACGTTCCTCTGCCCCACGCCGCTGCTCGGCGAGGCGCCGGAAAATGTTCCGCGTCAGCAGATAAGTGAGTGCACCGGTCACGCCGAGAATGCCCGTCAGCGTGATCGTCGCCTGCCAGCTGATCAGCAGCGCCGCGCAGGCCAGCGCCGAGAGCACCAGTGTCTCGGAGACCAGCTGGAGCACCGGAATCGTGACGTTGAAGGTGAACTGTGACGGCTCACTGATCACGTCACGCACGACGGCGCCCTTGCCCACGTCCCGGAATCGGACGAAGGGCATCTCGAGGTAGGAGCGCAAGACCCGCGATGCGAGGTCGGCCTGCAGCGTGAACGCGAAGCGGTTGGTGGCCATCGACAGCGCGATCACGTAGGCGATCTTGCAGGCGTAGAAGACGCCGATCACGATCGGGAATATCGCGGAACGGGAGCCGTCGGCCGGCGGCGCGATCACCGCCGCCAGCCAGGGCGGCAACGCCTCCACCACGATTGCCGGCGGTCGCAGGTACAGCGCCAGCAGCAGCGGCCCGATCGCCTCGAGTGCCCCGGCGATCGTCATCAGAGCCGTGAGGCGCCAGAGCGCGATGCGCTCGTGACGCGAGAGCAGCGACAGGAAGCGGCGGATCAACGGCGCACCGCAGGGCGCGCTGCATCGACCGTGGCGGTCGTCGTGGCGGCATCGAAATCGGCAAAGATCTCGCCGAACCGTGCCGTCTGTCGCTCGATGGCGTATTCACTGACATACCTCGCGCGCGCGGCGGCGCCGAGGCGCTTCCGGCGTGCGTCATCGCTGGCGATCGCCACCAGGGCATCGGTGAGCGCCTGCGGGTCTCCCATCGGCACCAGCACGCCGGTCTCGCCGTCGATCACCATCTCATCGGCACCCGCCACCGGCGTCGTCACGATCGCCTTGCCGAGCGCCATGTACTCCGCCACGCTGCGCGGGAAGGCTTCGGAATGGCTGACACAGACCGCGACATCGCACGCGTGCACCAACCTGAGCGCATCGTCACGGTGACCGTGCACCGTATACCGTGCGCCACCGGCGGCCTGCAGGGCGCTGGCCATCTCCGTGCCGCCGAACGGCGGAGAAATGATCCCCACGAAGTGCACATGCACGTTCGGAATCCGGTTCAGCAACTCCGGCGCGGCACCGACGAAGACGTCCTGGCCCTTGCGACGCTGCAGTGAGCCGACCGCCACGATGTGCGTCTCGTCGTCCTGCCACTGCAGGCCGGCGCGGACCTCCGCCACCGGTTGGGCGAGCAGCGCGGCGACCTCGCGTTCATCGATCGCGTTGGGCAGCAGGTAGTGATGCTGCGGACGGCGAATGATCGCCTGCCAGTTGCGCTGGGTGGTGGACGAGACGAACACCAACCCGTCGAACCGTTCGAGAAAAGCCAGCGGCTCTCGCAACGGGTCTGCATCGATGGTGCCGCCGAACCCCTGGAAGTCGAAGGAGTTCACGTCGCCACGCACCACGCAGATGGAACGCGTACTGCGCGCGTTCACGACGCGGATCCGGTCGGGAAGCGCCGAGAAGCTGTTGCAGACCACGAGCACGTCGTCACCCTGCCCATCGATCGTGGCCACGGCGGGACGCGGGAGGTTGAGCAGACGGATTCCGGCGGCGCGTACCAGCGCGCGGAGTGACAGGCCGAACGGTGGTGCCTCGCGTCGCACGGCGGTGACGGAGTATCCCTCGCCAGGAGCCGGCACGTTCCGCACCGCATCGGTCACGACGTGCACCTGACCGTAACGGCCGATCAGGAGCTGCAGGAAGCGCAGGCCGGACAGGCCGCTGCCGCCATTCTGCTTGTTCCCGATCGAGTCGGTGAGGTAGATCACGCGCATCGCAACACCAGCCATTCGTGAAGTACGTGCAAGCGGTAGTACGTGAGGGCGTCGACGCGACGCCGGTCCTGCGCGGCTGCCAGCAGCACGCCGTGACGGCTGCGACGCAGCGCCGGGTGCCAGTCACGGCCCGCGCGCTCCAACTGCTCCTGCCCCGAGGCGAAGAAACCTCGCTTGGTGAAACTAAGGTCCTCGCCAAGCAGTGTCTCGAGCCGCGTCGTGATGTGACGCTTGTGTCCGAGGTCCACCGAGGCCGGGGAACACGCGAGGACGTACCGCAGCAGCGGCATGCTGAGGTATGGCGTGCGCGACTCGAACGAGTGCAGCATCGAGGCGCGGTCGGCCTTCATCAGCAGGTATTCGGGCAACTCGTGCGCCAGCGAGTGGCGGTACAGCGCCGCCGGCCCTGCCCCGCGCGGCATGATCGACGGTGCACCTGCGCAGCTCAACGCGTCCTCCCACCCGGCCAGCGCACCGAGCAGGCGGAAACGCTCGCCGGGATCGAGCGAGGCGTCCATCGCGAGTCGCTCGCTGACACGCCGCCGCAAGGTGGTTCCACGCGCCCATCCGGTGCCGAGCACGCCGCGCAGCGCAGCGCCCGCCACGCCCACGATGCCGCGGCCCGGTGTCAGCATCCGGCGGAAGCTGCTGTACGAGAGGAACAATTCGTCCGCGCCGTCACCGGTCAGCACCACGCGCAGTTCCGGCGGCACGTGCGCGTACAGCTCACAGAGCATCGGGAAGGCGGGATCACCGATCGGCTCGTCCATCGCCGGCAGCGCATCGGCGATCACGGCGGCCAGCGGCCGCACGGGCATGCGCACCAGGCGATGCTCGATGCCGAGCGTACGGCAGACGCGCGCGGCACGATCGATCTCCTCGGTGCTGTCGATGCGATCGTGGATGGTGACTGCCAGTACATCACGCTGCAGTGAGCGGCGCATCAACGCCGCGATGTAGGCGCTGTCGATGCCGCCGCTGAGCAGCAAGGCCAGAGGCACATCGGCTCGGAGGCGACGCGACAGACTCTCCGTCATCAGCGTCTCGAATGCCACGATGTCGAACCGGTCGGTACCGCTCGGTCCGACGGCGTCCACCGCCGCGACATGCGTGACCTGCCAGGCGCCGCTGCGCAGGTCGAGCTGCCGGATCTCCCCCGCGGCCAGCTTCTCCATGCCTTCCCACACCGTCAGCGGCGCCGGCACGAAGCCCAGCGTCACGAAGGCCGAGATGAAGGCCTGGCTCACCACCGGCGCCTCGCCCTCGCGCATTGCGAGCACGGCGTCGGCGGTGGAGCCGAAGGCGACGCGGTCAGGAGTCGCGGAGACGAACAGCGGCTTCTCACCGAACGCGTCGCGTGCCAGGATCAGGACGTCGTGCTGCGCATCGACGATCGCGAGCGCGAACATCCCGTCGAATCGCGCGAATGCCCCGTGCCCCCACGCTTCCCAGGCCGCGGCGACGACCTCGGTGTCGGAGGTCGTCCGGAACGTCGCACCCAGCGCCTCGAGCTCCTGACGCAATTCGACGTAGTTGTAGACTTCGCCGTTGAAGAGCAGCGTCAGTGCGCCACGATGAAACGGCTGCGCCGAGCGATCATCGAGGTCGATGATGCGTAGTCGCCGATGGCCGAGTGATGCAGTCCAGCCGGCCACCTCGAGCACTTCGGCACCGCCGGCATCAGGTCCACGGCGCAACAGGCATTGCATCGCCTGCTCCACGCGCGCCAGGCCTGACGACCCGGGTTGCCGCTCCAGTGCTCCCGCGAATCCACACATCGCTCAGCGCCTCGCTGGGACTGTGGCCTGGCGATGACGCGCGGCCGCGTCGAGCACCGCCTCGACTGCCGTGTCGATGCTCGCGACGTCGTTCGGATTCCAGCGCACCAGGATCGCATCGGTAGCGCGCACGATCTCACCCGTCACACTCGACCCGTAGCTGAGCACGACGTCGGCGTGTGGCACCACCGACCCGCCGTCGGTGATGCTGACCCGCTCCATCGCGACCTGCGGCAGCACCACCGGCCGTGACTCGGTGGGATGCGGCCGATACGCGACGGCGAAACCACCGACGGCACGTTCCTCGAGTGCGCGCAGCAGGCGCGCGACAGCATCCTGCGCATCCGGATGCCCGATCACCAGCAAGCGAGTCACACCAGGTGCCACGGACCAGGGTTCCGATCGCATACCCAGCTCGATGCGCGTGAACTCGGGCGATGGTCCGGTCACCGCGGCGACGAAATCGTCGATCGACTCGGCATCGGTGACGAAGACGCGCGCGACGGCAGTGAGCTTGGTCGTCAGCGTCGGTACGATCCGCGTGTCGGTCGCGACGTCCCAGTGCGCGAGGTCACCGTGCTGCACGATGATGGCGTCGACACCCGGGAAGGACGTCGCCAATGACGCCCAGCGGTCGACGTGGTTGGACATCCAGATCGTCCGCATCGGCGCGGTCGCCAGCACCTCATGCACCCACATCCATGTCGGTGCAGAATACGTGAAGAGCACGCGAGCGCGCTCGGTGCTGAAGAGCGTCTGCACCGCCGCGCACACACCCAGCCACGCGGCCCGCCACACCATGGCGCGCGACGACACTGCACGCAGGTCGATTCGCTCCAGCGCCCACGGCCCGGGCGGCGCATTGGCCCGCCAGGGCAGCGTCAGCGCCGCATTCGGGCGGTCCGCTGCAGCCGGCACGAACGCAAGGTTGCGATCGTTCGACGCGTGCAGATAGACGACGGGCGGCAAACCCAGGCGTCTCGGCCAGCCACCGGTACACGTCCATCGGAGGGCCCACGTCATGGCCAACAGGGGCAAGCCGACCAGCGCCCACAGGACCCCGAACACGGGCAACGCCACGCGCAGCAGCGGCGCGATCGCCAACACACGGCGATGGTGGATGAAGCCGTTCGGAATCTGCAACAGTCGGGCATCGAGCCCGAGATAGCGCCCCCAGAACGCCGACAGTTCAGCCTCGCGCTCGAGCGCGAGCCGATAACGCCCGATGGCATCCGAGGGCGGGTTCACGTCGGGCCGCAACGTCACACCAGTGCGTCGGTGCCGAGCGCGGCGTCGATGGCCAGCCAGCAGCCACGCGCTCGGACGAGATGCTGGAGTCGCGTGTACCCCAGGTGCGCGATCCGCCGACGCTCGTCGGGGTTCGCGAGGTAGTGCGCAATCACTTCCACCGCGTGCGCCGGGTCGTCGAAGTGCACGAAATGCTCGCCCGGTACGAAGTAACGTTCGATCGCCGGCACCGCCGGTGCGATGAGCAGCGCGCCGGCAGCCAGTGCCTCGGAATACCGATAGATGAGGTGCGGTAGCCCAGTGTCATCGATGCCGTCGCCGAACACCTGATCGGCCGTCGTGACGACGATGTCGGCATCGACGAGACGGTGCCAGTAGACCTCGTTCGGCACCCGAGGTCCACCGAGTTCGCGCGAGAGGATCTCCAATTCGAGCCCCTGCGCCCGCAGTCCATCGCGGATCGCGAACAACGCCGTCGTGCGCGGCTCGTAGAGCGACCCGGTGAACACCGCGCGAGGTGCGGAGACCTCTCGTGCCTGTTCGCGTCGCGCCTCGAGGGTCGCCAGTGTCGCCTCCGAGAGCGGCATCATGACGGGCCCGGACAACCGACGATGCGGAAAGACGCGCGCCACCTGCGCCGCCGCCATCAGGGTCACCGTGACCCCGGATGCAGCCGTCGCGATCGCGACCTGCAGCCGCCAGCGCCGGATCGGCAGGTCGGTCAGCCATCCGATCGGGATCACGCCCGCTCGCGCAGTCATCAGGCCGACGTGAAACGCCTCCCAGAGCGCCGCCGGCGACTCCTGCGCCCCCGTCCGTGGATCGTACAGGTAGTGCGTGACGCGACCGTCGGCGATCGCGGCTCGCACGGTGTCGAGGTACACGTCACGCGATGGCACGACCACGCGACGTACATGATCCGCGCCAAGGTATTCCGATGCCGAGGCGGCCAGTTCGATCAGCTCGATGATCTCCCATCCCGCCGGCCCGCCTTCCACGCACAGGAGCGGCGGACGTCGGGTGGCGTGACGTGGCGCGCAGAGCCGACGCGCCGCCGCGTGCACCACCGCCGCAGCGAGCACACAGCAGCGATGCCAGAACCGGATCCAGAGGCTTGGCAGGACCGCGTCAGCGCGCAGCGCATCGCGCGTCACGCGGAGCCGCCGTCGGTGGGCCTGGCGCCCATGCGCCGAGTGTCGCCGACGATCCGTGCGGGCACGCCGGCGGCGATCGCATAATCGGGCAGATCGGACGTCACCACGGCATTCGCCGCCACGATGCAGTTGTCGCCGATCGTCACGTTGCCGGTGATCATGGCGCCCGACGCGATCCAGCAGCCGTTGCCGATGCGAATGTCGTACCCGGAGGTGGGCACCTCGTCCTCGCCCCCGCCCCACCCGCCGTGCGACGAGGCGAGTGATGCACGCATGCCGTCGACGAAGCGATGCCGACCCGTGAGCAGCATCACGTTGTACCCGAACGCACAGTGGTCGCCGATGAAGATCGAGCCACTGGAGAGGTTGCAGATCGTGTTCGACAACCCGACGCGACGGCCGATGTGCAGGCGCCCCGCGGACCCGTCCACCCAGTGCGTGTTGTAGAAGAAGAACAGGAAGAAGCGCACGACCGGGCGCATCGGCCCGCGCAGCCAGAGCTGCACGCGATAACGGAACGTCATGACGCCTCCGTCACTGTGCGCTGCGCGCCGCCGGCGGCCACACGCATCACAGGTATCCGTTCGCTCCAGCGACTTCCGGCGACACCCACAAGCCGTTGCCGGTGTAGAGGCGCCCCTGCGATGTGTCGCGCGTGTCGTACAGGTTCACGAACCGGTAGCCGGCATCGTGCAGGAACGACGCAATGTCCCAGAAGTACGCCTGTCCTTCGCGATAGCTGACGAAGAACACCTCCGTCAGCACGACACGCACCCGATGCGCCGCCAGTGCCGCCGCTGCCCCGCGCAGCACCTCCAGGTCGTACCCTTCCGCATCTACCTTCAGCAGGTCGACCGTGCCCAGTCCATGGCGCGCGATCAATCCGTCGATGGTGACCATCGGCACGGTCACCTGCTCGAGGATGTCGTGGTCACCGGACGGCACACGTTCGCCGAGCCCCGCCACTGGTGCCAGCACTCCGGCCACCGCGCTGGCGCGCGTCGCGTTGAACTGCACGGTTCCCTCACTCGGCCCCGCCGCCGCCTGCAGGCAGGTGGCGCGCATCGTCGTGCCGTCGTAGGCTGCCGCCGCCTTGGTCAGCAGCGCGAACGTACCGGGGTTCGGCTCCAGCGCCACGTATGTCGCGCCAGCCGCCAACCGACGCGCCGCGATCTGCAGCGTCTCACCATTGTGCGCGCCGACGTCGATCACCACCGGCTGCGCGACCTGCAACGGCTCGAGGAGGGCGAACGCCCGCGCCATGCCGGCGTCCGGCCACGGCACCATCTCGTCGGTCGGAATCTGCGATCCAGTCGCCATGTTCGGTGTGCTCATAGAGGAAGGTCGTGCGCAAGTCGCGCGCGGGGGCTGCGACGCAGGAGTGTTGCCGGCATCTCGACTACCATGCCGTCCAGCCGCCGTCCACGGCGATGTTCTGGCCGGTGACATAGGCGCTGAGGTCGGACGCGAGGAACGCGATGACGCCGCGGAAGTCGTCCTCGACCGCCATGCGGGCGAGCGGCGTGCGCGCTTCGTAGCGCTCCACGAACTGCGCCGGCTGACCACGTGCGATGCCACCAGGCGTGACGGCGTTGACGCGGATCTCCGGCGCGATCGTCGTCGCCAGCCACCGCGTCAGTTGCAGCAGGCCACCCTTCGACGCTGCATACGCCGCTGGACTGGCCATCGCGGTGCCATCGTACAGGCTCCAGTCGGGGCCAACCACGCCGTAGATCGATGCGATGTTGATGACGCTGGCGCCTGCGGCCCGCCGCATCGCTGGACGCAGGCCCTGCGTGAGTTCGAACGCGGCGGTCAGGTTCACCTCGAGCGCGCGGCGCCAGGTGTCGATGCGCTGCGCCTCGAACGGCGTCGCCCACCCCTCCAATCCCGATGTACCGACGAACGCGGCGTTGTTGACCAGCACCGACACACCGGCCGGTTCCGCGTCCAGTCGCTGCACAAGAGCCCCGCGCGCCGCCTCGTCCTCGAGGTCGCAGACCACGACGTCCACCGCGCCATTCCCGGCCGCGGACACGCGCGTTGCGGCGGCGGCGAGCGTCGTCGCATCGCGATCCACCAGCAGCACGTCGGCACCGAGTTCGACCAGCGTCTCGCCGATCACCTGACCGAGATGCCCCGCCCCGCCTGTCACGACGGCACGCCGACCATGCAGCGACAGCCCTGCTGCGATCGACCTCGTCATGACGCACTCCGGCTGGCATGGATGGCGCGCGCGATCACGAGGTCGAGCGGTTCGTCGATGTCCACCGCCCGCTCGTCGGGAATCACCACTGCGCGCACGCGGCCCTCGAACATCCCGTTGGCGCGCAACACGAACGCCGGCGCCGCGACGTAGGCCACCGTCGCCATGTCGTACATCGCCGGTGCATCCTGTCGTCGGGTCACGCCAGCCGCCGGCGGCATCACCAGCCGCGCGTCCCCGTCAGCGCCGAGTTGGACCATGTTGAAATATGGGTTGCGCCGGGCGTTGGTGACCGTGATCACCACGTCCGGCCGCTCGCGCTCGAAGACCTCGAGGCAGGCGGCGACATCGCGTGACTCGCGCAGCGGTGCCGTGGCTGGCACGACCACCAACGCATCGGGCAGGCGGCCAGTCTTCGCCTCCACATGCCGCAACGCGTGCCGCCAGACCAGCCACTCCGGGGACGTGTCCATCGCCAGCTCGGCCGGCCGCATGAACGGCACCTCGGCACCCGCCTCGCGCGCCGCTGACGCAATCGCCTCGCCGTCGGTGGAGACGATGACGCGCTCGATCCCGCTCACACCCTTGGCGGCATCCACCGCGCGTGCGATCAACGACCGACCACCGATTTCCGCCAGGTTCTTCCCCGGGATGCCCTTGGATCCGGCGCGGGCACAGATCAACGCGATGGCGTGCATCACCCACCCCCGCGGCACGTGTCATCACCCGAGCGAACTGTCACGACACACCCGGTCCTCGCGGCCTCGCGCGCTGCTTCGACGACGCGCAGCACACGCACACCATCCTCGAGGCTGGTTCGCGGGGTGGCACCGGAGGTGATGCATTTGGCCAGGTCGTTCCATTCCGCGGAATACGTGGCATCGCGTTCGATGGGCGCATCGAAGAGCGTCTGCCACCCCTGCGCATCGCCATCGAACAGCCGGACGGTGCCGAGCATCGCGTTCCATTCCAGCGTGCCACGCTCACCGATCACCGTGCACATCCTGCGCGCATCGCGCCGGACGAAGTCCATCGTCAGCGTCGCGTGTAACGCACGGCCACCAGGTTCGGTGAAACCGAGCACCAGGTGCGCACAATCCTCGACATCCACCTCGAGCGCACCCGTCCGCACCAGCGTCGCCTGCACCGTCGAGACGACACCGAACATCCAGCCCAGGTAATCGATCTCGTGGCTCAGCTCGAGCAACACGCCGCCGCCCAGCGACTGCTGTGCAGAGACGCTGTCGCGATAGTCCCGCCCCGGACGCCAATCCGGGAGATACTGACCGACCTCGGCTCGCACGCTGAGCACGCGTCCGATTCGCTGCGATTCCAGCGCGGCACGCATTGCCAGCAACCCGGGTGAGAAGCGCAGGTTGTATCCAACCGCCACCGTGACGCCTGCCTGCGCCACGACGTCGCGAATCCGCAACGCCGCTGCCAGTGTGTCCGCAAGCGGCTTCTCGATCAGCAGGTGCACGCCAGTCGCTGCGAGCCGCGCGGCCGCCTCGGCGTGGAACGGCGACGGGGATGCGATCACGGCAACGGTCGGTGCGAACGTGATCGCGTCGTCGATCGAGTGCAGCACGCGAACGTCCGCGTCAGCCGGCTCATTGGCGGTGGCCGGAGACGTACCCGACCGCAGTACCGCGAAGGTGGCTTCGGGCAGCAGTGTGCGGCCGAGTCGCAGGTGCCGTGCGCCGATGCTGCCGAGGCCCACCACCAGCACGCGCGAAATGCCGACCGATGGATCGACCGAAGCCTGGCGTGGCATCGCTTGCAGCGTCATGCCCGTGCCCCGCCGTCAGCCGGTGCGAACGCGCCCTTCAGCGTGCGATACTCGGCCGCGTGCCAGTCGGCGACGTCGAGCCCCTGTACGATCATCTCGCGGCGTGCCGTCACGAACGACTCGCCGATGAAGTTGAACAGGTTCGCCGTCGCGACCGCGTCGACCGCCTCATCCCGGAAACCGGCGGCGATGTGTTCCCCACGCCCGACTCCGCCGAGCAGGATCAACGGCACCTCGGGACGGCGACCGAGCGACGCGGTCACTTCGAGATCGAGTCCCATGCCGGTGCCATCGCGCGCCACCGATTGCAGCACCACTTCACCTGCGCCATGGGCCACGACCCGTTCCACCCACTCCGCGAGTGGAACGCCGGTGTCACGTTGCCCATGTGCGGCGACGACCACGCGCGTGCCATCGGCTGCCTCGACGTAGTCCACCCCGGCGACGAGGCACTGACGCCCGAAGAAGCCGGCGATCGCGTCACACGCCTCGGGTGCATCGGCGAACTGCGTGTTGACCAGCACCTTGTCGGCGCCATGTCGTAGCAGCAGCGCCGCGTCGTCCACGCTGCGAACGCCACCACCCGCGGTCAGCGGAATGAAACAACGCTGTGCAATCTCCGAGACCGCCGAGGCGAAGGCCGCGGTGTCGCGGTCACCACGCGTCACGTCCAGCACCATGAGCTCATCGAGTCCGCGCGAGACCGTCTCGAAGTCGTAATTCTCGAAGAGCCACCGGATCGTGCCCACTGCCTGCAAGCGGAAGTTGCGGCTGAGCATGAAGCGCCCACGATCGTGGAGCAGGGTGAAGATCAACCGCTTCACGCCGCCACTCCGGCCGGCAGGCGCAGGAAATTGGCGAGCAGTCGCAAGCCATTCGCCTGGGACTTCTCGGGATGGAACTGCGCCCCGCAGATGTTGCCTCGCTGCACGGCAGCCACGAAGGGCTCGGCGTGGGCACAACGCGCCATGTTGGTGTCGTCCACCGCCTCCATCCGCGCGTACGAGTGCGTGAAGTAGAACATCGCACCGTCCTCGAGGCCGTCGAACAGGCCGGTCGGCGTGAACCCGGTCACCGCTGCGAAGCCGACATGAGGCACGCGGTGCGACCCGTGGCCATCTGCGCGCAGGCGCGCCAGCCGGCCCGTCAACAGCCCAGTGCCTTCGCGCTCCCCTTCCTCGCTGCCTTCGAACAACAGCTGCATGCCAAGACACACGCCGAGCAACGGCTTGCATGCCACCAATGCATGCGTGCGCAAGGGGGCCAGCAGGCCCTGATCGCGCAACTGCGCCGCCGCCGGATCGAAGGCGCCGACGCCAGGCAGGATCAGGTGAGACGCGGACGGCACCTCCGCGGGGTCGGCCGTCACGACGAACGGCGCCCCCAGGAAACGCAACGCCGAGGAGAGCGAGAAGATGTTCGCGGTGCCCATGTCGAGCACGACGACGTGCAGCATCAGGCGACCGTGAAGCGTGGGCGCCAGCGGCCGTCGCGCTTCTCGAAGAGGCGCTCGTTCGCGTAGCGATCCAGGACGGCATCGAACTCGGCCTGCGTCATGCCGTAATAGTCGAGGTACAGCGCCGCGTATTCCTCGGGATAGTGGCCATCGTACAGGCGCACCAGGTTCACCGCCTGCGCGCGATCCATCGCACCGCGCCGCACCTCGATGCACGCGTCCTGGTTGGCACGACCGAAGCCGAACTTCAGGTACATCAGGTACGTGTGCAGCGCATACAGCGCCTGGTCGTTCTGCGAGAAGTTGGTGAAGGTTCCGCTGTTGCTCAGGTCTGCCTCTCGCAACCCGCAGTGTTCCTTGGCCACCAGGTAGTTGCGGTACGGGTCCCAGTTCTCGAAGTACGACCAGTGCGTCATCTCGAGCGACCGGCCACCGAGTTCGACGCTGGTCGGGAAGCGGAAGAAGTACTGGTCGTTCTCGGGCACGCCCGACGCCTCCAGCACCCGCTCGTACCCGCCCTCGAGGTACACGCGCTGCATGTAGTCGATGTCGTAGATCGGATTCTTCGCCGTCTCCGTGCTCCCGCCGTACTCCACTTCACCATCCTCGCCATAGACGATCAGGTCGATGCCGAATCGCGCCGCCGTGCGCAGCACGCCCGCCTGGATGGCGATCAACCAGCCGTAGTACGGGAATCCCATCTCCACGAAGCCGGTGCGGTTGAGCACCCGCATCGCATCGGGATTCGGGTTGATGCTGAGGTGATTGAACCCGCTGGCGATGAAGGCCTTCAGGTTCTCGTCGCCGAGCGGCAGTGACAGCGCCGGCGTCACCGTGATCGCCAGCGGGTGCATGCCGTACTTCGTCTTCAGCGTGTGCGCGACGTACGAACCGTCCTTACCTCCGCTCACCGGCACCACGCAATCGAACGGTCCGCGACCACGATGCCGGTCCAGCAGGGCATGCAGCTCGCGCTCACGCGAGGCCCAATCCAGCGTCTTCTTCGTCTCAGCCCAGACGCACGCGTTGCACCAGCCACGCGCGTCGTACTGGATGCGCGGACGGGTGGACATGCTGACGCAGTTGCTGCACCAGCGCAGGGAGGTTTCGGTCTCAGTCATGGTCGGCATGATCGCTTGTCGTCAGGGTCTGGGCGCGGTCGAAGTCGGCTGGCCGGCCGACGTCGAGCCACGGCTCGTGCATCGGGTATGCGATCGTCCGCTCGCCGGCCGCGCGCAGTCGCAGGAAGAGCGTCGGCATGTCACAGCGTTCGCCCGGCACCAGCGACGCGATGGCGCTGGGCTCGAGCACGTAGACGCCGGCGTTGATGTGCGTGCGCACCACGGGCTTCTCCTCGACGTCGATGATGTCGATGCCGGAGGTGCGCACGACACCGAAAGGATGCTGCCACTCGTGGCTGCGCACGGCCATGGTTGCCGTCGACCGGTGCATCCCGTGAAAATCGACGAGGTCCGAGAGCCGCACGTCGCTGATCACGTCGCCGTTCATGACGACAACCGGCGACCGCAGGCCGCCTGGCAGCAGCGACAGCGCGCCCGCGGTGCCCAGCGGCGTCTCCTCGCGCAGGTAGGTGATGCCCACACCCAGCTTGCTGCCGTCACCGAAGTAATCCTCGATCATGTGGCCGAGGTAATGCACCGCCACGCAGAAGCGCCGGAAGCCTTCCAGCTTGGCGCGGCGGATGATGTGCTCCAGCATCGGGCGACCGCTGACGCGGAGCAGCGGCTTCGGACACTCGTCGGTCAACGGGCGCAGTCTCGTGCCAAGGCCGCCCGCCATCAACACGACCGTGTTCTCCAGCGACGGCGTCGTCGAGACGTCCTGCCAGAGGTGCAACCCGATGATGCGACGCTGCGCATCGACGACGGGCAGGTGTCGCACGTTGTTGGCGAGCATCAGGTCGAGCGCCGCCTCACGCGGCAGCCCACCGGGCACGACGAACGCCTCGGGATTCATGATCGCACTGACGGGGCTCGACAACGACAACCCGCGCAAGAGCCCGCGTCGCACGTCACCGTCGGTCACGGTGCCTTCGAGCACGCGGTCACCGGAGACGATCAACGCGATCTGCAGCGCCGTGTCGTTGAGGGAGCGCACGACCGCCTCGATCGTATCGTCCACCGACACGGTGGCGCGCAGCCAGACCCCGGAGGCCTCACTCATGCGACTTCAGCAACCGCCCCTCCATCGAGTGCGTCACGAACGACTTCGAAGTGAGGCCGTCCAGCGCGACGGTCCGCAGCACCTGCACCACCTGCTCGGCTGCGCCACCATCGCCATACGGATTGTCGATCTGCCGGAGCCCCGCGCGAAACGGGGCCGACAGCAGTTGCGCCAGCGCGGCATCGATCGCGTCGCGGTCCGCGTCGCAGTCGATCACGCTCGACGCACGCAGTCGGCCGTCCTGCCGACGACCGACGTTCACCGTCCCGACGCCGAGCGCAGGGGCCTCGATCAGCCCACTCGAGGAGTTGCCGACCACGCCGTCGCTTTCGGACACGAAGGAAAGATAGCGCCGAAAGCCGAGCGACGAGAAGGCCCAGACGTGATCATGTGCCGCCGCGAATGTCTCGACACGACGACGGATCGATGCATTGCCGACGTCGGCATTCGGAAGCGTGATCGCGATGTGCACATCGTCCACCGCGCCAAGGGCTGTCAGCAGCGCGTCCAGCTCCTGCGCGCCGTGCGCAGTGTCCAGCGTCACCGGGTGGAACGTGACGACGAGGTTCCGCGGCCCGAATCGGTAGCCCGTCTCGGCCTCGAGTGTCGCGCGCGTTGCACGCGGTGTGTGGCGCGCCAGATCCACCCCCAGGCCGCCCACGAGATGCACACGCCATGGCTCCTCGCCCATCTGCCGCACGCGCTGGCCGTACTCCTCCGCCGCCACGAAATGCAGGTGCGACAGCTTGGTGACGGCATGGCGGATCGCATCGTCCACCGCACCCGCCGAGATCTCGCCGCCGTGCAGGTGCGCCACCGGAATGTTGGCCACCGTCGCCGCACTCGCCGCACCGAGGATTTCGTACCGATCGCCGAGCACCACCACGATATCCGGGCGCAATGCGTCGAACGCATCTGCGAAGCCGACCACGCCGCGGCCCATCGCCTTCACCGTCTCCACCGGCGAGTCGGCACCGAGCTGGAGATCCACGCGCCACGCCACTGGCACGCCACCCTCCTCGATCTCCGTCACCGTGTGACCGTGCATCGGCGAGAGGTGTGCACCCGTGGCCACGACCTGGCACTCCACGTCGTCAGCGGCCATCAGGCCCGCGATGACGCGTGACAGGAGTCCGAAGTCGGCCCGGCTGCCGGTCACCACCGCAATGCGTCGTCGCATCACAACTCGATCAGGTCGTCGGTGTCGTACGCACGCCGTGTCGTGCTGCCCACGACCTCATCCCAGCGCATCGGTGATAGGCCGCTGCCTGGCCGCTTGACGTTCAGGTCCGCCGCACCGAGCACGGCACCCACCGGAATCGGGCGCGCCGCGACGATCGACTTGCGCGCCGCCACGCGATTGGCGGCCTCGCGCACCGTCGGCACCTTGCGCCCGTTGCCCAGCGCGCGCTCCACGTTGCGGATGGCCGCCACCATCGCGGTGAAGGCATCTGGTTCGAGGCTGGCCGCATGATCTGGCCCGGTCATCGTGCGATCCAAGGTCAGGTGCTTCTCGATCACGGTGGCGCCGAGTGCCACGGCGGCCACCGACGCTTCGATGCCGGCTGTGTGATCGGAGAAGCCGACTGCGACGCCGAACGCGGTGGCGATCGTCTGCATCGCCCGCAGGTTCACGTCGTCCATGGCCGCCGGATAGTCGGTGGTGCACTGAAGTACGGTGATGTCAGCCAGCGTCGTGCCGGCGGCCACCACCGCCTGCAGCGCCGCCTCGATGTCACCCAGCGTCGCCATGCCGGTGGACAGGATCAGCGGCTTCCCCAGCGCCCCGAGCCGGCGCAGCATCGGCAGGTTCGTCAGTTCACCGGATGGGATCTTGTACCGCGCCATGTCGAGGGCGAGCAGCAGGTCGAGGCTCGCATCGTCGAAGGCGGTGGAGAGAAACTCGATGCCACGCGTGCGGCAGTGCTTGTGAATGCGCGCATGTGCCTGCGCATCTAACTCCAAGGCGGCCAGCATGTCGCGCTGGGCCCCACCACTACGCGTCTGTCGCTCCTGATAGGCGGCCTTCGGCGCAGCACCCGTCGCCAGCTGGTCGGCGCGAAACGTCTGGAACTTCACCACGTCGGCCGCGGCTTCGAACGCGGCATCGACCAGTGCGCAGGCGGTGTCGACGCTGCCGTTGTGGTTGACGCCTGCCTCGGCGATGATGAGCGTGCGACTCACGACGTTCTCCGGCTGATGTATGTCGCACCATCGGCGACGTCGCGCGTCACCACGGCTGCCATGCCGACGACGCACTCCCGGCCGACGTGGGCGAGCTGTCGCACGATTGCGCCGCTGCCGATGAAGCTGCCGTCGCCGACCATCACGCCGCTGTTCAATCGGGCGCCGGTCGCCACGTGACAGTCATCACCCACCGTCGCCCCGTGCTCCACCAGTGCCATCGTGTTGATGATGCAGTTGCGGCCGACGCGCGCTCCGGCGTTGACCACCGCGCCGTGCATGACGATCGTGCCGTCACCGACTTGTGCATGGCGTGAGACGTGCGCCATCGGCGATACGATGACCGGGAGCTGCGCCCCGCTCGCCCGCGCGCGCTCGACGAGGCGTCGGCGCACGCCGGGAGTCAGGATCTGGCCCACGGTCACCAGGACGTTCGGCACCTTCTGTACCCACGCCGCCAGGTCCTCATCGGTGCCGACCACCGGATAGCCAAGCACGGAGGTGCCGACTTCCGAGGCCGCGCCGATCAGCCCCGCGATCGTGAAGCGACCGTCGCACTCCACCACGTCGATGCACGACTCCGCATGCCCGCCGGCACCCAGGAGCAGCAACTCAGGTGCCGACATCGCTTCCGTGATGCGGGAGGGCCAGTTGCGGACTGCTGGGCAGGTTCACGATCCGGTCCGAGAGCCGCGTCGAACAGGAGAGGTCGGCGCGCGGGCAGCCAGCGAAATGCTCCAGCGTATGCAGCAACTCCCACGAGGGACGCGTCAGGTAGCCCGCCGCGTGTGTGGCGGCGAGGATCGCGTCGCGCACCTCGCGTCCGCCGTCGTCCACCAGCAGCGTCTGCAGCCAGTAGTTGCTGCGGCATCCTTCCGGTTCCCGGAAGAGCGTCACGCCCTCGACGGATGCGAGGGCCGACGCATATGCATCCGTGAGCCGGCGCTTCGCGTCGAGGAATGCCGGGAGCTGTTCGAGTTGCGCGCAGCCAAGCGCCGCGTTGAGGTTCGGCAGTCGATAGTTGAAGGCCACCCCGTCATGCCGGTACTCCCACTGATGCGGCAGCTTGCCGGTCGTCGTCAGGTGCTTGGCGCGCCGCGCGAGGTCCGGATCGCCGGTCATGATCGCCCCGCCGCCGCCGGTCGTGATCGTCTTGTTGCCGTTGAAGCTGAGCGTACCGAGGGCTCCGAAGCGGCCCGTGTGCCGGCCGTGATACGTGCTGCCCAGTGACTCGGCCGCGTCTTCGATCACCACGATGCCGAACTCCGCCGCGACGGCGAGCAGCGCGTCCAGGTCCACGGGATGGCCGAACGCGTGCATCGGCACCACGGCACGGATCGGCCGGCCGGTCTCGCGATTGACGAGCCCATCCCGCGTGCGCGTGCCGATTCGCTCGAGATGCGTGCGCAGCGCAACCGGCGCCACGCCCAGCGTCGCCTCTTCCACGTCGATGAAATGCGGTGTCGCACCACAGTAGGCGACCGCATTGGCAGTGGCGACGAACGTCAGCGTCGGCACCAGAACCTCGTCGCCGGGGCGGACGCCTCCGAGGAGCAGCGCCACGTGCAGTGCCGCCGTGCCGGTGCCCGTGACGATCACGTGTTCGCTGCCGGTGAACGTCTCGAGATCGCGTTCGAAGCGGTCCACATACGCACCCACCGAGGACACGAATGACGAATCGATCGTGTCCTTGACGTACGCCCACTCGTTGCCGGCAAACAGCGGTTCGTGCAGCACGGCACGCTGCGCACCGATGACGGTCCGCAGCGCGCTGGTGACCTGCGCGGAAAGTTCGGAAGCCCGATTCATGCCGATCACACGACGTACTGCGAGGTGCGGTACATGCGCAGGTTCTCCGGATCGCTGAACCACTCGATCGTGCGCGACAGGCCATGACGCAATCCATCCGCACCGGCGTACTGCGGACGCCAGCCCCACCACTCTGCCGCCAGGCTGTTGTCGGCGCAGAGGCGCTCGACTTCACTCTTGTCCGGTCGCAGGCGCTCCGCCGAGGTGATGATCGGCACCGTGCGGCCCGTCAGCTCCATCAGCAGTTCCGCCGTGTCGCCGATGGTCACCTCGTATCCGGTGCCAAGGTTGGCCACGCCGCCGACACCAGCCGTGCTCTGCATCGCAGCGATGAAACCGGACACGGTATCGTCGACGAAGGTGAAGTCGCGCGTCGGGTGCGTCGAGCCGATCCGAAGTTCCGTCGCGCCAGCCACCAGCTGGCCGATCAGTGCCGGAATCACCGCACGCGCCGACTGGCGCGGCCCGAAGGTGTTGAAGGGCCGGATGACGGTGACGGGCAGTCCGAAGCTGGTCGCGAACGACAGCGCGAGCTGGTCGGCCCCGATCTTCGTGGCCGCGTACGGCGACTGCGCATTGAGTGGATGTGCCTCGGTGATCGGGACGAACTGCGCCGTGCCATACACCTCGCTCGTCGACGTGTGCACGATGCGCGTGACACCAGCATCGCGGCACGCCAGCAGCACGTTCAGCGTACCGGTGACGTTGGTGTCCACGTACGCATCGGGCGCGCTGTACGAGTATGGAATCGCGATCAGCGCGGCGAGATGGAGCACGCTGTCCACGCCCTTGACGGCGCGTCGCACGTCCTCGGCTGACCGGATGTCGCCGGCGACGACCTCGAAGCGGCCGGCCACGTCAGGCGCGCATCGGTCGAGCCAACCCCACGATCCGAGCGAGTTGTACAGCACGAACGCACGCACGTCGTGGCCCGCGCGCACCAGCGCTTCCGTCAGGTGCGAGCCGATGAAGCCGTCGGCGCCGGTGACGAGCACCTTCACATGTTCCCCCGGAGTCGGACACCGACATGTCTCATCGTGTCGGCAGAAAAGTCCCCGTCGCGCCGATGCGCGCGGAGCACCGCTGTCGCCTGCAAATGCCGTCGCGCCGACGTCACGTGATCGCCGGCCGCCGCGCGCGGCCAGGCACGATGGACGCCAATGAGCGGAAGAATCGCGCGGCTGCCGTGTCACCACCGCGTGCGAGCCGTTCCCATGCGGCGCCGAGCGCAATCACGAAGGCCCCGAAGGCCGCGCCGATCAACGTGCCGAAGATCGCGCGCCGCACCAGGCCGCGCGGCTCGGGTCGCACGGGTAGCAGTGGCGCCTCGACGACCGTCACGTTCGGGATGTCGCGGATCTCACGGATCAATGCCTCTTCACGTGACTGCGACAGCGCGCTGAGCAACTGCTGCTGCATGTCCACGTCGCGCTGCAGTCTCCCCTGCTCGAAGCGCAGTTCCGGCGAGTTCGAGTAGTCCCGGTTGCGGACGAGGAATGCGGCCAACCGAGACTCGGACTGCACCAGTTCCTTGCGCTGCGACACAAGACGCGCCTCCACGAACTTGCGCTCGGCCGAAGCCTGATCGCGGCGCAGCCCGAGGTTGAAGCGCACCAGTTCGTCAGCAAGACGGCGTGCCACCGCCAGCGACACTTCCGGACGGCGTGTGGAGACGACGGCGCTGACCAACCCTGTCTCCTTGGCGACGTTGACCTTCACGGCATGACCCAGCGCGCGCACCCCTTCCTCGCGTCGAATGCCTTCCGGCCCCGAGTCCACCTCGAGTTCGTCGAGCAGCGCGACACGTCGGATCTGACCGCCGTCCGTGACGCTGACGGTGTCATGCACCAGGCCGCGCAGGATCGTGGGCGACGCCAGCAGCTCGCCGATCAATGCCGGGCTCGAGAGTGCGCTGCCCGATGTCGGCAGCGCCACACCGAACTGCCCGGCGATGCCGCGCAGGCCGGAGAGCTGCGTCGCGTCGCCGCCCGGACTCTGCGCCACCAGCGACATGCGCACCGCATACGTGCGGTCGGCGAACAGGATGACGAGCGCCGTCAGCAGGCCGCCGAGCAGGCCCCACGCCACCAGTCGCGCGCGACGCTCCACCAGCGTGATCCCGATCTCGTAGAGGACGGCCGACTCCGACGCCAGCGCGACGTCCGGCGCCGTGCTGCCGTGCTCCGTCATCGCGGAGGGTGTCGAACGAAGGTCGAGCACAGGTCAGGAGGGCGGCGGAAGGAAGGAATACGCGCCGACGGCAACCGGCTGCTGCAGCGCAAGTCCAAGCGGGATAACATAATACCTGCGTTCCAGCGGATGAAGTCGGCGGTGGCGAACGTGGCCGCGTGAGCGCCGCAGCACCGGCCATGCTTTATTCGACCGCTCGTCACGGCTGTCACACGGAATCAGTCCCTGCGCGCACTTCCCGGGCCGAAGCACAAAGATCAGGCCGCTTCGCGTGCCTGCGCGTCACCTGTCACGTCCACGAATGCACATCGTCGTCTTGAACCAGGATTTTCTGCCGGAGACTGGCGCCGGCCCTGCGCGCATCTCCGAGCTCGCGAGCGAGTGGCTCGCCGCCGGCCATCAGGTGTCGGTGATCTGCGGATTCCCGAACCGTCGCATGCCGGGCCAGCGCGACGGCATCGTTCCACCGGCGTACCGCGGGCGGACGTTCATGACGGAGACGATCGCGGGCGTGACGGTCTATCGGTCGTGGCTGTACACGACCCCGAAACGCGGCTTCGCTCGCGTCATGGCACAGTACCTCACCTTCGCGGCGTCGTCCCTCGTCACCGCCTTGGCCCGCGTCCCCCGCGCCGACGTGATCATCGCCAGCGGACCGCCCTACTTCCAGCAGTTCTCCGGCGCCATGGCCGCCCTGCTGCGGGGAACACCGCTGGTGGTGGAAGTGCGCGACATGTGGCCGGATTACCTGGTGGAGATGGGCGTGGTGAAGCACGGCATGGCGGTGAACGCGTTGTTCGCGACCGAGCGCTGGTTGTCGAATCGCGCCTCGGCGATGGTGGTCGTCACCGAATCGTTCCGGCAGCGGTTCGTCCAGAAAGGCGTCCCTGCGTCACGAATCACCGTGATCCCGAACGGCGTCGATACCAGCCGCTACTTCGCCACGGACGCGGGCGCCGCGACAGAGGCCGCGGCTGCGCCACTGATCGGCTACCTCGGCACGTTCGGCGCGGGTCAGGGCCTGGTGGCGGTGCTGGCGGCGGCTCGACTGTTGAAGTCGCGCGGCGTCGCGTTCCGACTGCGACTGGTGGGGGACGGGTCGGACCGAGCACTGCTGGAACAGGACCTGGCTCAGAATCCGATCGAGGGTGTGACGATCCACGACCCCATTCCGCGCGACGCGACGCGTGATTTCTACAATGACTGCGACGTGGTGCTGGTCCCTCACGCGCCGCTGCCGATCCTCAAGGACACGGTGCCGTCCAAGATCTTCGAGGTGATGGCGTGCCAGCGTCCGCTACTGGCTGCGCTGGGCGGCGAAGGCGCGCGCATCGTCGAAGCGTCGGGCGGCGGGCTGTTGGCCAAGCCTGGTGATGCCGCCTCGATCGCGGACGGGGTGATGCGGATGCTGGCGCTGTCGCGCGAGGAGCGCGAAGCGATGGGGGTCGCCGGACGTGCATTCGCGACGCGCGAGTACGACCGGAAGGTGCTCGCACATCGCTATCTCGACCTGCTTCGGGCGCTGACCGGAAATCCGGCCGACGACACACGAGTGCGCCGCGACGCGTGACCACAGCGCTGGGCGGCGTTGGTGTGCGCGCACCAATCGCGAGATTCGGGGCGTCGGCGCTTGAGTGTGGAGGCGCGTAAGTCTATGATACTGGTGCAGTTGGCACGTCCGTTCGGCCGCGGATGCGGGGCGGCGCTGGCGGAGGTGCGTTCGGGGCGCGGCGTGCGCGCCTGCACCGGCTGCCTGCGGACCTTTCCGACAGCATGCTGCGGCGCGTGGATGGATGATGTGCGAATCGACACCAAGTCCTGATCACGTTATCTATCCCTGCGACCTGACATACCGCTGACCGGTCGGGTCCGTGACGCAGTTCCGTGACCTGAAGTATCCCGATCGTCGTAAAACGGGTTTGTCGGACACAGGCCTGAGTGCTTTCCCCTACCTGACTTCCATGCTGGGTGTCTCCACACCCCAAACTGTCGTCCGCATCAGCACCACCCGCACGCGTGTCCTGATCGCTGCCGACCTTACGACGTCGCTCGTCGCCACGCTGCTCTCGTTCGTGGCTCGGTTCGAGGAGTGGCCGCTGCCGTCCCCATATGACGGGCTGCTGCCACGGTACGCGTTCGCGGCCTGCGTCGTTCGCGTGATGGTGTTCTACCTCACCGGGGCGTATTCGCAGGCCTGGCGGTACGCGAGCGTGCGCGAGGCGGTGCTGCTGATTTACACCGGCGTGCTGAGCACCCTCGTGACGGGGCTGATCGGACGCGCGATGGTGATCGTGTCGGGCAACGTCGTGCCGTGGTCCGTGCTCCTGCTGGACGCGATGGTCTTCATGTGCGGTGCGATCGGCGTTCGCCTGCTGGCCCGCGCGCGACGTCAGAGTGCATTCGGTCGCACCAAGCCCGCGCGCGAAGGTCGCCTGACGCTGATCATCGGTGCCGGATCTGCCGGCCAGCTAGTCGCACGCGAACTGCTCGACAGCGACCGCACCGGCATGGTGCCGTTCGGCTACCTCGACGATGATCCCTCGCTGCACGGCAAGCGCATCCTCGGCCTGCCCGTCCTTGGCCACACCAGCGACATGGTGGACGTCGCGAAGGCGGCCCGGCTCGACCTCGTCGTCATCGCGACCCCGTCGGCACCGGGGTCGTTCATCCGCAAGATCGTCCAGCTGGCCCGAGAGGCGGGCGTCGAGGCTCGCACCGTGCCGGGGTTGGACGACCTCATCAGTGGTCGCGTCTCCATCGCCGCCCTTCGCCAGGTCCAGATCGGCGACCTGCTGCGCCGGGAACCGGTCGAGGTGGACCTGAAGGGTCTCACCTCCATGGCGGCGGGGCGCACGATCCTTGTCACCGGGGCGGGCGGTTCGATCGGCAGCGAGCTCTGCCGACAGATTTCGACGCTCGATCCGGGCCACATCGTGCTGGTCGGTCACGGCGAAAACTCGATCTTCGAAGTCCACGCCGAATTGAACGAGCGGTTCCCCAACGTCCGGACCGTCCCGATCATCGCCGACGTCAAGGACGCCGAGCGGATCCACCGGATCTTCCAGGACTGGCGGCCGTTCGCCGTCTTCCATGCCGCGGCCCACAAGCATGTGCCGCTGATGGAGGACAACGTCATCGAGGCGGTGCTCAACAACGTCGTCGGTACGCGCAACGTGGTCACCAGCGCGCTCGATGCTGGCGTCCAGCACTTCGTCCTGATCTCGACCGACAAGGCAGTCCGCCCCGCCAACATCATGGGGGCGACCAAGCGCGTGGCCGAGATGATCGTCTGCCATGCGGCGCACACGCATCAGGTGCATTTCATGGCGGTGCGTTTCGGCAACGTGCTCGGGTCGCGCGGCAGTGTCGTGCCCACCTTCATGCGGCAGATCCGCAACGGTGGCCCGATCACGCTCACGCACCCCGAGATGCGCCGGTTCTTCATGACGATCCCGGAAGCGACGCGCCTCGTGCTGCAGGCGGGCGCGATCGGGTCCGGTGGCGAAGTGTTCTGCCTCGACATGGGCGAACCGGTCCGCATCTACGACCTCGCCCTCGACCTGATCCGGCTCTCCGGGCTGACCGAGGGTGAGGACATCGAGATCGTCTTCAACGGCGTGCGGCCCGGCGAGAAGCTCTACGAGGAGCTCTTCTTCTCAGGCGACGAGGTGCTGAAGACGTCGCACCCGAAGATCATGAAGGCGCGCTACGATGCACCGGACCTGCGCGTCTACATGCAGATCGTGCAGCTGATCGAATCGGCGATGCGCAACGCGAGCGATTCGTACCTGCGTCGGAGCCTCGAGGAAATCGTCCCCGACTTCGAGTCGCCGGGACGCTCGGACCGAGCCGCCTCGTCGTCGCTCTCCGAAGTGATGGAGCGCGGCCAGGTTGCGATCGGTGCCCTGCGCGGCTGAGGACTGCTTCGCAGGGACCGGCCGCCGCTTTCACACGCGATAATAGTCCCGATACCACCGGACGAACCGCTCCACCCCCACCTCGATCGGCGTCGCCGGCTTGAAGCCGGTGTCCTGCGTCAGCGCCTCCACGTCCGCATACGTCGCCGGCACGTCACCCAGCTGCATCGGCAGCATGTTCTTGGTGGCCGTGCGTCCGAGCTTCTGCTCCAGCGTCTCGATGAGATGCAGCAGCTCCACCGGATTGTTGTTGCCGATGTTGTAGAGGCGATACGGTGCCGCGCTGGTGCCGGGATCCGGGGCACCGCCATCCCACGATGCGTTGCCCGATGCGGTGCGGTCGCTGGTCCGCACCACCCCTTCCGCGATGTCGTCGATGTACGTGAAGTCGCGACGCATCTGGCCATTGTTGAACACGTCGATCGGCGTGCCGGCCAGGATCGCCTTCGCGAACAGGAACATCGCCATGTCCGGACGACCCCACGGGCCGTAGACGGTGAAGAAGCGCAGGCCGGTGGTCGGGATCTTGTACAGGTGGCTGTAGGTGTGTGCCATCAGCTCGTTGGCCTTCTTCGTCGCGGCGTACAACGACAGCGGATGATCCACGTTCTGGTGCACGCTGAACGGCATCGACGTGTTGGCACCGTACACGCTCGACGACGAGGCGTACGTGAGGTGCTGCACGCCGTGGTGCCGGCAGCCCTCCAGCACGTTCATGAAGCCGACCACGTTGCTGTCGATGTAGGCGTGCGGATTCTCGATCGAGTACCGCACTCCGGCCTGTGCCGCGAGGTGGATCACCTTCTCGAATCGACCGGCGGCGAACAACGCGTCCATCCCTGCCCGATCGGCGACGTCGAGCTTGCGGAACGCGAAGCCGGGACGCCCGGTCAGGCGCGCCAGACGCGCGTCCTTCAGCGTCGGGTCGTAATAGTCGTTCAGGTTGTCGATGCCGACCACCTCGTCGCCCCGCTCGAGCAACGTGATGGCGACGTGCGCACCGATGAAACCGGCAGCGCCGGTGAGCAGGATCTTCGTCATGAGATGAGGGCAGCCAGCCCGGAGGCCGTTCGGGTGTACGTCAGCGCGCTTCCTTCTGCGCCAGCGCCAGGTCGGCATCGCACATCATCTGCACGAGCTCCCTGAAGGAGACTTTCGGCTCCCAACCGAGGACGCGCTTGGCCTTCGACGGGTCACCCAGCAGCAGGTCCACCTCGGCCGGCCGCAGGTGCCGCGGATCCTGCGTCACGACGGCGCGCCAATCGAGATCGAGGTACTCCGCCGCCACGTTCAGGAACTCCTGCACGGTGTGCGTGGATCCGGTGGCGATCACGTAGTCATCCGCGACGTCCTGCTGCAGCATCAGCCACATCGCCTCGACGTAGTCGCCGGCGAAGCCCCAGTCGCGCTTCGCGTCCAGGTTGCCGAGTGCGAGCGTCTTCTGCGTGCCGACTTTGATGCGCGTGAGGCCTCGCGTGATCTTGCGCGTGACGAAGTTCTCGCCGCGACGCGGACTCTCGTGGTTGAACAGGATGCCGCAGCTGGCCGGAAAGCCGTAACTCTCGCGGTAGTTCACCGTCAGCATGTGCGCGAAGACCTTGGCGCAGGCATACGGCGACCGCGGATAGAACGGCGTCGATTCCGACTGCGGTACCGCCTGGACGAGGCCATACTGCTCGCTCGAGCTGGCCTGGTAGAACTTCGGCTTCATGCCCAGGCTGCGCATCGCCTCCAGCAGCCGCAGCGTGCCGGTGCCCACGACGTCGGTGGTGTACTCCGGCACGTCGAAGCTCACGCGGACGTGGCTCTGCGCACCGAGGTTGTAGACCTCGTCCGGCATCACGTTGGCCAGCACCCGCTGCAGCGACGAGCTGTCACTGAGATCGCCGTAATGCAGCTGCAGGTGCTTCCCCGACGAGATGTGCGGCAGCTCGTAGAGCGGGTCGATCCGCTCGGTGTTGAACGTGCTCGCGCGGCGAACGATGCCGTGCACCTCGTAGCCCTTGGCGAGGAGGAACTCCGCCAGGTATGAGCCGTCCTGACCGGTGATGCCCGTGATCAGCGCCTTGCGTGGTGACATAAGGAAGTGACAGACGTTGCGCGGCGACGCGGACGTTCCGCGCCACCGGTGAGACTGGGGAAACTAGTCCCGCCCGACGGCTCAGGCCATCGACGTGGCGCCGTGAGACGGCCCTTCGTGCGCCTCAAGCGCGCACGATGACACCATCGCGCTCCAGACGGCCGCGCAGCATGGCATCCACGCGCACCCGCACCAGCAGGTCCTCGCCGTCCCCTTCCTGCTCCAGCACCTCGCCCTGCCGGTACAGCGTCGAAAGCAGCTTGCCGTCGGAGGCCGGCACCCGCACCCGGATGATCGGCCGCACCGCCCGCACACCCTCTCGCAGGCGCTCACGCAGCGGCTCGAGCGCCTCGGTGGCCTGCGCCGACACGAACAGCGAGTCGGGGATCAGGTTGCCGACCCGCGTGCGCACCGCCTCGTCCACCTCGGGTGTCAGCAAGTCCATCTTGTTGAACACGTGCACCAGCGGCGTGTCGATGGCACCGATCTCCGTCAGCACCTCGTCCACCACGAACCGGTGCTCTTCCCAGCTCGCGTGGCTGGCGTCGATCACGTGCAGCAGCAGGTCGGCCTCGCGCACCTCGTCGAGCGTGGCGCGGAAGCTCGCCACCAGATGGTGGGGCAGCTTGCGGATGAAGCCGACGGTGTCGGTCAGCAGGCAGTGATATCCCTCGCCCAGGTCCACGTCGCGCGTGAGCGGATCGAGCGTCGCGAACAGGCGGTCCTCGACGTACACCTCGTCGGAGTGGCTCAACGTGCGCAGGATCGAGCTCTTGCCGGCGTTGGTGTAGCCCACCAGCGACACGCGAAAGGTGCCCTCGCGATGCGCGCGCAGCTGTGCACGATGCCGCGACACGTCCTGCAGCCGCTCACGCAGCACGCGAATGCGATGCCCGATCAGGCGGCGGTCGGTCTCCAGCTGCGTTTCACCTGGACCGCGCATGCCGATGCCACCGCGGAACTTCTCGAGGTGCGTCCACATCTTCGTCAGGCGCGGCAACATGTAGTTGAGCTGCGCCAGCTCCACCTGCATCCGCGCCTCGCTGCTGCGAGCACGGGTGGCGAAGATGTCGAGGATCAGCTCGGCCCGGTCCATCACCCGCTTGCCGACGATCTGCTCGATGTTCTTGCCCTGCGTCGGGCTCAGTTCGTCGTCGAAGATGACCAGCGTGGCTTCGAGCTCGCCGACACGCTCACGCAGCTCGTCCAGCTTGCCGCTGCCGAGGTAGGTGCCGGAGTGTGGCTTGTCGATCTGCTGCGTGAAGGTGCCGACGATCTCCGCACCGGCGGTGTCGGCCAGCCGCGCCAGCTCGGCGAGGTGCTCGTCGACCTGATGCCGCGCCGCCGTGCGCTTGCGCGGGGCACCCACCAGCAATGCCCGCTCGGTGGGGGGCGTCAGGGTGATCGAATCACGCGCGATGGTACACCTCTGGGAATGGACGACGAACGCCGGACGACAGGCGGTCTGCCGCTACTGTCGGAAGGTCTTGCGGGCGTCGAACATGCCCGTTTCGCTGAACTCGCGGGTGAACGTACCCACGAACGACTTCAAGGTAACGTCGCCCATCAGGCGGTACGGCACCTCGCCACCGCGCAGCAGTTGCGGACCGAGACGCTGCAACGCGCGGAAGCCCAACCGCACCGGCAGTCGCACCACCGCCGAGTCGCGCTTCGCCACCGAGAATGCGCTGTCGATGGCGCCCGCACCCAACTCGAGGCTGTCCACCAGCAGGCGGTAGTGCAGCGCCGACGCACCGAGCGAGTACGCGTTCGGGTTGTAGATGTTGAGCAGGACCTCGAGCTCCGCACCATCCACACTCAGCGACCGCAACCCGACCCCGCGGAACGTCACGTCGGGCTGCGTGAACACCGCCCGCGCGGCCGTCGCACACCCCGTCAGCGCCGTGCTCGCACAGAGCAGCGTCACCATCATCACCCGTCGCATTGCACCCACCATCATCCCGCCTCCGATCCATGTGAACCTGCGCCGCCCCGACACCACCGCACCGCCGCCCACGCTCACGGCTCCTCGTCCCCGCGCCGCTCGGCGATCCGGGCTGCCCACCACTCGAGCCGCTTCGCGATCTCCTTCTCGTACCCCAGAGTGGACGGTTCGTAGAACACCGACGTCGCCAGCTCATCCGGCAGGTGCGAATGGGTGGGCACACCACCTGGCTGGGTATGGGCGTATTCGTAGCTGGCACCGTAGCCGAGCGACTTGTGCAGTCTGGTCGGTGCATTCCGCAGGTGCAGCGGCACCGGGGCGTTCGGTGTCTCGCGCGCGCTCGCCAGCGCGGCGTCGAGCGCGGTCTTGACCCGGTTCGACTTCGGTGCCGTCGCGAGGTAGATCGTCATCTCCGCCAGCGGGATCAGGCCTTCCGGCGCGCCGAGCATGTGGAACGCATCGCGCGCTGCCACTGCCAGCTGCAGCGCACGCGGATCGGCCACGCCGATGTCCTCCGCCGCCATCGCCATCGCACGCCGGAACAGCGTCATCGGATCCTCACCGGCATTGATCATCCGGGCCATCCAGTACAGCGCGCCCTGCACGTCACTGCCACGCAGCGACTTGTGGTAGGCCGAGAGCAGGTCGAAATGTTGCTCACCACTCTTGTCGTGGCGCGGCAGGCGTTGCTGCAACGCGAGTTCGAGGAGTTCGATGGTCAGCGTCGCGCCGTCATCGAGCGCCGCCACCGCCGCCTCGAGCGTCCCGAGCGCGCGCCGTGCATCGCCGTCCGCCCATCGCGCCAGCGCCGGCAGCGCATCGTCGTGGGGGGTGATGCGGCGTGCGCCCAGGCCGCGGTCGCCGTCGTGCAACGCGCGCTGCAGCAGCGCCATCAAATCGTCCTCCGACAGCGGCTGCAACACGACGACTCGCGCACGACTGAGCAGCGCGGCGTTGATCTCGAAGCTCGGCGCCTCCGTGGTGGCGCCGATCAACGTCACCGTGCCGTCTTCCACGATCGGCAGCAGTGCATCCTGCTGCGCCGCATTCATGCGATGGATCTCGTCCACGAACAGCAGCGTGCGTGCGCCGCTGGCGAGCAATCGCTGGCGTGCCTGCTCGGCAATGACGCGCAACCGCGGCACACCATCGCTCACCGCACTGAACGGCTCGAACGCCCATCCCACCCGCTGTGCCACCAGGCGAGCCAGCGTGGTCTTCCCGGTGCCCGGCGGACCCCAGAGAATCATCGAGCCGAGCACGCCGCGCTCGATTGCGTCGTACACCGGCGTGCCGGGCGTGAACAGCTGTCGCTGGCCGACGTACTCGTCGAGCGTGCGCGGTCGCAGCCGGTGCGCCAGCGGTGCGGTGCTCACGGTGTCGCTGAACAACCCGGGCGCCGAAGGCATGCTGCCGCCACTGCCGCGCCGTGCCATCACGCCGGCTGCAACGCGAGGGAGTCGGCCATCGTGCGCACGCCTGCCGAGAGCACGTTGGCCGACGGGAAGGCGCCGCGATCGGGACGCCAGAGCCGGCCCCGCACCCGCGGACGCTCACGCAATCCGGCGCGATCGAGCAGATACTGCCAGCGATCGGTGCGCGACCACGTCACGACCTCCAGATGCGCCGAGAGCGACAGCTGGTCGCCCGCCGACTCGAGCGTGAACTCCACCCCACCAGCGCCGATCAACGGCACGCGCAGCGTGTACATGGCATCCAGCAGCGCCGCCTGCGACACCCCTTCGGCCCGCCACGCCTGCTGCTGTCGCCAGTCGTCCACCACCAGCGTGAACAGGTTCGGGAACTCCGGCACCAGTTCGATGAAGAGCTCCACCATCGCCTCGGCATTGCCGAGCGCACGCGTGCCGATCAGCCCATCACGCCGCAGCACCTGATAGGTGTCCGAGGCATCACGGAATCGTCGCCACACCGAAACTTCGGGCACTGGGCCGCGGAAGAACGCCATTCAGAGCACCGTGATGCGCTGCTGCGCCAGGGCGAGCAACTGGTCGTGCGTGTTCAGCGTCGGATCGTCGAGGACACGGTCGAGCAGGTCGTGCAAGATCCGTCCCATCATCGGACCCGCCGGTATGCCGGCGCGGCGCAGGTCATCGCCGGTCAGCGCGAGGTCAGCCAGCGCGATCGGATCACGGAAGGCCATGCGCAGCAATACGCGCGACAGCGAGGCCACTTGTGGCGCGGTGGGGGCGTCGAGGCCGGCGGCGCGACGTGCAGCCCAGATGGCCGCGAAGGCGCGCAACGTGGCGTGCACCCGTGTGCGCCCCACCTGTGACACGATCCGCCGCAGCACACTGTCGTACGGCTCATCGGCCGTCGCAAGGATGGCCAGCGCATCGCCGGACGCCACCCACGAGTCAGCCAGCGCACTGGTGAACGCGATGTCGGCGTTGGAGGCCCGCAGTGCCTGCAGCGCCTTCGTCGCCGCACGGCTGCCGAGATGCAGGAACGGCAGTGCGAGCCGCGTCATCCGACGCAGCGCGGCGCGGTCGACACGGTGCGTGGCGCCCGGCAACGGCACGGCATCGATGGCCGCGAAGAACTCGGCAGGGACGTCGAGCAGTGACGGCACCAGCACGGCCAGCGCCCCGGATTCGCGCCAACGGGCGAAGGCGCGCGACGGCGTGCGCACCTGCTCCAGTGTCTTCGTCCATTCCTGCAGCACGCGCTCAACCGACAACCGCGAGAGCGAGGGCGCGCTGGCGACGATCGCGTTCCACGTGTCGTCCGCGATCTCGAAGTCGAAGCGAGCCGCGAAGCGGATCGCGCGCAACGCACGCAGTCGATCTTCGGCCATGCGCATCGCCGGGTCACCGACGGCGCGGATCCGCCCGGCCTCGAGGTCGACCCGCCCACCGAACGGGTCGCGCAGCTCCATGCGTGATGGCGACCAGGCGATCGCATTCACCGTGAAGTCGCGGCGGGCCAGGTCCTCGTCGAGCGAGACGCCGAACTTCACCACCGCGTGACGCCCGTCGGTCTCGACGTCGGCGCGGAACGTCGTCACCTCGTGCAGGCGCCCATCGCTGCCGAACACCCCGATGGTGCCGTGCTCGATGCCGACCGGCACCGTGCGTGGGAAGAGTCGCTTGACGTCACCGGGCGTGGCGGACGTCGCGAGGTCCCAGTCCAGGTCGGCCAGTCCCAGCAACGCGTCACGCACGGCACCACCGACGCACCACGTTTCGTGCCCGGCAGCCTCGAGTTTCGCCGCGATGCCCGCCACCGCCGCTGGCGGCCGAATCGTGACCGTCATCGGCGCACGCGGGCCGCCTCGGCCGTGGCGACGGACGGGCATGAATTCGGTACGGGACGAAGGGAGCGTCGCATTCAGGAAAGCTAACCAGACCGGACCGATTACCTTTCTCCGTATGACGTTTTCTGAGTTTGATCTCCTGCTCGCGCAGTCCCGCGCGAGTGACGCGTTCCGCAGCGACCTGGCCGCCTTCTGCGCCCGCCAGCCTGCCGAACGGATCGCTGCCGGCCTGGGCAACCCGCGTGTGAAAGTCCAGCGTGTGGTCGCGCAACTGCTGAACGCCGAACCCGAGCTCGAGCTGGACCGAGTGTCGCTCCGGGCCGCCAGCGGGTGCGCCAATTTCGTGGGGCTGCTGGTCGCGACGGATGTCACCGGCGACGAACATCGCTTCGATTTCGAGTGGAACTGCGAGTGGAAGGCAGTCCAGCTCGGCTACCTCGACGGCTTCGGGTTCCCCGACCAGATCCGCGCGGCGCAGGAGTTCGGCTGGCAGTGCTTCGAACGCTGGGTGCGCGTCAGCGACGCCGCCGTCACCCAGCCCGCCTGACGACCGCTCGGGACGTCTCCGGCGCCGTCAGGCGCCGGAGAACACGGCCCGCAACGCATCACCCGAAAGTCCTGCGCCGAGCGCCAGCATGAGGTCGATGCGGGCCTGCACCGATCGCTGCGCGCCCGCGAACAGTGCGCCCATCTCACCCAGCCGGCGGCCACCGCCGGGGTAGCCGTAGGTCTGCCCTACCCGGCCACGTCCCGTCCGGCTGGTGATCACGACCGGCTTGCCGGCGTCACGCCACCGCACGAGCCCCTCCGCCATCGAGGGCGGCAGGTTGCCACGCCCGAGGGCCGAGATCACGACTCCGCGCGCCGTCGGCAGCACCGCGTCGAGCAGGCGCGCATCGGCGCCGGCCCAGGCGCCGATGATGTCCACCGGCGTCGCGAGGGCCTCCGGTGTCAGGAGCGGACGCTGCACCGAAAGCGCCCGACGGAAGATCACCGCCTCGTCGTCCACCTCGGCCACCGGCCCGAGACCCGGGCTCTCGAACGCGTCGAGCATGTGCGTCTGCGCCTTGCTGACGTCGAGTGCGGAATAGGCGCGCCCGTTCATCACCAGGAAGACGCCGTATTCAGCGGCCTCGGGATGCGCCGCGACCCGCACTGCATCGACCAGGTTCGCGGGCCCATCCCATCCCAGTTCACTCAGGTTGCGCATCGCGCCGGTGAACACGATCGGCTTCGTGGTCGGCACCGAGCGCGCGATGAGGTACGCCGTCTCCTCGATGGTGTCGGTGCCATGCGTGACCACCACGCCATCCACCGCATCCTCGGCCACCAACTCCATCAGGCGGGCCCGCAGCGCCCACATCCGCTCCATGTCCATGTGCGGCCCGGGGAAACGTCCCCAATCCTCCACGCGCAACTCGGCGACGTCCTCGATGCCTCGCGCCGAGACGAGGATGTCGCGTGCGTCGAGCGCCGGCACCGCACCGCCTGCCACTGCATCGACACGCATGGAGATCGTGCCGCCGGTGAACACCATCGCGATCATCGCCGATCCTCGCAGGCGCCGATCAGCCGCACAACACGCTGCCGCCGTTGATGTTCAGGATCTCACCGGTGATGTGCCGCGCCATCGGGCTGGCGAGGAAGACGATCGGTCCGGCGATGTCGGCGGCGCTGGCGATGCGGCCGAGCGGGATCGCGGCGGCGATGCGCGACTTCTCGTCGCCATGCACCACCGGCGCGATGGCATCGGTATCGACCCAGCCCGGTGCCACCGCATTCACCGTCACCTGGCGCGACGCGAGTTCGATGGCCAGCGACTTGGTGAGCGAGATCATCGCGCCCTTTGCGGCGGCGTAGTCGGCATGATAGGCCTCGCCACGCTGGCCGGCGGTACTCGAGACGAACACGATGCGGCCACCGTCGGTCACACTCCGTGCCGCGGCGCGGGCACCCTGGAACATGGCCTCGTAATTCTGCGCCGCCGTGTCGTGCCACCGGGCATCGCTCATGGTGGCCAGCGGCTCCGGATTGGTGGGCCAGTAGCCGGCGTTGAGCACCACGATGTCGATCGCACCGAGGGTCGCGGTGGCGGCGATGCAGAGCGCGTCGGCGCCGCCGCGCTGCGAGAGGTCGGCGGCGATGGCCGCGGCCCGCACGCCATGCGAGATGCACTCCAGCGCCACCGCGTCGGCATCCGCGCGCCGCGCGCGGTAACCGATCACCACGTCGGCACCGGCACGCGCGAACAGCACCGCCGTGGCGGCGCCGATCCCGCGACTGCCACCCGTCACCACCACCCGTCGTCCCTTCAGGTCAATCACAGCGTCGCCTCGATGAGGTCACAGATGGCGTGTTCGATGTTGAGGTGCAGTTCCTGCGCGCGGTCGGTGCGGTCGGTCGGGATCACCACCGAATGATCGGCTGCCGCCAGCAGCGCACCGCCATCGCGGGCACTGAAGGCCAGCACCGCCACGCCCTTCGCACGTGCGGCCGCCGCGGCCAGCAGCACGTTCGGCGAGTTGCCGCTGGTGGAATGGATCACCAGCAGGTCACCGGGCTTGCAGAGCGCCTGCACCTGCCGTTCGAAGATGTGATCGAAGCCGAAGTCGTTGCCGGCCGCGGTGATCAGCGAGGTGTCGGTGGTGAGGGCGATGGCGGGATAGGCGGCGCGATTGCGCGTGTAGCGCACCACGTACTCGGTGGCGAGGTGCTGCGCGTCGGCCGCACTGCCGCCGTTGCCGCAGAAGAACAGTGTGCCACCACGCGCGACCGTCTCCTGCACCATGGCGGCGGCGCGATCCAGCTGCGCCTCGATCAACTCGGCGGTGCGCAGCGCCGTCTCCGACAGTTCGCGCAATGCCCTGGTGATGTGCTCGACCCTCTGCATCTGCCTCTCAGGCAATGGGTGTGTTGCGCAACGGGGTGCCTCCCCGCTTGAGGCCCAGCATCTCACGCAACCGCGTGAACATGCCCTTCTCGAGCTTCACCGGCGGCACCGGCACCAGCCGCTGGTCACTCAGCAGCGAGCCCGGATTGACGCTCGTCAGCAGCTGCGATGCGTCGCTGGCACCTATCTCGATCAGCCAGTCGTGCGCCGCCGCCAACGACCGGTTGTCGCCATGATTGTCGCTGGCGAGGATGTCGATCATGCCCTCGGCGAGCATGGTGCGCGCCAGTTCACAGCGCGGACCGTCACCGAGCAGGTAGGCCGTGTCGGTCTGGATCACCGCACCCGTCGCACGCCAGGTGGCGATGAGTTCCAGCGATGCCCCACCGTACCGCTCCGGATGCGCCACCACCGGCATCACGCCGCTCTGTCGCAGTCGCGCCAGTTCCAGTTCGGTGCCCGACGGCAACGGACCACGCGGAAACTCGACCAGGATCGCACGCGACGCGCCCAACCTCAGGTGCGCGCCGGTGAGGTCGAGCCCGGGGCGATCGAGCATGATCTCCCAACCGCGCTGCACCGTCAGCGTCCCCGGCAGCGACTCGCAGATCTCGCGATGGATGCGCTCGTATCGCTCCACCGGGATCACGGCCGCCTCACTGGCGGCGAGATGCGGCGTACAGACCACGCAGGTGACACCCGATGCGGCGAAGCGGCGCAACACACCAAGCGCCTGCTCCGGTGTGCGCGCGCCGTCATCGACGCCGGGCAGCAGGTGCGTGTGGATGTCGATCATCCGGCACACTGCGCGGCGTCAGTGGGTGCGGCCATCCACCAGCGCCGAGATCGCGCGCATCGCGGTGACGGCGTGCGCATCCAGCGAGGCCGGATCGTCGGCTGCGGCCTCGAACGCGTAGGTCACCAGTGCGTCGGCGGTGAGCAGGTCGAGCGCCGCGTCACGCTGCGTACAGTCGCTGCTGAGGATCGCCGCCAGGAGCGACTGACCGGCGTGCAGCAGCGCATCGGACACCGGTGCATCGTTTCCGACCGCATCTCCGTTGAGGATCGCGTCGAGGCGCGCACGCAGCGCGGCCGGTGGCTGCTCGCCATGTGCCGCAACCCACTCCCCTGCCGGTGTCGTCATCGGTCGCTCCGCGTCGCGTGTAGGCAGATCGTGCGTCAGGTGGTCACGAGTGAGGCGACGACACCTTCCACTGCGCCCAGCACCGTGCCGATGGCCTCCACCGATGGCAAGCCAGCCTGCGCCATGTGCGGCTTGCCGCCGCCACGCCCGCCGCCGAGCGCTGCCAGCGCCTTGACCACCGCGTCCGCCGCCACGCCGCGCGCGCGTACGTCGTCGGTGACGGTGGCGACCATCGCCGCCTTCCCATCCTCGAACGTCGTCGCCAGCACGCCGATGCCGCTGCCGAGTTGCTCACGCATCGCATCGCCGAGCGCCAGCAACGCCTTCATGTCCGGGATGCCCTTCACCTCGCCGCTGGCGACCTTCACGCCGTTGACGGTGACCGCCTTGCCCAGCACGTCGCCGAGGCCGCCACCGCCGCCCTTGAGCGCCTCCGACAAGCGCTTCTCCATCGCGCGGCGGTCGTCGAGCAGCGACTGCACCTTCTTCGGCACGGTGTCGACCGGGCCCTTGAGCAACTCGGCCGCTTCCTGCAGCAGCACTTCGCGGGCGCGCATGTGCGCGAACGCGCCGCGCGCCGTGAGCGCCTCGACACGACGCACGCCAGCCGCGATGCCCGTCTCGTGCACGAACACGAAGACACCGATCTCCGCCGTATTGCGCACGTGCGTGCCGCCGCAGAGTTCCTTCGAGAACGCACCGATGCCGACCACGCGCACGGTGTCGCCGTACTTCTCGTTGAACAGCGCCGTCGCACCATCCGCGATCGCATCGGCGTGCGGCATGATCCGCGTGGCCACCGGCGTGCCCTTCCAGATCTCGCGATTCACGATCGCCTCGATCTCCTGGCGCTGCACTGCCGTGACCGGGCCGTGGTGCGTGAAGTCGAAGCGAAGGCGGTCGGCGCTCACCAGCGATCCCGCCTGATGCACGTGGTCACCCAGCACCTGTCGCAACGCGGCATGCAGCAGGTGCGTGGCGGTGTGATTGCGCTCGATGTCGCGACGCACCGACTGCGGCACCGTCGCGTGCGCCGTGCCGAACGACACCCGGCCACTGGCCGTGCCGATCACCGCGGTGCGCCCATCGATCTTCTTCACGTCTTCCACGGCCAGCGACCAGCCATCACCCGCCACCTCGCCACCATCCGACACCTGCCCGCCCGACTCGGCGTAGAACGGCGCATCCTTGAGGATGACCGCCGTGCGACCGTCGTCGAGGGCACGGATGGCGGCCACCGAGGTGGTCGCCTCGAGCACGTCGTACCCGACGAAGGTGGATGCGGCCAGCGCGGCGGGCTCGGTCCGCCAGGTGGAGAAGTCGGACAACACGTCGGCACTGACGCCGAGCTTCCGGCTCTTGCGATCCTCCTGTGACTGTGAGCGCTGCACCTGCAACGCGGCCTCGAACCCGGCGATGTCCACCAGGTAGCCGCGTTCGCGCGCCATCAGCTCGGTGAGGTCGATCGGGAAGCCGAAGGTGTCGTAGAGCGTGAAGACATCCTGCCCGCTGACGGTACCGCGGATGGCGGTGGAGCCCTGCGAACTGTGCAGCGGCGCCAGTTCCTCGAAACGCGACATGCCGGCGTCGATGGTGGCCAGGAACCGCACTTCCTCGGCACGTGTGGTATCGAGGATGTGCTTGGCGCGCGCGCGCAGCTCGGGGAAGACGTCACCCATGCTGTCGATGACCGCCTGCACCACCAGCACCAGCGTCGGCTCGCGACGGCCCAGCAACCACGCGTGGCGCACACCGCGACGGAGGATGCGCCGCAACACGTAGCCACGGCCTTCGTTGGACGGGAAGACACCATCGGCCAGCAGGAACGCCGTGGCACGCGCATGGTCGGCCAGCACGCGGAAGCTGGCCGGGTCCACCGCCTTGCCATGCGCATCGTGTGCGGTGCCGAGGCCCGCGCCGGGTCGGTACGGATAGGCGATGCCGACTGCCGATTCGACGGCCGCAAGCAACGGCGCGAAGACGTCGGTGTGGAAGTTGTTGCTGACGCCCTGCATCACCGCCGCGATGCGCTCGAGGCCCGCCCCGGTATCCACGCTCGGCGCAGGCAACGGCACGTTGGTGCCGTCGGGCTGCTTGTCGAACTGCATGAAGACCAGGTTCCAGATCTCCACGAAGCGACCCGCCTCCGCGCCTTCGACGAACGCGTCGAGCGAGAACTCGGTGAGGTCGGTGCGCGTCCACTCACCACTGGCGCCATCGGGAAACGCCCAGTCGCTGGCGGTCGCCGCGAGGTCGACGAAGATCTCGGAACACGGTCCGCAGGGGCCGGTGTCGGCCATCTGCCAGAAGTTGTCCTTGGCACCGAGACCGTAGATGCGACTCTCGGGGACGTTGGCGACGTCCTTCCACAGCTGACGCGCCTCGTCGTCCTCGTGATAGACGGTGACCCGAAGGTGCTCACGCGGGATGTTCAACTCCTCGGTGACGAACTGCCACGCGAAGCGGATCGCATCGCGCTTGAAGTAGTCGCCGAAGGAGAAGTTGCCGAGCATCTCGAAGAACGTGTGATGCCGGGCGGTGTGGCCCACCTGCTCGAGATCGTTGTGCTTCCCGCCGGCGCGCACGCACTTCTGGGAGGTCGTGGCGCGCTTGCCGAAGCTCGTCTCCTCCTGTCCGAGGAAGACTCGCTTGAACTGCACCATGCCGGCGTTGGTGAACATCAGCGTCGGGTCATCGGCCGGGACGAGCGACGATGACGGGCGGATGGCGTGGTGCTGGCGCTCGAAGTAGGCCAGGAATCGGGAGCGGATCTCAGACGCGAGCATAGTCGCCAAATATAGACGGCGCCGACAGTTACGGCGACGTGGACGGGCGGCTACGCGTCGTCGTCCGGGCTCTCGTCACCGCCGTCGCCACCGGGTCCGTCGCCGTCGTGGTCTGGCGCACCGGCGGTTCCCCACCCTTCCAGCGCCCGGCGCGCACTGGCGAAGACGAGGTCACCGGAGAATCCTCGGCGCATCAGGAAGCCGATCAGTCGCCGCTGTGCGGTGGTGCGATCGACACCGCGCAGCTGGCGCGCGCGCTTGTGCGCGGCCTCCTCGCACCGGGCCGCGTCATCCACCGACTCGGATTCGACGACCGACGCCACGGCCGCATCGGCCACGTCACCGGCCACACCGCGCTGCCGCAGCCGTCGCTTGACGGCACCGGTGCTGCGAGCGCCCGTGCGGAGCTGGGCGGCGGCTTCGGCCAGCGCGAACTCGTCGTCGTTGAGCAGGCCGATGGCGTCGAGTCGACCGAGCGCGTCGGCGATCACGCTCTGGTCCATTTCGCGGCGGCGCAGGCGCATCTCGAGGTCGCGTCGGCTGCGTCGCGACGTGGAGAGCATGCGCAGGGCGGCATCCTGTGCGTGCACCACGCGTGCCTCACGTGACAGCGCGGCCCAGCTGACGGTGTCGAGCACCATTCCGGTGCGCACGTTGAAGGCGCGCACGCCGCTGGCACCGATGACCAGCGTGACCGTCTCACCGAGTGCCTGGCAGCGCACCCGCACGCGGCCCTTGACGCGCGGGTCCTCCGCCACGTTGGTGACGCGGATGGGCGGCACCAGCACCGGCACCTCGTCGCGGCCGCGTCGCCCGCGCGCGGCCGCGCTGCGCGACGTGGCGCGTGTTGCCCCCGCCGTCATCCCGTCGCGCGACGAAGGGGCGGCGTCGGAGGTCGCAGGGTACCGGGCCCCGCGCCGCTTCGACTCCACCCCTTCGTGTTCCTGCGCGTCAGCGATCCGCATCGCACCGTGGTGGCACACACCGGATCACCGACGGACACATGGCTCAGTCCTCGCCGTCGACGTCGGGCGGGATGACCGGCTGTTCCTGCATCTTCATGCCGAGCACGCCCTTCACCAGGTCCTCGAGCTCCGCGAGGAGTTCGACGTTGTCCTTGAGGAACATCTTGGCGTTCTCGCGGCCCTGGCCGATGCGCTGGCCCTTGTAGCTGTACCACGAGCCGGCCTTCTCGATGATGTTGCTTTCGGCCGCGATGTCGAGCACCAGGGACGCGTGGCTGATGCCTTCGGCGTACATGATGTCGAACTCCGCCTGACGGAACGGCGGGGCGACCTTGTTCTTCACGACCTTCACGCGGACGTGTGAGCCGACCACGTCTTCCTTGTCCTTCACCGGGCCGATGCGACGGATGTCGAGGCGCAGCGAGGCGTAGAACTTGAGCGCCTTGCCGCCGGTGGTGGTCTCGGGGCTGCCGAACATGACGCCGATCTTCTCGCGCAGCTGGTTGATGAAGATGACCGAGGTGTTCGAGCGGGCGATGGCGCCGGTGAGCTTGCGCAGCGCCTGGCTCATGAGCCGCGCCTGCAGGCCGACGAAGCTGTCGCCCATGTCACCCTCGATTTCGGCCTTCGGCACCAGTGCCGCGACGGAGTCGATCACGATCACGTCGACGGCACCGCTGCGCACCAGGATCTCGCAGATCTCGAGCGCCTGCTCACCGGTGTCGGGCTGGCTGATCAGCATGTTCTCGACATCGACGCCGAGCTTGCGGGCGTACTCGGTGTCGAGCGCATGTTCGGCGTCGATGAAGGCGGCGACGCCGCCCATCTTCTGCGCGTTGGCCACCACGTGGAGACAGAGCGTGGTCTTGCCGCTGGATTCGGGGCCGTAGATCTCGGTCACGCGGCCGCGCGGCACGCCACCGATGCCGATCGCGGCATCGAGGTTGATGGCGCCGGTCGGAATCGCATCGACCTTGATGCGGGTGTCCATGCCGAGCCGCATGATGGAGCCCTTGCCGCAGTTCTTCTCGATCTGCGCGACCGCCAGGGCGAGGGCCTTCTTCTTGTTGTCGTCTGCAATCGCCATCGAAGCCATCTCGGTTCTCCTGCATGGGAGGGTCGCGGCGCCACCGGGCCCGGAACCGCAATCTAGTGAATCCGGGCAAAGGCCCCGGCGCCCGAAGAGAATACGAAACCGAACAAACGCCGTCAAGGGGCAACTTCGCGGCTCCCCAGCCCGGGCTACTGCGTGGCAGCGAAGGCGGCGAAGGCGGCGGGCACGTGCCGCACCCCGATCCGCTCCCGGCTGGCCACCACGCCCACCACGTCGAAGCGGTAGACGGCGCCGGCCGGGGCGATGAGGGTCCCGCGCTGGTCGAGCCAGGCCTGCGCCGACCGGGTGAGTTCCCGCTGCTTGCGCCAGTTGACCGCTTCCACCGGCTGGCCGGACCAGGTGCTGCGTCGCGTCTTCACTTCCACGAAGGCGACCACGTTGTCGCGCACGGCGACGAGGTCGAGGTCCCGCCGGCCGGATCGCCAGCGGCGGTCGACCACCTGCCATCCATCGCGCACCAGCCAGCGGGCCGCGATGCGTTCACCGAGGGCGCCCAGCGCCTGTGCCTTGGTCTGTGTCATGGGGCGAACCTGTCGCGCCGTTGTCCCGCACGCCCACCCGAATCGCGCACACCGCATCGTTTCGGTGCAGCGAGAGAGCTGGCAGTACTGCGCGCCATTCGGCGCACGCTCGGCTCGCCCTCGGCGCGCCCGTTCATAGTCCTACACTGGGCAGCGTGAA
>JAZKJL010000001.1:154438-533334 GCA_040384325.1 Gemmatimonadota bacterium | reverse complement strand
GCGTGAACATTGTTCCGGCAGACCGTGCGGTGGGCGACGATGATTGCAGGTGACGTCGACATCCAGCCTCACCAGCGACGTGCCCGCGTCACGTCGCTACTCGCCGATGATCTCGTCGAGATCCTGGAACCCCTTCAGCACATCGCGCGGCTTGCTGCCATCCGGCGGACCGAGGATGCCGGCATCATGCAGCTGGTCGATGATCCGTGCCGCGCGACCATAACCGACCTTCAGCCGACGCTGCAGCAGCGATGTGCTGCCACCCTGGTGCTGGATGCACAACTCGGCTGCCTCGCGGAACAGCTTGTCGCGGTCCACCGGGTCGCCATCGTCGTCGCCACCACCACCGGCGTCCGCCACCTCGCGGGCGCGGATCTGCTCGAGGATGTCGGGCTCCGCCACCGCCGGTGCCACCGGCACGCCCAGCGCCTCGCGCTCGGCGTCGGCACGTACGCGCTGCGCGTCGTACCAGGCCATCAGGCGCTCCGTCTCCTCGCTCGACAGGTAGGCACCCTGCAGGCGACCCGGCTCCGACTTGCCCGGGGGCAGGAAGAGCATGTCACCGTTGCCAAGCAGTGATTCCGCACCGGAGCCATCGAGAATGGTGCGGCTGTCGATCTGGCTCGCGACGCGGAAGGCGATGCGGCTCGGGAAGTTGGCCTTGATCAGGCCCGTGATCACGTTCACGCTCGGGCGCTGCGTGGCGAGGATCAGGTGGATGCCGATCGCGCGCGCCTTCTGCGCCAGCATCGCGATCGGTGTCTCGACCTCTCCCTGCACCGTCATCATCAGGTCCGCCATCTCGTCGATGATCACCACGATGTACGGCAGGATGCCGCCGTCGTAGGTGTTGATCTCGAACGCGACCTCCGGATTGCGCGGCTTCTGCAGTCGTGCGCCTTCCTGCACGCGACGATTGAAGTCCTGCACGTTGCGGCAGCCGTTGGCGGCCAGCAGCGCGTAGCGATCCTGCATCTCGAGCACCGCCCACTTCAGCACCGCGGCGGCGTCACGATTATCGGTGATCACCTTGTGTCGCAGGTGCGGCAGCGTGTTGTACACCGACAGCTCGACCATCTTCGGGTCCACCATCAGGAACCGCAACGTGGCCGGCGTATGCCGGTAGATCAGCGACGTGATGATGGTGTTCACGCACACCGACTTGCCGGAGCCGGTGGCGCCGGCGATCAGCAGGTGCGGCATCTTGGCCAGGTCGGCGATCACCGGGCGACCCTCGAGATCCTTGCCCAGCGCCACCGGCAACGCGGCGCGGGCCGAGTTGTACTCCGGATGCTCGACGATCTCGCGGAACGCCACCATCTCCGGGTTCGGGTTCGGCACCTCGATGCCGACCGCGCCCTTGCCCGGGATCGGGGCCACGATGCGGATGCTGTTGGCGCGCATCGCCAGCGCGAGGTCGTTCGAGAGCGAGGCGAACTGCCGCACCTTCACACCCGCCGCAGGCTCCACCTCGAACTGCGTCACCGTCGGCCCGGTGGTGCGACCCACCAGCTGCCCTTCGACGCGGAACGTCTTCAGCGCCGCCATCAGGCGCACTCCCGACGCATCCAGTTCGCGCCGGTTCGCATCCACGTTGCGCGGCGGCGGCTCGGTGAGCAGCGACGTCGGTGGCAAGAGCGCGCTGGCATCGTCGTCGGCGTGCGCGGTGGCCTCGATGGCCGCCGTCACCCGTGCCTCACGCGATGGCGCGGCCGGCTTCAGCTTCGGCGCGATCGGGAGGACGATCGCGGGTGCGTCATCCTCCTCTTCATCGTCCCACGCCTCGTCCACGATCGGCGCCGCCTTGGCCGCCTTCCGTGTGCGCCGGTCGGAGGGAGCGACGTCACGCGCCAGCGACGCCGCGCCGTAGTCGTCGATCGCCGGCATCTCCTCCGGCGGCGGCGCCATCTGCAGCGCGGCCAGCGCCGCATCGCGTGAGGGCTGCAACGCCGCGGCCATCTTCGGGGCGCGATCGAACAGCGCCAGCACCGGATTCCACGCCAGCGTGCCGATGGTCAGCCCCGACAACCCAGCCAGCACCGCCAGCCAGGCCCCGACATAGCCGATCAGCTCCACGAGATAAAACGCCACCATGCCGCCCCACACGCCCGCCACCAGGCTGGTGCTGCGCCCGACGCGCAATCCGAGCGCGAACGCCACCGGCAACAGCAACATCACGCCACCGAGGAACCAGAGCCACGACCGATCCTCGGTGCGATTGAGGCGACCGAGCAACCGCAAGCCATGCACCGCCGGCAGCACCGGCAGGAACACCACCCCGCTCCATCCGAGCACGGTCACCAGCGGTGCCACGATCGCCGCGCCGACGGTCCCGAACGCGCCGCGTACCTCGAGCAGGCCGCCGTCGGTGCCGATGGCATAGGTCATCAGCAACCCGACCAGGAAGAGGGCCAGCAACAGCAGCCCGACCCCGCTCATCTCGCGCTGGACCACGGCCTACGCCCCGGTGCCGGAGGGAACACGCGCCACGATCGCGCGCTCGCTGTACTCGGCCACCACCGGATACCGATCGATGGCGGCACACGCCTCGAGGTCGGCGACGAACCCCGCCGCACGCAGCGCGCGGCCGTGCTCCGATGCGCCGAAGAGACGCACCAGGTCATCGCCGAACTGCACTGCCAGCAACTCGCACATCTGCGCGGCGTCATTCACCGTCAGCGCGGCGTTGGCGGCGCGCAATGCCTGCGCGAACCGGCCCGCGCACGCCGAATCCTCGAGTGACGGCTGTCCTTCGCGCGAGGCGCAGACGATGGCCACGTCGTGTCCGGTGTCGAGCGCCGCCTGCAACCGTTGCAGCGTGACCGAGAAGTTCGCATACCCGGCCACATACACGACCTTCGCATCTTCGGCCGCGAGCAGTGCCCGCGTCCCGTTGGTGGTGGTCAACAGCACCGTCTGGCGCCCGATGCGCTGCGTAGTGAACTCGAGCGGACTGTTGCCGAGATCGAATCCGGGAATCGCCACCATGTGCCGCTCACCGGCCAGCGTGACCTCACCCCGCTCGTACTGCCGCGCGGTGCGCACCGCGTCCTCCGTCTCGACGAAGGGGATGACGGTGCGTGCGCCTGCGTGCAGTGCCGCCGCGATGGTGGTGGTCGCCCGCAGCACGTCGATGACCGCCACCACACGCCCATCCAGCGCCGCCGGAGTCAGCTCCGACGGGGCGAGGAAGACTTCAAGGCGCACCGCTCACTCCTTCGCGAACAGATCGGTTTCGCGTTCGAGGAACTTCGTGTCGAAGTCGCCGGACTGGAACGTCGCGTTCTGCATCACCTTGGCGAGGAACGGGATGGTGGTCGTCGGCCCCTCGATGATGAAGCTCTCCAGCGCCACCTGCATCCGCTTCACGGCCTCGGCCCGTGTCGGGGCCTGCACGATCAGCTTCGCCAGCAGCGAGTCGTAATGCGGCGGCACCGTGTAGCCCGCGTAGACGTGGCTGTCGATCCGCACCCCCGGACCGCCGGGCGGGTGGAAGGTGTTGATCTTGCCTGGCGACGGCTGGAAATTGCGCATCGGGTCCTCCGCATTCACGCGGCACTCGATGACGTGGCCGCGCAGCGTCGGCAACTCGGTCACGCGCAGCGGCAGGCCGGCGGCGACGCGGATCTGCTCCTGCACCAGGTCCACGCCGGTGAGCATCTCGGTCACCGGATGCTCGACCTGGATGCGCGTGTTCATCTCCATGAAGTAGTACGACCCGTCGGTGTCAAGCAGCATCTCGATGGTGCCGGCGCCGACGTAGTCGATCGCCTTCGCGCCGCGCACCGCGTCGGCGCCCATGCGCAGGCGCAGGTCGGGCGTCATGGCCGGCGACGGCGCCTCCTCGATCAGCTTCTGGTGGCGTCGCTGCACGGAGCAGTCACGCTCACCGAGGTGCACGCAGTTGCCATGCGTGTCGCCGAGGATCTGGAATTCGATGTGGCGCGGCTTGAGCAGGTACTTCTCGACGTACACGTCGCCATTGCCGAACGCCGACAACGCCTCGCTGCGCGCGAGGTTGAAGCTGCGTGCGAAGTCGTCGGCATCCTTGGCCACGCGCATGCCCTTGCCACCGCCGCCGGCCGAGGCCTTGATGATGACCGGGAAGCCGATCGACTCGGCGAACGCCAGCGCCTCGTCCACATCCTCCACCGGGCCGGGCGTGCCAGGCACGATCGGCACTCCACAGTCGGCCATCGCCTTGCGCGCCGACGCCTTGTCGCCCATCACGCGGATCTGGTGCGCCGTGGGACCGATGAAGGTGATCCCCGATGCCGTGCAGGTCTCCGAGAACTCGGCATTCTCGGCGAGGAACCCGTACCCCGGGTGGATCGCGTCGGCACCCGTGATCTCGGCGGCGGCGATGATGCGCGGGATCTTCAGGTAGCTCTCGCGACCGGCAGCCGGACCGATGCACACATCGTCGTCGGCGAACCGCACATGCAGTGAGTCACGGTCGGCCTCGGAGTACACGGCCACCGTCTGGATGCCCAGTTCGCGACACGCGCGGATCACGCGCAGCGCGATCTCACCGCGGTTGGCGATCAGAACTTTCTTGAACATGCGGCCTCAGGACTGCGCAGGGGCGCGGAATGCATCCCACGACGTATCGCTGGCCGAGCCGACGCCTTGGATCTGCAATGCGAACTCGCTGGGATTGGTCGCATAGAACAGCGCCTGGTCGTAGCTGATGGTGCCGCGCGTGTACCAGGCCAGCAGGCTCTGGTCGAACGTCTGCATGCCGTACTGCACGGTGCCGTCCTTGATCAACTCGATGATGTCCAGCGACGCGGCGGGATCGCGGATCTTGTCGCGCACCGCCGCGGTGTTCACCAGCACCTCGCAGGCAGGCACGCGTCCCTTGCCATCCTTGCGGGGCACCAGGCGCAGCGAGATGATGCCGGCCAGCGCATTCGCCAGGTTGAAGCGCACTTCCGCCTGCTGATGCGGCGGATAGAAGCTCAGGATGCGCGCGATGGTCGTGGACGCGTCGGTGGTGTGCAGCGTCGAGAACACGAGGTGGCCGGTGTCGGCCGCCTTGAGTGCGGTGTCGAGCGTGTCGAGGTCACGGATTTCGCCGATCAGGATCACGTCCGGATCCTGACGCAGCACGCGACGCAGCGCGGAGCTGAAGCTGAGCGTGTCGGTGCCCACTTCGCGCTGGCTGACGTGACTGCGGATGTCGCGATGGAGGAACTCGACCGGGTCCTCGATCGTGATGATGTTCGCCGAGCGGTTCTGGTTCACGTGATGGATCATCGCGGCCAGCGCCGTGCTCTTGCCCGAGCCGGTGATGCCGGTGACCAGCACCAGGCCACGCGGACGCAGTGCCAGTTCCTCGACCACGGACGGCAGGTGCAGCTCGGTGGCGGTGCGCGTCTGGTACGGAATGCCGCGCAGGGCGAACGACACCGTGCCGCGCTGCTGGTAGGCGTTGACGCGGAATCGGCCGATGCCCGAGACACCGATGGCGAAGTCCGCCTCGCGCGTCTGCTGGAACTCCTTCAGATAGCGCTGCGGCATGATCTGCTCGGCGAGCGCCGACAGGTCCTCCGCTTTCAGGGACGGATGATCGAGCCCGACCAGGTCACCGGCCAGCCGGATCGTGGGCGGACGCCCGACCTTCAGGTGCAGGTCGGAGCCGTCACGCTCGATCAGCGACGCGAGCCAGCTGCGGAGCTGTGCCGAGAGCTGTTTGCCATGCCCGCTGATCGGCTTGTCGCCGACCGACTGCGTGGCAGCGGCTGCCGTTGGATCACCCATTGGGGTCGACGCGGAAGAGAACCTGGCCGTACTCGACGGCGGACGAATCCTGCACGCCGACTTCGACCACCACGCCGGCGACGTCACACTCGATCTCGTTCATGATCTTCATTGCCTCGATGATGCAGAGGATCTGCCCCTTTGCGACCCGCGTGCCGACCGAGGCGTACGGATTGGCGCCCGGCTCCGGCTTGGCGTAGAAGGTGCCGACCATCGGTGACTTGACCTCGAGCAGCGTCGACGCCGGCTTGGCGGGCTCGGCCGCCTGAGCCGCAGGCGCGGGCGCCGCAGCGGCAGCGACCGGTGCCGGGGCGGCAGGGGCTGCCATCATCTGCGTGCCGAGCACCGCCCCACCCCGCTGGGTCGGACTCTTGGAGACGCGCAGCTTCATCCCCTTGTCCGACGTGATTTCCAGGGAGTCGACGGTCGATTCGTCGAGCATCTCGAGGACTTTCTTGAGGTATCGCAGGTCGATCATGAGTGGGCTCTGACGGCAGAGGACGCGAGTGTCACGGTCAATTCAACTCCAGCAGCTCGCGGGGAAAATCGGTCAATCGTCGGGGTCCGGCGGTGGAGAGCAGCACATCGTCCTCGATCCGGACGCCGCCCCAACCCGCACGATACACACCTGGCTCGACGGTGACTACCGCATCGAGGGGCAGGATCGCATCCGCAGTGGAGGCCAGACGTGGACCTTCGTGCACTTCGAGGCCGATCCCGTGTCCGAGCGAATGCCCGAATTCTTCCGCCAGGCCGGCCGCCTTCAGGTAATCACGTGCAATCGCATCCGCTTCGCGCCCGCGCATTCCCGCGCGGACCTCGACACACGCCTTCTCCTGCGCACGCTGCACCGCCTCGTACATCACGCGCTGGTCGTCCGACGCGCGGCCGACCACCACCGTGCGCGTGATGTCCGAACAATAGCCCGCGTGGATCGCCCCGAAATCGAGCAACAGGAAATCTCCCGACGCCACCGCCCGATCGGAACTGCGGGCGTGCGGTAACGCCGACCGCGGCCCGGAGGCGACGATGGTCGCGAACGGAAACCCTTCACTGCCGGCATCCCGCAACGCCTTCTCCAGCACACCGGCGATCGCGGTCTCCCGTTGACCGACACGAATCTGTGGCAGCGTCGCGTGAAGCGCATCGGTCGCCATGCGCGCCGCGATTTCGATGAGCGCGACCTCACCCGCATCCTTCCGCTCCCGCAGCGCCTCCACCAGGTCGCGTGCCGGACGCCACTGCCAGCGTGCACCCTCGCTCAGCAGCCGCTCGAAATCGCGATGCAGCAGGTGCGCACTCTCGAACCCGATCACCTCGAGGCTGGGCACCGTGGGCAGGAAGGTCCACAGCTCGGTCCACAGGCTGCTGGGCGCGATGATCACCCGCGCCGTCGCCCCGACCTCGTCCACCACCTGCGTCTGGTAGCGGAAGTCGGTGAACAGCGTGACCTGACCACGCTGCGTCACGAAGACCAGCGCATTGCTGCCGGAAAATCCGGTCAGGTACCGCACGTTGGCGAGGCTGGCGAGCAGAAGCCCGTCCAGGTGCTGCTCGTGCAAGACGCCCTGCAGCGCGCCGATGCGCGCGGCGAAGTCGGGCATCATGCCTCGGATGCGAGACGCGCCACCAGCGCCCGCAGCCCCATGGCGTAACTCTCGGCGCCGAAGCCGCAGATCACGCCGATGGCACCGGCGGCCAGCATCGAGTGCTGTCGAAATGGCTCGCGGGCGTACACGTTGGACAGGTGGGCCTCGACGTATGGCACGCCGACGCTCGCGAGCGCGTCACGAATGGCGACGGAGGTGTGGGTGTACGCACCGGCGTTGACCACCGCGCCGTTCACCCGCCCGCCGCGCCAGGTGTGAATGGTGTCGATCAGCGCCCCTTCGGCGTTGTGCTGCGCGGTCTCCAGCGACACGCCAAGCTCGGTCGCGATCGCGTCAAGCCCCCGATCGATGTCGGCCAGTGTCTGCCGGCCGTAGATGGCCGGCTCACGCTCGCCGAGGAGGTTCAGGTTGGGGCCGTGCAGCACGGCGATGCGGAGCGGCCGCGCGGGCGGAGCAGCCGTCATCAGGACAGGCCTTCCAGCCAGCGATGGAACTCCGACGGTGCGGCGCGCGGCGCCTCGGGTTCGGTCGGCTCGGGTGCCGGCGGTTGCACGACGGGGGCCACCGGCATCGGGGCCGGCGTCGGTCGGGCCGCGGCCGGTGTCGGGGTCGTGCCGGCCGACGGCGCCTGGGTCGGCAGTTCCGGAGGCGTCCAGAACGCGCCCGGCTGCACCGGGGCCGGAGGACGCACCGGCTCGGGAGTCGGCGTGACGGGCGGCGTGAGCGGCGCCGCCGCTGACGCGGACGGGGTGAGGAACTGGTCGAACCCCGCCCAATTCGGGGCGGGCGTCGAGCGCGGCGGCGGGATCACCGGCACGCCGCCGAAGGTCGGCGACAGCGACGGCGAGGGCAGCGTCGGTGGCGGTGCGATGTCACGCGGTGGCGCGGTCGGCCGGATGGGCGTGTCGATGCGCGGCCGCGGAGGCGACCCGCTGCCCGAGAAGAAGCGGTCGAACGAGAGCAGCGGTGCTGGTGACGCCCCCGTCGCCTGGTCACCGGCTACCGCCGACGGCAGTTCGAGGACCTCGGGGACCGGCAGGGTCGGCGCCTCCTTGGGCAAGCGACCCACCATCTGGGAGGCCATCCGGACCATCATGTCGGCGGCGGCTTCATCGGCGGTGGCGACGGTCGGCGCGCCGAACACCGTCTCCAGGACCACCGCCGCCCGGCCGCTCGACGCGCCGGCGTTGGCGTCGCGTCCGGCGAGGCCGTCGCGGTCGGACGCGAAGCCGTCGAGCGCGACTCCGAACATGTCGCCCGGTCCGGCGACCGGTTCGCCGATCGGGTCCAGCTCGGCATCCGGTGCGAACCAGTCATCGCCGGGGGACGGCGCCCACGCCGCACCGAAGCGATCGTCAGTCGCGGCCGGCGGCGAGACGTCGTACATCGTCTCGAGCATCGACGGGTCTCCATCCTGACCGGAGCTCTCCCCATCCAAGTCATCGAACTGCAATGCTTTATCCGCGTCTTCCTCGAGTGCCGTCTCATCTGCGGGACGGCTCACAAGCGCCTCCAGCTCGAGCACCTTGGCCGTCAGTGCCGGATCGCCGGGCGTGCGCGTCAGCAGCGCGCGATACACGTCCAGCGCCTGCTGCGTGAAGCCCTGCTGCTGGTACAGCGATGCCATCGTCTCGGTGACGAATTCCGGCGCGGTCGGCGCGGTCTCCGGCGAGCGATCGTCCCAGAACAGCTCACCCGGGCCGTCGTCGGTGGGCTCCTCCGGCGTGGGCGGCGCCGCGGGCGCAGGCTGTGCGGCCACATAGGTCGGCGTGTCCCGCTCCTGGGCGGTGCGCCAGGAGGCGAAGCTCGCGAGGGCGCCGAACCCGGGCCGCGCCATCACCTCGTCGGAGGGTGTCGGGCGGATCGAGGTGGATGCCGGCGGCGTGTCGAGTCCGCTCGGAAAATCGGAGGCCTGCATGGCCGGCAGCGCGTCGGGAGCCGACGGCGCTGCCGTCGGGTCCACCGGCGAGTCCAACTCATCGAAGCCGAAGCCGACGCCCTCTTCGGCATGGATGCCGAAATCCGCCGCCGTGCTGCCGGCGCCAGCGTCGGGGGCGAACTCGATGGCGGGGGCGTCGCCGGCGATGCCTGCCGCGTCCTCGACGGCGGGCTCGTCGCCCAAGGTGCTGAGGTCGAACGTCTCGAGCGTCCGGGCCGCCGAGGGTGGCATGGGGTCGGCGGGCCGGACGAGACCAGGATCGAACGTCGGCAGGTCCGTCTCGCCCATGATGGCGCGGAGACCCGGCGGCGTCGGATCGGCGAGTGCCGAACCCAGCTCGGGAGCGCCCCCCAGCGGTGGGACGGACCCCGGCGGCGACAGCGTGAGGAATCCGGGATCATCTGGCACATCGAACTCGACCGGAGGCGCCGGCGCCGGGTCGAGGGACCGCAGCAGGGCCTCGATCTCCGCGTTCTGCGGATCCGCATCCAGCACCCGGGCGTACCACCCGCGGGCGTCATCGACCTCGTTGCGGCCACGGGCGATGTCGCCGAGGTGGCGGAGGGCGATCAGGTTCTCGTCATCCAGCGACACCGACGTCATGAACACGTCGCGCGCTGCGTCGAGGTCACCCTTCTCGAAGTACGCGCGACCGAGCACGATGTGGCCGCTCATGTGCCCGGGCTGCGCCGGCAGGTGCTCGCGGCAGAGCGCGATCGCACCGTCGAGGTCACCGGCGAGGAGATGCTCGTTCGCCAGCGGCACGAAGTAGCGCCGCGGGTTCTGCATGTACTTGGCCGTCAGATCCTGCAGCCGTGACCCTGGCGCCATCGCGTCCTCGGAAATGTTCTGCTGATGCGCCGGCCTCGCCGGGAACGCCGGATCGCAGAAGATAGCCGACGCGTCGGACGAGCGTCAAATCGCCGCAATGCACAGAAGTCACGCTATCACTTGAAGTTGTGCCCCATGAAGGCCTAGCTTTCGAGGCTATTCTCTCCCGCGGTCCAGGCCGTTCCCTCGAGGAGTTCCGTTCAGTGCTGCAGACGTTCCGCTCGTTCGGTAAGTACATCTTCTGGGGCCTCGCCGTGACGTTCATCGGCGGCTTCGTCTTCTACGAATCGTCAGGCCTGTTCGGACGCGACAGCGGACCGACGCTCGGCACCACCGTGGTCAAGGTCGATGGCCAGGAAGTGCCGTATGGCGCCTATCAGCGCGCGCTCGAGGCGGCGGTGCAGACGGAGGAGCAGCAGCGCGGTCGCTCGCTCACGCTGGACGAGCGCGCCCAGGTCGAGAAGAAGACCTACGACGAGATCGTGACCGAGATCCTGCTGGAGCACGAGTACAAGAAGCGCGGCATCTCGGTCACGCAGGAGGAGATCGTCGAATACGCGAAGTTCTCCCCGCCGCCGCAGTATGCGCAGCTCCCCGAGTTGCAGACCAACGGGCAGTTCGACTTCGAGAAGTACCAGCGCTTCCTGCGCAATCCGCAGGCCCGCCAGCAGGGCCTCCTGGCGCAGCTGGAAGGCTACTATCGCACTACGATCCCGAAGCAGAAGCTCTTCGAGCAGGTCGCCGCGGGCGCCTTCGTCTCCGACGCGCGCCTCTGGCAGATCTACCAGGACTCGCACGACTCGGCGCAGGTGTCGTACATCGCCATGCGGCCCACCGCCTCGGCCCCGGCCGAGATCACGGATGCGCAGGCGCGCACTTATTACGACGCGCACAAGGCCGAATTCGAGCGCCCGGCACGTGCGGCGGTCTCGGTGATCTCGATCCCGATGATGGTGAGCGCAGAGGACAGTGCGGCGACGCGTGACTCGATCGTGAAGCTGCGGGCACAGATCATGGCCGCCGCCGACCAGAAGGCGACGTTCACCGACCTCGCATCGCGGGTCTCGAACGACAGCATCTCGGCTGCACAGGGCGGTGACCTCGGCAAGAGCACGGCGGACGGCTACGTGCCCGCGTTCTCCAGCGTCGCGAAGTCGCTGAGCGTGGGCGAAGTCTCGCAGCCGGTGAAGACGGAGTTCGGCTGGCACCTGATCCGCCTCGACGCCAAGACGGGCGACACGCTGAGCCTGCGTCACATCCTGCTGAACGTGACGATGAACGACGGCGCGGCCTCGCGCGTGTCGAAGCGCGCCGACTCCCTCGCGACGCTGGCCGGCACCGCCGACGACCCGAAGAAGTTCGACGCCGCGGCGAAGAGCCTCGGGCTGCCGGTGATGCGCGCCACCGCGGTCGAGGGTGAACCCCTCACCATCGCCGGCCGCTACATCCCGAACGTCAGTGCCTGGGCCTTCAGCGGCTCGGTCAACGGCGAGAGCAGCGAGATGTTCGACGACGCCACCGGGTACTACGTGGCGCGCCTCGACACGCTGTTCGCCGAAGGCGTGGCAGCGTTCGACGAAGTGAAGGAACCGATCAAGGAGCGCCTCGCCCGTGAGAAGGTGATGGACGAGTTCGTGACGATGGGTCGCAACATCACGCAGTCGGCGGCGCAGAAGGGCTTCGAGGCCGCGGTGCAGCTGCGCGCGCTCTCGCTGTCGAAGACGCCGATGTTCTCGCGCACGATGCAGACCGAGGGCCTGGGCGGCTTCAACGAGGCCGTCGGTGCCGCGTTCGCGCTGCCCATCGGCGCGGTGAGCCAGCCGATCCGCACCAGCGAAGGGGTGTTCGTGATTCGCGTGGACCAGCGCAAGCCGGCCGACCGCGCCGAGTTCGAGAAGCAGAAGGAACAGCAGCGCGCACAGGTGCTGCGCGGCATGCGCGAGCAACTGGTGCGCGACTATCTCGAGGGACTGCGCAAGAGTGCCTCGATCGTGGACAGCCGCAAGAAGCTGAACGCAGCGGCGCGTCGTCAGTCGGCGGCCGCCTGATCGGCCGCTGACGGCGACAGCAGGCCCGTACGAAAAGAGGCGGGGCACCGGAGATCATCCCGGTGCCCCGCCTCACTTGCATCACGCTCCAGACGGCGCCCTGCCCTGCACCTAGATCAGGCGCTTCGGCTCGGCGGTCGGATCGTCCACACGCACCGGCGGCTCCGGCACACGCGCAACGTCCGACCGGTACGACGGGTCGACGGAGTCGCGCAGCGAGCGGTCGGCTTCATTCACGTTCTTCTTGAACTGGCTGATGCCCTTGCCCACCGCGCCCGCGATCTCCGGGATGCGCTTGGCACCGAAGAGCAGCAGCACGATGACCAGGCCAATCACCATCTCACCCATGCCAAGACCGAACGGCATATGACTACTCCTAGAAAAGGGACCGCGCGATGAGGTACGCGATGAGTACCCCGAGCAGACTCAGAAGGGACACGTCGAGCGCAATAGGACCAAGCGCAAACTTGAGGATCACGAGGTCAATCTGCAACGGACCGAGGCTCGGCGTGACACCGGTGGTCAGGAATTCCTTGACGCTGCCGGCGGGCAGGAAGCGCCGTGAGAACTGGGTCAGGAAACCGCCGACGATGAACCCCACCGCCAGCACGATTGCGTGAAACGCCGGCCGGTGCCGGGACGAGCCGCTGCGAGATGCCATCACCAGCGCCGATCGAGGACGTACCCAACCAGCTCGAGCAGCGCCGATCGCGCCGCCGTGTCCGGCAACGCCAGCGCGATCTCCTCGGCTTCCTGCGCGAAGAGCTCACCCTTGCGTCGCGCATAGTCGATGCCGTCGGCCTCGACCACCAGCGAGATGACGCGACTGATCGCGGCCTCGCCCGGTTCCGCGGACTCGAAGAAGCGCTCGACCTCGCGCCGCGCAGTGGCCGGCATGCGGCGCAGCGCGGCGATCAGCGGCAGCGTCACCTTCCGCTCGCGCAGGTCCGCACCCGACGGCTTGCCGGTGATCTCCTGGCCCTCGACGTAGTCGAGCAGGTCGTCGGCCACCTGGAAGGCCATGCCGAGTCGCTCGCCGAACCGTGCCAACGCATCGCGGTGCGATGGTGCACCGCAGATCGCGCCGACTTCGCAGGCCGCGCTCATCAACGACGCCGTCTTGGCGTGGTTCAGCTGGAAATATTCCTCCTCGCTGAACTGCAGGCGATCGACGGCGGACAGCTGCCAGAGCTCGCCCATCGTCATCGCCTTCGCCGCGTCGGCGATCACGACCAGCGACTCCATGTCGCGCGTGCTGACGAGGTGACGCACCGCCTGCGAATACAGGTAGTCACCCATGATCACGCTGACCTGGTGACTGAACACGGCGTTGACGGTCGGCATGCCGCGGCGCATCACGCTGTGATCGACGGAGTCGTCGTGCACCAGCGTGGCGAGGTGGATCAGCTCCACCACCGCGGCGTGATCGATCGCGAGCGTGCTGCGCGTCTCCTCGACGGCATTGGCGAGCAGCACCAGCGCCGGGCGCAGCAGCTTGCCCTGCATGCCCTGGAGATGGCGGTTCACGTCGCCGATGAGTGGGTTGTCGTCGGCGACGATGTCCCACATGCGCGTCGATACGAGTTCGAGCTCCGCGCGCACCGGGTACTGGATACCGGCGAGCGGGTTGTCGAGCCCGGCCCTCGCGGGAACCGGTAGGCTCATCTAGGCGGGCTGCTGCAGGGTCTGGATACGGGCCGCGACATCGCGGAAGCGGATATCGACGGCGTACACCCTTTGATAATAGCGTAGCCCGTCCTCCCGTGCCCCGATCGCCTCGCTGGCGAGCCCCAGCAGGTAGAGCACGCCGCGCAATGTGTCGTCGCCCTGCGCCGCCGCAGGCTCGTCCAGCGCCCGTACCAGCAGCGTGCGGGCCACCTGCGGTTCACCCTTGTCCATGAAGCAGCCACCCAGCGCCTCGATCGCCTCCACGCGCCGCAAGCGACTCCGCGCGGCGATCTGGAACTCGGCGATCGCGTCGTCCACCAACCCCATTTCGCGGAAGGCGATGCCGAGATCGAAATGACTGTCGGCATCGTCGATGTCGATGGTCTTCTCGATGCCGTCGCGGAACTCGGACAGGATGTGCTGGAAGTCGGCTTCCTCGTCGCCAGTCTGCTTGGGTTCGCCAATCGTCATGCGTGCCGAGACCGGTTCGTCGTCGCGCAACATGTCGGCGAGATTGACGAAGGACGGCGTCGGACGCTTGTGACGGAAGGGGCTCTCCGGCGCCGCGAACGGCGGTGACCCGGCGGCGCCATCCGCCTGTGACGGCTGGGTGGACGCGAGCGCCTGGGCCGCTGCGGCACGGGCTGCGGCGGAGCTTTCCGCCTCGACGGGCGGCATGTCGAGCAGCAGGTCGTCGCCATCGAAGCTCGGCAGCGGCAGCGGGGCTGCCGAGCTCGGCTCGCTGGTGACTTCGAGGGTGCTGTAGACCGCGTCGTCGTCGGCCACCGTCTCCGGTGTCACGGCCGACGGCGCGTTGAAGCCGAACGGGTCGTCGAGCTCGAGGGCCGAGGCAGCGTCCGGCGCGGGCGACGGCGCCGAGGTCGGCAGGTCGACTTCCAGGAACTCGAGCGTGTCGGCGGACATGGCCCCCTCCGGCAGGCCCGTCGGCTCGGCGGCCGCGACCGGCGGCGGCGCACCGGATGGCGGCTCGGGGGCCTCGAAGCTGGTCGCCTCGAAACCATCCAGCGTGGAGCCAGTCGGCACGTCGCCGGCGTCGGCCTGCTGCGGGGCGGTCGTCTCGAGGCCCTCGAGGCTCGGCACTGCCGCCGCGCGCTCAGGCTCGCTGCCGGGCATCGGGGAGGTCTCGAGCAGGCCGAAATCGTCGTCGCTGTCGAGCAGGATCAGCGACAGGTCGCTGCGCTTCTCCTTCACCTGCTCCGACTCGGGGACCCAGGCCTCGTCGATCTCGCGCGCGACCTGTGCCACGCCTTCGGCTTCGTCGGTGCGTCGGGCGACGGCGTGCAGGCGGTGCAGCACCGTCAGGTGCGGCAAGGCATCCGTCTTGCGGCCGGCGCGCAGCAGCTGTTCCACCACCACCGAGCGCACGTGCACGTCCTCCGGCGACAGCTCGGCGAATTCGCTCAGCGCCTTGAGCGCCTCACCGTGCTGCCCCAACTTCTCCAGCAGCTCGGCCACCGACAGGTAGTGACGCTGGGCGTCCACCACCATGCCCTTCTCGGCCGAGAAGCGCGCCAGCCGGCGCAACGTCGGCACGTGACCGGGACGCTGGCGCAGGATCTTGTTGCAGAGGGCGATCGCGTTGTTGAGGAACCCACTCAGCGCGTACTCGTCGGCGCTTCGCTCGAACAGCGCGATTGCATCATCGATCTGGCCGACGCGCAGGTGCAGGTCGCCGACGCGATTGCGGAGGGCGACGTCCACGTCGTCCGTGCCACCGTGCTCGGAAAGCAATTGCTGGTACAGCGCGAGCGCCTTCTCGGGCTGCTTCTTCAGCTCGAGTGCGGCGGCCTGCTGTTTGAGCACTGCCGGTGATGAAGCCATGCGGACGACGAGGGTGGTACAGGGGGTGGACCTGCTCAACCGATAACGACCAAGCTAGGGCTAAGTCACAGCTGGCTCAAGCGATTACGTGATCAATACGACGCCGGGTGGGCCCGGGTCCTGCGGCGTTCTGGTGCATCAGGGATGGCGCCGGAATCAGGCCATCACGTCCTGGATGCGATCGATGCGGAGCGGGGCTTGGGCCTCACCGCGACAGGCGTAATAGCACCGGTTGCAGTCGATCGGCGTGTAGCGGCGCCAGTCCTTCCAGTGAAAGTCCACCGGGAAGTCCGGACACCGACGCACACCACCCGTCGGATCGATGTGGATGGTGCTGATGCCGCTTTCACACGGTTCGGTCATCTCACCGCGCGTGTACCGCGGCAGCTGCTCGAGGTAATGATCGGAGTTCGTGATCACGCCGCGCCGCCGCTTCTTGTACGCCAGCAGCTCGGCCACCAGCTCCTCGATCTCCGCCTGCTGGCCGGCCGTAAGCAGGTGTTCCCCGTTGCCGTTCTTGAAGTCGGTGTAGACGCTGAAGTTCACGCCGCAGCCCAGCTCCGCCGCGCGGGCCACGATCGGGCGCACCTGGTCCAGGTTGTCGTGCTTGATGACGGTGTTGAAACGGATGTTGTCCACGCCGCGCGCACGCATGCCCTCGACGCTGTCGAAGATCTTGCGCGTCAGCCCGGGAATCCCGCGCGCCTCGTCGTGCCGGCCGTCGAGATAGTCGAGCGAGATGCTGAGCTGGTTGATCCCGGCCGCCTTCAGCGCCACCCCGCGCTCGGCGGTCAGCATGCCGCCGTGCGTGATCAGCGTCATGTACTTCCAGCTGATGGCGCGATCGACGCCGGCGACCAGGTCCTCGAGGTCGCGGCGCAGCAGCGGTTCACCGCCGGTGAAGCAGACCAGCATCGGGTTGAAGAACTTCGCCGCATCGGCATAGCTCTTCAGTTCACGCTCCTTCTCCGACGCATCCGTCTTCCAGTAGTCGCAGAATCCGCAGCGCGCGTTGCAGCGGAGCGTGACCTCGAAGTGCACCAGCACCGGCATTCGCCGCACCCGCAGCGAGACGTACTTCCGGAAGAATCCCGGGACGTGCCATGGCTTGAACCGCGCAGAGAGCATTCAGGAACCGGGGCCGACGCGTGACGGACGCGCGCATGGTGGTGACGGGTCGATCACGTTGGGCGCCGGCTCACGGGGTCCTCATGGCGAGGCGGTGCCAGCAGGGCGTCGGAACGACTGCTGGTTGAAGTCGAACTTGAGGTCGGGCTGGGCCTTCAGCGCGATGAAGAACGAGAACGCGAAATTCCCGTTGGGGGCCTGCGTGAAGTTGAAGATCGCACGCCAGTCATGCAGTTCCCGCTGCAGCGAGACGGTCTGTGCCGCGAACTGCCCGCGCACCGCGTCGTAGGTGGTCGAGTACTGGGTGGCCCACTTCGGCGTGATGTTGAACGTGGTCTGCACCTGCAGCGCGCGGATCGGCGGGTTGATGATGATCGGCGAGCCGGCACCGACGAAGAGCGCGTTGTTGTCGACGCCCTCCAGGTTGCCGTTGCGATTGATGCATTCCTGCAGGATGAACGGATTGGTGTTGCCGATGCCCTGCAGCAGCGAGGCGCACCGCTCTTCGACCGGCGCCAGCTGGATCAGGTTCGCACCCACCGGCGGTCGCTGTCGGGTGGAGGAGTACGACAGGTTCACCGACCATCCCTGCCCGCTCGGGATGGCGCCGAAGCCGGGTCGCACCTGGTTGCCGTTCAGGCCACGGTTCACACCCTGCAATCCGCTGTTCTGGTCATTGCGGAGTTGCATCGAGTCGGTGGCCGTCAGGTTCGACGGCGCGGCCTCGAACTCCCCGACCCCGAGCCGCTTCGCGATCCAGCGCACCACACCGGTGGTGCGGTCGAGGCGCAGCGAGGTGCGGATCTCCTCGCGGAAGGGCTTGAACACCGCCGTGTCGGAGATCGGGTTGCCCTGAAAGAGCGAGAATCGGGTGCCGAAGTCGAAGCCAGGAAGGAAGTCGGAGCGAAGGCCGAGGCCCCACGAACTGGTGGTCAGGCCGGCCCAGCGCGACACGCTGGACGGATTCGAGGAGCGCTTCTTGATCTCCTGGTACTGCAGGAAATTGTACGACAAGCCGTCGGTCTGGATGCTCAGCGCGCGCACCTTGCGGCCCGCCTCAGGCGCCGAGTCGGCGGGCGCCTTCAGCTTCACTTCGACGTTCTGGCTCAGGCTCAGCGACACCATGTTCTGCGGCAGCGCACCATTGTAGCCCTTGCTGAACTGGTTGATCGCACGCAGGTACTCCTCGCTCACCTTGCCACGCGGCGCGACCGACCAGGCCAGCGTCGGCGCGAACGAGTGACGGATGCGCGTCACCGGCCCGACGCCGGGGAAGAAGCCGAACAGCGTGGGCGCGATCGCGAGGTTGATGCTCGGCCGCTTCGACTGCGCCACATAGCGCCCGCCCGACAGCGATGAGCGCACCCAGAACGGTCCCGGGTCCACGTTCGCGAACTGGATGCTGGGCGACACGTTCCACTTGCCGCGGCTGAACGACGGCAGGCTGAAGGTGGTGCGCCAGTCCACCCGCGTCTGCGTGAAGCCATCGAAGAACCGGATCGACTGCACCGTGTCACGCACACCATTGCCGCGATCGAGGATCTCCTCGATCGTCTTCTGCTGCGTGCCGGTGTTCGCCTCGTCATTTATGTCGAAGGCGTTGTCGAGGCGGAAGCCGAACAGTTCCAGCGGCGTGTTGAACTGGAGCGTCGTGTTGCGGTAGTCCAAAGGCGGCGCAATGCTGTCCACGCTGCCGGCGGCGTTGGTGAAGTAGCGATACGCCGACTGCCCACCCGACTGCTGGTTGGTGCGACGCGTCTCCGAGGCCGTGATGGTCGGCGTCCAGGTCAGCCAGGTGCCGGCGGTGATCGGGGCCGAGTTGATGTTCAACGACGGCAGTGTCTGGTCCACCTGCGGGCGGCCCGTGTACTGCGTGCGGTTGGCGCCGAGCGCCACCGTGAAGGGCCCCACCCCGGTGGTGTAGTTGGCCGACGACCGGAACGTGGCCAGCGCCGCGAACGGATTGAAGGCCGTGGTGCGCTGGACCAGCGTGTTCGAGACGTAGTTGATGCTGGTGTTGAAGCTGGTCTTGCGCGAGAACCGCTGCTGGTGCGTGAGCTGGACGTTGGTGTTGGTGCTGCCGTCCGTCAGGCGCTGGAACGAGGCGCCGGCGCTGCCGTTAAGGAATCGGCGCAGCCAGTTGTAGCGCCACTGCAGGTTGTAGCGGGTGAAGCCGAAGTCGTTCGGGTTTCGCGGGTCGATGTTGGCGCCGCTGCGCCAGTCCACCCAGGCCTGCAAGTCCTGGTAATCGTCGATGTTGAAGTAGTAGCCCAGGTTCTCGATCGTGCGGCGATAGAGCGGCCCGTTGCGGACGATCTCGCTCACACCCAGTCGCGGGTTCAGCATGCCGCTGCGGCGGCCGGACCGCACGTCCTGGAAGTAGAACGGCAGCCAGAACACCGGCACGTCGTAGATGTGCAGCACACCCGGCCGTCCCACCGCCAGCTTGCCCTTCACCAGCTTCAGCTCGCGCGAGCTGAAGTGATAGTGCGGCAGCGAATCGTCACAGGTGGTGATGGTGCCGCTGCGGCCGAAGAACGCCGCCTCGACGCCGAGGCTGTCGTTGGCGAAGCCGGCGCTCTGCGCATCGATGAAGTACTTCTGGCCGCTCTCGATGGTGGTGCGCACGTAGCCCACCGTGCCGCGACGCTCGGTGGTGTTGTAGAACATCGTGCCGCGTGACACCACGTCGTCTCCACCACGGGCCGGGTCGCGGAGCACGTTCTCGGCGCCGCGCGCCCGCACGATCTTGGTGGAATCGTCGTAGACGATGGTGTCGCTGACCATGATGGTGTTGTCACGGCCGATCGCGGCCCGCGCACTGTCGTCGCGGATCAGCGTCAGGATCTTGCGGCTGGCGTCGAAGGTGATGCTACGGCCCTGGAACCGCGTCACCGTGTACCCCTGCCGTGCCAGCAGCGAGTCGATCACCGGGTCCGACTCGGCCCACTTCACGATCTCCTTCGGCATGGAGTCGGCGGCGGCGGCCGAATCGCGGGCCGCCTTGCTGGTGTCGCGCGGCAGGTTGCGACGCAGCGTGTCGGCGCCGGTGCGCACCGGCGCACCGCGTGTCGGCTTGCCACCACCCTGCGCACCGAGGGCGGCACTGCCCAGCAGGCACGCGATCAGCAGCAGAAGGACACGACGCATCAGGCCAGCGCCTCGACGTCCGAGTCCAGTTCCTTCTCCGCCGCCAGGCGACTCCGTTCCTTGCGCGCATAGATGATCGCGCTGGCGATGATGCTCACCTCGTACAGGCCGTACAGCGGCACCATGAGCATGACCGTGGTGGTGATCAGGTCGCCCGGCGTGATCAGGGCGGCACCGGCGAACGAGGCGACCATCGCATGCCGGCGGAACTGCCGCAGCTGCTTCGGCGTGATGATGTTGAGCGCCGTCAGGCCGACCAGCAGGATCGGCAGCTCGAACACCGCACCCATGCTGAGGGCCAGCGAGGTGGCGAAGTCGAAGTAGTCACGCGCCGTGATCATCGGTTCCAGCGCCGCGGTCTGGAACTGCATCAGGAACTTGAGCGCGAACGGCAGCACGAAGAAGTACGCCATCGATGCGCCCATCATGAACAGGCAGGTGGCCGCGAACAGCAGCGGCACCACCACCTTCTTCTCATGCTTGTAGAGCGCCGGCGAGAGGAACGCCCAGAGCTGGTAGAGCAGCACCGGCGCCGCCAGCGCGAAGCCGAGCCCGAACGACACCTGCATCACGATCGAGAACGAATCTCCGGGATGCGTGAAGATCAGCTTGCGCCCCATCAGGTACGGCAGGATGGGACGCTCGAGCAGGCCGATGAAGTCGAACTTGATGACCAGCAGGAATCCGATGGCGACGCAGATCGCGACGGCGACGACCACCTTGAGGAGCCGCGATCGCAGCTCCTCGAGGTGGTCGAGGAATGGCATGTCACTCATCGCGCCGCCGTCAGTGACTCAAGGCGTGCTGGCCTTCAACCGCTCGCGGGCCAGGTCGGCCTCATCGCTCCGCGGATACGTCTTCACCAGCAGGTCGAGCACCTCACGCGCACGATCGGGCTTGTTCTGGGCGCGCAGCAGTGCCGAGCGCTTGAACATCGCCGTCGGCGCCTTCTCGCTGCGCGGGAAGCGCGTGTACACGCTGAGGTATGCGGCTTCGGCATCCAGCGGCTTCTGGTCGCGCTCCAGCGTCTCGGCGATGTAGTACTGCGCGTCCCCTGCCCGCTCGTGCTGCGGATACTGCACCAGGAAGTCGCTGAAGCCGGCCCGCGCTGCAGAGGTACTCCCGCGACGCAGCTGGTCGAGCGCCATGGTGTACAGCTGGTTCGGTCCGGGCGCGCCCGACGAGGCGGCCATGGCAGTCGAGTCGGCCGGACGCACGGGCACCGTCGCTGGCGCCGTGGTCGGCGCGCCGGATGGCGTGACCGGCGAGTTCGAGGTCGGCGGCGGGACCACCGCCGGTGCCGACTGCATCATGCTGTTGCGCTGTTCGAGCTCCGATCGCAGCTCCGTGATGCGGGACTGGCTCTGGCCGGTCAGCGCACGGATTTCGATCAGGCCGTCGCGCACCTTGAACAGGTCACCCATCACGTTGCCCTGGAACGAGGCCAGCTCGCCCTTCAGGCCGCGCAGGGAGTCGTTGAGGATCACCATCGTGCGCATCACGCTGTCGAACTGGCGGCGGCGCATCGAGTCGCGGAACGCGTACTCCGAGCGCATCGCCTTGAGGTCGGTCTGCAGCATCAGCACGTCGGACTTGGTCGCGACGCAGGCCGAGAGTGATGCCACGCCGAGCCCCAGCATCAACCACCGACGCGCGCTCATCGCGGCGGCACCCGCAGCGACTCGGCGCCGCTCAGGATCTCGAACTCGGCGCGCCGGTTCTTCGAGAACGAATCCTCGTCCTCGCCGGTCGCCGACGGGCGCTCCTCGCCGAACGACACGATGTCGATGCGCGCCACCGCGATGCCGCGGTCGCTGAGATACTTCCGGGTGGCGGCGGCGCGACGCAGGCCGAGTGCGAGGTTGTATTCGTCGCTGCCGCGCGAGTCGGTGTGTCCCGAGATGCGGATGCGGAGCGCGGCGTTGGTGCGGAGCACCGGCAGCTTGGCGTCGAGCACCACGCGGGCTTCGCCGGTGACGTCGGAGGCGTCGTACTCGAAGAGCACCGGCGCCTCGAGCAGCGCGCGCAGGTTGGCGCTTTCGGCGTCCCCTGCGGCGCCGGCGCGGGCGATGCTGTCGGCGCGCGCGATCGAGTCGCGCACGAACTGCTCGCGGGCGCGCCGCGCGGCATCATCGGCGGCCGGCGCGGTGCTCGGCGTGAGCGGCACGGGTGCCACCTCCACCGGCTTCTTGCGACAGGCGCCGACGAGCAGCGGCAGGAGCAGCAGGGTGGCGCCAGCGAGGCGACGATTCATCAAGAACTCCGTGCAGGAGAGGTGTGTTGAACGACGACTCAACGAACGAATCGTGTGGACCAGGCGGCGAGTCGTGCGCCGCCGGAGGTGGTGAGCTGGCGCGCGCGTCCCGTGTCCGTGTCGATGACCCACAATTGCCGCGCGCCGGAGCGCGTGGATGCGACCACCACATGGCGCGAATCCGGACCCCACGCGGGATCCTCGTTCGCACCGTCGGCCGTCAGCTGCTTCACCGCACGGTCGCGCAGCGTGATCACCATCGTCTGGAACACGCCGTTGAGCTGTGACTGGAACACGATCGCCCGCCCATCGGGCGACCAGTCGGGACTGGACCGGTACGCCTGCGACGCCGAGGAGAGGGCCGCCAGCAGGTCGGTGTTCGTGCCGTCGTCGTCAGCAATATACACGTCGGGACGGCCTGCCCGACCGGACGTGAATGCGATGCGACGACCGTCGGGGCTGAACGTCGGCGACGTGTTGTCCGAGCCTCTTCCGATCGAGATGCGACGCGGCGTGCCGCCACCCGCACCGACCAGATAGAGCTCGGTGCCGAAGTCGTCACCATGTGCGTACGCGATGCCCGAACCATCGGGTGTGAAGGTCGGCGAGATGTTCAATCCGCTCGGCGGGACGACACGACGCGAGGCGCCGCGCAGGTCGCTGACGTAGATCGCACTGCCGGCCGGCTCCAGTGCCGCGTAGACCACCGATTGCCCGCTCGGATGGAAGCCCGGCGACAGGGCGCGGCCACCGGCGGGTGACAGCGGCGCAGCGTTCGCACCGTCGCTGTCCACCAGCCAGATGCGGCCCCCGCTGACGTATGCCACGCGGGTGGCGGCCACGCCGCGTTCACCGCTGATCCATTCCTCGAACTGGTCGCTCGCCCCGTGCACCGCCATGCGCCACGCGGCGCCGTTCGGCGCACCGGGCAGCGAGACGGTCCTGCGCTGCAGTACCTGCTTCGCCGCCACGTCGTACAGCACCAGGTTGGCGCCGGCGGTCACCAGCGTGACCTGCACCACACCGTTGATGCCGAGGCGTGCCGCGGCGGCGTAGTCGATCGCGGCCGCACCGGCGGGAGTGGGCAGCGCGAGGTTCTTCGGCAGGACGGTGACACGATCGCCGAAATCGAGGTCGCGCATGATGATCGTGCGCACCGAGTCACCCGCGGCGCCGGCGATCGGCAACACGTAGATGCCCGGACGCTTGCCACCTTCTCCGTAGATGAGGCCGAGCCGGACGCCTTCCTGCGCCCGTGCCACGGAGGCGCCAACGAGGACGGTCAGGCAGAGGACGCGGCGCAGCAGGCGAGGCGCGGAGGAGCGAATCGGGATACTCACCTCAGGACTGTGGGATCGAAGCTGAACACGACCGGCAGGACGTCGTCACGAAATCCCGCCGGCAGTGCACCGAACGACTTGCGCTGCCCGACCGCCTCGACGGCACCGATGCATTCGAGGTCGAAGGCGTAGACGCCCGACTTCGTCACCAGTCGCAAGTCGGAGACCGAGCCGTCGCGCCGGATCAGGAATGAGACTTCGGCACGCAGCGCGCCACCGGGCCGCGGCTTGAAGTTCAGCGCGATCTGGCGCGTGATGTTTTCCAGATACCCAGGGAACGGGAAGGCGATCCCAGGCACACGGACACTGGCGACGTCGCGACCGCGCCCGCCGGTCGGACCGCCGCCCGCGGGTGTGGTCCCGGGCACCGACGCCTCGCCGCCGGAGCGTGGTGCGACCGGCTTGGGTGGCGTGACGGGCTTCTTCACCGCGGGCTTGGTCACCGGCTTCGTCACCGGACGGGCGGTCGGACGTTTCGCCGTCAGTGTGGTGCCCTCCTCCGGTCGCGCAGGGGCGGCGTCGGGTGCCGCCTCGGCCGGTGCCGGTGGCGTGGACGTCGTCGGTCCCTGCGTCACCGAACCGAGGGCACGAGGGCCAGCCGGCGCCGCGATCAGCTCGACGTTGTACGCCGGCGGTGGTGGAGGTGGCAGCGTCAGTCGGGTGAGGAAGATGGTGCCTGCGATCACGATCACGTGTCCCGTCACCGACCAGATGGCCGCCGTGCGCGCGGTGAGCGGCGTGCGCAGCGGCTTCTCCACCACGCCGGCCGGGGGCAGGCGCACCTCGCTCATCGAGCGGACTGCTGTTCGGCCACCAGGCTGACGTTCTGCAGCCCGACTTCACGCAGGATCGCCAGCACCTGCACCACGTCACCGTATGCCGCTCCTTCGTCACCACGCAGGTAGATCGTGCGGCCGGTCGCACGCGCCGCCAATGCGGTGAGCGTGTTGCGCAACTCATCGCGCGCCACGCGCTCGTTGTCGAGCACGATCACGCCATCCTGCGTGATCGTGATGTTGATGGGGTTGTCCACCTGCGACGCCCGCACGTTCGCCTTCGGCAGCTTCACGTCCACACCACCGGTCAGCAGCGGCGCGGTGATCATGAAGATGATCATCAGCAGCATCATGACGTCGATCAGGCTGACGACGTTGATCTCGGCGTTCAGCGGCGTACGGGAGCGAGCGCCGTGCTTGCGCATCAGATCCGGCCGTCGCGCACGAGCAGCGCCACCATGTCGGTGCTGAAGGCGTCGATCTCGCTGGTGAGGTGATTGAGCTTGCTGGCGAAGAAGTTGTAGCCGAACACCGCCGGAATGGCGACCGTCAGCGCGAGCGCGGTCGCGATCAGCGCCTCGGCCACACCCGGGGCGACCGCGGAGATGTTGCCACTGCCACTGGCCGCCACGCCGAGGAAGGCGTTGATGACGCCGAGCACCGTGCCGAGCAGGCCGATCAGCGGGCTGACGGCACCGATCGTGGCCAGCCACGGCAGCAGGCGTTCCATGCGATCGCGCTCACCGGTGGCTTCCTTGTCGAGCAGCATCTGCAGCGCTTCCACCTGTGCCTGCGAGAGGCGCGCCTGACGGTCGGGGCCACCCGCCAGCGCCGGACGCGTGTCGTGCATGAACCGATCGGCACGACGCAGCACGGCGTAGAACGGCGAACCGAATCCGAGCTTGGCCCGCGTCGCGACGTCCGCGAACGACTCCGCCTGCCGCACGAAGTCCAGCAGCGGATCGGCGGCCGATCGCGCGCGCCGGAACTCACGCTGCTTCATCGCCATGATCGTCCAGCTGACGGCGCTCAGTCCGAGCAGGAAGACGAGCACCGCCCACGACACCGGCGTGCCGTGCGCCAGCAGGCCGAAGATGGAACTGGTCGGCGCTGCCTGGATCTGGAGAAGAGCGACGATCGGCATCATGCGGTGGTTCGGGTGCGCTCCGTACGGAAGTACTCGAGCGTTGCCTTGAGGCCGGCGTCGAGCGACGTCTGCGGCGTCCAGCCCAGCACCTCTTCACTCTTGGTGAAGGCGAGGCACGACTGACGCTGCTCGCCGGCGCGCGCGGGCGCGTGCTGCACCGGCACCGATGCGTCGGCGGCGCGCTGCAGGCCAGCCGCCAGCTCGATCACGCTGGTCTCGACACCGGTGCCGATGTTGAAGCCGCGATTGTCGAGGCGACCCGCGGCCGGCAACTCGACCGTGGCGGCGAGCAGGTTGGCGCGCGCCACGTCACCGACGAAGACGTAGTCACGTGTCTGCATGCCGTCGCCGTAGGCGGTGAGTGGTGTGCCGGCGAGGATGCGCTGACAGAAGATCGCCACCACACCGGCTTCACCGTGCGGGTCCTGGCGCGGGCCGTACACGTTGGCGTAGCGCAGCGCGACCGTGTCGAGGCCGTGGATGCGCGCGAAGTAGCTCATGTAGTACTCGACCGCGAGCTTCGCGATGCCGTAGGGCGACTGCGGATCCTTGGCGGCCGTCTCGACCGTCGGCATCTCGACGAAGTCGCCGTATTGCGCGCCACCGCTGGACGAGAAGATGAAGCGTGTCGGATGCCCCGACTTGCGCACCGCTTCCAGCATGTTGAGCGATCCACCGATGTTGAGTGCCGCATCCCACGCCGGATCATCCACGCTCTTGCGCACGTCGATCTGCGCGGCGAGGTGCGCCACCACGTTGAACTTGCCGTCGCCGATCAGCGTCGCGGCGGCCGGTGACGCGATCGAGTCGCGCACCACCGTGGCGGCCGGATTGACGTTCTGTTCCTTGCCGCTCGAGAAGTCATCGAGGATCGTGACGTCGTATCCCGCGGCGACGAACGTGTCGACGACATGCGACCCGATGAAGCCGGCACCACCGGTGACCAGGGCGCGTCGGCTCATCGGGTGCCACGCATCGTGATGACGGGCGCGAACGATCGGTCGACGGACGCCAGCGACGAGGTCATGAGCGGCATGAGGGCTGAAAATGGCTGAGTCCGGTCAGCGTGACCGGGTGACCGCGACACCCGCGGTCCGACTCCAGCCCAGAAACTAACCGCACCCGCCTGCTGAGGCATGAGCAACTCAGCAGGCGGGTGCGATCGTTCTTCAGGCCGCGCGATGCGGCACTACGGCATGCGACTCACCAGCTGCGCCTTCATGCCGACGCGGATCGCGGGCTGGTCGTGGCCGACCACGATGGCGGTGGCACCCTGCGGTGTGACACGCACCACGCTCACCTGCGCCACCGTGTTCGGCGGTGCCACATCACCACCGTTCTCGCTCAGTGCCACACCCGGCGCGTAGAGGTTGAACTGGTCACCGACCTTGCTGCTGGCGCCGGCCGGCAGCGCCAGCACGACGTAGTTCTGGATCGTCGGCAGCACCACGCCACCGGCCACGTACGCCACTTCGTAGACGGGACCATTGGCCACGTCGCTGGGACGGACGGTCTCCGGTGCCGGCAGCGAATCGAGCGGCAGCACCACGTCGCCACGCTTCATGTTGGCGTACATCGCCGTCACGCGAGCACGCGCAGCGCGGCCGGTGCCGATCGCCACCAGCTCGATCACGCCCGACGGCTGCATCAGTCGTGCGCGCAACTTGTCGTGCCGCACCTCGGGGCCGAGCTGGTACACTCCCAGCTTCTGGCCGACGGTGCCGCGTGCGCCGACCGGCAACAGCACGTCCACGTCGTCGTACAGCTGGAACTGGTCGCGATTGCTGCCAGCGGCGACCACGGTCGGGTCGGCGCGCGACATCAGCGCACCACTGTTCTGCTTCGCGGTCAGCGACACCAGGAACGGCGCCGCATTCGCTTCGCCGCGGCGCACCGTCGGACGGAGGGCACGGCCGTTGAGCGTGGCATTCTCCAGCACCGACGTGGCCTGACCCGCGACGGGCCGGCCGAGGACGCGCCGCTCGACGACCGTGTCCACCGGTTCCACACGTGCGACGGGGGCGTTGAACGTCGGCTTGCCATCGGCACCGACGTACAGACGCTGACCCGGGAAGATCAGGTTGGCGTTCTTGATCTGGCCGGCGTTCGCCTTGAACAGCTCGGGCCAGCGCCGGAAGTCACCGAGGAATCGCCGGGCGATGTCGGCCAGCGTGTCGCCGCGTCGGACGACATGCAGCACGGTGCCGGGCTGCAGCGCCTGCGTGCTGTCACGCCGGGTCCGCTGGGCCGAAGCCGGTGATGCCACGAGGGCGAGGCCGAGCCCGAGCAGCAGCGTGCGCTGCGAGAGCGTGGCGGAGGCATTCAGGAGACGGCGCATACACATGTGGGAGCGCGGGAAACGTCCACGGGAAGCGCGACGGACGGCAGGTCGCACCACGGAGGGGGCCGCCGACCACGCGGTGCCCCGATCGGAGACGACCATCGGCCGGGGAGGAAACGTCCGGAGCCTCCCGGCGCGAGGGGCGCGGGGAGGCTCCGGGAGGCACAGGCTCCGGCCGGCGATCAGAACGGGAGATCGTCTTCCTCGTCCTCGAGCGCACCGGGGAAGTCCGCGAACTCGTCGTTCCCCGACTTGGCCGCCGAGGCCGCAGGCTTGGCCGCCGGGGTCGCCGCGCGGGCCGGGCGCGCATAGGTGCCGCCGCCACCGCCCGACTCACCCTCGCCGTCACTCCGGCCGCCCAGCAGGATCAGCTCGCGGACACGGATTTCGGTCGAGTAGCGGGTCTGGCCTTCCTTGTCCTGCCACTGGCGGTACTCGATCGCGCCCTCGACGTACACCGGCTTGCCCTTCTTGCAGTAGTTCTCGACCACGTCGGCCAGCTTCTGCGTCCCCTGGTTCCAGGCGATGCACTTATGCCATTCGGTCTTCTCCTGCTTGTTGCCGGACTGGTCGTTCCAGGTGCGGGAGGTGGCGAGCGAGAAGCTGGCGACCTTTCCGCCGCCGGCGGTGGAGCGAACCTCGGGATCGTTCCCGAGATTCCCCATCAACATGACCTTGTTCAAGCTGCGTGACATCGGCATCGTCTCCAGTAAGGACGGTGGGGCTGGCGTGACGCGACGCATGCGGCGCCGGTCGGAACGACGGTACAGGGTGGAGCCCCGCTGCCGTGCTCGAAAATACTGCATCGACAATCAAAATCACGCACCGGAGTGCGTCCCTGTCGGACTGCGCCGCAACACCAGCGCGTCCTCGACCGGCAGGCGGTAATACCCCTTGCGACGCCCGATCGGCTCGAAGCGACGGCTCGCATACAGCTTCCGGGCAGGATCGTTCGACACCCGCACCTCGAGCCACACCGCCTCGCACGCCGCCGACTCGGCGGCCTCCACCGCGGCGTCCAGCAGGCGACCGCCGATACCGGCGCCCTGACGCGCGGGATCGACCGCGATGTTCGCGATCTCGCCCTGTCGCGCCACGATCCGCGCGATCACGTACCCGGCCAGTTCGCCATCCACCTCGGCCACCCGAAACCAGGTGTATTCGTCCGTGAACTCGGGCGCGAACGAATCCGGCGACCAGGGATCGGAGAACACCAGTCGTTCGATGCGCAGGATCTCCGGCAGGTCCTGCAGTGCGGGTGGACGGATGACGATCGTGCTCACGACGACGGCAGCGCCCGCGCGTTGGCCGCTTCCCACACCACCTGCGCTTCCGCGAGCCGTCCGTAGTTTGGCTCCCACGTGTCACGCGGCACCGCGGTGATCCCGATGCGCAGCGTCGCACGCGCATCGGGTTGCTGCGCGAGATCGATCGGCGGACCGACGAGCGTGGCGCCGATCGCGAGCGCACGATCCCGCACCATCTGTGACGGCACACGTTCCACGGCGCCGTCCACCTGCCAGCGACCGTCGGCGCGCAGCGTCACCTGCTGAACGAACCACTCTCCACGCAATGCATCCAGCACGCAGAGCCAGGTGCCGGGTGCTGCATCGTCGCGCGCCGCCGCGATCAGCGGCAGTGACGGCACGGCGTGCAAGGTGGCATTGCCGCCGCGCGCCAGGCCCTTTGCCAACGCCGCGGCGACACGCAGTCCGGTGAAGCTGCCCGGCCCGCCACCGACCGCGATGTCGGTCAGCGCCGACGCGACGAGACCCGATGCGAGCAGCAACTCGGCCACCGTCGGTGCCAGCAGTTCCGCTGACCCAGTGCGATCGATGCGTCGCGCGCCAAGCAACTGGCCATCGCGGAACAGTGACACCGACGCCGGGCCGGCGCTGGCGTCGATCGCCAGCAGCAACTGCGGCGTCATGCCGCCCACACCTCGGCGCAGTCGCGCACGGCGGCATCGTCGGTCACGTGCGCCAGCGTGATCGCCAACGTCGGTGCATCGAGCAATGCGCCAGCGCGCTCAGGCCATTCCACCAGCACGATCACGTCTGGTTCGGCGAGCAACTCATCGAGGCCGAGAGAGGCCACGTCACGTGGCGTGCCGAGGCGATAGAGATCGCAGTGCACGACGCGCGCGCGGGCACCGGCGTATTCATGGATCAGCGCGAAGGTCGGGCTGGTGACGGGATCACTGACGCCGAGTCCGCGACAGATCGCCTGCACCAGCGTCGTCTTCCCCGCTCCCAGGTCGCCGGTGAGCGTGACCAGTGCCGGTGAGGTGAGCGTGGTGCCGATCGCTTCGCCGCGCGCCGCGAGCGCGTCGAGCGTGAGGCGCTGCGAGCGTGACTCAGCGACCACGCTGCTTCCGCCCACCGCGCCCTCCACGGCCGCCGCGCGCCGACTTCGCACCACTGTCGGCGGCGAGCGACGACATGCCGCTGCGTGCACCGGCCGTATCACCCGATCGCACCCGCAACTCGAACAGCTGGTCGCGGAGACGCGCCGCGGCCTCGAAGTCGAGTTCCTTCGCCGCCACCTGCATCTCCTTCTCCAGCTGCGCGATCAGCGCCGGCAGGTCGGCGGCGTTGTACCCACCCGCGGGCTCGGCCACCTTCTTCTGGCCGTATTCGGCCAGCGGTGCCGAATCCACCTCCTCGCCTTCCTCCAGGCGTGCATCGGCCACGCGGGTGCTGAAGCGCACCTGCTCGATGCTCTTGCGCACACCCTTCGGCGTGATGCCGTTGGCGAGGTTGTGCGCCACCTGGATGGTACGACGCCGGTCGGTCTCGTCGATGCAGCGCTGCATCGAGTCGGTGATCCGGTTCGCATACAGGATCGCACGCCCCTCGAGATGTCGCGCCGCGCGCCCGACCGTCTGGATGAGCGAGCGATCGCTGCGCAGGAACCCTTCCGTGTCGGCGTCGAGGATCGCGACCAGCGACACCTCCGGCATGTCGAGACCTTCGCGCAGCAGGTTGATGCCGATCAGCACGTCGAACTCGCCGAGTCGCAGGCCGCGCACGATCTCCATCCGTTCGATCGCATCGATGTCGGCGTGCATGTACCGCACGCGCACGCCCACCTGCTGCAGGTAATCGGTGAGGTCCTCGGCCATGCGCTTGGTGAGCACCGTCACCAGCACGCGTTCGTCCTTGCGCTCGCGGATGCGGATCTCGTGCAGCAGGTCGTCCACCTGGCCCAGCACAGGCCGGATCTCGATGATCGGGTCCACCAGGCCGGTGGGCCGGATCACCTGCTCCACCACCACGCCTTCGCTGAGCTCGAGCTCGATGCTGCCCGGTGTGGCGGACACGTTCAGCAGTCGTGGTGTCAGCGCCAGGAACTCGTCGAACACCAGCGGACGGTTGTCGAGGGCACTCGGCAGGCGGAAGCCGTAGTCCACCAGCGTCAACTTGCGGGCGCGGTCGCCGTTGTACATGCCGCGGATCTGCGGCAGCGTGACGTGCGACTCGTCCACCACCACCATGAAGTCGTCAGGGAAGTAGTCGAACAGGCAGGCCGGGCGATCACCGGTGGAACGGCCGGAGAGATGCCGCGAGTAGTTCTCGATGCCGGCACAGGTCCCGATCTCCGCCATCATCTCGAGGTCGAAGTTGGTGCGTCCCTCGAGCCGTTGCGCCTCGAGCAGCTTGCCGTCGTTGCGCAGCATGGCGAGTCGGTCGGCGAGTTCCTCGCGGATCGCCTTCGCGGCGCGTTCCAGCGACGGGCGACTGGTGATGAAGTGCTTGGCGGGATACACGGCCGCGCGCTTCAAGGTGGCGATGAGGTCACCGGTGAGCGGATCGATCTTGGTGATGCGCTCCACCTCGTCGCCCCAGAACTCCACCCGCACCGCCTGCTCCTCGTAGGCAGGAAAGATTTCCACCGTGTCGCCGCGCACGCGGAACGTGCCGCGATCGAAGGCGACGTCATTGCGCTGGTACTGGATGCCGACCAGCAGTCGCAGCAGGTCATCACGCGCGATCTTCTGCCCCAGATCGACGCTGATCATCCGCTCCTTGTACGACACCGGGTCACCGAGGCCGTAGATCGCCGAGACGGTGGAGACGATCACCACGTCTTCGCGCTCCATCAGGCTCGAGGTGGCGCGCAGGCGGAGCCGGTCGATGTCCTCGTTGATCGAGGCGTCCTTCTCAATGTACGTGTCGCTGGAGGGGACGTACGCCTCCGGCTGGTAGTAGTCGTAGTACGAGATGAAGTACTCGACGGCGTTCTTGGGGAAGAAGCCCTTCAACTCGCCGTAGAGCTGCGCGGCCAGCGTCTTGTTGTGCGACAGGACCAGCGTCGGTCGGCCCCACTTCGCGATCACGCTGGCGACGGTCATCGTCTTGCCCGAACCGGTGACGCCGAGCAGCGTCTGGTACCGGTCGCCCCGCTCGAGGCCTGCCGACAGCGCGGCGATGGCGCGCGGCTGGTCGCCGGCCGGCTGGTAGGGCGCCTGCAGATCGAACAGCGATGGGCTCATGGCCCGAAAGATACGCTGTCGGGTTTTGTTCGGGGAGCCCGCAAGCCTCCTCTTCGTGGCGAGCTCGAGCGGTCGGAGGGCGTCAGTCTTCGGTCGAGATCCGCTCGCGGCGGGCGACGTCGCTGATGCCCTTCACCCGCCGCACCGCCTTCACGATCTGCTGCAGGTGCTGGAGGTTCTCGACCTCGACCATCATCGCGCCCACCGCGCGGCCATCCACCGCCTTCAGGTCCATCTGGCGGATGTCGGTGCCGGTGGAGCTGACGGCGCTGGCCACGTCGGCGTAGAGTCCGCGGCGATCTGTGCCCTCGAGCGCGAGGCGCACGATGAAGCGCTCGCCGAACTTCTCCTGCCAGTCGATCTCGAGACGGCGTTCCGGTTCGTGTGCCAGCGGCAGCAGGTTCGGGCAATCGGCGCGATGGATGCTGACGCCACGCCCGCGCGTCACGTAGCCGACCACTTCATCGCCGGGCACGGGCTGGCAGCATTGCGCGTAACGCACCATCACGCCGTCCACACCCTGGATCTTCACGCCGCGGTCGTTCTCGGTGCCGCGCACGCGATCCACCAGCCGTTCGATCACGCTTGGCTTGGCGACTTCCGCCGCCTCGTCCACCGACGGGAAGAGTTGCTTGACGACGTTCAGCGTCTGGATCTCGCCCTGCCCGATGGCGGCCAGCAGGTGCACCGAGTCGGTGAGGCTGAGCGCCTTCGCGGCGGCGGTGAGCGTCTCGTCGGTGACCTTGCCGAGTCGGCGGCGGCGCAGCTCGCGCTCGAGGATCTCGCGTCCGAGCTTCTGGCTGGTGACCTGCTCGTCCTGTCGCAGCTGCTGGCGGATCTTGGCGCGTGCGCGGCTGGTGCGCACGTGGGCCAGCCAGTCGCGGCTCGGCTTGGCCGACGGAGAGGTCAGGATCTCCACCGTCTCCGAGTTCTTCAACGGTCGCGAGAGGGGTGTGATGCGGCCATTGACCTTCGCGCCCTGACATCGCAGGCCCACCGCGGTGTGCACGGCGAAGGCGAAGTCGATCGGCGTCGCTCCCTTCGGCAGCTGCACCACGTCGCCGGTCGGCGTGAAGACGAAGATCTCGTCCTGATACAGGTCCAGCTTGAGGAACTCGAGGAACTCGTCCGGTGACTTGGTGTCGAGCTGGAATTCCAGCACCTGACGGAACCACGCCAGGTGCCGATCGAGATCGCCACCTTCGGCCGAGCCTTCCTTGTAGAGCCAGTGCGCCGCGATGCCGTAGTCGGCGGTCTGGTGCATCTCGCGGGTGCGGATCTGGATCTCGAACAGCTGCTTGCTGGGGCCGAAGACGGTGGTGTGCAGCGACTGGTAGCCGTTCGACTTCGGCTGCGCGATGTAGTCCTTGATGCGCTCCTGCACCGGTTTCCACTTCTCGTGGATCACACCCAGCGCGTGATAGCAGTCGGGAATCGTGTCGACCAGCACGCGGATCGCGAGCAGGTCGAAGATCTCCTCGTACGGCTTGTTGCGCTTCTGCATCTTCTTCCAGATCGACCAGAGGTGCTTCGGTCGCCCGGACACGTCGGCGTCGTGCAGGCCGGCAATGGTGAAGCGCTCCTTGAGCGGGATCGCCATCTGCGCGATCAGTTCCTCGCGCTCACCGCGGCGCGTGCTGACCTGCCGTGCCAGCGTGCGGTAGTCCTCCGGCTCGAGGAACTTGAACGCGAGGTCCTCGAGTTCCCATCGCACCCGGGCCATGCCGAAGCGGTGCGCCAGCGGTGCGTAGATGTCGCGCGTCTCCTGCGCGATGACCCGCTTCTTCTCCTCCGGCATCCAGTCCAGCGTCCGCATGTTGTGCAGGCGGTCGGCGAGCTTGATGATGATCACGCGCGCATCACGCGCCACCGACAGCAGCAGCTTGCGATACGTCTCCGCCTGCCGCTCCTCCTTCGAGGTGAACGGCAGGTTGCCGATCTTCGTCAGGCCATCGACGATCTGCGCGATCTCGGGGCCGAACTCGCGCTCCACGTCGGGCACGGTGATGGCCGTGTCCTCGACCACGTCGTGAATCAGCCCGGCGGCGATGGTGGTGGAATCGAGCTGCAGGTCGGCCAGGATCCGCGCGACCTGCACGCAGTGCACCACGTAGTCCTCACCCGACCGGCGCTTCTGGCCGGTGTGTGCACGCGCGCTGTAGCGATAGGCGCGCATGAGCAGCTCGCGATCGAGCCGTGCCGGCAGCGGACTGCCAGGGCCCCATCCCGGAAAGACTTCATCCTGCTGCGTCACCGCACCGTCGATAGCCACCCAGCCTCCGCAAAGCTCACGTACCTGCCCCGCCCGATCACCACATGATCCCGCACCGGAATGCCCAGCAGCGTCCCGGCGGCCACCAGTTGCGACGTCACCAGCCGATCCTCCGCCGACGGCGTCGGATCGCCGCTGGGGTGGTTGTGCACCAGGATGATCGAGGCCGCCCGCTCCGCGATCGCTTCCCGGAACACTTCCCTCGGATGCACCAGCGAGGAATCGAGGATGCCTCGCGTCACCAGCACGTCCCGCTCGAGGTGATGCTGCGCGTCGAGGATCGCGACATGGAACTCCTCGACCGCCAGCGCCTCCAGGTGCGGTGCGAACGCCGCCACGACATCCTGCGGGGAATGCACGGCGACTCGATCACCGTGTGGTTCCGCCGCCGTCCGCCGTCCCAGTTCCATCGCGGCCACGATCGCCATCGCCCGTGCCGGACCAACGCCTGCAATCGCCCCGATCGTTGCCACCGGCCGGTTCGCCAGCACCCGTAGCGAGCCGTGCACGTGCGCCAGGATGTCGTGTGCGATCGTCAGCGACGACCGTCCCCGGTTGCCGCTGCCGAGGATCACGGCCAGCAATTCGGCCGCCCCGAGCGACCGTACACCGAGCGAACGCAACCGCTCGCGCGGGCGTTCGGCCGGGGCCAGCCGCTCCATGGGTATTAGCGACGCCGGGACGATCGCGGTAGTCGTGGCCGAGGAACGTGCGAACGGCGGAATGGCAGAGGCGGCAGGCATGAGGGTGTGGGATCGGGGATCGGGTGAACGACGGGCGATCCAGTCTGCCACCACCGGCGGCGCGGGCGGGTACCCATCCATCGCACCACGATCCCTCGCGGTGCGGCCCCGGCTCCGCGTATTGTGCGCACTGCCCGCCGACCGATCGTCGCCACGTCGGCCGCACTACCCTCGTCCGTCCGCCATGCGTCTCTCCGGTGCTGCCGCACTGCTCGTCGTCTCACAACTCGCCGTCAGCGTCACCGCCGCCGCCCAGGCCGCCGGCTCGGTCGAGATCGGTGGGTATGGCCAGGTCACCCTCGTCGATCCCGAACAGGCGCGCTTCGAGAGCCGGGCGCCACTCAGCCTCGGCATTCGTGGACGCGTCAACCTGCACCGCAACGTCGGCGTCGAGCTCGAGGCGTCCACCAGCACCGTGGATGGCGTCAGCGAACCACTACGGCGCCGCTACAACCAGCTGGTGGCGCGCGCGACGTACACGATTCCGCTCTCCGACTATTCCGGACTCCTGATCGGCGCCGGCCTCGCGCGGAGCGACTACGAGATCACGTACAACTTCGGACCCAGTGTGCTGCTCGGCGTGCGCACCGCGATCAGCGGACGCTATGCACTGCGTTCCGACGTGATCTTCAACCGGCTGCCGGCCAGTGGTGCCACCGAGTTCGGCGTGCGCACCGGGTTGCAGGCGGTGATCGGTCCGTTCGACGGTCCAACGACGTCCGATCGTCGCCGCGGCAACCTGACGATGCAGGAACCGGGCAGCATCGAGCTCGGTGGCTTCGGTCAGCAGTGGCAGCTGGCCTCACGCTGGAACCTGCGCAGCGGTCGCGCGATCGGTGGTCGCGTCGGCACGTTCCTCACCTCGCGTTCGGAACTCGAGGTCGAGGCCACGTACGGTCGTCAGGAAGTGCGCGACGGCAACCAGCCCGGCTCCACCGGTGGCGTGCTGCGCGCCGGCGAGACGTATCGCGTCACCACCTTCGCGTTCCGCTACACGCACAACGTCCCCGTCGGCACGCGGTACGCGCTGCTGGCCGGCGCGGGTCCCTCGCGCACCTCGTTCGAGTACGTCGATCACTGGGGCGCATCCGGCATTGCCGGTGCGCGTGTCGCGCTCACGCGTGACCTGCAGCTGCGCGCCGACGGTGTCGCGCACTACCTGCCCGGCGAGCACTCGGTGGACTTCGCGGCGCGCCTTGGCCTGAGCGCGGTGCTGCGCCTCGGCCGCTGAACGACGGCGGGGCGCCGCCGTCGAACGGCAGCGCCCCGCACATCACACCGGCGTCACCCACCGGTGATGCGCTACTTCTTCTTGCGATCCTTCCTGTCGCGCGGCTTCGGCTCCGACGCACGCGGCGGAGCCTGTTCCTCGGGCGGAATGTCCTCGAGGATGCCGAACGCGTTGTAGCGCTTCGTCGGTGCCGCACCATTCTGGCCTGACAGGCCGGTGGGCTCGGGTGGGATCAGCGACGCGATGTCGCGCATCGGTTCCGGCTCCGGCTCGTTCAGCACCAGCTGCGCCTTCATGAAGCGCTCGGCGAACGTGTGATACACGTCCTGCATGAGGTCCACGAACATCGTGTAGGCCTCCTGCTTGTATTCCACCAGCGGGTCCTTCTGGCCCCACGAGCGATAGTGGATCGCGTTGCGCAGCTGGTCGAGATCGTAGAGATGGTCCTTCCACTTCTCGTCCAGCACGTTCAGCATCACCAGCGACAGCATGCGGCCCGAGAAGCCGACGCCGGCGTCGTCCATCACCGAGTCGAGTTCCGTCAGCTTGGCGTCGAAGGTTTCCATCGCCGCCGTCACTGCCGCCGCCTGCGCCTCGGGCACGTCACCCAGCTTCGGCTCGAAGCCGTCGGCGAATGCCGGCACCTGCAGCAGGTACTGCATCAGCAGGTCCTGCTGCAACTGCGCCAGGTCCCACTGTTCCGGCGACTCGTAGTCGGCGAGGCCCGTCTCGACTCGGCGCCCGACGGCCTTCTCGACCATCTTGCGCGCCTCGGCACGCAGCTCCTCGCCACCCTCGAGTGCGAACGAGCGCAGCGAGTAGATCACCTCGCGCTGCTGGTTCATCACGTCATCGTACTCGAGCAGGCGCTTGCGGGCCTGGAAGTTCTGCAGCTCGACGCGCTTCTGGGCCTGTTCGATGCTGCGCGTGATGAGCGGGTGCGTCAGCATCTCACCCTCCTGCGCGCCGAGGCGATCCATCAGCTTGGCGATGCGCTCCGAGCCGAAGAGTCGCATCAGGTCATCTTCGAGGGAGAGGAAGAACTGGCTCGATCCCGGGTCGCCCTGACGACCGGCGCGGCCGCGCAACTGGCGGTCGATGCGCCGCGACTCGTGTCGCTCGCTGCCGATGATGTGCAGGCCGCCGATCTCGGTGATGTCGAGCACCTTGCCGTCGATGTCCTTCACCTGCGACGGCTTCCCCTCGGTCACACCCTCGCCGAGTTTGATGTCGGTGCCGCGGCCGGCCATGTTGGTCGCGATCGTGATCGCGCCGGGCTGGCCGGCGCCGGCCACGATCTCGGCCTCGCGCTGGTGGTACTTCGCGTTCAGCACGTTGCACTTCATGCCGGCGCGCTGGATCAGCCGCGCGATCGTCTCCGACACCTCGACGTTGACGGTGCCGACGAGGATCGGGAACCCGAGCTCGTGCAGCCGCTTCACTTCCTCGACGATCGCGTTGTACTTCTCGCGACGCGTCTTGAAGACGAGGTCCTGGCGGTCGTCGCGGATGATCGGCCGGTTGGTCGGGATCACCGACACTTCCAGCGTATAGATCTGGTGGAACTCCGTCTCTTCCGTCTCGGCGGTGCCGGTCATGCCGCCGAGCTTCTCGTACATGCGGAAGTAGTTCTGGATCGTGATCGTGGCCATGGTCTGGGTCTCGCCCTTGACCTGCACGCCCTCCTTGGCCTCGACCGCCTGGTGCAACCCTTCCGACCAGCGACGGCCCGGCATGGTGCGGCCGGTGAACTCGTCGACGATCAGCACCTGTGCATCCTGCACCACGTAGTTCACGTCCTTCTCGTACAGCGCATACGCGCGCAGCAGCTGGTGCACGATGTTCAGCCGCTCGCTGCGCATCGCGTACTCGCGCTGCAGCAGCGCGCGCTGCTCCAGCTTCTGCGCCGGCTCCAGCTCCGATGCATCCAGCCGGCCGATCTCGACCGAGATGTCGGGCAGCAGGAAGTCCTCGCTGGTCATGCGCGACATCAGGTCCACGCCACGATCGGTGAGGTGCACCGTGTGCCCGCGCTCGTCGAGCACGAAGTGGAGCTCGTCCTCGATGTCGGCGTACTGCTGCTTGCCGGCCGGCAGCTTGCGGTCGGCGAGGTGCTCCAGCTCGCGCTTCTGCACCAGCGACTTGACGCCCGTCTCCCCGAGGATCTTGAACAGCTTCTTGTTCTTCGGGCCACCCAGCTGCGCCTTGTAGAACAGCAGGCTGGCGCCCTCGGGGTCCTTCTCCATCATCCGCTCGCCTTCGGCCACCAGCTGGTTCACCAGTGCATCCTGCTCGCGCACCAGCTTGGCCACCGACGCATTGTGCGCCTGGTACATCGAGTCGTTCTCGTTGCCGACCGGACCCGAGATGATGAGCGGCGTGCGGGCCTCATCGATCAGCACCGAGTCCACTTCGTCGACGATCGCGTAGTAGTGCTTGCGCTGCACGCGCTGGTCCAGCGAATGGACCATGTTGTCGCGCAGGTAGTCGAAGCCGAACTCGTTGTTGGTGCCGTAGGTGATGTCGGCGTTGTACGCGGCGCGGCGATCCATCGACCCCGGCTCGGTGTCGTCGAGACAGGCCACGTTCAGCCCGAGCCACGAGAACAGGTGGCCCATCCACTGCGAGTCGCGACGGGCGAGGTACGAGTTCACCGTCACCAGGTGGACGCCGCGCCCGGAGAGCGCATTCAGGTAGAGCGGCAGCGTGGCCACCAGCGTCTTGCCTTCACCGGTCGCCATTTCCGCGATGCGACCGAGATGCAGCTGGATACCGCCCGCCAGCTGCACGTCGTACGGGACCATGTCCCAGACCTGCGACTGTCCGGTGACGCTGGCGGTCGTGCCGCAGAGGCGGCGCGCCGCCTCGCGCACGGTGGCGAACGCTTCCGGCAGCAGTTCGTCGAGCGCCTCGGAGACGGCAGTGCGCAAGGCGCCCTCCGCCCCGCTGCGGCCATCGGCGCCGGTCAGCTCGTCATCGATGCGATCGCGCTCGGCGCCGTCGGCGGCGGACCGCTTGGCCTCCTTCAGCTCCGCGACGCGGGCCTCGAGCGCGCCCGTGCGCTCGGCCAGCACCTCGCGGAACTTCGCCGTCTGCGCCTGCAAGGCCGCGTCGTCGAGTGACGCCAGCGTCTCCTCGTGACGGTGGATCTCCTCGATGATCGGCTTGACGCGCTTCGCTTCACGCTGATGGCGCGTGCCGAACAGCTTTCCCAGCACATCCTTGAGCATCGCTCTCCCCTATCGGTACAACGCCTGCGCGCGGACCTGCTCCGCCACGGCGTCCAGGACGAACCCTCGCAATGAGCGCCCCTCGCCCGCGCGACGGCGCACCTCGGTGGAACTGACATCCACCCGGCGCGTCGGCAGCACGAGCGCATCGCGCCCCAGTCCCACCGGGGCGAAGACCTCCGCCCCGCGGGTCAAGACGACCAACTGCACGAGGCGCAGCAACCGCTCCGGCTCCTTCCACCGGTCGAGCTGTGCAGCTGCGTCCGTGCCCAGCAACAGGAACAGCGAATCCTCGGCGCCGGCGGCCCGGTAGGCCGCCGCCGTATCAACCGTGAAGGATAATCCCCCGCGATCGATTTCGACCCGATTCACGGCGAAGCGCGGGTCTCCCGCCACCATCCCTTCCAGCATCCCGATCCGCGCCGCCGCCGAGGCGGTGTGGCGGGCCGGCTTGAGCGGTTGCTGCGCGGCGGGGATGAAGTCCAGCCGGTCGAGCTCCAGCGCCTCGAACGCATCGACCGCCGCCAGCCAGTGGCCGACGTGCGGGGGATCGAAGCTGCCGCCGAAGAGCCCGATCCGCATACGCGGTCAGGGCTTGCGCGCGGGAACTACCGGTGCGGGCGGCGTGGCGACCGTGGTGTCGCGCGGCGCCGCCACTGGCGGACACAGCTTCTTCACCTCGGCGTCGTCACCGAACCGCTTCTTCACCGCCTCACACGATTCGGTCGCCTCCTCGAGGTACCGGATCGCGCGGTACGACTCGATCATGCGCAGGTACGCGTCGCGCGCCTTGGTCGTTTCGGCGAAGGTGGTGACGACCGTCTTGAAGTAGAGGATCGCCGGATCGTACGCCTTGCGCCGGTAGTAGTAGTAGCCCGCCAGGTATTCCTTGGTGGCGAACATCTCCTCGAGGGCCAGCAACTCGCGCTCGGCGTCCTTCTTCCGTGGCGAATCGGGATAGACGGCGAGCAGCGTGCGATAGCTGGCCTGCGCGGTGACGCCGTACTGCGAATCGAGTTCCGGTGACCGCCAGAGCCGCTGGTACTCACGCGCCCCCTCGTACATGGCATCGTCGGCCAGCGAGTCGTCGGGGAAGTTCTCGGCCACCTTGCCGTAGGCCTGTGCCGCCAGCAGGTGCTCCGAGTTCCCGCTCCGCGCGCGGCCGAGGTAGAAGTGCGACAGCGGCAGCAGCGTGTCACGCGCCGGCAGGTCGGTGGTCAGCTTCTCGAATGCCTGGATCGCATTGCCCCAGTGCTTGAGCTGCAGCTCCTGCACACCGGCGGTGTAGAGTGGCGCGTTCTCACCACCGAAACGCTCGACGCGGAAGCCACCACGGCAGGCCGACAGCAGCAGCACCGTCACCGCCAGCAGGCCGGCGCCCCGGACAGGTCGGGTCATCAGCACCCCCCGCGCCGACCGCGACGAAACGGGACGGAGATTCCCTCGGGCGTGGCAGCGTGCGGACGGGTGGAGGATTCGGTGCATGGGAGCGGGAAGCGCGACAATCGCCCGGACCGGGCGCCAACGGCGGAAACGAGCGGTGCTGCCGGAGCTATAGACCCCGGACGGAGGAGCGGGTTCAATCTGGCCGCGCCACGGTATCGGCCAGGCTCACGATCCGCGCCGTGGCCGGCGTGGTGCGCCCGGTCGCGTTGCGGGTGTCGATCACCAGCGCCGCGTGGTCGACGACGAACTGGAAGTCGTAGGCGGTGTGGTCGGTGACGATCACCACCGCGTCGGCGGCGGCCAGCAAGTCGGCCGTCAGCGGCACGCCGTGGTAGTCGTGGCCATCCTCGCGGAAGCTGTGCACATGCGGGTCGTTGAACGTGACCGTCGCACCGCGCGCCTCCAGCAATCGCATGATGTCGAGGGCGGGACTCTCGCGCATGTCGTCGATGTCACGCTTGTACGCCACGCCAAGGATCAGCACCGCGCTGCCGCGCACGGACTTCCGGTTGTCGTTGAGCGCGCGCGAGACTTTCTCCACCACGTAGTCCGGCATGCCCGAGTTGATCTCGCTGGCGAGGTCGATGAAGCGCGTCTTGTAGTTTAGCGTGCGCATCTTCCACGCGAGGTAGTGCGGGTCGAGCGGGATGCAGTGGCCGCCGATGCCCGGGCCGGGCGTGAACTTCATGTAGCCGAACGGCTTGGTGGCCGCGGCGTCGATCACTTCCCACACGTTCACGCCCAGCTTGTCGCAGACGATCGCGATCTCGTTCACGAGGCCGATGTTGACCGAGCGGAAGGTGTTCTCGAGCAGCTTCACCAGCTCCGCCGTCTCGGTGGACGACACCGGCACCACCGTGTCGATCACGGCGCTGTAGAGCGCCGTCGCCACCTCGGTGCAGGCCGGCGTCACGCCACCCACCACCTTCGGCGTGTTCTTGGTGTGGTAGACCGGGTTGCCGGGGTCCACGCGCTCCGGGCTGAAGGCGAGGAACACATCCGCGCCGATGGTGAAGCCCGCGGCTTCGATCGCCGGCTGCAGCACCTCACGGGTGGTGCCGGGATAGGTCGTGCTCTCGAGCACGATCAGCAGGCCGGCGTGCGCCTGACTCACCACTGCCTGCGTGGCCGCGTGCACATACGTCATGTCGGGATCGCGCGTCTTGCCGAGCGGCGTCGGGACCGCGATCGAGATCGCATCGGCGTCGCGCATGCGCGCGGCATCGGTGGTGGCCACGAAGTGCCCCGATGCCACGTGACGCGCCACCATCGCGGCCGGGATGTCCTGGATGTGCGACTCGCCGCCGTTCAGCAGCGCCACCACGCGCTCGCTGACGTCATACCCGATCACCCGGAAGCCCGCCTCGGCGAACTCCATCGCGAGCGGGAGGCCGACATACCCCAGGCCGACCACCGCCACGACGGCGTCGTGCGACTGGATGCGGGACAACAGCTGGTTCTTGTGCATCAACGAATCAGGACACAGGTGAGGTGAAGAACCGCGGCGCGATCAGCGGCCGTAGAACGCGCGAACGGCGGTCACCACGGCATCGCGCTGCCCGGCGGAGAGCTCCGGGAAGACCGGCAGCGACAGCACCTCGTGCGCCGCCCGCTCCGACTCGGGACACTGCCCTTCCTGGTAGCCGAGATAGGCGAAGCAGGGCTGCAGGTGCAGCGGCAGCGGGTAGTAGATCGCCGAGCCGATACCGCGCTCCTTGAGGTGCGCCTGCAGTGCGTCGCGCCGCTGGGCGCGCACGGTGTACTGGTTGTAGATCGAGGTGTTGGCCGCGTCCACGTACGGCGTCACCAGTTCCGGCACGTCGGCGAAGGCCTGGTCGTAGAACGCCGCGTTGGCACGCCGTGCGGCACTCCACGCCTCGAGGTGCGGCAGCTTCGCCACCAGCACCGCCGCCTGCAGCGCATCGAGCCGGCTGTTGTAGCCCACCAGCTCGTGGAAGTACGTCTTCATCGAGCCATGTGTGCGCAACTTCATCAGGCGCGTGTAGAGCGCCTCGTCCTGCGTCACGATCATGCCACCGTCGCCGTAGCCGCCCAGATTCTTCGAGGGGAAGAAGCTGAAGGTGCCGATCGTGGCTGACTCGCCCGCCATCACCGTGCGACCGTCGATCATGCGGCTGGCGCCGATCGACTGCGCCGCATCCTCGATGATCGGCAGCGTACCGACCTGCGCGCGCACCTGCTCGATCGCCGCCATCTGGCCGAACAGGTCCACCGGGATCACGGCCTTGGTGCGCGACGTCACCGCGGCGCCGGCAGCCGCCGGATCGATGTTGAACGTCAGCGGATCGATGTCCACGAACACCGGGCGTGCGCCGACGTTGTGGATCGTCCCCGCGGTGGCGAAGAAGGTGAACGGGGTAGTGATCACCTCGTCGTCACGCCCGATGTCGAGGGCACGCATCGCCAGCAGGATGGCATCGGTGCCGTTCGCACAGCCGATCGCGAAGCGCACCTTCGACAACCCTGCCACCTCGCACTCGAGGCGGCCCACCACCGGGCCGAGGATGAAGGCCTGCTCGTCGATCACCGCGTGCACCTGTTCCAGCACGGCGTCCTTGATCGTGGCGTGCTGCGCTTTCAGGTCGAGCAGCGGGACCGGAGTCTGAGTCATCGCAAGGAAGGAGAAGGGCGGCCAGCAGCGCCGGTCACGCGGGAAGGGCCGCGCGGCCGGCTGCCAGCATCGCGTGCCAGTCCTGCAGCGGACGCACGGTGGGCTGCGAGCCCGCCAGCGCCTCGATCGCATCGCAGGCTGCACCGGCGGCCGACAGTGTCGTGGTGTACGCGACGCGATTCGCGATCGCGGCCTGCCGGATCGTGTAGTCGTCGCGCTGGGCGTGCTTGCCCATCGGCGTGTTGATCAGCAGCACCACCTCACGGTTCACGATCAGGTCCAGCGCGTGCGGCCGGCCCTCGTGCACCTTGAACACCTTCTCGGCGGGGATGCCCTGCGCCTTGAGGAACGCCGCCGTACCCGCGGTGGCGATGATCTTGAACCCCATCGCGTGGAAGCGCTGGACGATCGGCGCCACCGCAACCTTGTCGCGATCGTTCACCGTGACGAAGATCGCGCCGCTCCGCGGCAGCGCATTCTCGGCCGCCAGCTGCGCCTTCGCGAACGCCAGCCCGAACGACTCCGAGATGCCCATCACCTCGCCGGTGGAGCGCATCTCGGGTCCCAGCACGGGATCGAACTCGCGGAACTTCTTGAACGGGAAGACCGCCTCCTTGACGCTGAAGTAGGTCGGCACGATCTCCTCCGTCAGCCCGACCTGCGCCAGCGTCTCACCGCACATCACGCGCGCGGCCAGCGACGCCAGCGGCACGCCGATGGCCTTGGAGACGAACGGGATGGTGCGGCTGGCGCGCGGGTTCACTTCCAGCACGTAGACCTCGCCATCGCGGATCGCGTACTGCACGTTGATCAGGCCGACCACGCCGAGCGCCTTCGCCAGTGCCACCGTGTGCTTGCGCATCACGTCCTGGTACTCGGCCGGGATGCGCACCGGCGGCAGCACGCAGGCCGAGTCGCCGGAATGGATGCCGGCATCCTCGATGTGCTGCATCACGCCGCCGATCACCGTCGTCTCGCCATCGGAGATCGCGTCCACGTCGGCCTCGAACGCATCCTCGAGGAAACGGTCGATGAGCACCGGACGCTCCTCCGACACGCGCGCGGCGCGCTCGAAGTAGTCGCGCAGCGAGGCGTCGTCATACACCACCTGCATCGCGCGGCCGCCGAGCACGTAGCTCGGGCGCACCAGCACCGGATAGCCGATGCCGTCGGCGATGCTGACCGCCTCCTCGACGCTGGTGGCGGTGCCGTTCTCGGGCTGCTTGATGCCGAGGCTGCGCGCGATCGCATCGAAGCGGCGGCGGTCCTCGGCCACGTCGATCGCATCCGGCGAGGTACCGAGGATGCGCACGCCGGCCGCTTCCAGTCCTCGCGTCAGCTTGAGCGGCGTCTGGCCGCCGAGCTGCACGATCACGCCCATCGGCTGCTCACGCTCGACGATCTCCAGCACGTCCTCGAGCGTCAGCGGCTCGAAGTAGAGCTTGTCGGAGACGTCGAAGTCGGTGGAGACGGTCTCGGGATTCGAGTTGATCATGATCGTCTCGTATCCCTGCTCACGCAGCGCCATCGCCGCGCGCACGCAGCAGTAGTCGAACTCCACACCCTGGCCGATGCGGTTCGGGCCCGAGCCGAGGATGATCACCGACTGGCGCCCGGTGCGCGGCGCCTCACTCTCCTCGTCGTAGCTGGAGTAGAGATACGGCGTCTCGCTCGGGAACTCGCCGGCGCAGGTGTCCACCATCTTGTACGACGGGCGAATGCCGTCCGCGTGGCGCCGTGCGCGCACCGCCGCCTCGCTCTCGTGACGCAGTGCACCCAGCTGGCGATCGGAGAAGCCCATCCGCTTCATGCGAAGCACCAGCGCCGGCGTGACCTCGGCCTGCGCCGCGTACTCCAGCTCCGCATCCAGCAGCTCGCGCATCTGGGCGAGGAACCAGGGATCGATGGCGGTGATCTCGAACAGCTCGGCATCGCCCATGCCCGACTGCATCGCCCGCTTCACCTGGAAGATGCGCTCCGGCGTCGGCTGGCGGAGCATGCCGCGCAGCGTCTCGATCGCGTCGTCGGCGAGGCGGTCATCGATCAGGCGCGGCCCGACCTCCCACCCCGAACGGCCGGTCTCGAGCGCACGCAGGCCCTTCTGGAACGCCTCCTTGAACGTGCGACCGATCGCCATGCTCTCGCCCACGCTCTTCATCTGCGTGGTGAGGCGCGCATCGGCGGCCGGGAACTTCTCGAACGCGAAGCGCGGACACTTCACCACCACGTAGTCGAGCACCGGCTCGAAGCTGGCCGGCGTGGTGCGCGTGATGTCGTTCGGGATCTCGTCCAGCGTCATGCCGACCGCCAGCTTGGCGCCGATGCGCGCGATCGGGAACCCGGTCGCCTTGGATGCCAGCGCCGATGACCGCGACACGCGCGGATTCATCTCGATCACCAGCAACTCGCCCGTGACGGGGCTGACGGTGAACTGGATGTTGCAGCCGCCTGCCTCGACGCCGATCTCGCGGATGATCGCGCAGGCGGCGTCGCGCATGGTCTGGTATTCACGATCGGTGAGCGTCATGGCCGGCGCCACCGTGATCGAGTCGCCGGTGTGCACACCCATCGGATCGAGGTTCTCGATGGTGCAGACGATCACCACGTTGTCGGCGCAGTCGCGCATCACCTCGAGCTCGAACTCCTTCCAGCCGAGCAGGCTGCGCTCGATGAGCACCTGCGTGGTCGGCGACTCGTCCAGCCCGCGGCGCACGATGGCCTCGTACTCGTCCCGGTTGTACGCCACGCCACCGCCCGACCCACCGAGCGTGAACGACGGCCGGATGATCGCCGGGTATCCCGTGTCCTCCAGCAACGCATTCGCCTCGTCCCAGGTGTGGGCGAAGCCGCCCTTGGCCACCGAGAGGCCGATCCGCGCCATCGCGGCGGCGAACTCCTGACGATCCTCGGCCACACGAATCGCGCGCGCGTTGGCACCGATCAGCTGCACGCCGTACTTGTCCAGCACCCCCGTGTCATAGAGCGTCAGCGCGACGTTCAGCGCCGTCTGGCCACCCATGGTCGGCAGCAGCGCATCGGGGCGTTCGGCGGCGATCACGCGCTCCACGAACTCGGGCGTCACCGGCTCCACATAGGTCCGATCCGCCATCTCCGGATCGGTCATGATGGTGGCCGGGTTCGAGTTCACCAGGATCACCTCATACCCTTCTTCCCGGAGCGCCTTGGTGGCCTGCGTGCCGGAGTAGTCGAACTCGGCGGCCTGCCCGATGACGATGGGGCCGGAACCGATGATGAGGATACGATGCAGGTCAGTGCGCTTCGGCATGGACGCAAAACGGGCGGAACGGGAATGGCTGAAAGTCAGCCATGAAATATAGCCTCGACGAGGGCCCGGCTGGGGCGGGTTGTCGCCGCGACGTCGCGATACGACGCGACGGTCAGCGCGCGCGCGGCGATGGAACCGCCAGGGCTTCGCGCGCGGCGTCGAGCAACTCGTCGAGCAGGGCCTCGAACGTGGTGGTCGGCTGCCAGCCGAGTCGCTCCCGCGCCAGCGTGGCGTCGGCCACCAGCGCCGGTACGTCACCGCTGCGCGCGAGGGCGGCATCGACGGTCACGTGCGCGGTCCAGTCCAGCCCGACCCGCGCAAACGCGGCCTCGCAGAACTGCGCCACGGTGCGACCGACACCGGTGCCGATCACGTAATCCGCCGGCTCGGCGGCGTCGGCCATGAGGATCAGCGCCGCCATGTAGTCGCGCGCGTGTCCCCAGTCGCGGATCACGTCCAGCGCGCCGAGCGACAGCGGCGTGGCGGTGCGGTCACCCGATGCGATGCGCACGGCGGCGCGACAGATCTTGGTGGTGACGTAATCCGCCGAGCGCCGCGCACTCTCGTGATTGAAGAGCAGCGCCGTGGAGGCATGCAGCGCGCGGCCGTCACGGAACGCGGCCACCAGCATCGTCGCGTACGCCTTCCCCGCACCATACGGTGTGACGGGCGTGAATGGCGTGGCCTCGCTCTGCGGTGCCACGGAGTCGGGCCCGAACACCTGGCATGATCCCGCCATCACGAAGCGCGTCGTCGGCACGTGCCGACATACCGACTCCAGCAGCCGCGCGGGCACCGTACAGAGCGCGTCGGTGGCTTCGGCGGGCGCCTTCCATGCGAGCGCCGGCACCGCGGGCGCGGCGAGGTGATACACCTGCTCCGGTCGCACCTCCTCCACCAGCGCGTCGATCGCACGTGCGTCGCGCAGGTCGAGTTCGCGCAGTTGCAGGGCTTCGGCCGCCGACGACAGCCGCGCCTTGGCCTCCAGCGGGTCGCCGCGCGTGGTACCCACCACCTGGTCGCCACGCGCCAGCAACTGCTCGGCGAGGTAGACCCCATCCTGTCCGGCGACGCCGGTGATCAGTACACGCGCCATGACACGGGCCCGGGGAGAAAAAACAGCGCGGGGGAGCCCTCGAAGGACTCCCCCGCACCGACAGCGTTCAGCACGACGGCAACGTCGTCGCGGTTCAGGCGACCGAGGGGACGCCGCGCGGGGCGCGATGGATCTTGCCGGCCGACATGCAGGACGTGCAGGCCTTGACCTTGATGATCTTGCCATCGGTGTCGAGGATCCGCATGACCTGCAGGTTCGGGCGCCAGGTGCGACGCACGCGGTTGTTCGCGTGCGACACGTTGTTGCCGAAGGTGACGCCCTTGTTGCAGACGTAGCAGCGGCTGCGATTGATGGCCATGACTCAGTTCTCCACGAATTCGATGCGAGCCATTTCCGCTCCGTCGCCGAGGCGATGGCCGGTCTTGAGGATCCGCGTGTAGCCGCCGGCGCGGGTGGCGAACTTCGGCCCCCACTCCTGAAACAGCTTGTCCGCCGCGCCACGCTTGTGGATGTGGCGCCCGGCGAGCCGGCGCGCGTGCACCGTGCCGGCCTTGGCCTTGGTCACAAGCTTCTCCACGAATGGACGGAGCTCCTTGGCCTTGGCTTCGGTGGTTTCGATGGCCCCCTGCTCGATGAGCGAGGTGGCGAGGTTACGCAGCAGGGCGAGACGCTGCTCGCTCGTGCGGCGGAGTTGACGACCAGCCTTCCGATGGCGCATTTGGGATTACTCCTGCGAGGACTCGACGGGATCGTCCGGCGCGTTGGCGGCGACCTTCGACGGTGGCGTGCCCCAATCGAGCACCCGTGCGAAGTCCCCCGCTTCCTCGTACCGCATCCCAAAGTTCAAACCGCGATTCTCGAGGAGTGCTGCCACTTCCTCGAGGGACTTCTTGCCAAAGTTCTTGACCTGCAGGATCTGCGATTCCGTCTGCCGCGTGAGATCACCCAGCGAGCGGACGTTGTTGTTCTTGAGCGAGTTGACCGACCGCACCGAGAGGCCGAGCGCGTCGATCGCGACCGCCAGTTCGGACAGCAGGATGCCCTTGCCGTCGACGTCACCGGCATTCAGGCTGCCAGCGGAGCTGGTGCCGAAGCTGGCGAAGTACTGGAAGTGCGCCTGCGCCAGGGCGGCCGCGTAGCTGACGGCTTCTTCCGGCGCGATGGTGCCGTCGGTTTCCACGGTCAGGGTCAGGCGATCGTAGTCGGTGCGCTGGCCGACGCGGGTTTCCGCGACGGTGAAGTTCGCACGACGGACCGGGTTGTAGATCGCGTCGATGCGGACCAGGTCGACCGGCATGCCGCGCTCGACGGTGTGCTGGTCGGCGTCCACGTAGCCGCGGCCCACGTTCACGTACAGTTCGACCGAGATGTCACGGTCATCCTGCATGGTGAAGATGTGATGGTTCGCGTCCACCACCCGCACGCCAGCGGGCAGCTGCAGCGCGCCGGCCGTGAAGGCACCGGCAGACTTCAGCGAGGCGCGCAGCACGGCGTTCTCGAGATCGTCGTCGAGCATCAGCACCAGCGACTTCAGGTTGCCGATGATCTGGTGCACGTCTTCCACCACGCCCGGGATGGTCTGGTGCTCGTGCACCACGCCATCGATCCGGAAGCCCCACACGGCCGCGCCGCGGAGGGACGACAGCAGCATGCGACGCATGGCATTGCCAAGCGTGTGGCCGAAGCCACGCTCGAGCGGCTGGAGGCGGAATTCAGCGATGAACGGATTGTCCTCGCGCTTCGTCGCTTCGACGAGCTGCGGACGGACAAGGCCGCGGAGATCGATTGATGCCATAGGAAAGCTGATTGCGAAAAGGAGGTCTTGTCAGGCCACCGTGGCCGACAACGCCTTGCCCCGCCTCTCACGCGCGGCAAGCTCGTAGGGGAGTGAGAGTCCCGACCCAACGTCCCCGCCGCGTGCCGGAGCGCGCGACGGATGGTGCAGACCGATGTCCGGTCGCCCCACCAGGGAGCGACCGGCGACCGGCTTACTTCGAGTACAGTTCGACGACCAGCTGTTCCTGCGCCGCGACCGGGATGCTGGTGCGCTGCGGACGCTCGAGCATGCGGCCGCTGAACGACTCGGCATCGACCGCCAGCCAGGCCAGCGACGGCTGGCGCTTGGCATTCTCCAGCGCCTCGGCGACGACGGCCATCTCGCGCGACTTCTGGCGGACGCGGATCTCCTGACCCGGCTGCACGATGAAGCTCGGGATGTCGACGCGCTTCGCATTGACCTCGACGTGCTGGTGGCGGATGAGCTGACGCGCGGCCTTGCGGCTGGCGGCGAAGCCCATGCGGTACACCATGTTGTCGAGGCGGCTCTCGAGGTTCGCCAGCAGGTTGTGACCGGTGATGCCCGGCTGCTTGGCGACCTTCTCGAACATGTTGCGGAACTGCTTCTCGTTCATGCCGTACATGCGCTTGATCTTCTGCTTCTCGCGCAGCTGCTTGGCATACTCGGACACCTTCTTGCGGCGACCCGTGCTCTGGCCATGCTGGCCCGGGGCGTACGGACGGCGTTCCACCGGGCACTTCTCGGTGAAGCACTTGGTGCCCTTGAGGAACAGCTTCGTGCCTTCACGACGGCACTGACGGCAGCTGGGACCTGTGTATCGCGCCATGGTCAGACCCTCCGGCGCTTGGGAGGACGGCAGCCGTTGTGCGGAATCGGCGTGACGTCCTTGATCGACTTGACGACGAGGCCCGTCGAGGCCAGCGCCTGGATCGCGGACTCACGGCCGCTGCCCGGGCCCTGCACCTTCACGTGCACCCGCTTCATCCCCATCGAGAGCGCTTCCCGCGCGCACTGCTCACCGGCGACGGTGGCGGCGAACGGGGTGCTCTTCTTGGAGCCCTTGAAGCCGGCCTTGCCGGCGGATCCCCACGAGACCGCGTTGCCGCGGGCATCGGTGATCGTGATCGTCGTGTTGTTGAAGGTCGCGCTGACGTGCGCGACGCCTTCGGCATCGACGATTTTCTTGGTCTTCTTTCCGGTCGCCATCGGTTACTTGGTTACCTTCTTCTTGCCGGCGATCGCGCGGCGCGGCCCCTTCTTCGTGCGGGCGTTGGTGTGCGTACGCTGGCCACGGACGGGAAGCCCGCGACGGTGGCGTGTGCCTCGATAGGACCCGATGTCCATGAGGCGCTTGATGTTCATCGCGACTTCGGTGCGCAGCGCACCCTCGACACGATAGTCCCGCTCGATGATCTGGCGGAGCTTGTTGACGTCGGCCTCGACCAGGTCCTTCACCCGCAACGCGGCGTCAACGCCCGTCTTGGAGAGGATCTCACGTGCCGTCTTGCGACCGATGCCGAAGATATACGTCAGCCCGATCTCCACCTTCTTCTCGCGCGGAAGATCCACGCCTGCAATACGCGCCATTAATCCTTAACCCTGCCGCTGCTTGTGCTTGGGATTGCGCCCGCAGATGATGCGGAGCACGCCGTCACGCTTGACCACCTTGCAGTGCTCGCAGATCGGCTTCACGCTGGAACGGACTTTCACAGGAAACTCCTGTCGGGGACACGACTTTGGGACAAGACACCCAAGCTAGCCGTGCCATTCCCGGCATACAACCCCCGGAACCGACTTTTTTCGCTGAACCTCTTGACACCGGAAAACGACCGACGTGTACGATTTTCCACGTCGTCGTCAGGCCGCTGCCACCGAGGCGGCGATGGCATCCCAGGCCGCCAGCGGGTCCGCCGCTTCGGTCACAGCCCGGCCGAGGATGAGATACCGTGCCCCCTGAGCGGCGGCGGTCTCCGGGGTGACGATCCTGACCTGATCATTGGCGGGCGCCCCGGCGGGTCGAACTCCGGGCACCAGCGGCGCCAGGCGCCCCTCGAACTTCTGGACGACCGCCGAGAGTTCGGCGCCGCTGCAGACCACCCCATGCGCCCCGGCCGCGTCGGCCAATCCGGCCAGGCGCAGCACCTCGGCCTTCACGTCGATCCACGGTCCGCGCCCCCACGCCTCGGCCAGCTCCGCGGGCGCCAGGCTGGTGAGCACGGTCACGCCGAGGATGCCGCACCCCTCGCCCGCCCCGTCCACTGCCGCCGCCAGCATCGCCTCGCCACCCGAGGCGTGCACGGTCAGCAGCCGGACGTCATGGGCTGCCGCACGACGCGCTGCCTGGCGCACGGTGTTCGGGATGTCGTGCAGCTTGAGGTCGAGGAAAACCTCCACCTGCCGTGCCCGCAGCGTGGCCAGCAGTGCCGGACCGGCGGCGGTGAACAGCTCCAGCCCCACCTTGTAGAAGCGGCACCGCCCCTCGAACCGATCCACCATCGACAGCGCCTCGGCGGCGCTCGGGACATCCAGCGCCAGCAGCAGCGCCGGGGTCACGACGGCCACTCCAGCGTGCCGCGCACGCTCTCGAGCGATGTCACGCCGTGTCGCTGGCACCAGCGGGCGAGTTCGTCCACGATGCGCTCCGGGGCGCGAGGATCGACCATGCCGGCCGTGCCGACGCCAACCAGCGTGGCCCCCGCCATGATGTACTGCAGCGCATGTTCGCCGCGCGACACACCACCCAGCCCAATGATCGGCAGTGACACCACCCGCGACACGCGCCAGGTGGCCAGCACGCCCACCGGCAGCAGCGGTGGTCCACTCACACCACCGCTCCCGAATCCGATGCGCGGCCGACGCGATTCGACGTCGATCACGAGCCCGGGCAGCGTGTTGGTGAGCGTCATCGCATCGGCGCCGGCATCGGCGCACACCTGCGCCGTACCCGCCAGGTCGGCGAGCGTCGGCGAGAGCTTGATCACCAGCGGCCGAGTGGTGGCCGCACGCGCGCGTTCGATCAGCGCCCGCAGCACCACCCGATCGGCGCCGAACTCCATGCCACCCGCCTTCACGTTCGGACAGCTGACGTTGAGTTCATACCCCGCCACGCCCGCCGGCTCCTCGAGCTGCGTGATCACGTCCGCGAAATCCTCGACCGCATTGCCGACCACGTTCACCAGCACCCTGGCCGCACGCAGGTGCGTGGCGAGCCACGGCAGCTCCGTCTCGCGCACCACATCCACGCCGGGATTGGCGAGGCCGATGGCGTTGATCATTCCGCCGGGAAAATCCGACACGCGCGGCGCCCGTGCACCGGGGCGTGGCACCAGCGACACCGCCTTGGTCACCAGCCCACCCAGCCGCTCGAGATCCACGATGTCGTGCAGTTCGCGGCCGTACGCGGCGGTGCCGGAGGCGAGGACGACGGGATTCTGGAAATCGATGCCGGCGAACGACACGGCGAGTGCCGTCACGGCGTGCCGCCGCCGATGCGTCGCTCGTAGCGCGCGAGGTACTCCATCGTGGCCTCGCTGATCGCCCCTGCCAGCTCGGCCTGCCGTGCCGGCGTGGTGAGGTACGAGGCTTCGGCGCGATTGGTGCCGAAGCCGACCTCGATCAGCACCGCCGGCATGAACGAACCGCGCAGCACGGAGAAGTTGGCCTGCTTCACGCCGCGGTCGGTGCCGGGATGCGTGGTGCGCAGGCGGCGCTGCACCTCGCCAGCGAGGTCACTCGATTCACGCAGGTGCTCGTTCTGGGCCATGTCGTTGATGATGAAGCTGAGCGGATCGCCACGTGGTGCGTTGGCACCGGTCTCGAACTTCACCGCCTCGTTCTCCATGCGCTCCACCCGGCTTTCCTCCTCCGTCTTGGCCTCGGCGAGGAAGTAGGTCTCGAAGCCGCGGGCAGCGGTGGCATCACGCCAGCGCGGGTTGGCCGCGTTGACGTGGATGGAGAGGAACAGGTCGGCGCGCTTGTTGTTGGCGATCCGTCCGCGGTCGCTGAGCGCGATCAGCGTGTCACGCGCACGGGTGAGGTGCACGGTGACACCCTGCGCGCGCAGCGCGTCGGCCAGCCGCAGCGCGATCGCGAGCGTGATCTGCTTCTCGTAGACGCGTGCGCCACTGGTGGCGACGCCGCTCATGCCGTTGTCCGGGCCACCATGTCCGGCATCGATCACTACGCTGCGCGGCCGCCGGCGCGCGCTGGCGGACGCCGTCGGCGTGGTGGGCGTGCTCGGCGTGACGCGTACCGGCGCCGGCGCGCTCGCGGCGCCGCGCGAACCACCACCGATGCTCACCGGTCGCGCATCGGCATCGGCGCGCAGGCCGCCGTCGGTGCTGGCCGATCCGCTGGTCTGCACGTCGCCCGCGCCGCTCGGCGGCGGTGTCCACGCCGGTGCGGCCGCAGGTGCCGCAGTGGTGCGCCGCGCATACGTCGAAAAACGGCGCAACTCCTTCTCGTCCGCATCCCACACGATGCCGGTGCCGTACCGCGGCAGCACGTCGGTGAGGAACTCCACCGGCACGAGCGTACCGCTGATGCCACCCTGCGTGACCGCGACGCTCAGATTCTCGATGCCGGCGCCGGTGATCTCCACCGTGCGCTGGCCGACCACGAAGCGCGCCGCCACGCCGCAGGCATCGAGGACCACACCGCGCGACGATGCCTGCACGGAGCCACCGAGCGCCCTGGCGATCGAGGTGAGTGGCAGGAATCGCGCACCGTTGCTGGTGACCCACGGGATCACCGATTCGTTGTTGCCGGTGCGGATGTGCAGGCCGTCGGCCTGGGCCGCCGCCGGACATGCGCCGGCCAGCGTCAGCATCAGTCCCGCGATCAGCCGCAGCGTCGGGCTGCCTGCGCTCGACGTCAGGCGGCTCATTTCTTCATCGCCCGCGCCATCGCGCGCACATCGTCCTTCTTCTTCAGGTCCTCGCGTTTGTCGTGCAGCTTCTTGCCGCGCGCGAGTGCGATCGCGACCTTGGCGCGCCCGTTCTTGAAGTACAACTCGAGCGGCACGATGGTGAGGCCCTGGCGCGTCACGGCGCCGATCAGCTTCTCGATCTCCTTCGCATGCAGCAGCAGCTTGCGCGTGCGCGTCGGCTCGTGCGCGCTGTACCCCGCCTGCTCGTACTGCGAGATGTGCAGGTTGAGCAGGAAGATCTCGGTGCCGTTGATCACGCCGAAGGCGTCGCTGACGTTCGCACGTCCCTCACGCAGCGCCTTGACCTCGGAGCCGGTGAGCATGATCCCCGCCTCCCACGTGTCCAGAATCTGGTACTCGTGGCGGGCGCGACGATTCTTGGCGATCGAAGCGATCGTCGGTGCGTCATCGGCGGTGGGACGGGACATGTCGAGTGGCGTGGGTACGGACAGGAGCGTCATCGGTGGACACCCCAACCTCGCAAGCTACGACGAGCCGAGGGGGGCTACAACCAACGGTGAAGGAGCGTGCAGTGGGACAGTGTCGGCGCGTCCGCGGTTGCCGTCACCCTGACGACCACGGGCGCATGCTTCACGTAACCCGGGCCGCGCGAAGTTGTTGCACACGTTGACAGCATCGCCCGAGATCGGTATTCTCCCCGCTCTGCCGAAGTGGTGGAACTGGTAGACGCGCTGCGTTCAGGGCGCAGTGGGTGCAAGCCCGTGGGGGTTCGAGTCCCCCCTTCGGCACTACAGACGAAATGCGGCGTCGGACATCGTCCGGCGCCGTTTTTCGTTGCCCCCGCCCGCCACTCGAAACCCACCGCACCGCCGCCGTCCAGCGTGGTTCAGCGCCGCGGCGCCTGCATCGCGCTCGGCGCCACATCGTCCGGCAGCTCCACCGCGCCGAACGCCTGCCGCAGCGCCTCGTTGCAGCGTTCCAGCTCCGCGGCGACCCATCCCGCCGACCAGTTTCCCCGGTCGCCGGTGGGACGCCCGCCGGCGAAGCCCGTCAGCGCCTCACCGATGCCACCGACCGGCGTCCGCGAGGCGCCACGCTGGCCCATCAGGTCGCGATAGATCCGCAGCCGGGCGTTGAACTGAGTCGCCGAGACGGCGCGCATCGCCGGTGCCGCGGAGGGGTCGTGCTCCACCGCCTTGGCCAGCGCCTGGCCCACCAGCGAAGCGGTGCGGTCATCCAGCGCGTCGCGCCCGGCAATCAGCAGGCCGATGGCCCGGCGGAGGTAGCGCAGCTCCCATCGCGCATGGTCGGCATCGCCGTCGCCAAGCGCCGCAAGGCCATCGACGGCATCGGGGCTCGGCTCGGTCATCAGCGACGACACGTAGGTCGACGCCCGGCGCTCCCACTCCCGTTCGAGCTGCTGGGAGGTCCACTTCGACACAGGTGTCATCCGCCGGAAACGACAGGAAGCATCCGACGGGCCAGTTCCGGCGGCGCGTCGAGCTTGACGCGCACCCGCACCGTCTGCTCGTTGGCGAGCAGGTCGGCGAGACGGATGCCGTCCAGCACTTCGTCGATCTTCGACTGCAGGAGCGCCCACACCGGACGAATGCTGCACGACGTGGAATCGGCGCACCGGTGCTCGTCCAGCGGATTGCTGGTGCAGTGCATGTCGAACGTCTGCAGCTCCGAGGCCGCCACCACGTCCTTGACCGTGATCTCGGTCGCGGGACGCGCCAGGACGTAGCCGCCACGTGCGCCGCGGGTGCTGTCGACGATGCCGGCGCGTCGCAGGCGCAGCAGGATCTGCTCGACGTAGTCCACCGGCAGTGATTCACCGGCGGCAATCGCCCGACCGGTGACCGGCCCTTCGCCGGCGCGACGCGCCAGGTGCAGGGCGCTGATGAGGCCGTATTCGGCCCAGGTGGTGATCCTCACCTGCTGAGGATCGCCGGAGCCACAGCCCCAAACAAGGGGCGGACGGCGGCCCGCCCGCCCCGGCGGCGGTCAGCCACCGGCCACCGCCGCGTGCTTGCCCTGCGGCACGCCGATCTCGGTCATCTTGCGCAGGTCGAGCACGCCCGCGATCTCGTCGGCCGGGATCACCTCGTCGCGCGTGACCAGCTCGCGGATCAGCACTCCCTCCTTCACCGAGCGCTTGCTGATCTCGGCCGCCTTCGCGTAGCCGATCTGCGGCATCAGCGCGGTGGCGAGGGCCGCCGAGCGCTCCACCCAGTACTGGCACATCGCCTCGTTGGCGGTGATGCCCTTCACGCACTTCTCGCTCAGCGTGCGGATCGCGTTGGTGAGGATCAGCATCGAGAGCAGGATGTTGTGCGCAATCACCGGCATCATCACGTTCAGCTCCAGCTGCCCGTGCTCGGCGCTGATGGCCACCGTGGTGTCGCAGCCGATGACCTGGAAGCAGACCTGGTTGACCATCTCCGGGATCGACGGGTTGATCTTGCCGGGCATGATCGACGATCCGGGCTGCACGGCGGGCAGCACGATCTCGTCCAGTCCCGTGCGTGGACCGCTGACCATCAGGCGCAGGTCGCTGACGATCTTCGACAGGTCGAGTGCCAGCCCACGCAGCGACGCGCTGAATGCGGCCGCGTCGCCCATGCTCTGCATCAGCTGGATGCGATCGGCGCCGACACGCAACGACGCGATGCCGCTGATCGCCTTCAGGTTGGTGTTCATCAACTGCGGATACTGCGGCTCGACGGTGACGCCGGTGCCGACGGCGCTGCCGCCGATGCCAAGGTCATTCAGGTAATCCGCCGCTTCGGTGATCCGCTTGCGACAGCGTTCCAGCGTGCCGGCGTAGGCGGTGAATTCCTGGCCGAGGCGAATCGGCATCGCGTCCTGCAGGTGCGTGCGGCCAGCCTTCACGATGTGGTCGAACTCGGCGCCCTTCCCTGCCAGCGCATCGCGCAGGTCCGTCACCGCGGCCAGCAGCCCGGGCAACTGCCGGAGCGCAGCGAGGCGGATGTTGGTGGGGATCGTGTCGTTGGTGCTCTGCGCCATGTTCACGTGGTCGTTCGGATGCACCGGTGCGTAGCTGCCGCGTGGTGCCCCGAGGATCTCGTTGGCGCGATTGGCCAGCACTTCGTTGACGTTCATGTTGTGCGAGGTCCCGGCACCGGCCTGGTAGGGATCCACCACGAACATGTCGCGGTGCTGGCCCGCCAGCACTTCGTCGGCGGCGGCGATGATCGCGTCCGCGCGCTGCGCATCGAGGCGGCCGGTTTCGCGATGCGTCATCGCGGCGGCCTTCTTCAGCCAGACCTGCGCGATCACGAACGGCTCGAGCGGCAGCAGGCCGGAGATCGGGAAGTTCTGCATCGCGCGCACGGTCTGCACGCCATAGAGCGCGGTGGCCGGCACCGGCAGTTCGCCGAGGGGATCCTTTTCAGTGCGTGTCGCAGTCATGATCGGAAGTCAGTGAAGGAGATCGTCGGGACGTCAGTCGTGTTGCGGAGCGGCGCGGACGGCGAGCACCGTCGCCACGAGGGTCAGCGCGGCGAACAGCATCGCCACGCCCAGCGAAAGCACGCTCAGGCCATGCAGCCGGCCGAACGCGACGCGCAATGGATCGGAGGCGGCCAGCGCCTCGAGGTCGGGACCGATGCGCTGGCGCAGCGTGGCGATCTGCGGCGCGATGACCAGTTGGGCCACCGCGCATCCGCCGATGATACCGGCGCCACCGATCCGGCGCAGCATCGCGCGCGGTGCGCCGCGCGGTGTCAGGGTCAGCGCCAGCACGCCGACCACCAGCCCGGCCACGAACAACACCGGCAGCACCTGACCCACCAGTGCGCCAGCCAACGTGCGGGTCGGCAACACGCGGAACGCCGCCGGTGCCACGGTGCTGACCACGATCAGTGCCGCACCGGACCAGACGGCGGTACAGAGCAGCGACACCAGCGCACGCATGTGGTTGCGGCGGACGGCACCGACCGGATCGGCTGCATCACGCTCGGTGCGCCGTTTCGCCGCCATCACGGCGGCCACGCCGGTACTCATCCGAGTCTCGCGCCGAGCGGGCGCGCGAGGCCGACGAAGAACGGGTTGGTCTGCACCTCGACACCGACCGTGGTGGACGGGCCATGTCCCGGATGCAGCACGAGATGTGGCGCCCAGGCAGCCACCCGCGCCAGCGAGCGCTGCATCGCCGCGGGGTCGGAGAGCGGCAGGTCGGTGCGACCGATCGATCCCGCGAAGACGACGTCGCCGATGAACACGTCGGTGTCACTCACCAGCGCCACATGCCCCGGCGCATGCCCGGGCAGGTGCACGATACGAAACCGATGCTCACCGAGTGACACCGTGTCGTCCTCCACCCACGCGTGATCGGGCGCCGGCGGAGACTCCATCGGGATGCCGTAGCCACGCGCCTGCACCGCCACGTTGTCGTAGAGCGGGCGATCCGCCTCGTGGAGCCAGATCGGCGCGTGGGGAAAGGCGCGTCGCATGCCCGCGATGCCGCCGACGTGATCGAGATGCCCGTGCGTGATCCAGATCGACTCCAGCACCGCCCCGTGCGACTGCAGGCGCGCCGCCAGCTCGTCGCCCTCTGCACCTGGATCCACGATCGCCGCCCGATTGGTGGCGTCGTCGATCAGCAGGTAGGCGTTGGCCTGGAATGCGCCCACCGGCACCGCCTCGATGCGGAGCGCCATTCAGGCCGCCGTGTCGACGTCGTCCACGATCGGCTCGATCACCACCGGTGCCACCGCGTTCTCCAGCATCGGCGACTCACCGATGCCGTGATGCGCGAGCCAGCGCTCGGCTTCCAGCGCCGCCATGCAGCCGGTGCCGGCCGATGTGATGGCCTGGCGGTAGTAGTCGTCGATCGCGTCACCGGCGGCGAAGACACCCGGCACGTTGGTGCAGGTACGCCACGAACTCACCTTGATGTAGTTGAACGGTGTCAGCTCCAGCTGGCCGGCGAGGAAACCGGTGTTCGGCGCATGGCCGATGGCGATGAACAGGCCGCCGACATCCAGCGTGCGCGTGGCACCCGAGATCGTGTCCTGCAGCTGCACAGCAGTGATCTCGCCCTCGCCCAGCACGTCGGTGACGACGGTGTTCCACTCCACACGCACCTTGGGGTGGTTGAGCACACGATCGGCCATCACCTTCGAGGCGCGGAACGAATCCTTGCGGTGGATGACGACCACCTCGCTGGCGAACTTGGTGAGGTAGAGCGTTTCCTCCATCGCGGTGTCGCCACCGCCGACCACGGCCAGCCGCTTGTTGCGGTAGTGCGGCAGCGCACCGTCACACACGGCGCAGGCCGACACGCCGCCGCCGATCTTGGCGAGCCGGATTTCGTTCTCGAGCCCGATCCACTTCGCCGCCGCGCCGGTGGCGACGATCACCGTGTGCGCCCGCACCGGCGCGCTGTAGCTCGGCGTGAGCGTGAAGGGACGCTGCGAGAGATCCACCGCCGTGATGAGCTCCGACACGACGCGCGTGCCATAGTGCTCGGCCTGCTGCTTCATCTTCGCCATCAGGTCGGGACCGGTCACCGCTTCCGGGAAGCCGGGAAAGTTCTCGATCTCCGTGGTGAGCATCAGCTGTCCACCCGGCAACTCCGTGCCCACTGCCTCACCCTCGAACACGATCGGATTCAGGTTGGCGCGCGCCGCATAAATCGCCGCCGTCCAGGCCGCGGGGCCGGAACCGATGATCGCGATGCTTTCGACGGGAGGAACGGTCATGACGCGTGTGCTCTGGAGGTGGGCCGTGAAGGCACGACGCGCTCGGGAGCGGGCCGGTCGGCAGTGTGGGAATCTAAACGGCACCGAGCGGGCTGCGGGTCCGGTTCCAGGCCGTGCGCTACGCTGCCGTGACGGGGGGGCCAACCAGCAGCTCGGCCATCGCGCCGTGGCAGTGCGACACCGACGCCACCAGGATCCGCAGTGGCGTCCGCGCGTCGCTGGCGGCGAGGGCGGCGTCCACCGACAGCGCATCGGAGACGTCGAACATCCCGACACCGTAGGCCCGGTGCGTGGTGTGGAACAGCGCCACCACGTCGTATGGCGTTCCCTGTGCCGACGCGCGGTCGGCGGCGTCGCGCACGGCGGCCGGCATCGTCCAGTCGCGGGGGCCACGCGTCTCGGGACAGCGCGGCGGCTCGATGCAGTTGATCGGGCACATCCAGGTGGCGAAGGACGCGTAGTGCGCGAGGTCGGGCGCGCTGCGCTGCCAGGGCGTGTCGGGGATGGCGGAAAGGGCGACGCGCACCACGGTGGACCGTCGCCGATGTCTATCCACCCGTGCCGCCACCCAGTCGGCCAGCAGGTGCGGCATCAGCGGTGACGGCACGACGGCGTCACGTGACGCTGCAACCGGCGAGGCGATCGCAGCGGACAGCCAGCGATCGAAGAACGGCGCCCAGTCGGACACCAGCATGGTGATCGGCAGGTGGCGGTACGCCGCATCGAGCACCGGCGTGTCGTCATCACCAGCGTCCGCGCGCCGGAGTCGCCAGCCATGCGCAGCGATCGATGGCGCATCATCATGTTCGATCGCGCGCGCGAGGCGTGCGACCGCGCAGTCGGCATCGCGATCCACCACCACGATCCGCTCGAACGTCAGCGCACCGGCGGCGCGGGCGCGGGCCAGCTGGCGCACGTAATAGCCGCCGTAACACCCACCGCCACAGACGACGATGGTGCCGTACGTCACGAGCGGATGTGCCGCCCGCCGTCGACGATGATGACCTCGCCGGTGACGTACGACGCCTCGCAGAGGTAGGTCACCGCCTGCGCCACATCTTCCGCACTGCCGAGGCGCGCCAGTGGCGTGGTGGCGGTGAGGCGATCGGCGGCCTGCGCATCCCATTCGTCGGGCAGCAGCACGGCGCCCGGGGCCACGGCATTCACACGCACCGCAGGCGCCAGGGCGCGGGCGAGGCCACGCGTCATCTGCACCACGCCGGCCTTGGTGATGCCGTGTGGCACGTAGGCGGGCCAGGTCTCGTAGGCGGCGAGGTCGGCGATGTTCACGATCACGCCCTGCCGCTCGCGCAGCAGCGAAGCCGCCGCCTGCGCGATGAAGAATGGCGCGCGCAGGTTGAGGTCGAACATCGACTGCCACTGCGCGGGCGTCACGTCGCCGATCGGCGTGCGCACCATCATTGCCGCCGAGTTGACGACGATGTCGAGTGCGCCAAGTGCGTCGTGCGCGCGCTGCGGCAGTTGCTGCGCTGCAGCGACGTCGGCGAGGTCGGCCTGCAGCACCGCGACACGTACGCCGAGGGCACGCAGTTCCGCCGCCGTCGCATCGGCCTCCGCCTGCGCCGAGTTGTAGTGCACGATGATGTCGGCGCCGCGGCCGGCCAGTGCCAGCGCGATCGCCTTGCCCACGCGCCGCGCGCCGCCGGTGACCAGCGCCACCTTTCCCTGCAGCGTCGTCATCTCAGCCCTCCACAACGCCCGCGTTGCGCTCGCGCCAATAGGCCGCACGTTCACCCTGCGCCTCCATCCACGGCGCCGGCACATGCATGCAGCCGAGCGGGCGGAATCCGTCCAGCGCGCCGTGCCAGTCGGAGCCACCGCTCTTCAGCAAGCCGAAGTGGTCGCACAGCGTGGCCAGCCGTGCCAAATCTTCGCTGTTATGGCTCGGATGACGGACCTCGACACCATCCATGCCGAGTGCGGCGAAGCGCCCGATGCGCTCGCGATTGCCCTCGCCCTGCGGATGTGCCCACACGGCGACACCGCCGGCCTCGTGGATCAGTGCGATACCTTCGGCCACTTCGAGCCGCAACTTGCCGACGTTGGCGGGCTTGCCGTCGCCCAGGTACCGGTCGAATGCGTCGCGCAGGTCGCGCACCCAGCCACCAGCCACCAGCGCGCGCGCGACGTGCGGACGACCCACCGCACCGTCGGCGGCCTGCAGCATCACCATCTCCATCGTCACCGGCATGCCGAGCTTGTTCAGCTTCGCCACCATCTCCACCGCGCGATCGACGCGCGCCGCCTGCACCGAGACCAGTCGCTCCGCCAGCACGTCGGTGGACGAGAGATGCAGGCCGAGCAGGTGGATCTCACGATTGCCGTCGATGGTGCTCAACTCGATGCCATGCACCAGCGTGATGCCGCAGGCATCGGCCGCAGCCTGACCCGCGGCGAGACCGTCGAGCGTGTCGTGATCGGTGATCGCCACCGCTTGCAGGTCGGCCGCCTTGGCCAGCGCGACCAGCTCTGCGGGTGTGGCCCGGCCATCGGACGCGGTGGTGTGCGCATGCAGGTCGACGTACGGCCCCGATGGAGCCGTGGGATCCGTCACGAGCGGTATCCACCCTCGGGCGCGCGGGCACCTGGCTGCGACGTGACGAAGAGGCGCAGCAGCGTGGCGTCGGACAGGGCGGCGAACGCGGCCTCGCGCGATCGCGCGCCGGACGGCGAATAGCGAGAGAACCGCACCTCGGCCACGTCACCATCGAGCCGCGTGTACACCAGCCCGAACTCGTCGCCGACATACTGCGTGACGAAGCCCGACGGTGCGACGGCCCAGCGAATCCCGTCGTGCGCAATCGTGCGGGATGTGATCATGTGAGCGCGACCTCCTGATAGATGCGGTTGGCGTCGAGCACCTGGTCGGTGGCGTTGGCCAATGCCTGCTGCAGCGTGGCGCGGTCGGGCGCTTCCGTGAACTCGATGAAGGCGCCGTTGAGGGCCGCTTCCTCGAACACCCAGAAGTTGCACCCGGCCGACGCGTAATAGGTCTTCCGCTTCTGCAGCCGCTCCATGTACCGCGCCCGATCGGGGAGCGGTACGATGGTGCGCTTCATGACGAGGGCGCGCGGCACGATCAGGCGCCGGGAACCGGCATCGTTTCGAGGGACCGCTTGAGGTCGGCCATGAAACGGTCTGCGTCGGCGCCATCGACGACCTTGTGGTCGAACGAGATCGAGAAGTAGGCGCAGGTGCGCACGGCGATGGTGTCCTCGCCGTCGGCGCCGGTGATCACCTTGGGCCGCTTCTCGATCGCGCCGAGGCCGAGGATGGCGGTGGTGCCGACCGGAATGATCGGCGTGCCCATCAACGACCCGAACACGCCCGGGTTGGTGATGGTGAACGTGGCCTGGGTGACTTCCTCGGGCTTGAGCCCCTTCGAGCGGGCGCGCGATGCGAGGTCGTTGATCGACTTGGTCAGCCCGCCGAGGGACAGGTCGTCGGCATGTCGCACGACCGGCACGATCAGGCCGGTGGGGTCGAGCGCGACCGCAATGCCGATGTTGTACTGCTTGCGGAGGATCAGTTCCTGCCCGTTCACCGCCGCGTTCATCATCGGGTGCCGCTTCAGCTGCGCGATGACGGCCTGCACGATGAACGGCAGGTAGGTGAGCTTCTGGCCGGTCTGCGCCTCGAAGTCCTTGCGCATGCCGGCGCGGATGCGCGCCACGCGGGTGAGGTCGATCTCGAAGAAGCTGGTGACGTGGGCCGCCACGCGACGCGCCTGCGCCATGTGATCGGAGGTCAGGCGACGGATCTTCGAGAAGGGTTCGACCACATCGCCCGGCCAGGCCTGCGCCGACTGCGATTCGTGCACCACGGGGCCCGATGCCGCGGGCACGGCCATCGACGCGGGGAGTGCGACCGGTGCACTGGTCGCTGCCGTCGCGGCGACGGGATGTGCGTCGCCGGACTCGAGGTGTGCGAGGATGTCGCGCTTGGTGACGCGGCCGGCGATGCCGGACCCGTTGATGCCGGTGATCTCGACGCCATGTTCGGCGGCGATCTTCCGGACCAGCGGCGACGACTTGGTGCGCAGCCGGTCCTCGAGGCTGTTGGGCGCCGCGGACGACGCCGGAGCGGCCACCGGAACCGGTGCCGAGGCGGCGACAGGCGCGGGCGCAGCCGGAGCCTCGGGTGCTGCGGTCGTCTCCGCCGCCGGCGCTGTCGCCGGTGCGTCGGTGACGACGGCGGCCGCGCTGGCATCGGTCTCCAGTCGTGCGACGATCGCCTGCACCGGCACCGTCACCCCTTCGGCGACGAGGATCTCGACCAGGATGCCGGCCGCTGGCGACGGGATCTCCGCATCCACCTTGTCGGTGGAGATCTCGAAGATGGCTTCGTCGCGCTTCACCGCATCGCCCGGCTTCTTCAGCCAGCGCGACAGGGTGCCTTCGGCGATCGATTCGCCCATCTGCGGCATTACGATATCAATTCGAGCCACCGGCTCACCCTCGGGTCAGACAGAGCGGGAACGGTCCTGTGCGGCGTCGCCTCGCTTCAGGCGCCACACGGAGACCGTGGGAAGGATAATCATGCCAAGTACGCCGCCACGGGCGGCCCACGTGACCCAATTGCACGTCGGGATACCTTCGCACTGCGGTTCGTTCAGGTACTGCGAGACGATCTTCGACAGCAGCACCGACGTCATCGCACCGCCGAAGAAGCCGATGAAGGTGGTGAAGCAGCCGACGCCGATGTTGCGATAGCGGCGACCAGCGCGATCCTCGTCGGACGGCGTTGCAGCGGCGGGCGGTGTGGCGTTGGTCACGATCAGTAGCGTGCGAGGTGTCGGGCCACGGTGACGATGTCGCTCACCTGTGGCAGGACGAAATCCTCGAGGGGCGGCGAGTACGGCAGCGGCACGTCATGCGCGGTGACGCGCAGCACGGGCGCGTCGAGCCACTCGAAGCAGGTCTCGTTGATGCGCGCCGTGATCTCGCCCGCGATGCCGCCGGTGCGCGTGTCCTCGTGCACGATCATGACGCGGTTGGTCTTCTTCACCGTGGCCACGATCGCCTCGTCATCCATCGGCAGCAGCGTGCGGAGGTCGATGACCTCCACCGACAGGCCGTCCTCGCGCTCCAGCTGCTCGGCGGCTTCCAGCGCCTTCCACACCGTGGCGGCGTAGGTGATGATCGAGACGTCCGTGCCTTCGCGCGCGATGCGTGCCTTGCCGATCGGCACCACGTGATCACCGGCCGGCATCACGTCCTTCACGCGGCGATACAGGTACTTGTGCTCGAAGAACAGCACGCAGTCATCGTCGCGGATGGCGGCCTTCATCAGGCCCTTGGCATCGGCGGCGGTGGCCGGATAGACGATCTTGAGGCCCGGCGTGTGCAGGAACGCGGCTTCCGGATTCTGCGAGTGGAACGGCCCGCCGCGCACGTAGCCGCCGCTCGGCCCGCGCACCACCATCGGGCACGGCAGGAAGGCACGATACCGCGCCGTCGCGACGTAGTTCGTGAGCATGTCGTAGCCGCACGAGATGAAGTCGATGAACTGCAGCTCGGCCACCGGGCGCATGCCCATGTGCGAGGCACCCGCCGCCGCACCGATGATCGCGGCCTCGGAGATCGGCGTGTCGATCACGCGCTGCGCACCGTACTTCGCCTGCAGGCCCTCGGTGACCTTGAAGGCACCACCGAACCCGCCGATGTCCTCGCCGAGGCAGAAGACGTTCGGGTCGCGCTCCATCTCCTCGAACAGCGCCTCGCGGATCGCCTCGAGGTAGGTGATCTCAGCCATCGTGCGTGCCCCAGCTGGCAGGACGTTCATGCTGTTCCACGGCCTTCTGCACCCCTTCGCGATACCAGTGGGCCGGCAGCGTGGCCGGCTCGCCGTAGATGCCGACCAGCGCATCCAGCGCCTCGGGCATCGGGCTGCGCTCGGCTTCGTCGGTGGCGGCGTCGATCTCGGCGGCGATCGACGCATCGATCGCGGCCAGTTCGTCGGCCGAGGCGACGTGGTGCTGTGTCAGCCAGGCCGTAAACCGATCGATCGGATCGTTGTTGGCCGCCCACCACTCCACCTCGCCGTCGGGCACGTACGACTGGTTGTCGTGCTCCGCGTGTCCCTTGCGACGATAGGTCATCAGTTCGACCAGCGTCGGCCCGCCGCCGCTGCGCGCGCGATCGACCGCCGCCTTCGTCACGTCGTAGACGGCCAGCACATCGTTGCCGTCGGCCTGCACACCCGCGATGCCGTAACCGACCGCCTTGTCCATGAACGAGCCGGCCGCCGTCTGGCGCGCCGTGGGCGTGGAGTAGGCATAGCCGTTGTTCTCCACCACCACCACCAGCGGCACCTGCTGCACGGCGGCGAAGTTGATGCCCTCGTGGAACGCGCCGGTGGAGGTCGCGCCATCGCCGATGTAGACCAGCACCACGCGATCCTCGCCACGCATCTTGAACGACAGCGCAATGCCGGCCATCACCGGGATCATGTCGCCGAGGTGCGAGATCTGTCCGACGAAGCCGCGGACCAGGTCACCGAAGTGGATGTTCAGCTCGCGGCCGCGCGTGGGCGAGTCGCCCTTGGCCATGTACTGCCGCAGGATCTCGAGCGGCGTGGCGCCCTTCACCAGCATCGATCCCATGTTGCGGATCAGCGGCGACATGATGTCGCGACGCTCGAGGGCGAAGGCGCTGCCGACGGCATCGGCCTCCTGGCCGAGCGAGCGAAAGAGCCCACCGACGACCTTCGTCTGGCGATAGAGCGCCACCAGGCGCTCCTCGAGCGTGCGCGTCATGCGCATGTGCCGATACAGCTCGAGGCGCTGTTCGCGGGTGAGCTGATCGGCATGTGGGCCGCGCGACCATGCCGACCAGTCGTACGTCGGCGCCGGCGTGGCCATCATCGCATCGGAGTCCATCGGATGCGGGGGGAGATCCACGTCAGTACCCTGCAGTCGGTGCGTGATGCGGGTCCGCGGCGCGATGCACGCGATTGAAGAACTTCTTGACGTTCTTGTCGAGGCGACTCTCGCCGATCTGGTCGGTGACGGCCTCGATCAGCGTGTAGTGGCCGCCGTCGCTGCGCACCTTGATCTGCAGCGTGCCCAGCTCACCCTCGAAGGTGCGCGCACGCACGGTGTCGGGCGTGGCACGCAGGCCGAGCGCCTTGAAGTGCTCGTCGGCGAGGGCGATCACGTCGGCGGGACGGATCGACGTGCGATGAAAGAGGCGCATCGGTTCAGCGGGCGTTGCGGACGGACTGCAGCCAGTCCATGGTCTCGAGCTTCTGCGTCGAGTCGCGCCGGAACTGCAGGCCGATAGCCCACTCGCCGGCGGTGAGGAAGCTCAGCTTGGCGTAGTAGGTGCCCGGCTCCGGACCGCGTTCGAGCCCGTCGAAGATCTTGACGCTGTCGCGGCTCATGGCGTAGACACGCCCTTCCCCGTTCTCTATCGGCGCGCCCGACTCCTTGTCGGAGACGACGACCTTGACGATCACGTCCTCGCGCGCGAACGGCGGGCGGGGATCGAGGCGGATGCGGAACGCGAGGTCGTCGGTCCACATGCGCGTGTCGAGCGCCGCCTCGGGATCGCGGGTGGTGCACCCGGCGATCACGATCGCGGCCACCAGCACCGGCAACGCCTGGCGCGCGTGACGCGCCAGGCGGGAGAACAGGCGGACGGGCGTCGCGGCGCCCGTCCGGCAGCGCGCGACCAGTCCGACCGTCGCGTCGCTGCGCCGCATCAGCTGTAGTACTCCAGGCCGAGGTGCGTGATCTGCTCCTCGCCGAGCAGGAAGCGCAGCGTGTTCTTGAGCTTCGTCTGCTGGATGAACAGGTCGTGCTCGGGCTGCAGCCCCGGCGCGACCATCGGGCTCTTGTAGTAGAACGACAGCCATTCCTGGATCCCCTTCATGCCGGCGCGGTGGGCGAAGTCACTGAACAGCGCGAGGTCGAGGACGATCGGGGCGGCGAGGATCGAGTCGCGGCAGAGGAAGTTGACCTTGATCTGCATCGGGTAGCCCATCCAGCCCACGATGTCGATGTTGTCCCAGCCTTCCTTGTTGTCACCGCGGGGCGGATAGTAGTTGATCCGCACCACGTGCGAGAAATCCTTGTAGAGATCCGGATACTTTTCCGGCTGCAGGATGTTGTGCAGCACGGAGAGCTTCGACTCTTCCTTGGTCTTGAACGACGCGGGGTCGTCGAGCACCTCGCCGTCGCGGTTACCAAGGATGTTGGTCGAGTACCAGCCCTCGAGGCCCAGCATGCGCGCCTTGAGGCCCGGCGCGATGATGGTCTTCATCCAGGTCTGGCCGGTCTTGAAGTCCTTGCCGCTCACCGGCACGCCGCGCTCGTCGGCCAACTGCAGCATGCAAGGCAGGTCGACGGTCAGGTTGGGTGCGCCGTTGCAGAACGGGACGTTCTCCATCAAGGCGGCATAGGCGTAGAGCATGGAGGGGGCGATGGCCGGGTCGTTCTCGTCCATCGCCTTCTCGAAGGCGGCCACGGTCTGGTGCTGCGGGCCGGGCTGGATGAAGGCCTCGGTGCTCGCACACCAGACGATCACCAGGCGGTCACACCCGTTGTCGGCCTTGAACTTCCGCATGTCGGCGCGCAGCTGCTCGGCGATATCGCGGTAACTCGGGCCGGTCTTGACGTTGTTCACGCCCAGCAGGCGGGTGACGAAGCGCGCCTCGAACGCCGCCGACATCGGCGTGATCGCCGACAGGAAATCCTTCAGCGGCTCGAGGTGGTCCGACGTCAGCACGCCGGCCTTCTTCGCCGCCGTGTACGCGTCGTCACCGATGGGATCCCAGGCGCCGAAGACGATGTCCTGGAGGCCGGCCAGCGGCACGAAATCCTTGATCAGGGGCGACCGGTTCTCGGTGCGCTTGCCGAGCCGGATCGTGGCCATCTGCGTCAACGAGCCGATCGGCTTCGAATGTCCGCGGCGGATGCTCTCCACGCCGGCCATGAACGTCGTGGCAACGGCGCCAAGACCGGGGGTCAGGATGCCGAGCTTGCCGGAGGCGGGCGCGATGGACGACGGACGAGTGAGCGAACCGGACACGTGGTGGAATCTCCAGGGAGGAAAGCGTCGCCTTCAGGGCGCGAAGGGAGCAGGCACATCGTCGGCCACCGACGCGGATGTCGATGGCGATGGTGCGCTGGGGGTGCGCGGCGCGAGCACTGGCTCGGTGACGTTCTCCGCCGCGCGCGTGACATTGTACACGAACAGGATGCGCTGTACGGCGGTGATCCAGGCGGTGACCGAGAGCAGGGTCACGATGCCCGCCAGCACCCAGCCATTGAGCGCCAACCCGAAGAACGCCTGCGGTGCCGACAGCAGTGCCACACGCTCCGGCCGCTGCATGATGCCGACCTTGGCATCCAGCCCCAGCGACTCGGCGCGCGCGCGGGTATACGACGTGAGAAAAGTGCCGATCAGCCCCGCGATCGTGATCGCCAGCATCACGGAACTGTGGTGCACCGCGTTCATGCCGTAGAACATCGCCAGGCCACCGAGCACGAAGCCGTCCGCCACGCGATCCAGCGTCGAGTCGTAGAAGGCCCCGAAGGTGGTGCTGCGGCCGGTGCGCCGGGCGACAGTGCCATCCAGCACGTCGAACAGCGCGGTGAGGCCCATGAACCACCCTGCCGTCCGGATATGACCGCTGGCGAAGATCGCCCCCGCCACCATGGTGCACACGGTGCCGACCGTGGTGATCAGGTTCGGGCTCACCCGGTGACGCACCAGCAGGTCCGCCACCGGCGCGATCACACGCAGGTATCCAGCCTTGATCGCGTCCCAGACAGCAACCAGCATGACCATAGGTGGCGGAAAAACGGGAAAAAACGCGGACGGAAAGAAAGAACGCCCCCCGGCATCTCCGCCGTGAGGGCATGCGGGGCTTCGTCACGTACATGCAACGCAGAGCGGGAAGCTTAGATACCGCACGCGAATGCAGCAACGGCGGTGCCCGCTTAGGTCGGTGCGGCACGCAGGCGAGACCTCGGTGGATCGGCCGACCGTCGCTACCCTTCCCTCTCCGATACCCGACAGTCGGTCCGGTTACTCCGGTCCCGACCTGCCCGCCGCCACTTCTCGCTGCTGCGTCATGCGTTTTCCCCTCGTCCCGACCGCTGCCGTCGCGCTCGCCAGCACACTGGCGGCCTTCGTGCCGTCGCGGCAGATCGATGCCGCACTCAGCGAGCTCAGCCGACTCGGCCGCGCCGCGATGGCGGGATCCGCACGGTCCCCCGACCCGAGGGTGCCGCTGTCGCCGGCGGCCCGCCGCTGGGTGGACAGCACGCTCGCCACGCTCTCCCCGCGCGCCCGGGCCGCCCAGCTCATCCATGTCTGGCTCCTCGGCGACTACGAAAGCGCCACCGACAGCGCCTACGCCGAGACCGCCCGCTGGGTGCGGGACGACGGGATCGGCGGGATCCTGATGTCGGTCGGCTCGCCGATCGAGGTCGCGGCGAAGCTCAATGCGCTGCAGCGACTGGCGCGGGTGCCGCTGCTGGTCGGCTGCGACGTCGAGCCGTCGATCGGGCGGTTGGAGGGCGGGCTGTTCATCCCGTCGATGCTGAAGGGCGGCGGCGCCACGCTGCTGCCCACGAACATGGCGATCGGCGCCACCGGCGACACCGCGCTCGCCTACCGCGCCGGGCTGGTGACCGGGCGCGAGTCGCGCGCGATCGGCATTCACCTTGCGTACGCGCCGGTGGCCGACGTCAACAACAACGCCGCGAACCCGGTGATCAACGTCCGGTCGTTCGGCGAGGACCCGACGATGGTGGCCGAGTTCACGGCCGCCTTCACCCGCGGCGTGCAGGATGGCGGCGCGCTGGCCACGGTGAAGCACTTCCCCGGCCACGGCGACACCGAGACCGACTCGCACAACGCGCTGCCGGTGGTGCACCTGACGCACGCGCACCTGGACAGCGTGGAACTGCGGCCGTTCCGTGCCGCCATCAATGCCGGCGTGGCCGCGGTGATGTCGGCGCACATCAGCAACCCGACCTGGATGGGTGACGACATCCCCGCCACGCTGCAGCGGCGCGTGCTGCACGACGAGCTGCGCGACTCGCTGCAGTTCCGCGGCCTCACGATCACCGATGCGCTGACGATGCAGGGCGTGGCGAAGATGTTCACGCAGCAGGAGATCGCGGTGCGGTCGGTGCGGGCGGGCGCCGAGGTGCTCCTCAAGCCCGCCGACGTGACACCGGTGCTGAATGCACTGGTGCGCGAGATGGAATACGATCCCGCGTTCGCCACGCTGATCGACGGTGCGGCACGCAAGAACCTCGAGATGAAGGCGCGCGTCGGCCTGCACCTGGGCGCGCAGGTCTCGCTCGACTCGCTGCGTGTGGCGGTGGGGACGGCGACCAATCGCGCCGTCGCCACCGAAATCGCGACCCGGGCGGTGACGGTGCTGCGCGACTCGTCCGACCAGATCCCGTTGCGCACCCGCACCGGATTGCACCTGGTGGTGTACACGCCGGAGACCGAGTTCGGCGGCGGCAACGCATTCGTGGACGAGTTCCGCCGTGGGGCCACCGCCACCGTCACGCGCGTCGGTCCGCAAGTGACGCGCGAGGCGCTGGATGCGATCGCGGCCCGGGCCACCAAGGGCCGGCTGGTGATCGTGACCGTGGTACGACGGGTGGAGGGACGTGGACGGGTGGCGATCGTGGAGCCGTTCGCCGCGTGGGTGCGCGACATCACGCCGCGACTGCAACCGATCGTGGTGGCGGCCGGCAACCCGTACGTGATCGGACAGTTCCCCGGCATCGAGGCCTACATGGCGACCTACAGCGTTGGTGAAGCGCCGGAACGTGCTGCGGCACGCGCGCTGCTCGGCGGCACCGTGACCGGCCGATCGCCGGTGAGCCTGCCCGGCGTGTTCTCGCGTGGCGATGCGACGGTGTCCGGCGGCACGCGATGACGCGCGCGCTGATGCTGGCACTCGTCGTCGTCAGTGCCGCACCGCATTCGGCCTGCGCGCAGGGCCCACGCCAGCCATCGCGTCCGACGCCGAGCGTGAGCATCGATGCGGCGACGGCGGATCGCATCCGCGACTCGGTGCGCGTGGTGCTGACGAAGGCGGTCGCCGACGGCGCGTTTCCCGGTGCGGTGGCCGTGATCGGCAATCGCGCCGGCATCACGGCGTCGTTCGGCGCCGGTCGGCTCGATGCGCAGGACGCCAGTGAACCGACCACCAGCACCATCTACGATCTCGCATCGCTGACGAAGGTGATCGCGACGACCACGCTGGTTCTCCAACTGGTCGACCAGGGCAAGGTCGCCCTCGACGCGCCGGTGGTGCGCTACCTGCCTGACTGGAAGGGCGCTCGCACGGCCGACATCACCATCCGGCAACTGCTCTCGCACAGCAGCGGGCTGGCGGCGTGGCGGCCGTTCTACAAGGAAGCCGCCGATCGGGCCGAGGCGCGCACGCAGCTGATGCTGGTGGGTCCCGATGCACCGCCGGGCACGCGCTACCTGTACAGCGACATGAACTTCATGCTGCTCGGCATGGTGGTGGAACGGGTCACCGGCCTGCCGCTGAATCGTGCCTTCGACACGATGGTGGCGGAGCCGCTGCGCCTGGCCGACACGCGCTTCCTCCCCGACTCCACGCTGCGCGCCCGCATCGCCCCGACCGAGTTCGACCCATGGCGGCAGCGGCAACTGCGCGGTGAAGTCCACGACGAGAATGCGTCACGTTTCGACGGTGTGAGTGGGCACGCGGGGTTGTTCGCCACCGGTGACGACCTGGCGCGCGTGGCGCGGCTCTGGCTCAACGGCGGCAGCCTCGATGGTGCGCGGCTGGCATCGGCGCGCACGGTGTCGCAGTTCACGCAGGTGCAGGACACCCTGATCAGCCGGCGCGCGCTGGGCTGGGAAACGCCGAGCGGGTCCAACTCGGCCGGCAAGCGGCTGTCGGGCACGGCGTTCGGACACACCGGCTTCACCGGGACCTCGATCTGGATGGACCCGGCGCGCGACCTGTTCGTGATCCTGCTGACGAATCGCGTCAACCCGACGCGGGAGAACCGGAAGATCGGGGGCGTCCGGACCGCGCTGGCCGATGCGGTGGCGGGGGCGGTGGACGGGACCGCGGTGCGGCAGGGCGGGTCGATGCGGTGACGAGGTCCTGCCGTGATGGCGATCACGTCACGGCACGCTCGGTGGTTGGCCCGCCTCAAGCTCACCGACGAGGTCCAGCAGCCCGACCGCCTCCCACCACCGATTCCGCATGCCGCTGCTGAGCGGCAGCAGGACGCCGGCAGCGACGAGTTGTTCGATGGCTTCGTACACGCGGACCTTGGAGCGCCCGCTCACGACGGCCGCGACCGGCGCCGACAGCAAGGGATGCGCAGGCAGCTGGTCGATGAGAAGCCAGGCCGTGGCGTCGGACCGCGGCACACGCGCCAAGGCCGTGAGGCGGGTTCGCCACTGCTCCTGCAGCCGACGCACTGCGGTCAGGTAGGCGCGCGCCAGCCGTGTCGCCTGCAACGTCGCGACGGCGAACTGTTCGAGCCAGGCGTTCACGTCGGGACCGCGAAAACCGGTGAGCCCACGGATGTATCGCTGTCGATCACTGGCGAACACCACGCTGATCGGCGGTAAAAAGTGCGGCACGAGCCCGCGGCGGCGGAGAACAACGTGCACCAACGCACGGCCGGTGCGGCCGTTTCCATCATCGAACGGATGAATCGTCTCGAACTGGGCGTGCACGAGTGCCGCCTGCAGCAGCGGCGGCAACGTGTCGGCGTTGATGAACGCGCAGAGGTCGTCCAGCAATCCACGCACGTCCTCCGGTGGTGGCGGTACGAAATCCGCGCCGCATGGTGTGTAGTCATTGCCGCCGATCCAGTTCTGCTGCGTACGCAGGCGCCCCGCGATGCCGCGATGGGACGTCGCTTCGAGCAGCCGACGATGGATCGACTGGATCTCAGTCACACCGAACGATCGCACAGACGCCGCCTCGTCGACCGCGAGCACCATGGCGTCGATGTTGGCGAGGACTTCGACCGCTTCCGCTCCCGGCAACGTGCCCGACTCGAAGCGCGCCTCAGCGCGTGCCAGATCGCGCACGCCGAGCTGCATGCCTTCGACCTTCGAGGATGCAATGGATTCCGTGCGCAGCAGCAGCCGAGCCAACGGCTCGAGGGCCGCTCCGCCGTCCTCGTTGAGTTGACCGATGGCGTGTTCGACTTCGGAGATCAGGCCCGCCAGACTTCCGTCGAGACGGAGCGTCATGCCCAGCAGAGGATCGGGGACGAACGGCGCGTAGGCACAGGCTTTCCGGTATCTTGGTGGTGCGTTCCGGGACGGATCGGACTCCCAAGTCCGCCGAATCAGCCTGCCTGGCATCGTTTTCTCCTGCTGCGTCGTGATCCCTCGGCCGATCCGCAACCGCCGACGGGTTCTAGTTTCGCAAAAGAGTTAAACGAAACTACAGCGGTTCGCTAGTTTCGCTTCCGGCGTCGATCTCGGAACGACACGTGCTGTGACCATCGACCTCCGCACCGCCCGGGTTCAGTCGATCCGTCGCCCCTGAGCGCCTCGCGCCCCAGCCGTAGATTGCGCGCACATCTTCCCCACGACGCCGGCCCGCATAAATTGCAGAGTAACGTGGTCGGGATTCCCTGACCTACCTCCTGGAGGAAGACGCATGAGCACGATGCAGACGCCCGACGTGATGCTCTCGATTTCGGCCGCCGCGTCGGTCGAGGTGAAGAAGTTCCTCGAAGCCGAAGCGGTCGATCCGACCATCGGCGGGCTGCGCGTGGCAGTGCAACCGGGTGGCTGCAGTGGCTTCAAGTACTCGCTGCTGATCGAGGACAAGCCGGCCGAGGACGACACCCTGCTGGCACAGGACGGCTTCCAGGTGTTCGTGGACCCGTTCTCGCTGCAGTACCTGAACGGCATCATCATCGACTACACCACCTCGATGCAGGGCTCGGGCTTCACCTTCAAGAACCCGAACGCCACCGGCGGCTGCGGCTGCGGATCGTCGTTCTCGGCGTAAGCATCGGCCGGCACCGATCCAGGCAGCGACGAGCGGCGGACCTCATCAGGTCCGCCGCTTCGTGCATATGGCACATGAGTCCGCGCGCACTGCGCGTCCGTGATCCCCATTAGCTTGCGCGATCCATGCAGAACCCAGAGAAGATCCCGACCGTCATCAGCGACGATCCCGACGCGCTCTCCGTTCGTGTCGCCGACCGCATCGAGGCCGTGATGCACGCCGCGGCGCAGCAGGGGCGCCGCGCCGTGCTGGGACTGGCCACCGGGTCCACGCCGATCGGCGTCTATCGTGAACTGATCCGCCGACATCGCGAGCGGGGGCTGAGCTTCGCCGGTGTCGAGACGTTCAATCTCGACGAGTACTGGCCCATGGCGCCGGACTCGATCCACGCGTACCACCGCTTCATGTGGGAGAATTTCTTCTCGCACATCGACATCCCGCCGGCGCAGGTGCACCTGCCGCCGGGGACGGTGGATCGCCACGATGCCGCCGCAGCCTGCGCCGAGTACGAGGCGCGGATCACGGCCGCGGGCGGGATCGACTTCCAGTTGCTCGGCATCGGCAAGACGGGGCACATCGGCTTCAATGAACCCGGCTCCGGTCGCGACAGTCGCACCCGCCTGGTGACGCTGGACGCGATCACGCGGAAGGATGCCGCAGCCGACTTCTTCGGTGCCGAGAACGTGCCGCGTGAAGCGATCACGATGGGCGTGGCCACGATCCTCGAGGCGCGCGAGATCGCGATCCTCGCCACCGGTGAGCACAAGGCCGCGATCGTGCGCCGCGCGGTGGAGGGCGTGGTGGACCTCGAGGTGGCGGCCACGTTCCTGCAGGCGCACCCGAACACGACGTTCTTCCTCGACACCGCCGCATCGGTGGACCTCACACGCATCGCCACGCCGTGGCTGGTGGACGAGGTCACCTGGGATGCGGCGCTGGCTGTGCGCGCGGTGGTCTGGCTGTCGCAGACCGTGGGCAAGGCGATCCTCAAGCTGACGCAGAACGACTACGCCGAGCATCGGCTGTCGTCGCTGGTGGCGGCATACGGCTCACCCGGTGAGATCAACGGCTTCGTCTTCAACTCGCTCGGTGCGCGCATCCGCGGCAAGAGCAAGCTGCATCGCGGCAAGCGCGTCATCTGCTTCTCGCCGCACCCCGACGACGACGTGATCTCGATGGGCGGCATCCTGCGCAAGCTGGTCGAGAACCGGAACCCGATCGCGGTGGCGTACATGACGAGCGGCAACATCGCCGTCTTCGACCACGACGTACGCCGCCACCTCGACTTCCTGGTGCGCATGGGCGCACGCACGTCGGACGCGACCACGCCGGCCACGCTGCGCGGCGAGGACGTGCGCGACTTCGCGTTCCGGCTGTTCGGCGACCTGGCATCGAAGCGGCCCGGCGAGGTGGACGTGCCGGCGGTGCAGGACATCAAGCGCATCATCCGCGAGACGGAAGCGGTGAGCGGCCTGGAAGTGGTGGGCCTGACGCGGGACAACGCACGGTTCCTCGACCTGCCGTTCTACCAGACCGGCAAGGTCCGCAAGGACCCGATCGGCCCCGCCGACGTGCGCATCGTGCGCGACCTGCTGGAGGAGGTGCATCCGGAGGTCGTGTTCGTGGCCGGTGACCTCAGCGATCCGCACGGCACGCACCGCATGTGCAAGGAAGCGATCGATGCCGCGCTGGCGGAGTACGTCGCGCTGGGGAATGCGCGGCCCGAGGTGTGGCTCTATCGCGGTGCATGGCAGGAGTGGCCGGTGACCGAGGCCACCGTGCTGGTGCCGCTCAGCCAGGAAGAATTGCGGCTCAAGATCCAGGCGATCTTCAAGCACCAGTCGCAGAAGGACTCGGCGCCCTTCCCCGGACAGGACGATCGTGAGTTCTGGCAACGCGTGCAGGATCGCAACACCGAAACCGCCGCACAACTCAACCGCCTCGGCCTGGCGGAGTATTTCGCCATGGAGGCGTACGTTGTCGAATAGCGCATCGATCCGCTGATGGGGAACGGCGGATTCGGACTGCTGGACGGGCTGGTGCTGGTGGCCTACCTCGTCGGCACCACGGGCCTCGGTCTGTGGCTGGGCGGCAAGCAGAAGGACGCGAAGGATTACTTCGTGGCCAGCCACGCGATTCCGTGGTGGGGCATCCTGCTCAGCGTCGTCGCGAGCGAGACCAGCGCGCTGACCTTCATCAGCATCCCGGGGCTCAGCTACGTCGGCAACCTCGGGTTCCTGCAGGTGGTGGCGGGCTACATCATCGGGCGTTTCGTGGTGGCGTACGTGCTGCTGCCGCGGTACTTCGCCGGTGAGCTGGTCACGGCCTACGCCCTGTTCGAGAAGCGCTTCGGCGTCGAGACGCGCCGCTTCACCAGCATCGTGTTCATGGCCACCCGTGCGGTGGCCGACAGCGTGCGCATCTTCGCCACCGCGATCCCGGTGGCGCTGATCCTCGGCGACACGCTGCCGCGCGAGTACGTGATGCCGGCCGCGATCCTGGTGCTTGGCCTGCTCACGGTGGTGTACACCTACAAGGGCGGCATGCGGGCGGTGGTCTACACCGAGATGATCCAGGCCGGCATCTACGTGTTCGGCGGCATCTGCGCGCTGGTGCTGCTGGGCAAGAGCGTGGATGGCGGCTGGAGCACGATCGTCACCACCGCCGGTGCCTCGGGCAAGCTGCAGGCGATCGACTGGTACACCGGGTTCGACAGGCCGCACACGATGTTCGCCGGCCTGCTTGGCGGCGCGTTCCTCGCGATGGGGTCGCACGGCGCCGACCAGCTGATCGTGCAGCGCCTGATGGCCAGCCGCGGCCTGCGCGACGCGCAGCGCTCCCTGATCGCGAGCGGATTCGTGGTCTTCGCGCAGTTTACGCTGTTCCTGTTCATCGGGCTCGGCCTCTACGTGTACTACGGCGGCAAGCCCTTCGAGGCCAGCGACCAGATCTTCCCGTCGTTCATCCTCGAACGCATGCCGAACGGGTTGCTGGGGCTGATCCTGGCGGCGATCGTGGCCGCCACCATGAGCACGCACAGCGCGACCATCAACGCCCTCGCCGCCACCACCACGCACGACATCTACCTGCCGCTGACGAAGCGCAACGCCGAGGATCCGGGCACGCTGCGCACCGGCAAGCTGATCGCGCTGATCTGGGGCGTGGTGCTGACGTTCGGTGCCCTGCTCTACCCCAAGCAGGGCGCACCGGTGGTCGTGGTGGCACTCAGCATCCAGAGCTTCACGCACGGTGGACTGGTGGGTGGATTCTCGCTGGCGCTGCTGTGGAAGCGCGCCAACCAGCGTGACGCCATCACCGGCATGAGCATCGGCATCGCCTGCATGGCGGTGATCGTGTTCTCCAAGCTGCTCATCTCCAAGATTCCTTCGCTGGCGCCCACCCTCGGCGGTGTGGCGACGATCGCGTGGCCCTGGTACGTGCTGATCGGCACCGGGATCACGCTCACCGCCGGCATCCTGTCGTCGCTGACGCATCCAGCTCCCACAGCGTCGTTGCCGGTCGCATTGACCGTCACGGCAGAGAACGAGGTCAGGCCATGAGTGCCCCGACAGAACTGGTCGTCGTCGGTGTCGACGGCGGCGGCAGCAGCACGCGTGTGTACGTCGCCGATGAACGCGCGCAGGTGCTCTTCAAGGTCACCGGCGAGGGGAGCGCGGTGCAGCCGGGCGCCGAAGCCGATTCGGCGGACCTGATCGGCACCCTGGTGAAGAACGCGGTGATCGACGCCGAGATGGGTCACCTGATGCCGCGCGCGCTGGTGGTCGGTGTGGCCGGCGTGGGCCGCGAGCAGCAGAAGATCGCGCTGCAGCAGGAACTGGAGCGTCAGGAAGTGGCGGAGACGGTGGTGGTGATCACCGATGCCGAGGCGGCGATGGAGGATGCGTTCGGCGAGGGACCGGGCATCCTGCTGATCGCCGGCACCGGCAGCATCGCCTGGGGGCGCAGTCCGGCCGGCACCATGCAGCGGTGCGGCGGCTGGGGGCCGGTGATCGGCGACGAAGGCAGCGGCGCGTGGCTCGGTCGCAAGGCACTGCAGGTCATCGCTGCGGCGCATGACGGTCGTGAGCCGGAGACGGCGCTCACCGGCGCGCTGCTGACGGCGCTCGAACTCGACGACGTGGCATCGATCATCCGCTGGGCGGCATCAGCCACGCCGGCCGAATTCGCGACGCTCGCACCCGCGGTGCTGTCCGCCGCCGAAGTGGGCGACCTGCGCGCCAACACGGTAGTGACGATGGCGGTGGAGGAGTTGGCGCTGCACATCCGCGCGTTGGCGCGCGAGTTGTTCGTGGACGAGCGGGCCGCGATCCCGGTGGCGCTGCATGGTGGCTTGCTGGGCAAGGGCCGTCCGATGCGGAAGCGGCTCGAACATCGGCTGAAGACGCTGGTTCCGGGTGCGGTGGTGCGCCACCAGCCGGTGGATGCCACACGCGGCGCGGTGGCGATGGCACTGCGCACCATCGGGCTGGCGGCCGAGGTGCAGTAGCACCAACCGTCCGGCGGTGCCGGGCGGGGCTAGATTGCTCGACATGTCCACCTCGCTCCCGCGCTTCAGCGCCACCCGCTACGTCCAGCCGCTGCGCGAAGGCGGATCGCTGCCGGCGGTGGTGGACACCGACGGCGGTGGCCTGTTCGTGGCCAAGTTCCGCGGCGCAGGCCAGGGCGCGAAGGTGCTGGTGGCGGAAGTCATCGCGCATGGCATCGCGTCGGCGATCGGATTGCCGGTGCCGGAGCTGGCGATCATCGACCTGCCCGATCGCTTCGGGCAGAGTGAACCCGACTCCGAGATCCAGGAGCTGTTGAAGGCCAGCCGCGGCATCAACATCGGCCTCCGCTACCTGGACGGCGCGTTCAACTTCGATCCGGTGGCCGCACAGGAGGTGGTGGACGTGCCGTTCGCCACGCTGCTGGTGTGGCTGGATGCGTACATCACCAATCCCGATCGCACCGCCCGCAATCCGAACCTGCTGGTCTGGCAGCGGAAACCGTGGCTGATCGACCATGGTGCGTCGCTCTACATGCACTACGACTGGCCGAGTGTCACCGAGGCCCGCGTGGCGACGCCGTTTCCGTTGATCCGGCAGCACGTGCTGCTGCTGCGCACCGGAGATCTCGAGGCGGTGGCGGAGACGGCGCTGCATGCGCTCGGCGACGACGTGTTGCGCGGCATCGTGGCGGCGATTCCCGACGAGTTGCTGATGGACCCGGTGACCGGCGACGACTCGCCGGACGCCGACACGGCGCGCGCACGGTACGTGACGTACCTGCGAGGACGCCGTGCGGCGTCGCCGGCCTTCACCGCCGCCGCGATCGAGGCCCGTGATGCACTGCGTGCGGCGCCAGCGCAGCCCTACTCGGCGCGTCGATGAGCGAGGCACCGATGGCTTACGACTTCGCGGTGCTGCGCGCCGTGCCGCACGTGCACCTCGGCGCGTTCGTGCCGGTGGGGGTGTTGCTGCACGCCCGACAGGCCGGCTTCCTGGGACTGCTCGCGCTGACCAACGAGAGCACCCTGCGCGTACGCGTGCCGAGCGTGGATGTCGGCATGCTGGCGAAGTATCTGCGTACGATGGAACGTGTGGCGAGTGGAGATGCGCAGGCGGGGCCGATTGCGCTGGCACCGACGTCGGAACGCTTCCACTGGCTGACCGCACCTCGATCCGACGTGCTGCAGGCCTCGCCGGTGCACGAAGGATTGTGCGACGGCGATCCGGAACGAACTCTGGCGCGCCTGTTCGCCCAGTACGTCTCCGGCTGAGCGCGTGCCGCACCGCGCCGCGCTCACCAGCCTTTCCCGGAATCTCAGGTCATGACGCTCATTTCCCTCGCCGAAGTCGGCGTTGCCTTCGGTGCGACCACGCTGCTGAAGGATGTGTCGTTCACCATCGCCCGCGGCGAACGGTGGGGCATCATCGGGCGCAACGGCGCCGGCAAGTCCACGCTGTTCCACATCATCACCGGCAAGCTGCAGCCGAGCAAAGGGTCGCTGGCGCGGCAGCCGGGGCTGAAGGTGTCGCTGCTGGACCAGCACCGCGACTTCGGTGACGCGACCACGGTGTGGGAGGCCGCGGCCGCCGCGTATGCGCCGCTGATCGCGATCGAGAAGGAGATGGGCGTGCTGGCCGAGCAACTGGGCGATGGCGACGAGGCACTGATGGATCGCTACGGCCGCCTGCAGGAGAAGTTCATGCACGAAGGGGGCTACGACTTCCCGGCGCGCATCGACAAGGTGCTGCAGGGCCTCGGCTTCGATGCGATCGAGTCGCGGACGCGGGCGCTGAAGGGACTGAGCGGCGGTGAGCGCGGTCGCGTGGGCCTGGCCGCGCAGCTGGCGGCACCGGCGGAGCTGCTGCTGCTCGACGAACCGACGAACCATCTCGACCTCGACACCACGCGCTGGCTCCAGACGTACCTCGGCGAGCTGGGCGAAACGGTGGTGGTGATCAGCCACGACCGTGCCTTCCTCGACGAGACGGTGGATCACATCCTGCACGTCACCGGCGGCACGACGCACGCGTACACCGGCGGCTATTCGTCGTTCGTGAGCCAGCGCGAGGAACGGATGCTCGCGTTCAGTCGCCAGCTGGACAAGCAGCAGAAGTTCATCGCCAAGGAAGAGGAGTACATCCGTCGCCACCTCGCTGGCCAGAACAGCGCGCAGGCGAAGGGGCGTCGCTCGAAGCTCAGTCGCCTGCCCCGCCTCTCCCCGCCGCCCGGCGAGGCAGGCGCGATGTCGCTGCGCCTCGAGATCGGTGATCGTGGCGGTGATCGCGTGCTGCACACCGACAAGCTGCGTGTGGCGGTGGGCGACCGCGTGCTGCTGGAGGACGTGACGCTGACCGCGATGCGCGCCGACGTGATCGCGCTGGTGGGACCGAACGGCGCCGGCAAGTCCACGCTGATCGCGACGATCCTCGGCGCGCGCGAAGCGGCCGGTGGCGCGGCCAGCGTGGGCGGCTCGGTGGATGCGGCGTGGTATCGGCAGGATCTCGGCCAGCTGCCGCTGGAACGCACGATCTACGAGGCGATCCAGGACGTGCGTCCACTCTGGGGTCGTGGCAACATCCAGGGCCACCTCGGCGCATTCGGGTTCAGCGGCGACAGTGTGATGCGCACCATCAGCACGCTGAGCGGTGGCGAGCGCGCGCGCGTCGCGCTGGCGCTGATCATGTTGCAGAAGGCGAACCTGCTGGTGCTCGACGAGCCCACCAACCACCTCGACGTGGAAAGCATCGAGGCGCTCGAGGACGCGATCGAGGAGTACGAGGGCACGGTGATCCTCGTCAGCCACGATCGGGCGTTCCTGCGCGAACTGGCGACGCGCGTGTGGTCGTTCGATGGCACGCGGCTGCGCGACTTCGACGGGCCATTCGTAGAGTGGGAGCTGGCCGAGGCGGAGCGCCGCGCCAGGCTGGCATCGCAGACCTCCGCCGCGCTGCAGGGCAAGCGCGAGAAGGAGAAGGTGGCGGCGCAGAAGGCGAAAGGCGGCGACGATCGCGCGGCGCAGGCGCGCAAGGCGGCGAAGAAGGCTGCCGAGGATTCGGAGCGCGAGGTGCTGCGGCTGGAGGAGCGGGTAAGCAAGCTGCAGCAGGCGCTGGAGGATGGGGACCTCTACGACGGCACCCCCGACAAGGCGCGCGAAGCGAAGCGGCTGGAGAAGGAACTCAGCGCCGCGCAGCGCCTGCTGGACGACGCGATGACGACGTGGGCCGAGAACACGTCGCTGCTGGACAAGGCCTGACCACAGCGCCGCCACGGCGCTGGTGGCGGCGTGTCAGCGTCGTGTCGGTCGCGCGCTGAAAATCGTCTCGAGCGTGGCGGCCAGCTTCGGGCCGCGCAGCCCCTCGTCCACACGCAACACCGTGCCGTCCCGGTCGATCAGCACGGCGCGCGGGAAGTTGTCGACGCGGAAGATGCGGGTCGCCTCGGCCTCGATGGCGGCGGTGGCGTAGACGTGCTGCCACGGCATCGGAAAGAGCGCGCGCCGAAACGCCGCGACCTTTCCCGGTGACACGTCGAATGCGACGCTGACGATCTCGAAGCCGCGCGCGTGATAGCGTGTCCAGGCGTCGTGCAGGAACGGCATCTCGCGGCGACAGGGGCCGCACCAGGTGCCCCAGAGGTCGATCAGCACCACGGAGCCCTGCAGCGACAGCGGGGAGATGATGGTGACGCTGTCGTCCATCGCCGGCCAGGCGAAGGTCGGTACGACGCGGCCGATGAGTGGTTCCGCCGGACGCGCGGCCTGTGCCGTCAACGACGCGGCGGTGGTGAGCAGCAAGGCGGCGCTCCGAAACAGCCGCCAGGCGCCGTGCATCACGCCAGCGCCCCGATCGCCGTCTCGACGGCAGCACACAGCGACCCGTCGAGCATGATGGTCCGCACCGCTTCCAGGTCGGGCGTCAGCATGCGATCGGTCTCCAGCGGCGGCACCACACGACGCAAGGCATCGCGCGCTGCACCCACGCCCGGGCCGGGCACCAGCGGCTGGTGGAAGTCGAGCGCCTGCGCCGCATTCAGCAACTCGATCGCGATCACCCACGTCGCATTGTCGAGGATCATCGCGCACTGCCGGGCACTGGTGGTGCCCATGCTGACGTGATCCTCCTGGTTGGCGCTGGTGGGGATGCTGTCCACGCTGGCAGGGTGCGCCAGCACCTTGTTCTCGCTCACCAGGCTGGCGGCCGTGTACTGGCTGATCATGAGGCCGGAATTCAGCCCGCCCTGCATCGACAGGAATGCCGGCAGGCCGCTCACTGCGGGGTCGAGCATGTGCTCGACACGGCGTTCGCTGATGTTGGCCAGCTCGGCGATCGCGATCTTGGCGTAGTCCATCACCAGTGCCACCGGCTGGCCGTGGAAGTTGCCGGCGGAGATCACGTGATCGGTGTCGGCGAACACCAGCGGGTTGTCGGTGACGGCGTTGCACTCGCGCGTGACGACGTCGCGCACGTGCGTGAGTGCATCGCGGCTGGCGCCGTGCACCTGCGGCATGCAACGCAGGCTGTACGCATCCTGCAGCTTCTCGCAGTCGGCGTGCGAGGCGTGGATCGGGCTGTCGGCAGCGAGGCGGCGCAGGTTGCCCGCCACACTCGCCGCACCCGGATGCGCACGCACCGTGGTCACGCGCGCATCGAAGGCCGTCGCGGTGCCCTTGAGCGCCTCCAGCGACATCGCGCCGGCGATGTCGGCCAGCGTCGCCAGCCGCTGCGCGTCATGCACCAGCAACGCACCGATGGCGGTCATCGCCTGCGTGCCGTTGATCAGGGCCAACCCTTCCTTCGCTTCCAGCACCACCGGCTCGAGGCCGGCCTGCGCCAGGGCGTCGCGCCCGGAGAGGATCGTGCCCTGATACTCCGCCTTCCCTTCCCCGATCAGCGGCAGCGCCATGTGCGCCAGCGGCGCCAGGTCACCACTCGCGCCCACCGATCCCTGGCTCGGGATCACGGGATGCACGCCGCGATCGAGGCACTCCAGCAGCAGCTGGATCACCTGCAGGCGAATGCCGCTGAATCCGAAGGAGAGCGACTGCGCGCGGAGCAACAGCATCGCGCGCACCACTTCGGTGCTCAGCGGTGTGCCGACGCCCATCGCGTGCGACACCAGCAGGTTGCGCTGCAACTGCCGCACGTCACCGGCGGCGATGCGCACGCTGGCCAGCCGCCCGAAGCCGGTGGTGATGCCGTAGACGGTGCGATCGGCCGCCACCAGCGACTCCACGTACGCGCGGCTGGCGTCGATGCGCGGCACGGCGTCGGCAGCCAGTTGCACGGTGGCGCCATGCCGGGCCACGCGCACCACGTCGTCCACGGTCAGCGGCTGTCCAATCAGGACGGGATCGGAGGTCATGTTCGGGGCAGCTCGAAGCCGGTGATGAAGACACGGTCCACTGCGTCGTCACCGAGGGTATACGGAAGATCACGCCAGTCGGCGGATCGGAGAATGAGGAAGTCTGCCGACATGCCCGGCGCGATGCGGCCCACGTCGGCCATGTGCAGCGCCGCCGCCGCGTTGGCGGTCACCGCCGTCAGCGCCTCGGCGGCAGTGAGGCCATTCAGCCGCACCGCCAGCGCCATCGCGAGGCTGATGGAGAACAGCGGCGACGAGCCCGGATTGCAATCAGTGCCGACGGCCACGGCGGCACCGGCGTCGATCAGTGCACGACCCGGTGCGGCAGGCAGGCCGAGGTGCAGCGTGACGCCGGGCAGCAGCACACCGACGGTGGGGCTTTCCGCCAGCGCCGTCACCTGCGCCGGTCCGCTGGCCTCGAGATGATCCACGCTCAGCGCGCCGTGGCCGATCGCCAGTTCCGTGGCACCCATCGCACTGAACTGGTCGGCGTGTGCCTTGCAGGCCAGTCCTGCCGCCCGCGCGGCGCGCATCAACTGGTCCGCTTCCGCCAGCGAGAACGCTTCACGCTCGATGAACACATCGATCGCCGATGCACGATCGTCGAGCGCCAGCGCGGGGATCCATTCCTCCACCGCCTCACGCACGTAGGCGTCGCGCACGCCGGGATCGGCCGGCGGCACGTGGAAGAGCATGGTGGCGACCAATCGTGCCGGCACGTGCAGCTCGAGCGCACGAACCAGGTCCAGCTGCCGCGTCTCACCCTCCCAAGTGGCACCGTACCCGCTCTTGATCTCGATCGTGGTCGCACCGGCCGCCATCATGCGCTGCAACCGCTGCGTCGCCGTGGCCTGCAGCACCTCCATGGACGTGGCGTTGGTGCACGCCACCGTGTGACGGATTCCGCCGCCGCCCGCAAGGATCGCCTCGTACGACTTGCCGCTGGTGCGCGCGTCGAAGTCGGCCAGGCGATCACCGCCCCACACCGCGTGCGTGTGCGGATCGATCATGCCCGGCACCACCGCTCGGCCGCCGGCGTCGATCTCCGACGCGGCGCTGCCGGTCCATTCGCTCCGCGGCCCACGCCACGTCACCCGCCCACCGCTGATGGCGATCGCCGCGTCGCGGATGACCGTCAGGTCGCGCATCGCTCGACCGCGCACCACGCCGCTGCCGGATGGGGTCACCAGCTGCCCGATGTTGGTCAGCAGCCGGTCAGCGTTCACCGCAACACCACGCCGAGTGTCTCCACCAGCAGGCGCGCCACCACCAGTGCGCTGAGGCCACTCGGATCGAGGTTCGGGGCCAGCTCCACGCAGTCGATGCCGACGATGGTGTTGCTCGCCGCCACCGCGCGGATGAGGTGCGCCACCTGTCGGTGCGTGAGCCCATCCACTTCGGGGCTCGAGGTGCCGCTCAGCACCGCCGGATCGAAGACATCGACGTCGATCGAGAGGTACACCGACCGGCCATCCGGCAGCACGTCACTGCCCACGCTGCCGTTGGGTGCGACCTGGTCGGCATGCACCAGCGTGTGGCCGCGCGCACGTGCCGCAGTCACTGCCTCGCGATCGGTGCGCAATCCGCGCAGGCCGATGGTGGTGACGTGGGCGAGGTTCGGCAGCGCTTCCGCAGCGCGTCGGAACGGCGACGAGTTCGACCAGCGCGTGCCGTCACGCACGTCGGTGAAGTCGAGGTGCGCGTCGAGCTGCACCACGTGCAGGTCCGGCACATCGTCGAAGGCGCAGAGCAGCGGATAGCTGACCGAGTGATCGCCACCGAGGAACAGCGGCAGTCGACAGCGCTGCCGCAGGGCGCGCGCCGCCGCCTCGATGCGGCGGTGTGCCAATTCCGGCTCGAGGCTCGGCAGGTCCACGTCGCCCGCGTCGCAGAGTGTGCGGCCCGCGAGCATCGTGTCATCGGTGTGCCAGTTCCACAGCCCCTCCGGTGGCACGGCATACCGCAGCGACGCATCACGGATGGCCCGCGGAGCGAACCGTGCTCCCGGCCGGAAGCCGAGCGCGATGTCGAACGGAATGCCGAGCACCGCGGCGTCGACGTGGAACTCACTGTCGAGCGTCGCGTGGGGCGCGCGGGCGAAGGTGCTGATGCCGGCGTACGAGAGCATCAACCCTGCTCCAGCGACGGCATGTCCACGCCACGCTCGCGCACCACGCGCAGCGCGGTGTCGTAGCCGGCATCGGCGTGACGGATCACACCCATCGCCGGATCGTTCGTCAGGCAGCGTCGCAGTCGTTCATCCGCCTCGGCGGTACCGTCGGCCACCGCCACCAGGCCGGAATGCTGGCTGTATCCCATGCCGACGCCACCGCCGTGATGGAAACTCATCCACGCCGCGCCGCTGGCGATGCCGGTGGCGAAGTTGAGCAGCGGCCAGTCACTCACCGCATCACTGCCATCGCGCATCGCCTCCGTCTCGCGATACGGGCTCGCCACCGAACCTGCGTCGAGGTGGTCGCGACCGATCACGATCGGCGCCGAAAGGCGACCATCGCGCACCATCGCATTGAAGAGCCGTCCCGCCTTGTCACGCTGCCGATATCCAAGCCAGCAGATGCGCGCCGGCAAGCCCTGGAATGCGATGCGTTCGCCGGCCCAGCCCAGCCACTGCTGCAACCGCGCGTCGTCGGGGAAGAGGTCCTTCATCGCCGCGTCGGTGGCCGCGATGTCGGCCGGATCACCGCTCAACGCGACCCACCGGAACGGCCCGCGCCCTTCGCAGAAACTCTCGCGAATGAACGCCGGCACGAAGCCCGGATAACTGAACGCATCGGCGTATCCCGCCAGCTGCGCCTGTGCGCGCAGGTTGTTGCCGTAGTCGAACGCGATGGCGCCACGCTTCTGCATCGTCACGATCGCATCCACGTGCGTCACCATCGCGTCGCGCACGCGCGCCAGGTAATCGTCCGGCGTGGTGCGACGGAGTGTGTCCACGTCCTCGTCGGCGCGCGTGACGGGGAGGTAGCCGATCAGCGGGTCGTGCGACGACGTCTGGTCGGTGACGAGATCGGGCGTGAAGCCGCGCGCGACCATCTCGGGCAGGATGACAGCCGCGTTGCCGAGCAACCCGATCGACAGCGCGCGCCGTTCACGCTTCGCCAACTCGGCCTGGCGGATCGCATCATCGAGCGACGAGGCCACGGTGTCGAGGTATCGCGTCTCGAGTCGGCGCTGGATGCGTGTCGCGTCGATCTCGACGCAGATGCTGACGCCACCCGCCAGCGTCACCGCCAGCGGCTGCGCGCCACCCATGCCGCCGAGGCCTGCGGTGACCGTGATCGTGCCAGCGAGCGTGCCGCCGAAGTGTCGGTCGGCGGCACCGGCGAAGGTCTCGTAGGTGCCCTGCAGGATCCCCTGTGTGCCGATGTAGATCCAGCTGCCGGCGGTCATCTGGCCGTACATCATCAGCCCCAGCTTGTCGAGCCGATCGAACTCCTCCCACGTGGCCCACCGTGGCACGAGGTTGGAGTTCGCGATCAGCACGCGCGGCGCCATCGGATGTGTTTCCAGCACCGCCACCGGCTTGCCGGACTGGACGAGCAGCGTCTCGTCGTTCTCCAGCCGATCGAGCGTCGCCACGATCGTGTCGAATGACCGCCAGTCACGCGCCGCCTTGCCCCGCCCACCGTACACGACCAGGTCGTCAGGCCGCTCGGCGACCTCAGCGTCGAGGTTGTTCATGAGCATGCGTTTTGCCGCTTCCTGAATCCACCCCTTCGCGGTGCGCGTAGCTCCTCGTGGTGCCCGAACGTTGCGTGACATGTGGAGAAATGGAGTGTGGCGTCGGAACATCGCGACAGCGGATTGATATATCATCTGGTCGCGTTCGTCGCCAGCGCTTCCCGGTGTGAAATTGTACGTGAGTGTGCAGCGTTCCTCCACCGCGAGCGCGTACACACCGGGTTCGATCCGTCATCAGTGGCGCGCGTCGTTCGTCAGGCGTCGCCCTTCGCTTTCATTGTTCCGCAAGGTACCGATGCCTCTCGCAGAATCCGCATATACCCAGCTTCGACAGATGATCCTCACCGGTGAGCTGGCACCGGAAAGCGCGATCACCGAAAACTCGATCGTCGAGCGCCTCGCCATCGGCAAGACGCCGGTGCGCGAAGCGATGCGCCGGCTGGTGCTCGAAGGCCTGCTCGACGTCACGCCGCGCCTCGGCTATACGGTGGTCGGCATCTCGCAGCAGGACGTGGACGACCTGTTCCAGCTGCGCGTGATCACGGAGGTCGCCGCCGCACAGCTCGCCCTGGAGCACGTCACCGACGAGATCCTCGATAGGCTCGCTGCGCTCGGGACCGTCGGCTACGACCCGCAGGAACCCGGCTCACTGGACGAGTACATGCGCGTGAACGCCGAATTTCACGACATCATCGGCGGACTCAGCGGCAACCGCCGGCTGGCGGATCTCGGCACGCGGCTGATGACCGAGAGCCGGCGCTTCGTGCAGGTGGCCAACCTGACCGGCGATCACGGCAAGGAAGTGGTCGCGCAGCACAAGGCGATCGTGGATGCGCTCCGCTCCGGCGACCGCGACGCGGTGGCTGACGCGGTGCGCGCCCACGTGACCGACAGCTGGACGCTGGTGCAGGAGAGCATGGGTGTGTCGAGCCAGGCGACCGCATGACGTGAACGCGTGGCAGCCCGTGGCGCCGGTTTCGTTTTGCCGTGGCCGTGGGTTTGCATTACGCATGTCGTGACGCCACCGTGAGGCTGGCGATGTTTCCGGCATTCACTCCTGCAGCGAGCGCGCATGAAGTGGGACGACAACGGTCCGAGTCGGGACCTCGAGGATCGCCGGGGGCAATCCGGCGGTGGTGGCGGCTTCCGGCTGGGCGGCGGTCGCATGGGCATCGGCGGCTTCATCGTGCTGCTGGTGCTGAGTGTCGTGTTCAAGACCGACCTGACCGGCGCGCTCGGTGGCGGCTCGCCCGCGGAAAGCCTGCCGGCGGCGGGACCATCGGCACCGCCTGCGCAGACGACGGCCGCGGAGGAGGAACTAGTCAAGTTCATGTCCTTCGTGCTCGATGACGCGCAGAACAACTGGACCAAGGTCTTTGCCGAGGGCGGCGCGCAGTACCAGCGCGCGCGCCTGGTGCTGTTTCGCGATCAGGTGAACACCGGCTGTGGCGGCGCCACGTCGGCGTCGGGACCGTTCTACTGTCCCGCCGACCAGAAGGTGTACATCGACCTGAATTTCTACGACGAGCTGCGACGCCGCTTCGGCGCGCCGGGCGACTTCGCGCAGGCCTACGTGCTGGCCCACGAGATCGGCCATCACGTGCAGAACGTGCTCGGCACCGAACGGAAGATGCGACAGCTGCAGTCCCGCAATCCCGGCGCGCGCAACGAACTCAGTGTGCGCCTCGAACTGCAGGCCGACTGCTATGCGGGCATCTGGGGACGGCACGCGCAACAGCAGGGGCGCCTCGAGTCGGGCGACATCGAGGAGGCGCTCGGCGCGGCGTCGGCGGTCGGGGACGATCGCATCTCGGAGATGCAGGGGGGCTCCATCCGACCGGAGTCGTTCACGCACGGCAGCGCCGAGCAGCGCATGCAGTGGTTCCGGCGCGGCTTCGACACCGGCCGTGTGGAATCGTGCGACACCTTCAGCAACTGATTGCGCGCCGACACCAGAGCGCGCGAGGATGATCGCTGCGACGAACGAGGCCCGCCGGAACACTCCGGCGGGCCTCGTTCGTCGCGCCGCGTTCGTCACGCGTGGCGGTCAGCGCCGGCGGCGCGTGGCCGGCAGGTCAGGCCGCCTGCGGTTGCATCACGGCGGCCGCGGCGCTGTCGTCGAACTCCCCTTCCCAACGCGCCATCACCACCGTGGCCAGGCAGTTGCCCACCAGGTTCACGCTGGTGCGCGCCATGTCCATCACCGCGTCCACGCCGAGGATCAATGCCACGCCTTCCAGCGGCAAGTTGAATTGCGACAACGCACCGGACAGGATCACGAGCGACGCGCGGGGCACTGCTGCCACGCCTTTCGAGGTCAGCATCAGCGTGAGCATCATCAGCAGCTGCGTGCTGAGCGGCATGTCGATGTTCGCTGCCTGCGCCACGAAGATGCTCGCCACCGCCAGGTAGAGCGTGCTGCCATCGAGGTTGAAGCTGTATCCGGTGGGCATCACGAAGGCCACGATGCGCTTCGGCACGCCCAGCTTCTCCATCGCCTGCATCGCGCCCGGCAGCGCCGCCTCCGAACTGGCGGTCGAGAAGGCGAGCAGCGCCGAGGACTTCACCTGCTTGATGAATGCCTTCAGCGGCACCTTGGCCATGAACGCGACTGGGATCAGCACCAGCAGGATGAACACGGCCAGTGCCCCGTAGAGCGTCAGCACGAGCTTGAGGAGCGTGAGGAGCACCGGGAGCCCGGATTTGCCCACCGTGGCCGCGATCGCACCGGCGATGCCGATCGGCGCAAAGCTCATCACGATCGCCACGAACTTGAACATCACCTCGCTCAGCGACTCGCAGAAGTCCAGCATCACCTTCCGCGGGGGCCCCGGCACGCGGGCCAGCGCGATGCCGAAGATCACGCTGAAGAACACGATCTGCAGGACCTCGTTCTTCGCCGCCGCCTCGAAGAAGCTCTGCGGCACCGTGTGCTCCAGCACACCGGCCAGCGTGGGCGTGGAGGTGGTGAACTGGGTGGCATCTTCGGCACTGGCCGCCGCCAGCGAGACGCCGGCACCGGGCTTCACCAGGTTGACCGCGATCAGGCCCACCGCCAGCGCCAGCGTCGTCACCACCTCGAAGTAGATGATCGACCGCAGTGCCAGCCGGCCCACCTTCTTCATGTCGTCGCCGTGGCCGGCGATGCCGATCACGAGGGTGCTGAAGAGCAGCGGGACGATCACGGACTTGATCATCCGCAGGAAGATCGTCGAGAGCAGGCTGAGGCTCTTGCCGACCTCCGGGAACAACCAGCCGATCAGCGTACCGACCACCATCGAGACGATGATCCACTGCGTGATCGAGAGTTTCTTCAGGAACGACATTCGGTCTCAGTCCGGGAAATCAGTGCGTGGGGCCTTCGAGTTCCGGCACCGGCGGCAGTTCCCGACCGGTGCGCAGCACGGAATTGCGGTAGCCATACAGGAAATAGATCACGAGGCCGATCAACAGCCAGATGCCGAACGCCTTCCAGGCACTCGGCGGCAAGCCGCGCATGACGTACAGGCAGGCCAGCGCGCCGCCGCCGGCCACCGGCCACACGAACGGCACCTTGAACGGGCGGTGCCGCTCCGGCTCGCGGATGCGCAGCACCAGCACGCCGATGCAGACCAGCATGAACGCCGCCAGCGTGCCGATGTTGGTCAGGTCGTAGGTCGCCGCATCATCGGCCAGCAAGCCACCCAGCGCCACGCAGACACCGGTGATGATGGTGGTGATGTGCGGCGTACGGTACTTGGGATGCAGCTTGGCCGCGAATGGCGGCAGCAAGCCGTCGCGCGCCATCGCGTAGAAGATGCGCGGCTGGCCGTACTGGAAGACCAGCAGCACCGCTGCCATCGACACCACTGCACCGGCCGACACGATCCAGCTCGCGGTGCTCAGCCCGGCCAACGTCAGCGCCTTGGCCAGCGGGTCGGCACCCAGCAGCTGCGTGTACGGCACCATGCCGGTGGCCACCGCACCCACGATCACGTAGATAAGCGTGCAGATGCCGAGCCCGATCAGGATCCCACGCGGCAGGTTGCGCTGCGGATTGATCGTTTCCTCGCCGGCGGTGCTGATCGCATCGAAGCCGATGTAGGCGAAGAACACGATCGCTGCGCCCTGATGGATGCCGCGCCAGCCGTTCGGGGCGAACGGGTGGTAGTTCGCCGTATCGATGTGCATCGAGCCGACCACCACGAACAGCGTCAGCACCAGCAGCTTGATGCCCACCATGATCGCGTTCGCCCGTGCGCTTTCCTTCACGCCGCGGCAGAGCAGCCAGGTGATCGCCGCCACGATCAGGAACGCCGGCAGGTTGATCAGCACCGGGATGCCGGCGATGCGCGGCGCATCGATGATCGCCTGCTGCACCGCGGGCACGGTGCTCTTCATGGCCTGGAAGTATCCGTGCGTGAGCCAGGGAGGGAGGTTGATCCCGAACCCGCTCAACAACGAGTCGAAGTAGCCGCTCCACGCGATCGCCACCGCGACGTTGCCCACCGCATACTCGAGGATCAGGTCCCAGCCGATGATCCACGCCACCAGCTCACCCAGCGTCGCGTACGAATAGGCGTAGGCGCTGCCGGCGGCCGGAATCATCGAGGCCAGCTCGGCGTAGCACAGCGCAGCCAGCCCGCACACGATGCCGAGCAGCACGAAGCTGATGACCAGCGCCGGTCCCGCGCCGTAGCGCACGATGGTGCCGTCCTTCAGCGTCTCACCGGCGGCCGCGGTGCCGAGCGAGGCGAAGATGCCGGCCCCGATCACCGCGCCGATCGAGAGCAGCACGAGGTCACTGACACCGAGGGTGCGCTTCATCCCCGAGCTCTCTCCGGAGCTGGCGATGGGCTTGCGCTGCATCAGAGACATGGGCACCTGGGAGACAGAAAAAAAGTGCCGGTGCACCACACGGGTGCACCGGCGACCTGCACGGTCAGATGAACAGCGGTGCCATCACCAGCGTGATCGTGCTGAGGAGCTTGATGAGCACGTGCAGCGACGGGCCGGCGGTGTCCTTGAACGGGTCGCCCACCGTGTCGCCCACCACGGCGGCCTTGTGGGTGTCGCTCTTCTTGCCGCCGTAGGCACCGGTCTCGATGTACTTCTTGGCGTTGTCCCACGCGCCGCCGGCGTTGTTGAGGAAGCCGGCCATCAGGATGCCGACCACGGTCGAGATCATCAGGAACCCGGCCACCGCCTCGGCACCGAGGCGTTCACCCGGAGCACCGAGATACTTGAACAGCACGCCGACGATGATCGGGAAGCTGACCACCAGCGCGCCCGGCAGCACCATCGCGCGGAGCGCACCCTTGGTGACGATGTCCACGCAGGCGGCGTAGTCCGGCTTGTCGGTGCCGAGCATGATGCCCGGCTTCTCGCGGAACTGGCGGCGGACTTCGGTGATCACCGACTGCGCCGCAGTGGAGACGGCCTTCATCGCCAGCGACGAGAACCAGAACACCAGCATGCCACCCAGCAGCGCCGCCACGAACACCTGCGGCTTGGAGAGGTCCACCGTGAGCGGTGAGCCGGTCATGTTCTTCACTTCGTCCAGGTAGGCCGAGAAGAGCAGGAAGGCCGCCAGCGCCGCGGAGCCGATGGCGTAGCCCTTCGTCAGTGCCTTGGTCGTGTTGCCCACCGCATCGAGGCGGTCGGTCTTGTCACGGATCGAGGCCGGCTGCTGCGACATCTCGACGATGCCACCGGCGTTGTCGGTGATCGGGCCGAAGACGTCCATCGCGAGGATGTAGCCAGCAGTGCCGAGCATGCCCATCGTGGCGACGGCAGTGCCGAACAGGCCGCCCACGGCCACGCCATTCTCCATCAAGCCGCTGCTCTGCCCGATCATGAAGCTGGCCAGCAGCGCGATGCCGATGGTGATCACCGGCAGCACCGTGGATTCCATGCCGACGGCGAGGCCCATGATGATGTTGGTGGCCGGACCGGTCTGGCTGGCATCGGCGATCGAGAGCACCGGGCGGTAGCGATACTCTGTGTAGTACTGCGTGATGAACACGAACGCGATCGACGTCACGATGCCGATCAGGCCGCAGTAGAAGAAGCTCACCCACGCGTTCGGTGCCTCGGGCGTGGCGAGCAGCCAGCGGCAGGCGAAGAAGAACACGACCGACACCAGCGCGGCGGTGACGTAGTAGCCACGGTTCAGCGCGTCCATCGGGTCCGCATCTTCCTTCGTGCTGACGACCATCACGCCGACGATCGAGCAGAGCAGGCCGAGCGCGCCGATCACCAGCGGGAACAGGATGCCGTTGATGCCGAAGAACTTGAACAGCGCGACGCCAAGGATCATGGCGCCGATGTTCTCGGCGGCGGTGCTCTCGAACAGGTCGGCGCCACGGCCGGCGCAGTCACCCACGTTGTCGCCGACGAGGTCGGCGATCACGGCCGGGTTACGCGGATCGTCTTCCGGAATGCCGGCTTCCACCTTGCCCACCAGGTCGGCGCCGACGTCGGCCGCCTTGGTGTAGATGCCGCCGCCGAGCTGTGCGAAGAGCGCCACGAAGCTGGCGCCGAAGCCGTACCCGACGATCAGGAACGGGATCTTCGGCGCCCAGGTGGTGGCGTCCATGCCGGCCGGTGCCAGCAGCGTGATGATCGCGAACAGGCCACCCACACCCAGCAGCGACATCGACACCGTGAACAGGCCCGACACCGCACCACCGCGCAGCGCGGTCTGCAGCGCGGCATTCAGCGATTCCATCGCGGCACTGGCGACGCGGATGTTGGTGCGGATCGAGACCCACATGCCCATGTAGCCGGCGATGCCCGAACTCAGCGCGCCGAGGAAGAACGACAGCGTCACGAACAACGCCAGCACCTTCGGATCCGACACCGGGTCGCTGGCCGTCGTCTCACGCAGCAGGCCGTAGCCAACGAAGAGCAGCGCAGCCACCACGATCGAGAGCACGCCGATGGTCTTGTTCTGGCGCGCCAGATACGCCTCGGCGCCCTCCTGGATCGCGTCGGAGATCGCCCGCATGGCGTCGGTACCGGTGCCCCGCGCCAGCACCCAGCGCGCGAGGAACCCGGCAAACACCAGGGCGATGACGCTGCCCCCGATGATGATGCCGAGCAGAGATGACTGCGAAGCGTTCATGACAGATTCTGAGTTTGAGGAAGGATCAGGCCGACGCGGTGGCCGTACCGCGACGTGTCAGGAAGTAGACGGGCAAGCCGATCAGGACCAGCACCAGGCCGGACACCGCTTGCGCGCGCGTCTTGTCGGCCACCAGCAGGATCACGGCCACGCTGCTGCAAGCCAGGATGTAGAACGCTGGCAGCAGCGGATAGGCCAGCGCCTTGTACGGCCGCTCTGCGTCGGGTCGCGAACGCCGCAGCATGAACAATCCGACGGTCGTCAGCGCGTAGAACCCGAGCTCGGCGAACACCACGTAGTCCAGCAGCTGGCCGTAGGTGCCGCTGAGGCAGAGCACCGACGTCCACGCACCCTGCATCAGCATCGCGCGCGCCGGCACACCCTTCATGTTCAGCGTGCCTGCACTGCGGAAGAACGTGCCGTCCTTCGCCATCGCGTAGAACACCCGCGAACCGGCGAGAATCAGGCCGTTGTTGCAGCCGAACGTGGAGACCAGGATCAGGCACGCCATCACGGTGCCGGCGCTGGCGCCGAAGATCATCTCGGCCGCCGCCACACCCACGCGATCCTGCGTGGCGTGGGCAATGCCGCGCTCCAGCACCGTCGCACCGTCCGCAATGCCGTTCATCGGCAGCACCAGCAGGTAGGCGAGGTTGGCGGTGACGTACAGCAGCGTCACCACACCGGTGCCCATCAGCAGCGCGCGCGGCAGGTTGCGCTTCGGGTCCTTCACTTCGCTGGCCGCCGAGGTCACGCCGAGCCACGCGGTGCTCGAGAACAGCGAGCCGACCAGCGCGGTGCCGAAGGCGAGCACGAAGGTGGAGTTCATCGGCACGTTGCCGAAGAAATTGCCGCCCGAGAAGTTGGCCATGATCGCCTGGCTGTTGCGACCGATCAGGATGCCGAGCACCACGATCATCGCCAGGCCGAGCAGCTTGGCTGCAGTGAGCAGCGTCTGCAGCGTCTTGCCACCTTCGACGCCGCGCAGGTTGATCCAGGTCAGCAGCCACACGCTCACCAGCGCGATCAATCGCTGTGGTGAGAGCCCGAGCTGGATCGCGTTCCCGGGGGCCTTGCAGCCCAGCCAGGAGAGACACAGATCGGCCTGCGGGAACCAGCCGAATCGGTCCGGCGTGATCGACGGCCAGAGCACGCCGAGGAATCGGCCGAAGGCCACGGCGACGGCGGCGATGGTGCCGGTCTGGATGACGACGAACAGCGTCCAGCCAAAAAGAAAGCCCATCACTGGGCCCATCGCTTCGCGAAGGAAGACGTACTGTCCGCCGGCGCGCGGGAACATGGCGGCCAGTTCGGCGAGCGAGAGGGCGCCGGCGAGCGTGATGATGCCGGTGAGCACCCAGGCCATCAGCAGCCAGAAGGGCGACGAGACCGAACGCGCGATGTCGGCCGAGACGATGAAGATGCCGGAGCCGATCATCGATCCGGCCACCAGCATCGCCGCATCCGTGAGCGTCAGTGCGGCAACGAACCCTGTCGGCGCGGCTGAACCACCCGCTGCACCACGCGTACTTGAATCGACTGCAGGGTCCTCGCGGAGCTCCGGCATGCAGGATGGGCAGGTGGTAACGGTGCACGGTCGCCCGCGTTCGTACGGGCGAAAGAATGCGGCAAGCTATGCACGGGATCGGCTCGGAACCAGCCATGCAGCCAGCGCCGGTTACGTGCTCTGCCACACGTTGTCGTCGGGTACGCTGCCGGATACTCGAAGGGCGGACCGCAGTGGTCCGCCCTAGAGGAGAATCTCGTACCGGTAGGTGAACTTCACCGGTGTGCCGTTGGCCCGCACCGCAGGTCGAAATCGCTGTTCCCGCAGGCTGGCGAGCAGTTGGTCGTCGTAGCCACCGTCACCCGATCGCGGCGTGAATTCGGCGGTCAGCACCTTGCCCGTCTCATCCACCTCGAGTTCGATCACGATCGTCTTGCCACGCAGTCGACGCGGCGTGCCGTTGGGCGGCACGAACAGCGCGCGTGGTGTGGGCGGGAAGATGGTCGCGTTGCCACCACCGGTCCCCGGGCCGATGGCGGAGCCCGTCCCGGTGCCGATGCCAGACCCGGTGCCGCCGCCGGTGCCAGGACCCGTCCCAGGCCCCGCATCGGTGCCTGCACCGGCCCCTGCGCCAGCGCCGGGCGCCGGCGGCGACACAGGCCCTGGGGTGACCGGTGCTTCGGTGGCCGTCGGCGACGTGACCGGGGTCGGCTTGACCTCGGGAGGCGGCGTGACGACCGGCTTCTTCACTTCCGGCACCGGCACGATCGGCGGCAGCACGCTCGGCGGGCTGGCGGCGGGCGGCGGTGGGGCGGACAGCTGGTACTGCTGAATGCGCTCCGGAATGACGGGGCTCCCGCCGCGCCCGCCACCGCCACCGCCAGCGGCGCCCGGTCCACCGGCGCCATCGGTCAGCGCCGCGGTGATCTCGGTACGGAAACGGAAGACCAGCAGGAACACGACGAACAGGTGCGCGAGGATGGCGACCACCGCGCCGCGCTTCCGGTTTTCCTTCGTGGCCCCTTCCGGCACGCCGATGAGCGGCCGCAGCTTCGGCCGCTCGAGCGGCAGGCGGGGCGTGACGTCGGCGGATTGTGGGAGGCTGCTATCGTGCATCGGCGGGATCGAGGGGGAGTCGTGCGCTCACATTCTACGTCCGGCGGGGCACGAAAGGTTCGTACGGATGGAACGCGACAGTGGGCGACAAGGCTTGCGCCCGGTCGCCCACTGCCCTGCCATCGTGTCGTGACCGAGTTACGGCGCGGTCGCCGGCATGTGGCCGATGACCTTCACCCCTGCGCCGCGTGCCACGTCCATGGCGTAGATCACGTCCTGGTACGTCGCCAGCGAGTCACCCTTCACGAAGATCAGCTTGTCCGGCCGCGGCTCGTAGATCTCCTTGAGGCGCTTGCCGAGGTTGGCCTTCGGCTGCTCCTCCGAGTTGATCTTGAACTTGCCGCCTTCCATGACCTGCAGCACGATGTTCTGTGGCGGCGGGCCAGGCGGCTGCGGCTGCGGCGTCGGGTCGGGCAGCTGCACGTCGATCGTCTTGCGGGCCATCGGCACGATGACCATGAAGATGATCAACAGCACCAGCAGCACGTCGATCATGGGCGTCACGTTGATGTCGTTCGTCAACCCGCCCTCGGAATCTCCAGCGCTCATCGCCATTAGGGCTTCTTGCCTCCGCTCAGGTCGAGAGGATTGCCACCGGCCTTCGGCGAGTCACCTGCGACAGTCGATTCCGTGCCCGGCTCCTGGTCCGCGATGAGGCCCGACACGCGCACACCGCCCTTGGCGATGACATCGAGTGCGGTCTGCACCTTGTGGTAGGCCAGTCCGGCGTCCGCCTTCACGTACATGATCTTGTCGATCGTCCGCGCATCGTAGATCTGCTTCACCAGCTGTTCCAGATCCGCGTTGTTGATCGGCTTCTTGTTCAGGTAGTAATTGCCATCCTTGTCGATGCCCAGCACCTGGTCGGCATTTTCATCTTCGGGGTGCGCCTTGATGTTCTGTCCCTTCGGCGGCGTGGCCTTGAAGCCGGCCGCGATCTGGGGCACCACGATCATGAAGATGATCAGGAGCACGAGCATGACGTCGATCATCGGGGTGACGTTGGGTTCGGCCTTGACCGCCCCTCCGCCGCCTGCAGACATCCCCATGGAGACGCTCCCTCGTTAACGGTGGGTCAGGCTCAGGTGATCGGCTTCTGGCCGCCAGCCGTCGTGTTGAACTCGCGCGTGAAGCGGGAGCGGCCGAACTCGCCCGAGACACCCTTGATGAGATAGTCGATCATCTCCTTCGAGGTGTACGTCATTTCCGCCGTGAGGTTGTCGATCTTGGTCTGGAAGTAGTTGTACGCCCACACTGCCGGGATGGCCACGATCAGGCCGAAGGCGGTGGTGATGAGGGCTTCGGCGACGCCGGCCGAGATCGAGGCGATACCGCCCGAGCCGGAGGCGGCCATGCCCGTGAAGGCGTTCACGATACCCATCGTCGTGCCGAGCAGACCGACGAACGGCGCCGTGGCACCCACCGTCGCCAGCACGGCATTGCCGCGCTTCAGGCCGACGATCGTCATCAGCATCTCGCGCTCGACGGCACGTTCTGCGGTGTTGATGTCCGACACCGTCACCGAGCCGTCCTGGATCAGCGGGCGAATCTCGCCGAGGGCGCCGCCCAGCACGCGGGCCACATGCGACTTCTTGTACGTCTCGGCCAGCTTGATCGCCTCACCGAGGTTGTCCTCTTCCAGGAACTGCGAAAATTCCGGCGCGAACTTGAGCGTCTCGGCCTTGGCGGCGCGGAGCGACCACCACTTCGAGAACATCACGGTGAGCGACCAGATGGACATCGCGAACAGGGTGTACACGATCCCCTTCGCGAACATACCCATCGAGTTGTACAGCTCGATCATTGACAGATCCATCGGAGACTCCCAGTGCTAGGTGTGAGTGTGGGTGCCGGGCGAAGCCGGGGTCTATCGATTGAGCGCGAATGCGAACGGCTGCTGCACCAGCATGCGGACCTTGCGGCCGCCGATTTCGGCGGGGAGGAAGCGCATGCGCGGCAGGGCCGCCTTCACTGCCTGTCCAAATGCGTCGTGCGTGGCACGCAAAACCTTGAACGAGCCAAGCTCGGCCCGGCCGGTGGTGTCCACCACGAACTGCACGAGGGCTTCACCTTCGACGCCCGAGCTCTTCAGCATCTCGGGATACGCCGGGCTGCCACTGCCCGGAATGGCGGCGGCCGCCTTTTCGACCTGGAAGTCGAAATACGGCTGGTCGCTGATCACCGGACCGGTGCCACCTTCGACGCCCTTCGCGATGCCGCCCTGGACGCCCTTGCCGCTGAAGTCCGCTTCATCGGTCGCCTTGCGGCTCAGGTCGACGTCCGGAATCACATCCGGCACGTCGATCGGCGGCGTCAGCACCTGGAAGCCCTTCGGCGGAGCGACCTGCGCCACGACTTCCTGCGGCTTCGGCTGCTCCTTCGGCTTCTCCGGCTCGGGCTCCTTCTTCGTCTCCGCGAGGACGACCTTCTCTTCCTTCGGCTTTTCCAGCGCCTCGGCCGTCTTCTTCGTCAGCACGACCGCCGCAGCGATGAGCACGGTGTGCAACACGACGGAAATCACCGTGCCACCGACGCTGCGCTGCTTCTTGGCCTTCGTTTCCAGCAATTGATCGAACATCCACCCTCTCCCTTATGCCGGATGATGGTCGAACGGGACCTCGCTAAACTGCCGATAGGACCCGCCGTCCAACACTGGCAGTCCATTACGATTTGCTTAAGCGTCAGTGATGCAGGCGAAATCTTCTGCGCACGTAGAGGCGATGCGCCCCTTGCATCGCGTGCGAGGCAGCGCTACGCGCTGTGACTGATGCGCGGCGGAGCGGCGATCACCGGTGTGCCGACGTCGCGCCGCACCGCGCCCGGCAGGGTGAGCGTGAACGTGCTGCCGCGGCCGAGGCGACTCTGCGCGGTGAGCGTGCCACCATGCGCCTGCGCGATGTACTGGCTGATCGCCAGACCGAGGCCGGTGCCGCCACGCCCGCTGGCGCGTGAACGTGCCCGGTCGGCGCGCCAGAATCGCTCGAAGATGAACGGCAGGTCGGCGGCCGCGATGCCCATGCCGGTGTCCTTCACCGTCAGCACCGCATTGCCCTGCTCCGCCGCCAGCGACAGCTCCACCGTGCCACCGACGGTGGTGTACTTGATCGCGTTCTCCACCAGGTTCAGCAGCAGCTGTCGCAGGCGCGGCGCGTCGCCCTCCACCGTCAGTGGCTCGCACTCCTTCACTTCGACGAGGATGCCGTTCGGCTCGCCGAGGATCGTGGCCGTCTCGGCGATGTCGCGCAGGATCGAGTCCAGCAGCACCACGTCGCGCACGAGGTCGAAACGCCCTTCGTCGGCACGCGCGAGGCTGAGCAGGCTGTTGACGAGGTCCGCCATGCGCGTGACCTCGTTCAGCGCCTCCTCCAGGTATTCCATCTGCTCGTTGGAGCCGCGCCGCGCCATCATCGCCCGCTCGATGCTCGCGCGCAGCACGGTCAGCGGCGTCTTCAGCTCGTGGCTGGCATCGGCGGTGAATCGCCGCAATCCGCCGAAGCTGTTCTCCAGTCGCCCGATCATGGCGTTGAGCGTGCTGGTGAGGCGCGAGAGCTCGTCTCCCTCGGCATCCGCACCGCCCAGTCGCTTGTGCAGCGAGCGACCATCGGTGATGGCCTCCAGCTCACTGATGATCAGCGTGATCGGTCGTACCGCCACGCCACCGATGATGTAGGCCGCCGTGCCGCCCAGCAGCAACACCACCGGCGCCAGCATCAGCATGGACCGCAGCAGGTCGCGCCAGAGCGCCTCGGTGGTGCTGGTGGAACTGCCGGCCACGATGCGTGCGATCGGCGTGCGCTCGTCGTTCTCGAGGCGCGCCGAGAGGTAGATCTGGTCGGAGCGCAGCGTGAGCAGCGTGGCGGTGGTGCCGGGATCGATGTCGAGCGCACTCTCCTGCAGCGAGGTGAGGTCCGATGCCGGCAGCGTGCGCGCCTTCTCCGACACGTAGACCATGCGGCCCGCGGTGTCGAGCACGATCAGGTAATCGGGGATCACCTCGAGTGCGCTCACCAGGTCGGGGGTGAGCTTCGCACCGACCAGCGAATCGCGCATGATCGTCACCGGCCCGCGCGTCTCGGCCTGCGTGATGATGCGGATCGCCAGCTCGGCCTGCGACTGCACGTAGCGCTGCAACTCGCGGTAGTAGGCGAAGTCCTTGCGGCCCGTCCAGATCCCGCCCGCGAACACCGTGACCGCGAGCACCAGTGCCAGCATGAACAGCAGCGTGACCCGGATCCGGATCGAGTGGATCACCGGCTCACTCCTTCACCACGTACCCGACGCCGCGCACGGTGCCGATCAGCTTCTGGTCGTGCGTCGCGTCCACCTTCTTGCGCAGGTGCGTGATCACCACGTCCACGATGTTGGTGCCCGGGTCGAAGTGATAGCCCCACGCGTACTCGGTGATCAGCGTGCGGCTCATCACGCGGCCCGGATGCCGCATCAGGTACTCCAGCACCTTGAACTCCTTCGGCGTGAGCTCGATGCGCACCCCGCCCCGCGTCACCTCGCGCGTGTCGAGGTCCACCACCAGGTCGGCGATCTCGAGCCGCGGCGAGGCCAGCTGGCGCGGCCGCCGCGAGAGTGCCTCGATGCGCGCCAACAGCTCCTCGAACGCGAACGGCTTGGTCACGTAGTCGTCGGCGCCGGCGCGCAGCGTCTGCACCTTGGCGTCCACGGCATCCTGCGCGGTGAGGACCAGCACCGGTCGCTGGAAGCCGCGCGAGCGCAGCGTCCGCAGCACCGACAGCCCGTCCTTGCCCGGCAGCCGCATGTCGAGGATGATCAGGTCGTAGGCGTCACCCTGCCCCGCGGCGCGTTCGCCCGACTCCCCGTCGGCTTCGAGGTCCACCGTCCACTGCTGCTCCTCGAGGCCGCGCTTGACGAACTGCCCGACGATGGGATCGTCTTCGATGACCAGGATGCGCATCAGCGAGCCCCCGGGAACGACCAGATCTGTGCCATGCCCAAAGGTGCGTGACCGATCCCGGCGAAGCGAGTGCCAACGCGCCGGGCGACCCGGTCCGACCGTCTCCGGCTAGGGATGCACCGGTGGCGCGACAGCCTGCCACGACAGGCTGGCCGGAAGCCGCAGCACCACGTCGCCACCAGCCGTGCGCGACGCGATGACGGTGCGACGACTGCCGTGCGCCCGCTCCAGCCACTGTGACACCGCCCGTGCCTGACGCTCGCCGCCGGAGCGCACCACGACGGTGGCGCGGGTGTCCACGGTGGCCCGGTACAGCGTGCGGAAGACGGCCGTGATCACGGCATCGGGCGCGGACATGCCGCAGCATGCCCGCGTCGCGCGCACCGTGCAACGGCGATCCGCTGCGACGCGGCGCAAAGCCATGCCGGCCGCAACGTGACGCGGATCAGCTGCTGCCGATCGCGCCCATGATCTCCGAGTTGCTCCGGCAGATGCCGGGATTCGGCTCCACGAACGCCCAGCGGATGATGCCGATCTGGTCGACCTGGAAGTACGCCCGGTTGGAGCAGAAGTGTTCCTCGTTCAGCGTCCCATAGGCGCGACAGACGTCGCGCCGGAAATCGCTGAGCAGTTCCACACCGAGGCCGTGCTTGTTCTTGAACTCCTGCAGCGTCGGCACGCTGTCCACGCTGATGCCGAAGACGCGCACACCGGCCGCGGTGTAGAGCGCGTATTCCTCGGTGAACGCCAGCATCTCGGCGGTGCAGGTGCTGGTGAAGGCCATCGGGAAGAAGGCCAGCAGCACGCGCTCCTTGCTGCGGAACTGCGACAGCGTGACGGTCCTGCCGTCACTCGACATCATCGTGAAGTCTGGCGCGAACCTGCCGACCGCCGGCTTTCCCATGCGACCCTCCGGAGCATCCATGGACGCACTGCGCGGCGCTGTTGTCCACCAGCGCCGCGACGACAAACATGCGGGCGAAATGCGGCGATGGCGAGCCACGCACCCTGCCCGCGGCACCGGTGTCCGCATACACTCACTGCACGATGTCGACACCGCTTTCCAGCTCCCCGCCCCCACCCGACGGCACGCCGCCGGTGACGCCGGCGGCCGGCGGCCGCGACGCCGTCGGCTTCATCCTGCGACTTGGCCGGGCGCTGCACAATGCCGGCTTCTCGGCGCACCGGCTGGAAGCCACCCTGTCCGATGTGGCGACCAAGCTGGGCCTGGAGGCGCAGTTCTTCTCCACACCGACGTCGATCATGGCCGCCTTCGGGCCGCCCGACGCGCAGCGCACCCACCTCATCCGTGCGCAGCCCGGGTCCACCAACCTCAGCCACCTCTCGGGACTGGATCGCATCGCCCGTGACGTGATGTACGGCACGCTGGGCCCCGTGGAGGGCACGCTGCGCATCGAGAAGCTGCTGAGCCAGCCGAAGCCGTGGACCGGCCCGCCGGTGCTGCTCGCATTTGTGCTGGTGTCGGTGGCGGTGGCGAGCTTCCTCCAGGTCGGTGCGACCGACCTCATCGGCGCTGCACTGCTGGGCCTGCTATCTGGTGTCATCATCACCCGCAGCGCAAAGCACAGCGAGTGGCTGGACATCGAGGAGCCGATGAGCGCCTTCCTCGTCGCGACGGTGGCGCAGGTGTTCGCCGCCGTCACCGACAGCGGCTCGGGCTACGCGATGACGGTGGCGGGCCTGGTGGTGCTGCTGCCGGGCATGACTTTCACCACCGGCCTGATCGAACTCTCGACCCGACACCTCGCCAGCGGCACGGCGCGGCTCAGTGGCGCCCTCGTCACGTTCCTCGGCCTCGGCTTCGGGGTGGCGCTGGGCACCAAGCTGGGCGCGGCGATGGGCGACTGGCTGGTCGCGCACGACGCGATACTGCAGGTCGCGAATTCGGCGCTGCCGTGGTGGGTGGAGGGCGTCGGCATGCTGGTCGCGCCGCTCTGCTTCACGGTGCTGCTGCAGGCGAATGCGCGCGAGGCGCCGTGGATCGTGCTGGCGGCATCCACCGCCTACCTCACGTCACGCTTCGCCGGCCGCGCACTGGGTGAAGAGTTGGGCGCGTTCCTCGGTGCGCTGGTGGTGAGCGCGGGCAGCACCTTCATCGCGCGGCGCCGCGACACCACGCCGATCGTCACCATCGTGCCCGGCTTGCTGATCCTGGTGCCGGGGAGCATCGGGCTGCGCAGCGTGACCAGCTTCTCGCAGCAGAAGGTGGTGACGGGCGTGGAGACGGCGTTCAAGGTGGCGCTGATCGGCGTGTCGCTGGCCGCGGGCATCCTGGCGGGACGCGCGCTCACCGGTGCGCTGCGCCGGCAGCGAAAGGGACCACACGAGAACGAAGTGACGCGCACCTCGGAGTGGACGGTCTCGCGCGACTGGCGCTGAACGCGCAGAATCGCGCGAGACTGCGCGCCGCAAACGACAACGGCTCCCGAAAAGGGAGCCGCGTCGAACGTGCAGTGGAGGTCCGGGGACTCGAACCCCGCGCCTATTGCTTGCAAAGCAATTGCTCTACCAGATGAGCTAGACCCCCGAGAAATCGTGCCGTACCACAAGGCGTAGAGTACCGAAATCGCGGCGTCGCATCAAGCCCCCGACGCGACGAATGCCGACCGGGACGCGGTCGGCATTCGTGTCGTTCGGTGCGAAGGAATGCCGCGTGCTACTCGTGCGCCGGCAGCGGTTCCATGGTGCGGACGTCGACCGGGATCTGCACCTCGTCGCGATACTTCGACGTCATCCAGCTGATGCGGAGGCGCGGGAAGGCCTCGAAGAACTGGGTGTAGCAGGTGATCCAGAGGCCGAAGAACATCGCGGCCATGCCGAGCTCCTGCCAGCCGAACGGCGCGCCATCGGCGGGCACACCGTAGAGCGACGGATAGACCTCGATGTAGCGCTGCAGGTACGTGCCGGTGAGCGACACGACCGCGAACAGGATGTTGGTCGGGATGAACATCTTGGCGGCCTTCGAGATCAGGCCCGGAAACGGCGCCACGAACACCAGCATCAGCACCGAGAAGCTGATCGGCAGCCACGGATCGATCAGGCGCAGGCGGAAGAAGTGGGTCTCCTCGCCGATGTTGCCGTACCAGATGATCAGCAGCTGGGCGAACGTGGTGTAGCCCCAGAACGCCGTCCAGGCGAAGCGCAGCTTGCCGAGGTCGTGGATCTGCTGGTCGCCGAGGATCTCGTTGATGACGGCGTTGTTGAAGTGCTTCCGCCACATGAAGAAGATCAGGCTGAAGCTCATCAGGAATCCGAGGATGCCCGACATGAAGCTCCACCAGCCCCACAGCGTCGAGAAGAAGAACACGTCCAGCGCCATCGACAGGTCGTAGTGCAGCATCATCCAGCCGAAGCCGAAGATGATCGCCATCGCGACCGCGATCTTGCCCTGCAGCGAGTGCTGCGTGTGCAGTTCGCGGCGCTCCTCACCCCAGCCGGCACGCATGCGGGCGCGCAGGCCGGCAGCCCACTTGGCGCCGCCTTCCGGCAGCTGGGCCACGTCGATGCGCAGCGAGTTGTAGATGAACCAGAGCTGCAGCCCGTAGAGCACCGTCACGATGCCGATCTCGCGCAGCGCGAAGAAGGCATGGTTGCCGAGCCAGAACATGCGCTCCGAGTTCGGAAGCGAATTCGGATCGGCGACCCACGGGAAGATGTGCTTGCCCCCGACGGTGACGCTCAGCACCAGGAACAGCCACGACACCGGCAGGAACGCGGCGTACCCTTCCATCATGCGTGCGATCGAGCGCGACCAGCGCGCGGTCACGATGCGGAAGATGGCGACGAACATCACGCCGCCGGAGCTGATGGCGCTGAAGTACAGCCAGTGGTAATGGAACGCGCGCCAGATGCGGTCGGGCGACATCAGCGCGCCCGCCACGAAGGCGGCGAGGCCGACGACCGTCGCCGCCAGTGCCGCCGTCTTGATCCAGGCGGCGATCGGCTTCGACGAGGCCGCGATCAGGTCGGCGCGCGGCGGATAGGTCGGATTATGGATGCTCACTCGTGCGTCCCCGGCTCGGCCGGCTTGGCCGTCGTCAGTTCACCGACAGGCTTCGGCGCGGCGGAAGGTGTGACACTCGGACGCCACATCGGCGCCGGGCGCGTGGGCGCCGTGTTGGTGTAGGTCGGGATGGTGAAGCCGGTCTGTCCGGGATAGCCGAGCGGTCCGGTGGCCATGGTGCGGCCCGGATACTTGCCCTGCAATCCGCGCAGGTAGTTCACCACGTCCCAGCGATCCGGCTCCTCGATGCGGTTGTAGCTCGGCATCGAGCCGCGGCCGTTGCGCATCATGCCGTATACGTAGCCGTCGGTGCGCGCCTTGGTGCCGTCGCCGATCAGGCCGATCGCCGGCACACCGTACTTGGTGGCGGGACCGAGACCGTTGCCGGCATCACCATGACACACCGCGCAGTTGGCCTGGAAGTAGCGACGTCCGTTGGCCAGCGATGAATCCAGTTCGGCGGCCGAGAGGCGTGCTGGGTCCTTCGGATTGACGATCACCGACATCGAGTCGATCACCGTCGGCAGCGGCTGATAGCTGAACGTGTAGCCGGGCGTCTGCAGACCCGTCACCGGGACCGAGTTCACCGGCTGACCACGGGGCGCGATGGTGTCGGCCACCGAATCCCACGGCTGGATGGCCGGCTGGTCCTTGAAGTCGGTGAACCACGAGCAGGCGCCGAATGCCAACGGCATCAGCGCGGTCGCGGCCACGCGAAGCGACTTAGCGCTCACCGCGAACCTCCACTGCCCCATGGGCCTTCAGCGTGCTTTCCAGTTCTGCGAACTTGTCGGGCGTGGTCTCGATCCAGATGCCGTAGTCGCCATGCGTGAAGCGCGGGTCGAAGCCGAAGTTCGTCACCAGGCGCGGGATCTGCGCGTTGATGAACATGCCGGCCACCGTGCTCAGGCAGCCGACCATGACGAACATCTCGAAGCCCATGATCGTGTACGGGATCCAGCTGGCGATCGCCTTGCCGCCGACCTGCAGCGACCAGTACTGCGAGCACCAGATCGAGATCCAGTACCCGAAGGTCACACCGCAGGTGGCACCGATCAGCGTGAACACCCGGACCACGCTGGTCGGGGCGTCGATCGCATCGTCGATCTCGTGCTGGATGGTGGGCGAGTACACGGTGACCTTCGGCACCTTCTTGGCCTTCAGGTCACGGATCGCGTCGCACACTTCATCCAGGTTGGGAAATACTGCCAGGACGCCCTGCATCAGTGATGTCCTCCATGGTCGTTCTTGACCTTCGGCGGCACGATCTCCTTCACCTCGGCGATGGCGATCACGGGCATCTGCTTGATGAACAGCAGGAACCACATGAAGAACCAGCCGAACGAGCCCACCAGGAAGCACATGTCGATCCAGCTCGGCGTGTAATTCGTCCACTGCCAGGGCTCGAACTCATGGCTCAGCGACGGCACCACGATCACGAAGCGCTCGTACCACATGCCGATGTTGATGATGATCGACAGGATCCAGAGCCAGGTCGGGTTGCGGCGCAGCTTCTGCGAGAACAGCGAGAGCGGGAAGATCATGTTGCAGAGCAGCAGGATCCAGGCGCTCCACCACCACTGCCCGAAGACGCGGTTCCAGAAGTATTCCTGCTCCGGTGCCACGCCCGAGAACCAGGCGATGAAGAACTCGGAGAGGTAGCCGCAGCCCACCATGATCGACGTGAACAGCACCACCTTGGCGGTGGCGTCGAGGTGGTTCAGCGTCACGTAGTGCTCGAGGTTCCACCACTTCCGGATCGGGATCAGGATGGTCCAGACCATCGCGAACCCGGAGAAGATGGCGCCGCCGACGAAATACGGCGGGAAGATCGTGGTGTGCCAGCCCGGCGTCAGCGCCATCGCGAAGTCGAACGACACGACCGAGTGCACCGAGAGCACCAGCGGCGTGCTGAACGCGGCCAGGAACATGTACATCTTGGCGAAGTGGCGCCATTCACGATCGGTGTTCTTCCAGCCCAGCGACAGCATCGCGAAGATGCGGCGACGGATCGGGTTGGTCTCCTTGTCGCGCATGACCGCGAAGTCGGGGATCAAGCCGAGATAGAGGAACGTGGTCGAGATCGTGAGGTAGGTCGAGATCGCGAACACGTCCCACAGCAGCGGGCTCTTGAACTGCGGGAAGAGGAGGCGCCAGTTCGGGTACGGAATCAGCCAGAAGAACTTCCACGGCCGCCCGATGTGAATGATCGGGAAGAGACCTGCCGTCATCACCGCGAACACCGTCATCGCTTCCGACGCGCGATAGATCGTGGTGCGGAATCCGGCGCGGAAGAGATAGAGGATGGCCGAGATCAGCGTCCCGGCGTGGCCGATGCCGACCCAGAACACGAACGTGATGATGTACACGCCCCACATCACCGGCGGCACGTAGCCGGCGTTGCCGAGGCCCCAGTAGATCTGGTACGTCCAGGCCGAGGCACCCACCAGCATCGCCGCGATCGCGATGCCCAGCCCGATGAACCACTTCGGGCTCGGCTTCAGCGTCGCGAGGATCTCGTTGTCGACCTGCTCGAACGTGCTGACCGCAGGAACCTGGATCCCCGCCGCCGGAATGTTCGGGCGCTTGATCTTGCCCACAACTGGCTTCGCAGTCGTCGCCATTCGGGTCAGGCCTCGACCGTGTGATTGATCTTCTTGAGATAGACCACGGCCGTGTAGGTGTTGAGCACCTCGAACACGTGGTACGCTCGCTCGTCCTCCACCTGCTTCGCCACCGTCCAGGCCGGGTCGGCGGCGTCACCGAACGTGATCGCCTTCGACGGGCAGGCCTGCGCGCAGGCGGTCGTGAACTCGTCACCCTGCAGCGGACGGTGCTCGAGATCCGCCCGCGTCTCGGCCTCACGGATGCGCTGCACGCAGAACGTGCACTTCTCCATCACGCCCTTGCCGCGCACGGTGACGTCGGGATTCAGCTGCATCTCCATCGGCTCGGGGAACGCATACTGCCGGCGTCCCGGCTCGCCATAGCCGAACCAGTTGTAGTACCGGACCTTGTACGGGCAGTTGTTGCTGCAGTAGCGCGTGCCGACGCAGCGGTTGTAGACCTGCACGTTGAGGCCGTCGGGCGAGTGATACGTGGCGTACACCGGGCACACCGGCTCACACGGCGCGTTGCCGCAGTGCTGGCACATCATCGGCACGAAGCGCGTGTCGAAGCCCGGATCAAACGTGTTGTCCGCATCGTCGGCGCCCTCGAAGTAGCGCTCGAGGCGAATCCACGCCATCTCGCGACCCTTGAGGATGTTCGCACCGGGACGCGTGTCCCACACCGTCGGCGACAGTGCGCGACCCTGCCAGCTGGCGCCCACCGTCGGGATGTTGTTCTCGCTGTAGCAGGCGGTGACGCAGGCGGAGCAGCCCGTGCAGCGGCTGAGGTCCACCGTCATCGCCCAGCGGCGCTTGGCCATGCCACTCCAGTGCTGCTCGGAGTACATGCCCTTGGCCTTCGAATCCTGCGTACCGAGATCACCCTGCGCGTCGTTGGCGACGGGGCTCTTGAGGCCGGGCAGGAATTCCGTGGGTGCACCGCCAACGAATGCGTGCTCGTTGCCGCCCCATTCCTTGGGACCGAGATCGTGAGTGACCGCGGCATGCTCGCCGGCTGCGGGTGCATCGTGCGATGCCGCGGCGCCGTGGCCCGCTTCCGCATTGCTGCGCGCAGCGACCAATGCCGCCAGCGTCGTCGCCTGTCCGATGCCGCGCGAATGCTGACGCGCGGAACCTTCGGTGGTGATCAGGTCGATGTTCTCGCCCGTCTTCGTGACCTTCGCCTTCATGCTGCTGTAGGCGATGGAACCCGACAGTGCGTCGGTGTCGCCAGAGACGAGATCGACGGCGTTCATGCCGACGCCTTCCGCATAGCGGCCGTAGCCACTGTAGAATGGCGTGCGACGATCGCCATCGGGATCGAATTTGCGACCGCTCTGGCTCTTGTGTCCGTAGCCCAGCGACACCGCGACGGTATCGGGGCGAATGCCGAGATAGTTGTAGACGGGCAGCGTCGCGTTGCCGGCGGCGGTCTCGATGGTGACGAGGTCACCACGCACCAGGCCAAGCTTCTTCAGCGCCATCGGGTGCATCTCGACCCACGACTGCCACGCGATCTTGGAGACCGGATCGGGCAGTTCCATCAGCCACGGCTTGTTGGCACCGGAGCCGGTGCCGAGCGTGGGCGATGGGTTGATCACGAGATGGAAGTCACCGGCGCCGGCGAAGCCTGCCACCGGCTTGCGCGTGAGCTCACCGGCGGTGCGCTCGGACGCGCGCAGCGACGAGGCCGACGCAACACCCTTGGCCAGCGCCACCGTGTGCGCCGACTGGCCGCCCGGGAAACGCGAGATCAACCAGCTGCGATAGTCCTTGACGGCGTACTTCGACGCCAGCGCCGTGTCCTTCTTCGCGACTTCGATCAGCACGTCGGCGGTGGCACGGCTCTGGAACACCGGCTCCATCGTGGCCTGCTGCAGGTGCAGCGTGCCGGCGGTGGGTTCGGCATCGCCCCAGCTCTCCAACCCGTGATGATCGGGGAGCACCAGGTCGGCCAATTCCGTCGTCTCATCAGGCACGTTGGTGAACGACACCTTGAAGCCGACCTTCGCCATGCCCTCGGCGAACTTGACCGACTTCGGCAGCGTGTGCACCGGGTTCGCGCCGCGCACGAACAGCAGCGGCACGGCACCGGCATTCATGCGCTCGGAGACGTTGTACACGGCGGCAGTGACGTCGAGGCGCTGGTACACGCCGAGCGGCGATGCCGGCTTGACCGTGATGCCGACGTTGCCGAGGAACTTGTTGAACTCGTGGACTTCGAGCGCCACCTGCGTCGAGTCGGCGGCGTTGCCACCGGCCAGCAGCAGTGAGCGCTTGGCGTCGGTGATCTCCTTCTTCAGTCCTTCCAGCGTCGCGACCGAGACGTCGGACGCGGCGGCGGCGTCAGCGACCGGCTTGCTGCCGCGCAGGAACTGCACGATCGCCAGCTCGGAGCCCGGTCGGCAGGCGATCCACGAATCGGCGTTCAGGCCGGTGAGTGAGCGACGGGCGCCGATGTAGATCGCACGCGGCGCACCCTCGATCTTGGCGCGGGCATCGGCCCAGGCCAGCTGCAGCGGTACACTCGGTCCCCAACCATCGAGGAAGTCGGCACCGACGCTGACCACCAGCGAGGCGGCGTCGAAGTCGAACGTCGGCCATGCCACGCCGTAGGCCGCCTGATGGGCGGCGATGGCGGAGGCGGGCGCGTCGGCGTCGTAGCTGATGTGCTGCGGCATGCCGTATTCGTTCAGCCAGTTGTCGAGGAAGGCCGGGAAGCTGCCCGCCTCGTGCTGGTTGATGAACACTGCACTGTTCGCCTGGCCCTTGCTGCGCACCTCACCGAGCCTGGTGGCCAGCGTCTGGAGCGCCTCGTCCCACGTGACCGGCGTCAGCTGGCCATTCTTGCGGGCCATTGGCTGGCGGAAACGATCGGGATTGTAGAGCCCCTGCAACGACGACTGACCCTTGGCGCAGAGCGCGCCGCGATTCAGCTCGGTGTTCGGGTTGCCCTCGACCTTGATGGCGCGGCCGTCACGGGTCTCGACCAGGATGCCGCACGACGTGGCGCATTCGCGACAGGTGCTGGCGAAGTAGTTCGAGACGCCCGGGACGGTGTTGTCCGGGTTGGCCACATACGGGATCAGCTTCCGCACATGATCCGTGCTGCACCCGGTCGCGGCGGTGGCCGCGGTGGTGACGCCCAGGATCTTGAGGAAGTCGCGGCGCTTGACGCCTGACGCTCCCGACTCAGTGCTCATGCAGTAGTCCTCAATCGTGAAACACGACACGGCGTGATGCGCGGTGCATCACGCCAGACGGCGGGTGCGACTAGTAGTGGCAGGTGCTGCAGTCGTAGCGAGCCTTGCGCTCGATGTGGCAGTTCACGCACCAGCCCATGTTGAGCGAGGAGTACTGGAAAACCTGCGTCATCTTCTGGACCTCGCCGTGGCAGGTCTGGCAGGTGACGCCGCCGTTGGCGTGGCGCGAGTGCGGGAAGTGCACGTATTCCGGCACTTTGTGCATGCGGGCCCACGGGACCGGCTGACCCTTGGCGTAATAGGCGGCCAGCTTCTTGATCTCCGGCTTGCCGGCAGCGACCAGGGTGTGGCAGCCCATGCAGGTCGCGACCGACGGCAGACCCGGATCCTGCGCCTTGCCCGCCGAGTAATGGCAATAGGTGCAGTTCATGCCCAGCTTCTGCACATGCTGCGGATGCGGGAACTTCACCGGCTGTTCCGGGGAGTAGTTCTGCGGCGAACTGGCGCCGGAGTACGCCCACGGACCCTTCTTGGGGTCGAGCTTGAGGCCCGAGTCACCGGTGATCTTCGGCAGGGCCATCGCCTCGGTGTTGTTCCGCACCCCATCGAGGTTGGTGCCGCTGAGCCCCGTGAAGGTGGGGTAGCCGAGCTTGCCGGCGGCTGCCGGGGCCTGCGCGGCATCAGCCGAGCGGGCGGTGGCACCACTGTAGGCGGACAGGCCCGCCGCAATCGCGGCGACAAGGAAGAACCCTGGGATGGCTGCCCACTTCTTGCGCTGCGTCATTCGGTGAGACCAGTTGAAGTCCGACACCCTGCAGAACGCCCCATGTGAAACTTTTCACAAAGTCGGGGCCATACGAGGTCAAAGAAAGCGCGGCCGGGAAAATCACGCAAGTCGTTGTGGCACCGCACAAAACGCGGTTTAGCCCGGTACTAACGCAACTGCTGGCAGCACACCGGCGTCCGAAATCGAGTCCGGTTTCCCACGGATGAGCGTGTTGCCCTCATCCAGCCAGCGATCGCGCCCGCGCACCGATCTCGGCCGCAGATGACGTCGTGACTGCAGGCAACAACGGCGTGGTCAGGTAAAGTGTTGCCAATGGCGCCTGAATCAGGCGCAGCGGCCAGAAGCCCCCGAACACGAACCGGTCCGGACCGAGGGTGCGGAAGAGGTGCGCCAGATGATCCTCCGGCGGCCCCCACACCCAGGCCCAGTCCCAGAAACAGCGCCCCTGTTCCTCGGGCGTCAGGGACCAGTGCGTTTCCTCGATCAGGTCGCGGCCGGCGCCACTCACCACCACCTGCACGCGTGCGTCGCTGCGCACCACGGCGCGGATGTGCGCCGCGGTGAGGTCCCCTGCCCCATCCAGCGGATGCCGCTGCCGCAGGTCCTCGAAGCGCACCGTCAGCTGCACCACCAGCCCGCGGTCGGCCGCGGCGCGTGCGAGCGCGGCCAGCGATGGCGATGCGGCGGAAACCTGCAACTGCATGGGATACACACGCACCGACGGCGCGCCGCGGCGAACGGCGTCATCCAGCAGCGCCTCCCATCCGGGCCAGTCGGGGCGCACGGTGGGTGACGGCAGCAGCACACCCGCGTGCGGTGCGAGCTGCGCGTAGAGCCACGCGTTGGACGGGCCAGGATCGCGGTGCCAAGCCGACGGCAGTGCGCCGACCCACGCCTGGTCGATGCCTTCGCGCTGCAGCACGCGCACCAGCACGTCGGCGTCGGGATGCGGCAACTCACGGAATGGGTAGGCGCCGATCCAGGCGCTGACGTCCACGGGAAATCGGATCGGCGTCATGCGAGTCCGAAGCTGTGCGGAGGGAAGATGCGCACCGCGTTGCGCCAGCAGATGTCGTCGAGGTCATCCTGCGGCAGGCCGAGGACTTCCAGCGCCTGCAACTTGGCGAGGCCGGTGCAGAGTGTGAGGTCGGCCGCCCACAACAACCGCCGTGCACCGAGGGCGTGCAGGTAGGCGTCGAGCATGCCGCGATCGACACCGCTGCCGCTGGTGTCGGGAAAGACGTTCGGCACGTCGCGGATCACGTCGATGGTGTGAGCCCAGTCGCCGCCCCCACCGATGTGCGCGAGGATGAAGTTCGTGTCGGGATGACGGCTGGCGAGGCGCACCAGTTCCGTGGCATCACTGGCCTCCTGCATGCCCCACTCACGCTGCCGATGCTGCCAGACGTGATGCAGGACCGGCAGTCCACGACGCCCCGCCTCCGCCGCGATGACATCCACCAGCGGGTCGTCGGCGCGTCGGCTGGCGCTGAGCTTCACGCCGATCGCCCCATGCGCCACGCCGCGCGAGATCTCCTGCTGCGCGTGTGCGGTGTGATTGGGATTCACGTGCACGAAGGCACGCACCCGCGCCTGTTCCTGCATCGCGATCGCGTACATCGCATCGTTGCCCGCCACCACGTCGTCGGGGGATGCGAAATAGGTCGGTGAGGTGCGTCCCCACGTGCCGAGGATCGACGCCACGTGGAAGGTGATGCCCATCACGTCGCCGGCGCGGAGGCGCGAGGCGTTGTAGTCGGCGAAGTCGTGCCGGCTACCCGACCAGTGGAAGTGCGCGTGCGCGTCGATGAGGTGTCGTGGCGCCATCGTCAGCGGGTGAGTGCCCAGTGGAACGCATCGCCGACGGCCGCGATGTCGGCGGGGAGCATGGCACAGGTGGGAAACTGGTACGGGCCGCGCTTGGCCAGCACACCGGCGGTGCGCAACTGCGCCAGCCTGTGGTCCTGCGTCGCGTCGTCGGGCCAGTGGAGGATGAACATGGTGTCGTGCCCGGTGGACGGCAGTTCCACGCCTGCCGATGCTGCGGCGGACGCGATGGTGGCCCGCAACCGCTGACCAGTGCTCGCCAGCTGCGCGCAGACGTCGCGTGACGCATGCTGATCCAGCACCGCATGCGCCGCCGCGAGCGAGACAATCTCGGTGGACAGCGTGCTCGAGATCCACGTGCGCTGCGCGGCGGCCATGACCTCGGGTCGGCCCGTGACCGCCGCCAGCGGGTAGCCGTTGGCGATCGCCTTGCCGAGGGTGGTGACGTCTGGCGTGACACCGAGCAGCGTCTGGGCGCCGCCGCGATGCAGCCGAAAGCCGGTCTTCACCTCGTCGAAGATCAGCACCGCCCCGACGCGATCGCAGTGCGCACGCAAGTCGCGCAGCCAGTCGGCATCGGCCAGCACCTCCACCAGCGGCTCGATCATCACTGCCGCCAGCGAATCGCCGGCCGACCGCAGGGCCTCCTGCCACGCGTCGCGATCGTTGAACGGCAGGTGCGCGTAGTCGACGTGTGCGCCGGCCGGTACGCCGGCGGCCGGTGACCACCAGTCCAGCCACCCGAAGTAGCCGCTGCCGAGCACCCGATCCCGCCCGGTATGCGTACGTGCGATCCGCACCGCGGCGGCGCAGGCCTCGGCCCCGCTCTTGAGGAACCGCGTCTGTCCCGCGGCAGGCAGCAAGTCACGCAACCGTTCGGCGAGCGTGACCTCGTCGGTGAATGGCAGGCCGGCCACTGGTCCACGCGCCGCTGCTCGGCACACGGCGTCGGTGACCGCGGGGTCGGCATACCCGAGCGACACCGCGCCCAGCGCGGCGGTGAGGTCGATCAGCCACTGACCATCGGCGGTGCGGATCCGACAGCCGAGCGCCTCGGTGACGTGGGTCGGGCCCGGCTGGCCGATGCCGAACATGGCGTCCGGACGCTTGCTGCCGGTGGAGGTGCCGCCCGGAATCACCGCCGCCGCGCGCGACCGCCAGTCGGCCGTCATGCGTCGTCGGAGGTGCCGGAGGCGTCGGCCAGGCTCACCTCGGCATCGTCGTTGGCGCCGGGCGGAATGCCGGGCACGTCGGACGTCGGCGGCTCGTACATCTCGCCCGCGAGGGCGGCCTTGAACGACGCGCGCGTCTCGCGTTCCAGCGTCCGTTCGACCTCGATCGCCATCGACTTCACGAGGTCCATCTCACGGGTCGCGGGCTCAGCGCGCGAGACCAGTGAGCGCACCGCGCGCATGACGTGTTCCGGGTTCCGGGTCTTGAAAAAATCGAGCAGGTCGAGCGCGCGATGGATGCGCTGGATGGTGAGCTCGCGGTTCTCGACGGTGGACGCGGGCCCCTCCTTCCGGCGCCGCGGCGGCATTCGCGTGCTGTCTCCGGCGGCAACGTGTAACTCGTAGGCACCAACGAGGATAGCCTGCGCCAGGTTGAGTGACATGTGCTCCGTGGTCGGGATGCACACCACCGCCGTGCTCTGGTCCAACGCCTCGTTGGGCAGGCCATGATCTTCGCGCCCGAACAGCAGCGCCACCGGTCCATCGACGGCCCGCTCCAGCGCCACGTCGGCCATCTCGCGTGGGGTCACCACGGGCCACCGCACCGCGCGAAACTTGCCGGCGAAGGCATACACCGCGACACAGTCCGCCAGTGCCTCGGAGAGCTCGTCCACGTGTCGGATGCGGCCCGCCAGGTCGCGCGTATTGTGCGCGATGCGCTCCAGCTTTTCGGGGTCGTAGCGCATCGGCCGGACCAGCACCAGGTCGTCCAGCCCCATGTTCTTCATCACCCGGACCGTCCCGCCGATGTTCACGGGATCCTGCGGTTCATAGAGGACGACGCGGATGTTGCGGAGCAGGCTCACGACGCTGGCGGATCGAGGAGGACGATGAGGGCGCGGTCCGGGTCCTGTCGCGCCCCCCGAAGATACGCGGACTCGCCCGCCGCGCCGCTGAGCACCAGCTGTCCGCGACGACGTTCACGGTCGGCCGGCCGCTCGTTGATGCAACAGTCGAACTCGAACGGCCGTGCCGGGTCGGGCCACGGCAGCGTGAAGCGCAGCCCGAATCCCTGATCGTCGTGATCGTGCGTGTCGCGACGGACGTCCAGCCCGTCGAGCGCGCCGGCGGCCACCGACACGCGCACCGCATCGCCGTCCGGCACCGTCAGCACGCCGTTCCACCGCGCACCGTCCGGCGACCGCCAGTGGAGCTGCACACCGTCGCTGTTGACGTCGGCCAGCTCGTTGTCGAGCGGGTTCACGTCACACCGGTCGGCGAAGGCCGGGGTGCGGTGCAATGCCGCCTGCACCGTGAGGTGGATGCGGCCGTCGTCGTATCGGAGCAGCGCAGTCGCCGTCGGTGCCCCTGCCTCGCGCCACGTCTCCTCGGTGGGGCGGTAGTTCGCCTCGCCGAGCGAGATGTCGAGGGTTCCTCCTGCCGTCAGTCTCACCTCTCGGCGCGCGGTCACGGCAGCGACCGGTGTCACAGGGGCCACCGACAGCGGTCGGATACCGCCCAGCGCAATCGTCGTCCGGTGCATGCCGCGCGCCACCGCCACCTGCCAGCCGGTGACGGTACGCCGGTGCCGCGTGACGGTGCCGTCAGCGGACGTGACGGTCACACCACCTGCACTGCCGACACGGGTCACCGAAGCCGGCGCCGCGATGACACGCACGCTGCGCCCGCGCATCCCATGCTGCCGCAGTGCGGTGACACCATGCGGCCGACCGGCAGGTGGACCGATGGTGGCGGCGCGCCAGAGCGTGGCGGCTGATTCGCTCAGCACGCCGGTGACGAACTCCGACGCCGAGCTGTCCGACGGCTGCGCGACCGGCGACGGGATGCCGCGCAGCACGAGCAATGCGACCTCGCCCGCTTCCAGCTCACGGGCGACGGCCGCGCCAAGGCGCTCGTCCTGCGCGGTGCCTGGCTGGTACGGCACCCAACCCGCGTCACCGGCGTCGAAGACCTGCGCCTGCATCGGCACGTCCACCGTGACGGCTTCCGAAGCGGACCAGGTGAGTTCATCCAGCACGTGATCGCGCGCGACCACCACGGTGCGTACGAAACGTACGCCGCTGCGCGGCTCGGTGAAGGTGGCCGAGACCCAGCCGGCCTCCTCACCTTCGTCGTGCGCGAGCAGCGTGCCGCGCGCGGCGCCCTGGTCCATGCCGTTCACCACCGGCGCGTTGTGCGCCATGGAGCTGCGATACCACGAGAGCGTGGGTGCGGTGTAGCTGCCGGTACCGACGTCGTCGAGCCAGCGTGAGAAGCGTGTCGCGATCACGAGGTTGAGGCGATCGGGATGCCCATGTCCCGCACCGGGATCGCCGTAATCGAGGCCGACCCAGAACCGTCCGCCGTCGCGACGGAAGATGGCGAGTCCCTGCCCTTCGAGCAGTTCGGAGTGCGGCGCGGCGTCTGCCAGCGGCGGCAACTCGAGGCGTGCCAGCAGCAGCGCGCGCCAGCTGCAATCGGCACGGGTGAGGCGCACGCCGGGCTGATTGCGCTCCGCGTCGGCGGTGGAGAATCGTCGGCCGGTATCGCCCGGTGGCGCCCAGTCGGCGTACAGGCTGGCCAGTGCACTGCGAAGCGGGGGACTGTCGTGGCGCGCCAATCCGCATTCCACCCAGTCGGCGGTGCGGTACTGTCGCAACGTGACGCCGTACTGACTGTCGCGACGCGCCGGAAACGCACCATCGGGAAGCACGGTACGGAACGGCACCGCGAAGCCGGCGTCGAACCGCTGCAGCAGGTAGGCGGGAATCGCGATCCCGGCCTGCTCGGCCAGCGTCACGGCAGACAGCAATCCGCGATGGGCGAAGAGGTGGTAGTTCTCGCCTTCGTACCAGCTGCCGTCGGCGTGCAGGCCGTCACGCAGCAGCGACACCAGCGACAGCGCCGCCCGATCGCGCAACGCAACGTCGCCCAGCACGCGGGAGGCGGCCAGCAGCGCAGCCGCGTGCCACACCTGTCGGTTGCTGCGACCTTCGTCGAACGACGCGATCAGTCGCGCCGATGGTTCCACCAGGCGATCGCGAAGCTGCGCACCGAGCGTGGAGCGAAGCGCCGGCACGGCGGTCTCACGCAGGTCGAGGGCGATCACCAGGTGCAGCAGCCAGATCGACTCCAGGTAGGTGCTGAAGAACGGTCGCGTCGGGCCGAGTGCATTGTCGCGGTTGGGCCACTGCAGGTAGCGATCGGCGTAGGTGGCGAGGATCTGGTCGGCGCGTTGCGCGGCCTTGTCGTCGTCCAGCAGGTATCCGAGGACGGCGGCGCGCGTGCACTGCTCGGCGCTCCAGAGATGGCCGTTCATCAGCCACCACTCGTGGTGCACGCGATCGGTGTAGACCACGCCGCACGACGGACAGGTGTGCTCGTGGGGCAGGCGCGGATCGAACGCCAGCAGCACGGTGCACGTCGGACACCGTCCGCCGGAGCGCGTGAGGCGTGACTTGCCGTCGGGCACCGGCACGTCCAGCGCGTCGTGCAGCTCGCGCTGCAGCGAACCCGCCAGACCGCCTAACGCTGCCGGATCACGGAGCGCGTGACGCCGTGCCGCGAGCGCCGTGGCGGAGAGCAGCAGCGTCACCTTGCCGGCGCCGGCGCGAGGGTCCAGCGCGCCGCCGAGAACAGCTCGCCGCGCAAGTCGATCTCCACCTGCTGCAGGCGGCGCGTGAGGCCCTGCACGCCGCGTGAATGGAAGATGGCGGTGGCTGGCACGCTGTCGCGGAGGATCGTGAAGACTTCCTGCCACGCACCGTTGCGTGCGGTGGTGTCGGAGAGCGTGCGCAGGCGCGCAAACACTTTTCCGAGGTCGGCCGGTCGGGCAGCACCGAGATCGAGCGCGCCACCGGGAGCGGCCGGGTCGAAGAGTGCGGCGAGCTGGCTCCGCGCCGGGTCGCCCGCCACCCCGGTGTAGATGGCGCAGTGATCACGGGCCTTGCTCCGTGCGCTGCTCAGCAGGGCGCCCATGTCGCGCGTGGCGATGCGCAGGTCGATGCCGCGTGCGCGCAGGTCCGACTGCAGCAGCTGCTCGACCGGATTGTCGCCGGTGCCGACTGTGAGCATCGGGATCGTGAGTCTGACGCCACCGCGCTGGCGGACGCCGTCGCCCGCGCGGAGCCAGCCGGCCGCATCGAGCAGCGAGTCGGCGCGCGCGGCGGCGGGTGGCGTCGTATCCCGCGCCACGTCGGCCGACGGCGCCGCACTCGGCACGCCGAAGCCGCCGACACCGGCGTCCACTATGCGACGCCGATCGACTGCCAGTGCGATGGCGCGGCGCACGCGCAGGTCGCGCACCACGTCGCACGCCGGATTGAAGACCAGCCAGTTGGTGAAGAAGGTGGGGTAGTCCAGTACGCGCAGCGTCGGATCGCGTCGCACCAGTGCGGCGGTGGCCGGGTTCACGCCGGCCATGTCGACTGAACCGCTGACGAGGCCCGCCACTTTCGTGGTCGCTTCGTCCACCACCGCGACGACCAGGGTGCGCGTGGCCGCCACACCTCCGAGGCGTGCCGGAAAGCTCGGCACGCTTTGGAGGATCCAGCGACGTCCCACCTCGCGCGTCACCACGCGATAAGGGCCCGAGCCCACCGGCGCGTATGTGAACGCATCACGGCGCAGCGCCGCCGGTGGTACGTCGCGGAGGCGATGCCGTGGCAGGAGCGGCAACTCGGCCAGCACCAGCGGCACACCGGCTTGTGCTCGCGCGAAGTGCAGCGTCAGCGCATCCGCCGCGGTGCTGGACACGCTGTCGATGGCTTCGAGATCACCACGGCGCGCGTAACCCGTGGCGCGGTCTCGCGCCAACGCGAGCGTGAAGCGGGCATCGCCGGCGGTGAGTGGGACGCCGTCGTGCCAGCGCAGCGTGGTGTCGATCGTGAACGTCAGCTGCCGTTGTGACGCATCCCAGCGCCAGGCGCTGGCAGCCCAGGGTTCCGGGACCAGCGCTGCGGAGAGGCGGACCAATGGCGTGAAGACGAGATAGCGCTGCACCTGCCGCGACAACGGATGCACGGTGGTCAGCGGCTGCATCCCTTCCAGGTCGGTCCCGGATGCGATGACGATGGTGTCGGGGCTGCGCGGCGACCCGGCGCAGGCGGCGAGCAGCGACAACGGGACGAGGCGGTTGGCGATGCGGCGCGCGCGGGCGATCATTGACGTGTGAATCACCTGTTCCGCCGCACCGGCACGGCGCTCGCGCTGCTCTGGCTGGTCTGCACGCTGACGTTTGTGCTGGTGCACTCGGCTCCGGGTGATGCGGCGTTGCTGCTGCTGCCGCCGGAGGCCGACGCCAGCACGCTGGCGCGCCTGCGCGCCGACCTCGGCCTCGATGCCCCGCTGCTGCAGCAATACCTGCGCTGGCTGGGGAATATCGCGCAGGGCGACCTTGGAACCAGCCTCGCCAGCGGACGACCGGTGACCGAGGCGATCCGCAGTGCGCTGCCGGTGTCGCTCGGCCTGGGCTTGGCATCACTCACGCTGACGGTGCTGTGTGGGCTGGCGGTGGGCAGCGCGCAGGCGCGTCGTGCCGGCTCGCGCACCGACACCGCGTTGACGATGCTCAGCACGACCCTCTACTCCGCGCCGACGTTCTGGCTGTCACTGGCCTTCGTGGCGGCGGTCACGGTCGGCGCCGCGACGCTCGGCATCCCGCCCGCCTGGCGGTTGCCGGCGTTCGCACTGCGCGATCCCGGTGTGCTGGATGCCGGGGCCGCAGCGCTGGACATCGTCCGCCACGCGGTGCTGCCGGTGCTGGTGCTCACACTCACCGGCGCCGCCGGTGTGGCGCGATTCGCACGGTCGGCGATCGTCGAGGCGGCACGCACCGACTATCGTCGCACCGCGCTGGCAAAGGGTGTCACGGCGCGCGCGGCGTGGTACCGCCACGTGGTGCGCGTGGCGTTGCCGGCAGTGGCGGCGCTGGTCGCACTCTCGCTGCCGGGCATCGTGGCCGGCTCGGTGTTCGTGGAAGGTGTCTTCGCCTGGCCGGGCATGGGCAAGCTGCTGCTGACGGCAGTGGCACAACGGGACCATCCCGTGATCCTCGCCGTGACGTTGCTGTATGCGTCGGTGGTGATCGTCACCAACCTGGCCACCGATGCGCTCTTGCCGCTGCTCGATCCACGCCGGACGCGCGGCTGATGGCGCAGGTGCCGAATTCCGTCCGCGTCGCCGTGGCAGCGCTGGTGCTGCTGGTGCTGGCGTGCGTGGCCGGGCCGTGGTTCCTCGAGCGTGATCCGACCGCGATCGGCGATGTGTTGTCGCAGCGGTTCGGCGCGCCATTCACGACCGATGGCGCAGGCGCGTGGCACCTGTTCGGCACCGACGCATTCGGCCGAGACGTGCTGGCGCGACTGCTGGTGGCGGGACGATTGTCGCTGCTGGTTGGCGTCGCCGGCGCGGTGCTCAGCGGCGTGGTGGGCGCGCTGCTCGGCGCACTCGCCGGCTGGGCGCCGGGTGTGGTGGATCGCACCATCACGTCGTCGGCCGATGCGCTGCAGGCCATTCCTCGACTGGTGCTGCTGCTGGCCTGCGCTGCGCTCTGGCGCCCGGGCATCCCCACGCTGGTGACGGTGCTGGCGCTGACGGGATGGATGGGTGTGGCGCGACTGGTGCGCGCCGAGGTGCAGGGTTTGGTGGAGCGCGACTTCGTGGCGGCGGCGCGGGTGCTGGGCGCGTCGCAGCGTCGCCTGCTGCTGCGTCACGTGCTGCCGAATGCGATCGCGCCGGCGCTGGTCGCGACCACGCTCGGTGTCGGCAACGCGATCCTGCTCGAAAGCGGGTTGAGCTTCCTCGGGCTCGGCGTGCAGCCTCCTGCCCCCAGTTGGGGCAACATGATCGCGGCCGGGCGAGAACACCTGGTCACGGCACCCTGGATTGCGCTGGCACCTGGGTTGGCGGTGGTGATCACCGTCACGGCCGCCACGCTGATCGGCGACTGGCTGCAGGACCGCGCCGCCGGCCGGGCCCGGGGCTGACCCACGTGTGTACCCAGCGCTAGCGTTCAGGCATGCTGGAACACGTCCGCACCTTCGCCCTCTCGCTGCTGCCGTGGCAGCCGACGTTCGACGGCGTCGCGCTCGGATTCGTGGCGGCGTACGGGCTGGCGCAGGTGCTGTTCTGCCTCTCGCTGCGTCGCATGGCGATGGTGATCCCCGGACCGCAGCGGATGTGCAACCCACTCGGTCTCTGGGTCCTGGCGATTCCGGTGGCCGGTGCCCTGGCCAGCTTCGGCGTGTTGCGCCACGTGTGGGATGCGGCCACCGCGGCCACCGCCGCACATCATCTCGCACCGCCGCGCGGCGAAGCACGGGCCTTCGCGATCGGCTACGGTGTCAGCCGCCTGCTGATCCTGGTGCCGGGCATGGCGATGGTCGCCGTGCTGCTGCAAGCGGCGGCGGCAGCAGGATTTCTGGTGCGACTGGCGTCGGTGGCCCGTTCGCTGCGCACGCCTGACGTAGCCGTGGCCTGACGCGCGTCAGCGCACCAGCAGCGTGACGATGGCGTGTGGTGCGGCCTCGAACCGGATGCGAGGCCCGGTGCCGGTGAGCGCGAGGCCGGGTGTTTCATCGAGCCGGGAGTGTCGCACCTCGGTCGCGGCGCGTGGCAGGTGCCAGATGCCGCGCACCGGCGTGCCGCGCTGATTGACGCAACGCAGCACCAGCCACTGGCCGTCGTCGCTGCGCTTGGCGGTGCTGAACGTCAGTCCTTCGCCTTCCAGCGTCAGACCCGAACAGGGCTCGAGCGGACTCGCGACACCGCGCCAGGTGTCTCCCGTCACCGGCAGCAGCACGTCGTCTGCCACCTGCTCGAGCGCCTCGCGCGCGGCGTCCACGTCCTGAGGCAGCACAACGATCGCGAAGCGTGCCTCGAATGCACCGAGTGATTGCGCCGCCGGCGTCGCCATCGGCCAGCCGGCGTGACCGGGACGGCCCGGCACGTCGCGGCGCGAGAGTTCGCCCACCGCACGCAGCAGCGTGATCGCGAGCTGTCCCTCGGGCAGCAGCTCATATTCGGCGAGTCCGTCGCTGACGATGCCGAGCCCGAACGATTCACCGCTCAGGTGCAGCCATCGATGCAGCGGCGCGGTGGCCAGTCGCGTCTCCGCGTTCCACTCGCGCGGATCGCGCGCGCTGCGATCACGGCGCACGGCACCGAAGGCCGCATCGGCCACCACGTGGTCGTGCTGCAGGCCTGCGGGAAGTGGCAGCACCCAGCGCAGTCTATGATCGCCTGCCGTGTTGTCGCCGCGGATGGTGACGTCGATCCAGTCGGTGCCGGCAGTGAGCGCCAGTGTGGCGGTGGCGGTCACCGTCACCACGTCACGGGTGACGATCTCGCGCGCGGCGGGTTCGGTGGCGGGCGCGATCAGCATGCGTGGCCGTTCCAGCGTCGCCTCCTGCTCCCACTCCGCACGCAGCGGCCCCCGCGCCAGCAGGCGCGGCGCTGCCCACTGCGCGCGCAGCGGATCGCCGCGCAGCGCCGGCGTGTACGTGTCACCGGCATCGGTGGTGCTCTCGAGCCAGCCGAGTGGCTGCAGCTGCGCACCGGTCGCGGCATGGGTGGCGACGGGGCCGCCTGCCGACGGTGTGATGCGCCACGACTCGCTGTGCAGTTCCGCTTCGCTGGCGCGGACGCGCAGTCGCGCAGGCACCGGCCGCACGACCGCATGCAGGTCGGTCAGCCACACCGGCTGCACGGCGTGACCTGGGAGTGGCTCGATCCACGCCATCACGTCACTGACGCGCACCACCGCGTTGTGCGGATAGTGCAGCGGCGATTCGACGCGATCGAACTGGCGCGAGCGCTGGAGCAATTGCAGCAGCGCGTCGGCCGTCCACGAGGCGGGCGTGGGTGGAGGTGACATGCGCGCCGCGGACCGTCCCGCGCTGCCCGGTCCGACGGGATCGGGCACCGGCGCATCCACCAGCCGCAGGCGCACGGCGCCACCGCGATTCCGCGCCGCAGGGTTGCGCAGCACCAGCATCGGATGCCAGCCCGTGTCCGCCGCGCGTTGTGCCGCGCTGTCGCAGCCCACCAGCGCTCGCAACGCGTCATCACGAATGCCTTCCGCCTGCGCGCGCGCGTCGGCCCATCGCCGGTCGGCGCTGAGCGCGACTTCATCGACACTGCACCCGCAGAGCGTATCGTGCGGATGCGTGGCGAGCAGCGTCTTCCATGCCATGCGCAGGGTGGAGCGCGACCAACCGTTCGTATACCAGGCGAGTGCGGCCCACGGTTCGGCGTCGCGCACCAGCAGGCGTTCCACCTGCGCGTTGGTGCGCTTCTGGTGGGCACGGGTGGCGAAGGTGCCCTGCAGCGACCAGGTCCAGCCGGTCGAGTCGCGCAGTTCGCCGCGCACGTTCGACAACGGCACATCGACGGCCGCACGCACCAGTCGCGCGGCGAAGCCCGACAGCGAGTCGCTGACGACGGTGTGCGGCGCGGCGACCGCGCCAAGCGCGGCGATCGCATCGGGTCGAGCCGGTTGTCGCGCGTGATGATCGGCGCCATTAGGCAGCAGCGCGACGCGCAGTGGATTCACGCCGAGCACTGCGTCACGCATTGCGCGCCAACGCGCTGCGGCCGGGGTCGGCGTCGTGGGCAGTGACGAGCCCACTTCGTAGCCGTTCGGGGGCAGGTGATACGTCAGCACGCCGGCGCCACTGGGGTGCGTCCAGCGCACGACGGTGAGGGACGGATGTGGCGGGCCGCCGAATCCGCGCCAGAGGATCGCCACCTCGAGGCCGAAGCCGGCGGCGAGTACCGGACCTGCCGCGCTGTGCCCGAACGCGTCGGGTGAGTACAGCACGCGCGGTGCATCACCCCACGCTTCGTGCACGGTCTGCACGCCCTCGAGCAGGTTGCGCACCAGCGCCTCGCCGGAGGGAATCAGCATGTCGGCCAGCACGTACCACGGCCCGGCCTCGATCCGGCCGTCGCGGAGAGCAGCGTGCAGCGCAGGCGTGCGTTCCGGCCGCATCGCGCGGTAATCGTCGAGCACGATCGCCTGTCCGTCGAGCAGGAACGGCAGCCCGTCGGGGGCGTCGAGCAGCGAGTCCACCAGCGCCACGAGCCGTTGCCGCATCACGCCGAGCGGGTGGTACCACTCCCGGTCCCAGTGCGTGTGCGAGACGACGACGATGGTGTGTGGCTGGTGCGGTTCCATGCGGGTGTGAATATGGCAGCGTCGGGTGCGAAACGGGCTGCAGCGCAGGCCGGATGGCGCCCTGCCGTTGTGCGGACCGTGGGGGTGGGCGATTTTTCGGGGCGGCGATCTTCGTCGTTCGTGTCCAGCCGCCCTCCTGACGCGTCGTGGCACGGGGTTCCATCCCCGCGTCCGACGCGTTCGTCTCGTTGAGCCCTCATGGAATTCTTTCAGGATCTCTTCTCGAAGCTGCGTGACCTGCCCGAACTGGTCCGGTGGGCCGGGACGGTCGGCATGATGCTGATCATCTTCTGCGAGACCGGGCTGCTGGTGGGGCTGTTCCTCCCCGGCGACTCGCTGCTGGTCACCGCCGGCCTGCTCGGCGCCACACGCCCGGAGTTCGGCATCCACGTCTGGTCGCTCGGCTTCCTGCTCGTCGGCGCGGCGATCGTGGGCGACTCGGTCGGGTACCAGATCGGTCGCTTCACCGGCCCCAAGCTGTTCACGCGCGAAGACGGCTTGATCTTCAAGCGGAAGTATCTCAAGAAGGCGAATGACTTCTACGAGAAGCACGGCGGCAAGACGGTGATGATCGCGCGTTTCGTGCCGATCGTGCGGACCTTCGCCCCGGTGCTGGCGGGTGTCGGCAACATGCCGTACTCACGCTTCGTCGGCTTCAGCGTGTCGGGCAGCATCCTCTGGATCTGGAGCATGCTGATGATCGGTTACGGCCTCGGCAAGACGATCCCCGGTGTCGCGCAGCACGTGGAGAAGGTGATCCTGGCCGTGATCCTGCTCTCGGTGCTGCCGGGCGTGATCAGCTGGTGGCGCGAGAAGCGCAAGGCCGCGCTGGCCTGAGCGGTGCTGCCGACGGGCTCGCCGAGGGCACGCACCGCCGCGGCACGCCTTTAGCTTCACAGTCAGCACGGTTCCACATCCAGGACGACACATCGGAGACGACATGGCTTTCACACTGCCTGCACTGCCCTACGCGCTCGACGCACTCGAGCCGCACATCGACGCCACCACGATGGGCATCCATCATGGCAAGCATCATCAGGCGTACGTCACCAACCTCAACGCCGCGCTGGAGAAGGCTCCGGAAGCGGCGCAGTACACGCTGGAGCAGATCCTCGGCGAGCTGTCGAGCGTGCCGGAAGCGATCCGCACCGCGGTGCGCAACAATGGCGGCGGTCACTGGAATCATTCGCTGTTCTGGGAGATCATGGGCCCGAACGCCGGTGGAGAACCGACCGGCGAACTCGGCACGCTGCTCACGTCCAGCTTCGGCAGCTACAGTGCATTCCGCGACCAGCTGAAGGCCGCTGGCGTGGGTCGCTTCGGCAGCGGCTGGGCGTGGCTGATGCACGACGGTGGCAAGCTCTCGATCACCAGCTCGCCCAACCAGGACAGCCCGATCATGGACGGCAAGCACCCGGCGGACATCCTGCTCGGCGTGGACGTGTGGGAGCACGCGTACTACCTCAAGTACCAGAACAAGCGCCCGGACTACCTGGATGCGTGGTTCAACACGATCAACTGGGGCAAGGTCGGCGAGCGGTTCGCGGCGGCGAAGGGATAAGGCGTCGCGGCGCAGGCAGTTCCGCAAACACGAGTCCCCTCCGGACGCTGGTCTGGAGGGGATTCGTCGTTTCAAGGACGGACTGCTGGTGATCGTGGCTACTGCACGCCGGTCAGATGATCAGCGGGCGAGCGCCATCACCACCAGCGCGTAGATGATCGCCAGCACTGCCGCCTTTTCCTTTTCCATCTTGCCGATCACGTACACGCCGAGGCCGACGAGGAAGAGGCCCCAGATGACGAAGGGATCAGCGAGCGCACCGACCTTCAGCAACCAGTTGTTGGTGTCGGCACCCATGAACCGCGAGGCATTGAAGCTGAACGAGTAGCGGGTCGCTGCGGTGGACGTGTCGAGGAAGAGCCCCTGCAGCGACACCAGCGTGCGGCCGAGCAGTTCCGGCATGCCGGCCAGCACCGCGATGGTGGTGCCCTGCGCGAAGTTCACGCGGCCGCCCATCATGCTGCTGAGGAGCATGATCACGAGGCCACTGATCCAGGCCACGATCGCCAGGCCCACCGGGATGAAGTAGAGCCCGACGGAGCGGAACTTCTCGGCGAAGACCTTGCTCTGCGCGATCTGCTCCGGCGTCATGTTGCCCTGCCGTGCCATGGCCCGTGCGAACTCCACGTCCTGCAACGCCTCGTTCATCTGCTGTGCGAGCAGGTAGATCACCACCGAGATCACCAGAGAGATCACCAGTGGGATCATGTAGCGTCCGTCGCGACGACGCTCGAACACCTCACGCGGCGCGTAGAAGATGTCGAGCACATCTTCCCATGTCGACCAGGCCGACCCACTGGCAATCGGCGGCGGTGGTGGCTGCAGGTCGAATGGTGGCGGTGTGGTCAGCGGTGCGCTCATCGGGCGGCCTCTCCCTCGAGGTAGGTGTACCCTTCCAGCCCCGCGACGTAGTCGGCGATGAAGGTGTTCGCTTCGCTGCGGGTGATGCCGACCGCGTTCTGCACCTTGCGCCGGAACGTGGCCAGCAGGTTGGGCGCGTGGAACTGCACGTAGTTCAGCACCTCGGTCACGGTGTCACCGTGCACGATGTCACTCACCACGTAGCGGCCATCCTCGGCCAGCTTCACGTGCACCGCGTTGGTGTCGCCGAAGAGGTTGTGCAGGTCGCCCAGGATTTCCTGATACGCGCCGGTGAGGAAGATGCCGAGCACGTAGTCGTCGTCGTTCTTCGGCACGTGCAGCTCGAGGCTCGGGCGGCCGTTCCGGTCGCCCACGAAGCGATCGATCTTGCCGTCGGAGTCACAGGTGACGTCCTGCAGGGTGCCCATGCGGTCCGGCCGCTCGTCGAGGCGATGCACCGGCATCACCGGAAAGAGCTGGTCGATGGCCCAGTGGTCGGGCAGCGACTGGAAGAGCGAGAAGTTGCAGAAGTAGCGATCGGTCAGCGCCGCCTCGACCTCGGCCAGGATGTCCTCGAACTCCTCGGGGTCCTCGCGCACCAGGCGCTGCAGCCCGTTCATGATGCCGAGGTGCAGCTGCTCGGCGATGGCCAACGACCGCAGGTCGAGGGCATCGGCGCTGAAGTACTGGCGCGCGCGCTCCTTGTCGAAGCTGGCATCATGCGCGATCTCGCGCACCTTGCGTGGCTTGAGCTCCTCGCCGGAGTGCACGGTGACCCAGTCCTCCAGCATCTCGTGCAGCAGCGTGTGATCGTCGTCGGTGAGCGACGGCAGCATCGGCACGGTGTTGGTCTCGACGTCGATCACCTTCACCAGCATCAGCGCGTGGTGCGCGGTGAGCGCGCGACCGCTTTCGCTGATCAGGTTCGGCATCGGCAGGTCATGTTCACGACAGGCCTCGGCCATGGTGTACACCACGTCGTTGGCGTACTCCTGCGGCGTGTAGTTGACGCTCGCCTCGGCGGTGGAGTTGGTGCCGTCGTAGTCGACGCCGAGGCCACCGCCCACGTCCACGTAGGTGACGTCCACACCCATGCGCCGCAGCTCGGTGTAGAACCGCGCCACTTCCTGCAGTCCCGCCTTGATGTAGCGGATGTCGGGAATCTGGCTGCCGAGATGGAAGTGGATCAGCTTCAGGATGTCGAGCCGGCCGAGCGCCTTCAGCTTGTCGATCAGCTTCACCAGCTGCGCCACGTTGAGGCCGAACTTGCTCTTCTCGCCGCCGCTCTGCGCCCAGCGCCCGAAACCTGCCGAGGCGAGCTTGATGCGCACGCCGGCGGTGGGGACGACGCCCAGCTCGTCGGCCACTTCCAGCAGCACGTCCAGCTCCGAGAGCTGCTCGAGCACGATGAACACGCGATGGCCCAGCTTCTGGCTGATCAGGGCCAGCCGCATGAACTCGTGGTCCTTGTAGCCGTTGCAGACGATCAGGTGATCGGTCTTGTCGGTGAGCGCGATGACCGCCTGCAGCTCCGGCTTCGAGCCACACTCGAGGCCCACGCCGTAGGGCTGGCCGAACTCGTGGATCTCCTCCACCACGTGCCGCTGCTGGTTGACCTTGATCGGGAAGACGGTGGTGTACTTCCCCTCGTAGCCGTACTCCTTGATCGCCGCCTCGAACTCCTCGCTCAGCTGGTGCACGCGCGAGCGGAGGAGATCGGAGAAGCGGAGCAGCACCGGCATCGCGACGCCCTGCGCTTCGAGGTCCTGGGCCAGCTCGAACAGGTCCACCTCGCGATCGGGATGGTCACGGTCCGGGCGCACCACCACATGGCCCTTCGCATTGATGTCGAAGTAGCCACTGCCCCACCCTTCCACGTTGTAGAGGGCGCGGGCATCATCGATGGTCCAGGGCACGGCAGCGCTCGAGGCGGCTTCCGGCGAAAGCGGCAAGGTTGTCATGCCGTGAATTGTACGGCAAGCAAGGGGGTGGGGGTATGCTCGCCGGGCCGGCGGGGCGCCGTCAGTGCGCCAGCGCGCGGTAGCGACGCAGGTAGCGCTGGTCGATCCATGTCTTGAGATGCTGAGCCCAGCGCGACTCGAGTGTCACGCCCTTCCATCGCAGCAGGGCCATGCCATCCCCGGTGCTGAGCAAGGCGAGGAAGCTGCGCTGCGGCACGTAGCGCCTCTCGGCGAGGCGGTTCTGCATCACGGCGAGCACGTTCCCGGCCAGCACCGGCGCCATGCGCACCGCATACACACCCGCCTTCGGCGTGTCGGGTGCATCGCGCAACGTGACGCAGTCACCGGCGCCGACGATGGTGCCGTCCGCAGTGAGCGCCAGCGTGGCATCGGCGAGCGGATACCCGCGCGCGTCGCACGCGAGCCCGGCGCGTGACAACCAGGCGGGTGCCGCCGGTCCGGTGACCCACGCGGTGGCCAGCGACGAGAGCTCCGTGATGACCGACGCCTGGCGCACGGTCACGCGATCGCGTCGCACCTCCTGCACGTCTCCGCCATGCAGCGTGATGCCGCGACGGACGAGTGCCCGCTCGGCGAGCGTGCGTGAGGCCTCGTCGAAGCCGGGCAGTGGGCGACCGTCGCTCATCGCCGGGTCGACCAGCGCCACCTGCGGCGTGCGCCCGGCGGCACGGATGCGGGCGCGGACGGCGAAGGCAATCTCCACTCCTGCCGCGCCGGCGCCGACCACCACCGCGGGAATCGACGTGCCGGGATCACTGTCGGCCAGCGCGTCATCCAGTCGATCGATCAGCGACAGCGCGGCACGAAATGGTCGCATCGGGCTTGCAAATTCCGCGGCGCCGGGCACGTCCAGCGCGGCGGGCGCACTGCCGACATCGAGCGAAAGCAGGTCGAAGCCGATCGTGTCGCCAGTCTGTAGCTGCAGCGTGCGGCGGGCGGCGTCGAGCCCCGTCACCGATGTCTCCAGCACGCGGATGCCGGCGGCACGCGCGATGTCGGCCACGGGCACCTGCGCGGCGTCGGGTGGCAGCAGGCCGGCGATGATGGCGGGCATCAAGCCACTGTAGTGGAACGCCGGCTGGCTGGTCACCAGCGTCACGTCCCATCCCGACGGACGTCCCCGGCTGAGTGCCGCCAACAGGTCGAGCTGTGCATGACCGGCTCCGGCCAGCACCAAGTGACGCGACGTCAACGGTTGGCGCGCGAACGGAGCGCCGGCATGCGGCGAGTGTGGCTCTGCATGCCGGAGTCTAGCAGATTACGGTCGCGTGACCGGCCCATGGCGCTTCCGATGTGCACATGTCACGGTTCGGCAACGACCGCTGTCGCACGAAACCCGGCGACCGACTCAGCCGTCTCCCCAGTGACCCCCACGGATGACCGACCCGCTGACGCCCTCCCTCGCCGACACGCTGATCCCGGACGCCGTCCGCGCCGACTTCGACATCGTGCGCCCGCTCGGCCAGGGTGGCATGGGTTCGGTCTGGCTGGCGCGTGACCGGCTGCTGGATCGCCTGGTGGCCATCAAGGTGCTGCTCACCAGCGCTGCCAGCGAGGCCACCCGCGAGCGTTTCCTGCGCGAGGCGCGCACGGCGGCGAAGCTCAGCCACCCGCATATCGTGCCGGTGCACCGCGCCGACGAATCGAATGGGCAGGTGTGGTACAGCATGGCGTTCGTCGATGGCGAGTCGCTCGGCGACCGCATCCGCGAGCGCGGCGCCCTGCCCTTCGCCGACGTGGTGCGCATCCTCCGCGAGGCGGCCTGGGCGCTCGCCTACGCCCACGCCCGCGGCGTGATCCATCGCGACGTGAAGCCCGACAACATCATGCTCGATCGCGAGAGCGGCCGGGTGCTGGTGACCGACTTCGGCATCGCGCGCGACCTGCGCTCCACCGACGTGCGCCTGACTGCAGACGGCAGCGTGCTGGGCACCGTGCACTACATGAGCCCCGAGCAGGCGGCCGACGATCCGCTCGACGCGCGCAGCGACGTGTACTCGCTGGGCGTGGTCGGATTCCACGCGCTGAGCAACCAGCTGCCGTTCGACGGCACGCCGAACGCGGTGCTGGTCGCACACGTGACCAAGGCCGCGCCCTCGCTGCGCAGCGTGGCGTCGCAGCTGCCAGGCCCGATTGCGGCGGTGATCGACAAGTGCCTCGCCAAGCAGCCGGGCGCGCGCTGGGAAAGCGCCGAAGCACTGGCCGACGCGCTCGAGGAAGCGATGGACGAGGTGGAGGCGGCCAGCCGCAGTGCAGTGACGTCCGGCTCGACCGAGGTCGTGTCGGAGCGTGATGCGATGGCGCTCTGGCAGCGTGCGGCACAGCTGCAGGCCGAAGCGGCACACCGCATGGAACGGAGCGTCAACCTCACGTCGCCGGCGACCGAGTCCGGCGAGGCGGCGGCATCCACGGACGCATACAGGTTGCGTGACGTCGAAGCGGCGGCCGTCGAAGCGGGAATCTCACGGCAGTTCGTCGCGATCGCACTCGCCGAGCGCACGGCGCTCGCGGCTGCCGGCGGCACCACCGTGGCGCCGCTCGACGCGCGGACGGAGCGCCGTGTGACGACGTTGCTCGGGACCACCGACCGCAGCATCAGTGCATCACGCGTGATCAAGGCGACGCCGAAGACGACGCTGCAGCTGATCGGGCGGGTCCTGACCGCACCGCCGTACATGCTCAAGGTGCGCGAGACGGTGAACGGGCATCCGCTCGACGGTGGCATCCTCCGCTTCGATGTGCCGAACCTGTACGCGTCGATGTCCGATGGCAGCATGGGCGGCGCGATGGTCGCGACGACGCACGGGCTGATCTACCAGTGCGCCGTGCTCGACCTCAAGCTGCTGAACGTGACACTGAAGGCGCGTGGCAATGCGGCGAACCCCGAGTGCGAGGTGGTGGTCAGCGGCGACCTGCGCGATGGGCAGCGCAAGAACCTGAAGTGGTCGATGTGGACGACGATCGGCACCACCACGGCAGTCGGCGGGATATCGCTCCCGCTCGGGGCGAAACTGCTCGGCGCGCTGGCGCTGGCGTCGCCGGTGGCCGGTGGCCTTGCCCTGATGACGGGGCTGGCCACCATCGTCGGCTATCGTGCGGCGTTCCGGCGCGGCCTGCGCAAGGCTCGCGAGGAGCTCGACAAGATGCTGCTCGCGTTGCAGCAGAACCTCGACAATCAAGCGCTGTTCGGCGAGCTGCCGCCGGTACCGAAGCTGCCGGCCAAGTCCACGGATGACGCGGCGCTGATCACGATGATCAGCGGCGGCGATTGACCGTTTCGGGCATCGCGCAGTATGTGGGATGCGGGCGCCTCTGCCGCTGACCCCATGTACTCACGGAGCGCTGTCGATGTCGTGCCTTCCGTCCATCCAGCGCCACGTGCGCGTCGCCATCAGCTGCGCGCTCGCGGCCTGTGCCAGCGGACCGACGGCCGCAGACGCCGTCGCCTTGCGCATCCTCGAGGTCAATCAGTCAGCGCCGGCCGATGTCCCGATCCTGTTCGTACAGGCGCGGATCGTGAACGTCGGCACCGAAGCGCTGCAGGGCGGCGGCTGTGAGCGGCCCGACATCGCGGTGGACAGCCTCGGCTCACAGGGCTGGGCGCCGATCGAGGTCAATCAGTCGGCGGAGCTGATCAGCTGCATTCGGGCGTTCACGGTGGATCCGGGCCAGAGCGCGGTGTTCCAGACCTGGTTCCAGCGTCCTGGCCGCACCCCGTTTCCGACGGGGACCACACTTCGCCTGCGCGTGCTGCGCCCGGGTGACGAACCCGGGCCGACGCGCGAATTCACGCTCTGAGTGCGTGTCTCGCGGCCGGCCCGAACGATCATCGGTTGCGTGTCAGGGTTCGCGTCCCGACCCTGACGTCGTCCCCGCCGCAGCGGCAGCCCGCGGCAACTGGTCGCGCCCCTTCTCGAGGAACGGGATGCCGCTGCGCATCCAATCCGGCTTCGGATCGCCCTTCAGGTGATGCCCGAAGAACTCCTGCATGCGACGGTCCACATCCTTCTGGTTGGCACGCTTGCGCGGGTTGTGGCCGTCGTTGTTGTAGTTCAGCAGGTAGGCTTCCTTGCCGAAGCGCTTGAGCGCCACGAACCACTCGATGCCCTGATACCACGGCACGGCACCGTCGGCGTCATTGGACATGATCAGCACCGGCGTCTCGATGCGGTCGGTGAAGAACAGCGGGCTGTTCTCGATGAAGCGCAACGGATACTGCCACATGCTGCCGCCGATGCGGCTCTGCGACTTCTCGTACTGGAAGGCTCGCGCGAGGCCGCTCTCCCAGCGAATGCCGCCGTAGGCACTGGTCATGTTGGCCACCGGTGCACCGGCGAAGGCGGCCGCGAAGATGTTGGTCTGCGTGATCATGTACGCCGTCTGGTAGCCGCCCCAGCTCTGGCCGGCGGTGCCGATGCGCTTCGGGTCCACGTAGCCACGCGCGATCAGCGCCTGGATGCCGGGCACGATCGACTTCAGTGCACTCTGGCCCGGATATCCTTCCTGGTACGCGATGTCGGGGAAGAACACGAGGTAACCGAGCGAGGTGTACATCGTCGGGTTGATCGTGTTGCGCCCCCCCGGCGCGACGTAGCTGTGCAGGCCGTCGCTGAGTGACTCGTAGAAGTACGTGACCATCGGGTACTGCTTCGTGGCGTCGAAGCCCTCCGGCTTGAACAGGATGCCCTGCAGCATCTGTCCATCCATCGCACGCCACGTCACCAGCTCGTTGCTCCCCCAGCGCACTTCCTTCTGCTGCGGGTTCACGTCGGAGATGCGCGTGGTCTGCGCGACGGTCGTGCCGACGCGAAGGTCGGGGAACTCACGGTAGGTGCTGCGGGTGAGCAGCATCTCGTCGCCGCGCCTGGCCTTGCCCAGCAGGCGCCACGATGCGTCCTCCATCAGCAGCACCTCCGGCGCGGCGGTGACACCGAGGCGGTCGCGCATGAAGCCACTCTGCTTGGTGCGCTCGTTGAACGCCGACAGGATCAGCGGCTGCGACGGGTCGATGAAGCGGTCCTCGGGATCGAGATCCACCAGGCGCAGCACGGTGTTGCCCTTCACGCCGGTCGAGTCGGTGACCGAACGGGCCGGCTTCACGCCCGCCGGGTCCACTTCCCAGACATCGAAACGCGAATACACCAGCAGTGCGCGATCATCTGTCGTCCAGCCGGCGATGCCCCACGGCGCAGGCGTCGACGGGGTGTCCCACGTCTCCTGGTCGAAACGCACACCCTTCAGCGCACCGGTCACATCCACCGTCTTCTGCGTCTTCACGTCGTGCGTGAACCAGCGGCCATTGGCGAACCAGGTGGCGTAGCGACCGGTGGGTGAGAGCTGCGCGTTGAACTCCACCTTCTCGGCCACGCGCCGGCTGCGGCCGGTGGCGACGTCCACCACGCTGACGTCGAAGCCGTCGTCACCCCAGAGTCGCGCCAGCGCATACGGCTGGTCGCTGAGCGCCAACGCCACCGTGCCATCGTCGCTGAGCAGGGAACGGGCGATGGTGTCACCGCCGATCACGCGCGTGACGTTGCCGGCGAGGCGATGCGCCACCAGCCAGGTGCGGTTGCGATCACGGGTCGCCTCCAGCTTCTGCTGCGGCTGCAGGCGCGTCTCCATGTAGTGCCAGAGGTCCACCTGCGAGCGATCGGTGAGCGAGTCGGCCGGGATCGTGTCGGGCAGGATCGGCGCCGCGCCAAGCACCAGCGTGCTGCCGTCGCGCGAGAATCCGACCTGCCGATCCGACAGCGTCGCCAGCGGTGCGAACGCGTCGGGGGCGATCACGCGTCGTGCGGCACCTCCCTTCCCCACCACCGCGTGATACGCCGCATATCGCGGCTTCTCGGCGGTAAACTCCTCCTTGTCCGACACGAACGCCACCTGCCGTCCGTCGCGATCGAAGGTGATCGCCTTGTAGTTGCCCGTGCCCTGCATCAGCCGCGTCTCGGCGCCACCGGCCACCGCACGCAGCACGGCACCATCGCGGTCGGGTGTGCGCGACACGATGGTGTACGCCACCCAGGTGCCGGTGGGATCGATGGCGTACGAGTTCACGTCGGCCACGCGCTCCTCGGCGCCACTCTCGATGTCGCGGATCACGAGCGTGGTGCCGTACTCGCGCGTGCGCGGGCGGCGGGCGGGCACCGAATCGGCGGTGCGGCGTGCGATGGTGTCGCCGGCAGCACGCGCGGTGGCGGTGTCCTGCTCCAGCAGGTAGGCGATCACCTTGCCGCCGTCACGCGGCACACGCACGCTGCGCACGCGCGGTACGATCACCGGTTGCAGCGCCGCAGCACCGGCCAGCGGCACGATGATCAATGAGCTGCGCGGTACCGCCAGCGCACGGGGGCGTGCCTTGCGGGCCCGCTCGAACTCGGCCATCGGCGCGTAGCCGATTGCGACCAGCATCGAGCCGTCGGGCGTGAATTGCGGCGGCGGTGCGACGAAGGGCGAGTCGGTGCCTGCGGTGAGGTTCACGATCGGCCGGCCGAGGAACCCGCGCGGGACGCGGACCTCGCGCGTGCCACGTGTCTCACGCACCACCAGGTCGCCGTTGCCCACCTGCGGCACTTCGGTCCACGCGGCCCAGGCGCCGGTCGGCGCGATGCTCGGCGCCTGCGCCACGCGCCAGCGATCGTAGTCGTCCTGCGTGATCGGACGACCGCCCTGTGCACGAAGGGCGGTGGCGGCGAGCAGGAGGAGCGAGAGTACGGCGGTGGGTCGGCGCATCAGCAGATTCGGCGAGGGTCGGCGTCCAGGAACGCGGGTCACGGGAATGTACGAGGGGTGGCGGGCGGTCGTTGTCCGCACCGTCCGGCACATGGCTGGTATCTTTCGGCCGCTCCCGCGCCGAAGGCGCTTCCCCTCAGATTTTTCTCATGCGTCGCCTGGCCGGCTACTTCCTGCGTGGACTCGTGATCATGGCGCCGCTGGCCCTGACGGTCTACGTCTGCTACTCGATCATCACGGCCATCGACAGCTGGATCCCGATCAACATCCCCGGGGTCGGTTTCGCGATCACCATCGGGCTGATCACGCTGGTCGGCGCGCTGGGCTCGAACGTGCTGACCGATGGGCTGGTGCGGCTGATCGACGGCCTGCTGGAGAAGCTGCCGTTCGTGCGCCTGCTCTACGGCACCGCGAAGGATTTCTTCGAGGCGTTCGTGGGCGACAAGAAGCGCTTCGACACCGCGGTGCTGGTGACGCTGTATCCGTCGAGCGAGGCGAAGGCGCTGGGCTTCATGACGCGCCGCGACGTGGACATGTTCGGCCTCACCGACCACGTGGCGGTGTACCTGCCGCACAGCTACGCGTTCACCGGGCAGCTGATCCTGGTGCCGTCGGCCCACGTGACGCTGGTGCAGGCGGGGAGCGCCGAGTTGATGACCTTCATCGTCTCGGGTGGCGTGACCGACAAGTCGGGAACACCTTCCAATGGCGCGGCGGCGATCAGTCGCGCGAGTGCCGTCGCCGACGGTCCAGCGCACTGAAGACCAGCGGCCCCAGTGCCGCCGCCACGGTGGCCACCAGCAGGGCACGGCCGGCGTGTTCGCCCTCGCTGATCTCGACCCCGGTGACGCCGAGCAGGATCAGCATCGGGCAGAGCGCGAGCAGCACCAGGCCGCGTCGTCCGAACGGCAGGCGAAACGGGCCGCGCAGCGTGGGCTCGGTGCGGCGCAACTGGATCAGCGCCGCGAACTCCAGCGCCAGTGCCACGGCGTAGAGCAGGATGTCGGCCGAGATCAGGTCACCGAACGGCAGCAGCGCCAGCACTGAATAGAGCGTTGAGGCGAGCAGGATCGAACGCACCGGCACACCACGCGCATCGACCACCGCGAGCCATCGTGGCAGCAACCGGTCCTGCGCCACGCTGAGCGGAATGCGCGAATACGCCAGCAGCAGCGAATTGAACATCGCGGTCGCGCTGAGCATCGCCAGCACCACCAGCGCGATCCCGAGGAATGGACCCATCGGCCCCGCCACCTCACGCGCGATGTCGGGCCAGCCGCCTTCACGCCAGGTGCGCCAGTCACTGGCGGCGAGCGCCGGCAGCAGCGGGACGAAGTAGCCCGCGGCCACCAAGGGTACCGCGATCGCCAGCGCCTTCGGATAGGTGCGACCGGCATCTTCGATCTCGCCGCACACCGTACTGGCGTTGTCCCAGCCGATCCAGTTCCACAGGGCGAGACTGAGGCCTGCGCCGAGTGACGACCAGCGCACCGGCTCTGCGGGTCCCGGCGTGAACCACGGGGCGTGTGTCATGCGCGGCAGTGCGAACAGCGCCAGCAGCGCGAAGCAGGCCAGCACCGCGATCCCGATCACCACCGAGACGCGTCCCACCGGCACCGCGCCGCGCAGGTTGAGGATGGTCGGGATCCAGATCACCAGCAGCGTCACCGCGATGATCCAACCCTGCGCCAGGTTGGGAGCGAACGCCGCGAGGTACTGCACCACGATCGCCGGGTAGAGCGACATCTCGACCAGCGAGTAGAGCCAGGTGCACCAGGCGTTCTGGAAGCCGGTGCGATCGCCGAACGCGCGCTGCACCCAGCGGTAGTAGCCGCCTTCGATCGGCAGCATGCTGGCCAGCTCACCGATCAGCAGCGCCTCGGGCACCGCCCAGAGCAGCGGGATCACCACCAGCGCCGCCAGCGCCAGCACCGGGCCGACGCCGGCCACCAGCGCCTCGAGGGTGAACGCACCACCGGAGACGGTGAAGTACAACACGAAGACCAGCCCCAGCAGCCGAAGCCGCGGGGCTGGTCTCGTGTCGTGCCGGAGCGTCACCGCCGTGACGTCAGGGGATCGTCGTCAGCGCGACGAGACCATCGCGTGCTGCGCCTCGATCCAGCTGGTGTGATACGTCTCGTCCTCGATCGGCTTCACCTGCTTCGCCACCTTGAGCGGGCGGAACGAGTCCATCATCACCGCCAGTTCCTTGGTCTCCTTCTGCCCGATGCTGGCTTCGGCGCGCCCTGGATTCGGGCCGTGCGGGATGCCGTCCGGATGGTGCGTGATGGCGCCGAACTCGATGTCCTTGCGGCTCATGAAGTCGTCCGAGGCGTAGAAGATCACCTCGTCGGAATCCACGTTGCTGTGGTTGTATGGCGCCGGGATGGCGTTGGGATCGAAGTCGTACGGGCGCGGGCAGAACGAGCAGATCACGAAGCCGTCACCCTGGAACGTCTGGTGCACCGGCGGCGGCTGGTGGACGCGACCCACGATCGGCTCGAAGTCGTGGATGTTGAACGTCCACGGGTAGAAGCAACCGTCCCAGCCGACGACGTCGAACGGGTGATGGTCGAGGATGTACTCCTGCAGCGCGTCGTACTGCTTGACGAGGATGCGGAAGTCGCCCATCTCGTCGTACGTCTTCAGCTCGCGCGGCACGCCGAAGTCGCGCTCGGAATACGGCGCACCCTCGATCATCTGTCCGAACTCGTTACGGTACCGCTTGGGCGGCCGCACATGGCCCTTGCTCTCGTGCACCAGCAGGTTGGTGGGGCCGGCGCTGGCGTCGAGCTTCCAGCGGTGCATGATGCCGCGATGGATCACGACGTAGTCACCTTCGCGATACGGCAGGTCGCCGAACTGCGTCTCCAGCGTGCCCTGCCCCTTCGCGACGTACACCACCTCATCGGCCTGCGCATTGCGATAGAAGTGCGCGTCGGTCTCGTCGGGGGCCACGTAGTACATGGCGATGTCGGCGTTGAACAGCAGCGGCACGCGATCGAGCGTGGGACTGCCACCGGTCGGCAGGCGCGACGTGAACCACTTGCGGTGCTTCAGCGTCTCGTCGGTGTCGGCCTCGAGCTTCATGTCGCGCAGGCGACGCACGCTCTTCACCGTGGTCGGCGGGTGCACGTGATAGAGCAGCGCCGAGGTGCCGGTGAAGCCTTCGTGGCCCACCAGCTGCTCGGAGTAGATGCCGCCGTCCGGACGACGGTGGGCGGTGTGACGCTTCTTCGGCACGCGACCGAGCGAGTGATAGTAGGGCACGGGAACCTCGGGCTTCGGAACGAAGGCGGCGGCGCACGGACGTGCACCACCTGATTGATGCGGCGCTACAGAACGGCGAGCGACAGCGAGCCCAGTCCCGGGGCACTGGCGCGCACCCAGCTGCCACCGGTGACGGGCCACGGCACCGCCGGCCCGGTCACTGTCGGAAAGATGGTGAGGAGGTCGCCGGGCCGCAGCACGTGCGAGGCCAGCGCACGACGGGCGAGCGCGACGAACTCGGCATCGGTGGGTGCAGGCACGGTGCGCTTGTGATCGTCCGGTGCGCCGGGAGCGAGCGGCGCCACGTGGGTGAGGATGAGGGCATCCGGACGCCGGCGCGGCACCGCCACGAACGGTCCCACTGCGCCGGCGCGCAACGCCGGCTGCCCATCGTGTCCGGGCTGCGGCCAGCCGAGCACCAGCACCGTGCCGACCAGCGCGTCGTGCACGGTCTCGTCGTCCACGTGCACGCGTGCATCGAGCGTGGTGCCGACCACCGCCGCCATCCCCACCTGCGCCGCTGCCGCCTCGTCACGCGAGAGGTGGCCACCCGGACCGTGCAACGTCGCCGGGTCGGCGAAGGCCGGTGCGGACTGCCCAGGTGCCGACACCACGCTCCGCACCAGCGGGATCGGTGCCACCAGGTGCAGGCCGCTGACCGGGAACGCGGTGCGCGCCGCGCCATGCACGATGGCCCCGGCGGCCTGTCGCAGCATCGGCAGCTGGTCGAGGGCCTCGAGGGCGTCGGTGATGCCCAGTCCCGCCAGGTCGATGACGTGCTGCGCATCGGGGGTGAGCAGGCCGACGTGCACCGCGTCCCGCTGCGGCGGCACGAACGACACGAGGCGCAGCGCGCTGAGCCGGGTGGCGACGTGTGTCGCCGGGCTGGTCACGCCGCGCCTCGTGGCTGCGGTTTGGATCGACGCACCCGGCGCCGGCTCAGAGATTCCCGCGCAGCGCCTGCTCGCGCTCGATGGCCTCGAACAGCGCCTTGAAGTTGCCCTTGCCGAAGCTGCGGGCGCCCTTCCGCTGGATGATCTCGTAGAACACGGTCGGGCGATCCTGCACCGGCTTGGTGAAGATCTGCAGCAGGTAACCCTCGTCGTCGCGATCGACCAGGATGCCGAGCTCCTTCAGCGGCGCGAGGTCCTCGTCGATGTGGCCGACGCGATCCAGCAGCGTGTCGTAATACGTGGTCGGCACCCGCAGGAAGTCCACGCCGCGCTGCTTGAGTTCCGTGACGGTGCTGATGATGTCGTCGGTGGCCAGCGCCAGGTGCTGCACACCGGCCCCGCGATAGAACTCGAGGTACTCGTCGATCTGGCTCTTCTTCTTGCCGGCGGCGGGCTCGTTGATCGGGAACTTGATGCGATCGTTGCCGCTGGCCACCACCTTCGACATCAGCGAGGTGTACTCGGTGCTGATGTCGTTGTCGTCGAACGAGATCAGGTTCCGGAAGCCCATCACGTCCTCGTAGAACTTGACCCACTCGTTCATCTTCCCCAGCTCGACGTTGCCGACGCAGTGGTCCACGTACTGCACGCCGACCGGCGTGGTGACGAGGTCAGAGCTGCGGGCCTCGAAGCCGGGCATGAAGATGCCGGTGTAGTCGCTGCGCTCGACGAGGGTGTGGATGGTCTCGCCGTAGGTGCGGATGCTGGCGGTGATCACGCGCCCCGAGGCATCCTCGGTGACCTTCGGCTCGGCCCACGCCTTCGCGCCACGCTCGATCGCGAGGCGGAACATCTCACGTGCATCGTCGACCCAGAGCGCGATGTCCTTCACGCCGTCGCCATGCAGGCGCACGTGCTGGTTGATCCAGTGGTCGGGATCGAAGGCGCTGGTGAGCACGAGGCGGATCTTGTTCTGCTGCAGCACGTACGAGCAGGTCTCGCGCTCGCCGGTCTCGGGGCCGCGGTAGGCCACCAGCTGGTAGCCGAAGGTGGTGCGGTAGAAATGCGCCGCCTGCTTCGCGTTGCCGACCAGGAACTCGACGTAGTCGGTGCCGTTGATCGGGAACGTATCGGTGGTGGCCGCTGCATCGGGCCGCGTCTGGGTCGCCATCAGTGTCCAACCTCCAGGAAGCTGCGCAGGTCGGCCTCGCTGATGGCGGGCTCCCCGGGCGCGACGTTGTTCAGTTTACCGTCCTTCATCCACTGCCCCAGCCGGCGCACTTCCTCGAACAGGTGCTCGAAGTCGTTGACGACGAAGAGCAGCGGCTGGTAGCGGTCGATCTCGAACGACTGGTTGATCACCCACTCCAGCTGCATCGGGACGCGCTGCACCGCTTGGCTCTCCACCGCGTGCTCCATCTCGCCGTAGCTGCTCAGCAGGCCGCTGCCGTACACCTTGCACTCGCCGGCATCGGGGCCCTTCATCAGGCCGAACTCGATCGTGAACCAGAAGAACCGCGCCATCGCCTGCTGGATCGACGTCAGCGTCCGGATCTGCTCCGACGGATCGCTGATCCCCTTCACGATGTCGGCCGCCACGTGCGCGCACTCGCCGAAGCTCACCAGCGTGTCGGCGAACGCCGGATCGGTGTGCATCGGCACGTGCCCGCCGATGTCGTGGAAGATGTCCGGCTCCGGCAGGTAGTCGAGCGTGGCGCCGTCGCGGATCGTGATCGTGGTCGGGAACTCGCGGTTGCGCAGGCAGTCGAAGAAGCGGAACGCCGGCACGTAGCCACTCACCGGCTTGGCCCGGAACCCGGTGCGCGGCGACATGAATTGGTTCACGTCTTCCAGCCGCGGCACGCGGTTGGGGTCGAGGTTCAGTGTCGTGATGCCGTCGAGGAACTTCGGATTCGCGTAGCGCGCCCAGCGCGGGGTCATGCGCGTGTAGAGGCGATGCCAGGTGTCGTGATTGGCTTCGCTGTACAACTCGTAGGGCTGCTCGATGTACAGCTCACCACGGGCCTGGGCCGCCTCGATGAAAGGCGCCTTGGTGGTGGTCAGGCCTGGCGGTGCAGCCGCAGGTGCGGTCATCAGTTGGTGGGGCTGGGAAAGTCGGGGCGTGCACGACGTGCAGGCACACAAGATACCGAGCCGACACCACGCCGGGCATAGGGTTCCGTCGCCGGTCGGCCGTTCTGGCCGACCGGTCTGCCTGACGGCGCACCGGGACGGGTGCCCGATGCCTTTCGTATCACGGTCGTGCGGCTCAGCTTTCCGGGCATTCCTCACCCCTCCGCCGATGCCACGACTGCCGTCCCTCCTCCGCCTCCTTACCATGTCCGTCCTGCTGTCGCCCGCCGTCGCCGACGGGCAGCGCCCCACCCCGCCGGTGGCGGCCAAGCAGCCCAAGGTCGACACGCTGCATGGCAACGTGCTGGTGGACGAGTACGCCTGGTTTCGTGACCGCAAGAATCCTGCGGTCATCGCGCACCTCGACGCCGAGAATGCCTACACCGACGCGATGACCGCCGGCCTGCAGCCGCTGCGCGACGCGCTGTACGCCGAGCTGGTGGCACGGATCAAGGAAACGGACCTCAGCGTCCCCACCTACAACGCGCCGTACTGGTACTACACCCGCACCGAGCAGGGAAAGCCGTACCCGATCTACTGCCGCAAGCTGCGCACGCTCGACGCCGCCGAAGAGGTGATCTTCGACCAGAACGCCGAGGCCAAGGGCCGCAAGTTCTTCAGCCTCGGTGGGTTCGAGGTCAGCCCCAATCACGCGCTGCTGGCGGTGCTGGTGGATACCACCGGGTACGAGGACTTCACGCTGCGGGTGAAGAACCTCGCCACCGGCAAGTACCTCCCCGATCGCAAGGAGAAGCTCGGCTTCGGCCTCGCGTGGGCGAGCGACAATCGCACGCTGTTCTACATGAGCACCGACAGCGCCAAGCGCAGCGATCGCGTCTGGCGGCACGCCATCGGCAGCTCGGTGCGCACCGACGCGAGCGTCTTCCACGAGCCGAACGTGCTGTTCAACGTGAGCGTGGACCGGATGCGCAGCGGTCGCTTCATCACCATCTCGTCCGGCAGCTTCACGCAGGGTGAGACGCGGGTGATCGACGCCATGCAGCCCACGCGGCCGGCACGCCTGATCGCCGCCAGGCGCACGAACGTGGAGTACGAGGTGGACCACGGCAACGGCTGGTTCTGGATCGTGACCAACGACGGCGCGCCGAACTTCAAGGTGGCGCGCGTGCGTGACGATGCCGCCGACCTCACCCGCTGGGAGGACTGGATCGCGCCGCGGCCCGAGGTGTTCGTGGAAGGCATCGATGTGTTCCGCGACTACGCCGTCGTCAGCGAACGACGCGAGGGGCTGCGCCGCCTGCGCGTCACCGCGCTCGCTGGTGGCGAGGCGCACGACATCAGCTTCCCCGAGCCGGCGTACGGGGTGTCGCTGGCGCAGAACCCGATGTTCGATGCCACCGCGCTCCGCTTCTCGTATTCGTCGCTGGTGACGCCGAGCACCGTGATCGACTACGACATGGCCACGCGCACCCGCACGGCGAAGAAGCAGCAGGAGGTGCTGGGCGGCTACGATCCGGCCAGGTACGGTGTCGAGCGCCGCATGGCGCGGGCCCGCGACGGGGCGATGGTGCCGGTGTCGATCGTCTATCGGCTGCCGCTGGTGCGCGATGGCAAGCGCCCGCTGCTGGAGTACGCCTACGGTTCATACGGCGCCAACAGCGAGGCGACGTTCAACTCCAATCGTGTGTCATTGCTCGATCGCGGCATGATCTACGCCATCGCGCACGTCCGCGGTGGGCAGGAGATGGGCCGCTCGTGGTACGACGACGGCAAGATGCTGAGGAAGCTGAACACCTTCCACGACTTCATCGACGTCGGTGAGTTCCTGGTGGCCGAAGGCTACACCTCGAAGGATCGCCTGCTGGCCAACGGCGGCAGCGCCGGCGGATTGCTGATGGGCGTGGTGGCCAACATGCGGCCCGACCTGTACAAGGCGATCAGCGCCGAAGTGCCGTTCGTGGACGTGATCAACACCATGTCCGACGCCAGCATCCCGCTCACCGCGCAGGAATGGGAGCAGTGGGGCAATCCGGCCAAGGCCGACGAATACGCGTACATGCTGCGCTACTCGCCGTACGAGAACGTGGCGGCGAAGGCATACCCGGCGATGATCGTCACCAGCGGCCTGAATGACAGTCGCGTGGCATACTGGGAGCCGACGAAGTGGGTGGCGCGCCTGCGCGAGCGGAAGACGGACGGCAACCCGCTGCTGCTGCGGATGAACATGGGCGCCGGCCACGGCGGCAGCAGCGGACGCTACGAGCGCCTGAAGGAAATCGCGTTCAACTACGCCTTCATGCTCGACCAGGTGGGACTCGGCGGCGCGGTCGTGCCCTGACATGCCGCGCCCGATCGCGCGCCGGCAGCGAGCCGCGCGCGATCGGGCGTGCCTTTCACCGCGGAATCATCTCCGGCTTCGTCGCCAGATCACGGAAGAACTGCAGCGACTCGGGATTGGCGAGGGCATCGGTGTTGGCGACGGTCCGCCCGTGAATCACGTCGCGCACGGCCAGCTCGGTGATCTTGCCGCTCACGGTGCGCGGCAGGTCGGGCACCGCGAGGATCACCTTCGGCACGTGGTGCGGGCTGGCCTCGGTGCGGATGCGGGTACGGATGGTGGAGCGCAGCGCATCCGTGAGCTCGAGGCCATCGCGCAGCCGCACGAACAGCACGATCCGCACGTCGGGAGTGCCGTCGGCCACGATCTCCTGGCCGATCACCAGGCTCTCCAGCACTTCGGGCACCTGCTCCACCTGCCGGTAGATCTCGGCGGTGCCGATCCGCACGCCGCCCGGGTTGAGGGTGGCGTCGCTGCGGCCGAGGATCACCAGCCCATGATGCGACGTGCGCTGCGCCCAGTCGCCATGACGCCACGCGTTGTCGTAGTGCTCGAAGTATGCGGCGCGATAGCGGGCGCCCGCCGGGTCGTTCCAGAACGCCACCGGCATGCTGGGAAACGGCTTGGTGCAGACCAGCTCTCCCGGCATGCCGATCACAGGGTTGCCGTCGGCGTCCCAGACCTCGACCGCCATCCCCAGCCCCAGGCACTGCAGCTCGCCGCGATGTACCGGCAGCGTCGGTGCGCCGAGCGCGAAGCAGGAGAGGAGGTCGGTGCCGCCGCTGATGCTGCTCAGGCGCACGTCCGGCGAGATCGCGCGCTGTACCCAGTCGTAGGAATGTTCGGCCAGCGGACTGCCGGTGCTGTAGATCACGTCCAGCGACGGCAGCTTGTTTCCCGCCGCCGGTTCATGTCCCAGCTTCTCCGCCATCGCGAGAAAACGCGCGCTGGTGCCGAAGTGCGTCAGCTCCTCCTCGGCGGCGAGGCGCCAGAGAATGCCCGTCTCGCGCGGCGGGATCGGTGAGCCGTCGTAGAGCACGATGGTGGAGCCGACGGCCAACGCGCTGACCAGCCAGTTCCACATCATCCAACCGCAGGTCGTGTAGTAGAACAACCGGCTCTCACGCTTCATGTCGCCGTGCAGCACATGCTCCTTCACGTGCTGCAGCAGCGTGCCGCCGTGCCCATGCACCATGCACTTGGGTAGGCCGGTGGTGCCGGACGAGTACATGATGAACAACGGATGGTCGAACGGGACTCGCGTGACCGGGAAGAGGTCGTGCGGTTCGTCGCGACCGAGGTCACGCCATGCGACGGCGTTCTCGATGCCCCGCAGCGACGGCTCGGCCTTCAGGTACGGCACCACCACCAGGTGCTGCACGGTGGGCAGCGCCGCACACAGCTCGCGCGCCCGATCGAGCGTCTCGATGTTCCGGCCGCCGTAGCGATAACCATCGGTGGTGATGAGGACCACCGGCTCCACCTGGCTGAAGCGGTCCAGCACACCCTTGTTGCCGAAATCCTGCGAGCACGACGTCCAGATGGCACCGATGGCCGTCGTGGCAATCATCGCGATCACCGTCTCGCCGACGTTCGGCATGAAGGCGGCCACGCGATCACCCTTGCGCACGCCGATCGCCTTCAGCCCCTGCGACACGCGGGAGACGTCGGCGAACAGCTCGGCGTAGGTCCAGCTGCGCGTCCATCCGCGTTCCGTCCACGCCACGATCGCAGTGCGTTGGTCGCGATGCTTGACCAGGTGCTCGGCGTAATTCAGTCGCGCATTCGGAAACCACCGTGGCCCGTCTGGTGTGCCGGGTGGCGCCATGCGATCAAGGTTCTCGCCGGCTGGTGACGACGGGTCACCGCTGCCGATCGCGCTGGCGCTGACATCCGCCAGACGCCACACCTCGCGCCAGAAGGTGCCGCGCTCACGCACCGACCACGCGTGCAGGTGGGGGTAATCGTCACCCACCGCCGCCGCGCCATAGGTGGCGCGCATCAGGTGGTGGAAGCGCGCCAGCTGGGAATGCGAGGCGCGCCGCGCGTCCGGGGTCCAGACGGCGGTCATCGGCCGCCTGTTGATGTGTCAGCGCCACAGGCCGACACCCGGAATGGCAGCCGCCGCACGTCGGACGACGACGTAGCGAGCACGACTGTGGCACTGGAACCGCAAAAGACCGGAAACATACGAACTCAGCTATGGCGTATGTTGCTGAAAAGCAACGGTTTAGGTGCTCAATGGATGAGCTTGGACTTGTTACCGCGAATGCTCGGGCTCGTCAATACCACGTCGAGTACTACCCCTGCGCCACCGCGCGATGACGCGCCCTGCGGCAAGGTCACATGCATCAGTTCCGACGGTTCGTGCTTGCCATGATGTGCACTCTCGGTGTCAGTCAGCCGTCAGTGCTCGATGCTCAGGACCTCGCTGCGGCGTATTCGGTGAGCGGGATTCACTTCCCCGCCCCGTACATCGCCCCGGTCCTCGCCGCCGCCATGGCCCCGGTTGCCCGCCTGCCCCTCGGCTACGACGAGACCGCGACGGCGCGCCCGCAAAACTACCTGCCGGAGCAGTTGCTGGTGCGTGACTCGGTGGTGCGACGCTGGGCCGAGCGCACCGGTGCCCCGGTCCGCGTCTGGATCCAGCCCGCTCGCGAACTGACGGGTTGGGACGACGCCTTCCCGGCGATGGCACGCGAGGCGATCGACGAGTGGCAGGACGTGGGCCTCCCGGTGCGCTTCCGCCTCGTGGCCGACTCGAGCGACGCCGAACTGCACGTGCTCTGGACCGAACGCCTGGGTCAGGACGAGAGCGGTCGCACGGTGTGGTGGAGCACCGCCAAGGGCTGGATCACCCGCGCCCGCGTCACGCTCAGCATGCACGCCAGCGATGGCCTGCCGCAGACGCCGCGCGCGCTCCGTGCCGTCGCCCTGCACGAGATCGGCCACGCACTGGGCCTCGGTCACACCTCCGACGCGCGCAACATCATGGCGCCATGGGTGGAAGTGGCGGACCTGAGCGAGGCCGATCGCAACACCGCGTCGATGCTCTACCAGATGCCGGTGGGTCGTGTGTCGGCGGTGGCCGACGGACAGGCCAGCGCCATGCAGCGCGGCGCCGCACGCACCACGCCAGAGTAACTCGCAGCAGCGCTGCCGGCGCCTTGCGCACGCGAGGCGCGCCAACTGTCGTGACGGGTCACGGATCGGACACGAGCAGCCGATGCACTCGCGGTGGCGTGCGCGTCGGGTGAGCATTCCCCGATGCCTCTCCTTCGCATCGCCTGCATCACCGCACTGACGCTGCTTCCCGGCCAGCCGGCTCGTCGCACCGACGTTCCCACGCGTGCGCCGCTGCCGATCATCATCGGGCATCGCGGTGCCAGCGGCGATCGTCCCGAACACACGCTCGAGAGTTATGCGCTGGCGGTGTCGGTGGGCGCCGACTACGTCGAGCCCGACCTCGTGAGCACCAGGGACGGCGTGCTGGTGGCGCGCCACGAGAACGAGATCGGTGGCACCACCGACGTGGCAGCGAAGTTTCCGGAACGGCGTCGCACGCAGGTGATCGACGGCGACACGATCACCGGCTGGTGGACCGAGGACCTGACGCTGGCCGAACTGAAGACGTTGCGCGCCCGCGAGCGCATCGCCTCGCGCGGCCACGCGTTCGACGGACAGTTCGAGGTGCCGACGTTCGACGAGGTGCTGGCCCTCGTGCGTCGCCTCGGCCTGGAGCGTGGCCGGCCGGTGGGTGTGTATCCGGAGACGAAACATGCCGCACACTTCCGGCGCATCGGCCTGCCGCTGGAGGAGAAGCTGGTCGCGTCGTTGGCGCGCGCGGGCATGAACCGACGCAGCGCGCCGGTATTCATCCAGAGCTTCGAGGTCGGCAGCCTGCTGCGCCTGCGTCCGCGCACACCGGTGCGGCTGGTGCAGCTGGTGAACGTCACGGCTGCGCCGCCCGACTCGGCCGCGCTCTCGTTCACCACCATGCGCACCCCGGCCGGGTTGCGACGGGTGCGCCGCTACGCCGACGGTATCGGCGCCGCGAAGGAACTGATCCTCACCGCGACTGCTGACGGCCGGATATCGACGCCGAGCACGCTGGTGCGCGATGCGCACGCGGCGGGGCTCCTCGTTCACATCTGGACCATCCGCAGCGACGCCCCTTTCCTGCCGGAGATGTGGCGCGGTGACCAGGCCGCCGAACTGCGGGCCTTTCGCGCCGCCGGCGTTGATGGCGTGTTCACCGACTTCCCGGCCAACGCAGTGCAGGTGCTGCGGTAGGCCCTGCGCAGTGCGCGGCGTCAGGCGGTACAATTGCGGTCATGTGGATTCTCCTCCTCCCCGTGCTCGTGGCGCAGGTCCCGGTGGACCGCGCCGTCCTCGAGGCCGAACATGCGCGCGCCTCCGGAGTTCCGGCGCTCGTCCGCGCCGCCACCGGTCGTGATCCGCGCGCACAGCGCCTGGCGGCACGCGCGCTGGGCCGGCTCGAGGACTCATCGCACCGCGCGACGCTGATTCCCCTGCTCTCGGCGCGTGATGCCGGGGTGCGGCGCGCCGCGGCCGGAGCGCTGGCGCAGCTGCGCGCCGCGCATGACTACGACGCCGCGCTGCGCACCGAACGCGATCCGACGGTGCGTGCGGCGCTGTACGAGGCGCTGGGGCGCGCGAAGGATGGCGGCGCCGAGGCCGAGGCGACACTGGTGCGCGGCCTGCGTGAACCCGCCATCGCGGTGCGCGCCGGGGCGGCGCGCGGCATGGAGTCGTTGCTGCGGCTGGGCGGCGAGTCGCGCAAGCTGCAGCCGGCCACGCTGGCCGCGCTGGAGGCGGCCTTCATCGCAAACACCGATGGGTCGATCCGGCAGCTGGTGCTGCTGACACTCAATCGCGCGCGGCACAGCACACCGGCCCTGGTGGCCGCGGCCACCGCCGATCGCCGCCCCGAGGTGCGTCGCCTCGTCGCTCGGCAGGCTGCGGCCACGCTGGCGCGCGACCCGTCACCGATGGTGCGCTACGAGGCGTTGCGCTTCGCGGCCACCTGCCAGGACGTGACGCCATTCCTCGCCGATGCCGACGAACACGTGTCGTTGGGGGCGATCGAGGCGATCGGTCGCCGGCCGGGATGTGATGCCACGCAACTGGCGCCGCTGGTGCGCGGTGGACGGACGTGGCGGATGCGTGCGCTGGCGCTGGTGTGGGCGAACATGGACAGCAGCGAACGGCGGCGCGTGATCCGCGAGCTGGCCACCGATTCCACCTGGCAGGTGCGTGTGGCGGTGGCGACCGCGGCGCGACTGGCGAAGGACAGCGCGACGGTCGCCACGCTGCTCCGTGACCCGAACCCGAACGTGATCATCGCCGCGATGACGAGTCCCGACGATGCCATCCGGAACCTGCGCAGCGAACATGCGGGTCTGGCGCTGGCGTCGGCGAACCTGCTGGCGAACCAGAAGGTGGATCTCAAACCGCAGCTGCAGCGCGTGGTCAGTGCCTACCAGCGCCTGGCCGGCGACGGCAGCATGACGATGCGCGATCCACGGGTGGCGATCCTGAAGCTGATCGGCAGCGTCTCGGACACGGGCACCAACGCCCTGCTGCGTGAGGCCCTCTCCGACCGCGACCCGGCCATCGCCGCCGAGGCGGCGCGGATCCTGAGCGCGCGCACCGGGGCGACGGTGGCTCCAGTCACGACCGCCCTGCCCATCCCGCCGATCCCGCCCGCGTCGTACATCCGCGGCCTCGCCGGGGCCACGGCGCGCATCCGCATGAAGGGGCTCGGTACGATGACGATGACCCTGCTCACCGACGAGGCGCCGGTGACGGTCGGCGTGTTCGCGCAGCTGGCCGAGTCGGGGCAATACGACGGGCTGACCTTCCACCGCATCGTGCCCAACTTCGTGATCCAGGGTGGTAGCCCGGGTGCCGACGAATACGATGGCCGCACACGCGAGTTCATGCGCGACGAGCTCGGATTCGCGCGCAACGCCCGCGGCACGATCGGCATCTCGACCCGCGGTCGCGACACCGGCGATGGGCAGATCTACTTCAACCTGGTCGACAACTTCCGCCTCGACCGCGATTACACCGTGCTGGCCACGATGCGTACCGGGCTCGCGATCATGGACAGGATCCAGGAAGGTGCGGTGATCGAGCGGATCGAGATCGTGCGTGCTCGAGCGAAGCGCTAGGCCGGGTGCAGCCTGGTACCGAGCGCGGAAACAGCAACAGCGTGACGCAAAGTCGCGAAGGCGCAAGGACGCAAGGAGTCCTACTGCATTTCATGCTTTTCTTTGCGACTTCGCGTCACTGCGTCTTTGCGTCAGGTTGTGAACGGTCTCGCGAACATCACTGACCTACTTCACCCGCTTCCCGCTCTGGATCACGACCTTCACGTCGCGCATCACCGTCATGTCGGTGAGCGGGTCACCGCGGACGAGGATGATGTCGGCGAAGCGCCCGGGGGCGAGGACACCGAAGTTGGCATCACCCTTGAGGAAGCGGGCCGGCCAGAGCGTCGCACTCTGGATCGTCTCCATCGGCGAGACGCCCAGCTCCACCCACTTCACCATCTCGCGCCAGGTGGCGTCGTTGTGGAACATGGACGGGATGCCGGCATCGGTGCCGATCATCATCCGCACGCCGGTCTGGCGCAGCTGTGCGAACTTGGCCGGCAGCAGCGGGATGCGTGACGGGAAGAGCGCGTAGTACGGCAGCTGCGGAATGTTCGACAGCGACGCGCGGATCTCCTTCCACATCTCCTCCGGCATGAACTCGTGCCAGGCCGGGTCGTCGATGCGCTCGGGAAAGAGGCTGCCGGTGAAGTACATCGTGTACAACGGCGAGATGGTGGGCGTCCAGTAGAGGCCCGAGTTCCGCTCCCGCAGCTTCTGCAGCACGTCCTCGGCGAACCCCGGCGCGGTGCCGAGGCCGGTGTGCTCGAAGTTGTCCACGTTGTGCTTCAAGCCGATGCGGATCTCCTCCATGCGGTGCGCATGCGCCACCACCGGCTTGCCCCGCTTGTGCGCCGTCTCGACCACCGCGGCCACTTCGGCCTCGGTCATCTGGTCCTGGTCGATCAGCTTGATCATGTCCACGCCTGCGTCGAGCAGCTGCGTCACGCGGCGGCGGGCGTCGTCGGCGCCGGTCACGCCCCAGCGAAACGCCTCCTCGTACCGCTCGTAGGCGGCGTGCTGGATGAAGGGCCCCGTCACGAACAGGCGCGGTCCCGGGATCTCACCGCTGGCAATGCGCTTCTTCACGCTGATGATGTCTTCCAGCCGCGCGCCGAGGTCACGCGCGGTGGTGACACCGGCGCTCAGCAGCTGCCGCGCCGCGATCGGCATCACCAGCGATGCGTCGCGCGTACCATAGAGCTCGTCCCAGCGCTTGTAGTCACCATGACCGACGATGTGCAGGTGCACGTGCATGTCGATCAGGCCCGGCATCACGGTGTGGCCGTTGCCATCGATGACCGTCGCACCCGGGGGTACCGCCAGCTCACCGACGCGCCCGACCTGCACGATGCGATCCCCGGCCACGAGGATCACGCCGTTCTCGATCACCGGACCACCGTATCCATCGATGATCCGGCCGCCCACCACCGCCATGGTGACACGCGGCGCACCCTGCGCCACCGCGGCCGAGTGCACACCGACCACTGCGCACAGCGCAACCAGCAACCGGCGTGCGATCGCCATCAGCGCGTGCCGCGGGTGCCGCTGCGTGCGGCACTGGTGGTCGCCGGGGCCGCGCTGAGCGCGTTCCAGTTCGCGATCGCATTGAAGGCGAGCGCCATCGCACCCTGGTTCTGCCAGCGATACCACGGCCGCGTGCCCATCAGGATCACGTGCCCATTGCCCACCGGCGCATCCACCACGGCTGCCCGGCCGGCCATTTCACTGCCGCCGGCGATCAGGCCCGAGATCAGCAGCGAGTCGGCGTTCTGCGACCAGCGCACCACCACCTTCGCGCGAGCCCGTTCGGTGGCGGCGAGGAACGCCGGATCCACCGGGCGTCCGCCGATGCCCATCGCCGGTCCTGACGCCGGTGCCGCTGCACCACCACCGCCACCGCCACCACCGGGACCGCCGGCACCACCGCCCACCTGCAGCACCGGCGCCTGCGAGAAGAAGAGCGGGAAGCTGCGGCGCTCGTACCCGTACAGCATCGGGTGCGTGGCCGTCACCACCTCGCCGCGGAACACACCACCGCGCGCGCGCAGCGTGGGCGTCTCGACCGCACTCACCTGCGGATGGAAGCCCATGTCGGCCACGAAGCGCGAAGTGGCGCCCTCGGTGAACAGGAGGCCGCCGCGCTCCACGAAGCGTCGCAGCGCCAGCAGTCCATCGAAGCCCATGCCGGGTCGCACGTCGTCCGTCTCGTCGTTGGCACCGAGGTGCGGCGTTTCGGCGGTCTTCTTCCACGGCACCGGCGGGCCGGCCATCGAGCGGCCATTGAGCAGCGTGGCCGAGTTGCCACCCACGTGCGGGTAGATCACCACGTCGAACCGGTCGAGCATGCCCGGCGCCTTGATCTCCTGTTCGGAGATGGTGGTGTACGGCACGCCGAGTCGGTCGAAGGCGTAACGCACCCACCCTTCGTCCTGCGTCGAGATCCAGGAGTGCATGATCGCGATGCGTGGCAAGGCGATCGGATGGGCGGACACCGACACGTCGCCGGTTGCGATGGCACCGAGCCCCAGCGCGGCGACGCTGGCGCGCACCGCCGGCGCGTCGGCCAGCAGGAAGGTGCCGGCGGGATAGCTGGTGCCGCCGACGGTGAAGGCGCTGTCGGCCACGCGCACGCGCGCACCGGACACCTTCCACGGCAGCGTGGCCGAGCGCCAGTCGCCGAGATGGGGCACCACCAGCGTGCTGCCGCTGCCCGCCACGGTGCCGCTCACGGTCGCGTCGGCGGTGAGCAGGCGCATCGGCTTCGCGAGCACGGTGGAGTCGGCGATCTTGAGCGTCGTCACGTGACGGAGCAGGTCCATCGTCCAGCCAGTGTCGTCGTACGGCTGCGGATCGGTGGGCTTGAAGCTCTGCAGTGACAGCACGGTGCGCGGGAACTGCGTGTACGGCTGGTCGAGGCGCACGATCCAGTCACCGCTGTTGACCGTGACCGAGTCCTTGCCCGTGCCGAGCGTGAAGCCGCTGCTGGCCTCGTGCACTTCGGTGCCCTGGGTGCGGAACAGGTTCACCAGTTCGGCCGCCTCGGCGGCGCGACGCTGTCCGCGTGGGACGACGAAGGCATACGGCGCCGAGCGCAGGCCGCGCGCGATGCTGCGCTCCGCCTTCACCACCGCGTTCTCGAGGTATTTCTGGCGGTTGTCGGCCACGTGGCGCAGCGCCACCAGCACGCCCGACTGCTGGTAGTTGACGTTGCTGCGAATGCACCAGCGGATGCCGTTCACCGGCGGATTGGGTCGGTACCATTGCACCGAGGTGGCGGTGGCCGGCAGCGTCACGCTGTTCACGCAGTCGGCACCGCTGGAGGTGTAGGTCTCGTAGAACCGGCCGATGGAGTTGTGGAGGTTCGCGATCGAGAGGCCGTAGTTCGGCGCCCAGCCGTCGTAGAACTGGTAGGTGAACACACCCGGCAGGCCGCGACGCGTGAGCTCCGTGATCTCGGAATAGGCGAGCGAGAACCACTCGTCGATCTGGATCGCGTCGTACTCGGTGTTGTACGGCCCGGTGCCGGTGCTGGTGTAGAGGAACGGCACCGACTCGTGCAGGTCGTGGGTGACGGTCGGGCGCCACTCGAGGAACGTCTTGAGGAACGACCGCGTGAGCTCGAGGGTCAGCGCCATGCCGTCGCGGTTGTTGTCGTGCGCGACGTACTTGCCCCAGTACGGCAGGCCGACGCCGGCGCTGGCCGGCAGGTTCAGGCGACGGTTCTGCTGATAGAAATCCACGTAGTGATCGCGCCCGTCCACTTCCCAGACCGGGATGATCATCGTGATCACGTTCTCGCGGATCTTGCGGATGTGCTCACCCTCGTCCACGGCGAGGCGATAGAGCATCTCGATCATCGCCTCGGGGCTGCCCGTCTCGGTGGAGTGCAGCGCACCGCTGAGCAGGTAGATCGGCTTCCCCATCTTCAGCAACTCGGCGCGCTCGGTGGCCGAGAGGCCGCGCGGATCGGTGAGCTTGCGCAGGATGGCCTTGTAGTCGTCGAGCTTCGCCATCGTGGCTTCGTCGGCGATGATCGCCATCACCATCTCGCGCCCTTCCTCCGACTTGCCGAGGCTCACCACCTGCACGCGATCACTCGCGGCATCCACCGCGCGGTAGTACTTCACCGCTTCGGCGCTGTACGCGAGCCGCCCGATCGTGCCCGGCACGTATCCCAGCGTCTGCAGTGGCGTCGGCACCTTGGTGGACGCGGGCAGGTAGTCCACCAGGTCGGTGATGAACTTGTACTGCGGGTGCGTGGGCGTGAGTTCGAGGATCCGCGCGGTGTAGGCGGAGTCGATGGGCTGGGTGCCGCGCTGCGCCGCGAGCGGCGCCGCGGCGAGGGCCGCGAGGGCAAGGACGGACAGGCGTCGCATGAGCAAATGGGCAGGAGTTGCGTGGACTACGCCGGCGGTGCGGAAGACGCTGGCAGCGTGGGGCGATAGACGCCCGTGCGACGTCAGCGCGGCGCCACGCGCAGCGCCGCGAGCTGGATCGTTCCCGGGACGCCGGGTGCCCCGGGCACCGTCCACGCCAGCGCGATGTCCGATCGACGGCGGACCATGCGCGGGAAGCCGCTGGCCCGGCCCTGCTTCAGCGTGGAGACGGTGAGCGGCGCCTCGGCGGTGCCGTCGGCGCGGACGATGCGCGCGCGGACCTCGGAGGTGTCGCGGGCGGTGCGCTCGATCCAGGTCACGATCGCGTCGCCACCATCGAGCATCTCGACGTCCACGCGACCGGCCGGCGCTCCGGCGTCGATGCGCACCGGCGCACCGAAGGTGGCGCCGGCGTCGGTGGAGAACACCAGCTGCACCTTGGCGGTGTCGCGGGCACCGGTGAACCAGGCCGCGACCACGCGGTCGCCGATGGCGGAAATCGCCGGACCGTTCACCGGGCAGGCGTCGATGATCCAGTTGTCGGCGTGCAGCGGCGTGGGCTCGGTCCAGGTGCCGTCGACCAGCCGGCGCACCGAGATGTCACGTGTTTCCGTCTCGCTGCGATCGCGGTAGAGCACCACCGGTCCGCGCGACGTGACGGCGGCCGCCGTCTGGCAGCAGTCGCAGGTGCGTTCATCGAGGATGGTGGGCGCGACGGAGACCACACCGTCGGCGCCCCAGCGCGCGATCGCGAGCCGCATCGGCGGGCCGCGTCCCTCCTCGGCCGCTGGTGCCCCGGCGGCGGCGGGCGGTGCCTCGCTGCCGTTGAGGAACACGATGTCGGCCGACGAGTCGGCGCGCGGCAGCAGGGTCACGAAACCGTGTTCGGCCTGGATCCCTTCGCCGTGCGGCGTGACGCTCCGGGTCCAGGTGCGCCCGCCATCGCTGGACTGCGCCAGGCGGACGTCGTAGGCGTACTTGCCAGCCCCATTCTTCTGCAGCCAGTGGGCGAGCAGCCGTCCGTCGGCCAGCGGCACCACCGAAGGGAAATCGGCCCAGTTCACGAACAGCTCCTTCGACTCCACCACCGTCACCGGCTCGCCCCAGCGGCCGGCCGAATCGAGCATCGCCAGCCGCAGTGTCACGGTGCTGGAGTCGTCACTTCGCTGCAACCAACTCATGGCTAGATTTCCGCCACCGGCCGCGCTGAGGAATGGCTCAGCGGCACGGGCGCCTGCCGGTGTGGGCAACGGTGCCAGCGACAGGCGCTGGGTGGCCGGTGCCGCATCACGCGACTGGCAGGCGATGAGCCAGGTCAGTACCAGTGGACGTAGTACTCGTAGCGCAGTCGGACGCATCAGCGGCTGGGTTGGAGATGGGCGGAAGGTCGCGCACATCGCACGACCGGTCAACGCAGCGCAGCCGGTCGAACGTCGCACGAGATGTTGTGCCCCGCCGTGCCCCGGTCCAGAATTCCCCGCCCCGTCCCTGCTGCCGCATGTCCATTTCCGAGCCTGATCCGACCCTGGCGCGACGCTCGTTCATGACCCGGCTCGGTGCCGGGCTGGCTGCCATCGGCGGCGCGTTCACCCTGGGCGCCCCGGCACTGCCGGCGCAGCGCGCACCAGCGGCACCGTGGACACCCACGCGCCATCCGCAGGACGACTGGATGGACGGCATCGCCGGCCAGCATCGCTTCTTCTTCGACGCCACGTCACCCGCCGGTGTGGGCGAGGCGATCACCTTCGCGTCCAACTTCCTCGCCGCCAGCAAGTCGGGCTACGGGCTCGAACACGGCGACAACGCGGTCATCATCGGCCTGCGTCACCACGCCACGGCGTTCGCATTCACGGATGCCATCTGGGCGAAGTACGGCAAGCCGCTCGGCGAACGCATCAAGTTCACCGACCCGAAGACCGCCACCACGCCGGTGATCAACGTCTACCAGGTCACCGGATACGGCACCGCCCTCACCAATCGCGAGACGACGCTCGACACGATGGTGCAGCGCGGCGTGCACTTCGCGATCTGCGACATGGCGACGCGTGCGTTCGCCGGCGTCGCGGCGACGGCGCTCGGCCTCAAGTCGGCAGAGGTCTACGACGAGATGAAGGCGTCGGTGATCCCCAATGCACACTTCGCGGCCGCCGGCATCGTGGCCGTGAACCGGGCGCAGGAACGCGGCTACGCGATCCAGCACATCGGCTGAGATGGTCATGGGGGCCACGCACACCGACCACACCGACATCGCGGACGCGCAGGACGAGCCGTCGCTGCAGCGCACGGCGCTGCTGATCATTGGCCTCACGCTGGGTTACCTCGCCACGGCACTGGGCGGCCTTGCGATCAGCCGACAGGCGGGCAACATCGCCACGCTCTGGCCACCCAACGGCATGCTGGTGGCGGCGCTGCTGCTGTCGTCGCGGAAGCGCTGGACCGACATCCTGGTGGCGGGCGCGATCGGTAGCGTGTCGGCGAACCTGTTCAACGGCAGCACGGCGATCGCGGCCAGCTCGATCACACTGGCGAACCTGGTCGAGGCCATGATCGCGGCCACCATCATCCGCCGCGAGACCGGTCGTCGGGTGCTCTTCCAGCACTCCAGCGACGTGATGGTGCTGATCCTCGCCTCGGTCACCGCGGCGCTGATCGCCGGCGCCCTCAGCGCCACCTCGGCGGCGCTGCTGGCCGGCGCCCCGTTCATCACCATCTTCATCAAGTGGGTGGCGGGCGACGTGCTCGGCCTGCTGGTGGTGATGCCGATCGCCGTGATCGCACACGACCTGCTGACGCGCGGTCCCGACCTGATGATGGCGCGCAGTTCGCGGCTCGAGGCCGCGCTGATCCTCACCGGCGTGCTGGTGGTGAGCGTGGCGGTGTTCTCGCCCGACGTGCCTCCGGTGCAGTTCCTGGTCATGCCGACGGTGCTGCTGGCGTCGTTCCGGCTCGGCCCACTCGGCGCGGCGCTCTCCACCGTCATCGTCGCGGTGGTGGGGTCGATCGGCACCGTGCTCGCCGCCAGCGCCGGCGCCAGCACACCCGACGAAGTGACGCTGCGCGTGTTCAACTTCCAGCTCAACCTGGCGGTGCTCTTCCTCACCGCGCTGCCGATCGGCTCCGCCATGGCGCAACGGTCGCAGCTCGAGCGTGACCTGACCGACGCAAAGGAACGCGCCGATCACTACGCGAAGGAGATGGCGTCGCTGGTGAACGTCGACGACCTGACCGGACTGGCCACGCGCCGCTGCTTCCTCGAGCAGCTGGACCAGATGGCCGCCACCGCGCGACGCGTGGGGCATCCGCTGACGCTGGCGATGATCGACATCGATCACTTCAAGCCGATCAACGACCAGTACGGACACGCCGTGGGCGATGCGGTGCTGATGGCGATCGGTGCCGCCTGCCGCAGCGCGGTGCGCTCGGCCGACGTGATCGGGCGGCTGGGCGGCGAGGAATTCGCGATGCTGATGCCGCTCACCGACCAGGAGACCGCCTTCCGCATCGTGGACCGCCTGCGCGAGGCGGTGGCCGCGATCGCCATCCCCACCAGCGACGGGCGCACGGTGTCGGTGACGATCAGCGTCGGCATGGCGATGTTCATGGACCAGCAGATCGACCGGCTGCTGCTGGATGCCGATCGTGCACTGTACTCAGCCAAGGAGACGGGTCGGAACCGCGTGGTGCTGGCGTGAGGGGCACGCCCTGCGACGATCGAGTGTCCCGACTTAGTTTTCTTGCATGACCATATCACGCACTTTTCTCGTCGGCGCCTGCGCCGTGCTGAGCGCCGCGACGGCGTCGGCGCAGCCCGATGCCCGCTTCAATGCGGATTTCGACCGGGCCGACCGCCGCGCATCACAGCTGGTGGACCAACTGCGCTGCGGGCAGCGCATGGCGTCGCTGCGTGCGCGCGGCCGCTTCGGGGCGCCGGACACACTCGGTTTCGTGGGACACTGTGTGCTCCGCCCTGGCGCCTACATCGGTGTGTACCTCGACCTCGACTCGACGAGGACGAGGGCCGTGCGATTCAGCGCGTTGGACATCACGCACGACGTCCCCTACCGTGAGGCGCTCGACACCGCGGCGCTGGTCGCTGCGTCACGGGCACGGTACGACGCACTGGGACGCGGCGGCAGCACGATGGCACGGCAATTCGTACCATTCATGTTGCGAGGCGATGCCGACTCGGTCGAAGTCTGGCTGGTACCTGTCAGCATCTTCACCGGCGAACCAGTGTCGGCCGGTGGTGAGCGCGGCTACGTCTACGATCCTGCCGGACGCACGCTGGCACGCACGGTGGACAACACCGCCGCATACCAGGTGCTGACGGCACCGGACTCGGCCCGGCTCACGATCGCACGGCCGGGCGTGCGCATTCCGGGGCTGTCGGACCTGCTGCTGGCCAACCTGCTGCTGCTCGAGAAGCGCACCCTGAGCATCGAGCTGGCCGACGTCACGTCCACGCTGCTGCCCGGTAACGGGGACGGCATGTGGGTGCATACGAAACGCGCCGCGCGCTGATCGACCACCAGCGACGCGCCGCCGCCAAAACGGGATCGCCCGCGCCTCCGATGATCGGGAGGCGCGGGCGATTTCTCGGCTTGCGACCCTCAACCCGCAGAGCGTTTACGCCGCTGGCGTACGGCGACGACGCGCCATCGCGAGGACGCCAAGTCCGGTGAGCATCAGCGCGTACGTGGACGGCTCCGGCACCACGCCGGGCACACTCGGCGTACCAGCCGTGAAGCTCTGGTTGTCCACCACCACCGCCAGCCCGTCGGTGGTGTTGTCGCCTGACCAGCGGAACTCGAGCGTATTGGTGCCCTGCAGCCATGAGCTGAGCGTGAACGCCGAGCCGAAGCCGAACGTGGAACAGCTGGCGCCAGCCACCAGGATGCTGTTCACGAACACGCCGAGCGCCGTGTTGTCGACCGCGCAGCGCAGCGTCAGAGAAAAGGCATCTCCCGCACCGAGCGTGAACTGCGTGCGGGCGGCATAGGGCGATGTCCCGCCAGTGCCACTGGCCGTGGTGCCGATCCAGGCGAACGACGCCGTCGGTGTAACCCACGCGCCCGGCGGCGCGGTGACCTTGGTTGCGGCCACGAACGCGCCGCCGTTGCTGGAAATCGTCCAGCGGTTGTCCTTGCCGGCGGTCAGGTCGATCCCGGTGCTCGTCACGAGCTGGGCGGCAGCCGCGGCAGGCAGCAGCAGCAGCAGGGCTGCCACTCCTGTCATCCATCTTGGAACTGTGTGTGTCATGTCGATCGTCCGATGGGTGGCGAGGTGCACATCACTGGGTCGCCCGCACCGATGCGGGAGGCCCGTGATGTGCTGACGCCAGCAACGCGAATCGATTCTCAGAGAGTAGCGGGCACAGCCGTAGTGGGCTCTTCCGCCCCACGCTCGAGTGAGCCGAGGGCACGTTCCAGGTCACGAAGCAGATCCGCCACGTCCTCGATGCCTACCGAGAGCCGGATCAGGTCCGGCGTGACACCGGCCGCCAGGCGCTCGCCCTCCGACAGCTGTTCATGGGTGGTGGACCAGGGATGAATCACGAGGCTCTTTGCGTCACCCACGTTGGCCAGCAGCGAGAACAACCTGAGGTGCTTGATCACGCCGCGCGCGGCCGTCTCCTGCTCGTCGACGGTGGCCTCGTCGCCGGCATTCACGCCGAACGTCAGCACGCCGCCGAATCCGCCTTGCAAGTAGCGCTTCGCGAGCGCGTGCGTTGGATGTGACGCGAGACCGGGATACTGCACCCACGACACCGCCGGGTGCCGCTCGAGGAATTCGGCCACCACCTGTGCATTCTCCACGTGCCGCTGGATCCGCAGGTGCAGCGTCTCGAGGCCCTGCAGCAGCAGGAAGGCGTTGAACGGCGAGAGCGCGGCGCCGATGTCGCGCAGCAGCAGCACCCGCAGTCGCAACGCGAACGCGGCGTTCACCGGTCCGGCGCCGAGGTCCACCGCGCCGAACGCATCGGCGAACACCAGGCCGTGGTATGCGGCTTCCGGCGTGTCGTAGAGCGCCTTGAACCGCGGCGCGCGCTTCCAATCGAAGCGGCCGCCGTCCACCACCACGCCACCGATCGCGGTGCCATGCCCGCCGATCCACTTGGTGGCCGAGTGCACCACGATGTCGGCGCCGTGCTCGATGGGGCGCGCGAGGATCGGCGTGCCGAATGTGTTGTCCACCACCAGCGGCACGCCGGCTTCGTGCGCCACCGCCGCCAGCGCCTCGAAGTCAGGCACGTCGAGCTTCGGGTTGCCGATCGTCTCGACATAGATGGCGCGGGTGCGGTCCGTGATCGCGTTGGCGAAGGCACCGGGTCCGTGTTGCAGATCGACGAACTTCGTGGTGATGCCGAGCCGCGTCAGCGTGTGCGCGAGCAGCGCATAGGTGCCGCCGTAGAGCGACGTGGAGGCGACGATCTCGTCACCGGCCTGCGCCAGGTTGAGCAGCGCCAGCGTTTGCGCCGCCTGTCCGCTGGCGGTGGCCACCGCCGCCACGCCGCCTTCGAGCGCGGCGATCCGCCGCTCGAAGACATCGGTGGTGGGGTTCATGATGCGCGTGTAGATGTTGCCGAAGGCGCGCAATCCGAACAGGTCGGCGGCGTGATTCGGGTCGTCGAACACGTACGACGTGGTGGCGTAGATCGGCACCGCTCGCGCATTGGTTGCGGAGTCGGCGCGTTCCTGCCCGGTGTGCACGGCGCGCGTGCCGAGACCGAGAGGGGTGGAAGAGGAACCGGCAGCAGTGGTCGTCATTGTCGCCTCCGGAGGCGCATGAGTGCTGCCGCCCGGTCGGCGTGTCGTCGCATGGCGCGCCCGCACCAGCGGACGCTCCAGAGACGACAAGGCCCGGCAAGCTGAACGCCGCCGGGCACTCGCGTTTTAGCTCATTCTTTAACGTGGCGGCAAGAGGCGGCAAATGACCACGGCAAAACGGTTGTGGAGTGATCCTACTCCTTTCCTGCCGCCTGAGTCAAGGCCGCCGATTGCGCGCGAGGCGGCGGCGGCAGTGCCGGCAAGCCGAGCAGCGCGAACCGACAGGCATCCGCCCCCTGTGCCATGCACGCCACTTCTTCCACGCGCGCACCCGGTGCGACCAGTACCGACAGCAGTCGTTCGAAGCTGCCCGCGTAGTAGTCGCACATCGGCTGGCGCTCGTGCATGCCGCGGCACATCGCACACTCCCGCACCACCAGCTGCGGCGCACCGTCCACGGTCGCCACTGCGAATTGCCCACTACCGACGAACGTCCACGCGTTGGCTTGCATGGCCTGCAGCAACAACGCCAGCGAGACGCGCCGCGGTGCGACACGCAGCACCAGCTGGCTCGCGATCGGGATGTGATTGTCGATGACGTAATCCGCCGTGCGCCCGCCCGCCTCGCGCAGCACGGCGGTGGCAGCCGGTGCGCCAAGGCGCTGCACCAAAGCGCGCACCACCGCTCGCACCTCGCGTTCGTCGATCATCGCGCGCGGCAAGCACTCGAGCGAGTAGTGGGTCGCGTCGCGCAGCACCGCGTCGGCGAACGATGCGCAGAGCCGGTCGCGCAGCACGTCCGCCACCAGGATGATGGCGTGTGCTCCGATGCGGGCGACGGGTGGACTGCGGCTCATGAGACACGATGCGCGCCAAATCAGGCGTGCGGCGTCAGGGAAATCCGGGCGTCAGGACTGGCAACCGCCGGCGCGGTCGCTGGTGTCAGCGCGTCTCGGGTGCGTGCATCGCACGTTCGCGGCGCAACTCCGCCAGCAGCTGGTCGCGCAGTCCACTGACGGCACGACCGCGGATGTTGAGGATCCCGCCACGCGGCAGGTTGTCGAAACGGAAACGACGTTCCACCACCAGGTACACAGAGGGCGTGTCGCCCGCCACGTCGCGGTCGATCACGGTGCGCGACTCCAGCGCCGCCTCGAAGTAGTGGTTCGCGTACAGCTGTTTCGAGAGCACGATGGTGGTCCCGCCGAGTTCCGGTGGCGTGTAGACCACGGCGTGAGTGAGGCTGAGGATCGGTCGCAGGCGCGGCACCGCCTCCTCGGACCAGAAGATCACGTCGGCCACACCCGCCGGCCGCTCACGTGGAAAGGATTGCAGGTACTGGGCCAACGACGGCGCCACCTGGCGCAGGTAGCCCGATTGCGCGAGCACCGCCGCAAATGCCTCGTCAGCGCGCACCGCTGGCCGGTCGTCGTAAATCGGCAACGCGGCGTTGCCGCGCGCACGATACTCCTCCACCAGTTGCACCAGTCGCCTGCGTGCGAGCACGCTGACCTGCGCCACGCGATCGTCGGCGCGCCAGTCGACCTCGGCGCGCACCCGGTCGATCTCGGCGGCCGGCAGCTTGGTGGTGCAGTCACCGGCACGACACTTCCGTAGGTCGTTGGCGTCCTGGCGGCTCACATGCATCGCCGCCACGTCCGCCACCACGGCGGGCTCGCTGAAGACGCCGAGTGCGACACGGGTCGGCGATCGCAGCCAGGTGCGGAAATCCTGCACGCGTCGCAGGTACTCATGCCGCGCCGCTGGCAGGCGCACGATGCCGAGCACGGCGACGTCGCGCTGATCGGTGGTCGGCAGGACCCTGAGCGCCACGTCTCCACGCTCCACCGCGGCCAGCTCAGCGGCGTCGAACTGGGCGCCGTGCCGCTGCACTGCGGCCGCGGCCGAGCTCACTTGTCCGGGCAAGGGTCGCGCTGCGGCGAGCATCGACAGGCACGTCGGCAGCACCCACCACAGCACGTTCCGGACAGTCAGCGGCATGCGGCCACAGGCATGCGGCGGTGGACGGCGCGAGCCGGTATCGCGAGCATGAAGCAATCTGGTCAGCTGCGACACCTGCCGCCACCTCGCGCACGCGGCACACATGATGCGCTTGCATGTGGGCTCATGCTGGAGTTCGGTGTCGATGCCGTGAGGCGGTATATAGCGTGGCAAGTGCGCGCGTACCGCCGTCACGTCACGGACGATCCTGGTTCGCCAGCCGCCTGTCACGTCATCGCGCCGCGCGCTTTTCAATGCCCCGTCAGACAACCACCGATCACCGCTGGCTGCCGCGGCGCCTTTTCCTTCACGCCTCAGGTGTCTTGAACGCTTCGTACAAGCTCCAACAGTTGCGGGTCAGGTCGTGAGTACGCGCGCCGAACGTTCGCGCGCCGAGGCAGCCGACGAGCTGCTGACGGGTCCCATCGTCGGTGAACTCCTCGGAGCCGATCACCTCGCCGCGCGCGCGCGCGCCGTCGCGCGCGACCAGCGACTGGTCGCCACGCAGGCACCACTCCGCCCCGCCCGACTGCTGGCCCGCCTCGCCGAGACTCGGCGCATCCTGATCGAGGCGCAGGAGCGGCTGATCGCCGCTGGTGTGGCCGGGGTGGATGCGGGGCCGGCCGGCGACTGGTTGCTGGACAACTACCACGTGGTCCAGGAACACCTGCAGGAAGTGCGATCCAGCCTGCCGGGCGGCTACTACCGTGAATTGCCCGAGCTGGCCAGCGGGCCGATGACCGGGTACCCGCGCGTGTACGAGATCGCGATCTCGCTGATCTCGCACACCGAGGCGCGCATCGACCTCGAGAACGTGGACCTGTTCGTGGACTCGTTCCAGAGCGTGACACCGCTCTCGCTGGGCGAGTTGTGGGCCATGCCGGCCATGCTCCGCATCGGGCTGATCGAGAGTGTGCGGCGCATGACGCTGCGCACCATGCAGCGCCTCGACGAGATCGAGCTGGCGACGCGCTGGTCGGACCGGATCGTGGCCGCCAGCGCCCGCGGTGGCACTCCGCTGCGCGAGGCGCTGCGCGAGTTCGCCGACGCCGAACACGCGCTCACGCCGCATTTCGTGTCGCGCTTCCTGCAGCTGCTGCGCCAGACCGAAGGGGCGTCGCCGCCGCTGGCCTGGCTCGAGCACTGGATGCGCGACAACGGCGTCAGTCCCGAGACGGCGGTGGCGCAGTCCACGCACCGCGTCACGCTGACGCAGCTGATGATGGCCAACAGCATCACCAGCCTGCGCGAGATCGGGCGGCGTGACTGGCGGTACTTCGTCGAGAAGCAGAGCGTGATGGAGGCGGTGCTGCTGACCGATCCGTCCGGACACTATCCGCTGATGACGTTCGCGACCCGCGACCGCTATCGGCACGTGGTGGAACGCATCGCCAAGCGCACCGACCATACCGAGGTCGCGATTGCGCAGTGGGCGGTGGGGCTGGCAGCCACGCCGGGCAACGACACCGTCGACGCCCCGGCCGCGGTGCGCGGCCACGTGGGCTACTTCCTGATCGACAAGGGCGTGGTGGAGCTGGAACGACGCGCCGGGTACTCACCGACCATCGGTGAGCGCATCGAGCGCACCGTGCATCGCTGCCCGAACGCCGTGTTCCTCGGCGGACTGGCAACACTGGTGCTGCTGAGCATCAGCGGTGTGCTGCTGCTGGTGCAGCCGGAGGCGCGCGCGTCGCTGTGGTTGTTGCTGCTGCTCGCCTTCCTGCCGGCGCTCGACATCGCGGTGACGGTGTTCAACCAGCTGGTGACGACGCTGCTGCCGCCGCACATCCTGCCACGCCTCGACCTCGAGCAGCACGGCGTGCCGGCTTCGTCGAGAACGGCAGTGGTGATCCCGACGCTCTTCTCCAGCGTCGAGGACGTCGAGGAAGCCTTGGAGACCCTCGAGGTGCAGTTCCTCGCCAACCGCGAGGCGCACCTGCATTTCGCGCTGCTCAGCGACTTCACCGACGCCAACAGCGAGACGCAGCCGGGCGACGATGCGATCGTCGAGGCGGCGGTGGGCGGCATCCGCGAACTGAACGCACGACACGCGCAGGATGGCGTGGGCCCGTTCCACCTGCTCCACCGGCCGCGTCGCTGGAATGCACAGCAGGGCACCTGGATGGGCTGGGAACGGAAGCGTGGCAAGCTGTCGGAGTTCAACCAGCTGGTGTGCGGCGAGTCGCAGGAGGCCTTCACCACCGTCGCCGGTGACACCGATGCGCTGCTCGGCGTGAAGTACGTGATCACGCTCGACGCCGACACCGTGCTGCCGCCCGACGCCGCGCCGTCACTGATCGGTGCCATGGCGCACCCGCTCAACATGCCGGTCTACGATGCCCAGCGCGGCATGGTGCGGGGCTACGGCATCCTGCAGCCGCGGGTGGGCGTGTCACTGCCGAGCGCGCACCGCTCGCGCTTCGCGTCGATCGCCTCGGGTCACCCGGGGGTCGACCCGTACTCCACCGCCGTCTCGGATGTGTACCAGGACCTGTTCGGTGAGGGGACCTTCACCGGCAAGGGCATCTACGACGTCGACGCGTTCCAGACCGCAACCCACGGTCGCTTCCCTGAGAACACCCTCCTTTCGCACGACCTGATCGAGGGCAACTACGCGCGCGCCGGCCTCGCCACCGACGTGCTGGTGTACGACGACTATCCGACCACCTACATCGCAGCCACGCGGCGCAAGCATCGCTGGATCCGCGGTGACTGGCAGCTGCTGCCGTGGCTCAAGCGCACCGTACCCGGCCCCGACGGCCCGGAACGCAATCGCCTGTCGCTGGTGTCGCAGTGGAAGATCCTCGACAACCTGCGTCGCAGCACGGTGGAGATCTCGCAGCTGATCTTCCTCATCGGCGGCTGGACACTCCTCCCCGGCTCGGCGCTGCGCTGGACGCTGCTCGGCCTCGGCGCGATCGTCGCGCCGTGGGTCACGGCGCTGGTGATCGCGATCCTGCGCCCGCCGCTCGACAAGTCGTGGCGCGCGTACTACGAAGCGGTGGCGCAGGACGCCGTGGTGAGCCTGGAGCAGGCGGTGATCGCGATCCTGACGCTCCCGCACCAGGCGATGATCTCGGCCGACGCCATCGTGCGTACGCTGCACCGGTTGCTGGTCTCGCGCACCAAGATGCTGGAATGGCAGTCGGCCTCGCTGGTGGAGCGGTCGGTCTCGGACATCGCCACCGTCACCCAGCGCGCGATGCAATCCAGCCAGCTGCTGGTGCTGGTTGGCATGGCGGCGGTCGTCGCCAACGGCGTGCGTCGTCAGCGTGAGGCGGGCCTGCCGCTCAGCGCGCTGCAACTGGTGGCGTTCGCGCTGGCAATGCTCACCGCGCTCTGGCTGCTGGCCCCGCGCATCATGGTGGCGATCAGCCGCGCTGCAACGCAGGGTCGCGTGCCGCTCACCGGCGAGGCACGCGCCGCGGCGGCGCGCTACGCGGCGCTCCACTGGCACTTCTTCGACACTTTCGTCACGGCCGAGACGCACTGGCTGGCGCCGGACAACTTCCAGGCCGACCCCGACCCGGTGGTGGCGATGCGCACGTCGCCCACCAACATCGGCCTCCAGCTGCTGGCGACCGTGAGCGCCTGCGACCTCGCGCTGATCGACGCCGAGGACATGACGGCGCGGCTCGAGCGCACGTTCGCCACGCTGGCGCGCCTGCAACGGTATCGCGGGCATTTCTACAACTGGTACGACCTCACCGACCTGCGCCTGCTGGAGCCGCACTACATCAGCACCGTGGACAGCGGCAACATGGCCGGCCACCTGCTGGCGCTGCGCCAGGCCTGCCTCGAGAAGGCCGAAGCGGAGCCGGCGCTGCGCGATCGGCTGTACGCGATTGCCGACGCGGCGTACGCGTTCGTGGTGGACATGGACTTCAGCTTCCTCTACGAGCCGGGTCGCAAGCTGTTCACCATCGGGTATCACCCCGAGTCGTACACGCCCGACGACTCGTTCTACGACCTGCTGGCGTCGGAAGCCCGGCTGGCGAGCTTCATCGCCATCGCTCGCAACGACGTGCCGCTGGAACACTGGTTCCGCCTCTCGCGCAGCCTCAGTCGCACCGCCGGCAGCACCACGCTGGTGTCGTGGAGCGGCAGCATGTTCGAGTACCTTATGCCGGTGCTGGTGATGCGATCCCTGCCCCACACGCTGCTGTCGCAGACCTACCACGGCGTGATCGAGCGGCACATGGCGTACGCACGCTCGCGCAGTGTGCCATGGGGCGTGAGCGAGAGCGCCTACAACTTCCGCGATCGCCACCAGACGTACCAGTATCGCGCCTTCGGTGTGCCGGACCTCGCGCTCAAGCGTGGACTCGGCCGCGACCTCGTCATCGCACCGTATGCCACCGCGCTGGCAGCACAGGTGGATCCGCAGCGCGCGATGAGCAACCTGCGCACGCTGGAAGCGCTCGGCGCGCTCGGACCGTATGGCTTCTGCGACGCACTGGACTACACCCGTCCCGCCATCAGCTCGCGGCTGGCCATGGTGCAGGCCTACATGGCCCACCATGTCGGCATGACGCTGGTGGCGCTGACCAACGTGCTGCACGACGACCTGTGGCAGGACCGCTTCCATGCCGACTCGCTGGTGAAGTCGGTGGAGCTGCTGCTGCACGAACGCATTCCGCGCCGGCTGGTGCTGCAGGATGCGCAGGCGGTGCCACCGGAAGACGTCCGACCGACGTCGGCGACCGACCGGCCGGTGGTGCGCGAGGTGAACACGCTCACGCCCTCGGCACCGCGCATCGCGCTGCTCGGATCGCATCCGTACACGGTGATGCTGAACCACAACGGGGCGGGATTCAGCCGCTACGAGAACCTGGCCGTCACCCGCTGGCGCGCCGACAGCACCCGCGACGACACCGGACAGTTCTGCTACGTGCACGACCTCACCGCCGACCGCATCTGGTCATCGGCCTACCAGCCGGTGGGTGCACCGGCCGACTCGAGCCGCGCCTGGCTGGCCTCCGACCGCGTCACGCTCCATCGCGTGGACGGCGACATCGAGACGCGGACCGAGATCACCGTCGTCCCCGCCGACTCGGCTGAGGTGCGCCGCGTGACACTCACCAACACCGGCAGCGAGACGCACCTGATCGAGCTCACCAGCTACGGCGAGGTGGCCATGACGACGCAGGGCGCGGACCTCGCGCATCCCGCGTTCTCCAACCTGTTCGTGGAGACGGAGTGGCATGCGTGGTGTACCGCCGTCACCGCCACCCGTCGGCCGCGGGTGCCCGATGATCCGCGACTCTGGTGCGTGCACGTGGTGGATGCGGGCCGCGACCGGGTGGGCAACGTCACATGCGAAACCGATCGCGGACGCTTCATCGGCCGCGGACGCTCGGTGCGCAACCCGGTGGCGATGGCCGACGGCGGCGATCTCTCCGGCACCACCGGACCGGTGCTGGACCCGATCTTCGCGCTGCGCACCCGCGTCAGCGTGGCACCGGGTCAGTCGGTGAGCGTGGCGTTCACGACGCTGGTCGCGAAGTCCGCCGAGTCGGCATTCGAGCTGGCGGGTCGCTACCACGATTCGCACGCCGCACAGCGCGCCCTCGACTTCGCGTGGACTGCCACACAGGTGGAGCTGCGCGAGCTGGGCATCACGCCGGCGAATGCGGCGGTGTTCCAGGAGTTGTCCACGCAGCTGATCCACATCGGTGGCTCGATGGCGCCGCCGCAGGACGAACTGCGCCGCTCACGCGGGTCGCAGCCGCTGCTCTGGTCACACGGCATTTCCGGCGACCATCCGATCGTGCTGGCCGTGATCGAGTCGATGGACGGGTTGCCGACGCTCCGCGAGCTGTTCACTGCGCACCGCTACTGGCGCCTGCGCGGCCTGACGGTGGACCTGGTGGTCATCAACGCCCACCCGTACGACTACCTCCAGGAACTGCGCGACGCGATCAACGAGGCGATGGTGACCACCAACGACGCCTCCCTGATGGATGCACCGGGTGGCGTGTTCGTGCGTCCGCGCGAGCGGTTCGTGGCCGGCGACTTCCTGATGCTGTCGGCCACCGCGCGCGTGCAGGTGGCCTGTGACGGCCGTTCGCTGACGCGTGTGCTGGCCGCCGCCGACACGCGGGCGCAGGACGAGAACGACGCACGGCCCGCCAACCCGCCGCTCCGTGGCGGCGACCGCAATGGCGGCGCAGCGGCCGGATCGGCCGAGCGCAGCGGTCCGCTGGCGACGATCGTCTCGGCCCTGCGGCCGCTGGTCGCGCCACTGCTGCCGCGCCCATCGCGCACGCGGAATCCGTCCGCCACGCTGGCCGAGAACGACCCGCCGCTCCGCTTCGACAACGGGTTCGGCGGGCTGGATGCCAACGGCAACTACAGCATCCTGGTGGACGACAACCGCGTGCCACCTGCGCCGTGGGCGAACGTGATCGCCAATGCGCGTGGTGGATTTCTCGTCACCGAACGCGGGGCCGGCTGCACCTGGGCCGAGAACGCCTACTTCTTCCGCCTCACGCCCTGGCACAACGACCCGGTGTCGGACCCGGTCAGCGACGCGATCTACCTGCAGGACACCGAGTCCGACGACCTCTGGTCGGCGACACCGGCGCCGGTGGACGGCGACGGAGCGTATCGCGTGACGCATTGTGCCGGTGCCTCGACGTTCGAGCACGAACACGATGGCATCCGCACCGAACTGCGCGTCGGCGTGCCGGTGGACGCAGCAGTGAAGATCTCGGCGCTGCGGATCACCAATCAGTCGTCACGCCCGCGCCGCCTGACCCTCACCGCGTACGCCGAGTGGACGCTGGGCGCCCGCCGCGACGACTCGCAGTATCACGTCCGCACGCGTTTCGCCCCCGAACACCAGGCCATCTTCGCGCAGAACCACTTCGATCCGGCGTTCTGCGAGTGGACTGCGTATCTCGCGACCAGCGAGACGGTGAGCAGCTTCACCGCCGATCGCCTCTCGTTCCTCGGGCGGTCCGGACATGCCGGCGCACCGGCCGCGCTGTTGCAGCCCGGGCTCAACGGCACCACCGGCGTGGGCATGGATCCCTGCGCCGCACTGCAACTCCCGATCACGCTCGCGCCAGGCGAGACGCGCGACCTGAGCGTGCTGCTCGGCGCCTCACCGACGCATGCCGAGGCGCGCGCCACGCTCGATCGCCTGCGACCGGCAGCGCTGGCGCAGCGTGCGATCTCCGAGGCGGTGTCGGCGTGGGATGCGCGCCTCAGCGTGATCACCGTCCAGACGCCGGAGCCGACGTTCGACGTCATGGTCAACAAGTGGTCCATGTACCAGGCGCTCGGCTGCCGCATGTGGGCCCGCATGGGTCTCTACCAGAGCAGCGGTGCGTACGGCTTCCGCGACCAGCTGCAGGACAGCATGGCGTTCCTGTACGCGGAGCCGGCGGTCGCACGGGCGCACATCCTGCGCGCCGCGGCGCGGCAGTTCGTGGAGGGCGACGTGCAGCACTGGTGGCATCCGCACACCGGACGCGGCGTACGCACGCGCTTCTCCGACGACCTGGCCTGGCTGCCGTTCGTGGTGGAGCGCTACGTGACCGTGACCGGGGACACCGGGCTGCTCGACGAGTACGTGCCGTTCATCACCATGCGACCGCTGGGTGAGCACGAGCACGAGCTGTACGACCTGCCGACGGCCACGGAGGAACACGGCGCCGTGTACGAACACTGCCGCCGTGCGCTGCGTCGCGCCTGCACGGTGGGTGCGCATGGCCTGCCGCTGATCGGCATCGGCGACTGGAACGACGGCATGAGCCGCGTCGGTGCTGCCGGCAAGGGCGAAAGCGTGTGGCTGGCGTGGTTCCTGGTGCGCACGCTCCGCAGCTTCGCCCTGTTGGCGGACCGGCGTGGTGACGTGGCCGAGGCGGCGTTCATGCGCAGCATGGCCGACCGCTACGTGACGGCGATCGAGGCCAATGGGTGGGATGGTGCATGGTACCGGCGCGCCTATTACGACGATGGCACGCCGATCGGCTCGGCCAGCAGCGACGAGTGCCGCATCGACTCGATCGCGCAGAGCTGGAGCATCATCTCCGGTGCCGGCCAGCCGGAGCGCGCGCGCCTGGCGATGGACGCCTTCGACGCGCAGCTGGTGCGCGACGACGACCGCATCATCCAACTGCTCACACCCCCGTTCGACGGCACCGCCAAGGATCCGGGCTACATCCGCGGATACGTGCCCGGGGTGCGAGAGAACGGTGGGCAGTACACACACGCCGCACTCTGGTCGGTGCTGGCCACGGCGATGGGCGGCGACAGCGATCGTGCGTTCGAGCTGTTCCAGATGCTCAACCCGCTCACACACACCGACACGGCGGAAGGCGCGTCGCGGTACAAGGTCGAACCGTACGTGGTGGCGGCCGACGTGTACACCTCACCGTCGCACGTGGGACGGGGTGGCTGGACCTGGTACACCGGCTCGGCGAGCTGGATGTATCGCGTCGGGCTGGAGACGATCCTCGGCTTCGAGAAGGTGGGCACCACGCTGCGCATCGCGCCACGGGTGCCGGCCTCGTGGCCGGGCTTCCAGGTGCGGTACCTGTACGGCGGCAGCACCTACGAGATCGAGGTACGCGAACCGTCCCGGGTGCAGCAGCTCGGGTCGCGCATCACCGTGGATGGCGTGCGTGCGAGCAGTGGGATGGTGCAGCTGCTGGATGACGGCCGTCACCACACCGTGCTTGTCGAGCCTGAACTTGGCGCCGTGAGCTAGGAGCGCCGCTCAGGCAGCGGACTGCTGCCGTTCCAGTTCGGCCAGCGCACGCAGGAAGCCGTGCGCCTGGCTGGCCGTCATGGTCCACGGCTCCAGCGCGGCGGTGCGCGCGTGACGCAGCAGCAGCGCGCGTCGCTGCGCGGTGAGCTTCCCCTCCCAGCTCACCAGCTTCATCGACCAGTCGGAAAAGTCGCGGGCATCGATCTCGGTGCAGGAGAGCAGCTCGACGTTCGTGTGCCGCGTGTCCTGCGCGATGCGAAGGAACAGCCGGTTCACATCCGATCGGCGCCCTTCGAGCGACTGCAGGAAGGCGTTCCCGCTGAAGCAGAGGATCCCCGTGATCCCCAGCTCGTCGTTGCGGACGGCGGCGCGGCGGAGAAGCGACGTCAGCTCCTCGTAATCCAGGCCGGGCCGGGCGACACTGGCATAGGTCAGGCGGATCAGCGGCATGTGCCGGAGTGTCGGCCGTGGGCGGGGAATCTTCAGGCCCGCCGCGGCGCGCGCGATTAGGACTCAGGCGCTTCTGGCCGTAGGACTCGCGGTCCAAGGCGAGACGCTTCCAACACTTCAGCTTCAGGCGTTCACTGCCGACCATCTGCGAGTAGACGGCGCACACCGCACCGCGTCCGTTTCCTCCAGCGACCAGCGCAGATGGACGATCTCCTCAGGGATTTCCTCACCGAAAGCAACGAGAATCTGGGCAAGCTCGACAACGACATCGTCGAGCTCGAACAGCATCCGGAGGACACCGCGCGACTCAACGGTGTGTTCCGCACCATTCACACGATCAAGGGAACCTGCGGATTCCTCGGCCTGGTGCGCCTCGAAGGTGTCGCGCACGCCGCCGAGAACGTGCTCGACGCATTGCGCGCCGGCCGACTGACGGTGGAGCCGGAGTTGATCGGCGACGTGCTGGCCGCCATCGACTGCATCAAGTCCGTGCTGCAGGCACTCGAAGACACCGAAGCGGAACCGGAAGGCGACGACGCCGCGCTGATCCAGCGTCTCGAACAGTGGCTGGGTGCCGAGGGTGGTGCGCACGCCAACACTCCGGCCGATGGAGTATTCGCCATCACGCCATCGGTACCCGCCGCAACCCCGGTCGCGAGCCGCCCGGCACCGACGACGGCCGACGCACAGCCCGCGGTTGTCGCGCCCGTCGTCGCCGCGCGCGAACAGTCGGTGGCTGCCACCAGCGACTCTTCAGGCGCAGGAAGCAGCTGGGATGGCGTCGATCGACGCGGCAAGGGGGAGTCGGCCGCGGCGCACGTCGCCGACAGCACGCTCCGCGTCGGCGTGGACGTCCTCGACAAGCTGATGAACCTCGTGGGTGAACTGGCGCTGGGACGCAACCAGTTGCTGCAGCTCGCCGCCAACGCCGACGAATCACCGTTCGCCAAGCCGGTGCAGCAGTTGGATCGGGTGACCACCGACCTGCTGGAGGCGGTGATGAAGACCCGCATGCAGCCGATCGGCAATGCGTGGACGAAGCTGCCGCGCCTGATCCGTGACCTGGCACAATCCAGTGGCAAACAGATCACTCTGGTGATGCACGGAGCCGAGACGGATCTCGACCGGCAGATCCTCCAGGCGATCCAGGATCCGCTCACGCACATGATCCGCAACTCCGCCGACCACGGTGTGGAAACGCCGGACGTGCGGCGCGCGGCGGGCAAGCCGGACGGCGGTACGATCCACCTCAGTGCCCGGCACGAAGGCGGCCATGTGGTGATCGAGATCGTGGACGATGGTGCCGGCATCAATGCATCGCGCGTGCGTCGCAAGGCGGTCGAGCGCGGCCTGGTGAAGGCCGACGTCGCCGACGCGATGCCCGATGCCCAGATCCTGCGCTTCATCTTCGAGCCCGGATTCTCCACCGCCGAGCAGGTGACGAACGTCTCCGGACGCGGCGTGGGCATGGATGTGGTGCGCAGCAACATCGACGCCATCGGCGGCACGGTGGAACTCTCTTCCCAGCCGGGGCGCGGCACCACCGTCCGCATCAAGATCCCGCTCACCCTCGCCATCATCTCGGCGCTGCTCGTCGGCACGGCTGGTGAGTCGTTCGCGGTGCCGCAGATCGGCATCGTGGAGCTGGTACGCGTGACCGAGGAGCAGCACACCCTCGTCGAGACGGTGCACGGCACGCAGTTCTACCGCCTGCGCGAAACGCTCCTGCCGCTGGTTCCGCTGCGCGCCCTGCTCGGCCTCGAGGCCGCGGCGGGCAGCGACACCTACAACATCGTTGTCTGTCAGGTGGGCGAAGCCCGCTTCGGCCTGGTCGTGGACGACGTCTTCGACACCCAGGAGATCGTGGTGAAGCCGGTCGGTCGCATGATCAAGCACCTGCAGGCGTATGCCGGCTGCACCATCACCGGTGACGGTCGCGTGATCATGATCCTCGACCCGGCCGGCATCGCCACCATCGCGCAGGTGGCCAGCAACGAGACGCGCGACGAAGCCGAGCAGGCTGCACTCGCCGCCGAGCGTGCACTGGCCGCGCTGCAGACCGATACGAAGGAAAGCGTGCTGCTGTTCGACGCCGGCTACCCCGCCCTGCAGGCGGTGCCGCTATCGCTGGTCGCGCGCCTCGAGGAGTTCCCGCTCTCCTCTCTCGAAGAGGCGGATGGCCACTTCCTGGTGCAATACCGTGGCGCGCTGATGCCGGTGATCGGCGCCAATGCGGCGATGAACCTGCGCGCGATGGACCCACGCCCCGTGATCGTCTTCAGCGATCGCAATCGCACCATGGGCCTGGCCGTGAACGAGATCCGCGACATCGTGGAGGAGCATGTGGAGTTGCAGCGGCGCGCGGCGCGACCGGGCGTGCTGGGGGTGTCGGTCATCGCCGGCCGCGCCACGGAAGTGATCGATACCGATCATTTCCTGCGCCACGCGCACGGTGAGTCGCTGGCCGTGTCGGATGGCGTGGCCGCGGTGCCGACCATCGACCTCCCGACCCCGGCGGCCGCATGAGCAGCGCGACGTTGGCCTCGCCCTCCGGCCGCGTGTCGGCCCAGCTCGAGTACGTGACGTTCCGGCTCGCCGACCAGTGGCTCGGCATCCCGGTGATGATGGTGCAGGAAGTGCTGGTGGCGATGCGCATCGCACGCGTGCCGATGGCGCCGGATGCGATCGCCGGATTCCTCAACCTGCGCGGCCAGATCGTGACCGCGGTGGACCTGCGCAAGACCCTGCGCCTCCCGGTGCGCGACGCCGAGGCCGAGATCATGAACGTCGTCGTACTGCACGAGGGTGAACTGTTCGCCTTCATGGTGGACGAAGTGGGCGACGTGGTGTCGGTGGCGAATGACCTCGTCGACCCGACGCCGGCCACGCTCGACCCGCGCTGGCGCGCTGCCTGTACCGGCATCGTCCGCCGCGATCGTGGATTACTGCTCGTGATGAGCGTGCTCGAAGTGTTGCGACTCGAACAACCGTCTGGCTGAGCCTTCCGTGTGGCGGGCTCGCGACGGCCACTGCGCCGAGAGCCACACTCCGACCGACACTACCCCTCTGTCTCCACCACTCCCGCGCATCCCACTGACCATGTCGACGAACCGCATCACCCCGCCTGGCGCCCGCCCCACCAAGTCCGCCGCCAAGTCGCGTCCACCCGCACGCGGCATCACGCACGTGCCCACCACCTCACAGGATGACGAGCACGCATCCTCGTTCGAGGCGGCCTTCGCGGAGTTCGAGGCGCAGGTGAATGCCATCAACAAGTCCATGGCCGTGATCGAGTTCGACCTCGACGGCACGGTGCTGACGGCCAACCAGAACTTCCTCAGCGTGATGGGCTATTCGCTGCAGGAAGTCCAGGGACAGCATCACTCGATGTTCGTGGACGAGGCCTACAAGGTCAGCCAGGAATACCGGGACTTCTGGGCGAAGCTGAATCGCGGTGAATACGACGCCGCCGAATACCGTCGCGTGGCGCGGGGTGGCCGAGAGGTGTGGATCCAGGCGTCGTACAACCCGATCCGTGACCGCACCGGCCGTGTGGCGAAGGTGATCAAGTTCGCATCCGACATCACCGCCCAGAGCCAGGCGATGGCGAACTTCTCGGGACAGGTCGAGGCGATCGGCAAGTCGAGCGCGGTGATCGAGTTCAACATGGACGGCACGATCCTCACCGCCAACGATAACTTCCTGTCGGTGCTCGGCTACTCGCTGGACGAGATCCGCGGCAAGCATCACTCGATGTTCGTCGAGGACACCTACGGCAAGAGCGTCGAGTACCGGGAATTCTGGGCCAAGCTGAATCGCGGCGAGTTCCACTCCGACGAATTCAAGCGCTTCGGCAAGAACGGCAAGGTCGTCTACATCCAGGCCACGTACAACCCGATCCGCGCGCGCGACGGCAGGCTGGTGAAGGTGGTGAAGTACGCCACCGACAGCACCGACCTGGTGCGGATGCGCGCCGAGATGGCGCTGTTCAAGCCGATGGTCGAGTCGGCGAAGGTCAACCTGATGCTGTGTGACCTCGACTTCAACATCAAGTACATCAACCCGGCCTCACTCGAGACGCTGAAGAGCATCGAACAGCACCTGCCGGTGAAGGCCAGCCAGGTCGTCGGCTCCAAGATTGACATCTTCCACAAGGATCCGGCCCACCAGCGCGCCATGCTGGCCACCGACAAGAACCTGCCGCACAACGCCAAGATCCGCGTCGGGCCGGAGACGCTGGACCTGAATGCGGTCGCGATCTACGACGCCAGCGGGACCTACGTGGGGCCGATGGTGAACTGGTCGGTGATCACGAAGAACGTGCAGATGGCCGACGAGTTCGAAGCCAGCGTGGCCGCGATCGCCAGCGTCGTAAGCTCATCCTCGACCGAGCTCGAAGCCAGCGCGCAGGGCATGGCAGCGTCGTCGGAAGAGACCACGCGGCAGGCCCAGGCCGTCGCCGCGGCCTCTGAACAGGCCACGCGCAACGTGCAGACCGTCGCCAGCTCCGCCGAGCAGCTCACCGCCAGCATCCGTGAGATCGCCGGTCGAGTGCAGGAAGCATCGCAGATCTCGCAGGTCGCCGTGCGCGCCGCCACCGACACCACCGAGACGATGGCCAAGCTCGGCGTCTCGAGCCAGGAGATCGGCCAGGTCGTGAAGGTCATCACCTCCATCGCCCAGCAGACCAACCTTCTGGCGCTCAACGCCACCATCGAGGCGGCGCGCGCGGGTGAAGCGGGCAAGGGCTTCGCGGTGGTCGCGAACGAAGTGAAGGAGCTGGCGCGCCAGACGGCCCGTGCCACCGAGGAGATCAGCAGCAAGATCGCCGGCGTGCAGTCCGAGACCGCGTCGGCAGTGACGGCGATCCGTGAGATCGCCGGTGTGATCAACAAGATCAACGAGATCTCGACCACCATCGCCGGTGCGGTGGAAGAGCAGAACGCGGCCACCAGCGAGATCTCCCGCAACGTGGGCGAGGCCGCACGCGGCACCGCCGAGGTCAGCTCGAGCATCTCGACGGTCACCATGGTGGCGGCCGAGGGTGGCCGCACGGCGGAGAGCATCCGCAGCGCGGCGGGTGGCCTCTCGGTGGAGTCGGAGCGTCTGAACACCGCCGTCAGCGAGTTCCTCTCCAAGCTGCGGAAGATCTGATGCTCAAGCGCATCCTCGTGATCGATGATTCGGGCACGATCCGCAAGGCGATCCGGCGTATCCTGGAAGGGCTCAGCTACGCCGTGACCGAGGCCGAGGATGGGGAGCAGGCGTTGCACGTGCTGAGCGCCGGTGACCCGTTCGACGCCGTCCTCTGCGACATCGACATGCCGGTGATGGATGGACTCACGTTCCTCAGCGCGGTGGCCGCCCGCCCCGCGCTGATGCCGCCGCCGATCATCATGTGCACCACCCACACCTCGTTCGACAAGATCCAGACCGCCCTCACCCTGGGCGCGTCCGAGTACATCATGAAGCCCTTCGACGCCACGATCATCGGCTCGAAGCTGGAAGCCTGCGGCGTGCAATGACTGGCATGGCCGATCCGATCCGCGTGCTGATCGTCGACGACAGCGCAGTGATCCGCGGCGCGTTGGGACGCATCGTCGACGCCGAAAGCGACATGACGGTGGTGACCACGGCCCCCAACGGTCGGGTGGCCCTCGATGCGTTGAAGCATGCGAAGATCGACGTGGTGCTGCTGGACGTGGAGATGCCGGAGATGGACGGCCTGACGGCGCTGCCGCTGATCCTGGCGCAGTATCCGGCGACGCGCGTCATCATGGCCAGTTCGCTGACGCAGAAGGGTGCCGAAGTGACGATGACGGCGCTGGCGATGGGCGCGTCGGACTACATCGCCAAGCCGGCCGCGAAGACCGGTTCGGCCACGCTGGCGGCGATCAGCGTGGAGATCGCGTCGAAGGTGCGGGCAATCGGTCGGGCGGCGCGGAACCGCGCGCCGATGCCGGCGCTGTCACGACCGGCGCCACCGGTGCACACCGAGTTGCTGGCGGCACGGACGGATGGTGGGGCGCCGCGCATCCTGGCCATCGCCTCCAGTACCGGTGGACCGAATGCGCTGGCCGAAGTGCTCTCTGCCCTGCCGAAGGACTTCTCCCTCCCGATCCTCATCACGCAGCACATGCCCGCCGTCTTCACGCTCCTGCTGGCGCAACGGCTGGAACGCGACACCGGTCGCATCTGCGTCGAGGCCAAGGACGGCGATCGCATCACCCCATACTGCACGTACGTCGCCCCCGGCGACCATCACATGATCGTTCAGACGAACGAAGGACTGCCCTACGTGCGACTCACCAAATCGGAACCCGAGAACTACTGCCGGCCGTCGGCCGATCCGATGCTGCGCTCGATCGCGTCCATCTATGGCGCCTCGACGCTGACGGTCGTGCTCACCGGCATGGGCGAGGACGGCATGCGCGGCTGCAAGGAAGTGCAGCAGCGCGGCGGCCAGATCATGGTGCAGGACGAGGCCACCAGCGTGGTGTGGGGCATGCCCGGAGCGGTGGTCAACGCCGGACTGGCACCCACGGTGCTGCCGCTCTCACAGATTGGTCCCGCCATCCTGTCGCGCTGCGCGGGCGCCGCCGCCGGGAAGGCCGCATGATCACGCCCGATGAATACACGTTCCTGGGCGACCTGCTGAAGAAACACAGCGGCCTGTCGCTCGGCCCCGGCAAGGAATACCTGATCGAGAGTCGCCTGCCGCCCGTCGCCGTCACCTATGGCCACGCCGACGTCACGGCGCTGATCGCGGCCCTCCGCAAGGGCGCGCCGCAGGCGCTGGTGAAGCACGTCTGCGATGCGATGACGACCAACGAGACGCTTTTCTTCCGCGACAACAAGCCGTTCGTGGCGCTCGAGAAGGAGATCCTGCCGGCGGCCGCTAAGCGTGCGCGCGAGCAGGGCCGGCCGGTCCGCATCTGGTGTGCGGCCAGCTCCACCGGCCAGGAACCGTACTCGATCGCGATGATCGTCGCGCAGATCGAGCACCAGCTGGGCGGCGCGAAGGTCGAGATCATCGCCACCGACTATTCGGCGGCCGCCCTCGCACGCGCGAAGGCCGGCGTCTACAACCAGTTCGAGGTGCAGCGCGGCCTGCCGGTCACGCTGCTGATGAAGCACTTCACGCAGACGCCCGAAGGATTCGAGCTGAAGGCCGACATCCGCTCTCGCGTGACCTACCAGGAAATCAACCTGCTGGAGCCGTTCCCCGCCTACTGGCAGTTCGACATCATCTTCTGCCGCAACGTGCTGATCTACTTCGACGTGCCGACGAAGAAGGACGTCATCGATCGCATGTCCCGCACGATGGTCCGCGGCGCCAGCCTGTTCCTCGGCGGCACCGAAAGCACGCTCGGCATCACCGATTCGGTGGTGCGGGTGCCGAATCATCCGTCCGGCGTCTTCTGCAAGCCGAACGAACTGGAATTGCACTCGGCGATCGCCGCCTGACACGGGCGAAACGAGACGAGGCGCGAGCGGGATGGTCCCTGCTCGCGCCTCGTTCGTCGTCGTGGCCCTGCTCCTCCGTGCCCGCGCTTGCCGTCACTCCAGCCAGACCGTGACCTGCCGGTGCTCTTCCTCGAGCGAGAAGATCGGGCGCGGATACAACACTTCCTGCCGGTTGAGGTCATCGGTGATGGCCTCCAGCGGGATCTCCTCGGCCTTGATCTTCGCCACCACGTCGGCGGGAATCAGCTCGATCAGCCAGCGCGCACTCTTCGACGGCAAGGCGACACGCACCCGCTCCTCGCCATCGCGCACGACACGCACCATCAGGTTCTTCGCCGGCTCGCCGGGTGCAGCCTTGGTGGCGGTGGAGAAGAATCCGCGCACCCATGTGTAGGGGCAGGTAGCCATGGTCGATCCCGGAAGAGGAACGTGGCGCGCTGCGGCACCACCGTCCCTCTAGGTTTCGACACCACCGCGCCGAATGATCACTCGCCGCGGCGCATGCGGGCGCGCTATTCTCACGACTGAGAGACGCGATGCCCACACGATCCTGCTTCCCACCGTGGGCTGATGAATCTCTGGTTGCGCATGCTCTGGATGTGGCTGGTCGGGAAATCACGCTCGCGCGTGGGTCCGATGGGGCCGTGTCGCACACCGTTCCGGGTGGGGCTGCTGGACCTCGACCTGTTCCGCCACATGAACAACGGCCGGTACTTCACGATCATGGACCTCGCGCGGGTGGACCTGATGCGGCGTTCGGGATTTCTCGCCACGCTCAACCGTGCCGGATTCTACCCGGTGGTGACGGCCGAGTCGCTGTTCTTCCGCAGCTCGCTCAACTGGCGCGACCGCTTCGAGATCGAGACCGAGATCGTGGCCTGGGACGACCGTTCACTGCTCGCCTCGCAGCGGTTCTTCCGTGGCGGTGAGGAAGTCGCCGGCGGGTTGGTGCGCGCGCGCTTTCTCCGTCGCAGTGGCGGTAGCGTGCCGACGGACGAATTGCTGGCGTTGCTCGGCGAGGACGTCACGCACCCGCCCACACCGGCGTGGCTGCAGGCCTGGCTCGAGGTCTTCAACGCCGGCATGCCGGGGTCACCACGCCAATGAACATCATTCGCCGGGGCACGTGGCGGGTGGTGTGCGCCGTCGTGCTGACTGCGGCCTGCACACCGTCCGCCACTTCCACACCACGACGCATGCAGACGTCCCCGGCAGCAGAGCAGATCAGCGCTGCGCGCGCACGCTCCAACGCGGCCATCGCGGCGCACGACACCGCCGCAATCGCACGCGAATGGATGCCCGACGTCCATGTGGTGTCGTCCACCGGCACGCAGAACGGCGGCATCGAGGCCACCCTGCGCTCGATGCAGGCGGCCTTCACCCGTCGCCCGGACACGAAGTGGGTGCGCACACCGCACACGATCACGGTCAACGAGGCATGGCACGTGGCATCGGAGGAAGGCCGCTGGGTCGGCACCTGGACGGAACCCGACGGGCCCCTGCGCATCAGCGGCACCTACCTCGCGCAGTGGCGCCGTGCGGACGGCCGGTGGCGCATCCAGGCCGAAGTGTTCGTGCCGCTGCAGTGTGACGGTGGTGCCTACTGCGCGCGGCGCCCCTGACTGTCCGTCGACGTCAGTCGGCGGTGAGTGACCGCAGCATCGCCTGACCCTCGGGCCACTCGCCGAAACCGGACTCGGTGTTGATGTGGCCCGCCCCGTCGAGCACGACCAAGTGGCCGCCCCACGCTGCGGCGTACTCCCGCGCACGATCCAGTGTGACGTACGGATCGTCACTGCTGGCCACCACGATCGACGCGAACGGCAGCACCACCATCGGCATCGGGCTGAAGCCGCGCGGCTCACGCGGATAGGCCGGCCCGTCGGGATCGCTCGGCGCCACGAGCAGCGCGCCGCAGACCTTCGTCAGCGAGTCCGGCGCTGCCGCCAGCGCCCAGTGGGCCACCAGCGCACACGACGAACTGTGCCCCACCAGCCGCACCGGCCAGACGGAATTGCGGATGGTCTCGTCCAGTCGCGCCACCCAGTCGGCACAGTCCGGCGTTTCCCACTCGTCCTGCATCACCCGGATGCACCCCGGATCGGCGCGCTCGAAATGCGACTGCCAGTGATCGGGTTCCGAATTGCCGAGCCCGGGAAGAATCAGCGAGGTGATGGCGCGATGCATGGCGTCGGGTGCGGGCGAGGTCGGCGCGGATTCGATTAACAGTAGATAATCGAACAGGCCTGTCCACGCTGGAAACGGATGAGTACGCGCGCCCTGCTCAGGGGATATCGGGATCCGCACGTCGATTGGCACCGGAAATGGTCGTGACTGCCGACGGCGCTCGGGGGCGTACCCAGCCGGCATTCCGGACCGGCCATCGCAATCACAGGAATCGCCTGACGTGGTGTCAGGGAACGCCTGATCGCCGGTGGACGGCTCGCCACGCAGCGTGAGGTGGATCCCTACCGGAGCACACCATGAGCAGCAGCGCCACGCACTCCACGTCCGAGACCCTCGCCACCCTCGAGCCGACGCGATTCCCGGAGGGACCGATCGTGGTGGCCACCGACACCACCGAATCGTCGGACGCGGCCATCCCCCTCGCCGGTGCGCTGGCGTCGATGGCCCGCGCCGACGCGATTCTCGTCAGCGTCATGGAACCGGTCAACGTGCCGATCTATGGCGTGGACGGAATGGTGGTGTCGATGGAAAATGCCGAGGAGACGCGCGACCAGCGCCGGTCGGCGGCGGCCGCACAGCTGATGCGGATGCGGCCAGGCGCGGCGGCGTGGCCGGTGACGGTCACCAGCGGCGAACCGGCGCACGAGGTCACGCGGCACGCGCACGACCTGAATGCACGCCTGATCGTGGTGGGGCGCGGTCGTCATCACGGTGTCGATCGGCTGCTCGGTGGCGAGGCGGTGCTGCGCATGCTGCAACTCGGCGACACGCCGGTGCTGGCGGTGGAGCCGACGCTCACCGCGCCGCCGCGTCGCGTGGTGGTGGCCACCGACTTCAGTCCGTTCAGTCTCTATGCGGCCCAGGTGGCGATGACCGTCGCCGCACCCGATGCCACGGTGTGGCTGTTGCACGTCGGCCCGCCGTTCGACGAGACGGTGCCGTTCCTGCGCGACCGCGCCGAGAAGTATCGCGAGATGTCGGCGAGCGCCTTCGCGCGCATTCGCAGTGCCCTGCCCGACGGTCGGCACAGTGTGCAGGACGTGGTGCTCACCGGCAGTGCGCCCGATGCGCTGCTCGACTTCCTGGCAGCGCACGACGCCGACCTGGTGGTGAGCGCGACGCACGGTTACGGCTTCCTGCGCCGCATGATCCTCGGCAGCGTGGCGGCGACGCTGATCCGGCGAGCACACTGCTCAGTGCTGGCGGTGCCCGGATCGGCGCGCACGGTGGCGGCGGCGCGCGCACAGCAGGTGCCGAACGCCAACACGCGCGGATTCGCGACGATGGCGATGGACGCGGAACTGGCGGCCTTCACCACGCGCAACATCGGGCGCCGCTGCACCGTCGAGGTGGACACCGGCGACATGGGTGCGCAGGTGCTCGGTCACGACCTGATGCTGGCGGGTGCGAGCTTCGATCATCACTCGACGTCGGTGGCGATCATGTTCGGCACCTCGACGCTGAAGGGCATGCATCTCACCCACAGCATCAGCGGCGTGACGGGCATCGACCTGTCGGGCACCGCGGGCGGTTCGGACCAGGTGCTGCGGATTGCGCACACCGATGGCCAGACGTTGCTGACACTGCACTGACGCGCCGTCGGGACGGGGTGTCCGTGCGGCAGGACGGGGACGAACGGCGATGCAGCGGTTCGTCCCCGTCTCGCGTACAGGGCGCACCGCTACAGCTCTCTGGCGCCTGCCGCTGGCTTGCCGCAGCTTCCATCGATGGGGTGACGCTGCGTTGCCCCGTGAGCGTCATCTCATCTCCCGACGATGCATTCAACCTTCGTTCGTCTCGCGACGGTCGCCGCCCTGGCGAGCCTCGCCGTTCCCTCCGCGGCGCAGGGCCAGGCGATGGCCCCTCCCGGCCCCGCGTCCGATTCCGCCGACGCGATGATCCGCAGCATGGTCGGACGCCTCGAGTTCGACCGCTACAAGGCCACCGTGAAGGGCCTCACTGCATTCGGCGACCGGCGCCAGGGCACGGATCGCAACCGTGCCGCGGTGGACTGGATCGAGGCACAGCTGAAGAGCTACGGCTGCACCAACACCGAGCGCATCACCTATCAGTACAACCCACCCGCACCGACGCCGCGTCCGGCCGGCCAGGCGGGCGCCACGCCTCCCGCGATCCGTCGCGAGCAGGGCGGCGGCCGGTCGCGCGGCATGCGCACGCGCACGGGTGTGAACAACGACTCGCTGCGTCAACCCGACCTGCGCCTGCGTCGACTGAATGCGCAGCCCACCACACCGGGTGAGCGTCAGGAGGTGTATTGCACGAAGGTCGGCAGCACGCATCCCGAGGAGATGTACATCGTCGGCGCACACATGGACGGCCACGGCTGGGGTGAGGCAGCCAACGACGACGCGTCGGGCACGGCGCTGGTGATGGAATTGGCGCGCGTCTTCAGCAGCCCGGACGTGGTCACCGATCGCAGCATCCGCTTCATCCTCTGGAACAACGAGGAGACGGGACTGAACGGTGCGCGCGCCTACGTCGAGCAGCGCTTCCCGATGCAGGGCAAGGAGATGCCGGCCGGTTCGGGCAAGTATCCGGAACCGAAGTGGCTCGGCATGATCCAGCACGACATGATGATGTTCGACCACGGCATGCCGCGCGCCGACAGCTCGATCGCACCGGAGCAGCGTCCCGAGGCCGACGTCAACATCGAGTTCCAGTCGAACTCGAAGTTCGCGGCGCAGTCGGCGACGCTCGCGTGGTTCCTGCACGGCGCGAATGAGAAGTTCGCCACCGATTATCCGGCGCAGGTGGGCCCGCACATGACCAACACCGACTCCGGCCCGTTCCAGGACCTGGTGGCGGCGATCAGCCTGCGCGAAAACGAGCGCGGCACGCAGGTGGGCAGCGGATGGGACCCGCACTGGCACCAGCCGACCGACGTGTTCACCACCTTCACCGACAAGGACTTCCGGCTCGGCCTCAACGCGGCGCAGACCACCTTCGGTGCAGTGGCATTGCTTGCGGGCGCGAAGTTCAGGAAGTAGCTGCAGGACGTCTCGGCACTGGCTCGGTGCTCATCGCCCGAGCCAGATGCCGATGCCCGACGTCGCACCACCACGTTGCAGCGTGTCGCGGTGCACGATGGCGTCCCGGCAATGGCGGATGGAACACGCGCGGCACCGCCTCGGGTTAAGTTCCATCCTGCCATGTATTCGACCTGCATCCACTGCCAGCGCGACCTGGGGAATAACGCGCTGCTCGAACATCTGCCCATCGGCCGACGCGTGGCCTTCGATGCCGCGGCTGGTCGTGTGTGGGTGATCTGCGGGTCGTGCAGCCGCTGGAACCTGGTGCCGTTCGAGTCGCGCTGGGAAGCGATCGAGGAGGCGGAGAAGAGCTATCGTGCGTCGCCGTTGCGGGCGAGCACCGGTGAGGTCGGGCTGGCCCGCAGCAGTGAGGGATCGGAGCTGGTGCGGATCGGCAGGCCGGTCGGCGCAGAGCTGCCGTCGTGGCGGTATGGACGACACTTCGGCAAGCGACGCTGGAAGTATCTCGGTACGACGTTCCCGCTGATGGTCCTCGTCGGCGTTGCCTCCCAGCCAAGTCTCTTCATGGACTTCCTGCGCCTCGAGGTGCACGGATGGGCGCGGCTCTCCGCGATGATCGGTGCCGGTCTGGTCGCGGGTGAAATCAACGCCCGCGCGTTCATGTACCGCACACTCGCAACCTTGCCGCTGGTCGATGGAAATGTCACGCTCTCGCGGATCACTCTGCACTCCGTGATGGCCGCTCGTGGCGATGACGACGACATCAAGCTGTGGATGCCGGTCGTCCCGACACGCATCGAGGATCAACCATACTTTCACCGCCTGCGCGAACTACCCCGCTTGTTCGGCGACATCTTTCGGCGCGGAGAAATCTCGCGTGCCACATTGAACCGCCCGACGCACTACACCGCCGTGCAGGGCGATGAAGCAGCCACCGCACTCCGCACGGTACTGCCGCTGATGAACGAATCCGGTGCTTCTCAAAACGCTGTCAAGAGCGCCGTCGAGGTGCTCGTCAGCAATGGCAGCGCGCCCGCCAGAGTCGCGTTCGATGGCCAGCGTGAGTGGGACGTCGTCAACGCCACCAGTCTCAGTCGCTACAGCCGCGAACGACGTCTGGCACTCGAGATGGCCGTCCACGCCGACTCCGAACGCCGCTGGCTCGAAGGAGAGATGGCTGCTCTGCTCGCCGAGTGGCGCCGCGCCAGCGAAATCGCCTCCATCGCCGACGCCATCCTCCGCGACCCGGCGATCGAGACGAAACTGGACGCGTTGCGCGACAGCCAAACTGTCCGCGACCAGCCGTCAGCCTGAGACGGGCGCCTCCGGCGCGCCGATCACCGCGAAGTCTTCCGCCCCCTGCCCCGCCGCGATCCCCGCATCCATCTCGGCGGCCAGCGCCGCCAGCATCGGCACCGGATGCTCACCGGCGGTCTCCAGCATCAGGCGCAGATCCTTGCGCGCCACGTCGAGCGTGAAGTTCGACTCGAACGCGCCGCTCACCATCATCGCGCCGCGACCACCGACCGGGCCATTCAGGTTCACCCTGGCCAGCATGTCGAGCACGCCGCCGCGCGGCACACCGGCGGCATCGGCGATGCGCATCACGTCGGCCAGCACGCCGACCACCGACAGCGTGGCGGCGTTGCCGAACAGCTTGTAGACCGCCGCCAGGTCGGCGCGTTCGCCCACGTGCCACACTTCGCCGGTCATCAGTGCCAGCGCATCACGCACCTGCGCCACGCGCACCGCGGGGCCGGCCACCAGCATCATCCCTTTCGCGTCGCGCGCCGCACTCGGTCCCATCATCACCGGCGCGTGCAGGTAGCGGATGCCAGCCGCATCCAGCCGAGCCGCGCGTGCCGCGGTGCGCGCCGGCAACGTGGTGGTGTGATCGACGATCACCGCATCCGGGTGCAGCGCTGCCTGGAACTCGGCGATCGCCGCATCCACCGTGTCGTCGTCCAGCAGCACGAGGTGCACGCGCTCGGCGCCACGCACCGCCTCCGCCGGTGACACCGCGGCCGTGGCACCGAGCGCCACCAGCGGTGCCGTCTTGGCGGCGGTCCGGTTCCAGACCACCACCGTGTCGCCGCCGCGCGACAGCAATCCTTCCGCGAACCCGCTCCCCAGCAAGCCCATGCCCAACACTGCAACCCGAGTCATCAGTCGTCGCCCTGCCTGAAGGTGAGTCGTGCTCCTGCCGCGAAGTCTAGCCACCCTGCCCGTCCGACCTGCGGGCACGCGGCGAGCGCGAGTGCACGCACCCGCGGACGCGAACACAGTCGAGGTCGAGCGCAACACAGCCGATGGCGCCACGCGCTGATGCGCAGCGCAGGGCGTTACCATGAGGCGACACCGTGACCTGAACTTCGCCGGAGCCACCGATGAGCCGCTTCCTCACCCCGCGCGACCTGCCCGAATTGCGCCGACCGAACTACTTCAGCGGGCGCCTGCTCACCGAGTCCGACTTCACCGCCGAGCAGGCGTACCATCGCGAGCGCAGCCGCTTGCACAATCGGCTGCTGCATGGCTGGGGCGTGGTGGATGGCCTCGACGTGCGCAGCACCGGCGGGCGCATCTCGGTGAGCCCAGGTGCGGCCATCGACCCACAGGGTGACGTGGTGATGGTGCACGAGGAACAGGCACTGGTGGTGCCACCCTGTCAGGCGACGCAGTGTTCCTGCTTCGTGGTGGTGCGATACAGCGAGCTGCTCGCTGACCCCATGCCGACGATCGGTGACGACGCGATGCGATACGGCACCGTGATCGAGGGCGGCACCTGCAGCGTGCAGGAGACGGTGCCACGCAGCACCGACGGCGGCGTGGCCATCGCGCGGCTGATCTGGCGCCGCACGCAGTGGCGCGTGGACGTGCGCTACCGGCGGCGGAAGGCGCGGTGACGCGCGACGATCGATGACACCGCGGCCGTCAGCGTGGTGTCTCGAACGTCACCGTCCCGGCAGGACACTGCAGCACCATCGTCATACCCGACTTGGGCGCTGCCGTCACGCGCACGGGCACGCCGCTGAGGTCGAGGAAACGCTGCAGCGGCACCGGTGACGGTTCCGTCATCGCGACGCGCACCAGGCGGCAGCCCGTCGGGGACTCGGTCGATGGATGCGCCGTGGTGCGTCCCCACGCGATGAAGAACGGTGCGGCCTCCAATCCGTCACCACTCACGCCTGCCGTCTGCCATTCCAGTCGCGTGCCATCGGGACGCGCACGGGCGCCGGGACTGATCGCGCTCACCGCCAGCCCTGCCGCCCGCAGCGACGACACCACGCTCGCCATGTCCTCCGTGTGCAGTGCCCAGCCCACCGGGATGAGCGTGGGCGAGCGTGTCCGCGCATCGATCGTGGTCCCGGGTTCATGCGACGGCGCCATGATCTCGACGTATGCGCCGTCACCCAGCGACGCCAGCGCGTTCTGGGTGCCACGCCCGGGATGCACGCCACCCTTCACCGGTCGTACACCGGTGCGCCGTTCGAACTCCGCCATGCCGCGCTCGAGGTCATCCGAGCCGATGATCAGGTGGTCGATGCCGACCTTCGCCGTTGCGGGCACTTGCGCCGCGATCATTTGGACATCCATGCCGACGGTGATGACCAGTGCCGCAATGAGCGGCGCGACGTGCGACGGTCGCATGCGAAATCTCCGAGCGAGGATGTGGGTGGCCGACGCAGGTGTCCAGCGCGGCGTCCGGGTGACCGACTCACCCACACCGCGCTGGATCCAGGTTCAACCTACCAATCGTCGCGCATCGCCGTCGCACGGCGCGACGTCAGTCCGTGGTCGTGCTCGCGGCGGGGCGCACCGGCAACGTGCGCAGGTAACGGTAGAGGCCCTGCAACTCCGCGTCGGAAAGCTGGCCGAACGCCTGCCACGGCATCAGCGGCTTGAGCGTGGTGCCATCGGGACGTGTGCCGGTGCGGAAGAGCTGCACGAACTGCGCTTCGGTCCACTGCCCGATCGGCCCCGCCGAGGTGAGGTTCGCGGCCGGCGGGCTGCCCGCTGGAGCGCCCGGGATCTGTCCACCCGTGTAATTGGCGCCGTGACACCCCACGCAGCTCGCGGCGGCGTACTTCCCCTGAGCCAGTGACCCGGCCGGCGGTGCCACGGCCAGCGTCGCCCGGCGATGATCGATCACGTCGTATGGCACCGGCAGCTTCCCCGCCACGACGAGCGCCCGCGCCACCGGGCGCAGCGCCATCGTCGGCAGTCGATTGTTCCTCGGTGCGCGGGCACGGATGTCGGCGATGATCGCGGCCACGTCGGCATCCGCCAGCCCCGCGAACTCGTTCGACGGCATGATCATCAGCTTCCGTCCGTCCACACCAACGCCATCGCGGATCGCGGCGTCCAGCGCCCGATCGTCGTACGACGCCAGCACGCCACCGTCACCGGCGGTCAGGTTGCTGGCCACCAGCCGCCCGAACGCCGGGTCGTCGGCGAACACCTTGCCTTCCAGCGATGCGCCGTGGCAGTCGGTGCATCCATTGGTGGTGGTCAGCTTGCGGCCCAGCGCGAGCGTCGCCGAATCGGCGGCTACGTGCACCGCGGCCCGTGGCGGCGCATCGGCGCGGCGCGTCAGCACCCATTCCGACCGCGCGTACACGCCGCCGACCGTCACTGCCGCCAGCGCGAGCACGATCGCCACGCCGCGGCCCACCCATCGCATCACGCGCATCTGCGCCTCCACCGTTGGCTGTCTCCCACCTGCTCTCCCCCTGCAAGCGAGATCACACGGCGGAAAATTTCACACGCTGGCCGAGACACCGGCCGGATCCGGCGCCTGGCGCACGGCGCCGGAACCATCGTCGCAACGATGGACAGGGCTGAACGCACGACAGGGCCGGAGAAGAGTCCCCGGCCCTGTCGGCTATCCCGCTGAGACGTGCCGATCAGCGATTGAGCAGGATCTCCGCGCGAGCATACACGAAGCGACCGTTGTAGCCGAACGGCGAGGCGCCGGGATAGATGAACGTCCCGTTGTTCGTGTTCGCCGAGACGGTGACCTGATCGGGATACGTGTTGAACAGGTTGCGTGAGCCGACGTTGAGATTGATGCCCTCGAACCGGTATCCCACCTCGACGTCGAAGATCGTCTTCGGCTTGAACGTCTCGAGCCCATCCAGGCTCCCGTCGACGTAGCTGCCATAGTCCGAGGCCCGACCCAGCGCGTGGAAGCGACCGCTGGAGTAATTCGCAGTCAGTGACGAGCGGCGATTGGGGCGGTTGCGCTTGATCGCGTTGATCGTGACCGCATCCAGCGCACTGGTGTAGCTGGTGCCGGTGCCGGTGAGGATGTCCGGCAGCGGCGCGATGCGCGTGATGGCGTTGGTGGTGTAGTTCAGCGCCCCGGTGAAGTCGAACGTGCCCTTCAACGCCAGCACACGGTAGTTGGCCGTGATGTCCACCCCGTCGGTCTTGGTGTCGAGCGCGTTGGTCGGGAACTGCACGCCCGCGATCTGCGTCAGGCCCGAGTCGGCGAGGATTTCCGCCACCGCCGCATCCGAAGTGCCGTCGAACGTGGCGCCGAGCAGGATGCGGTCGTTGATCACGATGTGGTAGTAGTCCACCGCGATGTTGAGGTTGTTGGTGGGCGACCATGCCACACCGGTGCTCAGGTTCACCGACGTCTCTTCCTTCAACGGCTTGGCGCCGAAGATGCGCGACGCCCGGTTGGTGACCGGGAAGTTGCCGATCTCCACCAGCACTCCGTTCTGGATCGCGGTGGTGGTGTGGCTGTACCAGCTCTGCTGCAGGCCCGGGGCGCGGAAGCCGGTGCTGGCTGCACCGCGGAGCACCAGCTGCTTCGACGGCTGGTACCGCACCGCCGCCTTGCCCGTCACGGCGCTGCCGAAGTCACTGTAGTTCTCGAAGCGTGCCGCCACGTTGGCCAGCAGTGCGCTGGTCAGGTTCGACTCCAGGTCCGCGTAGACACCGAAGTTGGTGCGGCTGTTGGAGCTTTCGTCCGTGGGCGCGAAGCCCTGGAACACCGACGAGCCGGCCTGCGCGATGCTGGAGCTGTCGGCCGTCTTGTGGTAGCCGTTGATCCACGACGCGCGCTCACCGGCGATGACGTCGTACTGCTCGCGACGGAACGCCGCACCGAGCGCCACGTTCACCGGCGCCGGCAATCCGAGGTCGAACTGACGCGACGCGTTGAGCGTGGCGTTGAACTCGCCGCGCTGCAGGGCGCCGGCGAAGAACGACGTCTGGTTCGGAATGCCCGGATCGTCGGCGGTGCCGAGCTGGCCGTCGGGACCCGGCGCCGTCGGCGTCGTGAGGCTGGGGCCGAGTGACGAATTGAGCGTGTTGCGCAGGTTGAAGTCGAAGCCGTTGTAGCCGTAGTTCGCACCCACGTCGGCCGACCACCCACCCACCACCGTGCGGATGCCGGCGGCGCCCGAGTAGTCGATCACCGACGGTCGGAACTCCGGCAGGAAGCCGAGCGGGTAGATCTGCGCCCAGTTGCGCGAGTTCTGCGGCTTGCGGAAGAATCCGTTGCCGGTGCCGTCGCGATCGGAGTAGCCGCCGAAGGCGTAGAACTCGGTGGTGCCGTCCGCATTCAGCGGCAGTCGCAGGTTGGCGAAGCTGTGCAGGTCGCGCTCGAGGCCATCGCCCCAGTGCACGTTCGGCTGCTGCACACCATTGCGCTTGATCACCACGCGGCAATCGGCCACCGAATCGGCGACGCCATTGATGTCGGCGAAGCTACCGTCGGGACAGGCGCGATTGGTGGCGTTACGCTTGAGGAACTGCGCGAACAACCCCAGCGAGCCACGACCGATGCGGAAGCCGACACCGCCGTTCACGTCGGTGGTGGTACCGTCGTTCTGGTAACCCTTGCCGGGGCGGTACTGCCCGACGTTGGTGTTCAGGAACGGCGCGAACTGTCCCTCGCGCAGCACCAGGTTCACGACGCCGGCGATGGCGTCCGAGCCATACTGCGTCGACGCGCCGTCACGCAGCACCTCGATGCGCTCCACGGCACTGGACGGGAAGGCATTCAGGTCCACGCCGCTCGATCCCGGCGCCGAGCCGTTGGAGAACACGTTCAGGATTGCCGTGGTGTGCCGGCGCTGGCCGTTGATCATCACCAGCGAGTGGTCGGGCGACAGGCCGCGCAACGTGAACGGCCGCACGATCTCGGTGGCGTCGGTGACCGCCTGCTTCGGGAAGTTCACCGATGGCGAGAGGTTGGCGAGGATCTGCGTGGTCTCGGTGGAACCGGAGCGCTTGATCTCTTCCACCGTGAAGACGTCCACCGGCACGGCCAGCTCCTCGGCCGCCGCATGGCGCGCTCGCGAGCCGACCACCGTGCGCACTGGCGCCAACTGCTGCGCCGACTGCCTGAGCCGGACGTCGGCCACCGTCACCCGCGAGGCACTGACGTTCACCGACACCGTCTCCGGCGCGAAACCCAGCGCGCGGACCCGCAGCGTGCGCCGTCCAACCGACACGCCGCTGAGCGAATACAGGCCGCGTCCCGAGGTGGTGGTGCGCGCACCACTCTGGTCCACCGTGATCTGGGCGCCCACCACCGAGGCCCCCTGCCCGTCGGTGACCTTGCCCTGGATCGTGCCACTCTGCGCGACCAGCGGCACCGACGCCACCACCATCAACCACGCCGTACCGACCGTCCGTCCGATCCATCGCCTGCCCGACACCCTGACTCGCTGTCGCATGGCTCCCCCGGGTGAAAGCGCACCACATCGCGGCTGACGGCGCCGACCTTCGCAACATGCGCCAGACCGGAAACGCATGGAAGGGCCGATGATCGGGCAAGATGCGATTAGGAACACAGTGTCAATTAGCGTCTGACGATGCGGAGTCCCGACCCTACAACGGGCTCGAGTGTGAGCACGCTCATCAAGTTGCAACGCGCCGCGACCGACACTGCCGGCCATGCGTTCCCTCGTCGCGTCCCTGCTCGCCGTGCTCCTCGCCGCCGGCGTCCCTCCGCGCCTGCCGGCCCAGCCGCGCGCGCCGCTCGTGGCAGGACGGTCAGAATCGGATTGGCGCGACGACCTCTCCAATCCCCAGCCGCTGGTCCGCCAGGCCGCACTCGAGGCGCTGGCCCAGTTCGCCGACGTCACCAGCGCCACGGTGGTCTACCTCACGCCACTGATCGGTGACCCCGACGTGAACGTGCGCCGCACGGCGATCCGCGCCATCGGCAACGGAGGCAAGGCGGCACGGAAGGCGTCCGCAGCGCTCTGGCGTGTGTGGCGCGACGAAGATCCGCTGGTCTCGGCAGATGCCGGCATCGCGCTGGTGCGGATCGACGACCAGAACATCAAGCTCTTTCGCAAGCGCCTGAGCGTCGGTGAGGCGCGCGACCAGGCCCGCGCTGCGGCGGCCCTCGCCAATGCCGGCCCGGCGGCGCGCGATGCCATCCATGCGCTGCGTGATCACGTTGGCGACGACGATGGACGCGTGCGCGGTGCGACGCTGACGGCGCTGGCGGCACTCGATGAGACACCGGGCTCGAAGACGGCCACACTCGTCGCCCGCAGCCTCTCTCGTGAATTGAGCGATGCGCCACTGCTCGACGGCGCCGATGCCATCGCGCGCGCACGTACCGCGCTCACGCTGCTGGCGCGCGCCGGCAAGAACGCCAAGGGTGCACAACGCCCGTTGCAGATGATCCTCTGGGACGGCCCCGCGCCGCTCCGACAGTCGGCGGCGCAGGTGCTGGGCCGCATTCCGGGTGACGGCGACAAGGCGTTGATCCTCGCCATGGCCGCCGGTGACGCCGCGGTGCGCGAGGCGGCACTGCAGGGGTTCCTCGTCAACCGCGAGCGTCGCCGTGCGTTACCGGCGGTGATCGACACGCTCGGCCGCATCGACCTCAATGCCGACACCGCACGCACACGCAGCCTGGTGGAAGTGCTCGGCTACGTCGGACGCAAGGATCGCAACCTCGAGCGCACGCTGTCGCGCGTCGCACAACGCGCACCGTCACTGGCGCCGGCGGTGACCCTCGCCCGACGGCGGATCGCGATCGGCTTCTGACCGGTCCGCAGGACCGTCGTTGCCGCAGGTGCCACAGCGGGGTAGCATCGGCGCATGCCGCCACCGCATACCAACGATCCGCTGACGCGATTCCGCGCGCAGGACCTCGACGCCGCCATGGCCGATGCCGCGCGTCGGCAGGAGGTGGTGACGCCGATGTTCGACGTCATCGCGCCACGCTACGATGCCTTCACCCGTCTCTTCTCCTTCGGCATGGATGCCGAGTGGAAGCGCGACCTGGTCGCTGCGGTGCTGCAGCGTGCCGCCAGTGCACGTCGTGCGCTCGACGTGGCCTGCGGCACCGGTGACATCGGCTTCGCCCTCGCCGCGGCAGTACCGGCGCTGCACGTCACCGGTGTCGATCCATCGGCCGAGATGCTCGCCATCGCGCAGGGCCGCGTGGCCGACGCCGACGCGGCGCGCGTCACCTTCCACCTCGGTGCGATGGCCACGCTGCCCGCCGCCGATGCCAGCGTGGACGTGATCACCGCCGGCTACGGATTCCGGAACGTGCCCGATCTCGAGGCGGCGGTGCGCGAATGCGCCCGCGTGCTTCGCCCCGGCGGCACACTCGGTTCGCTCGACTTCTTCCTGCCACGCAACGCGGCCTGGCGTGCACTGTTCCTCGGGTACCTGCGCGCATCGGGCAACGTGGTGGGATGGTGGTGGCATCGGACCCCTGCCATCTACGGCTACATTGCGCGCTCGATCAGCGCCTTCGTCACCGCCGAGGAGTTCACCGCCATGCTGCAGCGTCACGGGTTCCGCGTCGTCGAAGTGCGTCGACGGCTGCTGGGTGGCATCGCGCTGCACGTCGCCGTGCGCGAAGGCGACGCGACATGAGCACACTGGTCCTCGGTGCGCATCGCCCGCTCGGTCTGGCCTGCGTGCGACAGGTGCTCGCAACCGGTGCGCCGGTGGTGGCCGGCGTGCAGGCGCCGCACCGCATCCCGCCGGCGCTGCATGACCTGCGCGAGGAATTCCCGGCGCTGCTCACCGCCCTCGCATGGCAGCCGGGGCGCTGGCCCACGCTGCAGGGCATCGAGCGCGCGATCATCGCCGAACTGCCCATTCCGCCGACGCCGACCGATGAAGCGGACGATCCCGCCGCCGACCTGCGCGCGCTGACGGTGGAGTCGTTACTGGCCGAGGCGCGCGATGTGATCGGACCGACGCTGGCGGCGATCCAGCTGGTGACGCATGTGCGGCCGGCGCGGGTGCTGATCCAGGCCAGCTGGCTGGGTGTGGTCGAGGAGAAGATCCGTGGGGGCGGACACGCATTGGCCACGACCTACGCCGGCCAGCTGATGTTCGTGCGTTCGGCGGCGCTCGACCTGCAGCGCGCCGGCACCGCGACCGTCGTCGGCAACGCCGGCCGCTATCGCCTCGACATGGCGGGACCCGGCTTTCACGCCGAGATCGAGGATGTGGCGCGTGGCCTGCTGACGGTGCTGGATGCCTGCCGCCTCGAGGATGAGCCGGAGTTCCGCGACTGGCGAGGCACCGTCAAGCGGTGGTGACGCGGTCGCTCAAGTCGCGGCGGTGAGCTGCCTATCCTTCCCCTGATGGTCCGTCTTCCCGACAGCTCGGCGCGCCGATGACGATCCCGCCGCTGCACGGTGGTGGCATCGGCATTCCGCCGTTCCGCATCCCGGTGCTGACCGCCCCGGTGAGCACCGGTGTGCCGCCGGTGATCGGCGAGGAGCCAACGCTGCTCCCGCAGGGCGCCACCGCGCCCGCGGCTGGCGCATCGCCGCGCGACGACGCGCCGATCTCGCTCGCGGGTCGGCTGGAACAGGGTGACGTGTTGCCCGATACCACGCGCCTCGCCCTCGCCCTCGAGTCGGCGACGCGTGCGTTGCAGGGCGGACGTGCCGAGGTGGTGCTGGCGGAACTGGACGCCGTGTGGTCGCAGCAGCTGGATGCCGATTCACCGTGGTACCTGCGCGGCGGTGCGTTGCAGCTGCTCGGGCGTTCCGGTGATGCGGAGCAGGTGCTGCGCGACGCGATCGCGAAGCTGCCGCGTTCCGCCGCCATTCTCTACCTGCTCGGCGTGCACACCGCACATCGTGGCTTCCCGGATGCGGCGCGGATGGCGAACGATCATGGACTCTCGCTGCATCCGACGGAGCCGTTGCTCTGGTTGCAGCGTGCGGCACTGTCGCAGCGCAGCAGCACGGCCGACGCGACCTCGGCGCTGATGGCGCATGTGCAATCGCTGGCACCGGCCTTCCCTGCCGACGACTGGCTGGTGATGCTGACGCGCGTCGGCGAGTTGCACGAGCGCCAACCGACACCGGCGGTGCAGCGGGCGATCACCCGCTCCACGCCGCTGTCGCTCCCGGCCATCACCGGCACGCCGGCCGAGACGACGGTGATCGGACCCGCACCGCTGCCACCACCGACCACGCCACTCGAGGCGGCGGTGCGTTATGGGCTGATCCTGCTCGAGTCGCCGACGCAGAGCGCACGCACGGCCACCGGTGCCGCGAACGCCGCCGATGGTTTGACACCGCTGGCACAGGTGCTGAGCGGAGTGCACACCACGCCGACGACGCCGACGCCGCGACTTTCGTGGGAAGCGATCACGCTGGCGATCGGTGTGGCGGTGATGGTCGTCGTCCCCGCGCTGCGAATTCCCGCGTTGATGCTCTGCGGCGCCGCGGCGATGCTGCTGGCCTCGCGCCGAATCGGCTGATCAGCGCGTGGCGTGCACTCGGTGCGCGAGCACCTTCACGTGGGCACGCTGCAGGTGGTACAGCCCCGCGCCGTAGATCGCGGCCGCCAGTGCCAGCGCAGCACGCAACAGGCTCGCGCCTTCGTAACCGAAGAAGCTGCGCGCCACTTCATTGGTCACCAGCGTGCCGAATACCCAGAAGAACACCTGGCCGCTGGTCTCACCGAAGCTGGACTCGGTGCGCCCGAGGAACTCGGCGATGATGTAGCCGAGCACCGTGGCCGCGATGCCCATCTCGAGGAGCGGCAGCGCCAACGCCAATCCGGCCTCGGTGGTGGGCATGCCGAGATGCACCAGCGGAATCGAGCGCAGGCTGTGGAGCGGCCAGACGCTGGCGCCGAAGAAGTAGAGCAGCAGGAAGGGTGATGCGGCGAGCAGTGCCGGCCCTTCGTAGCGGCGCTCGACACCGGCCGGTGCCGACCAGCGGCCACGCCACGACGCGTACGCCGTCACCGCCGCGATGCCGGCCACGGTCACCCGCCAGTCCGCCATCACTGACGGTACCAGCCCGATGGTGCCCCACACCAGCGCGACGGTGGGCACCAGCCACCACGCGCGGTCGGGAGTGAAGGCACGCGTGGCGCGTGCGATGGACCCGATCAGCGACGCACCGGCGAGGCCGACGGACACCGTCAGCGCCAGGCGCACCGGATCACCGAGAGCCGCGGCGCTGCTGGCCCAGAGCAGCGGCAGCAGCAGGTAGGCCAACCCCATCAACGGCAGCTGCAGCAGCATGGCGTGCACCGCGTTGGCGGTGCCGCGCGCATCGTGATGCAGTCGTTCACACAGCCAAGCGCCAGCCGCTGCACCGGCCACGGCCGCGAGCAGGTGCCAGACGGAGGCCTGCGAGGTCGGGGAGAAGAGCTGCGCCGTCTCGAGGGCCAGCGCCAGCAGTGCGGCCGAGAGGATCACGGCGGCCACGTGCTGGCCGAAGCCGCTCCGTGCGCGCCGGGTCAGGAAGCCGTAGGGGACGAACAGCGCCAGTGATGCCAGCGTGCTCAGTGGCGTGAACGCGGTGCTGAAACGCAGGTGCTCGGGAATCGCGAACTCGAACGGCAGCAGCTGCAGCGACGCGATCAGCACCACCAGGTAGCTGAGCAGCGCCCGCGAGAGACGGGCTCCGGTGTCGAGCGGCGCGGCGCGGCTGCTGCCGCGTGCGTCGACATGGATCTCGTGGGCTGGTGTGGCGTCCATGCGTTCCGTTCCCGGCATTTGGGGGGTCGATCCGAGCCTGTGGCCAACCGTGGTGCGACGGGCACGACTTCTGTTTCGTGGCCCGCTCCCATCATCTTTCCGTATGCTCACTGCACCCATCGTCCTGCGCGCCGCCACCGACACCGATGTCCCGGCCGTCCTCGAGCTGATCCGCGCGCTGGCCGAGTACGAGCGTATGAGTGACGACTGCGTGGCGACGGAGTCAAAACTTCGTGCCACCCTGTTCGGCCCCGCGCCGAAGGCGGAGGTGGTGCTGGCCACCACCGCCGACGGGCAGGTGGCCGGGTTCGCGCTCTTCTGCAGCAACTACTCCACGTTCCTCGCCCAGCCTGGCATCTGGCTGGAAGACCTGTTCGTCCGTCCGGAATTCCGCGGCCACGGCATCGGCAAGACGCTGCTCTCGCACCTGGCGCGGCTGGCGGTGGATCGCGGCTGCGGGCGCGTGGAATGGGCGGTGCTGGACTGGAACGCCCCCTCGATCGGATTCTACGAGTCGCTGGGCGCGCGCGGCCTGCGTGAGTGGACGACCTTTCGCCTCACTGGTGACGCGATGACCGACCTGGCCCGGAGCGCGGCATGAGCCCGCCGGTCCGCGAGCGACTGCCCTTGCCCGCCGCCGTCGGCGCCACCGATGCCGACGTGAAGGCGATCGTGGCGCTCAACAACCAGTTCTCGGCCGACGGCCTGACGCTGCCACGCACCGAGGAGTTCGTGGCGCAGCACATCAGCGACTACCGCGTGGTGCGCGGCCCGGATGGCACGTTGTGGGGCCAGGTGGCGCTCGACGAGTACTCGCCATCGCTGTGCGAGCTGGTGTCGCTGGCGGTGGCGCCGGCCGCCCAGGGCAAGGGATTGGGACGCCACCTGATCGCGGCCGCGGTGGACCTCGCCAACCGGCGTGGGTATCCGCAACTGTTCGCCGTCTCGCTGGCCGACACGCTGTTCCTCGGCGCGGGCTTCCTGCAGTCGTCGATCGATGTCTTTCCCGAGAAGATCTGGCGCTACCGCGCCATCTCGCGCTCGGAGCTGTCGATCGGCAAGAAGTTTCTCTTCGTGCGCAGCCTGCCGCCGACACCGGCGAAGAAGCCCGGCAAGACGCGCTCACGTCGGCCGAGTGTGCGCGGGAGCACGAAGAAGAAGTAGGGCCCGCGCCGCGCTTGACTCTCCCGCCCGGGTGCCGTAGCGTCCGCAGACAACCGTCCACGTGGTGATTTGCCGCCTGATTGCAGCCACGCTAAACAACTCGCTAAAATGGACGCGCCTGGCGGCCCCTGTTCGCCCAGGCGCGCTGTGTTTCATGCCGCAACTCACCGACGCACTGCCCTGCCAAGCCCTCGGCCGCTTCACCTTCGAGGACGGCACCGTCGTCGCCGACGCCGCCTTCAGCTACGAGCTGGTGCACCCGTCGGGACCGAGCGAAGGCCTGGTCATCATCTGCCCGTCGCTCACCGGCACGCCGTCGATCCTGCAGGACTGGTGGACCGACGTCGGCGCCAGTCGCGCGCAGCAGCACTACACCACGCTCTACCCGCATGCGTTCACGGCGGAGACGGTGGCCGCGCTCGATCCACAGCGTCTGCCCGGCATCCGCGACATGGCACGTGCGATCGTGGCGTTCGCGCACGCACTCGGCCTGCCGCAGGCGACCTTCGTCACCGGTGGTTCACTGGGCGGCATGATCGCGCTCGAGGTGGCGATGGAGAGTGGCGCGCCGACGCATGGCCTGGTGCTGGCCGCACCGGCGGTGCAGACGGCGTGGGGTGCGGGATGGAACATGATCCAGCTGCAGGCCCTCGCACTCGGTGGGTCTGATGGATTTGCGCTCGCCCGTGCGGTGGGCATGATGACCTATCGCACCGAGCGTGAGTTCGAGGCGCGGTTCGGCAGCGATGCCGCCGCACCAGCGGGTCGCACGATGCAGGGCTACCTGCGACACCACGGCCAGAAGTTGATCCAACGATTCGAGGCTGCGGAATACGAACGCCGCGTGCGCGCGATGGACACACATGACGTGGGGCGCGGACGTGGCGGATGGCGGGCGGCGCTGGCGCCGAATGCGGACCGCATCAGCGCCGCCGGCGTGGTCGGTGATGCGCTCTACAGCGCCGACGTGGTGCGACACTGGGCGGAGGCCGTCGGCGCGCACTACACCGAGGTCACGTCCATCCACGGCCACGATGCATTCCTGCTAGAACGTGCACAGATCCGCGCCGTGATCGAGTCGGCATTCGCGCGCGCCACGGCCGGCGCGAATCGCGGCTGATCAGCGCGCCGGCGGCAGCGACGACGAGAGGGTTGCCCATCCGTTCCGGAACGGATGCCGCGCCACGATGCCGTCCATCACCAAAGGCGCACGGCCACGATCGTAACGCAGCAGCAATCCGCTGGGATGTGCGCGGAGCCACGCTGGTGCCTCGGCGGCCGTGATCAGGTCGATGTGTGACTGCTGGAGGCGGCCGCTGAAGTGATACTCGCCGTTGTATGCGCCGAGCATCGCCACCCGGCGACCCTGCTGCATCGCGCCGCGCACTGCAGTCGCCATCGCGGTCGTGTCGTACGGCACGGTGGCGGCGCGTGCGGCAGCCAGTTGCAGTCCCACCAGCAGCACGGCGGTGCTCGTGGCCAGCGCATGCACGGCCGCGTTTCGCGTGATGCGGCCGCGGTGCCACGCCACCAGCATCACGGCCGCGGCCACTGGCAGCAGCGCCCACCACCACTGCAGCAGGTCATGCGGCCACCAGAGTGCCGCGTTGGCCGCTGTGGTGGTGCCGGCGACGATCACGGCAACGGCCAGCAGCGCGATCACCGTCGCCACCAGCCACGGGCGTTGCAGTGGTGCCGCCTCGCGCTGGCCGAGCCCCCGCGCCAGCAGCAGCGCCATCGCCGGCATCAGCGGCAGCAGGTAGTGCAGCTGCTTACCGCTCACCAGCGAGAACGCGAGCAGGCCAGCCGCGGCCCATACGATGCAGAAGCGCACGCCGGCGTCGCGCGGTGCCAGTCGCAGCGCCCGCGCCGCGCGCCACGATTCCGGCCACAGGAACCATGGGAAGAGCACCGCCGGCAACAGCGGCAGGTACCACCACACGGCGCGCCGGTGCGCGAAACTCTTCGTCATGCGACCGGCCGTCTGTCCGAGGAAGATCGCCTGCTGGTACTCCGGGCCGCCGGCCACGCCCGCCGGAATCGCCCAGAGAAGCGCGCCACCCGCACCGAGCAGGATCGCGCCGATCAGGGACAGGTACCACGTTGCCCAGCGGCGGTCTGTACGCGGCGTGGCCCACCATGGTGCCGCCAGTGCCACCGGCAGCACGTGGATCAGGATCACCGGCCCCTTCGAGAGCACACCGAGCGTGATCGCGAGCGCGAGGTAGATCACGCCACGACGCCGGCCATGCTCCACCGCGTGGACGATGCCGAGCACGCCCAACAGCGCGCTGCAGGCGAGCAACGTGTCGAACATGAACAGTGACCCGAAGGACGCCCAGACCAGCGCTCCGGCCGTGATCACCGGCGCCCAGCCGCGCGTGCGCGCATCCTGTGGCCAGAGTCCGTGTGCCAGTCGCGACACGAGCGCCAGCGCCACGACGCCCGCCAGCGGCCCCACCAGGCGCGCCCATGCCTCGCTGACGCCGATCAGCTTCCAGCCCACCAGCACCAGCCAGAAGAGCAGTGGTGGCTTGTGGCTGTACGTCTCGCCGTTGAGATGCGGCACCAACCAGTCGCCACGCTGCAGCATCTCGAGCGCGACGGCGGCGTAGCGCGTCTCGTCGATCGCCAGCAACGGGCGCGTGACGAGGCCGGCCACCGTCACCATGGCCATCAGCAGCGCCGCCACCAGCACACCGCCACCGCGTGGTGCGGTGGATTCGTACACGGTCACGGTGTGCTCAACGCTCGTCGTCCGTCGAAGGCGTGGCCACCACCCCGGCGTTGCCATCACGGCGCCGTCGCGTGATCAGCATCAGGTTGCGCACGTAGACGATCAGGCCCGTCGCCTGCCCCACCATGAACACCGTGTCGCGTCGGTGGATGGCGTAGGCCAGCAGGATCACGCCGCCGGCCAGGCTGAAGTACCAGAACGCCACCGGTGTCACACTCTTGCGGCGCTTCTCGCTCACCAGCCACTGCACGATGAATCGGGCCGAAAAGAGCGATTGTCCCAGCAATCCCACCGCGAGCCAGACGTTCGCACTGTCCATCAGGTCTTCCGGGGCTGTGAGGGACCACCGAGTTCCGTGACCCTGGCGGCGCGCGCACGATGCGACAGCCACATCACGCCGGCCATGTCCACCACGCCAGCCCAGGCGCGATTGAGCAGGCCGTAATGCGACGTGCCGTGTGCACGTGCGCGATGATTCACCGGCACCGACTGCACTGCACCACCCTCGCGACGCACCAGCGCGGGCAGGAAGCGGTGCATGTGGTCGAAGTACGGCAGCGCCAGATACACCGATCGCGTGAACACCTTCAAGCCGCAGCCGGTGTCGGGCGTGCCGTCGCGCAGCAGCCGGCCGCGCACTGCATTGGCGATGCGCGACTGCCAGCGCGTGTAGGAAGTGTCGCGACGCCGTGTGCGCCATCCGGCCACCAGCACCCGCTCGTCGCCGCGCTGGGCCGCCAGCGAACAGGCCTGCGTGAGGAGCGCCGGAATGTCGGCCGGATCATTCTGGCCATCGCCATCGAGCGTCGCGATCCAGCGGCCGCGCGCTGCCAGCACGCCACTGCGGATCGCCGTGCTCTGCCCGGTGCTGCGGTCGTGTCGCAGGACGCGCAACGCCGGCACCTGCAGCTGCAACTGCTGCAGCTGTTCACCGCTGCCGTCGGTGCTGCCGTCGTCCACGTACACGATCTCGAACGGCAGCACGCCGGAGAGCGCGGCCACGATCTCGTGAATCAGCGGCGCCAGGTTCTCGCGCTCGTTGTGCACCGGCACCACCACCGAGAGTTCGAAAGGCGCGCTGCCACCGGAGGACGCGGCGGAGCCGGGGCGCGGGTGGGGCGCGGCGGTGTCGGTGTGTCTCGTCATGAATCGGAGCGGCTTGGTGGACACGGCATCGTCCACGCGCGGAAGTGTAAGCGACGCACAGGTATGGGGCGACCAGCCGAACGGTCAGCAACGGGGTGGCGCAGACCGGCGCGCGAGCCCATCCTCCACGCCGTGCTTTCCTACACTTCAGACCGCACCTTGTGACATCACGCCCGTACCTGCGCCTGCTCGCGCTGACGCTGCTCTGGACGGCCAGCGCCGCGGCCCAGCCCGCCGACGTCGCCAGCCAGTATCGCAAGATCACTGCCCGCATCCCGATGCGTGACGGTGCCATGCTGGCCACCAACATCTACGTGCCGCGCGACAGCAGCCGCAGCTGGCCGATCCTGATGCAGCGCACACCGTACTCCGCCGCGCCGTACGGTGCCGATACGATCCCCGCTCGACTCGGGCCCTCGCCCGCCTTCGCACGCGAGGGGTTCATCTTCGTCTATCAGGACGTGCGCGGACGGTACCAGAGCACCGGCACCTGGCTGGAGGTGACACCGCATCGCACCGAGCACGCCGCCGACAGTGACGTCGACGAAAGCACCGACGCCTATGACACCATCGCCTGGCTGCTGCAGCATGTGCCACATCACAACGGCAAGGTGGGCATGTGGGGGGTGAGTTATCCGGGCTTCTACGTCACCGCCAGCGCCATCAACGCCCACCCGGCGCTGGTCGCGATCTCGCCGCAGGCGCCAGTGACCGACCTCGCCGACGGCGACGACGCCTTCCACAACGGCGCCTTCATGCTGGCGGCGAACTACAACTTCTACGGCAGCTTCACGCCACACCGGTCGCCGACCTTCCCCGGTGCCAACGGTCGCGCCGCACCGCCACCCGAAGCCGCCGATGGCTACCGCTGGTTCCTCACCGGCGGACAGTTGCAGACGTCACGCACCGGTCCGCTCGGCCAGAACGAATACTGGACGGCGTACTTCGAGCATCCGACCTACGATGCCTTCTGGCGGGCGCGTGCGATCCAGCGCCAGATCACGGCCGGCATCCAGTTTCCGCCGGCATCGCTGACCGTCGGCGGCTGGTATGACGCCGAAGATCCCAACGGCCCGTTTCTCACCTATCGCGCCATCGCCGCCGCGTTCGGCCGTGACCAGCAGCGCGGAACGGGCATCGTCTCGCACCACCTCGTGGTGGGCCCGTGGTCGCATGGCCAGTGGGCACGCGACGCCGGTGCACGGCTGGGTGGCCTCGTCTTCGGCAGCGAGACCGGCGTCTTCTACCGCGACTCGATCGAGTTTCCGTTCTTCATGCAACACCTGAAGGATGCGCCGCCCGCCGCACTCTTCGCCGCCACGCTCTTCGACACCGGGAGCAACGAGTGGAAGCGGTATCCGCGCTGGCCGGTGGCGGAACGGAGCCGGCAGTCGTGGTTCCTCCGCGACTCGTTCGCGCTCGACACGCTGCCACCGACCGCCGTGCGTGGCGGCGACCGCTACACCAGTGATCCCGCACGCCCGGTGCCGTACGTGGATCGCACCGTGCCCGGCATGGCGCGCGACTACATCACCGACGACCAGCGCTTCGCCTCGCGGCGCACCGACGTGCTCACCTATCGCTCGGCGCCGCTGACGGCCGACCTGACCGTGGGTGGTGGCGTGGGCATCACGCTGCACGTCGCCACCACCGGCACCGATGCCGACTTCGTGGTGAAGCTGATCGACGTGTATCCCGACAGCGCCACCGGCGACACGATCGCGGTGCGGATGAACGGCTATCAGCGCATGGTGCGTGGCGAGCCATTCCGCGCCCGCTATCGCCGCGGGTTCGACAAGGCGGTGCCGTTCGTCGCCAACCGACCGGATTCGCTGTCGTTCACCCTGCCCGACGTGCTGCACACCTTCCGGCGCGGACATCGCATCATGGTGCAGGTGCAGAGCAGCTGGTTTCCGCTGGTGGACCGCAACCCGCAGCACTTCGTGCCGAACATCTTCACCGCCAAGCCGGGTGACTTCCGGCGCGCCGACATGACGGTCTTCCGCAGCGCCACGCGCGCCTCGCGGATCGACGTGCCCGTGCTGCGCTGAGCGGTGCTGCCGGCCAGCATCCTGCGCGCCGCGCGCGACGGCTTCGGGCTGCCGCGCGGCCGGGTGCGCCTGCTCAGCACGCGCTTCGGCAAGGTCTGCCTCGCGCATCGCCGTGCTGACGGTTCGCGCACACAACTGCGACTGGTGCGCGCCCACCCCGACACGCAGGCGCGGCTCGTCGCCGAGGTGCGATGGCTGCGGCACCTCGCGCACACGCACCATCTCGCCGTGCCGGTGCCCCGGCCGTGGCACGACGGCGCGCTGGTTTCACCACCGCTGCACGACGCTCTCGGCCAGCGCTGGTACGCGGCGGCCTTCAGCTGGGTACCGGGACATCACCTCGATCGCGGATTGCGTGCACGGCATTTCCGCGGCGCGGGCGCGCTGTTGGCACGATTGCACCGCGCCAACGTCGATGTGCCGGACGGCATCGCCGACGCGCGACCCACCTGGTGGATTCCACGCCTCTTCGACCTGGCCACCACGTTGCGCAACGTGGTGCACGACGCCGCGCCGTTGCCGCCCTCCGTCACACCGCAGCTGGCGTCGGGGCTCCGTCACGCGGCGGCGGCGCTGCAGTCGGCGCACGACCTGCTGCCGGATGACGCGCAACACACCGGCATCATCCACACCGATGCGCACTGGCAGAACATGCGCTTCACCACCCGGCGCATCGGCATCGTGGACTTCGAGGACTTCGCCACCGGGCGCTTCATGCTCGACGTGGCCTGCCTCTGGGGCCGCGTGCAGGCGCGACGCGACGCACCAGCGTTGCTGGATGCGCTCCTCTCCGGCTACGACGACGTGACGCCATTACCGCCCGGGCACCGACGCGACCTGCGCGTCATGCTCGCGTTTCGCCGCTTCGACTACGCGGGATGGGTGCTGAGCTGGCCGCGCATCGATCACGAACCGTGGGGACCCGAGTTCCTCACCGGCACGCCGGCCTACATCGAGCGGCTGCTGGCCACGTGACCGTGCGACACCGCGCAATGCCTTCGATTACCGCGGCGCGCGCGGCACCACCAGCAGCGACAGGGTGTCCACCGCCGCGGTGGTGAGCGTGTCCACCCGTAGCGGCGTGCGTCGATCCCCGAACTCCACCGGTATCTCGCCGTCACCGAAACCCGCGACGAGGATGCGATCGCCGGTGATGCGGCCGAGCGCATTCCGCGCACGGAACACCGGACCGCGGTCGGGATCCACCACCGTCACGTGCAGCGATCCCTGCCCGCCGTCGCGCATGTGGACCAGCAGCGCCGCGGCACCGTCGGCACGCAGCAGCTCCACGCGCACCACCTGGAAGTAGTCGGCCACCACACGGCGGCGGGTACCGGCCGCGACGTCGATGACCGTCAGCGATTGGCCCTCGTTCTCGAAGCCGCCGGCGCCGTCGAGTCCCGACACCGCCACCAGGCTGCCGTCACCCAGCACCCACGCCCGCACCGCGCTGTCCGCGACGACGACTGTGTCACCGGTCACGAGCGTCACGACGGCGGGCCCGGTGCCGAAGGTGCTCGTGTCGCGCCACACGTCGATGCGCCGCGCGCGCGCCTCCGGACGTGCCGGCAGGCCGGGCAACTGCGCGGGCATGGCCGACACCACCGGCGGTGGCGCCGCCGTGTCGGCGAGCGCCGCCAGTCGCGCCGAGTCCTCGGCGGAGCGATCGGACGATCCGCCGCAGGCCGCCACCAGCAGCGCGGCGGCGGAACTCAGCAGACGAGGCACGGTGGAGCGCGTCAGGAGGTGCGTGGACATGAGAGGCGGGAGCGCAGGAAAGCCGGGCAATTGCGGGGTGAATGCGGTACGCCGGCGTGACACCGGATTGACAGATGACCCGAACCGGCGTGCAGATTAGTACACCACCCGATGCGGAGGCAGGAACAGTGAAGGACAACCAGCTCCAGAAGCTGCTCAAGAAGACGCAGGCGAAGGCGGCCGAGAAGGCAGCCCGTCCGCGGCCGTCGTTCGACGCGACATTGGAAGCCACCAAGAAGCCCGGCGCGGAAGATGGCCCTGGCGAAGAGGCGACGGAAATCTTCAAGGAAATGAAGCGGCGCGAGTTCTGACCCGTCGGGGCGTGAGAACCACGCTCCTCGACCGGACATCGAGGTAGGCTGGACCGGGGCGGCGGGCGCTTGATGATCCAGGCGGACCGGCCGATACCAGAGGGGACATGTTGCACCCCTCACACTCTCCACGGCTCGACCGCGGCTCGGTGATCACGCTCAGTCGCGTGCGCTTGAGTTGTGTGTTGACGATCCTGCTGTTCGGCATCGGCGCGCTCGCCACCGGACTGGGGCTGTCGCCGTACGCTGTGGCACTGACGGTCGGGTGGCTGGCGCTGTCCGTGCTGCTGGATCGGGTGGTGACGCGGCCCGACTTCGCCGATCGACTGGAGCCGGTGGTGGTCTGGTCGCTCTGCGTGGACGCCGTGATCGTGGCAGGACTGGTGGCGTTCACCGGCGGCATCTGGTGGTGCGGCACGGTGCTCTACGCCATCCTCGCGGTCGCCACGCCGACGCTGCTACCGCGCCATCGCGTGATCACCGTCGGCCTGCTGGCGCTCGCCTCGCTGGCGCTGATCCTTGGCCTGCAGGTGACCGGCGTCCTGCCCAGCAGCCGCTTCCTCGGTGTGCCGTCGATGCGCGGCGCCTGGCCTGCGGCCATCTCCGGCCTGGCACTGGTGACGTTCGAGATGCTCGGCCTCGGCTGGACGCAGTTCAACCTCACGCGGATGCTGCGCGAACGCGCCCTGCGCTATCGCGCGCTGATGGACACCGCGACCGACCTGGTGCTGGTGCTGACGCACGACGGGCGCGTCACGCACGTGAACCGCGCGGCACTGGCACTCGCGCGATGCGAGCGCAAGGAGCTGCTGCGTGAGGGCATTGGTCGACTGCTGGTGCCCGAGGACGTGGCCTCGTTCAACGGGCGCTTCCGCCGCGCGCTGAATGGCGAGACGCAGACGATGATGCTGCGCGCACATGCCTTCCACGGCATTCGCTGGCTCTCCTGCACCATCGCGCCGATGATGCCGGGGCTCAAGACCTCGGACCTGCTGGCCATCTTCCGCGACGTGACCGACGATCGCCTGGCCGCGGACACGGTGCGCCACAGCGAGTCACGGTTGCGCGCCGTGTTCAACCAGGCCGCGATCGCGATCGCCCTCCTCGACCTCGACGGCTTCTTCACCGAGGTCAATCCGGCGGTGGAACGCCTGCTCGGATACGATGGCGCGGGACTGATCGGCCGGCAGTGGAACGCGTTCGCGCCACCGGAGGACATGGAGCTCACCATCCAGATGATCGGCGCGCTCCGCAGCCACGAACGGGAGAACGTCACCGTCGAGCAGCGCTTCGTGCGCAACGACGGTCGCGTGCTCTGGACGCTGCTGACGATCTCGCGGGTCGACAATCCGTCCGGCTCGGCCGGCCTGATCGCGATGCTGCAGGACATCACCGAGCGCCGGGCGCTCGAGGCGCAGCTCACCTGGCAGGCCTATCACGACCCGCTCACCAACCTCGCCAACCGCGCCCTCTTCCGTGAGCGCGTGGACCGCGCGCTCAACCAGCGCACCGGTGAACCGGGGAGCGTGGCGGTGCTGTTCCTGGACCTCGACAACTTCAAGACCGTCAACGACTCGATGGGGCACGCCGCGGGCGACACGCTGCTGTTCGAGGTCGGACGCCGCCTGCTCAACGCCACCCGTGGCTGCGACACGGTGGCCCGCCTCGGCGGCGACGAGTTCGCGATCCTGATCGACAACGTGAAGGTCGCCGGTGACTGCGTGCGCGTGGCCGAGCGCGTGCTGGCGTCGATGCAGCAGCCGGTGCAGCTGGAGGGTGCGGAAGTGACGGTCAGCACCAGCATCGGCATCGTGCGAGACTCGGGCGCCGAGTCGGCCGACGAGATCCTGCGCAACGCCGACGTGGCGATGTACAACGCCAAGCAGCGCGGCAAGGGCCGGCATTCGCTGTTCGAGCCGGGCATGCACGACAAGGCGGTGGAACGCCTCCGCCTGCAGACCGATCTCCGGACCGCGATCGAGAACAACGAGATCACGCTCTCGTTCCAGCCGATCGTGACCCTGGACGACGGCAAGCCGTGCGGTTTCGAGACGCTGGCGCGATGGACGCACGCCGAATTCGGGCCGGTGTCGCCGGGCACGTTCGTACCACTGGCCGAGGAAACCGGCATGATCGTGCCGCTCGGCTGCGCGATCCTGCGCCAGGCCTGCCTGCAGGCCGTGACCTGGAATGCGATGCCGGGCCTGCTGCGGCCGATCGGCCTCACCGTGAACCTCTCCGGCCGACAGCTGGAAGAAGTCACCGTCATCGACCACGTCCGCGACGCGCTGCAGGAGAGCGGGCTCGATCCGGCGCGCCTCACGCTGGAGATCACCGAGAGTGCACTGGTGCACAACTCCGAGACGATGCGCGAGCGCCTCTGCCAGTTGAAGGAGCTGGGCATCTCGCTGGCGATCGACGACTTCGGCACCGGCTACAGCTCGCTCAGCTACATCCAGCAGTTCCCGGTGGACGTGCTGAAGATCGATCGCAGCTTCGTGGAGGGACTCGGTCGCTCGAACGGCACCGATGCCGCGCTGGCCCGCACCATCATCGCGCTCGGCGCCTCACTGCAGCTGCGCACGATCGCCGAAGGCATCGAGGTGGAGGCGCAGCGCGCCATCCTGCGTGAGCTGGGCTGCGAGCTGGGCCAGGGCTTCCTGTATGCGCGCCCGATGCTGGCCGACGAAGTCTGCCCCTGGCTGGAGGAAGCGCTGGGCATGCCGGCCGCCGCCCCGCCACGCGGCGGCCCGCCGCCGCAGCGGCCCGCGCCGCGCCTGCCCCGGCGCAGCACGGGCGAGATGGCGGTCGTCAGCGCCTGACTGCCTTGCGGGTCGGTGCCAGGCGCGTGCGACCCTTGCGCGCCTTGGCGGCCATGTCGGCAATCGTCTGTCCGTGCGTCAGCGACTCGAGGCGGGCACGCAATGGCATCCACTTCTCGTGCAGTGGACAGGCCACGTGGTCATTGCACTTGCTGAGACCCATCAGGCAGCCATTCACCGGCGCACTGCCATCCGCCACCGTGAGGACCTCGCGGACCGGAGCCTCGAGCGCACGCTTCCGGATGCGATACCCGCCTCCGCGACCCTTGGCGCTCTCGAGGTAGCCGAGCTGTGCGAATTTCTTCAGCACCTTGGCCAGGTATGGCCCGGGGACTTCCAGATGTTCAGCCACATCGCGGTTGAGCCTGAACTCTGCAGGGGTCATCGCCAGGAGGATGAGTGCCTGCAACGCGTATTCCTGCGTCTTGCTGAAAAGCACCGGCATCGGGGTCGGAGGGTGGAGGTGCGGCACCGCGGCGCATGCGTCACCCCAACCTGGCGAGGAGGACTGACACGACCGGGCGCAAAGCGCGAAAGCAACACAGCGAGCGTCAGTTCACCGTCATTCGGGCCATTCCGCCACCTGCGCGGACTTCACTGCGCACTCGACCTCGGCATGCCGCGCTCCATGGAGGTGCAGACGTGCACGCCCTCCATGCATTCCCACCACGTCATGATGCGCGACGCACCAGCGCCGCGCGTGAGGGAACGATTCTCCGCACCGCTGCGGCGACACTCATGCGAATGTGAGCGGCGCCTCAGCAGATCGTGACATTGCACGCGGATTACAGCGTCGTTCGGACATGGATGACACGTCCGAACGTCGTGCATGGATCGCGCCTCAGAACTGGTAACGAAGTCCCGCTTGCACCTGACGGGGGTCACCGAGGCCGCTCCGCACGGTACCGTCGAAGTTGAACAGCAGGCCGTTGAAGGCAGGGTCCTTGAAGTTGTTTCGGCCGAGGACGTTGAACACTTCGACGATCGCCTCCACCTGCTGGCCGGTGCGGACGGCAAAAGGCCGTGCGAGGCGCACGTCCCAGCTGGCGTAAGCATTGTCCCGGCGAAGCGTGTTGCGGTCGAGGATCGTGCCATTCGGGCAGACCCGGTCGGCCGACGCACCGCGCTCGCCGGTCCCGGTGTTGTTCGGCCCGCACTTCTCCGACGCCGGCTGGGCCGAGGTGAAGGTGAAACGGTTGTTGATGATGAAGCGGCCCGGGAGCTTGTTGAGCAGGTAGGCGTTCAGGCGGTGGCGCTGGTCACGATCGCTGTAGCCCCACTCCCGATCGAGCCGGTTGGCGCGCGCGTAGCGGAAGGTGAACGGGTCACGCTCGTTGTCGTCATCCGACCGGTCATACGCCAGCGTGTAGTTGACCTCGAAGTTGTAGTCCTCGGCATTGCGCCGGGCGAGGCCCACCGTGACGCCGTTGTACTCGCTGCGCGCCGTGCTCTCCACCGTGGTGAGCGTGCCGACGCCATTGCCGCCACCGAGCGCGCTGGTGAACGGGCCGTTGGTGCCGTCACCGAAGATCACGTCGTTGCGGTTCACGAATCGCGTCAGGCGGTCGGCCTTGGCGTAGACGTAGTTCACCGATGCCGAGATGCCGGGTGCGACCTCGCGTTCGTAGGCGGCGGTGACGCTGGTGGTGCGCGGATTCCGGAAGTTCTCGTCGATGACGAAGATGTCGGGCCGGAACGGCGCGCCGGTCGGCGCCGGCAGCAGCTGGTCGTACGCCGGCGGCGCGCCGAGGATGCCGGTGAGTGCGCTGTTGCGGAAGATGGTCTGCCCCACCGAGCCGTTGTTGTTGCGCACACTGGCGAGGTTCAGCGCCGCGATGCGGGCGAAGTACTGTCCGGCACTGAGCCGCAACACCGACTTGCCGTCGCCGTTCACGTCCCAGGCGAGCCCGAAGCGCGGCTGGAACATGCCGTAATCGCTCGGGATCTTGCCGTTCGACGGGAAGCGGAAGGTGCCCGCCGGCGTGGTCACGCTCTGTCCGATCAACGGTGCGTAGAACACCGTCGCCGGATCGGTGAGCGGGTCGGGCTGCTGCTGCGCCTCCCAGCGCACACCGTAGTTGAGCGTCAGGCGCGGCGTCGGCTTCCAGGTGTCCTGGATGAAGAGGCCGATGTCGGTCTGCGCCAGTGACTGCGTGCCGCTCTGCTCCACCGTGCGGCCACCCACGCCGGCCTGCTGCAGGTAGAGCTGCACCGGCCCGGTGATGTTGGTGCCACCGGGACAGGCGCCGGTGGTGTTGTTGGTGCCGTTGGAGCACTCGACGTAGTTGCGGCCGCGGTTCACGTAGTTGATGAAGCCGGTCACGCTGCTGAAGATGAAGCGGCCGTTGGCGAAGCCGATGAAGGTCTGGTTGGACTTCACCGCATTCACCTCCCCACCGACCTTGAACAGGTGGTTGCCGCGCGCGTAGGTCACGTTGTCGAGCAACTGCACACGCGTGTCGTTGTAGACCACCGGAATGAAGAACGGCCGGCCGATGCGGAAGCCGTTCGCGAAGTCCATGCCGGTGTCGGGAAAGTCACGGCCGCCGGGGAGCTGCGGCGCGTCGTAGTCACGCGGCCGGTCCTCCCGTGCGAACTGGAAGCGGAACTCGTTGGCCACGCTGTTCGACAGCTGCGAGGTGAGCTGCCCGCTGACGGCGTGGGAGAAGTCCTTCTCGATCGCGTTCGCACTCGCGGCCCACGTATCGACGTCGAACGTGCCGTTGACCTGCCGGCTGTTGGTGAAGTTGTACTTGAGCGAGAAGTTGTTGGTGGCGTTGACGCGGTAGTCGAGCTTGAGCAGGAACACCTGGCCGTCGTTGGTGCGGTCGATCGGCGTGAAGTCGTTGCGCAGCACGCCACCGAATGCCGACGAGAGGAACGTGGTGAGCGAGTCCAGCGCCGCGCTCTGCGGCCGCGACTGCTGCTTGGTCTCGCGGTACACCTGCTGGTCGTAGGCACTGAAGAAGAAGAGGCGATCCTTCACGATCGGGCCTCCGAGCGTGAAGCCGAACTGGTTCTGCGTGAAGTCGGGGTTCAGCGTCACGCCGTTGCCCTTCAGGTTCCCTGACAGCGCGCCACTCTTGCCGTAGTAGTGCACCGTGCCACGCATGGTGTTGGTGCCGCTCTTGGTTATCACGTTCACGAAGCCGCCCGCCGAGCGCCCGAACTCGGCGTTGGCCCCGGCGTTGGTCACCACCAGCTCCTGCACCGCGTCGAGGTTGAAGGTGAAGGCGGGGCGCTGGCCGCCGCGCTGCTCCCCGAAGAAGGGGTTGTTGAAGTCGGCCCCGTCCACGCTCACGTTGTTGTAGGTGCCGCGCTGGCCGGCGATCGAGATCACGTCGCCATCCGGACCCTGCGTGGTGGCCACGTTCGGCGTCAGCAGCGTCAGCGCGAGGAAGTTGCGGCCGTTGTTGGGCAGCCCGCGCACCACTTCCTCGCTGATGGTGGTGGTGGCATCCGACCGGCTGGTGTTGACCGTGGCACCCGCCCGATCCGACACGCGCACCGCCGCCAGCTCCACCGCCTGCCGCGTCACGCGGAACGGGATGTCCAGCGCCTGCCCCACGCGCAGCACCACGTCACGTCGCGTCACCGCCGCGAAGCCGATGGCACGCGCACTGACCTCGTACCGGCCCAGTGGCAGCAGCGGTGCCGCGTACACGCCGCGATCGCTGGTGCGCACCGTGCGCGTGACGTTGGTCTCCTGGTTCCGCAACGTGATGGTCGCACCCGACACCGGCGCATTCGCCTCGTCGGTGACGAGCCCGCGGATCACACCGGTGGTGGCCTGCGACTGGGCTGCGGCGAGCCGGGGCAGCAGGCATGACGCGAGGAGGACGGCACATGCCAGACGACGGCAGTGCGACAGGCGGAGGAGGAACATGAGAGGAGCCTCTGCAAGGGAGAACGCGCAGCCGGCCGCAACGGGAGCCGAACACCTCCCTATTTTGTCACGATATGAGCTGTTCGTCGACCACTCTGATGTAACAGACGGCGGGCACACGCTCCAGCGGTGCTCAACGCCGAGCTCGACCGTTTAGCGGTTCGGCATTCAGAAGGCGCCGCCGATCGTCCCGTCGCTGCGCCACTCGAACCGCACGCCATCGCAGGTGGTCGCGGTGGACGCCAGGACATGTGCCAGGCTCTGGAGGGCCGCCTGCAGCGGCATGTGCACCGGCGCCCCGCGCTCCGACACCACCCACTGGCCGACACCGCTCGACTCGATCACCGTCCACACCGGCACCGAGCGATACAGCACGCTCATCGCCAGCGGCTCGCGGGACGCCGACCATGCCAGCGAGTCGACCGGGAAGGCGCCGCGTTCCACCGCGTGGCGGCACAGGTCGATGAACGGCGACAGTGTGTTGATGGCACCCGAGAGCGTCACCGATCGGCGCCCCGCGAGTGCGGTGTCGAATGCGTATTTGGACATGAATGTCTTCTAAAAGAATGCCGCGAGCCAGGCAGACCTCGTAGGTCCGCCAAGCCAGTTCGCCGTTCTGGTAGGGACGCGCCGCACAGCTGTGATGCACGGCGCGCGGACGCACCACCGAGCCGACCTGTGCCACGACTAATACGCCAGCCTGATCACCAACACCGTGTCACGAGAGACGATTACCCGCGCCTCGTCGAAACGTGGTGCGCGGAAACGGGGGCGCGGATCGTTGCTCACGCCATAACCCTCCTTCGGGATGCCGAGGAGGTTGGTGTCCATCTTCCCGTTGACGTTGGCGTCGTGGTGCACGGCGACGGCGTAGGTGCCCGGCGGCACCTCGAACAGCAGCGTCGCCTCGCTGCCGGTGACGACGCTCTGCTGGTTGCCCGAGGGGGCCGGCCCGGGAAACGCCGCACCGGGTTCCCGATGCAGCCCGACGTGCAGCACCCCACCCTTCTCCGGCCGCACGTCCAGCAGGCGGACGGTGACGCGCACCGCCGAAGGTTGCGGCGCGGCAGCGGCGAGAAACATCAGTGGCAGGATCCAGCGCATGTCGAACTCCGATGAGTGGAGACGGGCGAGCCCGCACCAGCGTGGCGACCGGCGGCGAGGGGCACGGGGTGCATCACGATCCGACACGCCGACCAGCGACAACGAGCGTCCGCCGTCGAACATGGCCCCGATTTCGGTTGGACGCACGTCGGTGGCACGCCGCGGCCCTGTGCCGGATATCTTCCCCACCCTGATGAGCCACACGCCCTCCCTGCCGGAGATCCGGCTCGCCACTCCGCAGGATGCCGAGGCGCTGGCGAACATCGGCGCTCGCACCTTCAGCGACACTTTCGCCGCCGACAACACGCCCGAGGATCTGGCGCTCTTCCTCGACGCCACCTACGGCGAGGCGCAGCAGCGTGCGGAACTGGCGGACCCGAGGCTCACCTACCTCGTCGCGGAGCGTGACGGCGTCGTGGCGGGTTTCGCCCTGCTCCGCCGCGGGAAGGAAGCGCCGGGCGTCACCGACCCGACGGCGGTCGAACTGCAGCGACTCTACGTCGAGCGCGCCTGGCACGGCAGCGGGCTCGGAAAGGCGTTGATGGCCGCCTGCCAGCAGGCCGCGCGCGACGAGGGGGCAGCGGTACTCTGGCTCGGCGTGTGGGAGCGGAACGCGAAAGCCCTGCGCTTCTATGCGGCACAGGGCTTCGAGGCGGTCGGCAGCCAGACCTTCACACTCGGCACCGACCCGCAAGTGGACATCGTCATGCAGCGACGCCTCACCGACTGACGGGAAGTCAGGGTTTGGTGCGCAGGGCGAGGATGATGAACTGGCCACGGGTGAGGAACTCGGTGGCCTTCGCCTTCATCGGGTCAGGCGTCGGCACCGCACTCACCACCACCGTCCGCGCGTTCGGCAGACGGCGGGTCACGCGCGACACCGTGCCGAGTCCGAAGTCGCTGTGGAACGCGCCGGTGTAGTGCACCACCACGGCTCCCGGCGCCTTCGCGCGTGCCTGCACGATCGCCTCGGCCATCGTTTCGTCCTTCACACACTGCGACTCGTAGAACGTGTCCGTCATGGACCGCGCGCCCGGTGTGGCCGGCGCGCTGGCTGCCCCGTGTGCGCCACCCATCACCGCCACGAAGTTCTCGTAATACCGATCCTTCGGGCATTGCAGGTCGCTGGCGACGAACGCGCGATCCGCAGGCGGCAGCGAGTCCACCGCCGGCAGCCCACGCCGGCTGACGATGCTGGCCAGCCGCCGCGGCACGTTGGACGCGATCACCGGCCAACCCTTCGCCTTCGCCAGCTCCACCATCGGCCGGTAATCGGCTTCGTAGTTCGGCCACGGACGTGACTGCGCGCGGAACTCCGCTTCCGTGAGGCGGCCGGCGAGGTAGGCGTCGAGCTGCATTTGCACGTCGCGCTCGAACATCTCGAGCGAGAGGATCACCTCGCGCCGACGCTCACCGATGGCGGACAGCAGCGCCAGTTCGGCGCGATGCGTCTCGTCGTCATCGTGCTGCTCGCCGAAGAACACCACATCAGCCTTCGCGGCGTCATCGGCGAACCGCGCGAACGAAATCGTCTGCCCGGTCGCGCTCGCGACCACCCGGCGCGTGGTGACACCGCCGGCATCGCCGGCTGGTGCGGTGACCGGCGCCGTCCGACCACCGGCGCAGGCGGCGAGCACCAGGAACACACCGTGGGATGCGACGCGGCCGATGGCAGACGGTCGCGGAGGAAAAGCTCGCGTCATGGACATCAGCTGATCGGCGGCGCGACCTTGATCACCTTGCGCACCGAGACACCGGGCACGTTGCCATCCTGCAGCAACTTGTTGAACGCCGGCACATCCACCTGCTCGATGGTGTCGATCTCGCCACGGATCACGGCCCACTGCTGATCCAGCTCGGCCAGCCGCTCACGGGCGGCCTTGGTGAGCACCGGGTTGCCCTCGACCTGTCCCATCAGGAAGCCAAACTGCCCGTTGATGCCGTTCGCGAAGTTGATGATGTCCTGGCCGTTGGCGGCTTTGGTGGTGAGGCGCGGGTCCATCGTCTCGAGCTTGGTGACGAGGCCCTTGCCGGCGCTGGTGATTGCGGTGGCGTTGGTGGCATCGCGCCCGCGCACCAGCGCGCCCTGCACCTGGCCCTTCGTGTCACGCAGGCGCAGCACCGCATCGTGAATCTCGCGGATGCGCTCCGCGATCACGGCCGACACCGAGTCGCGTTCGGCCACCTGCGCCACCGGCACGGTGAGGCGGGGATCCTGCTGCACCTGCAGCGGCTGCGTCTGGACGGTACTGCCCATGGTCATGCGCACGCTGTAGGTGCCGGGCGACACGCGCGCGCCGCCGCTGCCCGGCGCGCCGAAGAGCACCACGCCGGTGAGTCGAGTCGGCGCCGCACGGCGCAGGTCCCAGCTGATGACGTTGAGGCCCGCGCGCGGACGGATGCGCGCTGCGACGACGGAATCCTTCGACGAGTAGGACCGCAGCACGGTGCCCTTCGCATCGAGGAAGTCGAACGTGATCGCGGCCGTGCTGTCGGGCGCCGCGCCGAGACGGTAGTAGACGTTGGCGCCCGGGGTCGGGTTGCGACCCACGTTCCGCGCCGGCACCGACGGACCGCCGGCGAGGACCGCTGCACGCGGCGCGTACAGGTGCGCGGCCGCCGTCATCACCGAGGCGGCGTGCTGGCGCAGCGGCGACAGGTCGTCGAGGATCCAGAACGCACGGCCTTCGGTGGCGACCACCAGGTCACCATCATGGACCTCGAGGTCCGTCACCGGCACCACCGGGAACTTGGCCGGGAACGGCGTCCATTGTGCACCGCCGTCGAAGGAGAAGTAGAGGCCCGTCTCCGTGCCGGCGTAGAGCAATCCCTTCTTCGTCGGATCCTCGCGCACCACGCGCACCGGCTCGCCCTCGCGGAAGCCGTTCACCACACGCGTCCAGGTGGCGCCGTAGTCGGTGGAGCGGAACAGGTGCGGCGTGTTGTCGCCGATGCGATCGGTGCGATACGCCACATACACGGTGGCGGGATCGTGCGGCGACACCTCGATCTCGTTGGTGAGGCCGTCGGCCAGGCCCTTCGGCGTGACGTTGGTCCAGGTCGCGCCACCGTCGCGCGTGAGCTGCACCACGCCGTCGTCGGTGCCGACGTAGAGCACCTTGGCATCGTGCGGCGACTCGTGGATCACCACGATCGTGCCGTACACCTCACCGCCGGCGCCCTCGTTGGTGATCGGGCCACCACCCTTGCCCTGCCGCGCCTTGTCGTTCTTCGTCAGGTCGCCACCCAGCGGCGCCCAGCTCTGTCCGCGATCGGTGGACTTGAACAACACGTTGCCGCCGTGATAGACCACGTTGCCGTCGTGCTGTGAGACACGGATCGGCGCCGTCCAGTTGAAGCGGAAGCGCGTCTTGTCGGTGGGCTCGGTGAGGTTCATCGCCGGCCACGGCATGATGTCACGCGTGAGGCCGGTCTCCTGGTCCAACTCGTCGATCAGGCCCTGATAGCAGCCACCGTACACGTAGCGCGAGTCCTTCGGTCCGACGCCGATGTTGGCGCTCTCGCACCCGGGGCCGTTGGTCCAGTCGCGCACGTCGATCGCGAAGCCGTCGCTGCGGCTCTTGATGATCACGCTCGAGTTGTCCTGCTGGCCCGAGTAGAGGCGATAGGGGAAATCGTGATCGGTGGTGACGTGGTAGAACTGCGCCGTCGGCTGGTTGTCCTGCGAGCTCCAGCTGGTGCCGCCATCCATCGAGATCGAGACGCCGCCATCGTTGGCGTTGATCATGTAGCGGCTGTCAGTCGGGTTGATCCAGAGGAAATGGTTGTCGCCATGTGTCGCCTCCACGGTGCGGAAGGTGCGCCCGCCGTCGATCGACTTCAGCACCGGCGCATTCATCACCCACACGATGTCGGCATTCTTCGGATCGGCCGTGATCTTCATGTAGTACCAGCTGCGCGTCTGGATCAGTCGATCCTCCGACTGGCGTGCCCAGGTCTTCCCGGCGTCGTCGGAGCGATACAACCCGCCGCGCTCCGCCTCGACGATCGCGAACACGCGATCCGCGTTCGCCGGCGACACGCTGATGCCGATCTTGCCCATCAGCGACGGCAGCCCTTCGGTGAGGCGCGTCCAGCTGTCACCGCCGTCCACCGACTTCCAGATGCCGCTGCCCTCGCCACCGCTGCGCACCATCCACGGCGTGCGCTGGTGATCCCAGAACGTGGCGTAGAGGATGCGCGGGTTGCTGGCGTCCATCGAGAGGTCGCTGGCGCCGCTGAAGGCGTTGACGCCCTTCAGCACCAGCGTCCAGGTGGCCCCGCCATCCTTGCTGCGGTAGATGCCGCGATCGGCCGAGGCCTTCCAGCGATCACCCTGCGCCGCGACGTAGACCACGTTCGGATCGGTGGGGTGCACGCGCACGGCCGAGATCTGGCGCGTGGCGCGCAGTCCGACGTTGGTCCAGGTGCGTCCCTGATCGGTGCTGCGATACACGCCGTCGCCGTAACTCGATGACTGGCCGCGGATCGCTTCCTCGCCGGTGCCGACGTAGAGCACGTTCGCATCCGACGGGGCCACGGCGATGGCGCCGATGGAGCCGGTGCCGAAGAACGCGTCGGACAGGTTGCGCCAGTTGATGCCCGCGTCGTCGGTGCGCCAGAGCCCACCACCGGTGTAGCCGGCGAAGTAGGTCAGCGGCTGTGTCGGAATGCCGGCAGCGGCGTTGGCGCGACCGCCGCGATACGGCCCCACGTTGCGGAACTGCATCGCGCGGAACGCAGCCGTGTCGAGCGCCGTGGCGGCGGGTGCGGCGGCCGTCGTGGTGCGCCGCGCCTGGGCGGCGACGGGGCTGGTCGAGGCGACGGCCACGGACACCAGGCCAGCGGCGAGGAGGCGACGAGACATCACGGACATGGGCGGGGAGGTCGGGGGCTGGTCGGGACGCGGACGCGACGGGTGCGCCCGGGCCAAATCAAAGGCGCGTCGGGGTGCCGGGCGAGGGCCGGGCGTGGAATGCCTGCCGATGCCCGCCCTCAGCGGGCGAGGTAGTCGGCGAAGCTGGCCTGCAACAACGCACTGCCGTTGCGCCGATGGCTGGCGCCGGCGCCGGGCGACTGCTCCACGGTGCGGTTGGCGCGTTCGTCGAACACCAGCCAGCCGCGGCCATCGATGAAGGCGAAGCCGTCGTTATTCGCGAAGTAGGCGAAGCCGTCCTGCCCGGTGGTGAGCAGGTTGCGGCCCCAGCGGAAACCCTCGCGGCGCAGGCCGAGCTGCGTCAGCAACGTGGGCGCCAGGTCCACCGAGGCGCCGATGCGATGGATCACCGTGTCGCGCACGCGCAGCGCACCGCCCAGCCAGAGCATCGGGATGTGATGCCGGTCGGGGACGGAGCGGGTGGTGCCGGCGCGACCGTTCGGCAGCGGGCTCCCGTGGTCGGCGATGATCACCACCAGCGTGCTGTCCCACCACGGCTGCACCGCCGCCGAATCGAGGAAGCGACCGATGCTGGCGTCGGTGTAGTGGTGTGCGTTGAGGAACTGCGTCGACTCGTCGCCACCGGGGAAGTGTGGTGGCTCCGGCACCTCGAACGGTTCGTGGCTGCTGAGTGTGAAGACGGTGGTGAAGAACGGGCGCGCCTCGTGCGACACCTCCTGCAGCGCGCGCTCCAGCACCACATGGTCGTGCGCACCCCACTTCGAATTCCGTTGCGCATCGGGAAACGCCTCGACACCGGTGACGCGGTCGAAGCCGCCGTTCAGCACGTACGCCTTCATGTTGGCGAAGGCGAGTTCGCCGCCGTAGTAGTACGACGTGTGATACCCGGCGCCGCGCAGGGACTGGCCCAGTTGCGGCAGCGATGCCGCCTTGCGCGGGCGTGCCATGATCGCCTCGTTCGGCACCGACGGAAAGCCGCTCAGGATCGACACCAGGCCTTGCGCGCTGCGCTCACCGGACGCGAACAGCGAGTCGAACAGGATGCCCTGATGCGACCAGCGCTCGAACTGCGGCGTGACGTCGGGCACTCCGTCGAGGCGGGCGACCACCTTGGCGGTGAAGCTCTCCCAGATGATCAGGATCACGTTCGGTCGTGCCACCGTCAGCAGTGACGCCGGCGACACATCCTGCCCGCGATAGAGGCTGTCCATCGCAGCGCTGACATCGCGCGCCGGGAGCACGGCGTATGGATTGCCGGTCGGCTCCTTCTGCTGCGCCAGCGTGGAGTAGAGCAGGTACCAGCCGGCGTTCTGCGCACCGAGGTTGGCCATGGTGGAGCGCGAGAAGAGCACGGTGCTCTCGTTGAGCGGCGTCCACTGCAGGCCACCACGAATCGGCACCGCCAGCAGCAGGCCGGTGACGAAGAGCGCCACGCCACTGCCGATCGCCGCCACGCCGCGCACCGGTTCCAGCTGCCGCACCGTGTCGCGCAGGCTGCGGCGCAGCAGCCACCATGTCAGCGGTACCAGCAGCAGCAGCAGCACCAGCAGCGGCGTGACCGCCACCGACGATGCCGAGGCGTACGCTTCGCGCGGTGTCTGCAGGTAGGTCCACAGTGAACCATCCAGCCGGCGACGCCACGGGCCGAAGGTGCCGATGTCGGTGAGCGTGACCAGCGACACGAACACTACCGAGACGGCGCTCACCACGGCCAGCGCACGTTCCACTATCGTGCGGCGTGCGCTGATCGTCAGCAGCAGCACCAGCCAGCAGAGCGCCGTGAGGTAGGCCGCCGCCGACAGGTCCATGCGCGCGCCGTGCACGAAGGCGAACGGCAGCAGCGTGCGGTCGCCGGCCGGGATCAGCGCCCAGTGCCAGCCGAGGAAGAGCAACCGCGCCAGCGCGAACCACACCATCCAGAACGCCAATACCCGCACCAGCAGCGCACAGCGTGTGCGCCAGGCCCGCGTCCACGAGGCCGACGACGACGTGACCACGGCGGCGGCGATCCCGGTGTCCGGGAGTGTCGCGACTGGCATCACCTGGAGGGGAGCAGGTGGTGGGCGATGGTGCACCGCTATCGCCCGGGAAACGGAAGAGTCACGGTCCAATATACTTTCCGTCACCAGCACATCCGGCCCGATCTCGCAGCCCTGCCCTTCGTGACCCACGACGCCCGCGGCACCGCCATCGACCTCAGTCACGTGATCGAGGACGGGATGGTCACGTACAAAGGGCTGCCGGCGCCGCTCATCTGCGACTTCCTCAGTCGCGAGGCGTCGCGCGATCGTTATGCGCCCGGCACCGAGTTCCAGATCGGCACCATCGAGATGGTCGGCAACACCGGGACCTACCTCGACAGCCCCTTTCATCGCTACGCCGACGGCACCGACCTGGCCGGCCTGTCGCTCGACTCACTGGCGGACCTGGAGTGCCTGGTCTTCCACGCCGACGGTGCCACCGGACGCGCCATCGACAGCCTCCCCGTCTCGGCGACGGCGGTGCGTGGCAAGGCGGTGCTGGTGCACACCGGGTGGGACCGGCATTGGCGCACCGACCAGTACTTCGAGAGGCATCCACACCTGACCGGCAGGCTCGCCCAGTGGCTGGCCGCTGCCGGTGCGGCACTGGTGGGCATCGACAGCTTCAACATCGACTGCACCGACGATGGCGAGCGTCCGGTACACACCATCCTGCTCGGCGCCGGCATCCCGATCGTCGAGCACCTCTGCGGGCTCGGGCTCCTGCCGGCCACCGGTGCGCGTTTCTTCGCCGTGCCACCGAAGGTGCGAGGCTTCGGGACATTCCCGGTGCGCGCCTTCGCCCTCGTCTGACCCGCCCACTCCCGTCGCCTGATGCTGCGTCGCCTGTCCAGTCTCATTCCGCCGGCGATCGCCCGATCCGCCGCCACGCTCACCTGCGCCGTGTTGCTGCCGGCCTGCTCCGCCGTACACCGGCCGGCGACCACCATCCCGGCGCTGGTGGCCGACGCCGACTCCTCACGCCTCGCCGAACGCCGGCTGCGCGACACCGTGATCGCGCGGCTGGCCCGGCGCGCCGTGGCGCGGCCCGATCATGCGCTGGACGTGCTGATGCTCTCCGGCGGCGGCCAGAACGGTGCCTACGGTGTGGGGTTCATGCGCGGCTGGCGCGCGCGCACGGATGCCCCGATGCCGCAGTTCGACCTCATCACCGCGATCAGCACCGGCGCGCTGCAGGCGCCTTTCGTGCTGCTCGGTACACCGGCGGCGCACGACACGTTGACGGCGCTCTACCGGAATGCCGCCGATCGCATCGCACCGTCGATCGACTGGTTGTTCTGGCTGCGCAAGACGGGTGGCGTGGTGAACATGAAGAAGTACGACGCCAACCTGCGGCAGGTGGTCAGCGCCGGCTTCCGTGACTCACTGCAGCACGCCTTCGCCGCCGACCGGCAGGTGATCTTCGGCACGACGGACCTGGACATCGCCACCGGCCGCGCCTGGGACCTGCGCTCCACGTTCGCCGGCGGTGACGAGGGCCTGGTGCGCACGCGCACACTGCTGAAGGCGGCATCGGCGATTCCCGGGATCTTCCCGCAGGTGGTGTACGAGGGGCACGTCCACTCGGACGGCGGTGTGGTCTCGAATATCCTCACGCTGCTCACGCTCGACGACTACAAGGCGGTGTTGGCGAAGGTGCGCGCCGCCGGCGTGACGACTCCGGTGCGGATCAACCTCTACGTGATCGTCAATGGCTGGACTCACGCCGCACCGGTGGTGATGAATCCGGCCAGCCGCAAGCAGATCAACGGTCGCTGGAGCACGCTCTCGTTCTACATGCACCAGCCGCAGGTGCTGGAGGGGCTGGAGAACCTGGCGGCGGCGGCCAGCGCGGTGCCGGGCCTGACGATGCAGATGCGCTGGACGGCAATCCCGTCCGAAACGGCGCTCGACCCTGCCGCCAACAGCCTGTTCAACAAGGCGTGGATGCTGAAACTGGAGCAACTCGGCGAGCAACGCGCCGCGGGACGTCTTCCGTGGGACACCGTCGTCTCCCCCTACGCGCGCCCAGCGGTGGCGCAGCCATGATGCTCGTGACGCGACGCGCATTCCTGACCGCTACGCTGCTGTTGTTGTCGGCGCCGATGCTGCACCCGTCGCTGCAGGCGCAGGGCACCGCGACCCGGCTCACGGTGACCGCCGATGGACATCCGCTCGCGCTCTGGACGCGCGCAGCCGCCGCGCCGAAGGGCGTGATCGTGTTGCTGCACGGGCGCACCTGGTCGTCGCTCCCCGACTTCGACCTGCAGGTGCCGGGCGAACGTCTGTCGGTGATGCAGGCATTCGTGCGACGCGGTTACACGGTCTACGCGCTGGATGCACGTGGTTATGGCGCGACGGCGCGCGACAGCAGCGGCTGGCTGACACCGACACGTGCGGCGCGTGACGTGCACGCGGTGCTGCGCGAGGTCGCCCGCCGCCACCCGCGCCTGCCGGCACCGACATTGGTGGGTTGGTCGTACGGCTCGATGGTGGCGCACCTCGCAGTGCAGCAGGAACCGGCGCTGGCATCGTCGGTGGTGCTGTTCGGTTATCCGCGCGACCCCGATGCCACGATCGCGGTCACCGCCGACACCGGCGCACCGCCCCGTGCCCGCACCACGGCTGCCGCCGCCGCGAGCGATTTCCTCATCCCCGGCTCCATCAGCCAGCGCGCCATCGACGCCTACGTGGCAGCATCGCTGGCGGCCGACCCCGTGCGCAGCGACTGGCGCGCGCTGCACGAGTGGAACCAGCTCTCTCCCGAGCGCCTCACGGTGCCGACCCTGCTCCTGCACGGCGAGAAGGACCCCTACACGCCGCTGCCGGCCCAGGCCAAGACCTTCACGCGGCTCGGCTCACCGGACCGGCAGTGGATCATCCTCGCCGGCGGCGACCACGCTGCACTCCTCGAGCGAACCCTGCCGGCGTTCATCGCCGCGATCGTGAACTTCATCGAGCGGCCACGACCTGCGCGCTGACGTTCGGTTCTGGAGGCACGTCGTAACGGCTCATCGCAGAACTGAACAGCCGCAGAACTGCACGGCCGCAGAAGGTCAGTGCGCGTGGCGATGCTCTGCGGGCAATCGGGCGAGTCTTTGTGGGAACAGCAACGGCATCGACATACGGTCAATCCGCATACTGATCCACGATCCGACGGATCGACTGCCGCATGGGGCGGACGCCGAAGTTGATGACGAGGGCGACGGTGCGGTTGCTGAGGCGGAGGTAGGTGATCACTTGTGACGTGAACATCTCGTTGTATTTGCTGACCGCCTTACACTCGACGATTACTGTGTCGTTGACGAGCAAATCGATGCGAAGTGGTGTCGTCAGCCGCCGGCCCTTGTAATACACCGGCACGGCGCGCTGCCGGGTGACCGTACACCCTCGATCCTCCAGCTCGATCGCGAGCGCCTCCTCGTAGATGCTCTCGAGCAGTCCCGGACCCCGCAACTCCCGCTGTACCTCGATCGCCGCGTCGATGATGACGCCAGTCAGCTTTTGCAGTTCCATAAAACCCTCCCGCTAGAACGCTCTGGAGATCTTCTGCGGCTGTGCAGTTCTGCGGCTGTGCTGTTCTGCGATCAGCCGTTGCTGTTCAGCAGAGGATGCCAATCGACAGAGCCACGCGCGACGCAAAAGAGCGCGGGAGTCATCGAAACGATTCGCCCCCAGTCACGCCGTCGAAGCGACATGACTGGGGGCGATCGCACAGGCGACGACGCAGATCAGGTGATCGCAGCCGCCGGCGGAAGTGACTCGGTGGTCGGCAGGTCCATCACCCCTTCCGCCGTCTCGATGATCAGCTGGTCCACCACTGCCTTCAGGTCATTCGTCTTGGCGAACGTCGCCAGCTGACGGTCGGCGCTGGAGCCCTCGGCGAGGATCTTGTATGCGTATTCCACTTCGGAACGCGTGCCCAGTTCGTCCACGATGTCGCCGAGGAACCAGTCGAGGAACTCGCGGATCAGCTGGGGGGCGGGCAGCTCCACCTGCTTGCCGAAGTCGATCAGCTTCCCCCCCAGCCCGTACCGCACCGCGCGCCACTTGTTCTCCTCCACCAGCGCGGACGAGTAGACGCGGAAGGTCGTGTTGTCGCGGCGCATCTTGTAGAGCTTCGCGATCAGCGCCTGCAAGATGGCCGCGATGCAGACCGCTTCGTCCACGCGGGTGCAGACATCGCAGACGCGGAACTCCAGCGTCGGATACTTCCCGTGCGGTCGGATGTCCCACCAGATCTTGTGCGGCCCCGGGATCGAGCCCGTCTCCATCAACGTGTCGATGTACGACGTGTAGTCGTAGTACGAGTTGAGGAGCGGCGGCACGCCTGAGCGCGGGAAGGCGCGGAACACCACGCTGCGGTAGGAGCGCAGGCCCGTCTCGCGGCCGTACCAGAACGGCGAGCTGCTGGTGAGGCAGAGGATGTGCGGCAGGAAGTAGCGCGCCACGTTGCAGGCATCGACGAGGAAGTCCTTGTCCTCGATGCCGATGTGCACGTGGGTGCCGAAGATCAGCAGCCGCTGCGCCAGGTCACCCATGTCGTTGCGGGTGCCCAGGTAGTGGTCGTACGGCGTGATCTCCTGCGTCTGCCAGTTCGCGAACGGATGCGTGCCGGCCGCCGCGATGCGATAGCCCTTCTTGGCGGCCAGTTCCATCACGCCCCTGCGGAGCATGATCAGCTCCTTGCGCACCTCGGCCGGCGTCTGGCAGACGTTCGTGCCGACCTCGATGATGGACTGGTGCAGCTCCGGCTTCACCTGCGTCAGCACGCGGTGATCCTCGGCCAGCATCTGCGTGACGTACGACACCAGGTCGCGCGAGACCGGATCGATGATCTGGTACTCTTCCTCGACGCCGAGGGTGAGTGACGGTGCCTTCATGAGGGTGCTCGCTGGGGGAGGCCGACGACGGTGCGGCGCGCCGACGGCGCCCCCGCACAATAGTGCTATCGAGGCTGCACGAGGAAGGTGGGCACCGTGGATCCGCCCCCGGCCGACACGTTCAGCAGCGCCGCCGTCGAGAGCCGGCAGAGCCAGCCCTCGGCATAAGCGCCATCGCAGAGGAACGGCGCCGTGTCGTACATCCGGTCGATCACCTGCGATCGCCCGTCCACCAGTGACGGGAACCCCTGCGATGGGATCGCCACCCGCTCCTGGATCACGTACGGGAGTTCCACGGCCGTGCGCAGCGCCGCCGTCCAGGTGTCGGCGTCCACCGTCCAGCCCAGCACGATGCCGGCACCGCCGTAATCGTCGTTCGGCTTGAGGACGAAGCGGTCGCGATGGTCGGCCGCGTACGGCAGCAGGTCCACCTGGTCGCCATGGAACAGTGTCTTCCGCTCCTCGACCACCCGCGTCCACGGGATGCACGACGAGACCGCGGCGTGCTGGTCGGACGTGAGGAGGTGTGCGTTGCGTTCGTCGGTCAGCGCAGCCAGCGACGCCTTCTTGTGCAGGATCTTGCAGCGCGGCGGGTTCACCATGCAGACGTTGCCGTCGCGCACGGCCTGGAAGACCGGATGATCGGCGCCGCCGCGCTCCGCCAGTTCGTGCAGCAGGACGCGCTTGTAGAGCAGCGTCACCGGCACCCCGGCGAAGCGCAGCGTCGTGCCGTCGTAGTCGGCGTCACGCGGGTCCACGATCGAGCAGGGAATGCCGAGCTGCCGGAAGTGTTCCCGGAAGATCTCGAACTCGCTGGCGGTGGGCACCTCCTTCCAGTCGATGATGCCGATCTGCGGGACCTCACGCACGCCACGCCACGACGCCCATGCGTCCAGCACCACGCGGATCACGCCGTGCCGCGTGTGCAGCGGCAGCAACTCCCAGTCGCGCGCGAATCGCCGCGTGGCCGGCAGGTCGCTGAACATGTCGGCCAGGGCATCGTTGTACCCCGCCCCCGCCGGCGTCTCGGCGTTGTATTCGGTGAGCGAGATCTGGCCGCTCTCGTCGTCCACGAAATAGTCCAGCCGCGATGTGGGGCTGCCGGCGCGGAATCCCGGATCGACGCCCACCAGTCCTTCCTCCCAGTCGGCCAGCCGGAACTGCGAGCGCACGCCGGCATCGGCCAGCGCCGCGGCGAGGATCGTGTCGAAGGCCGGCATCAGCCGACGCGTCAGGTCCTGCACGCGATCGTACTGTGCGCGCGTGATCAGCCGGGGGCGCAGCACGGTGCACAGCGGACGTCCGCCGAAGACCAGGCCACGCCCAGAGAGCTGCGACGTCATCAGCGCCGACGTGTCCTGCGCGATCGCCTCATCCTCGAGGATCCCGTGCCACGCCGCGATCGCGGCCGAGGCCGACATCAGCGACCGCGCGACGCGGTGAACATCGCATCCCAGCCCAGCGCCTTCGTCGTCTGGCGCGGATCCTTGGCCAGCCGGATCACCAGGTCGGCCATGTGTTCCACCGCCCAGTTGAAGTATTCGGGCGTGAGCGAGTTGATGTCGAAATCCGGCGCCGGGTTCATGAAGTCGATCGCGTACGGCACGCCGTCCTTGATCGCGAACTCGATCGAGTTCATGTCGTAGCCGAACGCCTTCACGATCGTGCGCGCATCCTTCACCACCCGCGGGCCGAGCACCGGACCAAGGAAGTCCTTGTCGGTGCGGTACTTCCGCTCCTTCGGGTCGTACTTGATCGGCAGGATTTCCTCCTGGCCGAGGCAGATGCAGCGCACGAACTCATCCCACTTGATGAATTCCTGCACGATCATGGTCAGCAGGCCGGAGTGATCGTAGTGGTGGATCAGCTCTTCCTTGGTGTCGCAGACGTACACCTCCTTCCAGCCGCCGCCATGGGCGTCCTTGAGGATGCACGGCAGGCCGACGTGGCCGACGATGTCGTCCCAGTCGAGCGGGTACTTCAGGTTGCGCAGCGACTCGCCGGGAATGATGCCGGGGATGTACTCCTTGTTCGGCAGCACCACCGTCTTCGGGCTCACCACGCCGAGCTTCGTGATCAGTGCGGCGCCGAAGAACTTGTCGTCGGCCGACCACATGAAGGGGTTGTTGATCACCGTCGTGCCCTGCAGCACGGCGTGCTTGAGCACCGTGCGGTACATCGGCACCTCGTGCGAGATGCGGTCCACCAGCACGTCGTATGGCACCGGAGTGTCCATGCGCTCGCCGCCGAACTTCGCGAACGACGCCACCACGCCCGAGTCGCGCGTGTTCACCGCCTCGATGAAGGCCGGCGGAAAGGACCATTCGCGGCCCACCACCAGCCCGACATTCTTCACCTTCGCCATGCCCGCTCCTGTGGTACGGTTAGTCGTGTCCGCTGACGTACATCCGGATCATCTGCTCCCAGTACGGCCAGTCGTGCGCCCAGCCGTCCCACACCCGCAACGCATTGCCCACGCCCTTCGACCAGAGCATGGCCGAGAACTCCTCGTTGTTCTGGTAGCTCGGGTCGCCACGGCCGATCGCCATGATGATGTCGATGCGGCGCATGGCCTCGAGCCGCTCATGGTTGCTCTCGTGCGCCATGAACGCCATCGGGTTGGCGGCATAGACGTTGGAGTCCATGTGCCCCGAGGCCTGGCGGCTGATGTCGTACAGGCCACTGAGGCCGATGATGCGGTTGACGAGGTGCGGGAAGCGCAGCCCGAACGACATCGCGTGGTAGGCGCCGAAACTGGCGCCGGCCGCGATCACGAACGGGGTGCGGTTCTTCCAGTGCATGAACGGCAGCACTTCGTCGCGGATGTAGTGATGGTACTGCAGGTGGCGATAGGCGCGGGCACCGGGGTGGCGCGTCTTGTCGTACCAGCTCTCGTGATGGACGTGGTCCACCGAGAAGATCTGCAGCCAGCCGCGATCGATCTGGTCCTGCAGCACGTGCTGCATGCGTCGGTCGGTCCACTCACGGTGGCTGCCGAGGGAGGTCGGGAAGACCAGCAGCTTGGCGCCACCGTGTCCCCAGACGTGCACGCCCATCTCCTTGCCGTCCAGCGCCGGGCTGCGCCAGGCCTTGTACTCATGGTGCATCAGTTCTGTCTCCGGTCAGGCGTCTTCACCGCCAGTAGTGCGGGCAGCGCCTTGCGGAAGCGCCGTCCCCAGGCGCTTTCGTGATGCACGCCGATGGAATCCTCCACCCAGCGCAACCGCTCGCCGGGCACGTACCCCTTCTCGATCAGCAGGTCGCGCAGGTGCTGCGCATTGGCCAGCGTCTTCTCGCCTTCGCGCGCACCGGTGTCGAGGTAGATGCGCGCATCGACGAACGGCCGCGCGCGGATCCAGTCGAAGATCGCACCGTGCGCGAACCAGAGCGACGGGCTCATGACGGCGGCGAAGCCGAACACGTCGCTCCGCTCGAACAGGGCGTACAGCGAGAGCAGCCCGCCCATCGACGAGCCGCCGATGCCGGTATGCTCCCGTGCCGGCAGGGTGCGATAACGATCGTTGATCGTCGGCCGCAGCACGTCACACAGCCACGTCACGTAGGTGGCCGCGTCACCGCCGCCCACCCGCTCGTCCACGAACGGACTGTACTCGGCGATCCGGTGCTGCGAGGCGTGGTAGACCCCAACGATGATCGCATTGGCCCCGAGTCGTGACGCCTGCACCAGTTCGTCCGACAGTCCCCACGATCCGGCGAATGACGGGCCGTCCTCGAACAGGTTCTGGCCGTCCTGCAGATAGATCACCGGATAGCGACGCACTTCCTCGTCGTATTCACCCGGCAGGTACACCACCACCGTGCGCGCCTCACCGGGCGTCGGCCCGGCGATGTCGGTCACGACCTGATGTGTCCCCGTCCGGGTCCTGGTACGGAACAACCGCCGCAGCGAGCGGCGCAATCGCAGCGGCATGGATTACGACGCGTAGAGTTGGAGATCGGTGCCGACCGCGTCGGCGATCATGCAGGCCTGCTCGAAGTCGGGATGGCGGATGGTCAGGTACCCATCGGAGATCAGCGTCAGGATCCAGTCGCGGCGCGGCGCGCCCACCGGCAGCAGTTCGATGTTCACGATGTGCTCCCCGAAGCGCTGCACCAGCTGCTCGAGGCCCGTGATGCGGCGGATGGTGCCGTGTCCCTGCGCGCGCTTGAAGATGTTGATCGCGTTGTACTTCCTTTTCACGTCGATGGAGAAGGTGCCCTGCAGCTCCGCCTCGGCGTACCCCATGTAGAGGTCCACGTCGGAGACGTAGTTCATCAGGTCGACCGTGCGCGCGCCGGGCGGGCGGGCGGCGATCTCGCCGAACACCACCTCGCCATCCGACTTGCGGTACCACTCCATGTGCGTGAAGGCGTTGCCGGGATTCATCGCCTTGAGCACGTCGGCGCCCATCTGCACACCGCCCTTCACCCACTCGCTGTCCACGTCGCGCAGGCAGAGCGTCTGGGGGCTGATCCACTCCACGCTCCGCGCCACCAGCGGTCGCGGGCGATAGTAGCCGACGTTGAAGAACTGCATCTGCCCACCGATGCAGATGGTGTCGAACGTGAACTCCTCGGCCTCGATGAACTCTTCCACGTTCACGTGGTCGATGTGCGTCAGCCGCTTGAGGGCGGCGTCGAGCTCCTTCGCATCGTCGACGCGGAAGGTGTCCATCGAGCCGGCGCCATCGATCGGCTTGATGATCAGCGGATAGCCGATGAACTCGGCCGCGGCGCGCACTTCGGCGGCCGAAGTGGCACCGCGATGCCGGGGCGTGCGGATGCCCGCCGCGGCCACCCGCGCCTTCATGATGTCCTTGTTGCGGAAGGCGATCGCATCGTCCACGCTCATGCCACCGACGCCCAGCGCCACACGCAGCTTCGCCGCCAGCACCACGCCCGGTTCCCAGAGGCAGATCACGCGGTCGAACGTCATGCCGCCCCAGTGCGCGGTCACGGCGGCCACCACCGCATCCTCCTGGTTCAGCTGCGGCGTCTGCAGGTAGCCCGAGAGGTGACGGCGCGTCATCTCCGGCAGGTTGCCGCCCGGCACGTCACTGATGCCGTACACGCTGCCGCCGTAGGCCGACAGCGCCCGGCAGAACAGCGGCATCTCGTCCGGATACCCCGGTGCAATCATCAACACGTTCATCTGCGTCTCCCTGGGAGTGCGTTGTACAGTCGCGGTTCGTGTCAGCCCAGCTCGACGTGCACCAGTTCCACCACGCGTCGGATCGCACGTTCGACGACGGCGGTTTCCGGATGCCGGAGGATGATGAAACCATCACCCTCGTAGGTCGCCGCCGGTGGCTGCCCCACTTCGGGCAGGCGCACGTCGCAGACCAGTGCCCCAACTTCTTCCTGCACCCTGTCCAGGCCGCGCACCGCGCGCACCACGCCACTGCCCTGCCCACGCAGGTAGGCCGCAGCCACCGCATACTTGCGTTCCGGCGCCGTGAAGTCGCCGTAGACCATCAGGTTCGCCCACATGGACACGAAGTCCACGTCGTTGGCGCGGCTGATGAGGGTCGTGATCTGCGCGCCAGGCGGTCGCGCCGCGACCTCGGAGATGGCGATGCTGCCGTCGGCGCGCCGGAACCACTCCATGTGGGTGAGACCGGTCGTCTGCCCCAGCGCCTGCAGCGCCTGCGCGCCGGCATCACGGATGTCGTCGTACATCGGATGGTCCACTTCACGCGGCAGCACCACCACCCACTGGATCCATGGATTGCGGAGCACCTCGAGCGGCGTGGGGTGATAGTGCGTCAGCGAGTGCCACACTGCCTTGCCATCGATCGAGATGGTCTCGAAGCTGTGCTCGGCGCCGGTGATGAACTCCTCCAGCAGCACCGGCTGTCCGGCCGACGGGCGTGCCATGTCCAGCGCCTCACCCAGCGACTGCGCATCGTCCACGCGATAGGTGCCCAGCGCCCCGGCACCGGCCTGCGGCTTCACGACCAAGGGAAAACCGACGCGTTCGGCGAACGTGATCGCGTCCACGTACTTCTCCACCAGTGCGTGCCGCGCGCACGGCAGGTGATGCGCGCGCAGCACGTCCTTCATGCGTGACTTGTCGCGGAAGTTGAGTGCAGCCTGCACCGGCAGGCCCTCGATGCCGAGCGATTCGCGCACCGACGCCAGCGGCACCTGCAGCTGTTCGTAGGCGCCGAACAGCCGTTCCACGCCGCCGATCCGCGCCGACACCGCCAGCACGGCGTCGCGCAGCTGCACCGGGTCCAGCACGTCGTCGACGCGCCAGTGCTGCACGATCGCGTCGCGCGTCTGCGGTGCCGCCTGCTCCACCCAGTCGGTGCTGATCACGCCCAGCTGCACGCCCGGCAGTGCGCCGATCGCCTCGACCATCCTCGACGCGTTGTCCGACAGCCGCGGTGCGACGAAGATGACAGGAATCACGACAGCGCCGCCCGCAGCGCCGGCAGGATCTCGGGGAAGCAGTCGTCGCGCGTCTTCAGCTCGGTCGCGAAGTCGTGCGCGTCGGAGAAGTCACCGCCGTCGAAGCCACCGTGCATCTTCGCCAGCAACTCCTCCAGGTCGGAGCAGTGCGAGTGGAAGCGATGATCGGCGTAGTCCGCCGCCTCGGCCATCGTGATGATGAACTGCCAGTCACTCGACTGCGCCAGCAGCAGCGTTCGCGCGGCCTGTTCCAGCGCAGTATGCGCCAGCGGATCGCCGAGCGCGCGACCGGCGATCTCCCAGAACGCGTTCTCGAGCGGCCAGAGGCGGCGCCAGGTGTGCGCGACCTTGGGCCCGACCCAGGTGGACCAGTCGGCATGCGCACCCCACGACCCCGGCTCCACCGGAATCGACGGCGCGTGCGGATTGTCGCGCAGGTGCTGCGACGCCATGACGGGGCGCAGCAGCTGCGAATGCTGCAGCTCGCGATACAGCTTGTTGAGGAACTCCGGGCCCTCGTACCACCAGTGTCCGAACAGCTCGGTGTCGAACGGCGCCATGATCAGCGACGTGCCGAAGGGATGCTGCTCACGCGCGATGGAGTTGAGCAGCGTGGCGAAGTGGCGCGCATGCTCCTCGACCTTGTTCTGCGCGACCTCCGGCCAGTACGGATGCTTGGCGCCGAGGTCCACCGTGCGGCCGGTGATGCGCCACAGCTTCAGGCCACCGTTCTGGTGCGTCTTGTGGAACTCGAGATAGGCGCCGTCTCCCGGATACCCGCCGTCGGCGCTCCAGATCTGCGCCGCGGTGCGCTGGTCGCGCGCCAACGCCGCCACGTGCCCCTCGCCGTTCTCCTGCTTGATGCGGTAGGCGCGATAGGCGGTGCGCTCCTTGTGTCGCCCCTGCACCAGCGGCGCGTCGAGCGTCACGTACTGGAAGCCGGCGGCGCGCACCTCGTGCTCGATGCCGTGCCGGATGCCGCGGTTCGGTGCGCGCGAGAGCGGCTCCCACCACCCGCCGGGCCGATACGCACACTCAGGCAGCCAGCAGCCCGCCGGTGCACGACCGAACAGTCGCTCATGTTCGCGACGACCGAGCTGCAGCTGGAACTTGATGCTCTCGTCGCGACCCAGCAGTGGCAGGAAACCATGCGTGGCGGCGGAGCCGGTGATCTCGATGCGCCCTTCGTCGGCGAGGCGGCGGAATTCGCCGATGATGTCGCCGTTCAGGGCGCGATAGAGGTCGCGATACTTCGTCATCGTGGCCGCGTGCACGCCACAGACGTGACTGAGCCCGTCCTCACCGCGCTCGGCGAAGAGTTTTCCCTCCGCCTGGTAGTTCTCCAGCTTGTTCGCCACCCACTTCTCGAAGATCGCCGGGAAGGTCGGATGCGCGAGCTGGTTGGCGAGGATCGGCGTGATGCCGAGCGTCAGCGGAGCCCAGACGTTGTCGCCCTGCAGCCATCGCATCTTCTCGATCAGGGGCAGGTACGTCTCGAGCGTGGCCTCCGACAGCCAGTCGCTCCCGTGCGGCCAGTCACCGTGATTCAGCACCCAGGGCAGGTGCGAGTGCAGTTGCAGGACGAAATCCATGGCGAGTCAGCGAGCGGAGAGGACGGTTCGATAGAGATCGCGATAACGCTCTTCCGAGCGCTCCCAGCCAAAGTCACGGGCCATGCCGTCACGCATCATGCGGAACCACTGATCGCGGTCACGGTAGGCCACGATCACCCGCGCGATCGCCTCGGCGAAGGCCGCGGCGGTGAACTCGTTGAAGACGAACCCGGTGACGCCATCATGCACCGTGTCGGCCAACCCGCCGACCCGCCGCACCAGCGGCACTGTACCGTACCGCTGTGCGCGCATTTGCGTGAGGCCACAGGGCTCGTACCGGCACGGCATCAGCAGGACGTCGCCCCCGGCCATCAGCCGATGCTCCTTCGCGTCGCTGAAGTTGGTGTCGATGTGGACGCGGTCCGGCAGCCGAGCCGCGAGCGCCCGCAGGCCGTCCACGTAGCGTCCGTCGCCGTTGCCGAGGAAGACCCACTGCGCATCGGCGTTGAAGATCCACGGGTTGTCGAGGATCAGGTCGAGTCCTTTCTGCTGCACGAGGCGCGCGGTCATGACGAAGATCGGGACGTCGAGGCGCGAGGCGAGGCCGAGCTCCCGCTGCAGCGCCTGACGACAGGTGACCTTGTTGCCGATGTCCTCGCGTGAGTAGCGGGCGGCGATGTCCTCGTCCGCCGATGGGTCCCAGCGACTCTGGTCGATCCCGTTCAGGATGCCGACGAAGCGGTCGGCCTTGAGGAGAAAATTCTCATGCAGACCGAAGCCGCCCTCCGCCGTGCGCAACTCGTCGGCGTGCGTCATGCTGACGGTGGTGACCGCATCGGCGAACGCCATCCCGCCCTTGAGCAGATTCATGCGGCCGTACCACTCGAACTGCGCGAAGTTGTAGAGCGACGCCGCGAGGCCAACCTCGGCCATCGTCTCCGGCGGATAATGCCCCTGATAGCCGGCGTTGTGCACCGTGAGGATGGTGGACACGTCGCGGTGGTACTGGCTCTCCGCATACCAGGTGCGCAGGTAGGCGAGTGCCAGGCAGGCGTGCCAGTCGTGCGCATGCAGGATCACCGGCGCCGGCGCGATGCGCGGCAGCACCAGCATGGTGGCCGCCCCGAGGAAGGCGTAGCGACGCGCACTGTCGCCGTAGGTGCCGCTGGCGTCGCCGTAGATGCCGGGTCGGTCGAACAGGTCGCGGTTGTCGATGAAGTAGACCGCGGGCGGCGCGTTGTCGCCCCGCATGCCGATCACCTCGGCCGCCGCCGCATCCGGCAGGCGATAGAGCTGCGCGCCGTACTCGCGAAACGCGACGTGGACCGCGAACGGGTCGCCCACGGGCTCGAGATCGGGGAAACGCTCGCGGATCTGGCGGTAGAGCGGCAGGATGATCGCGACCCGCATGCCGGCGGCCGACTGGTACGCGGCGAGGCTGCTCACCACCTCGCCCAACCCACCGGTCCGCGCGATCGGCGCCAATTCCGCCGTCAGGTGCACCACGGATACCTGACGGTCATCACTCGACCGGAGCGCTTCGGGTGCCTTCCGCTTCAGGAACCGGCCATCAGGCCCGCGAACGGCCGGGCTCGTCGCGACCTTCGGGGCGCGCTTCACTTTCGGCGCTGCGGGGGCCTTCGCCGCAGGCTTGGGGGTCCGGGGTGGCATGGATCTGGGCGCTGAACGGAGGCAGGCGCGGTCCCGACGGACATCGTCCGGGGGCGGCACTGTCGGTATTGTGTTGCCTGCCGGACTGCCGCTGGGGAAACCGTCGGGGTCGCCGTCGCTCTGCGCCGTCCGGGCAGTCGCAAGGTGCGCATCCCGGGTCCGTAATTCCAGTAGGGCGCAGCGTGCGGTCGAGGGAAATGCGGACAGCGCCTGCGTGTCGTGACTGCCCGAGCCAACCCGACCGCTCTAGTTTAGGTCACGTGACCATTCCCATCCCGAGCCGGATCGCCGGCCTGCAAGAGCTCGCGAGCAATCTCTCGTGGAGCTGGAACCGAGAGGCGCGCGCCCTCTTCGCCGCCATCGACGACCGCCTGTGGCTCGCCACCCGGCACAATCCGGTGACCTTCCTCACCCGCGTCTCGGCGGAGCGGCTGGAAGCCTGTGCAGCGGACCCGGCCTTCCGCGCCCAATACGACGAGGCCATGCACTGGTCGCGCTCCGAGTCGCAGTCCGACTCGACCTGGTTCGCCCAGACGTATCCGGAGCTCACCAAGTCGAGGATCGCGTACTTCTGCGCCGAGTTCGGGTTGCACGCCTCGGTTCCGATCTACTCGGGCGGCCTGGGCGTCCTCGCAGGCGACCATTGCAAGACGGCCTCGGACCTCGGCCTGCCGCTGGTCGGCATCGGCCTGCTCTACCGGAACGGGTACTTCGACCAGCGCATCAACACCGATGGCTGGCAGGAGAACATGGATGACACGTTCGACCTCGCCAGCACGCCGATCACGCCCATCCACAACGCCGACGGCTCCGACCTGACGGTCTCGGTGATGGTGGCCGGCCACGAGGTGCTGGTGCGCGCCTGGCGCCTGATGGTGGGCCGCGTGCCGCTGATCCTGCTCGACACGGACCTGCCCGAGAACCGCCCGGAAGACCGCGAACTGCTGAGCCGGCTGTACGCCGGCGGCGTGGACCTGCGGCTGCGCCAGGAGTGGCTGCTGGGCGTGGGCGGTGTGCGCATCCTGCGCGCGCTGAAGATGGAGCCGGACGTGTGGCACGCGAACGAAGGCCACGCGAGCTTCATGTTCATCGAGCGCCTGCGCGAACTGGTGGATCGGGGCGTCGACCTCGCCACCGCCACCACGATGGTGCGCAAGGCGTCGGTCTTCACCACGCACACGCCGGTGCCGGCCGGACACGACGTGTTCCAGCGGACCGCGGTCGAGGCGGTGCTGGGCCCGGTCTGGAAAGACCTCGGCATCGATGCCGACGCCTTCGCCAATTTCGGCTTCCATCCGCACTACGGGCGCGACCAGTTCCACATGACTGCGTGCGCGGTGCGCTTCGCGTCGAAGGTGACCGGCGTGGCCAAGCTGCACGGCGAAGTGTCGCGCGAACTGCTGCACCCGATGTGGCCCAATCGCGCCGTGAACCAGGTGCCGGTGGGACATGTGACCAACGGCGTGCACCTGGCCACCTGGATGGCCAACCCGATCATGAGCACGCTCGACAAGCACCTCGGCAAGGGCTGGGGCTTCGCGCTCGAGAATCCGGACACCTGGAACCGCATCATGAAGGTGCCGGATGCGGACCTCTGGGCGGCGCACTGCGAGTTGAAGGATGTGCTGGTGGATCGCATCACCGAGATGGCGCGTCGCAGCTTCGCCCGCGGCCACAAGGAAGCGACGCAGACGGTGGGTGCCGGTGTGCTGCTGGATCGATCGAGCTTGATGATCGGGTTCGCACGTCGCTTCGCGACCTACAAGCGTGCCGACCTGCTGTTCCACGATCCGGAGCGCCTGCGGCGCATCCTCACCAATCCCGATGCGCCCGTGCAGCTGGTGTTCGCCGGCAAGGCGCACCCGGCCGACGGCCCAGGCAAGACGGTGCTGCAGCGCGTGTATCAGTTCACGCGTGACCCGCGCTTCGAAGGACGCGTGGCGTTCATCGAGGACTACGACATGCACATCGCCCACCTGCTGGTGCAGGGCGTGGACATGTGGATGAACCTGCCGCGTCCGCCGCTCGAGGCATCGGGCACCAGCGGCATGAAGGCGGCGCTGAACGGTGTGCCGCAGTTGAGCACCATCGACGGCTGGTGGGCGGAAGGCTGCGACGGCACCAACGGCTGGAGCGTGACGGCGCCGAACAACCCGGAGCAGGATGCCCTCGCCGCGCAGAACGTGTACGAACTGCTCGAGCGCGAGGTGGTGCCGCGGTTCTACGACCGCACCCATCGCGATGCGATCCCGGCCAAGTGGCTGGCCACGATGAAGCACAGCATCCGTCAGGCGGGCCGCTTTTTCACCGCCGCGCGCATGGTGCAGCAGTACACCAACGAGTACTACGCACCGGCCATCATCGGCGGCGACTTCCCTGACGATCCGCCGACGGCGTGACGTCGGTCGTCATCCACGCGCACTGCTATCAACCACCGCGCGAGGACCCGTTCACGGGCCTCGTGCCGGTGGAGCGCACGGCAGCCCCGTTCCACGACTGGAACGCGCGCATCACCGATGAGTCGTACCTGCCGCTGGCCTCGGCCCGCGACCTTGGCGCGCGTGCCCGCGTCAACCTGTTCGAGTGGATCAGCTTCAATGTCGGTCCCACGCTGGCGCTGTGGCTGGAGCGCGAGGCGCCCGCAGTGCTGGACGCGATGCGCGCCGGTGACGCACGCTCCGCCGAACGTCTCGGCCACGGCAACGCGATTGCCAGCGCCTACAACCACGTGATCCTGCCGCTGGCGTCGCAGCACGAACGCCAGCGCGAGATCTTCTGGGGACTGCACGACTTCCGCATGCGCTTCGGGCGCGAGTCGCTCGGCTTCTGGTGTCCCGAGACCGCGATGAGCGACGACACCTGCCAGGCGCTGGCCGAGGCAGGGGTGCAGTTCGCGATCGTCGCACCGTACCAGCTGGGCGACGGCGGGCATGATGGCCAGCCGCGTCGCTGGCGCGGTGCCAAGGGTCACACGCTGTTCCTGGCGCCATACCACGGCGAGTTGAGCGGCTCGATCGGGTTCGGCGACATGGCGCAGAACGGGGATCGACTGGCCGGTGCACTGGCGCACATCGCCGCCGATCGTGGCATCGCCAGCATCGCCACCGATGGCGAGACGTTCGGGCACCACAAGCGACATGGTGAGATGGCGCTGGCGGCGGCGATCGGCCTGCTGCGCCGCACACAGCAGGCGACGGTGACCAACTTCGCCGCCATCATCGCGCAGCACGACGAATGGAAGGACGGACAGCTGGTGTCGCCCAGCTCGTGGAGCTGCGCGCACGGCGTGGAGCGCTGGCGCTCCAACTGCGGCTGTGGTGCCACGCACGAGTCGGGGCATCACCAGGCGTGGCGCGGGCCGTTGCGGGAAGCCCTGCGCTGGCTGGCCGCGGAGCTCGACCTGGCCGATGGTGACGATCCCGAGCTGACGCCGAAGCGGCGCGCCCGCTACGGCATGTTCACCAGCTGCGGATGGTTCTTCGACAAGTTCGAGGGCCATGAAACGCGCCTGTTGCTGCGCATGGCCGCGTTCACGCTGGCGGGTCGCAAGGATGCCGATGCCCTCGAGGCCGGTTTCGTGGCGCGATTGATTCACGCCAACTGCAACGATCGATCGCTGGGCAACGGCGCCGACCTCTGGTATCGCGACTTCCACGCCCTGCTCGCGTCGCCGCCACAGCCCTGATCTGCAACCGAACGCAGCCGTGCATCGACGCCCGGATCAGCCGAGAGTTCTCCGCTGATCCGGGCGTCTCTGCAGTTGTGCGCGCTTGAAGAGTGGTGGCAATGGCGGTAAGCAAGTGCGCGGGGATCGACGACGGTTCAGGCACCACCCGGAGCGGACGATGCGAATGCTGTATCCCCTGATGCTCGATGGCGGGCAACCGGTGGACGAGGTACGCGCGATGCTGCTGGATGCGGAGCTGCCGTACGCAACGGACTTCGTGCTGGTGCGCTACCGCGAGCGACTGCTGGTGCGATGGGCGATCGCGCCGCGCGACGTGCTGCTGGAAGTGTGCGACACGGCACCGGCGCAGGACTCACTGGCGATGGCGATGCTCACCGCACCGTTCCACCTCGGCACGCGGGCGTCGTTCGGCACCGTGGAACGTGTGGAGCTATCGACGCTCAATCGCGAGACGGCCGGCCGTGATGCGTGGCTGGTGGTGTTCTCGGGATCGCGCTTCGTCGGCGTGGTGCCGAAGGTCGGCGCCTCGTTGCGGCATGAAGAGACGGCAGGCGCGGCGCCGGACGAGGAGGTGCCACCGCCACCACCACCGCCACCACCACCGCCGCCAATGCCTGCCGCGGCGCCGGCGCCGAGCATCGTGGTACCATCCGAGCAACCAGTGCCGCCGAGGCGCAGTCCGGCCGCGTCCGCGCCACCGTCGTCGACGTCAGGGGAGAGTTGGCTCTCGAAGATCATATCGGCTGTCATTCCTGATGCGCCGACGTCGCCGCCGTCCTCCGGGGCGGAACCGCCAGCTCCGCGTGGGCCCACGCGCGGCCACACGCGCAGCAAGCCGCAGCCCGGCCATGAGGGATCGACGCCCGTCGGCGCCGCTCCCGAGGAAGCGACCGGCGCCGAACCCACCGGCGGCGCCGCGGTCGAGACACTTGCAGCAATTGCCCGCGTGGATGCGCCCAGCTTCATCACGCCATCGCCGACGGCGTCGGCGACGCTGGTGATCGGACTCGCCCCTGCCCCGTCACCAACCGCCGAAGGCGTGATGCGATTCACGTCAGCGGTCACCGACACACGCATCGACATCGGCGTGATGGTCGAAGCGCCGGACTTCACCTCGACCACGGGGTGGAAGCACACGCTCACGGTGCAGAAGGCGGATCCGTTCGCGGCCAGCGTGACGGTGGTGCTGGTGCCCCTGTCGCCGGAGGATCGTGCGGTGCGCGAGGCGACGATCCGCGTCCATTACACCTACAACGGCCAGCCGGCCGGCATGGTGATGCGCACCATCGCGCTCGGTGATGCCACGGCAGCGGAGATCGCGAGCATCGCACCGCCGCGCAGTCCGGCGTTGTCGATCACCGGGACCACGACGCCGGTGGACCTGACCATTCGCATCGCGCGGCGCGACCAGAGCGAAGCGGCGCGGGACCTGATCTGGACGATCGTCGACTGTGCGCATCCGTCGGTCACGTTGCCGGCCGAACCGATGGTGCAGAAGGTGGGCGATCGCGACAACGCCAGTTCGTTCGCCAGCAAGGTCACCAGTCAGGTGAATGCGGCCGACGGTACGGTGACGGTGGACAACATGCTGACCGGCATCGGCACACTGGTGCGCCGCGCCATGCCGTCCGGCGTGCTGCAGGTGCTGGCCGCAACCGCGGCGGCCGTCGGTCCGTCACGGTTGGCGCGCGTGCTGCTGCTCACCGACGAGTGTCACGTGCCGTGGGAGCTGGCCTACCTCGACCCGCCACCTAATCCGGCACGCGCACCGTTTCTCGGTGCGCAGTATGCCGTCTCGCGCTGGATCCACGGCGAGGACGACATCCCGGTGCCACCACCCGCCACGCTGACGGTCAACGACCTCGCGATCGTACTGGGCAGCTACGAGAGCTCCAGCCTCGCCGCGCTGCCACACGCGAAGGATGAAACGGCCGCGCTGACCGAGCAGGCCACCAGCACGCCGACGCGCTTCCCGCGCGTGACCAGTGTCGCGGCGACGGCGGACGCGCTGGTGGACCTGCTAAACGGTGCATTGCCAGCCGCCGCGGGACCGATGGCGCCGGAGATGGTGCACTTCGCCTGTCACGGCGAGGTGCTGGGCACCGGCGTGTCGAAACGATCGGTGCTCTATCTCAACGACGGCTCACCGCTGCAGGAGACGCTCTTCGTGTCGTCGAAGCTGGGCCGCAACCGAAAGTCGTTCCTGTTCATGAACGCCTGCCAGGTCGGTGTCGGCGGCGAGGAGCTGGGGCAATACGCGGGCTTCGCCGGCTTCGCGATCGGCGCCGGCTTCAGTGGCTTCATCGGTCCGCTCTGGAGCGTGAACGACGAGGTCGCGAAGCGCATCGCGGTTGACTTCTACCAGCGCACCTTCGGCACCGACGGCTCCCCGCCGCGACCGGTGGCCGACGTGCTCGCCGACATGCGCTCGCAGTATCTCAGCGAACCGGACATCAAGAAGCGGCAGTCCACCTGGCTCGCCTACGTGCATTACGGTCATCCCCACTTCACGCTCGCTCACGCATAAGCAGATCACGGAGACGGTCATGGCGGAATTCGTTCTCGACGGCACCGGTGCCACGGTGGACATCGGCCAGGGGTTCGCGCTGCGCGCACCGGGCGTGACGGCCACTGGTCGCACCAGCGAGGGGCCGCGCAAGCTCGGCACGCGCTCCCCAGCCGCGCAGGAGATGCCGGCACTCGACACCGCGCTGGCAGCATCGAACGTGACGGAGGTGAAGCAGGTGGAGCTGGACGACGTGCGCGTCACGCGGCCCGCCGGCAACGTGAACACCAGTCGCGCGCCGAATGGCGACGACGCGCTGGAGCTGGAGGTGCCGGTGACGGGACCGGACCAGGGCGCGATCGTGCTCAGCGTGGTGGATGGTGCACTGAGCTGGCATGTGCCGCTGAACAAGGACAACACCATCCAGACGTCCGCCACTCGCGGCGCCGGCGCCGCGAAGCTGCTGTTTCGCATTCCCAACACCGCGCCCGCGGCGAAGGCGCGTGGCAACGGCAAGCGTGGCATCATCGGCGCCGTCGGCAAGAAGCTGCTCAAGGTGTTGGTCTACCCGATCACCGATCCGATCCTGGGACCGATCGGCGAGTTCTTCGCCCGCAAGTGGGAGGCGAAGAACCGGCCCTACGGTGTCCGCACCTTCACGCCCGAGAACTACCAGACCGCTGGTGCCGGTGCCTTCACGCCGGACGACTGGGCACGCATGGCCGGCGGACGGTCGCTGCTCTTCATCCACGGGACGTTCAGCACCGCGCACGGCGGGTTCATGAACATCCCGAAGTCCACGCTCGAGATGCTGAGCGCGCATTACGGTGGTCGGGTGTTCGCCTTCAACCATCCGTCGCTGAGCGAGGATCCGCCGTCGAACGCGAAGAAGTTCTTCGAGATGATGAAGGCCAGCGGCAAGACGCTGGACTGCGACATCATCTGCCACAGCCGCGGTGGCTTGGTCTCGCGCGCGCTGGTGGAGCGCTCGACGGCCAGTGGCGTGAGCGAGGATGACTTCCGTGTGGGCGCGGTGGTCTTCGTCGGCACGCCGAACGCCGGCACGTTGCTGGCGCAGCCGGACCACATGATGAGCATGATCGACCGTTACACGACCGCCCTCAACATCATCCCCACCGGACCGGTCACGGAGATCCTCGAGGCGATCATCTGCACCGTGAAAGTCCTGGCGCACGCCACCATGAAGGCGCTGGACGGACTGATGTCGATGAATCCCACCGGCGACTACCTGAAGCTGGTCAACCGGCCCGGCAACACCGCCACCCGCTATTACGCGATCGCGGCCAACTTCGAGCCCAACACGCCGGAGACGGCGGCGCTGAAGACCATCGTCAAGCACAAGATCGGCGACGCGATGGTGGACCGCATCTTCAAGGATGCGCACAACGACCTGGTGGTGCCCACCGACGGTGTGTTCACCGCCGACGGTCCCACCTTCCCGCTGGCCGAGACGTCACGGCTGGTCTTCCCTGCCGAGCGCGCCATCTGGCACTCGGCGTACTTCGAGCAGCCGGAGACGACCGACCGGCTCAAGCAATGGCTCACACAGCCCGTGTGAGTCGGCACCCGCAGCGCTGGACCTGTTGATTGCAGCCTACGGCGAGACCGGTGCGCTCGCACGCGTGAACAACCGCGTGCGACGTGCCGTGCCGTCGTTCACCTGCACGATGTTCACCTGATCGGCGTGCAGCTCGGTCAACATCTGGTTGCGGAGGATGGTGTTGCCCAGCGTGGTCGGTTGCACGGTGCGAAAGCAGAGCCAATACAGCTCGCCGGCACGACGCACACCACACGGCTCGAGGATTAGCGGGCGGCCGGCGGCGTCGCGGACCGTGAATCGGTCGCGCACGTAGCGTGTCACGTCCTCGGCCCGCACTGACGAATCACGCGGCACCGGTCGTCCCGCGTGCCGAGCCACCGAGGCCGAGAAGTCGTCGGCGAACGAGCGGATGTTGAGCGTCAGGCCGGTGGGGGTGGACGTCAGCACGGTGAGCGTGGTGTGGATCGCGTGCGCCCGCAGCAGCGCCGGGGCCAGCAGCAACATTGCGCCCACCACGGCCGCTCGCCGACGCAGCGATGCCACGGTCATCGCGGGAACCGCTCGGCTGCCCAGCCGGTGGCGATGACGGCGATCGTGGCCGAGACCGCGATCACCCGCAATTGGAAGGCGTCGGGCCAGTGTGCGCGGCGAGGCAGCATCCGCAGTCCACGGTCGACAGCCAGGAACAGCGCCGCCGAGGCAGCGAGCACCACAACCTGCCCCAACTCGATCCCGACGTTGAAGCCGAGCAGCGGGACGGCGATGTCGTCCATGAAGAGGCTGCGCAGGTAGCCGGCGAAGCCAGCGCCGTGCACCAGGCCGAAGATCACGGCGAAGACCGGCCGGTGCCGCGCCGTCGCACCGCGCGCGGCACGTTCACGAAGCCAGATGTTCTCGACCGCCGTGGCCACGATCGTGACCGGGATCAGGAACTCCACGATCGCCGACGGCAGCACCAGCGTGTCGGTCACCGCCAGCAGCAGCGTCACCGAGTGGCCGATCGTGAAGGCGCTCACCACCAGCAACGCGGCGCGCCAGTCACGGCCGCGATAGATCGCCGCCAGCACCAGCAGGAACAGGATGTGGTCGGCCGCATCCCAGGCCACGATGTGCCGGAAACCCAGCTCCATGAACGCGATGAACTCGGACAAACCTAGGCTCCCGTGGCGGTGGTCGTATCGGTCACGCCGATGATGCGGGCGTGACGTTGCAGCAGCGGATCCGGTGTGCCGAGACGCAGCGCGGCACGCATCGCGTCGCGCGCCTCGGCGCGTCGGCCCGACTTCTCCAGTGCCCAGGCCAGCACATCGTAGCCATAGACATCCTTGCGCTCACGCAGCTCCGCTTGCGCTTTCTGCAGCACTTCTGCCACCTGCAGGTCGTGATCGAGCAAGTAGAGGCTCCACGCACGATGGTACGCGCCGGGCTGCGTGCTGACCGCCACCTCGAGCGTGCGGAAATATTCGCTCGCCCGTGCACTGTCACCCTGCGCGGCATAGGCATCACCCACCAGGCCCAGCGTGCCCGGATCGAGTTGCAGGCCGATCGCACGTTCGCCCCACACGATCACATCGTCGTGCTTCTGTCGTGCTGCCGCCAACCGGGCCATCGCGGCCAGCAGGCGTGGATCATCCGGCTCGATGACGAGGCCTTCACGGAACGCGGTGGCAGCGGCGGCGATGCGCCCGTCGCGCAGTTCGAGGTCGCCGACACGCAGCGCGAACCAGGCCTTGGTCTCACGGGCCACGTCCCGGCGCGACATCGCCTCGGCGCGCGCCTGTGCCAGCAATCGCCTCGCCTCGGGCACGTGGTTGGTGATCTCGAGCCAGCGCGCGAGCCGTGCGGCGATCGTGAGCGTACCACGGTCGGCCCACACCGATCGGAACATGCGGTCGGCGGTGGCGTCGTCGCCCAATTCCATCGCCACTTCACCCAACGCAGCGCGATACTCCGGCACGTCGGGTTCACGTTGCACGAGGCTGTCGGCCACGCCGCGCGCCTCGACGAAGCGATGCTGCGCCAGAAGAATCGACACCAGCGTGGCGGCGGTGTTCGCATTCCGTTGCGTGCGCAGCGAGAGTGACTTGCGTGCGTACGTCTCGGCCTGCAGGTAGTCATCGTACGTGCCGCCCTCGCGGGCCCGCTGCATGTGCAGCGCCGCCAGCTGGCCGAGCGCGATCGCGCTCACCGGATCGGCGTCCAGCGCCTGCTTCCACACCCGGATCTGCACGTCGCGGTCGGGCCGCTCGCTGAAACCGCTGGCGATCGGTGCCGGCGCGGCATGCAGGTCGGGTTGTGACACACGGGTGCGCGCCACGACTGCGATGACGGCCACCAGCACCGTCGCCGAGCCGATGCGCCACACCCGTGCGGAATTCATCGCGCGTTCTCGAGGTACGGGAACGTGGTCTGGTACGTGCGCGTGCTGGTGCTGATGTTGTCCGACGTCAGGCCGGTGACGGTGCTGGCGTTCGGGTCCACCACCTTGCCGAAGATCGCGCCGAGGCCGGCGTCCACCACGTCATCCTGCAGCTTGCGACCACCGTATCCAGCTGCCAGCGCCCAGCTCAGCCAGCCAGCGGTGTTGCCGGCGCGATTGGGATAGACCATCAGCATGTCGGGCACCAGCACGGCCGCCAGCGTGTTGGCGATCGTCGGGCCGCGATTGAAGGCATTGGTGAACGCCTTGATCTTGTCGCCGAAGCCGTTGGCGACGTCGGTGGCCGGCGCGGTGCTGTTGTGCAGGCCGTGATCGCGCTTCATGAAGAACACTTCGCTCACCAGCGGATTGCCGAGGCGCTCCACCTGGTTGTAGGTGCGCGCGACGTTCGGCGAGGTGCCGCCGTTGTCGTCATCCGAGCAGGCGGTGAGGGCGGACAGGGCGAGTGCAGCGACGAGCGCACGCGCCGGCAAGGTGGAACGCATCGACGAAGCTCCGGAGTGGCGTGAGGAAGAAGTGCGGGGCGCGTTCATCGGCTGATGGTGCTCCAGACACCGAACTTCGCATCAGCAGCGGTGCTCGCCTGCAACGCCGACTTCGGGAGCTCGATCGCGATCGCCAGCGTGTTGAACGGCTTCAGGAAGTCGATGCCGGGCATGCGGAACGACGTGGCCGGCGCACCGTTCTGGACGGCGAGCGGGCCAGTGGACGGGCGACGGTCGGGGATGATGTTGAAGAACTGCTCGAGATCGATCACGAACGGATCGGCCTTCAGTCCCGCGAAGGCCTGGATGCCAGTGGCCGAGCCGGAGGTGCTGCCGACCAAGCCGGTGACGACGGTGCCGGTGGTGGCGAGCATGGTCTTGGTGCCGGCCATCGGCGGCGCGACGGGACCACGCACGGTGTAGCGCTGGTTGCTGCCTTCACCGTTGTCGAACGTGACCTGGAAGACGAGATCCTCGACCGCGTCGCCGGTGTTGTCCACCTTGATCTGGTAGAGCAGGTTCGGATCGAACGACGCAGCGGCGCCGGCGATCGGGCTGGAGGTGGTGACGAGGAGCGCGATGCGCGCATCGCTCGACCCAGGGAAGGCATAGACATCGTTGATGTCCATGCGCGGGTTGAGTTCCACCTCGGGCGTGTCCTGGTGGTCGGACGCGTAGGCACGCTGCGCGGCGACGATCGCCACGGCAGCGACGCCGATGGTGGCCAGCGCACGCAACGGATGCGCGCGGAAGGACGGGAACTGCATGCAGGACTCCGGTGAGCGAGTGAGTGCGACCTGTGAATGGCCGGTCACTCCCGCTACGCCCCGCTCCCCGGAACGGATCTCTGACCGCACGAACGTGTTCAGGCCGGGCGGAAGACCTGCCGCTGCGCGCCGAGATGTTGCACGCGCAGCTCCACCACGTCGCCGGCGGCGAGGAACGTGGGCGGCTTCATGCCCATGCCGACGCCGGCCGGTGTGCCGGTGGCGATGAGGTCGCCGGCCTCGAGCGTCATGAACTGCGACAGGTAACACACGAGGAAGAACGGATCGAACACCATCGAGGCCGTGCTTCCCGTCTGGCGCCTCGCACCATTCACGTCCAATTCGAGCGTGAGTGCATTCACGTCGCCGACCTCGTCGGGCGTGGCCAGCCAGGGACCGGTGGGCGCGAAGGTGTCGCAGGACTTGCCCTTCGTCCACTGCCCGCCTCGCTCGGTCTGGAACTCGCGCTCCGAGACGTCGTGCACGATGCAATAGCCGGCGATATGGTGCGGCGCGTCGGTCACGGCGTCCAGGTAACGCGCGTCGCGACCGATGACGATACCGAGTTCGACTTCGTAGTCGGTCTTCTGCGAGCGGCGCGGGATGAGGACGTCGTCGTAGGGACCGACGACGGTGTTGCTCCCCTTGAGGAAGACGATCGGTTCGCGCGGCAGCTTGGCGCCCACTTCGGCGGCGTGGTCGGTGTAGTTGAGGCCGATGCAGACCACCTTGCCGGGCCGCGGGATGCAGGCCGCCCAGCGGGCATCGTCAGGCACGCGAGGCAGTGACGGCGCGCTGGCGACCTGCTCGCGCAGCCGCGCCACACCGTCGCCGCGGAAGAAGTCGGGCGTGAAGTCGGCGACCAGTGCGGAGCAGTCGTATCGGACGTCCTCTATCACGACGCCGGGGAGTTCGGCGCCGGTGGCGCCCCATCGGATCAGCAACATCGGTGCGGCGGAGTGAGGGATCGGCGCGGCGCCGCCAGCGGGCGCCCTGGCGGAGAGTACCGCCGCTGTCCGGGCTCGGAAAGCGACGGGCCCGGTCGCGATCGGCCGTGCCACCGAGACACGCGACCACGGTGGCGGCCAATGCTCGGGCTCGCCAGCCGGTGCCGTCGAGCGTGCTGCCGTCGTCGCATATCCTTGTCGCCAGCGGATCGACGTCCGGCACGACACCAGCCGACGATCCGCCCTCCACCGCCGACAGGATCGTCATGCGCCGACCGTTCGCCACCGCGCTGCTCACCGCTGCGCTCCCCGCCCTCCTCGTCCATACGGCGCAGGCGCAGGGCACACCGTCCGCGCGGCGACTGGTGCTGCTGCACGCCAATGTGATCGACGGCACCGGCGCCGCGCCGCAGCGCAACGTGTCGATCGTGATCGACGGTGGACGCATCACCAGCATCGGGACGACGAACGCGTCCGGTGCCGACACGATCGACATCGGCGGACGCTGGGTGGTGCCGGGGCTGATCGATGCCCACACGCACATCAACGCCACCGCCGGCATGAAGCGCGCGCTGGAGTCGGGCGTGACCACGGTGCGCAGCGGCAACACGCCACACTACGAGGATGTGGGGCTGCGCGCGCTGGTGCGCGAAGGCGTGATTGCCGGGCCCGAAATGCTGGCGGCGGGCGTGTTCGTGACGCCGTACCTCGGGGAGACGGTGCTCGCCGATCCGCGCCTCGCCCCGTTCGCGCGGGCAGTGCTCACGCCGCAGCAGCTGGCGGCGGTCGTGAACATCAACATCGATCGCGGTGCCGACTGGATCAAGACGCGCGCCACCGAACGCGCCGGCCTCGCCGACCAGGATCCGCGCAAGCAGGTGTACGACGAGGCACAGCTGAAGGCGATCGTCGATGCGGCGCGGGCCCGCGGCGTGAACGTGCTGGTGCACGCGCACGGCGACGAAGGTGCGTACGCCGCGGTAAAGGCCGGTGCCCGCACCATCGAGCACGGCACCTACCTCAGCGACTCCACGCTGCGCCTGATGAAGGAACGTGGCACCTGCTTCACGCCGACCTACACCACGCTGATCGACCTCGCGGAACCGGGTGGCGACTACGACACCGGGCCGCTGCGCATTCGCGGCCAGCACATGCTGCCGCGCGCCGCCGCCGGCATCAAGGCCGCCCATGCCCTCGGTGTGCCGATCATCACCGGGGTGGACACCGAATACGGCCCGGAGAGTGTCTCGCGCATCCCGCACGAGATCATGCACTTCACGCAGCTCGGCATGACCCCGATGGACGCCATCCGCGCGGCCACCGCCGTCGCCGCGCAGTGCCTCGGCATCGCCAACCGCACCGGCACGCTGCGTCCCGGGATGGAAGCGGACCTGGTGGTCGTGGAGCGGAACCCGCTGGAGGACGTGCGCGCGCTGCAGGACGCGGTGATCGTGATCACCGATGGCCGCGTGGCGCTGAAGCGGATTCCGTTCGGGGTGCGCTGAACGTCAGGCCGTCGCCTTCCGCGCCGTCTTCAGCGGTTTCCGGCTCGTGCTCGACGCCTTCGTCTTCGGATGCGCCTTCTCCATCACCTCGATCATCGCCTCCACCGGCGTCGCGGCGACGATGGAGCCGACGATGTCGAGCGGGATGTCCTCCAGCCGCTTGAAGCGCAGGCAGCTCTTGCCCATGTCGAATCGCTTGCCTTCGGCGGTGTACCAGTCGCGCAATTGCTGCATCAACGACGGGTCGGCATAGACGGTGGTGAGGTAGATGGCGTAGTTGTTCTTCTGCGCTGCGAGCCCGACGTAGCAGGCGGGCTGGTTGTTGTACGTGTCCGGATAGCGACTGAGCGGAATCTCGTACGCGAGCATGCCCCAGTTCATCGTCTCGACATACCCTTTCGGCAGGTTCTTCCTGATGACCGCACGCACCGCCCGAATCACCTTCCGCCGCTCATCCGGCAGGCTGTCGAGATACGCGGCGGGTGTGGTTTCCTTGCTCGAGACCATCGGGGTCACTCCTGATGTCGACGACGAGGCATTGGGCGTTGCAGCGGTCGCACTACGATCGGGTGCGGCATGGCGCTGATCAAGTACCTGGCCAACCTCGGCTATGGCACACGGCGTGAGGTCATGGCGCTGCTCGAGGCTCGGCGGGTGCGGCACGACGACGGGCGCGTGGCTCGCGAGGGTGACACCTGGCGGCACGACACCCTGCGCGTCGACGGGGAATCGTTGGATCCTGCGCCCGGCGCGGTGATCCTCCTGCACAAGCCCACCGGCTACACCTGCTCCACCAGGGACCTGCCGCCGCTGGTGTACGACCTCCTGCCTCCCCGTTTCCTGCGACGGTCACCGGTGATCGCGCCGGTGGGCCGTCTCGACCGCGACACCAGCGGACTGCTGCTGCTCACCGACGACGGCGCACTGAATCACCGGCTCACGTCGCCGCGGCGGCACGTGCCGAAGCGCTACCACGCCACACTGGCCTCACCACTGCGTGGTGACGAGGTGGCCACGTTCGCAGGCGGCGCGCTGCGACTCGCCGGTGAATCGGATGCGCTGGCGCCGGTGGAGATGCGCACCCTGTCGCCGGTTGCCGTGGAGCTGACGCTGACGGAAGGGCGGTACCACCAGGTGCGTCGCATGTTCGCCGCCGTCGGCAACCACGTCGTGACGTTGCAGCGGGTCGCGATGGGCGCGCTGGAACTCGGCGACCTGACACCGGGCGCGTGGCGCACCGTGAGCGACGAGGAACGCGCGCTGCTCACCCGCTGACGACGGCCGGCAGGCTGACGTGCGCCGTCACCGCGTGGCGGCGAGCACCTTGAAGCGCGGACCGTCGTGCAGCACCCGCAAGTTGCCGAACAGCTCGCGCATCAAGCGTTCGTAGGGCAACGTGCGGTTGGCCACCAGCTGCAGCGAGCCGCCGGGCTTCAGCACCGCGTGTGCGTCGAGGATGAACTGCGCCGGCACATCGAGGTCGGTGCCCTTCCCGACGTGGAAGGGCGGATTGGTCACCACTACGTCGAAGCGTCGGTCGGACACGGCCGACGCCACGTCACTGCTCAGCACTTCGCAGGTGGTGAGCCCGGCCACGCTCACGGCGCGCGCCGCGCAACGCACCGCTTCCGAATCCACGTCCACCATGCAGATCCGGCCATGCCCCGACAAGCGCGCCGCAGTGAGACCGAGCGGGCCACTGCCGCATCCGAGGTCGAGCACATCGTCGCCGTCGCGCACTTCCATCACCTCGGCGAGGATCGCGCTGGCCTCGTCCAGGTGCTCCCACGAAAACACACCCGGGCGCGAGAAGAGCTGCACGCGCGCGCCGCGCAACGTGACGTCGATGGGATGAAATGCATCGTGCGGCAGGAAGGCGGTGGCGAGGGCCGCCGTGTCCACCGGCGTCGGCGCACGTTTCACCGCCATCACCGCGCGATGTCCGCTCTCGGTTCCAAGCACCGTCGCGTTGCCGAAGAGTGCCTGCAGGACGGTGGCCGCGGACTTGATCCCTTCATTGGTGGCGCCGGCGATGCAGCATTGTCCGCCCACGCGCAGCAAGCCGAACGCATCTGCCAGCAGTTGCAGCAGCGCCAGCTTTTCGGTGGGGATGCGGATCGCGACCAGGTCGGCCCGCAGCGCCGAGTCGAAGGGTGCGGAGCCGTGTCCGGCGTGGACGGTCGCGTTTCCGATGCCGTTGGCGGCCATGGTCCGGCGTGCTGCCTCGAGCGCCACCGCGTTGCGGTCGCTGAGATGGACGTGTCCGGCGTGACCGCCGAGGGCCGCCACTGCACCGAAAAACCCGGTGCCGCACTGGAAACAGACCACGGTGGACCCGGGCTGGACCATCACCCGCTCGGCGAGGAGCTGTGACGCCGCGTCGTCGCGTCCCTGCCCCATCAGGCCGGGCTTCGTGGCCAGCTGGTAGCTTCGGCCCGCGACGGTGGCGGCGCGCGTCCGCCAGGTGTGGTAGTCGATCGGGCGGGGCGGGAGCGGCGCGGCGGGCGGCATGGTCGTCGGGTGGAGCGTCTGGCTGCCGCGACGCGGCTCGCAAAGCCCTGCGGTGGTCCTCCGGGAAGAGTAACCCGCACGGGGACGCAGATGGCAGGCAGCCGCACGGCAGGTCGCCCTGTGCAGGAATGTCCCGTTGCCGGCCACCGGCCCGGTTGCCACCTTCCAGCTGATCGACACCGTCACCCGCGCCCCGCGCCGTCATTCGCCATGGGCCCTCGCGTCCGCCGCACGCTGCACCGCATCGCACCGCTCGTCGCCTGCCTCATGACGGCGACGGTGGCGCAGGCGCAGGAGATCCGCGGCTACGCCAAGTTCGACGCCCGCGGTGATGCGGTTTGGGGCGCGAACGTGTCGCTGATCGACTCGCTCGGCCGCGAGGCAGGCAGCGCACGCACCAACCGGAAGGGCGAGTTCGTGGTCAAGGCGCCGACCGCGGGCACCTACTGGCTGCAACTCTCCGCGCGCAGCGTGGGGCGCAATGCCTCGCCGGTGTTCGTGCTCGACAGCGGTGCCACCCTGCACTACGAACACGTCTTCCGACAGAGCCTGGCGGCGCGGGTGCGCGGCGATGCCGTGACCTCGGAGACGGTGCTCTCCGGACCATTCGCCGACAGCAGCTCGGGCTCGATCGAGCGTGGCGTCAGTGCGTCGCCAGTGCGGCAGGTGCGCGTCCGCGTGCTCGACGCACGCAACGAGGCCCCGATCGCCAAGGCCGAAGTGGCACTGGTGGCCATCGATCCCCGCTTCGAGCAGGTGGTGGGTGGCGCCACCGACACCAATGGCACGGAAGGGTGGCGCGACGTCAAGCAGACCTGGTATCGCGTGGTGGCGCGGCGCATCGGCTTCGAGCCGGGCGGCACGCTGTCGTTCCCGATCGTCGGTGAGGCCGACAGCGTGGACGTGGTGCTGCGGCTGCACACCGTGGCGGTGCTCGATCCGGTGACGGTGATGGAGCAGCGCATCACGTCGTTTGGGTTCAACCTCAAGCTGATGAGCCGGTACTACCTCGGCGGCGACGACCTGCGCGACCGCAACCCGTCGGCGATGAGCGTGGACGACCTGATCACGTCCCTGCGCATTCCAGGGCTCAGCGTGGCCACTGGCGACATGACCTCGATCATGCGCTACCGCGGCCAGCGCGTACGCGTCTTCATCCTCGACGGCAGTCGCACGTCCGGCGAGCTGCCGCTGGTGGAGCCGTCGGCAGTGGAGTCGCTGATGTTCATCCCGCCACACGAAGCGGGCGCGATCTTCGGTCCCGACGCCAGTGGCGGCGTACTGATCATCAACACCCGCAACACCCGACGGCGCTGACGCAACGAGGGCTGCGCAGCATGTCGCCGCACAGCCCCCGTCGTGATTTCTCGCCTCGTCCTGATCAGAACGAATTCAGGATGTCGTCGGTGTGCTGGTCGTCATCGTCGAACGGGATGAGCGTGGCGGCGCTGCCGACACCAGCCGACGCCGTCACATCCTTCACCGGTGCCGACGCGGTGCGCTTCTTCGCCGCCTGCTTCCGTGCTGGCCGACCGGCGCCGACGCTCACGCGTGACACCGGGGCGCGACGCTGCGGTGCCACCTCCTGCACCGGCGCATCACCGTTGCCGACGTCGAACTGCTCCGCCAATTCGTGCATCTCGCGCGCCTGTGCCGACAACTCGGCGGCGGCACTGGCCGACTCCTCGGCGTTGGCCGCGGTACGCTGCGTCAGGTCGCCGATGCGCGTCATCGCACTGGTCACCTCCGCCAGCTCGCGCTCCTGCTCCACGGCCCCCTGCGCGATGTCGTTCATGATCGCGGCCGCACCCTGCACACCGGCGCGAATCTCCTCGAGGCGGCGCTTCACGCTTTCGTTCAGGCTCACGCCCGTCTCGGCCTTCGCCACCGACTCCTCGATCAGCGTGGCGGTGTTGCGCGACGCCTCCGAGGCACGGATGGCGAGGCTGCGCACCTCGTCGGCGACCACGGCGAAACCCTTGCCGGCATCACCAGCGCGGGCCGCTTCCACCGCTGCGTTGAGCGCCAGCAGGTTGGTCTGGAATGCGATCTCGTCGATCGTCTTCACGATCTTGGCGGTGGCGTCGGCCGAACGCTTGATCTCGGTCACGGCTTCGGCGAGTGCCACCATGCGCTCCACACCCTGCTCGGTGGACGTCGTGGCACGCTCCATGGCAGCACGAGCCTCGCGAGCGTTGGAGGCGTTGGCCTTGGTGCGTTCGTCCACCACGCGGATACGGTTGCTGACCTGGTCGATGGCCCCTGCCTGGTCGGAGGCACCGCTGGCCAGTTCCTGACTGCCGTCGCCGATCTCGCTGGCGGCGGAGTTGACCTGCTCGATGGCGGTGGTGAGCGAGGCGAACACCTGCGCGATGTTCTCCAGCGCGGTGTTGAGCGACTCCTTGATCGCGGCGTGTTCGCCGTGATACGTGCCGGTGACGCGCGCCGACAGGTCGCGATCGGCCACACGCTGCAGCACCGACTTCGCCTCGGCGATCGGCTCCACCACCGCGTCCAGCATCTGGTTGGTGCCGTTGATCAACTCGAAGTACGCGCCCTGGAAGCGGCTGGCGTCACCACGCTTGGCGAGGTCGCCGTTGCGGGCCGCCTCGATCACCGTGTTGGCCTCACCGACGATCGCCCGCAGCGTCTCGGTGGCGCCGTTGACGCTGCGCGACAGTACGTCGTGTTCCGAGCGCACCTGCACGGTGGACGAGAGGTCGCCCGAGGCCAGCCGATCGGCTGCCTGCGCGATGCCGCCAATGTATTCGACGAGGCCGCGGAACGCCGTGCCGAGCGCGCCGATTTCGTCATTGCTGTTGACGTCGATCTGCTGGCCGATGCGGCCGCGCGCGATCTCGGTGGCGGCGCTGGACAGCGCACTGACGGCACCGACCACGCTGCGGAGTGTGGCGTGGGCCAGCAGCACCAGCAGCACCAGCGACACCACCAGCACGCCGGCACCGACCTTCAGCAGCGTGTTCTGCAGCGAACTCGCGAAGGCGAACGCGGTGGTGATCGCCTCCTGGTGTGCCTTGGTCTGCGCCGTCAGCTTCTTCGACAGGTCACCGTACTGCTTCCGCATGCCCTGCATGGTGCCCATCAGGTCGTCCACATTCCCCGAGATCATGCGGATGCTGCCGGTGCGCGCGGCGGCAACGTAGGTCTCGAAGTCGGCCCGGATCGCCTTCACGCCCGCCGCATTGGCCGCGGGATTCCGCGCCAGCGTATCGGCGAGGGCGAGGAAGCTGCCGGTGAGCGTGTCGGCCGCCATGATCGAGAGGGTGTCGCTGGCCGCCACCGCGTCGCGCAGCGAGCGCTGGTACGTCTCGAGACGCGCCTCCAGACGGCGGCTGGCCTCGAGCGCGGGTGACGCTTCCTTCTCGATGCGTGTCAGCTCGGCCTGCGCCCGTCGCCCGAGGACGACGGTCGTGCCGAGCGTGGCCATGTAGCCGAGCGTGGCGACGATCGGCAGCGCGAGGATCTTGAATCGGAGGGTCAACGACTGAAACATGAGGACACGCTGTGCGGGTGGACGGCCCTGCGCCCGGGTGGGGCACAGATGATCCAGTGGTGGTATCGGCGGACGGTGGGACGCGCTGAAGTCCGCGGCCCCGAAATCGCGGGACGCGCCCGACGTCGAGGCCGGACCAGCCCAGACTCGCGCTTGTCGCGGACGTCATATTCCCCGCCCATGCCTGCCCCCTCGCGTTATCCGATTCCGGCCGATCGAGCCCGGGCCGAAGTCGTGATCGACCGCAGCCGGTTCGTCTGCACGCTGGCACCGGCGGCGACGCCGGACGCCGCACAGGCCGTGCTGCACGAGGTGCAGGCCGAGTTTCCCGGCGCCACACATCACTGCTGGGCCTACGTCGCCGGCGCGCCCGGCAGCACGTCGCGCATCGGGCTGAGCGACGATGGCGAGCCACACGGCACTGCGGGTCGCCCGATGTTGACCGTCCTGCTGCACTCGAACGTCGGCGAGATCGTAGCGGTGGTGACGCGTTTCTATGGCGGCGTGAAGCTCGGCACCGGTGGCCTCGCCCGCGCCTACGCCGACGCGGTCAACGTGACGCTGGGTCGGCTGCTCACGCACGAGAAGGTGGAGTACGGCGCGCTCACCGTCACCGTCGCCTACGCACAGTTCTCGGCCGTGCAGCATCTCCTGCCGTCGTTCGAGGCGAAGGCACTCTCCGAGGTGTTCGCCGAAGGTGTGACGCTGCAGCTGCGCGCACCGCTGGAGCGAGTCGCTGACCTCCGCGCGGCGATCGGCAATGCGACGCACGGGCAGGCCGCGTTCGCCGACGATGCCACCGCGGTCGAGTGATGCGCTCGGCATGTCTATCCCTCACTGCACTCCCAGTCGCATGACGCTGCATTCTTTCCGACGAACCATCGCCGTCACCGTCGCGATCTTGACCACTTTCAGTGCTCGGCCGTCCGGCGCACAGGTGACGCGCGTACCGCTGACCATCGAGCGCATGACCAGTGGCCGGTCACTGATCGGCACCGCACCCTCGGCACCGGCCTGGTCACCCACATCGCGACAGCTGGCCTTCCTCTGGAACGACCAGGAGCAGCCGCAGCGAACGCTCTGGCTGGTGGATCGAGACGGGACCGCACCGCGACGGTTGCTGCCCGCCGAGCTGACGGCCACCGTCTCGGAGTTCGCCTGGCAGCCCGATGGCTCGGCCATCGTCTTCGTGCAGGCCGGTGACCTGTTCCGCGTGCCGGTCACGGGTGGCACGCCGATCCGCCTCACCATCAACGGCGGTGAGAAGTCGGATCTCGCCATCTCGCCCGATGCTCGGCGTATCAGCTACCTGTCGGGCGGCGACCTGTATGCTCTGACCGTCGGCGTGTCGGCGCCAGATCGACTGACTTCGGTAGCCGTGGCGCCGGTGGGCAGCGTGCCGTTGGGGACCTACTTCCGTGCGGATGCCGAGATCGGAAGCGCAACGTGGGGCGGCGATGCACCCTCGTACACATGGGCGCCGGACTCGAAGACGATCGCCGTGCATTACGTCGATCGCCGCGGTGTGCCGACCATCGACATCCCGTACTACCTCGGCGCGAAGCCGGTGATGAACCGGCTGCGGCGGAGCGCGCCTGGTGATGCCAACGAAGTGCGGAAGGTCGGGCTGCTCGACGTGGCCACGCGCCAGCTGCGGTTCATCGAGCTGCCTGATTCCTCGCGCACGCGCATCGTGAACGTCGCCTGGAACGTGATGGGTACGCTGCTGATCGACCGGGCCACCGACGACGAGATCGACCGCGACATCCATCTCGTCGACGCCGGCAGTGTCACGCCGCGCCGCATCTGGCGCGACCATCGCGAGACGCGCATCTACAACGACATCGCGAGCGCATGGAGCGCCGACGGCCGGCAGGTGCTGGTGAGTGGTGACCTCGATGATCGTTACCGGCTCTACGCGCTGACACCCGGCGACACGACGCCCCGTGCACTGACGCCGGCCACGTCCGACGTGACCGGCGCCGCGCAGCAAGGCGCCGACGGACGCATCGTCTACGCCAGCAACGATCCGTCGCCCTCGGAGAAGCAGGTGTGGAGCGTGCGGGCCGATGGCTCACGTCGCGAGCGCCTCACTTCGCGCGCCGGCACGCATACCCCCTTCCCTTCCCCTGACGGGCGCACGCTGGCGCTGCTTTCCACCGACGACACGACGCCAACGGAACTCTGGTTGCAGCCGCTGGCGGCCGATGGCAAAGCGCGACGCATCACTCGGTCGCAAGCACCGGAGTTCGCCAGCATCGGCTGGGTCACGCCACGCTACGTGACCTTCCGCAGCCGTACCGACACGCCGCAGCTGCACGCGCGCATCCTCTATCCACCCAACCTCGACTCCACGAAGACGTATCCCGTGCTGTTCGGTCCCGTGTACTCGAACACGGTGCGCAACCGCTGGGCCGGACTGTACGCCACGCTGCAACAGTACCTGGCGCTGGAGAAGGGCTACATCGTGGTGCAGGTGGACGTGCGCGGCAGCACCGGCTATGGCCGCGACTTCCGCGAGAAGTTCCTGATGGACTGGGGCGGCCAGGACCTCGAGGATCTCCAGAGCGCCGTGGACTACATGAAGACGCTGCCGTTCGTGGACGGGCAGCGGCTGGGCATCTGGGGAAGCAGCTACGGCGGCACGCTGACCGTGTATTCACTGCTGAAGAAGCCTGGGCTCTTCCAGGCAGGCGTCGCCGGCGCTCCCGCCACCGATCCGCACTTCTTCGGCAGTGACGATGTCGCCATCGCCCGGCGACCGCAGACGCATCCCCAGACGTTCACGCGCGGCGCACTGCAATACGCGGGCAACCTGCGTGACCACCTGCTGATCATCCACGGCATGGAGGACGACGTAGTGCCCTTCAGCACGTCGATCGCGCTGGCCGAGGAGTTCATGCGCCTCGGCAAGGACTTCGACTTCGCCTTCGCACCGGGTGCGACACACGGCTGGACGCAGCGGCCGCACTACGCGCGCTACCTGCTCACGCGCCTGGTCGATCACTTCGACCGCTACCTCGGCGCCGGCCCGCGCTGAACCGGCGCCCGACGGTCGCCGTCAGTCCACGCCGACACGCAACGCCAGCCGAGTCAACACGGCGTCTCCGAAGCCGGTCGTCGTACTCGGCACCTGCCCGGGCTCGGCGCAGTCGGCGGTGCGGACCCCGTCGGCCAGCGCGTCCCAGACCGCTGCCTCCACCGCCACGGCCTCGTCGCGCAGGCCGAGCGAATGCCGCAGCAGAAGCGCGGCGCTGAGGATGGCACCGGCCGGGTTGGCGATGTCGCGGCCCGCGATGTCGGGCGCCGAACCGTGGATCGGTTCGTACAGTCCGCGCCGCAATCCGGTGGTGCTGGCGTCACCCAGTGACGCCGACGGCAGCACGCCGATCGATCCCGCCAGGACGGCCGCTTCGTCGGTAAGGATGTCGCCGAACAGGTTCTCGGTCACCACCACGTCAAAACGCGACGGTGCGGTGATCAGGTGCATGGCGAACGAATCCACCAGCGCATGCTCCAGCGCCACGTCGGGGAACTCGTCCTGCATCACGCGTGTGGTCACCTCGCGCCACAGTCGCGATGTCGCGAGCACATTCGCCTTGTCCACCGACAGCAGTCGCCCGCGCCGCCCACGTGCGATGCCGGCCGCCATGCGCACCACGCGCTCCACTTCCTCGGCACTGTAGACGCAGAGATCGGACGCGCGGGTGGAGTGACCTGCGGCGTCGCGGTCGTGGGTCTTGGCGCCGAAATAGAGGCCGCCCGTCAGCTCGCGCACGAACACGATGTCCACGTTCGCCAGCAGTTCAGGCTTGAGCGGTGCCGCTGCGGCCAGCGCCGGATGCACCGCCACCGGACGGATGTTGGCGTACACGCCGAGCAGGGCGCGCAGGCCGAGCAGGCCTTGCTCGGGACGCACGGTCGCGGCGGGATCGCTCCACTTCGGACCGCCGACAGCGCCCAGCAGCACCGCGTCGGCCGCGCTGACGGCGTGGCGCGTGGCCACCGGCAGCGGCTCACCCGTTTCGTCGATCGCGATGCCGCCGATCAGCGACTCGCGGAAGGTGAACTCATGATCACCGCGCTCCGCCACCGCCTGCAGCACGCGAACCGCCTGTGCGGTGACGTCGATGCCGACGCCATCGCCAGGCAGGGTGGCGATCACCGCGCGCATGCCGCCTCCCATTCCACGATCGCCGGCACTTCGGCCAGCAGCGCGCCCAGCTCGTCCAGCCCGTCCAGGAGGCAGCGCTTGCTGAAGGCATCGATGGCGAATGATTCGACGGTGCCGTCGGGCAGCGTGACCTGCTGCCCATCGAGATCCACCGTGATACGTGCCGCCGGGTCGGCGCGCAGCGCCTGCTGGGTGCGCACGAGCACCGCCTCGTCGAGCGCGATCGTCAGCACCCCGTTCTTGTGCGCATTGGAGCGAAAGATGTCCGCGAACGACGAGGCGATGATGGCGCGGAAGCCCCAGTCGTTGAGTGCCCACGGTGCGTGCTCCCGGCTCGAGCCGCAGCCGAAGTTGCGGCCGCCGACCAGGATCCCGGCGCCGGCCGACGATGCGGTGTTCAGCTCGAACTCCGGCCGCGCACTGCCATCCGCTTCGTAGCGCCAGTCGGCGAAGAGATGCGTGCCCAGCCCACTGCGCGTGGTGGTGGTGAGGAACCGCGCCGGGATGATCTGGTCGGTGTCGATGTCGTCACGCGCGATCAGGACCGCATGTGACGACAGGGGTGCCCATGGCTGGTTCACAGGAGGCTCCGCGGATCGGTCACGACACCGGCCACCGCCGACGCCGCCGCCGTGAGTGGTGACGCGAGCAGCGTGCGCGCGCCCTTGCCCTGCCGACCCTCGAAGTTCCGGTTGCTGGTGCTGACGGCGTATTGGCCGCTCGCCACGGTGTCACCATTCATCGCAATGCACATCGAGCAGCCACTCTCGCGCCACTCGGCCCCTGCGGCGCGAAAGATGTCGGCCAGTCCCTCGCGCTCGGCGTCGCGCTTCACGCGCTGCGAGCCGGGCACCACCAGCATCCGCGTGTTGGACGCCACGTGTCGCCCCTTCATCACGCCGGCGGCCGCGCGCAGGTCGTCCATCCGCCCGTTGGTGCAGCTGCCCACGAACACCACGTCCACCGGCTGGCCCAGCAGGCTCTGGCCGGGCTGCAGTCCCATGTAGCTGAAGGCACGATCGTTGGCGGCATCGGGAATCTCGCTCGCCACCGGCAAACGCCCATCGACCGGGATCGCCATGCCGGGGTTGGTGCCCCAGGTGATCATCGGCGCGATCTCCGACGCATCCAGCATCACGCTGCGATCGAAGGTCGCGCCCTCGTCGGTGGCCAGTTCGTACCAGCGGCCCATCGAATCACGCCAGGCATCACCACTCGGTGCCTGCTCGCGACCGGCCAGCCAGGCGAAGGTGGTCATGTCGGGTGCGATCATGCCGGCCCGCGCCCCCGCCTCGATGCTCATGTTGCAGACCGTCATGCGCCCTTCCATGTCCAGCGCGCGGATCGCCTCGCCGCGATACTCGATCACGTGCCCGGTCCCGCCGCCGACACCGATCTTCGCGATCACCGCGAGGATGATGTCCTTGGCCGTCACACCGGGCCGCAGCTTCCCATCCACCCGTACTTCCATCGTCTTCGGGCGCGACTGCAGCAGGCACTGCGTGGCCAGCACATGCCCCACCTCGCTGGTGCCGATGCCGAAGGCCAGCGCGCCGAACGCGCCGTGGGTGCTGGTGTGGCTGTCGCCGCAGACGATGGTCATGCCGGGCTGCGTGCGACCCAGTTCCGGTCCGATCACATGCACGATGCCGCGACGCTCGTCGCCCATGCCGTAGAGCGGGATGTCGTGCTCGGCGCAGTTCTCCGCCAGCGTCTCCAGCTGCCGGCCGGCCTGCGGATCGATCACGTTCAGCCGGCCGCGCACCGACAGCGTGGGTGTGCTGTGGTCCATGGTGGCGATGGTGCGGTCGGGGCGGCGCACCTTCAACCCGCGCTCACGCAGCACGGTGAAGGCCTGCGGTGACGTCACCTCGTGGACGAGGTGCAGGTCCACGTAGAGCACCGACGGTGCATCCCCCACGCCTTCCCGTACCACGTGCGAGGTCCACACCTTCTCGAAGAGCGTGCGCGGCGCACTCATGCAGCCACCTCGGCCATCGTGCGTGTGCGGGTGCGGATCAGCCCATTCACCGCGGCCACGTACGCCTCGGCGGTGGCGACGATGATGTCTGTGTGGACGCCGAACCCGCTGGCCGTGTACCGCGGCGCACTGTCGGGATGTGGCTCGCCTCCTTCCTCGCTGCCCTCCGACCGCTCACGCAGCCGGATCGACACGCCACCGACGGCGTTGATGCCCTCCGCCGCCGCGTCGACCGCGAACTCGATCAGCTCACCCACGTCCCCGACGCAGTCGTTGATGGCGCGGCAGACCGCGTCCACGGGCCCATCGCCCTGCGCCGCCGCCACCAGTTCGCGTCCGTCGGGACCGCGCAGCTTTACGGTCGCAGTGGGAATGGCGTGCGTTCCGCACGACACCTGAACCAGCTCGAGCCGATAGGTGGACACGCCGCGATGCGTCTCGCCGGCCACGATCACTTCCAGCTCGCGATCGTCCACGATCTTCTTGCGATCGGCCACTTCCTTGAAGCGCGCGAACACCGCATCACACTCGGCATCCTCGAGCACGTGCCCCAGCGTGGCGAGGTGCGCGCGCAACGCGGCGCGGCCGGAGTGCTTGCCCAGCACCAGCCGCCCACCTTCCAGCCCGACATGTTCGGCGTGCATGATCTCGTAGGTGTCGCGATTCTTGAGCATGCCATCCTGGTGGATGCCCGCCTCGTGCGCGAAAGCGTTGGCACCAACGATGGCCTTGTTCGGCGGCACGCGCACGCCAGTGCAGCGCGACACGAGGCGTGAGGCGCGGCCGATCTCCTCGGTGCGCAGACGGGTGTCGGCGCGGTAACGCGCGTGTCGGGTACGGAGCGCCATCACCACTTCCTCCAGCGCCGCGTTGCCTGCGCGTTCGCCGAGTCCGTTGATCGTGCACTCCACCTGCCGCGCACCGGCCGACACACCGGCCAGCGAGTTGGCGACGGCCAGGCCCAGGTCGTCGTGACAGTGCGTGGAGATCGTGATGGGCAGGTTGCGCACCACCTCGGTCTTGATGCCGCTGATGAGCGTGAAGTACTCGTCGGGCGTGGCGTAGCCGACGGTGTCGGGGATGTTGAGCGTGGTGGCGCCGGCATCGATCGCGGCCCGCAGCACGTCGTGCAGGAAGGAGACGTCGCTGCGGGAGGCATCCTCGGGCGAGAACTCGACGTCGCTGACGAACGAGCTCGCGTACGCCACCATCTCGCTGACACGTTTCAGCACCTGGTCGCGCGACATCTGCAGCTTGTACTGCAGGTGCACGTCCGAGGTGGCGAGGAAGGTGTGGATGCGACGCCGTGGTGCCGTCGCGAGGGCGGTGGCCGCGGCCTCGATGTCCTTGCGCGTGGCGCGGGCCAGCCCGCAGATCACCGGCGCCACCGGCCAGTCCTTCGAGTCCTCGGCGATCGCGCGCACCGCATCCCAGTCGCCCGGTGATGCGGCCGGGAATCCGGCCTCGATGATGTCCACGCCGAGCCGTGAGAGTTGCCGGGCCACCTGCCGCTTCTCGTCCACGGTCATGGAGCAGCCAGGCGCCTGTTCACCGTCGCGCAGCGTGGTGTCGAAAATTCGTACGATGTCGTCGCTCATACGGTTCCGGTGGCATCGGCGGTGACGTCGGCCGTCGCCGGCTCGGCAGCGACGACAGGGGTGCGATCCACGGCGCCGGTGTCGGGCCGGACGACCTTCGCGTGCAGGAACGGCATCAGCTCGCGCAGCCGCACGCCGACCTGCTCGATCGGGTGCTCGGTGTCTGCACGCCGCGCGGCGCTGAAGTTCGGCCGACCGGCCTCGTTCTCCGCCACCCAGTTGCGCGCGAACGTCCCGTCGCGGATCTCGTCGAGGATCTTCTTCATCTCGGCCTTCGTCTGCGCCGTCACGATGCGCGGGCCGGCGGTGTAGTCCCCGTATTCCGCCGTGTCCGACACCGAGTAGCGCATGTAGTTCAGGCCACCCTGGTACATGAGGTCCACGATCAGCTTCAGTTCGTGCAGGCACTCGAAGTACGCCATCTCCGGCTGGTATCCGGCCTCGGTGAGCGTCTCGAACCCGGCCTTCACCAGCGCCGACACGCCGCCGCACAGCACGGCCTGTTCGCCGAACAGATCGGTCTCCGTCTCCTCGGCGAAGCTGGTCTCGATGACGCCGGCTCGCGTGCAGCCGATGGCACGCGCATACGCCAGCGCATCGGCACGCGCATGCCCGGTGGCGTCCACGTGCACCGCAATCAGGCCGGGTACACCGCCGCCCTCGGAGTACAACTCGCGCACCCGATGCCCCGGCGACTTGGGTGCGATCAGGGCCACGTCAACGCCGCTCGGTGGATCGATCAGCTTGAAGTGGATGTTGAAGCCGTGCGCGAACAGCAGCGTCTTGCCGGGCGTCATCGTCGGTGCGATGTCGCGTTCGTAGATCGACTTCTGCTCGGTGTCGGGAGCGAGGATCATGATCATGTCCGCTTCCGCCGCCGCCTCGGACACCGTGCGCACACGCAGACCAGACGCCTCGGCGGCCGCCCAGCTCTTCGAGCCTTGCCGCAGCCCGACGCGCACGTCGCAACCGCTTTCCTGCAGGTTCAAGGCATGCGCGTGGCCCTGGCTGCCGTAGCCGATGATGGCGATGCGGCGTCCCTGCAGCCGCGTGGCATCGGCGTCATGATCGTAGAAGACGCGTGTCACGCGGCAGCCTCCTCGTCGGCGGGGGCGCCATCAGCCTGCGCGCGGTAGTGCGCCGGCGCCTCGAGCTTCTTCGGCGTGCGGCCACGCATCATCGCCAGGCGGCCGGTGCGCATCAGCTCCGCCAGCCCTTCCGGACGGATCATGGTGATGAACTCCTCCACCCGTTCCGGCGTGTCGGTGATCTGCACGATCAGCTCCTCCTCGCTCAGGTCCAGCACGCGCGCGCCGTACTCGGCCACGATCTCCACCAGTTCCGCGAGGCGTGCCGGTGACGACACGATCTTGGCCAGCGCCGTCTCGCGCTGCACCGCCCGCTCGTTGGTGACGTCGGTGACACCGATCACTTCCACCAGGCGATCGAGCTGCATCACGACCTGGCTGGCATCGGTGGCATCCACCACCAGCGTCATGCGGCTGATCCCGGGCACTTCGCTCCGGCCCACCGCCAGCGACGCGATGTTGAAGCCGCGACGACGCAGCAGGGTGACGGTGCGATGCAGGACGCCGGCGCGATCCTGGAGCAGGGCGATCAGGGTGTGCTGTGCCATCGGGGTCAGACCTTGTGAGAGGGTGAGGAAACTGCAGGCGCAGCCGGGGCTGCGGTCATCATGTCGCCGATCGCGAGACCGGCGGGGACGATCGGGAACACGTTCGCTTCGCGTTCGACGCGGAAATCGATCACCACGCAGCCGGTGTGCTGCCACGCCGCGCGCACGGCGGTGCCGGCATCCTCGGCGCAATCCACCGTGATGCCGCGCAGCCCATGCGCCTCGGCCAGCTTGGCGAAGTCGGGGCCAGTCAGCGGTGTGCCGCTGTAGCGCTTGCCCTCGAACAGCTGCTGCCACTGCCGCACCATGCCCAGATAGCCGTTGTTGACGACGGCGACCTTGAGGTTGGTCAGCCCTTCCTGTGCGATGGTGGCCAGCTCGCAATTGGTCATCTGGAAGCCACCGTCGCCGACCACCACCCAGACGGTCTTCTCCGGATCGGCGATCGCGGCACCCATCGCGGCCGGCAGCGAGAACCCCATCGTGCCCGCGCCACCACTGGTGATGTGCGTGCGCGGCCGGCTCCAGTCGATCATCTGCGCAGCCCACATCTGGTGCTGGCCCACGTCGGTCACCACCCGCCAGTCGCTGCGGCCGGTGAATGCGGCGTTCAGCGCGTCGAACACGTCGTGCGGCATCAGCGGCGCGGTGCGCTCGCGGCGCGTGTAGCCCTGCCGCGGCGCATGCTCGTCACGCATGGCGATGATCTCGTGGATCCACGCCGTGCGCTGCACGCTCGGTCCCGACGACATCGCCACCGCCAGCGAGCGCAGCGCCGGCTTGCAGTCGGATACGATGCCGACGTCCGTGCGCACCAGCTTCCCGATCTCCGCCCCATCGATGTCGATGTGGATGATCTTCGCCTGCGGCGCGAAGGTGCTGGCCTTTCCGGTGACGCGATCATCGAACCGGCTGCCGACGTTCAGCAGCACGTCGCAGGCCTGGATGGCGCGATTGACGTGCACCCAGCCATGCATGCCCGGCATGCCGAGTGCCAGCGGATGATCATGCGGCATCGCGCCAAGGCCGTGCAGCGTGGTGACCACCGGAATGCCCGTCTGTTCGGCGAAGGCGCGCAGCTCGCGCGTGGCACCGGCCTGGATCACGCCATTGCCGGCCAGGATCACCGGACGCTGCGCGCCTTGCAGCAGTTGCGCGGCACGACGGATGGCGCGCTGGTCCACGTCATCACGCATCGATGTCGGGCGATAGCCGGGCAGGTCCATCGGCTCGTCCCAGTCGGGGACGAAACGCGAGAGCTGGGCATCCTTGGTGATGTCGATCAGCACTGGCCCGGGACGACCGGTGCGTGCGATGTGGAAGGCCTCGCGCATCACCCGTGGCAGTTCACGCGCATCACGCACCAGGTAGTTGTGCTTGGTGATCGGCACCGTGATGCCGGTGATGTCGGTCTCCTGGAACGCATCGGTGCCGAGGAGCGCGCTGGGCACCTGACCGGTGATCGCGACCAGTGGCGTGCCATCCATCCAGGCGTCGGCGATCGGGGTGACCAGGTTGGTGGCACCGGGCCCGCTGGTGCCGACGCAGACGCCGACCTGCCCGGTGGCGCGCGCATACCCTTCAGCGGCGTGACCGGCGCCCTGCTCATGCCGGCACAGCACGTGGCGCAGCCGGCTGCGGTACTCCCACATCGCGTGATAGAACGGCATGATGCAGCCGCCGGGAATCCCGAACATCACCGACACGTTCTCGCGAATCAGTGCTTCGCACATGACCTGCGCCCCGGTGCGTGTCGCCGGTGAGGCGTCACGCACCGGCGCGGAGGCCTGTGCCGGGGTTCGTCGGGCGGTGCTGCGTGCTGGGTGGGACATGGGGACTCGGAAAACGAGAAGGCCCCCTCCGCGCGCGGAGGGAGCCTTGTGTGTTCCTGCCCAAGGTTGCCCCTCCGAGTGATCTCGGGAGGGGCAAGCGGTTCGCGGTTACATCGCGATCCTCAAGCCCTGCTCCCGTCCGCTAAGAAGTACGCGTACGACGAGAAGCGCTGCGAGCGAAATGCTCGCAACGAGGCTGGTAAGGCTGAGGAGGCGGGACTGCGACGGTGAAGCGTGCATCAGCGGGGCTGGGTGACCTGTGTCGCGTGGTTCGGGGAGAAGCGCGACGACGACCGACGACGGATTCCGCCGCGGGAGCGACGTGATCCTTTTTCAAGCATCGGCATAACAGTGCGTTTCCGCAACCCCCCCGGGGTGGACCACCGCCCCGTACCGGGCCTGGCTGACGGTCTGGGCGTAGCGCCAGATGGCGCCGGACTGGAAATCGTGCTGTCTGGGTACCCATGCCGCGCGACGCTCCGCCAGTTCCTCGTCACTGAGCCGCACGTCGAGGGCGCCGGTGTCGGCATCGATGTCGATGATGTCCCCATTCCGCAGCAGGCCGATGGGCCCGCCGACGGCGGCCTCCGGACCCACGTGTCCGATGCACAGGCCGCGCGTGGCGCCGCTGAATCGGCCGTCGGTGATCAGCGCCACCTTGTCGCCCATGCCCTGCCCATAGATGGCGGAGGTGGTGGAGAGCATCTCGCGCATGCCGGGCCCACCGCGCGGGCCTTCATAGCGGATCACCAGCACGTCACCGGCGTTGTAGCGCTTCTCCATCACCGCCGCCATCGCTTCCTCTTCCGACTCGAACACCAGCGCCGGTCCGCTGAACATGCGCGTGTGCAACCCCGCCACCTTCACCACCGCACCGTCGGGGGCGAGGTTGCCGCGCATGCCGACCAATCCACCGGTGGGTGAGATGGCGTTGATCACCGGTCGCACGACGTCCTGGTTGGCGGGCACCACGACATCCGCCAGATCCTCGGCGATGGTGCGTCCGGTGACCGTGATGCAGTCGCCGTGCAGGAAGCCGCCGTCGAGCAGTGCCTTGAGCACCACCGACGCGCCGCCGATGTCGTGCACGTCCTTGGCGAGATAGCGACCGCCGGGCTTCAGGTCGGCGATCAGAGGCGTGCGCGCAAACACTTCCGCGACATCGAACAGGTCGAACGCAATCCCGGCTTCGTGCGCCATCGCCGGCAGGTGCAACGTGGCGTTGGTGGACCCGCCGGTGGCGGCGACGACGGCGGCGGCATTCTCCAGCGCCTTGCGTGTCACGATGTCACGCGGCCTCGGCCCATGCTGTATCAGGCGCATCACCGCGGCGCCGGCATTCTCCGCATAACTGTCACGCGATTCCCACGCCGCCGGCGGGCTGGCCGAGCCGGGGAGTGCGAGCCCGATGGCCTCCGACACATACGCCATGCTGTTGGCGGTGTACTGCCCGCCGCACGAGCCGGCGCCCGGACAGGCGACCTTCTCCAGCGCGGTGAGTTCCTCGAGCGACATCTTCCCGGCCGCATGTGAGCCGACGGCTTCGAACACGTCCAGCACGGTCACGTCGCGATCGTGGAAGCGTCCGGGCAAGATCGAACCGCCATACAGGAACACCGACGGCACGTTCAGGCGCAGCATCGCCATCATCAATCCGGGCAGCGTCTTGTCGCAGCCGGCGATGCCGACCAACCCGTCGTAGCAGTGCCCGCGCACGGTGAGCTCGACGGAGTCGGCGATGGTCTCACGGCTGACCAGTGACGACTTCATGCCGGCATGCCCCATCGCGATGCCGTCGGTGACGGTGATGGTGGTGAACTCACGTGGCGTGCCACCTGCCGCCTTCACGCCGCGCTTCGCGGCTTCGGCCTGTCGCTTGAGCGCGATGTTGCACGGCGCGGCCTCGTTCCAGCTGCTCACCACGCCGATGATCGGCTGCTGGATCTCCTCCGCATTCAGCCCCATCGCATAGTAGAACGCCCGATGCGGCGCCCGCTCCGGCCCGACGGTGGCATGACGGCTGGGAAGCTTCGACTTGTCCATGATGCACGTCCGCGCGGTTCGAGGAGAGGGTGACCCTGCATCCTCGCCGCTCCCGCCGTCCAACGCAAGTTCTGCGGCGGTTCGCTAGTCGCAGATGACGGGCGCGTGACGGTCGCTTGCAGCGTGGGATCGTGAACAGCCTGACGCAAAGACGCCAAGGCGCAGAGGCGCAATGCGTTCGTCGCGCAAACGGAGACCCTGGACCTAGTCGAGGATATTATGACTGAAAATGAAATCAGCAGGTTGGTCGTCGATGCTGCAATCGAGGTGCACCGCACACTCGGTGGACCCGGACTGATCGAGTCGATCTACGAGGAGGCGCTGTGCTGGGAGCTGGCGGCGGCCGGACTGCTCGTGCAACGCCAGGTTGAATCACCGATCATGTACAAAGGTATCGCGCTATCGTCGCCGTTGCGTCTCGACCTGCTCGTCCGAGACACCGTCATCGTGGAGTGCAAGGCGACACCCAAGTACAGCAGCATCTACGAGGCGCAAGCCCTCACCTACCTACGCCTCCGTGGCCTGCGCCTCGCGATGGTGATCAACTTCGGTGAACGCCTTGTCAAGAACGGCATCCACCGCGTGGTCAACCAACTGAAATCATGATGATCGACGAGGCGGCAGAGGCGTAGAGCGCTTTGCGCCCCTGCGCCTTCGCGCCTTTGCGTCAGGCAGTTGCAGTCAAGCAGAGGCGTAGAGCGCTTTGCGCAACCGCGCCTTTGCGTCAGGCAGTTGCCGTCGGAAAGGGGCCGCGCGGGCGAGAGATCACGCCGACCCGAACGACACTCGCGCGGGATCGAGCGTGCCGGTGTAGTAGGACATCAGCGACTGCTGGAAGATCAGGTTGTAGCGCGCGTTCACCAGCGCGCTGGCGGCGGTGACCTGGGCGGCGCGGGCGACGCTCAGTTCGACCAGGGTGGCGGCGCCGACGCGGTAGCGTTCCTGCACCGCATTGAGGGCCAGGTCCGCCGCGCGCTGCTGGGCGCGCGTGGCGTTGATCTGCTCCAGCGCGGCCTGGTAGTCGAGGAAGGCGCGCCGCACCTCCAGCGCCACCGTCTGCGTCTGCCGGTCGCTGGTCAGCTTCGCATTCGCGACCGCGATCGCCGCCTGCTGCGAGGCCACGTTCGACACGCCGCGATCGAACACCGGGATCGAGAACTGCAACCCGATCGAGCCGCCCTTCCGCTGGTTGAGCTGCGTGGTGAAGCTCTCGTCGGTGAGGCTGGTGTAGCCCGAGTTGTAGCCCAGTGTCATCGCGATCGCCGGCCAGCGATTGGCGCTCGACGTACGCAGTGCCTCGTTGGCGGATTCCACGCGCGTGCGCGCCGCCGTGAGGTCGGCCCGCTCCTTGAATGCACTCGCCAGCAGGCCGTCGAGCGTGAAGCGCGGTGCCGCCTGGGTGGAGTCCACCGTCGGCGCCGGGAACTCGTAGCTGCCGCCCGGGTCGAGCTGCAGCGTCTGGATCAGGTCCACCTTCGCCAGTTCCACCGCGCGACGCGCCGCCACCAGCGCCGACTGCGCCGAAGCCACCGCCGCCTGCTGCTGGTACAGGTCGGCCACCGAACGACGACCCGCCGTCACCAGCAGCTGCACCTGGTCGAGCGTCGCCTGCTGCGAGCGCTGGTTCTCCTCCTGCACGCCCTGCTGCTCCTCCAGCGTCACCAGCGACAGGAAGTTCGACGCGACAGTGAACACCACCGTCTGCCGCGCGCGCGCCAGTTCGGCCGCGCTGGCGCTCTCACCGAAACGCGCCTGCTTCAGCAGCGACAGGTTCTGAAAGCCGTTGAACAGCGTCACGTTCGACGAGACGCCGGCATTCAGCGTCTGTGACGTCTGGTTCACCAGGCGCCCCGCTGTCTGGTTGAAGCTCTGGCCGATGTTACCCGAGGTGTTGGTGCTGAGCGACAGGTTGGGCAGGAACTGGTTGCGCTGCTGCTGCACCGTGACCGCACTCAGTGCCGTCGCGTTCTCGGCCTGGCGCAGCGTGATGTTCTGCTGCAGGGCGATGCGCACCGCGTCACCGAAGCCGATGCGCTGCACCGGCGCCGTCGCCTGAGCCTCGGCGCGCGACGACACAGCGGCCGCGGCGACGAGCACGGTCAGCAACGGAAGGCGAAGCGCCGAGAGTGCGGCGCGGGTCGAACCGGTGACACCAGTCATGATGGAGCGGAAGTCGAAAGGGCGGCGCGTCATCTATTCGTACCGGAGCGCCTGAATCGGGTTCATCGACGCCGCCTTGCGCGCCGGGTAGTAGCCGAAGAACACGCCGACGGCAGCGGAGAAACCGACCGCGATCATCACCGCCGACCAGGGCGTGGCGATCGCCCAGCCGGTGAACTTGCCAAGGATCGCGGCGCCGCCGATGCCCACCAGCAGCCCGATCACGCCGCCCAGTACGCTCATCACGATGCTCTCGATCAGGAACTGCGTCAGCACGTCGGAGCCACGGGCCCCGATCGCCATGCGGATGCCGATCTCCCGGGTACGCTCGGTGACCGAGACCAACATGATGTTCATGATGCCGATGCCACCGACCACCAGCGAGATCGACGCGATCGCGGCCAGCAGGCCGGTCATCACGCTGGTGGTGCTGGTGGCGGCGGCCGCGATGGCAGTCTGGTCGCGCACCGTGAAGTCGTCGGGCACGTTGCCGCCGTTGAGCTGGTGCGACTCGCGCATCAGCGCCGTGATCTCCTGGATCGCAGCCGGGATCACCGCCGTGGACGTGGTGCTGCCGAGGATCTGCGACACGAAGCGGAATCCGCTCAGCCGATCCTGCGCCGTGGTGTACGGCACCAGCACCACATCGTCCTGGTCGCTGCCGGACGCACTCTGTCCCTTGGCATCCAGCACGCCCGACACCACGAACGGCGACCGGCCCAGTTGCACCGATGCGCCGACCGCGTTGCCGTCGGGGAACAGGTTGTCCGCCACCGTCTTGCCGAGCACCACCACCTTCTTCTTGGTGCGCACGTCGTCCTCGCTGAACAGCTCCCCGCTCGACACGCCCCAATTCCGGATCGTGAGGTAGTCGGTGGAGACGCCGTTCACCTGCGTGCGCCAGTTCCCCGCCCCGCCGATCACCTGCGTACGCGTCACGAGGACCGGCGACACCGCTGACAGCAGCGTCGAGCCGGACTTGATCTTGTCGGCGTCGGCGATGGTGAGGCGATTGAACGTGCCGGCACCCTGGCTGGCGCCACCCTGCGCGCTGCTGCCTGCCGTGATCACGATCATGTTGGTGCCGAGGCTGCCGATCTGCTTCTCGATCTGCGCCTGTGCGCCGTTGCCGATCGCCACCATCACGATCACCGCACCGACCCCGATCACGATGCCGAGCATCGTGAGCATGGTGCGGAGCTTGTTCTTGACGATGCTCTGCGTCGCGACCTTGAACAGCGTTGCCTTCTTCATGCCACAACCTCCACCGGCTCGGGTGACGTCAGGCGTGCGAGGTCGGCGGCGGCGTCATGCCGGTCCACCACCGGCACGTCGCGGATGATCCGTCCATCCCGCATCTCCACGATCCGCTTGGCGTACTGCGCCACTTCCATCTCGTGCGTCACCACGATGATCGTGATGCCCTGCGCGTTGAGTGCCTGGAACAGCGCCATCACGTCCACCGTGGTCTGGCTGTCCAGGTTGCCCGTCGGTTCGTCGGCGAGGAGGAGCGTCGGCTTGGTCACGATCGCACGGGCGATCGCCACGCGTTGCTGCTGACCGCCCGAAAGTTCGCTCGGCTCGTGATCCATGCGCTGCCCGAGTCCGACGCGCGTCAGCGCCGCGGCGGCATCGGCACGGGTGTCGGTCCAGCGGCCACCGCGATCGTAGAGCAGCGGCAGCTCCACGTTGTCGATCGCCGTCGTGCGCGGCAGCAGGTTGAACCCCTGGAACACGAACCCCAGCTTCTGGTTGCGCAGGTCGGCCAGCTGGTCGCGGCCCATGCCGTTCACCGGCACGCCATCCAGCACGTACGATCCATCACTCGGCGTGTCGAGGCAGCCGATGATGTTCATCATGGTGGACTTGCCCGAGCCGGACGCGCCGATGATCGCGATCATCTCGCCGGGCATGACCGTCAGGTCCACGCCCCGCATCGCCAACACCTCGTTGTTGCCCATCACGTACCGCTTGACGACCTGCGTCAGCTGGATGACCGGGCGTGCGCCGCTGCCGTTCGACGACGTGCCGGTCATCAGAACGCTCCCGGCGGGCGCGGTCCACCGCGATTCTGCTGCTGCGTTTGCTGGAACGGGTTGGCGGCGGCGCCATTGGTCGCGGCGGCACCGGGCGCGGTGACGCCGACCACCACCTGCAGGCCGGCGGTCACCTCGCGGCCGGTGATCTGCGTCTTCTGCCCGTCGTTGATGCCGGTGCGCACGCGCATCCGCTTCAGCTTGCCCGCCGAGTCGAGGACCCAGAGCGTGCCGGTCGAATCGGAAGGCGGACGCCGGCGCGGCGCCGCGCCACCGCCACCCGGGCCGCCGAAACCGCCTCCCGGGCCGCCACCCTGTGCGCCGCCCGCGGGTGCAGCCGGTGCAGCCGCGCCAGCCCCTGCACCCTGTGCGCCGCCTCGACGCGCGGCACCGGTGTCCCGGCGCGCGGTGAGTTGGCCGCTGTCGGCACCGAGCATTTCGGCCGTGGGCGTGAAGCGCAGCGCGGAGTTCGGCACCGCCAGCACGTCTTCCGCCTTGCCGGTGATGAACTTCACCGTCGCCGTCATGCCCGGCAGCAGGCGACCATCGGTGTTGGCCACGGCCACCACCACCGTGTAGTTCACCACGTTCTCGGTGATCGCCGACAGCAGGCGCTTCTGCTTCACCACGCCACGGAAGTTCTGCGACGGAAACGCGGACACGGTGAACGTCGCCTGCTGGTCGACCGCGATGCGGCCGATGTCGCTTTCATCCACCGAGGCGAGGATCTGCATCTCGGTCAGGCTCTCCGCGATGCGGAAGAGTTCCGGCGTGGAGAGGCTGGCAGCCACGGTCTGGCCCAGCTCCACCGCGCGCGACACGATCACGCCATCGATGGGCGAATAGATGGAGGTGTAGGCCAGGTTCTGCCGCGTGCGATCGAGGCTGATCTGCGCCGAACGCACGTTCGACTGCGCGAGGCGGTAGGTGACCTGGATGGTGGTGAACTCGGAGGCCGTGATCACCTGGGCGTCGAAGAGCTGCTTGTTGCGGTCGAACTCCGACTTCGCCTGCGCCAGCTGCGCCTCGGCACGCTCGAGCGCCGCTTGCGACTCGGCCACCGCCTGCTGCTGCAGCGTGGGGTCGATGCGCGCCAGCAGCTGGCCCTTCTTCACCTTGTCGTTGAAGTCCACGTAGAGCGCCGACACCTGACCGGACACCTGTGTGCCGACTTGCACCGTGCGCACCGCACTCAGCGCGCCGGTTGCCGATACGGTGGACTCGAGCGTGGTGATGTCCACGCTGGCGGTGCGGAACTCCGGCACGCTGGCTTCGGCGCTGCGGTAGAACCAGAAGGCTCCGGCCGCGGTGGCGCACACGATGGCGGCGGCGATTCCTGCACGAGTCCTGTTCATTGCGATGTCTGCTCGAGTGGCGTGGTGCGCGATGCGACCGCACGACGGATGTGGTCCGTCGTGACGGCGATCGACTACATGGAGAGGATGCGCCGTCGTGGGGTGGCGTACGGGGCAAGTCCCTGCTGATCCATACACGCCAGCATCCCAGAGCGTTGGCCAGCCTTCCGACGACGCGCAGAGGGCGTGGGCTGCACCGCCACACCGGCCACGACGCGCGTTACCGTAACCATTCTCGTCATGCTTCGCGTCGTCGCCATCAGATTCATCGATCTCCCTCGCGAATGACGAAGCCGGGTGCGATCGTGCCGCAGACCGCGGCGAGTCCTGGGGTTATCGTGGCGCCTCGGTACGGGGCAGGTGCGGTGGCGGCAACCCGTGCCGTCGGTGCCGGGCAGGTACGGTTGGCGATATCTGTCGTCGCGTGATCGCATCCGAACGGAATGCCCGGCCGATCCGGGGTGTCCAATGCTCGACCCTGAACTGGAGCCTCCCCTGCCCTCCGCATTCCGTTGCGCGCTGCTGGTCATCGTCCTCACCAGCGCCGCCTGCGCCGACGCATCGCCGGATGTCGTGACCGACGACGAGACCACGCCGCCGACTCCAGCGGTCCCCGTCACGCCGAGCGAGCCCACCGCGCCGGTGCCCGCCGTTGACCGCTTTCCGGGTGTCACGGCGGCCCTCACCATCGACCTCGCGCGCGCGTTGCCGGAGTACGCCAGCCCCGCCTGGCCCGTGCACTACGATGCCGGTGTCATCGCCCTCACCAATGCGCCGCCCGACAACCCGGTCACGAATGCCGGCGCCACGCTCGGTCGCGTCTTGTTTCACGATCGCCGACTGAGCATCACCAACACCATCAGTTGCGCGAGCTGTCATCAACAGGGGAACGGCTTCACCGATCCCACGCGCTTCAGCGTCGGCTTCAACACCGTCGATCGCACCGACGCACATTCGATGCGGCTCACCAACCTGCGCTTCTCGGCACCGGCCATGTTCTGGGATCGCCGCGCCTCCACGCTCGAATCGCAGACGACGCAGCCCATCCAGAACGCGGTGGAGATGGGCTTCGACGCGGCACACGGGGGGCTCGACGCACTGATCACGCGCATGCATGGGCTGCGCTACTATCCTGAGCTGTTTCGCTTCGTGTACGGTGACACCGTGATCACCGAAGTGCGCATCCAGCGCGCCATCGCGCAGTACCTGCGCAGCGCGGTGAGTACCGACAGCCGCTTCGATCGCGGATTCGCAGCCGCATTCAATCCCGCGCTGCCCGATCGCGGCGTGAATGCGCCATTCCCGTCGTTCACGCCGGAAGAGAACCGCGGCAAGGTGCTCTTCCTGACGTCACCGCAGCAGGGCGGCGGCGGCTGTGCCGCCTGCCACACCGTGCCCACCTTCGCACTGGCCGGCAACTCGCGCAGCAACGGGCTCGATGCGAACGAGGCACGCGTCTTCAAGTCACCCTCACTGAAGAGCGTGGCCGCCACCGGGCCCTACATGCACGACGGGCGATTCGCGACGCTGGATGCGGTGGTGGAGCACTACGTGAGCGGCGTGCAACTCGGGCCTGCGCTGGACAACAAGCTCCGGCTGCCGAACGGCACGCCGCTTCGCCTCGCGCTCTCACCCGCCGACAAGGCGGCGCTGGTGGCGTTCATGCGCACGCTCACCGACGAGACCCTGGCCACCGATCCCCGCTTCGCGTCGCCATTCCGGCCCTGACACGGGGTCGGACTGGCCGGATGAGGCTGTCGGCGATAGATCGGACCTGTGGTGCGTTGACATGTCAGCCCGCCATTTCCTCGTCTCCAGGTGTCGATCGTGGCTATTGCCGGATGGGTTGTCGCGCTGCTGGCGCTGGCAGGATTCGTGATCGAGCGGCTCAAGCGAGAGAAACTGCGCGCCAGCGTCAAGATGACCGGCACCTTCCTGCCGTTGCGCAGCGTGACGCTGCCCGAGATCGACCCGGTCTTTACCCCGAACCGCTTCGGCCCCACACTCGACACGGAGGTCTCCTTCATCGGCCACGGACCGATCGTGGTGCCCGGCGGCACGTCCGACAGTGAAGCCTGGATCCTCGCCGTGCTGGCGCGGCAGGCCCGCTGCCTGTTCGAGTTCGGCACCTGCACCGGCCGCACATCGTACCTGTGGGTCCGTAATGCACCGCCCGATGCCCGTGTCGTCACGCTCACGCTGGCGCCGACGCAGCGCGATGCGTACGTGGCCGAGCGTGGGGATGACCGTCGCGACATGCGCTTCGCGCTCGACGAGTCGAACTTCACGGAGTTCGTCTACACGGGCACACCGGAGGCCGGGCGCATCGACCAGCTCTTCGGCGACAGCAAGGCCTTCGACGAAACGCCGTACGTGGGCTGGGCTGACCTCGTGTTCGTGGACGGGGCACACGCCGAGTCGTACGTGCTGTCGGATTCGGCGAAGGCGCTGCGCATCGTGAAGCCGGGCGGGCTGGTGCTCTGGCACGACTACGCCGGCCCGCAGCACGCACCGGGTGTCTTCCATGGCTTGAACGCCCTCTCGAAAACACTCCCGATCTGTCACGTGAAGGGCACCACGTTCGCCGCCTACCGGCGTCCGCTGGAGGGCTGAGACCTCGCTCGACGCCGTGCGGCCCCCCGGCCGGCGGCGCCGTGATACATGTAGAGTCGGCGGCCGGTGCATTGCACTTCGGCGGTCAGCGCCCGACGTTATCGCGCATGACGATCCTCGCCCCCTCCGTGCGCCGCGCACTCTCCAGCGCCTGCGCCACCGCGTTCCTCGCGTTCGTCCCCGCCACCGTGCTGGCGCAGGCCACGGCCGTCTCTCCCGCCGGCTGGACCATCCGGCCCGACGCCGGTGGCGATCACGGCGGCGTCAAAGCCGCCGAGATGAAGCCGGGCTTCCACGTCACCACCGGGCCCGCGGCCATCCTCTTCGACAGCACCATGCGTGCACGCGGTGACTGGCGACTGGAGAGCACCATCCATCTCTTCGATCCCGGTGCGCGCGCCGAAGGGTTCGGCGTGTTCTTCGGCGGGCGTGACCTGAACGGCGCATCACCGCAGTATGCGTACGCGCTGGTGCGCCGCGACGGCAAGGCGCTGCTCAAGGTGCGCGAGGGCGCCACCACCCGGACCGTCCGCGACTGGGCAACCAGCGCGGCGATCCCGGTCTGGAAGCCCGGCGTGCCTGGTGCGAGCGTCAAGTACCAGCTGGTGGTGGAGGCTCGTGGCGACCGCGTGTCATTCTGGATCGGTGGCACGCAGGTGCTCGATGCGCCGCGTTCGGAGCTGCCCACCGACGGCGTGGTGGGGCTGCGGGTCAACCACTCACTGAACCTGCATATCGAGAAAGTGGCCGTCGCGCCGCTGCCGACGCGATAGCTTACGGCGTCCATCGGGCCCTTAGCCGGTTACGGCGCCCGCCGCTGCTTCGCCTTCGCACCCGACCGTCTCTTGCCCGCTCCGAATCACGGCATGTTCTCGCATCCCCGGCAGGACATCGTCGCCGGGATCGTCGTCTTCCTGGTCGCGGTTCCGCTCTGCCTGGGTATCGCCGTCGCGTGCGGCGTGCCCCCGATCTCGGGGCTGATCGCCGGCATCGCCGGTGGGTTGATCACGCCGTGGCTGAGCCGCTCCGCGCTGTCGGTGACCGGACCGGCGGCCGGCCTGACGTCGATCGTGCTGGTCGAGGTGCAGTCACTCGGTGGGCTCGAATTCTTCCTCACCGCCGTGATTGCGGCCGGTGTGCTGCAGGTGGTGTTCGGGGCGCTGCGCACCGGACGCTTCGCCTCGCTGGTGCCGTCGTCCGTGATCAAGGGCATGCTGGCCGCGATCGGCATCACGATCATCCTGAAGCAGATCCCGGTGGCGTTCGGCGTCACGGGTGGCCTGGGTGACATCGCGTCGCAGTTCACGCCCGGTGCGATGGTGATCGCCGCGCTCTCGCTGGCGATCCTGTTCGGCTGGCCGAAGACGCCGTTCGCGAAGGTGAGCTGGCTCTCGGCTGCACTGGTGGTGGTGGTGGTCGCCACGGGCCTCGGCTTCGCCTTCGCCGGCGTGCCGTCGCTGGCGCTGAATGCCTCCCACTTCGTGCAGATCCCGCTCGGCACGCCGGCCGAACTGTTCGCGGCGCTGCCGCGGCCCGAGTTCTCCGCGATCACCACGCCGGCGACCTGGATCGCAGCAGCCACGATCGCCGTGGTGGCGAGCATCGAGACGCTGCTCTCGCTGCAGGCCATCGACCGCCTCGATCCGCTGAAGCGTCGCAGTGCGCCGGATCGCGAGCTGATCGCGCAGGGCGCCGCCAACATGGTGTCCGGATTCTTCGGTGGCCTGCCGGTGACGGCGGTGATCGTGCGCGGCGGTGCCAACGTGGCCGCCGGTGCACGGGAACGCATGTCGGCGCTGGTGCACGGCTTGTTGCTGCTGGTGGCGGTGCTGTTCGCGGGATCGCTCCTGAACCGCATTCCGCTGGCGGCGCTGGCGGCGGTGCTGATCCACGTCGGCCTGAAGCTCTGTGCACCGGCGCTGTTCCGCACCCAGTACCGGCTCGGAATGAACCAGTTCCTGCCGTACATCCTCACGATCGTGGCGATCCTCGCCACCGACCTGCTGAAGGGCGTGATCGCCGGTATCGTGATCGGCATCTTCTTCGTGCTGCGGCAGAACTCGAGCGGCGCGATCGTCGATGCGCACGAGCCGGATGGCACGCGCCTGCTGCGCTTCCGCCGCGACGGCACGTTCATCTCCAAGCCGGCGCTGGTGGGGATGCTCGACACGGTGAAGGACGGCGACCGGGTGGTGATCGATGCCAGCGGCGAGTTCGTGGATCACGACGTGAAGGAGGTGCTGGCCGAGTTCGTGGCCAACGCCGACGATCGCGACGTGAAGGTGCAGTTGCGCGGCATCGACCTCACCGGCGCCAAGCCGGGCGGCGGGCATTAACGATCCCCACGCCGGCATCGATACTGCCGGCACGCCGATCGCCCGTGCCGTCGCGCGTGCGCACGGCATCCTGCCCGATCAGGGCCCGATCGGTGTGTTCGTGCACCACAACACGTTGCACGCCTTCCAGCACCTCCCCTTTCACGAGGGGGTGCAGGCGGGTGCGGCACTGCTGGCCGCGCGCCCGTACCTGGACCTGCACGAGTTCCGCGAACACTGGCGCCGCGGTCGCATCGAGGACGAGGACGTAGACGCGGCGCTGCGGCGTACCCTTGGTCCGCAGGCCGAGCAGCCAGCCGCGCTTGGTCTCACCACGCTCGCGTTCCAGCGCGCATTGCTGCGTGACGTGATCGACGAGGATGACGACGCCGGCGTCGCGTACCGGCACCTGCACCACACGACGCCGCTCCATGGCGGCGAACACCTCGAGGCGGCGCTGGCCCGGCTGACGCGTTCGGCCACGCGGTTGCCGCAGCCGATGCCGCCGCCCCTGCGGCATCGTGACGCGCTGGTGACGCTGGGCGCCGACGACACCGACATCGCCGTGCATGGAGAGCTGGTGCGCCTGTGCGCCGTGTTCCTCGACCATGGCCAGGCGATGAGCGAGCTGCCGCACCGCGAGCACGGCTTCCTGGCGGCGGTGAGCCACCTGTACGCCGACGGATCGGCAGAACCACGAGCCTGCCCCGGCGTGCGGAACGACATGCTGGCGCTCCTCACGTCACCGCGCACGGCGCACGACGTGATCGCCACCTCCCTTACAGCCCTCGGTGTCGGCGAGACCGACACCGAGGCGTACCTGTTGGCCACCGCGCTCGCACTGCCGGGATGGACCGGCATGTTCTCGCGCCTCGAGCGGCACCCCGAAGAAGTGGAAGGACCAGGGGTGGTGACACTTGCGGACCTGCTGGCGGTGCGCCTGCTCCACGAACGGCGCGCCACCGAAGCCGCCTGCCGCGCCGCAGCACTCCCCAGCGACTGGTCGGCATTGCGCGAGCGCGCCGCAGCACCACACACACGATCGCTCAACGGCGCCGCATGGTTGCTGGCCGGCATCGCCGCCAGCGCCGGACTGACACCCGACGCGCTGCGCGACCTCGACGATGTGAGCCTGGCGGCGTTCGACGCTGCGCTGCTCGCCTGCCCGCGCCTCATGCGGCGCCGCATCTTCCACGAGGCGTTCGAACGACGCTACCGCCGCCAGATCCTCGACGCGCTGCATACGGTGCGCCCGGAGATGGTGCCGGTCTCCATCGACCGGCCAGCGGCGCAGTTCGTGTTCTGCATCGATGAGCGCGAGGAGTCGATCCGTCGCGCGCTGGAAGAACGCAGTCCCGACTTCGAAACCTTCGGCGTGGCCGGATTTTTTGGTGTCGCCATCGACTACATGGGCCTTTACGACGACACGCCGGCCGCCCATTGCCCGGTCGTGATCACGCCGGCGCACGAGGTCCACGAATCGGCGCAGCCCGCAGCGCAGCACTGGCACTTGCGCCGCAGCGGATTGCGCGATCGCTGGCGTGCCGCCTCGCGCATGGTGCATCGCCAGTCACGCACGCTCAGCGGTGGCGCCGGTCTTTCGTTCCTGCTCGGACCCGTGGCCGCCGCACTGGCGCTCTCGCGCGTGGTCGCACCCCGCACCTCGTTGGCGGCGGCCGACACGGCGCGCGAGCGCTTCGCGCCACGGCCCGACACCCGACTCTCCGCCCTCCGTGCGCCGGATGCCGACACCCGCTCGACGCGGGGCAAGTTCGTCGGCTTCACACTCGACGAGGCGGTGGATCGTGTCGGCAGCGTGCTGCGCGCCATCGGCATGGTGCGGCAGTTCGCGCCGGTGGTGCTGATCCTCGGCCACGGATCGACGAGCCTCAACAACCCGCACGAGTCGGCGCACGACTGCGGCGCCTGCGGCGGACGGCGTGGCGGCGGCAACGCGCGGCTGTTCGCCGAGATGGCGAACACGCCGGCGGTGCGCGAGGCGCTGCGTGGCCAGGGCCTCGTCATTCCCGATGACACCTGGTTCATCGGTGGACTGCACGACACCGCCGACGATGCGGTGACGCTGTACGACCTGGAGGCGATGCCGGTGTCGCACGCCAGCGCATTCCAGCGCGCACATGACGCACTCGATGCCGCCCGTCGCGAGAGTGCCGCCGAGCGGTGCCGACGGTTCGAGAATGCGCCACTCGACATTTCCCCCGACGATGCGTTGCGGCACGTGCAGGGGCGCGCATCGCACCTCGCACAGCCGCGTCCCGAATACGGGCACTGCACCAACGCGATCTGCATCGTGGGTCGCCGGCGCATCAGTCGCGGCGTGCACTACGATCGGCGCGCCTTCCTGGTGAGCTACGACCCGACCACCGACGTCGATGCGGCGATCCTGACGCGCATCCTCTCGGCGGTGGGCCCGGTGGGTGCCGGCATCAGCCTCGAGTACTACTTCTCGTCGGTGGACAACGAGCGGTTCGGGTGCGGCACCAAGCTGCCGCACAACGTGACCGGACTGGTCGGCGTGATGGCCGGCCACCAGAGCGACCTGCGGACCGGCTTGCCGTTGCAGATGGTGGAGATCCACGAGCCGATGCGCCTGCTGCTGATCGTGGATGCGACGCCGGAAGCCATCCTGACAGTCGCCGGACGGAACGCCGAGGTCGCCGAGCTGGCAGTGAACGAGTGGGTGCAGCTGGTCTCGTGTGATCCGCAGACCGGGGTGATGCAGGTGTTCGAGGACGGGCGCTTCGTGCCCTACGTGCCCGGCACTGCGGCGCTGCCTCGCGTGACGCATTCGCGCGACTGGCACATGCAGGGCCGCGCGCACCTGCCACCGGCGCTGGTCACCAGCGCGCTGCGCACCGTCGGTTCCGCGCATGGGTGAACTCACGGCCGCGCTGGTGTTGCGGTGGTCGATCGTGGTCGCGATCGCGGCCCCGCTCTCCACCGCGATCGGCATCGGGCTGTTGCTGATGGGCCGCGCGCACTGGATGGGCGAGCGGGCCGTGTCGCGCATCGTCACCGTCGGATTGCAGGTGTCGGTGCTCGCGTCACTGACCGCCCTGGTGACGCACTTCGGCTTCTTCGGTGCGCCCGCCACCGGCAACGTGGAATACGGCGACTGGCTCTCGGTGGGCGACTACGCGGTGCCGGTCGTCGCGCTGGTGGATGGCCTCTCGCTGGCATTTTCGCTGCTGGCGGCGGCCCTCACTGCGCTGGTGGCGCGATTCTCCCGCACGTACCTGCACAAGGAAGCGGGCTTCGCGCGCTTCTACGTGCTGCTCGGCATGTTCGCCGCCGGCTCGCAGCTGGTGGCGTTCGCCGGCGCGCTGGATGTGTTCTTCGCCGGCTGGGAGCTGATCGGCATCTCGTCGGCGCTGTTCATCGGCTTCTTCCATGAACGCGAGGAGCCGGTGCGCTCCTCGGTGCGCGCCTTCGCCACCTACCGGCTCTGCGACGTCGGCTTGCTGGTGGCCACGGTGACGACGCACGAAGTGTTCGGCTCCACGCGGTTCTCGGCACTGGCGGCATCGGGCACGTTGCCGCCCCTCGAATCGGCCACGCTGGCCGGCCTCTTCCTGCTCTCGGCGATGGGCAAATCGGCGCAGCTGCCGTTCTCGGGTTGGCTGCCGCGGGCGATGGAAGGGCCGACACCATCCAGCGCGCTGTTCTACGGTGCGGTGTCGATCCATGCCGGCTTGTACCTGATGCTGCGCGTGGCTCCGGTGCTCGACGTCGCGCCGGTGATTGCCGCGGTCGGCGTGGTGGTCGGCGTCGCGACGGCCGTCTACGCCGCCGCGGTGGCACGCGTGCACACCGACGCCAAGGGTGCACTGGCGCATGCCACCCTGTCGCAGATCGGGTTGATCCTGGCCGAGATCTCCCTGGGCCTGACCCGACTGGCGCTCGCGCACCTGGTCTGTCATGCGCTGCTGCGCGCCTACCAGTATCTGCGGGCGCCGAACATGATCCACGACGTGCACCAGCATGGGCACCTCGACCACGGCCAGACGTTGCTGGCGCGATTCGCGCCGCGCATCGCCGCCCGTGTGTACGCTGCATCGGTGCACCGGCTGCGGCTGGATGAACGGATCGATGGTGCGGTGGCGCCGGTGCTGCAGCTCGCGCGCGGGCTGTCGCGCCTCGACGAGCGGGTCAGCGGCATCACCTCGGCCGACCGGCCGTGAACGCACTCCTGCAACAGGTACCGGCACTGTTCAGCGACGGATCGATCGCCGCGCCGGCCCTCATCATCGCCTGTGCGCTGACGCTGCTCTTCGCCCCGCACGTGGCGTCACGACGCACCACCGGCTGGGTCGGCGAGATCGCGCTGGCGCTGCTGATGACGGCCTCGCTGGCGACGTCCAGCGGCGCCGTCAGCTTCGGTGCCACGGGCGCCACGGCGTTCGTGATCGCGATCGAGGCACTACGCCATTCGCGCACGGCGTCGATCACGCTCGGCCTGGCCGGCGCCGCGCTGTTCGTCGCATCGGCGGCGATGGCGATGGGACAGCCGTCGGTTGCGTTCGTGGCGTCGATCGTCTCGTTCGCGATGCGCACCGGCGTGTTCCCGCTGCACGGCGGCATCGGCAGCCTCACCCACCGCAGCCTCAAGCTGCAGCTGCAACAGCTCGCGACGCTGCCGACATCGGTGTTCGTGCACCTGCGATTCGTGGACCACGAGGCGATCGCCTCCGACATGGCGCCGCTGGTGGTGCTGGTCGGTGCCGCCTCGGCGCTCTCGTTCGGGCTCATCTCGCTGGTGCAGCCCACGCTGCATGGCCTGTTGCGCGCCTCGGTGCTGATGCACGGCGGCATGCTGTTCGCGGCCGTCGGTGCCGCGGGCCGTGGTCAGCACGCGGCCGCGCTGCTGGTGTCGATCACGCTCGGCCTGGCGATGAGCGGCTTCGGCATCATGCTGGCCGCGCTGGAGGAGCGGGTGGGACCGCTGGCCCAGCTGGCACCGGGCGGTCGGGCGCGCGCCTTCCCGCGCCTCGCCATCGGCGTGGCGGTGTTCGGCGGCGCGGCGGTGGGCATGCCCGGCACCTCCGGCTTCATCGCCGACGACCTGCTCCTGCATGCGCTGTGGCTGACCAGTGTGCCGAGTGCGATCGCCATGATCCTCGCCAGCGCGCTGCTCGCGGTGGCCACGCTGCGCAGCTTCGCCTCGGCCTTCCTCGGGACGCCACTGCGGTTGCTGGCCCCGGATCTCAACGGATCCGAACGTCTCGTGTTGGTGGTGCTGGTGTCGTGGCTGATCGTGCTCGGCGTCGTGCCGGGGGTGCTGGTGGACCCGGCCACGCGCCTGCTGCGCTGAGTCGCGTGCCCGCACCGGCGCCGGTTCGGGCCGGGTGCGCTTGGGAAGTCGCGGCCACCGACCGACCCTTGAACTGGTGGGAGGCGCGAGTGATATATCGGCCGGGCGTTCGAAACGGCTGAACATTGGCGCGCTCATATGGCGCGAGGCGCAAACCGTGACCAATATGTCCGCTGTGCCCGGCGCCGCCCCGCCGATCGATCCGTGCTCACTCCATTGCGCGACGACGCGCTCCCTTTCATGACACGAACGGTCATGCAGGACAGGCTCGGTGCCACAGTCACGGGCAGCGGCGAGCGGGTGATCGTGCTCGCCAACGGTCTCGGGACCTCGCAGCAGACATGGCGGCACGTGGTGGCGGCGCTGGCACCGGTTGCGCGCATCGTGCGCTTCGACAACGTCTGCTCCCCTGCGGCCCCGGCGGGCGGTTATCGCCCCGAGGTGTACGGCTCGGTGTTCGCCTATGCCGACGACCTGGTGGCGCTGCTCGACGAGCTCGACGTGCGGGATGCGCTGGTGGTGGGCCACTCGATCTCGGGCATGATCGGCATGCTGGCGGCGATCGCCGCGCCGGAACGGGTCAGTCGCCTGGCGATGATCTGCTCGACCCCGCGCTACCTCGAGGACGTCGATTTCCGCGCCGGATTTCCCCGCGAGCGCATCGACGCCCTGCTGTCTGCCGTGCAGGATGACTTCCGTGGCTGGGCCACCGTGTTCAGTCGCGTGGCGGTCGGCGACGATGCCACCGAGGCGGAGCGTGCGGAGTTCGGTGACCTGCTCGGTGCCATGCGCCCCGACATCGCACTGCGGACACTGCAAGCCGTGTTCTTCGGCGACCATCGCGCCATGCTGAGTCGCGTGACGCAGCCGGTGTGGGTGCTGCACTCGCACGAAGACGTGGTGGTGCCGTCGTCGGCCGGTGAATACCTCGTGCAGCAACTGCCCGACGCGCGCCTGGTGCCGCTGATGACGCGTGGTCACGTGCCGCATCTCACGTCGCCGCACGAGGTCATCCGGCCGTTGCAGCAGCTGCTCGAGGAGTGGACGTGAGCACCGCCCGTACCCGCATCGCATGCTGACGGCACTCCGGCAGCTGGCCTCGGCTGACTTCATCGCGCTGGTGCACTGGATCGCGCCCGATGTGATCGAGCTGACCGGGTGCGATCCCGCCCTCACGCCACCCCAGGCATTTTACGTCCCCGCCGCATGGCTGGCGTCGGACGTGCCGGTGCTGCTCGAGGAGCGATATCCGCGACGCCTGCTGCCGACCGCAATTGCGCTCGCCCTGCGCACCGCGCCGACAATGACCTGCGTGGTGCACGGACGGCGCGACACCGGCGGCCAGCCTGACTCGTCGCTGCTGCTGGTGTGGAGCGATCCGGCACGCGTGCCGACCGTGGTGCGGGAGCACCCCGATGTGCTGCAGCAGATGCTGGTCGGCCGTGCGCCAGCCGAGCAGCTGGCCCTGCCGGCGGCCGTGGCGCGTCTGGATGCGATCATGGCGCACGTGCCGCAGGGCGTGGTGTTCATCGACAACTCACGCGGTGACGTGATCGTCAACGCCGCCGCATCCGGTTGGCTCGACACCTCGTCGGGTGTGGTCACCGCCCGCACCCTGAGCGGCGCGATGGACCGCCTCGTCGGCCGCCTGCGGAGCGCCGAGTTCGTGCGGCAGGAAGTGGCTCGCATCAACGCCGATCCCGACGCCCGCATAGACGACTGGACGTGGGAGCTCGACGACGGCAGCGGCAAGACGCTGCGCGTGATGAGCGTGCCGATCGCCGGCGAGGCAGGCCACGGCCGCCTCTGGACGTTCGATGACGTGTCGCACGAGCGCGCCCTGCTGCGTGAGCTGGCGCAGCACCGCGTGATCGAGGAAAAACTGCGACAGGTGCAGAAGCTGGAGATCGTGGGCCGACTGGCCGCCAGCGTGGCACACGACTTCAACAACCTGCTGACCATCATCGGCGGCAGTGCCGAGATGCTGGAAGACCTGCCGCTGGATGCGGACCGGCGCGCCGACCTGCAGAACATCGGACTCGCCACCGATCGTGCCCGACGACTCACGCGCCAGTTGCTGACGTTCACGCGCCAGCAGGTGGAACAGGGCGAGGCGTTCGTGCTCGACGAGCGCCTGCGCGAGACGGCGCCGTTGCTGCGCAAGGTGATCGCGCCGCACCGTACCCTCACGCTGACGCTGCAGGCCGGCCGCGCGCAGGTGTTCGCGGACCCCAACCAGGTGGAGCACGCGCTGCTCAACCTGCTCGCCAACGCCCGTGACGCCACCAGCGACGGTGGCACCATCACGCTGCACACCACCGTCGAACGACTCTCGGGCGAGCGGGTGCTCGGCTCGCCGGCAGCGCTGTCGGGCTCGCACGTCGCGATCGCCGTGCACGACACCGGCATCGGCTTCGATGATGCCACACGGGCGCAGATCTTCGAGCCGTTCTTCACCACCAAGCCCCCGGGCCAGGGCACGGGCCTCGGCCTCGCCACCACGCTCTCCATCGCTGAGCGCGCGGGTGGTGGCGTGCGCTGCTCCAGCGTGCCGGGCGTCGGTTCGACGTTCACGTTGCTGCTGCCATGCGCCAACACGATCGACGTGGCGCAGCCCCCGGCAGCCGCCACCACGCCCGGAACGTCTGCACCGCTGCATCGCGTGCTGCTGGTGGATGACGACCCCGGTCCGCGCGACACCCTGCGCCGGCTGCTGGTGCACGAAGGGTTCCACGTGGAGGTCGCCGAGAGCGGTGCTTCCGCGTTGCGTCTCCTCGATGCGCACGGTGCATCCATCAGCATCCTGGTCACCGATTACGTGATGCCGCAGATGTCCGGACGCGAACTGCTGGAGCAGGTGCGCATGCGGTTGCCGCAGCTGCCGGCGATCGTGATCTCGGGCTACGCCCCCGATCGCGGCACCGCCGCCACGCTCTCCCGGCTGCACGCGGGCTTCCTCGCCAAGCCGTTCACCGGGCGGCAACTGGCAGAGGTGATCCGCCAGCAACTCGCCGCAGCCGCCGCCGGCGCCTCCTCCTGACGCGAGCGGTCCGGCGCCGGCAGTGACTACCATTCGCAGACAAGGCGACATGGACTCACTCCACCCCCGGCACCGACGTGAACGACTCCCCGGACGAGGCACTCGATCGCGACATCCGCCTGCTGGGCAGGATCCTCGGTGACCTGATCGCCGAGCAGTCCGGCCAGCCGGTCTTCGACCTCGTCGAGGCGCTGCGGCGCGAGGCGGTGGATGCGCGGCGGGACGGGCGCATGGCTGCAGAACGCATCGATGCCCTGCTGGCCGGTGTGGACACCGACATGGCGATCTACGTCATCCGCGCCTTCAGCTGGTTCTCGCTGCTGGCCAACATCGCCGAGGACGTCCACCACGCGCGGCGCCGACGCTTCCATCGCGCCACCAGTTCACCGGCCCGCGCCGGCACGCTGGAGCACACGGTGCAGGCGCTGCGCGAGGCGGGACTGGACACCGACCGGATCGTGCGCACGCTGTCGCAGGTGGAGGTGAGTCCGGTGCTCACCGCCCATCCCACCGAAGTGCGCCGCAAGACGATCCTCGACACGCAGCGCCGCATCGCCGAGCTGCTGGTGGAGCGTGATCGCCTGCGCATGGATGCCGAGGAGCAGGTGCAGTGGGAGGACGCGCTGCGGCTCCAGGTGCTGACGCTGTGGCAGACGTCCCTGCTCCGCCTCGCCAAGCTGCGCGCCCGCGACGAGATCGCGGAAGCGCTGCGCTACTACGAGTTGACGCTCTTCACCGAGCTGCCGGCGCTGCAGATCGCGGTACAGGACACCGTCGAGGCGCTGGCCCCCGGTCGCGCGCCACGCGTGCCGCCCGTGGTGCGCATGGGCTCATGGATCGGCGGCGACCGTGACGGCAATCCGTTCGTCACCGCCGACGTGCTGCACACGGCCGTGGACCGGCAGGCTGCGACGGCGCTCACGCACCACCTCGAGGCGCTGTTCCAGCTCTCGCTCGAGTTGTCGATGTCGTCGCGCCTGATCACGCCCACTCCAGCGCTGCTGGCGCTGGCCGACGCCTCCGGTGACGAGTCGCCCTTCCGCGCCGATGAACCGTACCGGCGCGCGCTGCGCGGGATGCATGCGCGTCTCGCCGCCACCGCGCTGGCGACGCTCGGCAGCGTCCCCGGTCGCGCGCCGCACGCCGCATTGCCGCCGTACAGCGATCCGGCGGAGCTCTCGCGCGATCTCGGTGTCATCGAGGCGTCGCTGCATTCGCACGGCGCGGGCCGACTCGCCGACGCGCGTGTGGAGCCGGCGCGCACCGCCATCGACCTGTTTGGATTCCATCTCTGCACCCTCGACCTGCGGCAGAACAGCGACGTGCACGTGCAGGTGGTGGACGAGCTGCTGCGCCTGGCCGGCGTGGTGCCCAACTACGCCGCACTCGACGATGCGGCGCAGGTGGACGTGTTGCGCCGCGAGCTGGCCACCCCGCGACCGCTGGTCAGTCGCGAAGTGACGTACAGCGCGCTGGTCCAGGGTGAGCTGGCGATCGTGGAGAAGGCGGCGACGGCGGTGCGCCGTTTCGGGCCGCGCATGATCGGCCACTACGTGATCTCCAAGTGCATGTCGGTGGCCGACATCCTCGAGGTGGCGATCCTGCTGCGCGAGGTGGGCCTGTTCGTGCCCGGCGAGGTGCCGCGCCTGGCGATGGACATCGTTCCGCTGTTCGAGACCATCGGCGACCTCGAATCGGCTGCCGGCACCATGCGTGCGTTGCTGGCGATGCCGGAGTACCGCCACTGGGTGCGGAGCGCACGCGAGGACCGGGTGGAAGTGATGCTCGGCTACTCCGACAGCAACAAGGACGGCGGCTACCTGACGTCGAACTGGGCGATCTATCGTGCGCAGTCGGAGCTGGTTCGCGTGGCACAGGAAGCCGGCGTGCGCCTGCGCTTCTTCCACGGTCGCGGCGGCACGGTGGGACGCGGCGGCGGGCCGAGTTACGACGCGGTGCTGGCACAGCCGCCCGGCGCGGTGAACGGTGCGCTGCGACTCACCGAGCAGGGCGAGGTGATCGCGGCGCGCTACGCCGATCGCGACCAGGCGCGCCGCAGCCTCGAGGCGCTCGTCTCGGCCACCGCCATCGCCACCGCCGACGGCGTGGCCGACGCCGCGCAGGACCCGTCGTTTGCGGCCGCGATGGACGAACTGTCCGCGCTGTCGTTCGACGCGTACCGCAACCTGGTGTACGAGACGCCAGGCTTCGTGCCGCTCTTCCGCGCCATCACGCCGGTGCGCGAGATCAGCACGCTCAACGTCGGCAGCCGGCCCGCGTCGCGCACGGCGTCGGAACGCATCGAGGACCTGCGCGCGATTCCGTGGGTCTTCAGCTGGAGTCAGTGTCGCATCCTGCTGCCGGGATGGTACGGCGCCGGCTCGGCCTTCGATGCCTTCGGCACCGACGACACCCGTGTGGCGCTGCTGCAGCGCATGCACCGCGACTGGCCGTTATTCCGCACCGTGATGTCGAACATGGGCATGGTGCTGGCCAAGAGTGACCTCGGCATCGCCGCCCGGTACCTCGAACTCGCGCCGGACCGTGCGGTGGCCGATGCCGTCTTCGAGCGCATCCGGCACGAACACGCGCGCGCGATCTGGTGGGTGCAGCAGGTGACCGGTGCCCCGCTGCTGGGCGACAATCCGTCGCTGGCGCGCAGCATCCGCAACCGTTTCCCGTACCTCGACCCGCTGCATGGCATCCAGGTCAAGCTGCTCCGCCAGCTGCGCAGCGGCGACGAGGACGCGCGGCTGGTGCGCATCATCCAGCTGACGCTCAACGGCGTGGCGGCAGGGCTGCGGAACAGCGGCTGACCATACCAGCCGTTTGCTCCCGGCATCGGCGCCGCCCGCTCTCGGGATGTCGGTGTCCATGAACCGATTCGCATGTTGCGAAACGAGGCGGTGAGTGGTCGAAGGGGCGAACCATGCGCCAGCGCACGCACCGCGCCGGCGCCCGCTACCACTCACGTCCTGATCCCGATGCGCGTCGTGCACCGTTCCCTGATCGTCCTCGCTGCCGCTGCCGTGCCCTCGCTGGCCTCGGCGCAGCAGGTGTCCTGCGTCACCACCGGCCCCAGCGTCGTCCAGGGCTACCTCGCGGACGCCTGCCAGAAGGCGAGCGACCTGTTCTCGTTCATGATGCCGCAGTTCGGCCAGGCCCTCTCCGGCGGCGGGGCGATCCTCGGTACCGCCAACACCCTCGGTGGCCTGGGCAAGTTCTCGCTCAACGTGCGCGCCACCGCCGTGGACGGCCGCGTGCCGAACCTCGATGACATCGTGCTCAGCCCGACCGGCGTCACCGCCTCGGCGATCGGCACCGAGAAGTCGCCGGTGCCTGCCCCGGTGGTGGATGTTGGCGTGGGCCTCTTCAAGGGCCTCCCGGCCGGCCTCACCCGCGTGCTCTCCCTCGACGCGGTGCTGAACGTGGCCTACCTGCCCGACGTGGACGTGGAGGACATCTCGGTGGTGGTGCCGGCGAGCCGCCTCAAGGTCGGCTACGGCGGCCGTCTCGGCGTCACGCGCGACGCACACATGATCCCCGCGATCTCGCTCAGCTACATCAAGCGCGAACTGCCCACGGCCGACATCACGGCCGCGTTCCAGGGTGGCACCGGCGGCGATGAGCAGCTCACGCTGTCGGACTTCACCGTCAGCACCGAAGCCATTCGCGCCTCGGTGTCGAAGAAGTTCGGCTTCCTCGAACTCGGTGGCGGCGCTGGTCGCGACACGTACGACACGCGGCTCAACATCGGCGCGGTGGTGAACGAGGCCGGCAGCACCGGCACCGCCTCGTACTCGTACTCGCAGAAGACCACGCGCAACGTGGTGTACGGGTCGCTGGCCCTCAACTTCCCGGTGCTCAAGGTGGCGGCGGAGGTTGGACAGGCGTCAGGCGGCACGGTGCTGAACACCGTCAACACGTTCGTCGATGGCGGCCAGAACGAGGCCCGCCGCTTCGCCAGCGCCGGTATCCGCTTCAGCTTCTGATCGCGCGGTTCTTCTGCGGCACGACAACACAGGTCCAACGACGGGGCACAGCGATCAGCTGTGCCCCGTCGTCATTTCCGGCGAATGCGTGCGAGGCGGGCCAGCAGGCCGTCACAGCCGACGCCGAGCAATCGGTTGCGCCACCGGATCACCACCTCGCGTGGCACCAGGTCACCGTGCGCCGCCGGGTTGCGTGCCTCGCGCACGAATCCGTCCAGCGCGATCGCACATTCCTCCACCAGCCACCGTCCGTCCGTGAGCACGGTGCAGAGATGTTGCGCACGCTCCTTGTCGCCACCGAGTGCGTCCACCAGCGGCTGCAGCGTGAGCGGCAGCGCATCCGGCAAGCGCGACGAGACGCCGTGGATCGTGACGTATCGCGACGGCTCAGGTGCATCGGACATCGCGGTGCGCAGCAGCCGCACCAGCTGGACCTCGAGCGCCTTGCCGTAATTGATGGCCACGGACGAGAGCTCGGATGCCTGGTCGTCACGGAGCAGGCGAAGCGTGGACTCCGCCATCGTCACGAAGCGACGCGCGGTGCCATCCAGCGCCGACCATGACTCGGCACCGAAGTGATCGAGCCGCAGCGTGGCTTCGATGGCGCCGACTCCACCCTGTTCGCTGTCGAAGGCCGCCCAGAGCCGACCGCCCGTGAGCTGCGCACGCTCGGCGACGTCGAAGAACTGGCGGGGCTCGTCTCGCGACACGATCAGGGGCAGGTCCACCATCCCGCCATACAGCGACAGCGGCCGGTCGCCGTAGCGGACGTTGCGCAGCTTCCGCAGTTCCGCCGCCACACCCTCGAGGTCATCACGCACCAGCAGGCGAATGTCGGTGAGCATGAACCAGCAGTCGCAGTGCAACTCCTCGCGCGTGTAGTACGCCGGCACGTGCGCCGGTTCGTCACGCCGCGGGTCGTCGGTGCTGATGATCTCCACGTTCGCGACGTACAGCGAGCGATAGTCGGTCAGGTAGAGATGGACTTCGTCGAAGTGATCGCAGGTGGCAGGATCGAGCGCCAGCACATCCGCCAGGTGTGGCATCGCCGCCTGGCGATGCGACGACTTCACCTTCCCCCACCAGACGTGGACGTCGTCATCCGTGACGTCAGCCGTGCGCGCCGAATCGAGCAGCACGCGCACGTGCGCCTCGAGCGCGTTGGTGGCGTAGGTGGGATTCCAGACGGTGACCAGATGCTGTGCGCGCATCCGCTCAACTTGCGCCGACACCTACGTTCTGGCGATCCCCTGCGACACGGAGGTCGGCGCCGGTGCCGGCGTGGCCGGTGTCACGCTGCAGCCCGCATCACCCGGAGCCGGCGTGATGAACGCGACGGCACCGATGCCGCGACAGACCTCGGCGCGATCCCAGACCGCGATCGACTGGTTCGCGTAGCCGACCTGGATCTCGTCGCCACGCACTGCGAGGCGCGTCACCTCGGCGGTGATCACGGGTTCGGTCCAGCGCCCGCTCACCACATCCAGCACGCGGATCTGCGTGCGCGGCTCCTCGACGCCAGCCAGCGGTGCCAGCACCATCAGCCAGCCGGTGCCGATCCAGCGCGCATGGCGCGCATCGCCGATCGTGAACCGCGAGCGCTCCTTTCCGGTCTCGGCATCGATGATGATGATGCCGTCGTCACCGAGCACCGACACCGCCGGCGACTGCGCCCACGCATCGACATCGATCTCCGCCACGCGCTCGAAGGTCAGCTGTGCCTCCAGCTTCAGCGACCAGGCGTCGGTCACCGACGGGCGGGCGCTCGCATCGGCGGCCAGCCGTCCGCTGACCAGCGTCGTGCCGACCAATCCGATGGCCCGCGTACCGGTGGACACCAGCTGCAGGAATCGTCCGCTGACCTTGCCCAGGCGCCGAGCCGATCCCACCGACTGCGCACCATCCAGCACCAGCACCTTGCCGTCGTGCAGGCCGAGCAGGAAACCATCGCTGCCGTACATCGCCACGGCGCTGATCGCAGCCGTCTCGATCGCGCGCCAGACACCATCGCCGGTATGCACGAAGCCTGCGCACAGCAACGTGCGCGCGAACGCCGCCGCACCGTCCCGCGCCAGCCAGACGTCCACCAGCCGCGTGTAATCCCAGTCGTTGCGATGGCCGGGCATCGTCACCACCGGCTCCAGCGCCGCCGAATCACGACGCACCGCGTACAGCACGTTGTCGCTCTCCGCCAGGCCGCCACTCGGCTGCAGGCTGCAGAACACGCCGCGCGGGCTCTCGAACGCGTGCCAATCGGGCGATGGATGCTGGCGCAGCGGGATGGACGGCGTGGAGCGCGAGATGGAGAGCGCCGCGCGACGGATCCACTCCTCCGTGGGCTCGAGCACGCCGGCGGTCTCGCACGCGTTCAGCGCGGCGACGTCCCATGAGAAGGCGGTGACGAATTCGCGCAGTTGCGCCGACGTCGGGGCGAGTCCGAGGTGCAGTTCCGATTCCAGGCCCACATCACCATCGCCGAAACGCACCACGCGCAGGTTCTTCGTCAGGCTGCCTGCCGCCCAGTGATTGAGTGCCAGCTGATCGCAGGCCGCGAGCGGTGACTGCCCGAACCCGGTGCCTTCCCAGATGACCTGCGCCTGCAGCCGGTCTTCGAGGATTTCGACCAGGAACGGCGGGCACATCGGCGCTGCGTCGGCATCACCGAGCGTGAGGCCGGCCACGCGATACGCCGCAGTGAGGCCGCGATATCCGACCGCATCCTGCGTGCGCGCGGCACCGTCGTGCAGCGAGGAGAAGTCCACCCGCGTCCACGGATCGAGCACCGTCAGTTCGCCGCCGAGCAGCTGGAAGACGGAGGCGTGCGGGTCGTTCCACTGATCGGTCGGTCGGCCGTCGGGAATCAGCATCGGCTGCGGTATCCGTGGGTCGTGCGCGGGAAGGAGAACGTAATCGACGGCGCGGCAACGATTGCGGACGTGAGATTTCGCTCACATCGGGACAACCCGCGGCACCTCCGAATCGTGCCGATCCATTGACACGCCTCTACTTGAGACTGCACTCGCGTCATGCCTCGAGGAAGGGGGGAGTCGGCGACATCCGTTTGTCCCGCACGCACTTTGGCCCCCACTCCTCCTCCGCCACGACGGATGACAGCGGATTGGCGCAACGGACTGAACCGTTAACTATTAATGCTCTAGTTGACAACTCCGGCTGCGTGCCACAGTATGGGGCATCAACTAGACCCTTGGGAGATGCCGATGCCGAATTTCACCGCGCGTGAGCTGGACATCATGACCGCCCTCTGGCGACTGGGCCCGTCCACGGTTGGCCAGGTACGGGACGCCCTCGCCGCCGACGGCATCGACCTCGCCTACAACACCGTGCTCACCATGCTGCGCATCCTGCAGGAGAAGGGGCACGTGGCGCACGCGGCCGAGGGGCGCGCCCATGTCTACCGATCCCTGGTGGAGCGCGAGGACGCCAGCAGGAGCGCCCTCAGCCGCCTGCTGGACGGCCTGTTCGACCGCTCGCCAGAAGCGTTGCTGGTCCACCTGGTCCGCGATGAGCGCCTCGACCGGGCGGCGCTCGAGCGGCTGCGCGCGCTGGTGGAATCCGAACTGGCGGAGGGCGACGCATGATCGCCGCGATGATCCTCTCGCTGACGCTCTTCGGCCTGCTGGTGGCGCTCGCCGCCTGGGCCATCGAGCGCTGCTGCATGCGACTCGGCCTTCCCCGCCGCTGGACCTGGCTGGCGGCCATGGTGCTGATGTCCAGCGCGCCCCTGCTCCCCGATGGCGTGATCACGCGGATGCCGATCGTTACACAGGTTCCGCGTTCTGCAGGGCTCGCTCAAAACGCCCCGCAGCAGGTCGCTTTGGCTCCGCAACCGGCGCACCGGGGCTGGTGGCCGCCGTACGGTGCCACCATCGCATTCTTCGGCACACTGCCGATGGGTGCCGTCCTCGGCGTGGCCGACGCACTCGCCGCCTCGGCGACCCTGCTGCGCCCGCTGGATGAAGCGCTGCTGGCGGCCTGGGTTGGCGCCAGCGCCCTGCTCCTGCTGCTCACGTGGCACGGCGCACGCCGACTGGCCCGTGAACAGCGCCGCTGGATCCTGCGGCGCCGGGACGGACTGACCGCGCCGGCAATCTACGTGTCGGAGGACGTCGGGCCGGCTGCCTTCGGCGCTGGGCGCGGGGAGATCGTGATCCCGCGCTGGGCGATGTCGTTGCCGCCCCTGGAGCGCCGGTTGCTGCTGCTGCACGAACGCTCGCACGTGGAGGCGCGCGACCCGCGACTGCTGGCGATCGGCATGTGCCTGGTGATCCTGACTCCGTGGAACCTGCCCCTCCGCTGGGCCTACCGTCGCATGCAGCGCGCGATCGAGCACGATTGCGATCGTCGTGTGCTGCACCGTCCGCACCTGGCGCGCCGCTACGCCGAGTTGCTGCTGAAGGTGGCCGAGCGTGGCGTGACGCGGGCGGGCTGGCCGCAGCGCGCACTGTCGTGTCTCGGCGGTCCGAACGTCACCATGACGTCGCTGATGAGTGGCGAACCCGCGCTCGAGTCGCGCTTGCGCACCCTCGTCGCGCCGCCGGTGACCTGGCGCGCGCGGTGTGACGCCACCGGTGCGCTGGCCTCGGGGCTGATGCTGACGGTGGTGGCCTGCACGGTGCCGATTCCGCAGGAGCTGTCGCCGTCACCGCTGCCGCGGTTCGCACGATTCGTCAGCACCGGCACGCTGGAGCGCGACGAGACATGGCTCCGCGGCGCAGCGGCCAGCGCCACCGCGCGTTCACGCGGTGACTCGCTCTACTTCGCACGCAACGACTCCCTGGTGATCGCAGCCATCGAGACCACGCAGCCGTCGCTGCTGCGCCTGGCGCGCACACAGACGCCGTACGTGGCGGTGGCGCTGACGCCGGACAACCAGGTGATCGCGCAGTCGATCCGTGCTGGCGCGCCGTCGGGCACGTCATCCGACGCCGTCGACGAAACCCTCCGCCGCGCCGAAGCCGCCGCGATGGCGGGCCTGCGGGTGGACGTCTTCAGCGATGAATTGTTCCGCGCCAAGCTCGCCTTCATCGCCGACGATCCGATGACCTACCTCGACTCACTCGGCGTGAGCCACCTGAAGGTCGGCGAACACCCGCTGACGGTCCTCTGGGTGCGCTTCAAGGAACGCCCGAAGGTCTGACATGGCGTTCAGTGATCACGCGTTCTGCGCTGCTGCCGTCCGTGCACGGCGCAGCGCGGAACCGGTTCGCTGCAGCGAAGTGCGAAAGTGCGAAAGTGCAACTGCCTGACGCAAAGGCGCAAAGACACGAAGGCGCAACGCGTTCTGCGCCCATGGTGAGTTGGTGACGGATTTCAGGATAAGGTTATTGCATGGAATGCAGAACCTAGCGCCGTTCCCGCATTCACCCACGCCACGTCGCGCCGCACCGCGATGGTCATAACGACACCAAGCCTCGTTGCGCCTTCGTGTCTTTGCGCCTTTGTGTCAAGCAGTTGCAGTTCAGTAGTTGCAGTTCAGCAGTTGCAGTTCAGCAATTGCAGTTCAGCAATTGCAGTTCAGCAGTTGCAGTTTAACAGTTGCAGTTCACCAGTTCACCAGTTCACCAGTTCAGCAGTCGAGCGCGCCGCACCGAACGTCCGACAGCGCTCGGCGACTTACCGATACCCCGCCGCCTGCAGCTCGAACAGCTCGGCGTAGCGCCCGCGCTGGACGAGCAGTTCGGCGTGGGTGCCGGAGGCCTCGACGCGACCGTCGGCGAGCACCAGGATGCGGTCGGCCATGCGCACGCTCGAGAAGCGGTGCGAGATCAGCACGCCGGTGCGCCCGTCGCTCAACTCCTTGAAGCGCTCGAACACCTCGTACTCGGCGCGCGCATCGAGGGCCGCCGTCGGTTCGTCGAGGATCAGCAGCTGCGCGTCGCGCATGTAGGCGCGCGCGATCGCAATCTTCTGCCACTCGCCGCCGGAGAGGTCCACGCCCTTCCGGAAGCGGCGGCCGAGCTGCTGGTCGTACCGCTTCGGGAGTTTTGCAATCACCTCACTGGCGAGGCTGCGGGCGGCGGCGGCTTCGATGCGCGCCTTGTCGTCGCGGGCCTCGATGCGGCCCACCGAGATGTTCTCGGCGGCGGTCATGTTGTAGCGCACGAAGTCCTGGAAGATCACGCCGATGTTCGAGCGCAATTGCTCCAGGTCGTACTCGCGCATGTCGTGACCGTCCACCAGGATGCGACCCTCGTCCGGGTCGTAGAGGCGCGCCAGCAGCTTCACGATGGTCGTCTTGCCGGCGCCGTTCTCTCCCACCAGTGCCAGCACCTCGCCGGCGCGCAGCGTGAAGCTCAGGTTGCGCACCGCCCAGCGCTCGGCACCCGGATACCGGAAGCCCACGCCCTCGAATTCGATCCCCAGCTGCAGCACGGCCGGGAACGGGCGCGGATCGGGCGGCGAGAGGATCTCCGGCTGCACCTCGAAGAAGGAGAACAGGTCGTCGAGATAGAGCGCCTGACTGGCCGTCTGCGTGAAGCCGATCAGCAACCCTTCCAGCAGGTTGCGCAGCCGACGGAACGAGCCGGCGAGGAACGTCAGGTCACCGATGGAGAACTGGCCCGTGAGTGTTCGGAACACGATCAGTGCGTACGCGACGTAATAGCCCAGCGTGCCGAGTGCGGTGAAGAGGCCGCCCCACCCTGCGCGTCGGATCGCGAGGCCACGATTGGCGACATAGAAATCTGCGGCCAGCCGTCGGTATCGCTCGATGAGGAAGGTGTTGAGCCCGAAGATCTTCACCTCCTTCGCCGTCTCCACGCTGGCACCCGTCTGCCGGATGTAGTCCAGCTCACGACGATCGGCGGTGCGCGAGTACGCCAACGAGTAACTGCGTTCGTTGAAGTACGCCTCGCCGAGGAAGGCCGGGATCAGCGCGATGAACAGCAGCACGATCAGCCACGGCGCGTAGGCCACCATGCCGATGCCGAAGCTGACGATCGTGACCAGGTCCTGCGCCTGCCCGAAGAGCTGATTCATCAGCGTCATGCGGCCCGACGCCTGCCGTCGCGCACGTTCCAGCTTGTCCTGCTGCTCGCTGTCCTCGAAGTCTTCGAGGTCCAGCGTCGCGGCGTGCTCCATCAGGCGGATGCTGGTCGCGTTCGAGAACTGCTCCGACAGCAGCGCGTCGAAGAGCGCCACCAGTCGGCCGAGCACGTCGGAGAGTACCGCCAGGCCGAATTCGGCGAGCAGCAGCCACAGGAGCCGCTGGGACGCCACGTCGCGCAGCCAGCCAGCCACGGTGACGGGCGTCCCGGCCAGCGCCACACGCGCCATCACCTCGTCGATGATCAGCTTGCCGACGTAGAGCGTGAGCACCGGCAGCACGGCGCGGATCATCCGCAGCAGCACCGTCCAGACGGTGAGCACGCGACTGGTGTCCCAGATCAGCCGCAGGAAGGGCGGGATGTTGCGGATCGCGCCAAGCCGGTCGCGGAGCGAGCGTGTGGGCGGCGTGGCGCCGCGACCCTCGGGAACCGGGTCGGCGACGACGATGGGGCGGCGGGGGGACATGTCGCACGCTACCCACGACAGGCGGCGCTGGATACTGGCCGGACGGGAGAGCCGGACCCATTTCGGTGACAGTGCACGGAATCCCATACTCCCGCCCGAGCTGGGCCGGGAGTTCCGTGCACTGTCACCGAAACTCCCGGCGGCACGGTGCGCGTCCCTGCCGTAAGTTGAGCGCCGAACCCTACCAGGAGCACATCGCCGTGGTGCAGGCCAGTCCCAAGTCGCAGACCAACTACGACGTGATCGTCGTCGGATCCGGTGCCGGCGGTGGCATGGCGGCATATCAGCTCGCCGTGTCCGGCCTCAAGGTGCTCGTGCTCGAGGCCGGGCGCTCGTACGACCCGGTACGCGAGACGCCGATGTTCAAGCTGCCGCGTCAGGCCCCGCTGCTCGGCGCCGGCACCAAGCACAAGCCCTTCGGCTTCTACGACGCCACGGTGGACGGGGGCTGGGAAGTGCCCGGCGAGCCCTACACCAATGCACCCGGCACCGACTTCCGTTGGTGGCGCTCGCGCATGGTGGGCGGCCGCACCAATCACTGGGGCCGCATCTCGCTGCGCATGGGCGAATACGACTTCAAGCCGAAGACCCGCGACGGCCTCGGCGCCGACTGGCCGATGACGTACGACGAGATGGCACCGTACTACGATCGCACCGAGATGCTGATCGGCGTCTACGGCGGTGACGACAACCTCGAGAACACCCCGGCGTCATCACCGGGTGTGCTGCAACCCGCACCGGCGCCGCGCGCGACCGAACTGCTGACGAAGAAGCATGCGGCGCCACTGGGCATCCCGGTGATCCCGGCGCACCTCGCGATCATGACGCAGCGCCAGGACGCCGACGTGCTGCCGAAGAAGATCCATCCCGACAATCCGCTGGCGCAGCGTGTGCTGGCGCAGTCGATGCGGCAGCGACAGGCCTGCCTCTGGGCCACGCCCTGCGGGTGGGGCTGCTCGGTGAAGGCGAACTTCCAGAGCACCACCGTGCTGCTGCCGCCGGCGCTGATGACCGGCAACGTGGACCTGGTGCCGGATGCGATGGTGCGCGAGCTGGTGGTGGACGCGAGCGGCAAGGCCACCGGCGTGCGCTACATCGACAAGACCACGCGCACCGACCGCGAGGTGAAGGCGCGCATCGTGGTGCTGGCCGCCAGCGCCTGCGAAAGCGCGCGCATCATGCTCAACTCGAAGAGTGCGCAGTTCCCCAACGGTGTCGCCAACAGCAGTGGCCTGGTGGGCAAGTACCTGATGGACACCGTCGGCGCGGGACTCGGCGGGCAGATCCCGATGCTCGAGAACCTGCCGCCGCACAACACCGACGGTGCCAGCGGCATGCACATGTACGTGCCGTGGTGGCTGTACAAGGAGCAGCTGGCAGGCAAGCTCGGGTTCGCGCGCGGTTATCACATCGAGTTCGGCGGCGGCCGCGGGATGCCGGGCGCCGGCTTCATGGGCAACCTCGACACGTTCACCAACGGCGCGTACGGCAAGAAGCTGAAGGAGGAGGCGCGCCGGTACTACGGCAGCTTCATGTACTTCGATGGCCGCGGCGAGATGATCCCGAACGAGGATTCGTACTGCGAGATCGACCCCACCACGGTGGACCAGTGGGGCATCCCGGTGCTGCGCTTCCACTGGAAGTGGTCGGACCACGAGACGCGGCAGGCCGCCCACATGCAGAAGACGTTCGCCGAGATGATCACGGCGATGGGTGGCAAGGTCACGGGCACCGTGCAGAGCGATGGCGCGAAGGCGATCGCCGCCGGCGGCCAGATCATCCACGAAGTGGGCACCTGCCGCATGGGCACCGATCCGAAGACGTCGGTGCTCAACCAGTACGGCCAGTCCTGGGACGTGAAGAACCTGTTCGTCACCGACGGATCGGTGTTCGTGTCGAACGCCGACAAGAATCCGACGCTGTCGATCCTCGCGCTGGCATGGCGCACCTGTGATCACATCATGGCCGAGATGAAGCGGGGGAATCTCTGATGAGCGACGAACAGACACCGTCGATGGACCGACGTGAGGCGCTGAAGGTGATGGCCGTGGCGGCGGCCAGTGCCACCATCGCCGACGTTGCATCACCTGCCGTGGCCGATGCGCAACAGCCCGTGCAGATCACCCCGCGCCGGAAGGCGGCGGGCGCACCGGTGCCGCCGAAGGTGGGGCCGCGCGGCACACCCACCGATCCGGACCTGATCAACCCGAAGTCGCCGTGGCCGAGGCTTCTTTCGACGAGCGAGCTGGCGACACTTTCGGCGCTTTGCGACGTGATCATTCCGGCCGATGAGAAGAGTCCGTCCGCATCCGCCGTCGGTGTGCCGGCGTACATCAACGAGTACGTCAGCGCGCCGTACGACTGGGCCGAGCGTGCGCTGGTGCGCGTGCGTGGCGGCCTGACCTGGCTCGACGTGGAAAGCGGCAAGCGGTTCACCAAGCGGTTCACGGCACTGACGCCGACGCAGAAGACGCAGATCTGCGACGACATCTGCTTCGTGGCCAATGCGAAGCCGGAGTTCAAGGCGGGCGCGCAGTTCTTCCGTGAAATCCGGAACCTCACACAGTCCGGCTTCTACACCTCGGAAGCGGGCATGAAGGACATCCAGTACGTCGGCAACGTGCCGCTGGCGAAATGGGACGGCCCACCACCGGAAGTGCTCCGCAAGCTCGGCCTGGCCTGACTTTCCCGACCGCGCCCCTCCTGATCATCCGGGAGGGGCGTGCGACGTTTCAGAAGCGTGTGCGGCCCGCGCCGCTCAACGACGACGTGCGATCGGTGTCAGGTCCAGCCGCCGGATCTCGACCGCGGCACCTTCGGACTGGATCGCGATCTGGCCGTGATCCGCGGTGGCGTTGGTGCCGCGATTGACCAGCGTGCCGTTCACCCAGACGGTCACCGTGCGCCCCACCGCCTCGATGACCATGCGGTTCCAGTCGCCGAGCGGGCGTTCACGGCCGTCGACCAGGTGCGCGATGCGTCGCCCCTTCCCTTCCGTGATGCCCCACTCGGCGCGCGGCCCGCGGCGACGGATCATGTCGGGCACCGTGATGTCCTCCACGATGCACCAGAAGTCGCCGGCGTTGCCCGACTCCATCTGCACCTCGATCGATTGCGGGAACATGGCGTAGAGCGCGCGTGGTCGCGACGCGTGCACCAGCACACCGGCGTTGCCCGGCGCACCCGGAAAGCGGTATTCCACTTCCAGCCGGTAGTTGCGATACACGCGATCGGTGATGAGGTGGCCACGCGGCTCACCGGCGATGTGAAGTTGGCCGTTTCTCATCATGAACGGCGACGGAAGGGACTTCGCCGTGTCGGTCGCCGGGACGTCGACATGCCAGCCGGAGAGGTCGGTGCCGTTGAGTAGCGACCGCGCCTGCGCCTCTGCGCGCGACGGCGACACGAGCAGTGGCAGCAGGGCGAGGGCGGCGGCGGGAGCGAGGCGCATGGTGGCGTCGGTGGAGTGGCAGCGCAGTCACGTCGGATCGGCGGGCAGCCGATACCCGGAAAAATGGAATGCCCTGTGAATGAAACAGCGGGGCACTAGAATGTCAGGTCGAGTTCGTCAGGTTCGGCATGCCGCAGGAGTGCCGGCTTGCACGCGCGTGCCGGCGTGACCTGGCGCAGCGCCAGCGGTACGAATGCCGATCGTCGTTTCGCCCGTACCTGCTTCCTGGACCGTGCATGCCGTCTGCCGAAAGCCGCAGGAAGGAACGCCGCCTCCGGCGCATCGAAGCCGCGCTGGTAGCGGCGCGGTTGCTGGTGGTGGTGCTGCTGGCCTGGAGCGCGATCGCAGGCCAGCGTGCTATGGCCGAGGTCAACGCCGCGCGATCTTTCCCGCTCCAGGTGATGTTCGCGACCGCAGTCGTCGGCGCGGTGTTGGTGGCGATCGTGGCGGCGTACACGACACGGGTGCGGCGGCGCGACGCCAGCGCGGTCGCGGTCAGCGAAGCGTCGCTGCGACGCCTGGCGAACGACAATCCCGACGGTGTGGTGGTGCTGGTCGGCGGTCGCATCGTGTTCGTGAACGAGGCCCTCGCCACCATGCTGCAGTACGATCGCGAGTCGCTGCTGGGCACGCACGGTGTGGACCTGGTGCATCCCGACGAGCGCGAGGAAGTGCTGCGCCGCATCGCGCTGGTGGAGCGTGAGCAGACCGTCACCGCGCCGCGCGTGCTGCGATACCTGCGGCGCGACGGCAGCAGCTGCGAGGTCGAGGCGCGCGGTGCGGCGCTGCGCTACGACGGCGATGACGCGGTGCAGGTGGTGGTGCGTGACCTGACCGTGCGACGGAAGGCCGAAGCGGCGCTGGTGGCCGGCGAGCGGCGCTTCCGTGCCGTGCTGCAGGCGATGGACGAGGGCGTGGTGCTGCAGGACCGCGCACTGGCGATCGAGCTGCACAACGACGCCGCGGAGCGGATTCTCGGCCTTTCGGCGGACCAGCTGGCCGGTCGCACGTCGTTCCACCCCGACTGGCAGGCGCGCGACGAGCACGGGGCACCGCTCGAGCCGTCACAGCACATGGCCGCGATCGCACTCCGCACCGGTGCACCGGCGTCGGGAGTGATGTGCGTCCAGCGGCCGCCGATGTCACAAGTGTGGATCCACGTCAACGCCGTGCCGCTGTTCCGCGATGGCGAGAGTGAGCCGTATGCCGTGGTGGCGACGTTCACCGACATCACCGCGCAGCGGAAAGCGCTCGAACAGCTGCGCGAGAGCGAGTTCCGCTACCGCCTGCTGGCACAGCACAGCGCGGACCTCGTCACCCGTCGCTCGCGCGAGAACACCATCGAATACGCCAGCCCCTCGCACGAGGCCATCCTCGGCTACAGGCCGGACGAATTGGTCGGGCGGGTTCCGTATGAGTGGGTGCATCCCGACGACGTGCAGCATGTGCGCGCGCTGCGCGAGCAGGTGCCGGCTGACGGATATCCGATCATCAATGCCCGGCTGCAGCACAAGGACGGGCATTACGTCTGGCTGGAGATCGCCACCACCGTGCTGCGCACCGACGACGGGGAGCCCGACGGGTTCGTCGTCACGGCGCGCGACGTCTCGTCACGGCAGGAGCTGGAGGAAAAGCTGCGCCAGTCGCAGAAGATGGAAGTGATGGGACGGATGGCGAGCGGCGTAGCGCACGATTTCAACAACCTGCTCACCGTGATCCGTGCCTCGGCCGAGATGCTGCGCTTCGAGGTGGAGCCGACCGGCACGTCCCTGGAGCTGGTGGACGACATCGCGTCCGCCACCGATCGCGCGGCCGCGCTCACGGCGCACCTGTTGACGTTCAGCCGGCGTCGGCATGCCGCGCACGTGCCGGTGCAACCGGGTCGCCTGCTGCGTGACGCGCTGCCCGTGCTGCGACGCCTCGCCGGTGATCCGGTGGCGCTGCACGCCCACATCACCGTCGAGGCGCGCGAGGCGTGGATGCTGGGCGATCCACTCCGCGTCGAGCAAGTGCTGCTGAACCTGGTGAGCAATGCCAGGGACGCGATGCCGGACGGCGGCGACCTGCGCATCACGGTGGCGATGGTGACGCTGGCCGAAAGCATCACGCACCGCTTCGGCGTCATCGCCGCCGGCGACTACGTGACGCTGACGGTGGAGGACACGGGCCTCGGCATGAGCAACGAGGTGCTCGCCCACCTCTTCGATCCGTTCTACACCACCAAGCCACAGGGTCGCGGCACGGGCCTCGGCCTCTCGATCGTCTATGGCGCCGTGCACGAGGCGCACGGCACGATCACCGTCAGCAGCGAGCCCGGTCACGGGTCGCGCCTGACGGTCTACTGGCCACGCACCGACGCTCCCGCCGCCGCACCGCCCGGCGTGCCGGCAGCGGCGCTCGCCGCGCCGTCGGCGTCAAGCGAAGCGGCGGGCGATCCGCAGCGGGCCAGCGAGACCGGCCGGAGCGGCGCCGCTGTTGCGCCCACGATCCTGCTGGTGGACGACGAGGACAACGTGCGCCGCGTCATCGCCCGCCAGTTGCAGGCCGGCGGCTATCAGGTGCTCACGGCGTCCAGCGGGGCGATGGCCCTCGCCATCCTGCGCGACCCCACGATCACCGTCGATGCCTTGGTGAGTGACGTCCGGATGCCCGGCATGTCCGGCGTGCAGCTGGTGACGACGATGCTGGCCGAGGGCATCGAGCATCCCGTGCTGCTGGTCTCGGGGCAGCTGGACCAGCCGCTGCCGAGCAGCTGGCCCGGCGCCGGCCGGGTGCGATTCCTCCCCAAGCCGCTCACCGGTGAGACCCTGCGCACCGTCGTCGGCGAGCTGCTGCCAGCGCCCGCCGCGGGCTGATCTGCAGCTTCGCTGACGGCCCGAAACCGTGTAAGGTTGGCATAGCTTGGTGCCGATACCCGTAGGCGATGTGGCGTCGGACCGCTTGCACTCGTCTCCACCCTGTCCACCACCGGGTCCTCCTGCGCGTCGATGCGGCTGGGGCCAGCGATCTCACGCCATGCCTTTGATGCCGGACACCGGATGCCGTCGCCGCAACAGCTGAAGTACGAACGCCGCCTGCGTGCGGCGGAATCCGCGACTGTCGCTGCCAGGGTCGGTGTCGTGCTGCTCTTCGTCTGGGGCGCGGTGTCGGCGCAGCGGACGCTGGATGAGGTGGAACGCTCGCAGCGGGTGATGGACACCATCGTCTCGGTCCGGCGGCACCAGCTCGGCACCCGGCTGCACAATCGGGGCTACATGCTCACCGGAGACGAACGGGAGCAGCGCCAGCTGGCGGCGTCGATCGTTTCGCGCGATTCGTCGATGCGGGCACTGACCGTGCTCACGCAAGCGAACCCGATCCAGCGTGCCAACGCCGCGCAGCTCGCGACGCTGCTCGACAGCGCCGACTTCCTGTTCGACGACGAACAGATGCTGCTGCCGACGGAGCGCGGCGATGCCACCGGCGAGGTGCTCAACTCGCCCGAGCGCGTGGAGGTGCGCGAGGCGATCGTCGAGCGCATCGAGAACATGCTGCGCACCGAGCAGGAGACACTGTTCGCCCGCACCGCCGAACAGCACCGCGCCACGCAACTCACGCTGATCGCGTCCGCGATCGCGGTGGTGCTGGTCGCGCTCTTCGGCATGATGACGCTGCGCGCCCGACGGCGGAACGCCGATGCGATCGCGCTCAGCGCCGCGACCTTCCGCCGGCTCTCGGACGACAGTCCGGACGCCGTGATCGTCTACATCGGCGACGAGGTGGTGTACGCCAACGCCGCCATGCAGGCGATGCTGCGCGCCGATGCGCGTCCGGTGATGGGTCGCACGGTGGGCGCGCTGGTGCACGCCGACGATCGCGATGCATTCATCGGTCCGGCCGGCACGCCGGGCGACCGACGCACACCGACGGCGCCGCAACTGCTCCAGCTGCTGCGCGATGACGGCAGCACCTGCGAAGCCGAGGCACGCGCGGCCGCCATCCTCTTCGAGCGGCAGCCTGCGACACAGGTGGTGCTGCGCGACCTGACCGCACGCCGCGAGGCGGAGCGGGCGCTGATCCAGAGCGAGCAACGCTTCCGTGCCGTGCTGGAGGCGATGGGTGAAGGGGTGGTGCTGCTCGATGCGAACCTCACGATCCAGCTCTCCAACGCCGCCGCGCACCGGATCCTCGGCCTGTCGTCTGACCAGCTGACCGGGCGGAGCGCGCGCAGGACGGCGTGGCGCGCCATGGATACGGACGGGCAGGTGTTGTCTCCGGAGCGGTTCCCCGCCACCGTCGCGCTTCGCACTGGTCGGGCGGTGAGCAGCGTGATCGCAGTGGACCGGCCAGCGATTCCGCGCATCTGGATCCAGCTCACCGCAGTACCGCTCTTCCGCGAAGGCGCCGAGGCGCCAGTGGCGGTGGTGGCCACCTTCGCCGACATCACCGCCCGTCGCACGCTCGAGGACGAACTGCGGCAGGCGCAGAAGATGGAAGTCATGGGTCGCATGGCGAGCGGTGTCGCCCACGACTTCAACAACCTGCTCACCATCATTCGCTCGTCGGCCGAGCTGTTGCGGCTCGAGACGCGCGACGCCGGGCTCTCGTTCGACTCGCTGTCCGAGATCGAGAGCGCCACTGACCGTGCCGCCGCCCTGACGGCACACCTGCTCACCTTCAGCCGTCGCCAGCACGCCGCGCCGACACTGGTGCAGCCGGCGCAGCTGGTGGAGGCGGCGCTGCCGATCCTGCGTCGCCTGGCCGGCGATGCGGTCCGCGTGGAGCACCTCACGCGGGACGCCGCCGACTCCGCCTGGATCTGGGCCGATCCGGTGCGTTTCGAGCAGGTGCTGGTGAACCTCGTCAGCAATGCGAAGGACGCCATGCCGAGCGGCGGCACGGTGCGCATTCGATGCGAGCTGGTGGCCCTGCAGGAGAGTGTCACCCACCGCTTCGGCACGATCGCCGCGGGCCGTTACGTCACGCTCACGATCGAGGACAGCGGCGTCGGCATGACGCACGAGGTGCTGTCGCATCTCTTCGACCCGTTCTACACCACCAAGCCACAGGGGCGCGGCACGGGGCTGGGGTTGTCGATCGTGCACGGCGTCGTGCACGAGGCGCTGGGCACGATCACCGTCAACAGCCATCCCGGCCGCGGCTCGCGCCTGGCGGTCTACTGGCCGCGCGCGGAAGCCACCGACGGGGCCGTGGCGAGCGCGCCATCGGCCAGCGGCGTGGGGCCGGCCTCCGTGGCTGCCACGCCAGGCAGCGTGCAGCAGCCCGCGCCGGAATCTGCACTGCGCATCGGTGCGTCGACCATCGTGCCTCGCGCTTCGAGCGAGGGCGGCGATCGCATCCTCCTGGTGGACGACGAGGAGAGCGTGCGCCGCGTGCTGGCGCGACAGCTGCAGTCCAGCGGCTACGTGGTGCTCACCGCCTCCAGTGGTCGTGAGGCGCTGGCGGTCCTGCGCGACCCGAACGCCGACGTCCGGGCCGTCGTCACCGACGTGCGAATGCCGGAGATGACCGGCATCGAGCTGGTGGAGACGATGCTGGCCGAGCAACTCGATCGCCCGGTGCTGCTGATTTCCGGCCAGCTGGATGCGCAGTTGCCGCGCACCTGGCCGGACGGCGCGGTGGTGCACTTCCTCGCCAAGCCGCTGAGCGGCGTCGCGCTGCGACGCGCGGTGGGCGCGTTGATCGCCGAGGCCCCGGCCGTCCGCTGAGCGCGCAGGGCGCGGTGGTGGCCACGCTGGCCACCGTGCCGCGGTGCCGGCGCTGTGGAGATGGACGGGGGCTGCCGATACATCCACGGGCAAGTCCCCCGGCCCCGCCCGATCGGCTGCGCGCGACACGTCGTCTGCGCGCGCCATCACCAGCGGCTTCGTATCCCACCTCGCTCGGTGTCCGATCTCGATGACTGAGATGATCATGGACGGCATTCCGCACGGCTACTGCCTGACGTGGAATCCAGGCCTGCTCTGGCTGCACGCCGGATCGGACACCGTCATCGCGATTGCGTACTTCCTGATCCCGATCTCACTGGTGCAGTTCATCCGGCGACGTCGCGACGTGCCGTTCAACTTCGTGTTCATCTGCTTCGGCCTCTTCATCCTGCTCTGCGGCACCACGCACGTGCTGGGCGTCTACAACATCTGGGTGCCGAACTGGTGGCTGAGCGGCGCGGTGAAGGCGCTCACCGCGCTGATGTCGGTGATCACTGCGATCCTGCTGGTGCGCCTGCTGCCGCAGGCGATCGCCCTGCCCAGCCCGACGCAGCTGAACCTCGCCAACGAACAGCTGGCCGCCGCCAACGCACAGCTGCGCGCCGAGGCGATCGAGCGTGCCGCCGCGCAGGCGGCGCTGGCCAGTGCCCGCGAGGGAGCCGAGGAGCTGGTGCGCGTGCGCACCGCCGAACTGGCCGAGGCCAACGCGCTGCTGCGCCACAGTGAGAGCCGCTATCGCGCACTGGTGCAGGCGGCGGCCGACATCATCTGGACGGCGAATCCCGATGGCACACCGGCCGACATGCATGAGTGGAGTGCGTTCACCGGCCTCGCAGCGGACCGCATCGTCGAGGAGCGATATGACTTCCTGCACCCGGACGACGCCGAGCGCGTGAAGACGGAGTGGCAGGACGCAATCAGGCGCGTGCAGCCGTTCGTCTCGACGCAGCGCCTGCGCAACGCGGCTGGCCAATGGCGGCAGATGCGCGTGCAGGCGGTGCCCGTGCTGGACACCGACGGCAACGTGCGCGAGTGGGTCGGATCACACTCCGACGTCACCGACCAGGTGGAAGCCGAGCGGCAGCTGAGCGTGATGCAGGAGCAGCTGCAGCAGTCGCAGCGGCTGGAAGCCGTGGGTCGCCTGGCGGGTGGCATCGCGCACGACTTCAACAACCTGCTGACCGTGATCACCGGCGCCGGCACGCTGGTGCTGGACGAGATGCCGCGCGAACACGCGTGGCGTCGCGACGTGGAGGATGTGGTGGCGGCCGGCACGCGCGCCGCCGCACTCACCGCCCAGCTGCTGGCCTACAGCCGCAAGCAGGTGCTGCAGCCGCGCCGCATCGACGTCCATGCCACGCTGCTGGAAGTGCACGCGATGCTGCGTCGCCTGATCGGTGAGCAGATCAGGATCGCGATCGGCAGCCGCACCGGGTCGTGGGCGGTGCAGGCGGACCCGAACCAGCTCGAGCAGGTGGTGCTGAACCTCGCGCTCAACGCACGCGATGCGATGCCGAACGGCGGCACGATCAGCTTCGAGACCGAGCAGGTGGTGATCGACCGCACCTACAGCGCGACGCACGTGGGGCTCACGCCCGGCGAATACGTGATGCTGGCCGTCTCCGACACCGGGACCGGCATGGACGAGGCCACCCGCGCGCAGATCTTCGAACCCTTCTTCACCACCAAGGCCGTTGGCGAAGGGACGGGCCTGGGCCTGGCCACGGTGTACGGCATCATCCGCCAGAGCGGTGGGCACATCTACGTGTACAGCGAGCCAGGGCTGGGCACCACCTTCCACATCTACCTGCCCCGTGCCGTGGGTGATGCGGCAGCGACGGAGACGCTCGGCGCCGCACCGACGATGGTCGGCGGTGATGGTGCCACCATCCTGTTGGTCGAGGATGCGGCGGACGTGCGCGAGTTCGTGGCCCGGGTGCTGGTGCGCTCCGGCTACGCGGTGCTGGTGGCCGACGGCCCGCAGGCGGCGCTCGCGATGCTCGAGGCCGACCCCGGGTTCGTGGACCTGATGCTCTCCGACGTGATCATGCCGGGCATGACGGGACGCGAACTGGCGGCGATCGTGGCCACCACGCGTCCTGAGATCCAGGTGCTGTTCATGTCCGGCTACACCGACAATGCGATCGATGACCAGGGCGACCTGGACCCGCGACTGCATTTCCTGCACAAGCCGTTCACGCCCGACCAGCTGCTGGCCGAGATCAGCCGCACCCTCGCGTCGAACGCCGTGCGGCGGGGCTGAGCCACCGCCTCACACCGTCAGCGCATCAGCGCCGCGGCCCGGGCCTGCTCGGCTTCCAACGCGGCGCGTTCACTGCGGTACTGCGCACTGCGTAACACCGCCTCGTTCACGGCGTCGCCGTAGCTCACCCGGAACGTCGTGAGCATCGGCGAATACTTCGCGATCGCATCCTCGAACTTGCGGGCCTCGCTCTTCAGGCCATCGGTGCCCGGCGCGAGCGCGTTGTAGCCGGCGAAGAACACCGACGTCAGCGTGTTGATGCCGCCTGCGAGGCGGCGCGTATCCTCGGCCCGCGCCAGCTGGAAGGTGCCCGCCAGCAGTGCCGTGGCCAGCGCCGCGATGCTGCGGCGACGACGCCCGCGGTCACTGGCATCGATCTTCTCGCGCAACTCCTCCAGTCGCGTCTCCAGGTCCTGCGCCGTGAGCTCGGCGTTGGTGAAGAATCGCGCATGGCCCTCCTGATCCAGCCGCAGCTTGTCGGGATGCATGCGTGCGCGCACCGTGACCCGCGTGGTGCAGAGGTCCGACTGCAGGTTCTGGGCATCGATGGCGCGCCACTGGAAGTCGAGCGTGCGATCGTTGGCGCCCTGCTCCACCGTGCCGTACGGAATCTCCCAGCGGTAGCCGGTGGTGTCGACGCGGCCGTTCACCAACTCGCGTTCCGCTCGATAGCGCAGCACGTCGCCGTTGGCATCGGTGGCGGCCAGCGGCAGCAGCACGTCAGCACCTTCGCTGGCGGTGACGTTGGTCACCGTCAGCGGACACTCGGGTCGCACGTTCTGTCCGCTCACCAGAACCGAGAGGATCGCCGCCGAGATGTTGAGGCCATCCGAGACCTCGATCTTGAATTGGTACGGCGCACCGCCCGCAGCGCCGGAGAACGGCGCGCGCCAGCGGAAGCGACCGGTGGAATCGAGCGTCGGTGCCGGCACGTTGATCGGCATGTCGCTGATGGTGTAGCTGAGCGAGTCGCCATCGGGGTCGGTGGCGCTGACGAGGAAATCGAGCGTGTTGCCCGCCTGCACCTGTCGCGACGAGAGACGGACCACCGGTGCCCGCTGCACGCGCTCCACCGTCAGCCGCAATTGCCGACAGGCGAGCGTGGCGGTGCCCTGTCGCGCGGCGACGGTGAGCACGTTGAACCCCTCGCTGCCGCGCGCCGCCTTCCACCGGATCACGTTGCCGTCATCGATTCGTGCGCGATCGATGCCACTGAGTGCAAAGGCCACGGTGCCGCCCGCCGGTGCGTTGTTGAGCGCGAGGCCGATGCGCACGCTGTCGCCCACCAGGTAACGCGCCGCCGGATCGGTGTCGATCGCGATCGAGGGGCCACTGCCGCGCACCGAATCGGGGGTCACGCGGCACTCCACCTGCTGCTGCGCCCTCGCCTCCGCGGGGAGTGTGAGTGCGACGCCGGTGACGAACAGGACGACGCAACGGACGGTGGTGGCGCAGGGAAGCATCGTGCCGAAATCCTGTCGGGACGGAAGGAGATGGCGGCCGCTGCCGGCCGGGCCCGACGCCAATCTACCCAGTCATGGCCGCCCGGTTCACTCCGCCACGCGCCTTAGCGCCCGCCATCGAGGGCGAAGGCCACCAGTTCGGCGTTTTCGCCACCACCACTGGCCACCACCACGTACTGCACCCCGTTCGCCGCCCGGTACGACACCGGATTGGCGTACCCGCGGCCGGCCGGCAACTCGGCCTGCCAGAGGACCTTCCCATCCCGTGTATCCAGCGCGTAGAGCACCGTGCCGCCGCCGGTGGCGAAGAGCAGCCCACCACGGGTCACGGTGCCGCCTGGCGCACCCGCCACGCCGAGCGGGGGCAGGGTAACGTTCCGGAGCAGCGGATGGGCGCGGATCGATGGCGTGTCGCCGAACGTCACCTGCCAGCGCGTGGCACCGGTGTTGAGGTCGATCGCGGTCATGGTGCCGTACGGCGGCTTGATCAGCGGCAGCTGCTCCGGCGGCGCATGATCGGCGCGACCCGAGTCGGGATCGACGGTCACGCCGAGACCACTGTTCACGAGGTCCGCCGTGTACTCGAAGCCGATGGTGTCGTTCGGCGTGCCGCGCTGGATGCGATACAGCGCCGGATTGTTGGTGGCCTTCACGTAGAGCGTGTGTGTAACGGGATCGTACGACGTGCTGCCCCACCCTGCCCCACCGATCGACCCCGGCATGGTGATGGTGCCCTGCAGCGACGGCGGCGTGAAGATCGGGCCACTGCGATACTGCTGGAACACCGCCTGCGCGCGGCGTCGCAGCTCCGGCGTGAAGTCGATGAGGTCGTCCGCGGTCACTTCCTGCCGCGCGAATGGTGCCGGCAGCGTGGGCATCGGCTGGGTGGGCGCGGCACGTTCACCCGGCACGTCGCTGGCGGGCACCGGTCGCTCCGGGATCGGCCAGATCGGACGCCCCGTCACACGATCGAGCACGTAGATCCACGCCGTCTTGGAAGGCACGGCGACCACGTCGCGCGGGCGGCCCTTCCAGGTGATGGTGGCGAGCACCGGTGGTGCCGGCAGGTCGTAGTCCCACAGGCCGTGGTGCACCACCTGGTAATGCCAGACGCGCTTGCCGGTGCGCGCGTCCAGCGCCACCACCGACTCGGCGAAGAGATTGTCGCCCTTGCGATCGCCGCCGTACCAGTCGTTGGTGGGCGTGGAGACGGGCAGGAAGAGCAAGCCACGCCGCGCGTCGAGGCTCATCGGGGCCCAGACGTTGGTGTGGCCCATGTACGCGTACGAGCCGTCCTCCCACGTCTTCGCGCCGTATTCGCCCGAATCGGGGATGGTGTGGAAGCTCCACACGCGACGCCCGGTGCGCACGTCGAAGGCCTGCACGTCGCCGGGCGGATCGTTGCGATAACGCAGCCGGTCACCGACGCCGTTGCCGACGATCACCAGGTTGCCGTGCACCACTGGCGGCGAGGTGTTGGTGTAGTGCGCACGATTAGTCGGACGGCGCAGTTGCGCGGTGAGGTCCACCGTGCCATCGGTGCCGAAGGAGGGGATCGGCTTGCCGGTGGCGGCGTCGATCGCGATCAGCTTCCATCGCGCATTGATGAAGATCCGACGCTCGCGTGGTGAGGACCACGTCGCCACCCCGCGATGCACAAAGCCGGTGCCGTTGGATGGTTGCCCGATGCGCCACACCTCGGGATCGTACTTCCACAATTCGCGTCCGGTGCGGGCGTCCAGCGCGGCAACGGCAGCGTACGGCGTGGAGACGTAGAGTGTGTCGCCGATGACCACGGGTGACGATTGGAAGAGTCCCGGTCGCGATGGTTTCTGGTCCGGCCCGGCCGGCACGTTGCGTTCGCCCACCTGCCAGCGCCACGCCACCTGCAGACGCTGCACGTTGCTGCGATCGATGTCACTGATCGGTGCGTAGCGCATCGCACCCGGATCGCCGCTCGGCGACGGCCAGTCGACCCGCTGTGCGATGAGCGGCGACGCGAGCGCGAGAACGAGCGCGGCGACACGCCGCGAAACCCGGAGGCAAAAGGAGCGAGTCGGCATACGAAGAACTTGCGGCCGAAACCACGCCGGGCCCAGCCGCGAAGGCCAATGGTCGAGTTCGCCAATCCGGGTTGGGGGCCGGGTCGTAGAGCGCGTGTTCCACTGCACGTCACGACCTTTTTCCTCTCCCTGGAGCAGCAATGCACACGTGGACCCTTCGCCGACCGGCCGTCGCGATCCTGGCGGCTCTCGTCGTCGCGACCGGATCGACCTTCGCCGTGCGACAGCTGATGGCCTCTGACCATCAGGACACGCCGCTGGTCGAGATGTCCCCACGCTTCGACGTCAACGACGTCTATGCGTTCCCGTCCCCCGAGAATTCGGCCAACACGGTGCTGGTGCTCGGCACCGCCTCGCCGCTGACGCCGGCCAACACCCCGAGCTTCACGTTCGGCAGCAAGGATCAGCAGATGTACCAGATCAAGGTGGACAACACCGGCGACGCGCGTGAGGACCTCGTGTTCCAGTTCACGTTCACGGGCCCGGTCGGCAAGCAGAAGGTGACCATGCGTGGCCCGTACAAGCCGAACGAAGTGGGCACCACCAACACCCTCGTCGGTGGCAAGCAGATCAAGGGGTACACCAACACTGTCATCACCAGCGGCGACGTGAAGCTCTTCGCCGGCCCGCGCGACGACCCGTTCTTCATCGATCTCGAGCAGTTCTTCCGCATCCTGCCCGATCGCAAGCCCGAGGCTGGCCCGCTCTCGACCATCACGCAGGGTCCCCTGACGTTCCGCCCGGTCGGCTCGGCGGTGGACTTCCTGCGCGGCATCAACGACATGGCAATCGTCGTCGAGCTGCCGACTGCGATGCTGGCCAACGCGGCGACCAACGGCCGCTTCGGCGTCTGGGGCACCACCAACCGCGCCATTCGCTGAGCGATCGTCCCGCCCGTTCCGACCTACACACACTTCAGGAGCAGACACAGATGTGGAAGAACCATTCCGACAGCGCGCGGTGGACACGATCGCTCGCCACCGCCTGCATGCTTGGCGCCGCGCTGACGCTCGCCGGCTGCGCTGATGATTCGAGCGCCCGTGGCACCACCGACCCCACCGCCAGCGCCCGCGCCGACGAGAACGTGGGCGAAGCCGACGATGACATCCGCTACGAGCAGGTCGAGTTCCTCGGCAACCCGCTGGTCAGCGAAGTGACGATCGTGAAGGCCAACCACGATCGCTACAATCGCACGCAGCCGTACAACACGGCGGAGTTCGGGCCGCAGAGCCTGGCCTTCATCAATGCCTTCCGCGGTAATCAGCCGGAAGTTGCCGCCACGCTCGGCGCCGTGCTCTACCCCGACATGCTGGTCGTCGAGTCGTCGAAGGCACCTGCCACGTCGGGCTGGCTGTCGTGGGCGCTCGCCGGTGGCTGGGGCGGACGCAACCTGGCCGACGACGTGGTCGATGCCGGCCTCTCGGCGATCTTCGGCACCATCGTGACGCCGGTCGGCGCGTACTGCGCCAACGGACAGTTGCCGCTGTGCACCGACAACGTGCCGGTGAACGACAAGCCGTTCGCGAAGTCGTTCCCGTACCTCGCGTCGCCGACGCTGTAATCCGATCGCCAGTGTGCTGCCGGCTGTGCGCCGCATGAGGTGCGCAGCCGGCAGACGCTGAATCTTCCCGTCATCGAGACCGAGCATGCCGTCCGCCCTGTCGCCGCTCCGTGCGCCGCTGTCGCGCCTCGTCCTGCCGGGCGTGGCGCTGTTCGCCGTCGGACTGGCGTGTCTCGCTGCCCGCGAACCCGTCACGACGGTCTCGGCCCCACTGGTCCGCTTCGACACGACGCACCTCTCGGAGAGCGACGTTCGCGATCGCGACATCGCGTTCTACGACCGCCGCGTCTCGGCTGATCCGCAAGGTGCCGCCGATCGCGTGACGCTGGCCTCGCTGCTGCTCTCGCGCTCTCGTCATTCCGGTTCCACGGCGGACCTGGCACGCGCCGAATCGCTCGCGACCGCCTCGGTTGCACTGCGCACCGTGCGCAACGCGCACGCACTCGAGGTGCTGGCCAGCGTGCAGATGGCACGCCACGCCTTCCGCGACGCACACCGCGCCGCCGCGGCCGCCGACAGCATCGAACCCGGCAACGCCTCGCACCTCGCACTGCTGGGTGAGATCGAACTCGAACTGGGCGAGTACGCCGCGGCCGATTCGCACTTCCGCGCCGTGCGCACCACGCGCGACCAGTTCACCGTCGGCGCGCGCCTGGCGCGGTGGTACGAACTCACCGGTCGCAGTGCTCGCGCGCGCACCATCCTGCAGGACGCGATCACGGCGGTGGACCTGCGTGACGACCTGCCACGTGAGCAGGTCGCCTGGTTCCACTATCGTCTTGGCGAGCTGGAACTGCGCGTCGGTCGACTTGCCGCCGCCGACTCGGCGTTCCAGCGCGGCCTGGTGCGGAACCCTGACGACATCCGCCTGCTGGGCGGGCTCGCGCGCACCGCCCTGGCGCGCCACGACTGGAAGGCGGCAGCCGCTTATGGAGATCGCGCCACACTGATCCAGCTGGATCCGGCAACGCTCGGTGTGGTGAGCGAGGCGTACGCTGCGCTCGGCGACTCGACACAGGCCACCTCGTTCGCCGGCGCGATGGCGGCCAGTGCGCTCTCCGAAGGGAACGCGATGCATCGCGCGTGGGGCATGCACCTGCTCGATCACGGCACGCCGGCGCAACGGGCCGAGGTGCTGCGCCGCGCGCGGGCCGACATCCGGGAGCGCAGCGACGTGTACGGTCACGACATGCTGGCCTGGGCGCTGTACCGCGATGGACAGCTCGACGCCGCGCGCCGCGAGATGGCCCTGGCGGTCGCACAAGGAACCGAAGACGTGATGCTCGACCGCCACGCGCAGGTGCTGCTGCGCGGCACACCGATGCGCTGACCCCGGCGCTCGACTGGCGGCAGGGCGAAACCACGACGCCCCGGAGCAGCTGTTGCTCCGGGGCGTCGTCACATCATGCGTTGCAAGACGTCACGCCATCACGGCAGGCGATCGGTGCAGCCGTCGAAGTTCGGGTTGTTCCGCTCGTCCGTGACGATCGGCAGGTTCACGTCGGTGCCGTAGTTGCCGCCCTTGTAGTGCACACCCTGCGGGAAGGTGTTGGCCTCGGTGCGACCATACTGGCGCAGCAGGCGACGCATGTCACCGAGGCGCTGGCCCCGGCTGAAGGTCCAGAAGGCCTTCTCGCGGAACAGCAGTGACACGCGGGCCGCATCGGTGATCGGGTCGATCAGTGGCGGCAACACCGCCGACTGTACCTCACCCATGCGCGGTGGTGCAGCCCGCAGCGCATTGAGGATCGTGAAGGCCTGCGCCGCGTTGCCGGCGCGCAGCGCCACCTCGGCCTCGATCAGTCGTGCGTCGATGCCGTTCGCCACATCCACCGTGGTGAGCTGGCCCCACATGACGGTGGTGCGGGTGTACGTCTGGCCGTCCTGGCCGTTGAAGGCACCGGTGGTCGGTGTCACGACCGGCAGCCGTGGATCTCGCGCCGAGGCGAACGGAATCGCGTTGGCCACCGGGATGTTGCGCGCGTTGCCCTCGATGCTGTCACCCACGCTGTACCGCCGGGAGCTCAGCCCCTGCCCCCAGAGCGTGTTGGTTCCCGTCGTCAGCGAGAAGGTGTGCTGGTAGCGGAACGTGGTCGGAATGCCGGACACGAACGTGGCCGCGTTGGCGAAGTCGGCCAGGCCGAGTGCCACGCGCGCCCGCGCCACGCGGCTGGCATGGTTGATCTTCACGCTGGACGTGTCGGTGCCGTTGGCGAAGGTGATCGCCGAATCCAGTGATGCCGCTGCGAGCTGGAAGACCGCCTGCACATTGACCGGTGCCCCGTTCTCCGGCGGCAACGTGCTGGTGTTGCCGATCGGGATGCCGTTGCAGAAGTCCGAGGCCAGCTGCAGTTCCGCAAAGCCGCGTGCGAGGTACATCTCCGCGATCAGCGCGCGCGAGGTCGGGCTGAACTCCTGCAATGCCGTGATGGCCGCCGTGGAGCGCGTCCGCACGCGATACAGCGCCCGCAGCATGCCGGTGATCGAGGAGTTGAACTCCTGGATGCGGCGCTGGTCGGTCTCGTCGTTCTGGATGAACGTCGAACTGGTGGACCATTCGTCGGCCAGCAGCCCGCCGAAAAGCCACGTGCTCTCACCGCCACCGGTGATGCCCTTGAAAGTGTCGATCGAGCCGTAGGCGAGTGCGATCGCCGACTCCGCCGAGTTGACGTTGCTGGGGACGATGATGTCGGGGTCGGTGACGCCGAGCAGCCGGTCGTTGGCTGCCTGGCACCCGCCCAGCGACAGCAGGGTCACGAGGGCAAGGGCGGCGTGTCGCCGTGCCGGATGCCGTCCCGTGATGCGATGAAGTGACATGGGATCGAGGCTCCTAGTAGCCGACGTTGACGCGCAGGATGAAATAGCTCGGCGGGGCGATGGTCTGGAACTCGTTCGGCGCTTCGGTACCGCTGGTGGTGTTGAAGCCCGACTCCGGGTCGCTGCCGCGGTAGTCCGTCCAGAGGCGCAGGTTCCGGCCGCTGAGTGCCAGCGAGAGCGAACGTGCCTTGAGCAGCCGCGCCGCCATGTCGGGCGAGAACGTGTACTGCACCGACGCCTCGCGCAGTCGGGTGAACCCACCCGGCTGGAAGTAGCCGTCGAGCGTGCGCGCCGGATGTTCGTTGGCGGCGATGTTCATCGCCTGGTCGATCAGCGGCGCATTCAGGTCGTTGCGGCCGCCACAGTTCGGCCGGGTGCAGCGGATGCGCTCCGTGTTGTTGTACCACTTGCTGCCACCGCGGAAGTCCCACATCGTCGAGATCCGCAGGCGACGATTGAGGAGCTCGAAGCCGTTGGTGAGCGTGGCGGTGTGGCGCGGCGTGGCGTAGCCGCGGAACTCTGCCGAATCGCCGACGAACACCTCGTTGCGCGCCGAGTCGGCGAAGTAGGTGATGTAGCCATCGCCGTTCTTGTCGGCGTAACTGGTGATCGGGCGTGCCCAGTAGCCTGAGATCGGGTACCCGACCTTGATGCGCGAGGTGGTGCCGATCTGCTCCGGCGTGGTGCCCAGCGACAGCACCTCGTTGGAGTTCGTGGACGCCGCGATGTTCATGTCCCAGCCGAACGCCGGCTTGTCGAACAGCTGCGCAGTGAGCACGAGTTCGAGCCCGGAGTTCTTGACCGACCCGAGGTTGGTCAGCTGCGAGGTGACGGAGCCGAACGACGGCGGCAGGATGGCGCTGATCAGCGCGTCCTTGGTCACCTTGTTGTAGTAGGTGAAGTCGACACTGAGGCGGCTGGTGAACAGCTGCGCCTCGAAGCCGGCTTCCTGTTCACCGGACCGTTCCGGCTTCAGGTCCGGGTTGCCCAGCGCCTGCTGGATCAGCGTCGGCTGGTCGGCATTCTGGACGTTGGTGGTGCCGGCGCCAAAGAACAGCAGTGCGTCGTTGGGACCCGGCTGCACGCCGGACTGGCCATAGGCGTAGCGCAGGCGCACGGAGTTCAGCCAGCTCGGCGCCTTCCACCAGTCTTCCTGCGAGATCAGGTACGACGCCGAAGCCTTCGGATACAGGATGTTCTGGAAGTTGGTGCCGAAGGCGGAGTTCTGGTCGCTGCGCACTGCGGCGGTGAGGAAGAGCCGATCGCGCACCGCCACCGCCTGTTCCACGAACACACCGAACGTCTTCGACACCTGCGTGCCCTCGGACACCACCGGCTGCGTGCCGGAGCCGACGTTCTGCGACGCCGGTGCGAGCTGACGTGAGCCGGTGTTGGCGATCGCCGAACGCTGTCCGATGTACTGCGCACCGACAGTCGTCTTCAGTCCGAAGCCCAGCAGGTTGTACTGCGCGGTGGAGCCGAGATCGACGGTGAGGTTGTTGGTGTTGTTGCGCCCGATGCCCCGCGACCCGAGACGCGTGGTGGCCGTCAGCGGCGGGCCTTCACCGCGATACAGCAGGTTCTCGTCGCTGATCGACGCGTAGTCGTTGCCGATGGTGGCGCGATTGGCGAGCCAGGTGAACGGACGATAGTTCGCCTGCGCCGACCAGATGAAGCGGTTGACGCTCTGCGCCGTCTGCTCCTGCCACGAGTAACCCGGCGTCCACGCGCGATAGCCGTTGAGCGGCGTGCCCAGGCCGCTGACGGTGCCGTTGTCGCGCGTGCCCGGGCCACCGAACACCTGCGAGCCCAGGCCGGCGGTGGCGTTCGACTCCAGCGAGTAGCGCTGGCCGATGTTGATGAAGTTCGTCTGCACGCCGAGGTCGAGCTTCGGGCTCAGCGTCGCATTCACGTTGGCACGCAGCGAGCGACGGTTCATCTGGTTCGGCTCGTCGACCCAGGCGCGCAACGGCACACCGAGCGAGTCGAAGCGCTGGCGCTCGAACTGCGGCAGGGAGAGCACGCCGACTTCCTGCTCCTGCTCGGCCGCGACGAAGTAGCGCACCGCCTCACTGCCGCCCGAGACCTGTACGCCGAACTGGCGGCGGTCACCGGTGGCCAGCGGTGTCAGGTCCTTCTCGGTGAAGATGTTGAGCGCACTGGTGGAGTCGGCGGCACATTCACCGGTGCCCACGCGCTGCAGGTTGCAGAACGCACGCGACGACACCGTCTCACCCGGACGCTTGCCCCACAGGCTGTAGGCGGTGGGATACGTGTTCTGGTCGCGCACCACGCCACCCTCGGCGTACATCGACCAGCGCGGCGCACCGGCGCGACCCTTCTTGGTGGTCACCAGGATCACGCCGTTGGCGGCGTCGGTGCCGTAAAGCGTCGCCGCCGACGGCCCCTTCACGATCTCGATGTTCTCGATCTCGTCGGGATTGAGGTCGCCGATGCGGCTGGCGTTGTTGCCGCCCGTGTTCCCGTTCACGCCGTTGCCGGTTGGCGCCGAGAAGTTGGAGTTCGCGCTGTTCATCCGGATGCCGTCGATGATCCAGATCGGCTCGTTCGACAGGCTCACCGAGTTCATGCCGCGGATGCGGATGCGCGCACCGGTGCCGGTCTGTGTGCCACTGGTCACGGTCACGCCGGGTGCGCGCGAGTTGAGCAGGTCGTTCAGGCTGCCCACCGGTGACGCCGCCACCACGGTCGCGGCATCGATGTTGGCGGTCGCATTTCCGATCTCCACCCGTCGCTGTTCACCAGTGGCGGTGGTGACCACGGCGGCCAGGCTCACGGCGGCCACCGACATGGCGACCTCCACCGTCGCGGTGGCGCCTGGCGTGACGGTCACCCGTCGCACCTGCTCACCGAACCCCACCCGCAACACGCGCAAGCTGTAGGCTCCCACGGGCACGCCGCGGAACGTGACGCGACCGTCGGTGGACGTCTGGTTGGCGAAGTTGGTGGTGACGATGAAGACCCGTGCGGCCTCGATCGGCTTCTGGTCCGCGGTGTTGGTGACCCGGACGACCACCGTGCCGCCCGCTGGCTGCTGGGCACGGGCTGTGGGGGCAGCAATGGCAAGCATCGCTGCCAGCGCCGCAACGCGGCGCCGGAATTGGGACATGTGACCTTTTCTCCAGAGTGGGTGGGAGAACCCGGCCGCTCACTGGGCCGGTTGTACCGCGGTCCTAACGACGAGCACCCGTGGGTGCGCACATCGATCCTGCATCATGCATCGCATGGCAGTCCACACTGCCGGTCCGTCGCGTGCCATGTGCGCGTTCGCCGGTCATCGACCGTTCGTCGTCATCGACATTTCGAGTGTAACGCGATCGGGAACAATCGCAACCGGTGTGGCTGCAGATTGCATTTCCTCAATCTTGTGCGCGATGCAGGAGTGCGCGCACGCATCGTGTGAGCGGCGCGTGCCGCACTTTCTGTCGTCACTATGTTGAGTGCTTGCAGGCGACACGATCGACGACCTGCGTGAGGCGTCTCGCTCGTGTGACGACCGCGCGTGCGATCAGCCTGCGGTCGACACCATCGTGCTGGCGCCGCTCGGCGCGTCGGCGGTCGCATCGACACTCGGCAGCGCCACCGAGAACGTGCTGCCCCGCCCTTCCGCGCTGCGCACGGTGACGGTGCCACCCATCGCGGCCACCAGCTGTCGCACGATGGCGAGGCCCAGGCCAGCGCCACCAGCGCGACGCGTGAGCGAGTTGTCGGCCTGCACGAACGGCTCGAAGATCGTCGCCTGCTGTGCGGCCGAGATGCCGACACCGGTGTCGGTCACGCGCAGCGTCGTCAGGTCCGCCCCGGCATCGGCGGCCACGGTGACGGTGCCACCCTGCGGCGTGAACTGCAGTGCATTCGTCACCAGGTTCAGCAACACCTGCTGCACGCGCACCGGATCTGCGCAGACCGACGCAGTGGTGTCCTCGATCACCAGCGACACGCCCTTCCGCTCGAACTGTTCGCCCACCGTCTCACGCAGCGCCGCGAACTGGCGAGGAAGCGACACCGGCTCGCGCAACACCGGCAGCGGGTTCGCTTCCTGGCGTGCGTAGTGCAGGATGTCGCTGACCAGCGCCACCAGCTGGTCCTTGTTGCGCGTGATCCGGTCCAGCGCCTCGCGCTGCGCGTCGGTGACGTCGCCATACACACCGATCGACAGCAACTCGGCATGTCCGCTGATCGCATTCAATGGCGTGCGCAGTTCGTGACTCATCACGGCCAGGAACCGCGCCTTGGCCTCGTTCGCCTCGCGCAGCGACGTGTTCTGGTCGGCCAGCGTGGCATGCACGCCACTGACGTGCATCGCCATCGTGTTGAACGCATCGGCCAGCGCCGCCGTCTCCTCGGCACCCGACGGCGCGACGGTCTGCGTGTAGTCGCCGGCGGCCATCGCATCGGCCGCGCTCCGCAAGGCGCCGATCGGTCGCGTCTCGAGCTTGCTCAACCACCACGCACCGATCGCGCCCGCGGCGAGGCACACCCATCCGATGAGAAGGAGCTCACCAAGAAACAGACGCGGCCTGGCGACGATCGACTCTTCCGTCTGCATCATCACGATGCGGTACGGGGTGCCCGTCACCGGCGCCGCCGCCACGAACATCGGTCCGGCTGGTGCACCATTCAGCAGGATCGTCCCGGTGTCCGGCACCGCCTCCAGCGGCGTCGTGCCGAGCGGTGACACGATCGGCTTGCCGAGCAGGGATGCCCAGTCGGGCGAATTCCGGCTTGCGATGTAGACACGCGCGTCCATGCCCGACAGTCGCGCGATGAGCCCCTCGGTCGCCGCGTTGCCGGCGATCTTCCGCTGCTCCGCCACCGCGCCGATCACCCGCGTGCCGCTGCGGATCGGAACGGCAGTCCAAAGCCTGACCTGACCCTCGGCCGCGTAGATCCCCGACCGCGACACCAGCCCACTGCGCAAGGCGACCGAGACGGCACTGGCCATCATCGCCGAATCCTTGCCGTGCATGACGGGGCCATGCCGCTGCATCTGGGCGGCATCCCACACCTGTGTCGCGAGCCAGGTGGAATCGTTCGCGGTGCGGTACGAGGCGATCGCGTCGTCGAGGCCAGCGTTGCGAATGCGCACCGGCGCCTTCGTTGTCGCGGAGACTTCGCGACTGGGTCCGGCGTCCGTCGGCGCGACGTACGGCACCTCCACCGCGCGGCGCACGAGTGAGTCGCGTGTAATCTCCGAGATCGCCATCGCGCGCATGGCGCTGCTCCGAGCGGAACTCGCGGCCAGCTCACGCGAGACGCTGGCCAACCGCTCGGAGGCGCGCTGCAGCGCCGATTCGCGCACGCCGCCGTAGGCAGCGGCGCCGAAGGCCCCGATGACCAGTGCCAGCAACCCGACGAACAGGATCGAGAGCCGACGTGCCAGCGTCCAGCGGCGGCGCCGTCCGTTCACGACGGGAGCCTCAGGCATCTGACTGCGGCAGGACGACGAGCATCACGACACCGGCGAGGGGAGGCGCACGAGCGCGGAAACGGCCTTGACGCGTCACACCGCACGCACGTCGACCCTGACTTGCGGTGGCGAATGACGCGGCGAGACTACCACACGCAGGATGCGTGCACAACCGTATATTTTCTTGAGATCGACGTATCAGCGAGGTTTCCCGTTGTGGTCGCTTGTCGACACCCGACGCGCGCGCCAAGTTCTGCCGTGCCAGGACGTGCTCCCGCCGTGCGACCATGTGCAGCGCGCCACGACAGCGGTTCGCTCTCCTCCCCATCCCTCGCCTGCCAGTGACGCTCGTGAACCCGTCGCGTGATGCTGCCGAACTGCCCGCGGCGGGCAGCCCACCGCTGGTGCTCGTCGCGGAAGACAACGACGACAACCGGCTGATCGCGACGGCGATCCTGCGGCATTCGGGATATCGTGTGATCGAGGCGCTGAGCGGCGCCGACGCGGTGCGCATCGCGCAGGTCGACCATCCGGACCTGATCCTGATGGACGTCGGCCTGCCGGACGTCGATGGCTGGACGGCGACGCGCACGCTCAAGGGCGATCCGCGGACACGCGACATCGTCATCATCGCGTTCACGGCCCATGCGTTGCCTGGGGACCGGATCATGGCGCGCGAGGCGGGGTGCGACGGCTACCTCGCCAAGCCGGTCGAGTTGGCGCGGCTGGTGCGCGAGGTGCGCGAGGCGCTGGCCGCGCGCGAGTCGGGCACCGATCGACTCACCAGCTGACTGCGCGCTCGTCGCGTCGCGAGGCGCACGCGTGCGACCACGACTGGCGGCAGCGGCAACACGATGCGGAAGCGCGAGTCGACGCAAGGCAGCGCGGCGCGTGATCGCCGCGGCGTGCGTCGATGGCGGGCACCGCACCCGCCGGTGATCTTTGGCGCATGACCAGCAACCGGATCGGCGTGGATGTCGGCGGCACCAAGATTCACCTGCTGTCGCTGGATGCCGACCAGCACGTGCTGCATGACCGGCGCATCGACACGCCGGCGAGCTACGATGCGATCGTGGCCGCGGTGGCAGCGTTGGTGTCCGAGGCGGGCGACGGCACGGTAGGCATCGGTGCACCGGGATCGACGTCGCCGCTGACGGGGCTGTGGCGTAACTCCAACATCGTGGCCTGCAACGGCCGGCCGTTCCACGCCGACCTGCAAGCCGCGATTCGGCGACCGATCCGCTCCGCCAACGACGCGAACTGTTTCGCGCTCTCCGAGGCGTCGCACGGTGCGGGGCGCGGTCACGGCACGGTCGCCTTCTTCACCATCGGCACGGGGCTTGGTGGCGGCCTGGTGATCGGCGGCACGTTGATCCGCGGTGCACACGACGAAGCCGCGGAGTTCGGCCACACGGGCCTGCCCTGGCTGAAGCCGGAGGACCTGCCACCGACGCCCTGCTTCTGCGGCAAGAGTGGCTGCGTGGAGATGTACGTCTCCGGCACCGGCCTGGCGAAGGACTACCTGAAGGTCACGGGCACGGCGCGCACCGCACCCGAGATCGTGGCCGCCGCCCGTCGCGGTGACACGCCGGCGTTGGACGCGCTCCGTCGGCTGCAGCTGCGCTTCGCGCGCACCTGCGCCAACATCGTGAACGTCGTGGACCCGGACATCATCGTCATGGGCGGCGGCATGGCCGCGCTGCCGGAACTGGTCGAAGAGCTGCCGCCACTGATCGCGCGCTACAGCTTCTCGGGGACGGCGGCCCCGCTGGTGGCGCGCGCCACGTTCGCCGACAGTGGTGCGCGTGGTGCGGCGCTGCTCTGGGCCTGAGCCACGCAGGCCCGCGCAGGGGCGGGGGAAATATCCTAGATTCCGCCCCGATGAGAGATCCCCACCCCCAGCGACCCGCCGCATGAGCGCGGCCCGCAAGCGATCCCGTGCCGCCGGTCGTGGCGCCTCGGCGCTCACCTCCATGCCGACCGGCCGCGCCGCCTACGCCGAGACCCGGCAGTGGCTGGTGGCCCAACATGGACTGACCTGCGCCTACTGCGCGAAGAAGGTCCGGGCCCAGGACCTGACGCTCGACCACGTGGCCCCACGTCGCGGCATGACGGCCTACGATCGGCGCGACAATCTCGTGTTGTGCTGCCTGGCCTGCAACATCGCCAAGGCCGACAAGACGACCATGGCCTGGCTGCTGGCCAAGCGCAGCCGCGCGATCAACCTGCTGCGCTTCGGCAGTCACCTCAGCCAGCTGCTGGTCGAGATGGCGCACGACCTCGCGGGCCCCGAGGGCGTCGCACTCGCGGCCCGGCTCTCCGATCCGGACTATCCGTACTCGGACTGACCTCGCGGTCGCTCATTTCGGCGGCGGAAACGTCGCTCGCAACCGAAGAGACTACTACTTCGAGAACTCGTCGAACACCGCACGGATGAAGCGATCGTGGCCGCCGGGGAAGTCCTTCGTGAATTCGTCGGCCAGTTTCATCGCCAGCACTTCCTCGATCGTCTTGCGGGCCTGCACCTGCCGCTGCACCCGCTCGCGCACGGCGTAGACGGCGTTGCGCCAGAGCTTGAGGCGCTCGCGATCGGCGACCGGGCCATGCCCGGGAATGATGCGCGTCTGGGCGTTGGCGAGCGCGTAGACCTGGTCGGCGGCGCTGACGATGCCAAGCGAGTTGCCGCCGCTCGAGCGGTCGATGAACGGCAAACCGGTGAGGTTGAACGCGTCGCCCATGTGGATCACGTTCGCCTTCATGAAGTGCACGATCGCGTCGCCGTCGGTATGCGCGGGATTCACGTGTGTGACGGCGATCGAGTCGCCATTGACGTGGAACGTCACCGCGTCGGCGAAGGTCACCACCGGCAACGCGGCATGCGGGGCGGCCGGGTTGCGCTGGTTGAGCGCGGCGACGAACTGCTCGCTCGACATGCGGCGGCGCACGTTGTCGTGCGCCACGATCACCGCGCCGGCATTGCCGAAGTTCTCATTGCCGCCGGTGTGGTCGCCGTGCCAGTGCGTGTTGACCACGAACCGCACCGGCTTGTCCGTCAGGGTGCGAATGGCGGCCACGATCTTGGGTGTCAGCGGCGCGAACTGGTCATCGATGATGAACGTGCCATCGACGCCGGTGGAGACGCCGATGTTGCCGCCGGCACCGAACAGCACGTGCAGTCCCGGCGACAGCTGCACCGCCCGCACCTGCACGGTGTCGAAGTTCGTCTGGGCGGCCAATGACGAGGAGAGGCCGAGAAGGGCCAGGACGGAGAATGTGCGCATGCGTGAGGGACCGGTAGGCAGGAGCGTGGCGGCGGGTGATGACCGGAATCTGGCGAGCGTGCGGCGCAAAACGGAGGGCCGGCGCGGGCTCACGCGATCGGCGCGTCCATCAGCGTCCGTGGCACGAGCGGCAGTGTGACCACGAACTGACTGCCGAGGGTGGCTCCGCGACTGTGCGCCGTGACCGTCCCGCCGTGCGCCTGCACCAGTTCGTGCACCACCGTGAGGCCGATGCCGAGCCCGACGCCGTTGTAGCCCACCGCATGCACGTCCTGCGCAAACAGCCCGAAGACGCCGGGGAGCGCTGCAGCGGTGATCCCGATGCCACTGTCCACCACCGTCAGCGTCACCTCGTATTCGTCGGCGCGCACGGTGAGCGAGAGCGTTCCACCTGCCGGCGTGTACTTGGACGCGTTGTCGAGCAGGTTGGCGACCACCTGCACCAGCCGTAGCGGGTCGCCAAGGACCATCACGCCCTGCGTCGGTCCCTCGAACGTGAACGTCTGGCGACGGGAGTCGATGCCGGGCTGCGCGGCCAGCATGGCCTCCTGCGACACCGCAGCCATCGACACCACTTCCAGGCGCAGCCGCAGCTTGCCGGTGATGGCCCGCGACACGTCGAGCAGGTCGTCCACCAGGCGAGCCATGTGATCCACCTGCCGCTCGATGATCGCCTGCAACCTCGGCAACATCGGGTCATCCGCGGTCAGGCGCTCCAGCAGTGCGGAGACGTTGCGCATCGGCGCCAGCGGCGTGCGAAGCTCATGCGCCAGGATCGCCATGAACTCCGTCTGGCGGCGCTGCGCGTGCTCGGCATCGGCCTGCAGGTCCTGCGCGGTGAGGGCGGCCAGCACCAGCTGCTCATTCGCCTCACGGAGCGCCGCGTGCTGCTCGTCATCGTCGACACCGCGCCTCGGGACGCGAGCTGATTCCTGGCGCAGGCGCTGTCCCACCGGCGTCATGCCGTCGCTGTGGAACGCGACGTGGCCATCGCCACGCCGCTTGGCGTCGTACATCGCGGCATCGGCGAGGTCGATCAGTTCACCGGCCTCCAGCGAATGGTCGGGGAAGAGGCTGATGCCACAACTGGCAGTCAGGCTGACCACGCGGTCGCCGATGTGCATCGGCAGCGCGAGCGTGCGACAGATCTTGGTGGCGATGTCGGCGGCATCGTCCGCCGACAGCAGGTCGGTGAGCAGAACGACGAACTCGTCGCCGCCTTGGCGACTCACCGTATCGGCGGTGCGCACGGAGGCGGAGAGTGCCTGGGCGACGAGCCGCAACGCGGCATCACCCACCGTGTGTCCCAGCTCGTCGTTCACCTGCTTGAATTCGTTCAGGTCCAGGAACAGCACCGCCAGTCGCCGACCGTGCCGACGCGCCAGCGCCGCCGCCTGGGTGAATCGATCCAGCAGCAGCGTGCGGCTCGGCAATCCGGTCAGCGTGTCGTGCTCCGCGATCCGCGTCGCGCGTTGCAACGCACCCTGCGCCTCCTCGCGCTGCTGCTGCGCGTCGACCACCGCCAGCACCAACTGCTCGTTCACGTCACGCAGCGACTCCAGCACACGGGTCGTCCGCGCGTCGACCCCGCTGCGGTCCCTCCCGCCGGTGCTCACCGCGCAACCTGGGATCCGCGGCAACTAGGCATCACTCACCCCCGCCGGGACCGGCTTCCGTGTCGGACGGCCGCCCAGCAACCCTTCCTGTTCCGGCAGCATCGCCCCCAGCACGATGCCGCCGTCGTCGATGGCGTACTCGCGCAGCGCGTCCGAGTGGGCGCTGCCGCGCACCTTCACCACCGCCAGCACGCGCCGCAGCCGGCTGTCCACCTCGATGTAGCGCTGCACGATGATGGCGTCGGTCATGAACGCGGTGCCGTACGGGCTGAATCGCAGGTCGGTGTAGCGATCCTCGAGTTCGGACGTCATCAGCACCGTCACACCTTCGGCCGCCAATGCAGCCACCAGCCGCGCCAGCGACTCACGGAAGTCATCGCGGAACGTGGGCGCGAGCCCCAGCTCGAAGCCTGAGAGTGAGTCGATCACCACGCGGCGTGCACGCACACGCCGAATCGCGGTCACGAGCAGCAGCAGGATCTCGTCGATCGACAGGTCGGGTGCCCGTGAGTCGACCAGCAGCACGCTGCCGTCGTCCAGCAGGTTGGCGAGCGTCCCATTGCGCATCTGGGTCGGATGCTGCTCGAACGACGCGATCACGCCCCGCTCGCCCTGCCGCGCACCTTCGGCCAGAAAGGTCGCTGCGAGGATGCTCTTGCCGGACCCCGATGGCCCCGCCACCAGCAATGAATACCCGTCCGGCAACCCACCACCCAGCATGTCGTCGAGGCCCGGCACACCCGTCGACAGCCGCGGTCGTGGAGCCCGGCCGCGTTCCTCGCCGTTCGGCGCCGCCGGACTCGGAGCGAAGACGCTGATGCCGGTATTCGAGATGCGGAACGTGTGCAGGCCGGGGAGTGTGGCCTGCCCGCGCATCTTCATCAGCTCCAGCTTGCGCACCATCGAGTTGCGCTCCAGGCTCTGTCGCAACCAGAAGATGCCGTCGGCCACGGTGAACACCGGGTTCGCGTCCTTCTCGGTGAAGTACTCACCGATCAGGAACGTGGTGGCCTGCCAGCTGGTCATCTGCACACCGAGCTGCTGCACGAATCCCTGCAGCTTGCTGGTCGCCGTGCCCTCGGACGCGCTGGCCATGATGACCGACCGGAACGAATCCACGAACACCAGTCCAGGCCCTGCGGCCTGCACTTCGGCGGCGATGCGTTCCATCACGCGATCGAGGTCGCCTCCGACGGCTTCATCGGAGAGGTTGATGAACCGGATCGCCGTCGTGATCGCAGCGCTGTCGAAGAACGTGAACTGCTGCTGGTAGCGCAGCATCTTGAGCGCCGGTTCACCGAGCACGGTGAAATACAATGCGGGGCGTTCCGGTGAGGCGAGCGCGAACATGATCTGGTGCGCGAGCGTGGTCTTGCCGCTGCCCGGTGCGCCGGCGATCAGGTTGAACGAGAATTCCGGCAGGCCGCCGCCAAGGACGGTGTCGAGCCCGGGAACGCCGGTGGCGAGACGATGGATCGTGACCGGGGCTGTCATCCGTTGGGTTCCTGCGCGGGAGTGCCGCTCGTGGGAGGGTCCCACACGTCGCGCAACAGGCGATCGGTGAGGGCCGGGCCGACCATGCTACTCAGCAGATCGTGGAAGCTGGTGAACAAGTCACCACAACCGTGCATCGCAGCGGCGGCATCCTGTTGCAGCACGGCGGCGCGCAATGCATCGAGGTCCATCGCCAGCGCCACGCGGTCGGGGGCGACGGCAAGCCACGGATGCACCCGCGCGGTGAGGAACAGGCTGCGTCCGTGCAGCGCGGCGACACCACGCTGCCCGATGATCGGCGTCAGCTGCCGTTCGATGTCGCGCCACAGCGCGACGATGGCGTCAGCCACCTGACGCACGTCACCCCCGCGTCCGGTGCGACGCGCAAGTGCGGTCGCGATACGGCGGCTATCGGCGGTGGTCATGATTTTTGGCGAACTGCAGGCGCGCATCGGAGTGCCCAGATTGGGCCCGCCCCGTGAGATGCGGCTGCTGCAACCTATCTCAAGGACCGCAGCAAGGCGGTCGAAGAGAGGATTGTCGCGTTCCAATGTACGGCAATGTCCTACACGGCGAGAGAACCGTCGATCACGTCCGTAACAATCAACGCCGAATGGTACCCGGTGCGTTCCGCGCGAGCGACTTGAAGTATTCGTTCACCATCTCACGATACTGCGCCGGCACGCGCTCACTGCCGCCGAGCACCGGCCCGCCGGTCTCACTGGCACCGATCTTCCGGCGCAGCGTGAACTCGAACGCCTTCAGCGATTCCACCACACCGTCGCGCAGTTGCTGCAGCGCCTGCGGATCGCCGAGCACCGCCGCGCCGTCGAGCGCATTCAACCGCGCGATCGCCCGATCCAGCTCACGCGTGTCGACACCGGTGCCCGCCACGGCGCGGCGCAGTTGCTGCGCCGCCTCGCGACGCGCGCGCAGTTCGCCCGTCAGCTGTCGCGCCTCCTCCACGGTGAACGTGCCGCCGCGGCCCGCACCACCGGGCGCACCCTGCCCCGCACCGCCATCGCGACCACCCTCACGCGTGCCACCCGTGCCGCCGCCTTCGCCAGGCTGCCCGGTGCCGCGCCCCTGACCCTGGCCTTGGCCCTGTCCCTGACCTTGGCCCTGCCCCTGTCCTTGTCCCTGACCTTGGCCCTGTCCCTGACCTTGGCCCTGCCCCTGTCCTTGTCCCTGACCTTGGCCTTCGCCCTGCGCTTGGCCTTGGCCCTGCGCTTGGCCTTGGCCCTGCGCCGGCTGACCGCGACCCGCGCCCTGTTGCTGGCCCGGCTGCCGACCCGCGCCCGCACCCGATGGCGCGCCGCGCGCCGCACCCGTCTGGCCGCGCTCCTGCAAGCGATCGTCGAGTGAAGTGAGGCCGCGCACCAGGTCACGCGCCTGCGCCAGCGCGCGCGCCGAGCGTTGCGCCGAGTCGCGACCGGCGACGGCCGCGCCCGCGGCACCCGCCACGCGACGTTCGAGGCTGTCGAGATCCTGCTGGATCGACTGTTCGAGGCTGCGTGTATAGTCGCTCGACCGGCCACTGCGGATCACGTCGCGCGAGAAGCGGATCTTGTCGCCGAGTCGTGACTCGCGCATCGAGGCTGCCGCCTCTTGCGCGGCGCGCGCGGCGCGCGGATTGGTGGCGCGGCTTTCACGCGCGAGCCGATCGAGGTCACTGGCCAGCGCGTTCACCCGCTCCTCCATCCCCGCCTTGCGTTCATCCAGCCGGCGCTGCCGCTCGGCGCGTTCGGCGCCGGCGCCACCCAATTGCCCCACGTCGCGCTGCACCCCGCGCTGCTCCTCGGCCAACGCACGCGCGCGGGACGATGCGTCGGCAATGCCGCCGCTGGTGGATTGCTGTCGCGCATTCTCCAGCGTGCGACGCGCTGCGTCGAGCCGCTCCGACGCCGCCTGCGCTGCGCCGGCACCACCCGACGCGGCCGACTTGCGCATCGCGTCGGCCGCGCGCCGCATCTCCTGCGCGGTGGCTTCCATCTGCGGCGATTGCTGTTCGCGCGCGAGCCGCTCCAGCTGTCGCGCCGCCGCCTCCGTCTCATCGGCCAGCTGGCGCTGCGAGCCACCGCCGGCGCCGCCCTGTTGCTGCGCGCGCTGACGCGCGAGTTCCTGCTGCTGACGTGCCGCGAGCTGCTTCAGACGCTCCAGGGTTTCGTCGGTGCGCTTCGCGCCGCTCTCCTCACGACTGCGCTGCACCTGGTCGTACTGGTTCCGCATCTTGTCGGTCTCCAGCTCCAGCAGGTCGGCGAGGTCGGATGCGTTTGCGCCACCGCCTCCGCCGCCGCCACCGCCACCCTGCTGCTGCATGCTGACCTGCACTTCGCGGAACGCCGCCTCCGCCTTCTCGAGCCACTGCAGCGCGCGCTGCTCCGGCGCCAGCGCCTCGCTGGTCTTGCCCTGCACCAGCAATTCTTCGGCGGACTTCATCTCGGCACCGGCTTTCGGCAGCACGTCGGCGAGGATGCGGAAGCTGCTGTCGGCGGCCTGCGCTGCCGGACGTGACACGCGACGCAACAGCGACGTGAGCTCTTCGCGCAACCGGCCCTGTGCCAGGTGCAGCGTGCTGATGTCGCCGCGGAGTGTCGCGGCGGCCATGCGTGAGCGATCACGCTCGGTCTTGAACGTTCCGGCGACGATCTCTCGCTGACGCTGCACCAGCGAGCCGGGATTCATCTCCTGCTCACCGCCGCCCTGCCCACCGCCGCCCTGCTGGTTCTGCCGGTACTCGCGACTGAACGGGCGGATGGTGAGGAACTGGATGTCGCTGGCACCGGGCTTGGGCCGCGGCCGCTGGTCGTTGTCGAGCGCGCGCGCGTAATAGCTCACCACGTCGCCGGCGGTGAGCGACATCTCCTCCAGGAACAGCGTGTGCGCCGCGATCACTTCACGCGGCCGTGCGCCGCTGCCCTGTGACAACGTGACCACCTTCTCCTCGCCACCATTCACACGATAGACCAACTCCAGCCGCCCCACCCCGTAATCGTCGGTGGCCTCGGCTTCGATCAGCACTTCGTCCACGCTGGTGGGTCGCAGGTCGCGACCGGGCTGGCGAATGCGCACCTCCGGTGCGGCATCGTCCAGCGCATCCACCGCATACTCCACGGTGCCCTTCACCACCGTGCCATCGGTGGCGGTGAGCTCGACGCGATAGAACCCGTCGCGCCGCACCGTCATGCGCGCCGTCACCGTGCTGTCGTCGAGTCGCGTCAGCGCCACCGTCTCGCCACCGTCGAACACCAGCACACCGCCCGACACCGGGCGCGTGGCGTGCACGCGCAGGATGGCCGTCGCGCCACCCGGCGCTGCGATGTCGCCGCCGTCGTCGGTGATCTCGGCCGGCAGGTTCATGTACGACGGGAATCGCAGTTCCACGCCGATGCGGTTCACGCCCGGCAGGTCCTTGACCGTCAGCCGACCGGACAGCGAGCGCACACCCGCCGCCTCGGCGTAGTACTCCGCATCTTCCGCCACATCCAGCAGGCGCACCACGAACGCCGACGGCGACGCACCGACGCCCATCGGGATGCGTTCCCACTCGGCGCTGGCACCGCGTCGGACCATCAGGTCCACCACTTCGCTCTCGAATCCGGCGAGCGTGGCCGAGAGCTGCACGTCGCTGCCGCGCGCCACAATCATCGACGTCGGCTCGAGCGCGATCGCGTACACCGGCGATGCCGCCGCATCCTGCCACGGCGAGAGCAGGCGTTGCGCACCGGTGCGCAGGAACGACGGGCCGAACTGGAAGGCGAGCGCTGCGATCGCGATCACACCACCCGCCACCGACAGCGCGCGGATGGTGGTCGGCCGCTCGAGCAACGGTACGGCCGGCGAGGTGCCGAGTCGTCGTGTCGCGTCGGCGAGCACACCGCGTTCGAGCATCGCCGAGTGTCCGGCGTCGGCCTGCGGTCGCATCGTCACCGCTGTCAGCACTGCGCCGCCGAGCTGCGGCACGCGCTCTTCGAGATAGAGCGCGAGCCGGTCGTCCGGCAGCCTGCGTGCCAGCGGCCAGGCGATCCAGCGACCCACCACGACGGCGGTGACGAGCGCCAGGATCACGCGCGCGGCGGTGATCGACTCGGGCGTGAATCGCACCGCTTCCAGTGCGAACGAGCCCACCGCCAGCACCAGCACCACCGCCGAGACGGTGATGGCCGCACCAACGGCCAGATGTCGCATGCGCCAGCGGCGACGTGCGCGCTGCAGCAGTGGCGCGAGCGAGGTGGCGGCGTGCAGTCGCGGTGCAGTCATGGGCAGCCCATCCGGTGTGCGTGCGTGCAGGGCGATGTCATATCCTACTCCAGAACCCGCGCGGTGGAGACGGTGCGACGGGCGACGATGCTCTCGGCCATGAGGAGCAGTACTGCGGCGAGGAGCAGGTACCACCAGGCGGACTGCCGTGCCTCACGATCGGCTGCGGTCTCATCGGCGGCAACGGCTGCATTGGTGCCTGGCGCGCCGGGTGCGGCGGTGAGCGCAGTGGTCAATCGCAACACGTCGAAGGAGGCGAAGTCGAGTTCGGCGGGCGCGATGTTGGCCGCCACCAGCAGTGGACGTGCCCCCGGCGATCCCCCCGGCCGCAGCTGATGCACTCCGGCTTCGGTGAGTTCCAGCGCCGACGGCGCATCGTCGCCACCCACGCTGCTGCGTGCGCCTGAGGGTGCGGTCGCGCTCCAGCGCGTCACGGACTCGGCACTGGATCCAGCGAGATCGGTGGGACGCACACTGGCGCCGATCTCCAGCGATCGCGGCGTGTCGCGCCAGCTGGCCGCATAGCGCGCGAGTTGCTGCACCAGCGGCAGGAAGGCCGGTTGCCGCGGCAGGTCGTTCCACGTGCCGTCGAGCGACGAGGCGAAGGTCAGCACGCGTCCGCGTCCCACCGCATGTTCGGTCAACGCCGGCACGCCGTCATCGAACCGCGCCAGCACGCCGGCCGTGGTATCAATGGCGCGATACCGATCGAAGCGCGCTGCAGTGAGGTCACCGGCGCGCGCGCCAGACAGCAGCGCCAGCGCCGGGTGCCGCTGGTCGAGCGCCCCGAGCACCGCTCCGCGCGAATCGAGGCGATCGGTGGCGGCCTGGATCGCGCCGGGAACCAGCGCATCGGCCGCAGCCGGCCAACCGCGCGCAGTGGACGGTTCCCCCAGCGCCGTGATCAAGCCGCCGCCCTGCTCCACGAAGCGCACCAACTGTGCGGCACCGATGGTGGTTGGAAAGGCGCCGTCGGCAAGCACGACCAGCGCACGACCCGAGAGGTCGGTGGCCGTGGCGCGCGACGGCGACCGTGCCACCACGTCGAAGCGCGGCGCATCACCGATCGCCAGCGCGCGCGAGAGAAAGGGACCACCGCGTCCCTCGATCACCAGCACGCGCAACTCCGGCGGTTGCTGCAGGAGGAAGTGGAATGCGTCATCACCCGTCAGCGCGTCGGCGGCGAGCACGACTCGCGCCGCCACCGGTTCCGGTGGCATCGGCACCGCGGCGAAGGTCACCGACGTGCCGCCGTCGCGCGGCAGGTCCACGCTGCGCTCCTCGAGCACCCGCCCACCCACCTCCAATCGCACCACGACTCCGCGTGTCGCGGCACCGCTGTTCGCCAGCCGGGCGGTGACGGTCACCTGCGACGGACCCTCGCCACGCTCCGGGCGCACGTCCACGGAGCGCACGCTGCGGTCCGCGAGCGGTGCCGGCGAGGCGACGTCGATCGGGGTCACGGTGGTGCCCGGTGCCAGTCGGGCGTCGTCGGTCAGGTCCCATGCACTGCGCTGAAAATCCGAGACCACCACCAGCACCTTGCGCGGTGCATCGCTGGCGGCGAGCCGCTGCTGCGCGACCGCCACCGCAGGGGCGAGACGGGTCGACTCGTCGGTGGGGGCCAGCGTGGCCAGGGCCGCGCGAAGCTGTGCCGCATCGCCGGTGGATGGCGTGAGCGCCTGCGCACGGCGATCGAAGGCCACCAGCGTCAATCGATCGCCCGGGGCGAGGCTGGCGATGACACTGTCAGTGACGGCGCGTGCACGTGCCCAGCGATCACCGATACGCATCGAGAACGAGCGATCGACCAGCACCACCAGTTCGCGGCGTCGCTGATCCAGCCCACCCGCCTGCGCGCGCCGACCGAATACCGGCCGCGCGAATGCCAGCACCAGCAGCAGCACGGCCAGCGCACGGAGCAGGAACAGCAGCGGATCGCGCAGGTGCCGACGGGCGGTGAACGGTGCCTTGGTGCGCTCGAGGAACATCAGCGACGGAAAGGCGATCGGGTCACGCTTCTCGCGCTGCACGAGGTGCACCAGTAACGGCACCGCGATTGCGGCCAGGCCGAGCAGGAAGAGTGGCGCGAGCAGTGGCATCAGACGGCGGTGCGCAGGAACTCGCGCCGCAGCAGGTAGTCGAACAACACGCGATCGAGTGGCTGCGAGGTGTCCACCAGCGTGTAGTCCACGCGCGCACCACCGAGCCTGGCGCGCATCGTCGCCACGTGCGCGTCCATCGCGGCGATGTATCGCTCGCGCACCTTGCCCGGACTCACCGGCAATCGTGCGCCGCTCTCGAGGTCACGGAAGGTGCTCGCATCCTCGAACGGAAACGAACGCTCGGCCGCGTCCAGCAGCTGGATCACGATCACGTCGTGGCCCGCGCCCGTCAGCGGCGCCAGCGCGCGCGAGACGTCGGCCGCCGGCTCGTAGAGGTCGGAGATCAGCACGAAGATGCCGCGCCGAGGCTGCAGCTGCGCCACCTTCGCCAGCGGCAGCCGCAGCGACCCGCCGCCACCGGCCGTCGCACGCTCCAGTGCGTGCAGGATGTTCGGGAGGTGCTTCGCAGCCGGTGGCACGATCTCACGCACGTCGTCTGCGAAGGTCACCAGGCCCACGCGATCACGCTGCCGGCGCGAGAACCACGCCAGCGTGGCAGCCAGCAGCTTGGCGTAGGCCAGCTTGCTGATTCCGCCATGCGCGAAGCCCATCGACGCCGACACGTCCAGCAGCACGGTGAAGTTCGAGTTGGTCTCGGCTTCGTACGTCTTGAGATACGTGCGCTCGGTGCGCGCGTAGACACGCCAGTCCACGTGCCGGATGTCGTCACCCGGCGCATACGGCCGGTGCTCGGCGAAGTCGGTGGAGACACCGAGGTGAGGCGACCGGTGCAGGCCGGCGATGAACCCTTCCACCACCCAGCGCGCCACCAGCTCGAGATTGCCGATGCGCGAGAGTGTGGCGGGGTCCATGGAGAGGCGTTCGGTCACGCCGGGCACCGGGCGGTCCGCATCAGGTCAATCCCGCCGTGGGCCGTGGCACCGATGCCAGCAGCACCTCGACCAGCTTGTCGGTGGTGACCTTCTCCGCCTGCGCGTGGAAGTTGAGCAGCACGCGATGACGCAACACCGGCGCCGCCAGCGCGGCGATGTCCTCGAGGCTGACGTGATAGCGGCCGTGCATCAGCGCTCGCGCCTTGCCGCCCAGCACCAGATACTGCGCCGCACGCACCGACGCGCCGTAGCTCACCCACTCCTTCACCTGCGGCGGGGCCAGCGGCGAGTCGGGTCGTGTGGCGCGCACCAGGTGTACGGCGTACCGCGCCACCGCATCGGCCACCGGCACTCGGCGCACCAATTGCTGATAGGCCACGATCTCGGCCGCCGTCATCACCCGCGTGAACTCGTGCTTCTGCATGGCGGTTGTCTGCTGCACCACCTGCAGCTCCTCGTTCTCGGTCAGGTACCCCACCACCACCTGGAACATGAAGCGATCCAGCTGCGCCTCGGGCAGCGGGTAGGTGCCTTCGAGCTCGATCGGGTTCTGGGTGGCGAAGACGAAGAACGGCGCGTCGAGCGGATAGGTGCGCCCCTGCACCGTCACCCGTCGCTCCTGCATCGCCTCCAGCAGCGCGGCCTGCGTCTTCGGTGGCGTGCGATTGACTTCGTCGGCGAGGAGGATGTTGGTGAACAGCGGGCCAGGCACGAAGGCCATCCGGCGGCGTCCCGTCTCCGGGTCCTCCTGGATGATGTCGGTGCCAGTGATGTCGCTCGGCATCAGGTCGGGCGTGAACTGCACGCGCGCGAACTTGAGGTCCAGCACCTGGGCCATGGTGTGCACCAGCAACGTCTTGGCCAGCCCGGGCACGCCCACGATGAGGCAGTTGCCACCGGCGAACAGGGCGATCAGCGCCTGTTCGATCACCGCCTCCTGGCCCACGATCAGCTTGCGCAGCTCGGCCATGATGGCGGTGCGGCCGTCGCGCAGGCGATCGGCGAGCGCGATGTCGTCCCCGCCCGTCGGCGGAGTGATGGTGCGGTCAGAGGACATGTGTGGATCAGTGCGTGAGAGCGTAGACGACGTAATTCACCGCGAGCTTGTAGGCCTCGTTGGTGAGCGAGATCGGGAGCAGGCCCTGGTCGGAGAACTCCATGTAGTCGCCGATGTCGTTGTTGAAGTTGGCAATCATGACCAGCCGCTTGGTGGGATCGTTGTCCTCGTACGCGCCCCAGAATTCCGACTGCACACCGAAGTTCGGGTGCGACATCTCCAGCTTCTCGATGCGGAAGAACGAGTCGAAGATCGGGTGCGAGGTGTCGAGCTTCACCGGCACCAGCGTGGGGAAGGCGGTGCGCCACTTCTCCTCGAAGTTCAGCCAGTGGCGGCCGGCGAAGTCGTCGAAGATCAGGAAGCCGCCCTTGAGCACGTACGCCTGCACGCCCGCCAGTTCCTCGGGTGTCATGGTCCAGAACCCGGGCTCCGACACGTACGCCACCGGATACTCGAACAGTGCCTTGTCGGCGAACGACAGGATGTTGGTGCCCTCGAGGCGCGGCTTCATCGTCGACACCTCATCGAGGATCTTCATGAAGTGCGTCTCCGACGTGGGGTAGTCGTGATCCCACTTCAGGTCACGACCGCCGCCCAGCGGCTCGAACTTCACGCGCAGGAACGTGAACCGCCCGTCGTAGCGCACGTTCGGCTTCGGGTTCTCGCCCGGCGAGCCGCGACGGAAGCGCTGCGCCGGCAAGGCCAGCAGCGGCAGCGACAGCAGGGCCAGCAGCCACCAGCGGGTGCGTGAGGTCATGGTGCGGTCCCGGGTGAGCGGATGGTGAGCAGCAGGTCCTGCGCCGCCTCGAAGTTGGGTGCGAGATCGAGCGCGCGCAGCACTTCGCGCCGCGCCGCAGTGCGATCGCCGGCCGCGGCCAGTGCCTGTGCCAGACGATAGAGCGCATTGGCACGGTCGGCCGGACCCAGTGCCAGCACCGCGCGGCGCGCACGCACTGCCGCCGGCCAGTCGCGCGCACCGAAGGCCAGGTCCGCGAGGTGCGCCTGCACCGCCGCGTCGAACGGATCCACCGACACCGCCCGCGTGAACACTGCGATCGCCGCCGCCGTGTCGCGTCGCGCCTCGAGCAGGCGCGCCAGCGCGAGGTTCTCGTCCACCGCGTCACCGTTGCGCGACGTGATGGCGGTCAGTGCTGCGATCAAGGCGGTGGTGTCTCCAGTCGCGCCGTGTGCCGCGACCAGGAAGTGATAGCCGCTGCCCCGCTCCGCGTGCTCCGGGAACAGGGTCACCGCCGATTGTGCCGCACGCACCGCCTGCGGCCACTGCTTGCGCTCGACCGCCGCAGCCGCCGCCGTCAGCGCATCGCGCAGCGGCCCGGCCAGTTCCACCTGCGACGCACCATCGGGCCCGCCGCGTGTCTCGGCACGCACCGACGCGAACTCGCGGGCGAAGCGGGTGCGGAACCAGCGATCGAACGTCGAGTCGAGCACCGCCGGCTCCACGCCGTACACCTGTCGCATCACGTCCGGGGTGCGACCACCGGCGCGATACCCCGCCAGCATTGCCCGCAGCCCAGCGATCCCCTTCTGCTCCTCGAGCATCTCGAACACGTAGGCCGACAGTGCGTACGACAGGATCACTTCCTGGTCGTAGCGCGGATGGACGAAGCCGTCGTTGAGCCGACTCACGGGCTGCAGGCGACCCGCGCCGTAGGCGGCGACCAGCATCGGGGTCACACCGCCACCCCATTCCGGCCGCGCCCGGCGTTCCTCGTGCACCGACAATCCCTCCGACACCCAGCGCGGCACCCGGTTGTCGGTCATGCCGAGAGTGATGGTGTGGGCGAACTCGTGCCACAGCACCGTGTTCCAGTTGAACTCACCGCGCGAACGCGCTGGCGGTGCATCGATCGCGAGCACGTTGCCGAACGCCACACCGAGGGCACCGAGTCCCGCCAGGCCGACCGCGCGCACGCTGAAGTCGGCGTGGCTGCGGAAGTACTCCACGCGCACCTTCTCCGACGGCGCGAAGCCATATCGCGACGTGAGCGCCGCCCACGCCTGCTCCGCCAGCGGCGCCGCGTACAGCGACAGCAGGTCTGCATCGCGCTCCTCGGCCACGATGTCGAAGTGTGCGGTGCTGGTGGTGCGTGCAGTGGCGTAGGCATCCAGCAGGTCGAGCGTGTTCTTCACCCACACATCGTACGGGTCGAGGGCGAACGCGCGATCGAGCGCCGCGCGCGCCGGCGCGGGATGCCCGATGCGCATCTCGTTGATGCCGAGCAGCGCCAGTGCACGCGCGTCGAGCGAATCACGCGCCACGCCACGGCGCGCGAATGCCACCGCATCCGCATACAGACGGTTGCGCGCCGACACCTCCGCCAGTTCCACCTCGGCCAGCGCCGAGGCGGGCAGGCGTCGGTGCACCATCTCCAGCGCCGCGCGATGACCCGACGAGTCACGCGCCAGCCAGCGTGCGGCCGCGATCGCGACCCATGGTGCCGGCGCACCGCTGTCGGTCACCAATCCGCGACGCGCTTCCGTCACCGCCGCGTCATACTGCTCGGCGTCGATGAGGCGACGCGCCGCGAGGGCATGCCCATCGGCGCTCGACGGGTTCACGGCCAGCAGCCGCGGCAACGGATCGGCAGCACCGGCGCGAGCGTCGAAGGTGTTGAGACGCACCAGCGCCGCCAGGGCCCGCGGATGCCGTGGGTTGGCTGACACCACCTGTTCCAGCGTGGCGCGGGCGTCGGCGAAGTTGAACTTCTCGAGGAACATCTCGCCCAGTTCGGTGCGCGCATCGTGCCGAGCGGGTTCCAGCGCCAGTGCGCGATCGTACAGCTGCAGCGCGTCCTTGAAGCGTTGCGGGTCGGTGCGGCCCAGTAGGCGCGCGGCGATGGCCACGGCGTGGAAGTCGCTCGCCGAACGGGCCGCGTTGCGCGTGGTGACGGTGGTGAACCAGGTGGCGAGTCGTGTCATCGCCGCACCCTGTTCACCACCATCGCGCTGCAGGCGGAGGCGCTCCACCTGTGCACGCAGCGAGTCCGGGCCGCGCGCCGCCACCTGCCACATCTCGTCGGCCACGCTGCGCTGCCCCAGCGCTTCGTGTGCACCGGCGAGCGCCGGCGCCACCAGCGGATTGGTGCGCCAGCGCGCGCCGCGCGCCACCGCATCACCAGCGCGGCCCACATCTGTCAATGCACGCACCAGTACGATCGCATCGCTGGCGCTGTTGGCCTCGCCTCCAGGCGCGGCGCCGGCGGCAGCGATGGCCTGGTCGTGCAAGCCGCGCTGGTAGAGCGCCGCCGGAGTGCTGGCGGCGACTGGACGCGCGCCTTGTGCCAGGGCGACCGCCGGAAACACGTGCACTGTCACCGTAATCGCGATGGCGAGCGCGGCAGGAATTCCGTGCACTGTCACCGGAATGCGCGGGGTCATGGTTTCGCCGCCGGTGGCGTGCTGCGGAGCGCGCGCGTCCGTTCGGCCAGCTCCACGATCAGCGGTTCGAGCGCGGAGAGATACACATCTTCGCTCATCGTGCTGCGCCGCGCCCGCAGCGCATCGATGCGCGCCTGCACCTCGGCGCGCGCCTGCTGTGCGGCGGCGGAGAGCGGTGCACCCGAGCCACCCGCTGCCGCGAGGTAGAAGGTGCGCGCGCGCCCGCCCTCGGCACCATCCGCGAGCAGTGGATGTTCGGTGGGCAGCAGGCTGCCCTTCGCGAACACCTGCTCCACTTCCGCCTGCGCGTAGGTGAACGCCTCGAGCAGTGACACACGCCCATCCTTGTCGGTGTCACCGGTGTCGGTGGTCAGCGCGCGCACGAACGGACCCGGGAAGATGGTCTCGTTCTGTTCCTTCGCACTCTTGGTGGCGGTGATCACGATCCGTCGCGGTCCTGCGAGCTCGGTCGCGAATTCGCCGCTCGCGCTGCCGGTGTGGATGAACGCGATGGTCGGTGCCGTGGCCGGAGCCAGCAGCCGCACGAAGTCGGACGGTGTCATGTCCGGACCGGGCAGGTTCACACGCGTCTCGGTGCCCAGTGCCGAGCCGTGTGCCATCAGGATGACGACCAGCCGGTCGGTCGCGGTGAGTGAACGCGCCAGGCCGCCCAGCACCCGCTCGATCGTCGCCTTGCTGGACCGACCCTGCACCCGCGGCGCGTCGCGTGTCGAGTCCTGCTCCAGCACCACCACCCGCGCCGCCGGAATGCCGAACTTCTGCGTGGCGGCGGTGGCGAGTGCCATCGCCATGCCGTGCCATTCGGTGCCGATGCGCGGCTCACCACTCACGCCGGCAATCACCACCAGGTGCGTGTTGCCACCATCCTGCGCACCGAGGGTGGGCACCGGGAGCAACATCGAGGTCGCGACCAGCAATCGGCGCAGGCGCATCACGTCAGCCCCCGCGCGCGTCGCAACGCCCATTCACCACCCAGCAGCGCCAGCAACAGCAGCAGCACCAGCGGCGCGTCCCAGAGATCGAGGCGGCGCACGGCGGTCGCGCCGCTCGCGCTGTAGGCGAGGTCGCGCGCGATCTCGGCGGCGCGTTGCGGCGTGTACGATCGCCCGCCCGTTTCGCGCGCCAGCTGCTCCAGCAACACGTCGCGACGCTCGGCACCGAAATATTCCTCCACCGGCTCCGCCACGCGCACGAATGCGGGCGCGGACGTGACGGTGTCACCACCGGCGATCGCGCGCACACGCACCTCCTGCACCCCGTCGGCGGCGGGGATGAACGAGCCCGCGTATTCGCCGTCGCGATCCACCGCCCACTCGAACGGCACGTCCTGCGAGGCACCCGCCGGACCCGCCACCAGAGCCGTCACGGCCACGCCGTTGCGCCGCAGGTAGCCGCTGTCGCGCACGATCGCGCGCAACGGCACTGCGTCGCCCGATCCGGACTCCTCATCGGTCACAACCTCCACCCGATCGGGCACATCGTTCACCAGCCAGCGTAGCATCTGCCGCCAGAGCCGTTCGTGGGTCGAATCGTCCACCGCGATGTCGGCGTGCATCTGCCAGAGCCAGTCATCCTGCGCGCCCAGCGCCAGCACCCGGCCACGCCCATATCGCTGTGACACCAGCAACGGCCGCGTGAGCCCGCGCTCGCCCGACCTGCCCTGCAGCAGCACCGATGCGCCCGGCTTGGCGCGCGCCAGCAGGTTCACGGTCGTCAGCGGCGGGAGCGTGCGCCAACGGTTCGCCACCAGCGAATCGCTGCCCGCCACCTGCAATGCAGGATGCCGCAGCCCGGCCGCGGTCGGCACCGCCGTCACCGCCACCAATCGGTCATCCTCGCTGCGGGTGCTGACCTCCATGTCCACCGGCATCAGGTCGGACAGCGCCGTGCCCACGTAACCGCCGTCGGCGAACGACTCGCGACCACCCAGCAGCAGCAATCCACCGCCCCGCTCTCCGACGAAGTCGGCCAGCATGCGCAGCTGGTCGCCGGTGAAGAACGATGCCTCGATCGACCCCAGCACGATCGCACGATACGCGAACAGCTGCGCGCGGGTGGTGGGAAAGCCGTTCACCAGTTCCAGCGAGTCGTCCACGCCCAGTCGCAGGTATTTGTCCTTGGCCGAGCGCAGCAGCGTGACCAACTGCAGCTGTCGGTCACCGTCCACCGCACGTCGCGCGAACTTCAGTTCCGGGCGTGGCTCACCTTCCAGGTAGAGCACCTTCTCGCGTCGGTCACGCACCGTGAGGAGGGCGCGTCGGGCGTTGTTCTCCGGCACCAGCTCACCCGGCTGCACCGGCACCCGCACCGCCAGCAGCCGTGCGCCCGCGTCCGGCGTCGGCACGCGCAGGCGCACCGGCGTCGACTCGGCGTCGCGCGACAGGCGCACGGTGGCCGACGCCACGATCCGTCCCGAGTCTTCCACCACCACCGGCAGCGACTCGCCACCGAAGCCGCGATGCGTGATCACCACGTCGAGCAGCACCGTCGCGTTGCGCAGCGCCTGCCGTGGCCCGCCGACCTCCGAGATCTCGATGTCCTTGGCGAACCGCGTGCTGCCGATGCCCACCGTGTACACCGGCACGCCGCGCGCCCGCACCGTCGCCAGCTGGTCGGCGAGCGATGGCGCGCCTTCGCCGACGCCACCGTTCTCGGCGCCATCGGACAGCACCACCACGCCGCTCAACGGCGTGCCGACCAACTCGTCCTCGACGCGCGTGATCGCCCCCAGCAGCCGGGTCCGGCTGCCGTCGAAGGCCAGTGCACTCACCGCTGGCGCCCGGCCCGAGGCGCTGGTGCGATAGACGCGAACCTGGTAGCGCGCCGCCAACGCGCGCAGCAGCGAGCTGTCCGGCCCGCCGGCCAGTGCGCGTATTGTTGTCGCCCGCGGGTTTCCGTCCACGTCGGCAATGCGCATCGAGCGCGAGTCGTCGAGCAGCACCGCCACCACGTTCCGCTGCGACAGCGCCTCGGCCACCACCAGCACCGGCCGGCACAGGCACCACGCCAGCAGGGCCACCGTCATCAGCCGCAACCCGCCGAGCACCGGCCGGGTGGTTCGGCTCAGCCGGCCCGGCAGCCTCGACAGGGTCCAGAGCGCGACGGCTGCTGCCGCGAACGCCACGAGCAGCACCACCCAGACCGGCAGCACCGGGTCGAAGGCGAGCGTTCCGTTGGCGAACGCCGCCGATCGGTACTTGAGGAGAAACTCGACGACGGCATCCACGTGGGCGGGGCGACCTCAGGGTGAGCGGCGGGCTGCACGGGAGTAACGCGGCGGGGGTCGTGGTCGTTCGGGTCGCCTGCCGCCCGATGGACAGCGCCGCGGACCGCGTGATATTCACGAAGCAGCAATACTCCGCGGCTTCGCTGGCGTGCCTCCCGCTTCCATTCGTCCGTACCGGGCCACCCCGGCGTCGGCTGACCCATGCGAGGGTCGGCTGACGGCGCGTGGTCTTCCCATCGCCAACCAGCCGTGTCCCTTCCGCTCGACGATGCTCCGCGCCTGCTGGCCGTGCGCGCGACAGGCCTCATCGACGCCCCCGCGTCGCCGCTCCTGGATGGTCTGACACGCATCCTCACGCGAGCGTTGGCGGTGCCGGTGGCGCTGATCTCACTGCTGGACCGCGATCGCCAGTGGCTCGCCGGTCGCGCCAGTCCGCCCGACTGGGCGCCCGAGCTGCGCAGCGTGCCGCTGTCGGACACGTTCTGCAGCTATCTGGTGGCGCACCGAGCACCGCTGCTGATCGCCGATACGCGAAAGGATCCGATCAGCGCCGGCTCGCGCGCCGTCGCCGAGCTGCAGGTGCAGGCCTACGCCGGCGTGCCGCTGATCCTCAACACCGGTGAGGCACTCGGCGCGCTCTGCGCGATCGATTACCAGCCGCGCGTGTGGACCGCAGAAGAGGTGGAAGTGCTGCAGGACGTGGCACGGGCCGTGGTGGTCGAGCTCGAGCTGCGCGTGGCGCTCTCCGCGCACCGGGCGAGCGAGACGCGGCTGGCCAGCATCATCGCGTCCGCCACCGACTCCATCCTCACGGTGGACGCCGGCCAGCGGATCACCCTCGCCAACGCGGCTGCGGAGCAACTGTTCGGCTACCCGTCCGCAGAGCTCATCGGCCAGCCACTCAACCTGCTCATCCCGGACGACCGCCAGCTGCTGGCGGACCAACTCGACGCAAATGACGTGTCGGGTGACACGACCCGGAGCCCGCGCGACGCATCGCGGCGGACGGTCGAGGGGCGACGCCGCGACGGGAGCACCTTCCCGACCGAGCCGTCGATCTCCAAGGTCAGCACCGATGGCGGCGAGCTGTTCACGGTCATCACGCGCGACGTGAGTGCACGTGCCGCGCATGAGGCCGAGCGGGCACAGGTGGAGCTGGCGCTGCGCGAAGGTGAGGAGCGTGCCCGGGTGCTCTTTCGCGAAAGCCCACTCCCGACCTGGGTGTTCGATCTCGAGACGTTGCAGGTGCGCGACGTGAATGCGGCTGCCTGCGCGCGGTACGGTTACACGCGCGAGGAATTCCTCGCCCTCAAGGTCACCGACTTGCGGCCCGCGGAGGATGTCCCGGCCCTCATGGCGAGCATCGCGGCGTCGCGGCGTGGCGCTGCATTCGCCGAGGTCTTTCGTCACCGCACGAAGTCGGGTGAAATCTTCCAGGTCGAGATCACGGCGCAGGATACGCTGTACGACGGACGCCCCGGCCGCATCGTCCTCGCCAAGGACATCACGGAGCGGCGCCGTGCCGAGGAAGCGTTGCGTCGGTCCGAGGAACGGTATGCATTGGCGGTGCGCGCAACCGGCAACGCCGTCTGGGAGTGGGACCTCGCCACGGATCAGATCACGTGGGGTGAAGGTGCGGCCCTCGCGCTCGGACATCCCGGACCGCTGCCATCGGATGCCAGCTGGTGGGATACGCACGTGCATCCAGAGGATTCGGCACGCGTGCTGAACAGCCTGCGCGCGGTGATCGACGGCAACGGCACCGACGAATGGCGCGAAACGTACCAGTTCCAGCGGCACGACGGCTCCTACTCCACGATCGTCGATCGTGGCTCCGTGCAGCGGGACGCCGATGGTGTGCCGGAGCGTCTGATCGGTGCGATGGAGGACATCACGGCGCAGGTGGCGCTGGAGTCGCAACTGCGGCAGGCGCAGAAGATGGAAGCGGTGGGACAGCTCGCCGGTGGCATCGCGCACGACTTCAACAACCTGCTCACCATCATCCAGGGCAACCTCGAGATCGTGCAGGCGGACCTCACACCCGCACACCCATCGGCGGCGGACCTCGACGAGGTGCGCATGGCGGTGGACCGTGCCGGTGCGCTGGTGCGGCAGCTGCTGACATTCAGTCGGCAGCAGCCCGTGCGACCAGAAGACGTGTCGGTGCCGGCGGTCTTGCGTCACGCCGAAAAACTGCTGCGACGGGTGATCGGCGAGGAGATCCGGCTGCTGGTGGACCTCACGCCACAACTGGCACTGGCCCGTGTCGATCCGGGGCAGCTGGAGCAGGTGTTCATGAACCTTGCCGTCAACGCGCGCGACGCCATGCTGACACCGCTGCATGGCCACGACGGCCGTGGCGGCACGCTGGCGATGAAGGTGGACGTGGTGCAGCTCGAAGTCGGCGGCACTTTCGCGTGGGACCAGTCACGCACGGGGAACTGGGTGCGGCTGGTGGTGCGCGATACCGGCCATGGCATGGATGCCGACACGCAGGCACACATCTTCGAGCCCTTCTTCACCACCAAGGCGGTAGGCGCTGGCACGGGACTCGGTTTGGCCACCGTCTTCGGCATCGTGCGACAGGCCGGTGGCACGATTCGCGTCGACAGCGTGCTCGGTCGCGGTACCACCTTCACCGTGCTGTTGCCGGCGATCATTGGTGCCGAGACGCAGGCCGAACCGGTCATCGCCGTTCCCGCGCCACCGGCACCGTCGCGGGTGTTGCTGGTGGAGGACGAAGCTGGCGTACGCATCACCACGCGGCGCATTCTCGAGCGACATGGCTACACGGTGCTCGAGGCGCGCCACGGCGCCGATGCACTGCGGCTCTGGCGCGCCCACCGCGAGGACATCGACGTGGTGATCACCGATGTCCGCATGCCGGAACTGGGCGGACCGGAGCTGATGGCGCAGCTGCACGCCGAGTCACCCATGCTGCCGGTGGTGTTCGTCTCCGGCTATTCGGAGGCACCGCCGTCGATCGAGGGGCGCGCGTTCGAGGCGTTCGTGCAGAAGCCGTTCACCGCCGATGCGCTGCTGACCGCCGTGCTCGACGTGGTGCGCGCTGGCGAGTCGGGCGCGCGCTGACGAACACCGTCGGTGGCCGAACGCATCCCGGCCACCGACGACGCACGACTTCGTTCAGTGGTCCGTCAGCGGTGACTGGCCCGATGCATCGGCCGCGATCGCGAAGGCGGCGGTCTGCCGGCCGAGCAACTGTCCCGCATCACAATCGAAGCGGTAGTGAATACCGCCGTACATCCGCGACAGCCCTGCCTCGACCACCATCGCGTTCAGTCGATCCGCCTCGGCGGGAAAGAGCGACGCCAGCACCGCGGCACCGGCACCCGAAACGCAGCTGTGTCCGGACGGATAGGATGGGTGATTGGGGCGGCCAACCGACGCGAGCACCGTGATTCCGGGATCGGCCTGGTAGGGACGAATGTACCAGTACAGGATCTTCGACTCCCAGCAGCCGATCGCCGCATCGAGCATCGCGGCACTGGTGAGCGCGTAGACGTGCGTGGCCTGTCGCTCGGTGAGGTCAGCCTGCGAGATGGCGTCGGAGGCCTGCTGCATCCAGAAGCCCGAGGCGGTGGGCGTGCCGTTGTTCAACGCCCAGAACCCGGCGATCTGCGATTGCTGGGCGGTGCGTGTGTCGGCGATCTGCCGGATCTCGTTGCGCGCCGCGAGGAAGGCCGCCGAACCGAACGGCGGTGGCGGCGCCGCGCGGAACTGGCTCGCTGACGTGAGGAACCACGGCGTCACACCGGGAAGCTGTGAGCCGGCGGTGGTGGCCGGCGCGGTGTTGCTGATCCAGTAACCCGGTCCAGCCGGTGGCCCGAGCGGCACCACGGCGCTGAAGTTGTCGGCAGCGGCACGCGCCACCATCTCGGCGCCGACCGCGCGTCCGATCGCCTCACCGGCGACGAACGCGGGATGCACGCCGCCAGGCCCGGTGTTCGCCTGCGCACTGACCAACGCCGCGATCTCGGCCAGCCGCGACGGGAACAGGTACGCGAGCACCGCTGCCGACGCACCCGCCACGGCACCGCGATCGGCTTCGAGACGGGTGCGACCGCCGGCACCGACTCCGTTGGCGGATGCCGGCTGCTGGTCGGTGTTCGTCACGCCCAGCGAGGCCTCGGCGCGCTGCACGGCGCGATACTGCGCCACGCCGACGAGCGGATACGCACGCGCCGCCTGCAGTGGGCTGTAGCTTGCTTGCGAGACCATCGTCACGGCGAGCGCCTGCCAGGCGGGGCTGGCGCGACCGATGGTGGCCGACACGCCGCCCTTCAGCGCGACGGCATCGTGTGCAGGTGAGAGCGGTCCGGCATCAGGCGAGCAGGCGGCGACCACCAGTGCGGTGGCTGCGACCAGCACGCGCGATGCGCGGCAATGCGGTGTGGTGTACATGTGGCGTCTCTCCGGGGGAGGGGGTCGATTCGCCACGCGTGCGACGGGAATGCCCGAGTCGCCGTATGAGTCCCGCGACTGACGCACGTATGGAAGCGCCACGGTAGGGCGTGACACTGCAACAGGCAAGCAATCGCAGCCGTTGTCGTCGCACGATACTGCAGATGAGTGTGCAGGTGCGCCATGCGCCGCACTCAGCCGCTGTCGGTAACTCCTCTCGCGACGGCAAACTCGTGCCAGACCTGCGCTGCATCAGTCAACAACGCCGCTGCCTGGCTGAACTCGAAGGAATGCACATATCGTTGCAGCGTCTCGAACTCGGTGACGCCGAGTCTCTCGCGCAGTCCGGCGGCCATACGCTCCATGTCGCTGATCGCCGCGAGATCCTGTTGCGCGAGTGCTCGTTGCAGCCGCTGCACCTCATCGTTTGTCAGTGGCAGCGCGTCGGTCTCCGGATCGCGACCGGCTCGCCCGGCAGCGAGGGCGCCCTGCGCGGCATCGGCCACTGCGTGCGCTGCGCCGATCACGCCGTCGACCAGCTCGAGCAATGTCTCGGCGGCGACCGGTTGCGCGCACCGCAGCTCGGCTGCTGCCGTCAGGCGTTGCAGCGCGGTGGCACCGACAATGCCCGCACCTCCGCGCAGCCGGTGAAAGCGTGCGCGGAGGAGGGCCCGATCGTACGCACCGTCAACGATGCACGTGCTGTCGAAGACAGATGCCGTGCACTCCGCGAGCAATCGCTCCAGCATCGACAGAAAATGCGACGTGTCGTGCGCGAAGCGGTCGGCGGTGGCCGCATGCTCGATGCCGTCGATGCGAGGCCAGGCCGAGAGATCGACGGTGGTGTGCGCCGGCGGAGGAGCCGGAAACGTCGGCTGACGCTCACCCACGCACAGCCGAATCGTGGTCAGCAGCAACCGCGGCTCGATCGGCTTGGCCAGGAAATCATTCATGCCCGCATCGCGCGTGCGCTGCCGCTCCTCCACCTGCGTGCCGGCGCTGAGCGCGATGATCGGCACGCACTGCAGGCCGGGCTGACCACGAATCCGCCGTGCCACTTCGTTGCCATCCATCTCCGGCATCTGGACGTCCATCAGGATCACGTCGAAGGGTGCGGTGGCACGCCGCAGCAGCGCCAGCGCATCACGACCGCTGGTGACGGTCACCACGTTCGCGCCTTCGCGCTCCAGAATGCGCCGTGCCACTTCGAGATTGATGTCGCTGTCGTCCACGACCAGCACGCGCAGGTCGGCCAGGTCACGCGATGGCGCCGTTGGCGTGAACGCGGCCACTACCGACATCCGCGTGGCCGAGGTCGTGCCTTCCGGCACCGCGGCGGCCGACGGCGCGGGCGAAACAGGCTCGTTCTCGGCTGGCGCCTCGCCCGTGATCAGCGGGATCTCGGCCCAGAACTCACTGCCCTCGCCCGGCGTGCTGACCACGCCGCACGAGCCCTGCATGAGAGTGGTCAGGTGCCGCACTATGGAGAGACCGAGGCCGGTGCCGCCGAAGCGCCGGGTGGTGGACACATCGGCCTGCGTGAATGGCGTGAACAGCTGCGGAAGCACTTCCTGCGCGATGCCGATGCCGGTGTCGCGCACCGTGAACCGCAGCATGTCCGCAGCACCGCGCGCGATCACCTCGGCGGACAGATCCACTCGTCCCCGCTCGGTGAACTTGAGTGCGTTGCCGACCAGGTTGGTGAGCACCTGTCGCACGCGCGTCACGTCGCCAACGACCAGCGCCGGAATGGCGGCATCCAGTTCGAGGGCGAACACCAGGCCCGACGCCTCAGCAACCGGCGCCATCAGGTCGTGCAATTCCTGCAGCACGTGGACGACATCGAATGTGGTGCGGTCCAGCTGCATCTCTCCGGCCTCGATCTTGGATAGGTCGAGCACGTCATTGATGACGGTCAGCAACGTCTGGCCGGCGACGTCGATCTTGCGCAGCAACGCCTGCTGGTCCGCATCCAACCTGGTGCGCTCGAGCAGGTAAACCAATCCCATCACGGCATTCAGGGGCGTGCGGATCTCGTGGCTGGTGTTGGCCACGAAGGCACTCTTGGCGGCGCTGGCCGCTTCCGCCGCGCGCACCGCATGCTCCAGTGCGAGGCTCACCGCGCGTCGGGCGGTGATGTCGGCGAATGCGCCCAGCATGCGCACCACCGTGCCATCCTCGAACTCCGCCTCGCCTTGGGCACGCACCCACTTCGCGCGGCCGGTGGCGGTGATCACTTCCAGCTCCAGATCCCAACCCAGGCCCGTGTCCATGCACACCTGCACCGCCTGCTCGATCACGGCGCGCGACGACGGCGCATACAGGTCGAGCGCCTCGCCCAGCGTCGGCTGATAGTCCGGCGTGACTTCCAGAATGCGACGCGTCTCGGCGGTCCACTCCACGACGCCGCTGCGCACGTCCAGTCGCCAGCCGCCCACGCCGGCCATCCGTCCGGTGCGCTCCAGCAGCGCCTCGCTCATCGCCAGGTGCTGTTGGCTTTCGTTGAGTGCCGTGATGTCGTGCGACAACACGTAGAAGCCGCGCACTTCTCCTTCCACCAGATCAGGCAGGTAGTGCGTGAGCCAGTGGCGGAACCCGCCCATCCGCGCGTTCGCGACCCGCCGCTCGAAGGTCTGCGGCTCCCCTCGCAGCGCCCCCTCGATGCGCTCGCGCAGCTCGCCGAACAGCGCCGGCCCAAGCAGCTCCGGCATGTGGCGGCCGGCCAGGCCGGTGTTCTCCATGTCGTACCAACGCTGGTATGCCTGGTTGGCGAAGCGGTTCACCATGCCGTCATCCCAGTACCCGATCATCGACGGCAGCGCATCGAGCACGTTGGTGAGGTCGCGACGCGCCATTTCGAGCGCGGTCGTTCGTTCCACCACCTGGTGCTCGAGGGTGGTGTTGAGCAGCCGCAGGTCCTGCTCCGCGCCCTTGAGGCGGCTGATGTCACGCACCGTTTTCGCGATCTCGAGCACACGCCCGTCGGCGCCGGTGAGCTTGGCCGCGGCGACCGACACGTGCAAGTCGACGCCATCCTTGCGGCGACGGACTGTCTCGAACGACGGCACATTCTCGCCGCGCCGGATGCTTTCGAGGATCGCCTGGTCCTCGTTGCGTCGCGCGGGTGGGACGAGGAAATCTTCCACCTTCCGCCCGATCACCTCGACGGCGGCGTATCCGAAGATCCGCTCCGCGGCTGGATTCCATGACGTGACGTACCCGTCCAGCGATTCACCGATGATCGCGTCACTGGAATGCGTGACGATGGTGGCGTAGCGTGCCTTGGCGTCGCGCGTGACCTGCTTGCGATATTGGTCGATCAGGTAGAGGTACAGCAGCGCCGCCGAAAGCATGGAGGCCAGGGCACCGGTCACGAAGACCGTCAGCGGCGGCAGTAGCCGCTGCTCCAGCACGAAAGCGGGCTTTGGATGGAACTCGAACATCCACTCGCGTCCGAACATGGCTCTGCGCTGCCACGCCACCATCCGGCTCAGGTCCGACGGGCGCGCGTCACGCGAGTCATGGAACCGCTCCATCCGTCCCGATGGCGCCACGTCCGCGATCGAGATGGTGAACAGGTCCTGCCGGGCGTCGACCACTTTCAGCACGTCGTCGAACTCGAGGGCCACCAACGTCCAGCCGTAGGTTGCCGCGCGTCGCTCCTCTGGCGTTCGCACCTGAAATCCCGACCGATACACCGGCAGCATGATCACGAACGAGTGGCCCGCCATTCCTGACAACTGCACCAGCGTGATCGGGGCGGTGATCGTGGCGGCGCCGCGGGTGATCGCTGCGTCGGCTGCCAGGCGGCGGCGCGATTCCGAGAGGATGTCCAGGCCCAGAGCGCGCTGGTTGCGCTCCAACGGCTCGATGAACTCGAGGACGGCCCACTCCCCGTCGCGCGGGATCAGCTGGTACGGCTGAAACGCAGGGGCGCCACCCGCGCGCACCTGCGCCGTGAAGCGCGGCATTTCCGCCGCCGGCACGCGCCGGACGAACCCGAAGGCGCGCGCACCGGGGAATTCGCGCCCCATGTCACGCGACTCGATGTAGCGCCGGAAGATGCCGCGACCGTCCCGTGCCTGCTCCGCAGCCATGATCACGCCGCGGGCACCACGCAGACCGTACTCGTATAGCGTGAAGCGCGCCACCAGTTGATCGGTCAGCCGCTGCGTCTGCGCCACGAAGCGCTGACGCACGAGCGACAGGTTCCGCGCGTCCTGAAAGCGGGCGCCGATTGCGGCCAGCCCCAGGCCCACGGCGAGAAAAGTCAGTGCTATCTGGCGCGGCGAAACAGGCCACCGCCGCTCAGGCATGTGCTGCCGCGAGGGCGTCGGCTGACGTTGGACCGGTCTCGCCGGCCACGCGCACCGTCACTGCGGCCGTCGGATCACCCGCCCGCTCCATCGCCAGGAACGCGGCGCGGCGGCGCCCTGCCTGCTTCGCGGCGTAGAGCGCACGATCGGCCGCCAGCACCAGCTCACCGGCGTCGCGACCTGCCTGCCCGATCGCCGCCGTCAGGTCCGTGACGGTGCTGTGATCGAGGCCGCCGCAATGGGCGTCGTGGACCGAGATGCCGATCGAGATCGTGAGATGTGGTGCCACTGGCGACGCTGCGTGCGGGTACGCCAGCTGCTGCACCGCGTCCAGCAGGCGTGCCGCGAAACCCGTCGCGCCGGTGATGTCCTGCTCCGGCGCCAGCAGCACGAACTCCTCGCCGCCGTAGCGCGCCAGCAGGTCGGCCGGACGGCGCACCACCTCGCGCAGCGTCCGCGCCACGGCCTGCAGCGCGCGATCGCCGGCCGGATGGCCGTAACAGTCGTTGTAGGCCTTGAAGTGATCCACGTCGATCATCAGCACGGCCAGCGGCGTGCGGCCGCGCAACGATCGCAACCACTCGCGTGGCAACGTCTCGTCGAAGCGGCGACGGTTGGCCACCTGCGTCAGGCCGTCGATCATGGCCGCCTCGCGCAGGGCGGAGGCCATCTGCTGCAGGCGGAGCTGGGTTCGCACACGCGCCTGCACCAGCACCGGCGTGGGCGGCTTGCTGATGAAATCCACCGCGCCGGCCGTCAGGCCGGCGACTTCGCGGGCGGTGTCGTCGTGACTGGTGATGAACATCACCGGCACCTCGTGCAGCACCGGGTCGGCCTTCATCGCCGCGCACACATCCAGCCCGCTCATCTCCGGCATCTCGACGTCCAGCAGCACCAGCGTCGGCACCTCGACCCGCGCCAGGCGCAGCGCATCGGCGCCGTTGGTGGCGAAGCGCAGGCGACCGAAGCCGTCGAGGATGCGCGCCAGCACGGCGATCGCCAGCGGATCGTCGTCGACGATCAGGATCGAGCAGTCCATCCGTGCGAGGTCTCCAGATCCGGACGCGAGGCGACGTGACGAGGGTGGCGCGACCGATGCGCCTGTGGCGGAGTGTCGGACCGGCCACACCAGAAGTTGACTGTCCCGTTCGCTTCCCCGGTCGGCCACCCAGCGCCCGGATCCTGCCCACGGCACCGAGCATCACGCGCGACGGCTGAGTTGGCACCGAACGTGCGATGGCTCCCTGTACGACGACGGGAAACGGTCGGGCACAGCAGCAGTGGGCTTGCGGCGTGTCACCGAAGACACCGACGGCGACGCCATCTCACAGTGGCGCGCGTGCCTGCCATTCAGGCTACGACGATCTCCATCACAATTCGGAAATACGGATCATGAATCTCATCATCTGGCTCATCGTGGGCGGCGTGCTTGGTTGGCTTGCCAGCATCATGATGCGCACCAACGGGCAGCAGGGCATCATCCTCAACGTCATCGTCGGCATCCTCGGCGCCATGATCGCCGGTTGGGTGATCTCGCCGATGGTCGGTGTCGGCACGATCAACCAGGCCAACTTCAGCATGGCTGGTCTGCTCGTCTCATTCGTCGGCGCGGTGGTGCTGCTGGCCGTCGTGAACCTGTTTCGTCGCGGCGCGCCGCGCTGAGTTCGATCGGGGTTGCGTCGCTCTCGGCGACGGGCTACCCTGCCACTCGACATTCATATCCACGCGGCCGAGCGTCGCGTGGAAAACCCGGCCGGTCGAGCGAAGATGGCTCGTCAGTGTGGGCGTGTGCTTCCTGAACGCGTGGAAGCACACGCCCATTTTTTCGTTCGCCGCCAGTCATCTTGCAGCGCTGCGAGTCTCTCTCGTGTCTTCTGACCGTGACCTGAACACCGGCGGTGTACCGCCGGCCGAGCCGCCGGCACACGCGGCACCCGCTGCTCATCCGGACGTGTACCCACACGCCTCCGACGAATCGAAGTCCGCCATCGCGGCTGCCACTGAAGCGTATGCCTCGCAGATGCCGGTGAACGCGGACAAACCGCGCGAGTACGGCGAGGACGGCGCGCGCGATCCGCATCGCGGCAGCACACTGCCGGAACCGACCCCTGAACTGGCGGCGAGCACCGCCTCGGAGACCAACGTCTCCGACAAGACCGGCGCCGCGCCCTCGCTCGGGGAGTCCGTGCGCGGCGCATTGGGCGCGAAGCGCGTGGACGCGACGGGTCGCGCCCTGACCACCAATCAGGGGGTCAGGATCGCCGACAACCAGCATTCGCTGAAGGCCGGCCTGCGCGGCCCGACGTTGCTCGAGGACTTCATCCTTCGCGAGAAGCTGACCCACTTCGACCACGAGCGCATTCCTGAGCGTGTCGTGCACGCGCGCGGCTCGGGAGCGCATGGCATCTTCGAGAGTTACGGCGATTTCTCGCACCTCACCAAGGCGGTACCCTTCGCGGCCGCCGGCAAGGTGACGCCGGTGTTCACGCGCTTCTCCACCGTCGCCGGCGAACGCGGGTCCACCGACACCGCGCGCGATGCGCGTGGCTTCGCCGTCAAGTTCTACACGGACGAAGGCATCTGGGACCTGGTCGGGAACAACATTCCCGTCTTCTTCATCCAGGATGCGATGAAGTTTCCCGATCTGGTGCACGCGGTGAAGCCGGAGCCGCACAATGGCATGCCGCAGGCAGCGGCCGCGCACGACACCTTCTGGGACTTCGTCTCGCTGATGCCCGAGTCGACGCACATGCTGCTCTGGGCGATGTCCGACCGGGCCATCCCGCGCAGCTATCGGATGATGCAAGGCTTCGGCGTCAACACCTACCGGCTGATCAGCGCCGACGGGACCGGGCGCTTCGTGAAGTTCCACTGGACACCGCTGCTCGGCACACATTCGCTGGTGTGGGACGAAGCGGTGAAGCTGAGCGGCGCCGACTCCGACTTTCATCGGCGTGACTTGTGGGACGCCATCGAAGCCGGTGCCTATCCCGTATGGGAGCTGGGCCTGCAGTGCTGCACCGAGGAGGAGGCGGAAACCTTCTCCTTCGACGTCCTCGACGCGACCAAGCTGATCCCGGAGGAACTGGTCCCGGTGCTGCCCGTCGGCCGCATGACGCTGCACCGCAACCCGGACAACTTCTTCGCCGAAACCGAGCAGGTCGCCTTCTGCACGGCGCACGTGGTGCCGGGAATCGACTTCAGTAACGATCCGCTGCTCGCCGGCCGTATTCACTCGTACGTGGACACGCAGATCTCGCGGCTCGGCGGCCCGAACTTCCATGAGCTGCCGATCAATGCGTCGCTGGCGCCGGTGCACAACAACCAGCGCGACGGCATGCATCGCCAGGCCGTGCATCACGGGCGCGTCTCGTACGAACCGAACTCGCTCGGGGGCGGCTGCCCATTCCAGGCGGGACGCGCGGGATTCACCTCCTTCCCCGAACCGATCGAGGCCAGCAAGCTGCGGGGCTCACCGGTGAAGTTCGCCGAGCACTATGCGCAGGCGCGTCTGTTCTTCGACAGTCAGACCCCGGCGGAGCAGCGGCACATCGCGGCTGCGTTCCGCTTCGAACTGTCGAAGGTCACCGTGCCGGCCATCCGGACGCGCATGCTGGCAGGCCTGGTGAACGTGTCACCGGCGCTCGCGGCGACGATCGCGGACGGTCTTGGCATGGAGGTCCCGGCACCACTCCCACTCGCCACCGACGATCCAGGGACGCCGGAAGTCCTGATGTCACCAGCACTCTCGCTCACGGCGCGCCCCGGCGATGGCACGATCGTCAGCCGCAAGGTGGCGCTGCTGGTGGCCGACGGCATCGATGCCAGTCATGTGCGAGAGGCGCAGGAACTGCTGGCGGCGCATGGCGCCGTGTCGCGACTCGTGTCCAGTCGACTGGGCCGCGTGCGTACTGCCGATGGTCAGCTGCTCGATGTCGATGCCACGATGGAGAACACGCCATCAGCGGCGTTCGACGGCATCATCCTGCCCGACGCGGAAGCGGCAGTCACGGCACTCCTCCGCGACCCGCACACCGGCGACTACGTGCGCGACCAACATCGGCATTGCAAGACGCTGCTGGTGGGCCGTGCGTCCGACGCGATCCTGCGGTCCTGTGGAATCGCGGTCACACTTCCCTCGGGCGACGCCGATCCCGGTATCGTGCAGGGGACAGCGGACGCCAACGGCAGCGCGCTGCGGAGTTTCGTGACTGCCCTGGCGGCACACCGGCATTTCCAGCGCGAGCCCGAGTCGATGCTGCGCTGAAGCGCGACGCAGCGGAAGAAACGAGAGGGATGTGCCCGGTCTCCGGGCACATCCCTCTCGCATCTGCCCCGTCGCCGACCATGGCGCCGAGCTACGCCATCCTGAGCGTCAGCGTGAACGTGCTGCCCTCACCAGGCACGCTCACCACGTGCAACTCGCCGCCCATCCCGCGCGCCAGTTCGCGACTGATGGCTAGGCCCAGCCCCGTGCCTTCCTGCGCACGCGTGAGCTTGGCGTTCACCTGCACGAACGGCTCGAAGATCCGCTCGAACTCCGACGCATCGATGCCGATGCCGGTGTCGGCCACGATCACCTGCAGTGTCTGGCCCGCGTCGTCCGAGGCCAGCGCGCAGCGGACATCGATCACGCCGCCCGGCTCGGTGAACTTGACCGCGTTGGAGAGCAGGTTGAGCAGCGTCTGCGTGAGCTTCTCGCGGTCGGCCAGCACTGCCACCGCGGGATCGCAGGGCATGCGACGAAGCTCCAGCCCTTTCGCCGCGACCTGCGGCTCGGTGAGCGCGTCGCACCGCTGCAGCACCTCCTCGATCGCCACCGGCTCCACGTCGTACTGCAGCGCTCCGGCCTCCAACTGCGCGAAGTTGAGCACGCCGTTGATCAGGCCGAGCAGGTGCGTGCTGCAGTTGCGGATGCGCACCAGGTCGTGGCGCTGTTCGTCGGTGAGCGGGCCGCGCACCCCCATCTCCATCAGTCGCGTGTAGCCGTCGATGGCCGCCAGGGGCGTTCGCAGCTCGTGGCTCATCACCGCCAGGAACTCGCTCTTCGCCACGTTCGCCTGCTCAGCCGAGCGCCGCAGCCGCTGCTCGGCGTCGATGTTGGTGTTGGTGCCGAACCACTGCACCACCGTGCCGTCAGCGTCGCGAGACGGGACCACGCGCGTCAGGAACGACTGGAAGGTGCCGTCGGCACCGCGCAGCGGGAATGTCATCTCGAACGCCTCGCCGGTGTCGAGCGACGCCTGCCAGCGCTCTCTCACGGCCGGCAGCACTGCCGGGTCGTGCACCGACTGCCAGCCCCACCCCTCCATCTGCTCGGGCGTGGTGCCGGTGTACTGGTACCACTGCGCATTGTACCACTCGATGTAGCCGTCGGCGCGGGCCGTCCACGCCAAGGTGGGTATGGCATCGGCCAAGGTGCGCAGTTGCCTCTCCCCCGCCGCAAGCTTGTCGCGTGCCAGCACCTGCTCGGTGACGTCCACACCGTGCGCGATGATGCCGGATGGCGTGCCGTCGGCATCGGTCATCGCGGTGTAGCTGATGTCGATGAACCGCTCCTCGATCGGCTGCCCGGGCCGGCGCGCCAGGCGCACCGGCACACCCTTGCCTTCGAAGGTCTCGCCGGTAGCCAGCACGTGATCGAGCACGGCTTCGAAGCCTTGATCCCTCGCGTCGGGGAGTGCCTCGAACACCGGCTTGTCGATCAGTTCCCGCTCGCCGACCAGATCGTAATAGGCGTCGTTGGCGAAACGGAAGACGTGCTCCTTCCCCTCGATCAGCGCGAGAAACGCCGGCGCCTGCCGGAACACCTCATACAGTCGCCGACGCTCGGCGCTGATCGTCTCCAATGCCGCGGCCTGGCTGCGCTCCACCTGCACACGTGCGGTCGTCTCCTGGCTCACCACCAGCACGCCGACGATTTGACCATCGTCGTCGTGGAGCGGGCTGTCGCTGTAGCTCCACCACACTTCCTCCTGCCGTCCGTTGCGCGTGATCGGAATTAGCGTGTCGTCATGCCGCTCCGGTTCGCCGCCGTTCAGCACGTGCTGGATCTGCGGACCGCGATGCGCCCAGACCTCAGCCCAGAACTTCGCGGCTGGTACGCCAAGCGCATCCTTCGGCGACACGTTCGCGCCCAAGCTGGGCAGAAAGGCATCGTTCATGAATTGCACCAGTTCCGGACCCCAGAACACGAGCATCGGGTTGCCGGTGCTGAGCATCATCCGCACCACCTGCCGCAGCGAGCGCGACCATCCCGTCGTGGGGCCGAGCGGCGTCGCCGCCCAGTCGATCGCGCGGCAGGCCGCACGGATCTCGCCTGGCCCGGCAAACAGGGCGTGGAGATCCAGACGGTCCATCACCTGCTCCAACTGCTGCGACACGTCGTCCCTCAATTCGATTGAGGTGGGGGGCACAGCCTCGCCGTCGAGGTCGCCTTCAGCGCGGGGTGAATATGGTGGACGCGTCATGCTCAACAAACGTTGGGTCGAGCCGGCCATCCCTTACGGATGTGTCTCGATCCGGCGGTAGCTGCCCGCAGTGATCAGCGTCACCAGCACGGCACGAGTGCCGCGATTCCGCCAGAACCAGCCATGGTTGCCGTTGAACTCAGCCACCAGGTCACCGGAATCGGCAGCAGTGCGCTGCCCCTTCCGGTAGCTGACAAACCAGTCCTTCGGCGCATTAGTGGAATCGCCGTGCATGTCGTAATTGACCACGCCACCAGTCACGGCCCAGTGATACGCAGCGCGCGTGCCATCAGGCATGATTAGCTTCACCTCACCTCCTTTCCCCGGCGCCAGCGTGACCAGCGTCGTGTCCACCCGCGCGAGCGCTGCCTCAGGCGCCGCCGCGTCAGCGGCCGCCGGGCGAACCTCGCCGGCCGGGGACCCGGACTCGGCCGCTGCGATCACCGAATCGGCCGCCGCTTCCGCCGCCGCGTTGCTCGCCGCCTCCTCGGCCAGCGCCAGCTTGACCTCCCCCATCTGCGTCAGGCCGAGCACCCGACCCACCCCGGTGGGATCCTTGCCGTATTCCGCCGGCAGCACGCAGGTGACCAGCAGCACACCCGCCACCGCCGCGGCGATCACGGTCGATCGCAGGAGCGAGGCCGACGTCGGCGCCGGCGTCGGGTCGGGCGGGGTGGTCGTCATGTGCGAGGTGTGAGGATGAAGTAGCCCGCCATCTGGTAGCCGACGAGGACGAATCCGGCGGTCATGATCGCCACGTTCGCGCGATAGGCGAGACGTGGGAAGCTGCGCGTACGGCGCCAGTGATGCATGGCCACCAGGATCGCGCTAAGCGCCAGCACCTGCCCGATCTCGACGCCGACGTTGAACGCCAGCAGGTTCGGCACCAGCCCGTCGGCGGCCAGGTCGAAATCGAGGATCTTGGTGGCCAGGCCGAAGCCATGGCAGAACCCGAAGAACAGCGTCGCCGCGCGCGCATCGGGGGTCACGCCGAACCAGGTGCGGAAGGCGCCGAGGTTGTCGAGCGCCTTGTAGACCACCGACAGTCCGATGATGGCGTCGATCAGGTAAGCATTGGCGCTGGTCTGGAACAACACGCCGAGTAGCAGCGTGGTGGAATGTCCGATCGCGAACAGCGTCACGTAGAGCGCGACGTCCTTCAGCCGGTAGAGGAAGAAGATGACGCCGAACAGGAACAGCAGGTGATCGTAGCCGGTCACCATGTGCTTGGCCCCGAGGTACGCGAAGGGCACCAGCAGCACGCCGCTGCTCTGCTGGATGAAGCCCTTGTCACCTGCCGCCACACCATGCGCCAGCAGTTCGCTGGCCACACCGCCGAGCAGCAGCGCCACCACCATCAGCCGCCGAATCAGCACCGGCGGGCTCACTTCACCCCGAACGTGAGCGATCCCCACTTCGACGAGTGGTTCGCTTCCGGGTCGTTGTTGAGGCGAGTCATCGAGATGAACTTCACGTAGTAAGTACCCGTGCGGTCGAGCGGGATGTGCACCACGCCCGACGCATCCGACCGCAGGTTGCGCTGCGCCACGCGACCGCTCGATGACGACAGGCCACCATACTGGACGAACTGGTTCGCCACCGGCTTGCCATCCACCAGCACACGGAGGTCGAGCGTCGCACCGACCTTCAGCGCATACGGATTCTGGATCGGCACCAGCTCCGCCGGATACCCGAGCACCGTGCCGAAGGCGTTGCTGGGGGTGCTGCCGACCTGCACCAGTGCCTTGACGTGCTTCTGGTAACGCTCCTTCGCGCGGTCAGCGAGGCGACGCTGAGCGCGACGCGCGGCCAGTTCGTCGGGAATCCCGTCCGAGCGGAGGTAGGCGTTGAACTCCTGACCGCTCATTTCCAGCACCCGTGGCTTGGTCGAGACGCCCACCACGTAGGTGCCGGCGGCGCCGGTGCGCATCGGGAAGGCGCTGGTGTCACCACGCGCGCTCCACTGCGCCACATCCACCTTGGCGCGGCCCGCCGGTGACACCACCGCCACGTCGGCGAGGCGGTCCGGCGTGATCGAATTCTCGGAGAGAATGAAGGTGCCGTTGAACAGTCGCACCGTGACCGTGGTCTCCGGCGCGACGAAGAATTGCTCGAGGCGCAGGAACATGTCGTGCGCGAGCAGCGGCGCCGCGACCAGCAGCAGTGGCAGGGCGATCGCGAGTCGGCGAACGATGGGACGCATGGTCGGAGGGGCTGGAGGGGACGGCCGGGACACCTGCAGCGTGCACGCGGGGAGGCCCCGATTCGGGTCGCACGGAGTCGAGCACGGAACCTATCACGCCGCCGGCACGGACCGTGGCAGGTCCGTGACAGGACGGTCGCGCTGTCCGTGATCGAAACGCGGCACACTGCGCCCGTCCTCGTGATGCCGTCCCACCCCTCCTCTCCCATCCGCACCGTCATGTTCTCTCGTACTGCCGTGACGCTCACCGTCACGCTGCTCGGCCTCGCCGCCTGCACCGACGTCCGCACGCCACTCGCCGGCCCTGGTGGCACCATCTCCGCCCGCGCCGACGCCTCCGACCCCACTCCGACCACGCTGCAGCTGCGCAAGATCGGCGGCTTCGACGGCGGCCAGACGCTGGCGGCCGAGATCACGGCCTACGACTTCGTCAGCAAGCGGCTCTTCGTCGTCAACGGCGCACTCGGGTCGGTGGACGTGCTCGACCTCAGCGACCCCACACACCCCACGCTCGTCGCCACGCTGTCGGGAGAACAGTTCGGTGGGCCGGTGAACAGCGTGGCCGCCGATCGCGGGCTGATCGCCATCGCCGTCGAGGCGGTGCCGAAGACCGCGCCGGGCAAGGTCGTCTTCGTGCGCGCGACCACGCTCGACATCGTGAGCCAGGTCGCCGTCGGCGCGCTGCCGGACATGGTCACCTTCTCGTCGTCGGGCAAGTACCTGCTGGTGGCCAATGAAGGGGAACCGAACAGCAGCTACACCGTCGATCCGGAAGGTTCGGTGAGCATCATCGACGTCAGCAACGCCAACACCCCGTCGGTCCGCACCGCCACGTTCACCAGCTACAACGGGCAGGCCGCTGCGCTGCGCGCCGCCGGTGTGCGCATCTACGGTCCCAACGCCACCGTCGCGCAGGATCTGGAGCCGGAGTACATCACCATCGACGATGCCGAACACACCGCGTACGTGACCCTGCAGGAGAACAACGCGATCGCGATCGTGAACCTCGCCTCGGCCACGGTCACCAGCGTCGCACCGCTCGGATACAAGGATCATCGCCTCGCCGGCCAGGGACTGGACCCCAGCGACCGCGACACGTCCAACGTGCGCATCCGCAACTGGCCGGTGCTCGGCATGTACCAGCCGGACGCGATCGCGTCGTACACCGTGAATGGACAGACCTACCTCATCACCGCCAACGAAGGTGACGCGCGCGAATACCTCGACGCGCCGGGCTTCGTGGAGGAAGCGCGTGTCAGCACCCTGTCGCTCAATCCTGCGATCTTCACCACGGCCGCCTGCAACGGCGTGCCCTGCCGGAATGCGGGCGCCCTCGGCCGACTGACCGTCACCAGCACCCTCGGTCGGAACCCCAGCACGGGACTGTACGACGCGCTGTACGTCCTCGGCGGCCGCTCGGTCAGCATCTGGACCACCAACGGCACGCAGGTGAATCAGCTCTGGGATTCCGGCGACCAGTTCGAGCAGCTGACGAAGGCGATTCCGGAAGCGCTCTTCAACGCCAGCAACAACAACAACGGCTTCGACGATCGCAGCGACAACAAGGGACCGGAGCCGGAAGGTGTGGTGCTCGGGAAGATGGGTACCAAGACCTTCGCCTTCATCGGGCTCGAACGCATCGGCGGCGTGGCGGTGTACGACGTCACCACCCCCGCGGCGCCGATCTACGTGACGTACCTGAACACCCGCTCCGGTGGTGCAGCCGGTGATCGCGGTCCCGAAGGTGTGACGTTCATCCCGGCGGTGCGCTCGCCGAACAAGCGCCCGCTGCTGATCGTCGGCAACGAGACCAGCGGCACGACGGCGATCTATCAGGTCGACGTGAAGTAGGTCGCGCGCTTTTCGGTGCACACCGCGCGCCGGTCGCCCGAATTCGGGGTGATCGGCGCGCGGTGCGTCGCGGATGGCGTGTCCGGCGCGTCGCTGCGTACGGTCGCCTTGAAAACGCCGTCAGTATCTTGCGCTGCATGGGCCCGACGGGCATGCGACCTGGGCCGTGCTACCTGACTCGACCTTGCGCGGGCACCGGCACCGTCATAAGCTACCTGAGCAGAGCACATGCGCGGGAATCGCGCATGCCGAATCGATTGAGCGACGGCGGCTCAGAAGATGACGGCGCGAGCGGCCCTTGGGCTGCCCGCGCCATTTTTGTTTCTGCCGTTTCCACACCGCGCAGGCCGCCCGGATTCAGGCCATCACGTCATCGTCCGACGTGACGCCACCGGGCCGTCAGCGCGGATTGTACGTGGCGACGATCCACTCACGTCGAACGAGGAGTTCCAGTGTCCAGGCAGCTCAAGATGTCCCTAGTCGCCGCGATCGCGGCCATCTCGCTGTCTGCGCCGCTGTCGGCGCAGACCAGAAGTACCATCGACATGGGCACCCTCGACGGTGCCGTGGCTGCGCGCCCGGTGAACAACCGTGCGATCGTGACGTCGGCGCTCACTTCGAGCAGCGCCCTCGCCACCGCCGCCAGCATGGGCCTGTCGCGCAGTGCCCTCGAGACGCGCATCGCCGCCCTCGATGATGCCGCCGCACAGCAGCTGGCCGACAAGATCCTGGCCGGCGGTGACTCGACGATCGTGATCAGCACCACGGCAATCATCATCGGCCTGCTGTTGCTCATCCTGCTCACGCGCTGACCGTAGCGTCCGGCTGGGTCATGCGCACCAGCCAGTGGATCGTGCTCGCGCTGGCGAGCGTGACGGCATCCTGCGCCTCGGTGCGGGGTGCCGTCGCGCGTCCGGCTGCGGCGGTGCCGGTGGCCGCCGACAGTTCGGCGTTGCCGGTGCCGTACGTCGCGCAATCCGAGTTGCTCTGTGGCGGTGCCGCGATTGCGATGGTCGAGCGATGGTGGGGCCGCCGCGGCGTGTACGCGGAGCAGTTCGCGCACCTGGTGCGCAAGGTGGAAGGCGGCATCCGTACCACCGACATGGCCGAGGCGACTCGCGCGCGCGGCTGGGATGTCGTGGCGCAGCGCGCGACCGCCGCTGAGGTGCGACAGTCGGTGCGAAACCGCGTACCGGTCATTGCGCTGATCCAGGTGGCCCGCGACCGATATCACTACGTCGTGATCGTGGATTGGACCGCCGCCGGCGTCACCTATCATGACCCTGCCGTCGCCCCGTCGGTGCACGCGGACTCCGCGACGTTCATGCAGCGCTGGTCGGGCGCGGAGTCGTGGGCGATGATCGTGCGACCCACAGCCACCGTGGCTGCGACATCGACGAGCAGCACCGCGCCGGCGGTGACCGTCGTGACCGACTCCCTGCCCTGTCGCCCGTTCCTCGACCGCGCCGCCGACGCGGTGGCGGCCGATGCCATCGCCAACGCCGACAGCATCCTCGCGTCGGCCGCACGCGCCTGTCCCACCGAGCCGGTGGTGCTGCGCGAGCTGGCCGGCGTGCGCTTTCGTCAGGGCCGTCGTGCGGAGTCGGCGCAACTCGCCGAGCAGTACCTGCAACGCATGCCGGGTGATTCACTGGGCTGGCAGCTGCTCGCCAGCGCGCGGTACCTGAGTGGTGATCCTCGCGGCGCGTTGGCGGCGTGGAACGTCGTCGGTCGGCCGCGGGTGGATCTGGTGCGCATCGAGGGCAGTCGTCGCATACGATTCCGTACGCTCGCCGAGGCGGCGAACATCGCGCCGGGTGCAGTGCTCACGCCGACACGCCTCGGCCTCGCGCAGCGTCGGCTCGCCGACACGCCTGCGCTCGCCGCCGCGCGCGTGTCGTACCAGCCGGTGACCGGTGGCGTGGTCGAGGTACGCGCCGACGTCGTCGAGCGGCCGCTCACGCGACCGATTCGCGAGCTGCTGGCCGTCGAGGCGACACGCGCCGCATTCGCGCGCCAGGTGAACGTCGCACTCAGCACGCCGCTCGGCCTCGGTGAGCTGTTCACCGCACACTGGCGCTGGCGTCGCGCCGACCCGCGCGTGGTGCTGCGACTCGACCTGCCGGCACGGATCATCATCCCGGCGGAACTCAGCTTCGAGGGCAGCTGGGCGACGTTCCGCTTCGGCGATGACATCGGCGTGGACACCCGGCGTGCGTCGTCGGTGAGCGTGACCAGCTGGCTGCGCCCGGGCCTCGAGGCACGCACGGCGGTGCGCTTTGAACACTGGAACGCGGATCGCGACTTCGTCACCACGTCACTCGGTGTCGGGCTGCACGCGGCGGATGACCGGATCTCACTGCTGGCCGACGCGGAGCACGCCGTTCCCACCACCGGCAACGCGTCATACGATCGCGTCAGCGCGCGTGCGGCGTGGACGCTGCCCGCCGACCGCTGGTCCACCGTCTGGTCGGTGCGCGCCGGCGCCGACTTCACCACCCGCAGCGCACCACTCGGCCTCTGGCCACTGGCCGCTGGTGGCTTGCTGCGCTCCATCCCGCTGCGCGCCCATCCACTGATCGTGGACGACGTGCTGCCGGCCTCGCGCGCCGGCCGGCGCATCGTGCACGGCGGCGTGGCGGCGGACCGACCGGTGACGACGTTCCGGAGCGTCGCGGTGGGCGTCGGCATCTTCCTCGACGCTGCACATGTCGCGCTGCCCGGCGACTTCTCCGGCACCGAGCGCCTCTACCTCGACGCGGGCGCGGGGGTGCGTGTCGGTCTGCCAGGTCCGGGCGCGCGCGCCGTTCGCATCGACCTGGCGCGCGGCGTGGTCGCCGACCAGCGCTGGGGCGTCACGGCGGCCTTCGTGCAGCCGCTTCCGCTGCGATTGTCGCGCGTGCGCTGAACGTGCGCAGCGCGCCCGCTATCGCGTGCGTGGTGAAAACGACGTCCTCGACCTGTTCTATCGCCGCCCGCCCGACAGAGGACGACGCGTGGTGCCCGGGGCGCGCACGATCACGCGCCCCGGCCGCGCTGGCGTGAAGACACTCGCGTCCACGACAGGCACCCCCGCCAGCACCACATACGGAATTCCTTCCGGGTAGTGGTGCGGGTCCTCGAACGTGCCCACGTCGCGCACCGTGGCGGCGTCGAACACCACCACGTCGCCCACGCAGCCGGCACGCAGGCAGCCGCGATCACGCAGTGCCAGGCGCGCTGCCGGCATCGCGGTCATCTTCCGCACCGCCTGCTCCAGTGTCAGCACCTTGTCGTCGCGCACGTACTTGCCGAGCACGCGCGGGAAGGTGCCGAAGTTGCGGGGATGCGGCACTTCGTCGCCCAACCTGGTGATGCGGCCGTCGCTTGCGATCATGGTCTGCGGGTGCGCCATGATGCGCTTCACGTCGCCCTCGTCCATGACGTGGTAGACCATGCCGGCATCACCCTTCATCACGCCATCGAGGATGAACGGCGGCGCGTTCTCCATCACCGGCTGCACGCCGCGCATCACCAGCAGGTCGTGCAGTGTCTTGCCATTCAGCGTCGGGTCCCACTCCACCCGTGAGAACTGCACTCGCCGCAGGTCGCCGCCGCCACGATCGTTGCGCAGCAGCTCGATGATGCCGCGCACGATGCTGTCGCGCTGCGCAGGATCGTCGAGACGCTGCTTCAAGGCCGTCGTCCCACCCGACAGCGCCCAACTCGGCACCAGCACCGACAGCGACGTGTAACTCGCCGTGTACGGATACTGGTCGATCATCACGTCGGTGCCGGCACGGCGCGCCGAATCCACCATCGCCAGGGTCTGCACGCTGCGACCCCACATCAGCCGACCCACCGCCTTGTGGTGCGTGAGCACGACAGGAATCCGCGCCTGTCGCCCGATCTCCATCGCTTCCGCCACGCCCTCGATCAGGCCCACGCCTTCCTCGCGCAGGTGCGAGGTGTAGATGCCGCCGCTGTCCGCGGCGACAGCTGACAGCGCGACCACTTCGTCAGTCTTCGAGTAGGTGCCGGGCAGGTAGCGCAGCCCGGTGCTCAGGCCGAGCGCCCCGGCGTGCATCGCCTCGCCCACCATCGACCGCATGCGGGTCAGTTCCGCCGGCGTGGGCGCGCGGTTCTCGGTGCCCATCACGGCGCGCCGGATGGAGTTGTGCCCGGCAAGGAAGGCCACGTTCATGCCAAGCTGCCGCGTGCGCACCGAGTCGAGATACGGGCCGAACGGCCATGCGCCGCCGCCGTCCGGTCCACCCAGCGCGAGCGTCACGCCCTGTCGCACATGACTCTGCGCGTCCGGCATGGCGAGGATCGGCTCGAGGTGCGCGTGCAGGTCGATGAAACCGGGCGCCACGATCATCCCTTTCGCATCGATCACCCGCGTTCCGCGCCCGCGCGCGATCGGCGTGGCGGAGACGAGGACCACGCGTCCGTCACGGATCGCGACGTCAGCGCGGCGGCGCGCGGCACCTGTGCCGTCGATGAGCGTGCCACCGGTGATCACGAGGTCGTAGGGCGCCCTGCGTGCCTGCGCCTCACCGCCCGACAGTGGCACCGCGGCGAGACTGCCCAGCAGCGCCGCAGCGCGCAGATGACGGAGGTGCATGGATCTCGGAGGCGAGGGCTCAGCGCGGACGGAGTCGTCCACGCACACCGTCCAATATCCACCCCGGATTTGCCGAGTGCGAGGCAGTGAGTGCCTCGCCGTCGTCACCGCACCGCGAACAGCGCCTGCACGCGTGGGTCGGATTGCAGCGCCTCGATGTCCCGGAACGCCGACGCGATCTCCCACGTCAGGCCATCGACTCCATGCCCGGCCGCACTGGTGAACAGCAGGATCGCCTGCTCGCGTTCACCGGAGACGGCCGCCACGCGGGCACGATAGAACTCGTGGAGTCCACGCTCGAATGGGTCCACCGGCCCAAGCCGCGCCATCCCCGCGTCACGTCCCTCCAGCCGCGCGACAACCAGGGCGGCCAGCCCACGATATCGCGTGCGGTCCGGAAACTCCTTCGCCAACGACTCGAAGTAGGGCCGCGCCTCGGCGTACCGTTCGAGGCTGTACAACGCGCGCCCGAGCCAGAAGCGGTGCCCGCGATCCAACGGCGTGATGACCAGGCGGTTGGTGAGCCATTGCACCCCCTGCGATGCATATGCCGCACCCTCCGAGGTGCGGCCGCGGCGGATCAGCTCTTCACCCGCCACCACCAGCGCCGACCCCCTCGACCAGTACACACTCACCGGCAGCGCGTCCCAGGCCACCAGCGCGGAATCGAGTGCGCGGAGGTTCCCGCTGGCAGCCAGTGCGCGCGCCTCGAGCACCTGCGCCACCCGCCGATCGGGGAACCGCTCCGCCAGCGTCTGCGCCTGCGTGCGTTCCAGGTCGTGCCGCCCGAGCAGGTACGCCGCGTGCGCCCGTTGCGTCCAGTACGAACTCCAGCCGCGCATCTCGCCTTGGTCGGGATTCATGCGACCCAACACCGAGTCGGCCTCGCGGGCGAAACCGGCGTTGAGCAGCGCCGTGGCGTGATCGTACGCGGCGCGTGAGTTGGGCGCGATCGCCGCCGCCTTCGCCACCGCCTCGCGCGAGCGCGCACCCTCACCCTGCAGCAGCGCCTCGAAGTAACGCAGCGATGCGGCGTGATACTCGGAGAGCTCACTCGCCTGCCCTCGTGCGAGCGTCACCAGGGAGTCGGCGAGCGCGATCTGGCGAGTATTCCACGCCGCACGCGCACCCAGCAGCAGCGCCACGGTGAAACTCGGGTCGCGGCGATGTGCCTCGCGGAAGGACGTCAGCGCCTCGCCGTACTCCTGCGCCAGGAACTGGTTGAAGCCGAGGTTGAACGCCTGGTATGCAGAGAACGACGGCGGATTGCGCGCCACATCGGGCAGCGCCGACACCTGCGCGTCTCGCGCCGCAGCCACGGCACCCAGCACACGATCGCGCAGCTGGGACACCGCATCCTCGGGTCGATCCTTGTCCACGACGATCGGGAGCAGCGTCGCGACCACCTGACCGGAGCGCACGTTCACCAGTCGTGCCTGCAGATGCAATGAATCACGGAGCCGATAGTACGTGCCGGTGATCACGGTGCCCGCCTGCAACTCGTCGCGCAACGCATCGAGCAGCGGTCGCCCCTCACGTTCGGCGCGATCGCTGGCCACCAGCGCATCGCTCCACGACACCACGCGTACCGAGCCAAGGCGTTGCAGGCCATCGGTCACCCAGTCACCCGCGTAGCGCCCGATGACGGTCAGCGAGCTGTCCCCAGTTTCGTTGCGCAGCACGCTCATCGCCAGCGGTTCGCGTAACCCACCGACATCCACCTCTCCCGCCGGTGTCTTCCACTTCCACACCAGCGCCGCTGCGACCACTGCGACGAGGGCCGCGAGAATCGGCCACCGCCGACGCGCGAGCACACGCGGACGAGCGGACGACGCAGCCGCGGATGGCGGGCAGGCCGGCACGTCCGTCGGCGTGCACGTCGGATCGGCACCAAGACGCGCCAGCACCACATCCATCGACGCGGGACGGGCACCCGGGGCCGACGCGATGCAGTCGCGCACCAACTCGCGCAGTGACGCCGGCACCTCCGGACGCGCCGCGCGATCCGCCGTGGCGCCGACAGGGATCGACGCGGCGTATGGCGACAGCCGAAGCCCGAGGACTTCATCGGCCAGCAGCCCCCACGCGAACACATCGGTGCGCGCGTCCGCCTCGTCAGCCGCGAAGAACTGCTCCGGCGCCATGTATCGCCGCGTGCCGAGCGGCAGGCCAGGCTTGGTGAGCGTGCCACCGTCTCCGCCCGGGTGCGAGTCGTCCAGCAGCTTGGCAATCCCGAAGTCGAGCAGGTACGCATGTCCCGATGCGACGAAGACATTCTCGGGCTTCAGGTCGCGGTGCACCACGCCACGATCGTGCGCGAATGCGAGCGCGCTCGCGACATCCAACAGCAACGTACGCGCCTCCTCCAGCGGCAGCGGTCCCTCGACCAGTCGCTGCCGCAACGAATGGCCTTCCATGAACGGCATCACGTAATACAGCAGGCCACCGGCCGCTCCGCTGTCGAGCAGCGGCACGATGTGCGGATGCGCCAGGTTGGCGGCGATGCGGATCTCGCGCAGGAACCGGTCCGGCCCGAACAATGATGCGATCGAGGGATCGAGGACCTTGATCACCACGTCGCGCCCATGCTTGTGCTCACGCGCGCGGAACACCGTCGACATGCCGCCGCGTCCGATCTCGTCACCGATGACGTAACTCTCGGCGAGGGCGCCGTGAATTGCGGCGGAGAGCGTGACGGCGCTCGTGCCGTCAATCGGGTATTCGAGGATGCCGTGCGGTCGCTCGGCCGCCGCCAGCAATCCGCGCACCTCACGCTCGAGTGCCGGATCGCCATCACACGCCGCCACGATCTGCGCGTCGCGCTCGCCCGACGGCAGTTCCGCGACGTCGGCCATGATCTCGAGCGCGCGGACCGTGTTCCGACCGGCCGCGCCATGGGAAGTGGTGTCGTGTGTCTGCGACGTCATACCGTCGACTCGCTGGAGTAGAGCTGGTGATACAGCCATGCGCGTGCCTTGACCCAATCGCGCTGCACCGTACGTGCGGTGACGCCAAGAAGTTCGGCGATCTCCGGATCGGTGAAGCCGGCCAGGTAGCGATGTTCGACAACCTGCTGCAGCCGAACGTCCACCTCGCCGAGCCGATCGAGCGCGTCGAAGAGGGCCATCAACTCCTCCGGCGACGTTCGTGCGCCGCCATCTCGCTCCTCGAGCGTCACGCGCACGGCGCCACCCCCGCGCTTGGCGGAGCCCCGTCGGCGTGCGTGGTCGACCAGAACCTGCCGCATGGCTCGAATGGTGAGTGCGACGAAATGACTGCGATCGGCCGCCGGAAGCGCAGCCGGACCTGCGGGACGTGCGATGCCGAGCCGCAGCCACGCCTCATGGACGAGGTCGGTCGGCAGGAAGGTGTGACCGTCGTGCTCGGCGGCCAGGACGCGCGCCGCCGCACGACGCAGTTCGTCATACAGCAGGGGAAACAGCCGGTCGGCGGCACCGGGTTCACCCGCGCGCACCGCCGCCAGCAGGTCGCCGACAGCACCGGAATCGGAGCGGGACATCGCAGGTCCTGACGCCAACTCTCGCGTCGATGTCGTGGTTCGCAACGGGACTGCGCAGTTCCGAACGTACCCGCGACATGCACGGCGAGCCAGACGGACGCCAAGCAGGCGCGACTGCACTGGAGCTCCCATGACCCATCCGTTCCTCCGAATCCGCATCACCGCGGCGGCCTTCCTCCTGATCACGGGCAGCGCTGCGCCGAGCGCTGTGGCGGCCCAGCACGCCCATGGCCATCAGGCGGCGACGATGCCCGCCACCGCCGACGTCGTGCCGTTGCGCAACGACCTTGGTCGTCTGACACGGCGCATCGTCACCCGCGACGCCCGCGCGCAACGCTACTTCGACCAGGGATTGCGCTGGTACTACGCCTTCAATCACGCCGAGTCGGTGCGGTCATTTCGTGAGGCGCAGCGTCTCGATCCCTCGTGCGCGATGTGCACCTGGGGTGAGGCACTGGCGCTCGGCCCGAACATGAACGCACCCATGTCGCCGGAGGCCGAGGTGCAGGCCATCGCCGCCACTCGGCGCGGCATCGCACTGTCGGCACGCGCTGAATCAGCGACGGAAGGCGCGCTGCTCTCGGCGCTGGCACTCCGCTACTACGAAGGCCCTGTCACCACCCGCGCCGGACGCGACTCGGCGTACGCCAGCGCGATGCGGTCGATTGCTGAAGCCCGGCCGCGCGATCCCGATGTGCTGGCGCTGGCCGCCGAGGCACGGATGGACCTGTCACCGTGGACGTACTGGACGAAGGACGGGAGCGCGCGCACCGGCACGCCGGAGTTGTTGGCATGGCTGCAGCGCGCGATGGCGGTGACACCGGACCATCCCGGCGCCTGCCACTTCTACATCCACGCCGTCGAAGCGGCGCATCCCGAGCGCGCGGTCGCCTGCGCCGAACGCCTCGCCGCGTTGATGCCGGGCGCGGGGCACATCGTGCACATGCCTGCACACATCTACATCCGCGTCGGACGCTGGGCCGATGCGATCACCGCCAACAAGCATGCGGTGCACGCCGACGAGCAGTACTTCGACGGGCCGCACACCCCGGACGCACTGTTCTATGCGGCCGCGTACCAGTCGCACAACCATCACTTCCTGACGCTGGCCGCCGGCATGGCGGGCGCCAGTGCGCTCGCGATCGAGTCGGGTGCCGCGGTGACACGCATCGTCTCGCCGGACATCGCCCGCGCCGTACCGGTGCTGCAACCGATGCTGGCAGTGCCGGTGCAGGCGCTAGTCACGTTCGGGAAGTGGGATGCGGTGCTGGCGATGCCGCTGCCGGCGGCGGATCTGCGTATCACGACGGCGCACTTCTGGTATGCGCGCGGCGTCGCGTTCGCGGCCACCGGTCGCACCCTCGAGGCACGCGCGACGGTGGATTCGATCACCGCCGTGCTGACGATGCTGCCAGCCGGCGACGCACGCGCGACGCTGGAGATCGCGGCACTGGCCGTGCGCGGCGAGATTGAGCTGCGCGGCGGGCACGCGGCCGATGCCGTCACGCTGTTCCAGCAGGCGGTGCGCATCGAGGATCAGTTCAGCTACATGGAACCGCCCACCTGGTACTACCCGATGCGGCACTCGCTCGGCAAGGCTCTGCTGGCGGCAGGCAATGCGCGTGAGGCGGAGCAGGTGTACCGCGCCGACCTGCAACGTTTCCCCGAGAACGGGTGGTCGCTGAAGGGACTGCAGCTGGCCCTGACGGCACAGGGGCGCGCTCGTGATGCCGACGCCGTGGCACGCCGCTTCGAGGTGGCTTGGCGCAAGGCGGACGTCACGATCACGTCCTCCAGGTTCTGATCGTCGGGGCATGAGCCGGCGCTGGACGACCCCGGTCGACCGTCGGCATTTCGGGCGCGCGACTACGCGA
>JAZKJL010000001.1:0-154428 GCA_040384325.1 Gemmatimonadota bacterium | reverse complement strand
TGGACGACCCCGGTCGATCCAGCGCCGACTCGCGGTTCACGGCGATAAACAGGCACCGCAGCCTGCCGATCACCGCGCCGTGGAGAGCCTCCGCGGCACGGTGACGGCTGGCGGGTGCGTTCGTCGGCAGGCAGGCGCGCCCTAAGTTGCGCTGCCGACCCGACACAGCGTCCCCCGCACTGCACCGTCTCCCGATGCCTGCCAGATCGACCGCCATCGCCGCACTCGTCGCCGTGACGCTGCTGACCGCATGCGGTGCGGAGCCCGCACCGGAAACGCCGAGACGCGTGACGGTGGATGCGGCCTTCTGCGCGCAGGTGCAGGCGCCCGCACCGGCGCTGTCGCAGGTCCTCGCGCCGATGGATTCGCTCATGCGCTCGCACACCGGCGTGCATTCGCTCGAGGAAGGTGACCAGTCGATGGTCGCGCGCGCGTGGCTGACGGCGGCGGCCGAGCGGAGCATCGACGTGCAGTACTTCATCTTCGATGGTGACAACGTCGGGCTGATTGCGGTGGACTACTTGCTCCGCGCCGCCGATCGCGGCGTCAGGGTTCGGCTGCTGGTGGACGACTTCATGCTCGAGGCCGAGGGCCGCGCGCTGCTGGCGCTGGACGCGCATCCGAACCTCGAGATCCGGCTCTACAATCCGACCACCAACATCGGCAAGACGCTGCCGACCAAGCTGTTCACGCTGGCCACCGACTTCCGCGGCTTCAACCAGCGGATGCACAACAAGACCTTCATCGTCGATGGCCGGGTGGTGATCACCGGAGGGCGGAACATCGCCGACGAGTACTTCGACTACGATCACGAATACAACTTCCGGGATCGCGACGTGCTGCTGCTGGGCGGTGCGGCGGGCGAGGTGCAGCGTTCGTTCGAGACGTTCTGGAGCAGCGCCCTGAGTGTGCCGGTGGCGTCACTGGTGCGTGCGGGCACCGAGCCGGTGGATACTGCCGCCACCTATCGCTACCTGCACGACTACGCCTGCGATCCGCACAACTTCTGGCCGCAGGTGCGCGAGCGGATCGCGTCCGCGCCGGCCACCTTCGACCGCCTGCGCGATTCCGGCGCGGTGGTGTGGTCGGACAGCGTCAGTTTCGTCACCGACGCACCCGGCAAGAACGCGGGCACCGACGGCATCGGTGGCAGCGGAGCCAGCACCGAGGCGCTGATCCGGCTGGTGAAGGAGGCGCGATCCTCGGTGACGATCCAGTCGCCGTACCTGGTGACGACCGCGTTGAGCCAGGACCTGTTCCGCGACGCGATCGCACGCGGCGTGCGGGTACGCATCCTCACCAACAGCCTCGCCTCCACCGACAACCTCGACGCCTTCAGCGGCTACCAGCGCGAACGTGCCACCCTGCTCCGCTTGGGCGTCGAGATCCACGAGTTCAAGCCCGACGCTGTGGTGCGCCGGCAGGTGATGACCGGCGCCCTGCAGACGACGCTGAACTACGCGCCCATCTTCGGCCTGCACGCCAAGTCGATGGTGGTCGACGACCGGATCGCCGTGATCGGCACCTTCAACCTCGACCCGCGCAGCGCGAACCTGAACACCGAGTGCCTGGTGGTGGTGCGCGATGCGCGCGTGGCACAGGCACTCGCGCGAGCGATGGCCGTCGACATGCAGCCGGAGAACGCGTGGCGCACGACGGCGACGTTCAATCCGGATGGTGAGGTGGCGCTGGGGAAGCGGTTGCAGGTGTGGCTGCGTGGGGTGGTGCCGAAGGGGGTGCTGTAAGCCCGGTTGCGGCAGCGGTGTCGAACTCCAACACTGCCTCGCGGATGCGGCGCAGTTGCGGGCGCAGGAACGGGTCGCCGCCGAGTGCGGACTCCCAGGTGTCCGGCTCGGTCAGCGGCAGCCACTGCACGGCCGTCAGCGTTGCCCAGCCGCCCTCGCCGCTTCCCGGTGTCGGCGTTCCGTGCTTCACGTGGCAACGATACGTCTGCCACCGGTGGTAGGTGCCGTCCGGCGGATCCGCGACGACGTCACACAGCAGCGCCCCCACCGCGACCTCGATGTTCGCCTCCTCGCGCACCTCGCGCGCCACGCACGCCTCGGCGGATTCCCCATCCTCGCGACCGCCGCCCGGCAGCACCCAGAATCCTGGCTCGCCGTGCGGCACGCAGAAGAGGAGCAGCAGGCGCTGCGCATCGTCGATTACCGCGGCCTGATAGCGGATGTCGCGCGTGGTCACGGAGCGCCTGGCGCGCATGAACGCCGCAACCGTCTGCAGATCTTCATGTCGGCTGCGCTCAGCCGCGATGCGACAGCTGCCGCTGCCACTTCACCCGCGTGTACGCCACGCGGAGGCCACGACGCTCCGCGTTGCACTGGCTGGTGCTGCCCGGCGCGGCCGCCATCATCACCAGGTCGCAGCCCGCCGCGCGAGCGTACGCGATGCGTGCGGCCAGCAGCGCCGCCTGCACGCCGCGACGACGGAACGCGGGTGGTGTGCTGGCGCCTGCGAGCAGCGCCACGCCGTCGTGCATCCCCAGCGCGCCCGTGCCCATCGCGACACCGTCCTGCTCTGCGATGAACGCGGTGCTACCGACGGCCTGCGCGCCGATGCGTCCGTACCCGCGGATGAACTCCGCCAGTTCGGGTGTCTCGCCCCAGCCGGCCGCGCTGGTGTCGGACCAGCGCTCCACCTCCCCCACCCCGATCGGCCGGACGGTGATGTCGCCCGGCGCGGCGTGGACGACGAGGCTTTCCATCGGCGCATGCAGGACGCTGGAGTATTCGATGACGCGATACCCGCGAGCCTGCAGCGCCGCGGGCAGGCCGGCATCGGCCAGCGGCGTCGTCTCGTGCGACACGTCCGCACCGCGCGACTCGAAGAATGCCTCCAGCGCCGTCAACGTGGCGTCGTCGGGTGCCGAGTCGAGGCCGAGGCCGAAGGTCTGCGTGATTGGTGACCCGATGCCATCGAACATGGCGAAGGCGTCGTCGGTCACGGCGCTCGCGGCGCCGCTGGCAGGCTCCAGGCGCGCACGTGCCGCGACGAATTCGGTGTTGGCCCGGCCTTCACAACGCTCGAGCCGACGGGCGAGGGCGAGATCGGTGATGTGTGTCATCGCCGAAGGATACGTGCCGGGACTCGTGCCGTGCGGCGGCGGAACGGGCCACGCGTGACGGGTCGCGGGTCAGGGGGCGAGGCGAATGGTATCGGTGCTGATGACCGTCGGTATCAGGCGGTCGCCGCCGGCGATGGTGGTCTGGCACACCACCACGCCGCGCACGCCGCAGGTCACACGATGTCCAACCGCAATGACGTCGATGTGCACGCGTCCGAGCCGTCCGCCGGCCGACACGCTGCGCCATTCGCGACCGGGGCCGCATTGCGGGTCGAGTGCCGGCACGCAGGCGCGCGTCTCGGAGGCCGGACCGGGCAACGTCGAGTCCGGCGCGACCGTCCCGAACAGTGAGCTGCCGGTCGCAGCGGCAATGGTCACCCGTATCCCGGTGCCGTCGGGCGTGCGCAGCACCGCCAGGTTGGTGACGGCAGAATAGCCCTCACTCAGCACACCCTCCACGCTCGTGTACCCGCCCACGGCGCGCAGCACGCTGCTGTCGGCGGCGTTGCGCAGTACCTGAAACGGTGTCACCGAGAATGGCACGCCCGGGAAGATCGGGGTGACCCGTCGGCCGGTGGAGCACATCACCACCTTGCTCGCGGTGAAGCCACAGGTCACTAGCCCGTTCTCGTCCGTCAGCAGCTGCACGATGCTCGAATCGCTCGGAATCGGAAGCCAGCTGCGACTCACGAACGGATACGCGCCACCTGTTTCGCTTCCGAACACACCCTTCCAGAGCGCGCCGGTTGGGGTGCGCCCGACGGAGCCACGGAACTCGACGAAGGGCGGATGCACGACGTCGTTCGGCACCACCGAGTCGGGCCCGACGCCGCTCCAGCAGGCGGTGTTGCCGTCGGTCAGCAGGGCGCAGGTGCCCGCGATGCCGGCCGACAGCGAGTGCACCGGCGCCGAGAACCTCAGCCACCGGAGGGTGGACTGGAACTGTCCCGGCCCCACGCACGCCACGCGGCCGCCCTGCTGCACACACACCGATTCCGGTCCTGAGGTTACGACCGTGTCGGCCACCAGCGGCACGCCGCGTCGTGAGAGCGTGAAGTTGCGGTTGAATCCCACTCCGGGGCCGTACGACGTCGTGACCGACAATACCTGCTCGGGTTGTTCACTCGGCAGCCAGAGCAGACGAACGAGGCCGGTCGCGGTGTCGGCGGAGTGGTAGCTCACGCGCCGGTCCCACTCGTAGATCGTGCGGAGCCAGCCGGTCGTCGCGGCGGCGCGATACAGGCGCCACTGTCGCACGCGTTCCCCGGAGGGGTCCAGCAGCTCGAAGACGAGCGTGTCGGGCACGGGAGTGAGTGCGTCGGCGACCCGGATCGTGGCGGGCGACACGAGGCGCAGTGAGTATTCGCTGCTTCCGGTGGGCGGTTCGCCGCCGCCGCTGCATCCGGCGAATGCGAGGATCAGTGCAGCGAGGGCGACGCGACGGGAACGGTCCATGATGCGAATATACCGCCGCGCAGGCCGCGGCTCCACCTCGCAGCCGACTGACGGTCCGGAAGTGGGCGCGCCCACGCGGAGTGAGACCATCACCGGAATCGCAGGGCCATTCCAATCTGGAAGGCGGCGTTCTTGCTCTTGTAGTCGTCGGAACCGTCGGACGCGGTGCTGATCAGGCCATGCGTGTATCGCACCATCGGCGCGATGATCAGGCTTTGACGGTACGGGATGCCTACCTCGCCGCCGACAGAGAGGCCGACGTCGACGCCCTGGATGTCGGCCTGTGGGCCGAAGTACGCGTCGTCGCAGTCGAGTGAGTTACTCCTACCATTCGACCCTGCCGTCGCCGCGCATCCGACGCGAACACCGACCGCGCCTCCCAGGAACAACACAGGACGCACGCGCGAGGCAGGGCGCGCCGGACCGAGCCGCACGAGGAGGGGCACCTCGAGGTAGCGCAGTCGAACGCCGTTGACGGCGCCGGTGCTGTTGAACGCCGGTCCCTTCGAGATCAGGTGCAGGCCCGACTGCAGTCCCACTACCGCTCCGGGCCGATCAGCGACCACCGAGATGCCGATCCATGGGCTTGTCCGCCAATCGTTCTCCGTGATGCTTCCGCCGGCGACGTTCGTCAGCGCCGCCCCACCTTCGATCCCGAATCGCGCCACGCGCTGCGCGTGTGCGGGCGCGGTGAGCAGGGCGCTCAGCAACAGCAGCGCGGAGAGCAGGCGAAGGCGGGCGATGCTGGTCGGTGCGAGCATTCCGGTACGTGCGGGTGGCTTTAGTGTCATCTGCGCACCGTACCACCGCGTCAGCGGATCGCGCAACGGACGCCGGTCCGCGCACCCCCGATGAACAGTTCGCGACACGGGTGTCACACGTCTGGATGCCGACCCGCGACGCGCCAGCGTGCCGCATGCGCCCTTCTGACAGCGGGCAGAACGCCCGGCCGCAAGGCGGCGACAATTCAGGACGCAATACGCACCTGAGAACGCAAGGCAAGCCGCTGTGGCTCCTGAAGACGGGCGGAGGTGGCGAACGCATTCGAAAACCAGTCTCGCGACCTCGGTCACATGCCAGTGCTGTCAGTCAGATTCTATTGCATGCGTGAAGTCAGAAGCTTCAGTCCGCGAAGGGCGTTGTCGGTTCCTACCGGCGCAGCGAATCGGTGAATGCAGCGCTCATTTCTGTCCAGAGAACCGTAATGCACGTCCTGAACTTCTTGGAGCGCCAGTCGGCTGGCGGAGGCGTTCAGGACAGAGAATAGCGCTGGCGACTCGACACGACTGGCGAATCTTCTCGTCTGGCGCGTAATTAAGGGAAATCAAGAGTGTATCCCTGCCAAGCGCGCGACTGAGGGTAAGAATCTGTTTGTGCTGAACCTGCTGCGTTCTTGGTCCTATTGTCGTTGCGCGTGCGTCACGCCTGTGAGGCAATTCCCGCAATCGGCTGTTCACCGCTCCTTGATCTCCGCCTTGGCTGCGCTGCTCCTGACATCGTGCAGCCGTGACGGGTCGACACCGCCGAACTCAACGCCGGGCTTGCGCATCATCGCTAGTCCGCAACGTACGGATTCGATCCGTGCGACCTCACCGCAAGCACTGGTCGTCGAGGTACGACTTCCGAACGGCCTGGCCGCGGTGGGCGTCAAGGTTCTCTTCGAGGCGGTGCAATCCGACACGGCAGGCGGGCGGCAGGCCGGCATGTCAGTCTGCGCTGTCGCCCTGCCAGACTGCGTCTTGCCATTCGAAGCTGGTGAGATCGCGTCGGCACAGACGATGGCTGACACGGACGGCGAAGGACGCGCGCGCGCGACGGTACAGTACGGCTGGATCGCTGGCCGCGGTGTCATCAGGATTTCAGTGAGTGCGCTGAACCTGCGCGATTCGGTGACATACACGGTCACCCCTGGCGCTCCGTTCCGACTCCGCGCTGCGGTACGAGACACCATTGCCATCATCGGCACCGTGCTGCCGCTGCGCGCGACACTCGAAGACCGAGCGCGCAACCCCATTGCCAACAGCAGCGTCAACGTTGCATGGCGTGTGTCTGGGCAGTCTTCGGCAATTGCGTTCGATTCGACATCCGCACGCGCCTCTGCGCTCGCGTTCGGCACGGCGACCGTGGTCGCGCGCAGCGGTCAGTTGAGCGACTCGGTCATCGTGCGCGTCGTCCCGCGCGCCCGGTGGCTGGTCTGGTCACCGGAGTTCGGACGCGTGCGCCTGATCGACAGCGACGGCGCCAGCCCGACCGATATCCTCACTGGTGTCGACACGCAGATCGGCGTGTTTCCGCGCTTCAACCCATCGCGACTTCTGGTCACCGGGCTCGAAAGTGGAAGTTACATCGGACCGACGACGGTGGTGGAATCAGACAGCGGCGGTACGACGCGCCGTCGCCTTGCCGAGGGGATGGGCTTTTCCGTCATCATGGCGCCGCGCCTGATGGCGGACGGTTCGCTGTTCATCGTCGCCAACCGGAACACTGAGCCTGGCTTTTCGGCGTGGCGCGTGGACATGAATGGCGTCGCGACGCGGGTCGCTGCATTGCCGGAATTCAGTGTGCTGAGGTACGGTGGCGCCGACATCTCGCCTGACGGGTCGCGCGTTGCGTACGTGCGAAGCTCGCCCAGCGGTGTCATCGAGTTGCGTGTCATCGACGTTGCGACGCAAGCCTCTCGGGCAGTCGCCACCGCGGCGCGTGGACCTCGCTGGTCGCCGGATGGCTTGCGTCTCGCGTACATCGACCCGATCTCGCCGAATGACATGTTCGAACTCCGAGGCAGGGCTATGCTCGTCACTGCTGACGGCTCCAACCGGATCGCGCTCGGCCAATCAGTTTTCCAGACGGGACTCGCGTGGTCGCCAGATGGTGCGTACCTGCTCGGCGCTGTGCCTGAGGATTTTGGCGGGCCGGCGTTGCGCATGATCCGCCTCGACGATCGCGCCGAGGTGTTCCTGCCTATGCGCTCAAGCAATGGAAACCTGCTTCGCTACCTCCAACCCGACTGGCGATGATTGGCCACGCGAAGGTCGATGCTGTACGCTCGTCACCGCGCACAATCAAACGCATGCCCCACGGTTTGCGGACGTGTGGCCGAACGTTGGTGCTCGCATTCGCGGCAAGCAGCACGTCCTGCGGAAACGAGAAGCCGACGGGGCCGAATGTCGAGGTTCCAGGCCTTCGCGTGGTCGCTGGCGGCGGATTCGCCGATACGATCGAGGCGAACGTACCCACCCTGCTCAGTGTCGAAGTACGGCAGCCGTCCGGCGCATTGGCAGTCGGTACAGTGGTCCGATTCCTGGCAGGGACCGTACCCGTCGGCTCTGACCGTGCGCAGACGCTCAGGCTCTGCAGCAGCGCAAAGCTGACCTGCGACTCGAGCGAACTGCTTCGCCTCGACACGACGAATGCGCAGGGACTCGCGAGGGTGCGAGTGCAGCTCGGAGCCGTTGCGGGGCGCGCCCAGCTGCAGGTCACCGCGCCTGATTTTGGTTTCGTCGACTCCGTTGCCTTCGACGTGCGGGCGGGTGCACCGGCGCGCATCGTGCGCGTTGCCGCGGATACTGGCCTTGTCATCGGTGAGCAGGCGACCCTCCGCAGCCGCATCACCGATCGCAGCGGGAACGTGCGGCCGGAGTTACCGCGGCTGTCGGGTACCGCGACCGTTGCCACCATCGACACCCTCACCGATGCCGTGACGGGCGCGGCATTTGGTGCACAGTGGCTTCAGCTCAGGTACGCCTCGCTGACCGACTCGATCATGCTCCGCGTGTTTCCTTCCGGGAGGCTCGTCGCGTGGGCAGGGCCGACCCAGAAGATTTCGCTCGTCGACATGAACGGTCGCAATCGACGCGTGCTGGCGGACAGCGTGACGAGTCTCCTCGGCGTGTATCCCCAGTTCGACCCCTCACGCCAGAAGGTGGTCTTTCAGCGATCGAACGGATCCAATTATTCGGTGCCGAACATCGTCACGGTGCTTGACACCACCGCGGGCGGCGGACGCCGTGAGATCCTCGCCGCCACCGGGTTTCGGCTGGTGCTTGCGACGCGTGTGCTCGTTGATGGGGCTGTGCTCGTGGTCGGGCAGCGTACGGGCGACCCCGACGTCTACCCAGGCGAGGGGTTCGGTGTGTGGCGGGTGGCGGTCGACGGTGCGATCGTACCTGTAGCCAGCCTGCCTCGGCTTTCGACGACCATCGGCGCCGCCGATTTTTCCCACGATGGTACGAGGGTGGCGTTCTGTGCTGGGCTGTCGTACAACGGCACGCTCAGCGTGATGACGCTCGGCACCGGCGCCACCGTCGTGGTTTCGCCGACCGCGTCAGCGGCACCCCGCTGGTCGCCGCTGGACGATCGTATTGCATTCATCGCATCGGAGGATGCCGCCGCCGTCGAAACGACCGGCGCTCTGGTCGTCGTGTTCGCGGACGGCACCGGACGCGTGCGGCTCACGTCGGAGTCCTTCACCTCTGCGGTCGCATGGTCACCAAGCGGCGACTATCTCGTGGCGTCATCGCGTCGTGATCCGGTCGGACTGCGCATGATTCGCGTTCGCGATGCCGTCGCCATCCCGCTGCGCTTCGGGGATGGAAGCTTCAATCAGGTGGACTGGCGGTGAGGGGCGGGAGATCGTTCGCCTCCGTCCCCTGAGTCGGTTCACCCGAACGAGCATGCCATCAGAGTGCGGCCGGAGGCGAGCACCGACGCTGAGCCGACGCTACGATCGCGTCGGCTATAGGCCTCCGAGAACTCGACAAGCTTCATGTCGCCAGATGGAGAGTACGCGAACGGTCCAGCGGGGTTCCGTGAGGAAAACAAAAAAGAGCGCCTGGCCAGTGAGACCTAGGCGCCCTTCTAAGTTGTTGACTTGCAAATACTTAACATCGGGACGACAGGATTCGAACCTGCGACCCCCTGAACCCCATGCTCCGGGTCGGTAGTACAACTCGTTGCCGTACAGGGGGTTACGGCATCAATACGTGGATACGTAGCGCGCATTCAGGGGGTCGCCGGATCATGGGGGACAGGTTCAGGGACAAAACGTCGCCGAAAACGTCGCCACCGAAAATGAAGATTCTCGCCTCCGTCAGCCCGCTGCCATCACGGCGTCGAATCGCGACCGGCGCCGTACTCCGCCTCACTCACCTGCTCCAGCCAGACGACGGCGACACCATCGAGCGACTCCTGCACCGCGATGTGCTGCATCGCCGCCGTGGCCGAGGCGCCATGCCAGTGCTTCTCACCCGGCTCGAACCACACCACGTCGCCTGCACGCACCTCCTCCACCGGCCCGCCCTCGCGCTGCACCAGCCCGCGACCGAACGTGACGATCAGCGTCTGACCGAGCGGGTGCGTGTGCCACGCCGTGCGCGCGCCCGGCTCGAACGTGACGGCGTTGCCGGCGACTCGTGCCTCTCCGCTCGGCGTGAAGAGCGGATCGATGCGGACGGTACCCGTGAACCAGTCGCTCGGGCCCTTGGCCGACGGCTGCGTGCCGCTGCGCGTGATCTTCATCGGCCCACCCTCGCCTGCATCGCCGCCGGGTAGCGTTCGCCTTGCACCTGAATCATGTCGGCCGCCGTCGTTAGTTCACGCAGCACGTCCGCCTCGAGTTGCAGGTCGGCGGCGGCGAGGTTCTCCTCGAGTCGGTGCAGCTTGGTGGTACCGGGGATCGGCACGATCCATGGTTTGCGCGACAGCAGCCACGCCAGCGCGACCTGCGCTGGTGTCGCCCGCGTGTCGTCCGCGACGCGCGTCAGCAGGTCGACCATGGATTGGTTCGTCTTTCGGTTCTCCTCAGTGAATCGCGGGAAGGTCGTGCCACGCAGGTCGCCCTCGGCGAACGTCGTCCGCTCGTCGATCTTGCCCGTCAGGAACCCCTTGCCCAGCGGGCTGAAGGCGACGAAGCCGATGCCGAGCTCCTCGCACGCCGCCAGCACACCGTCACGCTCCGGTTCGCGCCACCAGAGCGAATACTCGCTCTGCAGCGCAGCGACGGGCTGCACGGCGTGCGCGGCACGGATGGATTGCTCGCCAGCCTCCGAGAGCCCGAAGTGTTGCACCTTCCCCGCGGCGATCAGATCGCGGACCGTGCCGGCGACGTCCGCCATCGGCACGGCAGGATCGACGCGATGCTGGTACAGCAGGTCGATGCACTCGACGCGCAGGCGCCGCAGCGATCCCTCCACCGCGGCGCGGATGTGATCGGGGCGGCTGTTGACGCCACCGCGATTGACGCCGCTCATCGGATCGATGTCGAAACCGAACTTGGTGGCGATGGTCACGCGGTCCCGCACCGGCGCCAGCGCTTCGCCGACGACCTCTTCGTTCACGAACGGGCCGTACACCTCGGCGGTGTCGATGAACGTGACACCACGGTCGACGGCAGCGCGGAGGAGCGCGACGGCCTCCGTCCGGTCAGTGGCTGGACCGTAGCCGTAACTCAGCCCCATCGCGCCGTACCCCAGTGCCGAGACCTCGAGGCCAGACCTACCCAGCGTGCGCTGATCCATGCTCTGCTCTCAGGGCTGAATGACTTCGGTGGCCATGCGAGGACGCGTGCTCACCGCTTCGGGGGCGCTTCGACGCCCGAGTACACCAGCACCTGATCCGGCAGCCGCGCGCCCTGCACCTGCACGGCCGCGACCTCGGCATTCAGCGTCGCGATCTCGCTGGCACTGAACCGCACCGCGTCGGCGCCGATGTTCTGCAGCATGTGCGCCATCTGCGTCGTGCCCGGGATCGGCACGATCCATGGCTTCTGCGCCAGCAGCCATGCGAGCGCGATCTGCGCCGGTGCCGCCCGCTTCTGCTCCGCCCAGCGTCGCAGCACGGTGACGAGAGCCAGGTTGTGCGGCAGGTTCTCCGGCGAGAAGCGCGACTCGATGCCGCGGATGTCGCCGGGCGCGAAGCGCGTGCGCTCGTCGATGGCACCGGTCAGGAACTGCACTCCGAGCGGGCTCCATGGCACGAAGCCGATGCCGAGTTCCTCGCAGAGCGGCAGCACCTCGCGCTCGGGGCCGCGCCACAGCATCGAGTATTCGTTCTGCACCGCCGTCACCGGCAGCGTGGCGTGCGCACGACGCAGCGTGCCCAGCCCCATCTCGCACAGGCCCCAGTGCAGCACCTTGCCCTGCTGCATGAGGTCCTTCACGGCGCCGGCCACGTCCTCGATGGGCACCTCGGGATCGACGCGGTGCTGGTACAGCAGGTCGATGCGATCCGTGCGCAACCGACGCAGCATGCCTTCGACCGCGAGCTTGATGTGATCAGGTTTGCTGTTGAGCCCAGGGCGACGCTCGCCCGTCTCGAGATCGATGTTCCAGCCGAACTTGGAGGTGATCGCCACCTTGTTGCGGAACGGCGCGATCCCTTCGCCGAGAATGCGCTCGACCTCATGCGGGCCATACGCCTCCGCCGCATCGAAGAACGTCACGCCACGGTCGAACGCCGTGCGGATGATATTGTGCATCTCCGGGCGATATGGCACGGTGGTGTCGTACTTGCGGCTCATGTTCTGGACGCCGATGCCGACGCTCGACACCTCCAGCGAACCAAGCCGCCGACGGCTGATCGAAGCCTCCGATACCATCACTTCGCCAGTGAGAGGCACCTGGCGGATGCCGCCAAGCATCGGGGCGGCGGCCATGGCACCGGCCGTCAGCATGAACGTGCGTCGGTCGAGTGGTGTGCTCATACCAGCTCCTGCATATCAGTGAAATGAACGCGCAGCGAGTTCTTCAGACCTGCGGTCACGACCGGCGCCACGCGCACGCGCCGCGACCCTCCGGTCGAACATGACGCCCGCGCGGCATCGCGAGAATGCCTGACCGGGCGAACCGCTCATCGATGGCGAGAACGACCCATGCAGGGTGATGAACGGCAGTCGCGCAGTGCGCCCGGACGCCGCGTCATGTACGGCCCAGACGCCGCTCCAATGCCTCGCGCCGTGAGCGGCCAACCGGTACGCGCACCCCACCCTTGAGCTGCACCTCGTAGTCGCTTCCCTCGTTCCGTAGTAACGCGTCCACGAGTGCCAGCCGCACGATGGCCGAGCGATGTACCCGGACGAACTCCGCCGGGTCGAGCCGCTCCTCGAGGTGCTGCATCGACTCACGCAGCAGATACCGCTGTCCGGCGGCATACAGCTCCACGTACTGGCCGCTGGCCAGCACGTATTCCACCTGCGCCACCGGCACCACGCGCAACTTGCCGCGCATGTGCACGGCGATGCGCTCGAGGTACGGCACCGGTTCTGCCGAAGCGGACGACGATGGTGGCGCACCAGCCTCCGCAGTGGACGGCTGGGCCTGCAGCAACGCCATCAGCTGCTCGTGCAACCGCTCACGCCCGTCACTCGCCACCCGTCGTCGGGCCCGACGCATCGCTTCCTCGAAGCGCTCGTCACGGAACGGCTTCACCAGGTAGTCGAGGGCCGCGGTGTCGAAGGCGTCGAGCGCGTACTGGTCGTACGCCGTGACGAACACGGTCGCCGGCATCTGCGCCGCACCGATGGTTTTCACGACATCGAGCCCCGTCATGCGCGGCATCTGCACATCAAGGAAGACGAGATCCGGCTGCAGTGCCCGGATCGCCTCCACCGCCGCGGCGCCGTCTACGGCCGTGCCCACTACGTCCACGTCGGGTTCCGCCTCGAGAAGGTCGAGCACACGCTGCCGGCCCAGTGGCTCGTCATCCACCACGAGCACGCGAAGCCGCGGCGTATCCGGCCCAGCCCGCCCCGTCACGACGTGGCGCCCGCCTGGACGGCGCGGAGATCAGCGCTGGTGTGGTAGGGCATCGCGATCACCGCACGCATCCCGCCTGACACCTTCGGCTCGAGCTGCAGCTGCTGTGCATCCCCATACAATTCCAGCAACCGCTCACGGGTCAGCGAAAGGCCGACGCCACTCGCATCGGATGGGGGCCCAGGGTGCTCGCCCGGTCCCGTATCCTCCACGATCAGCTCCAGCGCATCACCGGTTCGACGGGCACGCACTGCGATGGTCCCGTTGCCGCCGGCCCGGTCGATGCCATGCTTCATCGCGTTCTCGACGAGTGGCTGCAGGATCAGGTTTGGCACCAGCGCGTCGTACACATCAGGATCAACCGCGATCTCGGTCCGCAACTGCCCCTGATACCGGATCTCGAGGATCTCCAGGTACAACCGCATCAGGCGCAGCTCATCGCGCAGCGGAATCTCCTGCTCGGACGACTCCGCCAGTGCGTGACGCAGCAGCTCGCTCAGCAGGGCGATCATGTCGCGTACGCCACGCGGGTTCTTCGCCACCAGAGCGGAGACCGCATTGAGCGTGTTGAAGAGGAAGTGCGGGTTCAGTCGCGCCCGCAGCACGCTCAGCCGCGCTTCAGCCAGCTGCGCCTGCAGTTCCGCACTCTGTGCCTGCAGCTGTGCGGCGTGCGCGTCGAGTTCCGCGCGCTCCGCCTGCAGCTGACTGGCCCGTGCCTGCAGATCGGTCGCTTCACGCTCGCGCGCGTGAAATGCACGCCGCATCTCGACGGCGACTGCGACGACGATGATCGCCGCGAATTCGGCCACTTGCTGCCCATACCAGCGGCCCAGGTTCCAGACGATCATCCATCCGCTGAGGTCGGGCCGCTCGGTGGTGGCGACCGGCAACAACATGCGATGCGCAGTGAACGCGATCACGGCGACCACCGAGCTGACGACGAGCATGGTGCCCACGACCGCAGGCAGGCGTCGCCAGCGCGCGTCAGGCTCGCAATAGAGCCACGCGCCCTGCCGCAGGATCAGCGGCGTCAGGAGCGCCCACACGTACGCGTTGCACAGGGCTATGGCGAACAGGCGCGCCGGCTGGTCGGCGCCCGGCATGCCTGGCGCGAGCGCCCAGCTCGACCCCTGGAACAGGCCGACGAGGGTCCAGAAGGTGAAGGTGAGGAGCCAGCCGCGAGTACCCATGCGGCGCAATGTCGTGTGTCTGCCGCCCTGATGCACCGACGGATGGATCGGCGGCGCAGCGCCCAAGCGCGTGACGTCAACCTCGGCCTCGCCGTCGCCACGTCGAAACATCGGTACGTCGAAGGATGCCGAGCTCATCAGCTTTCGGTCATACGGAGGACCGCCTCCGGCAGCCGAGCGCCCTGCACGGTCACGGTGGCGAGACGGTCCGTGATCGACTCGAGCTCGCTGTCGGTGAGGCTCACGGCGGCGGCACCCAGATTCTCCTCCAGCCGGTGCAGCTTCGTCGTGCCGGGGATCGGGACGATCCATGGCTTCCGGGCGAGCAGCCACGCCAGCGCGATCTGCGCCGGCGTGACGTGTTTCGACGCGGCCACCGCCTTCACGACATCGACCAACGCCATGTTGGCCGCGCGCGCATCGGCGTCGAAGCGGGGGGAAATGTTGCGGAAGTCGGTCGCGTCGAACGCGGTCGTCGTGTCGATGGTCCCCGTCAGGAACCCCGCACCGAGTGGGCTGAACGGCACGAAGCCGATGCCAAGTTCCTCGCACACCGCCAGCACGCCGTTCGTCTCGGGATCGCGCGTCCACAGCGAGTATTCACTCTGCACCGCCGTCACCGGCTGCACCGCGTGCGCGCGACGGATTGTGGCGGCAGCCGCCTCGGACAAGCCGAAGTGCCGCACCTTGCCGGCGCGGATCAGGTCCTGCACGGTGCCCGCGACGTCCTCGATGGGCACGTTCGGATCTACGCGATGCTGGTACAGCAGGTCGATGGTGTCGATGCCGAGTCGCGTGAGCGACGCGTCGGTGACCGCGCGGATGTGATCCGGGGATGAGTCGAGCCCGTAGCGCGTGCCATCAGGATTGATGCCGAAGCCGAACTTCGTCGCAATGACGACCTGCGACCGCACCGGCGCCAGCGCTTCACCGACGAGCGTCTCGTTGGCGAACGGTCCGTATGCCTCGGCGGTGTCGAAGAAGGTGACGCCGCGGTCCACGGCGGCGCGCATCAGCGCGATGGCCTCGGTACGGTCGGCCGCGGGGCCGTAGGCGGAGGTCAATCCCATCGTGCCGTAGCCGATGGCAGAGACGGTGAGCTGCTCGGGGCCCAGTGTGCGAATCTGCATACGAATCAGCGAGAGAGTCAGAAAATCGTAATGACCTGCCGCCGTCAGCGCTTGGCGCGGAACACGTCGCGCGCCACGCCAACCGCCGTGATGGCATTCGGCCAGCCGGCGTAGAACGCCATCTGCGTGATGGTCTCCACCAGCTCTTCCTGCGTCACGCCGTTTTGCAGCGCGAGGGCGAGGTGCGACCGGAGCTGGTCGGGACGGTTCATGGCGATCAGCGCGCTCACGGTGGCGAGACTGCGGTCGCGGCGCGAGAGCCCGGGCCGCCCCCATACATCGCCGAGCAACACGCTGTCGGTGAGCGTGGCGAGCTTCGGCGCGACGTCGCCCATCAGCTGTTGTGCACGTGAGGATTCGGCGCTCGGCGATGCATCCTGAGCCGCCGCACGCATCGGTGAGTCGAATTGCGCGTCGCTCACGGGTTCCATCCATTGCGTCGACGCCCCGTCGCCCTGCTCGACGATGGCGATGTGCGTCATCGCCGTTGCGGGCGCGGCCCCATGCCAGTGCTTCACTCCCGCCGCAATGCGCACGACGTCGCCCGTCCGGATCTCCTGGACCGTCTCGCCCCAACGCTGCACGCGCCCCACACCCGCGGTGACGATCAGCACCTGGCCGAGCGCATGCGTGTGCCATGCCGTGCGAGCGCGCGCGGCAAAGGCGACCGACGCTGCGTACGCCCGCGTCGCTGGTGTTGGTCCGAAGAGCGTCTCCACACGCGCGGCACCAGTGAAGTTCGGCGCCGGCGCGACCGACGTCTCACGCGTGCCGGCACGGCTGATGGTCACGCCGCGCGTCTCCTGCGCGTCGACGGGGCCGACGCACGTGACGCTCGCCAGCACGATGGCCATGATTGCGACACTCTTCACATCATTCTCCTGTGAGCACTCGACGCAGGTGTCGCGGGTGTGCCGTCGTCACGACGGCATCACCCTCAACGCCTCACCGCGTCACTGCTTCGTCGCGGAGGGGGCGGCGCGCTGCGTGACGTCGAGCCGTGCCTTCAGCGGGTCCGGTGTCGCCACGGGTGTGCCGGTGATCGCGAAGTCGAGCAACACGCCAGACTTCGGATCATGCCGGGGCCACGTTGGCAGCCCCGCACCATTCGGATCGCCGGTCTTCGCGAAGTTCGCCCAGTATCGGTTCATCGCGCTGGCGCAAGCGAGATCTGCCGCGGTCGGTGTCATCCTCGGATCACCCGAGAGACGGTCGAAGGCGTACGGTACCTCGGCCCCATGCGGCGCGCCATTGCGCCACTGCTGCCGCATGGCTTCCGGCACGTAGGAGAAGCGATAGACGTACGCCGGCGCGCCGTTCTTCACGAACGCCGTGGCGATGAAGCGCGCGGGCTCGGCCTGAACCCGGTCCGTGCCGGCCATCACGAGGAGTGGCTGCAGCTCGGTCGTGCCCGATGGATCGTACGCGCGCATCGCATCCGCCTTGCCGGCGCCGAACTGGGAGAACAACGCATCCTTCGACTCCGCCGAGATGAACCCGACGAAGTCCGCGCTGTTCGATCCGATGATCAGCGGAATGCGCGGCTGCCGCCCCGCTTCGTACACGCTCTGCGCCGTCTGGACGGTGATGCGACCGTCGAGGATCGGGCCGGGATACGTCGGCGGCCCATTCGGACCGGCGGTCTCCTGCCCACGGTCGACGATATCGGCGACGCTCAGTGCGCGCAGCCGCGCGAGCGCTGCGGCATCCGTGCCCGCGATGTCATGCCGACGTGCGAAGTTCACCCCAATCGACTCGGCGGACACTTCACCCGGACGCCCGACGCGCATGGCGCGACCGGTGAGCACGCCATCCCGCCCGCCACCCGACTGGCTGATCGCCTTGTGCACGAGCCCCTGTGCCATCGGCGACGTGATGAGTGAGTGCACCGACACGCCACCCGCCGACTCACCGAAGATCGTCACGTTGTTCGGATCACCACCGAACGCCGCCGCATTCTGCTGCAGCCAGCGGAGTGCCGCGATCTGGTCCATGTACGCATAGCTGCCCTTCAACTCATCCGGTCGTTCCGCACTGAGCGCCGGGAAGGCGAAGAAACCGAGGCGACCCAGGCGATAGTTGATCGTGACGAGCATCACGCCCTGCTTGGCGAACTGCGTCCCCGACGTGTTCGGCCATGAACCGCTGCCGAAGACGAAGCCACCGCCATGAATCCAGACCATCACCGGCAGGCGTGCACCGGCCGCCGCGTTGGCTGGCCGCCAGATGTTGAGGAACAGGCAGTCTTCCGCAGAGGACGCCGAGATCGGCGGCGCGTTGGGCCCGAACGCGGCCTGCGGACAGTCGGCGCCGTATTTGGTCGCGTCACGCTCGCCGTCCCACATCGGTGCGGCACGCGTCGGACGCCAGCGGTATTCACCCGTTGGTGGCGCAGCGTACGGAATACCCTTGTAGCTGACCACGCCGTCGTCGGTCGTGCCACGGACGATACCCGACGCTGTCCGCACCGACTGTGCGTTGAGATCCGTGACGAGCAGGAGCGCGGCTGCCGCAGCCGTCGTAAATCGGCAGAACATGGAGATGGTGAGCGATGAGGAGGTGTGCGTCGGCATCAGGATCCAGTCATGCCCAGCGATAGCCGCTCTTCGCGAGCGGCAGCGAGCGCACGCGCTCTCCCGTGACCGCGAAGATCGCATTGCAGAGCGCCGGTGCGACCGGCGGGAACGCCGGCTCACCCATGCCGGTCGTCGGGTTGTCGGTGCGGAGGTAATGCACCTCCACCGGCGCCGCATGGTTCATCCGCAGCAGAGGATACTCGTGGAAGTTGCCCTGCACCACCTTGCCACCCTCGAAGGTGATCTCCTGCCCCATCGCGCCCCCGAGTCCGTCAAGCACGGAGCCCTGCACCTGCTGCTCCGCGCCGCTCAGGTTCACGATGGTGCTGCCGACGTCACCCGCCACCCAGACCTTGTTGACCTTCACCGCCTTGCTCGCACTCACCGTCGCCTCGACCACTTCGGCGAAGTAGCCGCGATGGCTGTAGTGGAAGGCGATGCCGAGGCCTGTCCGTGGCGGCAGCTTGCGGGTGCCCCACCCCGCCTTCTCGGCCACCAGCGACAACACGGCGCTCACCCGCTTGGGGTCGAAGCCCTGCGCCTCGCCGCCAGGCCCGCCACGACCGGCTGGGGCGGGGATCGGCGTCGCCGAAAGGAGGTCCAGACGGAACCGCAAAGGATCCTTGCCGGCGGCGTGCGCCAGTTCGTCGAGGAACGACTGCATCACGAACGCGAGCGCGTTGCTGCCCGGCGCGCGCAGCGGCCCGGTGGGCGCGCCGAGCGGCATGGTCGTCATGCCGGTGGCGAAATTCGGCACGAAGCGGGCGGGAAACTCTCCCCCGCCGAGGTTGGCGTTGCGGACGGTGCGATTGCCGTCACCGAAAGTCACGAAATGGTTCTTCCACGCGACCAGTGCGCCGCTCGCGTCCACACCGCCGCGCAGGAAGTGAAATCCACCCGGCCGATACGCGCCATGATGGGTGTCGTCTTCGCGCGTCCACACCAGCTTCACCGGGGTGCCCGGCACCTTCCGTGAAATCGCGACCGCATCCAGCACGTAATCGTGCGTGTAGCGGCGGCCGAAGGCGCCGCCCATGCGCACCATGTTCACCGTCACGGCCGTCTCGGGAATGGAGAGCAGCTTCGCCACCACCTGCCTGCAGCCGTTCGGATCCTGCGTCGGCACCCAGAGCTCACAATTGCCGTCCGACACGCGGGCCGTGCAGTTCATCGGCTCCATGGTGGCGTGATGCAGAAACGGATACGAGTAGCGCGCCTCGACGGTCTTCGCGGCAGAGGCGAGCGCCGCATCCGCATCGCCATCCGACCGGATCGGCGTGGCCCACGGCTGCGGACCGAGCTCCGCGGCACGGCGTGCAAAACCGGCGCTGCTCTGCGTCGCGGTGGGGCCATCATTCCACTCCACCACCAGCTGCTTGCGCGCCTGCTGTGCGGCCCACCAGCTGTCCGCCACGATGGCCACGCCACTCGCGAGGCCGAACAATTCCGTCGTGCCTTCGATGGTGAAGGCCTGCTTCACACCGGGCAGTGTGCGGAGTTGCTCCACGTTCGCGCTGGCGACCGTGCCGCCGAAAACACGACTCTTCGCATAGGTCGCGTACAACATGCCGGGCAACTTCACGTCGATGCCGAACAGCGGCTTCCCGGTGGCGATGGCGTGGTTGTCCACGTTCGCCACGCGGGTGCCGATGATCTTGAACTCCGACGCGGCCTTCAGCGTCACGGTCTTCAGGTCCGGCGCCGGGCGTGTGCTGGCGCGCTCGATGAGCTGGCCGTAGCCGAGCGAGCGCTGCGTGCTGGCGTGGTGTACCCGTCCGCCACGTGTGGTCAGCTCGGCCGCTGGCACACCCCATGTCAGCGCCGCGGCCGACACGAGCATCTGTCGGCCGGCCGCGCCCACACGACGCATCTCTTCCATGTTCACCGGCGTCGCGATGCTGCCGCCGAGGAACTGGAAGCCGTACTTCGCGGCGTCACCGTTGGCCTGCTCCACCGTGACGTCCTTCCAGTCCACGTCGAGCTCCTCGGCGATCATCATCGGCAGCGCGGTCTTCATGCCCTGTCCCGCCTCGGGATTCTTGGCGATGATGGTGACCGCGCCATTCGGCATGATGCGGATGAACGCGTTGGGCGCGAACACGTCGGGCGCTGCGGTGCCCCCGAATGCCTGCATCGCGTCCGCGCTCGACGCGAGTGAGTGCAGGCCGAGCAGGATGCCGCCACCGGCGAGCGACGTGACCTGCAGGAACGAGCGACGAGTGATGGTCGTGGGGTTCATGCGCGGTTACCGGTTCGGGGTGCTGGCGCGATTCGTCGCGGACGGCGACGCCGCCTGCTTCACGGCAGCGCGGATACGGAGGTACGTCGCGCAGCGACAGAGATTGCCCGACATCGCGGCATCGATCTGCGCATCGGACGGTGAGGGCGTCTGCTTCAGGAACGCCGCAGCCTGCATGATTTGGCCCGCCTGGCAGTAGCCGCACTGCGCCACGTCCTGCTCCTGCCACGCGCGCTGCAGCGGGTGCGATCCATCGGGCGACAGGCCTTCGATGGTGGTGACCTCCGCCCCGGTGGCTGCTGCGACCGGGATCGAGCATGAGCGAACAGCCGCGCCATTGAGGTGCACCGTACAGGCACCGCATTGCGCGATACCGCATCCGTACTTGGTGCCGACCAGATCCATCGAGTCCCGCAGGACCCAGAGCAATGGCGTATCGGTGGGGACATCGACGGTGATGCTCCTGCCGTTCACCTTCAGCGTCGTGGACATGGGGCGCGGGCTCCGGATTGCGGTGGGCGGATAGGCACGGCCGCCGGGACATGCGGCGGGTCGCGCCCCTGAAGCTCGATCCGGTGCGGCGCCGCTCAAGGGCGATGTGCGTGAACGGCTCACCGGTGGTGCGAACGGCTCATCGGGGCCGCGCAGGGCCGCGTCTCGCGGCGCGCCCGCCCGGACGCCCGAATTTATTGCCGGACGTCGCCGAGCTCGGCAGTCGACCTGCCGCTGCCCCGTATCCTGGCTACGGACGACAGCAGATGCCCGCAGTGAGCCATTCACTCCGCCAGTGAGTCGTTCACGACATGGGCGCTGGACCCGTCCTGCGCACGCGTCACGTTTCCTCGCACCAGCACCCATCCCGCCTTACTGAGAGACATTGACGACATGACCCGCGCCCTTCTCCGGCTCAGCGCCCTGATCACTTTCGTTGCCGCGCCCCTCGCAGCACAGCAGGCGGCTGCACCGGCCGCCGCGCCCGCCACGATGGCGGAGCAGGAAATTCTCGACCTCTCGCGCGCCAAGTGGCGCTGGATGGCCAACAAGCAGGTCGACTCGCTCGCGCCGCTCTTCCACGAGAAGGCCAGCTTCGTGCACATGAGCCGCACGATGACGCGGGATCAGGAGCTCGAGGTGATCCGCAGTGGTGGCATTCACTACAAGCATGCGGAGATCTTCGAGTCGTCGGCACGGTTCATCGACTCGACCGCCATCGTCCTGCAGCGCATCCGGCTCGATGCCGTGGTGGGCGGGAATGAAGTGACCACGATGTTCAGCGTCACCGAGGTGTATGTGCGGCAGCGTGGTGCCTGGAAGCTCGGCGTACTCGCCTTCAGCCGACTGGCGCAGCAGTAGCCGTCGTGCGCCGCGCGTCCACGTCGGTGTCCTCTCCCTTTTCGAGCCACTCATGACCATGTCCAGATCGTTCGTGCTTGCCGCCCTCGCAGGAAGCGCACTCGTACCCGCCGTCAGTGCGTCAGCACAGGCACGGCAGGTCGGGCCAATCAAGTGGGAGGTGCCCGCAGGCTTTCAGGTCGCGGTGTACGCCGACAGCGTCGAGAACGGTCGCGCCATGGCCATCGGTCCGCGCGGCACCGTGTTCGTCGGCTCGTTGCGCGCCGGTAAGGTGCACGCGCTGATCGACACCAACGGTGATCAGAAGGCGGATCGCGTGGTGCTGATCGCGAAGGGGCTGGCCATGCCCTCCGGCATCGCGATGCGGCGCGGTGCGCTGTACGTCGCGACGACGAGCCGGATCCTGCGCTACGACGACATCGAGCAGCACCTCGACGCGCCACCCGCGCCGGTCGTCGTGCGAGACAGCCTCCCGAACCCGAGCGCCGGCCACATGTGGAAGTTCATCGCCTTCGGGCCCGATCACCTGCTCTACATGTCCGTCGGTTCGACGTGCAACATCTGCCTGCCGGCCGCAAACACTGCGACGATCATGCGGATGAAGCCGGACGGATCGAATCTCGAGACGTTCGCCTCCGGTGCACGCAACTCGGTGGGCTTCGACTGGCATCCGGTCACCCGAGAGCTCTGGTTCACCGACAACGGGCGTGACATGCTGGGCGACGATGTGCCCAATGACGAACTGAACGTCGCGCCGCGGGCCGGTATGCACTTCGGCTTCCCGTACTGCCATCAGGGCGACGTGCCGGACCCCGAGTTCGGCGCGCAGCGCGCCTGCTCCACCACCGAACCGCCGGCACAGAAGCTTGGTGCACACGTTGCCGCCATCGGCATGACCTTCTACACCGGCACCATGTTCCCCGCGCAGTATCGCAACGCGGCATTCATCGCGCAGCATGGCTCGTGGAATCGGTCCAAGCCGAGCGGGTATCGCGTGATGGTCGCCCGCACCGACGGCCGCCGCGTGACCGGGTATGACACGTTCCTGGACGGCTTCCTGGGTGGGCCGCGCGACAGCATGCCTGGTGGCTGGGAAGCCGGTCGCGCGGCACGTGGTCGCCCGGCCGATGTAATGCAGATGCCCGACGGGTCGCTGCTGGTCAGCGATGACTCCGGCAACCGCCTCCTGCGCATCAGCTATCGGCGCTGAAGCATGCGTCGCCGCGCACACCTAATCGCGTCATTCATCGTGATCATGCCGTCCATACCTACCACGCGAGCCATGTCCACCATCATTCGCGCACTCGGTGTCGCCGGTCTCGTGTCCGCGACCAGCGTGCAGGCGCAAGCCCGCACCACCATCACGCTCAGCGACACGGCCGTCTCGCCAGAGAACGTCACGTCGAGCCGCGATGGTACGGTGTACTTCGGCAGCATGACGAAGGGCACGATCTATCGTGCTCTGCCCGGCGCCGCGCAGGCCGAGCCGTGGATCCTCGCGTCGGCCACCGGACTGACGCGCGTGCTCGGCGTGCTGGCCGACGACCGCAGCAACACGCTCTTCGTCTGCCAGAACGTCACCGACGCGCGTGGCGGTGCGCCCGCGTCAGGCCAGACAGCGCTGCGCACCTTCGACCTCACGACCGGTGCAGCGAAGGGCACGTATCCGTTCCCGGCGAACAGCCGCATCTGCAATGACATCGCGGTGGCGGACGACGGCACGGCGTACGTGTCGGAGTCGTATGGGGGCAAGGTGCATCGCCTGAAGCCCGGCGCGACGGCGCTCGAGGTGTGGGCGAGTGACGAGCAGATGAAGGTGATCGACGGGCTTGCGTTGTTGTCGGATGGGCTCTACGTGAACGACTTCGCCAAGGGGGCGCTGTTCCGCATTCCAGTGAAGGCCGATGGCAGCGCAGGTGCGCTGGTGCCGATCCAGGTCTCGATGCCGCTCGGCCGGCCGGATGGGCTGCGCAGTGTGGGACCGCGCACGCTGGTGCAGACCGAGCAGGCGGGTCGCGTGGCGGAGCTGACGATCACCGGGGATCGCGCGGAGGTGCGGGTGTTACGGGACGGGCTGACGCGCGCGTCGGGGGTGACACTCGTCGGTGACGTGCTGCTCGTGCTCGTGGAGTTCAGATCGGCGGTGAGTGTCCCGTATCACCCTCGGTGACCATGTGGTCCGGGCTCACGCAGTTCGTCCTCGGCACGATCCTGTGCGGGTCGGCGCAAGCGTGCGGCACGCCGGAGTACGCGCCCCCGCCCCGTGCCGTGGCCAGCGCGCGACTCAGCGTCGAGAGCACCATCGGTGATGTGCTGGAGCATCGCGCGTTTGCAGGGTTCGCACGCCTGCTGTTGCCGTGGGATGATCGCAGCTACGACACAGGAATGCGCCTGCGGGATGTCGCATCCCTGCTGCCCTACCACAGCGAGGTGTCGCCCGCCGTCATCGTGGCGTCGCTGAATCGCCTGATCGACGACGTCGATGCGGGGCACAGGATCTTTCACGACATCTACACCGAGACGCAGAAACGCGACGTGCCTGCGCGGCGGAACGTGGGACTGTTCTTTGTGCGGGGACGACCCGGTGCCCCGTTCGCGCTGATCGCACCGGGCGGAGGCTTTGCGTACGTCGGCTCGCTACACGAGGGCTTCCCGTACGCCGTCGCAATTGCAGCGCACGGCATGAACGCGTTCGTGATCAAGTATCGGGTTGGCCAGGGCGGTCAGGTTGCCACCGAAGACATGGCGGCAGCCCTCAGCTGGATCGTGCGCCACGCCGACACGCTCGGCGTGGCACCGTCAGGCTATGCGCTCTGGGGCAGCTCAGCAGGCGCGCGCATGGCGGCACTGATCGGCTCTCACGGTGCCGATCGATTCGGCGGCGACCGGCTTCCGCCACCCGCGACCATCGTCATGCTGTACACCGGCCACGCGGACGTCGGCAGCGCCGAGCCAGCGACGTTCGTTGCTGTCGGCGACCGCGATGGCATTGCGCCGCCGGAATCGATGGCGCGGCGCATCGCTGCGGTGCGTGCAACCGGTGCCGCAGCGGAGTTTCATCGCTACCCGAACGTGGCGCACGGATTCGGCCTTGGCGCCGGCACGAGTGCGAGTGGATGGCTCGAAGACGCGATGCGATTCTGGACGGCGCAGGTCGCTCGTGCATCGCGTGCCGGCCGCGATTCCACCTGAACGGGGTCTGCGCCGTTTCGCGATTCCGGGCAGCGAACTCGTGGCGGGCCTGCCATTGGGTTCCTGGCTCGCCGGGACGGATTCCGGGACAAAACGTCGCCGGAAACGTCGCCAGCACTCCGACTACCGTCGGTACCACGTCACGACCGTCAACAGTTCAACGCCCGCCCGCAGAGTTCCGGCGTCAAGCGCCCGCCTCTCAATCTACTCCCGTCGGCGAGCGGCGTCGCGCTTGCCGTCCTAGTCCGGCCGCCTCGCATCATCGGTCGAGAGGCGATGCGCCTCGACGTCACCACGGCGGAGGACGAGCCCCGCGCTCGAGTCCCTGCCCCCCTGCGCCACGGCGGCGGGCGACTGACCGAGGAAGATCGAGCGGCGCCCGGCCCCGCTGACCGAGAGACCGGCCCGGCCGTCGTCATGTACCGATAGGACGACCGCCTCTTCGCCGTCCTTGCCGTCCAGTCCGAGCACGACGCGATCCTTGCCCGCCACCGTGAGCATGCCGTACCCGGTGCGCTCGAAGCCTTCGGCGTCGTTCACGACGAGGCCCGTGCTCGCCCCGAGGCGCTTGCCGATGTTCGGGTCAGGCGTCGAGTCACCGATGGCGAGGCGGTCGTGCCCCTGCTCGTCGAGTACCAGCATGCCGTGCATGCTGTGACGATAGTCCGCGTACCAGCGCATGTACTGCTTCGGATCCGGGAAGCGTGAGGCCCATGCGCGCTCCGCGCGTGCCGTGTTCGTCCGCAGCCGATTGGCGGCCGCAGGGATGGGCGCGCCGATGAGGATGCGCTCGCGACCCTTGTCGTCGACGATCACGATGCCACGCGTCCGAATGACATCACGGGTGGCTGGCGCAAAGCCTGCCAGCACCGTGACTGCCACGAACACGCCTCCCACCACGCCGAGCATCCGACGCTGCTGGCGCACCTCCCGCTCTAGCGCGGCAATGCGCTCTTCCTCCGGCCGACTCTGCATCGTGTCTCTCCATGTGTTGCGGAAACCCGCGTGTGGAACTAGGCCTGCCTTTCAGCGTCGCGTGGCCGCCGTGACGGACGGCAACACTACCGGGACCGCGGCCTGCACCGTCCGCACTTCACTCCGGTGCCAGCGCGGTGCGATCACCACCAGGAAACCGCTGGTGCGCCACGACCGCAGGTCGCGCGGACGCACCCTGTCCGCGGGATAGGGATGCAGGCGAACCCGATTCGACATGACGGTGAGCCCTGGCAGCGCGCGCGTGTCCCACTGTTCGGCGCCGTCGTCAAACGGATCATCGCCCGCGTCTGACGGAGCACTGCTGCCATCACTCGTGAACAGCACCGAGGTGCGGCCTTCATCCGCCTCTAGCCGCAGCACACGCCGTTCCCGCGGATGCGACAGCGCGTAATCGAGTTCGCCGAGGCTGGTGCCGCTTCGAGCCATGGCGCCGATCAGCATCGACAGCCGCATCGCGATGGCGACCGTCGAATCAGTGACCTCCGCGGATACAAGCCGGCCGCGGACGCCAGACGCCGTCAGTGTCGTCGACGACGCGAGTGGAAGCCGCAGCACTTCGGCCGGCGTCGCAACGCGCATCGGCACGCGCAACGCAACGCCCGCGACGTGCCCGCAGACTCGCGGTGTGCTTCCGCGCGGCAGGTCGAACACGATGTCGGTGCGTCGCACCCTGGTGGTCGCGGGGTCGCCGGCGACACGTGCATCGGACGAGGGGAGCATCGGGCCCCAGATACCGGCTGACTGCATCCACCGCTCCGACGAGAGCGCGACCTGCGACCCGTCCACCAGAGACACGTCCAGACGTGGACGCACCAGCTCCACACGCCAGGCAACTGGCGACACGACCTCCAGCGGCAGCGTCAAGCGCCCCCCAGCACATTCGGGCTGTCCGGCCAGCGGCACGCGGAGCACGACGGCGCCCGAGTCCACTGGACCTCCGGGCGCCTGCGGCCCGGACACACGGCCATCCATCGTCACTGCAGTGAAGAGCACGAGAGCAACGCCTCCCATGATCGTCCCGCCACGCCTCACGCGCGATGCCGTCCGTACGCGGTACGCATGCGCCAACAGCACGACGGCACAAACGCTGATCGAGACGGCGACCACCCACCACTGGCGCAGCGTGATGCTCCATGCCGCGCCAACGGTCGACAACATGAGCACCACACTCAACGCGACCGTGCCACTGAGCACGACGCCGACCGTCGCCAGATTCGGGCACGCAGCCGTCACCAGGGCCGTGCCGAGGAGGAGCATCACCAGCGCGGCGAAGATGTCCGCTGTTCCGAGATCTGTAGCGGCAGGCACGGAGAGCAGGCGCCACTGCGAGAGCACCACGCCCACGGCGACGGCCCAGAGCACGACCAGCATGAGCGCGTACAGCAGCTTCGAGGCGACAAGGACGGAGGTCCGAACGGGCGTCACCGCCCAGAACGCGTCGACGTGGACCGCCGAATCCGCATGGATCGTCAGCGCGACGAGCAGCGGCATGAGCAGCATCACCGCCTGTCCGACAGGTATCAGGCCACTGAAAAAGGTCCCCAGCTGCGCGGCGGTGGCTACCGCCAAAGCGAGCAGGAAGATATACACGAGGAGGAGCCACCCCGTGCGACGCACATCGCGCCGCCACTGATGCCAGAGCGCCGCAGGCCAGGTCATGCAGCCTCCGTCGTCGCCGTGACGACGCGACCGGTGCGCACGACGCTCGAGAACACATCGCGCAGCGACATGTCCTCCACCGTCAGGGAATCCGCGGCCTCGTAGCGCCGTCGCAGCATCGCAGCGTCCAGCGGCGTGCGCTCCGTGTCCGCCACGATGCTGAGCATGCGCCCGGCGCGGGAGACCTCGAGCCACGCCTGCTCACGTGCCAGCGCGCCGAGGATCGCGTCACCACCCAGGAGGGTGATACGGCGATATCGGGTCTGCAGCTGTTCCAGCGAGCCGGCGACCTGCACCCGACCCGCTCCAAGGATCGCGACGTCACTGAGCACCGACTCGATCTCGGCGATGTCGTGCGAGGCGATGAGGACCGTCGTGCCGGTCGCCGCGGCGTTCGCGATCAGGCCACGGGTAATCTCGTCGCGCGAGACGGCATCGATGCCGCTGAGCGGTTCGTCCATCAGCAGCACGCGCGGCTGCGCGGCAAGGGCGCAGAGCAACGCCGCCTTCATGGTTTCGCCGCGGGAGAAGCTCGTGAGGCGTCGAGACGCATCCAACGCAAATCGCTCGCGCAACTGCGTCGCCAGTGCGGTATCCCAACGCCGGTGCAGCGGAGCGATCCAGCGTTCGAGCGCCCGCAGGGTGAGATCCCTCGGCAGCTCGACACCGGCGGCTACGTACCCGACCACGCCGCGCACGATCAGCACGCGGCGTTCGGAGCGCTCGCCGCCGATCCGGACGTGCCCGGCGGTGGGCTGACGGAGTCCGGCGCAGCACTGGAGCAGCGTGGTCTTACCGGCCCCATTCGCACCGAGAAGGCCGAGGATCGCGCCTGGTGGTGCCTCGAACGTGACGTCATGCAGGGCATCAACACCACGCTGGTAGCGATACGACACCCCGTCGACCGAGATCGCCGTCATCGCTTGCCACGCCTCGTCGGTAGTGCGCCACCTCGCGCATGGTGCGTTCCCGTCCGACGTTCAGCGCCGAACACCGCGACCCAACTTTCGGCGACCGTCTCCACCAATTCCTCTTGGCCGAGGCCGAGCCGCCGCGCCTCGACGACGATCTGCTCCACGCTCTCCTGCAGCAGTCGTCGCCGTTCAGGGTCCGGCGCGCGCGGCGCCGCCGTCACGAAGGTGCCGACGCCAGGGTGCACCTCGAGGAAGCCGTCGCGCACCAGTTCGGCCACCACCTTCTGGCCGGTGTTGGGATGCAGCTTCAGCGATTCGCTGAGCTCGCGGACCGATGGGAACGGGTCGCCCTTGGCGAGCACGCCCGACAGGATGGCCTTGGTGGCCGCGAAGACCACCTGCTTGACGGGCGACTCGCCGGGCTGGATGACAACGGGGAATGGAAGCATAGGTGTACCATGTATCCTGTTACACCTGTTGTCAAGATGCACGTTTCGGTGAGTAGCTACGCAATACCCAGAAGCGAGCACCGCCTTGACGCGCCCAGCATGCAGGGGCGTCTTCGCGCCCGTGTGACGCGCCGGTGTCCCACGCGTCATGGGACACCGATGACTGCCACCACGCTCCCCTTCTCCGTCACCTTCCGCCCCGGCGAGCCGCCCTGGCGCGAGGTCTACTTCGCCGCCACCCGCGCGATCCTCGCGGGCGACATGCCGCCGACGGCCGCCTTCCCAAGTGTGCGAGAACTCAGTCAGGCACTCCGCCTGAACACCAACACCGCCCACAAGGTCGTGGCGGAGCTGGTGCGCGATGGGCTGCTGCAGGTGAAGCCCGGCATCGGCACCGTGGTGACTGAAGCGCCACGCGCGCCAGAGGCTGTGCGTCAGCGCCTGCTGCACGAGGATGTCGAGCGCCTCGTGGTCGAGGCACGCCGCCTTGGCCTCACGCAAGCCGAGGTCCTCAACGGCGTGCAGAGCAAATGGTCCACCCTCTTCGGTCCCACCCGTGCCGCGTCGTAATCCATCCATGCAGCTCATCACGACCAACGCCGGCCCGGCGACGACCACAGAGGCGAGCGCCGTCGAATTGTCCGAAGTGAGCTTCGGCTTCACGGCGGCTCGCGACGCGCTGCATGCCATTTCGATCACGGTGCCGGTCGGCTCCACGTTCGCCGTGCTGGGACCAAACGGCGCGGGCAAGTCCACGTTGCTCGAACTGATCGCCGGGCTGCGCACACCCCGACGCGGAACGCTGCGCGTCGGTCATGTGCAGGTCACCGGATCGCCATCGTCGCGGCCCGACGGCGTGATGCTGATGTCGCCACGCGCCGTCCCACCCGCCGGCTTCACCGTCGCGTCGCTACTGCGCCATGTCGCCGCCTGGCATGCGCGGTGGGATGCGGAAACGGCCAGTGCCTTGTTGCAGCGGTTCGCGCTCGCCGGGCAGCAGCGCATCGACACGTTGTCGTTCGGCGGACAGATGAAGGTGCAACTGATCACCGCATTGGCGTCGCAGCCGCGGGTGCTCCTGCTCGACGAACCCTTCCTCGGTCTCGACATCCGCACCAAGGAGGCGCTGATCGATGGCATGCTCTCGGTCGATACCACGCAGCCGCGCACGACACTCATCGCGTCGCACGACCTCGCCGAACTGGAACTCCTGGTCGATCATGTCGTGGTCCTGAACGAGGGCCGCGTGCACCTGACAGGCAACCTCGATGATCTCCGCATACACGCAGGTGCGGCCGCGACGCTGCGCGACCTCTCCCGCCCCACCATGCCGCACTGCCCGTCTGCCCTGGAGCTCGCCGTATGACACTGCCGTCCGAAGTCGTTCGCGTTCTGGCCAAGGACCTGCGCGTGTTGCGCTGGCCGCTGACCGCGTGGTGCGGCCTCCTCGCACTCTCGATCTTTCGTGGGTTGGATGTGCTGCCGTCGCTGCACGAGGCGCTCTTCCCCATCGCGTGGATCGTGCCGATGCTGGCCGCGGCGCTCGTGGGCTACGCCGTGACGCAGGATCCGCCGGTCGAAGGTCCCACTTTCTGGGGGGTGCATCGCCAGCAGCCATTGGCGGTCGCCGGAGCGAAGGCGATGCTGGCCCTCGTGCTGCTCGTCGCGATGGCTGGCGGGCACGCCCTCGTGCTGGCGTCGCATGGACTCTCGCCGATGCAGGTGACGGTGCTGGTGGCGGACGTCGCACGGGATGCCGCGGCGTGGCTCCTCTTCTCCGCCGCGCTCGCTGCGTGTGCGCGCAATGCCGCGGGCTGGCTGATCGGTGCGGCTCTCGCGGCAACGCTGGCCGTGCTGATCCCGCTCGTCGCGGGCCATGAGTTCGGTGTCCCGCCAACATGGGCGCTCACGCCGGCGTCCGCCGCACTCTCGCTGACGGCGATCAGTGTGATGGTCCTGGTGTGGACGTACCGCGCGCACCTGACAGGCCTGCGCTCAGGCGCCCGCAACGCACTGCTCCTGGTGGTGCCGACGGGCATGGCCATGCGGAGTCCGGGACCGCATGATCCCGTCATGGGACACGCGACCCAGTCAGATGCCGCGATGATCGTGCACACGGATCGCGTCGTCTCGCGCATCGACCGGCGCGCGGTCGTGGTGGAGATGCCGGTGACATATCCGGACAGCTCCGTCGTCTCGGCGGTGACGGTCGCGTGGCGCCTGCAGCTGCGGGATGGCAGCGCGATCCACCTGCTGCCAGGCGGCGCTCGCGTACGCCGCGGCACACTCCTGCTGCAGCCGGAAGGGAACGTCGCGCTGTGGGGACGGGGGCCGGTGACGCGGACGCTCGAGTTCCACTTCCCGCTCGACAGCCTCACGCTGGCGCAGGTTGCCGGCAATCTCACCGAGGTCACCATGGCGCTCGAGACCGACCGTGTGACGATGCGCCGCATCGCGTCGTTCGCAGCGGCCGAGGGCGGGACGGTCGCCTTCGACGGCGGGCGCCTGCGCATTGGCGCCGTGGGGCCCGATGGACGCTTCCCGATGCACACCTCGAGCGTGGGGACGCCACCAGGGGTGTCGACACTGCCGTGGAGTGCGACGTACCTCGCGCGCCCGATTCTGGCACTGCAGTCGGGCGACGCCCGCGACGTGCGCGTGTTGAAGCCGGTCGGCGCCGCGACTCGCGCCGGCATGCGGAGCGGCAGCTGGGTGCTTCCCGGGAACGAGATGCGCGGCCACGCTGCGGTACTCGTCCCGGCTGGCAGCACCGCGCCCGTGACCGGCAACGTCATCGCACTGGCCGGTGTGTACGCCGGACGGAGCGAACGGGCGATTCGAGCTCCGGTCGCCCGCTGACTGTCGGCGCCGGTTCTGCAATGCGACGATGACTGGGCTGCCACGGGGAGGCGCGGCGCGGGCCGCTGAGCGATCATCCGGAGAGGCCACCGTGCGCACCTTCGTTATCCGCCTCGGCGATGCCATTCACGCGCCGCGCGACACTCCGCCGAGTCACGTTTCTCACGAGCGGTCACGCCACAAGCTTCATGACACATTGCGGGCATTCGGTGCCGATGATGCCCGCGATCCTCCAACGGCTTCGGCGCATGCCCAACGGTACCTTGCCACCGCCCATTACTTCGCCATCCGGTCGCGGTGATTCTTCGCCCCGCTGGAATCGATCCAGGGCGACGCCGCGCCACGCAAGCCCGTCCCCTTGCCTACTCCGTCGGTTGGCTCGCGACGAGTCATCGCGAAACGCGATGACCAGCGCTGCGGTATCTTTCGGTGGCGCCAACCGCATGACCGGGCAATGCCCTGAGGTCGTGCAAGTGCTCTGTGATCTGAGGCAGCATGCTGACACGACGTCAATGCGTCGACTCCCCGCCCGGCGGCGTAGGCGGCACCTGTGTGATCCACGCGGCACGCCCCTGCACCGCCGAGACATCGGACGGCGACCGACCGTTCGGCCACGCGACGACCGTACGGCTGTGTGTTCGTGCGACTGCGCTCTGGATCGCGGCCGCGACCCTCTGCATGGCTGAAGCGGTGTCGGGGCAGCGTCTCGTCGTCGTCGTACGCGACTCTATTCTCCAGTCCGGCGTTCGCGGCGCGCTCGTCAATGCCGTGGATCAAGCGTCTGGATCGCGCGTCTTTGGCGTCACGGATGAGCAGGGACGCGTTGCTCTGGCGCTGACGGGGAGTGGCGCGTGGGCGACCGCGGTTCGCCGCATCGGCATCGTCCCTGTCCGCGCACCTACCGTCCGCGTTGATGTGGGCCAGACCGTCTACGTCACCGTCAGCACCACCAGCGCCCAGTTCCGCCTGCCGGCGGTCGAGGTAACCGCCGACGCGCCCGCGTGTGCGGTCGAGCCGGTGGGGAATAGCCGTGTCGCCGTACTCTGGGAGCAGATGACCCTCGCGCTCCGGGCCGCGACCGCAGTTGCGGGCACCCGACCGGGCGACGAAGCGCTGCATGTCAGCATGTTCGAGCGTGATCTGTCTCGCAATCGTGAAACCCGCGCTGAGCGATCGGTCCGTGAAGGTCCCGGGACCGGTCGCCCGTTCTATGCCGCTCACCCTGACAGTCTTGTCGCGCGGGGATATGTGCAGAAAGATCCAACGGGAGGTCTTCAGTATTTTGCACCAGACGAGACCGTCCTGCTCTCCGATGGGTTCCTTCGCACACACTGCTTCGAAGCACCGACATCAGTGACCGATTCGTCACTCGCGGAACTTCGGTTCACGCCGGTCCGGAAGCGGTCCCTCCCGGATGTTGCCGGCACCGCATTCGTCGATGTCGCGACTGGTGAGCTTCGGCGCATCGATTTCCAGTACGTGAATACCGACCGTCTCTTTGAAGGCCGTCGCCCCGACGTCGGAGGTGATGTCGCGTTTCGCCTATTGTCCGACGGGCGCTGGATCGTGACGGCGTGGACGATCCGCATGCCGACGTACATGCGCGTGCCAGGACGCGTCGAACGCTCACTGCTCGGGTACCGTGAAGTCGGCGGCACAATTCAAGTTCTCGCTCGCACCACGGCTCTAGGTGATGACCATCGCGCTGTGGCCTCACTACCTGACGTCGAGCGCAGCACGAGCGCTCAAGCGGAACGTTCGAGCGACGGTCGGCGGACACCAGCGTACGACATCGAACGTCGATCCGGCTTCACCATGCGACGGCGCAGTGGCCCCGGCATATTCCTTGATTCCGCTGCGCTCGGCCGCACGTCGTCTCGAACTGCGTTGCATCTATTGCAGGGCGTCGACGGCATCACGCTCATCGATGTGCCTCCGGACATCCAGGGTGTGCCTGCGGAGGGAGATCCGGATCTCGCACGCGAATGGCGCGCGGGCGCAGAGCTGCCGATGATGCCAGCAGGCGCTGCTGACGATGGCACGCCGCTCCAATGTCTGGTGAAGGTGTATCTCGACGGGCGGCGAGCCGGGCTCGCACAGCTTGCTGCGCTGCCGGCGCGGGATGTCGTCGCGCTGGAGTTCTACCGTTCGCCCCGCGACGTGCCGGCTGGATTTCGGCGCGAAGGCAATCGCTGCGGCACTGCAATCTTTTGGTCGTTCGGAGAACGCTGAAGGCACCGTTGTACAGTCATCCTGGCAGGTCGTGACACGCGACAAAACCGCACCGATAACGGTACCAATCCGCTGAATGCAGAATTCAGCGGGTTGGTACGACTAGCAATAACAATTGATTACACCATTGGGACGACAGGATTCGAACTTGCGACGCATGGAACCCCATTCTCCAGTTCGGTAGCACAACTCGTTGTGGTACAGAGGGTCACGGCGAAACAACGTGGAGACGTTGCGCCAGCTCAGGGGGTCATGGAGCACGCCCGGACGACGTGTGTCGCGACGGGGCTCGCACCGTCCGATACGGACCGGTTCTTCCCTGCTCCCCGGCCCTGGATCTGGAAGGCTGTCGCCGGCACTCGGCTTTTGTCGACCCCACGTGAGTGCGTGGGGCCGCTGTCTCTCGAGGCGACGCGCAAGCATCGCCCAGCGCATCCTCAGATCGTCGTCACCGCGATTCGACCGGCGCACGCGAGGCCGTCGGTTCGCCGGCCTGCACATCGTCATGTGCGACGCGCGGCCGCAGGTCGCGCTCGATCCGCGGCCAGCTCATCGCCAGACCCACGAACAGCGTCGCGACCATCATGGAACGCCATGTCGCCCGCGAGGGCCGCTGTCCCTTGCGGACGCTCTGCCCCGCGACGTAGAGCCAGCCGGCGAGCGTGAGCGCGACCGCGGCATATGTCATCCAGCGATATGCGCCAGCGAACACCGCGAGGGCGCCGCCGACGCTGGTCAACGCAATCGCGGGGAGGGCCAGCGGCACGACACAGCACACGCCGCACGCCAGTGCGACCGCCGCCGCGCTGCCGGCCGCGGTGCCTGGCAAGCGACCCGCCCAGCCCCGCCCGTCGGCTCCCGAGTCATCAGCGCTATCAGCCCCATGTCGACTCTCAGGCGACTCGCCATCGCTGCCCGTGTCGCGCGTTGCCGTGCTGCAGGCACAGTCGACGGCGCAGGTTGGAGTACCGGTCGCGCCAACCGGCTCACCGGGCGCTCCAACGAGGAACGGCGCGAAAATCGCCAGTCGCGTCGCGCCTGCACGCGCCTCGACCGTGAAGTGCAGGAACGCGCAGCACTCCCGTTCCAGCAGCACCAGTGCGTCGACGCGCGCGCGCATCGCCGGCGTGTACGTCAGCATGAGCATTCGTCCCGAGCGCTCGACAGCGCGCAGCCCGTCGGTGTTCAGCGCCGCAATGGTGCGCGCGCGAGTCGCTGCCGCAGTGTCATCGAGCGTACAGGCTATCGGTCGGGTCATCTGCCCCTCTCTCGTCGGACGCGAGTCGCGCGGTGGCGCGGAGTGCACCCCATGGATTGCGTCGTACGGCGGGAAGCGTACATCTTCAAGTCACTTGAAGTTCAAGCCCCCCACCACGCCCGTCGGCAGCAGCCATCACGGCGGAGAGAGACCAGATGGCATCGTCCACGGAGCGCGACGCGCTGCGAATCGGGGAGCTGGCCGAGCGCACCGGCACCAACACGCCCACGATCCGCTACTACGAGGAGGTTGGCCTGCTGCCCCACGCCGCGCGTCAGGCGGGCGGCCAGCGCCGGTATGGGGAGGCGGACGTCGACCGGCTGCTGTTCATCCGGCGCTGTCGCGAGTTCGGCTTCCCGCTCGAGCAGGTGCGCGACCTCGTGAGCCTGTTCGGTGATTCGCGGCGCAATTGCACCGACGCACGCGACATCGCGCAGGCGCATCTCACGCAGGTCCGTGCAAAGATGACGGAGCTGCGCGCGCTCGAACGCGACATAGCCGCGTTCGTGCACCGGTGTGACGCCGAATGTGTCGGCGGGCCAGGGCCGGCCTGTGTGCCCCTAGTACAACTGGCAGCGCAGGGCAGGACGCACCGTACGAAGCCAACCCGGCGCGTGCACGCGTGACCCGCACGCTTCTGGTGTACCTTGTCGCAGCATTGGCGGAGATCGGCGGCTGCTTCTGCTTCTGGATCTGGCTGCGTCAGGGTCGCAGCGCCTGGAGCGCCGTCGCGGGCGTGCTGTTGCTGACGCTCTTCGCGTTGGCGCTGACGCGCGTCGACAGCGCGTTTGCCGGTCGCGCCTACGCCGCGTACGGCGGGATCTACATCATCACATCGCTCGCGTGGCTGTGGACCGTGGAAGGGGTGCGGCCGGATCGTGCCGACGTCGTTGGCGCCGTTCTCTGTCTGGTTGGTTCGGGCGTGATCCTTCTCGGACGTGGCGCACCCAGCGCTCCGTAGGATCCGGCACACCGTGCGACGGCTGCCGCGTAGCAGATTCTTCCGAACGCGCGCAGCGCCGTCAGCGCGCGCCAGCGGTGCGCATTGCGCTGAGCTCTTGCTGCGCGTGACGCAGGACCTGCGCGGCCCCAGACAATGAAAGCACGCCCATGATCATCGCCACCGCGATGTCGGGCCAGCCCTGTCGCGTCGTGAAGACACCGGCCGCGGCCGCGACGACGGCGATGTTGCTGATAGCGTCGTTGCGCGAACAGATCCACACCGACCGCATGTTCGAGTCACCGGTCCGATAGCGATACAAGAGCAGCGCGACACACACATTGGTGGTGAGCGCGATCAGCCCGATCACGGTCATGACCATCGGTTCCGGCACACGTCCGCTGGCGGCGACGTACACGGCGTGTGCAATGACCCAGATGCCGAACGCCCCCATCGTCGCTGCTTTGAGGACGGACGCACGCGCCCGGATCGACATGGCCGATGCGAGGACGAATAGGCTCAGGCCGTAGTTCGCCGCGTCACCGAGAAAGTCCAGCGAATCGGCCTGCAGCGCGGACGAACCCGCCTCGAGGCCGCCGACCAGCTCCACGACGAACATGATCGCGTTCACGACGAGGGCGATCCAGAGCGCGCGGCGATACAGCGGGGTGGCCGCGGTCGCCGTGCCACACTCTGGTCCCTGACAGCACGCGCTCACTGAGCCTCCGTCGCCTCGACGCCATGTGTGCCGCAACCACAAATACAGACGCGCGTAGCAGGAACGAAAAACGCGGCTCCGGTTCAGGGAGCCGCGCCGTCCGCGTTCGTCCCAGCGGCGTCCTGAGCACGCATGCGGGGACAAAACGTATCCAAAAACGTATCCGCCCTGAAAATCATTGGATACGCTGACCCTCTTAACTCACTTCATTCCAACGGGTTATCCCCATCGGGACGACAGGATTCGAACCTGCGACCCCCTGAACCCCATTCAGGTGCGCTACCGGGCTGCGCTACGTCCCGTCACTGCCCGGCCCCACCCGCTGACCGTTCGCGACAGACCTCTAACCTAACCCGGCCGCCCCCGCGCTTCAATCGCGCGGGCGCATCACGCCCCGTCCGCCACCACGGCGCCGGTCTGCGCATCCACCAGGATCGCCCGCTTCGCGGCCCGGCCGGGCGCCGCGATCAGCACCACGTACAGCAGCCGGCCGTCCACCGCGCGACAGAGTTCGGTGAACACGACCCGCCCCGACGCGGCCCGCTGCGCGATCTCGCGCGCCGCGGCCTTCGAGATCGCGGCTTCCTGCGCCATCAGCTGCAGGGCGGTGGGGCGCGACAGCCGCTGGTGCGGCGGCGACGCGACCGGGTACGGCACGGGGGTGGGAGTGCGCAATGAATCGGGCATCGACGGGGCTGACGGGGTGGGACGGGAGGGGGTGCCCCAAACACGCGTCGCGGCGTAAATCAACCGTCAATACACGCACCGTTTGCCCCGCCCCTCTCACCGCGCCTGCGCAGCGACCCGCGGCGGCGCCTGCACGATCACCTCGACCACCGCGGCGCCGAGGTCTGCCCACCCGCGTCGGCCGCCGCGGTATAGCCATCGACCCGCGATGCGGACATGCCCCGTACGCTGCGCGCGCGACACTTCCGAGTCGCCCCAATCCGCGACGTCGTTCCCATCGCCCCACTGCGGAGCACCGAACGCCCAGTTCGTGCCCGACGCGATGTGCGCCGCATCCGACTCGGCAGCCAGGACGAGAAAGAGGCGATAGTGGCCGGGCTGCGTCGGCGCGGTGATCGGCACCATGGTGAAACGGACCGCGTTTCTCGCAGGCGTTGCGCAGGGACCGAGTTCGATCCAAGACGATGCTCGATCACCCCACGTTGGGACACCGGCCAGCATCACCGCCGCCGACATCCAAGGCGCGGTGTAGCGCAGGTCCAGCTGCACCACGGTGCGAACCCCGGCGTTCAGCACCAGCGTGTCTCCACGCGTCACACCGGAACGGGGATCGGCGATCCGTGCCTTGACGACGTGGACGGCCGCGTCGTGTGTGCCGAGCAGACGGACCGCACCCGTGCGCAGCGCGCCCGACCGAGCCTGAAGGAAATTGAGCGAGTCGAGCTCACCAGTCACACGCGCCGACGGGAACCGGGCCAGCCCACTCTCTGCAACCACCGCGAGGTTTCCTTCCAGCCTCGCATTCGGACTGGTAAGGCTCAGATGCACCGTGTCGCCGCTGGCCGTGATGCGCCCGCCAGCGCCGTTGAGGATTTCCACTTCCACCGCCGGCGTAATGCCGACGCTCGTCGTCGCCAACGGCGGCGTCACGAACCGGATCGCGGCCGGCGCCCTTTCGCGTGCGCGCACCAGCAGGCCAAGGATCAGCACCACCGCGGCCGAGCCGACCACCAGTGCCGTGCGTCGCGCCACCGGCGCCACACGCTCGGTCCACGGTTCGTACCGCGTCAGCTGCTGCGTAAGAGATGGATTGAACGTCGCGCCAAGCAACTCTGCGCCCGCCTCACGCCACCCACCCCCGCGACGCGACGACGTTGCCGCCGCACTCCATCGCGCGAGGTGCCGATAGAGCGCCGGAACGTCGTCCACGTCCACCAGCACTCTCGCCAGCAGGCGCGCTTCGCTGGTATCGGGAGCGGGCAAGCCATCCAGTGCGGCGACCAGCGCGGCCCGCGCGGCGCGGAGTTCCTCCGGCGTCGCGGCCTCCACCACCGCACGACTGATCTCGTCGTGGCTCACCGACACCACACCCTCGGACTCGCTGATCCAGCCACCCAACTGCAAACGCGCCACGGCATCGTGCACGCCGTCCCCCGGCGGGCGACCGGCACGCAGGAGCGCACCACGGACTCCCACCGCCGCCAGCGCCAGCTGCAGCAACAGGTCGCGCATCACCGCATCGAGCGGCGCCAGACGTTCAGCCATCACGTCCAGCGCCTGCAAGCGCGTCAGCAGTGCCGGCACGTCCGTCACCGTCCACGCGCCGTCGCTGGGCACCAGCAGCGACTCCTGCACCAGCAGCTGCAGCGCCTCCATCACCAGCAGTGGCACGCCACGGGTGGACGCCAGCAGTCGCGCCGCGAACGGTGTCGTGACGCCCGCACCCACGGCCACCAGCATGCTGCCCAGCAGCTGCTGCAGGTCGGCTTCGTCCAGCGCCTCGAGTGAGATGACCTGCTGCCGGAACGCGCTGGTGACGGGATTCCGCTGCGCCACCACCACCAGCACCCGCGCCGCCGTGGTGCGTGCCAGCGCCGACGCCAGCGCGGTGACGGAGCTGCCGTCGGCCCAGTGCAGGTCGTCGATCAACAGCGCCACCGGCCGGTCGTCGCTGACGGCACCGATCAGGTCGGCCAGCGCCGTCGCTCGGCGCAGAGGCACGTCCACGCCGGAGACGGTCTCCGCGTCCGCCGACACGAATGTGCTCCCGAGGCGTGGCTCCAAGCCCACCAGCGTGCGCGCCGATTCCGGTGCGACACCAGCAGCACCCGGCAATGCCACCAATGCCGACACCAGCTGCTGCAGCAGCGCGAACGGAATGCCACGATCGCCGTGGCGGGCCCGCACCAGCAACACCCGCGCACCATGACTGCGCAACCGTGTCGCGAGGTCATCCAGCAGTCGAGACTTGCCCAGCCCCGCCTCACCCCCGATCGCGATCACCGCCTGATGCCCGACACCGACCTCCTTCCACCGATCGAGCAGCGACGAGAACGCCGCCGTGCGCCCAACCAGGTCGGCCTGCATCACGGGTGCGCCGGGCTGTGGTGCAATCGCCTGCTGCTGCTCCACGCGCCGCAGCAGCGCACGCGTCGCCGCCTCCAGCGGCATGTCGTGCCCCAGCATCACCGCCTCCAGCCGCGCCGCATCCAGCAACGCGGCCGCGAACTCCTGCACACCGAGGCGGCACTCCAGCAGCAGGCGCCACGACCGCTGCCGCGCATCGTCGGCATCCACCAGACGCACCGCGATGTCGAGCGCGGCGCGGGCACGGCCGGTGTCGAGCAACTGCTGCACCACGCTGTCCGCGCAGCGCACGAAGATGCTGCGCAGCCGCTGCCGCTCGATGGTGGCCCACAGCTCGAAGCCGGTCGCACCAGGGAGCGCGAAGTCGGCGAAGAAGTCACCACGGTACGCCGATACCGCAGCGAGGTTGTCACCGCTGGCGGCCGCGCTGACGAAGTCGGCGACATCGCACGGCACATCGCGCACCAGCCGCAGCTCTCCGGCATCGCCGACCAGCACGTCGGCGCCGAGCACCTCGCGCAGCGCCGAGATCGCACCGCGCAGCGAGGCGCGACCCTTCTCGTCGTCGGCCTCGGACCAGAGCAGGTCGGCGAGGAAGGCGCGATGCGCACTGCGTTGCGCATTGAGGCGCATGTACGCCAGCAGGGCCACCGCCTTGCCGGCGATGGCGACGCTCGAACCATCGGCGTGGTACAGGGCCGGTCGGCCGAGGCAGACCAACAGGATCTTGGTCATCAGTCGCGCGCGATCAGGTGGCGCTCATCAGGCCAGCGCGACATCGCGCCAGCAGGGCGCGGCATGCATCACCCACGCGCCGCTCGCAGCGCATTGAGGATCACCGCCACGTCGATCACTTCCTGGCCCAGCGCGCCCATCGTCGGCGTCAGGAACCCACCGGCGGCGAACAGCATGCCCACCGCCGACAACCCCAGCCCCACGCCGATGCTCTGCCGCGCGATCCGCATCGTGTCGCGACTGGCGCGCACCGCATCCGCCACCCGTGTGATCTCGTCCACCAGCAGCACCACGTCGGCCGCCTCGGCGGTGATGCCACCACCATGCCCGGCCAGCGCGATGCCCACCTCCGCGGTGCTCAACGCCGGCGCATCGTTGGTGCCGTCACCGATCATCGCCACCCGCGCGCCATCCGCCTGCAGCTCGCGCACGATGCGCACCTTGTCCTCGGGCAGCAGGTCACCGCGCGCATCGGTGATGCCCAGTTCCTGCGCCACCGTGGCCACGTTGCTGGTGTGATCACCGCTCAGCATCACCGTCCGCGTCACGCCCAGCGCCCGCAGGTCGCGAAAGAACTGCGGCAGGCCGTCGCGCAGCGAATCGGCGAACTCGATGGTGGCGGCGGGCGCATCGCCGATGGCGACGTAGGCGCGCAGGCCGTCGCCGCGCACGTCCAGCGCGTCGAGCGCCGCTGACGCCTGCGCCGGCAGCTCCTCGCGCAACCAGGTCAGCGAACCCACCCGCACCGTCAGTGCGTCCACCTGCCCGATGATGCCGCGCCCCGCCACTTCGCGAACCTCGCTCGCCATCGGCAACGCACCGACCACCGACTCGGCGTGTTTCACCAGCGGTCGCGCCAGCTGGTGGCCGCTGCCGAAGTCCACCGCGCCCGCCAGGCGCAGCACCTGCCGTTCATCGAAGCCGTCCACCACCTGCACCCGTTCCACCGCCGGTTGCCCGCGCGTGAGCGTGCCGGTCTTGTCGAACACCGCCGTCGTCACCTGCGCCAGCGCCTCCAGCGCACCACCGGTGCGGATGATCACCTGTCGCCGCGCGCAGCGGTTGATGCCGCCGATGATCGCGATCGGCGTGGCGAGGATCAGCGGACAGGGCGTCGCCACCATCAGCACCGACAGCACGCGGTCGCTGTCACGCGTGAGTGCATAGGTGATGGCGCAGATCAGCAGCGTGACGGGCGTGAACCAGACCGCCGCACGATCGGCGATGCGCTGCAGCGGTGCCTTGCTGCCCTGCGCGTTGCGCACCAGCTGCACGATGCGCAGGTACTGGCTCTCACCGGCGATCGCAGAGGCGCGCATCGTCAGCGGGCCGTCGATGTTCGCGCTGCCGGACACCACCAGCGATCCGACGGTCACCGGCACGGCCAGTGGTTCACCCGTGATCGCACTGGCGTCCACGTGGCTGCGCCCGGCCACGATGGCGCCATCGCACGGAATCAGCTCACCAGGACGCACCAGCAGGTGGTCGCCGACGCGCACCGACTCGGCCGGCACGTCGCGGATCGTGCCATCCGCCTCCTGGATGTGCGCCTGTCGGGGCGCCGCCTGCTCGAGCGCCGAGACGGCAGCACCGGCGCGGCCTTCGGCGTACCGCTCCAGCGCCGCGCCACCGGTGAGCATCAGCACCACCACCAGGCCCGCGAACGGTTGCTGCAGTGCCGCCGCCGAGACGATGGCGAGGATCGCCACCACATCGGCGGCGAACTCGCCGCGCGCCATGTTGCGCACCGTCTCCCACACCGGCAGCGCGGCGGTGAGCACCAGGCCGGCGAACCAGATGCGATCAGCGAGCAGCAGGCTGTCGGCGCCGCCGCGTGACCACACCACGCCACCGGCGATGAGGAAGAGCAGTGCCGCGATCGGGATGCGAAGCGCGGCAACCCACTGCCGCCGGTCGGTCAACGCAGGACCTGAGCGCCGCGACCACCCTGCTGCTGCAACACCTGCAGCACCAACCCGACCTGCTCCTCACCGCGCGCCCGCACCACCACCAGGATCTCGTCGTTCGACGGCGGCGGGATCCGCAAGCGCCAGTCCGACGGCTTGCGCTTGGTGAGGAACGACGCGAAGACGCCGATCAGCGAGCCCACGGCGACCGTGATCATCGGCGTGAACAGCAGCGCGTACGCGAACGGTCCCGCGGCGGCGAAGCCGGGCCACGAAATCAGCACGAACGCCACCAGCGCGCCGCCGCCGAGGCCGAGGATGCCGCCGATCGATGCGAAGCGCCAGAGCGGTCGCATCGCGCGGCGCTTGCCGGCGTACATGCGCTCTGCCGCGGGCTGCGTGACGACGACGTCGATCAGGTCGCGCGGCACGCCGAGGCGCGCCAGCGGTGGCAGCACCTCCTTCACCTCGGTCGGCGTCGCGAAGTAGCCGAACACCGGCGTGACGGGTGGGCGGCGCGCCAGCGGATCGCTGATCACGACATGCTCCGCGGTGCTCATGGCTTCGGCGCCTCGGTGCCCGGTGTGCTGGCGGCGGCGGGTGCCGACTCGAGCTGCTTCAGCTCCGCCTCGGTCCACGGCCCGCTGCGTGACTCGTGTTCCTTGCGCAGGTTCGACACCGTGGCTGCGGTGACGGCAGGCGCGGCATTCGGCGCCCACTGTCGCAGGTAGGTGATCACGTGTGCGATGTCGTCGTCACTGAGCGATTCCTTCCAGGCCGGCATCGCACCGTTGTAGGTGGCGCCTTTCACCTTCACCGGACCACCTAGTCCATTGAGGAGGATGCGCACCACCGTCGCCTCGGGGCCGGTGACCCATTCACTGCCGACCACCGGTGGGAATGCACCCGCAACCCCGAGCCCCGTGGCCTGGTGACAGGCGGCGCAGTTGGCGCCGAAGATGCGCCTTCCTTCCGCGATCGCATCTACCGGTCCCTTGGCGGCGGTGTCGCCGGCGGCGGCCGCACCGACGCTGATGGTGGCGTACTCGATGTGGGTCTGCGTGTCGAACGAACCGCCGCGACGACCGATGTACCATCCGGCCCAGAACACCATCGTCGCCACCGTCACCCAGAGAAACCACGGCACACGCTCGTAGCCCTCGGCCGGATCGGCCAGCTCGCGCACGATCTGGCGGTGGATCTGCTCCACGTCCGATTCGGCATCGCCGAACGCCGCACGTTCCCGCTCGATGGGATCGGTCATGGCATGGTGTGTTCGCTGCGACCACCCAGCGTCCGCGCGGCCGGTTCGTCACCGGTCGGCACGGGGTAGGTGCGCTTGAGCGACTTGAGGTACGCCACCAGTGCATCGGCATCCGCCGTGGGCACGATCACCTTGCCCGCCGGCAACTTGCCACCGGCCACCGAGTACGACACCTCACCGGGCTTCAGCGACGACGAGTCGCGCACCTCGTAGAGGTACGGGAAGGCCGGCATGATGGACCACGGCATCAGCGAGCGCGGATTGAACAGGTGCGTGTGGTGCCACTGATCGCTCGGCTGCCGCACGCCGATGTTCACCAGGTCCGGACCGGTGCGCATGGTGCCCAGCTGATGCGGCTTGTCATACAGGTAGTCCGACGGCACGGTGGCACGCGGACCCCAGCCCCGATCCTTGTCCGACGTGTAGATCGGATCGCGCACCTGCTGCGAGTGGCAGTACACGCATCCTTCCGAGATGTACACCGCGCGACCGCGCGCCTCCACCTCGCTGTACGGTGCGAGCTGCTTCGGCACGCGCACCTGCCCGATCATGGTGTTCGGGATCACGACCAGCAGCGAGGTGGCGAAGATGATGATCGCCAGCACGCCGATGATCAGCAGCCAGATGCGCGTCACGCGGCACCTCCGGGAACGAAGGTCGCCTTGTCGCGACGGGTGATGATCGGCGCCACTTCGTGGAACGGCGGCAGGCCCTGCCGCGCCTTCGCACCACGGAACATCAGCCAGACGTGATAGGCGAACACGCCATGCCCGATGGTCAGCAGCGTGCCACCGATCGAGCGTCCGATGAGCCCTGGCATCATGGCCTGGATGACCTGCTCCCACGTCGTCGTCGGATCGGTCATGGCCACGCCCTGCACCATGCCCGACACGGTGAGCGGCACCAGGTACACCACCTGCCCGATGCCCACACTCCAGAAGTGCCACGAGATCAGCCGCTCACTGATCCACTCGCGGCCCAGCAGTCGTGGCAGGATGTAGTAGATGCTGCCGAACAGGATCATCGTCACGAAGCTGTAGAGGCCCAGGTGCGCGTGGGCCACCGTGACGTGCGTGAAGTGCGTGAGACGGTTCACCTCGCGGAACGCCATGAACACCCCCTGCAGCGACACCAGCGTGTACGCCACCGCGCCGAACACGATGAACCGCAGCGTGGGACTGTAGCGCAGCGCACCGAAGCGGCGGTTGAGCGTCATGTGCTGGTTCACGCCAACGGCGATCACCGGGATCACCATCAACCCGCTGGCGACGATCGACGTCGTGATCATCCACGTCGGCAGCGGACCACCGATCAAGTGGTGCATGCCGTTCAGCGAATAGAAGAAGCCGAGCGTCCAGAAGCCGAGAAGTGACAGCTGGTAGCTGTAGATCGGTCGGCCGAGGATCTTGGGGATGAAGTAGTACGCCGCGCCGACGCAGACCGGTGTGAGCCAGAGCCCGAGTGCGTTGTGGGCGTAGAACCAGTTCACCGCCGCGCTTTCCACGCCGCTGAACGTGGGCCAGTTGCCGACCACGTAGATGATCGGGAACCAGATGAACGCGGCCATGATGTACCACACGCTCACGTAGAGGTGCGCCACTTCACGCATCGCGATGGTGGAGAGCAGGCTGAGGCCCACCAGTCCGCCGCCGATGACGATGAACGGATCGGCCCAGTAGCGCGGCATCTCCAGCCACTCGAGGCCATCACTGTGCCCGGCGAGGATGCCGTAGATGCCCAGCACCATGCCGACGTTCCAGAAATACAGGCCCGCCTCGGCGGCCTTCGGCACACGCAGCTCGGTGTGCACCAGCCGCGGGATGATCCAGACGCTGACGGCCAGCATGGCACTGCTCGCCCAACCATACGCCATTGCGTTCAGGTGTGCGCTGCGCACGCGACCGAAGGTCAGCGCAGCATTGCTCACCAGCCAATCGGGCATGTGCAGCTTGAGGCTCGCCATCAGTCCGAACGCCGACCCGATCACCAGCCACGCCACCGAAAAGGCGATGGCCCGCAATGCGACCTGTCGGCTGGACGCATCGGCGCGCAGGCGGATGTCGAGATTTTCCATGTCGGTGATCGGCGATGCCATCTCGATCACCCGCGGCGGCAGCGTGGCGCTCACCGTGCACCACCCCACGCGCCCGGCGGCGCGGGCTGCAGCGGCGCGCCGTATTCCGCCACACGCTCGGCGCGCTGCTCGGCCGTTTCCCACGGGCGGGCCACACTGAGATCGTCGTCATCCAGCGGCAGCAGCGCCTGCTGGCTGATCCGGTCGAAATGGCCAAGGCGCCAGGACCAGAGGAACGCGGCGACGGTCAGCAATCCGAGGATCGTGATCGCGAGGGTCACCGTGAGAGACGACGGAAGCATGTCCATCCTCATGCGCGCGCCGCGTTCGTACACGCTGATCGGTGCACGCGGCGCGGCGCACGGATCACCCGGCCGCACGAGACGGCGAGGCTGGAGGCTCACTGCATGGTCACGATCGCAATCTACGGTCTTCGGATCGAAGCCGCAGTCAGCAGGTCACGTTCCCGGTCGAGTGTGATGCGACCGGTGAATGCCTGATGGTGCCATCGAATGATGCAAAGGTCCAGCGCGGCCGGCGATGCGGCCCGTCGTGCTTACTCGGCCAGTCGCCGACGGGCGCGATCGACCAGCGGGCGCAGGATCGTGTCGGCGCCCTTCCACTCGCTGACCAGTGCGCCGCACCACTGCTGGCGCTCGGCAGCGGTAGCGGCCAGGTCGCAGAGGCGGGTCAGCGCTCGGCTTCGGAACGGCGGTTCGATCCACACCCGATTCGGATGGCTCGACTCGGTGAGCCGGGCGAACCAGATGCGTGCCGAGTCGCGCTCGCCGAGGGTGTGGTACGCATCCCCGATCAGGAAGGCCTCCTGCAGCGGCGCCCGACGCGCGTCGGACGCCAGCGGCACCAGCAGGCGCAGCGCCTCACGCGCGCGCCCCTCGGCCAGCAGCACCTGCGCCTCGATCATCGCCATGAACGGCGATCCCACTGGCGGCAGGTCGCCGGCTCCCTTCTCCGCCTGCGCCGCCGCGCGGTAGGCGTTGAAGCGTTCGCGCGCCACGCGCGGGTTGCCGATCGCGAGGTAGTCGAGCACCAGGTTGGCGTTCGGCCGATCCTTCATGCGCCAGCGATCCACACCGGACGTCTCGCGATAGGCGATGATCGCGCGACCGGCGCCGGTGGTGTCGCCGGCATACCAGGCGCGATCGAAGTAGCGCTGGCGCACGCCGTCGCCGCGCCACACGCGCCGCTCGGTGGTGTCGCTGGACGCCAGCCGGCGTGCGCCGACCGCGTCGTTCACGCGCCACGCATCCTCCAACCGTCCCCGCATCACGAACGAGTTCATCAGCGACCGCAACGCACGATCCTCGGCGCGGAAGTCGGGCGCGGACGTGAGCATGCGCTGCGACAGTGCCTCGAGCTTCACCCAATCGCGCTCGAGCGCGAGCCACGTCATCTCCTCCTCGTTCAGCTGCGCCACCTGCTCCGGTGTGGTGAAACGCGCGCGGATCATGGCGCGAATCGCGCGCGCCTCCTCCACCCGTCCGGTGCCGTAGGCGCCCCACAACAGCCACGGCCAGGCCTGCATGTTGGACGAGTCCACCGCCACGTAACGGGAGCCGTACTCGCGCACCCGTTCGTACGCGCCTTCCTGCAGCGCGCTGTTGGCGAGGTTGTTGAGTGCGATGCGATTGGTCGGCTGTTCGGTGAGGATGGCCTGGTACGCCATCGTCGCCCGCGCCGGATCGCGCACCACATCGGTGAAGTAGGCCGCTTCCGCCAGCCCGCGCTCCACCGGCGACAGCTTGTCGCGCAGGTCGTAGGCACGCTTGAGCGCCGCCTTGCCGCGTTCATGCCGCGCGTTCGAGAACTCCATCCCGCCGTTCATCAGCCGCACGCCGAGCCGGCGCCACGCCATCGCGAAGGTGGAGTCCAGCGTCACCGCGTCCTCCAGCAGCGCGATCTCCTGCTCCGCGACCGCCTTCGCGTGCACACCGTCGCCAAGACGCAGGGCTTCGCTGTACTTGCGCAGCGCGTCGAGCGACGTGGTGGTGACCCGCTCCATCGGTGGCAGCGCGGTGAGCACCGTCTGCGACTCGCCGAGCCGCTCGCGCATGCGGCGCGCCAACCGGCCGATGGCGGCGATCAACTCGTCCTCCGACGCGGCGACTTCCTGCACCGGCGACCGCTCCGCCCCATCCGACGGCGACACCAGCCCGGCGCGCACGAGATAGGTGTTGCCGACCTTCTGGATGCGCCCCTCGACCACCACCGGCACGCCTTCACGCACCGCGATCTCGCGCGCCAGCGCCGCATTCACGCGCGCGGCGGTGGTGCGCTGCATGCGCTGCAGCGCAGCGGCGGTGGCACCCGGCGTCATCACGGTCACGATCTTCGATTCCTGCAACTCGGTGCGCAGGGCTTCGGAGAGCAGGTCGCCGAGCGTGGAGTCGGCGGTGCGATTCTCCACGTCGGCCACGATCACCGTCTGCGGCGCATCGAAGGCGGCGGCAGGCGCCGGTCCATTGGTGCCCGACGAGAGCGCGGCGCCGAGTGCGATCGCGAGGGCGACCGTCACGCCTCCGAGGATCACGCGCTTGCGACCGACTGGCCGGCTGCCAGTCGTCTTGACGACCTCGACCGGCTGCGTCGGCGTCCGGCGCCGTGCAGCCGGCTCCGGCGGCAGTGGCGTGGGCTCGGCCGTGAAACGCTGCTGCTCGAAGGCGTCGGCGAGGGCGTCGGCCGACTCCCAGCGCATCGCGGGATCCTTCTCGAGGCAGTTCATGATCACCGCCGACATGCCCGCCTTCACCGGCGCCACCTGGTGCAGCGGCACCGGCATCTGCGACACCTGCGCCACCAACATGCGCGCGGCACTCGGATCGGTGAACGGCGTCTTGCCGCTCAGCATCTCGTAGGCCACGCAACCGAGCGCGTAGATGTCGGCGCGCGAATCGACGGTGGCGTCGCCGGCAGCCTGCTCGGGCGACATGTACGCCGGCGTCCCCACCGCGAGCCCGGAGGTGGTGAGCCCGGTGGAATCGGATACGGCCGCGGTGAGCGCCTTCGCCACGCCGAAGTCCGCCACCACGGCGTGCTGCTCGTGGAGCAGGATGTTGCCCGGCTTGATGTCGCGATGGACGATGCCCTTGCGATGCGCGGCGCCCAGCGCACGCGCCACGTCCACCAGGATCGGCAGCGCGTCACGCCCCGACATCACGCCGCGCTGAATCCGCTCCCGGAGCGATTCGCCCTCGACGAACGGCATCGTGTACCAGAGCAGCCCTTCGGCCTCGCCGGCGGTCAGCAGCGGCACGATCATCGGATGCTGCAATCCGGCGGCCAGCTGGACCTCGCGCCGGAAGCGGTCACGATTCACGCCGGCGGCGAGCTCCGGGGTCAGCACCTTGATCACCACCTGCCGTCCCAGTGCCACCTCGGTGGCGAGGAAAACGCGACTCATGCCACCGCCGCCGAGTTCGCGGACGACGCGATACTCGTCGCCGAGGGCGAGCTCGAGGTGTTCCTGGAAGGATGCCGACACGGATAGGATTGGAGTGCTCCGCTGAATCTACTCCTGCGACACATGGCAGACTACAGAGGTTGTCTCGCCTTGGTTCCCTCGCCGGCGGCGCCTCACGACGCGGGCGCCGACGGGTGGCGCGGCGGCCAACCCCGTACCGGTGCGGCTTGGTGTCACGCGGGGCCCATTGCCTCACCCTGCCGTCGCACGCCCCACCGCTCGTCGCGCGGCGATGACCGCCTGCGTAAGCTTCCGCTTGGACGTTCCCCCTCCGACTGAGCCCGCTGCCCGAGGATTTGCGCATGCTGCGTTCGACCACCGCCGCCGTTCTCCTGGTCCTGACCCCGCTCGCCGCGGGTGCGCAGGCCGCCGCCCAGCCGGCGCCGGGCCCGGAGATCGCGTCGCTCCAGATCACACCCAGCGAGCGCACGATGAAGGCGCGCGACACGATGCGGCTGCGCGTCCGCGCACTCGACGCGAGCGGCAACGAGGTGCCCGGTGCCGTGGTGCGGTTCAACCGCGCCGGCGGCTACTTCGAGGGCGACGTCGAAGCCGATGGATTGATCCGTTCCGGCTCCACCGGCACGCTGCCGGTGATGGTCTCGGCCACGCAGCCCGGACGGCGCCCGGTGGTCGAGCGCCTCGAGATCAAGATGGTGCCCGGCCCGGCGCATCACATCGACATCGCCACGCCGATCGCAACACTCGCCATCGGCCAGCGCATGCGCTACACCGCCACCGCCTACGACAACGGCAACGACAAGCGCGACGATCGCGTGCTCTGGACGAGCAGCAACCCGGCCGTGGTGCAGGTATCGCGCGATGGCCTGGCCCGCGCCGTCGCACCGGGTTCGGCGAAGCTGATCGCCACCGCCGGCGCCGCCACCAGGGAGGTCGCGGTCACGGTGCCATCGCGCCGCATTGCCTCGCTCGAAGTATCCCCCGCGTCGGCTGACGCGCGCACCGGCGATGTGATTCGCTTCACCGCCAAGCCGAAGGATGCCAGCGGTCGCGCCATCGATGGCCTGACGCCGATCTGGAGCTTCAGCCCGGGACAGGGCGTGATCGGCACGGATGGCGGATTCGTCGGCTACGAACAGGGCACCTACACCATCACCGCCAGCTTCGGCACACAGACCGCTGAAGCCACCGTCACGCTCTCCGCGCGCGACGTGCGCCGCCCGCTGGAAGTTGTTGGCCGCTCGGCCCGCAAGCGCTTCACCACCGAGGAAGTCTGGCTGCACCCGAACGGCAAGGTGGCCTATCTCGGCTCCGGCAGCGGCGGTGACCTGTTCTACACGCTCGACATCTCGAACCCGGCCAATCCGATCGTCAGCGACAGCATGGTGCTCAACACCCGTCGTGTGAACGACCTGATGACGAACGCCGAGGGCACGATCCTGGTGAACACGCGCGAAGGCGCCAGCGATCGCAAGAACGGCATCGTGATCAGCAGCCTCGCCGACCCGCTGCACCCGGTGAAGATCGCCGAGTTCACGGAAGGCATGACGGCCGGCGTGCACTCCGCGTTCGTGTACACGCAGCCGAAGTTCGGCACGCACGTCTATGCCACCAACGACGGCACCGGTGCCTTCCACATCATCGACATCAGTGATCCGTACAAGCCGAAGCAGGTGGCCGAGTGGCGCTCGCCGCGCCCCGATGCCGGCCGCTCGCTGCACGACGTGGACGTGCAGGATGGCCTGGCCTACCTCAGCTACTGGAACGACGGCCTGATCATCCTCGACGTCGGCAACGGCATCAAGGGTGGGACGCCGAGCAATCCGGTGGTGGTCAGCCAGTACAAGTACGACCTGAATGACCTGTACCGGCAGGTGGAGTTGGCGGGTGGTCCGGGCTTCATCCGCGGCACGCACACCGCATGGCGCCACAAGAACTACGTCTTCATCGCCGACGAGGTGTTCCCGTCCAGCGGCGTGCAGGGCGCCAAGGACGCATCGGCCGGGCGCGCCTACGGACGCCTGCAGGTGATCGACGTGTCGGATTACGCCAACCCGAAGTCGGTGGCCTTCTACGAACCGGAGTTCGGCGGCGTGCACAACATCTGGATCGCCGGCGACACGCTCTACATGGGCGCCTACAACGCCGGATTCCGCACCTTCGACATCAGCGGCGAACTGCGTGGCGACCTGCGCGCGCAGCAGCGCGAGATCGCGCACCTGAACACCGCCGACATGGAAGGGTTCGTGAAGAACTCGGCCATGACCTGGGGTGTGGTGGTGCGTGACGGCCTGGCGTACGTGAACGACATGTACAACGGGCTCTGGATCGTGCGCATGAAGCCGAAGCGCGGCATCACGCCGTGAGTGTGGTTGGCGCAGTGATGCGACGCGCTGCCGTCCGCGCGCTGTGCGCGGCGGCGGCGTGCGCCCTGCTCCCCGGTGCAAAGCTGCAGGCGCAGGCGCTGGCCACCACACCGGTGCCTGCGTCGGTGCCACCGCAGCAGGTGTACACGATCGCCATCGCCTCCGAAGGCACCGACGAGATCGCGATCGTCACCTTCGGCCCCGGTGGCGCGCGTGTGCAGGCGAAGGTGCCGATCGGCTTGAGCGCCACCGATCCCGATGGGCCGCACGGCCTGGCCGTCTCGCCCGACCGGCAGTTCTACTACGTCTCCACCGCACACGGCACGCCGTACGGCAACTTCTGGAAGTTGCGGGCGAGCGACAACGTGATCGTCGGTCGCGTGATGCTCGGCAACTTCCCCGCCACCGCGCAAATCACCCCGGAAGGCCACCTCGCCTTCGTGGTGAACTTCAACCTGCACGGCGACATGGTGCCGAGCGACGTGAGCGTGGTGGGCGTGGACGACATGGTGGAGCTGACGCGGATCAAGACCTGCACCATGCCGCACGGGTCGCGACTCAACCCGCAGGGTACCAAGCACTACTCGGCGTGCATGATGGACGACCTGCTGGTGGAGATCGACGTCGCCACGCTGGCCGTGTCACGCCACTTCATGCTGGCGAAGGGCAAGGAAGAGGGCATGACGGGTGCGCCGGCCGCGATGAGTTCCGGCGCGGCGCACGACATGTCGGGACACGGGATGACCGCACCCGCCGCCGGTGACGATGGATGCTCGCCGACGTGGGCCCAGCCGAGTGCCGATGGGCGCATGCTGTACGTGGCCTGCAACAAGAGCAGCGACATCGTCCAGATCGACGTCGCCACCTGGAAGATGGTGCGCCGCATTCCGACCGGTGCCGGCACCTACAACCTGGCCGTGACGAAGGACGGCACGAAGCTGATCGCCACCAACAAGCGCGGCCAGTCGGTGAGCATCATCCACCTGCCGAGCGGACGCGAACTGGCGCGCATCGCCACCAGGCGACGCGTGGTGCACGGCGCCGCCGTATCGCCGGATGACAAGTACGTGTTCATCTCGGTGGAAGGCGTGGGCTCGGAGCCCGGCACGCTCGAGATCATCGACCTCGCGACGCTGAAGACCGTCGCCACGGTGGACGTGGGCCAGATGGCGGGCGGCATCGACGTCCTGCGCTGACGCGCGGCGCCGGCGTCAGGTGGCAGGCGTGGCCAACTTCAAGCCGACGATCCCGGCGATGATCAGTGCCACGCTGACGAGGCGTGCGGCGTTGGCCGGCTCGTTCAACAGTGTGATGCCCAGCACCACGGTGCCGACGGCACCGATGCCGACCCACACCGCGTAGGCCGTCCCCACCGGCAGCGACTTGAGTGCGATGCCGAGCAGCGTCAGGCTCACGGCCATCGATGCGATGGTCCACACGGTTGGCCAGAGCCTGGTGAAGCCCTCGGTGTACTTGAGGCCAATGGCCCATCCGACCTCGAACAGGCCGGCAACGATCAGGATGAACCACGCCATCGGTCACTGCCCTCTTTCTGCGTCTGCACGCGTGACATTCGCCACGGCGCGGCCGGGAAAGATGCACCGCGTGCCACGCCCGCAGCCGTACGGGCGTGGCACGCAGGTCGGGCGTTATGCGGAGGCGAGCGCCTGCGCCTCGAACGCCGGCCGCAACGCCTGCTGCGCGAAGGTGCGGAACGACACGCCGCCCGACGGGTTGGCGTTGTGCGGCTCGGCCAGGTAATCACCCGACGCGAGATGCGGCGCGAGGCCGCCCATCATCTCCTCATAGCCTTCGGCGAAGAGCGGCGGCAACCCGGCCTGCAGCAACGCGTCGCGCAGTGAAGGCGGCGGAATGCGCACGTACCCCACCGGGCGTTCCAGCACCTCGCTCAGGATCGCGACCACCTCGTCCTGCGTCAGCGGCTCGGGACCATGGGCGCCGACCTTGTGATGTCCGGTCCAGCTGTCGTCCACCAGCCACCGTGCGGCGATGTCACCGATGTCGCTGGTGGCGACGATCTGCATCTTTGACGTGCCGTCGAAGACGCCGAATACGGCTCCGGGCACGGCGATCGTCGGCAGCGACCCGAAGTAATTCTCCATGAAGTAGCCCGCGCGCAGGCTGACGACGTTGGGCAATGCCGCGTCGAGGATGCGCTCGACCGCGCCCAGTCCACTGATCGCTCCGACGTCGTCGTGCTGCGCCGCGATGCTCGAGAGGAACACCACCCGCGGCACGTGCGCCTTCGCTGCAGCCGCCGCCAGCGTGCGGCCGGTGGCTTCCTGCCACTGGCGCCAGTGCGGCACGCTGGGAGCAGGGGGCGGAATGAGGAAGAAGGCGGCGTCCGCCCCGGCCAGTGCGCGGTCGACGGCGGCCGCGTCCTCCAGCGACCCTTCGACGACCGTCACACCCTCACGGACGGGTTCGGGCAGCTTGCCCGGAGCGCGGGCGAGGACGGTGAGGTCGTGGCCGGACGTGAGCAGGCGGTCGACGATCCGGCTGCCGATGTGGCCGGTGGGGGTGGTGATCAGGATGCGCATGGTCGGGCTCCGGGGTTGGCTGCAAGGTGAGGGCGACACGATCGCCGCAGGACTGCAGACAACTTTGCTTCACATGGCCGGACGATCTATGCTTCCTCGTCTGCCATTCTATCGCATTCGTCCATCGTACCCATGGATTTGCTGTCGGAACTGTTTCGCGAGGTCGAGGTCACCAGCACGGTCTACGGCCGCATCGAGGCGACGGCCCCGTGGGGCGTGGGTTATCCCGCGGGACCCGTGCCAGGATTTCACGTGATCCTCGAAGGGGAATGCTGGCTGCACCGCCGGAGCGGTGACGCGCCCCTGCATCTGGTGGCCGGCGACTTCGTGGTGCTACCGCACGGCACGCCGCGTGAGCTGCGGCATTCCCCGGCACGCGCCGCTTTCGCCGCCACCTCGGTGATGGCCGTGCTGGGCGGCACCGATTCGGTCGACGCGACGGCGGCGGCGACGCGGTACCAGCACCCCGCTGCGACGTCGATCGCGGTGCAGCGGAGCGCCCGGATCGGGGGCGGGGGCACGCGGATGGAGTACCTGTGCGGCGCCTTCCAGTTCGCTGGCGTCGGCGCCCGGCCGCTGCTGGCTGCGCTGCCCGACGTGATCCACGTCCCTGGCGAGAAGGGCCGCATGATGCCGTGGGTGGAGTCGCACCTGCAGTCGGTGGCCTGCGAACTCACCTCGGGCCGTCCGGGCGCCTCGATGGTGATCGCGCGCCTGTCGGAGGTGCTCTTCGTGCAGGCGGTGCGCGCGCACCTGGCCAACCTGCCGCCCGACGCGGTGGGCTGGACCGCCGCGGCCAGCGATGCCCACGTGTCGCAGGCGCTGGCGCTGGTGCACCGCGAGCCATCGCGCGACTGGACGATCGCCTCGCTCGGTGCCGCGGTCGGCCTCTCGCGTTCTAGCTTCGCGGCGCGCTTCCACGCCGTGATGGGCCAGCCGCCGCTGGCCTACCTCACCACGTGGCGCATGCATTGCGCACGCGGCTTCCTGCGCGACCCTGCGATCTCGATCGCGCAGATCGCCGAGCGTGTCGGATACGCCTCGGCGGCCGCCTTCACGGCCGCGTTCAAGCGCGAGATGGGCACCGCGCCCGGCGCCTGGCGGCGACAGGCCGCCGCCTGACGCCTCGGACGAGCGCTTCCCTGTTCGACATACCTTGCAGCATGCCTTCACCCGGAGCCTTCGCATGACCGGTCCCCGCCGCACGCGCACGATCCTCCCCGCCCTGCTGCTACTGCTCGCCACTGCCTGCGCGAGGAGCGCGCCGACGGTGAGCAAACCGGCCGTGGACTCGACGGCCTACGCCGAAGACACCAGGGTATGGCGCGGCAAGCGGCTGGATGCGATCGCGGGGCCGGATGGCTGGAGCACGCTGGCAGGCTTGTTCTGGCTCGACAGCGCGAGTTACGCCATCGGCAGCGACAGCGCGAGCAACAGCATCCTCCTGCCTTCGGACCACACGCCGCGGCGCTTCGGCACACTCACCCGCGTGGACTCCGGCTTCCGTTTCGTCGCCGCCGGCGGTGTGACCGCGATGGTGGACAGCGCGCGCGTGGACACGTTGCTGCTCCGCAACGACAAGGCGGCGAAGCCCACCGTGCTCCGCGCCGGCAGCATGACCTATCGCCTCATCGAACGCGGTGGACGGCTGGCGCTGCGCGTGAAGGACTCGGCCTATGTGCTGCGACGCGACTTCAAGGGACTCGATTACTTCCCGCTCGACACCTCGCTGCGTGTGCTGGCCCGCCTCGTACCGCACGCAGCACCGCGCACGGTGCGCATCATGAATGTGCTGGGCCAGACCGACGAATACGCGTCGCCGGGTTTCCTCGAGTTCAGCGTCAACGGCACGCCCTACCGCCTCACCGCGACGTACGAGGGACGCGACTCGTCGCAGTACTTCGTGATCTTCCGCGACCAGACGAGTCGCGACGCGACCTACCCGGCCGGCCGCTTCATGTACGCCACGCCGGCCGACAGCACGGGGCACACGATCCTCGACTTCAATCGCGCCTACAACCCGCCCTGCGCCTTCACCGCCTTCGCCACCTGCCCACTGCCGCCGGCCGAAAACATGCTCGCCGTGCCCTTGAAAGCCGGCGAGAAGCGCTACGCCGGTCCGCACGGCTCGACCGCAGCGGAGATCCTCGGCAAATAGCTCGCTCGGCCGGTTCGCGCGGGCAAGAGCAACGGCTGATCGCAGAAGGGAACAGCCGCAGAACGGAACGGCCGCAGAAGGTCATCAAACGGTGGCGATTGTCTCGCGTCGCTGAGCTCCGCTCTCCCTCGAGATCGACAGTTCTTTGGAACTGCCCACCAATCTTGTCGGCTGTTGCCTCTCTGCGGCTGTGCAGTTCTGCGGCTGTTCTTGTCGGCTGTTGCCTTTCTGCGGCTGTGCAGTTCTGCGGCTGTTCCCTTCTGCGATGAAGCAGTCAGCAATTGCGCTCAGTCGACCTGCACGACCGCAGACAGCGCCGGTGAGAGATCCGGCGCGAGCGCGTCGAGAGAAACGGTGCCACCGTCGAGACGACCGGTGAGATGGAACGGCGCGAGGTCGAAGAGTGGGGCGAGGCCGCGGAAGCTGAAGGTCGTGATGCGACGCTCGGAGTGGCGGCGCACCAGGTCGGCCAGCAACATCGCCGTCAGCGGGCCGTGCACCACCAGGCCCGGATACCCCTCCTCGTCGCGCGCGTAGGGGCGGTCGTAGTGGATGCGGTGGGCATTGAACGTGAGCGCGGAAAAGCGGAACAGCAGCCGCGCGTCGGGCGTGATGGTGCGTGTCCAGGCGTCGGACGGCGGCGTGAACTCGGCGATCGTCGGCGCGGACACAGGCGCGCCTGGTTCGCGATAGACGATGTCCTGTTCCTCGTCGATGCAGGTCACGCCGTCCTGCACGAAGCGATACCCCACCGTGACGAAGGCCAGCGAACCGCTGCGCCCCGACTTCAGCACCACGTTGCGGATCTCACCTTCGCGCACTGCCGGTACCCCCAGCCTGAGCGGCTGATGGAACTGCATGCGTGAGCCCGCGAACATGCGACGGGGAAACGAAATCGGCGGCAGGAACCCGCCGCGCTGCGGATGGCCGTCCACGTCCAGCGCCGACTGGCGCGCATGCGGCAGGAAGTAGCACCACTGCCAGAGTGGTGGCAGCGGGCTACCCGCATCGACACCGGTTACCTCGTCGTCGAGTGTCGCCTGCACGCGCCGCGCCTGCTCGGGGCTCAAGCCGTCGTGCACGGTCTCGGTGCGGCCAATCCACTCGCGGAAATCGGGGACGCTGTCAGTCATCGGGTTCGTCGGTTCCGGTTCGATGCCATCGCTGCGCCGCGGAAGATACGGCGGGGAGAGGCAGGTCCGCGAAACAGGGTTAGACTATGACTCGAAGTCCACCCGAGCCGCGAGGCAGACGATTGAGCGCACGTGATCACGCGGCAGACGATGCCGGGCCTTCCACTGCCGCACCGCACGCCGCACCGCGTCCGCTCACCGGCATCCGCGTGATCGACGTCGGCAACTTCCTCGCCGGCCCCTACGCCGCGTCGATGATGGGCGAGTTCGGGGCCGAGGTGCTGAAGGTGGAGCACCCGATCGGCGGGGATCCCATGCGCCGCTTCGGCACGCCCACCAGTCGTCCCGATGCCACGCTCAAGTGGCTCAGCGAGAGCCGCAACAAGAAGTCGGTGACCATCGACCTGCGGCAGGAAGAAGGGGTGCAGCTCTTCCTCCGGCTGGTCGAGAAGTCCGACGTGCTGATCGAGAACTTCCGCCCCGGCACGATGGAGGAATGGGGCCTCACGTGGGAGGCGCTGAGCCGTGCCAATCCGCGCCTCGTGATGCTGCGCGTGTCGGGCTACGGGCAGACCGGCCCCTATCGCCGTCGCTCCGGCTTCGCCCACATCGCGCAGGCATTCGGCGGGCTGAACTACCTCGCCGGCTTCCCTGGTGAGACGCCGGTGCTGCCTGGCACCGTGCCGCTCGGCGACTACATCGCCAGCCTCTATGGCGCGATCGGCATCATGGTCGCGCTGCGCCACCGCGAGAAGACCGGACGCGGCCAGATCATCGACGTGGGCATCTACGAGGCGATCTTCCGCATGATGGAGGAGATCGCGTCGGTCTACGGCGTGTCGGGACGCATCCGCGAACGCGAAGGCTCCGGCAGCTTCGTGGCCGCACCGCACGGCCACTTCCGCACCCGCGACGACAAGTGGATCGCGATCGCCTGCACCACCGACAAGATGTTCGAGCGACTCTCGGTCGCGATGGGCCAGCCCGAACTGTCGTCGTCGGGATTGTACGGCGACCAGCGCAAGCGCCTCGCGGCACGCGACACCGTCAACGCGATCGTGATCGACTGGGTCGCCTCGCTCGATCGCGACGAGGTGCTGCGCCTCTGCCTCGATGAGGAAGTGCCGGTGGGCAAGGTGAACAGCATCGCCGACATCTTCGAGGACGAACACTTCATCGCCCGCGGCAACCTGGCGCACATCGTGGACGATGAACTCGGCGACGTGGTGGTGCCTGGTGTGGTGCCGACGCTCTCCGCGACACCTGGGCGTATCGACAACCTCGGCCCGACCCTGGGCAACGCCACCGACCAGGTGATGCGCGAATTGCTGGGCATGACCGCCACCGAGCTGCAGCGCCTTCGCCAGCAGAAGATCATCTGAGGCCGACCACCATGACCGCCGAGAAATCCGCCGAGCTGCCACTGGCCGGCATCCGCGTGATGGATGTCGCGACCGTGATTGCGGCGCCCTACTGCGCCACCATCCTCGGCGAGTTCGGCGCCGACGTGTTGAAGGTGGAGCATCCCGTCGGCGGCGATGCACTGCGCCGCTTCGGCACGCCGTCGCAGCGCGGTGATACGCTGGTCTGGATGAGCGAGTCGCGCAACAAGCGCTCGGTGACGCTCGACCTGCGGAAGCCGGAAGGGGTGCAGGTGTTCAAGGAACTCATCGCCAAGACCGACGTGCTCTGCGAGAACTTCCGCACCGGCACGCTCGAGAAGTGGGGGCTGGGCTGGGATGTGCTGCACGCCATCAACCCGCGGCTGATCATGCTGCGCGTGACCGGCTACGGGCAGACGGGCCCGTACAGTGATCGCCCTGGCTTCGCGCGTGTCGCCCATGCGGTCGGCGGTATCGCCTACCTGGCGGGCATGCCGAAGGGCACGCCGGTCACGCCCGGCTCCACCACCCTCGGCGACTACATGACGGGGCTCTACGGCTGCCTTGGCGTGCTGATGGCGTTGCGCCACCGAGACCTGACGGGCGAGGGACAGTACGTGGACGCGGCGCTGTACGAGTCGGTGTTCCGCTGCACCGAGGAACTGGCGCCGGCGTTCGCGATGTACGGCACGGTGCGCGAGCGTCAGGGTTCGTCGCACAACGATTTCGCCTGCCCGCACGGTCACTTCGCCACCAAGGACGGCAAGTGGGTGGCGATCTCCACCGCCACCGACAAGCTGTTCCGCCGTCTCGCGATGGCGATGGGCCGCCCCGAGCTGGCCGCGTCCAGCACCTACGGCGAGCAGAAGACGCGACTCGAGCATCGGCACGACGTGAACGAGATCGTGCGCGACTGGTGCGGCTCGCTGACACGCGAACAGGTGCTGGAGCGCTGCTACGCCACCGACACGCCTGCCGGTCCGCTGAACAACATCCAGGACATCTTTGGCGACCGCCAGTTCCACGCGCGCCGCAACCTGGTGGCGATCGACGATCCCGACACCGGCGAGTCGATCATCGTGCCATCGCCGGTGCCTGCTCTGTCGGAAACACCGGGCAGCATCCGCAGCCTCGGCCCGAAGCTGGGAGAACACACCGAGGAAGTGCTGGCCGAGGTGCTGGGCATGACGGCGGCACAGATCGCAGACCTCCGCGGAAAGCGCGTCATCTGACCACGCCTACGCGAATCGTCGCCTTCAACCGGAACTCGGCATGACGGGAATCCTGCACGGGCTCCGTGTGATCGAAGGATCGGCGTTCGTCGCAGCGCCGTTGGGTGGCATGACGCTGGCGCAGCTCGGCGCCGACGTGATCCGCTTCGACCCGATCGGCGGTGGCCTGGACTACGGTCGATGGCCGCTGACGAATGACGGTGCGCAGAGCCTGTTCTGGACCGGCTTGAACAAGGGCAAGCGCTCGATCGCGGTGGACTTCCGCACGCCGCGCGGGCAGGAACTGCTCACGCGGCTGATCTGCGCACCTGGCGCGGATGCGGGCATCTTCAGCACCAACTTCCCCGCCAAGGGTTGGCTGGCGTACGACACGCTGCGCGAGCATCGCGCGGACCTGATCATGGTCAACCTGCTCGGCCGGCGAGACGGTGGATCGGAGGTGGACTACACCGTCAATCCGGCGATTGGATTTCCATCGATCACCGGGCCGTCCGATTCCGTGCAGCCCGTCAACCACGTCTTCCCCGCCTGGGATGCGATCGCCGGCAACATGCTGGCGGTGGCGATCCTCGCCGCCGAGCGACATCGTGCGCGGCACGGTGCCGGCCAACTCGTGACGCTCGCGTTGAAGGACGTCGCGCTGGCGATGCTCGGCTCGCTCGGCATGCTGGCCGAGGTGCTGGTGAACGACAGCGATCGCGGACGCTACGGCAATTATCTGTACGGTGCCTTCGGCCGCGACTTCATCACCGCCGATGGTGAACGTGCCATGGTGGTGGGCCTCACCGACATGCAGTGGAACACGCTGGTGAAGGCGACCGGCATCGGTGACGCGATCGCGGCGCTGGCAGCACGCACGGAGCTCGACCTGCGCGACGAGGGCGACCGCTTCCGCGCCCGCGAGGAGATCGCGTCGCTGCTGGAGCCGTGGTTCGCGGCGCGCACGATGGGCGAGGTGCGCGCGGCGCTGGATGCGGCGCGGGTGACGTGGGCCCCGTATCGCACCGTGCGGCAGGCGCTTGCCGAAGACCTTGACCTATCGGTGGCGAACCCGATGTTCGCGATGTTGCACCAGCCCGCAGTGGGTGACACGCTGGCGGCGGCCTCGCCGCTGGACTTCAGCCGGGTGGCGCGTGTGCCGGTGGCGCCTGCGCCGACGCTCGGCGCGCACACCGACGAGATCCTGCTCGGCGTGCTGGGATTGAGCGAAGGTGATGTGGGCCGACTGCACGACGACGGGATCGTCGCCGGGCCGGTGATCTGACTTTTTCATGGAGAACGTGACGTGAAGCTGCCGGCCAACTTCTACAAGCCGCTTGCCATTGGCGCCCCGCAACCGCTGAGCGAATTGCCCGTGCGGCCCGAACGGGTGGTGCATTTCTTTCCGCCGCACCTCGAGAAGATCCGCGCCAAGCTGCCGGAGACGGCGAAGCAGGTGGACGTCTTGTGCGGCAACCTGGAGGACGCGATCCCCGTGGATGCGAAGGAAGCCGCGCGCGCCGGCTTCATCGAGGCCGCCAACGCCATCGACTTCGGCGACACGGCACTCTGGGTGCGCGTGAATTGCCTGAACAGTCCGTGGTTTCTGGATGACCTCGACCAGATCGTGAAACAGGCCGGCAACAGGCTGGACGTGTTCATGATTCCGAAGGTGGAAGGTCCATGGGACATCCACTTCGTGGACCAGTACCTGGCGCTGCTCGAGGCGAGATACGGCGTCACCAAGCCGATCCTCATTCACGCCCTGCTCGAGACGGCGGAGGGGGTGAAGAACGTCGAGCAGATCGCCGGCGCCAGCCCGCGCATGCACGGCATGAGCCTGGGCCCTGCCGACCTCGCCGCCTCACGTGGCATGAAGACCACCCGCGTGGGCGGCGGACATCCGTTCTACGGCGTGTTGTCGGACCCGGGCGCTGCTGACGCGCAGCGGACCTTCGTGCAGCAGGACCTGTGGCACTACACGGTGGCGAAGATGGTGGACGCCTGCGTGTCGAACGGCATCCGCGCCTTCTACGGTCCGTTCGGCGACCTGAAGGACGAGGCCGGCTGCGAAGCGCAGTTCCGCAATGCATTCATCATGGGGTGCACCGGCGCGTGGTCGCTGGCCCCGAACCAGATTGCGATCGCGCGACGGGTGTTCAGTCCGGACGTGAAGGAAGTGCTGTTCGCGAAGCGCATCCTCGACTCGATGCCCGATGGCAGCGGAGTGGCGATGCTGGATGGCAAGATGCAGGACGACGCGACCTGGAAGCAGGCGAAGGTCATCGTGGACCTGGCGCGACTGGTCGCACGCAAGGATCCGGAACTGGCGGCGGCATATGAGTTCTGAGTCGAAGACACGCCCGGGCAACTTCTTCGAGGACTTCGCGGTCGGGCAGGAGATCGTGCATGCCACGCCGCGCACCGTGACCGAGGGTGAGGTGGCGGTGTACACCGCGCTGTTCGGTGGACGCTTCGCGGTCAGCTCCTCCGATCCGTTCGCGGCCGACGTGGGGCTGGGTGGTGCACCGGTGGACAGCCTGCTCGCCTTCCACGTCGTCTTCGGCAAGACGGTGCCCGACATCTCCCTGAATGCGATCGCGAACCTCGGCTATGCGAACGGGCGCTTCGGCGTGCCGGTGTATCCGGGCGACACCCTCTCGACCACGTCCACCGTGATCGGCGTGAAGGAGAACAAGGACGGCAAGAACGGCGTGGTGTACGTGCGGTCGATCGGCGTCAACCAGGTCGGTGACATGGTGCTGGACTACGTGCGCTGGGTGATGGTGCGCAAGCAGAATCCGGATGCGCCAGCACCCGAGCCGGTGATCCCGGAACTCGATGCCGCGGTGGACGTCTCGGACCTGTTCGTGCCCTACGACATCGAGCCCGGTCGCTACGACACCGAGCTGGCCGGCAGCCCGTTCCTCTGGGACGACTACGAGGTGGGCGAGCGCATCGACCACGTGGACGGGATGACGATCGAGGAGGCCGAGCACATGCTGGCGGCGCGGCTCTTCCAGAACACCGCACGCGTGCACTTCAACCAGCACGTCGAGAGTGAAGGCCGCTTCGGGCGACGGATCATCTATGGCGGCTACATCATCAGCCTCGCGCGCGCACTGTCGTTCAATGGCCTGGCGAACGCGATGAGCATTGCAGCCATCAACGGCGGCCGGCACACGGCGCCGACCTTCGCCGGTGATACCATCTACGCGTGGTCGGAAGTGCTGGACCGGATGGAGATTCCCGGACGTGAGGACGTGGGCGCCTTGCGCCTGCGCACGGTGGCGGTGAAGGATCGCAACTGCGCCGACTTTCCCTTCCAGATCGCGCCGGGCACCTACGACCCGAGCGTGGTGCTCGACTTCGACTACACCGTCCTGATGCCGCGGCGGAGCTGATGCGACAGTACAAGTTCCTGGCCACCGACGAGACGCAGGAGGCGCTTCGGCTGGCGCGCGGCGTGTGGCACGGGATCACCGTCACCGAGATGGTCGTCACCATCCATCTCGTCACCGGTGAAGCGGTACGCATCGAGACCGAGGCGGCCGACGTGGAGGATGCGTTCGAGACCTTCCGCCTCAACGCTCGTGTCGATCCCGAGGCCGGGCCGCCGAGTGATGCGGCGGGCGAGTTCGGGCTTGGCCGCAACGACGTCGTGCTCTTCACCGGCGCCACCTGGACCGTCGCCAACCCCGAGACGCTGGGGGTGGAGTTGCGCGACGGGGCAGCGATGCACTTCAGCGGACATCCCGGTCAGCTGACCGCCGATGCGGAGATCGTCTGCCTGACAACCGACGCGATCGTCATCGCCACCACCACCGGCACCGGCCTGCTGCTGCGCGTGGGGCTCAAGCCCGGGTCGGTGGATGTGGTGTCGGACCAGGAGGCGATCGCGGCCTTCCTGCTGGAACGGGGCTACACGCCCACCTGACCGGAGGGCAGCGGTCGGCGCGTCAGCACCACCAGCGCCACGCCGCCCAGGATCGCCGCACCGGCCGAGAGCAAGCGCACGGACAGCGGCTCCGACAGCAGCAGCACACCACCGAGTGCCGCGAGGACCGGTACGCTGAGCTGCACCGTGGCCGCGGTGGTGGCGCGCAGCCCGCGCAGCGCCGTGTACCACACCGCGTAGCCGATGCCGGAGGCGAGTGCACCCGACGCGACCGCGTACCAGATTCCTGGCGCGTCGATCTGCCGTGCATCACGGAAGAGGAAGCTGAGCACGATGGTCAGCTGCACCGCCCGCGCGAAGTTGCCGGCCGTGGCCGCGATCGGGTCGCCGGCTCCCTTCGCCCGCAAGGAATACACACCCCACGCCACACCGGCCGCGATCATCAGCGACGCCGACACGACAGGTGGCGCGGAAAGGCCGGGCAGCACCAGCGCCACCAATCCAGCGTACGCGCAGAGCAGCCCACCTCCCTGCACCGCCGTCAGCCGTTCGCCGCGCACGACGCCGACCGTGATCATCGTCGCCTGCACCGCACCGAACAACAGCAGCGCGCCGGTGCCGGTGGTCAGGCGCACGTACGCGAACGAGAACGCGGCCGCGTACACGAACAACGCCACCGCCGACGGCCACGATCCGCCCGGCGCGTGCGTGCCGCGACGCAGCTTGAAGATCAGGAACAGCACCATCGCGCCCGCAATCAGGCGGATGGACGTGAAGCTGGCCGGATCGATGATCGTGCGCGTCAACGCGAGGCGGGCGAGCAGCGAGTTGCCGGCGAAGGCCACCAGCGCCATGAGCGTCAGGGGCACGACGAGCGGCGTGCGCGCCGTCCCCGCAGTTGATTCAGGCGCCAAACTGCCTCAGGTGATGGTCCAGATGCTTGTATCCGAGCGCACTCCACTCGGTCGGCGACAGCGTGCCGAAGATGGGATGCTCGGCGTAGTCCACGTGATGCGTGAGCCGCGCGATGAGCGCCTTCACCGTCGCACGTTCGACCTCGAAATCGTCGGGCACACGCGCCACGATCTCCGGCGCGGTGGGGGCGTTCTTCGGGAACGGCAGCACGTAGATGACGAGCTGCTTGAACGGGAACATCGACAGCAGCGGAACGTGCTTGCGCCGCACCGGCAGTTCACCGATGGCCATGCGGTACGCATCCACGATGTGCGCCAGCATCTTCGGCGCCGTCATCCGGCCCCATCGCGGCTGCGCATCCGGTGACAGCCGATCGAGCCGTGCCACGATCGCAGCACACTCCGTGGCGTTCCGAAGGCTCGGCATCAGCGCTCGGTCGCGGGTCCGATGGCGCGTTCCATGTGCACGATGCCGAGCGTGAGCCCGTGTTGCATCGGTCGATCCACCGGACCCAGCGCATGAAAGCCGAGCTTCTCGTACAGCGGCACACCCGGCAGGGTCGCGCCGAGCTGGAAGCGGCGGAATCCGGCCGCCAGCGCTGCGGCCTCACAGGTCTCGTACAGCATGCGTGCCAACCCGCGCCGTGCGAAACGTGGTGACACGTAGAATGCCCGGATGCGTGCCGCATCGGTGGCCGGGTCCAGCAGCGGGTCGGGCGCGGTGCGCACCTGGTCGCCGCCGTAGAGCGTGGTGCGCTTGCTCCAGCCGCCACTCGCCGCCAGCTCGCCATCACACTCGATTACGAAGTAGGTACCGTCCGCGATCAGCTGCGAATCCACGCCGAACACCGACACCAGCGACTCCTCGATTTCCGCCGGTGAGTAGTGCGCCTGGCTGAGCCCCCGCACCGACGCATCGATCAGCGCCGTGATCGCCGGAATGTCGTCCTCGCGGGCGAGGCGCAGCACGGGGCTGGCTGGCGTCGTCACGCGAGGGCCGCCGATTGCTGCCGCCGGCGCATCAGGTGGCGATGCACTCGATCTCCACCCGCGCGTTCAGGGCGAGACCGTTGGCGCCCATCGCACTGCGGGCGGGACGCTTGTCCGGGGCGAAGAACGTCACGTACACCTCGTTCATCGCCGGCCATTCCTTCATGTCGGCCATGAACACCGTGCACTTCACCACGCGGTCGAACGACGAGCCGGTGCGACGCAGCACCGCGCCGATGTTCTCCATCGTCTGCCGCGTCTCGGCCTGGATCCCGCCGGGGACGACCGCGCCCGAGCTGTCGGTGCCGATCTGGCCGGAGAGATAGATGAAGCCGTTCACCCGCACCGCAGGCGAGAACGGGCGCACCGGTCCGGACGTGGTGGCGAGAAACTCCGCCGGACGCGCGCTGGCACACGCACCCAACACCAGCAGCGCTGCGCACAGCGCACAACGCGAGACCATCGGAGATCGGGTCATCATGGCGCGCTCAGACGCGATGATGATCGGCGCGCCACGACTTGATGCGCTGCTTGATCGCCTTGACGTCCGTGACCTTGTCCGTCAACACCCACCGCACCAGCTCGGGAGCCTCGGCGTCACTGGCGAAACGCAGCGCGATCAGCTGCCGCGCACTCAGTTCCCCCACGCGGCCGCGGAGATCGTCGGGCAGCAGCTGCGCCAGCCGCAGCTGCTCCTCGAGCCGGATGACGCGATCCTGCGCCTTGAGCGGGAAGGCGCGCGCGTACCAGAAGGTGCCGAGCAGGCCGAAGGCGCCGAGCATCTGGAAGTGGGCCGTCGCCGACCTGGTGGACATCGCATGCCAGATGGCCCAGCCGGTGAAGATCAGCGTGCAGAGCCCGGTGACGTAATGAAAGCCGGGCACCATGCGGGCGTGATTGCTGTACGATTGCGCGGGCTCTGTGCTCATGACCGGGCGGGCGGGAGGCGGGAGGAGTGACCGCTGGAATATCGCCTGCGGATGCGGCTGTCAGCAGTGCTGCGCCTGCTGCGGTGCCGTCGGCGCCGATGCCGGGTATATCGCGCACCCGGCGCAGTCGCGACGTCTCCTGCGTCGCGGGGCTGCCGGCGCAGCGAGGTGCGACATGCGGCACGACGACGATCTGGATGGACTGGACGAAGAGTTTCCCACCGGCGACGGCACGGCCGACGGTGAGGCGGTGATCACCTGTCCGTATTGCGGCGAGATGATCGAGATCGCGCTCGATGCCGGCAGCGGCGCCCGGCAGGATTACGTCGAGGACTGCGAAGTCTGCTGCCAGCCCTGGCAGGTGTCGGTGCGCTATGGGGCCGACGGGCAGGCGGTGGTGGACGTCACGCCGCTCAGCCAGTGATGACGGCCCTCGATGCGCCCGGGCACCGATCAGGTGCTCAGAAGACGCGCTGCTCGGAGGTCACGCGCTGCCAGCCGAGCCATGCATCCCCTTCCTCGATCGTGCGATAGACCATGAACCCGCTGTCGGTCTCCGCGGCCAGCGTGGCGTACATGCGGGCCATGCCGAACGACACATCCGACTCGGCGATGAAGGCCGTGCGCGCCTGGCCGTGCTCCTCCCGCAAGCGGGCCACCAGCGGCACGATGCGTCGCGTCTCCTCAGCGGTCAGCAGCACGGTGGCCGCCCGCGCATCGAAGCGCTGCGTGTAGCCGAAGCACTGCTGTTCGGCGAGCGCGGTCACCAGCGCGGCCATGTCCTCGATGCGGAGGTCGCCGGTGGCGGTCACGCGCACCCGTTGCGCGGCGTGGTCGATCTCGTACGTGATCGGCATGCAGTCCCTGCGTCGAAGACTGACTCCAGTCGAGCCACGGGCAGAGATGCCCGCGCCGAAATCGATCGGCTGTGATCGCGCAGCGAAGCGCGACAACGGCCTTCCTGCATTAGGCGGCACTCAGGCGTCACCGCCGCGTCACCGACCCTGACAAACGATACACCGGTCCTCTGACTTGCACAGGGGCCTCGATGGCAATCGTCGCCACGCGCGACCTGACGCTGGCATTACGGACAATCGGACAACTTCGCTGGCGGTGGATGATCGGCGGCCCCCCGCCCCGGTCGGATCGCAACCCGCCGGACAATTAATCATACACTCCGTTACTAATGTCCAGCGCCGCGACAGGGGACGGACTCATCCGCTGAATCCTGCACCGTGCCCCTGGATGACGAAGGCGGGACACCGGCCGCCTGCCAGTGTCCCGCCTTCATCCACCGCCCCTCGGCGCGGCATCGCCGCGCAGCCGCCGTCACGCCGGCGGGATCACCAGCTGCTCCACCGCGCCATCGAGGCTGGTGCCATCGGCGAGCGAGACGAAGAGATGCCCGTCGGTGACCGACAGGGCGAAGGTCATCCGGCGATCGAGGCGCGCCACCAGCGCCTCCACCAGTGCACGGTCGATCGCACGGATGGCGATGGCGTCGGCCCGGTGGATGCGCTCACCGGTCAGCTGACGCAGGTAGATCACCGGTGCCTTCTCGATGTAGACCGCCACCCGTGGCGCGGCCTTGCTGGCCTTGTGCAGCCGCGCCGCATCCGGCGCCCCCACCTCGACCCACGCGGTGATCGTCCCGGTCAGGTCGCGGATCGTGATCGCCGGTTCATCGGGATCGCTGATGCCGCGCGAGAACGTGATGCCCTCGGCGTATTCGAGGCAGTACGCCAGCACGCGCGTCATCAGCCGCTCCTCGGTCTCCGACGGATGCTGCGCCACCTTGAGCACCAGCGACTCGTACACGCCGCGGTCCACGTCGGCCAGCTCGATGGTGAGGTTGTAGAGCGTCGCGGTGAGGGCCACGGAGATCCGGCTGGGGAAGGGCGAACGTCCGTCAGCGGACGCTGAAGGCGAGCGTGGAATATGCATGCGGCCGTGGCTGCAACTCGTACTCGCGGCCGAGGCTGTGCACGCGCCACTCCACCACGCCCCCCGGCAGGCGCAGGCCGAGTCCGAGTTCGGTCTCGCCGAAGGTCGGTCGCTTCGATACACGGCGGCTGTCGGAGAAGGTGGTGCCGTCCAGGAAGAGGTTGCGCGCCACCGCATGCTGGGCGGCTCCCGCACGCAGGAAGAGACCCCAGCGCCCCTGCTCGGACGACGCGGCGGTGTTCCACGGCAGCGGCGGCCGGATCCCGAACACCACCTGCATGCCAACCGTCGCGTCGGTGGCCACCGTGCCGACACGCGCGCGCCACTCGGGCGCGATGATCAGGCCGAGGCCCGACCGCTGGTGCCGACGGCGAACCAGCGCCTGCGCGCCGCGGTACGTGGCCATCACCGCCACCTCGCTCGGCAGCTGCCCATCCCACCCGATCGGCGGGCGGAATCCGAACAGTTTGTGCACCGCCTTCTGCCCCGGCTCGGCCAACGACGCCTTGCCGGTGACACCGAGGCTGATGCCGAGCGCGGTCAGGCTCCGCTCGCGATCCCGCTGCACCCCGAGCTCGGCGCCGAGCCAGCCCGCGTAGGGACGCTCGAAGGCGGTGCGGCGCCGCTGGTCGAGGTTCGGGGTGTAGATGGCCTGCGTGGCAGCCAGCGACACCATCCGGCAGTCGCGGTCACCGGTGCCGACGCTGCACTGCTGCGCGCCACCGAGGAGGCGGCGTACGAGGCGTCCGTCGCTCGGCCAGAGCACCTGGATGCGTGTGCCTTGCGTGTATTCGCGATCCGCCCGCCGCTTCGGTGCCTGCCAGAAGTTGAACGAGTCGTTGTCGAGATCCACCCGCGTCATGACCTGGGCCCCCAGCGGGACCGTCACCGTCGTGGCGGTGCAGGACATCATGATCGCGAGGCGCAGGTCCCTCCGGAGCGTGCGGCGTACCGAGTCGAGCATGGCCGGAAAATACACGAGGTGCCGCCAGCGAACCGGCGGCACCTCGATGCGGCGAACGGACGACTGCGGGCGCAGACGCGACCGATCAGCGCAGGTTGGTGCGGAAGAACGCCAGCGACTTCTGCCACGCGTCGTTCGCGGCGGCGGCATTGTACGCCTGACCCGACGAGTTGGCGAAGGCGTGATTGGCGTCGGCGTAGACGTTGATCGTCACCGGCAGGCCGGCGGCCTTGATGGTGCGCTCCATGGCCCGCACGCTGTCCACCGGGATGCCCTTGTCGAGGCCACCGAACAGGCCCAGCACCGGCGCCTTGAGGCGGGTGAGCTGCGTGCGATCCGTGATCGGCGCGCCGTAGTACATGACGACGGCCTTCACGTCGTTGCCGCCCACGAGGCCAGTGCGCAGCGACCAGTGTCCGCCGAAGCAGTAGCCGACCGCGCCGATCCTGGTTGCACCCTGCGCCTTCAGGTAGGCGATCGCCTGCGCGATGTTCTGTTCGCCGGCCGGGATGTCCTTCATCGCGGTCTGGTAGAGCACCATCGCGGTGTCCGGCGACGTCGCGACGCGACCGAAGAGGTCCACCGCCAGCACCGTGTAGCCTTCCCCGGCGTAGCGATCGACCACCGCCTTGATGTTGTCGTTCAGGCCCCACCACTCGTGCACCACGATGATCGCCGGTGCGTTACGGGCGGCGTTGGCCGGCTTGGCGAGGTAGCCATGCAGCATCTTGCCATTGAGCGTACCGTACATCACTTCCCCACCGGTGACCGCGGCACGAGGCGCGATCCTGGCGGCCGGCGTGGCGGTGGGCGTTTCCTTGCCGTGCGCCGCGTGCATGGCGGCGGCGTAGTCGGCCTGACGTGGAGCCTGCGCGGCCAGCGGCGCGGCGGCGGCAAGCAGGAGGGCCAGCGATCGGGTAAGGCGCATGATGCAGTCGGTGATGGAAAGTTGGGGTGGGTGGAAGACGGCACACCCGGCAGGCGGGCGGGCTGGAACAGCCGCCCGTCGCGCACGGAAAATAACCCTGCGCCCGTGGTCGACGTTCCCTCGTGACACCTCGACGCTTACCTGCCACGTAATCGACGGCGCGATCGCGGTCCGGAATGTTGGGGTCAGGCCGTCGTCATCCCGATGCCGGCCGGCAGTTTTTCCCTGCTCCCGGAGCGTGCCATGTCCAGCATCCACCCATCCCCACTCCTGCGGCGCGCCCTGATCGCCGACGCCAGCGGCAGCCTCGTCCTCGCCGTGGCGCAACTGGCCGCCGCCGGTGCGCTGGCAGCGGTGCTGGGGCTGCCTGCCTCACTCCTGCTGGGAACGGGCATCTTCCTGATGGTCTACGCCCTGTTGCTGATCACGGTCGCGAATTCCTCGCGCGTGGCGCGTGCGCTGGTCCTCCTGATCGTGATCGGCAACGTCGGCTGGGGGATCGGGTGCGCCGAACTGCTGCTGAGCGACATGGTGCAGGTCACGCCCACCGGCTCGATGTTCCTCGTCGCCCAGATGATCTTCGTGCTGACCTTCAGTGCGCTCGAGTACCGTGGGCTGCGGCAGTCCCGCCCGGCCGCCGCGCCCGGGACACCGATGACAGCGGCAACGTCGTGAAGGACGCACTCCCATTCATCCGGACGGCTGATGACCCACGCGCAGCGTGACGACGCGCCGACCCACCGCGACCTCGCGTCCCGCGCGGGTCGCGGTGCGGGACCATTGCTGCGCACCTGGCGCGAGAAACGCCGGCTGAGCCAACTGGCACTGGCACTCGACGCCGGCGTGTCGTCCCGGCACCTCAGCTTCGTCGAGACCGGACGCGCGGCACCGAGTGCGGAGATGATCGTGCGGCTGGCGGAAGCGCTGCGTATTCCGCTGCGCGAGCGCAACCACTTGCTGCTGGCGGCAGGATACGCACCGGCGTACGACGAGCAACCGTTGTCGTCACCACCGCTGCTGATCGTGACCGACGCGCTGCAGCGGCTGCTCGACGCGCACGATCCGTATCCGGGCGTGGCGCTGGATCGGCAGTGGAACGTGGTGCTGACGAATGCGGCTTCACGGCGGATGCTGTCGCTGCTTCCCGATTCGTTGCGCACGCCGTCGGTGAACATGTTCCGCGCCAGCCTGCATCCCGACGGCTTCGCCGCGTTCACGACCAACTTCGCCGCGTGGGCACGTCACATCGTGGGCCAGCTGGAACTGCTGGCCGACACCACGCTCGACACCAGCATCCAGTCGCTGCTGGACGAGGTGCGGGAGTATCCGAACGTGCGGCGCCTGCTGGGCATGCCACTCACCTCGCGTGACCTGCACGGCGGCATCCTGCTCTCATGCCAGCTGACGCTCGGTGACACGCGACTCTCGCTCTTCACCACGCTGGCGACACTCGGCTCACCGCGCGACGTGACGTTGTCCGAGCTGAAAGTGGAGCTGTTCTATCCCGCCGACGCCGAGACAGGTGACGCGCTGCGACGGATGGGTGGATAGCGGGTCAGCCCGCGGCGATCGTCTCCAACAGTTCCCAGCGCGACGCCAGCGCAGCGAGGTCGGCATCGATCGATGCCAGACGTGCCGTGGCCGCCGTCACCGCGCTGCCGTCGCGCAGGAAGGCCGGATCCGCCAGCTGCGCGTAGATCGCCGCGCGATCCTGCTCGCGGGCATCGATCAGGTCCGGCAGCGACGCCAACTCCTGCGTCTCCTTCCAGGTCAGCTTGCGCTTCTTCTCGGCACGGGGCGCGACCGCGGTCGACGTGGCACGTGCTGGCGCCGGCGCGGTGCTGGTCGGCATGGGTCGCTGACGCAACCAGTCGGCATAGCCACCCGCGTACTCACCGACGCGGCCCTTCCCCTCGAAGGCGAGCGTGCTGGTGACGGCGTTGTCGAGGAAGGCGCGATCGTGGCTCACCACCAGCAGCGTGCCGGTGAACTCCAGCAGCAGCGACTCGAGCAGGTCCAGCGTCTCGATGTCGAGGTCATTGGTGGGTTCGTCGAGCACCAGCACGTTGAACGTCCGCGTGAACAGCCGCGCCAGCAGCAGGCGGTTGCGTTCACCGCCGGACAGCGCCCGCACCGGCGTCCGCGCGCGTTCAGGTGGGAAGAGGAACTCCTGCAGATACCCGTGCACGTGCTTGCGCGCGCCGTTGATCAGCACGAACTCGGCGCCATCGGCGATGGTGTCGAACACGCTCCGTTCCTCGTCGAGCTGCTCACGGAGCTGATCGAAGTAGGCGAGCTCGATGTTGGTGCCGAGCTTGATGCTGCCCGCATCGGGCTCCAGCTGGCCGAGCAGCAGGCGTAGGAGCGTGGTCTTCCCGGACCCGTTGGGGCCGATCAGTCCCACGCGGTCGCCGCGGGTGATGGTGGTGGAGAACTCCTTCACGATCGCCCGGTCGCCGCGGTGGAAGCTGACGTTGCGCGCCTCCACGACCAGGCGCCCCGATCGCTCCGCCTCCTGCGCCTGCATGCGCACGTTGCCAACGCGATCCCGTCGCTGGCTGCGCTGCACCCGCAGCGCCTCGAGACTGCGCACCCGTCCCTCGTTGCGCGTGCGACGCGCCTGGATGCCGGTGCGGATCCACACCTCCTCCTGCGCCAGCTTGCGATCGAACTCGGCCCATTCGCGCGCCTCGACCTCCAAAGCCGCGTCCTTGCGTGCGAGGTAGGTGTCGTAGTCGCCACCCCAGTCCACCAGCTTGCCGCGATCCAGTTCCACGATGCGCGTGGCGACGCGCCGCAGGAACGCACGATCGTGCGTCACGAAGACGAGCGTGGTCCCGCGGTCGATGAGGTATTCCTCCATCCACTCCACCGCCTCGACGTCGAGGTGGTTGGTGGGCTCGTCGAGCAGCAGGATGTCGGGCTGGCGCACCAGCGCCCGTGCCAGCAGCGTCTGTCGCTTCCGTCCTCCCGACGCCTGCGCGAACGGGAGATCGGGGTCCAGCGCCAGGTGCTGCAGCACGGTGGACACGCGTGAATGCACCTGCCACGCATCGGCGGTGTCGAGCGCGTGGTGCAGCCGATCGAGTTCCTTGAGCGCCTTCGGCGTGGCGTCCCGCGCGACATCGAGGCTGGCGTGATGGTACTGGGCCAGCAGTGCGCCGGCGGTGCCCAGTCCTGCCGCCACCACGTCGAACATCGTCCCGCTCACGTCGTCGGGAATCTCCTGCTCGAGCCGCGTCACACTCAGCCCCGTGAGGCGCACCACCGTGCCGCTGTCCGGTTGCAGCGTCCCGTCGAGCAGCTTGAGCAGCGTGCTCTTGCCGGTCCCGTTCCGCCCCAGCAGGCAGACACGCTCTCCCCGCGCGATGCTGAAGTCGGCGTGCGACAGCAGCGCGGGACCACCAAAGGCGAGACTGACATCCTGCAGGCCCAGCAGCGACATGACGCATCTTCGTTCGGGAGGTCGAGCACACGAACTCCCAATCTAGCGTCACCGAGATGGGCGTCGGCCATCGAATTTTCTATGTGGCCTGACGCACCGGGCGTGTCGCCTGCACCCACCCGGTCACGACGAGCGCCGCGCCGATCAGCGCCAGCAGGATGCCACCGATGGCCATGGCGCGCATCGCGCCGGTCGTGCCGAGACCGCGCGCCAGGAAGAGCACCGCCATCGCACCGACGCCGCCGACCACATAGCCGACTCGCTCGACGAGTGGGAATGAAGGGGCGCGCTCCACGTCGTAAACGGCCGGAGCGCCCCACAACAGCGCAGCGAGCCGATGGTAGTCCCAGCACAGCAGGAAGGTCGCTGCGAGGAGCATCAATCCCGTGATCACCGGCGTGCCGGTGAAGTGGAGCGAGACCGTGATGACGAAAATGCTCAGTGCGATCGGGAAGAAGAGCACTGCTCCCACCGTGGACGTGGCCGGAATGAGCAGCAGTGCGCCCGCGACGAGTTGCGAGAGGCCGAGAAATCGCCAGTAGATGCCGCTCTGGTACATCGCCTCGAAGAAATGTCCGATCGGTGTGCTGGGGCTGATCGACGTGAATCGAAGGCCGAGCATCTTGACCATCGCCGTCGGCATGAAGGCGAGTGCCAGCAGGATCCGGGAGATCACGGCCAACCGGTGCAGCGCGGCATGGGTGCGTGCCTTGGTGTGCAGCCGTTGGAGGCGACTGCGCACACGCGCCACGTACCGTCGCGCTGGAGGCGGCGCCGGCGGTACGGTGTACGCGGCAGGTGCACCCCAGATGACACTGGCGAGGCGATCGTAGTCCCACGCGATCAACAGCGTCACGAGCAGCAGCATGCCTCCGGTCACCATCGGCAGGAGCGGATACTGCAACGCCACCACCAGCACGAAGATGTTGAGGATGATCGGCAGGAACAGCAGTGCGCCAAGCGTGGACGTCGCGGGCAACAGCAGCAGGAGGCTCACGATCAGCTGCGAGGCACCGATGAACCGCCAGAACTCGCCGCTGCGGTACATGGCATCGAAGAAATAGCCCACCCTGGTGGTCGTGCTCACCGTCGTGAACGGAACGCCCCGCAGCTTCAGCAAGCCCTGTGGTACGAAGGCCAGCGCCAGCCCGATGCGTGTGACGATGACCAGCCAGTGCAGAACGCCGACGGATCGCGCGCGCTCGTGCCAACGCCGAAGCAGCCGGTGTATTGCGGGTAGTTCGTGCGGATCGTTCGCCATGCGTCCCGGTACGTCGCGCGCCAGCAGTGGTTTCAGCCGCGAGCGCGCGTCACGTCAACGACGGACGGGGAACGGTCTCGACGCCGGGAGCTCGTCAGCGAACTTCCACGGTGCCGGGCCCTCGCGGGTGAGCGGCATGGTCGCAAGCCGCGCACGCACCATCGCCATCGGCATCGACCCTCCGAGCAGCACACCGTCGTGAAAGGCGCGCTCCGTCATCTTCCCGGACGACACCAGTGCCTTGTACATCGCACGCATCTGCAGGCCGCCCAGCATGTAGGCCGCCTGGTAGGTCGGCGAATACTGGCCGGCGAAGCTGCGGCGGACCTCGCCCTCGGCATTGGCGCGCTCGAAGTTCACCGTGTCCACCAGGAACTGGATCGCCTGGTCCGGCGTCATCCTGCCGAGGTGGAAGTTGAGCGAAAAGATGATCCGCGCGCTTCGGTGCATGCGCCAGAACAGTGCGCCGATGCGGTCCTCCGGCGTCACGTGGAAATCGTGATCGTAGAGGAACATCTCCCAGTACAGCGCATTGCCTTCGTTCCAGAACGGCGTCGCGAAGAGGCGGCGGTGCGGGTTGTACCGTGCCGCCATGAAGCCCTGCAGATGGTGCCCGGGATTCAGTTCGTGGAAGACCGTGGCGTGCGAGAAATGCGGGTTGTTGCCACGCATGCTCATCCGCTTCTCCTCGTCGGTCATCTCACCGGTGGGATAACTGACGAGGATCTGCTCGCCGCCGAGGAAGAAGGGGGAGATGCGCTGCCGCTCGGGCGGAATCATCTCCATTCGCCAGTCTTCCTTCGCCAGCGCGGGAATCGTCACCCAGTCATGCTGCGCGAAGAACTCCTCCGCCTGCCGTGCGAGGTTGCGGATCATCTCCGGCTGCTTCCCCGGCTCGACGTAGGTGTCCTTCACCTTCTCCATCGCCGCCTTCCAGTCGTCACCGAACCCCATCTCGCGCGCGGCTTTCTTGATCTCGCTGAGGCTGAATGCGTACTCACGCTCCGCGATCGCGATCAGCTCCTCGGCGGTGTACGGAATCATCTCGTGCCGCAGGTCGGCGGCGAGGCCGGTGGCTCCGATCGGGTCGCCGACGATCGGGCCGGTGTTCGCATCGGCAGCCGGCGCAGCGCCGACTCGGCCCGTGGCCACCTGCGCCGGACGCGGAATGCCGACCAGCCGCTCGCGGATCGTGGCCGAATAGCGGGTCAGCGACTCCACCAGCTTCTGGTTCGGATTCTCCAGCCACCAGCTGAAGTTCGGATCATAGCCGGCGTGGAAGCGGTACCAGCCGCCCAGCGTGTTGCGCAGCTGGTCGACCTGGTCGGCGGCGCGATTGGCCACCGTGCGCGAGACCTTCGGTGCCACACCGCGCGTACGCGCGGTGGCGCTGTCACCACGCGGCGCCGGTTCCAGCAGTGCGCGCAGGCTGTCCACCTGCTTCGCGATCGTCGCCACGCTGCGCGCCACCTCGGCCGGCTTGATCGTCTCCAGGTCGCGTCGTGCATCGTGCAGCGCCAGCAACGCGTCGCGGAACGGCATCAGCGGCGCGGTCTCGGCGCGCTGCGTGTCCTGACGGTCCGCGAGATCAAGCTCGTAGCGCAGGTGATTGTCGAGCAGGACGTAATCGATCTTCCCTTCCTGCGACAGCTTGTCGAAGTCCAGCGCGCGAAGGCGGGTGCGCCACGCGGTGTAGAAGCCGCGCATGCGCCGGCGCTGGTCGGGAGAATCGTAGCCGTCGTAGCGTCGGCCGAGCGCCTGCTCGTCGAGCGAATAGCGCTGCACCACGGTCGCCAGTTCGCTGCCGCGGGCGGCGGCCATCGCGGCCAGTTCCGGCACCGAGGCCAGCGGGTCATCCGGGAATGGTGGCTTCGCTGCCTGCTGCGCCTGTGCGGCATTGGTCGATGCACAGGCGATCACCATCAGCGCGCCGAGCGTGCGGCAGCGTTGGTTCCTCGTCACTCCGGTCACGGTCGGCTCCACGTTCGGTTGGTACGGGCGGCGACGGCGGCATCGGGAGCGCCGTCGCCGGTGATCACATGTCGGGCGACAGCATCAGGTGCGCCTTGGGCGTGCCCGGGTACATCAGCCACGGTCCCTTGCCCGGCGTGGACGAGATGCCGGTGGTGGCCGTGGTGGCACCGGGCATGTACAGCACGAAGAGCGGCTTCGAACGCGGTGCGGTGCCCGACGCGGCATCGAAGTCGTCCTTCGGTCCGCTCAGCGAATAGAGCGACGCCGGTGCGGTCGGCATGCGCAGCTTGCCCTGCTTCACCTCGGCGAATCGCACCGTGTCCACCTGCGTGCCGGGTGTACCGGTGGCGCGGAGCGCACGCCCGCGCGCCATGAACGGCTCCATCGAGGTGGAGTAGCAGGCGACGTGGAAGCGATCGTCGCCCGGATCATCGGCGAGGCATCGCATGCCGTTCCTGGCCTGTCGCAGCACCTCGAGCTTGCCCGCGGTGCGATACCCCATCACGCCCGCGCCGGCCCGTTGTGCGGCCGGAAGGGGCAAGACGGCGGCCGCGATCTGGTCGGCCTCGGACGGCATCGACTGGGCACCGGCGGTCGAGGCCAGCACGGTGGCGGCAAGGAGGATGGCTGAAGCGCGCATGGGGACGGATCCGGTCCGAGGGGCGTGTGGCGTCATTGCAAGCGGAAGAGGTAGCTGAGCTTGGCGAAGAATACGTCGCGGTTCGGCTGCAGGCCGCTGGTGCCACCCGGCCGGTCGGCGCGCGAGGTGTTGCCGTAGCCGAGGTAGACCACCGTGCCGGGCGTCGGCAGGTACGAGAAGAGGAAATCGAGGCGGCCGCGCAACCGGTCGAATGCGACGGCGCGGGTCAGCGTGCCATCCGCGCCGCGGAAGAACACCGGCCGGTCGGTGCGCGAGTCGTCGCGCAGCGAATCCTGCTGCAGGCGGGCCACTTCGCCGATCACGCGCACGAATATCTGCCGTGTCACCTGGTACTCCATGCGCACGCGCGGCACGTTGCGCGTCAGGACCCGCGTGCCATCGGTGCGCCGGTCGTACGTCTCGTACCCCCAGGTGCCGGCGATGCGCAGCTGGTCGGTGGGCCGCACGTTGAGGCCGAGGCTCCAGACCCAGATCTTCGCGTTGCTCCACTCGGGGAAGTTCTCGTCCACGCCGTAGAGCGCGAAGGTGTTGAACGAGAAACGCTTGAACTCCGGCGACGTGAGCGACGCGACCCAGTCCACGTTGATCAGGTTCGGCGTGCCGACGTAGCCAGTGGTGTCGATGCCACCGGCCGACGGGCCGACCGTGACGTAGTTCGAATACAGGTCGGGATCGTACGAGAACCGCTCCAGCAACAACTGCGCACCGGCGGACCATCCGCCGCGGAATCGTGCGTTGCCGCGGAAGTGCAGCTTCTCGTCCTGCACCGGCCCGCCGCGCACGAAATCGTCGTAACGGAAGCTGTTGAGCACCGCGATCTCGGGCGTGATGGCCTCGAGTCGCGCCCCGGGCTTGCCGAAGAAGGTGAAGCGATGCGTGAGGTTCAGGTTCGCGATGCCCGAGCGCGCGATGAAACCGCTCTGTGCATCGAAGTCGGGCGCGATGCCGTTGACGGCGTACTGCGCCCCGAAGCGGCGACCGTTGACGTTGGCCGAGACGTTGAACAACGGCGCCGAGATGGTGGCACCGGTGGAGCGCGTGAAGCTGTTCGCGTACTGTCCCTGCACGCTGACGATGCCGCGCACCAGACGTCCGTCGATGCCCGCCACGCGGTTGAACTGCCCGCCGTCCATCTTGTCGGTGTAGACCAGGCCGATGCGACTCTGCTTGCCGACGTCTCGCTGCACGCGCAGCACGTTGAACACCGGTGACTGTCGCCCATCGAAGCTGGCGTCACGGTTGTCGATCGCCGACAGGAGGCCGATGTCGAACCCATTCAGCTTGCCGGTCAGCTTGGTGGCTGCGACGGGCTGTGTGATGCGCCGCGTGTAGATCAGCCGACTGGGGGCCGAGAACTGCTCTTGGCTCTCGAGGAAGAACGGGCGCCGCTCGGCGAAGAAGTTCTGCACCCGCGGATCGTAGGTGAACTGTGTGGCATCCGCCTCGACCTGCGAGAAGTCGGGGTTGGCGGTGCCGGAGAGCGTGAGGTTGCTGGTGATGCCCCAGCGCACGCTGCCGCCGACCTCGGGGCGACCGCTGGCATAGGCCCAGTCGGTGCCGGTCGGCGCACCGACGGCGGAGGAGGTGATGGTCGGGATCAGGTCCACCGTCAGGCCGCGCGACAGGTCGCGCAGGCCCACCAGGTGTCCCGATTGCGCGAGGAAGCTGCTGCTGGCGCGGATCGTCGGCGCCCACGTCTCCTCGTGCCCCGTCGCCTGCACCGTGCGCACCACGTTCAGCTGCCACTTCTGTTCGCCGCCGGCGCGATATCGGAGGCTCTTGAACGGGATCTGGATCTCGACCTCGTAACCGTACTCGGTCACGTGTCCCTTCGACTTCCAGACATAGTCCGGGGCGAGGTCGCTGGTCTCGCGGGCTTTCGGGGTGCTGGCGTTGAAGCCGCCGCCGCCCGAGCTGCCGGTCTCGATCAGCACCCCGTCACTTTGGATGCCGATCGGGTTGACGGCGAAGACCATCGCCTGTCGGCTGTCGTCGTAGGTGCCGAGAAACAGCTGGATGTTGTCGTCGGCCGAGATCTTGTCGCGATCGGCGAGGTTGTACCGCACCGTCCCGGCTGGAGCGTAGGCGCGGATGCCCACGTGCAACGCGGTGGCCGTGTAGAAGACGAAGATCTCGGTGCTGTCGCGCGCCGCCACGCCGTCGGTGGGGAAGAACTGCGAGAAGCCGGTGAGCAGCGCCGCCTTGCGCCACACCGCCTCATCGAGCTTGCCGTCGACGTCGATGGCCTTGTCGTCGCGCGGAGTGGTGATGGACAGCGCACCGCGGCGCCCGTCGTACACCGTACCGGCATGCGGTTCGGCGGGAGGCAGGCCGATCGCCAGCGCGGACAGGAGCAGCAGGGGTGAAAACACCGGCATCACACTGAAGGAGGGACCGCCACGAGCCGCCGGGCGGGAGAACGTTCCCGGTTCCGGCGGCGTACACCACGTTGCCGACCCGACGCGCCCCCGGCAACTTTTGTGTCAATACAACGGCTTGCTGCCGTCACCTGCTGCGCCCTCCCGCCAATATCCGCATGCGCCGCCTTACCGGACCCCTGTCGCGCGCTGCGCTGCTGGTCCTGCCCCTCACGCTGGCCGGCACCGAACTGGCCGCCCAGGCCCGCCGCACCTTCACCGCCCAGGACTACGACCGCGCCGTGCGCATGCTCGGCGTGACCGTCTCGCCGCTGGTGGTGGGCGGCACGGCTCCGGGGCTCACCTGGCTCGCCGACGGTCGCTTCCATTACCGCAGCGTGCGCCCGGCGGGCGTCGAGTTCGTGCTGGTGGACCCGCGCGCCAAGTCCCGCGCCCCGCTCTTCGATCATGTGAAAGTGGCGGCGGCACTCTCGGCGGCGGCCGGTGGCGTCTTCCAGCCCACGGCCCTTCCCTTCCCGTCGGTCGAGCTGTCCGACGATCGCCGCAGCGTGACCGTGGCCACCAGCGGTCGCCGCTTCCGCTGTGAGATCGACGGCAGCGCCTGCACCGTCGTCGGCCAGACGGCGGCACCGGCCGCCGGCCGGAGCCTCAGCGTCACGTCGCCCGACGGCAAGCGCGCGGCGTTCATCCGCAACTGGAATCTCTGGGTGCGCGATGTGGCCAGCGGCGCCGAGACGCAGCTCACCACCGACGGCGTGAAGGACTTCGGCTACGCCACCGACAACGCGGGCTGGGTGACCAGCGATCGCGCGATCCTGCTCTGGTCACCCGACTCGAAGAAGATCGCCACCCAGCAGCAGGACGAGCGCAACGTGGGCGACATGTACCTCGTGCGCACGCAGGTCGGACACCCGACGCTGCGGGCGTGGAAGTATCCGCTGCCCGGCGACAGTGTGGTGGCGATGGTGCACCGCGTGGTGATCGATGTCGACACGAAGACCATCGTGCGCCTCAAGATGGCGCCCGACTTCCATCGCTCCACGCTGGGCGATGACATCTCGATGAGCGACTACGCCTTCAGCCCCGACGGCGCGAAGCTGGCGCTGGCCTCCACCTCGCGCGACCACAAGCAGACGATCCTCCGCCTCGCCGACACGCGCACCGGTGACGTGCGCACGGTGTTCGAGGAGACGGTGCCGACACACTTCGAGTCCATCACCGGCTGGCGCGTGCTGTGGAAGAGCAACGAGGTGGTGTGGAACTCGCAGCGTGACGACTGGAGCCAGCTGTACCTGTACGACCTGAACACCGGTGCACTGAAGCACAAGATCACCACCGGTGAGGGGCCGGTGAGTTCCATCGCCCGCATCGACGAGACGTCACGCACGCTCTGGTACGGCGCGCAGGGGCGCGAGGCTGGACAGGATCCGTATCTCCGTCACTTCTACCGCATCGGGCTCGATGGCCGGGGCACGGCGGCATCGCTGACGCCGGACGACGGTGATCACTCGATGCAGCTGTCGCCGGACGGTCGGTGGATCGTGGATACCTGGTCACGCGCCGACCTGCCGCCGCAGACCGTGCTGCGCGACGCCGCCGGCAAGCTGGTGATGGCGCTGGAGACGGCCGATGTGACGAAGCTGATGGCGCATGGCTGGAAGGCGCCGATCCTGTTCAACGTCAAGGCCGCCGACGGCACCACCGACGTCTACGGCCAGCTCTTCCGCCCGACCAACTTCGACTCGACGAAGAAGTACCCGATCATCAACAACGCCTATCCCGGCCCGCAGTCGGGGAGCGTGGGCAGTCGCGCCTTCGCCGCCGCGCGCGGTGACAAGCAGGCACTGGCGGAGCTCGGCTTCATCGTGGTCTCGATCGACGGGCGTGGCAGCGGTCCGGGGCGGTCCAAGCGCTTCCACGACGCCTACTACGGCGCGATGGGTCGCGACAACACGCTGCCCGACCAGGTGGCCGCGATGCAGAATCTGGCCAAGCGCTACCCGTGGATCGACATCGACAAGGCCGCGATGTGGGGCCATTCGGGCGGTGGCTTCATCACCGCCGATGCCATGTTCCGCTACCCCGACTTCTTCAAGGTCGGCATCTCGGAGTCGGGCAATCACGACCAGCGCAACTACGAGGACGACTGGGGCGAGCGCTATCAGGGCCTGCTGGTGCGCGGTCCGAACGGTGGTCCGGACAGCTACGAAGTGGAGTCGAACCAGTCGCTGGCGCGCAACCTGAAGGGCAAGCTGCTGCTGGCGCATGGCACGATGGACAACAACGTGCCACCCGACAACACGCTGCTGGTGGTGGACGCGCTGATCAAGGCGAACAAGGACTTCGACCTGCTGATGATCCCCAACGCCGCCCATGGCTACGGCATCGCCTCCAACTACATGATGCGCCGCCGCTGGGACTACTTCGTCCGCTGGCTGCACGACGCCGATCCACCGAAGGACTACGTGATTCGCTGACGGCTCGACACCGAATTGCGGGGACAGTGCACGAATTACTGGGAATTCCGGGGACAAATTACGGGGACAGTGCACGCTGCTTCAGCAGCGTGCACTGTCCCCGTAATTCAGCAGTGTGCACTGTCCCCGGAACTCGCGTCAGTCGTCGCCGTTGCAGTCGGGCTGAACCCCTGTCAGCAGCCTGAGCGGGGAACGAGGCGGTCCGCATCGTGCGTAGACGTCGCACGATGCCAGACAAACGAATGAACCTCACCTCGGGCAGCCCGTTCTGGATGATCAGGAACGGGCTTCGTGCACCGCGCCCGGTGCTGCAGGCCAACGAGACGTGCGACGTCGTCATCATCGGTGCGGGCGTGACCGGGGCACTGGTCGCCGACGCGCTGACCGCCGCGGGACTGGACGTGGTGATCGTGGATCGGCGCGAGTCGGGGGGTGGCAGCACTGCAGCCAGCACGGCGCTCCTGCAATACGAGATCGATCTCGAGCTGAACGAGCTGGCGAAGAAAGTCGGTGAGCCACATGCGCAGCGTGCGTATCGCGCCTCGCTGCAGGCGGTCTTCGAGCTCGGACGCATTGCGACGGAGCTCGGCGGGTGCGACTTCGCGACCCGTCCCAGCCTCTATCTCGCCACGTCGCGCCGGCACGTCAGGCGACTGCGTCGCGAAGCCGATGCCCGCGCCGCGATCGGCATCGAGGCGGTCTGGTGGTCACGCGAGGAAGTCGAGGCGCGCTACGGCTTCCCGTCGTTCGGCGGGGTCCGCAGCGCGCACGCCGCCGAAGTCGATGCCCTCGCCCTCACGCGCGCCCTGCTCGATCGCAGCGCGTCACGCGGCGCGCGCTGGTACGAGCAGAGCGAGGTGGTGGACAGCGCGCCGCGCGACGGCGGGCTCGAACTCCGCACCGCCAGCGGCGCGTCGATCCGCGCGCGATGGGCCATCTGCGCGGTCGGCTACGACCTGCCCGCGTTCGTGCGGCAGGACCGTGTCGCGCTGCGCTCCACGTATGCGCTGGCGACGCATCGCCTGCCCGACCTGGGGCGATGGGCGGACCGCTGCCTGGTGTGGGAGTCGGCCCGTCCCTACGGCTACATGCGCACCACCAGCGACAATCGGGTGATCATCGGTGGCGAAGACGTCGGCTTCAAGGACGCCGCCTGGCGCGACCGGCTGCTGCCCGCGAAGGTGCAGAAACTCGAGCAGCGGCTGCGGCACCTGCTGCCCGACCTGCAGACCGAGACGGCCGCCGAGTGGGCTGGCACGTTCGCCGAGACGCCCGACGGACTGCCATACATCGGTGAAGACGAACGGTATCCCGGCGTGCTCTTCGCGCTCGGGTACGGCGGCAATGGCATCACCTTCTCCGCCATCGCCGCATCGATCCTCACCGCGCACTGCCTCGGCCAGGTGCACCCCGACGCCGACCTGTTCCTGATGTCGCGCTGACCGCGCACCGAAGAGTCAGCGCACTTCGGCGCGTGTGATGCGATGCAGCAGCACCGCGGTGCGCGCCACCTGCATCACCATCGACTTCACCTGCAGCGTCTCGTTGACGGTGTGACCACCGGTCCCACCCGGCCCCAGTCCGTCGATGATCTGCGGGATCGTCGCCGCCACGAAGGAGACGTCGGCCGCACCGGCCCGCGCCGGGTTGTCCATCCCGACCGGGCCGTAACCGAGGTGCCGGCTGGCGCGATCGAACTCCGCCAGCAGTGCACGATTGCCGGCAGTCGGCGCCATCGGTGGGTAGCCGTCGTCGAAGCTGAGCGTTGCCGACGTGCGCGGCGATGGGGTGGCGACGATCGCCGACATCCGCGCCTTCGCCTCCGCCAGCGCTTCCGGTGAGATCACGCGCAGGTCGCCCGACACCACGAACTGCTCGGGTACGATATTGCTCTTGCCGTATGCCGTGCCGCGAGTGCCGGTGCTGTCGAGCACCGTCGTCGTGCCACCGAGCGCGACGCCCGCGTTGAAGGTGCGCAGTGGATCGCCACCGAGCTGGGTGCGGAACTCGTTCAGCAGGCGCGCCGCCTCGTAGATGGCGCCGGGACCGATGTCGTCGCGAAAGATCTGTGACGAATGCGCCGGCGTGCCCTTCACCCGCAACGTCCAGCCGGTGAATCCACGTCGGGCCGCGACCGCGGTGCGCGGATCGCCGTCACCATCCTCGAATCCGAGCGCGACCTGCGACCGAGCGCCCGCCTCCACCAGCGCCTTCCGTGCCGCCTCGATCGGTGCGCCGGGCGCCTCCTCGTCACCGTTCAGCACCACCGTGATGCTCATCCGGTCGAGTTGACCGGCGGCCTTCAGTGCCTTCAGCGCATAGAGCATCACCACGTCGCCGCCTTTCATGTCGGTCGAGCCGGGACCCTTGGCGGTGCTGTCGGTGAGCCGCTCCCAGCGCTGGAACGGGCTGTCCGGCTCGAACACGGTGTCGAGGTGACCGATCAGCAGCACGCGCGGTCCGGTGCCGGTGCGTTCGGCGACGAGATGCCCTGCCCGCCCGAATGCGGCGCCGTCTTCCCACCGCGTGGTGAAGCCCAGCGCATCGTACTCGGCGCGCAGGATGCGGCCCACTTCGCGTACGCCGGCCAGATTCTGCGTCCCGCTGTTGACGTTCACCAGTCGCTCCAGCAGCGCCAGCGCCTCCGTCTCACGCGCCTTCGCCTGCTGGGCCAGCGTCCGTTCGACTTTCGTCAACGAGTCGGCCGGCAATGCGGCCTGCAATGCAACGCCGAGAAGCAACGACGACAGCATCACGGCGTGCTCCCGGCGCGCACCGGCAGTTTCCGCTGTGCCCAGTCCTGGAACGAGCCGTCGTACAATCGCACGTCGTAGCCGAGGTGGCGCGCGATGAAGTACGTCGCACTGCCACGGTATCCCACCCAGCAGTACGCCACGACCTGGTCACCCGGCTTGATCCGCTCCGCGAACAGCTTCTCCAGTTCGGCGCGTGGCTTCAGCACCGAGTAGTCCGCATCGCTGAACATCCACTCCCACTCCAGCTGCCGCGCGCCGGCGAGGTGCCCCGTGCTCGGCAAGCCGCCGCGTTCACCGGTGCCGGTGTATTCGCCAAGCGTGCGCGTGTCGAGCAGTGACAAGCCCGGCTTGTGGAGCCGCTCGTGCACCCAGTCGGCGCTGGCCAGCACGGCCTCCCGTGGCGTCGGCGTGTAGCGCGATGGCTGCGCCGGTATCACTTCGGTCGTCACCGGCCGGCCCTCGCGCTTCCACTTGCGCAGGCCACCGTCCAGGAACGACATCCGGTCGTGGCCGAGATAGTCGAGCGTGAAGAGGAGTCGTGTCGCCATCGGCGCCTCGTTGGCGTAGACCACGACGCGGCTCCCGTTCGTGATGCCCAGCTTCTCGACCACCGATCGCAGGACGTCCAGCGACGGCAGCTCGGAGCTCACGGTGCCGTTGGCCTTCACGAACGATCGATACCAGACCACCCGTGAGCCGGGGATCACCTCACCAGCGAACGCGGAGTCCTGCACCACGTGCACCAGGACCAGATCGCGATCGCGGCGATGGGCCGCCAGCCAGTCAGTGCCGACCACGAAGCGTCCGTCCGGATCGGGGGCAGACATCGGCTGCGATGCGACTGGCGCCGGCAAGGTGGCGAGGAGCAGCGTGATGGCGGCGACGGCGAGGCGCATGATGGCAGGCGGCAGGTGGGTTCCCGGAACGTGCGGGCGACGAGGAAGGATATCCGCCGGACCCGGACTTGCTGAACCCGCGCCCCGGCGGTTCCGTTGCCGACACGACAGTGGCACCGCAGTCCGACTGACCGCCCAAGGGGAGATTCATGCTCGAGTCCACGATGATGGATTACCAGCTCACCATCCCGTCGATCCTCGAGCGGGCGATACGGATGCACCCCGACCAGGAGATCGTCTCGGTGATCCCGGTGGGTGTGGATCCGGAGACGAAGGCCCCGCTCCCGGGCGTCCATCGAACGACGTTCGCGAAGACCTACCCGCGCGTGATGCAGCTCTGCAACGCGCTGGTGGCCGCCGGTGTGATCTCCGGTGACCGCGTCGCGACGATGGCGCTCAACACCTATCGCCACTTCGAGCTCTACTTCGCCGCACCCTCGGTCGGTGCGGTCTGTCACATGATCAACATCCGGCTCCCGCTCGAGCAGATCGCGTACATCCTCAATCACGCCGAGGATCGCATTCTGTTCATCGAGAACGTGTTCGCCGGCATGATCCCGCTGATCCGCCAGCATGCGCCGAAGGTGGAGACGATCGTGGTGCTCGGCCCGGTGCCCGGTGGGCTGCCCGCCGGCGTGGTGGACTACGAAGCATTCATCGCCGGGCAACCATCGACGTTCGCGTATCCCGAGATCGACGAGCGCCAGGCAAGCGGCATGTGCTACACCAGTGGCACCACCGGCGCACCGAAGGGTGTGCTCTACAGCCATCGCGCCATCGTGCTTCACAGCCTCGCCAGCCTCAGCACCGACCTGCTCGGCGTGAACGGGCGTGAGACCATCATGCCGATCGTGCCGATGTTCCACGTCAACGGCTGGGGCTATCCGTACACCTGCACCATGACGGGAGCGAAGCAGGTGTACATGAGTGTCTTCACCGATGCGAAGACGGTGGCACGCATCGCGGCCGAGGAGGCGGTGACCGTCTGTGCCGGCGTGCCGACGATCTTTCTCGGGCTGCTGGACGAGTTGGACCGCGCCAAGGCCGCGGGTGCGCCGCACGCGTTGCCGCACCTGCACACGCTGCTGATCGGAGGCAGTGCCACGCCGCGTGCCTTGATCGCCGCATTCGGCGATCGCCACGGCCTGCACGTGAAACCGGCGTGGGGCATGACGGAGACCACGCCACTCGGCACCGTGAACGCGGTGCGACACGAGGACTTTCCCGACGACAGGCAGCGGAAGTACGACCGCATGGTGTACAGCGGCCGCATGTCACCGCTGGTCGAGCTGCGACTGGAGGACGACGAGGGTGTGGAACTGGCGTGGGGAAGCGGTGAATCGGGACATCTGCTGATCCGCGGCCCGTGGGTGACCGGCAGCTACTACCAGAACGCCGAGGCCACCGCCGCCACGCAACGCAACGGCTGGTTCGACACCGGCGACATCGCGACCATCGATGCCGACGGCACGATGATGATCCAGGATCGCGCCAAGGACCTGATCAAGTCCGGCGGCGAGTGGATCAGCAGCGTGGACCTGGAGAACGAGCTGATGGGCCATCCGGCCGTGCGTGAAGCCGCGGTGATCGCGGTGCCGCACCCGAAGTGGGACGAGCGGCCACTGGGCGTGATCGTCCTGCGCGATCCGACCACCCCTGTGGCGAAGGAGGACCTCGATCGCTACCTGCTGGAACGCGCCGTGGCGAAGTGGCAGTTGCCCGACGCGTACGAGTTCATCGACGAGATCCCGAAGACCACCGTCGGCAAGTTCCTGAAGCGCGCGTTGCGTGAACGCTTCCGCGACTATCGACTGCCGACGGTGGAGTAGCCAGCGACACGCTAGAGCATCGCGCGCGGCTGCGACCAGCCGCCGCGCGTGAAGTCGGGGAATTGCACCGGCATGCTGCCCTTCTGCACCGAGAGTGCACTGAGCGGATCCGGTGCGCTCCACGACGCGGCGTCGTACACGTCCATGTCGGGAGCGAGGCCCTCGCGCATAAGTTGCACGAGGCGGTATGCCATGACGTAGTCCATGCCGCCGTGTCCACCCGCCTGCGCCTTCGCACCGAACTCCCGCCACAACGTGTGTTCGTACTTCGCCTTGTAGCCGTCGATCGGCGCCCAGCGGTGTGACGCGCCCTCCCCCTCGACATATACCCGCGCCGGATAGTCCTCGAAGATTCCCTTGGTGCCCTGCACCGAGTTGATGCGCGAATACGGGCGCGGGCTGGACACGTCGTGCTCGAGCCGGATGGTGCGCCCCTTCGCGGTCTTGATCAGCGAAATGTTGAGGTCTCCCGCCACATACTTCTCGGCCCACTTCGGCGAGTCCTTCGGCTCGTGGTCTTCGCGCCACTTCGACAGCCCGAGCTCCGGTGTGCTCATCGACACCAGGTAGTCGAAGCGATCGCCGCGATTGATGTTCATCATCGCCGCCACCGGTCCCAGGCCGTGCGTGGGATACAGGTTGCCGTTGCGCAGCGTGTGATGCGCACGGCGCCACAGCCCCTCGTCACGGTTCTCGAAGAGGATCTCGCGCAGGTCGTGGTTGTATGCGGCGCCGCCGTGCTTGATCTCGCCGAACACACCGGCCCGCACCATGTTCAGCACCAGCAACTCGTTGTAGCCGTAGCTGCAGTTCTCCATCATGATGCAGTGCCGTCGCATCCTCTCCGACATGTCCACCAGCTTCCAGCAGTCGGCGATGCTGTACGCAGCCGGCACCTCGGTGGCCGCGTGTTTGCCGGCCTTCATCGCGGCGAGGCAGACCGGCACGTGCCACTGCCATGGCGTGGCCGTGTAGACGATGTCGATGTCGTCGCGCAGCACCAACTGCTCGTAGGCGTGGTCGCCGTCGGTGAAACGCGCCGGCTCGTTGGTGTGTCCGGCCGCACGCATCTGCTTCACGGCCATCTCCACCTTCTCCGGCACCGTGTCGCAGAGCGCGGTGATCTGCACGTGCTCAACGCCGAGCAACTCATGCAGCACCGACCGGCCGCGAAGCCCGGTGCCGACGATCGCCACGCGCACCACTGCGTGTTTGGCGAACGGCACGCCAAGCATCGTGGCCGCCTGCTGGGGTGGCTGCGGCAGCGCGATCGGCGTCAGTGGTGCTGGGCCGTCACTGGCCGACGCGGTCGGCACACCCAGCGCCAGGCCGGCGCCGGCCAGCGCGGCACCCTTCAGCAGGTCGCGGCGCGTCGGGTCGTTAGGTGATTCGGACATGGCTCGGTCAGCGTGGGTGAGGTGACGTCAGGTGTGGTCAGCGTCGGTCCAGTGCGTCGCGGCCGGTCCGGCGGAGGTGGAGAAAAACATCGCTCGCGCGGCAGGTACGGGGAACTCCCGCCCATACGCGGCCGCCCACAGCGTGATGAAGTCGTCATCAGCGCCCGGCCGCGACGCGTCCACCAATGCCCAGACACTGCCGCCGAACCCGGCGCCGAATGCCGAGGCCGCGATCGCGCCGTACTGGCGCGCCAGTCGCACCAGCGCCGTCGTTTCGGGAATCTGATTCCCCAACCCTTCCTCCGCCGCGTGCTGCGACGCCTCTGCGGCGGCCGACAGTGCCAACCAGTCATTCGCGGCGAACGCTGCGGCTGCGGCCGGAATGAGCGTGTAGGTCTCCAGCAGGAACTGTTCGAGCCGGCGCTGCAGCGCGTCCACGCTGAACACAGGTGTCTCGATCGACGGCACCAATGCGCGCAGCGCGTGATGCGCCTCGGCACCGCTCTCGGCGGCCGCCGCCAGTGACCCGTCCGCGCGACCGCTGGTGGCATTCCACGAGGCGACAATGTGCCGGACCATCAGCGACACGCGATTGTACCGCTCACGTGCACCGGCAGACTTCTCAGCCACGATGCCGGAATGCGCCACCACGAAACGCAATGATGCCGGCAAGGCATACGCGCCGATCGCGCGCACCGGCATCCAGCCGAAGTCCACCACGTGGTCGGGCCGCGCGCAGAGGATCGCGGTCTGGTCCTGACATCCGCCAAGCGTGCCGACACCATCCAACCCCGCCAGTCCACGATATGCGCCACCCATCTCCATCGCACCCATGTATGCCGCCAAGTCTTCGCGCGTGGGGAGCGATGCGCGCCAGGCGGGAGTGTCCTGCAGCGAGTTGACCGCCGCGATGGCGAGGAACACGCTGACCATCAGTGCGGTGGAGGAGCTGGCACCGGCCGCCTGCGGCAGGTCACTCACGAAGGCCAGGTCCACGCCGGTGCGCGCCTCCGGAAAGTTGAGCGCCACCCGTCGTACCACCGTCGCCACGTAGTGCGACCAGTGCCCCTCTGATGCGCTGGCGCTGGCATCCATCGGCAGTTCGCAGTGCAGCGCGAAGTCAGTCGACGGCGCACCCGCCATCGGGTCATGGCCGCGCACGCGGATCGTCGCGTCGCTGCGCGCCACCGCGCGCGAACAGAAGCCGCGCTCCACGGCCGTCAGCAACGAGCGACCACCGGCGTAATCGGTGTGCTTGCCGAACACCTCGATGCGACCCGGTGCCCAGACGCTCACACGTCCGGCCGCCTCGGCGCCAATGCCGTCCAGCGCCTTGTCGCACTGGCTGAAGAACGCGGCCTTGGCAAGCGCGGTCGCCTCGCCGAATCCGGCGTCGCGCAACTGCGCCACCACGCGTTCGTGCGCCACCGGCATCACAGCCGGACCGGCCGGTCGCGCAGTACACGCGCCACGCTCTCGATGTCGCCCCGCGTGGAGAGATCCAGCACTCCTTCCACGCTCGGCAGCACGCGAATGCGTTCGCCCATCTCGGTCACCAGGATCCGCACCGCGTCCTGCAGTTCGAGCTCACCGCGGACACTCGGCTGGACCCGTCGGCACGCGTCGAACACGGCTGGCGTGAACGACCAGAGATTCATGCTCACCGACGACTGTGCCACCAATGCATCGTACGTGGCCTGGTCCGGCTTCTCCACGATCGATGACAGGAAACCATCGGCGTCGGTCTGCAGCAGCGCGAAGGCCCGCACGCGCTCCTCTGGAATGTTGCCGCCTGCCACCAGGCCGCGCAGGTCGAAGCCGATCGTGCCCGACGTGCCCAGCGCCGCCAACGCGCGACAGGCGGCGACGGGGTAATAGTTGTCACCGTTCATCACCAGCACCGTGTCGCGCCCGGCGAAGGTCTCGGCGGCGGCGACGGCGCCCGCGGTGCCATTCGCCGTCTCCTGCGTGGCGAAGTGCACGCGCACGCGCTGCATCGGCAGCTGGGCGTAGTACTGACGGATCGCGTCGTGCTCCGGCCCGATCACCAGGCAGACATCGGTGATCCCCGCGTCGGCGAGTCCGCTCATCGCGTGATCGAGGAACGGCCGCCCGATCGGGATCATGGCCTTCACGCCGCCGTCGGCCACCTGCGCCTGCGCGGCATCCAGCTGCGCGTCGGCGTCAGCGCGACGCATGCGCGTGCCAAGTCCCCGTGCCAGGATCACGGCCCTGGTCGTGATGCTCATGCCTCGACTCCGATCGCCGTGGAATGCAGTGGCACCGCGACTGCGACGTCGTCGCGCTCCCACCGACGCCCGTAGCCGGTGATCACCGCCACCAGCACCGCCAGCACCAGCATCCAGCCGTAGGTGTTGTACAACCCGATGCTGAGCGCCGTCTGCGGCGGCATGCCGAATGACTCTCCACCGGTGCTGGCGCTGGCGGCGAGGATCGTGGGCAGGAACCACGGCAGCAGGAACGGCCAGGTGCAGACGGTCATGTCGAGCAGGTTGGCACGACGATAGCGCGACAGACCGAGTCGTTCGCCGGTCTGCTTCGCGAATGGACCGACGGCGAGGATCGCCACCACGCTGTGCGTCGTCAGGAGCACGGCGCCGCTCACCACCGCCACGATCCACCACTCGCCCATCCGTGCGCTGTGTGCACGACCTGCCGATGCCGCCACCAGGCGGTCGAGCAGGTCGGTGGCCTGCAGCGTCCCGACCAGCGCCACCAGCAACAGCGTGAAGACACTCACGCCGACGGCGCGTTGCATCCCGTCCACCACCAGGCCGGTCGCGCCGAACGTGCCCGGCGCCACGTGCAGCAGCGCGCCAGGTGTGAGCAGCCCGAGCCCGAGGCCGAGCAGCATCGCGACGGCGCATCCGGCCAGCAGCGCCTCGATCAGGTGTCGGCGACGCAGCAGCATCGCAATCACCAGCACCGGTGCCAGCGCCATCAGCAGCGCCACGGGGCGCGTTTGCGCCACCGCGCTGCCGTCGTAGCGCACCGCCGCCCGTTCCACACCGCCCATCGCCGCCGAGACCAGCATCGCCAGCAAGCCCGCCGGCACGACGTAGCGCAGGCGGCTGCGCACCGTGCCACCGATGTCCGCATCCTGCGACCCGCTGGACGCGATCGTGGTGTCGGAGACGGGTGAGATCGAATCACCGAACGTGGCACCGGCCAGGATCGCCCCCATCAGCACGGCCGGCACGGCGCCTGCCGGTCCACCGGCGGGATACAACAGCGGACCGGCGAGGAGTATCGTGCCGAAGCTGGTGCCGGTGGCGGTGGAGACCATCGCACAGATCGCGAACGCAGCGGCGACGTAGGCACCGCCCGTCAGTCCGGTCGCCTGCGCGAGCTGCGCGAGTGCGGCCACGAAGCCGCTGGCCGCGATCGTGGTGCCCAGCACGCCCGCGAACAGCCAGGCGCAGAGCATGATCATCACCAGCCGCTGGCTCATGCCGTCCAGCATCGCGTCGCAGTAGCGCGCGCGATCGCGCGCCAGCAACAGCCCGAGCATCAGGGCGCCGAGCAGGATCGGCCAGAACCCCTTCTCGTCCGGTGCGCCCGCCAGCGCGAGTGTTGCGACGCCCGCCAGGAACACCACGAACGGCGCCAGTGCGCCAGCCAGTCCACCGTGAAACGTGAGCGCGCCCGAGGCGCCTGTGCGGGATGTCGAGGCCATGTGGACGAGGAAACTCGCCGTGGGCTATCGTTCGCGCCATGCCACCCGCACCCGACTCCAGCCCCGCCGCGCCCGACGACGCGTTCACGCTCTACGACCTGCGCGTCGAGGTGATCGCGACCGACCGGCCGATGGTCTGCAACCATGCCGCCGGCGACTGGTTCGAGCTGGTGGGCGAGAACCTGCGTTTTCCACCCGGGCAGAGCTTCCCGCTGTACCCGCTGGCGGCGCTGCTGCCACTGCTCCCCGCCAAGCAGCGTCCCACCCATCGCAACGACTGGATGACCACCGACGCCGAGATCGCCTGCCCCGACCCGTACTGCGGCGGACGGTTCCGCATCACGCGTACCGGTACCACCACATTCCGGCACGCCGACGTGACACGAGTCCCACTCGACGCCGGTGATTCGGCCGACTCGACGGGTGCTCCATGAGCACATTGCCGCCAGTGCGGCTGGCGCCCGACTACGACATCCCACCGCTGATCAAGGGTGGCTGGCAGCTGGCCGGCGGGCACGGCGTGGTGTCGGCCGACGCCGCGATCGCCGACATGACTGCATTCGCCGACGCCGGCATCACGGCCTTCGACTGCGCCGACATCTACACCGGCGTGGAGGAGCTGATCGGGCACTTCCTGCGCCACTGGCGCACCGCGCGTGGCAGCGATGCGCCAGCGATTCGCGTGCACACCAAGTGTGTCCCCGACCTCGACCGGCTCTCCACGCTCTCCCGCCGCGACATCGAAGCGATCATCGACCGCTCGCTGCGACGGCTCGGCGTGGAACGTCTGGACCTCGTCCAGTTCCACTGGTGGGATTACGCCATCCCCGGCGCGGTGGATGCCGCGCTCCATCTCCGTGACCTGGAGCAGGCGGGCAAGATTCACCACCTCGGTGCCACCAATTTCGACACCGCGCACATCACCGCGATGCTCGACGCGGGCGTCCCACTGATCACGCACCAGGTGCAGGTGTCGGTACTCGACGGCCGCGCGTTACGCGACATGGCGGCGCTCTGCCTTTCGCGTGGCATGCGGCTGCTCTGTTACGGCACGCTCGCCGGTGGGTTCCTGCACGAGCGCTGGCTGGGCGCACCCGAGCCGATGCCGCCGCTCGAGAACCGTTCACTGGTGAAGTACAAGCTGATCATCGGCGACTTCGGCGGTTGGACACTCTTCCAGCGACTGCTGCAGCAATTGCACGCCATCGCGCTCGCGCACGGCACGACCATCGGCGCCATCGCCATTCGTCACGTCCTCGACCAACCCGCCGTGGCCGCGGCAATCGTCGGCGCCCGCAGCACCGCCCACCTCGCTCCCACCCTCGCCGCCACGCAGTTTGCTCTCAGCGTCACCGAACACGAAGCCTTGTCAACGCTCCTCTCCACCGCCACCGGTCCCACCGGCGACGTCTACGCACTCGAACGAGAGAAAGGCGGGCGGCACGCGTCGATCATGCGCTACAATCTCAACACGACCTGAGGTCGGTCGCGCGGCCTTGAACTGCAACGGCTGATCGCAGAACTGCACAGCCGCAGAACGGAACAGCCGCAGAAAACCATGCGGACGTTCTGGCGCAGGGCGCGGCATCGCAACTGTCCGCGCCTCTGATCTTAATTGAACAGCAACAGCCCACAGCCGTCGTTCGAGAGCACCGCCTGACCTCAGCGTCGTCTCGCCCGCGCCCTTCTGCGGCTGTGCAGTTCTGCGGCTGTTCCCTTCTGCGATTCGCTCCACCGACGATCGCAGAAGGAAAGGAGAACCCGGCTCACGGAACGAGCGCCCGCGTCGGCGTCGACGGAATGAGGTAGAACGCCTCCTGCCTCGGACGGAAGAAGCGGAAGCCGTCGGTGGTCAGGTGGGCGTCGTCCTCCATCATGACGAACACCTTCTTGCCGCCCCACTCCGGCACCGGCGTGGCGGTGTTCAGCTCGATCGAGATGTACGAGCCGAGTCGCAGGCGGCTGTTGAGGGCGGTGGTGTCGCTGCGGTTGGCGGCGCGGAAGTCGATGCCGGCGCCAAGGCCGTGTCCCTGCGTGCCGATCGGGTGTGAGTACACCATCGCCTCGATTGCTTTCTCCTTCATCTCGGCCATCGTGGCGCGGAACACCGCACCGCCTGTCAGGCCCGGACGCGAGTGTCGCAGCATCAACGCGTCCTGCAGCGTGTTGGTGTTGGCGAGCGCCTGCCGCAATCCGGGCGGTGCGTCGGTCTCGCCGGGCTTGAGCACGTAGGCCATCTTCTGCCAGTCGGTGTCGAAGCCCATGTAGCTGATGCCGAAGTCGATGTGCACCAGGTCACCCGGCTCGATCACGATCGACTCGGGTGCGACGGCGAGGAATCCGCGTGACGTCGCGATGTCGCCACCGGCACGCTGCACGCGCAGGTCGGGCTGGAACCAGGTGCGCACGCCGGCCGCCCAGATCGCGTCGTAGAGATGCCGGCGCACGTCACCGACGGAGCTGCGGCCAGGCGTGATCACATCAGGCGAGAGCGCCCGCCGCACGATCGCCTCCGTCAGCGTCACCGCCGTGCGGTAATGCTCCATCTCCTCCGGCAGGCGGGTGTCGAGATATTCCTCCACCAGGTCCGACGCGCTGGTGAACTTCTGCACGCCGTCCGGTCCCACCGCCTCGGCAATGAACTGGTATGCGTCATGACCGAGTGAACGCGTCTGCCCGCGGCGGCCCTGGATGCCGAGGGCGATCGTCGCTGGCTTCCACTGCTCGTAGAGGGCACGGAGCGTCGGTCCGGCTGGCCGCGGCTCGGTGGTCGGTGCATCGAAGAATCGGGCCAGGTTCTCTTCGGTGTAGCCGGTGATCGCGAATTTCTTCAGGCCCGCTGCGCCGCCGTCGATGAAGACGAAGAAGTCACGATTCCCCGTGTACGGTCGCGGTGGCGCCACGTACTGCGAGAGCGGATCGTCGTGGAATTCCTCGTTCACCACGATCCACATGCCGACGTTGTGCCGTCGCATCATCGGCAGCAGCATCGCATGCCGCTTCTGCAGCCAGCCTTCCCGAATCGCGATCTGCTGCGACCAGGGCAGCAGCGTCGGTGTCGAGCCCTGTGGGGTACTGGCACCCGGGGCAGGCGTCAGGATGGGCGATCGGCTGCCGCATCCGACGAGGGCGACGGAGAGCGCCAGCGCGGTGACTGGCAGTGACGGGATGACGGGCAGGCGCATGATCGCGGGGTGAGGGACGACGCAAAACTTACGCGACCCACACATCAGGTCCATTGCCGACGGCGGAAACGACGCGCGGGGCTCCCGACGTCCGGAGGCCCCGCGGGTACCACTCGACGACGATGCCCAGCGTCGTCTAGAAGCCGCTCACGTTGAGGCGGCCATTGCTGACCACCTTGCCGTTGAGCGACGCCGTTTCCACGGCAGCGCCCATGATTGCAGCCTTGATTTGTGCCGCGCTCGAACCCGGATGATAGGCGGCGAAGAGCGCCGCCGCGCCACTCACGTGTGGCGTGGCCATCGAGGTACCGCTGTAGCTCGCGTAGCCTGACGCGATCTTGCCCTTGGAACTGACCGGCACCGTCGACCAGATCGCGCTACCCGGCGCACCGATGTCGATCGTCGTCGAGCCGTAGTTGGAGAACGAGCTCATGCCGCCGCTGCTGGTCGTCGATGCAACGGCGATCACGTTGGCGTTGGCGTACTCCGCCGGATAACAGGTGGACGTCTCGCAGTTCAGCGAACTGTTGCCGGCCGCCGCGATGAACAGGACATTGGCCGTATTGGCGCGGCCGATTGCATCAGCCAGCGCCTGCGAGAAACCACCGCCACCCCACGAGTTGCTGGTGGCGACGAGGTTGAGGCCATGGCGTGTCTTGAGGTCGGTGAAGTAGTCCACCGCCTTCACCGCGTTGGCCGTGGTGCCACCGTTGCGGCCAAGAAACTTGCCGCCCATCAGCTTCACGCTCCAGCACACACCAGCGACACCGATGCCGTTGCCGCCGACCCCGCCGATGGTCCCGGCGACATGTGTCCCGTGGTCATCGCCCGTGCCGTCGAAGACGGAGCTGTTGTTGCCGTCGAAGTCCCAGCCGTACACGTCGTCCACGTACCCGTTGCCGTCGTCATCGGCGCCGTTGCCGGCCACCTCACCAGGGTTGGTGGCGGCGTTGGCTGCGAGGTCGGCGTGACCGTAGTAGTAGCCCTCGTCGATGATGCCGACGTAGACGTTGCTGCAATCCGTCTTGCCAGCGGCCCACGCCTCGGCCGCCTGACTGCCGAACTGATTCGCCGGTGACGATGCATCACCGTACATCCCCCACAACGACCCGTTGGTGAAGTACGTGTCGTTGCTGGTCGCATCGTGGTGATAGATCCAGTTCGGCTCCGCGTACTCCACGGCACCGCTGGCCTTCATCGCGGCGACGGCTGCCGGCACCGCCATCGAGGTGCGCATCAGCACCACACCGTCCCCGTCACCCGCTCGGCGCATCGCCGCGGTCTGGATCTTCTCGGCCGCCGTCGCATTGGCGGCGCGCATCGCGGCGCCCCGGCTCATCGCCGACGCACCCGCCTTGAAGTGCACCAGCATCTCGCCCGGTACGAACTGCGGTGGGCCCGCGTGCACGCTGGCGGGCTGCTCTGCGACCGTCGCGCTGACTTCTCCAGCCACGGGGGCCGTGGTGGCGCTGTCGGTGGAGCAGGCCGTCACGAATGCCAGCACGGCGGCGGCGGTGATGGCGGGACGAACGAAACCGTGCACAAGCTGGTGACGCACACGCATGCGCTGCTCCGAGGATGAAGGACTCTTTTTTCGCCTGAGGCGAGGTGGATGCTCACCTCAGGCACAGTGGCGGTCAAGGGCCGTGTCGACATTAAATCGCGCCAAGCTGCGCACCCCGTTCTGGAGCGCGAGCCCGGCGAGGACGACCTGCTTTGCGTCACCGCATCAAGTGGACCGTTGGCCCGGGGCATGGCGTCCGTCGGCCTCCTTCGCCCGGCTGGCGACGGTCACGGTGACAGGCGTTCGGTCACCCTGACGCGTCCCGCCTGTCACCCTGACCGACCCTGCCCGGCCCGCGGGTTGCCCCTCCGGGAGCCTGCGTGGCACAGCGATCGCCGCGCCTGCCAGTCCCTGGGCCGGCAGTACGCCTCAATCATCTCGACACGGAGCCTTGACCATGCTCTCCTCGAACTTCAACAACGTCTTCGACCGCCTCATCACCGCCAGCCAGCTCCTCGACGAAACCGCCGTCCGGGCGTCCAGCGGCCCCACCGAGGGTCGCACCCGCACGCAGTTGTGGATGCCGCCGGTAGACATCTACGAAACGGAAAGCGCGTTCGTGGTCGAGTCCGACCTGCCGGGTGTGCACGAGGAAAACGTGGACATCCAGTTCGACCGGCACACCCTGACCATCAGCGGCACCCGCGCGGCCACACTTCCCGTGCGCGACAAGAACGCGCAGCTGCGGGTGTTCAGCGCCGAGCGCCTGAGCGGGAACTTCGCGCGCTCCATCCGCCTGCCGGAGCACGTCGACGCGGAGAAGATCGAGGCCACGTTCACGCAGGGCGTCCTGAAGATCACCGTGCCGAAGTCGAGCGTCGCAGTGGCCAGGAAGATCTCCATTTCCGCGCCGACGGCGTCGCGGGCGATCAACGGCTGATGTGAGTCGGGCACGCGCGGCCAAGGTGGCAGCGCGTGCCCGCGTGTCGTTCCCGTCGACGGCAGCGCGGCGCACGGCGCAGCGCGGCGGTCGTTATGGCTTGACGACGATCGTCTGCCCAGCGAGCACGGTCACGCGTCGACGGTAGATGCTGCCGTTGGGGATCACGATGTCCACGTCGTGTTCTCCTTCGTTCGCGGTCACCTTGCCACGCACCGGACGCACCAGGACGCCGTCCACGTAGTAGCGGGCGCGCGATGGTCCCTTGAGCTGCACGGTTCCCGTGGCCAGCGGAGCGGTCGGAGTCGCGGGCGAACTGCCGACCACCTTCCCTACCCACTCGGAGAGTGCCGAGCCGGATGGGGCCTTGGCCGGGCTCGCCGTACGCGCTGCGACGGTGTCGCGGGCTGCCCCGCTGGTGGCGCCGCCTCCGCTGGTGCCGCCGCTGGCCACGGCACGCGCGGAGGTTCCCGCTGTTCCGGCCGTGGTCCCGCCAGGGTTGGTGCCCGGCGCACTCCGGGCGGTGGCGGCGCCGCCGGTGCTGTAGGTGGCCGGCGCGGAGCCACCGCCAGTCGCGCCCCTGCCACCGGCCGCCACCGGTTCGCTGCCGCTCGACCGGCTCCCTCCTGGCGCCGAGCCGGTGGAGTACGCGGGCGTCGAGGCCGCCTCGCTACCGGCGACCGCACGCTTGACGTCGCGCGCGACGGTCGCGGCGCGCGACTGCAGCGACGTCGCCGCAGGCGTCGGCGTGGGAGACTTCGAGACGCCCGAAGACGAGGAGACGGTCGCATCCGAACCACTCGACGAGGAGGCGCCGCCTGCACCCTTCGGCGCCGCACTTCCCGTCTCCGTCCCGGGCGCAGAAGACCCGCTCCCGCCGCTCGGTGCCGAGCTCGTGCCGGCGCTGCGGACATCGATGCTGGGCAATGCGCCGGCCTTCTCGCGCGCCGCGTAGGCGACATCACCGAAATTCAGGTCGATGCCACCGATCGCACGCTGCTTCACCCCCGCCCGCATCACATAGGCGCTGCCACCGAGCACGGCGACCGTCGCCAGCGCGAGGATCGCGGTCTGCTTGTTGAAGCCGCCCTTGAACGTGGCGAAGCGGTGCACGGTCGGCAGCGACTTGGCGGCCGTCGTGTGCCCCTCCAGCGCATCGACGAATTCCACGCAACTGCCGAACCGCGAACTGGGCGAGGTGGACAGCGCGCGCTGCATCACGTCATTCAGTTCAGCGGGCGCACCGTCGTACAAACGTGCGTTCGACTCGAGCGTCAGTGGCTGCACACTCTGCACGCCGTTGTCTTCATCCTCGATGAAGCGACCACGCCCGGTGAACAGTTCGAACGCAATCACGGCCAGCCCATACTGATCACTGGCCGGCATCGTCCCCCCTCGGCGCCAGATTTCGGGCGCCAGATAGGCACCGGCCAGCTTCGGCGGACGCAGCACGCCATCGAGCATGTGCGTCAATCCGGCGTCGGGAAACCGCAGCGTGCCGTCTTCCATCCACCAGAGTGAGCTCATGCCGAGCGCGCCGTGAATGAAGCCGCGGGCATGCAGCGCATCCAGCGCCACGGCGATGCGCCGCAGGACTTTTAGCACATCGGCCGGTCCCTTCTTCGCGGGCAGGATGGCGGCGCCGATCTTGAGCGGGGCGAGATAATGCAGCACCGGTGAATCCACGGCGCCGTCATCGCTGCGGGACGGGACGAGGAGTGCCGCCCGCGCGCCGATGGTGGCGTCGAGATCCACGCACCGCACCATCGCGTCGAGCCAGGTGGTCACTTGGGCGCGCAGCGCGACCACGTCGCTGGCGCCCGGGAAGGTGACGTCCACGCGGACGGTGCGATCCGGGTTCGCCGCGTAGCGCCAGTCCCCCGGCGCGACGGACGTCATCACGACTTGCTTGCTCACTCTGTCACCTCGTCGTGAACGATGGCGGCGGCGCCATGGGCGAGCGTCGCTCGCCGAGTACTACCGGGCAGGCGTCAGAAGACGAGTGCGACGGCCTTCACCGGGCCAGGTGCGGGATTGAATCCGGTACCACCGGCCCCATCGAGCGACTGCAGATAGCCCGAGATCACGCCGTCGTCGAAGCCGATGAGCCGGAACTGGCCCATGTACTTGATCTGCACGTCCGTGCCGGACATGCTCCGTTCCGTATTCCAGATCGGCAGCACGATGCTCTTGTCGCACGTGAACGTCTTCCCTGATTGGCCACAGAACGTCTCGATTCCCTGCTTCGTCGGGCCGATCATGTTGCCCTGCTCGACTTCGAGCCAGTCACCGACAGCGGCGCTGCCAGCCTCAGAGCAGTTCAGGTCCTCGATCGCGTCACGATACGGATTCGCACCGCTTGACGGGCCAGTGGTCGGAATGGTGCCGTTCGCCAGTTCGACCGGACCGTACCGCACAGCGTAGAAGTTTCCGGAGATGATGGTGCCGGCGACCGTGCCGGTCTCGCCGGTGGAGGTAATCTTGAACGTGATCGGGACGTTGTTGTTACTCAAGAGTTCAACGTCGGCCTGGGTCAGATTGTTCGCTGTCGTACGCGTGCCTGCGTCGATGTTGTTCAGCGTCGCGATCATGTTCGTGTACGGAATCGCCCACGGCTTCAGGCAGGTGCTCGAGCCGATCGATCCGAGCGCAGCGATGGACTGCTGCGTGAGCAGCCGGGTGTTGACGCCGAAAATGCGGGCGAGTGACCAATTGGCGTTGTAGCGCGCCGTCGCACGCACGGCCGTCGCGTTGGCCCAGGTCGAAACAACGAAGGTCCGAGCGGTAAAGTCCCAGTTGCCGGGCTCGATGTCCGCGTTCTCCATCGTCGCGATGTTCAGGCCGTCCACGCGATTCTGGCTCTTCAGCGCCAGCGCACGCGTCTGTGCATTGGCCTCCGTCCCACCGTTCCGGAGCTCGATCGCCGCAGCGTGCGCAGCAGCATCGGTCAACGTCTTCAACTGCGCGACATACGAATACATGCGCCCGAAATCGATACCGATGCCACCGAACATCATCAGCACCGTCATCACGACGGCCATCAGCACCATCGTCGCACCCCTGCGCCGTGCCGACGGTCCTGCGACGCGACGCGAGCCTGGCTTCCGGGAGAAGAACCGCATGTCACGCTCCTGATTGGGTCGAACTCGACTGCAAACCGTTCCTTAGGATACTATAACGTGCATTTGGATTCCAGTTCTCACTGGCCCATCGTCTTGAACATCTTCGAGATGTTGATGGCTGCCGGACCCAGCAGTACGATGAAGATCGTGGGGAAGATGAACAGCGCCAGCGGGATGAGCATCCGCGTGCTGGCCGTCGCTGCCCGCTTCTCCGCCGCCATCTTCCGTTTCCGACGCAACTGGTCGGCGTACACACGGAGCACATTCGCAATCGATGTGCCCCACTTTTCGCTCTGCAGCATGTGCGAGGCCAGGCCACGCAGCTCGTCGAGGCCGGTGCGCAGGTACAGCCCCTGAAGCGCCTGCTCTCGCGGCATGCCCGCCGAGACGCGTCGGCTCATGCCCACCAACTCTTCCGCCAGGATGGGGTGGAGCATGCTCATTTCGCGGGCGACCCGCTGGATGGCCGCGTCCAGCGCCACGCCGGCCTCGACACAGACCACCAGCAGGTCCAGCGAATCCGGCACGCCCTTGCGGATCACGTCCTGGCGCCGGGTGGTGATGGAATCCAGCGCCGCCTGCGGGCCCAGAAAGCCGAGCACGAGGACGAGGAACCACCCGATCACGAAGTAGGTGATGTCACCGCGCGGCACGAGCAACAGGCCGAGGACGGGGAAGGTCACCGCACAGGCGATGCGGATCAGCATGAACAAGGCCGGCGCGCCGGGGGTGTCGAATCCCGCCTGTACCAACTTGCTGGCGATGGCGGTATCGGTGCCAAACTGCACCGGGATGCGGGCGCCAAGGAAGTCGCCGAGACGCGCAAGGACCCCACGTTCGGTGCTGGCCGGGGTGCGATAGATCGAAGCGCCGCCCTCGAGGCCGCCCGAGGCGCGACGGATCACTGCGCGACGCTGCCGCTCCGTGACCAGCACGAACAGCGCACCGCCGACGGCAGCGGCGAACAGCAGGACCATCAGGATGACGGGCAGCGGAAGATTGACGGGCATGCTGACCTACACCTCGATGGTGGACATTTTCCGCAGGAACACATAGCCGACACCCAGCGACACGAACCCGTAGAGCAGCAGCAGCTTACCGGTATCGGTGGTCGTCAGGGGTTGCAGATATTCCGGGTTCGACGCGCGCACCACGAAGTACATCACGATCGGCAGCATGGTCAGCACCAGCGCCGACAGCTTCGACTCGGCCGTCATCACGTCCAGCTGCTGGCGGAAGTTGATGCGCTCCCGGATCACGCTCGCGATGTTGCCAAGGATCTCCGACAGGTTGCCGCCGGTCTCGCGCTGGATGATGATGGCCAACACGAACATCCGCGCATCGAGTGTCCCGAGGCGTTCGGTGAGGCCGTTGAGGGCCTGGCGCACGTCGATGCCGAGTCGCTGTTCATCGTAGAAGCGGCTGAACTCCGGTCCCAGCGGCGCCGGCAGCTCGGTGCCGACGAAATTCATGCCGGCCTGCAGCGAGTAGCCGGCACGGAGCGAGTTCACCAGCATGTCCACCGCATCCGGCAGCTGCTCCTCGATCTTGCGCAGGCGCTTGGCCTTCATGTTCGCGACCACCACGAACGGCAGCACCGCGCCGACCAATCCGATCGCAATCGCGACGGTCCAGTCGAGGAAGAAGAACGAGATGATACCGACCGTGAGTCCCGCCAGCACGAAGCTGGCGAATTCGCCGGCGGTCCAGTTCAGTCCACTCGCCTTCGCGTCCTGCTCGATGCCGCTGAGCACACCCTTGTTGCTCAGGTACTTGTCGAGCAGGCTGTTGCTGGTCGCATTCTGGCGCAGGATGCTGACGTCGTTCCCGCGACCCACAGCCCCTGTCGCCAGGTCGCCCAGTCGTTCGCGAAGCTGGCGTTCCTCCTCCAGCTTGCGGCGATTGAACCAGACGAAGAGGCCGATGATGAGGCCGGCGGTGCCGAGGGCAGCGCCGAGGGAGGCGAAGAGAAGTCCGGTGGACATCGTCGTCCGCCCTTAGCGCTGTTCGAGGAAGAGGCGAGCCGGCAGGTCGATGCCGGCCAGCAACAGGCGCTCGGCAAACCGGGGACGGACACCCGTCGCCTCGAAGTTGCCCACCACCTGCCCTTCCGCGGACACGCCCTGGCGCTTGAAACGATAGATCTCCTGCAGCTGAATCATGTCGCCTTCGGTGCCGGTCACCTCGGTCACGCTCATCACGCGACGGGTACCGTCCGACAGGCGGCTGACCTGCACGATCACGTCGAGCGCGGACGAGATCTGCTCCTTCATCGCACGATCCGGCAGGTTGGTGCCGGCGAAGAGGATCATCGTCTCGAGGCGCGACAAGGCGTCGCGTGGCGTGTTGGCGTGGATCGTGGTCAGCGAGCCTTCGTGACCGGTGTTCATCGCCTGCAGCATGTCGAGCGCCTCGGCGCCACGCGTCTCACCGATGATGATGCGATCGGGACGCATGCGGAGGGCGTTCTTGACCAGGTCGCGCATGGCCACCTCACCGCGCCCTTCGGCGTTCGGCGGGCGGGTCTCGAGTCGGACGACATGTTCCTGCTGCAGGCGCAATTCGGCCGCGTCCTCGATCGTGATCACACGTTCGCTGGACGGGATGAACGAGCTCAGTGCGTTGAGCAACGTCGTCTTGCCGGAACCGGTACCGCCCGAGACGAGGATGTTGAGGCGCGCCTTCACGCAGCCCGACAGCAGGTACAGCATCTCGTCGGTGAACGCGCCCAGCTCGACCAGCTTGTGCGGATTCAGGTTGGCGCCGAAGCGGCGGATCGACAGCACCGGACCATCGACGGCCAGCGGCCCGATGATCGCGTTGACGCGGGAGCCATCGGGCAGGCGGGCGTCCACCATCGGGCTCGACTCGTCCACACGCCGACCGACGCGGCTCACGATGCGGTCGATCACGGCCAGCAGGTGGGCGTCGTTGCGGAACGACGTCAGCACGCGCTGCAGCTTGCCGCGGCGTTCCACGTAGATGTCGCGCGGACCGTTGACGAGGATGTCGGAGATCGTCTTGTCGCGGAACAGCGGCTCGATCGGGCCGAGGCCGATGACCTCGTACACGACCTGGTCCACCATCTCCTCACGCTCGTTCTGCGACAGCGGCGTCGTCTCACCACGCAGCAGTTCGGCCACCGCCTGCCGGATCTGCATCGCGACCTGGCGTTCGTCGGTGACGAGTTCCAGTGCCTCGAGGTCCAGTCGCTCGATCAGCTTGCGGTGCAGTTCACGCTTCAGCTCATCGACGGGATTGAGCGTTGCATCCTCGGCCTTGCGCGGGCCAAACATGCCCGAGGCGCCGTCGTTGGTGTCGGCGCGCGCGACGGCGTACGTCTCGTTGACGACCGCACCATTCGTCGGGAGCGCATCCGGCGGAAGCACCGGCGCCACGGCGCCGCTGCGTCCCATCAGTCGTTCGCGAAGTGATTTAGACATGGTGAGGGCTGCCTGACGAAAAAGAAGCGATTAAGGGTGGCGCGGTTACTTGCGACCGAAGATCTTCGAGAACCGAGACCGTTCGGGCGCCTTGCCATTCCGCACCGGGCCGGTGGGCTGGCCATTCAGCCCGCGTGCGATCGTACTGAACGCCTCGACCAGCGGAGACTGCGGTGCGAAGCGCTGCGCGAACTGGCCCTGCGTGATGGCGCCGGAGCAGGTCACGTAGTCGTTCGGCAGCCCGAAGTCGATCTTGCGCCCCAGCACCTGCTCTGCACCGGCGACGGTGATCCGGTCGCGATCGGTGCGGCGGTTGGCGACCAGCACCACCTTGTCGGCCGGATATCCGAGCCGCGCGAACATGCCGAGGCTGCGCTGTGTGCTGCGCAGCGCCGAGACCTCGCACTGCGTCACGAGCAGGATGCGGTCGGCGGCATCGAGCGCCGCCAGGGTCTGGTCGTTGAAGTGGTGATCGGTATCCACCACCGTGAACGCGTACTCCTGGCGCAACAACTCCATCAGCTGCCCCGAGGTCTTCATGTCCAGTGCCTCGAGGGCATCCAGCTCGTCGGCGGCGGCGAGCACGCTGACGCGATCGGTATGCTCCGCCATGACCGAGTGCAGGTAATCACGGTCGAGCCGATCGGCGCGCGCGGCGACGCTGCCAAGGTCGTACGTCGGATTGAGGTTCAGCATCACGCGAATGCCGGCACCGGCGGTGTTGAAGTCCACCAGCGCGGTCTCGCGCGCCTTGCTGCCGGTGGCCTGCGCCATCGACCACGCCAGGGACGTGGCGATGGTGCTGGTGCCGACACCGCCCTTGCCGGAATAGACCGTGAAGACACGGCCCGACTGCTCCGGCAGCGCGAGGTTGGAGAGCACCCGACTCACGGCCGCGGTGAACTCACTCGAATCGATCGGGCTGATGAGGAACTCAGGGATGCCGGAGCGCATGGCGCCCAGCACCGTATCCGCATCCTTGTGCTCCGCGGTGCCGATGGCCGCCGTGCCGGGATGCCGGCGCAGTTCGGAGGCGAAGAGCGTCAGGTCGGCACTCACGCCGCCCGCCGGAATCGGCAGGATCACCAGCGACGGTCCGCGCGACCGAAGCTGCGTGGTCAACTCACCGACGGATGCGACGAACAGCACCGGCCCGAACCCGCGCGGCTCGAGCACCTGGTTGAGCAGGTCCTCGGGCCCGGCGGCGCCGGTGACGACGATGGCAAGCCGGTTCGCGGCTGGTGCGGCAGGAGACATCGGGGGGTCTGGGCGTGGTCAGTGCGAAACGAGATCGACTACGGCTTGCGGGGTGCGGCGACGGAGTCGCTGGGCCACATCCGCTTTTCCAGCATCTCGCGTGCGGGCACCGGGATGTCACGCCGGAAATCGAGCAGGTCGGCTGAGCGCGGGTTGTTCGGATCCATCAACACCGGCGTCACGACGACGATCAGTTCGGTCTCGTTCCGGTTCCAGCGGTTGCTCGCGAACAGCTTGCCGATGAACGGAATGTTGACCAGGAACGGGATGCCCGTGGACACCTGCTCACGCTCTTCGTTGAACAGCCCGGAGATGATCAGGCTGCGGCCGGCCAGCACGTCCACCGTCGTCTCCACTTTCCGCGTCCGGAACGCCGGGACGCGGAAACCCTGCAGCAGGATCGCATTGGCGAAGTCGAGCGACGATACCTCGGGACGCAACTTCAGCTTCAGCAGTGAGTCGGTGAGCACTTCACCGGTGAATGCGAGGCGGACACCGAACTCGCGATACTGGATCGTGACGTTCGAACCGCCGGTCGCGCCGCCGCCACCGCCCTGCACGATCGGGATCGGCAGCTCACCGCCGGCAAGGAAGCTCGCCTCCTCGCGATTGGCCGCCATCACGTTCGGTTCGGCCAGGAAGCGCGCATTCCCGCGTGTCTCCTGCAAATCGAGCAAGCCGAGCAGGTCGCGAGTATTGAAGGTGCTGAGAATCGTGAGGAAGCGCGCGCTACCGGGCAGGGTGACGCGGCCAAGGCTGTCGATTGCCGCGTCGGTGTTGAACGCTCCGGTGCCGGCGCGTGTGGTGCGTTCACGATCCAGCGCCCGCAGCGAGGTGCTGATCTCGCGCAGCGCATCGCGGCGGACTTCGGCAAACTTGATCGCGACCAGGATCTGCCGGCGCTCCGGTGACGAGCGCACGATCACGCGATAGTGCCGGCGCGGGACGTTCGGGCCCCAGAGGATGATGTCGGTTTCGCCGGCGAGGATGGCGTTGACCACCACCTCGGTCTCGCTGATCACGACCACGTCGGCAATCAGCGGGTTGGCCACCGTCACCTTGTTGATCGGCGACGGATCGGTGATCGGCAGCGAGCGACCGGCCACCAGTTCGATCCGCTGCACGTCGAGTCCGGCGCGCACCAGCACACTGCTACTGGCCGGCACCTGCGCGACGAGCGTCGCAGGCGCGAGGGAGAGCGCCAGCATCGACGAGGCGAGGATGGCGGTCGACAGGCGGACGTTGAAAGCTGTGTTCGGGGAGAACATCAGGCGTCGGATGGGGGGGAGATGTGCAACCGGCGGGGCGGCGACAGGGCGGGCAAGGCGCGGGAGGGGCCGCGCCGGGTCGGGCTACGGCTTGGTGGAGTCCTTCTTCTCGATCCGCTGCTGCGTCACGCCACCAGCGCGGTAGACCTGAATGACGGACGAATCGGGTCGTGCGCGTGGCGCCGGCGTGGTGGACGGCTGCGCGATGAACAGCGTCTCGCGACGGACCGGCTGCGGAGTGACGCGACGCGGTTCGGAGCGGCGTGGCGCCGGTGCCGCAGGCGCGCTGCCGGCACTGCGACCAAGGCTGATGTCACGCGCCGAGGCGCCGGCAGTGGCGACCGTGTCCGGATCGCCATAGCCGCGCAGCACCAGCTGGATCTTGCCCTGATTGGTGGCGACGGCGAGTTGTTCTGCTTCCGCCGGGGTGACTTCGAGTGCTGCGGTGGTCTGGTTGATCGGGCGCCCATCGGCCGCGCGCTCCATCTGCGCACCGACGGACAGGACGCGCATGTTGGACATGAACAACTTCGCGCGCTCCGTCTGGCCGCTGTTCGGATCGCCCTTCATCGTCACCAGCACGTCCACGCGGCTGTTCGGCTGGATCAGGCCGGAGAGGCCGACCACGTCGTCGATGCGCACTGCCATTGCGCGCTTGCCCGGTGTGATCTTGACCTCGAGGCCCGCGCCACTGCCCACCGGCGCGAGGCGTCCCGGCACCAGCGCTTCGGTGGCGAACACCGGCACACGCGTGACGCGACCGATCACGGAGTCCATGATCGTGAAGGCGCCCGGAGGCATGTTGGTCAGCGGCACGTCCGCCATCCGAACATCCTCGGCAACGATGGGATGTCCCTCCGTCAGATCCACCGCGGCGACGACGATGCGCCCCATCGGGATCTGCGCGCTGGCCTGCGCCTGCTGCAGGAAGCGGAAGACCCCATAACCGGCGAGTCCGGCGATGGCGAGGGCCGCGAAGAGGACCAATCCGAAACGACGTTCACCCATTGGAACACCCAGTCACGCGAAAGAGAAGACGACGATCACTGGAACTCGAGGCGGAACTCCGCCGTGACGTTCAACGTCTTGGATGCCTTGATGGCCAGAAAGGTCACAGGCACGAACGGATAGTTCACGATCTGCACGCGCGCCGTCTGCGCCGGCGCGCTGCCCGGGAAGGTCACGGTCACCGTCGATGCCGCCACGCGGACCGGGTCATCGTTGATCTTGGACCGGACATGCGCCTGGATCTGCGTGCGGCGCGTGGCTTCCGGGATGTTGATCGCGTCGAGCACCGCACCAAGACGCGCCCCTTCACGAGCGGCGTTGGTGAGGTTGTTGTAGAGGAAGAAGGCGCGACCGAAGTCGATAATGCCGAAGATCAACACGAAGAGCAGCGGTGCGATGATGGCGAACTCCACCATTGCCGCGCCGTCGCGCTCACGACCGAACCGCCGCATCAGCCGCGGACGTCGAAATAATGTCATCACGTTCCCTCCACGGGTTGATGCCGCAGTCACGGCGGATGCGGTCAGGAGAACAAGGTCGGAAAGAAACGCGCCACTGCAATCATCATCGCCATCGGAATGGCGTAGGGAAATGTACGCGCCGAAGCGGTAGCAGTCTCACCTTTGGCGTTGGTGATGATCGTCTTCGCGGTACTGGGACTGAGTACGCCGAACTCGACCGTCGAACGCACGCCACGTTGCTGAACCATGAACAACAATGCGAGCACGCCGCCGAGCACTGCCGTCCCAAGACTGGCACGCCAGGCGAGGCTGGGACCAATCCAGGCCGATGCGGCCGCGAAGAACTTGACATCACCTGCACCGAGTAAGCCGAGCAACCAGAACGGCAACCAGATGGCCAGGCCGACCAGCACGCCGAGGAATGCAGTGATGAGCGATGGTGCGCTCATCGACAGTGCGCCGGCGACCAGACCGACCGCCAGCAGCACGACGGTGAGCTGGTTCGCCACACGACGTTCCCGGGCATCGGTCCAGCATGCGGCCAGCAGCGCGCCGACGAGTACGACGGCGAATGCAGTTCGGATCTGATCCGTACGGGTCATGCCGCCGCCGTCCGACGCACGAAGGTGAACCTCACGCTGCCTGCTTCCACGGCGAGCGACACGATCGGACGCTTGCTGCACAAATTAAACGATCCACACCGACATTCGTCACGGCGGTGTGGAAACGCCGCGCCCAGAAAGAACACACGCCACCATGATCACCGACGGATCATGGTGGCGACGGTCCAAACCACGACGCTCAAAATCCGCTCGTGACGGGCTGGAAGTTGTTGTTCGTCTTCTGGCCCAGGATCGTGATGACGGCGAAACACACGGCGGCGATGAGGGCGAGCATGACAGCGTACTCGACCATGGTCGCACCATGTTCCTCACGCAGGAATCGGCGCAGCGAGCCTTCTCTCACGTGAGGAACTCCGTCGTGGTGTGTGGTCGAGCTCAGCCGAGCGAACCGTTCACGGTGCTGAAGGCGTTGTTGGCCTTCTTGCCGAGCGTGGTGATCACGGCGATACAGATCGCGGCGATCAGGGCCACCATCACGGCGTACTCGACCATCGTGGCGCCAGACTCGTCCTTGGTGAACTTGGCGAGCGTGTTCTTGAAGCTGGTCATTGCGACTCCGAAGGGGAGGGTTCTGAAATACTGCAGCCGCTACAACCCGGACGGGCGAGGCGACACGAACGCGATCATGAGGCAGGGCACATCCCACGCCAGCGACCGCTACTTGTAGTCCGGAAGGCATATGATGGGGCAAACATGCGCTCCGATCTTGCTAAGCCATTACGAACAAGCGATTTCCGAGTCACACATCGTTGCGTCTGCGGACGCCACGCTCTCGTGATATATGACAGACAACTGTTGCAAGAGCACCACAGGCGTTGCTACTGCACAACAAACCTGTGCCATACAGAGCACGGGTCGTTCACGGCACCCAACGCTGCGATGCACGCTTCCTTCTCGTGCGACAGCACCTGCACCATCCCACGACGCCTCGATCCTTCCGGTCGTACCGCGCCTCCAGGCCAGCGCCGAACGGGCTACGCATTCTTAGACGGCGTCAACCCGTCACGGGTAACATCGTGGGCCTGGCACGTCCGCGAACTTCATCCAGCGCCCTGATCCGGTCGCGCCGCGCACGGCGGTTTCGGTCCGTGGACGTGAAAAAGCCGGAGACCCGACGCGCAGGACTCCGGCTTCCCGACGACCGAACGCGCATCAGGTCATCGATGCATTCACCGTGCTGAACGCATTGTTCGCCTTCTGACCCAGCGTGGTGATGACGGCTATGCAGATCGCGGCGATGAGGGCCACCATCACGGCGTACTCGACCATCGTGGCACCGGACTCGTCCTTGACGAATGCCCGGAGCACATTCCTGAGGCGCGACATCGATTGCTCCATGGGGGGAGGAACGAAGCGGACGGCCGGACCGATTTCGGTGCGCGACCGGGACAGACGGCAATCCGAGGCCGCATGACACGCGCCACCGAGCGCATCCTGAGCGAGATATGTCAAGCGGACCGGCCCATTTCGGACGATTGCGAGCCCAAGTCGTTGGCCGTGATGGACTTGCACCCGACTCGCCGACGCACAGCGCTGCGCCGCGCGGGAGATCGTTGCCCGCCAACACTGTGGCTCGTCGGCAACGAACGACGCGCGCACGCAACATCGATTGCCGGGCAGGGTCGTCGGCCGCCACATCCGCCCGCCTTCTACCTTGTCGCTGATGCACGCCACCCCCGCGCATTCACTCGCCACCGAGCAGCAAACCGCTGCGGCCACTGCCCCGCGGCCAGCCCCGTGGCTCTCGCTCCCCCTCGGCATCGCCGCGGCGGTCTTCCTCTGGTCGCTGCTCGCCGAGGACATGTTCCCCGACGGCGATCCCTTCTGGCACATCGCTGTCGGCAAGTGGATCGTGAGCCACGGCGCGGTACCGGTGAGTGAGTTCTTCTCGCACTCGATGCCCGGCATCCCGTGGACGGCGCACGAGTGGCTCTCCGAAGTGCTGATGTACGCCACCTTCCAGGCGGGTGAGTGGCAGGCACTGCACCTGCTCGCCAGCGCCTGCCTCGCGCTCACGGCCGGCTGCATGATGCGGTTTCTGCTCGACCGCATCGAGCCGATCTACGCCCTGGCCATCGGTGCGCTGTCCCTGGCGACCGTCTACACACATTTCCTTGGTCGGCCGCACGTGTTCGTCTGGCCGCTGACGGCGCTCTGGCTCGCCACGCTGGTCGTCGCGGTCGAACAGCGGAGTCGTCCACCACTCTGGCTGCTGCCGCTGCTGCTGCTGTGGACGAACCTGCATGCCAGCTTCACGCTCGCAATCGGCTTCGCCGGTGCATTGGCGCTCGACGCGACCTTCACCGAGACGGGGTGGCCGGCGCGCAAGGCGCGTGCGCTGCAATGGGCACCGTTCCTCGCACTCTGTGCAGTGGTGGTGCTGGTGAACCCCCGCGGCCTGCACGCCATCACACACGCCGCCGGCGTGATGCAGATGAAGCAGACGCTCCAGATCGTGGACGAGTGGCGCTCGGCGGATTTCCACCAGTTCCAGATCTTCCTGCCGTGGGTGCTGTGCCTGCTGGCCGCCGGCTATTCGCTGCAGGTGAAGCTCTCACCGTTCCGCGTGATCTTCATCGTGGTGCTGACCTACCTGGCGCTCAAGCATCAGCGCTACCATGCGCTCGCGGGCCTCGCGGCACCGTTCATCCTCGCGCGCCCGCTCGGTGACGCGCTGCGTGCGGTTCCTCGCGCCGCCACGCAACAGGCTGGCGCACTGGACGCGATCTTCGAGTCACTGGCGCGGCGCAGTCGACGCGGATCGACGTGGGTGGTCGCCGGCGCGGCGCTACTCGCGGCGTGGGCGATGCGGCCGCTCATAAGGAACGCCCCCGATGCACGTGCCACACCGTCGGCAGCGCTGGCGGCGTTCCGGCGGACCGGTGCGACAGGAAACGTGCTCAACGCCTATGTGCTGGGCGGTTACCTCATCAGCGAGGGTGTGCCGGTGTTCATCGACGGTCGCGGCGACATGTATGGCGACACGTTCATGGTGGAAGCGTCGCAGGCGATCGGGCTGAGCAAGCCGCACGCTCTGGAGACGGCGCTGCAGAAATACCGCATCACATGGACGATGCTGACGCCGGGCACGCCGGCGCTGGAATTGCTCGACCATCTCGAGGAATGGCAGCGCGTACACACGGACTCGATCGCAGTCGTCCACGTGCGACGTGACGCGCTTCCCCGCCCTGCGCCCCCTACACCGACACGGTGACCTTGGCGGGGACGGACGTTCCCGCACGCGGCTGCCGATGCCAGAGGTGCGCGTCGCGCCGAATCGCCAGCAGCTCGCGAAGGGCACGAACGAAGTCCGAGGCGCGCACCTTCGACCCGCCGCGGTGGTGCCACTGCGTCAGCGGATGCTCGTGGACGAAGGTGGCGGCGCCACCACCACCCATCGAGCGTGCGAGCCGGTCGGCACGACTGAGCATCTCGACGTCGAAGACCCACCGTGACAGGAATGGCTCGCCGAGCACTTCGCAGAGCAGGTCGTCGACTCGGAAGAGCTTCGCACCGCACTGTGTGTCGTAGGTGCCCAGTCCGATCGCGACGGAGGTCGCGGTGGCGAATGCGCGGCCCAGGTAGTGACGCAGCGAACCGCGCGTGATGTCGCGGCCGAGTGAGCGGAGGCGGATGCCCCAGATCCAGCGCCGAGACGGCACGCGGTCGAACTCTGCCAGCATCAACGGCAACTCGGTCAGCGGTGCGGACAGGTCCGCGTCCCAGAACCCGCACAGGTCCGGTGCTGCGACACGGCCGGGAGCACACGCCTGCAGCAGGCCACGACGCACAGCTTCGGCCTTGCCCGAGTTGCGATCGAGCGTCAGGATCTCGACGCGCTCGGGAGCCTGTCGCTGCAAGGCATGCAGAACGGCAGCCGTGTCGTCGGTGGAGCCATCGTCGACGAAACAGAGTCGCAGCTGTGGCAGTGCCTGCACGGCTGCGAGGAACGGCGCGGGCGTGAAACGTGACGCTTCGTTGAAACACGGCACCACCAACAGCAGGCGCGACATGTCGCTCACCCGTCGGCCGGCGTCGCTCGCCGCGCGATGGCAATCAGCGACAGCCCGAAGGGAGCGACGCGCGTCGGGATCCAGCGACGTTCGATGCGCCAGATCCGATGCAACAAGCCGTTCATGCCACCGCCTGGCATGGCCTCGAGGTCGTAGCCTGCGACACGCTCCTTGATGCGTTGCGCAATGGCGAGGGGCAGCAGCAGCGAGTTGAAATAACTCAGGTACTCGACGACGAAGCCCGCCGACGTGAGGTGGTCGCGGAGGGTCGCGGCGGTGTAGCGTCGAAAGTGCTGGCACTGCACATCGTGCGGTCCCCAGAGCCATGGATTGGCGGGGACGGTGAGGACCAACGCCCCGCCATCCACCAACCGCTGCCGCAGTGCCACCAGCGAGTCGACCGGCTGCTCGAGGTGCTCGAGCACATCGAACAGGCCGATCGCATCGAAACGCTGGTCGCCGAACGGGATGGGCCCCGGCAGCGCACCCGGTTCGACCGGACCGATCTGACGCTCGCGCGCGACGTGCATCGCCTCGGCGTCGTACTCGAAGCCGGACACCTTCCCGAACCGCGCCAGCACCTCGAGGTTGCCACCCGATCCACAGCCGGCATCGAGAATATGGGCGCCCGGTGGCGGCGCGACCCGTTCGAGCGCCGCGGCGATGAAGTCGCGCCGGCCGCGATACCACCAATGCGACTGCTCGGCGTCAGCCATCAAGGCAAAGGCGTCACGCTTCATCGTCGCTCCGGGTGAGACGACGTCGGCGAAAGACGATCACCAAGCCACAACCTCTCTCTGTCGCTCATGTTATGAAACGAACTCCTTCGCGCCAAACAAGAATGCAACGCCCCCGCTGACGAGCAGGCCGACGACGATCATACCGTGCCTCACGATGTCCGAGCTGCGACTTTGAAGCGCGAGCGCCAAGCAGGACGCAAATGCGGGAGTGGAAAAGACATAGCGGAGCGATGAGATCGTGTACGGCGGAAAAGTGCGCGCGTAGGTGAGCTGCATCAGCATGACACCACACATTAACAGCAACTCAGCAGCAGGAACGCGGGTCCTATATCTCCAAGCAAAAACGAAGACCAAGAGTGAGGCCAAAACATTCATGAAGGTCACGAAATAAAACATTCCATGCCGAATGCCATCGCCCAGGTCGCTTAGGTCACGCCAAATCGGGATCCAGGGAAAGCTTGCGGCTCGGCCGAAATCTGCTTGCGCCGCGAGGAGTGTCACAGCGCCAAATCGTTGATGGAAGTAAAGCTGCACTCCGAGGAACGCCACAAGGGGTGCCGCAGCACAGGCCAGTGCCGCAACCGACAGACGGACAGGTTTTGGCATCCGCGTCGAGCGAAGGACGGCGTCGCAGAGGAGAGCGACGGCGAGCACCGGACCCGTCGTTCTAGTCAGGCCAGCCAAAAAACCAGCCGCGCTTGCGACCCACCACCGTTCAGCCCTCGCCTCCCGAAACGAAACCAGAACGAGCATCAGGAAGAGCGCATCCGTGTACGCGGCCATCGCAAACACGGAAGTCGGGAAGAACGCCAGGACGGCCACCGAAGATCGTGCAACACCTTCACCGAATGATTCGGCGCTCAGCCGATGGAATATCCAGAGTGAGACGAGGAATGAAACATTTGACATCGAGATTGCCGTCAGCGCCGCGATATTCTCATTGGCTCCGAACGGACGTAAAAGCACGGGCATCAAGGGGAAGAACGCTGCGGTCAACGGTCGATAGCCGTCGCGCGCAATTTCCAGCAGGTAGACGCTGTCAAATGTCGTCCAGACATTCAACCACCAATTCGATACGCCAGCGTAGCCGCCCACGATTGGCTCACGAAACGGATGCGAGGTGTGGCCAGCGTAGGCACAAGCGCCGAGCCACACGCGTGACAGAAACCACATTATGACATCGAATGACGCGGGACGCGCCGAAACCCGCGTCCATCTATCAGAGATGCGTAGAAACACAAAACCCAGTCTGTTCACCTGATTCGTCGCAACGATTGCATTGAGGCCACGTGGCGGCGCATCGCGCCGCTACCAATCCGTCGGTACGTAATCCTTGAGGAACTGCCCCCACACGTGCCGGCCCGTATTGACGCCGTCGAGAATCGGATCGACGATGCGGGCCGCCCCATCGACGATGTCGAGGGGTGGATGGAAACGGTGCTCGGCCGTCTTGCGGGCCGCGATCTCCGCCGGATCCTCGTCGGTCACCCAGCCGGTGTCCACGCTGTTCATGTGGATGCCGTCGGTGAGATAGTCCGCCGCCGAGGTGCGCGTCATCATGTTCAGCGCCGCCTTGGCCATGTTGGTGTGCGGATGCCGGGTGGTCTTGAAGCGGCGGTAGAACTGCCCCTCCACCGCCGACACGTTGACGATGTGTTTCTCGTGACCGGGGGTCCGCTGCATCAGCGGCTTGAGGCGGGCGTTGATCAGGAACGGCGCCACCGCATTCACCAGCTGCACCTCGAGCAGCTCCACGCTCGGCACCTCGTCCATCTGCAGGCGCCAGCTGTTGCGGTCCCGCAGGTCCACCTGCTGCAGGTCCTGGTCCAACCGGCCGACGGGGAACAGCGCCTGCTGCGCCATGTGCTCCTCGTCGAGCAGCTTCACCTGCGACAGCTGAGCAGCGTGCGTCAGGCCGACGGCGGACCGGAGCGCGGGGACGTCGACGGTGTCAGTCCCCTTCCCCTCCGGCAGCATGTTGTAGCCACGCACTCCCTCGTAGGCGCCGAGGAGGCGCTGCACCGGCGTCGGCATCGCGTGCAGGGATGCATTCTCGATGTCCATCATGTGCTGATAGAAATCGGGCGGGCGACGCACGGTTTGGCAGGCGTTGTTGACGATGAAGTCGAGCCGGTCGCGCGTCGCCAGCAGGTGCGCACAGAACGCCTCCACGCTGGGGGTGTGCCGGAGGTCCAGCCCGAAGATCTCCAGCCGTCCAGCCCACTCCGCGAAATCCGGCTCGGCTGCATACCGCGCCGCCGAGTCGCGTGGGAAGCGGGTGGTGACGATCAGGTGCGCGCCGGCCCGCAGCAGCTTGATGCCGGCCTGATAACCGATCTTGACCCGACCGCCGGTGAGCAACGCCACACGACCACGCAGGTCGGCCGTTTCGGTCCGCTTGGCGAAGTTGAAGCGTGCGCAGGACGGGCAGAGCTGGTCATAGAAGTGATGCAGCTCAGTGTAATCCTGCTTGCAGACGTAACAATTGAGCACCTCGCCCGCGTGCGTCTCGTCGGGCTCGACGTCCACCGTCTCCTGCACGAAATCGGTGGGTGCGAACAGTCGCGGCGTGATGAAGACGTCCTCGCGCCGCAGCCGACGGATTCCCGTCTCCTGCAGCACGGACTCGGCGCGCTGCGTGCGCTCGGCCTTCCGCTGGTTGCGGGTGGCCTTCACCAGCCGGCGGCGGGCCAGGGCGTCGGGACGCGAGAGTTCCCCGGCGGCACGGAGCAGGCGCGTCCGCTCGTCTTCTGACAATCGTGCCAGCAAGGCGCGATCGTTGACCAAGGCCTCGAGCACGCTGACGGCTTCGCGCGCCTGCCGTTCGATGGCCGCGTCACGGTCCATCGTGCCCGGCAGGCTGATGGCGTCAGACGATTCGGTGCTGGGGGTCGAAGCAGGATCTCGCATCCGGTAAACTAACGAAAACCCGGTTGGGCATGCCACCGAGTTACGCCCTGCTTCCACGTCACGTCGTGACGGCGCGGGCATCACGCAGCGCGGGCAGGACGCGTCGCGCGCAGACCAGCCACGCCGCCAGCGCGACGAGGAACGACACCGGCACGGCGGGAATGGTCTCCGCACCGGGGGGAAGGAACGCCGCGACCCAGAGCGCGACGAGGCTCGCGCGCTCCCATCGCAACCACCCTGAGCGCTGCGCCTCGCGGGCGATCATGAGGCAGGGCACGACACAGATCGCGAGTTCGTAGTAGAAGGCATACGGCGTGGCGAGCGGCGTGGCCGAGAGTAGTGCCGCGACCCGGAGTTCGACCGACAACCGGCGCCACCAGGCCAGCCCCACGTACAGCGCGAGTGACACACTCGCAGCGAGTTGGAGCACCGCCGCGCTGGTTGCCGAACCGCCGACCAGCCGCACGGCACCGTACGGCGTGACCAGCTTCGAGAGCGGGAACCCCGTGGTCTGCATGCGATCGCCGTGCGACGTGAGCGCGGCGAAGAAGGCGGACCACGAGTCGCCGCCGTAGACGACGAGCGCCAGCGCTGCCAGGAGCACTGCGGTCGCCGTCGCGTAGACGAAGGCCTTCCAGCAGCGTCCGGCGATGAAGGCCACCGGGATCAGCAACCCGAGCTGCGGCTTGATCGTGAGCGCCCCCGCCGCGAGTCCGGCGATCAGCGGTCGACTTTGCGCGAAGTATGCGCTGAGCGCGAGCAGGCTGGCGGTCAGCATGCCGGTCTGCCCGGTGATCACGGTCTGCAGCACCGCCGGTGACGTGAGTGCGAACAGCAGCACCCGACGGTCGCGCCAGACGGACAGCAGGGTCGCGGAGAAGAGCGTCAGCTGTGCGCCAATCCAGGCGGCGAGGCCCACCAGGTATGGGACCGTACCGAGGGGCGCGACGACGAGGAACATCGTCGGCGGGTAGAGCCAGCCGAACAGCATCGCTCCGGTGCCGGGATACAGCGCCCGCAGGTGCGACGAAAACGTGTCGATGCGGTAGATCGGGCCGATGGCAGAGGAACCCGCGAGTTCCGCGGCGGTGCGAAACACCACGAAGTCGCCGCCGATCAGGTTCGCGTACGGTGTCACCAAGCCGTTCGAGGCTGCGATCACCATGCCGTATGCACCGTATGCAGCGGCGGCGAAGATGACGGCGAGGGCCAGCAGCGTGGCCGTCAGTCGGGTGGTGAGCAGGTCGTGGAGGAACGGGAATCGTCGCGCGAATGTCGCGCCGAGTGCTGGCACGGTCGTCACCTGCCGCGTGTGACGCCGACGCTTGCGATCGACGGCGCGCAGACACCATGACGCAGGTCGCCGCGCGAATCCGCATTTGGCGTCACGTGCCCGGCCCTGCGGCGCGACGGATCAGCACCTGGAGTGCCTGCGGTGCGAAGAGCAGCCCGATGGGCAGCAGGGGCGCGATGATGATGCCCCAGTACACGTTGTTCGGCCGACCGACGAGCATGAACGCGCCGATCATGCCGCACAGGTACGCGGTGGCGCGGAGCGCGATCGGATGGCGCCACGAGGCCCAGCCGAGCAGGGCGACCGGGATGAGCAGCGCGATGCACCAGGCGGGCAGCAATCCCATGACCGTCGTTTCCTTCATCATGCGCAGGATGAACGGCCAACCGCCGGCGCTGGCCCAGCCCGGGGAATGCTGGTCGGTGGCCAGTCTCACCTGCTCCACCGCACGGGCATGCCGTGCCAGCGTGGCGACGATCATGAGCACTGCCGCACTCCACGCCAGTGTCTCGGTGCGCCGGCGCCGTACGATCGCCATCACCAGCATCACCAGCAGATACGGGAGCGTGAGTTCGCGGATCGCAACGGCGGCAACGCCGGTGAGCACACTCGCGGCGACATGCTCCTCCGACCAGAGCGCCAGCGAGAGCAGGATCAGCAGCGCGGCCCAGGATTCGTGGAAGAGCGTGACGTTGGCCGGGAACGACACGGCGAGTGCGGTGACGGTGGCGCCGGCACCGACGAAGACGAGCGAGTCGCGCCAGGAGCGCAGGCGGAGCACGATGGCGATCGTGGCGGCGACGGCGATCAGCTTGAGCAGGATACCGGCCCCCCGTTCACCGCCAAGGCCCGTGGTGAGCTCGGCGAGAGCCGGCGGCCGCACCGTGAACCAGGGGAACATCGGGTAGCCGCGCGTCCGCTGCTCGACGGCGGCTGCAGCGTAGTAGTCCTCTCCGCGCGCCATGCGGCCCATGATCGCCAGATACAGCTCGCCATCGGTCTGCGTGAGGTGCGGCGGCGGCTTGGGCGGCTTGACCGCCGGTGGGGCGAGGATGCCGTAGAGTATCACCCCGAACACGACGGCGAGGAGCAGCTGCGCGCCCCAGCGCGGGAGGCGGTCGAAGTGAGTCATGTGCGGAATCTAGGGGCGCGGTTCTGGCACTGGTCCCGGCGACAGGCGCCGGTGGCGTAACGGTCGGCCGACGCGTAGCGTGCATGCGTCCCGGCCTCGATGGGGACAGCTGGCGCGACCGCTCCGTCACTTTGCCGACGTCCCCCCGAATCCGACCGACGCCATGACCTCTCGCCGTGACTTCCTCGCCGCCGCGACCAGCCTGGCCGTCGCACCGACCTTCAATGGGCGGGCCTTCGCGCAGCTGGCGCGGGCCCGGCAGGTGGCCGATGGACGCAGCGCCGCGGCGCTGGCCGACGACGAGACCTTCTGGTTCGAGATCCAGCGCGCCTTCGAGGTCGATCGCACCTGGGTGAACCTGAACAACGGCGGTGTCAGCCCGGCGCCGTCGATCGTGATCGACCAGCTGGTCCGCGACATCCACTACACGAATGAACTGCCGGTGGAGCACATGTGGCGGCACCTCCAGCCGCGCATGGAGAGCGTGCGACGCGAACTGGCGGCGGAATTCGGGTGCGACCCGGAAGAGATGGCGATCACCCGCAACGCGTCGGAGGCGCTGGAGACGCTGATCTTCGGCCTCGACCTGCAGCGCGGCGACGAAGTGATCGTCAGCACGCAGAATTACGGCCGGATGCTGAACGCGTGGGAGCAGCGCGTGAAGCGCAATGGCATCGTGCTGAAGAAGGTGCAGTTCGCCGTGCCGGTGCAGAAGCCGGCCGATGTGGTGGCGGCGTTCGCGGCCGCGATCACGCCGCGCACGAAGGTGATCGAGATCACGCACATCACCAACCTCACCGGCCAGATCCTGCCGGTGCGCGAGATCGTCGACATGGCGCGGGCCAAGGGGATCGAGGTGTTCGTGGATGGCGCGCACGCGTTCGCCCACTTCCCGTTCACGCGCGATCAACTCGGCGTGGACTACTACGGCACCAGCCTGCACAAGTGGCTGTACGCGCCGATCGGCACCGGCTTTCTCTACGTGCGCAAGGAAAAGCAGCGCGCGCTGTGGCCGCTGATGGCGGGTAATCCCGGGCAGGAGAACGACATCCGGAAGTTCGAGGAGATCGGCACCCACCCGCAGGCGAACTTCAACGCGATTGCGGCCGCGATCGTGTTCCATCGCGGCATCGGCGCCGACCGCAAGATCGCGCGCATGCGCTGGCTGCGCGATCGCTGGGCGAAGCGGTTGCTGGCGGAGGGGAACGGGCGCGTGAAGGTGCTCACCCCGCTCGACTCGCCGATGGGCGGTGGCATCGGTTTCTTCAACGTGGACGGACTCGATCCGGTGAAGCTGGGCGGGTGGCTCTACGCGAAGCACCACATCGTCACCACGCCGATCGTGCACGAGAAGGAGTTCATGGGCATCCGGGTCACCCCGAACGTCTATACCACGCCGCAGGAAGTGGACGTGTTCGCCGAGAAGGTGTTGATGGCGATGAAGCAGGGGATCGCGTAGCGCCTACCGCAGCGCGCTCAACGTACTGGAGAAATCGTCGGTCCAGACGCGACGCTGGCTGCCCGCCACCTGCCGGCGCCACGACGGGTCGGCCAGCAACGAGCGCAAGTCCACCTGCGGCTCCGCGATCACGATCCACTCCGACTCCAGCTTGCCCGCCCGCTGCTGCTCCAGCGACACGCTGGCGTCGTCGTTGAGATGGCTGACCATGCCCGCATCCGTCACCAGGTCGGCGACGATCGGGGCGAGGTCGAAATAGAGGTTGGACACGTGCATCACGATCACGCCGCCGGGCGCCAGCTTGCGCCGGTAGAGCGCGAGGGCCTCACGGGTGATCAGGTGCACCGGCACCGCGTCGCCGCTGTAGGCGTCGAGCACCAGCACGTCGAAGCTGCCGTCGTCGGCGCTGGCCAGCGACAGCCGCGCATCACCCAGCACCACGCGCGCATCCGGCGCACACGCCTGCATGAAGGTGAAGAACCGGGGATCACGCGCGATGCGCAGCACCACCGGGTCGATCTCGTAGAAGGTCCACGTCTCGCCGGGGCGTCGGTAACACGCCAGCGACCCCGCACCGAGGCCGACGACCACGACCTGCCGCACCGTCTGCGTGGCCTGGCGATCGCGAATCAGCTTCCCAGCCGGACCGCTGGCCGTGTAGTACGTCAGCGGCTCGTGGCGGCGCGCCGAGTCGAGGCTCTGCGAGCCGTGACTGATGTTGCCGTGCACCAACTGGTTGTAGCGGCCGTCGAGCGTGCGCTGGACGCGACTGACACCGAAGAAGCTCCGCTCCGCGTAGAGCAGGTTGGCGCTCCGCGACACGCCATGGCTGACCACCGTGATCGCCGCGATGCCAAGGCCGAAGCGCAGGGGACGCTCGGCGAAACCGAAGCAGAGCATGGTCGCCACGCCGAAGGTGAGGAGCCGCGCGAGGGCCTCGGACGTGATGCCAACCTGCCGCACGAGAAGGTCGAGCAGCAGCACGACCGCACCGAGTGCGATGGGCAACGCCAGGTCCAGTGCCTGCGCGCGAGTCGGCGCCGCACGACCGACGAATGCGACCGCGGGCGCACCATCGCGTCGCGGGACGATCACGGCTGCGGCCAGTGCCAGCACCAACGGATACTCCAGCACCGACGAGAAAAGGTGCGGCGCGAGGAGGGCGTTGAAGACGCCTCCCAGCGCCCCGCCCACCGACAGCCAGATGTAGAACTCGGTGGCCTGGCTGGCAGGAGGTACGTCATCGGCCAGGGCACCGTGACAGAGGAGCGCGACGATCCCGAAGGCGACGAGGTGCAGTGCGATCAATGGCTTGATCGGCTGCGAGGCGTCGGAGAGGATCGCGATCAGGAGCGGCAGGAGCACGAACGGAAGCAGCCGCCGCAGGATCGGCAGGGAGACGATGCGGCGCGACGCGAAGGCGATCGTGAACGTCAGCAGGTAGATGGCGAGCGGGATCACCCACAGCAGCGGCAGCGGCGCGATGTTGGTGGACATGTACATCGTCACGCTGAGCATCAGGCTGGATGGCACGAATGCCAGCGTCACCCACCGCAGGCGGCGCGGCCAGGTGAGCGCCGCGTGCACCGGCGATTCGGTCGGGAGCTCGCCGAGTGGCGTGGCACGCGTACGGCCGGCGACGCGCCAGAGCTGCAGTGCACAACCCGCAATCAGGAGCGCCAGCGCTCCATAGCCGAGCGACCAGAGGCGAGTCTGTTGCGCCAGCGCGAGGCGCGGCTCGATCAGGAATGGATATCCGAGCAGTGCCAGCATGCTGCCAGCGTTGCTGGCAGCGTACAGTGCGTAGGGTCGCGAGGCCGACGGATGATCGCCGCGCGAGAACCACGACTGCAGCAACGGGCTGGTCGAGGACACGACGAAGAACGGCAGTCCGGCACCGACCAGCAGCAGTCCAAGGAGCGCTGGTACCGGATTCTCGCCGCCATCGGGAATCCACGACGGTGCAATGCCGATCGGGAGCACGAGCAGCGGCAGGGCCAGCACGACGAGGTGTACCACCACCTGCTGCCGTGCGGTGAGCCAGCGGCGGGAACCGTGGGCGTAGAGGTAACCGGCCAGCAGCGCCACCTGATAGAACAGCATCGCCGTATTCCAGACCGCCGGCGACCCACCGAAGAGGGGCAGCACCATCCTCGCGAACATGGGCTGCACGAGGAAAAGCATCGAGCCGGCGACGAACATCGTGACGGCGAACAACACGATCATTGAGAATGGCTCCAAGTCGGCGGGAAGCCCACAGCTACGCCCATCCTACTGAAATTCCGAAGCGATTCCGCTGCCGCACCTCTCGTGCCGATCACGGTAATCCCTTCGCGAGCAACCGCATCACGTTGCCGCCCATCACCTGCCCCACGTCCGCCGGCGTGAATCCGACATCCAGCAGCGCCTGCGTGATCTCGGCCAGCCCGTCGGTCGCGAACGGCGTGGCCGTGGCGCCATCGAAGTCGGAGCCGAGGCCGACGTGGTCGATGCCCGCGACATCCACGGCATGGCGGATGGCCTTCGCGATCGAGGCGGCGCCGAGCGCGCAGACCGCGGCGTCCCAATACCCGATGCCCACCACGCCGCCGTTGGCCGCGATGGCACGCAGCTGCGCGTCGGTGAGGTTGCGCGGCCCCGGACAGGTGGCGGCGACGCCGGTGTGCGAGACCACCACCGGTCGTGTTGCCATCGCCAGCACCTCGCTCACCACCTGCGGCGAGGCATGCGCCAGGTCGACGAGGATGTGCAGCGCTTCCATGCGCCGCACCACCTGCTGCCCAAGCGGCGTGAGGCCGCCATGGGTCACGCCATGCGCCGACGCTGCCACCTCGTTGTCGAAGAAGTGCGTCAGTCCCATCATGCGGAAGCCGTGTGCGTACAGCGTGTCGACGCTGGCTGCGGCACCGTCCAGCGCGTGCAGCCCCTCGATGGCCAGCAGGGCGCCATGCACCTTCGGGTTGGCGGCGCGCGCCTCGACGAAGGCGGAGAGTGATGCGGTGTCGGTGATCAGGCGCAGCGTGCCGTTGGAGCGCGCGACGGCATCCTGCAGCCGGTCGGCCTGATGGATCGCCCGCGCGCGCAGGCTGGTGAGTGCGGCCAGCGGCCAGCGCTGGACGGCGGCGAGGAGCGTGATGTTGTCGGTGTCGCCGGTGTTGGCATCGTAGTTCATGTCACGCGGCGTCTTGGTCACGACGCTGAAGACCTGCAGCGCGACGTTGCCCTCATCGAGCCGAGGCAGGTCGACGTGTCCGTGCGTGCTCCGAGCCAGGAGATCGCGTGACCAGAGCAGCTGGTCGGCGTGCAGGTCGGCGATGGTGAGCGTGGCGTGCAGCGCACGTGCCGAGTCGCTGACGGTGACGTGTGGTGCGTCGGCGACGGTGTTCATCCGGCGATCGACCATCCCGGGGAGCACCAGGAACGCCGCCAGCAGCGCGACGGCGAGCAAGGCGACGAGGGTCGTGACGATGCGACGCTTCACGCAGGAATTCCGGTGTCGGGGAACGGGAAAGCAACCATGGCCGAGGCTGTCGTTCAAGCAGCAGGTGACGACGACACCGTCTCACGCTTGCCGATTGCGGTCACGCTCCTGATGTTCGGGCACGATGCCACGCGTCCTCAGTGTCCTGCTCGCGGTCCTGATCGCCCTGCTGGTCGTGGCGCGTGTCTTCCAGCGCCCGATCACGCGCTACACGAACCGCATGGCGGCGCGGGCACGCATGAAGTACCGCGGACGGCTGGATCGCTTCAAGCTGCTCGGACGCGCCCACGTGCGTGGCCTGCTGCTGGCCGACCCGGTGATCGCAGCGGCGGTGGAGGAGCATGTCGCCACCACCGGGACCACGCGCGAGGTGGCGTGGGGCATGGTGGACGCGTACGTGCGGGAGATCGTCCCCTTCTTCAACATCATCGCATACTACGAGGTCGGCTTCCGCCTCTCTCGCCTGCTCCTCGGCCTGTTCTACAAGGTCACGGTGGAGTACGAGGATCGTGCAGCGGTACGACGCCTGCCGAAGGACGCGGTGGCGGTGTACCTGATGAACCATCGCTCCAACGCCGACTACGTGCTGGTCGGATACGCACTCTCGGGTCAGGTGGCCATCTCGTACGCGGTCGGCGAGTGGGCGCGCGCGTTCCCGCTGGAGCAGATCTTCAAGGCGTTCGGTGGCTACTTCGTGCGGCGCCGGCACCGCGAGAAACTCTATCACACGGTGCTCGAGCGGTACGTGCAGCTGATCACGCGCGAAGGCGTGACGCAGGGCATCTTCCTCGAAGGTGGCCTGACGCGAGATGGGAAGCTGCGCCCGCCGAAGATCGGCCTCCTCGACTACGTGCTCGGCATCGGGCACGATCCGCGCTATCACAGTCGCATCCACGTCATTCCCGTCGCCATCAACTACGATCGCGTGCTGGAAGACCGCTCGCTGCTGCGCGAGCTGGATGCCTCGACGGGCGGACGGCCACCGGGACGCGTGACGCAATTCATGGAGGTGGTGCCGTTCGTGGGCTGGAACCTGGCGCGGCTCGTGACGCGCCGATGGAAGCGATACGGCCGGGCGGCGGTGATGATCGGCACACCGAAGCCGCTGGCGCCGTGGTACGCGAACCAGCCGACGCTGTTCACCATGCCGCGGGCCGAGCGCCTGGCGGAAGTGGCCGCGCTCACGGAGCGGATCATGGAGCACATCGGTGCGCTGATTCCGGTGACGCCGGTGCCGCTGGTGTGTGCGGCGATCCAGAGCCTCGGGGGCGAGCTGCTGCCGCGCGAGAAGCTGCTGCAGCGCATCGGGGAGCTGCGCGACGAGCTGGTGGAACTCAATGCGCGCGTGGTGCGTGCGGATCGCGACGTGACTGGAATGCTGGCAGTGGCGCTGCGGATGCTCGAGATGCGCCATGTGCTGCTGCCGCAGGGTGACAACTACCTGGTGCTCCCGCATGGACGTGAGCTGGTGAGCTACTACGCCAACAGCATCGCCCATCTGCTCGGCCCGTACGAGGCGGCGGTCCGGGCGCGCGACGCCCTGCCGGTGGAGCTGCTGGCGATCCAGTGAGGGGTGGTGCCCCCATCGCCCTCGGCTGTCCCGGTCGGTACTGTTGCTGATACGCCGGCGGTTCCGGCGGCCCGACACGACACGAGTTGCCATGACCTACGCCGCGATCACCGGGTGGGGGAAGTGCATGCCCCCGGCCATCCTCACCAATCACGACCTCTCGACGTTCCTCGACACGTCGGACGAGTGGATCACCTCACGCACTGGCATGCGGGAGCGGCGCGTCTCGCACGTGAGCGCGATCGAGATGTCGGTGGTGGCGGCCTCCCAGGCCCTGGCGTGCGCGGGCCTCGATGGCGCGGACGTGGAGCTGATCATCTACGGCAGCTGCAGCAACGATGAAGGGGTGCCGAACAGTGCCTCCGGCGTCCAGATCGCCCTTGGCGCGACGCGCGCCGCGGCGATGGACGTCAACACCGCCTGCACCAGCTTCTGCTATGGCCTCGCGACGGCGACCGCGATGATCCGCAGCGGGATGGTGAAGAACGCGGTGGTGATCGGCGTGGAGCTGATCAGTCGGTTCATGGACTGGAGCAACCGCAACGTGGCGGTGCTCTTCGGCGACGGGGCCGCGGCGGTGGTGCTGGAGGCGAGTGACGTCGAGGAAGGGATGATCGGCAGCGTGCTGGGATGCGACGCCGAGGCGCGCGAGACGCTGCGTGTGCGCGGGCTGGGGCTCTGTTACGCCAACAAGGACGTGCGTTTCGGCGACACGATCTGGGATTTCGACGGGCAGGTGATCTTCAAGCGCGCGGTGCAGGCGATGGCGGAGGCGTCGCGGACGGTGATGGCGTCGTGCAACCTGACGCCGGACCAGATCGACCTGGTGGTGCCACACCAGGCGAACCTGCGCATCATCGAGTCGGTGGCGAAATACAGCGGCATCCCGATGGAGCGCGTGATGGTCACCGTGCACAAGTACGGCAACATGAGCGCGGCGACCGTCCCGGTGGCGCTGGTGGAAGCACTGGAGGACGGCCGGGTCACGCCAGGAGCGCACATCCTGATGCCGGCGTTCGGCGGCGGGCTGACGTACTGCTCGCTGGTGGTGAAGTGGGGCCAGCGCGTGACGCCGCTGGGCACGTCCGACCGCGCACTCGCGCCGTGCACCAAGTCGGCGCTGGAATTGGTGAACGAGTCACGGGCGGTGCATGACGCGCACGGGAGTTCACTGCCGGGGCTCATGTCGCCCGAGTTCGCAGAGGGCGCGCTGGCCTGACCCGCGAGTCCCGGGGCTGCGCTACAGCATCACGTGCGCCAGCTCCCGCCCCTGCGGCGATGCACTCCGACCTTCCATCGGTTCGATGGTGAGTGCGGCGCCAAGGATCTCGCCATCGCCCGGCGGCATGCCGGTGGTGAAAATCATCGGCCGCGTCGGATCGACCTGTACCTCGGCGCCACGCACCATTCCATCGGACCGGATGAACCAGAACTGGTACCGACCGTCCACCGGCGCCTTCGGCAATCCGTGCACAACGACGTTCCAGCGATGCGTGACCGGGTCGGCGAAGATCACCATGCCGCCTTCCTTGCCCTGCATCGTGATGGTCGCCTGCATCACTCGCGCGGCGGTGCGCATGATCGAGAGCGTGTCGCGCAATGCGGCCAACTGCGCCAGACCAGTGGTATCCGTCGCCACGGCTGCCACCGAAAGCGGCGAGACGACGACCTTCGCCTGCCCGATCTTCCATCCCGCGAGGCCCGACAGGAGCGATGCAGCCATGCCGATCGGGAGCGCCCATCGGCGCCACGGCGACGCCGACCGGCCTATGGCGTGCGCCAGCACCCGCCCCTCGAATTCCGCGCGCGGTGTGACCGGCGTGGCGCCCATCGGCAGCCATTCCAGCTCTGCCTCGATCCGCGCCACGGCGCTGCGGCAGGCATCACAGTGCACCATGTGCGCCGCGAAGGCGGCCGAGTCCTCGGCGTCGAGCACGCGGGCCGCGTACTCCGTGCGATGCTCGATGAACCACTCGTGCGCAGTCATGGAACCCAATCCTTCAGTGGGGCGAGGGTCGTACGAAGCTTGCCGAACGCGAGCCGCAGCCTGGTCTTGACCGTGCCGAGCGGCACACCGAGTCGGGCAGCGATCTCGGATTGCGCCAGTCCGTCGAAGTAGGCCAGCATCACCGCCGACCGTTGCTCGTCGGGCAGCGCACCGAGGGCGGTGTGCACCTGCCGATGAATATGCCATCCCGGCTGCGCCGCTTCATTGGGTTCGACCGGTGCCACGGCCGACCGCGCGTGTTCGTCAGGCGACAGCGCATCCACCATCCGGAGGCCGCGCTTTCGCTGGCGCAGCCGATCGATGGCCCGCTGTCGCGTCATGCGCAACAGAAGCGGCATCAGCCCCGTCGCGCCATCGCCGTCGCCGCCGAGGGTGTTCCAGAGTGTGCGGAACACGTCCATCACGACATCCTCGGCGTCGTCGGTGTCATGCAACATTCCGCGCGCCACGCCCAGCAGCCAGGGCGTGGTGGCGGTGATCAGTTCGGCCAGTGCGCGCTCGTCGCGCTGCACTATCCGCGCGCGCAGAGCCGCCTCGCGCGTCGCGGACGACGACGTGTCCGGCGTGCCATCACGATGCAGGCTGAGCGACGGCACGCCGGCGGTCGGCATCAGCGGACCGCGATCCCATTGGCGCCCGTCGGGACGCCGGTCAACGTCTGCACCGCGGTCAGGGTACCGTTCTCGCCGGTCTCGAAAGCGACGATGGCATTGGTGGCGCCGCTGCGCACATACAGGAAGCGGTCGCCATCGCTGAGGCCCATGTCGCTAGGCGAGCTCCCCGCACCCACGGCACCGGCGGTGGGATTGATCAGCGACAGCGCACCAGCGAGACCGAGGGCGAAGGTGCTGACGGTGCCACTGCCGGTGTTGGCGGCATACGCGGTGCGGCCATCGCCGCTGACCACGATCCAGCAGACAGCCGACTGCGCATTCGAGACCGACGCCGTGACCAGGGACAGGTGCGACGTGCCATCGACGCGATAGGACGACACGGTGCTCAGTCCCGCGGCACCTCCAACAGCCTCGGAGACCACCAGCGAACCGTTGCGGGCGAAGTCGAACCCGAACGGTGTGGCACCGCTGGACACGGTGACCTGCGGTTCAGCGGTGCGCCCGTTAGCCAGCACCGGATACGTGACCACGAGGTTGGCCGCCTTTTCAGTCACGACCAGTGAACGGCCGTCGGGCGAAAAGCTGATCTGCGCGCCGTCGATGGCGCCCGCCGGTGCACTGCGGGCACGTGTCGAACCGTTGATCGGAACCAGGCGTCCTTCGGGTGACACGCGGAAGCCGGTGATGTTGGCGTTCGGTCCATCGTTCAGCACGTACAGGAGCTTGTCGTGGACGGCGATGCTGATCGGCAGATCGCCGTTGGACGAGACACGATCTGCCTGGCGCAGCGACTCAGCATCCAGCCGGAACGACGAGATCTCGTTGCTGCCGGCATTCACGCCGAAGATCATGTCGTCCTCGAGTACGAGCCCATACTGATTGCCGAGCCCACCGCCGGTTCCACGACCACCGGTGGGAAAGCGCGCGGGCGCGCCGAGTTGCCCGCTGGAGCTGCGTGGATAGGCGAGGATTGCGTTGGCGTTGACGTCATTCGTCAGCACGTAGACGGCGCCGCCTCGATCGTTCCCGGCATCGACGGTCGTCTGTGTGCGGAGGGCGACGTCCGGAGCCGTGGTGCCGCCATCGCTGGTGCATGCGGTGGCGATGGCAATCAATGAGGCAGAGAGAAAGGCAGCGGTACGCACGGGCACTCCGATTCGAGGGTAGTTGGCGCCGGCATGGCGCACCCTCAAACGGTGGCTCTTCGAATTCGGATCTCTTTCACTTCGGTTCGACGCGCCGGTGCGAGCTTTCGTGATGCGCACAAGCTCGACGGCATCGCGCCGCACGTGCGTTCGGTCTTGATCGGAAGATCAACTGCATCGCGCCGCACGAAGGTTCAGTCGCGATCCGAAGGTCGACAGCATTGCGCCGCAAGTGCGGCGCGCGCGGGGAGGCGCTCCGCTCACTCTTCGCACTCCGCATTTTTGGGGGAACTGCGGGGAAGAGCGAAACTGACTTTGGGGCGTGAGAGCTAGATCGGCTCTCTTACATCATGGTTCCAGCGACAAGCCGCGCGGAATGGCTGCAATGGTTCGTGACGTGAATGGTCCCCCTGCCGTCGCCGTTGACGTTGCCGTTCCCAAAACACTAGGAATTCCCATCGCTCTCGATCGCCTGCATCGCGGGCCAGAAGCCCCCCGCGTCCTCAAAGAAACGCGGAGCTCGCTGAGGTCACGGGACGCCTCCCCGCGCGCGCCGCGCTTGCGGCGCGACTGCCGTTGATCTGCTGTTCACCTGCTGGCACCTGAAGCGGCCCGCTGCGACCTGCAGCGGACGGAACCTGACCCGAGAGCGAGGGTGGAAACGGGGCCTCGCGTTGCCAGCGCCGTCGCCCGGGGCGATCTTTGCCAGCTGACCCTCTCAGGAGCCCGCGCCATGCCGGTCACGTTCACTGTCAACGGAACATCCCGAACCGTCGACGTCCCCGCCGACATGCCCCTGCTCTGGGTGCTGCGCGACGTGCTCGACCTCAAGGGGAGCAAGTTCGGCTGCGGCATCGGCCAGTGCGGCGCCTGCACCGTGCACCTCAACGGTGCCCCAGTGCGCTCCTGCCAGATGCCGGCGGCCAGCCTGCAGGGCACCAAGATCACGACCATCGAGGGCCTGTCGCCCGATGGCACCCACGCGCTGCAGAAGGCGTGGGAGGAGCTCGACGTGCCGCAGTGCGGCTACTGCCAGGCCGGCCAGCTGATGAGCGCCGCGTCGTTGCTGGCGAAGACGCCCAAGCCGACCGACGCGCAGATCGATGCCGCGATGAACGGCAACCTCTGTCGCTGCGCGACCTACACGCGGATCCGCGAAGGCATCCACCGCGCCGCCGGCACCACCCGCACCACCACCGAAGCCGGGGGGACCCGCTGATGTCACTCGACACCACACTGCCCCGCCGCGAGTTCCTGCGCGTCACCTCCGTCATCGGCGGTGGACTGCTGCTCGGCACCTGGCTCGACTTCGGTCGCGATGGCGTGCTGCACGCCGCCGACCTGCGCCACCTGGCTGACCCGTTCTCGCCCAACGCCTTCATCCGTATCGCGACGGATGGCAAGGTGACGATCATGGCCAAGAACCCCGAAGTCGGCCAGGGCATCAAGACCATGCTGCCGATGCTGATCGCCGAAGAGCTGGACGTGGACTGGAGCCAGATCACGATCGAGCAGGCGATGAGCGACCCGACCAAGTACGGGCCGCAGGTGGCCGGTGGCAGCACCGCCACGCCGGTGAACTGGGAGCCGCTGCGCCGCGCCGGCGCCGCCGGACGGCAGATGCTGGTGGCCGCGGCCGCGCAGGTGTGGGGCGTGCCGGCTGCCGAGTGCACCACGGCATCGGGCGTCGTCTACCATCGCGCCTCGAACCGGCAGGCCGCGTACGGCACGCTGGCCACCGCCGCCTCGGCGCTGACGGCACCAGACCTGGCGTCCGTCACGCTGAAGAACCCGAAGGACTTCAAGATCATCGGCCGCGCGATCGGCGGCGTGGACAACCACAAGGTCGTCACGGGCCAGCCGCTGTTCGGCATCGACGTCACCGTGCCGGGCATGCTCTACGCCGTGTACGAGAAGTGCGCGGTGTTCGGCGGCACCGTGACCAGTGCCAACCTCGATGAGATCAAGGCGCTGCCGGGCGTGAAGAACGCGTTCGTCGTGCAGCCGGGCGGCACCGCCCTCAATGGCCTGCTGGGTGGCGTGGCGATCCTGGCCGACACCTGGTGGGCCGCGAAGTCGGCGCGCACCAAGCTGAAGGTGGTCTGGGACGAGGGCGCCACGGCGCAGCAGAGCACGGCCGGCTTCAATGCGAAGGCGAAGGAACTGTTCGCGCAGGCCCCGCAGCGGTCGCTGAAGGCGGCCGGCGACGTGACGGCAGCATTCGCAGCAGCGACGAAAACGGTGGAGGCGACGTACGAATATCCGTTCATCGCCCACGCGACGCTCGAGCCGCAGAACTGCACGGCGCACTTCAAGGACAACGCGATCGAGATCTGGGCGCCGACGCAGAATCCGCAGTCGGGTCGCGTGCTGGTCGCGAAGACGCTGAACATCGCCGAGAAGGACGTGGCGATCCACATCATGCGCAGCGGTGGCGGGTTCGGGCGACGCCTGAACAACGACTACATGGTCGAAGCGGCGATGATCTCGAAGCAGGCCGGCGTGCCGGTGAAGATGCTCTGGACGCGCGAGGACGACATCCAGCACGACTTCTACCGGCCCGGCGGCTACCACAAGCTGAAGGGTGCGGTGGATGCGTCAGGCAAGCTGACGGCGTGGCAGAACCACTTCGTGTCGTTCTCGAACAACGGCACCGACTTCGTGCCGAGCGCCAACATGAGCGGCAGCGAGTTCCCTGCCCTCGCCGCGCCGAACCTGAGCGTCGGCGTGTCCACGATGCCGCTCGGTGTGCCGACGGGCTTCCTGCGCGCGCCGGGCAGCAATGCGCTGGCGTACGTGATGGAGTCGTTCATCGACGAACTGGCGCACGCGGCGAAGAAGGACCCGGTGCAGTTCCGCCTCGAACTGCTGGCGGCACTGCCGGCCGAGACACCGCAGGGCGGCATGGTGCCGTCGCGCATGAAGGGCGTGCTGGAACTGGTGGCCGCCAAGTCGGGCTGGGGCTCGCGCACGCTGCCGAAGGGCACCGGGATGGGCGTGGCGATGTACTTCTCGCACCGCGGCTACTTCGCCGAAGTGGTGGAGGCCACGGTGTCGAAGGCCGGCGTGGTGAAGGTCAACAAGGTGTGGGCGGCCGGCGACGTCGGCAGCCAGATCATCAACCCGTCGGGCGCGATCAACCAGGTGCAGGGGTCGGTGATCGATGGCATCGGCGAGGCGCTGCTGCAGGAGATCACGATCGTCAACGGTCGGACCAAGCAGGCGAACTTCAATGACTTCCCGCTGATCCGCCTGACGCAGACGCCGGTGATCGAGACGCACTTCAAGATCACCGAGTATCCGCCCACCGGCATGGGTGAACCGGCACTGCCGCCGGTCGTGCCGGCGCTCTGCAACGCGATCTTCGCCGCCACGGGCAAGCGTATCCGCTCGCTGCCGCTGTCGAAGCACAACCTCTCGTGGGCCTGAGCGACACGTGAAGCAGTGGCTGGAAACCCGGCTGGTCCTGGATGAGATCGCGGCATTGCGCGCGCGTGATGCGCGTGCCGCCCTCGCCACCGTGGTGCGTGTGAACGGATCGGCCTACCGACATGAAGGGGCCAAACTGCTGGTGGCAGAGGATACACGCACCGTCGGCAACGTGAGTGGTGGCTGCCTCGAGGCCGACGTGCGCGAGGTGGCGCTACGTGTGATCGCGACCGGTGTCTCGGAGCAGCGGTCGTACTGCGGCGGTTCGGACGAGATCTCGGCGTGGGACCTGGGCGTCGGCTGCGATGGTGAAGTGGAGATCCTGGTCGAGCCGGTGACCACGCTGCGTTCCGCCGAGCGCGCCGCGGTGGCGGCGGAGGTGTCGTACCTGGCCATCACCCAACTCGGTGGCCCGAACGCCGAAGCTGAGTCGCCGAGGGTGGTGGTGTCGGGCGGTGCCCTGCACGGCACGCTCGGTGACGCGGGGCTCGACGCGGCGGTCCGTCGCGAGGCGGCCGACTGGGCAGGTGTCGGTGAGTCGCACCTGCGCGAGGTGGAGGGGGCGACGCTGTTCGTGGACGTGATGGAGCCGCCACCGCGCCTGGTGGTGATCAGCGCCGGCGAGGATGCGCGCGTGCTCGCACGTCTGGCGAGCGAGGTGGGGTTCCGGGTGGTGACGGTGGACCGTCGCCCGGGCCTGCTGCAGCGCGAGAACTTCCCGGGAGCTGTGCGCCTGCTGGAATCGGACGCGGCCCGCCTGACCGAGTTGCTGGTGCTGGAGCCGTCCAGCTTCGCGGTGGTGATGACGCACGACTTCGCCGACGACACGGCCTACCTGCGCGCGCTGCTGGAAACGCCGGTGCGCTACATCGGCATGCTCGGCCCGCGCCAGCGCACCGATCGCATCATCAGCCGACTCGGCGTGCAGTCGGCGGGTGACCTGGCGCGGATCTTCGGACCCGTCGGTCTGGACATCGGCACCGATGGCGCCGAGCAGGTGGCGCTGGCGGTGCTGGCCGAGATTCTCGCGGTGCGTTCGGGCCGGCAGCCGCAGTCGCTGCGCGACCGGCGCGCGCCGATCCACGCCACCGGTGAGTAGGGTCGCGGCAGTCATCCTCGCCGCCGGCGCGTCGAGCCGGATGGGCCGCAACAAGATGCTGCTCGACGTGGATGGTGTGCCGATGGCGCGCCGCGCCGCCCAGGTGGCGATCGAGGCGGGTGCCTCACCGGTGGTGGTCGTCGTGGGCCACGATGAATCCGCGGTGCGCGACGCACTGGCGGGGCTCGACTGCACCTTCGCCGTCAACCCGGATTTCACGGGCCCCACCAGCACGTCACTCCACGCGGGATTGCGTGCGCTGGATGCCGACGTGGACGCGACGATCGTGATGCTGGCCGACATGGTGCGCATCTCGACCCCGATGCTGCAGGCGCTGGTCACGTCGATCGACACCAGCGACGCGCCATTGGCGGTCTCGCGTTACGGCGACGTGCTCGCCCCGCCCCTGCTCTTCCGTCGCGCGCTCTGGCCCGAGCTGCTGGCCTGGCACGGCGAAGGCTGCGGCAAGGCGGTGGTGAAAGTGCACCAGCACGAAGCCCTGATGCACGACTGGCCGTCCGAGGCCCTGCGCGACATCGACACGCCAGATGACTACCGCGAGCTCGTCGGGCACTGAGTCCGGCTTTCGTGCTTACTGAACGGCTGAACGGCTGAACGGCTGAACGGCTGAACAACTTGACGCAAAGGCGCAAAGACACAAAGTCGCAACGCTGTCATTCGCGAGAGTGAGCTAAGCACACCGCTGCCTGATGTCTTGTTGTGGAAAGAGCGAAACGCCTTTCCAACAATGAATTCAAGCTTGACCTGCGTGCGGAAGATTCTAGCGACAACGGAACTCGTTGCGTCTTTGCGCCTTTGCGCCTTTGCGTCAAGCAGTTGCTTTTGCTTCTAGAGTCGAGCGCAATGATGCCGCGATCAGTCGTTGGTGAGTACGAGCTTTCCGCGGACGTCACGGGCGGCCATGCGGGCGAAGGCTGACTTCAGGTCGCGCATGGGGATCACGGTGTCGATGACGGGTTTCACCTTGCCCTCGCCGTACCAGATCATGAGGTCGAGCATCATGTTCGCGGCGGCGTGGGGTTCGCGCTTGGCGTAGTCGCCCCAGAAGACGCCGACCACGGACGCGCCCTTGAGCAGGGCGAGGTTGAGTGGCAGCGCCGGGATCGGGCCCGCCGCGAAGCCGACCACCAGGTGGCGGCCGCGCCAGGCGATCGAGCGGAAGGCCTGCTCGGTGAGATCTCCGCCCACGGGATCGTAGATCACGTCGGGGCCCTTGCCCTGCGTCAGCGTGCGCAGCGCATCACGCAGGTTGCCGGTGCCGTAGTCGATGGTGTCGTCGGCACCGAGCGTGGTGCAGAGACGGCACTTCTCTTCCGACGATGCGGCGGCGATGACGCGGGCACCGGCGGCCTTCGCGATCTGGATCGCCGAGGTGCCCACACCACCGGCGGCGCCGAGCACCAGCACCGTCTCGCCAGCCTTCAATTGCGCCCGATCGATCAGTGCGTGATGTGACGTGCCGTAGGTGACGATGAAGGCCGAGGCATCGACAGCCGGGAATCCGAGCGGCAGCGGAACGCAGAGCAGTGCGCTGGTGAGGATATGGGTGGCGAAGGCACCGACGTTGGAGAAGCCGGCCACACCCTGACCCACCTTCAGGTGCTTCACGCCGTCGCCGAGCGCCATGACGACGCCGGCGAACTCGGTGCCGGGGATGAACGGCAGCGGTGGCTTCATCTGGTACTTGTTCTGGACGATCAGCAGATCCGGGAAGTTCAGGCTGGCAGCCTGGATCTTCACCAGCACTTCGCCGGGGCCAGGCACCGGTGTCGGCTGCTCCACCCAGCGCAGGTCGTCCACGCCCGTTGCCGTCTCACAGAGCCACGCGTGCATCACGTTCTCCAGCAGGAATCGTCGCGCCTGCGTCAGCCGCGAGGGGCGAACCGCGCCAGCGAGAACAGGGAAGTATCGAATGCTACCGGGTGGTCCGTCGCCATGTCGGCCAGCACCTCGCCGATGGCGCTGGAGAACTTGAAGCCGTGGCCCGAGCAGGGCGAGGCGAGAATCACCGCGTCGTGGTCCGGATGCGTGTCGATGATGAAGTGATCGTCGGGCACGTTGGTGTACATGCAGGGCTGGCTGGCGCGGAGCGGACCGTCGGCATCGGGAAGGTGCTGCCGGATGAGTCGACGCACCACCTCCACCTCGTCGTCCCGCACCTCGCGCCGCAACGCGTCGGGATCGGCCATCTCGCCATGGTGATGCAGCGCCAGCTTCACGCCATCGCCCGTATCGGGGAACCCGTACCAGGCCGGCCCCTCCGACGGTTCATGAATGAAGATCGGGAATCGTTCCGGCGAGAAAACCGACGCGTTGCGCAGGGGCGTGAACCAGTGCAGGACGTTCCGCTGCACCGTGAACGGGATGCCGAGGTCACCGAACACCTTCGTCGCCCACGCCCCGACGGTGAGGACGAGCTTCGCGCCACGATAGGTGTGCTCGTCCGTCGTGACTTCGACACCGTCGCCGATGGCGCGCCACGCCAGCATCGCCTCCGAACTGCGCACCGTCGCACCATGACGCTCGGCCAGTCGCATGCTGGTGGTGATCGCCAGTTCCGGCGCCAGCATGCCGGCCCGTGGCTCGAACACCGCCATCTCGTGCTCAGCGAGGTGAAAGGCCGGATACCGGCGCTGCACCTCGGCGGCCGAGAGCAACTCGTGTGGCAGGTGATGCAGCTCGGCGCTGCGGCGAGCACCGCGGACCACGGCGGTGTCGGGTGCGCCGAGCATCAGGCCACCGGTCTGCCGGAATACCGTCACCTCACCCTCGGCCTCGAGGTCACGCCAGCACTCGTACGCGCGCTGCACCAGCGGCACGTAGCGTGGGTCCTCGAAGTAGGCCTCGCGAATGATGCGCGACTTGCCGTGTGATGAGCCCTGCGCGTGCCCGGGCGTGAACTGTTCGAGGCCGAGCACACGATGGCCGCGCCGGGCCAGCTGGTGCAGCGTGGCGCTGCCCATGGCACCGAGGCCGACGACGATCACATCCCAGTGCTGCGCCATGGCGCGCAAGATTGCTGCATCACGGTCAGCGCGTCAACGTGACCGCGCACCGGATCAGGGCGTGGCCGTGGCGCTGATGGTGACCGGATCGATGGTCGATGCACGAACCAGCGCCGTGTTGGCGCCGGCCACAGGGCCCATCGTCCACTTCACCGTCGCCTCGCCCGATGCGTTGGTGAGGATGCTCTGCGGTGCGATGGCACCACCACCGCCGGTGATCTGGAAGGTGACGTTGATGCTGTCCATCGGCGTGTTGTTGGCGCCGAGCACGCGCACCACCACGCTGTTGGTGAGCGCCACGCCGATCCGCGCACTCTGGTTGTTGCCTTGTGCGATGACGATGTCCGACGGGACGATGCCGGTGGCCGTCACGACCAGCGGCTCGACGTCGGGCACCGAGGCCTGCAGCACCTGCAAGGTGGCACCCGGTCCGAGCGTCCACTTCACGCGCGCCTCGCCATTCTCGTCCGTCTTGATCGACGCCGAATCCACCGCACCCCCGCCCTGCACGATCACGATCGTGATGGTCGCAGCGCCCAGCGCGGCGCCTCCGGCACTGGTGGCACGGAAGACCAGCGGCGCCGGCAGCAGTCGGCCCGCCTGACGCACCTGCGACCCGCCCGAGACGAGCGTGAGCGCGTCGACGGCCTCCACCTCCACCACCTTCTTGCAGCCGGTGAGCGAGAGCATCAGGAGCCCTGCGGCACCGAAGGCGCGGCACGAGCGGAGCAGGAGGCGAGTCATGACCATCAGATCCGGAAGGAAGGTTCGCTTCCAGTGTCGGACCGCCCTCGCAAAAACTGATGGCGCCCAGCCCGGGTTCAGGTGGCGATCGCGCTCCAGAGGCTCGCCGCCACGATCGCGCCGAGCATGGGGCCGACCACCGGGATCCAGCTGTAGCCCCAGTCGCTGTGGCCCTTGTTGGCGATGGGCAGGAATGCGTGGGCGATGCGGGGGCCGAGATCGCGTGCCGGGTTGATGGCATAGCCGGTCGGACCGCCGAGGCTGAGACCGATGCCCCAGACCAGCGCGCCGACCATCGCCGGACCCACGTTGCTGGCCGGCGTGTTGCCGGCGGCACCGCGGCTGCCGATCGCGTTGGCCACCAGCACCAGCACCATCGTCCCGATCACCTCACTGAGAATGTTCGGGCCCGTCGCCCGAATGGCGGGCGAGTTGCAGTAGCAGGCGCGGATCACGTCGGCGTCCTTGGTCACTCCCCAATGCTTGTAGTAGTGCAGCCAGACCAGCGTGGCACCGACGATGGCGCCGGCCATCTGCGCCACGATGTGCACCATCGCGTCGGCGACGGTGCGCGTGCCGAGCAGCAGGTTGGCGAGGGTCACGGCGGGATTGAGCTCACCCGGCGCACCGAGGCCGATGGCGACGAGGACGCCCATCAGCACCGCCATCGCCCAGCCGGTGGTGATCGCGATCCAGCCGGCGTCCTTCGCCTTCGACTCGTTCAGCAGGACGCCGGCGACGACCCCGTTGCCGAGGAGGATGAGGACCGCGGTGCCGAGGAATTCACCGAGGGCGGTGGGGGGCATTGATGCGTGAGTGGAAGGGGGACGCTGTCAGAAACGCAGGAGGAGACCACATTGCTCGCCACCGCGAAGCCAAGTCTATCGTCGGGGGCGCTTCAGGGCGGCGCGACGCATACGTCAGAGCGCGGCGGCAACCGCCTCGATGACCTGCTGCTGCACCGGTTCCATTCCGGGCCAAAGTGGAAGACGTACGAGGCATTCGCTCACCGAGTCCGTGATCGGCAACGCTCCATCGTGACGACCGTACCGTTGCCCGGCCGGTGCGGAATGCAGTGGCACATAGTGGAACACGGCCCCGACTCCAGCCTGTCGCAGCGATGCGAGGAATGCCGTCCGCGCCCTCAGGTCCTCGAGCAGCACGTAGTACATGTGCCCATTGTGTCCGCAGTGCGCGGGCACGAACGGGCGGCGCAGCTTTCCCGCCGCCTCGAGGCTGGCGAAGGCGTCGTGATACCGTTGCCACATGGCTCGGCGACGTGCGGTCACGGCATGCGCCGACTCGAGCTGCGCGCACAGGAACGCGGCCACCACCTCGCTCGGCAGAAAGGACGAGCCGATGTCCACCCATGTGTACTTGTCGACGTCGCCGCGAAAGAACGCGGCGCGATCGGTGCCCTTCTCCCAGATGACCTCCGCACGGTACTCGAGGGCGGGATCGTTGAGGAGCAGCGCGCCACCTTCGCCAGCGATGATGTTCTTGGTCTCGTGAAAGCTCAAGGCCGCCATGTCGCCGAACGAACCCAGTGCACGTCCGTGGTAGGTGGAGCCGAGACCCTGCGCGGCATCCTCGACCACCAGAAGCCCGTGACGGCTGGCAATGCGCCCGATCTCGGTCATTTCACACGCCACACCAGCGTAGTGCACCGGGACGATCGCGCGTGTGCGCGGCGTGATGGCTTGCTCGATGAGGCGATCATCGAGATTGTAGGAATCCGCGCGCACATCGACGAACACGGGTGTTGCACCGCGCAGGACGAACGCGTTGGCGGTCGAGACGAAGGTGAACGACGGCATGATGACCTCATCGCCCGGACCGACCTTGGCGAGGATCGCTGCCATCTCGAGCGCTCCGGTGCATGAGTGCGTCAGGAGCACCCTGCGACTGCCGGTCAGCGTCGCCAGCAGTTCGTGGCAGCGGCGCGTGAATCCACCGTTCCCAGACAGATGTCCCGCCTCCAGCGCCTGCCGGATGTAGTCAAGCTCGGGCCCGACGAGAGCTGGCTTGTTGAAAGGAATCACTGCGCACTCAGCCAGAGATGGAAAGTGTGTCGTAAGGAGTGCGGCACGAATCCCTCGCGTGTCACGGCACGGATCGCGGGAAGATTGTCAATCTGCGTCTCGTACTGGAGCGTGTCGGCACCCAGGCACGCGGTGAATCCCAACGCCTGCTGGAGGAGCGCGCCGAGCAGACGTCTGCCTCGACTCGGCACGCCCACGGCAGCCAGCGGAACGAAACACGTCTGAGGATCGCGCTGCGCCAGCGCGAGAAACGCGGTGATTGATCCCGCTGGATCGACGCTCACAACGACAGGCGTTGCTTCTGTCACCGCGCGAGCAAGGTCCGCCGACCACTGGGCGTAGAGACAGGTGGACGCGGAAGGCAGCAATCGATGGTCTGCATGCCAGTGTCCACGAAAACTCGCGAACGCAGCCAACGAAAGTGCGTGCAGCGCTGCAGCGTCCGAAGGCGTCGCGAGCCGCACATCTTCAGGCAGTGGCGGGAGCGATGGTGCCGATAGGCGCGGCTCGCGTTGGAAGGTCTGCAATGTGTCGCAGAGGAGTCCGCCTGCGCGCTCGATCTGATGAATGGCCGCGGCGGCACCGACTGGTACCCGCACAACGAGCAGGTCCACTGCGGTGTCGTGCGCGACTGCCAGCACGTCTGCAATGCTTTCTGCTGTCACGACGTCCGTCGATGCGATGACATGTCCGAAGAGCGCGCTCTCTGCAACTCGCGGAACGACGCGCGGCTCACTCACGAAACGTCTTCTCGCGGACGACATACAGCGGCCGTCCCTTCACCTCGTCGAACACGCGACCGAGGTACAGTCCGAGGATCCCCATGAACGCGAGGATCACGCCACTGAGGAAATAGACCGAGACCATCAGGCTCGCCCAGCCGCTGACCTGCACGCCACCCCGGAGCGCCGTGATGATCACCCAGGCACCACCCACCATGGCGCCGAAGGCGAGGAGAAAGCCGAAGCGGATCGCAAGTCGAAGTGGCTTGTCGGAATGGGCGACGATGGTCTGAACCGCCAGCTCGATCAGCTTCCGCCAGGTGTACGACGTCTCGCCGGCGAAGCGTTCGTCATGGGGCACATCGATGCTGCTGACACGATATCCGAGCCAGGTGACGATGCCGCCGAAGAATCGCATCTGTTCGGTCATCCCCCGGAACGAATCGGCCACTTGCCGCGAGATGATGCGGAAGTTGCCGACAGAACCGTCATACTCGAGCTCGGTGAGATAGCGAAAGACGGAATAAAAGGCCGCCGACGTCGCGCGCTTGACCAGCCCGTCTCGCCGGCGCTGGCGCCGCGCCAGCACGATGTCCGAGCCACGGGTGACAGCCGCCTCGTAGAGCCGCGGGATCTCCTCCGGCCTGTCCTGCAGGTCACAGTCCATGACGACGATCCAGTCGCCACGCGCGGCATCAATCCCTGCGGTGATCGCACGATGCTGCCCAAAATTGCGCGAAAACTGAAGGCCTCGTACGCGCGGATCGCTCGCCGCCAGCTGTCGAATCCCGGCCCAGGAGTCATCCGGTCCACAGTCCTCGACCAACACGATTTCGAAGTCGGCTACACTCGATTCAATCGCCGAGACGAGTCGTCGATACAATTCGTGCAGGCACGCGGCTCCGCGATAGACGGGAATGACTACCGAAATAACCGGCTGACCGGGCAACTCGTCCCGAGCAAGAATGTCCGGTCGATCCACAGTTCGCGGATCCGAGTGGTAGTCCATGGGTGCTGGCTCTGGATCATGTGAAAGACGACACTTCCTGCTCCGATTGCCATATATATGCGGCCTGTACAGGATTCGATATGGGATCCGTCGTGGCCCGGGATGTTCGGCACCACGTTGCCGGTTGCCCGTGTGGTTGCGTTTCCTTTCACCATACGGAGTGCGCATTCCGCTCATGCCTTCAGCTCCCGATACCGAAGCCAACCAAGCTCCAGTTCCGTCACGATGGCTGTTCTGGCTGACCGCGCTGATCGCCTCCGTCATCCACTGGATCCCGCACTTCCCGCCGCAAATCGACCTGGCGCAACATGCTGCTCAGATCCGAATGCTGCATGCTTTCCACACCGGGATCAACTTCGCGTCGCGCGATATCATGACGCTCAATTATTTCACGCCGTATCTCCCAGCCTACATTACCGGCGCCGTCCTCACCAGCGTAATGCCTGTGGTCGTGACGGTCAAATTGCTCTGGACGCTGGGCGCCTTTGGCACCGTATATACCACGGTTCGACTGCGACGAGCTTTCAGCGCGAACCATGACTGGGACTGGATCATGGTACCCGGTCTCTTTGGGATGACATTCAAGTGGGGATTTCTGACATTCGTTCTTGCACTGCCGATCGGACTGTTCATAGTGGAACTGTGGGTTCGACATCTGCGCGGCCCGAGGCACCGGTCCGGCACTGTCATCGCGTTGGCTCTGGCGGCGTTATTCTTCGCCCATGCATTGGTCACCGTTTGGGTGATGTGCGTCTGCGGACTGATGCTGCTCTGCTCCTTGCGGTCGCTGGCTGAGTTGCGCAACTCCTGGGATCGCTTCCTGCCGCTTCTTTCGCCGCTGCCAGCGGCGCTGGGATGGCTCTCGATCAGTCGGGACGCGGCACAGACTCACTCGGCGACGACGTGGGACTGGGACTTTCGATACTCGAATTTCTTCGCGCAGTGGCTTGGCATCGACGACCTCGGACTGGCCATCCTGGCGGGCGTCGCGATACTTGGCGCAGCCGGCATGGCGGGCGCCCGGCTCGCTCGTGACCCAGTCAGACTCGCTCCGCTCGCAGTTACGCTGTTGGTCCTGCTGCTGGGACCGAATGTGATTTTTGGGAATGCGTTCACGTACAATCGATTCTTCTCGTTGCTCGGTTCAGCACTGGTCTGTGCGCTCGCGACCAAGGCGCCTCAGGATGCACGATCGCGCGCGCGGCGATATGCGTTGCCCGCCATCGGTGTTGCGTCGGTGCTGCTGGCCAGCGTGCACATGGTGCGCTTCGCGAGGGAGCAGTCTGACTTCCGCCTCGTGCTGCGCGCAATGGCGCCTGGACGTCGCACGCTCTCTGTGGTGCAGGAATCGAACAGTCAGGCACTCGGGCGATCGCTGGAGTATCTCAACTTTCCTGTGTGGTATCAGGCGGAGCGCGGCGGGCTCGTCGAACCGAACTTCGCAGCATACTTGCCAATGATCGTCCGTTTTCGGGCAGCCACAGACGCCGGTGTTCCATTTCAGTTCGAGGCACGGCCGGATATCGACAGAATCAGGGACCTCACCCGCTTCGAATACGTGCTCATTCGCGCCGCGCCGAATCAGCAGCCACTCCTTGGGGCGCGACCGCTCCACCTGCTGGCTCATGAGGGGCAGTGGTGGTTGTTCGCCGTGCCAAAGCTGCGTGCTCAGAAGGCCAGCATCGCTCACCGCAAGCGTGTGCACCATCCGGCACAGAGAACTCAAGCCGACGTGTCGTGTGGCGACCGTCGGGCGGCATGCATGCGCTGGCGCGCCAACGGACAGCAGACGCCCGGGTGACTGATTGTCCTCGTCTTTCGTAGCAGCACCATCGCCTCGCGCCCTTCGAGCAGCGCCGCCAAGCGGCAGGCTGCGTCGGGGCCGGGCGCTTTTCTGGGTGACCGCCTGCGCGGCATCGCTCATGCACTGGCTCCCGCACTTCCCGCCACAGATCGACCTGTCGCAGCACGCCGCGCAAATCCGGCTGCTGCACGACTACTTGCTCGGAAGGGACTTTGCCTTCCGTGAGATCCTGTCGCTCAACCTTTTCACCCCCTACCTCCCGGCCTACCTGGTGGGAGCGCTGCTCACGGGCGTCATGCCAGGCGTAGTGGCGGTGAAGCTGCTCTGGACGCTTGGCGCCTTCGGGACGGTCTATGCGGCGTCGCGAGTCCGGACGCTGCTCGGCTCAGGTGACGCGTGGGATTGGATCATGATCCCGGGGCTGTTCGGCGTGACGTTCCAGTGGGGCTTCCTCACATTCCTCTTCGCACTGCCATTCGGCATCGGCCTCGTCGAACTCTGGGTGCGGCACCTGCGCACGCCGCAACGATGGCGCGGCGCGGCGGTGGGCCTGGCACTCGCGGGCCTCTTCTTCGCGCACGCACTGGTGACGGCCTGGGTCATGACGGTGTGCGCGGCCATGCTTCTCACGACCGCGACCACGGTGCCGGAACTGCTGCGCCACGCCCGCCGGACGTTGCCACTGCTCACCCCCTTGCCTATCGCCATCCTGTGGCTGGCGAGCACACGCGGCGTCGCGCAGACGCAGTCCGCCACCACGTGGAACTGGGATACCAGATACCTGACCTTCTTTCCACAGTGGTTCGGGATCAGTGATCGCTGGGTGGCGCTGCTCCTGGGACTCACGCTGATCGGCGTGCTGATCGCGAACGGCGCGCGACTGACGAGGGACAACGTCAGTCGCGCGCCGCTCCTCGTCACGATCCTGATCCTGCTGGCGGGTCCCAACCTGCTCTACGGCAATGCGATGACGTACAACAGGTTCTTTTCGCTGCTCGGGCCGACGCTGGCTTGGGCCCTGGCGACGCGTTCCACGCACTCGTACACGTCGCGCATGCGGCGGAGCACGCTGCCGATCTTTGCGAGCACGTTCCTTCTCATTTGCGTGGTCCGCATGATGCGCTTCGCAGGTGAGCAAGCCGATTTCGGCCAGATCCTGCAACACATGTCGCCTGGCCAGCGCGTGCTGTCCGTGGTGCAGGAGCGGAGCAGCGCGTCGCTCGGAAACTCGCGGGCCTACCTGCACTTCCCCGTCTGGTATCAGGCCGAGCGGGGTGGGCTGGTCGAACCCAGCTTCGCCGCATATCTGCCCATGATCATGCGCTTCCGGGCGCCCGGCGACGCCGGCGCACCGTACGAGTTCGAGTCGCGCCCGGACTTGGACGGCATCCCACAGTTGACTCGTTTCAGGTACATGCTGGCGCGCAGTGCCACGGCGGAACCGCCAACACTGCGTGCGCATCCATTCACCCTCGTGGCACACGAGGGTCAGTGGTGGCTGTACCAACGCCCCTGACGCGCGGTGCGCGTGGTGGCGCGCCTCAATATCCCATCGTTCGACAACGACCTGTCCTGACCTCGCGTATTCGAGCGAGCCAGCGCGCGCACCGCGCTGGCAGTTGCCGCTGCCCCACCCCGCCCGCACCTTGCGCCCCATGCACTCCCGCCTCGTCCCCCTCGCGGTGCTGGCCCTCTGCCTCGCGCCGGCCGCCTGCACGCCCGCCCCCGAGTCGAAGCCACCGGCGGCCTTCGCCGAGTTCGTGGACCGCTACCTCGATGACTTCGCGAGTCGGCACCCGTCGATCGCCGGCGGCAACGGGCTGCACCAGCACGACGACCGGCTGGACGACTTCTCCGCCGAGGCCATCGCCCGCGAGATCGCCACGCTGAAGCAGGATCGCGAAACGCTGCGCGCCTTCCCGGCCGACCAGCTGACCGCCGACGAACGGGTGGACCAGAAGATCCTCGACGGCATCATCGACGGCTGGCTGCTGGAGCAGGAGACGCTGCAGAACTGGAAGCGGAATCCGATGCTCTACGCCTCGGCGCTGTCCGACGGCGTGCACAACCTGATGACGATGGAGAACGCGCCGCCCGAGGTGCGGATGCGGCGCGTGATCAGCAAGCTCGCCGCCGTGCCGGCACTGCTGGACGCCGCCCGCACCAACATCACCAACCCGCCGCGCATCTTCGCCGAGCGTGGCGTAGGCATGATGCGCGGTGCGGCAGCGATGCTGGGTGCGGACCTGCCGCTCGCGTTCGCGGCGCAGAAAGGCACCCCGCTGATGGATTCGCTGACCACCGCCGCCGCCACCGCGCAGCCGCTGATCACGGCCTACGCCGACTATCTGGAGCAGGAGCTGATCCCGAAGTCGACCGGCGACTACCGCATCGGCGCCGAGGCCGTGGCGCGACGCTACCGCGGCGAGGAACTGATCGATGTGCCGCTCAAGGACCTGGTCGCGATCGGCGAACGCGAGCTGGCCATCTACCAGCAGCAGTTCACCGCCGCCGCGGCACGGCTGGCACCGGGGCGTGACGCACAGGAGGTCTGGCGCGAGGTGCGTCGCGACCACCCGAAGCGCGGTGAGGTGGTGGCCGCCACGCAGAAGCTGGTGGACTCGTTGACGGCGTTCGTGATCGCGAAAGGACTGGCGGTGGTGCCGGAGGGCGAGCGGGTGGTGGTGGCCGCCGCGCAGCCGTTCGACCTCGGCTTCGCGTCCATGCACGCCTCGCCGCCACTGGAGAACCCGCCGGTGAAGAGCTTCTACTACATCACCGATGCGCGGGCCGAGATGCCGGTGGCCGAGCAGGAGGCGTGGCTGGAGCGGTACAACTACGCCTCGCTGATCAACACCTCGGTGCACGAGGCGATGCCGGGGCACTGGCTGCACTCCACCTACATGCGCAAGACGCCCGGGAAAGTGCGCCGAATCTGGATCGGGCTGAATCCGTTCCCGCAACCCTCGTCGGGACAGGATGGCTGGGCGCACTACAGCGAACAGCTGATGGTGGAGGAGAAGTTCGGCGACGGTGACCCGCGCATCGAGATGGCGCAGCTGAGCGATGCACTGACGCGTGTCTGCCGCCTGCTGTCCGGCATTCGTGTGCACAGTGGCGACTGGACCCTGGCCGACGCGCAGCGCTGCTTCGAGGACCGGGCCTACGTGCCCACCTCGGCGGCGAAGCGTGAAGCCGAGCGGTCCACCTACGACCCCACGTACGGCGGCTACTTTCTCGGCAAGCGCGGCATCCTGACGCTGCGACGCGACGTCGCGGCCAGCCTCGGCTCGACGTTCAACCTCCGTTCCTTCCACGAAGCCCTCATGACTCACGGCATCGCGCCCATCTGGGCTCATCGTCAGCTGTTCCTGCCCAACGACACCGCGGCGGTGATCCAGTGACGCCGGTGCATGGCAAGGTGCGTGTCGGCGTGCTGGGCGCGGGTGCGTGGGCCAAGTTCGCGCACATTCCCGGCTACAAGCGCGACACGCGGTGTGAACTGGTGGCCATCGCCGACCCGATGATCGAGCGGGCGCAGGAGTTCGCCGACGAATTCGGCATCCCCAGCGTCTACGGATCGCACGAGGAGCTGATCGCGCGTGAGGACATCCACCTGGTCGACGTCTGCACACCGAGTGCGACGCACTTCGAGCTCAGCATGGCCGCGCTCACCGCCGGCAAGCATGTGCTGTGCGAGAAGCCGGTGGCGTACGACTACAAGGAGACGCTGCGTGCCGCCGCCTTCGCCAAGTCGAAGGGGCTGAAGACGAAGCTCGGCTTCACCTTCCGCTACAGCCCGGCGATGCGCTACATGAAGGAGCTGATCGACGACGGCTTCGTCGGCACGCCGTTCATCTTCAACGGCTTCGAACAGAACTCGCAGTGGCTCGACCCGCAGAACCCGCTGCGCCAGGTGGACGTGGACGCCGACCAGTCGATCATCCAGGTGTCGTCGCTGGAAGGCTACGGCGCCCCGATCATGGACATCGGCCACCTGTTCATGGGCAGCCGGTTCGAGCAGGTGGTGGGCACGATGAAGAACTTCATCCCCGAGCGCATGGTGCGGCAGACGGGCACCATGATGCGCATGAACATCGACGACGGCGACATCTTCATCGGCGAGTTCGCGAATGGCGCCATCGGCTCGATCCAGACCAGCTTCGTGACCGTGGGCAACTACCCGGGCATCGAGGCACGGGTGTACGGCAGCAAGGGCGCCCTGATCTGCCGACTGGTGGAAGAGAACGGCATCTGCGAGGTGCTGAAGGCGGCGACCGGCGACCAGGTGGAGTTCCGCGAGCTCGACATCCCGGAGCGTTTCTACCCGCCCGGCGGCAATCGCGAGGAGTCGTGGCGCTCGCTGTTCTACGCCAACCTGGTGAGCTCGTTCATCTCCGAGATCCTCAGTGACGGACCGGAGAACGAGGGCAGCTTCGAGGATGGCGCCCACGTGCAGGAACTGATCAACGCCGTCGAGCGGTCGTTCCGCGAACGACGCTGGGTGGCGATTCCGCTGGAGCCGGGAGCGTCCGCCTGAGCAACGCGCTGGAGCGGTACTTCGCACAGTACTACTGGCGGCACCCGGTGAATGCGACGTTCACCGGGCTGCACGTGCTGGACGACCGGCTGCCGGATTGGTCCACCGCTGGACTGGCCGACGATGCAGCCGAGATGCGGCGGATCCGTATCGCACTCGACGACACGGCCGGCGCAACGACGGCACGCCTGCGTGATCAGCCGTTGCTGCTGGACGGCGAGCTGGCCCGCGCCAACCTCGACGTCCGTATCGCCGAGTACGAGAGCGGCTTCTTTCACGCGCGCAACCCGGCGCTGTGGACGGGCGAGGCGATCTTCAGCGTGGTGTCGCTGATGATCCGCGATTTCGCGCCGGCGGCGGAACGGTTACCGGCGATCGCCGCGCGCCTGCGGGCGATCCCAGCTTTCATGGCTCCGCTGCAGTCCACGATCGGCAATGTGCCGGTGCCATGGATCGCGCGCGCGGTGCGTGAGTGTGCAGCCGCTGATGGCCTGTTCGATCGTGGCCTGCGCGGCTGGCTCGCGTCGCACGGCATCGCCACCGATAGCGATGCAGCGGCTGCGGTGATGCAGGCGGCCGACATCGCGCGCACCGCCTTCGCCGACGTGGCGGCGTGGCTGGACACGTTGCCTGCCGACGCCGACGCATCGTATGCCGTCGGCGAGGCCACCTTCACGCGACTGCTCGAGCGCGGCCACTTCTGCACCGAGTCGCCGCAGGTGCTGCTGGCGCGGGCGCTGGCCGAGTTGCCGGTGGAGCAGGAGAAGCTGGCCGCGATGGTCGCGGTCCATGGCGGCAGCTGGCCGACGATCCAGGCCGAGATGGCCGCCGACCATCCGACGGTGGACGATTACTACGCCACCTTCCAGCGGCGCTGGGACGACTGCCATCGCATCGCGACCGCGCACGACGCCGTGACCTGGGAACCGTGGCCGATCCGCTACGTGCCGATCCCCGCCTGGGCACGGGAGTTCGCGCCGAGCCTGTACTGGCTCTTCTATCGCTCGCCGGCGCCGTTCGATCCGTACACGACGTACGAGTACGTGGTGACGCCGATCGACGCCTCGATGCCGGCCACCGACGTGGAGCAACGGCTGCGGGCCTGGAACAACAGCACCATCACGCTCAATCACGTCGTGCACCACGGCGCGGTCGGTCATCACGTGCAGAACTGGCATGCGCGGCATCGCGCCCGCTCCCGCATCGGGCGCATCGCGGCCACCGACTGCGCCAGCCGCATCGCGATGTTCCTCGGTGGGTCGATGGCCGAGGGGTGGGCGTGTTACGCCACGCAGCTGATGGAGGAACTGGGCATGTGCACGCCGCTGGAGCGGCTGTCGGAGCAGCACACCCGGGTGCGCATGCTGGCGCGTGCCATCACCGACATCCGCCTCCATCTGGGTCTCTGCACGTTTGCCGAGGCAGTCCAGTACTATCAGGACACGGTGGGCATGCCGGCGGAGGTGGCGACGGCGGAGGCCACCAAGAACTCCATGTTTCCCTGCACCGCGATCATGTACTGGCTGGGCACGACGACGATCCTAACGCTCCGCGAGCAGGTGAAGTCGGTGCGGGGGGCCGCGTTCTCGCTGCGCACCTTCCACGACGAGTTGCTGAGCCGCGGCGCGATCCCGGTGCGGCTGGCTGCCACCCTGATGACGGAGTCGATGGCGTGACGCGGGTCCTGCTCCTCTCTGCCTTCCTGCTGGCCGCGTGCGGTGGCACGGACACCGCGAAACCCGCCGGCGGCGCCACCGACCTGCTCACGATCGGCTATGATCGCGAGCCCGATACCATGAACCGGTACGCCACGCACATCCTCGAGGACATCGAGTCGTGCGTGGTGGAAGGGCTGGTGACGAACGACGAGAAGATGAACGTCGTCCCGGTGCTGGCGCTGGAGGTGCCGACCACCGCGAACGGCGGCGTCACCCTGCGCCCCGATGGCGGCATGGACGTGACCTGGAAGCTGCGGCCGGGCGTGAAGTGGCATGACGGCGTGCCGCACACGTCGGCCGACGTGAAGTTCACCGTCGATGCGATCAACAAGGGCGACTGGAAGCCGGAGAGCGTGGATGGCTTCGATCGCATCAGCTCCGTGGACACACCCGATTCGCTGACGGCGGTGGTGCACTATCGCGAGGTGTACGCGCCGTACCGCCTGCAGTTCGTGCGCGGCACGCTGCCGAAGCACATCCTCGACGGCAAGAGCATCGATGCCGCCACCGACTACAACCGCAAGCCGCTCGGCACCGGTCCGTATCGTGTGGTGGAGTGGAAGACGGGAGAGTACATCCTGCTCGAGGGCGTGCCGAACTACTGGCGCGGCGCGGAGTTCCCGAAGATCAAGCGGATGCTGTTCCGCTTCCTGCCCAACACCACCACGCGCATCAACCAGCTGAAGTCGGGCGAGGTGCAGATGGTGGCGCTGGTGCCGTGGGACAAGGTGCGCGAGCTGCGCGGCAATGCGGCCATCCGCCTGAACACCGTGGTGGGCAACGGCTATGAACACGTGACGCTCAACCAGAAGCACTTCGCACCGTTCGCCGACGTGGTGGTGCGACGCGCGATGGCCCATGCCATCGACCGTGGCCTGATCGTGAACACCTTGCTGGACAGCCTGGTGACAGTGGTGGATGGCCCCATCCAGCCGCTGTCACCGGCGTACGAGAAGAACGTGACCAGCTACGCCTACGATCCGGCCCGCGCGCGCGCACTGCTCGACTCGGCGGGCTGGCTGGTGGGCGCGGATGGCATCCGCGCGAAGGGTGGGAAGGCGTTGTCGTTCACGCTGATCACGCAATCGGGGTTCGCGATCCGCGAGAACGTCGCGCAGGCGCTGCAAAAGCAGTTCCGCGACGTCGGCATCGCCGCCAGCGTGCGCCTGATCGATGGCACGTCGATCAGCAGCATCTGGTTCAAGGGTGACTTCGACGCCATGCTGCACTGGTGGCAGCAGGGCGCCGATCCCGAGATCACGCTCTTCTTCGCCGCCGATCGCATGCCGCCGGCGGGGCGCAACATCAACTACTTCCGTGACGACTCGCTGACCGCGATGCTCTACCGGAGCGATCGCACCGCCGACGAGGCGCAGCGCATCACGCTGCTGAAGGCGGCACAGCAGCGGCTGTCGCAGCTGGTGCCGGAGCTGCCGCTCTACAACACGTCGAAGGTGGACGCGGTGCCGGCCAACCTGACTGGCTTCACCGGCAACCCGACCAACGCCGGGCCGTTCTGGAACGTGTGGCAGTGGCAGCTGACGGCGAAGTGAGCCACACCTCGCCGCGCGCGTGATGGTGCGGCACGAGTGATCCGCTTCATCATCCGACGCGTGGCGCAGAGCGTCCCGCTGCTGCTGGTGATCTCGCTGCTGATCTTCGCGCTGCTGCACGCCGCGCCGGGTGGCCCGCTCTCGACTTACCTCGAGAACCCGAACGTGCGCCCCGAGGACATCGAGCGCCTGAAGAAGGCGATGGGGCTCGACCGACCGCTGGGCATCCAGTACCTGTCGTGGCTGCGCGCCTTCGTGCAGGGCGACTGGGGCTTCAGCTACGCCGACGGCCGCCCGGTGCTGGACCGACTGGTGGAACGCATCCCCGCCACGCTGGAACTGATCGGCGTGGCCTGCCTGATGGCGCTGCTGGCGGCGGTGCCGGTCGGCATCCTCGCCGCGATCAACCGCCGCTTCGATCGCGTGAGTTCGGTGTTCGCGGTGGCCGGCATCTCGCTGCCGGTGTTCTGGTTCGGGCTCCTGCTGCAGCTGGTGTTCGCCGGCGCGCTGGGCTGGCTGCCATCGTCGGGCCGCGCCAGTTTCGACGGCGGTGGCCTCGGCGATCGCATCGCCCACCTCATCCTGCCGGCGATGGTCCTCGCAGCCGCACTCTCGGCGGCGTGGTCGCGCTACCTGCGCCGAGCGATGCGCGACACGATCGCGCGGCCGTTCATGCGCGCGGCACGTTCACGCGGGCTGGCCGAACGCCGCTTGCTGCTGCACCACGCGCTGCCCAATGCCCTGCCCACCTTCGTCACGGTGGTGCTGCTGGACGTGTCGATGATGGCGTCGGGCGCGGTGGTGACGGAAAGCATCTTCGCCTGGCCGGGCATCGGCAGCCTGTTCACCGAGGCGCTCGGCAAGCGCGATTACGCGGTGCTGATGGCATTCCTGATGTGCGGATCGGTGGCCGTGATGGTGCTCAACCTGGTGGCCGACCTGGCGGTGCACGCGCTCGATCCCCGCACCCGGGACGCGGCATGAGCGCCACGCTGGCCTCAGCCGCCCCGATCACGGCCACCACGCGCATCCAGCGCAACCGCGCCCCGATGGTGGCCGCGGCACTCCTCGGCACGCTGCTGCTGGGCGCCGCGCTGGCGCCGCTGCTGGCGCCCTATGCGATGGATGCGCTGGACCTGGCCAACCGCCGCGCGGCACCGTCGGCCTCACACTGGTTCGGCACCGATGAACTGGGCCGCGACGTGCTGACACGCGTCCTGTACGGCGCACGCGTGTCGCTGGCCATCGGCCTCGTCTCGGCGCTGGTGAGTGCGGCGATCGGCGCCGCGGTGGGATCGATCGCCGGGTATGCGGGTCGCCTGGCCGACGACGTGCTGATGCGCATCACCGACGCGATGCTGGCCATCCCGCGCCTGCCGCTGCTGATGATCGCGGCCGCCGTTCTGCAACCGGGTGTGCCGATGCTGGTGCTGCTGGTGGGCCTCGCCGGCTGGATGGAGACGGCGCGCGTGGTGCGTGCCGAAGTGCTGTCGCTGGCCGCACGCGACTTCGTCTCCGCCGCCCGTGCGATCGGCGCCTCACCGGCACGGGTGGTGCTGCGCCACGTGCTCCCGGGCGTGCTCCCCGCCGCCGCCGTCGCCACCACCCTCGCGGTGGGCCGCGGCATTTTGCTCGAGAGCGCGCTCAGTTTCTTCGGTGTCGGCGTGCAACCCCCCACCGCGAGCTGGGGCAACATGCTCTATCAGGCGCAGACCACCATGACCAGCGAACCGTGGCTGGCCATCTTCCCCGGCGCCATGATCTTCCTCACCGTGCTCGCCTGCAACGCCGTCGGCGACGCGATCGGCGCGCAGCGGTCCTGACGTCGGTGTTGCTCTTCAGGGCAACGGCAACAGCAACCGAAACAGCAAAGGCAACTGCCTGACACAAAGGCGCAAAGTTAAAATGAGAAAGGCCTTCCCCCGACCGGTCGCGGCGTCACAGTGTT